>NZ_LR733871.1:0-2495778 GCF_902506595.1 Staphylococcus sp. 8AQ
GTAACAAGGTAGCCGTATCGGAAGGTGCGGCTGGATCACCTCCTTTCTAAGGATATATTCGGAACATCTTCGTAGAAGATGAAGGAATAACATTGACATATTGTATTCAGTTTTGAATGTTTATACATCATTCAACGTGATGGGCCTATAGCTCAGCTGGTTAGAGCGCACGCCTGATAAGCGTGAGGTCGGTGGTTCGAGTCCACTTAGGCCCACCATTTCATTATTGTACATTGAAAACTAGATAAGTAAGTAAAATATAGATTTTACCAAGCAAAACCGAGTGAATTAGAGTTTTAAAGCTTGAATTCATAAGAAATAATCGCTAGTGTTCGAAAGAACACTCACAACCATTTGTCTGGTGACAATGGCAAGGAGGTCACACCTGTTCCCATGCCGAACACAGAAGTTAAGCTCCTTAGCGCCGATGGTAGTCGGACTAACGTTCCGCTAGAGTAGGACGTTGCCAGGCAAATAATAGGATGCGATGAGCCGCATTGAGACCGTAAGGTCTCTTTTTTTATGCCTAAAAAAAAGTGCTTTAAATTGTCAACTAGTGAATCATAAACTTAATAGAGTATAATGCCAAAGGAAGTCGAGCAATAAAACGTTGCTTAACTTCCTTTTTTATTATGAAATGATTTACATTTAACATAAAATTCAATAATATCGTACTAAAGGAGTGCTATAGAGATGATTATACGAGCTTTAGAAAAAACAGATTTACAGTATTTACATAACTTGAATAACGAGTATTCAATTATGTCTTATTGGTTTGAGGAACCCTATCAATCATTAAGTGAACTAGAATCACTTTACCAAAAGCATATTTTAGATGAATCTGAAAGACGTTTTGTAATTGAAGAAAACCAACAATCTATCGGTGTTGTTGAGTTATTGGAAATTAATTTTATACATAGAACATGCGAGGTGTTAATTATAGTAGATCCTCAATTTGCGAATAGAGGGTACGCTAAAAAAGCGTTTAAGATGGCAATAGATTATGCATTTTTAGTACTTAATATGCACAAGGTATATCTCTATGTAGATGTTAAAAATGAAAAAGCAGTGCACATATATAAAAGTAACAACTTTGAAATTGAAGGTGAATTAAAAGAGCACTTTTATACAAGGGGCGAATATAGAGATTGTTATGTCATGGGATTGTTAAAAAGAAATTGGGTCAACCAACAAGATGATGATTTATCTCATATAAGATAATCGTATAAATTAATTATAGTGAAAAGAGTGATGATTTGAATCAACCTATTTCCAATCAATTAAAAAATTTAATATCACACCAAAGTATTTCAATGCATGTTCCTGGACATAAAAATATGACAATTGGTCTATTAAAAAACTTAGATTTTAAAATGGATATGACTGAAATAAGTGGATTAGATGATTTACATCATCCAGAAGAAATTATTTTAGATAGCATGGCGCAATTCAATAAACATCAAGATTATAACGCTTATCTATTAATTAATGGTACGACGTCTGGTATTTTGTCTGTAATACAAGCATTAGCGCATCAAAGTGGTGAATATTTAATACCTAGAAACGTACATAAATCTGTTTTTCATGGATTAGAGTTAGCCCATCAAAAAGCTAAATTTACAAAAATGAAAGTAAGTTCGACATCACATCATTACTTGTCTCCACAGTTACAAGATTTAGACTTAAATAATCAGAAATTAGCTATTATGACATATCCTAATTACTATGGTGAAACTTATGATATCCAATCTGACATTGAGCTTCTACATTCAAAACATATTCCAGTATTAATTGATGAAGCACATGGCGCTCATTTCGATTTGAAAGGTTTTCCAACTTCTTCGTTAAATTATGGAGCGGATTATGTAGTCCAGTCATATCATAAAACATTACCAGCACTAACGATGGGATCAATACTTTATATACATAAAGATGCGCCACATAAAGAAGAAATCAAGCAATATTTATCATATTTTCAAACTTCTAGTCCTTCATATCTTGTTATGGCAAGTTTAGAAATGGCACATACATTTTATGAAGAATATCAAAGTGATATCTTTTTTGAAAAGAGAGAATTATTACTGAATACACTAGAAAATAAAGGGTTTATTGTAAATAATGTTGATGATCCATTGAAAATGTTGATTACATATCCTGGTTATTCTGGATATGACATACAAAACTGGTTTGAAAAGGAACATATTTACGTAGAATTAGCCGATGATTACCAAGTTTTATTTGTATTACCACTATGGCATCAAGGAGACGAATATCCATTTAATATATTATTAGAAAAAATAAACAGTATGTTATTACCCGATATTAAGCAAGTGAGCCAATTTTATCCTGAACTTATGACTGAATGCGGAGAGTTTGTTCCTATATTTTATAATGATGTTAAATGGATAGATATTAATGATTCATTAGAATACCGTTTAGCACGTCACATAATACCATATCCACCAGGTGTTCCGATTTTGTTTAAAGGAGAAAAAATCACTGAAAATATGATAAAATTGATGAATCAATATCAACAATCAAATATGAAAGTTGAAGGTATAAAAGATAATCAAATTTTAATTAAGGATGAATAAAAATGTCAGCATTTATAACATTTGAAGGGCCAGAAGGTTCAGGTAAAACTACAGTTATAAAAGAAGTAGCAAAAAAGTTGGCTCAAACTTACGATGTTATTTCAACTCGTGAACCAGGTGGCGTACCAACGGGTGAAGAGATAAGAAAAGTCGTGCTAGAAGGCAACCACATGGATATTCGTACTGAAGCAATGCTTTTTGCAGCATCAAGACGTGAACATCTAGTAGAAAAAGTGATTCCAGCATTAAAAAATAAACAGATTGTTTTGTGTGATAGATATATCGATAGTTCATTAGCTTATCAAGGATATGCTAGAGGTATTGGTATTGAAGAGGTAAAGTCTTTAAATGAATTCGCAATTAATGGATTATATCCAGATTTAACAATATATTTAGATGTTTCTGCCGAAGTAGGTCGGGAAAGAATTTTAAAAAACAGTAGAAGTCAAAATCGTTTGGATCAAGAAGATATTGATTTTCATGAAAAAGTGATTGAGGGCTATCATCAAATAATAGAAAATGAACCACAACGTTTTGTTCAAATAGACGCTGATCAACCTCTCGATGAAGTTGTTGCAGCTACATACAAATCTATCATCAAATATTTAAAATAATTGTGATATAATAATTGAAAGAGGTGTTATAAAAATGAAGATGATTATAGCAATTGTCCAAGACCAAGACAGCCAAGAACTTTCAGACCAACTTGTCAAACATGATTTTAGAGCAACTAAATTAGCAACAACAGGTGGATTTTTAAAAGCTGGAAATACGACGTTTTTATGTGGGGTCAATGATGACCGTGTAGACGACTTATTATCAGTGATTAATAATACATGTGGTAATAGAGAACAACTAGTATCACCAATTACACCAATGGGTGGTAGTGCAGATTCTTACATACCATATCCAGTAGAAGTTGAAGTTGGCGGTGCTACGGTATTTGTAATGCCTATTGAAGCATTCCATCAATTTTAAATCGAACTAATAAAATAGGGGTATGACTATTTACTTTTTATATCATCCCCGAATTAAGCATATGTAGATAATGTTGTGTTTTAATTTTATTTATTAGTTTCAACAAAAAGTATTTAACAATTTGAGACTGCTTTTTTAGCAGTCTTTTTATATAAGAAGATATAGGAGAGATATCTAAATGGATGAACAACAGCAATTAACCAATGCATATGATTCGAATAAATTATCGCATGCTTATCTATTCGAAGGCGATGATGCACAATCTATGCAAAATGTTGCTATGAACTTTGCTAAGATGATTTTATGTAATGATAATGAACAGTGCAAGGTTAAAGTTAGTACATTCAACCATCCTGATTTTTTGTATGTCTCTAGTGAAGAAAGTACTATAAAAAAGGAAGCCATCGAACAACTTGTTCATCATATGAATCAACTACCTATAGAAGGTGAGTATAAAGTTTATATTGTTGAAGATTTTGAAAAATTAACTGTTCAAGGTGAAAATAGTATATTAAAATTCTTGGAGGAACCACCTCAAAATACGATTGCAATATTATTATCTACAAAGCCGGAACAGATTTTAGATACTATACATTCAAGATGCCAACATGTTTATTTTAAACCTATTGATAAAGGACAATTCATTGATTATTTAGTTGAGCAGTCAATATCACGTCCAGTTGCTGAAATGTTAAGTACTTTCACGACTCAAGCAGAAACTGCATTCAATTTAAATGAAGAATATGATCTTGTGAGTTTAAGAAAGAGTATCGTTAGATGGTGTGAATTATTATTATCAAATCGTTCAATGGCCTTGATTGGTATTATTGATTTATTGAAACAGGCTAAAAACCGTAAATTACAGTTATTAACATTAGCTTCAGTGAATGGATTTTTTGAGGATATTATGCATGCAAAAGTAGAAATGAATAGTGAATATATATTTAGCGACCTAAGTGTTGAGATAGAAAAATATGCAAAACATTTAACATATAACCAACTTATATTGATGTACGATCAATTAACAGAAGCACATAAAAAGTTAAATCAAAATGTAAACCCAACACTTGTATTTGAACAAATAGTGATTAAAGGTGTGAGATAGATGCCAGATGTAATAGGAGTACAGTTTCAAAAGGCTGGGAAATTAGAATATTATGCGCCTAAGGATTTACAGATTAAAAAAGATGATTGGGTAGTAGTAGAATCTAAACGTGGTATAGAAATCGGATTGGTTAAAATGCCGACACGATCAGTTGATGAAGGTGATGTAACTCTTCCATTGAAAGAAGTTATGAGAGTAGCTTCACAACAAGATATAGACACATACTATAGTAATGCAGATGATGCCGAAGAGGCATTAGCATTATGTAAAGATGTAGTAAGTCAACAGGGATTGGATATGAGATTAGTAAACTGTGAATACACGTTAGATAAATCAAAAGTTATATTCAATTTCACTGCAGATGATCGTATTGATTTTAGAAAGTTAGTTAAAGTATTAGCACAAAATTTAAAAACGAGAATCGAATTAAGACAAATTGGAGTACGCGACGAAGCTAAATTATTAGGTGGCATAGGTCCGTGTGGTCGTTCTCTTTGTTGTTCTACATTTTTAGGAGATTTTGAACCAGTATCCATAAAAATGGCTAAAGATCAAAACTTATCGTTAAATCCCGCCAAAATATCTGGTGCATGTGGACGTTTAATGTGCTGTTTAAAATATGAGAATGACTATTATGAAGAAGCACGTGCCCAATTACCAGATGTAGGTGATTCAATTGAAACGCCAGACGGTAATGGCCAAGTTGTTGGATTGAATATTTTAGATATATCCATGCAAGTTAAAGTAGAAGGCATGGAGCAACCGTTAGAATATAAAATGGAAGAAATTGAAGCATTTAATTAAGGAGGTTTAACCACCTTTGAATCGGAATGAGTTATTTGAAAAATTGATGCGCTTAGAAACAAATATGAATCAACTTAATGAGGATATGTCTGATTTAAAAGATTTAGCTGTAGCACTTGTTGAAGAAAATGTAGCGCTTCAAGTAGAAAATGATAATTTAAAACAATTAATGGATAAGAGTGAAAGTTCAAATTCAGAAACTGTTAACTCACACCAAACTAAAAATGTAAAAAAACCACTACCTAGTAAAGATAACTTAGCAATGTTATATAAAGAAGGATTTCATATTTGCAAAGGTGAGTTATTTGGTAAACATAGACATGGTGAAGATTGCTTATTATGTTTAAATGTATTAAGTGATTAAACATTTTTGATATTAGAAAGACGATAGGGATGTGTTATGAGTAGACAATGAATTACTACGATATAACAGCGTCCCTTTTTTAGGAGAAAGATAAATGCTAAAGGATAATGAGAGGTTAGATTCACTAATCAAAGAAAACTTAAAAATAATTCAAAATGATGATGTATTTTCCTTTTCAACTGATGCATTGTTACTAGGCGATTTTGCAGAAATTAGGAAAAAAGATAAAGTCATAGATATATGTTCAGGAAATGGCGTAATACCATTACTTCTATCATATAAAGGTAATCAACCTATTGAAGGCATTGAAATTCAACCACAACTTGTAGATATGGCTCAACGAAGTTTTAAATATAATCAACTAGACGATCGACTTTATATGCATCAAATGGATGTCAAAAGTGTATTCCAACATTTTAAACCATCTCAATATTCTGTTGTTACATGTAATCCACCATATTTTAAAGAAAATCAATTACATCAACATCAAAAGGAAGCTCATAAAATTGCTAGACATGAAATCTTATGTAAATTAGAAGATTGCTTAATGGCAGCTAGACATTTATTGAAACAAGGTGGCAGATTATATATGGTTCATAGAGCTGAAAGAATGATGGATGTTCTAACTGAAATGCGACGCGCAAATATTGAACCTAAACGTCTAACATTAGTTTATAGTAAATTGGATAGAGACGCTCAAACCATTTTAGTTGAAGGAAGAAAATCAGGAAATCAAGGTTTGGATATTACACCCCCATTTTATATTTATCAAAAGGATGGGATGTATTCAGAAGAAATGAAGGGTATATATTATGGATAAACATTTTGTTTATATTGTAAAATGTAAAGATGGAAGTCTATATACAGGGTATGCTAAAGATATAAAAGCACGTGTAGCGAAACATAATGAAGGTAAAGGTGCCAAATATACAAAAATAAGACGTCCGGTAGAGTTAGTTTATCAAGAAACATATTCGACCAAATCAGAAGCATTAAAACGTGAATATGAAATTAAGACCTTCACTAGACAAAAGAAATTAAGAATGATTAAAGAGGGATAATATGTCTACATTATATTTAGTCGGAACGCCAATAGGTAATTTAGCTGACATTACTTATCGTGCAATAGATACACTCCATCAAGTAGATTTAATTGCATGTGAAGATACAAGAGTTACACGTAAACTATGTAATCATTATGAGATTAAGACACCTTTGAAATCTTATCATGAACATAATAAAGATCAACAAACTGAATATATGATAGAACAATTATTATCAGGTTTGAATATAGCTTTAGTGTCTGATGCAGGGTTACCGCTAATCAGTGATCCTGGGTATGAATTAGTAGTTGAAGCACGAAAACAGAATATTAAAGTAGAAACCATACCAGGACCGAATGCTGGTTTAACGGCATTAATGGCAAGTGGATTACCATCTTTTACATATACATTTTTAGGCTTTTTACCTAGAAAAGACAAAGATAAAGTTAATATTCTTTCAGAACGTATGTATCAAAATAGTACACTTATTATATATGAATCTCCACACAGAGTGACAGATACATTAAAATCCATTGCTAAAGTTGATAACCATCGCCAAGTTTCACTAGGACGAGAGTTAACTAAAAAATTTGAGGAAATTGTTACAGCAGATGTGGAAACTTTATTGACTAAGGTGCAAAACAATGATATTCCATTAAAGGGAGAATTTGTAATCTTAATTGAGGGCGCTGAAGCTGAAATCTCAACATTATGGTTTGAAGATATGTCTGTCGAGGAACATGTGAATTATTATATAAAAGAAAAAAGTGTTAAAACCAAAGCAGCTATTAAAATGGTTGCAGAAGATCGACAAAGTAAAACAAGCGAAATTTATAATATTTATCATCATATTGATTAAAAGTAGCTCAATATTAAAAAATAGATAGCACATATTATAAACGATTAAATAATAGAGAGTTTCAACACAATAATGCTTTAAATTATGGTATTGTAGTAAAGATAATATTAACCAATTGTTTAGTAACAAATATTTGAAATGAGTAAATAAACGTACTAACGGTACACAATTGAAAAGCAAAATAAATTTAGATATCATTTAATTTGTAAGAAACGAGGAGGACCATTGATGGCTAAAGATACATTTTATATAACAACACCAATTTATTATCCAAGTGGCAACTTGCATATAGGTCACGCATATTCTACTGTAGCAGGTGACGTAATTGCTAGATATAAAAGAATGCAAGGTTACGATGTTCGATATTTAACAGGTACTGACGAGCATGGTCAAAAAATTCAAGAAAAAGCACAAAAAGCCGGCAAAACAGAATTAGAATATTTAGATGAAATGATTGCCGGAATTAAAAACTTATGGGATAAATTAGAAATTTCTAATGATGATTTTATTCGAACTACTGAAGAACGCCACAAACAAGTCGTTGAAAAAGTATTTGAGCGTTTATTAAAACAAGGCGATATTTATCTTGGTGAATATGAAGGTTGGTATTCTGTACCAGATGAAACATATTATACAGAATCACAACTTGTTGAACCAGTATATGAAAACGGTAAAATTGTTGGCGGTAAAAGCCCGGATTCAGGTCATGAAGTAGAATTAGTTAAAGAAGAAAGTTATTTCTTCAATATTAAGAAATATACTGATCGATTACTAGAATTTTATGATCAAAATCCAGACTTTATTCAACCACCTTCAAGAAAGAATGAAATGATTAATAACTTTATTAAACCAGGGTTGGAAGACTTAGCGGTATCACGTACATCATTTAATTGGGGCGTAAGTGTGCCTTCAAATCCAAAACATGTGGTTTATGTATGGATTGATGCACTTGTAAACTATATTTCATCCCTAGGTTATTTATCAGATGATGAAACATTATTTAATAAATATTGGCCAGCTGATATACACTTAATGGCTAAAGAAATTGTAAGATTCCATTCAATTATATGGCCTATTTTACTAATGGCTTTAGACTTACCATTACCTAAAAAGGTATTTGCTCATGGTTGGATTCTAATGAAAGACGGTAAAATGAGTAAATCTAAAGGGAATGTCGTTGATCCTAACGTACTGATTGATCGCTATGGTCTAGATGCTACTCGTTATTATTTAATGAGAGAATTACCATTTGGTTCAGATGGCGTATTCACGCCAGAAGCATTTGTTGAAAGAACAAATTATGATTTAGCTAATGACTTAGGTAACTTAGTTAATCGTACTATTTCTATGATTAATAAATATTTCCAAGGAGAACTACCTGCATATCAAGGCCCTAAACATGAATTAGATGAAGATATGGAAGCAATGGCATTGGAAACAGTTAAAGAATTCCATGAAAATATGGATAGTTTACAATTCTCAGTTGCTTTATCAACAGTTTGGAAATTTATTAGTCGTACTAATAAATATATTGATGAAACAACGCCTTGGGTTTTAGCTAAAGATGAAAGTCAAAAAGACATGCTTGGTAATGTAATGGCACACTTAGTTGAAAATATTCGTTTTGCATCAGTATTATTACGTCCATTCATTACACATGCACCAAAAGAAATATTTAAACAATTAAATATCAATAATCCAGAACTAACTGAATTCTCTAGTTTAGAAACATACGGTGCATTAACTGAACCTATTACTGTTACAGCTAAACCAACACCAATTTTCCCAAGACTAGATACTGAAGCGGAAATCGCATATATTAAAGAATCAATGCAACCACCAAAATCAACAGAACAAGAATCAGTTCCAAGTAAAGATATTATTGATATTAAAGATTTTGATAAAGTAGAAATTAAAGCTGCAACAATTGTTGATGCAGAAAATGTTAAAAAATCAGATAAACTATTAAAAATTCAAATAGATTTAGATAATGAACAAAGACAAATAGTGTCAGGTATTGCTAAATTTTATCGTCCAGAAGATATCATTGGTAAAAAAGTAGCAGTAGTTACTAATTTAAAACCAGCGAAATTAATGGGACAAAAATCAGAAGGTATGATTTTATCAGCTGAAAAAGATGGTGTCTTAACACTTATTAGCTTACCTAATGCTATTCCAAATGGTGCAATCGTTAAGTAAGATATTCTATTAAATAGGGGGATAATCATGTTAATTGATACACACGTTCATTTAAATGATGAACAATATGATGAAGATTTAAAAGATGTCATTACTCGTGCTAGAGAAGATGGTGTTGATCGCATGTTCGTTGTAGGGTTTGATACACCTACAATTGAACGTACGATGGAGTTAATAGACCAATATGAATTCATCTATGGTATTATCGGTTGGCATCCTGTAGACGCAATTGATTGTACAGAAGAAAGATTAGAGTGGATTGAAAACTTAGCAAAACATCCGAAAATAATTGGTATTGGAGAAATGGGTCTAGATTATCATTGGGATAAATCACCTGCCGATGTTCAAAAAGAAGTATTTAGAAAGCAAATTGCTTTAGCTAAACGTGTGAAATTACCAATTATTATTCATAATCGTGAAGCGACACAAGATTGTGTGGATATTTTAATGGAAGAACACGCTGAAGAAGTTGGCGGTATTATGCATAGTTTTAGTGCATCACCAGAAATTGCTGATGTTGTTATCAATAAATTAAATTTCTACGTTTCATTAGGTGGTCCAGTGACATTTAAGAATGCAAAACAACCTAAAGAAGTAGCTCAACACGTGCCTATGGATCGACTATTAGTTGAAACGGATGCACCATATTTATCTCCTCATCCATACAGAGGTAAACGTAATGAACCACAACGCGTGACATTAGTAGCGCAACAAATTGCAGAATTACGCGATATGACTTATGAAGAAGTTTGTAAGCAAACAACTGAAAATGCTGAAAGATTATTTAAGTTAAATAAAGCATAATTGTTAAACTGAGAAAGGTATCATTTCATTGGATATCTTTCTCAGTTTTTATTAAATTAAGACTGAAGGCAGTGTGATTAATCATATTTTGTTAAAATATAAAGAGCTTACAGTTAATTACTTTTGAAGAAGGAATTAAAATATGAAAATAAATGAATTTATAGTAGTAGAAGGCAGGGACGACACACAACGTGTAAAATCTGCAGTTGAATGCGATACAATTGAAACAAATGGTAGCGCAGTAGATGAAGAGGTCATCGCTGTTATTAAACAAGCGCAAGAAACACGCGGTGTGATTATACTAACTGATCCAGATTTTCCTGGGGATAAAATTAGAAACACAATTAAGGACCGTGTCCCTGGAGTAAAACATGCTTATATTGATAGAGAAAAGGCTAAAAATAAAAGAGGCAAAATAGGTGTTGAACATGCTCAAGTTGAGGATATAAGAGAGGCACTCATGTACGTAAGTTCTCCATTTGAAGAAGCTGAAGAATCTATTGATAAAAGTGTGCTCATAGAATTAGGACTAATTATAGGTAAGGATGCACGAAGAAGACGTGAAATCTTAGGCCGAAAATTACATATTGGACATTCGAATGGTAAACAATTATTAAAAAAATTAAATGCCTTTGGGTATAATGAAGATGATGTAAGACAAGCATTAAATGAAGATAAGGGAAGTGAATGATGATATGGATCATAAAGATATAGCAACGCCATCGCGAACAAGAGCATTATTAAATCAATATGGATTTGATTTTAAGAAAAGTTTAGGTCAAAACTTTCTTATCGATGTAAATATAATTAACAAAATTATTGATGCTAGTAATATTGATAAAAGTACAGGCATCATAGAGGTTGGACCTGGAATGGGTTCTCTGACAGAACAATTAGCGAAACATGCTAAGAAAGTCATGTCATTTGAAATTGATCATCGACTTATACCTGTACTCAAAGAGACGTTAGCGCCATATGATAATGTGACGATTATTAACGAAGATATTTTGAAAGCGGATATTGCATCGGCGGTTAGTGAACACTTAAACGATTGTGATAAAATTATGGTCGTTGCTAATTTACCATATTATATAACGACACCTATATTACTTAATTTAATGCAACAAGACATACCTATCGATGGATATGTTGTGATGATGCAAAAAGAAGTCGGCGAACGTTTGAATGCTGAAGTAGGTACTAAAGCATACGGTTCGTTATCTATTGTGACGCAATACTATACAGAAACAAGTAAAGTACTTACAGTTCCTAAAACAGTATTTATGCCACCACCCAATGTAGACTCTATTGTGGTTAAGTTAATGCAAAGAGAAACACCATTGGTTGATGTTGATGATGAAGAAGCATTCTTCAAGCTAGCAAAGGCCGCATTTGCACAACGTCGTAAAACGATTAATAATAATTATCAAAATTTCTTTAAAGATGGTAAACAGCATAAAGAAAGTATATTAAATTGGTTAGAAAAAGCTGGTATCGATCCTAGACGACGCGGAGAAACATTGTCAATTCAAGATTTTGCTATGTTATATAAAGAAATGGATAATTTTCCAGAATTAGTAAATTAAATTGTTGACAAAGCTTTCGTACCTTGATAAAATTTTAGTTTTATTTGACAAAAACGCTACAAACATGGTAATATAACACTTGTAGCGAGGTGGAGCAATATGCCAAAATCAATTTTGGACATCAAAAATTCTATTGATTGTCATTTAGGGAATCGTATTGTACTTAAAGCCAATGGTGGTCGTAAGAAAACAATCGAACGTTCTGGTGTGTTAAAAGAGACATACCCATCAGTATTTGTTGTTGAACTAGACCAAGATAAGCATAACTTCGAAAGAGTATCTTATACATACACTGATGTATTAACAGAGAACGTACAAGTTTCATTTGAAGAAGATAATCATCAAGAAGCAATTGCACACTAAATAGACATAATAATATAGTTGTAGTTATGACTACACTATCATTTTAAGTTTTATATCATATTAAGGTGAGTATTGAGCGAGATGTTCAATACTCTTTTTTTGTTTTAAATCTTAAAATACTTTCTTAAATTTTAAATAAGTGAAGATGAATTATTGATAATCATTGATTTAATTCATTTTTAATATATTCTAAGAATGATTGATATAATTATTTATGAAAAAAATGAACATTAACTATCAAATCTTTTAGTCCTTTATGTTAAAATCATCTTATTAAGATTACGAAGAGAGGGCGGAAAAATGATATATGAAACGGCACCTGCCAAAATAAATTTTACGCTCGATACACTTTTTAAAAGAGAAGATGGCTATCACGAGATTGAGATGATTATGACTACAGTTGATTTAAATGATCGACTTTCTTTTCAAAAGAGAAAAGATAACAAAATTGTGGTTGAAATCGAACATAATTTTGTAACCGATGATCATAAGAATTTAGCATATAAAGCTGCTGAATTAATGACAAGAACATATGATTTGAAACAAGGCGTGACAATTACGATTGATAAAGATATTCCGGTATCAGCTGGCTTAGCAGGTGGTTCAGCAGATGCAGCTGCCACTATGAGAGGTATGAATCGTTTATATAATTTAAATATATCTTTGGATGAGCTGTGTACATTAGGTAACAAAATTGGAACTGATGTTTCATTTTGTATATATAACAAGACTGCTTATTGTACTGGTCGAGGTGAAAAGGTGTCATTTTTAAACAAACCACCTTCTGCCTGGGTTGTATTAGCAAAGCCGAATATTGGCATTTCTTCACCAGATGTATTTAAAGCGTTGGATTTAAATTATAGTCATGAAGTATATACTCAAGATTGTATAGAAGCGTTAAAATTTTCGGACTATGACAAGTTATGTGCCAGTTTATCTAATAGATTAGAACCTATTTCGATGGAGATGCACCCAGAAATTAAAAAGATAAAAGAAAATATGTTGCAATGTGGTGCAGACGGAGCTTTGATGAGTGGTAGTGGACCAACAGTTTATGGTTTAGCACAAAAAGAAAGCCAAGCCAAAAATATTTATAATGCTGTAAACGGATGTTGTAACGAAGTATATTTAGTTAGATTATTAGGATAGAAGGGTTGAAATGATGAGGTATAAAAGAAGTGAACGAATTGTGTTTATGACACAATATTTGATGAACCACCCGAATAAATTGATTCCTTTAACATTTTTCGTAGATAAGTTTGAACAGGCAAAATCTTCAATTAGTGAGGATGTACAAATTATTAAAAGTACATTTCAAAAAGAAGCATTGGGAACAGTTACGACTACAGCAGGAGCAAGTGGAGGCGTAACATATAAACCGATGATGAGTAAGGAAGAAGCGACTGAAGTTGTAAATGAAGTTATTTCATTACTAGATGAGAAAGATAGATTGTTGCCAGGCGGTTATTTATTCTTATCAGACTTAGTCGGAAACCCTACATTATTAAATAAGGTAGGTAAATTGATAGCGAGTATTTATATGAACGAACAACTAGATGCTGTAGTCACGATTGCTACGAAAGGTATATCGCTTGCTAATGCAGTAGCAAACGTATTAAATTTACCTGTAGTAGTTATTAGAAAAGATAATAAAGTAACAGAAGGTTCTACAGTTTCTATCAATTATGTTTCAGGATCGTCTAGAAAAATAGAAACAATGGTATTATCTAAGCGTACATTAGCTGAAAATTCTAATGTACTTGTCGTCGATGATTTTATGAGAGCAGGTGGCTCAATCAACGGTGTTATGAATTTAATGAATGAGTTTAAAGCACACGTAAAAGGGGTATCAGTACTCGTAGAATCGAAAGAAGTAAAACAAAGGTTAATAGAAGATTATACTTCCTTGGTAAGACTATCAGATGTTGACGAATATAATCAGGAATTTAAAGTAGAACCAGGCAATAGCTTGTCTAAATTTTCTTAAAGGAGCGAATTACATCATGGAAATAATTAACACAAATAAAGCACCAGAAGCATTAGGACCTTATTCACATGCTACAGTAGTAAATGGACTTGTTTATACATCAGGTCAAATCCCACTTAATTTAGAGGGAGAAATTGTCAGTGATGATGTAAAAGAACAAACTAAACAAGTTTTAGAAAATTTATCTGTGGTACTTAAAGAAGCAGGTTCAGATTTAGATAATGTTGTTAAAACAACTATTTTTATTTCTGATATGAATAATTTCCAATATATAAATGAGGTATATGGAAGTTATTTCGATAAACATCAACCAGCACGTAGCTGTGTAGAAGTAGCTAGACTACCTAAAGATGTTAAAGTAGAAATAGAATTAATTAGTAAAGTTAAATAAAGGATATAATTTTCTTTTGAGCAATTGTCAAGCTTCTAATAAAACAAAGATATACTAGGGGGGCTCACTACATGAAAGTGACAGATGTTAGACTTAGAAAAATAGATACAGATGGTAGAATGAAGGCGCTTGTTTCTATCACATTAGACGAGGCGTTTGTAATCCATGACTTACGTGTGATTGAAGGAAACTCAGGTCTTTTTGTCGCAATGCCAAGTAAACGTACACCAGATGGTGAATTCCGCGACATCGCGCATCCAATTAACTCAGAAATGAGACAAGAAATTCAAGATGCAGTGATGAAAGTATATGATGAAACTGATGAAGTCATTCCTGATAAAAATGCAACATCAGATGAATCTGACGAAGCTTAAATATAAACATATTTTACAGAGTCAACATATTATACTATGTTGACTCTGTTTTTGTTTTTAGGACTACTTTTAAAATATAACATTTACTTTCAAGTATATTTTGTCCCTCTTCATTAAATGTTTTAATCATTTGAACTTACTTAAAAATTTAAGCATTAAAATCAACACCATAACAACTAACATTAAGTAAATTATTCATGGTTTTGTAAGTGAATAGCACATAATAAGTATTTCATCTAAATAGGTTATATGTTGAAAGAGTGATAGCGGTTAAATTATAATAGTAGAGAAGTGTATATTTTATGGAGGGTTAGCATTCATGCAAAGACATGCGATAATATTGGCAGCAGGCAAGGGCACAAGAATGAAATCAAAAAAATATAAAGTGCTACATGAAATTGCTGGCAAATCAATGATTGAACATGTAGTTAATAATGTTCAACAATCAGGCGTGAACCAGCTTATAACAATCGTTGGACACGGTGCTGAAAGTGTGAAAGAAACATTAGGTAATCAATCATTGTATAGCTATCAAGATCAACAACTTGGTACAGCACATGCAGTGAAAATGGCAGAAGAACATTTAAGAAATAACGAGGGTACAACATTGGTTGTGTGTGGAGATACACCACTTATCACAGCTGAAACACTAAAATCTTTAATCGAACAACATGAATCATCCCAATCCAAAGCTACTGTTTTAACAGCTACAGCTAATGACCCAAAAGGTTATGGAAGAGTAATTAAAGATAACGAAGGGCAATTATTGCGAATCGTAGAGGAAAAAGACGCTAACAACGAAGAAAAAGCAATTACTGAAATTAGTTCAGGTATCTTTGCATTTGATAATAAAACCTTATTTGAAAAATTAGATCAAGTTAAGAATGATAATGTGCAACAAGAATATTATCTACCTGACGTCATTTCTTTAATTATTAAAGATAATGGTAAAGCAAGTACATATCATACAGATGACTTTGAAGAAATTATTGGCGTAAATGATAGAGTCATGCTAAGTCAAGCTGAGAAAGCATTACAAAAGCGCTTAAATCTATTTCATATGAGAAATGGAGTTACAATTATTGATCCAGCAAGTACGTTTATTGGACCTGATGTAAAAATAGGTATGGATACAATAATTGAACCCGGTGTCAGAATTAATGGTAAAACTGTAATTGGTGAAGAAGTTAAGATTGGTCAATATTCAGAAATTAATGACAGTGTCATTGATTCTTATGCAAATATTAAACAATCAGTCATCAATGAGTCTCAAGTAGGCAAATATACGAATGTAGGCCCATTTGCACAATTAAGACCAGGTTCTCAATTAGGTGCAGAAGTTAAAGTAGGTAACTTTGTAGAAGTGAAAAAAGCTGAACTTAAAGATGGTTCTAAAGTGTCACATCTAAGTTATATTGGCGATGCCGAAATAGGCGAACGTACGAATATCGGTTGTGGTTCTATTACCGTTAATTACGATGGCGTGAATAAATTTAAAACGATTATTGGAAAAGATGCCTTTATCGGTTGTAACACCAATTTAGTTGCTCCAGTAACAGTAGGTGATCATTCGTTAATAGCTGCTGGTTCAACGATAACTGATGATATTCCAAATGAAAGTTTAGCATTAGCGAGAGCAAGACAAGTAAATAAAGAGGGCTATTTAAACAACGATAAGAAATAATTGAAATGAATATGTAAACATAGGATTTAGACTTTTGTCATAGTAATCAAGTTTATTTTTCTATATAATAGTAGATGTGTAAGTAAATAATTGGAGGACTATAAATGTTAAATAATGAATATAAGAATTCATCGCTAAAGATTTTTTCACTTAAAGGTAATGAACCTTTAGCACAGGAAGTAGCAGACCATGTAGGTATTGAATTAGGAAAATGTTCTGTAAAACGTTTCAGTGATGGAGAAATTCAAATCAATATAGAAGAAAGTATCCGTGGTTGTGATGTTTTTATTATCCAACCTACTTCATACCCAGTTAATCTACATCTAATGGAATTACTTATTATGATTGATGCTTGTAAACGTGCATCGGCGGCAAATATTAACATCGTAGTACCTTATTACGGTTATGCTCGTCAAGATAGAAAAGCACGTAGTCGTGAACCTATTACTGCTAAATTAGTAGCAAACTTAATCGAAACTGCAGGAGCAAATCGCATGATTGCATTAGATTTACATGCGCCACAAATCCAAGGTTTCTTTGATATTCCAATTGATCATTTAATGGGTGTACCTATTTTAGCGCAACATTTCCAAAATGATCCTGCTATTAATCCAGAAGAATGTGTTGTTGTTTCACCTGACCATGGTGGTGTAACGAGAGCACGTAAATTGGCAGACATTTTAAAAACTCCAATTGCTATTATTGATAAACGTCGTCCAAAACCAAATGTGGCTGAAGTAATGAACATTGTGGGCGATATTGAAGGAAGAACAGCCATCATAATTGATGATATTATTGATACAGCAGGTACAATTACGTTAGCAGCTCAATCACTTAAAGATAAAGGTGCTAAAGAAGTATATGCATGTTGTACACACCCTGTATTATCAGGTCCAGCTAAAGAACGTATCGAAAATTCAGCAATTAAAGAATTAATCGTTACGAACTCAATTCAATTAGAAGAAAGTCGTAAACCAACAAATACGAAAGAACTTTCAGTTGCAGGTTTAATTAGTAAAGCTATTATTCGTGTATATGAAAGAGAATCAGTTAGTGTATTATTCGACTAAAATTGTTAAATGCGTTTGACGAAAATGTTTTAAGCGTGTATAATACATTCGTTCGTGATTATACGAATAAATAAACACTTACAAGCAACGATTGATGTTGATGGGTAAGTGAGGAGCTCATTAAAAGAGCGAAAGATGAAAGGTGGAAATAGAATGACTTCATTAAAGTCAATCATCCGTCAAGGTAAACAAACTCGTTCTGACCTTAAACAACTTAGAAATGCTGGTAAAGTACCTGCAGTTGTATATGGTTACGGAACAAAAAATACTTCAGTTAAAGTTGATGAAGTTGAATTTATCAAAGTTATCCGTGAAGTAGGACGTAACGGTGTTATCGAATTAGGTGTTGGTTCTAAATCAATCAAAGTAATGGTATCAGATTACCAATACGATCCATTGAAAAACCAAATCACTCATATCGACTTCTTAGCTATTAACATGACTGAAGAACGTACTGTAGAAGTACCAGTTCAATTAGTTGGTGAAGCAGTAGGCGCTAAAGAAGGCGGCGTAGTTGAACAACCATTATTCGACTTACAAGTAACTGCTACTCCAGATAATATCCCAGAATCAATCGAAGTTGATATCACTGAATTAAATATCAACGATAGCTATTCTGTAGCTGACATTAAAGTTTCTGGTGACTTCACTATCGAAAACGATCCTGAAGAATCTATCGTAACAGTAGTTCCTCCAACAGATGAACCTACTGAAGAAGAAGTAGAAGCTATGGAAGGCGAAGCAGCTACTGAAGAACCAGAACGCGTTGGCGAAGAAAATGACGACAACGAAGAAGAAGAAAATAAAGAAGAAGAATAAGATTATTATCAATTATAATATCTTATAAAGATTCTTAACTTTATTGACGAGCACTATGCTTATACTAATAAGCATAGTGCTTTTTGTGTTATTATAGGGAATGATTATAAAATTGTGGTATTGATAAATGATATAAAGATTAACTTACGATTGGTTATTTTAATCGGAGACAATATATCATTTGAAGAATAGTCACTAAATGATAAACATTAATTTTGGAGGTAACGACATATGAAATGTATTGTAGGTCTTGGAAATATTGGTAAACGATTTGAACTTACAAGACACAATATTGGCTTCGAAGTCATTGACTATATTTTAGAGCGTCATGGATTTAAATTAGATAAGCAAAAATTTAAAGGTGTATACACTATTGAAAGAATGAATGGTGACAAAGTTTTACTTATTGAACCAATGACAATGATGAATTTATCCGGTGAGGCAGTAGCCCCGTTAATGGATTATTATAATGTAGATGTAGAAGATCTTATTGTATTATATGATGACTTAGATTTAGATCAAGGACATGTGCGTTTGCGTCAAAAAGGCAGCGCTGGTGGTCACAATGGTATGAAGTCTATTATTAAAATGCTAGGTACTGATCAATTTAAAAGAATTCGTATAGGTGTTGGTCGACCTACGAATGGTATGTCTGTTCCTGATTATGTATTACAACGCTTTTCAAAAGAAGAAATGATGACAATGGAGAAAGTCATTGAACATTCAGCAAATGCAGTGGAAGCATTTATAGAAACATCTAGATTTGATAATGTCATGAATGAATATAATGGTGAAATCAATTGAGACAAGTCATTTCTAACTATATAAAAGAAGATAAGCGTTTTCAGGAATTAGACCAAGTGTTTGGCCAAGATAATATTTTAGTTACTGGCCTATCCCCTTCAGCTAAAGCTACATTGATTGCTGAAAAATATTTATCAGACCATAAACAAATGTTATTAGTGACTAATAACTTATATCAAGCAGATAAAATCGAAGCAGATATTTTACAATACGTCAGTGATGAAGAAATTTATAAATATCCAGTCCAAGATATCATGACGGAAGAATTTTCTACGCAAAGCCCTCAGCTCATGAGTGAACGTGTTAGAACCCTAACAGCACTGGCTCATGGAAAGAAAGGGTTATTTATCGTCCCATTAAATGGATTGAAAAAATGGTTAACGCCGGTAGAAATGTGGCGCAATCATCAAATGACATTGAATGTTGGAGATGATATTGAAGTTGATGATTTCTTAAATAAATTAGTCAATATGGGATATCGAAGAGAAAGTGTGGTTTCGCATATTGGGGAATTTTCTCTTAGAGGAGGAATCATTGATATTTATCCTCTAATTGGAGCGCCCGTCCGAATAGAACTATTTGATACAGAAATTGATTCTATTAGAGATTTTGATGTTGAAACTCAGAGATCTAATGATAATTTAGAAAGTATAGAAATCACGACAGCGAGTGATTATATTATTACAGATGAGGTCATCAATCATTTACAAACTCATTTAAAAGAAGCGTATGAAGAAACAAGACCTAAAATAGAAAAATCTGTACGAAATGATTTGAAAGAAACATATGAAAGTTTCAAACTCTTTGAATCTACATTTTTTGACCATCAATTGTTAAGAAGATTAGTGGCATTTATGTATGAACAACCATCTACTATTATTGATTATTTTTCTAAGGATGTAGTCATTGCAGTTGACGAATATAATCGTATTAAAGAAACAGAAGAAACTTTGACTACTGAAGTTGATGATTTTATAAGCAACTTAATCGAAAGTGGTAATGGTTTTATTGGTCAAAGTTTTATGCAGTATGATGGCTTTGAAAATCTTCTACAAGATAATCCGGTTGCTTACTTTACTTTATTTACGTCATCTATGCCTGTTGAATTAGAACATATTATTAAGTTTTCATGTAAGCCAGTTCAACAGTTTTATGGTCAATATGATATTATGCGTTCTGAATTCCAAAGATTTATTCAAAATGAATATGCTGTTATCGTTCTTGTTGAGACAGAAACAAAAGTAGAACGCATACAATCTATGTTGAACGAAATGCATATTCCTGTAGTGACAAATATTGATCAAGCTTCGACAAGTGGTCAAGCTGTTGTCTTAGAAGGTAGCTTATCAGAAGGTTTTGAATTACCTTATATGCAATTAGTTGTGATAACTGAAAGAGAATTATTTAAAACAAAACAGAAAAAGCAACGTAAACGTACGAAAACAATGTCTAATGCTGAAAAAATTAAGTCCTATCAGGATTTAAATGTAGGAGACTATGTCGTCCATGTCCACCACGGTGTAGGACGATATTTAGGCGTAGAAACGCTAGAAGTTGGAGAACAACATAGAGACTATATTAAGTTACAGTACAAGGGCACCGATCAATTATTCGTTCCTGTAGATCAAATGGATCAAGTACAAAAATATGTTGCTTCTGAAGATAAATCGCCACGTTTAAACAAACTTGGTGGCACAGAGTGGAAAAAAACTAAAGCAAAAGTTCAACAAAGTGTTGAGGATATTGCAGACGAATTAATCGATTTATATAAACAAAGAGAAATGTCTGTAGGTTACCAATTTGGCCCAGACACTGCAGAACAATCTACTTTCGAATTGGACTTCCCATATGAACTGACACCCGATCAAAGTAAATCTATTGAAGAAATTAAAGGTGACATGGAAAGAGAACGTCCAATGGATCGCTTATTATGTGGCGATGTAGGTTACGGTAAGACAGAAGTTGCTGTACGAGCTGCATTTAAAGCAGTTATGGAAGGTAAACAAGTTGCATTTTTAGTACCAACTACTATATTAGCGCAACAACACTATGAAACATTAATAGAACGTATGCAAGATTTCCCTGTAGAAATTCAATTAATTAGTCGTTTCCGTTCTACAAAAGAGGTAAAAGAAACAAAAGAAGGACTGAAATCTGGTTACGTAGATATTGTTGTCGGTACCCATAAATTACTTGGAAAAGATATACACTATAAAGATTTAGGATTGCTTATTGTCGATGAAGAACAACGCTTTGGTGTACGTCATAAAGAGAGAATTAAAACATTGAAAAATAATGTGGATGTGTTAACACTTACAGCTACGCCAATACCTAGAACATTGCATATGAGTATGCTTGGTGTACGTGACTTATCTGTTATTGAAACACCACCTGAAAATCGTTTTCCAGTACAGACGTATGTATTAGAACAAAATACGAATTTTATTAAAGAAGCGTTAGAAAGAGAATTATCTCGTGATGGACAAGTATTTTATTTATATAACAAAGTTCAATCAATATATGAAAAGAGAGAACAACTTCAAATGTTGATGCCTGATGCAAATATCGCTGTTGCACACGGTCAAATGACAGAACGAGATTTAGAAGAAACGATGTTGAGTTTTATTAATCACGAATATGATATTTTGGTAACGACTACGATTATCGAAACAGGTGTAGATGTTCCGAATGCCAATACATTAATTATTGAAGAAGCGGATCGATTTGGTCTAAGTCAATTATATCAATTGCGTGGACGTGTAGGACGTTCAAGTAGAATTGGTTATGCTTACTTCCTTCACCCTACAAACAAAGTATTAACTGAAACAGCTGAAGAAAGATTACAAGCTATTAAAGAATTTACTGAACTAGGTTCAGGATTCAAGATTGCTATGCGTGATTTAAATATTCGTGGTGCCGGTAATTTACTTGGTAAGCAGCAACATGGATTTATAGATTCTGTCGGCTTTGATTTATACTCTCAAATGCTTGAAGAAGCAGTTAATGAAAAACGAGGTATTAAAGAAGAAACACCAGATACACCTGAAGTAGAAGTTGAACTCAACTTAGACGCCTATTTACCAGCAGAATACATTCAAAATGAACAAGCTAAAATTGAAATTTATAAGAAACTACGAAAAGTGGAATCAGAAGAACAACTTATGGATATCAAAGATGAATTAATCGATCGTTTTAATGAATATCCAGTAGAAGTTGAACGTTTATTAGATATTGTAGAAATCAAAACGCATGCTTTACATGCAGGTATTACAAAAATTAAAGATTTAGGTAAACAAATTCAAATTTTATTATCAGAGAAATCTACTACTGATATAGATGGCGAAGCATTATTTAAAAATACTCAACCACTTGGTAGATCAATGAAAGTTGGCGTTGAGAATGGCACAATGAAAGTGACACTTACTAAGTCTAAGCAATGGTTAGATAACTTAAAATTCTTAGTTAAATGTATTGAAGAAAGTATGAGTATTCAAGATGAAGCATAAACCCGCATTTAATGGTGTAGTGATACTAACGATTGCATTAATTGTTATTAAAATTTTAAGTGCGATTTATAGAATACCTTATCAAAATATACTTGGTGATGAAGGTTTATATGCATATCAACAAATATACCCCATTGTAGCGCTAGGTATGATTTTGTCTATGAATGCCATTCCAAGTGCTGTGACACAAAATTTAAGAAAAGACCAACATGAACAATACTTTTCAAAAGTATTATTAGTAATACAAAGTGTAGGTTTTGTAATTTGTATTGTGATTTTTAGTAGTGCAAACATGATTTCTAAATTAATGGGTGATGTACATTTAACACCGATGATTAGAATGGCAAGCTTTAGTTTTATTTTTGTAGGTGTATTAGGTGTCCTAAGAGGATATTTTCAATCAAAACAAGAAATGAATATACCCGCCATTTCCCAGGTTATAGAACAATTAATTCGAGTATGTTTAATCATGATAGCTATATTGTTATTTGTGAAACAACATTGGTCTATATATCAAGCTGGAACATTAGCAATTATTGCGTCATCTATAGGATTTTTAGGTTCGACATTGTATTTATTAGCTAAACGACCATTTAAATTAAATTTGAATAATGATAAAGAAAAAATCCGCTGGAAAAACTTACTCATTGCTATACTTATTTTTGCATTAAGTCAGTTGATTGTTATTTTATGGCAAGTAGCAGACAGTTTTACTGTTATTCATACGCTTAAAACAACAGGATTAACGTTTATAGAAGCGATTAAACAAAAAGGTGTATATGATAGAGGTGCTTCATTTATACAAATGGGATTAATTGTTACAACGACATTTAGTTTTGTCTTAATTCCATTATTAACTGATGCAATTCAAAAGAAGCAATCTATACAAATGAACCGATATGCTAACGCCTCATTAAAAATAACTGTCTTAATTAGTTCGGCAGCAGGTGTAGGTATAATTAATGTTTTACCGCTAATGAATCAAGTGTTTTTTAAGACGGATAGTCAAACAAGCACGTTATGTGTTTATATGCTAACAGTAATTGGTGTATCATTAATCATGATGGATATAGCTTTACTACAAGTAATTAATAATACGAAGTCTATTTTAATTGGGTTTATAAGCGGATTATTAATGAAGATTATATTGAATGTTATTTTTATTCATCAATTACAAATATTAGGTGCAAGTATAAGTACAGTATTATCATTAATTATTTTTTGCGCTATATTACATTGGGCAGTCTTAAAATCCTATCATTTTAGTCAAATGGGTAAATTTATTATTAAATTAGTGGTCGGGCTGTTTATAATGTCAGTTGTAGTTCAAATAATAATGTTTGTATTACCATCTAATGGTCGTGTAATTGGATTAATATCTTTAATGATTAGTGCATTGATTGGCGTAGGTGTGTTTATGATATATGTCGGTATTTTTAATGTACTAAGTTATAGAGAACTTAAATTTTTACCTTTAGGAGATAAGCTATATCATTTTAAGAGAGGAAGACGTTAATGACACAAACTATTACTATTATTGGTTTAGGAAACTATGGTATAGAAGATTTGCCATTAGGTATATATCGTTTTATACAAAAACAACCTAAGATATATGCACGTACACTTGAACATCCAGTTATTGAGGACCTTAAAAATGAAATAGAATTTGAAGGTTTCGATGATATTTATGAAAATAATGACCAATTTGAAAAAGTGTATGACGAAATTGTTAAACAATTGATTGATAAAGCACAACAATCAGACATTGTTTATGCAGTTCCAGGGCATCCACGTGTGGCAGAAACGACTACTATGAAATTAATGGAGTATCATGCACAAAATAACGATATAGATGTAAAAGTACTAGGTGGTAAAAGTTTCATCGATGACGTATTTGAAGCTGTGAATGTTGATCCTAATGATGGTTTCACACTACTTGATGCTACATCTTTAAAAGAAGTGCAACTAAATGTGCGTACAAATACACTTATTACGCAAGTTTATAGTGAAATGGTAGCAGCAGATATTAAGCTAACTTTAATGGAAAGATATCCAGATGAACATGAGGTAGCAATTGTGACAGGTGCACGTACTGGTGAAGCACAAGTGACGCAATGTGCATTATATGAACTTGATCATTTTGAAGATGCGTTTAATAACTTAACTAGTGTTTTTGTCCCTCAAGTTATAGAATCAGAGGCACTTTATAATGACTTTGATTTTGCAGAGCAGACGATTGATTTATTAGTTGATGATGAAAAAGGTTGCCCTTGGGACAAAGTTCAAACACATCAAACGCTTAAACGTTATTTACTAGAAGAAACGTTTGAGTTATTTGAAGCTATCGATAATGAAGATGATTGGCACATGGTAGAAGAACTTGGAGATATACTGTTACAAGTGTTACTGCATACAAGCATTGGTAAAAAAGAAGGCTATTTTGATGTTAAAGAAGTGATTGCCAGCTTAAATGCTAAAATGATTCGTCGACATCCTCATATATTTAGTGATGCATCAGCAGAATCAATTGATGATTTAAAATCAATTTGGGCGACGGCTAAATCCAAGGAAGGCAAACAACCACGTGTGAAATTTGAGAAAGTATTTGCAGACCATTTCATGTCATTGTATGATAAAACAAAAAATAAAGATTTTGATGAAGTGGCTCTTAAACAATATTTAGAGCAAGGAGAGAATCATTAATGAGATTAGATAAATTTTTAAAAGTATCTAGATTAATTAAACGTCGTACATTGGCTAAAGAAATTAGTGATCAAAGACGTATTACAATTAATGGCAATGTAGCAAAAGCAGGAACAGATGTTAAAGTTGGAGATGTATTAGTTATTCGCTTCGGACAGAAACTTGTGACTGTTAATGTTACAGGATTAAATGAGCATGCTTCTAAAGAGAATGCTAAAGGTATGTACGAATTAGTTAAAGAAGAGCGTATTAATGAATCTGAATAAACAAAGAGAGGTGACAAGCAATGAATAATAAAGTTGAAAATATTGGTAATCAATATACATCTAAAGAAAACCAAAAGAAACAAAGACAACGCAAAAAGATGCGTGTTGTTCGCCGAAGAATCACTTTATTTGGCGGAATCATGTTAGCAATAATCATCTTATTATGCATTATGCTTGTCGTCCAAAAGCACAGCAATGATAAAGACGCTGTAGAACGAAAACATAAAGAAGAACAATATCAAAAAAAGCAAGATGAAGAGATTGCTTTAAAAGAGAAACTAAACAATTTAAATGATAAAGATTACGTAGAAAAAGTGGCACGAGATGATTATTATTTAAGTAATAAAGGCGAAGTTATTTTTAGGTTGCCAAATGATAATAAATCCTCTAAGTCTAAGTCGTCAGATAGTGATAATTAATTAAAGTAAATCTCATTATAGCATTGTGAAATTGCTTCAACAGGAATATAATAAAGTTAAAATCGAATGAAATCGGGAGGATTTATTTAGAATATGTCAATCGAAGTAGGAAACAAGCTTAAAGGTAAAGTCACTGGTATTAAAAAATTCGGTGCATTCGTTGAGTTACCTGAAGGGAAAAGTGGCTTAGTCCATATTAGTGAAGTGGCTGATAACTACGTTGAAAATGTGGAAGATCATTTATCTTTAGATGATGAAGTAGAAGTAAAAGTACTTTCAATTGCAGATGATGGCAAAATTAGTCTTTCAATTAAAAAGGCTAAAGATCGCCCACAACGTAAACCACATCATAATAATAAATCAAATCAAAGTAAACCAGCGCCAAAAGGTGAAGACTTTGAAAAGAAATTAAGTAACTTCTTAAAAGATAGTGAAGATAAATTAACTTCTATAAAACGTCAAACTGAATCTAGACGAGGCGGTAAAGGTTCAAAACGTTAATTTCATAAATTAAGTCTGTTACAATAATATAACTTTTGTATTGTGAGTTTCTGTAAATGGACAGACAATCTAAGACTGTTTCTTGATGAAGGAGCAGTCTATTTTTATTGTAATGATGATTTGGTATTTGATTAGCTTGTGCGGAGGTGAATAGTTGATGGAAATGAATTCAACAGGTTGGTCAAAAGATGACCATATTGTATTAGCTGTATCAACAGGAATAGATAGCATGTGCCTATTACATCTTTTATTAAATGAATATCAACATACATATCGTAAATTAACATGCATTCATGTTAATCATGGCTTACGACAAGAATCAGCAGAGGAAGAAACGTTCTTTAAAACGTTTTGCGAAAAACACCATATTGACTATTATATTAAACACCTTGATTTAAATAATATCGTAGAAGCGGGAAATAGTATTCAAAACGAATCGCGTCAATATCGCTACGACTGGTTTGATTTTATGATGAAAAAACTTAAGGCTGATGTATTATTAACAGCACATCATCAAGATGATCAAATTGAGACTATATTTTATAGGTTGTTTACAGGGAGATTTACTCGTAGTACTCTGGGCATTGCTTATGAATCAAATCGTCAACATTATAAACTTTGTCGGCCGTTATTAAATATTTCTAAAGATCAAATTAAGAAGTATCAATCGGAATTTCATGTTCCATTTTATGAAGATACATCAAATCACAAAAACGTATATGTAAGAAATGATATACGTAATCGTATTTTACCTGCGATTTTAGACAACGAACAATTAAGTATCGACCACTTATTAAAGTTAAAATCTTGGCATGATCAAGAATTAGAAACACTTCGCAATTTAGCAAGCCAATTTATTGATGAAAAAGCTCTTATAAAGGCGAATCAAACTAAAATTACTATTCCAAGAACTAGCTTTAATCAATTAACAGATAATGTAAAGGTGCATGTACTTGACCAAATATTTGAAAAAATCTCCTTAGCAACTTCAATATCTGATAAAATGTATCAGTCATGGTTCGACCAATTTGCAAGTCAAAAATCACAATTTACGATTGATATTACAGATAAATGGATAATTCAAATTTCATATGATACATTTATAATAATGACTAATACAGAAATGAACGATGTAAGTTCAATAAAAGTCATCGAAACACCTCATACATATCACTTTGGAGATTATGAAATTATCATACAATCAGATTTCCCGTTAGAACAATTACCATTAACTATAAGAACACGTCAAAATGGTGACCGTTTTTTATTAAACGGTAGTGAAAACAAACATAAAAAAGTAAGTCGGTTATTGATTGATTGTAAAATCGATGCTATTGAACGCAATCGTTTACCAATTGTTATTAATGCAGAGGGAAATGTTATCGCTGTGGGTCAGTTATATATCAATAAAAACTATAAACATTATATAAACATTAGAAATATTGGAGATGAATAGCAAATGCATAAGGATATAAAAAATATTGTAATGAGTGAAGAAGAAATTCAAACCATTTGTAAGGACTTAGGAGAACAGTTGACTAAAGATTATCAAGATAAACCACTTGTTTGTATTGGGATTTTAAAAGGATCAGTCATGTTTATGGCGGATTTAATCAAACGTATTGATACACATTTATCGATTGATTTTATGGATGTGTCAAGTTATCACGGTGGTACTGAATCAACTGGTGAAGTTCAAATCATCAAAGATTTAGGTTCTTCTATTGAAAACAAAGATGTCTTAATTATTGAAGATATTTTAGAAACTGGTACAACATTGAAATCAATTACTGAATTATTACAATCAAGAAAAGTAAACTCATTAGAAATTGTTACTTTATTAGATAAACCAAATCGTAGAAAAGCTAATATTGAAGCAAAATACGTAGGTAAAAAAATTCCTGACGAGTTTGTAGTTGGATACGGACTTGATTACGGAGAACATTATAGAAACTTACCTTACATCGGCACTTTAAAACCGGAAGTATATTCATAAAGTAACAAGTTAATTTCGATGTTAAAAAGTTGGGTACGATGTTTTATTACTATGATTAAACATCATTTTAGTGTAGACTCAATTTAAATCACGATGTCTAAATTAAACATGACATTACTTATTTTTAAATCATGATATAACTAAAAATTAAAAATCTATATAGTGGAAGTTGACTAAAATTGAAGAACCAATACTAAAGTTGAAATAGTAGCCTGGTCAAGATGTATTGTGTTACAATTTTTGTTAGTTTTATTATTGGAAGTAGGAGGAAATGACACATGCAGAAAGCGTTTCGCAATGTGCTAGTTATCGCAATTATAGGCGTTATAATATTTGGCCTTTTTTCTTTCCTAAATGGTAATGGAAATATGCCAAAGCAACTTACATATACGCAGTTTGTTAGTAAATTGGATAAAGGCGATTTAAAATCATTAGAAATTCAACCTGAACAAAACGTATACATGGTAAGCGGTAAAACAAAAAAAGGTGAAGATTATTCATCAACAATTTTATTTAACAACGAAAAAGATTTACAAAAAATTACTGATACAGCTCAGAAACAAGATGGATTGAAATTTACAGTTAAAGAAGAAGAAGAACAAAGTGTGTTTGTTAGTATTCTAACAACATTGATTCCTGTTTTAATCATTGCATTATTATTTATTTTCTTCCTTAGCCAAGCTCAAGGTGGCGGTGGCGGCGGTCGTATGATGAACTTTGGTAAATCCAAAGCTAAAATGTACGATAGCAGTAAACGCCGTGTTCGTTTCTCAGATGTTGCAGGTGCAGATGAAGAGAAACAAGAACTTGTAGAAATTGTAGACTTCTTAAAAGATAACAAGAAATTTAAACAAATGGGTTCTAGAATACCAAAAGGTGTTTTACTTGTTGGACCTCCAGGTACTGGTAAAACATTACTTGCACGTGCTGTTGCTGGTGAAGCCGGCGCACCATTCTTCTCAATAAGTGGTTCAGACTTTGTTGAGATGTTTGTCGGTGTTGGTGCAAGTCGTGTACGTGACTTATTTGAAAATGCTAAGAAAAATGCACCATGTATTATCTTTATCGATGAGATTGATGCTGTAGGTCGTCAACGTGGTGCAGGTGTTGGTGGTGGACACGACGAACGTGAACAAACACTTAACCAATTATTAGTTGAAATGGATGGCTTTGGTGAAAATGAAGGTATCATCATGATTGCTGCTACAAACCGTCCTGACATTTTAGACCCAGCGTTATTACGTCCTGGACGTTTTGACAGACAAATTCAAGTTGGTCGTCCCGATGTTAAGGGTCGTGAAGCTATTTTACATGTACATGCTAAAAACAAACCACTTGATGAAACTGTTGATTTAAAAGCTATTTCTCAAAGAACACCAGGTTTCTCTGGTGCTGACTTAGAAAACTTATTAAACGAAGCATCATTAATTGCTGCACGTGAAGGCAAGAACAAAATTGATATGCGTGATATAGAAGAAGCGACAGACCGTGTCATCGCTGGTCCAGCTAAGAAATCACGTGTTATCTCTGATAAAGAAAGAAATATTGTTGCTCACCATGAAGCTGGTCATACTATTATTGGTATGGTACTTGATGAAGCAGAAGTTGTTCACAAAGTGACTATCGTTCCACGTGGACAAGCTGGTGGTTATGCGATGATGTTACCTAAACAAGATCGATTCTTAATGACAGAACCGGAACTATTAGATAAAATTTGTGGTTTACTTGGTGGTCGTGTATCAGAAGATATTAACTTCGGTGAGGTTTCTACTGGTGCTTCAAACGACTTTGAAAGAGCTACACAAATTGCTCGATCAATGGTTACTGAATATGGTATGAGTAAAAAACTCGGACCTTTACAATTCTCTAGTAGCGGTAATGGCCAAGTATTCTTAGGTAAAGATATGCAAGGTGAACCAAATTACTCAGGTCAAATTGCTTATGAAATTGATAAAGAAGTACAACGTATTGTTAAAGAACAATATGAACGTTGTAAAGAAATCTTATTAGAACATCAAGAACAATTAAAACTTATTGCTAAGACATTACTTACTGAGGAAACATTGGTTGCAGAACAAATTCAATCATTATTCCATGAAGGTAAATTACCTGAAGTTGATTATGATTCTGCAGAAGTTGTAACAGAAACTGACTCAGAATTCAAAGACGGTAAATATGGTAAATCATACGAAGATGTTCGAAAAGAACAATCTTTAGATAATAATGACGGTGAAAGTGATCATGATAATGATGAATCAGATACTGAATCAACAGGACATGAACAATCACCAAACATTGATAAACCATATAATCCTAATGATCCAAATCATAGAGAATAATTAGTTCTTAGTTCAATCCCCTTACTGTAATAGTAAGGGGATGTTTTTTATATTAGTAATAGTGAGAGAAGAAAGTTAGCTTAGACTATAGCGAAACTCGATTCTTCTTTTAAAAAGCAAAGTAAATATAATGTGAAACAAATAATTTCATGAAAATAAGCAACAGATGTATAATAGTTATTCGAAAATGATATTCAAAATATGAAATGATAAATAATAGAGAACCTCATTAAAAGGAGAAATAAATAATGACACATGATTATATAGTTAAAGCCCTAGCATTTGATGGAGAAATAAGAGCATATGCTTCATTAACAACTGAATCAGTTCAAGAAGCACAAACAAGACACTATACATGGCCAACAGCCTCAGCAGCAATGGGAAGAACAATGACTGCTACGGTAATGATGGGCGCAATGTTAAAAGGAACTCAAAAATTAACAGTAACAGTTGATGGTCGCGGTCCAATAGGGAAAATTATTGCGGATGCGGATGCAAAAGGTAACGTACGCGCTTACGTAGACCATCCACAAACGCATTTTCCTTTAAATGAACAAGGAAAATTAGATGTAAGAAGAGCAGTTGGGACAGAAGGCTCAATTCAAGTAGTTAAAGATGTAGGTATGAAAGATTACTTTTCTGGATCAAGTCCAATTGTATCAGGTGAATTAGGAGAAGACTTCACTTATTATTATGCTACAAGTGAACAAACACCTTCATCAGTTGGATTAGGTGTACTTGTTAATCCTGATAACACAATTAAAGCAGCCGGTGGATTTATTATACAAGTAATGCCGGGAGCTAAAGAAGAAACTATTAATAAGTTGGAAGAAGCTATTAACCAAATGACACCTGTATCTAAATTAATTGAACAAGGCCTAACACCTGAAGGTATTTTAAATGAAATACTTGGAGAAGATAACGTTCAAATATTGGAAACTTCTCCAGTACAATTCGAATGTAATTGCAGTCATGAAAAATTCTTGAACGCAATCAAAGGATTAGGAGAAGCTGAAATATCCGATATGATTAAAGAAGATCATGGTGCAGAAGCAGTTTGTCACTTCTGTGGTAATAAATACAATTATAGTGAATCCGAATTAAATCAATTATTAGAATCTATGGCTTAAATTAATTAATATATTGGTAGTATTTTGAGTTAACGTTTACTTTAATTTGGTTTAGGGAAGATTTTAAAATGTATAACAATTACTCAATTTCAGTATAAATAAAATATATTTGTATTTTGAGAAAATTCTGATAGAATAAAGATATCCGATAAAAAGACTAAGCTTTATTAATTTCGTTGAAAAGGAGTGTTTTTAATGGCACAAAAACCAGTAGAAAATATTACACAAATAATTGGAAATACACCTGTAGTTAAGTTGAGAAATGTTGTTGATGAAGATGCAGCAGATATTTATGTTAAATTAGAATATCAAAATCCAGGCGGTTCAGTAAAAGACCGTATCGCATTAGCTATGATTGAAAAAGCTGAAAAAGAAGGAAAAATTAAACCTGGTGATACAATTGTAGAACCGACAAGTGGTAACACAGGTATTGGTTTAGCATTTGTCTGTGCAGCAAAAGGTTATAAAGCAGTATTTACTATGCCTGAAACAATGAGTCAGGAACGTCGTAACTTATTAAAAGCATATGGTGCTGAATTAGTATTAACTCCAGGATCAGAAGCTATGAAAGGCGCTATTAAAAAAGCTAAAGAATTAAAAGAAGAACACGGTTATTTTGAACCACAACAATTCGAAAACCAAGCAAACCCTGAAATTCATGAACTTACAACAGGTCCAGAATTAGTAGAACAATTTGAAGGTAAAAAAATTGATGCGTTCTTAGCTGGTGTTGGAACTGGTGGTACACTTTCAGGTGTAGGTAAAGTATTAAGAAAACAATATCCTGAAATTGAAATTGTGGCTATTGAACCAGAAGCATCTCCAGTACTTAGTGGTGGAGAACCAGGACCACATAAATTACAAGGTTTAGGTGCAGGATTTGTTCCAGATACGTTAAATACTGATATTTACGACAGTATTATTAAAGTAGGAAATGAAACAGCAATGGAAATGGCACGTCGTGTTGCTAAAGAAGAAGGTATCTTATCAGGTATTTCTTCAGGTGCAGCTATTCATGCAGCCATTCAAAAAGCAAAAGAATTAGGTAAAGGTAAAACAGTAGTAACAGTATTACCAAGTAATGGTGAACGTTACTTATCTACACCTTTATACTCATTCGATGATTAATTATAATAGATGTATTAGCGGGGTGTGTAACTCCGCTATTTTTTATGTCTTATTGTAAGTGAAATCATTTTATTTACAGATTAATCGATATAATTATCGAACATTCTGATTTTGACACTGAAATTATTATGTGAGTAATGATATCATTATAAGTGAGACTAATGATATTTATATTAATGAAATGAAAAGGTGATTAAATGTCAAAAACAAAAATTATGGGCATACTTAACGTTACGCCAGACTCATTTTCAGATGGTGGAAAATACAATTCAGTTGAAAATGCGGTTGAAAGAGCGAAAGAAATGATAAATGAAGGTGTTGATATTATTGATGTAGGTGGTGTATCAACAAGACCAGGATATAAAGAAATTACGCTTGAGGAAGAGTTAGATAGAGTTGTACCTGTAGTTAAGTCTTTAATAGAACTCGATACACAAATATCAATAGATACATATAGAAGTGAAGTAGCTGAAGCTTGTTTAAAATTAGGCGCTACAATGATTAATGATCAATGGGCTGGATTGTTTGATCCTAAAATATTTGAAGTTGTCGCTAATTACAATGCAGAAATCGTACTTATGCATAATGGTGATGGACAAAGAGATAAACCGGTTGTCGATGAAATGTTAGTAACTTTATTATCGCAAGCTAATAAAGCTGAGATGGCTGGTATTCCTCAAGAAAAAATTTGGCTTGATCCAGGTATAGGTTTTGCGAAAACACGTGAAGAAGAAAATGAAGTGATGGCTCGACTTGATGAATTAGTAGCTACAGAATATCCGGTATTACTTGCGACTAGTCGTAAAAGGTTTATTAAGGAAATGATAGGTAAAGATACCAAACCTTTAGAGAGGGATGAAGCTACAGCATCAACAACTGCCTATGGTATAATGAAGGGCGTTAAAGCTGTCAGAGTTCACCATGTCGAACTCAACGCTCGAATTGCACAAGGTATGGACTTTTTAAAGGAGAATGAAAATGAAAGACATCATATTTCTTAATGGAATGCGTTTTTACGGATATCATGGGGCATTGTCAGCTGAAAATGAAATAGGACAAATATTTGTTGTAGATCTCACTTTAAAAGTTGATTTGAAAGACGCTGGTAAGTCAGATGATGTAAAGGATACAGTCCATTATGGAGAAGTGTTTGAAGATGTAAAATCTATTGTTGAGGGTGAGCCTTCGAATTTACTCGAGCATCTAGCTGAACGTATTGCAAAACGTATAAATTCACACTATAATCGTGTAATGGAAACAAAAGTTAGAATCACTAAAGAGAACCCACCTATACCTGGTCACTACGATGGAGTAGGTATTGAAATAGTGAGGGAGAGTCATTAAATGATTAAAGCATATTTAGGTTTGGGAAGTAATATAGGCGACAGAGAGCAACAATTAAAGCAAGCTATTCAAATCTTAAATCAATACGAAAATATTGATGTTACAGATATATCCCCTATATATGAAACAGATCCAGTAGGGTATACCGATCAGCCTAAATTTTTAAATTTATGTATAGAAATTGAAACAACATTAACAGCAAGACAATTGTTAACATGTTGTTTAGATACAGAACAAGAACTTCATCGTGTTAGAAAAATTAGATGGGGACCTCGTACATTAGATATAGATATATTATTATATGGAAATAACATTATAGAAGAGAATGATTTGGTAGTACCTCATCCTAGAATGGTTGAGCGTGCTTTTGTATTGATTCCATTGAACGACATTGCCTCTAAACAAATTGAACCTCGCTCTAATAAAACGATTGGGTCAATAGTCACTGAGGATAATACAGTTAAAAAGTACAAAGAATAAATTGAAAAAGCATTTATTTTATAATGGATTTAAACTCATGCGTTAGGATAAAGTAAAAATTCCTTTATAACATCTTTATGGTTTAGTAGAATTGAAAGGTAACTATATTGACGTTATGTTATAGAAAAGGGAAATATGCTTTTAGTATCTTAAAAGTGCTAAAATAATTTTTGGAATTAAAAACATTGTATCAAGTATCAATAGAACAACAAATGGTTGCTAATTTATAATATTTCCAACTAGAACGTATAAAATAATTAACTGAAAACAAGAAGCCTAAAGGAGAGAAAGTTATGTCAGAAGAAATGAATGACCAAATGCAGGTCCGTCGACAAAAATTACAAGAATTAAGAGATTTAGGAATTGATCCATTTGGTCAAAGATATGATCGTTCTGCATCAGCATCTGAGCTAAAAACAGATTGGGACGAATTCTCAAAAGAAGAATTACATGAAAAAGAAGAACAAAGCCATGTAGCTATAGCTGGACGCATTATGACTAAACGTGGTAAAGGTAAAGCGGGATTTGCACATGTTCAAGATTTATCAGGGCAAATCCAAATCTATGTAAGAAAAGATCAAGTTGGAGATGAACAATTTGATTTATGGAAAAACGCTGACTTAGGAGACATTGTTGGTGTTGAAGGTGTAATGTTCAAAACTAATACTGGTGAATTATCAGTAAAAGCTAAATCATTTACTTTATTAACTAAAGCTTTAAGACCATTACCTGATAAATTCCATGGATTGCAAGATATTGAGCAACGTTACCGTCAACGTTACTTAGATTTAATCACTAACCAAGATAGTACGCGTACATTTATTAATCGTAGTAAGATTATTCAAGAAATGCGTAATTACTTAAACAAACAAGGTTTCTTAGAAGTAGAAACGCCTATGATGCACCAAATTGCTGGTGGTGCTGCTGCTAGACCATTTGTTACTCATCACAATGCATTAGATGCTACTTTATATATGCGTATTGCTATCGAACTACATTTAAAACGATTAATTGTAGGTGGACTAGAAAAAGTATACGAAATCGGACGTGTATTCCGTAACGAAGGTGTATCTACACGACATAATCCAGAATTCACAATGATTGAATTATATGAGGCATATGCAGATTATCATGACATTATGGACCTAACAGAATCAATGGTTAGACACATTGCACAAGAAGTGCTTGGTTCAGCTAAAGTTCAATATAATGGTACTGAAATCGACTTAGAGTCTTCTTGGACAAGATTGCACATTGTTGATGCAGTTAAAGAAGCTACTGGCGTAAACTTTTATGAAGTTAAATCAGATGAAGAAGCTAAAGCACTAGCTAAAGAACATGGTATTGAAATTACTGAAAACATGAAGTATGGTCACATATTAAATGAATTCTTTGAACAAAAAGTAGAAGAAACATTAATTCAACCAACGTTTATATACGGTCATCCAATTGATATTTCACCGTTGGCTAAAAAGAATCCGGAAGATCCAAGATTTACAGACAGATTCGAGCTATTCATTGTAGGTAGAGAACATGCCAATGCATTCACTGAGTTAAATGATCCTATCGATCAAAAAGAAAGATTTGAAGCTCAATTAGTTGAAAAAGAACAAGGTAATGATGAAGCGCATGAAATGGATGAAGACTATATTGAAGCATTAGAATATGGTATGCCTCCAACAGGTGGTTTAGGAATCGGAATTGATAGATTGGTTATGCTATTAACTGATTCTCCATCAATTAGAGATGTATTATTATTCCCATATATGAGAGAAAAATAAATGATTTCTATATAAGCACTAATCACTCAGGTGGTTAGTGCTTTTGTTTTATTATAAAAATGAAAAATAATGATTAAACAATTTGTTACCTTTAGTTTGAAAAAGTAACAAATTTATTGATGGAAAGTAATAATACCTATAGTTTAGTGAGTAGAGATGTGATAGAATAATTCAAGTGGAAAAGTTGAACGGACTTAATTCTAAGTTTTTTAAAAAACTTGAAACAAACCATTGACTTTATAAAACAAATGAAGTAATATATAAAAGTCGTCAAAAACACAGAGGAAGTAAAGAGAATGTAAAATTCTTTTTAATAAAGTGTAAAATTGACTATTGAAATCAATCAAACAAACGTTTATCATTAATAAAGTAAGTTAATTTGTCTGGTGACAATAGCAAAGAGGTCACACCTGTTCCCATGCCGAACACAGAAGTTAAGCTCTTTAGCGCCGATGGTAGTCGGACTAACGTTCCGCTAGAGTAGGACGTTACCAGGCAATAGATAACAGGAGAATTAGCTCAGCTGGGAGAGCATCTGCCTTACAAGCAGAGGGTCGGCGGTTCGAACCCGTCATTCTCCACCATTTAATTGCCGGCCTAGCTCAACTGGTAGAGCAACTGACTTGTAATCAGTAGGTTGGGGGTTCAAGTCCTCTGGCCGGCACCATCTTTTGAGCCATTAGCTCAGTTGGTAGAGCATCTGACTTTTAATCAGAGGGTCAGAGGTTCGAATCCTCTATGGCTCATTACGATTTTAATTATATTTTTAAAGCAAAATAATGCAGAAGTAGTTCAGCGGTAGAATACGACCTTGCCAAGGTCGGGGTCGCGGGTTCGAATCCCGTCTTCTGCTCCATTATTTTGCCGGGGTGGCGGAACTGGCAGACGCACAGGACTTAAAATCCTGCGGTGAGAGATCACCGTACCGGTTCGATTCCGGTCCTCGGCACCATCTTTAAATAGCGCCCGTAGCTCAACTGGATAGAGCGTTTGACTACGGATCAAGAGGTTATGGGTTCGACTCCTATCGGGCGCGCCATTTTTAAAGTTAATAACTACATACGGGAAGTAGCTCAGCTTGGTAGAGCACTTGGTTTGGGACCAAGGGGTCGCAGGTTCGAATCCTGTCTTCCCGACTTCTTAAATAATGGGGGCTTAGCTCAGATGGGAGAGCGCCTGCTTTGCACGCAGGAGGTCAGCGGTTCGATCCCGCTAGTCTCCACCATGATTTATTACATTAATGAACATTGAAAACTGAATGACAATATGTCAACGTTAATTCCAATAATGTAACGAAAGTTACAACAATTAATTTAGTTTTTATGAGCTAATCAAACATCATAATTTTTTATGGAGAGTTTGATCCTGGCTCAGGATGAACGCTGGCGGCGTGCCTAATACATGCAAGTCGAGCGAACAGATAAGGAGCTTGCTCCTTTGACGTTAGCGGCGGACGGGTGAGTAACNCCATTTGTCTGGTGACAATGGCAAGGAGGTCACACCTGTTCCCATGCCGAACACAGAAGTTAAGCTCCTTAGCGCCGATGGTAGTCGGACTAACGTTCCGCTAGAGTAGGACGTTGCCAGGCAAATACTCACATATTGGCCGTTAGGTCATTTTTTTGTGGAGTATATACGATTTAAAATTAATTATAAAAAGTTGTTGACTTTAAAGTTAATAAAGCGTATAATTAATTCTTGTCGGTAAAGAAATGAACATTGAAAACTGAATGACAATATGTCAACGTTAATTCCAATAATGTAACGAAAGTTACAACAATTAATTTAGTTTTATGAGCTAATCAAACATCATAAATTTTTATGGAGAGTTTGATCCTGGCTCAGGATGAACGCTGGCGGCGTGCCTAATACATGCAAGTCGAGCGAACAGATAAGGAGCTTGCTCCTTTGACGTTAGCGGCGGACGGGTGAGTAACACGTGGTCCATTTGTCTGGTGACAATGGCAAGGAGGTCACACCTGTTCCCATGCCGAACACAGAAGTTAAGCTCCTTAGCGCCGATGGTAGTCGGACTAACGTTCCGCTAGAGTAGGACGTTGCCAGGCAAATGATAGGATGCGATGAGCCGCATTGAGACCGTAAGGTCTCTTTTTTTTTATACATAAAAAGTGAAGTGCTTTAAATCATCAATGAAGAGCGGGGCCCTAACATAGAGGATTTTGGTAGAAAATTCAACAAGCAATGCAAGTTGGGGTAAAGAACGCTACGAGCTTAGTCGAGCTAAGTGAGTAAGAGAGAGACGAAAAAGAAGAAGAATGCGAGCGTTTATCTCGAGTTGAGAAAGCTCCTTAGCGCCGATGGTAGCAGACTAACGTTCTAAAGCAAAACAGCGATTTATAATCGCATTGTTTTACTTACTTAATAGCTTTAGCTATTAAGTACAACTATATATGCCAGGCAAATGATAGGATGCGATGAGCCGCATTGAGACCGTAAGGTCTTTTTTTTATGTCTTAATTTATCTATTTAATAAAAAACTGGACGGATGAAAATTCAAATTTTATCTGTCCAGTTTTTTAATACAATATTTTTGGATGATGAAATCATTTTTAGAATATGCAACTAATATATTAAGGAATGTTTTTGTAAAGTTAATTATGAATACAATAGACTAAAGTCAATTGCATAAGTAACACTAACTTTTTAAATAAAAAGAAGTGTTACTTTATAATTAACGAATTAATAAGGGCTTCTGTATGTGAATTTAATTGTTCTTTTGGAATTCCTCCAAAACCTATAATAAACTTTGGTTTTATTTTTACATCATCATCGAATTGATATGGTGTTAATTTTAATGAGTGATGTTTAGCACGATCTATGCATTCTTCCATACTTAATCCATTTAAAACTGTTAATGTAAAATGCATACCAGTTAAAGCACCATCAACTTTTAGTTGTTCTTCATATGGGGAAAGTGCATTTAAAATATACGTTAATTTTTCTTTATAAATTTTCCTCATTTTATTTAAATGACGTTCAAAACTTCCACTGCTCATGAATTGAGCGATAATTCTTTGTATATGTACTGGAGCAGTGTTTGCTTCACTATAATCATATTGGTGGTATAAATCTAATATTTTAGGAGGTAATACTATATACGCTATTCTACAGCTTGGGTAAATTGATTTAGAGAATGTACTGATGTAAATAATTTTATCTTGTGAATCTAGACTTTGTAATGCGGGTATTGGCTTTCCAAAATATCTAAACTCTGAATCATAATCATCTTCAATAATATATCTGTTAGTTTGATGTTGAGCCCAATTGATAAGCTGTGTTCTTTTTTTCAAATTCATAACGTGTCCTGTTGGAAATTGATGTGATGGAGTAATATAAAGTACGTTATAATTCGAAGAAAAAATGGGTTTAGTTTGTATGCCGCTTTTTTCGACTGGTACTTGTAAATATTTAAATTTCTTTTTATCTAGAACTTGTTTAATAGGTGGATAACTTGGCTTTTCAATAATAAATGATGAAGATTCAAGTATATCAGTTAGCATATTTAATAATTGTTCAGTAGAAGAACCAATAACAATTTGTTGAGGGTGCGCAGTAACACCTCTACTAGTGAATAAGTAATGTGCAATTTGTTGTCTTAACTCGAATTCCCCTTGTTTATTACCTCTTTGTAAAAAATCTAAGTTATGATCTTCAAATACTTCTTTAGCGTATTTCCGGAATAAATGAGATGGGAAATGTTCTGCATCAATTTCTGATAAATTAAAAGAATAATCATAATCATTATGTTCTACATTTAAATCAATTCCATCAATTTGTTCATTTGAAATTGTTACATAGGGGTTAGGAAGAACCGGTAATGATTCAATATCAGATACATAGTATCCAGATCTCGGTTTAGAGTATATAAATCCTTCATCTAGTAGTAATTGATAGGCATGCTCAATCGTTGTGTTACTTAAAGATAAATGTTCGCTTAATTGTCGTTTAGAGGGAAATCTATCGTTGGATTGATATTGTCCTTCTATTATTTGTTTTTTCAGTTTTTCATATAAATCTAAATATAATGAATTAGAATGTCTCATTAAACTGACCGCCTTTATTATGTATAAATTGAACCTTTTTAAATATCAGTTTATCCTTTACAATAAATTTAATCAAGAAGTAAAGGGGTAGATTGTATGTCTAAAATAGTTGGATCTGAAAGAGTTAAACGTGGTATGGCTGAAATGCAAAAAGGCGGCGTCATTATGGACGTAGTTAATGCTGAACAAGCGAAAATTGCTGAAGAAGCTGGTGCTGTAGCAGTAATGGCTTTAGAAAGAGTACCTTCTGATATTAGAGCGGCGGGTGGCGTTGCTCGTAGTGCTAATCCTAAAATTGTTGAAGAAGTAATGAATGCAGTATCAATCCCAGTAATGGCTAAAGCACGAATTGGTCATATTACAGAGGCGCGCGTTTTAGAAGCAATGGGAGTGGACTATATAGATGAATCAGAAGTATTAACTCCAGCAGATGAAGAATACCATTTACGTAAAGATCAATTCACTGTACCTTTCGTTTGTGGTTGTCGTAATCTGGGCGAAGCAGCTCGTCGTATTGGCGAAGGAGCAGCTATGTTACGTACTAAAGGAGAGCCTGGTACAGGTAATATAGTAGAAGCAGTTAGACATATGAGAAGAGTGAATGCTGAAGTAAGTCGTTTGACTGTTATGAATGATGACGAAATCATGACTTTTGCCAAAGATATTGGTGCACCATACGAAGTATTAAAACAAATTAAAGATCATGGTAGATTACCAGTCGTAAACTTTGCAGCTGGTGGTGTTGCTACTCCTCAAGATGCTGCCTTAATGATGGAATTAGGCGCAGATGGAGTATTTGTTGGATCAGGTATTTTTAAATCTGAAGATCCGGAAAAATTTGCTAAAGCTATCGTTCAAGCTACTACTCATTATCAAGACTATGAACTTATCGGTAAACTAGCAGCAGAATTAGGTACAGCTATGAAAGGTTTAGATATTAATCAAATTTCTTTAGAAGAACGTATGCAAGAGCGTGGTTGGTAGTATATGAAAATAGGTGTATTAGCACTGCAAGGAGCAGTTCGAGAACATATTCGACATATAGAGTTAAGTGGTCATGAAGGTATTGCAATCAAAAAAGTAGAACAGTTAGATGATATTGATGGCTTAATATTACCTGGTGGCGAGTCAACAACATTGAGAAGATTAATGGATTTATATGGTTTTAAAGAAAAGTTACAACAATCAGAATTACCTATGTTTGGTACATGTGCAGGGCTAATAGTATTAGCCAGTGATGTTGAAGGAGAAACTGGATATTTAAATAAGTTGGATATTACTGTTGAACGTAATTCATTTGGAAGACAGGTAGATAGTTTTGAATCCGAATTAGAAATAAAAGGTATAGCTACTGATATTGAAGGCGTATTTATTAGAGCACCTCATATAGCAAAAGTTGGAGATAATGTTGAAATCTTAAGCGAAGTAGGCGACAAAATTGTCGCTGTAAAGCAAGATAAATATTTAGGAGTTTCTTTCCATCCAGAATTAACAGATGATTACCGAGTAACTGATTATTTTATTAATCATATGATTCAAAAATAAAAATAAGGCAATGCATGATTGGATTGGTTACAAACTCCAATGTATGCATTGCCTTTTATTTATTATTAGATGAAGAATCCAGCAATTGCTGCTGAAATGAATGATACAAGAGTTGCACCGAATAATAATTTTAATCCGAATCTTGCAACAACATCACCTTTTTTATCATTAAGAGATTTAATAGCACCTGAAATAATTCCAATTGAACTAAAGTTTGCAAATGATACTAAGAATACTGAAGTAACACCTTTAGCATGTTCAGAAATCCCATTTAATTTACCAAGTGCTTGCATTGCCACAAATTCATTTGATAATAGTTTAGTAGCCATCACAGAACCTGATTGAACTGCATCGTTCCATGGAACACCTGCTAAAAATGCAAACGGAGCAAATACAAATCCAATTAAAGTTTGGAAATCCCATTTGATTGCGCCACCACTTGCTAAACTAAAGCCGCCGCTCACTAAACCATTTAGTAATGCGATAATTGCGATATATCCAATTAACATTGCACCAACTATTACTGCAACTTTAAATCCGTCTAAGATATACTCTCCAAGCATTTCAAAGAAAGATTGATTTTTTGTTTCACTTTCAGCAACTAATAATTTATCATCTTCTTCATTAACTTTATATGGATTAATGATAGATGCAATAATGAAGCCACCAAATAAATTTAATACAACAGCTGTTACAACGTATTTTGGTTCAATCAATGTAAAGTAAGCACCAATAATTGAAGCTGATACTGTAGACATTGCTGATGCCGTTAATGTATATAAACGTTGTTTAGGTATGTAAGGTAATTGTTGTTTTAATGAGATAAACACTTCTGATTGACCTAAAATTGCTGCTGCTACAGCATTGTAAGATTCTAATCTACCCATACCATTAATTTTTGAAATAAGAAAACCTAAGACATTAATAATAAGAGGTAAAATTCTTGTATACTGCAAGATACCAATTAATGCTGAAATAAATACAATTGGTAATAAAACGTTAAAGAAAAATGGTGGGTTTTTAGGGTCAATATATTTAAAGCCACCAAAAACAAAATTAACTCCTTCAGCTGCTTTTGACAATAAATAACCAAATCCATTAGATATAGCACCAATGACTGAAATACCAATATTAGTTTTAAGTAAAATAAACGCAAAAATTAATTGAATAACTAGCAATAATCCAACATATTGCCATCGAATATTCTTTCTATCTGAACTAAATAAGTACGCGAGTGCTAAGAAGAAAATGATTCCAATAATCCCAATGAGAATATGCATGTGTTTTTTCATTCCTTTAATTTATTCTATTGTCTATCATACAATAAAATAGAAACGCTAACATCATAAATTTTAAAAATTTAAAGTCAAAATAATTGAAAATGGTCAAAGTTGGTCATATAATATAGTCAAAGAAGGTCAAAAAAGAGGTGATAATCATGCATAATATGTCCGACATCATAGAACAATACATTAAACATTTATTTGAAGAAACCAATGAAGACGTGGTTGAAATTCAAAGAGCAAACATAGCTCAACGTTTTGATTGTGTCCCTTCTCAATTAAACTATGTTATTAAAACACGATTCACAAATGAGCATGGTTACGAAATAGAAAGTAAACGTGGTGGCGGTGGTTACATCCGAATCACAAAAATTGAAAACAAAGATGAGACAGGTTATATTAATCATTTACTTCAGTTAATAGGTCCATCCATATCTCAACAACAAGCACTCTATTTAATAGATGGGTTGTTAGATAAAGGACTAGTTAATGAAAGAGAAGCTAAAATGATTATTGCAGCAATTGATCGAGAAACTCTGAAAATGGATATTGTATCTCGTGATATTATTAGAGCTAATATTCTCAAAAGAATTTTACCAGTTATCAATTATTATTAGGAGAATTGAGGTGTTGCTTTTTGCTTTGTGAAAATTGCCATTTAAATGAGGCTGAAGTTAAATTAACTGTTAAAAGTAAAGATGGTGTGCAAGAAAAATGGGTATGTAGTACTTGCGCACAAGGTGATAATCCATGGACACATCAAGAACAATCATCATATCATCAAGATGATATCGAAGAAGCATTTGTTGTAAAACAAATATTACAACATTTAGCTACTAAGCATGGTATTAATTTTCAAGAAATGGCATTTAAAGAAGAAAAGCGATGTCCAACTTGTCAGATGACTTTAAAAGATATTGCACATGTAGGTAAATTCGGTTGTTCAGATTGTTACGCAACTTTTAAAGATGACATTTTAGATATTGTTAGACGTGTGCAAGGTGGTCAATTTGAACATGTTGGAAAAGTACCTCAGTCTTCTTATCATAAACTTGCACTTAAAAAGAAAATCGAAGAAAAAAATCAATATTTACAAAAGTTAATAGATGAACAAGATTTTGAACAAGCAGCCATTATACGTGATGAAATTAAAGCGCTACGTGAAGAGGGCGAGGTGCAACATGATGAGTGACTTAGAGCCAAATGTAAGTAAATGGATGAAAACAGCAAAGGAAGCACCGGTTGTGATTTCATCAAGAATTCGTTTAGCTAGAAATCTAGAAAATCACGTTCACCCCCTTATGTTCCCAACAGAACAAGATGGATTCAGAGTTATTAATGAAGTACAAGATGCTTTACCTAATATGACTTTAAAAAGACTAGATGTGATGGACCAACAAAATAAAATGAAGTTAGTAGCTAAACATTTAGTAAGTCCAGAATTAATTAAACAACCGGCAGCAGCTGTCATGTTAAAAGATGATGAATCTATCAGTGTAATGATAAATGAAGAAGACCATATAAGAATTCAAGCATTAGGTACTGATTTATCATTGGAAAGATTGTACAAAGAAGCCTCAGCACTTGATGATACAATAGATCAAAAACTTGATATTAGTTATGATGAACATTTAGGTTATTTAACTACTTGTCCTACTAATATAGGTACTGGGATGAGAGCAAGCGTGATGTTGCACTTACCAGGTCTTTCAATTATGAAAAGAATGACAGGCATTTCTCAAACTATAAATAGATTTGGATTTACAATTCGAGGTATTTATGGTGAAGGATCACAAGTATATGGTCATATTTATCAGGTTTCAAACCAATTAACATTGGGGAAAACAGAAGAAGAAATTATTGAAAACTTAACAGAAGTTATTAATCAGATTATAAATGAAGAGCTTCAAATTCGGGAAAGATTAGATGAGCATAAGCAATTAGAAACGTTAGATAGAGTTTATCGTTCGCTAGGAATACTTCAAAATAGCAGACTTATTTCTATGGAAGAAGCATCATACCGGTTGAGTGAAGTTAAATTAGGTATAGATTTAAATTATATTAAACTTGATAATTTTAAATTTAATGAATTAATGGTAGGCATTCAAACTCCATTTTTATTTGATGAAGAAGATGAAACACCAGTCAATGAAAAAAGAGCTAATATTTTGAGAGAACATATAAAATAGGAGGTAACACATTATATGCTATTTGGTAGATTAACAGAACGTGCGCAGCGTGTGTTAGCACATGCACAAGAAGAAGCAATTCGATTGAATCATTCAAATATTGGAACAGAACATCTTTTACTAGGTTTAATGAAAGAACCTGAAGGCATTGCAGCAAAAGTATTAGAAAGTTTTAATATTACAGAGGACAGAGTAGTAGAAGAAGTAGAAAAACTTATTGGACACGGTCAAGAACCAATGGCGACACTTCACTATACGCCTAGAGCTAAAAAAGTTATTGAATTATCAATGGATGAAGCACGAAAATTACATCATAATTTCGTAGGAACAGAACATATACTACTTGGTTTAATTAGAGAAAACGAAGGCGTAGCTGCACGTGTATTTGCAAATCTCGATTTAAATATTACAAAAGCACGTGCTCAAGTCGTTAAAGCTTTAGGTAGTCCAGAAATGAGTAATAAAAATGCTCAAGCAAATAAATCTAATAACACACCAACTTTAGATGGTTTAGCACGTGATTTAACAGTCATTGCTAAAGATGGAACATTAGATCCTGTAGTAGGACGTGATAAAGAAATCACACGTGTTATAGAAGTACTTAGTCGTCGTACTAAAAACAACCCAGTATTAATTGGTGAACCTGGTGTAGGTAAAACAGCGATTGCTGAAGGATTAGCGCAAGCAATTGTAAATAATGAAGTACCAGAAACATTGAAAAACAAACGTGTCATGTCTTTAGATATGGGAACAGTTGTAGCTGGAACTAAATATCGTGGCGAATTCGAAGAACGTTTGAAAAAAGTAATGGAAGAAATTCATCAAGCAGGCAATGTTATTCTATTTATTGATGAATTGCACACATTAGTCGGTGCTGGTGGAGCTGAAGGTGCCATAGATGCTTCTAATATTCTAAAACCTGCTTTAGCTCGTGGAGAATTACAATGCATTGGTGCGACTACTTTAGACGAATATCGCAAAAATATTGAAAAAGACGCAGCATTAGAACGTCGTTTCCAACCTATACAAGTTGATGAACCTTCAGTTGAAGATACTGTTGCAATTTTAAAAGGACTTCGTGACCGTTATGAAGCCCATCATCGTATTAACATTTCAGATGAAGCTTTAGAAGCGGCAGCTAAATTAAGTCATCGTTATGTATCAGATAGATTTTTACCTGATAAAGCAATTGATTTAATTGACGAAGCAAGCTCAAAAGTAAGACTAAAAAGTCATACAACACCTAATAACTTAAAAGAAATTGAACAACAAATTGAAAAAGTTAAAAATGAAAAAGACGCAGCCGTTCACGCTCAAGAATTTGAAAACGCGGCAAATCTTAGAGATAAACAAACTAAATTAGAAAAACAGTTTGAAGAAGTTAAAAATGAATGGAAAAACGCACAAGATGGCGTAAGTACATCATTATCTGAAGAAGATATTGCAGAAGTTATTGCGGGTTGGACAGGTATTCCATTAACAAGAATTAATGAAACTGAATCAGATCGCTTACTTAACTTAGAAGACACATTACATCATCGAGTTATTGGTCAAAAAGATGCTGTGACTTCTATTAGTAAAGCGGTAAGACGTGCAAGAGCAGGATTAAAAGATCCTAAACGTCCAATTGGTAGCTTTATATTCTTAGGTCCTACAGGCGTAGGTAAAACAGAACTAGCTCGTGCTTTAGCTGAATCTATGTTTGGCGAAGATGATGCAATGATTCGTGTTGATATGAGTGAATTTATGGAAAAACACGCTGTCAGTCGTTTAGTTGGTGCCCCTCCTGGCTATGTAGGCCATGATGACGGTGGCCAATTAACTGAAAAAGTTAGACGTAAACCTTATTCAGTTATACTATTCGATGAAATTGAAAAAGCACATCCAGACGTATTTAATATCTTGCTACAAGTATTAGATGATGGTCATTTAACTGATACTAAAGGACGTCAAGTTGACTTCCGTAATACAGTGATTATTATGACTTCAAATGTTGGCGCTCAAGAATTACAAGATCAACGTTTCGCAGGTTTTGGTGGTGCCAATGATGGTCAAGATTATGAATCAATACGTAAAACAATGATGAAAGAACTTAAAAATGCATTCCGTCCAGAATTCTTAAACCGTGTGGATGACATTATTGTTTTCCATAAATTATCTAAAGATGAACTTAAAGAAATCGTAACTATGATGGTTAATAAATTAACACTACGCTTATCAGAACAAAATATAAATATTGAAGTAACTGAAAAAGCTAAAGAAAAAATTGCTGAAGAAGGATATGACCCAGAATATGGTGCAAGACCACTTATCCGCGCAATTCAGAAGACAGTTGAAGATAACCTAAGTGAATTAATATTAGACGGTAATCAATTAGAAGGTAAGAATGTAACTGTTGATCATGATGGTGAAGAATTTAAATATGATATTCAAGATAAAAAAGAAGATAAAGCTTCTACAGAAGCGTAATCAACTTATAGATTGATTATTAATAAAGAGGTAGGGACTAAAATGTCCCTGCCTCTTTATTTAGTAATGTTAAATTAGAATCATTATAAAAAATAAATGAATACTCTATCAAGATGTGCCATAATAATAGACGATGATATCAAAGATTTTTGAAATAATTAGTATGAATTGAAGAGAACGATGAATTGATAACAAGAAGGTGTCGAACAAATAATACAATACAAAAATTGACATAATCATAGTGATTTTGAATTATTTTAAATAATTAATTAAAGTATTAACATTTAATTTGTCATTATGAATTTGTCAGTTTAAAATAGATTTGTTCTTAAATAAAACGGGGGTGCGAATTTGGCCAAGAAAAAAATAATATTTGAATGTATGGCATGTGGCTATCAATCTCCAAAATGGATGGGGAAATGCCCTAACTGTGGTGCATGGAACCAAATGGAAGAAATAGTTGAAAAAGCCGCCAATCCAAAACATGGTGTTAAATCCAAAGAAACTGCAGGAAAAGTACAAACACTGGACAGTATTAAACATGAATCTACACCACGAGTGCTTACAGAATCAAAAGAGTTTAACCGTGTACTTGGTGGAGGCATTGTAAATGGATCGCTTGTCTTAATAGGCGGTGACCCAGGTATTGGGAAGTCAACATTACTTTTACAAATTTGTGCTTCTCTCTCTCAATCTAAAAATGTTTTATACATTACAGGTGAGGAATCAATTAATCAAACAAAACTTCGTGCAGATCGCTTAGAAGAAGACTCAAGCAAGTTACAAGTGTTGGCTGAAACAGATCTAGAAGTAATCTATCAGACAGTTAAAGATATTAATCCAGATTTATTAGTCGTTGACTCAATACAAACAATTTATCACCCAGAAATTAGTTCCGCACCTGGTTCTGTCTCTCAAGTAAGAGAGAGTACACAAAGCTTAATGAATATCGCTAAACAAATGAATATCGCGACATTTATTGTTGGTCATGTTACTAAAGAGGGGCAAATAGCTGGACCTAGATTACTCGAACACATGGTTGATACAGTGCTTTATTTCGAAGGTGATGAACACCATGCCTATAGAATATTAAGAGCCGTTAAAAACCGTTTTGGTTCAACTAATGAGATGGGTATTTTTGAAATGAAACAAAGCGGGTTAAAAGGAGTTATGAATCCTTCCGAAATGTTTTTAGAAGAACGTTCTACTAATGTTCCAGGGTCAACAATAGTATCGACTATGGAAGGAACAAGGCCTTTACTAATTGAAGTTCAGGCTTTAGTAACGCCTACAACATTCAACAACCCACGTCGAATGGCTACAGGCATTGACCACAATCGCTTGAGCTTATTAATGGCAGTGTTAGAGAAAAAAGAAAATTATCTACTACAGCAACAAGATGCATATATTAAAGTAGCTGGAGGAGTGAAATTAACTGAACCAGCAGTTGATCTTAGTATTATAGTTGCTACTGCATCTAGTTTTAAAGATAAAGCAGTAGACGGCTTAGATTGTTTTATTGGCGAAGTTGGTTTGACTGGTGAAGTAAGACGAGTAGCAAGAATTGAACAGCGTGTTCAAGAAGCTGCAAAATTAGGGTTTAAAAGGGTGATTATTCCACAAACTAATATTGGTGGTTGGACATTCCCTGAAGATATTAAAGTTGTCGGTGTATCATCAGTTCATGACGCATTAAAGCATGCATTTAATTCATAAATCATTTAAATGAAAGGAGGTAAAAAATGAATCCATTAAGATTAATTGTAATCGTTATTTATATGGTAGTAGGTGCAACATTAGGCATCATTATAATACCAGAAGTTATAAAAGATTTAGGCTTAGGTAATTATCCTATACTCACTAACTATTATATAGACGGATTAATTGGAATTGTTGTATTTTTTATTGTTTTTGGTTTCTTTATTAAACATATTACATACGCTTTTAAAGAATTAGAACATACAGTAATGAAGAGAAGTGCAGTAGAGATTTTGTTTGCAACTATTGGTTTAATTATCGGACTTTTAATATCCGTTATGATTTCATTTATCTTGGAATTGATTGGTAATTCCATTTTAAATCATTTTATACCAATTATTATTACGATGATTTTATGTTATTTTGGCTTCCAATTTGGTTTGAAAAAGAGAGACGAGATGTTGATGTTCTTACCGGAAAATATTTCACGCTCAATGTCTCAACATTCTTTTAAAGCAGTTCCAAAAATAATTGATACAAGTGCTATTATTGACGGCAGAGTTATCGATATTATGAAATGTGGGTTCATGGACGGAGAAGTACTTATTCCACAAGGTGTAATTAACGAATTACAAATTATAGCGGATGCTAATGATAGTGTAAAGCGTGAAAAAGGACAACGTGGTTTGGATAAGCTCAATCAGATTTATGATTTAGAATATCCAACACGTGTCATTAACCCAACCAAATCACATAGTGATATTGATATGTTATTAATTAAATTAGCAAAACAACATCATGCGCATATTATTACGACGGACTTTAATCTTAATAAAGTATGTCACGTACATGGAATTAGTGCATTGAATGTTAATGATCTTTCAGAGGCAATTAAACCTAATGTACACCAAGGAGATCATTTGAATATTTTATTAACTAAAATGGGTAAAGAGCCGGGTCAGGGTGTCGGCTATCTAGATGATGGAACAATGGTTGTTGTCGATAATGCTAAAAAATTGATTGGACAACACGTGGATTTAGAAGTTATAAGTTTACTACAAACTTCTTCCGGACGTATTGTATTCGCTAAAAATTTAAATGAAACACCAACTGATTAAATGAATTTAATTTAAGCAGGCATTTTCATATAATCTGGAAATATATTACTTGAAAAATAAATGCGAGTAACTTATCAAAGTAGCTGAGAAGTGCTACAATAATTTTTGACACAATTTGTGAGATTAATGATTAATAAATTAGAAGGTAAATGACAAAGTCAATCATTATCAGACTATTGTTTACTGTATAAACATAATCATTCGTTACTTATTCAATAAAAAGTTGAATAAAATTGGTATACACCAATAAAAAATTAATAATTTAAACTACAGGAGTGGATAAAATGAGTGAACGCGTAAGAGTAAGATACGCACCAAGTCCAACAGGTTACTTGCATATTGGTAATGCACGTACTGCTTTATTTAACTATTTATTTGCTAAACATTATGATGGCGATTTTGTAGTACGAATTGAAGATACTGATAAAAAACGTAACTTAGAAGATGGAGAATCTTCACAATTCGATAATTTAAAATGGTTAGGATTAGACTGGGATGAATCAGTAGATAAAGATAAAGGTTATGGACCTTATCGTCAATCTGAACGTGCAGACATCTATAATCCACTTATCAAACAATTATTAGATGAAGATAAAGCTTATAAATGTTATATGACTGAAGAAGAATTAGAAGAAGAACGCGAAGCTCAAATTGCGCGTGGTGAAATGCCAAGATATGGTGGCCAACATGCTCACTTAACTGAAGAACAACGCCAACAATTTGAAGCGGAAGGACGCCAACCATCAATTAGATTCCGTGTACCTAAAGACAAAACGTACGCATTTAACGATATGGTTAAAGGTGAAATTTCATTTGATTCAAATAATATGGGTGACTGGGTAATCGTTAAAAAAGACGGTGTACCAACATATAACTTTGCAGTAGCAATTGATGATCACTTTATGGAAATCACTGATGTTATTCGTGGTGACGATCATGTTTCAAACACACCTAAACAATTAATGATTTATGAAGCATTTGGATGGGAAGCACCAAGATTTGCTCATATGTCACTTATTGTTAATGAAGAGCGTAAAAAATTAAGTAAACGTGATGGCCAAATTTTACAATTTATCGAGCAATATCGTGATTTAGGTTATTTACCAGAAGCTTTATTTAACTTCATTACTTTATTAGGATGGTCACCTGAAGGCGAAGAAGAAATTTATTCTAAAGAAGAATTCATTAAAATCTTTGATGAAAAACGTTTATCTAAATCACCAGCATTCTTTGATAAACAAAAATTAGCTTGGGTAAACAACCAATATATGAAACAAAAAGATACTGAAACAGTATTTGAATTAGCTTTACCACATTTAATCAAAGCTAACTTAATCCCAGAAAATCCATCTGAAGAAGATTTAGATTGGGGACGTAAGCTTGTCGCTTTATATCAAAAAGAAATGAGTTATGCAGGAGAAATCGTACCACTTTCAGAAATGTTCTTTAAAGAAATGCCAGAATTTGGAGAAGAAGAACAAGAAGTGATTAATGGAGAACAAGTTCCTGAATTAATGACTCATTTATATGGTAAATTAGAAGCACTTGAACCATTTGAAGCTACAGAAATTAAAAAAACAATTAAAGAAGTTCAAAAAGAAACTGGTATAAAAGGTAAACAATTATTTATGCCAATTCGTGTAGCTGTAACTGGTCAAATGCATGGTCCTGAATTACCAAATACAATTGAAGTACTTGGTAAAGATAAAGTATTATCTCGTTTGAAACAGTATATTTAAAAAGTGAAATTAAAGTTGAATTAAAATTCACACTTGAAAAATTACAATTTACCACATAATATTAAAAGTAATAAGTGAGTTAATCAAAGGATTAGTAATTAAGTAGTACATGATTCAGAGAGTGTGCGGTTGCTGCGAGCACATCATGGAATTTAATGAATGCACCTTTGATCTATAAAATAAATTCAAATATGGATTAAATGAGAGTAAATCAAATGTTGAGTTAATTGAATTGTGATTTACTAAATGAAGAGTGGAACCGTGCTTTTGCGCCTCTAGCAATTATTGTTAGAGGTGCTTTTTTATTAAATAATTTTAGTTGATAGTCTAATAAGGCTAAGGGGGAGAATGTTTTGTTAAAAAGAATGAGAGACGATATAAAAATGGTATTTGAACAGGATCCAGCAGCACGATCAACTATTGAAGTCGTTACAACTTATGCAGGTCTACATGCGGTATGGAGTCATTTAATTGCACATAAATTATATAATAAACAACGCTATGTAGCTGCAAGAGCAATATCTCAAATCTCAAGGTTTTTTACAGGTATAGAAATACATCCAGGCGCTAAAATAGGAAAACGATTATTTATTGACCATGGCATGGGAGTGGTTATAGGGGAAACATGTACTATTGGTGATAACGTGACAATATATCAAGGTGTTACTTTAGGTGGTACTGGTAAAGAAAAAGGAAAGAGACACCCAGATATTGGTGACAACGTGTTAATTGCAGCCGGCTCAAAAGTGTTAGGTAATATTCAAATTAGCTCTAATGTAAATATAGGTGCTAATTCAGTGGTATTACAATCAGTACCAAGCTACTCAACAGTAGTAGGAATACCGGGTCATATTGTTAAACAAGATGGTAAACGCATTGGTAAAACATTTGATCATCGAAATTTACCAGATCCATTATATGAACAAATTAAACACTTAGAAAGACAACTTGAAAAAACTAGAAACGGGGAGATTCAAGATGATTACATTATATAATACGTTAACGCGTCAAAAAGAGACTTTTGAACCTATAGAACCAGGTAAGGTAAAAATGTATGTTTGTGGGCCTACAGTATACAACTATATTCATATTGGTAATGCAAGACCTGCAATCAACTATGATGTCGTACGTAGATATTTTGAATATAAAGGCTATGAAGTAATATATGTATCAAACTTTACTGATGTGGATGACAAACTAATTAATCGTTCAAAAGAACTTAACGAAAGTGTTCCAGAAATTGCAGATAAATATATAAAAGCATTTTATGAAGATGTTGGTGCGCTTAACGTTAAAAAAGCTACATCAAATCCAAGAGTAATGAATCACATGGATGAAATTATAGATTTCATCAAGAAATTAGTGGATGAAGGCTATGCTTATGAAAGTAACGGAGATGTTTATTTCAGAACACGTCAATTTAAAGATTATGGTAAGTTAAGTCATCAATCGATTGATGACTTAAAAGTAGGTGCTCGTATCGAAACAGGAGACCAAAAAGAAGATGCACTAGACTTTACTTTATGGAAAAAGGCGAAACCTGGCGAAATTAGTTGGGAAAGTCCTTTTGGCGAAGGTCGTCCTGGATGGCATATTGAATGTTCAGTAATGGCATTTCACGAGCTTGGACCAACAATCGATATTCATGCAGGAGGCTCAGATCTACAATTCCCTCACCATGAAAATGAAATTGCACAATCAGAAGCACACAACCATGCACCATTTGCTAATTATTGGATGCATAATGGCTTTATAAATATCGACAATGAAAAAATGAGTAAATCTTTAGGTAACTTTATTTTAGTGCACGATATTATAAAAGAAATTGATCCGGATGTCTTACGTTTCTTCATGATTAGTGTGCATTATCGTAGTCCAATTAACTATAATTTAGAACTTGTAAGTGCAGCTAAAAGTGGTCTAGAACGTATTAGAAATAGTTATCAATTAATTGAAGAAAGAGAAGCAATAGCTACTGATATTGAAAATCAAGAAGAATATATCGACCAAATTAATGATATCTTAGCAAATTTTGAATCAGTGATGGATGATGACTTTAATACAGCTAATGCTGTAACAGCTTGGTATGATTTAGCGAAATTAGCCAATCGATATGTATTAGAAAATGTTACTTCAACTCAAGTTATTCATAGATTTAAAGAAGTTTATCAAATATTTAGTGATGTATTAGGTGTACCATTAAAAGGAAAACAACAAGATGATTTATTAGATGAAGACATTGAAAAATTAATTGAAGAGCGTAATGAAGCTAGAAAAAATAAAGATTTCGCACGTGCTGATGAAATTAGAGACCATTTAAAAGAGAAGAATATTATTTTAGAAGATACTCCTCAAGGTGTTAGATTTAAACGTGGATAATATGAATACGAAATTACTTAATCCTTTAACATTAGCTTATATGGGTGATGCCGTTTTAGATCAGCATGTTCGTGAATATATCGTGCTCAAATTACGCAGTAAACCTAACCGATTACATCAAGTTTCAAAACAATATGTCTCAGCTAAAAGCCAAGCACAAACACTTGAAACGCTTATTGATGAAGGTTGGTTTACTGAAGAAGAACTGGATATATTAAAAAGAGGGCGTAATGCTAAAAGTTATACTAAAGCTAAAAATACAGACATTCAAACTTACCGTAAGAGTTCAGCTATAGAAGCGGTACTTGGTTATTTGTATTTAGAACATAATGAAGAACGATTGAAAGAATTGCTAAATAAAATAATAGAAATAGTTAATGAGAGGTCGTGAGTAAGTGGAAGATATAGTCATTGTTGGTAGACATGCAGTAAAAGAAGCTATTACTTCAGGTCATTCAATAAATAAGATTTTGATACAAGATGGTATAAAAAAACAACAAATCAACGATATTTTAAAAAATGCAAAAGATCAAAAAATCATAGTACAAACAGTGCCAAAATCTAAATTAGATTTTTTATCTACTGCACCCCATCAGGGAGTAGCTGCACTTATTGCACCATATGAATATGCTGATTTCGATCAATTTTTAAAACAACAAAAAGAAAAAGAAGGATTATCTACAGTTATGATATTAGACGGTTTAGAAGACCCTCATAACTTAGGTTCAATTTTAAGAACAGCTGATGCGTCTGGTGTTGATGGCGTCATAATTCCTAAACGACGTTCTGTTTCTTTAACTCAAACCGTTGCTAAGGCTTCTACAGGTGCCATACAGCATGTGCCTGTCATCAGAGTAACAAACTTAGCCAAAACAATTGATGAACTAAAAGATAATGGCTTTTGGGTTGCTGGTACAGAGGCAAATAATGCAACAGACTATAGAGAGTTAGAAGCCGATATGTCTCTAGCAATTGTAATAGGAAGTGAAGGACAAGGCATGAGTCGCTTAGTAAGTGATAAATGTGATTTCTATATTAAAATTCCTATGGTTGGTCATGTAAATAGTTTAAATGCATCAGTTGCTGCAAGTTTAATGATGTACGAGGTATTCCGTAAAAGACATTCGAACGGAGACGAATAATGAAGGAACGTTATTTAATTATTGACGGTTACAATATGATTGGCCAATCAACGACACTGAGTAAAATTGCTAAAGATAACCTTGAAGAAGCAAGAGAACAATTGATTGACGCTATTGCAAACTATAATGCTGTAATCGCCGACGAGATTGTTTGCGTATTCGATGCTTATGAACAATCTGGCATCGAAAGAGAGTATATGTATCACGGAGTTAGAACAGTATTTACTAAGGAAAAAGAAACGGCCGATAGCTTTATTGAGCGCTATGTTTATGAATTGTATAACAAACACACAACGCATATAACAGTTGTGACGAGTGATATGAGCGAACAACATGCTATTTTTGGTTCTGGTGCATATCGAATTTCCTCTAGAGAAATGTGGAGAGAATTAAAAGAAAATCAAATTACTGTTAGTAAATCGTTAGAAGACATCACAGAAAAGAAACCAAGAACTCGAATTCCGTTGTCTAAAGATATACTTGCAGAATTTGAAAAAATAAGAAGGGGTAACCATAAAAAAGATTAATTTCTGCAATATTGCTATTTAAAATAGATATCTTATAAAATAGTCTTAAATTTTTGGAAAGGCTATTTATATGACACAAGAAAAAGGACAACTAGAACAACAACAAATATCGCCAGATTTGCAAAGATTAGAAATGGATTTAAAAAAGGTTATCCACCGATTCAACCCATTAATTATCAAAAGGATTAATTCAATTTCTCAAAATCAATTTGAAAAAGATGATTTATATCAAGAAATCTTGATTAAAATATACAAAGCACTCAAACGGTATAATTACCAATGTGATGAATTATTTGTAAAATACGTATCATGTTTAATTAAATCTGTGAAATGTGATTATTATAGAAAATGTTTCTCTGATCAAAAGCAATTTAAAAATTTGGTTAATGAATATGTCATAGATTATCAAATTAATATACTTAATCGAGACGAGATAGAGGTCAATTTACAGAGAAAAGAAATAATAGAAGCAATCAATGTGATAAAACAATATTTGACACTTCAAGAACAAAAGGTATTTGATTTATATACTAAAGGTTATAAGCCTAAGGAAATCGCTAACCTATTATCTATTAAAGACAAAGTAGTTTACAATGCGATACAACGTTGTAAAATGAAAATAAGACATCATTTAGAATATAAGTTTAAATAGTGATAATAATATGAATGCAAGAAACGATATAACCTTAATATGACGTATACTAGTTTGACATTCATATTTAGATTTATGTATAGTAGACTGGTATATTAATGAGTAAAGGTGAATGAATGTGAAAAAAGTACCCTTGAATTGTGAAGAGTGTGGCAATAGAAATTATAATGTACCCAAAAAAGAAGGCTCTGCTGAAAGATTGACCCTTAAGAAATACTGTTCAAGATGCAATGCTCATACAGTACATAAAGAATCAAAATAAACAATACGCAGAATGTGATAAAGATATTGTTAAAAGATTTGGAGGTTTTATTAGTGGCTAAAAAAGATAGCTTTTTTCAAGGTGTAAAATCTGAAATGGAAAAGACAAGTTGGCCAACTAAAGAGGAATTATTTAAATACACTGTTATAGTTGTTTCGACAGTAATATTCTTCTTAGTCTTTTTCTATGCCTTAGATTTAGGAATTACAGCGTTGAAAAATTTATTATTAGGTTAGGAGTGGCGACATGTCTGAAGAAGTAGGCGCAAAGCGTTGGTATGCAGTGCATACATACTCAGGATATGAAAACAAAGTTAAAAAGAATCTTGAAAAAAGAGTAGAATCAATGAATATGACAGAACAAATCTTTAGAGTTGTCATACCTGAAGAAGAAGAAACACAAGTTAAAGATGGAAAAGCTAAAAAACTTGTGAAAAAAACATTCCCTGGATATGTACTAGTAGAATTAGTAATGACAGATGAATCATGGTATGTAGTAAGAAATACACCAGGTGTAACTGGATTTGTCGGTTCAGCTGGAGCTGGATCAAAACCTAACCCATTATTACCAGAAGAAGTTCGCTTTATTCTTAAACAAATGGGATTAAAGGAAAAAACAATCGATGTCGAATTAGATGTTGGCGAACAAGTACGCATTAAATCTGGGCCATTCGCAAACCAAGTCGGCGAAGTTCAAGAAATTGAAGCGGAAAAATTTAAATTAACAGTGTTAGTTGATATGTTCGGAAGAGAAACACCGGTAGAAGTTGAATTCGATCAAATCGAAAAATTATAGTAAACAAAATTAACATATATAATATATGAAAGTTGAAATTTTACTATTGCTTTCTGAAGTGAAACAGTGTTAAAATAATGTGGTCGCGCTTTTAGAGCGTTCATTTCGTCACGAAATGTTAAGAGTGGGAGGGCAAAACTGAGCCCTGTGACCACATCACGATATCAAGGAGGTGCACATCGTGGCTAAAAAAGTAGAAAAAGTAGTTAAATTACAAATTCCTGCAGGTAAAGCAAACCCAGCACCACCAGTTGGTCCAGCATTAGGTCAAGCAGGTGTGAATATTATGGGATTCTGTAAAGAGTTCAATGCACGTACTCAAGAGCAAGCAGGTTTAATCATTCCGGTAGAAATCAGTGTATATGAAGACCGTTCATTTACATTCATTACAAAAACTCCACCGGCTCCAGTACTACTTAAAAAAGCAGCTGGCGTTGAAAAAGGTTCAGGCGAACCTAACAAAAACAAAGTTGCTTCAGTAACTAAAGATCAAGTACGTCAAATTGCTAATGAAAAAATGCAAGATTTAAATGCTGCAGACGAAGAAGCAGCTATGCGTATTATCGAAGGTACTGCTCGTAGTATGGGTATCACTGTAGAATAATAAACAATCAAATCTAATTTGAAATGAACTGATTCAAACGATAAAAGCAGGTAACAGAATAGGTATAAACAATCCATTTTGTCTATGACATCTTAGCACTCAGTAGCTTGAAAAGGCTGATTCGATTAAGAAACTATCTGTTATCTGCTCTTAACTTGTGGTAGACACAAGTAAATGTGGGAGGAAATTCCGCTAAAACCACTAAAGGAGGAACAATAAATGGCTAAAAAAGGTAAAAAGTATCAAGAAGCAGCTAATAAAGTTGACCGTACACAACACTATAGTGTTGAAGAAGCAGTTAAATTAGCTAAAGAAACAAGCATTGCTAACTTTGACGCATCAGTTGAAGTTGCATTCCGTTTAGGAATTGATACACGTAAAAATGACCAACAAATCCGTGGTGCAGTAGTGCTACCAAACGGAACTGGTAAATCACAACGTGTATTAGTATTCGCAAAAGGTGATAAAATCACTGAAGCTGAAGAAGCAGGCGCAGATTACGTAGGTGAATCTGATTACGTACAAAAAATCCAACAAGGTTGGTTCGACTTTGACGTAGTTGTTGCTACTCCAGACATGATGGGCGAAGTTGGTAAACTTGGTCGTGTATTAGGACCTAAAGGTTTAATGCCAAACCCTAAAACTGGTACTGTAACAATGGATGTTAAAAAAGCAGTTGAAGAAATCAAAGCTGGTAAAGTTGAATACCGTGCTGAAAAAGCTGGTATCGTACATGCTTCTATCGGTAAAGTTTCATTTAGCGATGAAAAATTAGTTGAAAACTTCAAAGCTTTACAAGATGTATTAGCAAAAGCTAAACCATCATCTTCTAAAGGTACTTACTTCAAATCTGTTGCTGTAACTACAACAATGGGTCCTGGAGTTAAAGTTGATACTTCTTCATTCAAATTATAATTAATAAATATAACCTAGGGCTGTTAAAGTCCTAGGTTTAATTTTTAAAAACGAAGAAACTCTAAGCATTAAAATGCTAAGAGTTTCTAAAAAACATATTGACATATTACAATTAAGCAGTTATATTAAATATTGTGATTATTTTACCTAAGACAGTAGGAGTTATTTGATAACTTAAAACATAATCCTACCGAGGCTAAAATTGACTTGAACGTGACTATTAACTTTCAAGCACTTTTTGCCGTGGGTAGAAAGTGCTTTTTTTATTAAACTTAAAAAAAGCACCGAAAAAATTAAATGGAGGTGTCTGAATGTCTGCTATCATTGAAGCTAAAAAACAATTAGTTGATACAATTGCTGATCAACTTAAAAACTCAGTTTCAACAGTGATCGTTGACTACCGTGGTTTAACAGTAGCTGAAGTTACTGAATTACGTAAACAATTACGTGAAGCTGGTGTTGAGTATAAAGTATACAAAAACACAATGGTACGTCGTGCTGCTGAAAAAGCTGGTATCGAAGGCTTAGATGAATTCTTAACAGGTCCTACAGCTATCGCAACTTCAACTGAAGATGTAGTAGCTCCAGCAAAAGTTATTGCAGGATTTGCAAAAGAACATGAAGCGTTAGAAGTTAAAACAGGCGTTATGGAAGGAAATGTTATTTCAGCAGAAGAAGTTAAAACTGTTGGTTCATTACCTTCACACGATGGTCTTGTATCTATGCTTTTATCTGTATTACAAGCTCCAGTACGCAACTTCGCTTATGCGGTTAAAGCTGTTGGAGAACAAAAAGAAGAAAGCGCTGAATAATTGCGCATAAAAAATTAAAAATAACGGAGGAATTATAAAATGGCTAATCAAGAACAAATCATTGAAGCAATTAAAGAAATGTCAGTTTTAGAATTAAACGATTTAGTAAAAGCAATTGAAGAAGAATTTGGTGTAACTGCAGCAGCTCCAGTAGCAGCAGCAGGTGCAGCTGGTGGCGGCGACGCAGCAGCTGAAAAAACTGAATTTGATGTTGAATTAACTTCAGCTGGATCTTCAAAAATCAAAGTTGTTAAAGCAGTTAAAGAAGCAACTGGCTTAGGATTAAAAGACGCTAAAGAATTAGTTGACGGAGCTCCTAAAGTAATCAAAGAAGCTTTACCTAAAGAAGAAGCTGAAAAACTTAAAGAACAATTAGAAGAAGTTGGAGCAACTGTAGAATTAAAATAATTCTAGTTTCCTAACTAAATAATATAGTTACAAATTATATTTGTGACTACATTCTTTGAGAAGTTAAAAACCCCGTTATTGCGATAACGGGGTTTTTAATTCATTTATAATAATTTTTTCAATTAATGTTATACAAAAGACTAATAGAGGTGAAGACATGAGTCATTACTATGATGAAAATCCGGATGTAAAAAGTGATGAAAAACATATCACTTATGAGTGTTATCAACAATCAATAGATTTAATTACAGATAATGGAGTTTTTTCTAGAGATAGAGTTGATTATGGATCTGACTTATTAATTCAAACATTCATAAATAACAATCCACCTGGTCCAAGTAAAACAATTGCTGATGTTGGTTGTGGATATGGTCCAATTGGATTAATGATTGCTAAGGTATCTCCACATCATCATATTACTATGTTAGATGTGAATAGAAGAGCCTTAGAATTAGCTAAAAAGAATAAAAAAAGAAATCACATTGAAAATGCGGATATTTTAGAGAGTGATGGGATGACTCAAGTTGAAGATAACCAATTTGATTTTGTATTAACTAATCCGCCAATCAGAGCGGGCAAAGATGTCGTTCATCGTATTTTTGAAGAAGCTTACCAAAAACTTAAAGTAAGTGGCGAGTTATTTGTCGTCATCCAAAAAAAGCAAGGTATGCCTTCCGCTAAAAAGAAAATGGATGAATTATTTAACAATGTGGAAGTTGTAAATAAAAGTAAAGGGTACTATATATTAAAAAGTTCAAAAGCTTGATTTAAGAGTAGTATTCTGATATAGTTATAAAATGTAAAAATTTATGTTCAATAAGTGTGTACTTTTATGTAAAACAAATAAGTTAAACAAGATAAATAAAGAATAGAAAATGGTGTCATCTGAAGTGTTGCCGTTTTCTTTTTGTCTTTAAATCTTGAGTCTCTCTTTTGTTTTATGAGTAAAAGCAAACCACACAATTTTTGAGGGGTGAATCTGTTTGGCAGGTCAAGTTGTCCAATATGGAAGACATCGTAAACGTAGAAACTACGCGAGAATTTCAGAAGTATTAGAATTACCGAACTTAATAGAAATTCAAACAAAATCTTACGATTGGTTCCTTAAAGAAGGTTTATTAGAAATGTTTAGAGACATTTCTCCGATTGAAGATTTCACAGGTAACCTATCTTTAGAATTTGTAGATTATAGATTAGGTGAACCGAAATACGACTTAGAAGAATCAAAAAACCGTGACGCTACTTATGCTGCACCTCTTCGTGTAAAAGTACGTCTTATTATTAAAGAAACTGGCGAAGTAAAAGAGCAAGAAGTATTCATGGGTGATTTCCCACTAATGACAGATACAGGTACATTTGTTATCAATGGTGCAGAACGTGTTATCGTATCACAATTAGTACGTTCACCATCCGTTTATTTCAATGAAAAACTTGATAAAAACGGCCGTGTAAACTATGATGCAACAATTATTCCTAACCGTGGTGCATGGTTAGAATATGAAACTGATGCAAAAGACGTTGTTTATGTACGTATTGATAGAACACGTAAATTACCATTAACTGTATTACTAAGAGCATTAGGTTTCTCAAGTGATCAAGAAATTGTAGATTTACTAGGTGATAGTGAATACTTACGTAATACATTAGAAAAAGATGGTACTGAAAACACAGAACAAGCATTATTAGAAATTTATGAGCGTTTACGTCCTGGCGAACCACCAACAGTAGAAAATGCTAAAAGCTTATTATATTCACGTTTCTTCGATCCAAAACGTTATGACTTAGCAAGCGTTGGTCGTTACAAAGCAAACAAAAAACTACACTTAAAACACCGTTTATTCAACCAAAAATTAGCAGAACCAATTGTTAATAGTGAAACAGGTGAAATTGTAGTTGAAGAAGGAACAGTTCTTGATCGTCGTAAATTAGACGAAATTATGGACGTTTTAGAATCAAATGCTAATAGTGAAGTATTTGAATTAGAAGGAACAGTTATTGATGAACCAGTTGAAATTCAATCAATCAAAGTATATGTTCCTAATGATGAAGAAGGACGCACAACAACTGTTATTGGTAATGCATTACCAGATTCAGAAGTTAAATGTATTACTCCAGCAGATATCATTTCTTCAATGAGTTATTTCTTTAACTTATTAAGTGGTATCGGTTATACAGATGATATTGACCATTTAGGTAATCGTCGTTTACGTTCAGTAGGCGAATTATTACAAAACCAATTCCGTATTGGTTTATCAAGAATGGAACGTGTAGTTCGAGAAAGAATGTCTATTCAAGATACGGATTCAATTACACCACAACAATTAATCAATATCCGTCCTGTTATTGCATCTATTAAAGAATTCTTTGGTAGTTCACAATTATCACAATTCATGGACCAAGCTAACCCATTAGCAGAATTAACACATAAACGTCGTCTTTCTGCTTTAGGACCTGGTGGTTTAACACGTGAACGTGCACAAATGGAAGTTCGTGACGTACACTATTCTCACTATGGTCGTATGTGTCCAATTGAAACACCAGAGGGTCCAAACATTGGATTAATCAACTCTTTATCTAGTTACGCACGTGTGAATGAATTTGGTTTCATTGAAACACCATATCGTAAAGTAGATTTAGATACGAATGCAATTACTGATCAAATTGACTATTTAACTGCTGATGAAGAAGATAGTTATGTTGTTGCCCAAGCGAACTCTCGATTAGATGAAAATGGCCGTTTCTTAGACGATGAAGTTGTTTGTCGTTTCCGTGGTAATAACACAGTTATGGCTAAAGAAAAAATGGATTACATGGATGTTTCACCTAAACAGGTTGTATCAGCAGCTACAGCATGTATCCCATTCTTAGAAAACGATGACTCTAATCGTGCGTTAATGGGTGCAAACATGCAACGTCAAGCAGTACCATTGATGAACCCTGAAGCTCCATTTGTTGGTACTGGTATGGAACATGTTGCTGCACGTGACTCAGGTGCTGCTATTACAGCAAACCATAGAGGTAGAGTTGAACATGTTGAATCTAATGAAATCTTAGTACGTCGTCTAGTTGAACAAAATGGACAAGAGCACGAAGGTGAATTAGATCGTTATCCATTAGCGAAATTCAAACGTTCTAACTCTGGTACTTGTTATAACCAACGCCCAATTGTTGCTGCTGGTGACATCGTTGAATATAACGAAATACTAGCTGATGGTCCTTCAATGGAATTAGGCGAAATGGCATTAGGCCGTAACGTTGTTGTTGGATTCATGACTTGGGACGGTTATAACTACGAGGATGCTGTAATCATGAGTGAACGTTTAGTTAAAGACGATGTTTACACTTCAATTCATATTGAAGAGTATGAATCAGAAGCTCGTGATACTAAATTAGGACCTGAAGAGATTACACGTGATATTCCTAATGTTTCTGAAAGTGCACTTAAAAACTTAGACGAACGTGGTATCGTTTATGTTGGTGCTGAAGTTAATGATGGAGACATCTTAGTAGGTAAAGTAACACCAAAAGGAGTTACAGAACTTACAGCAGAAGAAAGATTATTACATGCAATCTTTGGTGAAAAAGCACGTGAAGTTCGTGATACATCATTACGTGTGCCACATGGTGCTGGCGGTATCGTTCTAGATGTTAAAGTATTCAATCGTGAAGAAGGCGATGATACATTATCTCCAGGTGTTAACCAATTAGTACGTGTTTATATCGTTCAAAAACGTAAAATTCACGTCGGAGATAAAATGTGTGGTCGACATGGTAACAAAGGTGTCATTTCTAAAATTGTTCCTGAAGAAGATATGCCATATTTACCAGATGGAACTCCAATTGACATCATGTTAAACCCATTAGGTGTACCATCACGTATGAATATCGGACAAGTACTTGAGCTACATTTAGGTATGGCTGCTAAAAACTTAGGTATCCATGTTGCATCTCCAGTATTCGATGGTGCCAACGATGATGACGTTTGGTCAACTATCGAAGAAGCAGGTATGGCTCGTGACGGTAAAACTGTATTATATGATGGTCGTACTGGTGAACCATTCGATAATCGTATTTCAGTTGGTGTTATGTACATGCTTAAACTTGCACACATGGTTGACGATAAATTACATGCGCGTTCAACTGGTCCATACTCATTAGTTACGCAACAACCATTAGGTGGTAAAGCGCAATTCGGTGGACAACGTTTTGGTGAAATGGAGGTATGGGCACTTGAAGCATATGGTGCTGCATACACATTACAAGAAATCTTGACTTATAAATCAGACGATACTGTAGGTCGTGTTAAAACATACGAAGCTATAGTAAAAGGCGAAAATATCTCTAGACCAAGTGTTCCTGAATCATTCCGTGTATTGATGAAAGAATTACAAAGTTTAGGATTAGACGTCAAAGTGATGGATGAGCAAGATAACGAAATCGAAATGGCTGACAACGAAGATGAAGATGTAACTGAACGCAAAGTAGATTTACAACAAAAAGATGCGCCAGAATCACAAAAAGAAACTACTGATTAATATGCACATAGATAACTAGAATATAGGTTGGGGCGACATCAGTGTCGCTCAAACCTTTCTCAAATTCTATATACTATAAATGTAAATCAATCAAATAGCACAGCTAATCTAAATTGAAGGAGGTAGGCTCCTTGATTGATGTAAATAATTTCCATTATATGAAAATAGGATTAGCTTCACCTGAAAAGATTCGTTCATGGTCTTATGGTGAGGTTAAAAAGCCTGAAACAATTAACTATCGTACGTTAAAACCTGAAAAAGATGGTCTTTTCTGTGAAAGAATATTTGGACCTACAAAAGACTGGGAGTGTAGTTGTGGTAAGTACAAACGTGTACGCTACAAAGGCATGGTATGTGATAGATGTGGTGTTGAAGTAACGAAGTCAAAAGTACGTCGTGAAAGAATGGGACACATTGAATTAGCAGCACCAGTTTCACATATTTGGTACTTCAAAGGTATCCCTAGCCGTATGGGTCTATTATTAGATATGTCTCCAAGAGCATTAGAAGAAGTTATTTACTTTGCTTCTTATGTTGTTGTTGACCCAGGTCCAACTGGTTTAGAAAAGAAAACATTATTATCAGAAGCAGAATTTAGAGATTATTATGATAAATATCCAGGTCAATTTGTTGCCAAAATGGGTGCTGAAGGTATCAGAGACTTATTATCAGAAATTGACTTAGATGAAGAACTTAAAACTTTACGTGATGAATTAGAATCTGCAACAGGACAAAGACTTACTCGTGCTATCAAACGTTTAGAGGTAGTTGAATCATTCCGTAATTCAGGTAACAATCCAGCTTGGATGATTTTAGATGTACTTCCAATCATCCCACCAGAAATCCGTCCAATGGTTCAATTAGACGGTGGACGTTTTGCAACAAGTGACTTAAACGATTTATATAGACGTGTTATTAACCGTAACAATCGTTTGAAACGCTTATTAGATCTTGGTGCACCTGGAATCATAGTTCAAAATGAAAAACGTATGTTACAAGAAGCTGTTGATGCTTTAATTGATAATGGTCGTCGTGGCCGTCCTGTTACAGGTCCTGGTAACCGTCCATTAAAATCACTATCACATATGTTAAAAGGTAAACAAGGTCGTTTCCGTCAAAACTTATTAGGTAAACGTGTTGACTATTCAGGTCGTTCCGTTATCGCAGTAGGTCCAAGTCTGAAAATGTATCAATGTGGCTTACCTAAAGAAATGGCACTTGAACTATTTAAACCTTTCGTAATGAAAGAATTAGTTCAACGTGAAATTGCAACAAACATTAAAAATGCGAAGAGTAAAATCGAACGCATGGACGATGAAGTATGGGATGTTTTAGAAGAAGTTATCGTAGAACATCCAGTATTACTAAACCGTGCACCTACACTTCACAGATTAGGTATCCAAGCATTCGAACCAACTTTAGTTGAAGGTCGTGCAATCCGTTTACACCCTCTTGTTACTACAGCATATAACGCTGACTTTGATGGTGACCAAATGGCTGTTCACGTTCCATTATCTAAAGAGGCTCAAGCCGAAGCGCGTATGTTAATGTTAGCTGCGCAAAACATCTTGAACCCTAAAGATGGTAAACCAGTTGTTACACCATCACAGGATATGGTATTAGGTAACTATTACCTAACATTAGAACGTAAAGATGCTGTTAACACTGGGGCAATCTTTAATGATACTAACGAAGTATTAAAAGCATATGCTAATGGCTATGTTCATTTACACACTAGAATTGGTGTACATGCAAGTTCATTCAATAATCCAACATTTACAGATGAGCAAAACAATAAAATTTTAGCTACTTCAGTAGGTAAAATTATCTTTAATGAAATCATTCCTGATTCATTTGCTTATATCAATGAACCAACTCAAGCTAACCTTGAAGGTAAAACACCTGATAAATACTTTGTTGACCCAACAGAGTTAGGTGAAGGTGGATTAAAAGAATTCTTTGAAACTAAAGAATTAACTGAACCATTCAATAAAAAATTCTTAGGTAATATCATTGCTGAAGTATTCAATAGATTTAGTATCACTGATACATCTATGATGCTTGACCGCATGAAAGACCTAGGATTTAAATTCTCATCAAAAGCAGGTATCACTGTTGGTGTATCTGATATCGTGGTATTACCAGATAAAAAAGATATTTTAGATGAGCATGAAAAATTAGTTGATCGTGTAACTAAACAATTCAATCGTGGTTTAATCACTGAAGAAGAACGTTACAATGCTGTCGTTGAAATTTGGACAGATGCTAAGGACCAAATTCAAGGTGAATTAATGCAATCACTTGAAAAAACAAACCCAATCTTCATGATGAGTGACTCTGGTGCCCGTGGTAACGCATCTAACTTTACACAGTTAGCAGGTATGCGTGGATTGATGGCTGCACCATCAGGTAAGATCATCGAACTACCAATCACATCATCATTCCGTGAAGGTTTAACAGTGTTAGAGTACTTCATTTCTACTCATGGTGCGCGTAAAGGTCTTGCCGATACAGCACTTAAAACTGCCGATTCAGGTTATCTTACTCGTCGTCTTGTTGACGTTGCACAAGATGTTATTGTTCGTGAAGAAGATTGTGGTACTGACAGAGGTTTACTTGTTTCAGATATTAGAGAAGGTACAGAAATGATTGAACCATTCATTGAACGTATTGAAGGACGTTACTCAAAAGAAACTATCCGTCATCCTGAAACTGATGAAGTGATTATCCGTCCAGATGAGTTAATCACTGCTGAAATTGCTAAGAAAATTACTGACGCTGGCATTGAACAAATGTACATCCGTTCAGCATTCACTTGTAATACACGTCATGGTGTATGTGAAAAATGTTATGGTAAAAACCTTGCAACAGGTGAAAAAGTTGAAGTGGGTGAAGCAGTTGGTACAATTGCTGCACAATCAATCGGTGAACCAGGTACACAGCTTACAATGCGTACATTCCATACAGGTGGGGTAGCCGGAAGCGATATTACTCAAGGTCTTCCACGTATTCAAGAAATATTTGAAGCACGTAACCCTAAAGGTCAAGCTGTAATCACTGAAATTGAAGGTGTAGTAGAAGATATTAAATTAGCAAAAGACCGTCAACAAGAAATTGTTGTTAAAGGTGAAAATGAAACTAGATCTTATCTAGCTTCAGGAACTTCTAGACTTAAAGTTGAAGTAGGACAATCAGTTGAACGTGGTGAAGTATTAACAGAAGGTTCAATTGAACCTAAAAACTTCTTATCAGTTGCTGGTTTAAATGCTACTGAAAGCTATTTATTAAAAGAAGTTCAAAAAGTTTATCGTATGCAAGGTGTTGAAATTGATGATAAACACGTTGAGGTAATGGTAAGACAAATGTTACGTAAAGTTCGTATCATTGAAGCAGGAGATACTAAGTTATTACCTGGTTCATTAGTTGATATCCACAACTTTACAGATGCTAACAGAGAAGCATTTAAAGAACGTAAACGCCCAGCAACTGCAAAACCAGTATTGCTAGGTATTACAAAAGCTTCTCTTGAAACAGAAAGCTTCTTATCTGCAGCATCATTCCAAGAAACAACTCGTGTACTTACTGATGCAGCTATTAAAGGTAAACGCGATGATTTACTTGGTCTTAAAGAAAATGTAATTATCGGTAAACTTATCCCAGCTGGTACTGGTATGAGACGTTATAGCGATGTTCAATTCGATAAAAACGTAGCTCCAGTTGCTAGTACAGAAGAAGAGGTAGACGTTACCGAATAGTTATTTAATCAAGAGACTAAACGAAAATTTTAGTCTCTTGATTCTTATTTATTTCATAAATGCATGAATAAATATTGACTATTGTAGTCATGTAATGTTACTATATTAAAGGTTGATGCAAGCAGAACTTTGGAGGATATTATAAATGTCTAATGAAAAAGTTGCACGCTTTAACAAACAACAATATGTAGTTGGTCTGAAGGAGACGCTTAAAGCGTTGAATAAAGATCAAGTTACATCATTGATTATTGCTCAAGACGTTGAGGTTCATCTTATGACTCGCGTGTTAAGCCAAATCAATCAAAAAAACATACCATATACACTTTTCTCATCTAAGAAGGATTTAGGAGAATATGTAGGTATTAATGTTAATGCAACAATCGTTGCTATATTGAATGAGAATTAGTAAGTTTTTACTTACTAAATTTTATTTAACCTTAAAATGAACCACCTGGATGTGTGGGATTAAAAAATGAAGAGAGGAGGACATATTCAATGCCAACTATTAACCAATTAGTACGTAAACCAAGACAAAGCAAATCAAAAAAATCTGATTCACCAGCTTTAAACAGAGGTTTTAACAGTAAGAAGAAACAATTCACTGAATTGAATTCTCCACAAAAACGTGGCGTTTGTACTCGTGTGGGTACTATGACACCTAAAAAACCTAACTCAGCGTTACGTAAATATGCACGTGTGCGTTTATCAAATAACATTGAAATCAACGCATACATTCCTGGTATCGGACACAACTTACAAGAACACAGTGTAGTACTTGTACGTGGTGGACGTGTAAAAGACTTACCTGGTGTGCGTTACCATATTGTACGTGGTGCACTTGATACTTCAGGTGTAGACGGACGTAGACAAGGTCGTTCATTATACGGAACTAAAAAACCTAAAAATTAATTTTTAAGATTACGTAAATTTTAAAAATAATGAAACACAATATACTATAATAGGAAGGGAGGATTTACATTATGCCTCGTAAAGGATCAGTACCTAAAAGAGACGTATTACCAGATCCAATTCATAACTCAAAATTAGTTACAAAATTAATTAACAAAATTATGTTAGACGGTAAACGTGGAACAGCTCAAAGAATTCTTTATTCAGCATTCGACCTAGTTGAAGAACGTAGTGGTCGTCAAGCCATTGAAGTATTCGAAGAAGCAATCGAAAACATTATGCCAGTATTAGAAGTTAAAGCTCGTCGTGTGGGTGGTTCAAACTACCAAGTACCTGTTGAGGTACGCCCAGAACGTCGTTCTACTTTAGGATTACGTTGGTTAGTTAACTATGCGCGTCTTCGTGGTGAAAAAACTATGGAAGAACGTTTAGCTAACGAAATCTTAGATGCAGCAAATAATACAGGTGGTGCAGTTAAGAAACGTGAGGACACTCACAAAATGGCTGAAGCTAACAAAGCATTTGCTCACTACCGTTGGTAAGATTGAAGCTTTTACCCTGAGTGTGTTCCAAACGATTGGTTTACCAATAATGGCTCATGCTTAGGGCATCGCCATATCTAAAGTACTTATTCAGTAATAACTGGAAGGAGAAAAAATACATGGCAAGAGAATTTTCTTTGAAAAATACTCGTAATATCGGTATCATGGCTCACATTGATGCTGGTAAAACTACTACGACAGAACGTATTCTTTATTACACAGGTCGTATCCACAAAATTGGTGAAACTCACGAAGGTGCTTCACAAATGGACTGGATGGAACAAGAACAAGATCGTGGTATTACTATCACATCTGCTGCAACAACTGCAGCTTGGGAAGGCCACCGTGTAAATATTATCGATACACCAGGACACGTAGACTTCACAGTTGAAGTTGAACGTTCTTTACGTGTACTTGACGGTGCGGTTACAGTACTTGATGCTCAATCAGGTGTTGAACCTCAAACTGAAACAGTTTGGCGTCAGGCTACAACATACGGTGTTCCTCGTATCGTGTTTATTAACAAAATGGATAAATTAGGAGCAAACTTTGATTATTCTGTAAGCACATTACATGACCGCTTACAAGCTAATGCTGCACCTATCCAATTACCTATTGGTGCTGAAGATGAATTTGAAGCAATCATTGACTTAGTTGAAATGAAATGTTTCAAATACACTAACGACCTAGGTACAGAAATCGATGAAATTGAAATTCCAGATGATCACAAAGAAAGAGCTGAAGAAGCTCGTTCAACATTAATTGAAGCAGTAGCTGAAACTAATGATGAATTAATGGAAAAATATCTTGGTGACGAAGAAATTTCAGTTGAAGAATTAAAAAATGCAATCCGTCAAGCTACAACTGATGTAGAATTCTACCCAGTTCTTTGCGGTACTGCATTCAAAAACAAAGGTGTTCAATTAATGCTTAACGCTGTAATTGATTACCTACCATCTCCTTTAGATGTAAAACCAATCGTTGGTCACCGTGCTAACGATCCTGAAGAAGAAGTAATTGCTAAACCAGACGATTCAGCTGAATTCGCTGCATTAGCATTTAAAGTTATGACTGACCCTTATGTTGGTAAATTAACTTTCTTCCGTGTTTACTCAGGTACTATGAGCTCAGGTTCATATATTAAAAACTCATCTAAAGACAAACGTGAACGTGTAGGTCGTTTATTACAAATGCACGCTAACTCACGTCAAGAGATTGACACTGTTTACTCAGGCGATATCGCTGCTGCGGTAGGTCTTAAAGAAACAGGTACTGGTGATACTTTATGTGGAGAGAAAAACGACATTATCTTGGAATCAATGGAATTCCCAGAACCAGTTATCCACTTATCAGTTGAACCAAAATCTAAAGCTGACCAAGATAAAATGACTCAAGCTTTAGTTAAATTACAAGAAGAAGACCCAACTTTCCATGCACATACTGACGAAGAAACTGGACAAGTTATCATCGGTGGTATGGGTGAGTTACACTTAGATATCTTAGTTGACCGTATGAAGAAAGAATTTAACGTTGAATGTAATGTTGGTGCGCCAATGGTTTCATATCGTGAAACATTCAAGCAATCAGCACAAGTTCAAGGTAAATTCTCTCGTCAATCAGGTGGTCGTGGTCAATATGGTGATGTTCATATTGAATTCACACCTAATGAAACTGGTGGCGGTTTCGAATTCGAAAATGCTATCGTTGGTGGTGTAGTTCCTCGTGAATACATTCCATCAGTAGAAGCTGGTCTTAAAGATGCTATGGAAAATGGTGTTCTTGCTGGTTATCCATTAATTGATGTTAAAGCTAAATTATATGATGGTTCATACCATGATGTCGATTCATCTGAAATGGCCTTCAAAATTGCTGCATCATTAGCACTTAAAGAAGCTGCTAAAAAATGTGATCCAGTTATCTTAGAACCAATGATGAAAGTAACTATCGAAATGCCTGAAGAATACATGGGCGATATCATGGGTGACGTAACATCTCGTCGTGGACGTGTTGATGGTATGGAACCTCGTGGTAATGCACAAGTTGTAAATGCTTATGTACCACTTTCAGAAATGTTCGGTTACGCAACTTCATTACGTTCTAACACTCAAGGTCGCGGTACTTACACTATGTACTTTGACCACTATGCAGAAGTTCCAAAATCAATTTCTGAAGAAATCATTAAGAAAAATAAAGGTGAATAATATAACTTGTTTTTACTAGCTATGCTAGGTTAAAATACAGGTTGAGCTTAGTTATAGGCTAATCACTTTTATGAATTGATTTTTATGGGTAAATGCATTATAAAGGAAGTATGAATTGAGTAATACTTCTTTTAGACTCAACTTAATCAATCATCTTCTCATGATGGTGAGAAACTATCATGAGAGATAAATTTGAAAATAACTTTTATTAAGAATAGGAGAGATTTAATAATGGCAAAAGAAAAATTTGATCGCTCAAAAGAACATGCCAATATTGGTACTATCGGTCACGTTGACCATGGTAAAACTACTTTAACAGCTGCAATCGCAACTGTATTAGCTAAAAACGGTGACACTGTTGCACAATCATATGACATGATTGACAACGCACCAGAAGAAAAAGAACGTGGTATTACAATCAATACTGCACACATCGAATATCAAACTGACAAACGTCACTACGCTCACGTTGACTGCCCAGGACACGCTGACTATGTTAAAAACATGATCACTGGTGCTGCTCAAATGGACGGCGGTATCTTAGTTGTATCTGCAGCTGACGGTCCAATGCCACAAACTCGTGAACACATTCTATTATCTCGTAACGTTGGTGTACCAGCTTTAGTTGTATTCTTAAACAAAGTTGATATGGTAGACGACGAAGAATTATTAGAATTAGTAGAAATGGAAGTTCGTGACTTATTAACTGAATATGACTTCCCAGGTGACGACGTACCTGTAATCGCTGGTTCTGCATTAAAAGCATTAGAAGGCGACGAAAAATACGAAGAAAAAATCTTAGAATTAATGCAAGCAGTTGATGACTACATTCCAACTCCAGAACGTGATTCTGACAAACCATTCATGATGCCAGTTGAGGACGTATTCTCAATCACTGGTCGTGGTACTGTTGCTACAGGCCGTGTTGAACGTGGTCAAATCAAAGTTGGTGAAGAAGTTGAAATCATCGGTTTACATGACACTTCTAAAACAACTGTTACTGGTGTAGAAATGTTCCGTAAATTATTAGACTACGCTGAAGCTGGTGACAACATCGGTGCATTATTACGTGGTGTTGCTCGTGAAGACGTACAACGTGGACAAGTATTAGCTGCTCCAGGTTCAATCACACCTCATACAAAATTCAAAGCGGAAGTTTACGTTTTATCTAAAGATGAAGGTGGACGTCATACTCCATTCTTCAGTAACTACCGCCCACAATTCTATTTCCGTACTACTGACGTAACTGGTGTAGTTAACTTACCAGAAGGTACTGAAATGGTTATGCCTGGTGACAACGTTGAAATGACAGTTGAATTAATCGCTCCAATCGCGATTGAAGACGGTACTCGTTTCTCAATCCGTGAAGGTGGACGTACTGTAGGATCAGGCGTTGTAACTGAAATCCACGAATAATTTATTATTCGATATAATTAAAGGCCCCGTTTAGGGGTCTTTTTTTATTTATAAAATATGTACTTTGAATTTTGCCTATATACCTCGTATTCATCTAATTACGAATTATACATACTCCATAATTAAGTTCAATATTACATATGAAATGTGTTAGCTTTTATATACAAAAACACCTCTAAATGAATGATTATTAATCATTTAGAGATGTTTGTAAGTTCATAATTATTTCAGGATAGATATCGGTTTATATTTTTAAAAAACTTTTTCAATTTCTAATATTTTTAAGAATTCACTTGCTGCATATTTGAATGCTGATTCATCTATATCAAAGTAGGGATTATGATGTGGTGCTGTGATCTGTTTATCTTTATTGCCACAACCTGTTAAGAAGAAAGCCCCAGGTCTCACTTTTAAATAATGTGAAAAATCTTCCCCAATCATCATTAAATCAGATTCATTAAAGCGTAAATGCATATCGTTAGCTGCTTGTTTAACAACTTCATAGGCTTGATCATGATTATGAAGAGGTAAATACCCTTTAATATAGTTAAAATCATATGTGATATCATTTGCTAATGCCAATCCCTGTAGTAATTTATCCATTTTTTGTTTAACATGACTTTGAATTTGTGTATCAAATGTACGCACTGTCCCTTTACAAAATGCACTATCTGGTATAACACTATCTGATGAACCAGCCTGTACCATACCAAATGTTAAAACAGCTTGTTTTACAGGATCTATAGTGCGTGAGATGATTTTTTGAGCACTTAAAATAAACTCAGCCATAATAACAATAGGATCAATAGTTTCTTGTGGTTTAGCGCCGTGGCCGCCTTTACCTTGAATTGTAATACTAAATTCATCTGGTGAAGCCATAATTGGACCTGGTCGTGAATATATGGTTCCTGTTGGATAGCCACTCCAAAGATGCGTACCGTAAATTTTATTTACGTCTTTTAAACAACCATCATTAATCATTTCTTGAGAACCACCAGGCATAATTTCCTCACCATATTGAAAGATAAAAACGACATTACCTTTAAGTAGGTGACGATGCTCATTTACTATTTCAGCAACACCTAATAGTATGGCTGTATGACCATCATGTCCACACGCATGCATACAACCATCGTTTTTAGATTTATAAGACACATCATTTAGTTCTTGAACTGGTAATGCATCAAAATCAGCACGAAATGCGATAGTCGGTCCATTTTCTTTTCCTTTAAAAGTTGCTTTAATTCCGTTTCTACCTACTGGAGTTTGAATGTCACATGACAATTGGCTAAGTTGATTAACTATATAGTCATGTGTTTGCTTCTCTTCAAAAGAAAGTTCAGGATATTGATGTAAATAACGTCGCAGTTGAATCATTCTTTTTTCTTTTTTACTAGCCAATTGAAACCAATCAAACAAAACGATCACTTCTTCCGTATTATTATGATAATTAGTATATCACTATCTAATGTTACAAAATAGTTGAAAATGAATATTTATTTTTTAAAATTACCACGAGTGATAGGGCTTTCATGAAAGGCTAAATTGATGTATTATAAAGACAAATAGAGAAACAAGGGGGATATCGTTGTGGTTCAATCACTACATGATTTTTTAGATGAAAACATTAATTATTTGAAAGAAAATGGTTTATACAATGAAATAGATTCAATTGAAGGTGCTAATGGTCCAGAAATTAAAATTGAAGGTAAAACTTATGTCAATTTAAGTTCAAATAACTATTTAGGATTAGCAACAAATGAAGATTTAAAAGAAGCTGCTAAAGCTGCGATTGATACACATGGTGTTGGTGCTGGTGCTGTACGTTCTATTAACGGTACGTTAGATTTACATGATGAATTAGAAGAAGCATTAGCTAAATTTAAAGGTACAGAAGCTGCAATTGCATACCAATCTGGATTTAATTGTAATATGGCTGCGATTTCAGCTGTAATGAATAAAAATGACGCTATTCTGTCTGATGAATTGAACCACGCTTCAATTATTGATGGTTGTCGTTTATCTAAAGCGAAAATTATTCGTGTGAATCATTCAGATATGGATGATTTAAGAGCAAAAGCTAAAGAAGCTGTAGAATCAGGTCAGTATAATAAAGTAATGTATATCACTGATGGTGTGTTTAGTATGGATGGCGATGTTGCTAAACTGCCTGAAATTGTTAAAATAGCTGAAGAATTTGGTTTATTAACTTATGTAGATGATGCACATGGCTCTGGTGTAATGGGTAAAGGTGCTGGTACGGTTAAACACTTTGGCTTACAAGATAAAATTGATTTCCAAATTGGTACATTATCTAAAGCAATTGGTGTTGTTGGAGGTTATGTTGCAGGAACTAAAGAATTAATTGACTGGTTAAAAGCACAATCTCGTCCATTCTTATTCTCTACATCATTAGCGCCTGGAGATACAAAAGCTATTACAGAAGCAGTTAAAAAATTAATGGCTTCAACTGAATTGCATGATCAATTATGGGAAAATGCTCAATATCTTAAAGATGGTTTAGCAAAACTAGGATTTGATACAGGTGAATCAGAAACACCAATTACACCAGTTATTATTGGTGATGAAAAAGATACGCAAGCATTCAGTAAACGATTAAAAGAAGAAGGTATATATGTTAAGTCAATCGTATTCCCTACAGTGCCAAAAGGTACGGGTAGAGTAAGAAATATGCCTACAGCAGCACATACTAAAGAAATGTTGGATAAAGCTTTAGCTGCTTACGAAAAAGTAGGAAAAGAACTTAACATTATTTAATATAAGAATAATAAATAAAGCACTCATTAACTGTGAGTGCTTTTTTAATACCTTGAGGTGAACATTATGGATGTTGTAGATGAACTACGCCAACTTGATTATAAAGATGAACAATTATTCCTACAATATATTAATGAGTGGTATGAACATAATGAGAAGATTGTACCAAGTAATACAGATATAAAGAAATATACTAGTTTCAAAGATATGGTGGACTATATTAATCAACCTAAACCTAGGGAAGATTGGGTTGAAACCAATACATTTTTTTATTTTAAAAATGGAAAAATTGTAGGAGCAGTTAACATTAGATATGAACTTAACGAACAATTAACTCGTATTGGCGGTCATGTAGGGTATGGTGTAGCAAAATCACAACGTGGTAAAGGCTATGCGACTGTTATGCTAGGAAAAGCGATAGATATTTTAAAAACGTATCAAATAAAAAATGTGCTAATGACGTGTAATCCTAAAAATTTTGCATCACAAAAAGTTATAAAATCATATGGAGGATACGAAATAGAACCATATATCAAAAAGAATGGATTACCAGTTAAAAGATATCATATACCTATTAATAACTAAAAAAAGCCAAAAAAAAATCATTCTCCAGTGTAGGAGAATGAATGTCGTCAAAAGTTAAATTAAATAGTTTTGTTTAGTTAAACAAAATCGCAGAGATAGTTAAGACACAATAATGTCCAACTGTCTCTTTATTTATGTTTTTAAGAATAGCATGAATACAGTTTGAGAACAATATAAACTTTAATTTGCCAACATTTTTTTATAAAATATCGGGTATTAGGTATATAAATGAATAATTAAATTTTATGGAGGAAAAGGAATGCTATATTTAAATGAAAAAGATCAACAACAATTATTAAATATGCGTGAAGTAATAGATGAAGTAGGAGAATCCTTGAAAGCTTTTTCAGAAGGTAAGACTGAAACACCATTACGATATTCAATTCCTTTTAATGATGAAAATAGATATTTAGTTATGCCTGCGTTATCTGATGCCTTAAAAATTGTGGGATTAAAAACAGTTACATTTGCACCTAAAAATCCTGAAAAGGGTAAATCAACTATCAGTGGATCAGTAATTTTGAGTGATTATGAGACAGGTGAAACGTTATCAGTCCTAGATGGAGGCTATTTAACTAAAATTAGAACAGGTGCAATTTCTGGTGTAGCAACAAAATATTTGGCTAGGGAAGATGCACGTACTTTATGTGTAATTGGTGCAGGAGAACAAGCAGAAGGATTAATTGAAGCTGTTTTAGCTGTTAGAGATATTGATACTATTCATTTTGCAAGTAGAACGACGGAAAAAGCTGAGCGTTTAGCAAAACAGTCACAAACAACATATGATGTTAACGTAAAAGTATTTGAAAATGCTGATGAAGCAATAGAAGGTGCAGATATTGTTGTGACAGCTACTAATTCTTCACATCCTGTGTTTAGTCGAACTTTAGAAGCGGGTGTACATCTAAATGCGGTAGGTTCTTTTAAACCAGATATGCAAGAATTACCTTCTGAATCAATGAAAGTAGCAGATAAAATTATTGTTGAATCTACAGAAGCTGCAATGGAAGAAACAGGAGATTTAAAAATTCCTGAACAAGAAGGCATATTATCTCAAGAATCACTTTATGCAGAACTTGGTGACATTGTTGCTGGGAATAAACAAGGACGTATTAATGATAACGAAATCACTTTATTTAAATCAGTAGGCTTAGCAATTGTAGACATTGTAGTTGCCAATTATTTTTATAAAAAAGCTCAACAATAAAAACAAAGTGAGGTGGAAAATGTACTATTTCTACCTCACTTCTTTATTTTTGTATGCGATAGTAAAATTTTTGCTTTATTGATAATCACTTGGATTAATGGAGATCACATTAGGAATTGTTTTTTTGTATTCTTGTAAATCTTCATGATTATCGGTAATCAACGTAGTAATTTTGTTAGTTGGACAAACTTGATAAAATGCTACTTTATTTAACTTTGAACTATCTGTTAACATGTAAACCTCTTTAGACTGATAAACCATTTGGCGTTTAGCATCTACGAATTCTTCGCTGTAGTGCGTCACGCCTTTTAATGCATCCATAGCAGGTGTAGCTAAAAATGCTTTCATAGAATTAAATGATTGCAAGGTTTGAGTAGTAATTAATCCATTTAATACATAATTATTATGATAAAGTGTACCACCAGTGACAATCACTTTATGGTTAGAAGAACGAAGAATAGAAGCAATATGAATGTCATTAGTGATAATAGTTAAATTTTGCTTTTGTAAAATAGCTTTTGCAAATAATAGAGTGGTAGAACCTGAATCAATAATTAATGTATCTCCATCATTTACAAATTCAGCAGCTTTGTATCCTATACCTAATTTTTCATAATAGTAAGAAGTTTGTCTATCATCGAAATTTAATTCACTATAAACATTTTCATTATTTAGTACGACACCACCATGGGTACGTCTGATTTGGTTGTATTGTTCAAGTTTTACTAAGTCACGACGAATCGTTGCATCGTGTACGTTAAATTCTGTTGCTAATGTATGAACAGTAGCAGTTTTATATTTAGTTAAATAAGCAATGATTTTTTGTTCTCTTTCAGCAGGTAACATATAAAACGTCTCCATTCAGTAATTTTGATAATAAAAATGATAAGATTAAGTCGATTTTAATTATAGTATATCAAATACATAATAAAGGCTGTAGATGAAAGTATGACAATGAAATGATCATCATATATTCAGTCTACAGCCTATAAATTATTTAACGTTATTCCGTTTCACCATATTGTTGACTCTTCGGCATTTTAATGAAGAATGTTAGGATTGTACTAATAAAGTATATAATTCCTAAAATCCAAATTACACCTAAATCTCCAAGTGGCTCTAAGAAAATTCTAACTATCATTGGTCCTATGAATACTGGTAAACCAGCACCTAAGTTTAAGATTGAAAGTGTTGCGCCTTTATCTTTTTTAACAAGTGAAGGAATTAATGCAGTTAATGGTACATAAGCTGCAATAAAGATTCCCCAAGCAACGCCAACAATTGTTAATAAAATAATGTTACCGTGTGACCATATTGGGACATAACCCATTAATAGACAAGAAACACCACTACCGATACCACCAAAGATCATTACAGTATTACGCCAACCAATTTTATCTCCAATAATACCCCAAATAAGGTTGAATACGATATTACCGAAGAAGATAGCAGACCAAACAGCTAACCATTTTGAAGTTGGTATTCCGTATGATTCTAGATATAAAGGTAAGAAAATAGGGAATGCAAATTGTGCAGTAGTGTTAATAACACGCACAATACCACCTAATAATACTTTTGGTTCTTCAACTACAATAGTGAAACCTTTCATCATTTCTTTTAATTTAGCTTTAGCATTACTTTTATCTGTAGGTAATTTATCTCTATTTAAGACAATAGCTAAAAAGCCACCTAAAATTACCCAGAATAATGAACTCCATAATGTTCCAATATGACCTAAGTATTTAATCGCATAGATAGAATAAAACGCACCTAATACGTTTAGTCCACCAGTAAATACTAGCCAGAACCAACCAACAGCTGCACCCAATGTGCGTTGTTCTGAACGGTATGAAATCCATACTAAGAATGAATATGCAAATAATGGATAACCTAAACCGCGTAGTGCATAAGCTGGATACATAATTGCTAAGTTTTCAGATGGTAATGCAATACCAACGAAACAAATAGTTCCTATAATGTATAAAATCAAGCCGATAAACATTGTACGTTTACCACCGAATGCTTCAGCAAATACGCCACTAAACCAACTTGCAATTGCGACTGTGATACCATAACAACCAAATAGCCAACTCACTTCATTAGAGCTGAAACCATTATGTTGTAAATAAGGACTTAACCAACCAATTTCTAGGCCGTCTCCCATCATAAATATTAAAATCCCTATGTAACCCCAAACAATTTGTTTGGGCATACCTAAAAATGTTGTCTTATTCATCATTTGTTATCTCCCCTTAGATACAATGGTTTATGACCAGTGATATCTTAAATAAGTTTTTTTCCAACCTTTGTGAGCAGCAGTATCATCCATTGCTTTTTTCAAATCCTCTGTACTATGGATATCATAGTAATCATCAGGGATTAATTTTTTAAGTGCTTGTTGATAGTCTTTATTTTCGAATGAAGCAATTAATTGTTCGAATTCATGTTTAGTACTTCTTGAACTACCTGAAAGTGTTAAACCTTTCTCTAATACGTCACGTGTATTAATACCTACTAAATCTTCTGTTACACCCATTAACACGATTTGACCTTGTCTATCGATTAAGTCAATTGCTTGGTTAATAGCAGATTCAGAGAATTTTCCACCGCAACATTCAAATACAGTATGAACACCTTTATGACTATTGAAATCATAATCATTAACTAGATGTGTAGTTGCAAAGTTTTCAAATGATTTTAATTTTTCTTCAATAGCACCGAAGACAATTAAGTTTTCTTGTTCAATACCATAGATATAATGTAAAGCTGTTGCAGCTAAATATCCAACTGGTCCGTCACCAAATACAGCTACTTGTGGAGAAGATTTAGTTGTGATTTCTTTTAATTGATTGATTGGGAATAATGATACTGAACAAAGTTCAGCTAATAACGCAACATCTTCATCTAATGTATCTGGAATTTTAACGATGTTGTCACCAGGTACTACCATTCTATCTTGGCAAATACCATCATAACCGCTACCCATAAATACGGCATTTTCATCATAGTTATCAAGTAAATCTGTTTCTTCAAAATCACCAGCTCTTAAACGAGAAGGAATATTAGGTACGATAACTACTTTATCTCCTTTTTGATAATCAGGATGTTTAGAATCTTCAATAGTACCGATACCTTCGTGGAATAATGCCATTGGTAATTTTTTCTCTAGTGCTTCTTTACGTCTATTACCTGTGTAATATCTTAGGTCAGCGTGACAGACACTTGCTTTTTCTGGATTAACAATAACATCACCATCTCTAAACTCATGATTTATTGTTGTATATTCAAATTCGCCTGGTTGAATAAGACGATATGCTTTTGATTCAATGCTCATTTCTGTTCATCTCCCTTTAATTTCTGTTCATTTTTATTTATGTAAATAATGGTAAACGCTTACAGTCATTTGTGTCAATGGTTTTTGCACAAAAATGTTTGTTTTGATGCTTTTTTATGTTTTTTTATTGATTTATTGTTCATTTGTGCGTATCATCTAAAGAAAACGCTTACTTAAACAGAGATGCATACAAAGTATGGGGGTATTAGTAATGAGTTATAGTATTGGAGTAGATTATGGAACAGGCTCAGGTAGAGCTTTTTTAGTTGATACTACAAATGGAAAAATTATAGATAAATATATAAAGCCATATACACATGGCACAATCGAAAAAGATTTAAATGGGGTAAAATTGCCACATAGTTTTTCACTTCAAAATGGTAACGATTATATGGAAGTTTTAGAAGAAGGCGTACCTTATTTAATTCAATCTTCAGGTGTGAAACCAGAAGAAATAGTAGGTATAGGAATAGATTTTACTTCATCAACAGTTATGTTTACTGACGAAAATTTAGAACCTATTCATAATTTACCTGGTTTTGAAAATAATCCACATGCATACGTTAAGTTATGGAAACATCATGGTGCTCAAGCTGAAGCGGACCAATTATTCCAAACTGCTTTAGATAATAAGAGTAGATGGTTAGGTTATTACGGATTTAATGTAAGTAGTGAGTGGATGATTCCAAAAATTATGGAAGTTATGAACAAAGCACCAGAAGTGTTAGATAAAACAGCTAATATAATGGAAGCTGGCGACTGGATTGTTAATAAGTTAACAGGTGAAAATGTTCGTTCGAACTGTGGATTAGGATTTAAATCATTCTGGGAAGAAAATGAAGGATTCCATTATGATTTATTTGATAAAGTGAGTGATCAATTATCAGATGTTGTTCGTGATAAAGTGGATGCACCAATAGTTAAAATTGGCGAAACAGTAGGACAATTATCAGAAGAAATGGCCGAAAAACTTGGTCTTTCTACACAGACTAAAGTAAGTCCATTTATTATAGATGCACATTCAAGTCTATTAGGAATTGGTTCACAACAAGACAAACAAATGACTATGGTTATAGGAACGAGTACATGTCATTTAATGTTAAATGAACAACAACATCAAGTACCAGGTATCTCTGGTTCTGTTAAAGGAGCTATTATTCCTGAATTATATGCTTATGAAGCAGGTCAATCCGCAGTCGGTGATTTATTTGAGTATATTGCCAAACAATCATCAAAAGAGTACGTAGATGAAGCAAATGAAAGAGGTATTTCAATTTTTGAATTATTGAATGAAAAAGTAAAAGATCAAATGCCAGGTGAAAGTGGTCTTGTCGTTTTAGATTGGCATAATGGTAACCGAAGTGTATTAAGTGATAGTAATCTTAAAGGATGCGTATTCGGTATGTCACTACAAACAACACATGAAGAATTATATCGTGCATATTTAGAAGCTACTGCATTTGGTACTAAAATGATTATGCAACAATATCAAAGTTGGAATATGGATGTCGAAGATGTATTTGCTTGCGGCGGAATACCTAAGAAAAATCCTTTAATGATGGATATCTATGCAAACGTGCTTAATAAAAAAGTAACTATTATTGATAGTGAATATGCTCCAGCAATTGGTGCAGCAATTCTTGGTTCTGTTTGTGGTGGTGCTCACCAAAGTTTAAATGAAGCAATTGAATCAATGAAAGAACCTGTATTATATGAAGTGACACCTGATCCAGAAAAAGTAAAACGTTATAAAAAATTATTTAGTGCGTATAAAGAGTTACATGATCTTCATGGTTATAAAAAAGCAAGAATTATGCGCAATGTCGGTAAGTTAATGGAAGCATAAAATGATATATATTTAGCAATGGACACTTAGTGAATTGACAATAGTTAATTTACTAAGTGTTTATTTATGATAAAGAAACATCGAATATATTAAAATATATTGGAAAAGGGAGATGAATAAAATGAAGGTCATGTTAACAGGTGCAACAGGTAATTTGGGCACACATATTACTAATCAAGCCATAGAACATAAAATGAAAGAATTTTATATAGGTGTAAGAAATTTAGATAAGGTACCAACAGATTGGAAAGAACATGTTACAGTAAGACACTTAGATTATTTCAATAAAGAAAGTATGGTTAGTGCTTTTCATGATATTGATACAGTTATTTTTATCCCAAGTATTATACACCCATCTATAAAACGTATTCCAGAAGTAGAGAATCTTGTTGATGCAGCTAAAGAAAGCAGCGTAAAACATATTATATATATTGGATATTATGCAGATCAACACGACAATCCATTTCATATGAGTCCATACTTTGGATATGCAGAACGGTTATTAGCTACAAGTGGTATTGATTTTACGTACGTTAGAATGGCAATGTATATGGATCCTTTAAAACCCTATCTTCCAGAATTGATGAATATGCATAAATTGATTTATCCGGTGGGTGATGGTCGAATTAATTATATTTCAAGACATGATATTGCAAGAGGAATTATCGCTATATTAAATAATCCCAATTCATGGGGGAAACGCTACTTATTATCCGGATACAGTTATGATATGTACGAACTTGCAAATATACTTTCGGAAGTATCGGGAACTAAAATTGAATATGATCCGGTTTCTTTAGAGACATTTGCTAAAATGTATGATGAACCAAAAGGATTTGGTGATTTATTAGCATCAATGTATGAAGCTGGAGCAAGAGGACTTTTAGATCAACAGTCTAATGATTTTGAAATGCTAGTAAATGATAAACCGCAGACATTTAAATCATTTTTAATGAAGTAATTGATAGATAGTGATGATGTTAATATAAAAACATCGTCACTTATTTTTATATTGACCATTTTTGTGTGTTTAATAAATGAATACTGGAAGTACTCAAAAATAAAAGTAATGTTATTCAAATTATTTTAAAATATTAACTTTGTACTCACTATATATACAAGAAAGCGCTTTTATATTACAATATAGATGTAAATAGAATGTTTGTACATACAAGAAAGACAATGAATTTTCTATAAACACAAGGGGAGATTTTATAATGAAGAAAATTATGATTACAGGCGCTTTAGGCCAAATAGGTACTGAATTAGTTGTAAAATGTAGAAAAATTTATGGTACAGATAATGTACTTGCAACAGATATTAGAGAACCAGAAGCGGATTCTCCAGTTCAAGATGGTCCATTTGAAATTTTAGACGTGACTGATCGAGATAAAATGTTTGAATTAGTTGAGAATTTTGGAGCAGATACATTAATGCATATGGCTGCTTTATTATCAGCAACTGCTGAGAAGAACCCAATGTTCGCTTGGGATTTAAATATGGGTGGATTAATGAATGCTCTAGAAGCAGCACGAACATATGACTTACATTTCTTCACACCAAGTTCTATTGGTGCATTTGGTGATTCAACACCTAAAGTTAATACACCACAAGTAACCATTCAACAACCTACAACTATGTATGGTGTTAATAAAGTTGCTGGTGAATTGTTATGCCAATATTACTTCACAAAATTTGGCGTAGATACACGTAGCGTGAGATTTCCTGGCTTAATTTCACATGTTAAAGAACCAGGTGGCGGTACTACAGATTATGCTGTTGAAATCTATTTCAAAGCAGTGAGAGAAAATCATTACACAAGCTATATTGATAAAGGTACATTCATGGATATGATGTATATGGATGATGCAATCGATGCTATTATTCAGTTAATGGAAGCGGATGGAGCAAAATTAGAAACTAGAAATGGCTATAACTTAAGTGCGATGAGTATTGATCCAGAAATGGTTAAAGAAGCCATTCAACAATATTATCCAGATTTCACATTAGACTATGATGTAGATCCTGTCAGAGAGAATATCGCTAAGAGTTGGCCTGATAGCATTGATACGAGTTGTTCACGTGGTGAATGGGGATTCGATCCTAAATATGATTTAGAAAGCATGACTAAATTAATGTTAGAAGCTATTGAAAAGAAAGAAAAAGCTACAAAATAACCCGTTCAATATATATAACGATATAAATACTATTTTTACTCCTTCTAATTATTTTTACATTAGAAGGAGTGTTTTTTATGCTTAATCAGTAAGATAACTTGTAAGATGTAGATGATAGTGTTTAACTTAAGATATATTGTATACATAAGTATTTATTTTGAATTTTCGGAAAACTTATTGAATAGTATTATTTCGATTGCTATAATCTAGTATACATATTTATATTGGTAGCAATATTAGGAGGCCGTTATCATGACAGAACAAGTCAATTTTGAAAAAAGAGAAACATTAAAAGAAAAACCAGATAGTTCTAACTTAGGATTTGGTCAATACTTTACAGATTATATGTTGAGTTATGATTATGATGCTGATAAAGGTTGGCATGATTTGAAAATAGTACCATACGCACCTTTTGAAATTTCACCAGCAGCTCAAGGTTTACATTATGGGCAAGCTGTTTTCGAAGGATTAAAAGCATATAAATATAATGGAGAAGTAGTTTTATTCCGTCCAGACCAAAACTTTAAACGTATTAACAATTCTTTAGCTCGTTTAGAAATGCCTGAAGTAGATGAAGATGTATTATTGGAAGGTTTAAAACAATTAGTAGATGTAGAACGTGATTGGATTCCTGAAGGAGAAGGTCAATCATTATACATTCGTCCATTTGTATTTGCGACAGAAGGTATCTTAGGAGTAAGAGCGTCACAAGCTTATAAATTATTAATTATTTTATCACCTTCAGGCGCTTATTATGGTGGAGATACATTAAAATCAACTAAAATTTACGTTGAAGATGAATATGTTCGTGCAGTAAGAGGCGGAGTTGGTTTTGCTAAAGTAGCAGGTAACTATGCAGCAAGTCTATTAGCACAAACGAACGCTAATAAATTAGGTTATGACCAAGTGCTTTGGTTAGATGGTGTTGAACAAAAATATGTAGAAGAAGTAGGAAGTATGAATATCTTCTTCGTTGAAAATGGTAAAGTTGTTACACCAGCATTAAATGGTAGTATTTTACCAGGTATTACACGTAAATCAATTATTGAATTAGCTCAAGATTTAGGATATGAAGTAGAAGAACGTCGTGTATCAATTGATGAGTTATTTGAATCATACGATAAAGGTGAATTAACTGAAGTATTCGGTACAGGTACAGCAGCAGTTATCTCACCAGTTGGTACTTTACGTTATGAAGACCGTGAAATCGTGATTAATAATAATGAACCAGGTGAAGTTACTCAAAAACTATATAATGAATATACTGGTATTCAAAACGGAACACTTGAAGATCGCCATGGTTGGAGATTTGTAGTTCCAAGATATTAAAATATATAGAGTATGAGCTAGAAGCCTTATAATTTAAAGGTTTCTAGCTTTTTTACATGTGAGAAAGTAATATAAATTTTTATATTCTTCAAATTCATATGAAGTAGAAAAAAGTATATATACGCATGTGTTGTATATAAGTGACTTTTCTATTTTTTTAAGTAAGGTTGTACTACAATGGTATATGTTGAAAGAAAATATAAACATGGAGTGTAGAGATATCAATGGAATGGATACTATTCGATAAAGATGGCACATTAATAGAATTTGATAAAAGTTGGGAAAAGATTGGTATACGTCTTGTCGATAAATTACTAGATACATTTCCTGTACATGATAAAGAAGTTGCACATCGACAACTTGGTATAATGGATGACAAAATTGTACCTGATTCAGTTATGGGTTCGGGTTCATTAGGCGAAATGATTAAATCATTTGATAATATTACAGGACAAGATACTTCTGAATGGGCAAGAAATACAAGTCAAGAATTAGTAGATTCAAGGGAACCAGAAAATAATTGGATTGAAGGCGTGTATGACACAATTGTAGAATTACGAGAAAAAGGTTATAAAATAGGAATCGTTACAAGTGATACAAATAAAGGGGCAACTCAATTTTTAGAAGCAACACAATCCACTAGTTTATTTGACTTAGTTATTTCTACAGAAACACATGCTGAAGAAAAGCCTAATCCTAAAGTATTGGATCCATTATTTGACGCTTATAATGTTAAACCTGAACAAGTTGCTATCGTCGGCGATACAGCAAATGATATGAAGACTGCGATAAATGCCCACCTAGGATTAAGTATTGGTGTTTTAACAGGTATTGCTAAAGAAGAAGAACTCCATGAGGCAGATGTTATAGTAGAAAGTGCTAAAGAAGTTAAAAATGTCATTGATCAATTTTCACAAAAATAATTAAAAAGCGCCAATATAGACGTCTTTATCAAAAAGATATCTATATTGGCGTTAAATTTTATATTCCTTTTTTATCTAGGGTCAGTTTCTCTATATGTTTTAATAACATGAGCAATTTTTTCAATAATAGGGTTTAATGAATCTGGGTCATTATGCACATCATAGTCGTTAATGTTAACGCGGACAACAGGACAAGCGTTAAAACTATTGATCCAATTATCATAACGTTTAAATAGTTTTTGCCAGTATTCAGGGTCAGTATTAATTTCAATATCACGACCACGTTCTTTAATTCTCTCTATGACTTCATCATAGTTACATTCCAAATAAATAAGCACATCAGGCTTTGGAAAATAAGGTGTCATAACCATAGCGTTAAATAGTTCAGAGTATGTTTGAAAATCAGCTTCACTCATTGTACCTTGTTCTTCATGCATTTTCGCAAATATATCAACATCTTCATATATTGAACGATCTTGTACAAAACCGCCTCCATATTCAAACATTCGTTTTTGTTCTTTAAAACGTTCTGCTAAAAAATAAATTTGTAGATGAAAACTCCAGCGCTCAAAGTCATTATAGAATTTATCCAAGTAAGGATTGTGTTCTACGTTCTCAAATGAAGTTTTAAAATTTAATTTATCTGCCAAAGCTTGAGTGAGTGTTGATTTACCTACTCCAACTGTACCTGCAATTGTAATAATAGCATTTTGTGGTATGTCAAACGAATTCATTTTATATATCTCCAATCATTGATTTTACTTGTTTTAAAATACCTTGGTAATCATCTTCATTATTAACAAAGTCTAGTTTAGTCGTATCAATGAATAATGTATTTACGTTTGTATTTTGTAAAGACTCATAAAAATTATGATAGTCATGTTTCAAAGCTAATAAGTAATCATCTTCAATTTGGTGCTCAAAACTACGATTACGTTTAGCTATTCTCGCCTTAAGCGTTTCTAATTCTGCATCTAAAAATATAACAGTATCAGGCATCGACAAATCTTCGGTGAGTATGTCATATATACGTGTGAATTTATTAAATTCTTCAGGTTGTAGTGTATTTTTCGCAAAAATTTTATTTTTATAAATATGTGCGTCACTAACAATACCTTTATGTTTAAAGTTGATATCTTGAAATTGTTTATATCTATTACATAAAAAGAACATTTCAGTTTGGAAACTCCATTTTGAAATATCTTCATAAAAATCTGATAAAAAAGGATTTTCATCAACAATTTCTTTTTCTTCATAAAAATCTAATGATTGACTTAATTTGTGTGCAAGGGAAGATTTACCAACACCTATTGGACCTTCAATTGCGATAAATGGTTTATTCATATTCACTTCTCCAAATGTTAAGATAGACAGTGAGTATTGTAACACAAGTGAGGTGTCTGGACACGAATGGAAACTGATGAATATTATATGAAAATTGCAATAGAAGAAGCCCAAAAAGCTGAACAGTTAGGTGAAGTGCCTATCGGTGCTGTTATAGTTAAAAATCATCAAATTATAGCTCGTGCACATAATCTAAGAGAAACTATGCAACAACCCACTGCACACGCTGAACATTTAGCCATTGAGCGTGCCGCTGAAGTTTTAGGAAGTTGGCGTCTTGAAGATTGTACTTTATTTGTAACACTTGAACCATGTGTTATGTGTGCGGGCACTATAGTAATGAGTCGCATTCCTTCTATTAAATATGGTGCTGCAGATCCTAAAGGTGGTTGTTCGGGTAGTTTAATGAATTTATTGAATCAACCGAATTTTAATCACAGAGCACAAGTAGAAAGCGGATTGTTAGAAGCAGAGTGTGGTAATCTACTGAGAAAATTTTTTAAAAATTTAAGAGAAAAGAAAAAATCAGACAAACGGGCTATTCAATAGATACAAAAGAATTTGTTAAAATAGAATAGTAAAGCAAGTGTTTGATTGTAAATAAATTATCTAGATAATAAATAATAGAATGGAACGAGGTTAACGAATGATTAAGTTAATAGCAACAGATATGGATGGTACGTTATTAAATGCATCTCATGAAATTTCTCCAGAGAATCAACAAGCAATTCGATATGCTCAAGAACAAGGTATTACTGTAGTCATCGCAACTGGTAGAGCTTTTTATGAAGCAAATACACCAGTAGCTGATACAGACTTGAAAGTGCCGTATATTTGTTTGAACGGGGCGGAAGTTCGCGATGAAACATTTAATATTATGAGTACCTCTCATCTCAATCATGAATTAGTTAATAAAGTGACTTCAAAATTAAAAGATGAAGGTATATACTACCAAATTTACACTAATAGAGGTATTTATACTGAAAATCCTCAAAAAGACTTAGATATTTATATAGATATTGCTGAACGTGCTGGTCAACAAGCAGATGTTGAAAAGATAAAAGCAGGAATTCAAAAACGTATTGATAATGGAACTTTAAAAGTCGTCGAAAGTTATGATGATATAGAGGATATTCCAGGTGAATTAATCATGAAAGTATTAGCTTTTAATCCAGATTTAGAAAAGATGGACCGTATTGGACAAGAACTTGCGGCATCACCAAACCTTGCTATTTCATCTTCTTCAAGAGGAAATTTAGAAATTACTCATTCAGATGCACAAAAAGGTATTGCATTAGAAACAATTGCTGAACGATTAGGAGTCAAAATGGAAAACGTAATGGCAATTGGCGATAACTTAAACGACGTTTCTATGTTAGAACGAGTGGGATATCCTGTTGCTATGGACAATGCAGCACCAGAAGTAAAAGCTATCGCAAAGTATACAACTGACACTAATGAAAATAGTGGTGTAGGGAAAGCAATCATGAAACTGATTAATGACAATCAATAATATAGCTAAAAAGGAGTTAACAAGATAATGAAAGGACTAGCAATAATAGGAAGTGCACAATTGGGGTCTCATACAAGTGCCTTAGCCCAATATTTACAAGGACAATTTGAAGAACATGATGTCGAATTGGAAATTTTTGATTTAGCTAAAAATCCAATCCATCAATTGGACTTTGCAGGTACAACACAAGCAACTGATGAAATTAAACGAAACGTGGATATGTTACAAAGCAAAGCTATGGAATCAGATTTCTTTATACTAGGAACACCTAATTATCATGGCTCATTTTCAGGTATTTTAAAAAATGCATTAGATCATTTAAATATGGATTATTTTAAAATGAAACCTGTTGGTCTAATTGGTAATAGTGGAGGAATAGTAAGCTCAGAACCACTTTCACAATTACGGATTATCGTTAGAAGCTTATTAGGAATAGCAGTTCCAACACAAATTGCTACACATGATAGCGATTATGCTAAATTGGATGATGGTACTTTATACTTAGAAGATGACGAATTTCAATTACGTGCAAGATTATTTGTCGACCAAATTGTTTCATTCGCTAATAATAGCCCATATGATCATTTGAAATAAACAATTATATAAATTACTAACTTAACTCAAACAAATATTTGATAAGGGTTTGAATTATTCAGAACTCTATCATTATTGTTTGAGTTTTATTATGTTTAAAAAGTAATTTGTTTGTAAATTCTATACATTTTTAGAATTAAGTTATTTAATTTTATGGCATTTTTATGATTGATATTCTTTTAAAAAGATTATAAAATAATGTTATTAAATCATTGGAAGTCATTTCTTGGCTTGCAATATCTAATGAAACGCTACAATTAAATATTAAAAGTACAATTGTAATTAAGCATATAGTATACATATAACGATAATCCTTTTAATTGTTAAATTTTGTGTCCAATTTTTTAGAGAGAAACGATTGAACTTGTAATCACTAACTCTAACTAGACATTGAACAATTGAGAGGATAATTTTTTTGTAATTATTTTGTAAATTAAGTTTACTAAAATTTGAAGTGTTTTTAAATTTTAGTAAATAAAAATAAGAACAATTAAACATAACGAATATATTTGTTTATATACAAAAATAAATAAGCGTTGCAAAACAATATTGTTTATATTATATTTGAGATGACAACGATATGTATAAATATATGGTTGTTACATATAATTTTTAAAAGTAGCTAGGAGGAAAATATGAAAAAAAGACTAGATTTTTTACCTAACAAATTGAACAAATATTCTATCAGAAAATTCACAGTAGGAACCGCATCAATATTAGTAGGAGCTACATTAGTATTTGGTGTTGGAAACCAAGAAGCTAAAGCAGCTGAAAATACTACTGAAGAGTCGTCAGCACAAACAAGTGAAGATACGTCCTCACAAGATGATGCTGTGAAACAAAAAGATGTTGTTCAAACAAACGAACAAACTACAAATAACAATGATCGTCCCGAACAAACAGATCTAACTAAAGAAAATAACGTAACAGAAGAACAATCTACACAAGAAGATTCAAAAGCAAATTCTTCTGAAGAACAAGTAACAAAAGAAGATGCTGCTAAAGAATCTACAACACAAGCAAACACTAAAGAAGAATCAACAACAGAAAGACCAAAAGTAGAAACAACTAAAGAGGAATCAACGACAGAAGACACAAAAGCAGATGCTATTAAAGAAGAACCGACAAAAGAGGCACCAAAAGCAGAAACAACTAAAGAAGAATCAACAACAGAAGACACACAATCAAACACTACTAAAGAACAACCAACACAAGAAGCGCCAAAAGCTGAGACTACTACAGAACAAACCCCAGAATCAAATCAAACTGATTCAAAAGAAACTACTTCAGAAGAAACATCTCAAACAAAAACTCAATCTCAAAATTCACAAAAAACAAATAATTCACAAGACGTTGACACTGTAGTTAACGATGTTCAAAATGCTACAACAACACAAGATAAACAAGATGCTTTAACTAATTATATTGCTGATGCAAATAACACAAGTAAAGCAGATGCTAAAGCACAAGTTGAAAACTTAGATTTAGACTTTAATAATATTGATAAAAATACATTATTAAATGCATTAGCTAAAGATTATTCAAATAAGAAAGAATCAGAAACAACTTATGCTACTGAACGCTCTATAACTTCTACACCAAAAACTGTAAGTCGTTTAGCTGTAAGAAAATTAGCTGCTGCAAAACAAGGTACGAATGTAAATAATAAAGTACATTTTTCTAATATTGATATAGCTATTGATAAAGGTCATACAAATACTCAAACAGGCAATAAAGAATTTTGGGCAACATCAAGTGATGTATTAAAAGTAAAAGCTGATTACACAATAGATGATGATGTACATGAAGGCGATCAAATGACCTTTAAATACGGTCAATATATCCGTCCAGGTTCAGTGACTTTACCTACTACAGAACAAAATTTATATGATGAAAATGGAAGATTAGTTGCTAAGGGAGTTTATGATAGCGCGTCTAATTCGACAACGTATACGTTTACTAACTATGTAGATCAATATAATAATATTAAAGGTAGTTTTGAAAAAGTTGCTTTTGCCAAAAAAGAAAGTGCAACTACAGATAAAACATCTTATCCTATGCAAGTGACATTAGGAAGTGACTCATATTCAAAAAATGTAATTGTAGACTATGGTAATAAAAATGTTCCGATTATTTCTAGTACTAATTATATAGAAAATGATACATTAGCACGTCATATGACTGCATATATTAACCAACCTAAAAGTACATTTACTACTGAGAAATTCAAAACTAATTTAACTGGATTTAAGTTTGATCCTAGTAAAAATAATTTCAAAATTTATGAAGTAACTAATCAAAATCAGTTTGTTGATAGTTTTGCACCTAATACTGCAAACCTTAAAGATGTAACTAGTAATTTTAAAATAAATTATAGTAATAATAATCAAACTGCGACGATTGACTTATTAAATGGAGCTAAAAGTAGTAATAAGCAATATATTATTCAACAAGTAGCTTACCCTCAAGATAGTTCTACAGACACTAATGGTAAAATTGATTATAAATTAGAAACAAATGAAAAATCTTATGGATGGTCAAATTCATATGCTGCTGTAGCAGGTTCTTCTACTGCAACTGGAGATGCCAAAAAATATTCACTAGGCGACTATGTATGGGAAGATACAAATAAAGATGGTAAACAAGATGATACAGAAAAAGGTATTGAAGGTGTATATGTAATTCTTAAAGATAGTAAAGGTCAGGAAATTGACCGTACTACTACAGATGCTTCTGGTAAATATCAATTTGATAACTTACAAAATGGCACATATACAGTTGAGTTTACAACTCCAGATGGTTATACGCCAACAACTGCAAACGCTGGTAACGATGATACCGTGGATTCAGATGGATTAACTGTTACAGGCGTTATTAAAGATGCTAATAACTGGACATTAGATAGTGGTTTCTATAAAACACCTAAATATAGTTTAGGTGATTATGTATGGAAAGATACAAATAAAGATGGCAAACAAGATGATACAGAAAAAGGTATTCCAGGCGTAACTGTAACATTAAAAGATAAAGACGGTAATGTACTTAAAACAACAACTACAGATGAAAATGGTAAATATCGTTTTGATGATTTAGATAGTGGAGATTATATTGTTCATTTTGATAAACCTGAAGGACTTACTCAAACAACTACTAATTCTGGTGAAGACGATAAAGACGCTGATGGTGAAGATGTCCATGTAACTATTACTGATCATGATGATATGACTATAGATAATGGTTACTATGATGATGACTCAGATTCAGACTCCGATGCAGACAGTGATGCGGACTCAGACTCAGATGCGGACAGCGATGCAGATTCAGACTCCGATGCAGACAGTGATGCGGACTCAGACTCAGATGCGGACAGCGATGCAGACTCAGACTCCGACGCGGATAGCGATGCAGACTCAGATGCAGATAGCGATGCGGACTCCGACTCCGATGCAGATAGCGACGCAGATTCAGATTCAGACGCAGACAGCGATGCAGATTCAGACTCCGACGCAGATAGTGATGCGGACTCCGACTCCGATGCAGACAGTGATGCGGACTCAGACTCAGATGCGGACAGCGATGCAGACTCAGACTCCGACGCGGATAGCGATGCAGACTCAGATGCAGATAGCGACGCAGATTCAGACTCCGACGCAGATAGTGATGCGGACTCAGACTCCGACGCGGACAGTGATGCGGACTCAGATTCAGATGCAGATAGTGATGCGGATTCCGACAGCGATGCGGATTCCGACTCAGATGCAGATTCCGACGCAGACAGCGATGCGGATTCAGATTCCGACGCAGACAGCGACGCAGATTCAGACTCAGATGCAGATAGTGATGCCGATGCAGATTCAGACGCAGACAGCGATGCAGATGCAGATTCCGATGCCGACAGCGACGCAGATAGCGATGCCGATTCAGACTCCGATGCAGACAGTGATGCGGACTCAGATTCCGACGCAGATAGCGATGCAGACTCAGATGCTGATTCAGACAGCGATGCCGATGCAGATTCCGACGCAGACAGCGATGCGGACTCCGACTCCGACGCAGACAGTGATTCCGACTCAGATAGCGATTCTGATTCAGACAGCGATTCCGACGCAGATAGCGATTCAGATTCAGATAGCGACTCAGACTCAGATAGCGATTCAGACAGTGACTCCGACTCAGACAGCGATTCGGATTCAGACAGCGATTCAGACAGTGACTCCGACTCAGATAGTGACTCAGATTCAGATAGCGATTCAGACTCAGACAGTGATTCAGACTCAGACAGCGACTCCGATTCAGATAGCGATTCCGACTCAGACAGTGACTCAGACTCAGACAGCGATTCAGATTCAGATAGCGATTCCGACTCAGACAGCGATTCGGATTCAGACAGCGATTCCGACTCAGACAGTGACTCAGATTCCGATAGCGATTCAGATTCAGACAGCGATTCCGACTCAGATAGCGACTCAGATTCAGACAGCGACTCAGATTCAGACAGCGATTCAGACTCAGACAGCGACTCAGACTCGGATAGCGACTCAGATTCAGACAGCGACTCTGATTCAGATAGCGATTCAGACTCAGACAGCGACTCAGATTCAGATAGCGATTCCGACTCAGACAGTGACTCAGACTCAGACAGCGATTCAGATTCCGACGCAGATAGTGATGCGGACTCAGATTCAGACAAAGATCATTCAGATGATAAAGCATTACCAGAAACTGGTGAAGAATCAAATTCAAATAATGCAACATTATTCGGATCTTTATTTGCTGGTTTAGGCTCGCTATTCTTATTTGGTAGTCGACGTAAAAAAGAAGATAAATAAGAAACCCATTTTAAAAGTGCTACTAGTTACCATAAGGAGGTAATTAGTAGCATTTTCATATTTATTCTTATTAAGATAAAGTAATAAAAATAATTGTTATACAACTAATTTCAGTTTTAAAATGAATATGTTTTTGAATTTTTAATGAAATACAAAAATGTTTTAATAAAGTGTAAAAATATTAAGTTTAACTTAATATTTAACGTTGACTAACATTTAAAAAGTTTATATAATTTTAAATGCAAACGATTGAGGTTAATTGGTGAAAGAAATTATGTGAAGTATTTTGTCAATTGATTAAAGAACATAAAATAATTAAATATCTCAAATAACAACTATATAAATCTAGATAATCCTTTTGAATGTTATATTTAGAAAAGATAAATATAAGGCAGATCGGTTACCCAAATATTTATGTCATTTCTAAATAAAAAATAACGTCTATAATAAAGAGGATTATTTTTTTATACATTATAAGCATTTATTTTTTATGTAAAAACAATAAATGGTATGGAATTTTCTGTTTTAAAAGAGAAGTTTTGACCTTGCATTCTTTAATTTAATTATTTATTATAGTATTTTGTGTATATTAAATGTTGTAAAATTTGATTGTTTATATTATTATTTAAAGCGACAGCTACTAATTTTTAAGTGGTTGTTACATACAGTTATTAAGAAGTAAGTAGGAGGAAATATATGAAAAAAAGAATGGATTTTTTACCTAACAAATTGAACAAATATTCTATCAGAAGATTTACAGTAGGGACTGCATCAATATTAGTAGGGGCTACTCTATTATTCGGTCTTGGAAATCAAGAAGCTAAAGCAGCGGAAAATAGTACAGAAGAGACGTCAACACAAGCAAGTGAAGATACACCTTCACAAGATGATGCTGTTAAACAAAAAGGCGACGTTCAAACAAGTGAACAAACTAAAAACAATAGTGATATTCCTGAACAAACGGATGTAACAAACGATAATAATGCATCAGAAGAACAAATTACTCAAGAAGATTCGAAAACAAATAATTCTGAAGAGTCATCAACACAAGAAGACTCAAGAGTAGATACAACTAAAGAAGAACCAACAAAAGAGGTACCAAAAGTAGAAGAAACTGAAGAACAAACAACAACAGAAGATTCAAAAGCAAGTACTACTAAAGAAGAATCAGCAAAAGAAGCACCAAAAGCAGAAACAACTAAAGAGGAATCAACGACAGAAAATTCAAAAGCAAGTACTACTAAAGAAGAATCAGCAAAAGAAGCACCAAAAGCAGAAGAAACTGAAGAACAAACAACAACAGAAGGTTCAAAAGCAAACACTACTAAAGAACAATCAACTGAAGAAGCACCAAAAGCTGAGACTACTGCAGAACAAACTCCTGAATCAACTCAAACTGATTCAAAAGAAACTACTTCAGAAGAAACACCTCAATTAAAAACTCAATCTCAAAATTCACAAAAAACAAATAATTCACAAGACGTTGATACTGTAGTTAACAATGTTCAAAATGCTACAACAACACAAGATAAACAAGATGCTTTAACTAATTATATTGCTGATACTAATAACACAAGCAAAGAAGATGCTAAAGCACAAGTTGAAGACTTAGATTTAGACTATAATAATCTTGATGAAAATACATTATTAAGTGCATTAGCTAAAGATTATTCAAATAAAAAAGAAGCTACATCAACATATGCAAATGCTCGTGCCTCTGAATCTACTGCTAAACCAGTTAAGAAATTTGCTGTAAGAAAATTAGCGGCCGAAGCAACTGGTAAAAATGTAGATAATTTAATTACAGTTACAAATCAAAAAATAACTGAAGGTCAGAATAATGATAAAGTTATAAGATCACATGATGGTGAACATATCATTTATGATTCAGACTTAGCAATAGATGATCAAGTTAATAGTGGAGACACAATGACAATTGATTATGACCCACATACAATACCTTCAGATTTAACAAATGATTATTCAGTTCCAGATATAGTAGATACTGCAGGAGATATAATTGCGACAGGAACTTTCGATGAAAATACTAAGAGAGCTACTTATACATTTACAGATTACGTTGATAATCACAATAATGTTACAGGATCATTATCTTTATCATCTTATATAGATAAGGCAACGGTTCCGAATAGAAATACTGACTTAGATCTAACATTTAAAACTGCTGGTAAATCATATGATGACCAATACAGAGTTGTATATCAAAATCCAATGGTTGAAGGGGATTCTAATATACAAAGTATCTTTTCAAGATTAGACCAAGAAAATAAGACAGTTGAACAAACAGTTTATGTTAATCCATTAAGAAAATCAGCTAGAAATACTGAAGTAATAGTTGATGGTAATGGTATTAGCGGACAAACAATTATTGATGATGATACTGAAATTAAAATATATAGAGTTGGTTCTAACCAAACATTACCAGATAGTAATAAAATATACGACTATAGTAAGTATGAAGATGTTACAGATCAATATCCTATTACAATAACTGGAGACAATAAAGCTTCAATAGCCTTTGGAGATATTAATTCTGCATATATTATTAAAGTAGTAAGTAAATATGAAGAAGAACCTGATGGTAGTGTGAACGCTCAACAAGCAGTTCACATGATTACTGAAAATAAAATTTATGGAACTGATGATACAGCTTCATATGGTAACAATATAACTTTCTCTGAAAGTAATGGTAATGGTGATGGTGACGATACTGATTCTGATGCAGATGCAGACGCAGATAGCGATGCAGACTCAGATTCTGATGCAGATAGCGATGCGGATTCAGACTCAGATGCAGACAGTGATGCGGATTCAGACTCAGATGCAGATAGCGATGCAGACTCAGATTCTGATGCAGATAGCGATGCAGACTCAGACTCAGATGCAGATAGCGATGCAGATTCAGATTCTGATGCCGACAGTGATGCGGATTCAGACTCAGATGCAGACAGTGATGCGGATTCAGACTCAGATGCCGACAGTGATGCGGATTCAGACTCAGATGCAGATAGCGATGCGGACTCAGACTCAGATGCAGATAGCGATGCAGATTCAGATTCTGATGCAGACAGTGATGCGGATTCAGACTCAGATGCAGATAGCGATGCAGACTCAGATTCTGATGCAGATAGCGATGCAGACTCAGATTCTGATGCAGATAGCGATGCGGACTCAGACTCAGATGCAGATAGCGATGCCGATTCAGATTCAGATGCCGACAGTGATGCGGACTCAGATTCAGATGCCGACAGCGATGCCGATTCAGATGCAGATAGCGATGCGGACTCCGACTCCGATGCAGATAGCGACGCAGATTCAGATTCCGACGCAGACAGCGATGCTGATTCAGATTCCGATGCCGACAGCGACGCAGACTCAGACTCAGATGCCGACAGCGATGCAGACTCAGATTCTGACGCAGATAGCGATGCGGACTCAGACTCAGATGCCGACAGCGATGCAGACTCAGATTCAGATGCCGACAGCGATGCAGACTCAGACTCAGATGCCGACAGTGATGCGGACTCAGATTCAGATGCCGACAGCGATGCAGACTCAGATTCAGATGCCGACAGTGATGCGGATTCAGACTCAGATGCAGATAGCGACGCAGACTCAGACTCAGATGCAGATAGCGATGCAGACTCAGATTCTGATGCAGATAGCGATGCGGATTCAGACTCAGATGCAGATAGCGATGCAGACTCAGATTCAGATGCAGATAGCGACGCTGATTCAGACTCCGATGCGGATAGCGATGCTGATTCAGACTCAGATGCCGACAGTGATGCAGACTCGGACGGTTTTATAGAATACGAAGGAGATAGTGATGCCGATGGTGATGCAGATTATGAGTCAGATTCAGATGCAGACTCAGACAATGATAAAGATCATTCAGATGATAAAGCATTACCAGAAACTGGTGAAGAATCAAATTCAAATAATGCAACATTATTCGGATCTTTATTTGCTGGTTTAGGCTCGCTATTCTTATTCGGTAGACGCCGTAAAAAAGATGCAGAAAACAAGTAATAATTAAATATTATTCAAATATTAAGTATGATAAGGAGCCAGGTCAATGAGACCTGGCTTTATTTAAAATAAAAAACAAAATTACATAAAATTAACTAATATTGTTATAATTAAAAGCATAAAGAGTTTAAAGTACGGAGGGTAATATGAATATAGAAAGTAAAATTAAGTATTTAGTAGAATTTATAAAAAATAAAGAAATTATTAAAAAGTATGTTTTTTTGAGTTTGGGGAAACCAAATGTTAAAGCTCAAGTGAAAATTATAAAAAGAACTAATTATTTAGAAAGAGAAATAATTAAAATATGTCAAAAATATAAGAAACAAGCAGGCGAGTTTCCAACTTGGATTAAACTAGATATTGTTACTAATTATGAAACTGTTCTTTTTAAAGACTTAAAAAAAGAAATGATTAATACGAGACGAAATTATATCGATTTTGGAATATCATTAGATAAAAATTGGAATGTTACATTCTTACCTGAAGAAATTAATGTCAATGCATTTGTTAGACCGTCTAAAAAGACAAAGGAGTTTTATTTGTCAGAAGATAATATTAATAACTATATTAGAAAATACACTAATTATAAACGACCATATTCACATGAATTGTATGAATCTAAAGAAGTTATTAAATTTTATACAAAGTCTTATTTTTTGGATGATGATCAAGTATATGAGCTAGAATCAAAGGGTTATAAGAAAGGTCTAAGAAAGATTGATAATTTAAACGATGAAATCGATCAATTAATAAATAGTAGTGCTCATTTTTTAGAAAATATGTTAGAAGATAATGGTAAATTTAAATATGGATATTTTCCACATTTCGATAAAGAGATAGGATTTTATAATATTTTACGACATTCATCATCAACTTATGCATTAATTGAAGGTTTAAATTATATGAATGAATCTCTTGAATCAACAGAAAAAGCTATAGAGTATATTATTGAAAATCATATTTATGAAGTTAATGGAAATGCTTATGTATTTGATAATACTAAAAACGCAAATGAAATTAAACTAGGTCAAAATGCGTCGTTTATTTTTGCTGTTTGTGAATACTTAAAAAAACAACAAAATCCATATTATCTAGAAGCTGCTCAAAAAGTAGCTAAAGGAATTCTGTCTATGATTGATGAAAATACTTGGGATACTACCCATGTTTTAAACTATCCAGATTTATCAGTTAAAGAAAAATTTAGGATCGTTTATTATGATGGAGAAGCAGCATTGGCTTTAATGCGTTTATATCAACAAGATCATAATGAAAAATGGTTGAATACTGTTAAGAGTTTAGTGGATCAATTTATTTCTAAAGATTACTGGAAATATCATGACCATTGGTTAGGTTATTGTACGAATGAACTTGTCCAAATCAGTCCAGAACAAAAATATTTTGAATTTGGTATTAAGAATGTAAGTACACATTTAGATTATATTAAAAATAGAGAGACAACTTTTCCAACATTTCTAGAAATGCTAATGGCTACATATAAATTAGTTCAAAAAGCTAAGGCAGAGGGATATGAAGATTTAGTTAATTCACTCATTGATGAACAAAAATTGATAGATATTATCCACGTAAGAGCTAATTATCAAAGAACTGGATTCTTTTATCCAGAATTAGCAATGTATTTTAAAAATCCTTCAAGAATATTGGGTAGTTTCTTTATCAAACACCATGGTTATAGAGTGAGGATCGATGACATTGAACACTATCTTTCAGGATATGTTCAGTATCAAAATGTTTTTAAATAAAGACCAAGGAGTATAAGTTATGGATAATAAAGAGAACGAAAAAAATATTAATAATGATGATGAAAAATCTGAATTAGATAAAGAAATTGAAGCTGAATTAATTGAATATATGAATAGTGATAAAAAAGAAGAAAAAGAAGAAAAAAAGAAATATAAAACAGCTGGATTTATTGTTGCATTAGTCATTGCAATCTTATATATGGTTAAATTCGCTAAGCATTTTATGTATATTGATTTGCATTCACTAATACATTAAAATGGCTTAGTTATTAAATATATGATTGTACTTATAGTGTTACAAAGAATTAACAAAAATGAGCACTAAGACGGTTTTTTATAAAAACCATCTTAGTGCTTTTTGATTGTTATTATTAATTATATTTGGTTTGGAAATATTTAACTATTGGTACTTGTCATATTTTCCCAAAAATAAATTTTCAATGAATGTAATAGACTTTTCTGAAATGAATGGATTACGTAATAATTTAATTAATGTTTTTTTTGTATGTTTAAATAATCTCATTGGAGCATATTGACCTCGTTGAATCATGTCAACATAACGGTTTAAAAATATAGTAAGCAAATCTTGCTTTCTTTGTTGAGAAATATTATTTTGGTTCACTATAAAATCATACACAGCAGAATATATTTTCACTGCATCTCGAGGAGGCGTAGATGAATTTGACAATGCAACATCATCTTGAGCTTCATAAAAATAATAATCTTTTTCATAGCCTAAAATGGTTATATAATTAACTACACTGTATACTTGCATTAAAAACCAATTATCTTCACGTACTTTTATATCTTTTGGAAAGCGAATATTATAATCCTCGATAATAGATCTTTTAATAAATTTACCTATAACATTTAAACTATTATAAAGTTTAGTATTTTCAAATATTAAATCAGATTTTGTATATTTGCATGAAAAGGCGGATCGACTTATAGGTCTATTGCTATTTATTGCTCTGAAATAAGGCATGCATATCATATCATTATTAGTTGTATTTGCAATTTCCATTGCATCGCTTATAGAATAAGGTGTAATGTAATCATCTGAATCAATAAATAATACCCATTCTCCGTTAGCGTTATCCAGTGCTTTATTACGAGGAACTGAAGCGCCACCTGAGTTCATATTACTTTCTAAAATAATTAGATTAGGTATTAATGATTTAAATTGTTCAACTACTTTTAAAGAGTTATCTGTAGATTTATCATCAGAAATAATAACTTCAATTTTATCTAAATTATAATCTTGTTCAGCAATTTTAGTTAACAGTCTGGCGATTGTGCTTTCTCTATTATATAAAGGAACAATTATGGAAACATCTATTTTATTATTCATTTTACATCTCCTGTATAGTGAAATAATATTTCTTTCGCTTCATTTTCATTTGCAAATGATGTGAAAATGATTGTTTTATTATCTCCACGAATAAATCCACTTTTATATTTTAAACCTATTAAGAAGTAATTGTTGAATTTAAATAAACTATATTTATAATTTTTGTAAATATTGAATAAGTCTCCAACAGTAAAGCTTTGTCTCTCTTTAACTCTGAATCTACCTGTTAAATTGATAGCGATAGAATTACTTAAATTAAATTTATTAATTGCAAAATTTGTATATTTCTTTCTATTTGCAAAATTTTCAAATAAATAATCTACAAGTTCATATGTTTCTGACGGATGTGGCCCTTTAGTCATTGAAGATAGCAAACTAAATACATTTACTTTTTTTCCTTTGAAAAATGTTGAGTTATTAGTTACCCATTCTTGTAACTCTAATTCTTCGTTTTGAGCATTTTCATCAATTGCATTCATGTAATAAAGCAGTGGACCCATGCCTTCAACTGTCATAGAATTTTCTGTATTATATTCGTGTTCGATTTTACTAGTTACATTATCGACAATAATATAACTTTTTCCTGCTTTACTTATTGAAGAAAATAACTCTTCTTCATTTTGTAAATTCATTCTTTTTAATATATGTGGAAGAGTTTTAGCGATTTCAGGAAACTCAGTACCACCACTTGAAGATTTTAATAATGTAATTGAATCTGAATTACATAAATATTTTAAATCATTAATCATTAATTCTTTGTTTGGGTACCATGTAATATTTTTATTATTAATTTTATTAACTACAGGTCTTAAATCATCATCTAAACAAAGAATATGATCAGCATTTGAATTAGTTAAATATGGTATTAATTCCTGATGGATTTCTTTAGACTTATGCCCTAAATCATTAATTTTCCCTATTGCAATAATTTTATTGCCACTAAAGAATTGAGTCTGACTATCAAAAGCTTTTATTGCATTTATCATGGCAGGAAGTGAAGCATTATGAGTATCATCAATTAATGTTAACTGATGAGATTTTGTTATAACTTTTTTCATTTTTAATATTTTAGAGAATGGTTTAAAATCATAAAGATGTTTAGGTTTAATAGGCACATTTAAATTTTTCATGATAAGTAATGCACCTAATGTATTTGAAATCATACCATCACTTATTGTATTGATTTGATACTCATTAATATCATGATTATTTTCAATACCAATTTGAATAGCACCTTTTAAATAATTTATATATGATGGTGCTAGATCAGAAGGTTTAGTATTATCTATTGAATAAGTCTGTACATTTTCTGTGAATTGTGAAGCTTGTTGCTTTAAATAATCTAAGAACATTGTGTCGCCATTAATAATAGCTATGCCGTTTTTATTGAGACCTGCAAAAATTCGAGCTTTTAGCTCAGCGATTTCATGAATACTTTTGAATGTTGAATAATGTGCAGCACCAATTCCAGTAATAACGGCAATATCTGGTTTGAGATATAATGCTGTGTTTTCCCTATGATTGATAGCATTAAGAGAAGTTTCAATTACGGCAAAGTCAGGATTTTTAATCAATTTTAGCATATTAGCATAAATAGCGGCTCTAATATTATTATTCCCTCTATTTTCAAGAACATTATAATCTTGCAGTAAAGAAGAAGTTAGCATTCTAGTTGAACTTTTCCCCATCGATCCTGTAATAGCTATAACTGGATTTTTATATTGGTTTCTTATGTAAGTTGCAAGTTTTTTAATGGCTTTAACAGAATCATGAACGATAAGTTGAGGAATTTTATGTTCCATATTTTCAACGTATTTTTCAGTAATTATTAAGCCAATATTTTCGTTAGATTTATCAATTAAATCATTTCCATCTGGAGCGTTTTTACTTCTCCCAAGTTCTTTCCACCAAGTTTCTTTGTTTGGAGAAAAGTAAGCAGTATTTTTAGATTTGACAAAGCTATAAATAGTTTCAAAATCGTTAATTTCTTTATTTAATTCATTTGGTTCAACATCATACAAAGAGCCTTCTATAATATTTGATATATCTTTAATTGTTAACATAATAATCCCCTTAAACTCCCTACACTTTTTAATAGCATTTTTATTTAAAAATATTAATAAAAATAGGATAACTTAAATTTTAAAATAAATCTTCAATAATTATATCATGATATTGTGTGTGATTTAAGTGATTTATATAATTTAAGGATAATTGTTTTAAAATTCTAACTATTTGTGGTAGCGCTTACAAATAAATGTGTGATAAACTACATACAAGTGTAAATGTTCATGAAGGGGTGGGGCTTAATGAAACGTTATCGTTATTTTATTATTACTATGATTGTGCTTATGACAATGATTAATTACATTGACAGGGGGGCCATTTCATACGCGCAAGAAGATATTATTAAAGAATTTGGATTTGACACGATTGCTTGGGGAACTATTCTTGGCTATTTCGGTTATGGTTATATGTTTGGTTCCCTATTAGGTGGAATTACAGCGGATAAAAAAGGGCCAAAATTTGTTTGGATTGTAGCAGGAACAGCTTGGTCCTTAGTTGAAATTGGAATGGCATTTGCTGGGGAACTAGGTATAGCAGTGTTTGGTGGTTCAGCTTTAGCTGGTTTTGGTATGCTACGCGTTATGTTTGGTATAGCTGAAGGTCCAATATTTTCAACAATCAGTAAAACAAATGCGAACTGGGCAGCACCAAAAGAAAGAGGCTTACTTTCTGCCTTAGGATTAATTGGAGTCCCTCTAGGCGCAGTAATTACAGCTCCAATAGTTTCAGGCTTTTTAACTATTTCAAATTGGCGTCTATTATTTATTTTACTAGGTTTATTAGGTCTTGTTTGGGTAGTTATTTGGGCGAAGGTATTTACAGATTACCCTGAAGATAATAAAAGAATTTCTGAAGAAGAACTTAAATCAATACGTTCTACAGAGGATAGTTTAAATGTTGAAAAGACAGTTGATACTGAAAAATCTAAAGAAAAATGGTATCACTTTTTCACAAGTACAACACTTATTTGTAATATGTTAGGTTATTTTGGTTTCCAATATGTGAACTTCTTGATACTAACTTGGACTCCTAAATACTTACAAGATGAATATCACTTTGAAATACACTCTTTATGGTATTTAGGTATGATTCCTTGGATAGGTGCGGTGTTCACAGCATACTTTGGTGGTCAACTTTCAGATTGGCTTAGAAAGAAAACGGGAAGTTTAAGAATTGCACGATCAGGTTTATCAATAGCTGGTATGATTTGTGCAGGAACATGTTTCGTGATTATTCCATTTACGCATAGTATTGTCGCAGTGATGATATTGATGATGATAGGAAATGCCTTTATCTTCTTACCAAACGCAGTTTATTGGGCAGTTATCATTGATACTACACCAAATAATACTGGTACATTTGGTGGTATCACACATTTCTTTGTTAATACAGCGACAGTTATTGCACCAACATTAACAGGTTACTTAGTAGCATCATATGGTTATTCTTCAATGTTCGTTTCTGCAGTAGTAGCATCATTGATTAGTATTGTTGCAATGTGCTTTGTTAAACCAGGTGAAAAGAAAATGCATATTTCAAAATAAAAATAACCTGAGACTTAATTACAAGTCTCAGGTTAACAAATAAATAATATATTGGCAGTCCATCCGTTATAGAAATATCGGATGGACTGTTTTTTTATTTTCTATATTTTAAGCGAGCAAATGCATCATGTTGGTGTATTGATTCTTCATTTCTGCATTCAATGTCAAATCCCTCAATCCAATCGAATTCAACTAAATCTGCAGCAATCAAACGAATTAAGTCTTCAACAAAACGTGGATTTTCATAGGCACGTTCTGTAACACTTTTTTCGTCTGGGCGTTTCAATATAGGATATAATATTGAACTAGCGTTAGCTTCCATAGCATCTAAAATTTTATCTTTGTAATCATCTATAACTATGTCATCTTTGTTTAGATATGCTTTAACTGTAACAATCCCACGTTGGTTATGCGCAGAGTATTCGCTGATTTCTTTAGAGCAAGGACATAAAGTAGTAACAGCTGCTTGAATAGTTACTTCTTTACGCGTAACTTTAGTACCTTCAATTGCAATACCATAAGTGACATCAGCATTTCCAATCGCTTTGATATTAGTTACAGGGCTAAAACGATCAAAGAACCATTTACCACTAACATCAACACCGGCAGCATTTTGGTTCATTTTTTCTTGCAATGTTCGTAAAACATGGTATAACGTATTAAATTCCAATTCAATACCATTATTGTAATGTTTTTCAACACTTTCTAAAATGCGGCTCATATTTATGCCTTTTTCATCTTTATTTAAACTTGTTGAAAAACTAAATGTACCTGCTGTTTGAAATTGATCAATTAATACAGGATAAGTTAAGTTTTTAATACCAACTTCTTCGATTTCAAATAAGAAGTTTTTGTGCGTACTTTGCAAATCAGTCATTTCATTTTTAGTTGTGGGTTTCGTACCTTCGATAGGGTCAACAGAACCAAAATGTTTCCATCGGCCTTCACGTGTAGATAAATCAAATTCTGTCATTGTTAACCTCCATTAAGATTCGAAATGATAAGTCCAGAATGGTTCAATTTCTAAAAAGCTATGAACTTCTCCACCAACTTGTGGACTTGCTAATTCTTTTAAAAATGGTCCAGTTTGTGAAGCATGTGCTTCAAAGGCTTTAATTTTAATATCCTTATATTTAGAAATATCATTTTGGATGTCAGGTTCACCTAATATATCGGGTGCATCATTACTAAACGCAACTAATGTTAATCTTGGACGTTCATTCTCTGGCATACGACCAACAGTTCTTACTACTGCTTCACCAGTTGCTTCGTGGTCTGGATGAACTGCAAATTTCGGATAAAAAGAAATAATTAATGAAGGATTAGTTTCATCAATCAAATTTTTAACCATATCATCCATTTGATCATGTGGTTCGAATTCAACAGTTTTATCTCTGAGTCCCATTTTTCTTAAATCAGTAATGCCAATCGCTTTAGCGGCATTTTCCAATTCTTTTTCACGAATATCTGGTAATGATTCTCTAGTAGCAAATGGAGGATTACCCAAATTCCTGCCCATTTGGCCTAAAGTTAAACAAGCATATGTTACCGGAACGCCTGCCTCGATATAACTTGCGATTGTTCCCGCAGATGAGAAGGCTTCATCATCTGGATGAGGGAATATAACGAGTACATGTCTTTCATCTGTCATGAATCTTACCTCCTCTATATTGTAAATGGCTTATCGCTAATTTCTAATGTAGCAGCCAATTGTCCTTCATAATTAAATCCAGCTATGAGACATTCATTATTTTGGTTAACTTCATAATGTGTTAGTCCCTGAACATAAACCCAACCTCCGTCGCGAAGTTTTAATCCGATACGGTATGGATCTTTATCTCCACCTTTAAGTTGTGCATGTTCAAATGTTACTTGTATATTTCTCAAAAAAGTACCAGCATTAAATACACGTTCATCAAAATGGTTAGCATAAGCACCATTTGTTGTTTCAACATGTAGGTAAACGGGTTTGTTTTCATAAGAAGTTAATAAATCCATTACTTCTTCATATTTAATAGGTTCCAACACGTTCACTCCTTACACCATTCAATGTGTTTATCAGTCTATTTTACTAAAAACAACTCAATAAATGTACATCTCTGCTCAATTTATTTAATTAATTTTGTAATTATTTCCATATATTAACATTTTCATGAAGGGATATCACTTTATTACGGAAAAATGTTGTGTCGTGTTATAATCCAAAATGTAATTAAGGGGTTGGTTATTATATTGTTTGGTAGTAATTATTTGAGGTGATTTATTATGAAAATTATTAATTTAGGCACTAAAGAATTAGCATCATTTTATGTTGCTTGCGAATTATTTAAACAAATGGATGAATATCCAAATAGTAATTTAGGTTTAGCGACTGGTGGAACTATGACAAATGTTTATGAACATTTAGTTTCGTTATTAAAGAAAAATCAATTAGATGTATCAAAGATAACAACATTTAATTTAGATGAATATGTTGGTTTAGAGCCTGAACACAATCAAAGTTATCATTATTATATGAATCAAATTTTATTTAATCAGTATCCGTATTTCAATCGTCAAAATATTCATATACCAAATGGAGATGTCTCCAACTTAGATGAAGAAGTGAAACGATATAATCAAATCATTGAATCTGAGGGGCCTATCGACGTTCAATTGCTAGGTATTGGAGAAAATGGGCATATAGGATTTAACGAGCCTGGAACAGATTTTGATAGTGAAACTCACGTAGTTGATTTAACTGAAAGTACGATTAAAGCGAATAGTAGATACTTTAATCATGAGTCTGAAGTGCCTAAACAGGCAGTATCTATGGGACTTCAATCCATCATTAAAGCTGAAAGAATTATATTATTGGCATTTGGCGAGAAAAAAAGACAAGCCATAAACAATTTATTAACTCAACCTATATCAGAAGATATTCCATCTACCATTTTAAAAACACATGCTAATGTAGAAATATATGTAGATGATGCAGCTGCACCGGATGTCGATTAGCTTATAAATATACGCTTCGTTTAAAGTAAAAGTTTAAAGGGTAATTCATTCAATGTGAGAGAAAAAACAGTTTAAACTGAAAGGATGAATTATAATGGAATTACAATTAGCAATTGACTTATTAAATAAAGAAGAAGCAGCAGAATTAGCGAAAAAAGTAGAAGAATATGTTGATATTGTTGAAATTGGTACTCCAATCGTTATTAATGAAGGTTTACCTGCAGTACAACATTTAAATGAAAATATTAACAATGCAAAAGTTTTAGCTGACTTAAAAATCATGGACGCAGCGGACTATGAAGTTAGCCAAGCAGTTAAATTTGGTGCAGATGTTGTAACAATTTTAGGTGTAGCTGAAGATGCTTCAATTAAAGCGGCAGTAGAAGAAGCACACAAAAATGATAAACAATTATTAGTAGATATGATTGCAGTGCAAGATTTAGAAAAACGCGCAAAAGAATTAGACGAAATGGGTGCTGACTACATTGCAGTCCATACTGGTTATGATTTACAAGCAGAAGGACAATCTCCATTAGATAGCTTACGTAAAGTTAAATCAGTAATTAAAAATTCTAAAGTAGCTGTAGCTGGCGGTATTAAACCAGATACTATTAAAGATATTGTTGCAGAAGATCCTGACTTAGTTATTGTTGGTGGCGGTATTGCTAACGCTGACGATCCTGTAGAAGCTGCTAAACAATGTCGTGACGCTATTGAAGGTAAGTAATTATGACTAAATTTAATAATTATCAACTCATTTTAGATGAGTTAAAAGGAACTTTATCTCACGTAAAGAATGAAGAATTCGACGGATTTGCTTCTGAAGTAACAGAAGCTTCACGAATCTTCGTTGCAGGTAAGGGTCGTTCTGGATTTGTTGCAAATAGCTTTGCAATGAGATTGAATCAATTAGGCAAGCAAGCATTTGTCATTGGTGAGTCAACGACGCCATCTATACAAAAAGGCGATTTATTCATTGTCATTTCTGGTTCAGGTTCTACAGAACATTTACGCTTATTAGCTGATAAAGCAAAATCAGTGGAAGCAGAAGTTGTACTATTAACTACTAAACTTGATTCTGCAATTGGTGAAATTGCAGACACGGTTGTTGAATTGCCAGCAGGTACTAAACATGATGCTGAAGGTTCAAATCAACCATTAGGTAGTTTATTCGAACAATCGTCTCAAATCTTTTTAGATAGTATTGTGATTGGTTTAATGAACCAACTTAATGTTGACGAAACGACAATGCAAAATAATCATGCAAACTTAGAATAAATAATCAATTTAGGCTGGGACATAGAAAGATGTCTCAGCTTTTATTATGGCATAATATATGTTAATTTTGTTATATAATAAAAAGATAAACCTTAATTTGATATTTTAGAGGTGAATAATTTGAATTTTGATAATTATATTTTTGATTTTGACGGGACATTAGCAGATTCAAAGCAATGTTCAATTGAGGCGACTAAAGAAGCCTTTGCACAATTTGGATTAACAGAGCCAAGTGATTCAGAAATTATTCATTATATGGGAATACCAATTGAAAAGTCATTTATGGAGATGAGTGATCGTTTTTTATCTGAAGAAGCGTTAGATCAACTGATACAACTTTTTAGAGAACAGTATCAACAATTCGAGGCGAGATATTTATGTTCTTATTCTGGAATAGCAGAAACACTAGATCAATTAAGTAGACAAAATAAGCAAATGTTTGTTGTATCTAGTAAAAAAACGAATGTATTACAAAGGAATTTAGAACATTTAGGTTTGAGTCGATTTATTAAAGAAGCTATTGGTTCTGATAAAGTGAAACATTATAAACCCGACCCAGACGGATTACAGTACATTCTTCAAAATCATAACCTTAATCCAGCGAATAGTATATATATCGGGGATGCTATATTTGATATTCAAATGGCTAAAGCAGCTGGAATTAAATCTTGTGCAGTAACTTGGGGTTCACATTCATCAAAAGATTTAATCAGTGAAAATCCAGATTATGTATTAAGTGAAGTGGACGAGATAATTAGAGTTTTATAACTTACAAACATGATAAATAAATAATATATCAATTAAAGTTAGAGTATTAAGTCATTAAAATGACAGTTAAAAATGCTCTAACTTTTTTATTTATCAATGAAACAAATTAAATGTTAATATAATATACAAATAAGTTAACATTAGTAGGTGGGAATATGTCAGAATTAGTTCGACAATTACAACAATATGCTATAACAAAATCAGATCAACCAGCTGTGATTATTGATGATGAAACAGTTACGTACCATGAAATATGTTTATTGATAAACCAAAACAAAAAAACAATGACTTCTATCCCAAAAAGCGTCAGGGTAGCATTATGCCATCATAATGCATTAAAAAATATTATCGACTATTTGACTTTATTGTCTTTAGATTGTGTACCGTGTTTATTGGATAGCAAATGGAGTTTGAAAATGATTAGAGAGCTTATGAATACTTATCATATACCATTTCATAATATGGAAAATGAAATATCGAAAGTCTCAGCAGTTAAACTGACATCAATAAAAGATAATCCAACTAATATCTTACATATTGGTTTTACTTCAGGTACAACTGGTTTACCTAAAGCTTACTATCGTAACGAACCGTCATGGATTGTTTCGTTCGAACAAAATGAAATGCTTATGCAAAGACAAGAAGAAATATTTGTAGCACCTGGCCCTTTATCACACTCTTTGTCACTATATGCTTGTATATACGCTCTTTATACTGGTCGCACGTTTATTGGACAAAATCATTTTAATTCGATACAACTCATTGACAAATTGAACACCATTCAACTTCCTACTGCGAAGTTTTTAGTGCCAACCATGTTACATCAACTATTGTCCAATCATGATATGCCAACATGTTTGTCTAGTATTTTTAGTAGTGGTGCTAAATTAAATAAGCATATGTTCTATAAATTAAAAGAACAGTTATCTCATGTAAATTTAATAGAATTTTTTGGGACATCGGAAGCTAGTTTTATAAGTTATAACTTAAACCAAAGCGCACCCGAATCATCAGTTGGCAAATTATTTTCAAATGTTGATTACCAAATAAAGAACAAAGATGAAGAAGGTATAGGTCGATTATATGTCAGAAGTAATATGACGTTTAGTGGTTATGTGAATGATGAGAACGAATTACATGATTATCAATGGATTAGTACAGGTGATTATGCACATATTGATGAGAAGCAATGTTTGTATTTAAGAGGAAGAGTTGGGTCAAGATTGATTATAGGCGGTAAAAACGTTTATCCAGCTAAAATAGAAAGCGAAGTTACTAAAATCCATGGAATTAATGAAGCTATTGTTATAGGACAGCAACATGATAAATTTGGAGAAATTGCTGTTTTACTATATACAGGCGATATTGAATTAGATTATAGACAATTGAAAACGTATTTAATGAATAAAATAGATAGGTACGAAATTCCTTCTAAGATAAAGAAGGTAACTAAAATGTCGTATACACGAAGCGGCAAAATATCTCGATTTGAAATGGAAAAAAGATGGAATACAGGAGAACTAAAATAATGAAACAACCCGTTATTGTTGCAGCTAAAAGGACAGCATTTGGCAAATATGGAGGTAAATTAAAACATCTAGAACCAGAGGAATTATTAAAATCATTATTTAACTATTATCAAGATAATTATTCAGAAGTGATTGCTAATTTAGATGAAGTTATTTTAGGAAATACAGTAGGAAATGGTGGCAATATTGCACGGAAATCTTTATTAGAGGCTGGCATTGATGATGCGATACCAGGATTAACGATAGATAGACAATGTGGTTCGGGGTTAGAAAGTATCATTTATGCTTGTCGAATGATACAAAGTGAAGCTGGAAAAATTTATCTTGCTGGAGGAGTAGAAAGTACAAGTCGAGCACCATGGAAAATACTACGACCTCAATCTGTATATGAACAACATTTCCCTCAATTTTATGAGAAAGCTTCATTTGCACCAAAGGGACAGGATCCAACTATGATTGAAGCAGCTGAAAACGTTGCTAGAAAATACAACGTATCACGGGAAGACCAAGATCAATTTGCATATCAAAGTCATCAGCGCACAAGATTGAATTATGAAAATGGAAATATAAACCAAGAAATAGTCCCTTTAATAGTAAAAGGTGAAAAATTTGAAGACGATGAAAGTATAAAACCTAATTTAAATTTAAAAACATTATCGCGATTTAAGCCACAATTACCTAATGGTACAGTGACAGTAGGAAATAGTTGTATGAAGAATGATGGAGCTGTATTGGTTTTAATTATGGAACTTGAAACAGCGAAATATTATGGATTTAACAATGGTCTATATTTTAAGGGTGCCATGACAAAAGGTGTAGACCCTAACATACTGGGGATTGGTCCGGTACCTGCTGTACAGAATTTACTTAATTGTTATGAATTAACCATTCATGATATTGATGCAATAGAACTGAATGAGGCATTTAGCGCACAAGTTTTAGCCTCACAAAAATTATTAAATATACCAGATTATAAATTAAATCAATGGGGTGGTGCTTTAGCGTCTGGACATCCATATGGAGCAAGTGGTGCAGCCTTAGTGACACGATTGTTTTATATGAAAGATAATTTTAGAACAATAGCGACTATGGGTATAGGAGGTGGCCTCGGTAATGCAGCTTTATTCGAACGATGGGACACAAAGTGAAATAAGAGAAATTCGATTTAATGAAGAGGAGGTAATGAGATATTGTCAAATTATTGGTGTGGAATATAAGGGTTATGTTCCTGAATTATTTTGTGCCAAGTTATGGCCAGAATTCACATTGTTCCAGGAATTTATAAATGAAAAAATCTATTTGAAAGAAACAAAAGTATACCAAACCAATAAATTAGTTACATGTACAAATTATAAAGCAGAATTACGCAAAAAAGAGGTACTTAAAATCAAAAATTTCATCAAATACACCTACACTTTTAAAATTAATAAAGATAATAATAATTGTATTTATATAGAACAAATATTTATAAAGGTAAATCAGATATGAAGATAAATGAGCAACTAATAAAACACTATTTGGCATGTGTAAACGATAAAAATGAAATCCATGATGATATTGTTCCAGGACAATTAGTTTGTGATATTGTGATGAATAAACTCGATATAACGTGGTCTTCTTATAAAATAAAATACTTTAGAACCATTGGTATTAATGAAGATATTGATTATTCAATGAAAAATAAGGATACGATAATGGTTTGGAATAAAGAAGATGGGGTAAAGTTAATTGTTGTAAAAATTAGATAAAATAGAATTTGTTTTAAATAATTTTTCTTAATGGATGATTTGATTGAATAGATTTTTTTATTTTAACTAATTTTCTGTAAAATGAATAAATTTGTATTTTTGAATTTAAATAAAATTAAATCAATTTGACAACATTAACTATCATAGTATAATTATGTAACATACAAAGGAGTGTTAAATTACATGGATTTCGAAAAAGAAAATATTAACATGGTCGACGCTCAAAAAGCGAAAAAAACCGTTGTCGCAACCGGTATTGGTAATGCCATGGAATGGTTTGACTTTGGTGTTTATGCTTATACGACAGCTTACATAGGAGCGAACTTTTTCTCTCCAGTCGACAATCCTCAAATTCAGCAAATATTTACATTTGCTGCATTAGCGATTGCATTCTTACTTAGACCTATAGGTGGTATCGTATTTGGTATTGTGGGCGACAAATACGGTCGTAAAGTTGTATTAACTACAACAATTATATTAATGGCACTGTCTACATTAACAATTGGTTTACTACCAAATTATGACACGATTGGTATATGGGCACCTATTCTCTTGTTATTAGCGCGTATTTTACAAGGTTTCTCTACTGGTGGGGAATATGCAGGTGCAATGACATATGTTGCAGAGTCTTCACCAGATAAAAAGCGTAATAGCTTAGGTAGTGGATTAGAAATTGGTACATTATCTGGTTATATTGCAGCTTCAATTATGATTGCATTATTAAGTTTCTTCTTAACTCATGATCAAATGCAAGCATGGGGTTGGAGAATTCCATTTATTTTAGGTTTATTCTTAGGTTTATTTGGATTATACTTACGTAGAAAATTGGAAGAATCACCTGTATTTGAAAATGATGTTGCAGAAACTCCGAAAAGAGATACGATTAATTTCTTTGGTATCATTCGTTATTACTACAAAGATATCATCGTTTGTTTCGTAGCAGTAGTATTCTTTAACGTTACGAACTATATGGTGACAGCATACTTACCTACATATTTAGGTCAAGTTGCAAAAGTAGATCAAACGACAACTAGTGTCATCATTACTTGTATCATGGCAATTATGATTCCATTAGCTTTAGGATTCGGTAAATTGGCAGATAAAATAGGTGAAAAGAAAGTATTCTTAATCGGTACTGGTGGATTAACGTTATTAAGTATTGTTGCATTTTCATTATTAGCAACAAAATCATTACCGTTCATTATCATTGGTGTCTTAATTCTAGGATTCTTCTTATCAACTTATGAAGCAACAATGCCAGGATCACTTCCAACGATATTCTATACACATATTAGATATCGTACATTATCAGTAACATTTAACGTATCTGTATCATTATTTGGTGGTACAACACCATTAATTGCTTCATGGTTAGTTGAAGCTACAGGTAATGTATTAGCACCAGCTTATTACTTAACAGCAATTAGTGTTATTGGATTCTTAGTTATTACATTATTACATGCAGCTACAGCAGGTAAGTCACTTAAAGGTTCTTACCCTAACGTAGATAATGAAAAAGATAAAGCTTATTATGAAGCTCACCCTGAAAAAGCATTATGGTGGGTAAAAGAACGACAAGAAAAAGAAGACTTTTAATTAATATGTGAGTCTTGTGGTAATTGTTAAATACAATTGTCATAAGACTCTTTTTTTAATAGAAAAGTGCTAATGTTAAGAAGGTTCAAAGTTTCTCTCTGAACCACCAAAGGGGACAACTTTGGTTAACATTAGCACTTTTTATCGTTATTAAGATGAGTATTTTAGGGATGATGGCATTTAAAGTGTCTGTAGTTAGGGGCCAAGAAACTTTAAAACCATTGTTTGAACGTTTGAAACATGGATCTTTTACCTTTTAAACTTTAAATCTGTAGATTCTTGATGCTGAAAATAACAATCATGCGTGACTGAAATGCATTCTGTCGACGTCATTTTCAAGTAGAGAGAGTAATCGATAGATATCATTTTTATTAAAGGTTTCATCAAACTTAACAGTGATTGATTTGAATTTTTTAGTAATGATTTCGTATTTAGGAATACCGTCTTGGATATCTTGTTTATGAATAATCATGTTGTTATACCTCCTTTATCTCTCTACACTTTATATCATACACGTTCATCAACCATTAGACATGAGGCTTTGGTATAAACTTTAACTCAGTCTATCATTGGATAATCAACTACGACTATATATGTAGGTAGAAGTTAGGTGATTAATAGAATGAAAAAGGCTTACACTATACAAAACATGCGATAGTGTAAGCCTAGTCTATTTAATAAAATCTATGATTATATTTAAACTTCAGTTACTTGAACGTCAATTTGTTCTATACGACGGTTAGCACCATGGTCAACAGGGCCAACAAAGTCGTTCATTTTCCAACCATTTTTAATAGCTGAAGCAACGAATGCTTTTGCTGCAATGACTGCTTCTTTAGGTGATTTACCATTTGCAAGATAAGCTGTTGTCGCAGCTGCAAATGTGCATCCAGCACCATGATTGTAGCTTTGTTGGAACATATCTGTAGTTAATTGATAGAATGTTTTACCATCAAAGTACAAGTCATATGATTTATCTTGATCTAAAGCTTTACCGCCTTTAATAATAACGTGTTGAGCACCTTTGTCATAAATGATTTGAGCTGCTTTTTTCATTTCATCAATAGAAGTTAGTTTACCTAATCCTGATAATTGACCAGCTTCGAATAAATTAGGGGTAACCACTGTTGCTTTAGGTAATAAATATTGAATCATTGCATCAGTATTTCCCGGGTTAAGTACTTCATCTTCACCTTTACAAACCATAACAGGATCGACAACGAAATAGTTAGCGCCAGATTGTTCATAAACTTCACCAGCACGTTTAATGATTTCTTCTGTACCTAGCATACCAGTTTTAATAGCATCTGGACCAATAGAAATAGCAGTTTCAAGTTGTTTTTCAAATACATCCATAGGTAATGGTGTTACATCATGAGACCATGTTTCTTTATCCATAGTTACGATAGAAGTTAAAGCTACCATACCGTATACGTCTAATTCTTGAAAAGTTTTTAAATCAGCTTGCATACCAGCACCTGCACTAGTATCTGAACCAGCAATTGTTAATACTTTTTTTAATGCCATTTGAATTCACTCCCAATGTTTTCTAATACTGTTACCATCATATCACGATTCACATAGTAGCAAAATAAAATAGTGTCATATTATAAAGTTTATTTGTCATGTTATCTAATTAGTTAAGATGAGTTATTTTTAACTGATGATCAATATCGATAAATGTCATATCATTTTTTGATAGTAAGTCTTCATTTAATTGAATTTTAAATATTTGGTTTGTGAAATAAGGTTTTAAAAAATAAGTCCTATTTTTACTATCCATTACTAATTGATATTGCGTGTAGTGTGTTTCCCCAGCATCAATGACGGCACCTTGAGGAATGCTTACAGAATCTAATATTTTAAAACAATTAATCAAATTTTGTTCTTCATCGTTTGATTGTGGTAGTTGATGTCTTAAATAACTTGCTCTTACGAAACGTTCAGGAGAAGTATATCCACCTGGTAATCCATTTGTACCTGCTTCAGCACCCATAGATTTTACTAATAATTTGCCTACTAAATGATTAGTAGACTTTTCAGGCGATAAAAAAGCATAATTTCTTAAATTTTGTATGTGCCATTCTAAATTGGGTGAATTAGTAAGCACATTTATATGATTGTCTTTAACAATAAGCAAACCATTATGTGGTTCTACTGACACAGTATGACCTTCACGGTCAGTTATAATGAAGTGAAGCGGTGGTACAATGTTCAACGTTTCATTCTTCTCATGCATAATATTGACCTTTTTGACTTTTTGCTTTAAGTCTTGAATATTTTTAGTGAAGCCAAGCACCCATATGATAAATTCTTCAGGAGCTAAATTAAAATAACCATAACGTTTATGTTTGCTATAAGATGCTTCGCCAGTAAAATAATGATTTGAAATAGCGATGCCGCATTCATTAACACCATCTCCAAAACGATATCGACCTACCTTTAAATTAGTGCCGACAAAACCGTAAGTGAGTTTCATAGATGGTTCTAAATCAAATTGATAATCAAAATTTCTAGGTACTACAGTTGGTATGCCGTTAAATTCAAAAGCAAAGTCCATAGTTCTAGCTAAATAATGATGTTGCTGTTTTGTGTAAAATGAAAATCCTGTACACATATACGTCTCTCCAAACTTTTAATTCATCTTATTATGAACTATATATAATTCAAGATAATTTGTAAACTTATTTTAAATAAAAGTTTACATTAAACCTAATTATAATTTGAAGGTAGAGATATGTTAAAATATCTTTGAGGTGAAAAAGGATGGAATGGTCTGAAGTTTTTCATAATATTACGTCTAAACATGATTTCAAGGCAATGCATGACTTTCTTGAAAAAGAATATACAACACAAATTGTTTATCCAGATAGAGAAAATATTTATCAAGCCTTTGATTTAACACCGTTTGAAGACATTAAAGTTGTCATATTAGGGCAAGATCCTTATCATGGCCCTAATCAAGCGCATGGGTTAGCTTTTTCAGTACAACCTAATGCTAAATTTCCACCTTCATTAAGAAATATGTACCAAGAATTAGAAGAAGACATAGGTTGTAGACGTCAGTCACCACATTTACAGGATTGGGCAAGAGAAGGTGTGTTACTTCTTAATACAGTATTAACTGTAAGACAGGGTGATGCTCACTCCCATAAAGATATTGGCTGGGAAATATTTACAGATGAAGTGATTCGTACCATTTCAGAGGAAAGAGAAGATGTTGTGTTTATTTTATGGGGAAAACCCGCCCAACAAAAAATAAAATTAATCGATACATCTAAGCATTATATAATAAAGTCACCACATCCAAGTCCATTATCTGCGTATAGAGGGTTCTTCGGCTCTAAACCTTATTCAAAAGCAAATTCATTTTTAGTATCAAAAGGTAAAACGCCTATTCATTGGTGTGAAAGAGAGGATAATAGTCATGGATAAAGACAAAGTGATTCAATTAATAGAACGAGAACTCGTTCAAGCTGACGAATCAACTTCACAACAAGATTTTGAGAAACATATGTATGCGATACATACAATTACAGCACTTTATACATCTTCGGCTACAGACAAAATGAGTATGGGAAAATCTAAAGGTAATGATTTTACGCATACAGAGGTAAGTACAGCGAATAAACCAATGAGTGATAATTATAGTAAATCTGGCTATGATAATGTGACAGTTGAAGAAATTAGAGCAATGGGTGGAAAAGTTTCTAATACGGAAAGTGCAAAATCTCAACCAACCAATACGAATTCAATCTCTAATTCTAATTTAATGACGACTGATGATGAAATAGGCAACGGTGAGTCTATATTTGATTTTTAAACATAAAGGAGAACATAAATTATGATGAAATTATTTATTATATTAGGAGCCTTAAATACAATGATGGCTGTTGGAACTGGTGCATTCGGTGCACATGGTTTAGAAGGTAAGCTATCAGAAAAGTACATGTCTGTTTGGGAAAAAGCGACAATGTATCAAATGTACCATGGACTAGCATTATTAATTATTGGTGTGATTGGCGGAACAACATCAATCAACATTAATTGGGCTGGATGGTTAATATTCTTTGGTATTGTATTCTTTAGTGGTTCATTATATGTATTAGCTTTAACACAAGTGCGAATATTAGGTGCTATTACACCAATTGGTGGCGTATTATTTATTGTCGGCTGGTTAATGTTAATTATTGCAACGTTTAAGTTTTCAGGTTAATAAAACCGTTAGTTCAGTTTTTGAAATAAAATTAATAATAATTCGATATTTAAGTTACATGACTCACCTTTTCGGGTATACACATACATCGAGGTGAGTTTTTAATTATGGAAAATAACGAAAATAAAAAGGTAGATAGAGGCGACCTCAAAAAGAACTTATCAGAAAAGTTTGTTTGGGCGATTGCATATGGTTCATGTATTGGTTGGGGCGCATTTATACTACCAGGGGATTGGATTGGGCAAGCAGGTCCTGTAGCTGCGTCCATTGGTATTGTCATTGGCGCTATACTTATGATTTTAATCGCAGTAAGTTATGGTGCTTTAGTAGAAAAATTCCCCGTTTCTGGTGGGGCATTTGCATTTAGTTTCTTAAGTTTTGGTAGATATGTAAGTTTCTTCTCTTCATGGTTCTTAACCTTTGGTTATGTCTGTGTTGTAGCATTGAATGCCACCGCTTTTAGTTTATTGATTAAATTTTTATTACCAAGTGTACTCAATAACGGAAAAATGTATTCAGTTGCAGGTTGGGATGTCTACATAACTGAAATTATTATTGCAACAGTATTATTACTTGTCTTTATGTTTATAGCTATTAGAGGCGCAAGTGTATCTGGGTCATTACAATATTATTTTTGTGTAGCTATGGTTATTGTAGTATTATTAATGTTCTTTGGTTCATTCTTTGGTAATAACTTTGCCTTAGATAACTTAAAACCATTATCAAATCCACATGAAGGTTGGTTCATGTCTATTATCACTATAGTAGCAATTGCTCCATGGGCTTATGTAGGATTCGATAATATACCACAAACAGCCGAAGAATTTAACTTTGCACCAAACAAAACATTTAAGTTAATTGTGTATAGTTTACTTGCAGCATCTATGACATATGTTGTAATGATTTTATATACAGGATGGTTAAGTACAGATCAAAAAAGTTTAAATGGCCAGTTATGGTTAACAGGTGCAGAAACACAAACAGCATTTGGTTATATTGGTTTAGCTGTATTAGCTATTGCTATTATGATGGGTATCTTTACTGGATTAAATGGATTCTTGATGAGTGCCAGCAGACTACTATTCTCTATGGGACGTTCAGGAATTATGCCAAGAGTATTTAGCCGCATTCATAGTAAATACAAGACACCTTATGTAGCAATTATTTTCTTAGTTGCGGTATCTTTAATAGCACCATGGTTAGGACGTACTGCGTTAACATGGATTGTTGATATGTCTTCAACAGGTGTTTCTGTAGCATACTTTGTGACTTGTTTATCTGCTACTAAGTTATTCAGTTACAATAAACAAAGTAATACGTATGCACCAATTTATAAAACATTCGGTATTATTGGTTCAGTCGTATCATTCATTTTCTTATGTTTATTATTAATACCTGGTACACCAGCATCACTTTCATTACCATCTTATATTGCATTAGGTGTATGGTTAGTATTAGGATTGATTTTCTTTGTCATTCGCTATCCTAAATTGAAAAAAATTGATAACGATGAATTAAGTAGATTAATTTTAAACAGAAGTGAAGATGAGGTAGAAAACATGGTTGATGAACCAGTCAAAAATAAATAATAATTAAAAAGTCATGATGAGAAAAGAGAGAACCTCTTAAATACTCATCATGACTTTTTTTATATTTATAGTTTTTTTCTAGTTATAGCGAACCCAGAAATAATGATTTTTGAAATTTGATCTGCAAACAGTAAACCTAAAGCAATAGCACCTGCAATTAATGTAACTTCAAGCATGGTATTGATTGCTTTATTAAAGTGTAATAAAACTAAGCTTTTAGTAGCATCGTAAGCAAGACCACCAGGAACTAAAGGTATAATTCCAGTTACCATAAAAATAATAGCGGGTTCTTTTTTATATCTAGCCATATAGTGACTTAATAGACCTAATGCAAGACTACCGAAGAAGCTGGAATATATTGTATGAGCTTCTAATCCATTATAGAACAGTGTGTAAACCATCCAACCACAAGCCCCAACAAATCCACAAGATAGATATAATTTTCTAGGAGCATCGAATATGACACAAAAGAACAGAGATGCTAAAAAACTAAATATAAAATTTAATATCCAAAACATATAACAACTCTCCTAGATTAATATTAATATTGAACTTACACCTGCACCTATACCAAATGAAGTGACAAGTGCTTCTAAAGATTTCGTTGTAAACATAAGCATATGGCCACCAAATAAATCTTGAATCGCATTTGTTATCAATACACCAGGAACAATAGGCATGACTGAAGCGATAATAATGGTCGCAAGATTACCTTGAGGTACTAAAGTATGACCAGTTACAGCAATCAAAGCTATAACAACAGAGCCTATAAATTCAGGTATGAACTGAGCATGTAACTTTCTATCTAGTATTTCAACAACTAGATAACCTAAACTACCTGCAAGTAGAGCAGTAATAATATCTACTAGGGAACCACCTTGTAAATATAAAAAACTAACTGCAATGATTGCTGCGGCAAATCCTTTAAAAGGAAGGCTGCTATCTCTTTTAGCGACATAAATTTTTTCTAATTTTTCTTTAGCTTCTTCAAGACCCATCGTCCCTTTAGTAATTAAACGAGAAATTTCATTTGCTTGTGAAATCTTAATTAAATTAGTGTCTCTTGTTTTTATTCTAAACATACGTGGGGTTGCTTCATTATGTAAATGAAATTGAATAACGGTATTTGTAACGAAGCTATTACTTTCTTGATAACCTAATTTTTTAGCGATGCGATTCATTGTATCTTCTACCCGTGTACCTTCAGCACCAGATTCAAGTAAAACACGTGCGGCTAACATAACCACATCTTTGATGAGACGTTCATGCTCGTTTTCATTTACTACTTTTGTCATTTAATCACCAGTTTTTAAAATTTTTAAATTTAGATATATTAATTATAGAGTATGAAAAGAGAAAAAACCATTATATAGCGATAAAGAAAGGCTGTAAAACATTTCAGTTTTAATAACTATATAGAAAAAAGAAGTGAATGACAAAATTGATAAGCAATTTAATTCATGATTTTTCGATAAAATTTAGAAAAATAAAAGGAAAATGTATAAATTGATACTTATATAAACTTATTGCATTTTATATATAACTCAACACTAAAATAATGTTTCAAATATTTCAAAAAGGTTAAATTAATATTAGTTAACTATTACAAAATATATTGGGTAGCGACAATATATTTAATTTAGTTAACTTATACGTAGTAGTGATTAAAGTTCTCCCAAGGATACTACACGTCAGAAGTACACTTTGCTTGCAAAGTGTACTTTTTTAATTGGTTTATAGATATGAAAAGAGAATCCCTATTCATATAAAAATAGGAATTCTCTGATAATCAACTGTTAAATTTTGAAAAATTGATTGAAGTTTTCAGGGTTTAAAATATGACCTATATAGAAACTTCCGAAGTCTCCATAACGTGCAGTAGTTTCATCAAAACGCATTTCATAAACAATTTTTTTGAATTGTAAGACGTCATCTGAGAATAAAGTAACACCCCATTCAAAGTCATCAAAGCCGACAGAACCAGTGATAAATTGTTTGATTTTACCAGCATATTTACGTCCAATCATTCCGTGGTTATACATTAATGATTTTCTTTCTTCCATTGGTAACATATACCAGTTATATGTTTCATTTCTACGTTTATCCATAGGATAGAAACAAATATAATCAGAATGTGGTAGTTCAGGATATAATCTAGCTTTTACATGAGGGTTTTCATATGGATCCTCATCAGATTTACCTGCTAAGTAATTACTTAATTCAATGACTGACACATAAGAGTATGTCGGAATAAAGAAATCAGTTATACGTAATTTGTTAAGTTCATTTTCAATTAAATTAAGGTCTTTCATTTCAGGACGTAAGAACCATAATAATAAATCGGCTTTTTGTCCTGTAATATTATAAATAGCTTGATCTCCTGTATGAGAGCTTCTAGCTTCAGATTTATCGTTCACGAAACTTTCGAATTCAGCAATCATTGATTCGCGTTCTTCTTGAGGGACTAATCTAAAAGTAGCCCAATCAACTGCATAAAATAAATGTAAACTATACCAACCATCCAATGTTTCGGCTGCTTCACTCATATTTATCGCTCCTTTAATTCTATAATATCAATTCACATTAAATTTTATCATAAATAAATAGTCAGCTCCTAAGTAAATGATTACAAAAAAGTGAAATGGAATTCTATTTTAAAATAACGTATAATTAGTTTTGTAAACGTTATTATGAAAAAGAAATTCAAGGAGGACATTATGACTAATCTATTAAATGTATTAGAAAACAAATTATCAGGAAAAAATGTAAATATCGTGTTACCTGAAGGGGAAGACGAACGTGTGTTAACTGCGGCTACACAATTACAAACTACAGATTATGTAACACCAATCGTTTTAGGTAATAAAGAAAAAATTCAATCCTTAGCAGAAGACAAAGGTTTGGATATTGCTAATATAGAAGTCATCGATCCTTCAACAAGTGAATTGAAAGCAGAATTAGTAGACGCATTTGTTGAACGCCGTAAAGGCAAAGCAACACAAGAACAAGCTGAAGAATTATTAGAAAATGTTAATTACTTTGGAACAATGCTTGTATATACTGGTAAAGCAGCAGGCTTAGTAAGTGGAGCAGCGCATTCAACTGGTGATACTGTTCGTCCAGCATTACAAGTTATCAAGACTAAACCTGGTGTATCAAAAACATCTGGTATCTTCTTTATGATGAAAGGCGAAGAACAATATATCTTTGGCGATTGTGCAATTAACCCTGAATTAGATGCACAAGGTCTTGCTGAAATTGCTGTTGAAAGTGCTAAATCTGCACAAAGTTTTGGTATGGAACCTAAAGTAGCTATGTTAAGCTTTTCAACTAAAGGATCTGCTAAATCAGATGACGTGACTAAAGTTCAAGATGCATTGAAATTAGCGCAAGATAAAGTAGCTGAAGAACAATTAGACAATGTTGTTATTGATGGGGAATTCCAATTTGATGCAGCAATCGTACCAAGTGTAGCTGAGAAAAAAGCGCCAGGTGCTAAAATTCAAGGAGATGCAAATGTTTTCATTTTCCCTAGTTTAGAAGCAGGTAATATTGGTTACAAAATAGCTCAAAGATTAGGTGGATATGATGCAGTTGGTCCAGTTTTACAAGGCTTGAATTCTCCTGTAAATGACTTATCTCGTGGATGTTCAATTGAAGATGTCTATAACTTATCAATTATTACTGCTGCACAATCATTACAATAATGGACTTAGCAAATAAATATTTTAATGACATAGAATGGCGATACATTGACCATTCCAGTGGTTTGGAACCTATGCAATCATTTGCTTTTGATGACACGTTTAGCGAAAGTGTAGGTAAAGATTTATCACCTAACGTAGTGAGAACTTGGATTCATCAACATACTGTTATTCTTGGTATTCATGACTCTCGATTACCATTCTTAAAGGATGGTATTGCCTATCTAACAGATGAAATGGGCTATAACGCGATTGTACGTAATTCGGGAGGTCTTGGGGTTGTCTTAGATCAAGGAATATTAAATATTTCATTAATGTTCAAAGGGCAGTCAGAAACGACAATTGATGAAGCATTTACTGTTATGTATTTGCTTGTTGCCAAAATGTTCGAAGACGAAGATGTAGAGATAGATACTCTTGAAATTACACATTCTTATTGCCCAGGAAAATTCGATTTAAGTATTAATGGTAAGAAATTTGCAGGCATTTCACAAAGACGTGTAAGAGGCGGTATTGCAGTTCAAGTCTATCTATGTGTTGAAGGTTCGGGTTCAGAACGTGCATTAATGATGAAACATTTTTATGACCGTGCTTTAAAAGGTGAAACAACTAAGTTTATTTATCCTGATATTGAACCACAATGCATGGCATCCCTTGAAACGCTTTTAAATAAAAAGATTACTGTACAAGACACCATGTTTTTATTACTATATGCCATCAAAGATTTAGGTGGACGCTTAAATATGGACCCAATCACTGACGATGAGTGGCAACGCTATGAAGGTTATTTTGATAAAATGATAGACCGTAATGCAAAAATGATAACTAAAATGAACGAAAAGTAGTATAAATTAGATAACAATGACAATTTAAAATAATTAGCCGTCTTATTTAATATGACTTAGTACCACAATATAATCGATATTGAGGTTTAATGTCTTTAAAATAAGACGGTTTTTTATAGTTTTTGCAGTGATAACGTAGTTTAATAAACTATAAAAATGATGTATTGAGTACATTAAATTTCTTATATTATATATAAATCTGTGTATTCCAAGAATTATTTGTAGTATTATAGTTTAGGTGGAAAAATTTATATAAAAAGAGCAGATTTAAGTTTATAAAATGTAAAAATGTTTACAAAACCTTAGTTAAAGGTAAATATATTCAAGATTTTGTATAGAGGTATAAAATATATAGTTTGTTATTTAAAATCGTAATAATATCATTACATATGATACTCGTTAAAATATTACTCTGTAAAAAACTATATATACAAACATAAACACGTAAAGACAATGAAGAATCAGATTAGTGAAGGTATAATAAAAGGTGATAATAACATGACAAAAAAAGGATACGGGGAGTCTACCGGTAAAATTATTTTGATAGGCGAGCACGCAGTAACTTTTGGCCAACCTGCTATAGCTATTCCATTTAACGCCGGTAAAATTAAAGTGTTAATAGAAAGCCTTGAAAAGGGAAATTATTCAGCCATCGAAAGTGATGTTTATGATGGTCTTCTTTATGATGCGCCAGAGCATTTAAAATCAATCGTGACACGTTTTATCGACAAAACGGGTGTAGAAGAGCCATTATTAATTAAAATTCAAACTAATTTACCACCTTCAAGAGGGTTAGGATCAAGTGCAGCAATAGCTGTTGCTTTTACTAGAGCAAGTTATGATTTTCTAGGAGAAACTTTAAGTGATAAAGAATTAATTGAAGAGGCTAACTGGGCAGAAAAAATTGCTCACGGTAAACCAAGTGGTATTGATACACAAACGATTGTTTCTAATAAACCAGTATGGTTTCAAAATGGTCATGCTGAAACTTTAAAAACACTTCAATTAAATGGCTATATGGTTGTTATTGACACTGGCGTAAAAGGTTCAACAAAACAAGCAGTTGAAGATGTTCACAATTTATGTGAATCACAAGAATACATGAAACATATTGAAAATATTGGGGACTTAGTATACCAAGCAAGTCAGGCAATCGAATATCATAATTTCAAACAATTAGCCAATATTTTTAATGAATGTCAGCAAGATTTAAGAAATTTAACAGTAAGTCATGATAAAATAGAAGAGTTGTTAGAAATAGGAAAATCCCATGGTGCAATTGCAGGTAAATTGACTGGTGGTGGACGTGGCGGAAGCATGTTGTTACTAGCTGAAGATTTACATACTGCAGAAAAAATTGTAGCGGCAGTTGAAAAAGCAGGAGCTGCACATACATGGATTGAGTATTTAGGAGGTTAACCCATTGGCAAAAAGTGGCAAAGCGCGTGCACATACAAATATTGCATTGATTAAATATTGGGGAAAAGCTGACGAAAAGTTAATTATCCCTATGAATAATAGTCTATCTGTATCATTGGAAAAGTTTTATACCGAAACTGAAGTAACGTTTGACAGTGACTATCAAAATGATCAATTTATTTTAAATGGTGAAGAAGCCAATGAAAAAGAAACTAAAAAAATTCAATCTTATATGGATATTGTTAGAGAAGTAGCAGGTACAAATTTACATGCTCGTATTGATAGTCATAATTTTGTGCCGACAGCTGCTGGTTTAGCATCATCTGCAAGTGCATACGCAGCGCTCGCAGCAGCTTGTAACGAAGCTTTACAACTTCGATTAACAGATAAAGATTTATCTCGTTTAGCACGTCGTGGGTCTGGTTCGGCATCTCGAAGCATTTTCGGTGGTTTTGCTGAATGGGAAAAGGGTCATGATGACGAAACATCATATGCTCATCCAGTCGATGCAAATCATTGGGAAGATGATTTGTCTATGATATTCGTCGTTATCAATAATCAATCTAAAAAAGTATCCAGTCGTTCAGGTATGTCATTGACACGTGATACATCTCGCTTTTATCAATATTGGTTAGATCACGTAGATGAGGATATAGCTGAAGTTAAGCGCGCGATGTCATCTAAAGACTTTAAACATCTTGGAGAAGTGATTGAGGCAAATGGTTTACGTATGCATGCTACAAACCTTGGTGCTCAACCGCCATTTACATATTTAGTACAAGAAAGCTATGATGCAATGGCTATTGTTCACAAATGTAGGGAAATGGGATTACCTTGTTATTTCACAATGGATGCTGGTCCAAATGTGAAAGTCCTTGTTGAAAAGAAAAATAAACAAGCAGTGATTGAACAATTTAAAAAACAATTTGATGATTCAAAAATAATTGCAAGTGATATTATCGCTACAGGCGTTGAAATAATTAAGTAAGGAATTGATAGAATGATTCAGGTCAAAGCACCCGGTAAACTTTATATAGCTGGTGAATATGCAGTTACAGAACCAGGATATAAATCTGTGTTAATTGCATTAAATCGCTTTGTTACAGCAACAATCGAACCTTCAAATCAAGTTGAAGGTACAATTCATTCAAAGACATTACATCACGAACCTGTAACATTTTATAGAGATGAAGATAGCATCGTCATTTCTGATCCACAGGCAGCTAAACAATTAAATTATGTTGTTACAGCCATAGAAGTGTTTGAACAGTATGCTAAGAGTTGTGATATCCCTCTAAAACATTTTCATTTAACAATTGATAGTAACTTAGATGATGCTAATGGTAATAAGTATGGTCTTGGTTCAAGTGCCGCTGTGTTAGTGTCAGTTGTTAAAGTACTTAACGAATTTTATGAATTAGAATTATCTAATCTTTATATTTATAAATTAGCAGTTATTTCGAATATGAAATTACAAAGTTTAAGTTCTTGTGGCGACATTGCCGTAAGTGTTTATAGTGGCTGGTTAGCATATAGTACATTCGATCATGACTGGGTTAAGCAGCAAATCGAAACGACTTCAGTAAATACGGTATTAGACAAGAATTGGCCTGGTCTTCATATCGAACCATTACAAGCGCCAGAAAATATGGAAGTATTAATAGGATGGACTGGTTCACCAGCATCTTCACCACACCTAGTTAGCGAAGTTAAAAGACTTAAATCTGATCCCGCTTTTTATGGCGAATTTTTAGATAGTTCACATCAATGTGTTGAAAATTTAATCCATGCATTTAAAACTAACAATATTAAAGGTGTACAAAAGATGATTCGTCAAAATCGTCTTATCATTCGTCAAATGGATAATCAAGCATCAGTAGATATTGAAACAGAGAAATTAAAACATTTGTGTGACATCGCTGAGCAACATGGCGGTGCTGCTAAAACTTCAGGAGCTGGCGGTGGAGATTGTGGTATTGCCATCATTCACCAAAATGCTGACAAACAAAAGATATATGAAGAATGGACGTCTAATGGTATTAAACCTTTACTATTTAAAATATATCATGGGCAATAATGATATGAACCTTTTAAAATGATTGATTTTATCGTCGTTATAACAAATAACTTGATGATAAATATCTAATCTATTTTAGAAGGCTTTTTTATGAACAAAACGTTACATAGTTAAAAAGTAACTTGAATTTTTTGGTAAAAAGAGTAAAATAATTAAAGTTATATATAGATTAGGAAGCACAATTATAAAAATAGATAACTATTAAAAAGTAATAATACAAAAATATAGAAAGGTGGGCGATGACAATATGAAAAATAAATTTTTAATATGCGATGAATGTCAGGCAGTTAACGTTAAAACTTTGCAAAAGAAATTAGAAAAGTTAGACCCTGAAGCTGAAATAGAAATAGGTTGTCAGTCATATTGTGGTCCAGGTAGACGTAAGACTTTTGCATTCGTAAATAATCGTCCACTAGCTGCTTTAACTGAAGAGGAATTAATTGAAAAAGTTACTAAACAACTGAAAAAACCTCGAGATCCTGAAGAAGAAGAACGTCTAAGAAAACGAAATGAAGAACGTAAAAGACGTAAAGAAGAACAAGATAGAAAATTAAAAGAAAAACTTGAAAAGAAAAAAGCATTGAAATAATAGTAGAGAAGCCATCATATTAACGAATGATGGCTTCTTTCTTTATATGTTAAACAAATCGTTGAATGATTCTGTCATTGTTGGATGTGTGTAGATATTATCTCTTAAAACTTGATATGGAACGTTTTGATCCATTGCTAACTTAATTAGGTTAATCATTTCTTCTGATTCTTTACCATATAATGATGCGCCTAAAATTTGATGATTTTCTTTATTAATGACTACTTTAAATAATCCTCGACTGTCATTATTAATTTTATGTCTGGGAATTTGATTGACGGGAAGTAGCTTGTCTATATAATTATAATTTGCTAATTTAGCTTGATCGCTAGTCATTCCAACTCGAGATAATGGTGGATCTATAAACATAGTATAAGGTATGAAACCTCTATTTTTTGTTGTACGATTTCCATCTCCATAAAGATGAGATTGTATAATACGATAATCATCTAATGATATATAAGTAAATTGCATGCCACCTTTAACATCACCAGCTGCATAAATATGTGCTACTGATGTTTGTAGATGTTCGTTCACTGCTATTGAACCATCTTTAGTTAATTGGATATCAGTATTTTCCAATCCTAAATCGACATTTGGTCTACGTCCTGTCGCAAGTAATACAGCATCAGATTCAAAGTCTCCTTGAGTGGTTTTAATAATGGTTTTGTCGACATCATCAATCAATTCAGTCGTATTAACATTAGTTAAAATAGTAACATCCTTATTCTCTAAGTCATTAATAATTGCATTAACGATGTCACTGTCTTCTCTAGGCATTAATTTTGAACCATGTTCTAAGATGGTTACTTTAGTATTTAAATTAGCAAACATAGAGGCAAATTCTAAAGCGATATAACCCCCACCAATGATTACTAAATGTTTAGGTTGATAAGATATATTTAATAAACCAGTGGAATCAAATAGATGTTTAGCATTATTGATACCTTTAATATTAGGAATATTTGCTTTAGCTCCAGTATTAATAATGATACGTGGGGCTGTAATAGTGTTAATGATGTCGTTGTTTTTATCTAATAAATGAACTTCAGTATTTGATTTAAATTGCGCTTTATAATTCAATACGCTTATATTTTCGTCGTTTGCTAAAAGTTGATAGTTTTTTTGATTTAATGCTTGTACAACTTCTTTTTTTCTTGAAAATGCATCCTCAAATTTTGTACCTGTAATTCCGTCATGAACAAGTACTTTTGATGGGATACACCCTATATTAATACAAGTACCGCCATACATAGCAGATGATTGCTCTATCATTGCGACTTGTTGTCCTTGTGCTGCTGCGAATTTTGCTAATGTCTTCCCGGCTTTACCAAATCCAATAATAATTAGATCATATTTGTTCATTGATGTTGTCCTCCTGTTGTATTTGATGAACTATATCTTGGATAGTTATAGAACTATAGTAGTTTAATATATGATTTGCTTCTTGGTTTTGATGGTATGTCATTGTATCGGCAATATGTCTTGCTATGATGCAATGACTTGATTGCTTCCCTGTAAAAATACGTTTTTGATTAGGTTGTTTATCTAACACAAAGTATTGATATAAGTCAGACAGTTTAACATGTTTTGTCATATCATTAGCCTGGTAGCCACCACTTTTTCCACGAATGGTGACAATATAATCGTGATAGGTAAGAAGCGTTGCAACTCGCCGTAATTGAACAGGGTTAATGCAAGTAAGTTCTGCTAATGCTGTACTGTGATATCTTTGATGATTATGTTTTGTTAAGAAAGCGAGCACATGAATCGCAATATTAAACTCTAAGTTCATAACATCCTCCAAAATGTAACTGTTATAGTTACATTAAATAAAAAAATTAATTAATAGTCAAGGAGTATAAATTTGAAGAGATTAAAAGTACGATTTTTAATTAATCTTATGATTGCGTTATGAAATCTAATAATTTAAACATGACTTCTTTATTTTCCTCAGGTACATCATAGTTAATAATCTCTTGAGGCGTTTGATTTAATACTGAATCAACTGCATAAGTATAGTCATTAATAACGATTTCTTTAACGTCGTAAGGCCCTGGTTCAAAATGGAATTGTAATCCAATTACATTTTGATTTAGTAGAAAGCCTTGATTGTTTAAATGCTCACTTGAAAATAATAGCTCGGCATTTTTAGGTATTTGAAACATTTCTTCATGCCAATGTAAAGCCATTAATTCTTTTGGTAAGTATGGAATAGTATCAGTTTCTAGGTAAACTTTATCCCAACCAACTTCTTTCACTGGTGATTTACTTACTGTGTAGCCAATCGCTTTTGTAATTTGTTGTGCACCATAACAAGCTCCAAATATTGGCTTATTCACTTTTAATAAGTCTCTTATAAGTTCTCTTTCTTTATAAATCCATTCATCTGTATCATTAGGACTCATAGGCCCACCTAAGATAATAAGTAAATCTGTTTCGTCTGCAGTTGGTAATACACCGTTATAAAAATAGGGATGATAGATATATAAGTCATGGTTATTTTCTTTTGCCCAATCACCAATAGCTCCTACACCTTCATTTGGTGTATGTTGTAAAACATTAATTCTCATTTAATCAACTCCTTCTCATAGTTACTTTATAATATCAAATATTACTATATGAATGATACGTTTAATTTTAGGGTAAACATAAAGCATTAAAATACAATTCGCTGAAGGAGAGATGAATAGAATGGCTCAAGAAGTAACATTAGGTAAATCAGATGTTAAAGTATTTCCAATCGCACTAGGTACTAATGCTGTAGGTGGACATAATCTTTATCCAAATTTAGATGAAGAACAAGGTAAAGAAGTTGTTAGACAAGCGATTAATAATGGAATTACATTACTAGATACAGCATTTATTTATGGTCCAGAACGTTCTGAAGAATTAGTTGGAGAAGTTGTGAAAGAATATCCAAGAGAACAAGTCAAAATTGCTACGAAAGGCTCTCATTATTTCGATGAAAACAATGATGTACATCAAAATAATGATCCAGAGTTTATTAAACAACAAGTTGAAAACAGTTTAAAACGTCTTCAAACAGATTATATTGATTTATTTTATATTCATTTTCCAGATGATAATACGCCAAAAGATAAAGCAGTTGCAGCATTACAAGAATTAAAAGAAGAAGGAAAAATTAAAGCAATCGGTGTATCTAACTTCACATTAGATCAATTAAAAGAAGCAAATAAAGATGGTTTAGTAGATGTTGTTCAATTAGAATATAATTTATTGCATAGAGAAAATGAAGAAGTGATGGCATACGCTGCTGATAATCAAATTACATTCGTGCCATATTTCCCATTAGCGTCTGGAATTCTAGCGGGTAAATATGATGAAGATACAACATTTGAAGATCATCGTGCGACAAGAAGAGACTTTAAACCTGAGGTATTTAAAGATAATGTACGTCGAGTAAAACAGCTTACAGATATTGCTGAAGCTCATGATACAACTATAGCTAATGTAGTGTTAGCATTTTATCTTACTCGTCCAGCGTTAGATGTTGTAATTCCAGGTGCGAAACGTGCTGAACAAGTGGTAGAAAATATTGAAGCGGCTAACGTAAAATTATCACAAGACGAAATTGATAAAATCGATTCTCTATTTCCAATTAACAAATAAATAAACCAACCTTTTTTAAAATTAATCCCGTAAATAAGCTAAATATTGGCGATTTACGGGATATTTTAAATTTATATAATTCCAATTGATTAGATATAATAGTTAAAATTTTTTCATTCTCTGATACATATTTTTAACTTTAACGGGTAAAAAAACATATTGAATAGTTGAGCAACTTACTTAAAGAATAATAGATAAGGAGGAAAGGGTAATGATTACAGTTTTATTCGGTGGCAGTCGTCCAGAAGGAAACACAGCGCAATTAACGCAATACGCATTAGAAAATGTTGAACACCAATGGATAGACGTTACACAATATCAATTAAATCCAGTAAGAGATGTACGTCATAATGATAAGAAGATAGATTCATATCCAGATGATTATGAACAATTAATCAAAACTGTGCTAGAAAGTGATGTTGTCATTTTTGCGTCGCCAATTTATTGGTATAGTTTATCAGCATCATTAAAAGCGTTTATTGATCATTGGTCAGAAACAATGGTAGATGAAAGATATTCAGATTTTAAAGAAATAATGTCTAAAAAAGACTTTAGATTAATATTAGTAGGTGGAGACTGTCCGAAAGTGAAGTCTAAACCTTGTGTTGATCAAATGAAATATACATTAGAATTTATTGGCGGAGAACTCGCTGGTTACATTATTGGTACAGCTGAAAGACCTGGCGATATCATGAAAGACAATTACGCATTAGAAAGAGCGAGAGAATGGAATCATTTATTCAAACAATAGAATTAATGTAAATAACTTGTAGTACAATATAAGACCCTTCGCTTATGTATTAGTGAAGGGCTTTGTTATGTTTATAGTACTTCTTACAATACGAAGAATACAAAATATGAATTTTTATGAGTTGTTTTCATAGATAATTTTAAAAAATATATAAGTATATAAAATTAAATACGCTGCGTTAAATGAATACGATACATATATGATATAATGCATTTATTAATAACTTGTAATTGTTAGGGGAGACAAAAATGCATAGAGTCAGAGAAGCAACAAGTACAGATGCGATAGCGATTAGAGATGTAGCAACAAAAGCTTGGTATAATACGTATTTAAATATTTATGCTGCTAGCACAATCAATGAATTATTAGCAGCGTCATATAACGAAGAACATTTAAAGAAAAGAATGCAAGAACAATTATTTTTAGTTGCAGAAGAAGATGAAGAAATTGTAGGTTTTGCCAATTTTATTTATGGTGAAGAATTATATTTATCAGCGCATTATGTACATCCTGAGTCTCAACATAAAGGCTATGGTACGTTGTTATTAGAAAAAGGTTTAGAGTCATTTAAAGGGAAGTATGACACGGTTTTCTTAGAAGTTGATAATCAAAATGATGAAGGTATTCATTTCTATAAAGAACAAGGGTTTGAAATTATAAGATCTTATCAACCAGAAATGTATGGTGAAGTCATGAATTTAGCATTAATGAAGAAAGTCTTTTAGATCACAATCATTTTTATTTTAAAGAAAATTACAATGAATATATGCTATCAATGATTATGACTACTAACTAAATTTAATAGAGTTTATAGAGTAAATGTTAGGGGACATAAAAATATATGTCTCCCTTTAAAAGGAGGTATTTCATGACACAATCATCGTATGCAACGACGAAACTTGCAGAGGAAAAGGTATTCAAAGACCCTATACATAGGTATATACATGTTAAAGATCAATTGATTTGGGATTTAGTGAAGACAAGGGAATTTCAAAGATTACGTAGAATTAAGCAACTTGGCACATTATATCTTTCCTTTCATACAGCTGAACATAGTCGATTCGGGCATTCTCTAGGTGTTTATGAAATAGTGCGTCGTATGATAGATGAGACGTTTGAAGGTCGCGATGCATGGAATAATGAAGACCGTCCTCTTGCCTTGTGTGCTGCGTTGTTACATGATTTAGGTCATGGACCGTTTTCACATAGCTTTGAAAAGATTTTTAATACAGATCATGAAGCGTTTACTCAGGAAATTATTACCGGAAATACAGAAGTAAATGAAGTATTGAGTCGTGTTTCAGCTACATTTCCACAACAAGTAGCTGATGTAATTAATAAGACTCACGATAATAAGTTAGTAATATCTATGATTTCATCACAAATTGATGCAGACCGAATGGATTATCTACAACGTGACGCTTACTTTACTGGAGTATCATATGGTGCTTTTGATATGGAACGTATTTTACGTTTGATGAGACCTTCTAAAGATGAAGTTTTAATTAAAGAAAGTGGTATGCATGCAGTTGAAAATTTCATCATGAGTCGTTATCAAATGTATTGGCAAATATATTTCCATCCTGTCAGCAGAGGTGGAGAGGTATTATTAAATAACTGTCTGAAAAGAGCTAAACAACTATATAATGAAGGGTATCAATTTAAGAAATCACCTGAAGATTTTATACCATTTTTCGAAGGGACAATGACAATTCAACAATATGTTGATTTAGACGAAGCAGTTGTTATCTATTATTTGAAAAAATGGGTCGAGGAAGATGACATGATTTTGAGTGATTTATCACGTCGTTTTATTAATCGTGATTTATTTAAATATATTCCGTTTGACGGCTCAATAATAACAATTTCAGAACTTCAAGAGTTATTTGAAGCGGGAGGAATTAATCCTAATTATTACTTTGTGAGCGAGTCGTTTTCAGATTTACCTTACGATTATGATCGACCAGGTTCTAATCGTAAACCCATTCACTTACTAAGAAGAGATGGTTCAATTAGAGAGATTAGTAATCAATCATTAGTCATTAATAGTATTACAGGAATTAATAGAGAAGATTATAAATTATATTATCCAAAAGAATTGATTTTAAATATTAAGGATGAAGAGATAAAAGGTTCTATTATTAATCTTTTAAATGAATTAAATTAATCAATCGATTGATAGAAATTGTTTGCTCATTTAATATAGAATTCAGTTGGAAATTGTCAGAGGAGGTGGCCTACGTGTCAGAAAAGAAAGGTTTTAATTTTAATATTATTAAAAATGATCCCTTAGATGGACATAAAGGTACCAATATTGGTTCAATTACTTTAGATAATATTGCGCCAGTATTTATAGATGTTGCAAATCAAGAAGCTTTTATTGATATTGGTGGCATGCATGCACGTGCTAAAGTTGAAAAAGGTGTTAAATGGATTACCGACAAATCAGAAGTAGAAGGCGAAGAAGCAAAAGAATACTGGCTTTGTTGGGTTACTACTGAAAGAGGAGAACATGGCCCATATTACGCTGGTGTAACGGGATGCTATTTATTAGTAAATAAAAGCATTCGTCGTGGGTATAAAAGTATGCCTGAACATGTGAACATGATGGATAAATCTATGAAACATCAAATTATTATCGATCATATTGGTAAAGAGAATAAAAAAGTACTTAAAGACTTTTTACAAAATCATAATGAAGATATGTGGAATAACTCAAGCAAAGAATTATTTGACGCATTTGAATAAATAATTAATAAACCAACAACTTTCAAAATCATCCTTTGATGATGTGTAGTTGTTGGTTTATTTTTATATTATAAATTGAGTTGTTCAACCATACATTTAGTTATTTGTTGGTAAATAGTTTGGATATTTTGATTATACTTTTTGGCGATTTCTTTGATTTGATCAAATTCTGGTTTGGTTTTGATTAATTCATCATTTTTATAAGCTAATTTAACTGACACATTGCCATAAGGTGTTTCAATATCATGATATTTACGGCTTAGAATACGACGATTAACTTTATAACTTCTAACACCTAACGTTGATGTATGTGTAAGTATGAAATCTTCGATAGTTGATTTATCATTTGGTTTACAAATAACTGTAAGTTGAGTAGCTGGGCGTTGTTTTTTCATAATAATTGGTGTGTAGAATATGTCCAATACCTTTTGATTTAAAGTATTTTCCATTAAATCACCTAACATTTCAGCGGTCATATCATCAATTTGACATTCTATGACCTGTACCTGGTCAGCTTCATTTTGTTGGTCTAGTACTTCAAATTGAATGACTCTTAACACATTTGGAAAGTCGAAATCTTTGGTTCCGGCTCCATAACCAATGTTCTTCATTGTATTTGCAGGAAATGTACCAAACGAAGTTACAAGACTTTTAGCAAAAGCTGCCCCAGTAGGTGTAGTTAATTCACTAGATACATTAAACTGAGCTAAAGGGATTCCTTTTAATATTTCTGCAGTAGCTGGTGCTGGAATTGGATAAATACCATGTGCGATTTTTATTCGACCATTTCCTGTTGGAATAGGTGAACAATAAAGGGTATCTATGTCTAAAAGTTCTAGAGCAATACAGCCTCCAATGATATCAATGATTGAATCCATAGCGCCTACTTCATGAAAATGAACTTCGTCTACTGACATACCATGTATTTTAGCTTCAGCATGTGCAATAACATTGAAAATAGCTTTGCTGCGCGTTTTAACTCTATCATTTAAAGTACTATTATCTATAATGTTATATATATCAGAAGCTTTACGATGATGATGTGATTCTTCAAAATCAATTTTCAGTGACGTGGCTTGTATGCCTTGCTTCATTACTTTATTAAAATGTAATGAAAACGTATCGATGGGTAATTTTTTTAATTCATTTTCAATTTCCTGAGGATTAGCACCTATATCTACAAGTGCGGATAATAGCATGTCACCAGCAATACCGGCATGACAATCTAAATACAATGCATTACTCATATTAGTGTCTCCATTTCTATTTATTTTCCAACATGTTTATAATCATCGAAGCATTATAACCAGCACCAAAACCATTATCTATATTAAGTACACTTGTTCCAGGCGCGCATGAATTTATCATTGATAATAATGTTGTTATCCCATTTAAATTTGCACCGTAACCTACACTAGTAGGCACTGCATAAACAGGATGATCCACTAATCCTCCGACAACACTAGCTAATGCACCCTCCATACCTGCTATAACAATTGAAACATGACCTTTACGTATATTTTGGATATGTTCAAAAAGGCGGTGAATACCTGAAACACCAACATCATAAAATCTTTGAACATTTGTGCCCATGACTTCTGCTGTTAAGGCTGCTTCTTCAGCGATAGGTAAGTCCGAAGTGCCAGCACATAATACTGAAATGTACGCGTTTGATTTAGGTATAGCATCAATTGGACTAGATATGATTTGTGCTAAATCATGATATTGTAATTGTGGATGCTTATTGATAATATATTGCGCTTTGTCATTATTCACTCGAGTTACGAGAATAGTTTGATTGGTATTAAGTAAACTTTCGATAATTTGATCAATTTGTTCTTTAGTTTTACCTTGTCCAAAGATGACTTCAGGGAAACCTTGTCTTTGTGCACGATGTAAATCGATTTTAGCAAAGCCCAATTCGTCGTAATGACGGAGTTGGGCTTTCGCTTCTTCTACAGATATTTGATTGTCGTGAACCTTATTTAGAATTTGTTCTAGTTGTTCGTTGTTATCTTTCATATTTTGACATCCTTATAATTATTAGAATTAATACTTAAAATTCAGATGACTTAGTGTTTATAACTTCATTCATACTGCCTGTACGATAACCTTCTAAATCGATAGTTACGTAGTCAAATCCTAGCTCTTTAAGTCTTAATGTAATATTTGTTTTATTTTGAATAACTGTAGATAACGCATCATCTTCTACTTCAATACGTGCTATATTTTGATGATAACGTACACGAACATTATTAACACCTAAACTAAGAATGTATTTTTCTGCTTCATTAACTTTATTTACTTTTGAAAAGCTTAATGGTTCACCATATGGAATTCTTGAAGCTAAACTACATAATGCTGGTTTATTCCAAACTGGTAAATGATGCTGTTGACTTAAATCACGTACTTCAGATTTGTATAGCTCAGCTTCTTGAAGTACACTTCGAACATTAAATTCTTCTCTAGCTTTTAATCCAGGACGGAAATCTTCTAAGTCATCCATAATCATTCCGTCGATAACATAGTTAAATCCGACTTGTTTTCTGATACCTTCTAAATTGCTATACATCAAACGTTTGCTATAATACCAGCTTTCTGGTGTGTTTTTAATAATATTTTCATCATTCAATTCAGACATTTCAGCTTCTACTACATGAATACCTAAGCTATTACCAAGTTCGATAGCTTGGTCAAATTCTTCATTACGGAAAAGTTCAGATTTGACTACAACAGGCATTACATTTTCAGTTCCTAAATTGTCGATTGCTTTTTTAAGAACGAGACTACTATCTACACCACCAGAAAAGGCGATAACTACACTTCCCATATTGTTTAATAATTGATCTAATTTTTCTTCTTTATTGTTTATATTAGTCATGTTGAATTCCTCCTATAAGTAATTTAAATTATTCATTTTCTACGTATGGAATTGTTAATGGACCTTGAGGCATGACACCAATCGTTAATGGACGACCATACGATTCTTCTAATTCTTGTAATGTTTTTTCGATATCTGATGTAGGATTAAGCATTGAGTCTTTAAGTTGTTGGTCAGTTAACTCTGAATATACATATACATTGGCAAATGTTTGAATACTTGCTTGTTTTTGTACTTGCCATTGGTCAACTTCAGAAAAGTTAGGATCATGTATTAAATCTAAAATACCTTGAGGCGTATCTGCCATTTTGAAAATTTCAGCGAATTTACCATGATCTGGGAAACCATCTGCACATTCAGAAACCATAATAATATTACCGCCTTCTTTAACCACTTTACTTGCAGCACTCATACCTTTAACAGTTTGATAAAGATTTTGGTCAAGTGGATAACCTGAGTTAGAGGCAATAACGACATCGAATCTTTGATCACATTTAAACATGGCATGTTCTTTAACATAGGCACAACCTTGTTTGTGTGCTTCAAAAACTTCTCCGGCAAATGCTGCAGTAATCTCTTTATCTTTGTTTAATGCAACGTTTAACATAAAGTGTGGCTTACACATTTTATTTACTTCACGAGCCATATTTTGGACAGGATTATCATCTAAATTTCCCCAAGTTGAACGAGGGTCGCCAATCATTTGGGCATTATGGAAAGTTTGAATGGTTTCAATTCCAGCAATACCTGGCATAATACCTTTAGGACCACCAGAAAAACCTGCAAAAAAGTGAGGCTCAATAAAACCAGTCACAATTTTAAAATCAGATTCTACATAGTCTTTATTTAAATAAACATCACAACCATATTGACTATGGCCAACTTTTGTTAAGCTTTCTTCTTCATTACAATGATTGTGAACAATTTTAACAGTGTCAACAATGTCTTCGCCTAACATACTTATTAATTCTTCTCGTGTTTGATCTCTATGTGTGCCAGTGCCATTGATAATCACAAAGTTTTCTCGAGGTACATGACTTAACTCTTCCATTAATAACGGTACCAATATATGGTTAGGTGTAGGTCGTGTAATATCACTAATGACAATAGAAACTGTATCACTACTTTTAACCATGTCTTTTAAAGGTTTCGAGTTGGTAGGATGTTGTAATACATCTTTAATCGTTCCCTCTACATTTTCCACTGGATCAATATTTAAGGGTTCTATGACTGTGCTATCGTCAGGAACTTCAACATCTATTTCGGATTTCCCATATAATACTTTTGTTATCAAAATATTCCCCTCCGTTGTAGAAGCATTGAAATCTCTTCTTGTTTTTGTTCTGAATTGTTTGATTATTATAGTTAAATTATATCATAGGTATTGCAAAATTTTAATTTATGAAAGTATATAACTATTACCACCATTGAATTGTTCTTTTATATGTAAATGTAAATTTATGAATTAATATTTTGTTTTCTATATTTATATTGTAAAAAAAGATTAAATAGTATTAACAAATTCATCAAAAAAATGTATATTTAATTTAGATAAACATAAGGAGGGTAAAATATGCCTGAACAACAAAAAGATAATAATGCATTAGTTTTTATAATCCTTGGATGGGTATTTTCTGCTTTATCACTAATAGTATTACCAATTATTTTTGGTCCAGCAGGAATTGTGTTTGGTGCTTTAACAATTAGTAAAGGTAAAAAGACACACGGTATTATCATTATCGTCGCTGCAATAGTATTTGCTATTTTAGGGTTCACTTTAGGATATATTATTGCATCAAATGCAGGTGCATAATTTTACCAATTGCTTTTAAGAAAAATCATATGTAAGTAGAATTATTAAATTTAGTAAGAAAATAAAATACAGCTATAAATTCAGCCATTCATTTTGAAAAAGAATGAATGGCTATTATTATAGGAAAGTTTAATGATTTTTAATGAATTAAAATTGATATAGGGGATGAGACCATGCAATTTAAATTAAAAGAAGATGAACTAATAGATTATTTAGAACTAAAATATCCTGAGTTAAATTTTGTTAAAGGTAGATTTTTAGTAGGACAACATAAGCAAGAAGACTTACATGTGTATTATTTAGGAGAAGATACGTTTGCGTGTGTCACTATTGCATTTAAAACTTTTGAAATTAAAGATGCTGATATTTTAGATTATGCACCTGTTATAGAGATAAGACTTAAAGATGGTATGTTATTTAGAAAAATGCGAATTGTAACTGAAGCGGGTGTATTAAAATATGGCACATCTAAAGTGTTGCTAAGTGACTTTCAAAAAGAAAACTATGACAAGTTTATAGATGGAAATAAAGAAAAAGTGATTTATAAAGAAGGAGCGTTCCAATAGTTATCATTTCAGCATAGGGTATATTTACACATACATATAAAAATGATAATATAAAAATTAAATAATTAATATTATAGAATATGAGGTATAGACATGAATAAATTAATATTCATTACAACATTGAGTTTCGGCATCGTATATTTCTATAAGTATCAAATGGAAAAATATAAGTATCAAAGTGATATTGTTGATATTGAATCAGTAGAAGATTTGATTTAAGTATACTTGTTTTACTTTAAGTGGGTGAACTAATATTAGTTTGCTCATTTTTTTGTTTTTTAAATATTTTAAATAGGCCAATACTACAAGCAATAGGGCAATTATGCTATAATATCATGTATTATTGTGTAGAATAAGGGAGTAGTAAATTGGAAAATAATGTAAAAATTCAAACGAAACAAATTATTAAACAGAACGGCGATAAAGAGAAGTTTGATTTTACTACTGAGGGATCATGGCACAAGCGTCAGTCTCACATCATTAGATATAACGAAAATATAGATGATGCCAAAGTGAATGTAACGATTAAGATAGAGGACGACGGCGTAAAATTGATCCGTAAAGGCGACATTAATATGAACTTTCATTTTGTAGAAGGTGCGGAAACAACGACCCTTTACGATATACCAGCTGGACGTATTCCATTAAATGTTAAAACGTTAAGTATTCTACATTTTGTAACACCAGATGGTGGTAAACTGAAAGTACATTACGAACTATATCAAAATGAAGAAAAAATGGGTTCATACCAATATGAAATAAATTATAAGGAGTTAGGCTAATGAATATTATCGATCAAGTAAAGCAGACGCTTATTCAAGAAATAGAAGCAAGTATTAAAAAAGCTGAATTAGCAGAAGATATTCCAGAAATTAAAATTGAAATACCTAAAGATGTAAAGAATGGAGATTATTCAACAAATATCGCAATGGTATTAACTAAAATTGCTAAACGTAACCCAAGAGACATTGCTCAAGCGATTGTCGACAACTTAGATGCTAGTAAAGCACATGTTAAACAAATTGATATTGCAGGACCTGGATTTATTAATTTCTATCTAGACAATCAATACTTAACTGACATCATTCCAGAAGCAATCCAAAAAGGACATCAATTTGGGAATGCAGAAACATCTAAAAACAAAAATATTTTACTTGAATATGTATCAGCCAACCCAACTGGTGATTTACATATCGGTCATGCACGAAATGCAGCTGTTGGTGACACGCTAGCTAATATTTTAATTGCAGCAGGTTACAATGTCACACGAGAATATTATATTAATGATGCTGGTAATCAAATTTCTAATCTTGCACGCTCTATCGAAACACGTTTCTTTGAGGCGCTAGGTGATAACAGTCATGAAATGCCTGAAGATGGATATAACGGCAAAGATATTATTGAAATTGGTAAAGATTTAGCTGATAAACAACCAGAAATTAAAGATTATAGCGATGAAGAACGTTTGAAGACATTTAGACAGCTAGGTGTCGATTATGAAATGTCTAAATTGAAAAAAGATTTATCAGATTTCCATACTCATTTTGATAGTTGGTTTAGCGAAACATCTCTTTATGAAAAAGGAGAAATTAAAGAAGTATTAGCTAAAATGAATGAATTAGGCTATACCTATGAAGCAGATGGTGCGACTTGGTTACGTACATCTGACTTTAAAGATGACAAAGATAGAGTTTTAATTAAAAAAGATGGCAATTACACTTATTTCTTACCTGACATTGCCTATCATTTTGATAAAGTTCAACGTGGAAATGATATTTTAATCGATTTAATGGGTGCTGACCATCACGGTTATATTAATCGTTTGAAAGCGTCACTTGAAACTTTTGGTGTAGACAGTGACCGATTAGAAATTCAAATCATGCAAATGGTACGTTTAATGCAAAATGGTGAAGAAGTTAAAATGAGTAAACGTACAGGCAACGCGATTACTTTACGCGAAATTATGGATGAAGTTGGTGTGGATGCTGCGCGTTACTTCTTAACTATGCGTAGCCCAGATACACACTTTGATTTTGATATGGAATTAGCAAAAGAACAATCTCAAGACAATCCAGTGTATTATGCACAATATGCGCATGCTCGTATTTGTTCTATCTTGAAACAAGCTAAAGATCAAAGTATTGAGGTTAGTACTGATGTTGATTTTTCAAAAATTACTAATGACAAAGCAATTGAATTATTGAAAAAAGTAGCTGAATTTGAAACTACGATTGAAAGTGCTGCAGAATCAAGAGCACCACATCGTATGACTAATTACATTCAAGATTTAGCTTCTCATTTCCATAAATTCTATAATGCTGAAAAAGTACTTACAGATGACATTGAAAAAACAAAAGCACATGTTGCATTAATAGAAGCGGTAAGAATAACATTAAATAATGCTTTAGCATTAGTTGGTGTGTCAGCTCCAGAAACAATGTAGTAAATAGTATAAAACAAATTGTCTCAAATACCCTTATAGCTGCGGTTATAGGGGTATTTTTAATATAAAGAAATAGAAAGTGGTGAAAAATTGTTACACACACAAGAGTTATATGACATTCTATATCAAAATATGGGGCCTCAACATTGGTGGCCTGCCGCCAGTGAAATAGAAATGATGTTAGGAGCAATACTCGTCCAAAATACAAATTGGAAAAATGCAGACTTAGCCTTAACATCTTTAAAACATGAGACAAATTTTAATCCACAACACATTTTAGATATACCACTAGAAGACTTACAACAAATCATTAAATCGAGTGGATTCTATAAAAATAAAGGGAAGGCTATACATGCTTTATTATCATGGTTAAATGATTATCAATTTAATTATGAGGCTATTGTTTCAAAATTTGGAGACGATTTGAGAAAGGAATTATTAAAAATTAGAGGCGTCGGCAGTGAAACGGCTGACGTATTAATAGTTTACATTTTTGGTGGAATAGAATTTATTCCAGATAGTTATACGAGACGTTTGTATGCCAAATTAGGATATTCTAATACTGATAGTTATGATAAGTTTAAAAAAGAAATTCAATTACCAAGTACTTTTACGAATCAAGATGCTAATGAATTTCATGCTTTGTTAGATAACTTTGGAAAGAACTACTTCAATATTAAAAATGGCACACATTATACCTTTTTAGATCCGTATTTTGAATAAAATATTGTATATAAAGAATTATGATAAGTATTGGTATTCTTTGATTTTGTGAATTTGAATCATATCATAATCATTTTAAAATTCATCATAACTATAAATTACTATTATTTTGAAAACGTTTGAAAAATAATATATAAATTATATAATAGGAAATAAGAAAAAATAGGAGAAATGATTATGATTAATGCATATAAAAAGTTTTGGCAATATGCTTTTACGTGTGAAGGACGGACACGACGCAAAGATTTTTGGTTAGGTGCTTTATTAAATATTATTTGTTTAATAATCATGGCGATTATTGCTGCATTAGTTTTTGCACATATGGAAAATGGTAAAGTTTTATACGATATTGTGTTTTATATATTTTATGTTGTGCTGGCAATACCTATGTTTTCGATATCAGTGAGACGATTTCATGATATAGGTAAAGGAAAAACAATACCAATCATCTATTTGGTTTTAACATTACTATCCCCTATATATCAGATTAGTGAGGATTATAAATGGATTTCTCAAATTTCTGATTCAAATGTAGCATTATTAATAATTATAGCTATTGTCTCAATAATTCTTGCAATAGCATCTATTGTCATTTCAATTATGGCTCTAGTTTACTGTGTTAAGGATAGTGAAGAAGGAACGAATCAGTATGGTCCCAACCCTAAAAAAGTTAAAAATAAAGGAGATTAATTATGATTAATGCATTCAAAAAATCTTGGCAAAACGCCTTGATATTAGAAGGACGAACTCGAAGAAAAGATTTCTGGTGGGCCTTGTTACTTAATACTATTTTAATGGCTATTTTAACATTATTATTTGATTTTTTATCAAATATAACAGGAAGTTTTGGTATTGTTTTCGACATTATAGATTATATAGTGGCTATCATCTTTTATATAGTAATTTTCACATTATCAGTAAGACGATTTCATGATATTGGCAGAGGCATGACGATACCAGTTATTATGCTAGTCACATCAATACTATCTTTAAGTAATGAAATTATAAAAGAATATCACCTAGATAGTCAGTTAGATATAAATAATCATATTTTAATAGGGATAATTAGCCTAATTGCATTAATATATTTCATATTTTTAATTGCTATCTCACTTATTTGTTTAGCTTATTGCATACAAGATAGTGAAAAAGGAACAAACCAATATGGACCTAATCCTAAAGGTGAGACAACTCAATCTTAAATCAAATACTAATTTTTTAAAACTGTGTTACGAGCTTTGTAGCTTATAATACAGTTTTATTTTGTATAAACTCATCAGCAACTATAAATTAGTTCTTAAAAAATGGGACTTATATTTAACAAATTGACATTATCCTAGTGAATAAGTAAGATAAAAAAGTTATAATCAAATGATAATATGAGTCGCTTGTTTAATTACTATGAATGAGGGTGGTTTCATGCCAAGTAATCAAAGAGATTTTACACATGGTAATATATTTAAATCTTTATTCTTTTTCTCAGGACCAATCATGCTTACAAACCTTCTTCAATCTTCGTTTCAGATTATTGCGAGTTTATGGGTAGGTAATTTATTAGGTGCACATGCTTTAGGTGCAGTTGCAATTTCAACGACGATTTTACTTACAATGCTTTCTTTTATTATTGGTCTCAATAACGCAGTATTAACGATATTGTCTCAATTTTTCGGTAAAAAAGATTATCAAGGTTTAAAACAATATTTGAATGCCTTTGTTGTTGTTATGACAACGATGGCAATTATTTTTGGTGCCCTTGGATTTATCTTTTCAAAGCAATTATTATTATTGATGGGAACACCGGAGTCTTTATTAGGACAAGCTAATACCTATTTACAAATAAGCTTTTTAGGTATTTTATTCTTATTCGGATATAATTTTGTAAATACAGTGTCACGTGCGCTTGGAGATAGTAAAACACCGATGCGTATCGTTTTTCTAGCTGTTGTACTCAATGCTTTTTTAGCGCCATTATTTATAGGTGGATTTCAGTTAGGCATAGCGGGTGCGGCACTTTCAACAGTTGTATCTCAAGGTCTAGCGTTTATTTATAGTTTATATCATTCAATGAAACACGAATTAGTTCCTTTCACCATTCCTAAAGTACCATCTATAGAACAAGTGTTATTAATATTAAAATTAGGGATACCAGCCGGTCTACAAATGGCTGTTATTCAAGGCGGTAATGCAGCTATTTTAAGTGTAGTGACTCAATTTGGTGGAGATACTGTAGCTGGTTTTAGTGCATCTCAAAGATTAGATAGTTTAATCATGTTACCGGCAATGGCACTTGGAACGGCGGTAAATAGTATGGCAGGTCAAAATATTGGTGTTGGTGATTGGAAAAGAGTTAGACAAATTGCCAAAGTATCTGCATTATATAATTTCATGATTATGACTACGATTGCATTAATTGTTATTTTAGTTGCAGATGTTGCAATTAGATTCTTTATTCAAGATCCTGAAGCCGTTAATTTTGGTAGTCATTACTTGAGAATTGTAGCGCTTTGTTATCCATTCTTAGGCTTAAATTTTGTGTTTAATGGTATTGTGAGAGCATCAGGAGCCATGTATCAAGTGTTAATTTTAAATATCATCTCATTCTGGATACTAAGATTTCCATTAACTGAGCTTTTTTCAAAAATGTTTGGTCAAAATGGTATTGCTATAGGTATGGGAATTGGTTTTATTATAAGTAGTATCTTTGCAGTCTCATATTATCAATTTGGAAAATGGGATCAAAAAGTCATTACTGAAGAAAATAAGTAATAGATTAAAACAAAGAGGTCGGGACAAAAGCGCTTAGGATTTGAGCAGAACCGAACGATGAGCAAAATTGTTTCTCAAATTTTGTCGAATCGTGAGAGCTTCTGCCGAAAATCCTGCTTTTGGGACGCCGTTAATCGGTTTCCCAGAGCACAAAAACTTTATGTCTCAACCTCATTTTTGTTTAAAATCGATGTAAAAATAAATTATATTTTGAAAAAATGAAAAACCTAATGAAATTTGTATAGAATTTGATATGATTAAAAGAAAGATTATACATATAAAAATTAAACTGAATGGAATGAGAATATATGAAACGTCATTTGTGGATAGTCATGATAGCTACAATTTTAATTCTAGCAGGTTGCAGTCAAGGTAATGATTCTAAATCATCTAATAATAAAGATAAACAAGCTTCTGATGGAAAATCACCATATCATCGAATCGTTTCGCTAATGCCAAGCAACACAGAAATTCTATATGAACTTGGTTTAGGAGACAATGTAGTAGGTGTATCTACAGTAGATGATTATCCTAAAAATGTTAAAAAAGGGAAAAAGCAATTTGATTCAATGAACTTAAATAAAGAAGCGTTATTAAAAGCAAAACCTGATTTAATACTTGCGCACGAATCACAAAAATCATCATCTGGAAAAGTATTAGATTCACTAAAAAAAGACGGGATTAAGGTCGTCTATGTGAAAGATGCTCAATCAATTGATGAAACATACGATACATTTAAATCTATAGGAAAGTTAACGCATAAAGAAAAACAAGCGAATCAATTAGTCAAAGAAACGAAAGACAATGTAAATAAAGTAGTGCAATCTATTCCAAAGCATCATAAAAAACAAAATGTATTTATTGAAGTATCATCAAAACCAGATATTTACACAGCAGGTCAGCATACTTTCTTTAATGATATGTTAAACAAACTTCAAGCTAAAAACAGCTTTAATGATATTGAAGGTTGGAAATCTGTAAGCAAAGAAAGCATTATAAAGCACAATCCAGATATATTTATTTCAACTGAAGGAATGTCACAATCTGATTATAAAAAAATTATCGAAAAACGTGGTGGATTCGATAAAACGAATGGGGTAAAACACAATCGCATTGAAACAGTAAATGGTGACGAAATATCACGACCAGGACCTAGAATTGATGATGGATTAAAAGAATTAAGAGACACTATTTATAAAAAATAATATAAATTTAAAAGTACTAGCAGAAACATGTCAGGCCTATAAGTAAAGTTTTTAGATAGGTAGGTAACTTGAATGGCTAGTACTTTTTTTATTTAAAATTTGTTATGATGAGCACGATATCTATATTGTAAATAGGAAAGAGAATAAAATGAAAAAGTTGAAAACAATTTTAATATGGACATTATTATTAATAGTGATTACTTTAATAAGTTTGGTATGGCAAATTGGTGATTTATCAGATCCATTTAATCAAACTATTTTATTGAAAGTTAGATTACCAAGAGTGATGGAAGCTGTACTTACGGGAGCAACTTTAACTTTAGCAGGTCAAATGTTTCAGACTGTACTTAATAATCCATTAGCTGATAGTTTTACGTTGGGGTTAGCAAGTGGAGCAACATTTGGTTCAGGTTTAGCACTTTTTCTTGGTTTAAGTTTCTTGTGGATTCCTTTTTTCTCTATTGGCTTTAGTCTTATTACACTTGTAATAGTGTTAGGACTAACTATGGCATTATCTCACGGGTATCCTGTGCGAGTTTTAGTACTCATTGGTTTGATGATAGGTGCCTTATTTAATGCTTTATTATATATTTTGGTTTTAATTAAGCCACAAAAATTAAATTCAGTAGCCAACTATTTATTTGGAGGATTTGCCTCTGCTGAAATTGAAAATAATATAGTGATAGCTATCGTATTAATTGTAGCTATTGTATGTTTATCCTTATTAATCCGTTCTATTAAATTATTACAACTGGGTGAATTGAAGGGGCAGTCTTTAGGTTTAAATGTTCAACGTATTACATTTATAGTACTTACTATAGCTTCAATTATAACGGCAGTTGTCGTAGCCTATGTGGGCATTATCGGCTTCATAGGTATGATTGTGCCTCAATTAGTCCGTCGTTATTATTGGCGTTTTGAGTTAGGAATACAGATGATTTTGAATACAATCATTGGGGCTACTGTTATGATAATGGCAGATTTCATAGGAAGTACGGTTATTCATCCAATACAAATACCAGCCAGTATAGTCATGGCATTACTAGGTATACCAGTATTATGTTATATATTATTATCTCAATATAAAGTATTACGCTAATCCTATTCATTTGCTAAAATAGGAATTAATAAACTATGAAGAGGTTACTAAGATGGATTTGAGTCATATAAAAGCAATTGTCTTTGATTTAGAGGGGACATTGCTAGATCGAGTAAAATCACGTGAGAAATTTATAGAAGAACAATATGAAAGATTTCATGATTATTTTGTCCATGTACAGCTCGCTGATTTTAAAAATAAATTTATCGAGTTAGATGATGATGAAGATAATGATAAACCGGATTTGTATAAAGAAATTATAAAGCAATTTCATATTGATAGATTAACTTGGAAAGATTTATTTAATGACTTTGAGATGCATTTCTATCGTTATGTCTTTCCTTATTATGACACGTTATACACTTTGGAGAGATTGTCTAATGCTGACTATCTTATTGGTGTTATAGCTAATGGGAAATCAAAAATAAAGCAATTCAGATTACATTCTTTAGGTATTATGCATGTGATTAATTACTTATCTACTTCTGAAACAGTAGGTTATCGAAAACCCCATCCAAAAATATTTGAAGATATGATTGATCAACTAGATGTTAAAGCAGAGGAGATTATGTATGTCGGAGACGATGCTTTAAATGATGTCGCACCTGCACGTGCCATGGGAATGGTAAGTGTATGGTATAAACAAGAATATGCTGAAATAGAGCCTCTTAAAGAAGAAGTAGATTTTACAATTACAACAATCGAAGAATTATTAGATATATTACCGAAAAACTTTAACTTAGAAGGAGAACAATCTAATGGATTTATTTACTAGAAATGATGGAACAACATTACACTACAATACGTTAGGCGAGGGTTATCCTGTAGTGCTTGTTCATACAGCATACGATAATTATTCTGTTTTTAATAATTTGGCTAAAAAGCTTGCTAAATCATTTCAAGTGGTGTTGATCGATTTAAGAGGGCATGGATACTCTGATAAGCCTAGAAACATAGTATTTAAAGAGTTTTCAGATGACATTATCGCATTATTAGATTACATATACATAGACCAAGCTGCATTTATTGGCCATGAACTAGCTACTATGATTATATCTGATTTGGCTGTAAGATATCCTGACTATGTTTCTTCATTAACTTTAGTTAATCCTACATCTGTTGAGGGAGAATTACCTGAAGAACGATTATTTAGAAAATATGCTCATAAAATACGTAATTGGAATGAAGAGGAACAGTCTAAATTTTTAAATAATAAAAAATATTACAAACCACGTAAAATAAATAAATTTTTAAAACATGTAGAAGATACGAATGCTATTTCAACAAAAGAGGAAATACAAGCTATCGAAGAGGTATTTAAATCTAAGGGTATTGCTGAAGTATTTTCAGAAGTAGAAGCACCGACCCTAATTATTGCTGGAGAATATGGAGAAAGAACAACAACATTAGAAGCGAAAGAAGTATTAGATTTAATAGTACACGGAGAATTTTTAGTGTATAGTGCTTCTAGTTTATATCCATTTGTAGAAGAAGAACATAAGTTTATTGATGATGTATCCACATTTATCAAGCAACACATACGTTGATAAACAATATAAACATTGGTTTAATGAAGGGTTTGTGTAAGACTTTAGAATGAAATCTGTAATGTTTTTGTAATATTATTGTCATTTTAGTAATATTTATAGTATACTAACAGTAAGCACAAGAAAGAGATATTGATAAAAAGGAGCGTGTGCTTATGAAAAAGCTAATGGCATTATTACTTGTTTCAGGTCTAGTTGTCACAGGAGTAAACGTTAATCACGTTGAAGCAGCAACTGGAAATTCACTTCAAACCGTTCAACAAATCACTCAAGGCGATCAATCATTAGAAAATGTTAAAATAGGCGAGTCTATTCAAAGTGTTTTAAATAAATATAGTCATCCAATTTATTCTTATAATGAAAATGGATCAGAACACTATTATGAATTTAGAACACATAAAGGCGTTCTATTAGTTACAGCAGATGGCAAAAAAGATAAAGGTCACGTGACACGTGTATCTATGACTTATAATAAAGCTGACGGACCAACATATAAATCAGTTAAACAAAATGTAAGCCCTAGTGCTGTAAGCCGTGTACATTATAATAAAGTAACTGGTAACTTTGGTTATATCCAAGACAAAAATGCAAGCTATCAATTTAGCTCAAATTCACCTAAAGATAAAAATGTAAAACTTTATAGAGTGGATTTAGGTAAATAAAATAGCGTTTTAAATAGCTAATAACCGATAAACATATTCATAAATGATATACATGTCATAAAGTTAGGAATTTAGTTCAACTTTAAAGGTGTACATCAATATTTTGAATATATGTTTGTCGGTTATTTTGTGTTTTGAATAAATAAAATTAGTTTATTTTATCTAGGATAAACTTAACCATTAGTATAAAATTAAATTTAAGTGTGAAGAAATCATGAAAATATTATGTTACAATGCTATATTGATAGTAATTAAAGCGTGTTTAATAGTTTGAAATTTATGTATAGAGTGAAAATAGTATGCTTAAGTTTTCTTCTTAAGTAGTTTATCGAATAAAATGAACATCAAGAAAGTGTTATTAAAGGAGCTTAAAATGAGGGTAAATGATAAAGTTTTACTTGAAAATATCAATGACTATTTCAGTCATAAAGGTATGTCGCCTAATCTAATTGATGATATAAAAGAAAAGTTTCGTGTAGATATCCAAAAGTCAGAAGCCAAAGACCAAGATTATATAGAATATAGAGGTAAATCTCCAGCACAAATTATATTGATTATTCAACGTAATTTATTTGCTCTTGAACTTAATCCTATTATCTTTTTTATCATTAATTTTATTCTGATTTCTTATTTATATGATAAACAGTATGTTCAATTTCAGGCGATTACTGGTATCAGTCTATTTTATTGTTTAGTTATTTTTCCAATATCAATTTGGATTTATGTCAGAATTAATAAAAAGAACTATCTCTACAGTAACCGGTTTGAAATGATATTTGGATTTATTATAGCAGCAATTGCGATTATACTCATTACGATGCAAGGTTTCCATTTTAATTGGTCGATTATTCCAATATCAATATATGGCCATCAATTTGTTTTCTTTGTCGGAATTGTTTTAGCTATAATTGGAATTTATTTTAGAAAATTAGAATTTACTGGTTTGGGATTGCTAGTTTGTCAAAAAACGATTGATGCTATGGTTTCAAATCCAGATGTTGCACAAATATTCTCATTAGTCATTTGGATTTTATTAGTGATATTAATTATTTACTGCACTATTAAATTATCAGAACGTACAAAAAGTTAATAAATCTATATTAAAGCCTTCATTAAGAAAAAGTCTTATGAAGGCTTTTCTTTATTTTACTTGAACACTAAATGTAGCCTGAGACATTGTTTTATGTCCCAGGCTCGTTCATTTAAATGAAAAAATGTAACAAGAAATTTATAAGGTTAAAGTAAGTTGAATACTATCTAATCATCATTGCGGGGGCAACACTAAGAAATCAGAGATTTCAGAGTTGCGCCCTAAGAAGTTCTAAGTAATAAAATTACTAAGTTGCAGAGGAACGCCTGAGCTAAAGCTCATGCCACGCAGTAGCTGATTGATAACTAAGCATCGTTACACTCGTTAGTTATCTAATCATCATTGCGGGGGCAACACTAAGAAATCAGAGATTTCAGAGTTGCGCCCTAAGAAGTTCTAAACAATAAATTGTTAAGAACTTCTAAATATTGGCGTAAAGATATTTTCAAATGGGTATAGTAATTACTAAAGGGAGGTGCCACTATGGATAAAGTTCAATTAAGCAATGAAATTGAAATTGCTTATCGTGATGTAGGGCAAGGCATTCCCATCGTATTAATTCATGGATTAGATGGCAACTTGGCAGCATTTAAACAATTATCTGAACAATTAAGTGACCGCTATAGAGTCATAACTTATGATGTACGTGGTCATGGGAAATCGTCACGATGTGAAGTGTATGATTTAGAAGATCACATTGAAGACTTATATGTGTTAATGGATCAATTAGACATAAGCTCGGCACATATTTTAGGACATGATATGGGCGGATTAATTGGAAAACGTTTCACCGAAAAATATCCTTTTAAAACTATTTCTTTAACTGCGATTTCTTCTAAAAGGGAGGATATCGCTCATGGTTTTACACAATTGATGGTGGACCATCAAGATTTAGTTGCTGGTTTTAATAAATCCGAAGCGTTGTTATTATTATTTCCATTTCTATTTAAAGAACAAGATAATACAATGAAATGGTTTCAAGATCAAAGAATGTATAGCAGACCTTCAGCAGAAGAAAGTGCTATAGCGATTAGAGCTCTGATATCTTCTAATGCAGAAGAACAAGAAGCTACACAGTTGGTTAACGTACCAACATTAATTATAAATGGTTTCTATGATCCGTTAATTAAAGATAAAATCAATTATTGTGTTGATGATCATTTTGAAAATATTACTAAAATGATATTCAATGAGTCAGGACATGCACCACATATTGAAGAGCCAGAAAAATTTATAAATGTATACTTAGATTTTATAAGTTCAATTGAACATTGGATATCAAAATAGTTTATTTATATAAGCAAAAAAGGTTACTTATCATGCTAAATCATGATAAGTAACCTTTTTAATGTCAGACACATTTTAATCATCTTCCAAACAATTCATCATTAAAAAATACCTATCTTTATCAAGATAGGTAAGCAAAGTAGATACGTACATTAAAGTATATTAAGTTGGTAGCTAAAATATCCGTATCTTTTAATAAAGCTATACTTCAATACGAGACTTATACTTCGTTGTCGTCGTTTGCTTCTGTAATACGATTATTAACACGTTTTAATAATTCATCAATTTTTTTACGTTGTTTAGTATTAACTAAGATTAATACAGTTCTTTCATCATGTTCATTACGTTTTTTATCGAAATAATCTTCTTGTGATAAGTTTTTAACCGCTTTAACAACTTGTGGTTGTTTATAGTTTAAATGGTTAATAATATCTTTAAGGTAATATTCCTCTTCTTTGTGTTCACTAATATAAGTTAAAACTGCGAATTCTTCAAAGCTAATTGAAAATTCTTTTTTGATAATACTTTTTAATTTGTCAGCATAAGTGACCATTGCTAGTAACTCGAAGCAATCATTTATTTTTGAAATAGCCATTACTGAAACCTCCCTATTTATATACACTTACATATACCTTTATAAGTGTCTTTACCCGATTTTATATATTTATATCTCTTTTTTGAAAAATATGAAGTGTCTGCCATAATTTAGTATTAAATTTATTTAAAGAAATATATTTAATGCTATATTATTTAGTTAATTATAACTAAATAAATTTAAGAAGTAAACAAATAAGTGTTTATAAAACTAATTATTGATTATGGTATAACATTTTTTCATATATATAGCATTTTTCAATTACAAATTTATCATAACAAATTCAAATTTTCTGTAATTTAATAAAAAAACAACTGAAAAGTAAAGTTTTTGCAATAATTATTACAAATAAATTATTTATAAGAACTTTGTAGTGACTTTGAAGGTGCTTCAACGACTTTTTCATTTAACATTAACCCTTGTGTAACATTAATCATATTTTTTTGGTCTGTTAATTGATATGTAACTTGTCGTTTAACTAAACGATGACCTAATTGTACAAGTACATATTTATTATCAATTAATGCTGTTCTAGGGACGAGAATATCATTTGAGAAAAGTTTGATTTTAAAGTGTGTACCAATAGCGAAATGTTGTTGAGTTGATATTTCAATTTGGTACGTGGATTGGTTACTTTTAATTTGTTGTGGAATATCTGAGATATATTTTATTTTTCCTATAAAACTTTTTTTATCATTAGAATAGATTGAAATATCTTGATTAATTCTTAATTTATCTTTTTCGGATTCTGATATATTAGCACGAATGATGCGTTCATGGCTATTAATTTGCATTATTTTGTTGTTACTTTTTGAAGGTGATTGAGTAAATAAGTGTACCTTTCCAGAAGTTGGAGAATAAATGGTTGTACGGGTTTCAGATTTATCTTTAACAAATTGTGATGTCATTAAAGTTCTTTCAAGTAATTGTTGTTGTTGTTGAATCGATAACTTGGGAAATGCTTTTTGAATTTGGGAAAGGGTTAAATGTTGTTGTTGCTCAAGTTGTTTTTGTTTAGAGGGATTAAAATATTCGAATAGGGGTGTATCTTTTTTGATACTTGATTGATTTTTAACTAAGAATTGGTTGATGTAACCAAGTTGATCATTATAGTAAATGTTAAAACTTTTGACTGCTTCTTGAGTGCCTATTGTAGATAATAAAAGCTTATGCTTAACCTTTATAGTTTTGAATTGATTGGATTGAGATTGTTGTTGAGAAGAATGATAGAAGTAAAATCCAAAGTAGAGAGAAATAATTAACAATAGAATGGATAAAATAAAAATAGTTAGTTTTTTTAAATTCAATAAGTTCACCTCGTGGAAATAGATGGATATATTATACAATAAAATATTATATTGAGGTATATTGAAATTAAATTAGATTTTAATTTTGCATAAATTTATTGTTAATATGAATAAAATAAATAAAAATCGAGTTCATAGATAGAACTCGATTAGAATAAACGTAATAGTATAATGCCAATTGCGATACAGACTAATCCTATGCATTTACGAAGAGTGATCTTATTTTTAGGTGTACCTAGTAAACCAAAGTGGTCGATAATGACACCCATTAACATTTGACCTAGCATACCTACAATAGTTGTCAGAGCGGCACCTAGAAAAGGCATTAATACGATGTTTGAAGTGACAAATGCCATACCTAATACACCACCGACAAAATAAACAGGTTTAATTTGACCTAATTTTTCATGTGAACGATGTACTTTTAAACTTTTATGGAATATAAGAGTCAAAATCAATAAAGCGATAGTACCTATAGTGAACGAGACGAGGGAAGCAAAGAAAGAAGAATCAACTTCTTTAGCTAACGCACTATTAATTGTAGTTTGTATAGGAGGTGCGCAACCAAAAATAAATCCTACAATTAACCATATATATAAACGAGAATTAGATTTCCCCATTAATTTGTCTTTAGGTATTTGATTCATTAATAATATACCGATGAGTAATAATATAATTCCAACGGCTTTAAAAAGGGTGAATGATTGTTCATTTGCACCAAACAAACCTAACGTATCAATTGTGACACCCATGATAATCTGACCAGCCACAGTAATGACTACTGTAAGCGCAGCACCAAGTCTAGGTAATAATAATAAATTTCCTGTTAAGAAACATACACCTAATAAACCACCGATGAACCAATGATAATTGATGTCTTGATGAGTAAGGAAGCTTGGCGCCAACATTTGAGGATTAATGATTAAATTAAGAATAATTAAACATACTGTGCCAACACCGAAAGAAATTGTTGAAGCATAAAAAGAAGACTTCGTATATTGACTAAGTCTTGAATTCACTGAAGTCTGTATTGGGATTAACATACCTACAAAAATACCTAAAAAGTATAGAAAAGCCATATTGTGTGTCACTCATTTCTTATATAGTGAATTAATTATAACGGAAATAAGGGTTATATAAAATAGATGGCGTTAAATCATATAGAGAAATATGAGGTCATAATATTCATATTCTATGATAATAAAAAAACCGCTTCTTACTGAATCATTGTTCAGTGAGAAGCGGTTTAAATATCAAATTGGCACTATCTATTTGTTTTCAAAAAGAATTTGAGTATTTTTAGTTACGATATACGCTGCATAGATTTTATTAATTGGGCCTTCAGTTGATTTTAAAATATCTAACTTTAATAACTGTTTCATACATTCTTTTGCAATTTGTTCAGTTATAGAGCTGTCATTTTCGGGTATTTGTAACTTAACAGGTTTGTCTAATTGATTTTTGAATACAAGATCTAATGTAGTCTTCATGTTAGTCCTCCTATACTAATGCTTGAGTTCTAATTGCTTCAACTTTATCGAATGATTCTCCAGTTAATCGTTCAATAATAGAAGAAAACGTTTTGATTTGTTCATCTGTAGCAGTGGGCTTTAAATTTGAAAAACGACGTTTGTGTTGAGTTGCTTTACCTTCTGAATCATAAGTGACACGTGTTAAAACAACTACAAGTTGGTTAACTTCATTCATTGTAATGACCTCCTTTCACTTTATATATCGAAAGTAAATTTTAAAAGGGACACTATTTATTAATTTATTTTTAAGCAAACTGCTTTAATGTTACATAAATATGATTTATCATTGAATAAGAAACTTTTTTCAGGAGGACGTATGAATCAAGTAGAACCTATTAGAAATACAGAAGACATACAAAAAATGTACACTATATTGCGATCTCGTTCACAAAGAGATTATTTATTATTTAAATTTGCGATACATACAGGTGTTAAGTTATGTGAATTATTAAATATGAAAGTCCATAGACTAAAGTCAGTTGAAAGTGGAAATATCAAATCAACTTGGATTGACAATGTTGACCCCTCTATACAAATTTTATTGCCCCCAGATTTAAGAAATGAGTTACAAGATTATATTAATCATTATCAAATTCAGGAAGATAAACTTATATTCCAATCATTAAGAACCGGTAAGGGATTATCTAGGCAACAAGCATATCGCATTATTCATAAGGCAGCTGAAGAATCTAATATACCGCATGTTGGGTTAACTACAGTTAGAAAGACATTTGCCTATCACGCTTATCAATCAGGTATTTCTATTTCTATTATTCAAAAATATTTAGGACACCAAACAACGCATGAAACGATGAAGTTTATTGGTATTAAAGATAAAACTCATAATAATACTGTTATTGCGTTGAATTTATAAATTAAAAAGGAGGCTTTTGATGGGCTTGTTAAACCTAATGGTGATATTAGTAGCCATTATGGGTCTAGTGCTATTGTCCATGTTACATCGTAAAATGAATGCGTTGGCAGGTTATATAGCACTATGTGCCCCTATTATTTCATCAATCTATTTTATTGCGAAGATACCACAGATTGTTCAGCAACATATGATTACGTTGCATATTCCATGGATGACTTCGCTAGATATTAACTTTGACTTGAGGCTAGATGGACTCAGTTTAATGTTTGCTTTAATTATTTCACTTATAGGTGTAGCGGTATTTTTCTATGCTACTCAATATTTATCGCCTCATACGGATAACCTACCTAGATTCTTCTTTTATTTATTATTATTTATGTTTAGTATGTTAGGAATTGTGCTTTCAAATAATACCATTTTGATGTATATCTTTTGGGAGTTAACAAGTGTTTCATCATTTTTACTTATATCCTATTGGTATGATAATGGTAATAGTCAGTTGGGAGCTATACAGTCCTTCATGATAACTGTATTTGGTGGATTAGCATTATTGACAGGATTTATTATGTTGTATTTGATGACTGGAACAAATACGATTACAGAGATTATTGCACAACGTCATCATATTATTAATCATCCTTTATTTATGCCAATGATGTTAATGATATTATTAGGTGCCTTTACCAAATCTGCACAATTTCCATTTCATGTATGGCTACCTAAAGCAATGGCTGCACCAACCCCAGTTAGTGCCTATCTTCATTCAGCTACTATGGTAAAAGCGGGTATTTTCTTATTATTCCGTTTTACTCCAGTATTAGGATTAAGTGATGTCTATATTTATATTGTGACATTTGTAGGTTTAATAACTATGTTATTTGGTTCTATTACAGCTTTAAGACAATACGATTTAAAAGGGATTTTAGCGTATTCAACTATTAGTCAATTAGGCATGATGATGTCGATGGTAGGTATTGGCGGCGGTTATGCACAACATCCTTCAGATTCATTATCAGAGTATTATGTTTTAGTGTTATTTGCCGGATTATTTCATTTAATGAATCACGCTATTTTTAAATGTGCGTTATTCATGGGTGTAGGTATAATCGATCATGAAGCTGGAACGAGAGACATACGTTATTTAAATGGAATGCGTAAACTGTTCCCTAAAATGCATATCACAATGTTACTAGCAGCATTATCTATGGCAGGAGTGCCATTTTTAAACGGATTTTTAAGTAAAGAAATGTTTTTTGATTCATTAGTAAAGGCTATACATTTAGACCAATTTGATATTACATTAACGATTATTGTTGTTGCTATAGGTGTAATAGCTAGTATCTTTACCTTTACCTATGCACTTTACATGATTAAAGAAACATTTTGGGGCAAATTTAATAAAGATTATTTTACTAAGAAAAATATTCATGAGCCTGTAGCGTTTAGTTTGCCCGCATTAGTATTAATGATATTAATACCAATTATATTCGTTATTCCAAATCTTTTTGGTCAGCACATCATTTTACCAGCCTTAAGATCAGTTACAGCTAAAGGTACACAAGTGGATAACATCGCACCACATATTTCACAATGGCACGGCATTAATTTACCACTTATTTTAAGTATTATTGTCATCGTTGTAGGTATAGCTTTAGCTTTAATGGTAGATTGGAAATCTTTAACACATAAATTAATCAAACATGCTTCTATAACAGATACTTACATGGCTATTTATAGAAAGTTTGAAGCTTATTCTGGATATAGTATAAGAATGTTGATGAAAAACAAACTTAACCACTACATTATCATTACATTGCTTATCTTTGTTGCCATAATTATGTATGGCTATATTCGTGTAGGCTTTCCACATGTACATGAGTTGCATGTATCTACTTTTGGACCATTAGAAGTGATTTTATCAATTGTTACATTGATTATTGGAATTGTACTTATATTTATTAGACAACGTCTGACAATGGTTGTGTTGAATGGTGTTATAGGATTCGCTGTGACATTATTCTTCATTGCGATGAAAGCACCTGATTTAGCATTGACACAACTAGTAGTTGAAACAATAACGACTATACTATTTATCGTTAGTTTTTCTAGATTACCTAACGTTCCGAGAGCAAAAGCGAATATTAAAAAAGAAACAATCAAAATCATTGTGTCATTGATTACTGCGGTTACTGTTGTTTCACTCATATTCATTACTCAGCAAACTGACGGTATGCCAACAATATCTAAATTCTATGAAAATGCAGATAAATTAACTGGTGGTAAAAATATAGTTAACGCTATCCTAGGAGATTTCAGAGCACTAGATACTTTATTTGAAGGTCTAGTATTGATTATCGCAGGACTTGGGATTTATACATTATTAACTTATAAAGATCGGAGGGGACAAGATGAAAGAGAATGATGTAGTGCTACGAACGGTAACTAAGATTGTTGTGTTTATCTTATTAACATTTGGATTCTATGTGTTCTTTGCGGGACACAATAATCCAGGTGGTGGATTTATTGGTGGCTTGATTTTCAGTTCGGCATTTATTCTTATGTTCCTTGCGTTTGATGTTAAACAGGTACTGATTAGTTTGCCAATTGATTTTAAAAAGTTAATGATTATAGGTTCTTTAGTATCAGTAATGACTGCTATTGTACCAACATTTTTCGGGAAGCCATTTTTATACCAAACTGAAGCGGATATTGCTTTACCTCTAATAGGTCACGTTCATGCGACTACTGTGACTTTATTTGAACTAGGCATATTACTAACCGTTGTTGGTGTTATTGTAACGGTGATGCTATCAATAAGTGGGGGTAAATCATGAATCTCATTTTATTATTAGTAATAGGATTTTTAGTATTTATTGGTACGTATATGATTCTATCGGTTAATTTAATTAGAATTGTTATTGGTATTTCCATATATACGCATGCCGGTAATCTGATTATTATGAGTATGGGTCAATATGGTCCTGGAATGTCTGAAGCACTTATTAAAGGCGGTCATCAACATTTTGTGGATCCACTACTACAAGCAATTGTATTAACAGCGATTGTTATTGGATTTGGTATGACGGCATTTTTACTTGTATTAATTTATAGAACATATCGTGTAACAAAAGAAGATGAAATCAATGTATTAAGGGGTGAAGAAGATAATGAGTAATTTATTAATATTGCCAATGTTACTCCCATTTCTTTGCGCTTTAATACTAGTATTTATAAAAGATAAAAATAAAGTATCGAAATTTCTTTGTATCAATACAATGATAGTGAATACGATTATCTCATTATTATTACTAATTTATGTAATGAATCATCATCCCATCACATTAGACTTTGGGGGTTGGAAAGCGCCATTTGGAATACAGTTTTTAGGTGATTCATTAAGTTTATTAATGGTAACCATAACATCTTTTGTCGTTACTTTAATCATGGCATATGGATTTGGTCGTGGTGAACAACGTGTCAATCGATTTCATTTACCATCATTTATTCTGTTTTTAACTGTAGGTGTCATAGGTGCATTCTTAACTTCTGATTTATTTAATTTATATGTGATGTTTGAAATTATGTTACTTGCATCTTTTGTACTTGTTACGCTAGGTCAATCTGTAGAACAATTACGTGCTGCCATTATTTATGTCGTATTAAATATTATTGGATCATGGTTCTTACTTTTCGCAATTGGCTTATTATATAAGACAGTAGGAACACTTAATTTTTCACATGTTGCATTAAGATTGAGTCATATGCAAGATAATCAAACTGTGACAATGATTTCACTCATATTTCTTGTTGCATTCAGTTCTAAAGCAGCTCTTGTCATATTCATGTGGTTACCTAAAGCATATGCAGTATTAAATACAGAACTAGCAGCACTATTTGCAGCATTAATGACTAAAGTAGGTGCCTATGCATTAATACGTTTCTTTACATTATTCTTCCATCATCATGAAAATGTGACGCATCCATTACTTATTTTTATGTCATGTTTAACGATGATTATAGGCGCTTTTGGTGTATTAGCTTATAAAGATATTAAGAAAATCGCTGCCTACCAAGTTATTTTATCAATTGGATTTGTCATTCTTGGTTTAGGTTCAAACACTTTTTCAGGTGTGAATGGCGCTATTTTCTATCTAGCAAATGATATTATCGTTAAAACGTTATTATTTTTCATTGTAGGTAGCCTAGTTTACATTTCAGGCTATCGTCAATATCACTACTTGAGTGGACTTGCCAAACGTGAGCCATTTTTTGGAATAGCATTTGTCGTTATGATTTTAGCTATTGGCGGTGTACCTCCATTTAGTGGATTCCCAGGGAAAGTACTTATTTTTAAAGGTGCAATTGAAAATGGTAACTACATTGGACTAGGTTTAATGATCGTGACAAGTTTAATCGCTATGTATAGCTTGTTTAGAATATTATTTGTGATGTATTTTGGCGATCAAGATGGTGAAGAAGTAGACTTCAAGAAGATACCTAAACATCGTACAGGTATTCTAGGTATACTCGTTGCAGTCGTTTTATTAATGGGTATTGCGGCATCGCTTGTATTACAAGTGACTGAAAATGCTACATCACTAAATATGGATGAACATAAATTCCATCAAAACGTTAATACACATTTGAAGGAGGGAAGTAACTAGATGAATCAAGTCGTACTAAATATTGTTATTGCATTTTTGTGGGTATTATTCCAAGACGAGGATGAATTCAAGTTTACAACCTTCTTCTCAGGCTATCTCATTGGTATTATCGTGATTTATATTTTACATCGTTTTTTCGGACAAGAATTTTATTTAAGAAAAATATGGGTTGCTTTTAAATTTTTAATGGTTTATTTATATCAATTGATTACAGCTAGTATTAGTACAATTAATTATATTTTATTTAAAACTAAAGATATGAACCCAGGTTTATTAACGTACGAAACGAATTTGAAAAACGACTGGGCAATTACATTTTTAACTATATTGATTATTATCACGCCAGGTTCGACAGTGATACGTATATCGAAAGGCACAAATAAGTTTTTAATTCATAGTATTGATGTGACAGATAAAGATAAGAAGAATTTATTACGTAATATTAAACAATATGAAGATTTAATCTTGGAGGTGACACGATGATACAGGCTTTGACTCAATTTTTTATTATTTCAGCTCTGGTTATATTTGGTATTGCATTATTAATATGTCTGCTTAGGTTAATTAAAGGACCAACCACTGCTGATAGAGTTGTTTCATTCGATGCGACAAGTGCAGTTGTGATGTCGATCGTTGGTGTCATGAGTGTCATTATGGATACTGTATCGTTTCTAGATTCAATTATGTTAATAGCGATTATTTCATTTGTTAGTTCAGTATCCATTTCTAGATTTATTGGAGGAGGTCGCGTTTTCAATGGAAACAATAAAAGAAATCGTTAGCCTCATCTCTGCTATTTTAATTTTTCTAGGTAGTATTATCGCATTGATTAGTGCGATAGGTATTGTGAAATTCCAAGATGTCTTCTTACGTAGTCATGCATCAACGAAAAGTTCTACTTTATCTGTATTATTGACTATCATTGGTGTATTAATCTACTTTACTATGAACGCTGGATTTTTCAGTGTTAGATTATTATTATCACTTGTTTTTATTAATTTAACATCTCCAGTTGGAATGCATTTGGTAGCGCGTGCTGCTTATCGAAATGGTGCCTATATGTATAGAAAAGATGATGTGCCAAGACAGTCTTCGATTTTACTCAGCCAAAATGAATTCAATTCGCCTGAAGAATTAAAAACACGAGCAAAATTGAGAGAAGAAAGAAGAGAAAAATTATATTATAAAGATAAGAAGAAGCTCTATAAATAATTTGTGGAAAAGAAATAAAGCAATTGGACACTTTAAAAAATAAGTGTTTAATTGCTTTTATATTTGTCAGAAAAATATGAGAAATAAAGGTGCGATTTATTTAAGTATTATGTAAAATAATGATAAAATATTGAACAAGGAAAATTGTGAATTTAAGTAGTTATTTATTGGAAAGTGATAAAAATGTTTTATGAGTTTGGAACTTTAAAGTGTGACGTTTGGGCTTTTGATATTGGACGTTATTGTTAACCAGTGCAGTACTTTAACATTCCAAAATCATAAAATTCGTTTAGACTCTATGTGTTTACTTTTCAATTAATATTTATATTATTGATGTATTGATAAAACCAATTTGTGATAACTTAATTGAATTCTTACTGCTTAATTATCAAATGGATTCAATTATGCCGTTATATACGTTTTGCTTTTTATTTAATAATCGCTTCTACTTTATTTAACCCCTGAAGTACATCAATTCCATTATTTTTTACTTAATTTTCATCCCAAAAATAATTTATTAAAGAGGTGAAAGTTTGGAAATATTTGAAACATTACTTATATTTGTCGGCGTTGTTATTATTAGTTCATTTGTTCATACATTTATGCCGAAAGTACCATTAGCATTCATTCAAATTGCTTTAGGTATGCTATTATTTATCACTCCAATTCCTGTTGAGTTTAATTTTGATTCGGAATTATTTATGGTCGCACTTATCGCTCCGCTACTATTTGTAGAAGGCGTTAATGTCTCAAGGGTCCATTTAAGAAAATATATAAAACCAGTTATGATGATGGCGTTAGGTCTTGTTATTACTACTGTAGTGGGCGTAGGATTTTTCATTCATTGGATATGGCCAGAATTACCAACGGGTGCAGCTTTTGCCATAGCAGCAATTTTATGTCCTACTGATGCAGTTGCCGTGCAAGCAATTACAAATGGGAAAGTGTTACCTAAAGGTGCAATGACGATATTAGAAGGTGAGTCATTATTAAATGATGCTGCCGGTATCATTTCATTTAAAATTGCAGTTGGAGTACTTGTAACTGGAACGTTCTCAATAATGGAATCTATTGAGCAATTTCTAGTTGCTTCTATAGGCGGTGCAATTGTAGGATTGCTTATTGGAATGGCATTAGTTCGTTTTAGATTGACGTTAATGCGCCGTGGAATAGAAAACATTAATATGTTTACGTTTATTCAATTATTAACTCCATTCGTTACATATTTAGTGGCAGAATTATTCCATGCTTCTGGTATTATCGCCGCAGTGTTAGCAGGCTTAGTTCACGGCTTTGAACGTGATAGAATTGCACAAACGCGTACAAGATTACAAATGAGTTATAATCATACATGGAATATTTTGGGATATGTCTTAAACGGTTTTGTATTTTCAATATTAGGATTTTTAGTTCCTGAAGTTGTGATTAATATTATTAAAACAGAACCACACAATTTGATCTTTTTAATTGTCATAACTGTTCTCGTAGCATTGGCTGTTTATCTGTTTAGATTTTTATGGGTTTATGTATTATATCCTTATTTTTATTTATCAGTCAGTCCATTCCAAAAAATGATTAGTCAAGACGATGATGGCAATAACACAACAGAAAAGCCACCTAAGCGAAGTTTATATGCTTTGATTATGACTTTATGTGGTGTTCACGGAACAATTTCACTGGCCATTGCGTTGACACTACCGTATTATTTAGCTAATCATCAAGATTTTTCTTATCGTAACGATTTGTTATTTATTGCTTCAGGAATGGTTATTATAAGTTTAGTTGCTGCTCAACTATTATTACCATTTGTAACTGCTAATGCGCCTGAAGTAAAAGTAGGTAGTATGAATTTCAAAGAGGCAAGAATTTACATTTTAGAACATGTTATAGATTACCTAAATCAAAGATCAACTTTTGAAACAAGTTATCGATATGGTAACGTGATTAAGGAATATCATGATAAATTAACATTCTTAAAATCAGTAGAGAAAGATGATGAAAACTCTAAAGAACTTGAAAGACTTCAAAAAATTGCATTTAATGTAGAAACGAAAACATTGGAACAATTAGTTGATGACGGAGATATCACTAATAGTATTTTAGAAAACTATATGCGTTATGCTGAACGTACACAAGTATATCGACAAGCTTCATTAATACGTCGACTCATTGTATTATTTAGAGGTATGCTTTTGAAACGTCGTGTGAAAACAACAATCAATTCAGCATCTTCATTAAGTGTTACTGATAACCTATTAGAACTTGTTAAAATTAACAAGATGGTTCACTATAATGTGGTTAAACGATTAGGACAAGAAGCTACTAATGATAACAAATTAGAAGTAGGTATGATTTGTGATGGTTATTTAATGCGTATAGATAACTTAACACCAAACAATTTCTTTAATTCTGCAAGCGAAAATACGTTAACACGTATAAAACTCAATGCATTGCGTGAACAAAGACGTATACTTAGAGAATTAATAGAAGACGAAGAAGTTACTGAAGGCACTGCATTAAAACTTAGAGAATCTATTAATTACGATGAAATGGTCATCGTTGATAGTATGTCATAGAATCATTATAAAAATAGGGAAGCTCGTGAGGATGAACCTCACGAGCTTTTTTCCTATGTGTACTAGGGATGACTTTATAACATTGACAGTCAGTATACTAGGATTGAAAATTTTCGGGAAAAAACGAACCTATTTTACATAAACTGTCTTATTAAAACTACTGGTAAAGGGGGATGAAATATTACCTTTACCGCATGGGAGATTAAATAATGTTTAAGCCCACTACATAAATGAGATGAGATAGACTAACACCACCATATCGTGCGTGAGAGAACTATTTTATATTTTAGGAGGATAATATAAAATTCACGCACGATATGAGACTATTAGTTATCAAGATATGACTTAATAGGGTGGCTGGGTATTTAAATAACATAATCATTCTATCCCAGCCATCTACTATATTAAGTCGTTGTATATATTGAACAAGTGAATTTAAAATATTATTTCATACTACCATGAATCGTATCTATATTTGATTTCATCATTTTGTAATATGAATCACCCTTTGAACCTTTTTTACCGATAGAATCAGTAAATACGTCGCCATAAATATCTTTATGTGTTTCTTCAGACAAGCTTTGCATTGCTTTTTTATCTACACTAGTTTCTATTAAAAGGTGTTTAATATGGTTATCTTTAACAAATTGAATAGCTTGTTTCATTTGTGATGGAGTACCTTGTTTTTCAGTATTAATTTCCCAAATATATCCTGGTTTAATATCATATTGTTTTGCAAAATATTTGAAAGCACCTTCACTAGTAATCATGGCACGTCGCTCTTTAGGGATGTCATTAAACTTATCTTTGCTGTCTTTGTTTAATTTTTCTAGTTTAGAAAGATATTGATGGCCTTGATCTTTGTAATATTGTTGATTAGTGTTATCATGCTTGATTAAACTATTTTGAATTGTTTTAACATATTTAATACCATTTTCAATACTTAACCAAGCGTGTGGATCTAATTTATCTTTATTGCCTTCTTCACCGTTGAGGTAAATCGGTTTAACATCTTTAGATACAGCAATGACTTTTTTGTCGTCGATAGATTTTCCAGCTTGATTTAATGCTTTTTTAAACCAACCATTTCCAGATTCTAAATTTAATCCATTATAAAATATAACGTCTGCATCGGTTAGCTTTTTAATATCTTTAGGTTTGACTTCATATTCATGAGGATCTTGTCCTACAGGTACGATACTATGGACGTCAACATGTTTTCCGCCAACATTTTTAACCATGTCATATAAAATTGAATTTGTTGTAACTACTTTTAATTTATGATTATCGGCATCCTGTTTGTCATCTTGCGACTGGCCACATCCAGCTAAGATAATAAAGAATGCTAGTAATAAAGGTATTAATTTTTTCATTTAAACAACGCCTCTTTTCTGTTTATTTTTAAGTGTTGTAATACCTAAGGTGATGTTATAAATAGCAAAAGTACAAAGAACGATAGCTGCACCACTAGGTACGTTGTATATGTAACTGAAATAAAGTCCAATAATTGAACTAATAACACCTATAAAACTTGCTACTGCCATCATGCTATATAAATGTTTACATATTAAGAATGCAGTTGAAGCGGGTGTTACTAATAACGCAACTACTAAAATAATGCCTACTGTTTGTATACTCGCAACAGTTACTAGAGCAAGTAACAACATGACAAAATAATGTATAGCTGTCGTATTTAAGCCATTCATTCTACTAAAGGTATTATCGAAAGTAGAAATCATTAAAGGTCGATAAAATATTACAATAAGACATAAAACAAATAGACCAATGATAATCGTTGTCCAGAATGTTGTATGTGTTATTGCTAGTAAATTACCAAATAAAATATGATACAAATCTGTTGTACTGTTAATTAAACTAATTAATATAACACCTAATGCGAGAAATGCGGTGAAACTTATACCAATTGCTGCATCAGGTTTGGTCTTACTTTTAGAAGTAATAAAACCAATTAAAATACTGGCAACCATTCCTGTCACTAATGCGCCAATAAACATAGGTATTCCAAAAAGGAAAGATAATGCCACCCCAGGTAATACTGCATGGCTCATTGCATCACCCATTAATGACAAACCTCTTAAAACAATAAGGCTCCCGACAGTGCCACATACTACGCCAACAATCATCGATGTAATTAAAGCCCTATTTAAAAATTGATAATTTAATATATGAGCTAAAAAGTCATTCACGACTGGGTCACTTCCTTTCGTTCTAAACTTTGACGAGGTGATTGTGACAAAAATGTATCATTTAAAAGGGTGTCATTATTGAGTGCATCCTCAGTACTACCAAAGTATTTTAATGTTTGGTTAAGTAACATGATTCGATCAAAATAATGTGATGCTTTAGATAAATCATGGTGTACGATAAGAATTAATTTACCTTGAGCTTTAAGTTGTCTAATTTTATTTATAATTAAACGTTCACTTTTAAAATCTATTCCAATAAAAGGCTCATCGAATAAATAAAGCATACTTTTAGACATAAGTGCTCTTGCGACTATTACTCGCTGAAGTTGTCCACCACTTAATGCTGAAATTTGTTTATGTCTTAATGACGTTAAATCTAAATCCTCTAATAAATGTTTGAGTTGAACTTTAGTATCATGTCTCGGTCGATTAAACCAACCTATCTCTCCATAGCATCCGGATAAGATAACTTTTTCAACATTAATGGGGAAATCTAAGTCGATATTTGATTTTTGAGGTATGTAAGTCATACGTTTCAATTGGTTATGTATTGGACGTTCATATAATAACTGAGTACCAGATGCATGAAAATCTCCTGTTAATGATTTGAGCATAGAAGATTTACCTGCGCCATTAGGTCCCATAATTCCTATAATTTCTCCGATGATAGGAATTTTAAAATTGATGTCTTTTAAAACATGTTTATTACCTAGAAATAGATTTAAATTCTTAACTTCTAGCAAATATTAACACCTCCTAATTAAAAGTTTAGGTTAACCTAATTTATTTTATAATAAACTGAGAAGTTTTAACATGTCAAGTAGATTCGTGATACAATAAAGTGAATATATGTGAGGTGAAATGATGTTAACTGAAGAAAAAGAGGATTATCTCAAAGCTATATTGACGAATGACGGCGATGTATCTTTCGTATCAAATAAAAAATTATCTCAATTTTTAAATATAAAGCCACCTTCAGTAAGTGAAATGGTAAGTAGACTAGAAAAATCTGGTTATGTAGAAACGAAACCATATAAGGGTGTTAAATTAACAGAAGAAGGGTTAAATCTCACTTTAGATATTATTAAAAGACATCGATTACTCGAGTTATTTTTGATAGAGATTTTAAAATACAATTGGGAAGAAGTGCATCAAGAAGCAGAAATTCTTGAACATAGAATCTCAGATTTATTCGTAGAACGTTTAGACAAAATTTTAGACTACCCTGAGACTTGCCCGCATGGTGGTGTTATACCTAGAGATCACCATTATAAAGAGAAATACACGAAGACAATACTCGAATTTCAGCCAGGTGATATGTTAACTATTAAGCGTGTCAGAGATAAAACTGAATTGTTGGTATACCTTTCAAGTAAAGATATTTCTATTGGAAATGAAGTTGAAGTCGTTTCGAAAGATGATACGAATAAAGTGATTATTATTAAACGAAATGAAGTTATAACTATTTTAAGTTACGAAAATGCAATGAATATTTTTGCTGAAAAATAATATAAAAAACTTGAGTCTAGTACATTATTTTGGTGTTATACACTGAAAATTAGATGTAAAAGTAAGACTCAAGTTTTTTTATATAGTGATGTTGCTAATATTTGTATTTTATTTTTAGAAAAATGATAATTTGATTAATAAATAAACGGCATATAAATTAATAAAAATCCAAACTAGACTATAAAATACTGTTGGGATTTTACTGATTTGTGTTAGTGTACTGCCATCCCAACTAGGTTTAGGTTTTTGGAATGTTAATTTAAAAATAGTCCACGATGATTGTAGTACTTCACCTAACAGTACTCCTAAAATAAAGTGATAACTATAAACCACTATTTGGTGAGTAATCATTAAATCATCGTATTGGAAAAGTATATATAATAATAGTGACATGACTATAATAATAAGAATAGGTGACAGCTTACGAGAAGTTAGAATTAGGAAATAAATAAATATAGCTAAATAAAACATAATAAAAAAGCTAGGATGATTATAATATGCAGTTAAAACACCTAACCATAACATTAACGGGGGCATAATATAACCGCCTAAAGTGGTAATCCATTGTCCTAAATAACCTTTCGATTGCGTAATAGCGTATCCTTGTTGTAATGTCGTTTCTCTTTCAGAAGGAAGCGTAACGATAACTAAATCTTTAGCACGACCACCAGAGAGTTTATTGAAGAGTACATGACCAAATTCGTGTGTGAGTACAGGAATGTAATTAAGTACAATAGCAAAATAACGATAGTAGTGTTTGTAACGATTTTGGTGGACGATGATATAGATAATACTAATAATAAAAATGATAAATATATTTAATTGAATGTGTGTAGTTAAAAATGATTCGATTTTTGACATATTAACGCTCCATTTATAGATAATAACTTGTTTGAGTAAATCTATAAGTATTTGATACTTTAATATTCATTATAATCTATTGTTTAGAAATTGGCTTTTAGACTTAAGACTTAAATTAGAAGAATATATAGGTGTTTAAATAAAATTTTCTAGAATGTTGAGGGATGTGTTAAAATAATCGTACATTTTAGTTAGAATTAAAACAATTTTGATATATAGGATAATACTTGGCAACATTATATAGGGTTATTGACCAAGTAGGATAGGAGATTTCTTTTATGACATTTAAGGGTCAGCAGAATAGTAAAAAGGTTAATATCTTAGGTGTATATTTTGACCATGTAACAATGTCAGAAATGGTTGAAAATATTAAAACATTTTTCACAACACCAACATCTCATAATTTGTTTATAGTTACTGCAAATCCTGAAATTGTAGACTATGCATCAGAACACCAAGATTATCAACAGCTTATTAATAGTGCGGACTATGTTATAGCTGATGGTACAGGTATAGTAAAAGCATCTCATCGATTAAAGCAACCATTACCGCACAGAATTCCAGGAATAGAGTTATTAGAAGAATGTTTAAAAATAGCCAATGCAAATCAACAAAAAGTATTTATCTTAGGTTCGAAAAATGAAATTATTGAAAAAGCAGAACAACAATTAAAGGCTAAATATCCAAGAGTAACTTTTGCGCATCATCATGGTTATATTAATTTAAAAGATGAAACAGTTATTAAAAGGATAGATACTTTTGATCCTGATTATATTTTTGTGGGTATGGGGTATCCAAAACAAGAAAAATGGATTGCCCGACATAGCAAACAATTCCAACACACTGTTATGATGGGAGTAGGCGGTTCTTTTGAAGTATTTAGTGGAGCTAAAAAGCGTGCGCCTAAATTCTTTAGAAAATTCAATATTGAATGGATATATCGTTTATTAATTGATTGGAAACGTCTTGGCAGATTAAAAAGTATTCCCAAATTCATGATAAAAATTGCTAAACAAAAGAGAAAACATTAAAAATTACTTGATATATGAAATACAATAAAGGCAACCAATGTGTTAGTTCGAACACTCATTGGTTGCCTTTAAAAATAGCGATATAAATCTAATGGGTAAATTATTTTACGACAAATCGAGAAGCGTCTAAGTCTCTTCTAAATGCTTTTTGATCATCTTTTGATTTTTTCTTGAATTCTTTTAGGAATTTTTCATATTGTGGTAAAACATCATCTAATTCACCAAATTCTTTAAGTTTGCCGCCTTCAATCCACGCGATTTTTGTACAAAATTCTTTAACTTGGCGTATGTTGTGACTAACAAAGAATATAGTTTTATTAGCTTCTTTAAATTCATAAATTTTATCTAAACATTTCTGTGTGAAAGTCTGATCACCTACAGATAATGCTTCGTCGATTACTAAAATATCAGGATTTACAGTGATGTTGATTGAAAACCCGAGTTTAGCGCGCATACCACTAGAATATTTTTTAACAGGTTGATAAATAAACTCACCTAATTCACTAAAATCAATAACTTGTGGCATTAATTCTTTAATTTCTTTACGTCTGAACCCCATACATAACATTTTGAATTCAATATTTTCTACACCAGTTAATTGACCATTTAAACCAGCGTTGATAGCTATAACGCTAACATCACCTTTACGATCAATATTACCAGAAGTAGGAGATAACGAACCACCAATCATGTTACTTAATGTGGATTTTCCTGAACCATTTATACCAACAAGACCAATGACATCACCTTCATGTGCTTGAAGAGAAACATCATCTAGTGCGAAAAATGTTTTGTTTTTATTTTTCGGTATTAGTGAATCTTTAATACGGTCTTTATTATTTCTATATATACGATATTCTTTAGTTACATGTTCTATATTTACCGATACGCTCATAATTAGTCCTTCCTTAATTGCATTTATATAGATTATAATATACAACACATCAGTTGTTAAATTTATTAACCTAGTGTAAAGTGAACAGAAGATTTTGTTTAATATTTTGTAAATGTCTATAGGAGTTATGTCTTATAATAAAATGACTTAATATACATCAAACAATAATCTTGTAAAATGCTTAATTGTGTTTTATAACTTAAATGATTGTATAATAAGATGAAGATATAATAAACTAATTTCTTACACTGAAATAAATTTGTTTATAATGCTTCATTCGAATAAAACAAAATTCCATATTAAAAACAATGAGTTTGAGATATAACATCATTAATTCTTAAGCGCGTACTTTACATATTTTATGTTAATTAGTATAAGCATTCTTTTAATTTGAGATTACTTTAAGAATTGTCTGATTCATTTTATCTCATTTATCAATTGTATATAAATATATTAAATGTTTGAAAGTGTGGTTTAATTCAATGTCAGCAGTTGTAACTGTATTTAAAGAACACATCAAAAACTTTTATTTAATCCAAAGACTTGCTCAATTCCAAATTAAAATATCTAACCATAGTAACTATTTAGGGATTGCTTGGGAACTTTTAAACCCAGCCTTACAAATAATGGTGTATTGGTTAGTTTTCGGATTGGGAATTAGAAGTAATTCACCTGTACATGGTATACCATTTGTATTTTGGTTACTTGTAGGTATTAGTATGTGGTTCTTTATTAACCAAGGTGTACTCGAGGGTACCAAATCTATATCACAAAAATTTAATCAAGTCGCTAAGATGAATTTTCCTATGTCTATCATTCCTACTTATATAGTAACGAGTAGATTCTATGGACATATTGGCTTGCTTTTAATCATTATTATAGCGTGTATATTTAGAGGTATTTACCCATCTATTCATATTATTCAGTTATTCCTTTATGTACCATTTGCGTTTTTATTAACTGCTTCTGTTGCATTATTTACATCAACGTTAGGTATTTTAGTTAGAGATACTCAAATGGCTATGCAAGCATTAATGAGAATACTATTTTATATGTCTCCAATTTTATGGATACCTAAAGATCACGGTGTGAGTGGTATTGTTCATAAAATTATGATGTTCAATCCAGTGTATTTTATCGCTGAATCATATCGTGCAGCTATTTTATTCCACCAATGGTACTTCATTGATCATTGGAAAATGGCACTATATAACGTCGTGGTTATTTTGGTATTCTTTGTTTTAGGTTCTATCCTTCATAAGAAATATAGAGATCACTTTGCAGATTTCTTATAAGGGAATATCGTAATTTGAAGAATAAAGCAGACTGACTTTAAAGGTTGGTCTGTTTTTTTATGTTAAATGTAAAGAAAGGATAATTATTTTCTATCAAAGTAGGAATCGTTTATAATTTATAAATAACAATAAATCAGTATAAAGACGGTGAAAAGATGAGAGTTTTAATTAAAAAAATATATATGTGCGTTATTGCTATATTTAATTTGCTGTTTAGAGGATTCAAGGTTAAACAGAAAAGCATAGTTGTAATGATGACTTTTCCTAATGATATGTTGCCGATTATAGAGAGATTATGTGCTAAAGGTTATCGTTTAACAGTGATTACTACTGATAAGCACCGTCACCATATTCAAGATTTACCTAATGTCACATATATCAAGGCAGGTAATAAGAATGTTATTGCACACATTAAGGCTTTAAGTACAGCAAAAGTGATTCTAATTGATACGTATTATTTAATGATGGGCGCCTACCATAAAAAGCAAAATCAAACAGTGATTCAGACTTGGCATGCTTCTGGAGCATTAAAAGATTTTGGATTAACCGATCATCAAGTTGATTTAAATAATCCTAGTGTAGTAAACCAATATAAACGTGTGTATAATGCAACAGATTATTATTTGATTGGTGCCGATGAAATGGGGCATTGTTTTAATGAATCATTTGATGCGCAACCTTCTCAGATGTTACGTTTTGGTCTTCCAAGATTATATAAATATTTAAAAACAGATATAAACAAAGCTCAAAAAAGATTGAAAGATCAGTATGGTATTCAAGGTAAATTAGCAGTATACTTGCCGACTTATAGAGAAAATCATCAAGAAAATCGCCAAATTAATAAGGAACATTTCAATAGTCAATTGCCTGAATATACATTAATAAGTCATTTACATCCATCAATTTCTAACCATGGAACAACACAAGACATTGATACTACATCATTGCTTATTATGGCTGATATTATTATTAGTGATTATAGCTCTATTCCGATAGAAGCAAGTTTACTTAATAAACCAACACTATTTTACGTCTATGACGAAACAGAATATGAACGTGTTAGAGGGCTTAATCAATTTTATTATGATATTCCTAATGAATATAAAGTGGCAACAGAGGAAGAATTAATTACTAAAATTCAACAACAAGATAATCAATTAAAGCCGTTATTTAAAAATTGGCATAAATATAATACTAAAGAAACATTGAATCAAGTTATAAATTATATAGATAAGTTGGTGAAAGAATGAAATTAGCTATTATTATACCTGTATATAATGGACAGGATACAATTAGAAGGGCTATTACCTCTATTGATACAGAAGCTGAATTTGAAATTATTTGTGTCAATGATGGCTCTACAGATAACACAAAACAAGTATTAACTGAATTGCAAAAGGAATATCCAAATATTAAGGTAATACATCAAGATAATCAAGGTGCTGCTAGAAGTCGTAACATAGGCTTAGAAGCAATGGATAATGATACAGATGCATTTATGTTTTTAGATGCGGATGATGAGTATTTACCGAGTCGTATTGATGTCATGATAAAAACATTTGAGAATCACAGTGAAACGGATATAGTAATTGGTCAAATTGGACGAGATGTTCATGGTGAATGGAAAGTATTTCCAACACATGAGGAAATTAAAAGAGATGAAGTGGTTACATTAGAACGTAATCCTGAAATTCTACAATCGATTGGACCAGGCGGGAAACTATTCAGTGCTCGCTTTGCTTCACTAAGATTTGATGAAGATGTTGTATTTTGCGAAGAACATACTTTTATGGTGAGAGCATATTCAAAAGCACGTGATATTAATCTCATGTCTATTATTGCATATGGTTATAATGAGCGAGAAGGTTCAGTTACAGATCGTCGTGCAGATACATTTTTACCTTATATGGAAGATGCAATGAAAGTACGTCAACGTGTAATGGAATTGTTATTACTAATGAATGAGAAAACATACTATAGTTATCGAATGGATAATTTAATCGTAAGTTATTTAATTCAAGCGCATTTATTAAAAAATAGCGCTATTACATCATCATTTATCGAAAGTGTGACGCAGTATATTAAATTGATGCAAGAGACACATTATTCTGGAGATGCCATGTTTAGAATAGTAGAAGCGATAGAACAAGGTGCGACACATTGGACTAAGCCTCTATATCATCAATGGAGACGTGCTTTATTAGAGGTGGGAATTGGTAGACCCGGATATATTCGATTTTTGGCTCAAATATTTCCAAAAAAATCAGCATTTTCAAGTAAACAAAAATTAAAACAAATACTAAATAAATCATAAGAAAAGATTATTTAATTTTTAAATAAAGAATTACTTTTTGTTTAATTAATGGTAAGCGTTAATAATTTATGCTACATTAAGAATATAAATTTTCATTAAATATTTAGTTAAGGAGAATCACGTATCATGAAACGAGTAATTACTTATGGTACATATGATTTATTACATTATGGACACATTGAATTATTAAGAAGAGCACGTGAAATGGGAGATTATCTTATCGTGGCTTTATCTACTGATGAATTCAACCAAGTGAAAAATAAAAAATCATATTATGACTATAACCAACGTAAAATGATGTTAGAATCAATCCGTTATGTAGACCTAGTTATACCAGAAGATGGTTGGGGTCAAAAAGAAATTGATGTTGAACGTTTCGATGTCGATGTTTTCGTTATGGGACACGATTGGGAAGGTGAATTTGATTTCTTAAAAGATAAATGTGAAGTGATTTATCTTAACCGTACAGAAGGTATTTCTACAACAAAAATCAAACAAGAATTATATGGAAAAGACGCTAAATAATTTCCTATATAATAAAAAGGACGATTGTCATGGCATTTAGCCAAGACGTCGTCCTTCTTTTTATTTTTTACGAATAGCTTGAAGAATAAGGTGAATTACGATGGCTAGGACAATAACTATACCTAAACCAAAAAGTATTGCAATGATAGGGTGTGTCTTCCATGTACTTTTAGCAACTGTTGTCGCTTCGTGTACAATCGGTTTATGCACTGATACTGAAGGTGGACCATCTTGTTTTGTTATGAATTGACGGTCATAGTCAGCATGTACTTTTCCATTTTTGATTACTAATTTATAATCTTTTTTAGAAAAGTCTTTTGGTAATACATCATAAAGATCTTTTTCTACATAATATGTTTTACCGTTAATTTTTTGTTTTCCTTTTGATAATATTTTTTCATATTTGTATTGATTATATGAACGCTCCATAAGTGCGTTACCCATCATATTTCGTTGTTTTTCTCCGCCTACATGTTTATAGTCCCCAGCACCTAAAATGACTTGATTAATTCTAAAACCATGGCGATTGGTAGTAATTGTATGGTTGTAATCTGCTGTATCACTTGAACCCGTTTTTAAACCATCTGTTCCTGGTAAGCTCATATCAGCACCATCTAATGAATGATTAAATGTATAGTACGTCACACCGTGTGTCGTTGGTGATAGTTGTTTTGTGAAATGTAATATTTTAGGTGTATCTTTAATAACATGTTGATCTAAAATAGCATAATCACGAGCAGTTGTTGTATTATTCTCAGTATCTTTATATTTGGAAGGTGCAAAACTTTTTAAACGTGAATTCTCAGCTCCTGTTGGATTAACATAATGGGTGTCATTCATTCCAAGTTCTTTGGCTTTTTTATTCATTAAATCAGTAAAATCATTTACATTTCCTGATACTTGTTCACCTAAAATTAAAGCAGCCGCATTACTTGAATTGGATACAGTAATTTGAAGTAAATCTGCAATAGTCCATTTCTGACCTGGATAAAGTTTGGTATTACTTAATTCTGGAAGTGTAGACATTTGATATTCGCGATTAGTCATTTTTACTTCATCATTTAGTGATAGTTTTTTATCTTTTACCGCTTCTAAAGTGAGATACATCGTCATCAATTTAGTCATAGAAGCGGGATACCATTTTTTGTCTTTATTATATTCATATAAAATTTGTCCATTTTGACTAACATTAATAGCACTTTCAGGTTGATATACTTCGGTTACATTGTATCCACCTTCGTTTGCAGCTTGAACTGGAGTAATATCATTATTCTCTGCATTAGCAAAAGGTGTTATAATGTGTATTGCGAAGAACATAGTTATAATGAGTATAAAGATTTTTTTCATGATTTCTTTCCTTTATCTGTTATTTTCGACTAACATATTTTATCATACACATTATTTAAGAGGTATATGTATGATTTAAAATTTTTGATATTTGATTATAATTGATAAAGACTGATTATTTGGGATGTCAGAATGTTTTAGTAAGATTGAGCAAAATTTGAAATATGAATTTTAATAGAAGAGGTATTATTATGAAACAAACTAACCCTTTATTCTTTTTATTTAAACGGCTCACTTGGCCAATTGGGTTAATCATAGCGGCAGTTATTATTACTTCATTAGGAAGTTTGAGCGGATTATTAGTTCCTCTATTTACTGGGAGATTAGTAGATAAATTCTCAGTAAGCACTATGAACTGGAATCTCGTAGCCATTTTTGGTGGTATTTTCTTACTTAACGCTATTTTAAGTGGTGTAGGATTATATTTACTAAGTAAAATTGGTGAAAAGATGATTTATGATATCCGTTCATTATTATGGGAACATATCATTCAATTAAAAATGCCATTTTTTGATAAGAACGAAAGTGGTCAACTGATGAGTCGTTTAACAGACGACACAAAGGTGATAAATGAATTTATATCTCAAAAGCTACCTAATTTATTACCTTCTGTATTAACTTTATTAGGATCATTGGTTATGTTATTTATCATGGATTGGAAAATGACGTTATTAACATTTATTACAATTCCGATTTTTGTACTTATTATGATTCCTTTAGGTAAAGTAATGCAGAGAATTTCAACTAATAATCAAACTGAAATTGCTAACTTTAGTGGTTTACTTGGTCGTGTATTAACTGAAATGAGATTAGTTAAAGTGTCTAATACGGAAAGGCTCGAATTAGACAACGCTCATACTAATTTAAATGAAATTTATCGATTAGGTTTAAAACAAGCTAAAATTTCTGCTGTTGTACAACCTATTTCTGGTGTAGTGATGTTGTTAACAATCGCTATTATTCTTGGCTTTGGTGCATTAGAAATCGCGACAGGCGCTATTACTGCCGGAACTTTAATTGCGATGATTTTTTACGTAATACAATTATCTATGCCTCTAATCAATCTATCAACATTAATTACAGATTATAAAAAAGCTGTCGGAGCAAGTCATCGTATTTATGAAATTATGCAAGAACCTATCGAACCAACTGAAGCTCTAGAAGAATCAAAAGATATTGAAATCCATGATGGCGAAATTTCGTTTGATAATGTCAATTTCAAATATGATGTAAAACCTATCTTAGACAACGTTTCATTTAATATTCCTCAAGGGCAGGTAAGTGCATTTGTAGGGCCTTCAGGTTCTGGTAAGAGTACCATTTTTAATTTAATTGAACGCATGTATGACATAGAAAGTGGTGACATTACTTATAATGGAACTAGTATTTTTGATATTCCATTATCTAAATGGCGTACAAAAATTGGTTATGTTATGCAATCTAATTCTATGATGAGTGGTACTATAAGAGACAATATTTTATATGGTGTGAATCGCACTGTAACTGATGAGGAACTTACAAAATACGCCAAATTAGCGAACTGTCATGAATTTATTATGCAGTTTGATGAAGGATATGATACGTTGGTTGGTGAACGAGGACTTAAGCTATCTGGTGGTCAAAGACAACGTATTGATATTGCACGTAGTTTTGTTAAAAATCCAGATATTCTCTTGCTTGATGAGGCTACAGCTAATTTAGATAGTGAGAGCGAGTTGAAAATTCAAGAAGCTTTAGAAACATTGATGGAAGGTCGTACAACAATTGTTATTGCACATAGACTTTCTACAATTAAAAAAGCGGGCCAAATTATCTTTATTGATAAAGGTCAAGTGACAGGTAAAGGTACACATAGTGAATTAATGACATCACATGAAAAATATAAACACTTTGTCACATCTCAGAAGCTTGCTGATTAAGATTAATGAGGCTGGGACATAAATCCTAGAAAAATAGCCAGTAAATGAGTTTATCCAAAAAACTCATTTACTGGCTTCTTTATTTATAATACTTCGTATTATCGGCTCGCTTTCATAGGGGACAGCTTCAGCCTGTAGTCTTCAGCTTGTCCTGTTCCCTCAAGAGTCTCGCCATATATACTACGTATTTATACATTGAAAAACACCTTGAAAAAATAAGGACCTTTCGTGTAATTTAATAAACATCATTAAACTAAATTAAAGAAATTCCGTATGTATAAAAATTTTTATATGACTCAACTTACACTACTATTGGAAACTTCAGTTCTTATTCCTACAAATAATATGTCACGATGTGTTAATAAAATTCAAGTTGATAATGAAAATACTTATTTTAAGTCAATTTTACAAATGGTATAATAAATTCAATAATCTATACTCTGTTTTGGGAGTGACAATTCACTTTGTCATAGAGTTATACATATTTAATAAGTTGTTACTTTAGCAAAAAACGTTTTTTGGAAAATTAAATAAATAGGTGGGTGTCAGATGTTTTTATTGATTAATATCATTGGGTTAATTGTTTTCCTTGGTATAGCAGTATTATTTTCAAGATCACGAAAAAATATACAATGGAAATCAATTATTATTTTAGTCGTATTGAACTTATTCCTAGCTTGGTTCTTTATATACTTCCCATGGGGGAAAACTGGAATTAAAGCAGCAGCAAATGGAATTTCCTGGGTTATACAATCAGCCAATGAAGGCACAGGATTTGCATTTAATAGTTTTGTTTCTAATAAACAAATGGATATGGCAGTAAGTGCTTTATTCCCGATTCTTTTAATTGTACCGCTGTTCGATATATTAATGTATTTTAATATCCTTCCAAAATTAATCGGTGCAATTGGTTGGTTACTCGCTAAAATTACGCGTCAACCTAAATTCGAATCATTCTTTGGAATTGAGATGATGTTTTTAGGTAATACTGAAGCATTAGCTGTGTCTAATGAACAATTGAAACGTATGAGTGAAGTGCGTGTCTTAACTGTAGCTATGATGTCAATGAGTTCAGTCTCAGGTGCGATTGTTGGTGCATATGTTCAAATGATTCCTGGTGAATTAGTATTGACTGCTATTCCTTTAAACATTGTGAATGCAATTATCGTTGCATCAATTCTTAATCCAGTTACTGTGGATGAAAAAGAAGATATTATTTACAGTATTAAAAATGATGAAATTGAAAAACAACCTTTCTTTTCTTTCCTAGGTGATTCTGTATTAGCAGCAGGAAAGTTAGTATTAATTATCATTGCTTTTGTCATTAGTTTCGTAGCATTAGCTGATTTAGCCGATCGTCTTATTAATTTAATTACTGGTGGTATTGGTCATTTAATGGGATTAAAAGGTAGCTTTGGTTTAAACCAAATTCTAGGTGTATTTATGTATCCATTTGCATTATTACTTGGACTTCCTTTTGATGAAGCTTGGTTAGTTGCACAACAAATGGCGAAAAAAATCGTTACAAACGAATTTGTAGTTATGGGTGAAGTGTCTAAAACGATTAACACACTTTCACCACATCATAAAGCAGTCATTTCAACATTTTTAGTTTCATTTGCTAACTTCTCCACAATTGGTATGATTATCGGTACGTTAAAAGGTATCGTAGACAAGAAAACGTCAGATTTTGTATCAAAATATGTTCCTATGATGTTATTAGCAGGTATTTTAGTTTCATTATTAACAGCTGCATTCGTAGGTTTATTTGCTTGGTAAGATAAATTGATAACACCTCCTATTTTGGGATGACTTTCCAAAATGGGAGGTGTATTTTATATCAAATAAAATAAGGAATCATGATAAAAGCCAAGTATAGTAAGTGAGGACACACTTCTTATACTTGGCTTTTATGGGAAATGAATATTAATGTACTTGTAACGGTAAGGACTAGGTACTGTTACAGTACTTCGAGCAAAATTTGTTTTGTTACTATAAACAACACAAAGGAGATAACTTCTTTACTAAAGAAGTTAATGTAAGTATAACAAAGAAATAGTGAAAAGTAAATTAAAAATTCTGAAAATTTAAAATTTAGTTAACACACTCATCTCAGTAATTAAAATGAAGTTTCTTACTTTTAAAAATTATGGTTTTAAACATAAAATACTCAAAATACGAATTATTTAAAGAAGCGGTGTTGTAGGAGGATATGTGCGTGTGCTAACATTTTGTTAATCATAAAAAAAAATAATAATAGGGATGTGGTTGCTTGAAGAGATTAGTAAGAGATTTAATCTTAGTTATAGTTGGATCATTTATTTTTTCAGCAGGCGTCAATGCATTTATCATTTCTGGTAATTTAGGTGAAGGTGGCGTTACTGGTTTAGCTATTGTTTTATATTATGCTTTCCATTTATCTCCAGCCATAGTTAACTTTGTAGTTAATGCAGTTTTAATTGTTGTAGGATATAAGTTTTTAAGTAAACGTAGTATGTATTTGACCATTGTAGCAACTGTCCTAATTTCTGTATTCCTAAGTTTAACTGATTCTTGGCATATTGAAACAGGCAATGTCATTGTCAATGCAGTTTTTGGTGGCTCATGTGTTGGTTTAGGTATTGGAGTAATTGTTTTAGCTGGAGGAACTACGGCTGGAACAACAATTTTAGCTAGAATTGCACATAAATATTTAGATGTGAGTACACCTTATGCTTTATTATTTTTCGATTTAATTGTAGTAGTGATTTCTTTAACTGTTATTTCAATAGATCGTGCACTAGTTACAGTTATTTCACTTTATATAGGTACTAAGGTCATGGAATATGTAATAGAAGGTTTAAATACTAAGAAAGCGATGACGATTATTTCAAGTAAACCAGAAGAAGTGGCTAAAGCGATTGACGAACAAGTTGGTCGTGGATTAACTATTTTAAATGGACATGGATATTATACTCGAGAAGAGAAAGATGTACTTTATGTAGTTATTACTAAGACACAAGTATCACGTGCTAAAAAAATCATTAGAAATATTGATCATCAAGCATTCCTTGTTATTCATGATGTGAGAGATGTGTATGGAAATGGATTCTTGATAGACGAATAAAAAAGTATTTATAAGACCGCTTTAAGTCATTCTAGTTAACTTAAAGTGGTTTTTTTAATTGACAATTTATAATAAATCATGAATTTATTAGTCAAAAAATAGTGGAAATGTTATAATAACCATTATGATAATGATTATCAATTACATTGATATTAAAAATATAAAAGTACAGTTACCTTTTCTGAATATAAAGTAATTTTTTAGAAAGTAGGGGAATTATGAGTCGTTTAAATGGTGAACAAGTAACAATTGGTTATGGCGATACGACTATTATAAATAATCTAGATGTTGAGATTCCTGATGGTAAAGTGACATCAATTATAGGACCAAATGGTTGTGGAAAGTCTACTTTATTAAAAGCACTCTCTCGTTTACTATCCGTAAAAGATGGATCAATTAATTTAGATGGAGAAAGTATTCATTCCCAATCTACGAAAGAAATCGCTAAAAAAATAGCGATTTTACCACAATCACCAGAAGTTGCTGATGGTTTAACAGTAGGCGAATTGGTTTCATATGGCCGATTTCCACATCAAAAAGGCTTTGGTCGTTTATCTGAAGAAGATAAAAAAGAAATTAATTGGGCATTGGATGTTACTGGAACATCAGAATTTAGACATCGTTCAATCAATGACTTAAGTGGTGGTCAAAGACAGCGTGTGTGGATTGCAATGGCTTTAGCACAACGTACTGATATTATCTTCTTAGATGAGCCAACAACTTATTTAGATATCTCTCATCAATTAGAAATATTAGAATTGGTTCAAAAATTAAATGAAGAACAAGGTTGTACCATTATTATGGTGTTACATGACATTAACCAAGCTATCCGTTTCTCAGACCATCTTATTGCTATGAAAAAAGGAGAAATTATAGCTAATGGGGAAACTAATGAAATACTAACTAAAGACATTTTAGAGCAAGTGTTTAACATTGATGTTGTATTAAGTGAAGATCCTAGAACAGGTAAACCACTATTAGTTACTTATGACTTATGTAATAAATCATACTCATCATAAAAAGTAATAGATAAATATAAATCATATAGAAAAGGTATGAATATAATGTCAAATCCAAGCAAAAAGGGCAATGTTAAATTTATCTCTTATTTAATAGGTGGAATAATAGTGCTAGCAATAGCGCTATTTTTATCTATTTTATATGGTGATGCCAAAATTAATATTCCAACTATAATAGATGCAATTTTCAACTATAATCCAAAAAACCAACAACACAATGTAATAAGTGAAATTAGAATACCTAGAGATTTAGGTGCTATATTAGTAGGTATGGCTTTATCCGTTGCAGGTGCAGTTATTCAAGGCGTAACGAAAAATAGTTTGGCAGATCCAAGTTTAATTGGATTAAACTCTGGCGCTTCATTCGGATTAGCACTGACATATGCCTTTTATCCAGAAGCTCCTTTTACATTACTAATGATTGCAGGATTTCTTGGTGCATTATTAGGTGGAACAATTGTATTAATGATTGGCCGTTCAAGAAAAGACGGATTTAATCCTATGCGTATTATTTTAGCTGGTGCAGCTGTAAGTGCTATGTTAACTGCGTTAAGTCAAGGTGTAGCACTCATATTTAGATTAAACCAATCTCTTACATTTTGGAGTGCCGGTGGTGTATCAGGTACAACATGGTCTCAAATTATATGGACTGCGCCTATCATTATAATTGCGTTACTTATTATTCTTACGATGAGTAAACAATTAACGATATTAAACTTGGGAGAATCTTTAGCTAAAGGTTTAGGACAAAATGTAACAGTAATTCGTGTTGTGATATTAGTTTTATCAATGATACTTGCTGGTGTTGCTGTTTCAATGGTAGGACAAATTGCATTTGTAGGTTTAATGGTGCCACATATTGTTAGATTTTTAATTGGAACAGATTATGCTAAAGTGTTACCTTTGACTGCTTTATTAGGTGGTATTTTAATGTTAGTTGCTGATATGTTAGCAAGATATTTAGGTGGCGCGCCTGTAGGTGCAATTATTTCATTTATTGGCGTTCCTTACTTCTTATATTTAGTTAAAAGAGGGGGACGTTCTATATGATAGACAGTAAGTTAAGACGCAAACAAATCATCACGTTTATTACGTTTGTAATATTAGTCTTTTTAGCTTGTACGTGGAGCGTAGCCTCCGGTGAATATAATATACCAGTAAGTAAATTCTTTAAAATATTGACTGGTCAGGGCGACTATACAGATACACTCATTTTGGTGGATTTTAGACTGCCCCGAATGTTGATTACTATTTTAGCAGGAGCTGCTTTAAGTATGAGTGGCGCAATTGTTCAAAGTGTCACGAAAAATCCAATAGCTGAACCAGGTATCTTAGGTATTAATGCTGGTGGTGGTTTTGCTATTGCCTTATTTATTACGATAGGACAAATAAAACCTGACAATTTTGTCTATGTATTACCAATTATTAGTGTCATAGGTGGTGTAGCAACTGCGTTAGTTATATTTATGTTTAGTATTAATCAGCGAAATGGTGTCACACCTTCAAGTATGGTATTAATTGGTGTAGGTATGCAAACTGCATTATATGGCGGTTCAATCACTTTAATGTCAAAATTTGATGAAGATCAATCTGAATTTATTGCTACATGGTTTGCAGGTAATATATGGGGAGATGAATGGATATTCGTCGCTGCCTTTTTACCATGGATTATTGTGATATTACCTTATTTATTTTATAAATCTAATGAACTTAATATTATTAATACACACGAACATGTAGCTAAAGGATTAGGCGTTAAAGTGGGCAAAGAACGTATGGTGTTATTCTTTGTTGCAGTCGTACTTTCCTCAGTAGCTGTTGCAGTGGCTGGTTCTATATCATTTATTGGATTAATGGGACCACACATAGCTAAACGAATCGTTGGTCCACGTCATCAATTATTTTTACCAATAGCAGTACTAGTTGGCGCATTCCTATTAGTATTCTCAGATACTTTTGGTAAAGTTATTTTAGAACCAACTGGCGTACCAGCGGGTATTATAGTCGCTATTATTGGAGCACCTTATTTCTTATATCTTATGTATAAAACTAAAAGTGTATAAATTGTGTGAAAAAGAGTGAAGTCTTTAGGAGGCTTCGCTCTTTTGTTATGTATATTGTTAACGTTTTCTAAAAGGGTTGATTTATAATAGACATGAATGACAAAGGAGGGCTAACAATGAAGAAACTAATTAAAGATAAACAAGACTTTTTAAGTGATATGCTTGATGGATTTTTAATTGCACATCCTGAGCTAGATATTATTGAAGATACAATCATTGTTAAAAAAGATAAAAAGACATCAGGTGTAGCACTCGTTTCAGGTGGAGGGAGCGGTCATGAACCTGCACATGCTGGATATGTTGCACAAGGTATGCTTGATGCTGCGGTATGTGGTGAGGTATTTACTTCTCCAACGCCAGATAAAATTTTAGAAGCTATTAAATATGTTGATACTGGTGATGGCGTATTATTAATTGTTAAAAATTATGCTGGAGATGTAATGAATTTTGAAATGGCTCAAGAAATGGCCGAAATGGAAGATATTAATGTAGATATGGTTGTTGTTAAGGATGATATTGCTGTATCTGATGTAGAACAGCGTCGTGGAGTTGCTGGTACAGTCTTCATTCATAAATATGCGGGTTATTTATCAGAGAATGGCGAGTCGTTAGCGGATATTAAATCTAAAGTTGAAAATATATTACCTACTATTAAAAGTATTGGAATGGCATTAACACCACCAATGGTACCAACAACTGGTAAATATGGATTTGATATAAATGAAAATGATATTGAAATTGGTATTGGTATTCATGGTGAAAAAGGACTACATCGTCAAAAAATGGAGTCTATTGATGACATTGTGAAGCATTTAGGTGATGCATTGTTAAAAGAAGTTGAGACTGAGAATGTTATCGTAATGGTCAATGGTATGGGTGGCACACCATTGTCTGAACTGAACATTACAACGTCATATATCAAAAAATACTTTGAGGCTCAAAATGTAAATGTGAAACATTGGTATGTGGGAGATTATATGACATCATTAGATATGCAAGGATTTTCAATCACAATCGTACCTTATTCTGAAAAACTCCTAGAAGCATTACTTGCACCAACGACTAGTCGATATTTTAACGCTTAATCAATAAAAAATAACAAGGAGGGCTAATAATGGATATTAATACAACGAAACAACACTTATTAGAATTAGAAAATACGTTTAAAGAACAAGAAGATACATTAACAGAACTTGATAGAGCTATTGGTGATGGAGACCATGGTGTAAATATGTTAAGAGGATTCGAAAATTTAAAAGATAAAGTAGACGACAGTTCAATGAAAAATTTATTTAAATCTACTGGCATGACACTAATGTCCAATATTGGCGGTGCCTCAGGTCCCTTATACGGGTTTAGTTTTGTTAAAATGGCAGAAGTCGTTAGTGATGATATTGACCACGATAACTTAGTAACTTTACTTGAAACATTTACCGAAGCTATCGCTAAACGTGGCAAGGTTGAACTAAACGAAAAGACAATGTATGATGTTGTAGCACGAACATTCGAAGCGGTTAAAGCAGACGAAAAAGTTAATTTAGAGCGACTACAAAGTTTTGCAGACGAGACTATTGATATGGTTGCAACAAAGGGACGTGCTTCATATTATAAAGAGGCTTCTAAAGGATATATGGATCCGGGCGCACAAAGTATGGTTTATGTTTTAAATGCATTAATAGGAGATGAAAGATAATGACGACAATTGTAATCATTAGTCATAGTGAAGCTATAGCTAATGGCACTAAAGCATTATTACAACAAATGGCATCAGATGTTAATGTAGTAGCTAATGGTGGTGTAAATGGAGATATTGGTACATCTTTTGATACAGTACAGCAATTAATTAATGGACTAGAAGAAGATGCATTATGCTTTTATGATATTGGATCATCAGAAATGAATATTGATATGGCTATAGATATGTATGATGGGCCATATAAAATTGTTAAAGTAGACGCGCCAATAGTAGAAGGAAGTTTTACAGCAGCAGTTAAATTATCAATAGGTGGAAGTATGTCTGATGCTCTTGATGAAGTAAAACAAACATCATTTTAAATGAAATTATCATTTATTAAGTTGAATTTTATTTTTTGAAATGAAAGTTAAGATTATATGTGATATGATTAATATTAAATGTACGATAAAATCTGGCTAATAGGAGGACATTGCCATGCAACATCTTATAAAAAAACATGTATTGAATGGCGAGTTTGATTTAGTAAGACAATTAATGTCCGAAACAGATTTTATGGAATTTGAAGAAGCATATATTTCAAGTGCACATGAAGTAGAAAGTATGATGTTCTATACTTGTATTTTAGATATGATGAAAGTGGAAGAAACACCTGAAATGCACGATTTAGCATTTTTACTTCTTGTTTATCCACTTAGTGACTATGAAGGTGCTTTACACTCTGCTTATTATCATGCAGATTCATCCATAAAACTTACTGACGGAAATGAAGTTAAAAGCTTATTACAAATGCTGTTACTACATGCAATTCCAGAGCCTGTTATTTCTGATAAAAAGGCTTTTGATATAGCTAAACGAATTCTTAAATTAGATCCAAACAATAATGTGGCTCGTAATGTATTAAAAGATACAGCGAAACGCATGGACAACGTAGTAGTTGATATTAATGAGTTAAATCAACACCGCGATGCTCGTTAAAAATCTAATATTTAGACTTATTTTTGTAAATACCATTGAATTGTGTAAAATCAATTCAGTGGTTTTTTTAATAGTAAATAAATTGTTTGAATGTTTAGAAAATTTAAAATTTGAATTTAGGGAATATCCGAAAATGCTTGATATCAAAGTCTAAATTGGGAATTTAAGATATTTTTAGCTACATGGATTGGGTTGCAATTAAAAAGCAGTACGTTATAATTCAACGTGTGTAAAATGAAGGAGGTTATTTTTTCATGGGGCTGAATAAAGAAGCTGTCAAAATTGGTTTCGCCTATGTCGGCATAGTAGTCGGCGCAGGATTTTCAACCGGTCAAGAAGTAATGCAATTCTTCACACCGTATGGCTTATGGTCATATATTGGTGTATTATTATCAGGTTTAATTTTAGGTTTTATAGGTAGACAAGTAGCTAAAATAGGTACGGCTTTTGAAGCTACAAACCATGAATCAACGCTACAATATGTATTCGGTGAAAAATTCAGTAAAATATTTGATTACATTCTTGTGTTCTTTTTATTTGGAATTGCCGTTACAATGATTGCTGGTTCAGGTTCAACATTCCAGGAAAGCTTTCATATTCCTGTTTGGCTAGGTGCTTTGATAATGACAGTTGTCATTTACGGCACACTATTACTTGATTTCGATAAAATTGTAAGAGCTCTAGGAATTGTTACTCCATTTTTAATTATAATAGTAGTATTAGTAGCAGTGTATTATTTATTTAATGGTTCAGTGCCATTAAGTGATGTTAATCAAACAGTAGATAAACCAAGTGTTATATTTGGTATTTTAAAAGGTATCCAATATGGAGGACTCGCCTTCGCGGTAGGATTTAGTACAGTTGTTGCTATTGGCGGTGATGCATCTAAACGAAAAGTATCAGGTGCTGGAGCATTATTCGGTGGTATTGTATACACAATCTTACTTGCATTGATTAATTTTGCATTACAAGCAGAATATCCAAAAATTAAAGATGCTGCGATACCTACATTAAACTTAGCGAATGCAATTAATCCTTGGATTGGTTTAGTATTAACTATTATTATGCTAGCTGTAATGTACAATACAATCTTAGGTTTATGTTATTCATTTGCTGCACGATTCACAGAACCATATAGTAAGAAATATCATCTATTTATTATTATCATGATGATTGCTGCTTATATTTTAAGTTTCGTAGGATTTGCAGACTTAATTAATTATTTATACAACATCATGGGAATTGTTGGTTTATTTATAGTTGTTGCAGTGCTTGTAAAATATTATAAACGTAAAAGTGATGATAAAGATCATATTGCTTAATTATAAAAAAGTAAATGCACTTTACTATTGAATATGATTGATTTAACCTTAAAAGCAATTCATCTTATTCAATTAAAGATGAATTGCTTTTTTTAAATAAAGTTAAGATTTTAATTTATAATATAAGTAAAGTTTTATGAGGGGACAATCAATCATGAAGGCAAAACATAAATGGTTGTTTATTACGATATGTGTTATTTTAATCGTTAGTGTTTGTATAGGACTACTATTAAAAAAACATTATGATCAAGAACATAATCACCAAAATAAAGAAAAAGTCCAAATAAATAATAAAAATGTTAAATTATTGCAAAATATTTCATACGGCCAAGGTGTTCCAAATAGTAAATTGGATATTATTATGCCATCAGACATGAGTAAAGATAGTAAATTACCTGTTATTTTTTGGATGCACGGTGGTGGCTTTATTGCAGGAGATAAACAATATAAAAATCCTTTATTATCTAAAATTGCTGAACAAGGTTATATTGTTGTCAACGTCAATTACGCTTTAGCACCACAATATAAATATCCAACACCAATTGAACAAATGAATAAGGCTGTTAAATTTATCAAAACTAATGAACATGATTTACCAATTGATTTTGATCAAGTGATTATTGGCGGTGATTCAGCTGGTGCACAATTAACTAGTCAATATGTTGCAATGCAAACAAACAAATCATTAAGAGATGAAATGAAATTTGAACCAGAATTCAAACCTTCACAAATTAAAGCAGCGATATTCTTTGGTGGTTTCTATGATATGAAAACTGTAAAAGCGACAGAATTTCCGAGAATACAATTATTTATGAGAAGTTATACTGGTATGACAAATTGGGAAAGTAATTTTAAAAATTTATCTCAAATGTCCACAATAAATCAAGTGACTAATAAATATCCACCAACTTTCTTATCTGTAGGAGATGCAGATCCTTTTTATAGTCAAAATATTGATTTTTATAAAAAACTTAAAGAAAAAGATGTACCAGTAGATACATTATTTTATAATGGGTCTCACCATTTACATCATCAATACCAATTTCATTTAGAAAAACCTGAGTCAAAAGAAAATATTAAGCGCGTCTTATTATTTTTAAGTAGAAATACTTCTTCTTCAGGTGTTGAACGTAACAATGAATCAAACACAAATGGAAACAATAATATAAACCAAGATGTTCAATTAGATCCATTTAGTGAATAGTTATTATAATGAAAATACCGTTAAAACACTTGAAATATGTGTTTTAACGGTATTTTCTATACATGATGGAATTTTACTTTACGTTGTTTAAATACATTTTATGATAATATTTAATATACAGAGATTAGCATTAATTTAAAATTTTGGCCATCACATATTCATTGTAATATTTATTATTAATAAATAACTTATCCTTTAATTCGCCTTCAATTTGGAACCCAGTACTTTTAAACAAATTGACTGCACTATCGTTTTCTGTCACAACAGTAGCTTCGATACGGCGGATATTGTGGTTGAGTGACCAAGCTTCAATTGCATTAATTAAAGCTTGTCCAACACCATGTTGTTGATAAAGGTTTTTAACACCTAAATAGATGATAGCTTCATGGCGTGTTCTTTCATATGTTTCTGTTCCTACAAATGCATAGCCAACAAGTTGTTCATCACTCTCAGCAACATAAATGGCTTTAGATGAAGAAGTAATATAATCTTCTAATCTTTTAATAACTTCAGAAGTAGTAGGTGCGTATTCACCAGGGTTGTAGAAAGTAAATTCAGATTCATCATAAATTTTGGTAAGTAATTCAATAAAATTATCTACGTCTTTTATACTAATTTCACGAATAGCGTGAGGCATGAAAACACTCCTATATTCATTTAAGTTTCGATTACTTCTATATTATAATATAAATAAGTTAAGATTGCTTTAAATCGTGCAATAATACAGTTGGAGTGTAGATTATACACAAGGGAGTTAAAATATGAAACCAAAAGTACTTTTAGCAGGCGGAACAGGATATATTGGGAAACATTTAAGTTCAGTTATTGAAGAAGATGCTGAATTATATGTATTGTCCAAGTATCCTAAACCAGAACATGAAGCTACGACAAATATGACTTGGCTACAAAGTGATATTTTTAATTATCAAGATGTGGTTGAATCTATGAAAAATATTGATATAGCTATTTTTTATTTAGATCCAACTAAAAACTCTGCAAAATTGACACAAGCGACGGCGCGAGATTTGAATTTAATTGCTGCTGACAATTTTGGAAGGGCAGCAGCAGTAAATCAAGTTAAAAAGCTAGTATATATACCAGGAAGTCGTAATGATAATCAAACGATTGAACGTTTGGGTGCATATGGTGTGCCTGTTGAACGTACACAATTAGAAATAAAACGTCCACATATTAATGTTGAGTTACAAGTTTCAAAGTATGATGATGTCAGAACTGCGACGAAAATAGTACTTCCTAAAAAATGGACGCTCAATCAAGTTGTAGAATACTTTTTTAATTGGCTTGATAAAACGAGAGGTACAATTGTAAAGACTTATAAAAGTAATGATTATTATTATATTTATGTTAAAAATAAAAATAAGCCTTTAGCTATATTAAAAAGAATGATTACTGAAAAAGATTTAATTACATTGCAATTAGTTGGTGGAAGATTAGTTAAATCGAATGCGAAGAAACAAGGGAAATTAGAGTTCCGTCTATTAAAAGGTAATGCAATTGTTTTAGTACATCTATTTGATTACATTCCGAAAATGTTTTGGCCTGTGTATTATTTTGTACAAGCACCATTACAAGGAATGATGATGCGTGGATTTGAAGTAGATTGTCGTATCAAACATTTCCAAGGACGTATTCAATCAGGAGAAAAAATCAAATATACAAAATAATTAGGTGATTCGTATGCAAATTTTATTAGTTGAAGATGATAACACACTGTTTCAAGAATTGAAAAAAGAATTAGAGCAATGGGATTTTAATGTTGTAGGGATAGATGATTTCAGCAATGTTATGGATACTTTTGAAGCATTTAATCCTGAGATAGTAATATTAGACGTACAATTACCGAAATATGATGGTTTTTATTGGTGTAGAAAAATGAGACAAGTATCTAACGTGCCCATTTTATTTTTATCATCTCGTGATAATCCAATGGACCAAGTCATGAGTATGGAATTAGGTGCAGATGATTATATCCAAAAACCATTTTATACTAATGTGCTGATTGCTAAATTACAAGCTGTTTATCGCAGAGTGTATGAATTTGGGGTTGAAGAAAAACGTACTTTAAACTGGCAAGATGCTACCGTTGATTTATCGAAAGATAGTATTCAAAAAGGGGATAAAGTCATTTTCTTATCTAAAACTGAAATGATTATCTTAGAAATGTTAGTTAACAAAAGAAATCAAATTGTCTCACGAGATACATTGATTACTGCTTTATGGGACGATGAAGCCTTTGTTAGTGATAACACATTAACTGTTAATGTAAATAGATTAAGAAAGAAGCTATCAGAAATAGGGATGGATAGTGCTATTGAAACCAAAGTAGGTAAAGGGTATATGGCTCATGAATAACTTTAAATGGTTTTGGTTGTTTTTTAAATCACGTATAAATTGGATTATATGGATTGTATTTATCAATCTTGTTATGCTAGGCATTTCATATATCGATTATGATATTTCTGCTGATAGTGTATGGTATATTGTGGTGCTTAATTTAGGTATGAGTATCATATTTATTATCATTACTTTCTTTAAAGAATCGAGATTGACGAAGCATTTTGAAAAGAACAAAGAAATTGAAGAAATTAAACATAAAGACTTGGCTGAAACACCATTCCAACAACAAATAGTAGATTATTTATATCGTAATATTACTACTCAAAAGGATAAGGTTTTAGAACAACAAGTACAAATCAATAATCACGAACAAAGTATAACTGAATTTGTTCATGATATTAAAACACCTGTTACAGCATTGAAATTAATCATCGACCAAGAACAAGATGCTCAACGTAAACAAGCATTATTATATGAATGGTCGCGTATCAATGAAATGTTAGATAAACAATTATATTTAACACGTTTAGAAACACAAAATAAAGATATGTATTTTGACTACGTTTCTTTAAAAAGAATGGTTATTGACGAAATTCAACTAACACGACATATTAGCCAGATAAAAGGTATAGGTTTTGAATTGAATTTTACTGATGATTTTAACGTTTATACAGATTTGAAATGGTGCCGAATGATGATAAGACAAATCTTATCTAATTCACTGAAATATAGTGAAAATAATATGATTGAAATAAGCGGTAAATTAACTGATAACCATATTACACTAGAAATTAAAGATCATGGACGTGGCATTAGCCAAAAAGATTTGCCTCGTATCTTTGATAGAGGTTATACGTCCACGGCTAATAGAAATGAGACGACGTCATCAGGCATGGGGCTATATTTAGTGGATAGTGTTAAATCACAATTAGGTATTGAAATTAAAGTAGATTCTGTTGTAGGTAAAGGAACTACATTTAGTCTCATATTCCCACAACAAAATGAAGTCATTGAACGCATGTCTGAAGTGACAACATTGTCATTTTAAGAATGCGTTTTGTTATTCATTATTAGTACATTTGTAATAAGGAATCGTTATAATATAAAAGTGAAAATATAAAAGAGGTCGGGGCAAAATCCTGCTTTTGGGTCGTCGTTAATCAAGTTTCCCAGAGCACAAGAACTTTATGTTTCAACCTCATTGCAATGTGATTGAGCAGTGATTATTAGGAGTGTTAACGTGACAATATTAGAAGTAAATCAATTAACTAAAATATATGGAAATCAACATTCTTCTCAAGAAATACTACATGATATTAATTTGTCAGTTGATAAGGGCGAATTTATATCGATTATGGGTCCTTCAGGCTCTGGCAAGACAACGCTATTGAATGTACTTAGCTCTATAGATTATGCTACACAAGGATCAATAAAATTAAATGGTCAAGCGTTGGATAAATTATCTAATAAAGATTTATCTAATATACGTAAAAAGGAAATAGGTTTTATTTTCCAAGATTATAATATCTTACATACATTAACAGTAAAAGAGAATATTATGCTACCGCTATCTGTTAAGAAAATACCCAAACAAGAAATGAAGGAACGGTATGAAAAAGTTGTAGAAGCTTTAAATATTAAGGATGTTAGTGATAAATATCCTTCTGAACTTTCAGGCGGTCAAATTCAAAGAACTTCTGCAGCAAGAGCGTTTATTACAAATCCTTCCATTATATTTGCTGATGAGCCAACAGGAGCGTTAGATTCAAAAAGTACGCAAGACTTATTAAAAAGATTAACTAAGATGAATGAATTATTTAATACAACAATTATTATGGTTACACATGATCCTGTAGCCGCAAGTTATTCGAATCGTGTAGTGATGTTAAAAGATGGAAGGATATTCACAGAAATATTCCAAGGTGAAGATAATAAACAGACATTTTATAATGAGATTATTAGAACACAAAGTGTGCTTGGTGGAGTGAATTATGACCTTTAAAGAAATTGTTTTTAAAAATTTCCAACAAAAATTTTCACATTATGCGATTTATTTATTTTCATTAGTAATTAGCGTAGTCCTTTATTTTAGTTTTATCACTTTAAAATATGCACATCATTTATATGGAAAACAAAATTATCCAATTATTAAAGAAGGATCGCAAATAGGTAGTTATTTTCTTTTTGTACTGATTATCGTATTTATTTTATATGCGAATCTATTGTTTTTAAAGCGACGTGGACGTGAATTTGCGTTGTTTCAAACGATTGGTCTTTCTAGATTTAATATTATGCAAATGATTATGATAGAACAGTTGCTTATATTTATAACTACTTCTATTTTAGGTATTATTATAGGAATCTTTGGATCAAAAATATTGTTAATGATTGTATTAAGATTACTTGGAATTAATATCACCGTTTCAATTATCTTTAGTGTATCGGCTATAATACAAGCACTTCTATTAATTTTAGTTGCGTACATATTGACTGTTAGTCAAAGTTATCTTTATATAAGAAGACGTTCCATTACAGAATTAGCTTCAAATATGACAAAGCGAGAAATTAATCACAATCAGTTTACTATTGGTGATTTAATTTTAGGGATACTAGGTATCATTATGATTCTGTTTGGTTATTATCTATCTACCAGAGTTGTAGAACATTTTAATGGCTTAATTCAACCATTTGTTATTCTAATTTGTACCGTCATTGGTGCATATTTCTTCTATAGAAGTACAGTTTCGTTAATTTTTAAAGCAATTAAAAAGATAAGACAAGATACTGTAAGTATTCATGATGTAATGTTTACTGCTCCAATTATGTATCGTATTAAGAAAAATGCATTTTCTCTTACAGTTATGACTATTATTTCTGCAATAACAGTATCTGTATTGTGTTTTGCAGCTATCAGTAGAGGTACGTTAACGAATGAAGTATTACTAAATTCTCCACATGATGTTACGTTAAAAGATAAAGATAAGGCTAATGAGTTAGCTTATGAGTTAAATAATAAAAATATTAAACATTTTTACAACTATAAGGAAGTTGTATACAGCAAATTATTTAAAGACAAATTGTTCGAAAAAGGGATTGCTAAACCTTATGAAGTAGCAGTAACGAGTGATAAATATATACCTAATGTTGAAGTATCTAAAGGATATACTGATATTATTGCACCTGAAGGTAAAGTCAGCGATATGATGAAATACAAAAAACATGGTGAAACCAAATTAGGTACAAAACAACACTCGATAAAAGTTAAATTATACAAAGAAATTAATCAAATATATTTCATGAGTGATGTAGACTTAGGTGGACCAACTTTAGTTTTGAATGATAAAGACTACCAGTATTTAAGAAATCATACTGAAGCAAAAGATATTGTATCCCAATACGGTTTTGATATTAAGCATAAAAAAGATATGCCGGAATTACAAAATGCTGTTAAAAATGTGGATAAGAATATTGAAACTAGAAGTGAAGCTGCAAGTGAAATTTCAAGCTTAACAGGAGTATTATTATTTGTTACATCATTTTTAGGGGTTACTTTTTTAATTGCTGCCGGATGTATTATCTATATTAAACAAATAGATGAAACTGAAGATGAAATAGAAAATTATTCGATATTACGGAAATTAGGTTTTACTTATCAAGATATGGCAAAAGGTTTAAAACTTAAAGTATTCTTCAACTTTGCTTTACCTTTAGTGATTGCATTATTACATGCTTACTTTGCTTCTCTAGCATTTATGACATTATTAGGTTCTACAAACCAAACACCAATTTTTATTGTCATGGCAGTATATACAGCTATTTATGCTATATTTGCATTGGCAGCATATAACCATTCAAAAAGAACAATCAGGCATTCAATATAGAATATAAAAAAGGATTTCATTAACATCGTTTATAAGACGCTGTATGAAATCCTTTTTTTATAATAATTAATATTGCTATTGAGGTATTTGTTCACTTACAATCGTTTGTTCATTTAAATCAATGTATGAACAAGTACCTGCATTAATATCAATATCCCATTTATATATACCAGCTTGTGCCATTTCTTCACAAAAAGTAGGGAAGTCTGTATCCCCATTTTGGTGACGTTTAAGTATATCTTTGACGCTACTAGAATGAGAAGACGTTGCCACATCATGTGTCGCTTTAACACCATTTGTAGTAATCGTTTGTTTCTCGGTATTAATATATGTTGATGTACCTTGTTGAATGTTAACGATATTTGTTGTCATCCCCATATCTTTAAAAGCTTTAAATAGCTTTGGAAAATCTGGTCCAGTATATTTACTATGTGCATCTTGAATCGCTTTTAATGTAAATTCCATTGTAGTCTCCTTTGGTTAAGTATTGTTATTATAAAATGGTAGGGATATAATAGCAAAATTTATGATCCATAATTAGTTCATGGAAAATAATTGAAAGTCATTATATAAAACGTTAAATTATAAAGTGGAATTGTCATTATACCCGTTTTGGGCATAATGAAGAAGGTATGTAAAATTTTAATTGCGTATTTGTTAAGAATTTGTAAATTGAATTGTAGTTATGTAAATTTTGTGATATTTTCAAGTAGGAACAAAACGCAATTTATTTGAACGCAAACATCATTGCTTATAACTATGATTTACAAAATATTTACATAATGAAAAAGTGAATCTCCTTTTTTCTGAAAATTGTAAATGTGTTCCACATATCTTATGGAGTAAAAATTTATGAATGTGATTGGTAACAATCGCTCAAATGGAGGATTTTGAATGTTTAGTAAGAAAAAAGATAAGTTCATGGTTCAGTTAGAAGAAATGGTTTTCAATCTTGACCGTGCTGCAATCGAGTTTGGAAAAATGGATTTCAACACACACTTAGATTTAAAAGCATATTCTGACAATATCAAAACTTACGAATCTCATGGTGACGAATTAATGCATCAAGTGATTACTGATTTAAACCAGACTTTTATCACGCCAATTGAACGTGAAGATATTTTATCTTTATGTAACGCAATTGATGATGTATTAGATGCTATGGAAGAAACTTCAGGAATGTTTGAAATGTATTCAATTGAATATACAGATGAATTCATGGCTGAATTTGTTGATAATATTCAAAAAGCAGTAGCAGAAATGAAACTTGCTGTAGGTTTATTAGTAGATAAAAAATTATCTCACATGCGTATTCACTCAATTAATATTAAAGAGTTTGAAACGAACTGTGACGGTATCTTAAGACAATCTATAAAACATATCTTCAATAGTGAGACAGATCCAATCACATTAATTAAAATAAAAGATATTTATCAAAGCATGGAAGAAATTGCAGATAAATGCCAAACAGTCGCGAATAATTTTGAAACTATAATCATGAAAAATAGCTAAGGGAGTCCTCACTTATGGAATATATTTTAATCGTCACGATAGCTATAGTTATATTTTCATTAATATTTGACTTTATCAATGGTTTCCATGATACAGCCAATGCTGTAGCTACTGCCGTATCTACCAGAGCATTAACTCCAAGAACAGCCATTTTATTAGCGGCAGTCATGAACTTTATTGGTGCGTTAACATTTACTGGGGTTGCTGGTACAATCACTAAAGATATTGTTGACCCATTTAAATTACAACATGGGTTAGTCGTTGTTTTAGCAGCTATTATCGCAGCAATTGCATGGAACTTAATTACTTGGTTATATGGTATTCCAAGTTCATCATCACACGCATTAATCGGTTCAATTGCAGGTGCAGCGATTGCATCTGAAGGATCATTTGGAGTATTACATTATCAAGGATTTACTAAAATTATTATTGTATTAATTGTGTCTCCAGTTATTGCATTTTGTGTTGGTTTTATTATGTACTCAATTGTTAAAGTAGTATTTAAAAACGCTAACTTAACACGTACTAATCGTAACTTTAGATTTCTTCAAATATTTACAGCAGCGTTACAATCATTTTCACATGGTACAAATGACGCTCAGAAATCAATGGGTATTATTACGTTAGCTTTAATCGTTGCTAATATCCAAAATGGTTCTAATGTTGAACCAGCATTATGGGTTAAAATGGCATGTGCTACAGCAATGGGTCTTGGTACTGCAATAGGTGGTTGGAAAATCATCAAAACTGTTGGTGGTAACATTATGAAAATTAGACCAGCTAATGGTGCAGCAGCTGACTTATCATCTGCCTTAACTATTTTCGTAGCATCATCATTACATTTCCCACTTTCAACAACACACGTTGTTTCTTCATCAATCTTAGGTGTTGGTGCTTCAAACCGTGCAAAAGGTGTTAGATGGAGCACAGCGCAACGTATGATAATTACTTGGGTAATAACATTACCAATTTCAGCTATATTAGCTGCGATTGTATACTTTATTATGCATTTCTTCTTAAAATAATATATAACATAGCGATATTAATCAGAAGGTTGAGATAATCATTAAAATATTTCCAACCTTCTTTTTTGTATACTTGAAAACTACCTATTGAATTAAAATAGTTGAATAGATACTTATAATTTTTAAGAGGTTAGGACAAATGGTATTAGATTTAGAGAAGAAATGAATGATGATTAAGAACTAATATTTATACTATGGGGTAGTAGTTCTTATAAAATGATTTATTCAATGTGGATATTTGTGATGTTTCTTAAATATTGTCGAATTGAGAAGTATGCTCAACTTGCGTTGCTTGCAGCATTTCTCTTTAGAATACTCTATGTTAGGTCTCTTCTAAGGAAACTACTGCTTTTGGAAAACGTTAATTTGATTTCCAAAGCATTAGAACTTTATGTATCAACTTCATAATAATTGTATATCTATTAAGATAAGACAAAAAAACTACCAACAAAAATTAAACTTTGTTGGTAGTTTTATAAATATATATCAATATTTAAGTATTTAATTAATGAATAAATGAATAGCTTGATACTTCTGAAGCTGGAATTGTACGGTAATCTGTATTGTATGGTCCATTAGTATAATTCATTTCTGAAATTAAGATACTACCGTCACCATTAACACGTTCAACATACGCAACATGACCATAAACGCCAGGAACACTTTGCATAATAGCGCCTACTTCAGGTGAATGGTCTACTTGATAACCATCATTAGCTGCATTAGTAGCCCAGTTTTTAGCATCTGACCAGTATGTGCTGATAGGTTTACCGGCTTGAGAACGACGATCGAAGACGTACCAAGTACATTGTCCTTCAGTATATAAGTTTTGGTGATTGAAAGAAGGTGATTGTGTGCTTGTATTGCCTGTAGTAGCAGTAGCACCACCAGATCCAGCGCCAGCGCCACCTGCACCTGAACCACCATTAGGAATTTTTAACGTTTGGTTTGGTGTAATTAAATAACCATTTAAGTTATTCGCTGACATTAATTCATTTACTGATACGCCATATTTATTAGCAATAATGTTTAATGATTCGCCAGATTTTACTGTATGTGTTGAAGGTGAACCAGATTGTGAAGAAGTGTTTGAATTAGAGCTTTGAGAAGCACTTCCACCTACTGATATGACTTGTCCAGGGAATACCATATTATTATCTAAATTGTTATTTTGTTTTATGCTATCAACAGAAGTATTATATTTCTGAGCAATAGTCCATAATGATTCTCCTGACTGAACTTTATGTTGAGTAGAAGCTTCGGCATCTTGATGAGAAAGTGCTGCTGCTGCGCCTGAAGCGGCTGTTACTGCAAAGGCTAACTTTTTCAAAGTGACTCCTCCTTAAATTTGCTTTAATTATTAGCATAGAAATGAATGATTACTATGTATAATTGCTTTTTCGTTTTTTACTACGCTACCCATACTAACAAAAATATAGGGCTTTGTGTGGTTTGTTATTATCTTGTAATATTGTTAACAATTAGAAATTGAATTATTTTTAAACAATAAAGGCTGATACGACAGTTTTGAAGACGATTTTTAAATGAAAATTTTAATATAGAAGTTTGATAAATTGTAACAAAGTGTATAATTAGTATAGAATGTTGACTAATTCTATCGATTTAGTTATTGTAGCGTTTTAAAGATAATTTATAAATGTAAAATCAACGCATTAATGTAAACATTACATGAAGGAGCAAAACCATATGTCACAAACTACACAGCACACAAGTAAAACAAAAGATAAACAACGGTCACATGCATATGCAAAAGTATGGCTATTCTTTATGTATTATTGGATTATCTTCGGAATAGGATGTTATTTCGGACAATACTTACCAATGGAATGGAGAAGACCTTTATCTTTAGCCTTAATGGTCTTAGTGTTAATCACTTTAGTATTCCAACGTGCACGTAAGTATGGCATTGTCATTTCTCATATATATGCTGTTATATTAGGTCTTTTATCATATGCCATGTTCACAAGTTATTTACAAAACCTTGGTCCAGACGTATTTTATAAGAATATTATATTAGCAATTGGTGCATTTATTGCCTTTGGTATTGTTGGTTTCTTTCTAATTAATGATGCTTCTAGTATGGGACGTTATTTATTTGTCACATTATTAGCGCTTATTATTGCAAGTATTATCGGAATATTCATTCATAATCCAATTTTTCACACAGTTATTACAGTAGTAAGCTTATTATTATTTCTACTATATACACTTTATGATTTTAATAGAATGAAACGAGGACAATTTTCTCCAAGGGAAATGGGTTTCAATTTGTTTATTAACTTATTAAATATCATTAAAGATATATTAAGATTGGCAAATCGATTTCGATAAAAAAATACCATTTAAGACAAAGATGTTGACGTGATACTCATTGTTTTGATTCAAAATTATTCCTTTTTATTCTTTAATATGAGTTATAAGGAAATAAACGTCACATCTTTTTTTATTAAATATATTTATATTGCTTTATTACTTAATTATTTATAGATATATAAACAAGTATATTTTTTGTCTGCATGTTATAATTGCGTTAAATTGTTTAGATTAAGAATTTAGAATAATAATTAAGTTTAGAAGATGTATTGGTTTTACTAGAAAAGAGAGGGAGAGTTATGCCAAATTCTTACTTGCGTATACTTTCTAATGTCGAATATCCAACGACAAGGTGCCAGGATGGTATTATTTTATTTTGGCCAATAGAAGGTGATATGCATATTCAAAAATTTCGTAAACAAAAGACGATTAATAACGAGATCTATATTATTAACAATGCTGATGTATTTAGTTTAAATACTAATGGCAAAGTGATTATGCTTTATTTAACCAGTGATTGGTTCGCTGAACAAAATTTTTCATTTTTTGATTTTCAATATACAGCCAATTTGATTAAATCTTCTAATAAACTTAAAGACTTAGTTTTACAGTTAGTACTTAGAAATATTAATGAAGACTATCGAGAGGTACTTGACGAATTAACGACTAAAATAGTTCAGATTATAGGTACAGAAGCAAAAGTTGATAAGAGTATAGCAATCGATCAATATAATTATACGTATTATATTGATTTGAAAGAAGAATTAGAATATATAGATAACCATATTGAACAAAGACTGACATTAAAAGATATTTCTACTGAACTTTTCACATCAAAATCAAATATTTCTTCCCAGTTTCATCAATTAATAGGTATGGGCTTCAAAAGATATGTTGATACTCTGAAAATTAACAAATCAATTGAGTTATTACTAACAACTAATAAAACGATTAGTCATATTAGTGACATTTTAGGATTTAGTAGTATGTCAACATTTTCAAAAATGTTCAAAGGGTACTTAGGTGTGACACCTAACGATTATCGAAAACTTTCAAAATATGATAAGAATATTATGTTTAAGATAAATATAGATACTGATGAAGATTCAGAATCTTTAAAACCTTATATTGAAAAATTAGTAGAACAACATAAGATCGAAAAATATGAAGATATACAATTAGATGAAGGAAAGATAAAGAAAGCTAAATCGTTTCAAAGCGTGATTCAAATTCAAACGATAGAAGAATTAAAATATACCTTCCTTTATAACAAGTTAGATAAATTTGAATTTTCAAGAACAGAAGTTATTTTTTATATCGTTCCTACACTTTCAGAAATCTGTAATGAAATGACGTATGAAGATAAACGAAATATTGTAGAAATTATTATCAAAAAAGGGTTGAGAGTCGCTTTTAATATTGATAGTTATAAAGTTATCGATAGTATAGGTGTTTGTTTTAGCGATGCGCTACTCAAACTTAAGAATAGTAAGCAGGACATACCTTATCCATACGAAGTTATTTCAGTCTTTAATTTGGATGATAAAGAAATTCGTGAAATCTATAAAGATATTATTAAGTTTCAGGATTTAAATATTAATCATGTCATCGGTTTAGATATATCATGTTTAATAGATGATCCAGTGATGCTTAAAGCAATAGAATCTCAAATTAAAAGACTAAAATTTGAATATCTATTTATTGATAATGCGAAACTAACTACCTCTTACTTAACAGAGGGAAATGAAAGATTATTATTAAAAAATGAAATTCAAATAAAAAATCTAAAGGCAATAATAAATGAAGTTGATTTTGTGAAAGAGAAGATGTTTTTATTAAATGTAGAAAATCATCAGTTAATTAATGATAAGCATAATGATTTAAGTAATAGTGCTCCTTTAATCATTGAAACAATATCGTCCTTAACAGAATCTTTTACAGGTTTAGGTTTCAATCTATTTCATAATCCCAATCATTTTAATGCATTGCATTTATTTGATGCAAAAGGTTTTAAGACGACATTTGGATTAATATTTAATGAAATATCTATTTTGTTTAATCGAGATTTTGTGGATGCTAGCTACTATAAGAAAGTAGAGTTAGAAGATCGATATGTATTGTATTTATACGATTGGAGAGTCATCGAAAATGAATCTGCTGACGAAGAGTACGGAGATAGCAATGTATATATCAGTTTCAATGAAATGCCAACATATAAAAACCATTTAATTTTCATAGGAAAGATAAATAGTTATAGCGGCAATCTTAATCATTTAATTTCAAAAGATTTAAGAAATAAGTATGAATGGACGAGTCAATTTTTAGATACAGTTGATTACTACTTTAAACCTAAAATTGAAATTATTGAACATGATTTTACCCAATGTTCACTAGAAATTAACTTAGGCTATAATTCATTTTATATGATTACAATTTTCAAGGAAGAATATAAAGTGAAAAAGACATTGCACAACTCAATTTAAATTTATCGGTAATTTTGACAACAGATTAAAAACAAATAGGAAAGACAGATTTTTAGATATTTAGGATAATGTTGTTATATGTTGTCTGTTTATATTTGGGGGTGCAAGTCTTTTGAATAAAGAAAAGTTAGAAAAGTTATTTGAATTTTATAAACAATATAAAGCATTGTCTGAATATATAGATCAAAAATATAAATTGACTCTTAATGATTTAGCAGTACTAGACTTGGCAGAAAAAAATTGTCAAAAAGATCAAATGTTAATGCAAACATTTTTAAAAATTGCTATTTCAGAATTAGAATTGAGTAGAACTAAATTATTAGTATCAATTCGTAAACTGATTGAAAAAGGTAAGTTAAATAAAGTCAGATCGACAGAAGATGAAAGAAAAATATATTTATATATGAACCAAGACAACATGAAAGAATTTAATGCTTTATTCGATGATGTTGAAGAATATTTAAATATTTAGAATTCTACATATAAGTTAGTTCCTAATTGATAGGAGCTAATTTTTTTATGCTTTATTTTACTTTGTACTTTATGAAGGGGGAGGTTTATTCTTAATGATATATTGATACAATGTAAGAGGTATATTAACGACTAAAAATCATGTATAATATAGAATGTTAATTATAGAGAATGAAAGCGAGATGACCATAATGGGACGTAAGTGGAATAATATTAAAGAAAAAAAGGCTCAAAAAGATAAAAATACAAGTAGAATATATGCCAAATTCGGTAAAGAAATATATGTGGCAGCTAAATCAGGTGAACCCAATCCTGAATCTAACCAAGCCTTACGTTTAGTATTAGAACGTGCTAAAACATATTCAGTACCTAATCACATCATTGATAAAGCAATAGATAAAGCTAAAGGTGCTGGAGAAGAAAACTATGATCAGTTAAGATATGAAGGTTTTGGTCCTAGTGGTTCAATGATTATTGTTGATGCGCTTACAAATAATGTGAATAGAACTGCTTCAGACGTACGAGCTGCCTTTGGTAAAAATGGCGGTAATATGGGTGTATCTGGATCAGTAGCATATATGTTTGACCATACTGCTACTTTCGGTATTGAAGGTAAATCAGCAGACGAAGTATTAGAAGAATTAATGGAACAAGATGTTGATGTTAGAGATGTCATTGATGATGATGGTTTAACAATTGTTTATGCGGAACCAGATCAATTTGCTCAAGTTCAAGATGCATTACGTCAATCTGGTGTTGAAGATTTCAAAGTTGCTGAGTTTGAAATGTTACCTCAAACAGATATTGAATTATCACCAGAAGACCAAGAAACTTTTGAAAAACTTGTAGATGCATTGGAAGACTTGGAAGATGTTCAAAATGTATTCCATAATGTGGATTTAAAATAATGAAAAACGCACAGTATTGGATTGATTCGTTGAATTTAACCCCTCATCCAGAAGGTGGTTATTTCAAAGAAAGTATACGTCAACCATCAACAGAGACAAATAGAGCTGCATTTAGCAGTATATACTTTTTGTTAACACCCAATGATATTTCACATTTCCATCGTATAGATGCAGATGAGGTTTGGTATTATCATGATGGTCAATCATTAACGATTCATATGATTACACCTGATGGTAAATATGAATCTGTGCAGTTAGGACCTAATATAGAAGATGGTGAGGTAATGCAATATACAGTTCCAAAAAGAACAATATTCGCATCTTCACTTGAACATGATGAAGGATTTTGTTTAGTAGGCTGTATGTGTCAGCCGGCATTTGAATATGAACAATTTGAGTTGTTTGAAAGAAATGAATTAAATCAAATGTATCCTGAACATCAAACTGTAATAGATAAATATGCATTAAAACATAAATAATTAAATAATTGCATTCAGTATACCTATGTGAAATAGATTAGTTCACATAGGTATCTTTTTTTATACTTTTAATTAACAAAATATTGTAAACATAAATAATGTAAAATTGATATTTATGTGTAATCATTATATATATTAGGATTCATATTAAATTAAATCATAGTAATTTAGTCGTTTTAAAGTAAATTTTCTCGATATGTAGTAGAATATAGTTAAATGAATTTACGAAAATATGACCTAATTTAGCATATGATGACATAATAGAACCATTTTTATATAATGAAAACAAGGAGTTGGTGACTGTGAAAGTAAAATATATAGACAAACGTCACTGGCGTCGCCTGATCGAGAGAGAATATACAGAGGTTAAAGTTAATAATAATAGATTTAAAGGTATTATAGGCTTGGTCACGATGAAGAAAGTACGTGAACCTTTAGAGGTGACGGTAGTTGGTCAAAATATAATAGTCGCAGATGATAATTATAAATGGTTACAAATATTACCGGAAAAAAAGAGATATAGTTTAACCGTTATGTTTGATGATAAGGGGAATCCATTAGAATACTATTTTGATATCAATATTAAAAATATTACTCAAAAAGGAAATGCACGTACACTAGATTTATGCTTAGATGTATTAGTATTACCAGATGGTTCATACGAGTTAGTTGATGAAGATGATTTATTGTTTGCATTACAAAATGGGCAAATTAGTCAAAAACAATATCATGAAGCATATATTATTGCACATCAATTAATGATTGAAATAGTTGAAAACTTTGATGATGTTCAAAGTAAAGTTATGAAATGTTATCACAAAATAAATCAAAAATATAAGAAAAATAAACACAATCATCCATTTAAAAATAAAAAGCCACAGCGAGTTAAACAACACGATAAAAAATAAGAATGATTTTCTCAAACAAAATAAATATAACAAACATCATTGATTATAGGATTTTACGGAAACGGTATATTTTAGGGGGACACTATGAAAATTGATGATTATCGTTTATTAATAACATTAGACGAAACAAAAACATTACGTAAAGCAGCAGAAATATTATATATTTCACAGCCAGCTGTCACACAACGGTTAAAAGCAATTGAAAGTTCATTTGGTGTAGACGTTTTTATTAGAACGAAAAAGCAACTCATAACAACAACTGAAGGTGCAATGATTATTGAACATGCACGCGATATGTTAAAGAGAGAGCGTTTATTCTTTGATAAAATGCAGGCGCATATTGGGGAAGTTAACGGAACGATCTCTATTGGTTGTTCTTCTTTAATAGGTCAAACACTATTACCAGAAGTATTAAGCTTATATAATACCCAATTTCCTAATGTTGAAATTCAGGTACAAGTTGGGTCTACTGAACAAATTAAGGCAAATCATAGAGACTATCACGTCATGATTACTAGAGGAAACAAAGTCATGAATTTATCCAACACACACTTATTTAATGACGATCATTATTTTATCTATCCTAAAGATAGACGTGAAGAGGTTGGAAAGTTGCCTTTTATAGAATTTCAAGCTGACCCAATTTATATAAATCAAATTAAACAATGGTATAACGATAATTTAGAACAAGACTATCATGCGACCATTACCGTTGACCAAGTTGCCACTTGTAAAGAAATGCTAATTAGTGGTGTGGGTGTAACTATATTACCTGAAATAATGATGAAAAATATTGATAAAAATATGTTTGGATTTGAAAAAGTGACGATTGATAATGATCCACTTATTCGTTCGACTTATATGAGTTATGATCAAAGCATGTTACAGTTACCACAAGTAGATTCATTTGTTAATTTAATGTTGAACTTTATACGTTAAATAAGATGAGTTGATTCATATAATGAATAGAGGTTAGTCATATGTTTAAAGAATTACTATATATAAAGAATTATAAGTTGTTTGTTTTGAACATGTTGTTATTAGGTATGGGTATCGCTGTAACAGTACCCTACCTTGTTTTGTTTGCGACAAAGGATTTAGGTATGACCACCAAACAGTATGGTGTGTTACTAGCATTAGCAGCTATAAGCCAATTTACAGTTAATTCGATTATTGCAAGATTTTCAGATACTCATAACATAAATAGAAAATATCTTATAATTACAGCATTAATGATGGGAGCAATTAGCTTTTCCATTTATTTCTTTGTAAAAGATATCTTATTATTTATAATCCTTTATGCTTTATTCCAAGGTTTATTCGCTCCGGCAATGCCACAACTTTATGCATCTGCGAGAGAATCTATTAACGTTTCAAGTTCGCGTAAAAAGGCTAAATTTGCTAATACAGTATTACGTTCAATGTTCTCACTAGGCTTCTTATTTGGTCCATTTATTGGCGCGCAACTAATTGAATTGAATGGTTACTCAGGTTTATTTGGCGGAACAGTTTCTATTATTTTATTTACATTAATTTTACAAGTGTTCTTCTATAAAAATTTAAACATCAAACAACCTATTACTCAACAACAACACGTTGAGAAGGTAGCGCCTAATATGTTCAAAGATAAGACACTATTGATCCCGTTTTTAGCTTTTATTTTATTACATATTGGACAATGGATGTATACAATGAACATGCCTTTATTCGTAACTGATTATCTTCACGAAAAGGAAGGCTACGTTGGTTATTTAGCAAGTTTATGTGCAGGTTTAGAAGTACCTTTTATGGTCGTTTTAGGCGTATTATCTACAAAACTCCCAACACGTACGTTACTTATTTATGGTGGTATATTCGGCGGGGCTTTCTATTTTAGTATTAGTTTATTTAAAAATTTCTATATGATGTTGATTGGTCAATTATTTTTAGCCTTTTTCTTAGCTATATTATTAGGAATTGGCATAAGCTACTTCCAAGATATTTTACCGGATTTCCCAGGTTATGCTTCAACATTATTTGCCAACGCAATGGTTATTGGGCAGTTATGTGGTAACTTATTAGGTGGTATGATGAGTGGATGGGTTGGCTTGGAAAATGTTTTCTATGTGTCAGCAGGATCATTGTTCTTAGGGATTATATTAATCTTTTTAACGAAAGATCAAAAAATTACTATATCAGATATGGAGTAGTTAATAATGACGGTATTATTATGGAGTTTAATTACAATTGCATTTATTTTAGCTTTTGTCGGTTTAGTTAAACCGGTCATTCCTTCAGTTTTAGTCTTATGGGTAGGTTTTCTTATTTATCAATTTGGATTTCACAACGGAAGGTTATCTTGGGTGTTCTATATCGCAATGGTTATTTTTACCATTTTGATATTCTTAGCTGATTTTCTAATGAATAAATACTTTGTTGGAAAATATGGTGGATCTAAATTTGGTGAATATGGGGCTATTATTGGCGTGATCATTGGATGCTTTGTAGTTCCGCCAATTGGTATTATCATTGTACCGTTTGTATTAGTACTTATTATCGAGTTAATACAAGGGTATGATTTGAAAAAAGCGATTAAAGTAAGTTTTGGATCGATTATTGCGTTTTTAGCCAGTACAATTGCTCAAGCTATTGTGATGTTTATTATGGTGATATGGTTTATTTTAGATGTTTTTATATTAAATTAGTGAGAATAAATAAGAAGGCAATTTCTATAATTATTAGTAGAAATTGCCTTCTTATTTATTTCAAAGATGTTAAATTCAATTAGAAAATGTGGCCATCAATTCGTGAACATTACATAATCGTATTTGAATTTTTATTAAAATAGTGATGATCAATATAAAATGAAATAGGTGTGATAATGGCGGAAATAATAATAAATGACCAATTACTAACATTGATATAAGGACCAAATGCTAAAAAGGATTGAGGTATAAAAAATACATAAAACAATGCGACAATTAATAGCGCAATTACGGCATAAGTTAATAACCATACCCAATTTGAATTATTAAAGCATTGTAACTGAATCGTTTTAAATATCATCCATATAAATAAGAAAATGATAAATAAGCCAACTATCACTGTAATAGGAAATGTATATAGATAAAGATAGTTACTATCTCCACCAATAAAGAAACCTATAAACCCTTTTAAGAAACAGAAAATACCAATTAGTAATACGAAATGTTGATAAATATATTTAAAGATATTCTTTACTGTTTCATTTGGAAGTTCTTTTAATTGCTTTTTGGCATGCATTTTAGGATTATGGTTAAAGAATTCCATAGCTAACATACCTTTACCTTCTGCACTGATTAAGTGTTTTAATATGCGATTCAACATCACTTCTGAATCATGTGGGTTTACACTTAAATCAGAACGAATATATATCATGTAGTTTTCAAAAATTTCTCTATCCGTATTATTTAAACGTAAAGACTTCACATTATTCTCTTTAGCTAATTGAGCTGTAGACTTCATGAGTGCATAAGCGCTCCTTTAAAAATAATTTTAAGTAAGACTTACCAATACATTAAATTGATAATTTTATTATGCTTAATCATACCATAGAAATACAATGATTATAATATGAAATACAGGAGTAAATGATGAGACAGTTGAATTTGAGTAATCAAAAGTTAATTAACGAGGTAGCAACGATACACGAAAAATTATTAGAATCTCAAGAAGCAAATTATAAAGCAACAAGTACATCGATTGCATTAAGAATTGAAATGATTAATGCTAGATTACGGCATTGCCAAGATATGATATTAATCATTGAAGATAATCAAGAACTACAAGCATTAATATGGGGGCATTTTGAAAAACAAACTAAGGTTGTGACAATTGAATTATTGTTTGTATATCCTAAATATCGGCGTCAAGGTTTTGCACGACAATTAAAGTTAGCACTAGAAGATTGGGCCATGAAAGAAGGAGCCCAAACAATACAAAGTACAATAAATACGAAAAATCAAGCTATGTTAAACTTGAATCACCAAATAGGCTATGAAGATACACATATTAAAATGAAGAAAGATTTAAAGTAGAAAAATGATTAAATTATTATTTCATGATAAAATGAATTATATTTATAACTGTTTTTAAAGGAGTTTAACATGAAAAAGTGGATTGTATTATTTTTATCTGCAACGCTAATGTTATCCGCATGTGGCAAAAGTCAGGAGAAAGCGACATTAGAAAAGAGTGTAGATAAATTAGAAAAAGAAAACAAATCATTAAAATCACAAAAGAAAAAGTTAAATAAACAAAAAGACGATTTAAAAGATAAACAAGATAAATTACAAAAAGAAGTTGATAACTCTGCTTCAAGTCAATCAACTAGTTCTGATAATAGTGATGATAAGGATACTAATAAAAGCGAGAAGAATAAAACATCTTCTAATTAAGAACAACATTAAAGAAGTAACAAATTTTAAATCAGGACAGAACCAGCAATAAATCTAATCAAAAGCATCATCTTCAACAGAATAGAATATGATATGATTAAAATATCAACTTAATATCGTCTTGAACGTAAAGTTTGATATACGAAAAAAATGGGTATCGTAATGGATAAATATATATAATAAAAATAAACTATAAAGATTAATATGATTATTGTCATCATTTTCAAAAATGTGAAGAGGAGAGAAGAGCCATGCATGAACAGGATTTTAGTATTTTAGAGGGAAAAGCGCTAACGCTACCAGAATTAGGTAGAGAATTAGAAAATATTACAGGTAGACATGTTGTTGATTCTACAGGTGAAATTAAACGTGTAATTGCGCACTTGCCTAATTTTGAATCAGATACAGATACATTTGTTGCAACATATCACTTAGATCATCAGAATGATTTTATTGATGCTACATTTACAGCACCAAAAAATCAACGTGATCATTTAAAAGAAATTCCAGTTAATATTGAACTTATCAGTTATATAACTAAAAGCTAAATCAAAATTTTAATAAACGAATTATAGCGCGATGTGAATCTTACTGTTTCATAGCGCGTTAATTTTATTATAAAATGTATATAATGATGTATTTACGTAGTAATGGAGTGTAAAAAATGGTTGTTTATATTGAAACTGAGCGCTTGAAATTACGAGATTGGGAAGAAAAAGACTTATTACCTTTTCAAAAAATGAATGCTAACCCACAAGTCAGAAGATACTTCCCAAGTTTATTGAGTTATCGTCGTTCTGAATTAGATATGAAAAAAATGGACCAAATTATTAAAGATTATGGTATTGGTCTATTCTCAGTAGAGCTGAAAGAAACGAATGAATGGCTTGGCTTTATAGGATTAAATTATATTCCTAAAGATAGTGAGTATCCATTTAAAGAATTACCACTTTATGAAATAGGGTGGCGTTTGATTCCTGAAGTTTGGGGAAATGGTATTGCCACTGAAGGTGCAGAAGCGGTACTTAAATTTGCTAAAGAAAAAGACATTTCTAAAGTCTATAGTTTTACTGCTGAAACAAACCTACCTTCAAGAAAAGTCATGGAAAAAATAGGAATGTCATTTTATGATCATTTTGAATTCCCTAACTTGAGTAAGTATCATCCTTTGAAAAGACATGTGAGATATGTGATTGATTTAGATAAATAATTGAAATAACCCCACTCGAAATTATTTTTTGAATAAATTCTAGTGGGGTATTTTGGTTTTAACAGAAATTATTTAATCATAAGTACGAACGCCTAAAGGTTTATAATTGAGTAAACCTTCAAGTAACGCTTCTTTAGTATCGAAGAGTGGAGCGAGTTGACGATATTTTTCATCAATAAATCCTTCTTTAATCATATGATCGATTAACCCTTGTAATGGTTCAAAGAAACCATTGATATTGTATACGCCAATTGGTTTTTGATGAATACCAATTTGAGCCCAACTATACATTTCAAAGAATTCTTCTAGTGAGCCGGCACCACCCGGAGCCATAACAAAAGCATCAGCAAGCTCAGTCATTTTATTTTTTCTTTCATGCATTGAATCCACTAAAATAAGTTCACTTACTTTTTGGCTAGTAATTTCTTTTTCATCAAGCATTTTTGGCATTACACCAATCGCTTTACCACCATGGTCTAAAACGCCATCTTGAATAGCGCCCATAATACCCACAGATCCAGCTCCGAAAACTAATTCGTAACCTTTTTCAGCCATATATTTACCTAGTTCATATGCTTCTTTAACGTATGTGTCATCTTTTCCTTTGCTTGCGCCACAATAAACTGCAATTTTCTTCATTATGTACCTCCATTAAAGTTGATGTAAAAGCTTATTAAATTGTTGTTCAAAGTGTTGTTTATCCTGTTTCGTAAATGGGGGAGGTCCTTTATGTCTGCCTCCTTGCTTACGAATTTGAGCATTAATATAACGTTGGTCTAGCAATTGTTGAATATTATTATTATTAAATATAAATCCTTTATGGTGCATGACATACTTTACTTTGTTGAGTAATAGACTAGCTAGACCATAATCTTGTGTAATAACGATATCTTCTGAAGATGATAATTGGACAATTTTATAGTCTACCGATTCAGGACCATCATCCACATAGACAGTATTTACATGTTTAGGTTCAATTTGATTTGAGAAGTGACTAAAACTACGTATAATTGTAACAAAAATGCCTGTCCCTTGTGTTAAATCAATCACTGAATTAACAACTGGACAAGCATCTCCGTCAATAATAATGCGTGTCATGAAAGATTAAGCCTCATTATTATTTTCTTTATTTTGTTTAACTACACTTTTAGCTGTGTAATCTTTATATTTTTTAAATTCTTTTTTTCTAGATTTGTCGGCTTCTTCACGTAGTTTATCTTCTTCTTTATGGCGTTTTTCGATTTGTTTTTGAAGCTTTTTCTCCATCTTTTTAGCTTCTTTACGATTTTCTTTTTCTAACTTTTCGCCTTTTTTCTCAGTTTTTTCATCAAGCTTACCTGGTGTTAATCCTACTTTTTCTTCGTATTTTTGAGTTTTCTTCATATCTTTAATACGTTGTTTTTCGTTTTCTTCACGTTGTTTATCTTCTTCTTTGTGACGTTTTTCAATATTTTTTTGAAGCTTTTTATCCATTTTGTCTGCTTCTTTGCGATTTTGCTTCGCTAACTTTTCGCCTTTTTTCTCAATATAAGCTGGGTCATTTTCTTTAGCGATTTTTTTCAATTCACGTTTATTATCAAATTCTTGTTTCTTGTCACCAACGTATGTCTTAACGTCAGAAGTCTTGTTAGAAATAGCAGATGTTGTTTTAGATGCTGCTCTAGATGTAGCATCAGTCGCTTTTTTAACATCAGGATGATCTTTTATTTTTTTACGTTCTACGACTAACGGAACGATGATGATAGGTAAAACATTAATTGCTGTTTTTATGAGTTTCTTTTTGTCCATACTCGTTGCCTCCATTAATTTTTACTATTTTTATCCATACCCTATGATACATGAAAATAAACTACTGTTGGTAACAATAATGTACGAAATTTGGTTTGAAAGATAATTTTGTTGAAGGGCGTGATTTAAAATTAACATTGTATTATTTATTAATGTTAAGTAAGAAAAAAACCGTTGAGAAAAGTAACTTGTTCTCAACGGTAATTAGTCTTAAAAATGTTTAATTAGATACCTTTACCTATACCAAAACCGAAATAAAGGATAGCTATGACAACTACTAATATAATTCGATAAATTGCAAAAGGTACTAATTTGATTTTATTAATAAGATGTAAGAATGTTTTAATTGCTATTAAACCTACAATAAATGCAGCTAAGAAACCTAATAAATAAAATGGAATATGCGCTAAATGAATATATTCATAATGTTTCAATAAAGATAATCCGCTTGCTGCAAGCATGATTGGTACTGACATGATAAATGTGAAGTCAGATGCCGCTTTATGGTTCATTTTCATTAAGACACCAGTTGAAATCGTTGAACCAGAACGACTGAACCCTGGCCACATAGCAATGGCTTGAGAAATACCAATAACGAATGCTTGGAAATAATTAATTTGATCTACAGTTTGTGGATGAGTTACTTTTTCAGAATACTTATCAGCGATAATCATGTAGATTGCGCCTAGGAAAAGACCAATCATAACTGTTGGTACACTAAATAAATATTTTTCAATGACATCATCAAATAAGAAACCTAAAATACCAGCTGGAATCATACCTACTAAAACATGCATCAAATTCAATCTTTTTGGTTTTGAACGACGTCCAGTAGTCGCTTGTTGCTCAGGTTGATGTTTCCCAATATGTAATATTTCAAAGAAACGTTCTCTGAACACCCATGCTGCCGCAAATACAGAACCTAATTGAATAACAACTTTAAAAGTGAAAGCTGATTGCTCACCTAAAAATTTAGTGGACTTTAACCACATATCATCAACAAGAATCATATGTCCTGTAGAGGAAACAGGAGCAAATTCAGTTAGACCTTCTACGATACCTAAAATAAGCCCCTTGATTAATTCAAGTAATAACATAATGTACCTACTTTCATATATTAAATGTTTTTTTGACTATTTCAAATTCACCATATAATAATAGCATACTCATTTCAAAGCACGCTACAAATAGTAATAACACTAGACCAAAGTATGAGAAAGATTTGTCGTCATATAATTGTCAAAAGCACTATCGTTGTACATTAATCTTTCAATCTTTAATATAGAGATTATAATAAAAATCAGGTGAATATCTAGTGAAAAAATTAATGCAATTAGTATTTAAGTATAAAATTTATCCTGCATTAATGCTAATAGTATGTATATTGTTAGCATTATTTGTAGTTTTACAGAATATAGCAATAGCAGACTTTTTAAATATAATGTTATTTAAAGTAAAACAATCGCCAATGATTATACTCAGTTTTATTTTTGTAGTATTGATGATACGTGCAACTTTGAATTTTTGTAATCAATTATTAGGTAACCGTTTATCTATTAAAGTTAAACATGACTTGCGTCAACGAGTGATTCACCACCAATCAACACAATCAGTTGGTGAGGAAATGACACTTTTAACAGAGACAATAAATGGTATTGCACCATTTTATCAAAGTTACTTGCCGCAAGTATTTAAGTCAATGATGATTCCTTTAGCTATTATGATTGCGATGTGCTTTGTTCATTTAAACACAGCATTGATAATGATCATAACTGCACCGTTCATTCCATTATTTTATATTATATTTGGGTTGAAAACTCGTGATGAATCTAAGGATCAAATGACTTATTTAAATCAATTTGGACAACGATTTCTCAATATGACACAAGGGTTAATCACTTTGAAATTATTTAACCGAACAAAACAAACGGAAAATAAAATCTATGAAGATAGTACACATTTTAGAGATTTAACAATGAAAATTTTGAGAAGTGCATTTTTATCAAGTTTAATGTTAGAGTTTATCAGCTTATTAGGAATTGGACTTGTAGCATTAGAAGCAGCACTGAGTCTCGTTGTTTTTCATACGATTGATTTTAAAACAGCAGCAATCGCTATTATTTTAGCTCCAGAATTTTATAATGCCATTAAGGATTTAGGACAAGCGTTTCATACGGGCAAACAAAGTGAAGGTGCAAGTGATATTGTATTTGAATATTTAGAAAGTACATCAGAAAATGGTGTACTTATAAATTATTATCATACAAACCAATCCCCACTTATAAGCTTAAGCAATATCATGTTTAAATATAGTAATAAAAAGGGGAATGACTTCTCAATTAAACATGTCACTCTCGATATTAATGAACATGAACACATCGCATTAGTTGGACCAAGTGGGGCAGGTAAAACGACTTTTGCTAAATTAATAAGTCAATCTCTTAAACCTACAGAAGGTCATGTCTCATATAAATATGATCAAATGCAAATAGGTATTTTAAGTCAACGCCCATACATTTTTACTGCCTCAATTAAAGAAAATATTTCAATGTTTAATGACATTAGTGATGACATTATTTTAGAAGCATTAGAGCAAGTGCAATTAAAAGAAAAAGTACAATCTTTAAAAAATGGAATCCATACGCTAATTGGTGATGGTGGAGAAATGCTATCTGGTGGGCAGATGAGAAGAATTGAATTGTGTCGTTTACTTGTAATGGAACCAGACTTAGTCATACTTGATGAACCAGCAACTGGTTTAGATATAGAAACGGAACAAGTGATTCAAAGCGTGATGCATCATCAATTTAAAGCAACGACGCAACTTATAATTGCTCATAGAGACTCCACAATTAGACAAGCAACACGACGTTTATATATACATGATGGTGAGATTATTAAAGATGATAAAAATATTTCAGTTAATGTTAAAGAAAATGGTGATGAATCATGAAGTCACGAATTCAATTTAAAATTGATAAAGATTTAGTAATAGCAATAGCTATAGGTGTCGTGGGGAGTTTAGTTGCTTTAGCGATGTTCTTTCTAAGTGGATATATGGTTACTGAAAGTGCGTTAGGAGCTCCATTATATGCTTTAATGGTGTTAGTTGTTTCGGTTAAACTATTTGGTTTTTTAAGAGCGATATCTCGATATTATGAAAGATTATATTCTCATCGTACGACCTTTACTATGTTAAGAAATGTAAGAACACAATTCTTTAAAGGACTGGTTAGAGTAGTACCAGATGTTTATCGAAAATATAATTCTAGCGATTTAATTTCACGTATGGTAAGTAGAGTAGAAGCATTACAAAACATATACTTAAGAGTTTATTATCCGCCTATTGTCATAGGAATAACTGCATTGATAACGATAGCAGTGTATTTATTCATCTCCCCAGCACATGCAATATTAATTGCAGCGAGTATGATATTGACATTATGGCTTGTTCCATTTTTAAGTGCTAAAAGGGCACGTAAATTGAAGACAGTAGTATCACACCAACAAAGACAATTTTTAACAAGATTTTTTGATTATCGTGAAGGATTTCAAGAATTACAACGCTTTAATAAGGACGAAGATTATAAGAATGATGTATTACAACATTTACAACAATATGATGCATTGCAAAGTAAAGAACAGGGATTTTTAACTGTTTATGATTATTTACTAAATATCATTGCTATGGTATCAATTTTTGCTACATTAGTTTTGGGCGCTATTCAAGTCCATACACACTCTTTAGATGTTGTATATTTAACCAGTATTGTATTAATGATATTAACTTTGTTTGAACAAGCTGTACCAATGAGTAATGTAGCTTTTTATAAAGCAGATACAGATCAATCGTTATCAGAAATTAATGAAGTTATTCAAAACGATGATATATCCAAAGAACATCTATATACAGATTCAGACAAAACTAATGAACATGATTTATATGAAGTAAAAGATGTAACATTTAAATATGACAATCAAGAACTATCAGTATTGAATCATGTTTCATTTCATATTAAAGAAGGTGAACGTGTCGCTATTATCGGTCCATCTGGTAGCGGTAAGAGTACGCTATTACATGTTTTGTTAGGATTATATCAAGTAAGCAGCGGACAGGTAACGTTAAATCAAACAGATGTATTTCAAATTAAAGAGGAAGAAAAATATCATCAAATCAATGCATTACTACAATCACAACAATTATTCGACGGAACCATCAAAGATAATTTACTGACAGATTGTGATGAAGATGATATGTGGCATACGTTAAAAGCGTTAAATTTGAGTCATTTAGCTTTAAATCAAGAAATAACAATGGATGGAAATACTTTATCAGGCGGAGAAATTCAACGATTAAGCATGGCACGTTTATTATTAAAAAATCAAGCTAATATATGGATTTTAGATGAGCCAACTACTGGTCTAGATACTCATCGTACGGATCAATTGATGACATTAATTGATAAACAAGCTAAAACATTAATTGTTGCTACGCATGATTTACGTTTATTACCATATTTTGATAAAATTTTAATTATGATAGATGGTGAAATCAAAGAAGCAGGTAGTTATCATTCACTTATCCAAAATAAAGGATATTTATATAAAATAACTCAATTGAACCAATGAGTAAAAATGTGATTGATAGTTTCTAGAAAAATAAAAATGCTCTAAAGCACTGAGATGTACTTTAGAGCATTTTTATACTTTGAAAGTGTTTGATTCTAACCTTTAACTTTAAATTACCATGACAAAAGCTTAATTAATTATCTTTAGCTTCATTAAATGCATCAATGACTTTACCTAAAAGACGGTTAAGTTCATCCACTTCTTCAAGTGATAATGATGAAGCAGTTGCAACTTTTTCAGAAGCATTGCTAAGTTCGGGTCTAATTTTTTCGCTTTTATCAGTCAAGTGAATAAATACTTCACGTTGATCGACTTCGGAACGTTCACGTTTGATTAAATCAACTTGTTCCATTCGTTTTAATAGTGGGGATACTGTACCAGTATCAAGTGCTAGTTCAGTCACAACCTTTTTAACATTTACGGGAGATTCATCCCATAAAATTGTTAATACAAGGAATTGTGGGTAAGTTAAATTGTACTTTTTAAAGACTTTGTTTGAATAGTAGCGATTTACTTGTCTTTGTGCATTGTACAAACTAAAGCATAGTTGCTCTTTTAAATTATGTTGATCAGACATTAAAGTTCTCCTCCAGACATTCTATCCGTTTTTCTCTCTATTCGGATTGGAATCCGTCTATGTTGTGCGGAATATAATTCACAACACACTGTGATTCAATGTCATGCTAAAATTAAAGTATGTTTAAAGTTTAGAAGATATCTATCGTTAAATCAAGCAAAAAGATAATTAAATATTTATGTTATCATTTTTAAAAATACTTGTAATAGAAAAGGAATTTTACAATGAAAAATAATAAATCTAGAAAAATATCAATTTCTATCATAAGCGGTTTTTTAGGTAGTGGTAAAACTACGTTACTGACACATTATATTAGTGAATTATTAAAAATTGATGAGAAAATTAAAGTGATTATGAATGAATTTGGCTCATTTGATGTAGATAGTCAAAATTTAGATTCAAATATAGAAGTACGATCAATCATTAATGGTTGTGTGTGTTGTGACTTAAAAACTGATTTAATTAACCAAATTCAATCTTTAATTCAAAAAGATGATTGTAATCATATTATTATAGAAGCAACAGGAGTCGCTAATCCTATCGAAATCTTTGCTGCATGTCAAGATCCAACCATAGTTGATAATATAGACATGCCACAAATTATAAGTGTAGTGGATGTTGAAAGATTTTTAAATAGGAATGATTACACTAGTTCCACACAAACGTTAATGGAAGAGCAACTTGAAATGAGTGATTTATTAGTCATTAACAAAATGGATTGCGTTGATTCTGAAGAAATAAATAAAATAGAGAACGAAATAAATAAAATTAATCCGAGTGCACCGCATATTTTGACTACTTATGGAAAGTTTGACATCAGTCAACTTCGAAACCAAACAGATAAAACAACAAAACTTCATCAACATCACCATCATCACGGTATTATTAGTATGAAATATACGTTTACTAGTCCTATTGACCGACAATTATTTTACCAATTTATTATGCAATTACCGAAAAATGTATTGAGATTAAAAGGTTATTTAAAATTTAGAGACAATCCTAATGAAACAATTGAGTTTCAATATTCATATGGTTTGCCAGACTTTGGGGCTATAGCTAAAGAAATGCCATTAACGATAGTGATTATAGGGGAACATATAGATGTAAATCGACTCAGAAATAAATTGGATATGTTACAATTTACTTAATTTAAATTTCAACTGTTCCTAACTGAAGTGAATACATTATAAAAAATAAGGGTCGTGATTATAATGGAAAGAACACAAATTAACCAATATGTTCATTTTTCAAAAATTGTGCAAGGATTTTGGCGGGCTAATGAATGGCAACTATCAGATCAAGCATTAAATCGTTTTATTAATCAACTTGTAGAACGTGGTATTACAACTATGGATCATGCAGATATTTATGGCGATTATCAAAATGAAACGCTTTTTGGTAAAGCATTAAAATTATCACCACAATTGCGTGAACAAATACAAATTGTTTCAAAATGCGGTATTGTTTTACCATCTGAAACTCAAACATTTACAGATGGACACCGATATGATCATAGCCACCAACACATTATTAAGTCAGTAAATCATTCATTAGAACGATTAAATGTAGATTATTTAGATAGTTTATTGATTCATAGACCGTCACCATTAATGAATCCCGATGAAATTACAGATGCTCTAAAAGAATTGGTTAATGAAGGTAAAATTAAATCATTTGGAGTATCTAACTTTAATGAAACGCAATATGATTTATTAAAACAAAGTCTTAATCATGATAAGTTGCACATTAGTATCAATCAACTTGAATTGTCACCATATCAAACAGATATACTACATAATGGTGTAATGGATAAAATGTATCAAAATCAAGTTAAAGTGATGGCTTGGAGTCCTTTTGCGGGAGGTAAGCTGTTTGATACTTCTGACGATAAAAGTAGACGCCTCATGTCAGTCATTGAACCTTTAGCAAATAAATATCAAGTGAACGTTTCTGCTATTATGATAGCTTGGTTAATTAGACATCCTAATGAGGTGATGCCAATATTAGGAACACGATCTATTGAAAAAATTGATGCAGCTACTGCTGGATTAAATGTTGAATTAACTGATCAAGAGTGGTTTGATATATACACTGCGGCATTAGGTCGAGATATTTTATAATTAAATGTTAGGAAGGATTTATAAAGAATGAATAATGAAGATAAACGACAGAAACAACTTAAATTTGAACGTAATTTAATTATGATTCCTTATTTAATATTTGCAGTCATTGTACTATTATGCAATATTTTTTATCCCGAGATATTAGTGACAATGACCTTATTCGGATTGTTATTTGCGTATAATTTAGGACTACTTTTTATTGCATTTATACGTCACTTTAAACGTACACTCATATTAACGCTTGTGTTAACTATATTAAGCGGAGCAGCATTCTTTACGCTGTTATATGTTTTTGGTATAAATCATGAAATTTTTGGTCAAATTAAAAAATAAATTACACATACAACTAAAAAACTCTGATATTTCAATGTTATAATAATATTGAAATATCAGAGTTTTATTTTTTAATATTTAATGATTGGGGAGTGTGCAGGATGAATAAACGAAATAAGGTTTCGATTATTGGTGCAGGGCAAACTGGCTCTACATTGGCTTTTATTTTGGCTCAAAATGAAAGCGCTGACATAGTTGTTGTTGATAGACCACAGTCTGAAAATGTGGTTAAAGGTAAAGCGTTAGATATACTAGAAAGTGCTCCAATATTTAATTTTAATGTAGATATTAAAGGAACTGCTGATTATTCTGAAATACAAGATTCAGATGTTGTAGTCATAACTGCAGGAATTGCTAGAAAACCAGGAATGAGTAGAGATGATTTAATACAAACTAATGAAGATATTGTTCACCTTAGTGTACAACAAATAGCTAAATATTCACCGAATGCCATTATCATAGTATTAACTAATCCTGTAGATGCTATGACATACTCTGCATTAGTTGCTTCTGGATTTTCTAAAAATAAAGTATTAGGACAATCCGGTGTATTAGATAGTGCGCGTTATCAAACATTCATTGCCAAAGAACTTGATGTGTCTGTTGAAGACGTACAGGGCTTAGTATTAGGTGGACATGGCGATACAATGGTGCCATTAATCAATTCTACTCAAGTCAATGGCATTCCAATAACTGAATTATTAGAACAAAATATAATAGAACAGATTGTTGATAGAACACGCAAAGGCGGTGCTGAAATAGTTCAATTGTTAGGAAATGGTTCAGCTTATTATGCTCCTGCTGCAGCGGTTTATGAAATGGTTGAAACAATATTGAAAGATAAGCATCGTATATTAGCAGCAATTACGTATGCTCAAGGTAAATATGGATATGACGATATTTGTTTAGGATTACCTGTGAAATTAGGAAGAAATGGTGTGGAAAATATCGTTGAATTGAATTTAAGTGATTCTGAACGTGAACAATTGGATAAATCAGCATTATCAGTGGAAAAAGTTAAAGAAACACTTAAATACAAAGTAAAATAATTCATTTCCAATTAAATTTAACATAGATTAAAACATTTAATTGAGTGTAGTTTAGTTAGTTGTATAATATTTATTTTGAAAATTGAGTATTGTGTGTCTTTTGTAATTGGTTATATTGGATAAAGCGTTTTCTTGATATAATTTATAGTAACAAGATAATGATAATAAGGAGTAGGTGCACATGTCTAAAGCAAAACAATCCTCCCAGAATGTTCATAACCAACCAGGTAAGAAAGAGAAAAAAGGCTATAAGCCTATATGGATAATTGTAAGCTTTGTTATATTAATTGCCATTATACTTTTACCTACACCAGCTGGGTTGCCTATTATGGCTAAAATGGCTTTAGCCATTTTAGCATTTGCAGTAATTATGTGGGTGACAGAAGCGGTGTCTTACCCTGTTTCAGCGACCTTGATTTTAGGCTTAATCATACTGTTACTAGGGTTTAGTCCAGTTCAAAACTTATCAGAACAATTAGGTAATCCCAAAAATGGTGATGCTATTATAAAAGGTAGTGAGATGTTAGGGACTAATAATGCTTTAACACAAGCGTTTAGTGGTTTCTCTACATCTGCAGTAGCCTTAGTTGCAGCAGCATTATTTTTAGCAGCTGCTATGCAAGAAACGAACTTACACAAACGTTTAGCTTTATTAGTATTATCTATTGTTGGAAATAAAACAAAGAACATTGTTATTGGTGCTATTCTTGTTTCCATAGTACTAGCATTTTTTGTTCCTTCTGCAACTGCAAGAGCAGGAGCTGTAGTACCTATATTATTAGGTATGATCGCAGCATTTAAAGTATCAAAAGAAAGTAAACTTGCTTCACTTTTAATTATTACATCTGTTCAAGCTGTTTCGATTTGGAATATAGGTATTAAAACAGCTGCAGCACAAAATATTGTTGCTATTAATTTTATTAATCAAAATTTAGGTCATGATGTTTCGTGGGGCGAATGGTTCTTATATGCCGCACCATGGTCAATACTAATGTCTATTGCCCTTTATTTTATTATGATAAAAGTCATGCCGCCAGAACGAGAATCTATTGAGGGTGGGAAAGCGCTAATTAAAGAAGAATTAAATCAATTAGGTCCTGTTAAACCTCGTGAATGGCGTTTAATTATTATTTCAGTTTTACTATTACTATTTTGGTCAACTGAAAAGGTATTACATCCTATTGATTCTGCTTCAATTACATTAATAGCATTAGGTATTATGTTGATGCCTAAAGTTGGTGTAATTACTTGGAAAGGCGTAGAAAAGAAAATACCTTGGGGCACAATTATTGTATTTGGTGTTGGTATTTCATTAGGTAATGTATTGTTAAAAACAGGTGCCGCACAATGGTTAAGTGACCAAACATTCGGGTTGATGGGACTTAAAGGATTACCAATTATTGCGACAATAGCACTCATTACATTATTTAATATTTTAATACACTTAGGATTTGCGAGTGCTACTAGTTTATCTTCTGCATTGATTCCTGTCTTTATTTCACTAACATCTACGTTACATTTAGGAGATCAATCTATTGGATTTGTATTAATACAACAATTTGTTATTAGTTTTGGATTCTTATTACCAGTAAGTGCACCTCAAAACATGCTTGCATACGGAACTGACACATTTACTGTTAAAGATTTCTTGAAATCAGGTATTCCATTAACTATTGTTGGATACATTCTTGTTATTATTTTCAGTTTAACTTACTGGAAATGGTTAGGTTTAGTATAAAAATATAGCTATAGGTTTTGTTTTATTTCTTGGAAAATATCAGAGCTATGATTTATAAGAGCTTGAGAGCAACTATTGTTCTCAAGCTTATTTTAATATTTGGATTTTTATTTACTTCATTATTATTGATTGCAGCATATATTTATTATTTTTAAATGTATTAATTAAACTCATAGTAGGGTATTAAACAAACTATAAAAAATAATAGGTGGTAACAATAGAATGAAAATAGGTGTTGTATTAAATCGAGTTTTTAGAATAAATCATAATCCATTATTAGCGTATATTTATCAGTGTTTAGATGATATTGAATCATGTGTGTTTATCATTCCTGTAGAGCAATTTGGAGATCATTCACAATTAAAAGAGACATTTTATAAAGGAACGTTAAAGAAATTTGTAAATGAATTACATAACAATCATATTTCAGTAAATATGATTGATTACGATCAATTAATTGAATTTTGTGAGTCACAAGAGTTGGATAAGGTTGTTATGGCTAGTGATATTATGAGTTATCATAAAGAAGAATATGACTATCCTCATCAAAAACAACATTTCAATAAAGCTTCAATTGAAGTCCAACCCATAAGAGTACAACATTATTTTAATCCGAAGAAAACATTTAATAATCAAGGCGAACCATATAAAGTGTTTACAAGTTTTTATAAAAAATGGCGCCCATACGTCATGCAAAGAAAAATAGATCAATACAAATTAAAAGATATAGCCAATAAAACATCATCGTCTGAAAAGAAATTGAAACTAGATGTTGAAGATAGAGGATTAGCAGAAAAAGACGTTCAGCAACAATGGCAAAGTTTTTTAGAACATGATATTCAAAATTATGATTCAAATAGAGAATATCTTCCTGAAGTGTTGACCAGTCAACTTAGCATTGCTTTGGCATATGGTCTTATTGATATTATTCAAGTATTTAATGATTTACTACAAGGTTATGACATGGATGAATCAAATTATGAAGCTTTTATAAGAGAGTTAATTTTTAGAGAGTTTTATTATGTATTAATGACGCAATATCCAGAAACTGCAAATGTAGCATTTAAAGAAAAATACCAACACATTGATTGGGTAAATAATGAACATCAATTTACAAAATGGAAAAATGGAGAAACAGGTTTTCCAATTATTGATGCTGCAATGGAAGAACTCAATCAAACTGGTTATATGCATAATAGAATGAGAATGGTAACCTCTCAATTTTTAACTAAAGATTTATTAATAGATTGGACATGGGGAGAAGCATATTTTAAAGATAAATTGATTGATTATGATAGTGCGTCTAATGTTCATGGATGGCAATGGTCTGCATCAACTGGTACAGATGCCGTGCCATATTTCAGAATGTTTAATCCGATGAGACAGAGTGAACGTTTTGATTCTAAAGCATTATATATAAAAAGATGGTTACCCGTTTTTAATGATGTCGATGCAAAGTTATTGCATGATACCAAGAAAAATCAAAAGAAATTGAAGCAGCAAGGGATTGAATTAGGTCAAAATTACCCTAAACAAATGGTGAATCATAACGATAGCCGCGAGCGAGTAATGTCATTATTCAAGTCATTGTCATAAAAAAAGTTGTTAATAGTAATATTTTGAAGTGTAATATTCAAAACGTCATTACTATTAACAACCATAAGATTTTATTTAAGCCAAAATAAGCAAACGTACACTGCTACATATTCGAAAAACGTTAAAATATACATATATTTTAACCGTAATTTAACGCCTAATGGAACATTCCAATTAGGGAAACGTCGTTCATAATAAAAAACTTGTAAAATAAACAATCCTATTCCGAGAGGTAAAAACATTAAAATAATACTTTTAGCATAGCTAAACCCAATATCGTGAATAAAATGTCCGATAATGAGCTGTATAATTACAATAATTGCTAATAAGATAAGTAAGTTAAAAATCATTTTTGTAGTCGAACTCCTTTTACAAATAAAATGATTGCTGATTGCATGATGACCATTAATAATACAAATATAAATGTTTTAAGATTAAACACACTTATAACTTCGTAAAATATTTTAAGGGGTTCATTGATTAAATAAACAGTATGAATTCTTAAAAAACGACCCATGTAAATGCCTAAACCATTTAAAAACATAAGAATAATAACTAATGCTCGGTTCAACCAAATATGTGTTGTAAAATGTAAGATTTCCATGAAAATCAAAATCATAACATACATTGCTAAAAAGACACCTAGCATTAAATAAGTAAAGAAAATCCATTCTTTTAAGTTTAATCCAATTAAGAAGTTGAATTGAAATTGGTTTAAATGAATTAAATCAGTAATCATGTAAAAGGTATTTGGAACAAGTAATAAAAAGATCATTCCAAATATGACAAATAATGGCCATTCAAATTTTTTCATAGGTTTAAATAGCTTTAATAATAAACACAATTCAAATGGAATATATGCTAAAAATAAATTTAAAGTCATAAAGTTGAATATTTTTGTTTCGAACAAGGATATAGTAAATAGAATGATAAAATAGATTCTTGCTATATATCGAGGTTGCATGATAAACACTACTTTCATAACATCGTTTTTGAAATTTGATTTAATATTTTTTTCTTTTAAAGCGTAAAAAATATTTGAGTTTTAATAATATCGCTATGAGTAACAGTAATCAACTAAAAGAGTATGAAAGTTAAATATTTATTATAGTAAAATAAGATTGGAATTAAATGATTACATTATTAAAACGCCTTACTGTTAATTTTTTTGAAAATGTATTACAATGAACGGACTTTTAAAACATATCTTTCATGTATAATAAGAATTTATTTAAACGAATCATGTCATATTAAGTAATTTATGCATTGTTAGAGAGGAGGACACCATTATGAGAAAACAATTATTTACACTCTACTTTAATATATTTCTAATATTCTTAGGAATTGGACTGGTTATTCCAGTACTACCTGTTTATCTTAAAGATTTAGGGTTAAAAGGTAGCGATTTAGGTATACTAGTTGCTGTGTTTGCATTAGCGCAAATGATTATTTCACCTTTTGGTGGTGGATTAGCAGATAAATTAGGAAAAAAATTAATTATATGTATAGGTCTAGTCTTATTTTCAATTTCTGAATTTATGTTTGCGATGGGTCATTCATTTTCAATCCTAATTATTTCACGTGTTTTAGGTGGACTAAGTGCTGGTATGGTTATGCCGGGTGTTACTGGTCTTATTGCCGATATTTCACCATCGCAAGATAAAGCAAAAAACTTTGGTTATATGTCTGCGATTATTAATTCCGGTTTTATCTTAGGACCTGGTTTTGGGGGCTTTTTAGCAGAGATTTCACATAGATTACCTTTCTACTTTGCAGGTGGTCTAGGTATTATCGCATTTATTATGTCATTGATTGTTATTCACAATCCGAAAAAAGTTACAACTGCTGGTTTCCCACAATATGATCCAGAATTATTAACTAAAATTAATTGGAAAGTTTTCTTAACACCAGTAATTCTAACGTTAGTGCTTGCATTCGGATTATCAGCATTTGAAACACTATTTTCACTTTATACATCAGACAAAATAGGTTACACACCAAAAGATATTTCAATTGCAATCACAGGTGGCGGTATCTTTGGCGCACTATTCCAAGTTTTCTTCTTTGATAAATTCATGAAGTATACTAGTGAGTTAAACTTTATAGCTTGGTCATTATTATATTCAGCAATCGTTCTAGTGATGCTTATTGTTGCACAAGGTTATTGGACTATAATGCTAATTAGTTTCATTGTTTTTATAGGATTTGACATGATTAGACCGGCTATTACAAATTATTTTTCAAATATAGCAGGTAATCGTCAAGGATTTGCAGGCGGACTCAATTCAACATTTACAAGTATGGGGAATTTTATGGGACCATTAGTAGCTGGTGCCTTATTTGATGTGAACATAGAATTTCCTTTATATATGGCAATAGCTGTATCATTAAGTGGTATTGTCATTATATTTATTGAAAAAGTAGTTAGAAAAAATATCACTCAAAAGTAAATTTTAAAATGATAGCTGTTCATTGTACTTTTTGATGTACGTGAACAGCTTTTTTGATAAATTGGTATTTTTGAAAACATAGCACCTTTTTAAAATAGTAAAACTTTTTAAATTTTTGATATAGTATTCGAACAATTAGAAACTAAAGAAATAAATTTTGATGTAAAAAATAGATTAAAATAAAGAATTAAATCGAGTTATTTCGTTTTTTAATGATTTTATGTAACAAAAATAACAACTTTAGTAATAATACTGTTACAAATATTACAATCTATTTAAATTGTGACCTACATAACTGAAATTGAATATGACTATGTTAAGATAGACAAAAATCAATTAAGAAATGTGGGTAAGGGGATGAATTTGAAAAACTTATTATTGAGTATATTTGCAGTTATTTTGACTATTTGTTTAATTGGTTTAATATTTTTAGCAACGAATCAAAACGCATTAGCTAAAGTACATCAAACCATTTGTACATTTTCAAAAGCAAATAAACTTTCTGTTATAGAGAAAACAACTCAAATAACTGACTTTAAAACAGCCAAAGCTTCTGAAAAAAATGACAATAATAATAATAATAACGATGTAAAACATCAAAAGACTACATATGTAAAAAAAGACAATCATAGATTATCAGAAACTGACTTTACGCCAAGAGAACGCAAAGTTATTGCAATTAATTATGCAAATAAACATTTAGATGAACAATACGATTTAAAACAAGTTAATCAACAACAACAAGATTCAAAGTATTTATATGTGAATCAACAGAAAAATCAACAAACAAATATCTCAGTGAATGGTAATGGTCAAGTAGGGGCAAATCATTCAGACATACAATAGCACGTACTTTTTTAAAAAGAGTATGTGTTATTTTTTGCGTTTACAATATATAACTTATTAGTGGTAAAATGAAATGCGATTAGTAAAGTAATATTAGAGGTGACATAATGAGTAAAACGAAAAAAACGAATGCAATGCGAATGTTAGATAGAGCGAAAGTTAACTATAAAACTAATATATTTGAAGTGACTGCAGAACACCAAACAGGTGAACAAATAGCCAAACTTGTTAATGCTAAAGTAGAAGAAGTATATAAAACACTTGTATTAGAAAATGCCAACCATAATCATTTTGTATTTGTCATACCAGTAAATGAAACGTTAGACATGAAACAAGCTGCCCACGTTGTAAACGAGAAAAAGTTAAATTTGATGCCTTTAGATCAATTGAAGCAAGTTACTGGATATATTCGAGGTGGTTGTTCACCTATAGGAATGAAACATTTATTTCCTACTGTTATAGATCAATCTATACGACAACTCGATAAAGTATACGTAAGTGGTGGACAAAGAGGTATGCAAATGATTATAGGGGTGGAAGACTTAATTTCTATGACAAATGCAAAAGTAGAGCCAATCATCCAAAATTAATAAAAACAAATATAAAATGATAATAATGACACAGAAATATGTTGTAATAAGTTGAATTTTGACGATTACATATATTTCTGTGTTATTTTTGTCACAATATGATTGTTTTTGATTGATTTTGACAATTTATGATTGAAATTTGTAAGCGTACTCATTATAATGATAAGTGAAATGGGGTGGTTACTTTGATATCTGAGAAACGACACAACTTAATTTTACAAGAATTAAAGAATAAAGATTTTCTTACACTCCAAGAATTAATGGATAGAACAGGTTGTAGTTCTTCTACTATTAGAAGAGATTTATCAAAGTTACAACAAGAAGGAAAATTACAACGTATCCACGGTGGTGCGACGATTGGTCATAATCGAATAGTAGAACCAAGATTAAAAGAAAAATTAACGCAAAACTCACAAGAGAAAAAAGAAATTGCTAGACAAGCTGCGCAACAAATTAGTGATAATGACTGTATATTTTTAGATGCAGGTTCAACAACGTTAGAAATGATACCTTACATAGATGCAAAAGAAATCATCGTTGTAACAAATGGTTTAACACACGTTGAACAATTACTTAAAAAAGGCTTTAAAACGTTAATGTTGGGTGGTCAAGTTAAGGCGAATACTTTTGCTACTGTTGGATCTAGCGCTTTAGAAACTTTGAGACGTTATTGCTTTGATAAGTCTTTCATCGGAATGAATGGTATAGATGAGAAATATGGATTAACGACACCTGATGAACAAGAAGCATTAATAAAAGAAACTGCGATGCGACTTTCTAATGAAAGCTTTGTCGTTGTAGATGAAACTAAGTTCAATCAAGTTTATTTTGCTAGGGTTCCAGCACTTGACAATACTCAAATCATTACGTCTAAACGTGGCATTGAAAACCATGTCAATGATGATTTTAGAGAGCAATATCGATTTTTAGGAGGAATTTTATGATATATACAGTTACATTCAATCCATCGATAGACTATGTCATGTTTGTAGATGACTTCCAAATAGATGGATTAAATAGAGCTAAAGATACAAATAAATTTGCAGGTGGCAAAGGTATTAATGTATCTAGAGTATTAAAGACTTTAGATGTTGATTCTACTGCATTAGGTTTTGCAGGTGGATTTCCAGGTGACTTTATCGCTCAGACACTAAAAGATAGTGATATCCAAACTGATTTCGTTCAAGTAGATGAAGATACACGCATTAACGTTAAGTTAAAAACTGGCAAAGAAACAGAAATAAATGCACAAGGACCTAACGTAACAGATGCTCAATTTCAATCACTATTAGATCAAATTAAGAAAACAAACAAAGAAGATATTGTTATCGTAGCAGGAAGTGTACCGAAAAGTATTCCAAGTGACGCCTACGCACAAATTGCGAAAATCACTCAACAAACTGGTGCTCAATTAGTAGTAGATGCAGAAAAAGAATTAGTTGAAACGGTTTTAGAATATAATCCATTATTTATAAAACCGAATAAAGACGAACTTGAAGTTATGTTTAATACTTCAATTAAAAATGACGAGGACGTCATTAAATACGGTAAACAAATTTTAGATAAAGGTGCACAGTCAGTGATTGTTTCACTAGGCGGGGACGGTGCAATTTATGTAGATAGCGAACGTAGTATTAAAGCAGTTAACCCTCAAGGGAAAGTAGTTAATACTGTTGGTTCAGGTGATAGTACTGTTGCTGGGATGGTAGCAGGTTTGGCTACAGGATTATCAATAGAAGATGCATTTAAACAAGCCGTTGCTTCAGGAACAGCTACCGCATTTGACGCAGATTTAGCTACAAAAGATGCAATAGAAAATATAAAATCACAAGTTACGATTTCTGTACTTGATGGGGAGTGAATAATATGAGAATAACAGAATTATTGACAAAAGAAACGATAGCAATGGATTTATCTTCATCAGATAAAAATGGTGTTATTGATGAGTTAGTGAATCAACTAGATAAAGCTGGCAAATTAAGTGATGTACCATCATTTAAAGAAGCCATTCATAATCGTGAATCTCAAAGTACAACAGGAATTGGTGAAGGGATTGCCATTCCACATGCGAAAGTTGCAGCGGTTAAATCGCCAGCAATCGCATTTGGTAAATCTAAGGAAGGCGTGGATTATCAAAGCTTAGATATGCAACCTGCACACCTATTCTTTATGATTGCCGCTCCTGAAGGTGGGGCACAAACGCATTTAGATGCTTTAGCTAAATTGTCTGGTATTTTAATGGATGAAAACGTACGTGAAAAATTAATCAATGCCTCTTCACCAGAAGAAGTATTACAAATTATCGATAATGCTGATGATGAAGCTACAAAAGAAGAAGAAGCAGAAGCACAACAAAATGAAGCTGAAGCGGCTGCAGCAGCTGATGGTTCAACAGAAGATAATGAACCATATGTACTTGCAGTAACAGCTTGTCCAACAGGTATCGCTCATACTTATATGGCTCGTGACGCATTGAAAAAACAAGCTGAGAAAATGGGCATAAAAATTAAAGTTGAAACGAATGGTTCTAGTGGTATTAAAAACCATTTAACTGAAAAAGATATTGAAAAAGCTTCTGGTGTTATTGTAGCAGCAGACGTACATGTTGAAACTGACCGTTTCGATGGTAAAAATGTAGTAGAAGTACCAGTAGCAGATGGTATTAAACGTCCAGAAGAATTAATTAACACAGCATTAGATACTAGTCGTAAACCATTTGTTGCCCGCGGAGATAGATCATCAAGTAACAAAGATGATAATGAAGAAAAATTAAGTCCAGGAAAAGCGTTTTATAAACACTTAATGAATGGTGTTTCTAACATGCTACCATTAGTTATTGCTGGTGGTATCATCATGGCTATCGTGTTTATTATTGGACCTAACTCATTTGATCCAAAGAGCGCTGAACACAATGCTTTTGCAGAACAACTATGGAATATTGGTAAAAACAGTGCCTTTGCTTTAATTATTCCAGTATTAGCAGGTTTCATTGCTCGTAGTATTGCAGATAAGCCAGGATTTGCAGCTGGTTTAGTCGGTGGTATGTTAGCTATTTCAGGTGATTCAGGCTTTATTGGCGGTATTATTGCAGGTTTCTTAGCAGGTTACTTAACACAAGGTATTAAATATATTACACGTAATTTACCTCAAGCATTAGAAGGTTTAAAACCAACGTTAATTTATCCATTACTATCTGTACTTGTAACTGGATTGCTAATGATTTATGTATTTAATCCACCAGCTTCATGGTTGAACAATTTATTATTAAACGGATTAAATGGTCTTTCAGGTTCAAATATTATGTTACTTGGTTTAGTTATTGGTGCAATGATGGCCATCGATATGGGTGGACCTTTCAATAAAGCAGCATATGTATTCGCAACTGCTGCACTTACTGAAGGAAATGCAGCACCGATTACAGCAGCTATGATAGGTGGTATGATTCCACCATTAGCAATTGCAACTGCTATGCTATTATTTAGAAAGAAATTTACTAAAGAACAAAGAGGTTCAATTGTTCCTAACTATGTAATGGGCGCATCATTCATCACTGAAGGCGCTATACCATTTGCAGCAGCTGACCCAATTCGAGTTATTCCATCTATGATGATTGGTTCAGGCATAAGTGGTGCTATAGCATTAGCTTTAGGTTCAAGAATTAATGCCCCACATGGTGGTATCTTTGTTATTGCAACAACTGATTTCAGTCATATTTTACAAACATTATTAGCTATTGTGATTGGTACAATCATTTCTGCTCTAATCTACGGTTTCTTAAAACCAAAATTAACTGAAAATGAAATTGAAGCTTCAAAAGCTATGGATGAATAATAGATTCAAGCCCTTGTCGTTAATTCGACAAGGGTATTTTATTTTTAATAACTTTATTGAACTGTATGATATGAATAAATTTAAAGGTTATAGTAAAATAACAATCGTATTAAATGAATTAGAAAAGAAGGTATTAGTAGTGGAAGAATATATCATTGTGAATGGGCAAATATATACTGAAAGCCAAAAAATTGAACAAGGTTATATACATATTAAAGATGGAAAAATATTAGAAATTGGTTCGAATTATAATATAGAGAGATTAAATGAACTTAAAGGAATATACCCAACAATAGACGCTAAAGGACATCATGTTATTCCAGGATTTATCGATATACACATTCATGGTGGATATGGTGAAGATGCTATGGATGCGTCACAAGAGGGCTTGAAACATCTAGCCGAACAGTTATTATCTGAAGGAACGACGTCATTTTTAGCGACAACGATGACACAATCAGATGAAAGTATTAAACAAGCACTACAAAATATATCTAATTATCATCAAATTCAAGACGTACAACAAGCCGCTGAAATCGTAGGCATACATCTTGAAGGACCATTTATATCTGAACATAAAGTTGGCGCTCAGCATCCCAAATATGTTCAAAGACCAACGGCTGATAAAATAAACCAGTTTCAACAAACTGCAAATCAATTAATTAAAATTATAACCTTTGCACCAGAAGTTGAAGGTGCAATAGACACTTTAAAATCGCTCAATAATGACATTATATTTTCAATGGGACATACTGTGGCGACTTTTGAAGAAGCAAACAATGCTGTTGATTATGGTGCTAAACACATTACACATTTATATAATGCTGCAACTGGTTTTGGTCATAGAGATCCAGGTGTTTTTGGTGCAGCTTGGTTAAATCAAAATTTAAATACTGAAATTATTGTAGATGGTATTCATTCCCATCCTGCTGCAGTAGCATTGGCATATAAAAATAAAGGTAATGAAAATTTATATCTCATTACAGATGCTATGAGAGCAAAAGGTATGCCAGAAGGTGAATACGATTTAGGTGGTCAAAATGTCATTGTACGTAATAGTGAAGCACGACTAGATACAGGTGCACTTGCAGGTAGTATTTTAAAAATGAATGATGGTTTACGTAACATAATGTCATACACTGGCGCTTCAATCAAAGATTTATGGCGAGTAACAAGTTGGAACCAAGCAAAAGCATTAGGAATAGATCGAACAAAAGGTAGTATTAAAGAAGGAAAAGATGCAGATATAGTTATCGTTGACGATAATATCAATGTAAAGACAACAATTAAAAATGGACAACCACATACCTTTTAGTCATAATGAATAACTTGACTAAAAGGGGATATTAGTTTTAAATGTTATGTTGTAAATCTATAAACATAAATCAACAATATATAAAAATTCTATGATAGAATTAAATCAATTACATTTTTTTAGGGGGTGTCGCAATGGGAAGGCCTTAGCATGTAAATATAATTCAAGTCAATTCGAAAATTTTAATTACGTGTTAACCATGTGTGACACATATAATACGGAGGTGAATCCCTAGAAATAGGGAAATAATTGGAAACTACGACCATAATTAGTTTAATAGTATTTTTTCTTTTAATTGCATTAACTACAGTATTTGTCGGATCTGAATTTGCATTAGTTAAAGTAAGATCGACGCGTATTGAACAATTGGCAGAGGAAGGTAATAGTGGTGCTAAAGTCGTTAAAAAGATGATTAGCAACTTAGATTATTATTTATCTGCTTGTCAATTAGGTATAACAGTAACTTCATTAGGATTAGGTTGGTTAGGTGAACCAACATTTGATAAATTATTACATCCATTATTTGAATTAATGCACTTACCTAGTGCTTTAACAACAACAGTTTCATTTGTTATTGCGTTTATAGTAGTAACATATTTACACGTTGTACTGGGTGAACTTGCGCCTAAGTCATTTGCCATTCAGCATACTGAGAAAATGGCTTTACTTTATGCTAGACCATTATATTATTTCGGTAATGTTATGAAACCATTAATTTGGTTAATGAATGGTTCAGCGAGAGTTATCATTAGAATGTTTGGCGTAGATCCTGATGCTCAAACTGATGCAATGTCAGAAGAAGAAATTAAGATTATAATTAATAACAGTTATAATGGTGGAGAAATCAACCAAACAGAGCTTGCATATATGCAAAATATCTTTTCTTTTGATGAAAGACAAGCTAAAGATATTATGGTACCCCGAACTCAAATGATTACATTGAACGAACCATTTAATGTAGATGAGCTTTTAGAAACGATTAAAGAATATCAATTTACACGTTACCCTATCACTGAAGATGGCGATAAAGACCATGTCAAAGGGTTTATAAACGTTAAAGAATTTTTAACTGAATATGCTTCAGGTAAAACGATTAAGATTGCTAACTATATCCATGAATTACCTATGATCTCAGAGACGACGCGCATCAGTGATGCACTAGTAAGAATGCAACGTGAACATGTTCATATTAGTTTAATTATTGATGAATATGGTGGTACGGCAGGTATTTTAACTATGGAAGATATTTTAGAAGAAATCGTCGGTGAAATCAGAGATGAATTTGACGATGATGAAGTAAATGATATCGTTAAATTAGAGGATAATAAATATCAAATTAATGGTCGTGTACTACTAGATGATCTAAATGAAAAATTTGGTATAGAATTCGAAGACTCTGAAGATATTGATACTATAGGCGGATGGTTACAATCTGAAAATACAAACTTACAAAAAGATGACTTTGTTGATACTGAGTATGATCGTTGGATTATTTCTGAAATAGAAAACCACCAAATTATTTGGGTAACTTTAAAGTATGAATATAACCAAGAACGTCCAACTTACGATATCAATTCAGAAGATGAACAATCTGAATAATAATATAAATAATCAAAAGACGCTTAAACTTCAATGTTTAAGCGTCTTTACTTACGTGTAATATATTATGGTATACAAATTCTTACTAACGTGAACAACTAGATTAAGAGAAAGAGTGGGATATTAATGACAATTAATGATACGCAATACTTAAATAATGGTTATCCTATGCCTTCAATTGGATTAGGTGTGTATAAAATAACTGATGACGAAATGAATGAAGTGGTCAATTCAGCAATTGAAGCAGGCTATCGTGCTTTTGATACGGCATATTTCTATGGTAACGAGCAAGCGCTCGGCCGTGCACTTAGTCAAACTGATGTTGACAGAGAAGATTTATTTATTACCTCTAAATTATGGAATGATTACCAAGGTTATGACAGTACGATTCAATATTTTAACAAATCGTTAGAAAATCTAGGATTAGATTATTTAGATTTGTTTTTAATTCATTGGCCTTGCGAAGACAATGGCTTGTTCATTGAATCTTATAAAGCATTAGAAACGTTATACCATGAAGGAAAAGTCAAAGCAATTGGTGTTTGTAATTTTAAACAACATCATTTAGAAAAATTAATGCAGGAAACTGATATTACACCTCAAATTAATCAAATCGAATTACATCCGTATTTTAACCAACATGAATTACAACAATATTGTGATGATCACGATATTAAAGTCACTGCGTGGATGCCATTAATGAGAAATAGAGGTTTATTAGATGATCCAGTAATTTTAGATATGGCTAAAAGATATAAGAAAACACCTGCACAAATTGTGCTTCGTTGGCATTTAGCACATAATCGAATGATTATTCCTAAGTCTAAGACGCCAAGTCGTATTAAAGAAAACTATGATATCTTAGATTTTAATCTTGAACTTACAGATGTAGCTCAAATCGATAGCTTAAACCAAAATGCTAGACAAGGTAAAGATCCAGATGAAGTAGCTATAGGAGATTTAAAATAAATGTATTGAGTTTTAAGTAAAAATTTAATGATAGAAAGAGAGTATGAGTAACATTAAGGCGATATTAAGATTTTGTAAATACAAGGGCTTTAACTAGATTATCTTATTTACTACTTGATAAACTTATACTAAACCATTTTGTAGAAAAGGATGTCGTTGAATGAAGATAAGGGTCATCATTCCTTGTTTTAACGAAGGAGAAGTCGTATTAAAGACATATGAAAAATTGACTGAAATAATGAAACAAGACAGCGTGGATAAGCAGTATGAATACGATTTGCTATTCATAGATGATGGCAGTAAAGATTCAACTATTGATCATCTACAAAGTCTGGCACTTGAAGATCATCAAGTAAAATATATTTCGTTTAGTAGAAATTTTGGTAAGGAAGCTGCTATGATTGCTGGTTATCAACACAGTCATAGTTGTGACGCAGTTATAATGATAGATGCAGACCTTCAACATCCACCTCAATTTATTCCACAAATGATTGAAGGGTATAACGAAGGTTATGATCAAGTAATTGCTAAGCGTGATCGTAAAGGTGAAAATTTTGCGAGAAAATCAATGACTCGCATGTACTATAAGTTAATTAACACCTTTGTAGAAGATGTCCAATTTGAAGATGGTGTAGGAGACTTTAGGCTATTAAGTAAACGTGCAGTACAGTCACTTACATCTATGGATGAATATAATCGTTTTTCAAAAGGGTTATTTGAATGGATTGGTTATAATACGAAAGTGTTCACATATCAAAATGTAGAACGTGAAGCAGGTGAATCAAAATGGTCATTTGCTAAATTACTTAACTACGGAATTGATGGTTTAATTTCATTTAATAATAAACCATTGAGAATGATGATTTATCTTGGAATGTTCACATTTTCTTTAAGTGTTCTTTATATCGTATATTTACTAATCAATATAATGATTTCTGGTGTTAATATACCTGGTTACTTCACTACTATTGCAGCGATTTTACTATTAGGTGGTATTCAGTTGATGTCGATTGGTGTCATTGGTGAATATATAGGACGTATCTACTATGAAGTGAAACGCCGACCTAAATATATAGTTCAAGCTACTAATATAGAACCTGATCAAGAATCAGAAGCACATAACACAAATGATAATTTAAAAACTACTGAAGCTAAAAAAGAACAAACACATCACTATAATCAAATTAAAAGATTAGATTTAAATAGACAACAAACGTCATACCAATCTTCACAAAATAACGAAAAATATAAAGAGCATGTACATTAAATAAACTCACAAGTATAGGGATATCACTTATACTTGTGAGTTTTTAATATTGTGGCTGAGACTTTAATGATTTTATAATTGAATAAATAAAAAAAGTAACATTTATAAGTTGATAAATGTTACTTAAATATATGTTGCCAGATGATAAACAACATGAATAGTACATATATAATAGTAAATACATACCAAAATGGTGTAAGTATCATCATAGCAATAAACGCAATCATAATTATAATTGTACCAATTGTAAGTGGGTATTTAATAGATTTTAAAAATGGTAAATATTCAAGTTCTGATGATTCGAACGTACCTACAAATAATAAAATGGCACCAATAAGAAAAATTGCAGGTGCTAAATATGGTAATGACATGTAGAGTGACTGTTCACTTGATATATTTGTAATAAACTGAGATAAACTCACTACAATTGCAAATATCATTGCGATAAATTTTTGATCTTTTATGATAAAAGGATGAATTTTTTTGTTTAAATAGAGTTGTAATAATGCCCATGCAATTAACAAAATCATCGTATAGATTGATATGAAATTATATTTTGACACGATAAACAAATCAATAATGGCATTAAGAGAAATAGCTATTAATATGGAGCTAAATCTAAGTTGTTTAAATTGGTGAAAATATAAATCAAGTCCGACTATGAGCAATACTACGGCAATATTAATTAATAAATATAGAATCATGATGTGCTCCTATCCGCAATATTTCATTCAATTATTATATCAATTAATATAAAGTTAATCATTATATAACACTCGAAAATGTTAAAGTTATATTAACTAAATTTTAAACACCCTTCATATTACTCCATAATAAAGTATGCAATTGAGGTAATACGTAAACATTGTTCATATCACTACTTGTCATTACACGGTCTACTAAACTTTCATAGCGTTGTAGTAATTTGGCAGTATGGTTATCAACATTATCATCTAAATACGGGTTGCCTACTTGTAAATAGAAAGGAATAGTAGGGTAACGATGATGAATCATTTTAGCAAAATCAAAATCATCTTCCTCAAAGATGACCACTTTTAAATTTAATGATTCAGGTACGCATTGCTCAATAACGCTATCTAAAATATCTAAATTAGGTTTCATTTTTGAACTTGGTGGTTTAGGGCTGATAGTTAAATCATTGATTTGAGTCATCCAAGGTTGGAATTTACTACCTTGAGTTTCTAGAGCAGTTTGAATATGATGTGTTTCGAATAGATCAACCAATTCTTGAATTCCTTTTATAAGAGCGGGATTACCACCAGAAATTGTTACATGGTTAAAGTTATCTCCACCAACTTCACGTAATTTGGCATATATTTCTTCAGCAGTCATTAATTGAATATCTTCTTTTGCGCTTCCATCCCAAGTAAAGGCTGAATCACACCAACTACAACGATAATCACAACCTGCAGTGCGTACAAACATTGTTTTTCTACCTATAACACGACCCTCTCCTTGAATGGTTGGACCAAAGACTTCTAATACAGGTATTTTAGCCATTATTGCTCATCCTTAGGACGAAATACGACATAACTTGTAGGCGTCTCGCGCAAGTATACTTGAACGCACTTAGGATTATTATCTTGTTCATTAAGGTATGATTGAACCATTTGATAAATTGTTTGAGCGACAATTTCAGTAGAAGGACTTTTGCCTTTGAACTCTACTAAATCATTAAGTAAATAATGGTCGAACTGTCCATGAATCAATTGTTTTAAATCGCTGAAATTCACTAAAAAGCCATTGTGATCTAATTCATCTCCAACGATAGTAATATTTACAAAATACGTATGACCATGGGTACGCATACATTTTCCAGCATCTTCGCTTGGAATATAATGAGCTGCTGAAAAGTTAAAATCTTTATTAAGTTCGAATTGATATGGGTGACTAACACTAGGATAAATTTGTTGTAGCATACTTATTTTACTCCTTTTTGTTCAAGATATTGTTCAAGCCCTCGTGATCTAAGTTGACAGGCAGGACATTCGCCACAGCCATCTCCAATAATACCGTTATAACATGTTAATGTATTTTCACGAATGTAATCTAACACACCAAGGTTATCAGCAAGTTCCCATGTTTGTGCTTTATCTAACCACATTAAAGGCGTGTGAATAACGAAATCACGATCCATTGATAAACTTAAAGTCACATTCATTGATTTAATAAAACTATCACGACAATCAGGATAACCAGAGAAATCAGTTTCACAAACTCCGGTAATAATATGTTTAGCTTTAATTTGATAAGCTAATGCGCCAGCAAATGATAAGAATAATAAATTACGTGCTGGTACAAAGGTGTTTGGAATACCATCTTCTGTCTCTTCGATTTTTAAATCATGTTGTGTTAAGGCATTAGGTGTTAGCTGAGATAAAAGTGACATATCTAAAATGTGATGTTCTACATTTTGCTCTTGTGCAATTTTTTTAGCCACTTCAATTTCAGTATCATGTCTTTGACCATAATTGAATGTAACAAGTACAACTTCCTTAAAATGTTTTTTTGCATAGAATAAACACGTCGTACTGTCTTGACCACCACTGAAAACGACGATAGCTTTGTTATTATCTAATTTGTCTTGAACCATTCATATTTCCCCCAGTTTATCTTTGGTTATTAGATCCGAAATTTTAAGCATAAAAAAAGCCTATCTCTATAAAAAAGATAGACGAAAGATTATGAATACACATATAATTTTAATATAAAAAGTTAAAAAGATATGTCTATTTATAATTTGAAATTAAATTCAGTGTCTAGTTTTTTATAGAGGGTTTCGGCTAGGAACCTCTGATAAATATATTTTGTACGCACCATAGAATAAACTAATTCATATGTAAAATCAAGAGAATTTTTGTGATAATAGTGTTAAAGATATATATAAGTCAGTTACAATAAGTAGTTTAATAGCAAGCATGACACGTTTTTACAATAAGTCATGCACCTAACTGTGATTTAATGAAATGATTGAATAATATTAATTAAATGGAGCGAAATTATGATAGTAGTGATAGATAATAAAGATTCATTTACATATAATTTAATAAACTATTTTAAAATAGCTACTAAGGAACCAATTAAAGTCATTGACATAGATGATTTAATATTAGAAGAGTTAGTTGCATTTAACCCCAATGCCATTGTTATTTCACCAGGCCCTGGAAGACCAAGTGATTACCCCAAATTGTTTAAGGTGATTGAAACATTTTATCAACAAGTTCCTATATTAGGAGTGTGTCTAGGTTTTCAAGTTGTTTATGAATATTTTGGTGGTAAGATTGTACATCGCAATAATCCGATACATGGTCATACTACAAAACTCAGTCATCAACAATTAGGTATTTTCAAGGGTATACCTCATTCGTTCAATGTTATGCTGTACCATTCTCTTATGGCAGATAAAGAAACGTTACCAAATGAATTAAAAGTCACAGCAATAGGCGAAGATGGTGTTATTATGGGCTTGCAACATCAACAGTATTCAATCTTTGCAGTACAGTATCATCCTGAATCAATTTTAAGTGAGCATGGTTATAATCAAATTCAAAATTTCCTTGAAATCGTAGGTGAGAACAGTGAATATAGAATTTAATTATCGCTATTATATAGATGAAGACAAATATGAAACCTATCACATTCAATTAAATGATTATCACAAGAAATGTATTGCTACTCAGTTAAGTGAAGTTGGCAAAGTTGTACAATTTGCTGAAACACAACAGCAACAAGGTTATTTTGTGGCTTTATATTTAACATATGAAGCGGCACGTTATTTTAATCCTCAAATGGCTGTATGTGAAATAGAAGATAAAGATATATTAGCGGTTGCCTATAGTTTCAATTCAGCAAAAGAATTACAATATAAATCACCCAATAGTACACCATACGATAATCAACATGATTTTCAATTTGTAGAATCTAAACATCAAATGAAAGAGAAAATTCGACATATCCAACAAGCTATTGTTGAAGGCGATACATATCAAGTTAATTATACGTCACGTTTAACTGACAATATTTATTATCCTATTGAAAAGTTATATGAACAATTAACAGCAACAGGAAATGGTAATTATACGGTGCTACTAGATACGGATGAAGTCAGTGTCGCATCCATTTCTCCGGAATTATTCTTTCAAAAAGGTCATTTTAAAAATGAAGATAATATCATTGTTAGTAAGCCCATGAAAGGGACTATACCAAGAGGAGATAATGATAAAGAGGATTATAATAACTATCTTCAATTACAACAATCAGATAAGGATAAAGCGGAAAATGTGATGATTGTCGATTTACTAAGGAATGATATATCTCGAATTGCAGAAACAGGTTCTATTATAGTTTATAAATTATTTTTTATAGAAACGTATCACACTGTATATCAAATGACGAGTATGGTAGCTGGAAAGTTATCTACTAATGTGACACTTAAATCAATATTAGGAGCTATTTTCCCTTGTGGCTCTATTACTGGTGCACCCAAAATTAATACAATGCGATTTATTAAAGAATTAGAACAAAGACCAAGGTATATATACTGTGGAACAATAGGATTGTTAATGCCAAATGACAAAATGATTTTTAATATACCAATTCGTACAATTGAATACCGACATCAACAAGCTATTTATGGTGTTGGTGCTGGAATTACAATTAACTCCAATCCTGATTCAGAAGTTCAAGAATTCCAAGATAAAACTAAAATATTGGAGAGATTATAATGTATTTGTTTGAAACGATGAAATTGGAAAAAGGCCAAATCTCACGTTTAATATATCATGAAGACAGAATACAACGATCTAGTAAAATGCTTAATATCCCATTTGATCAATCTAAATGGGATGACTTGATTCAAACTATTCAACATCAATATAATCAAGGTATTTATCGCTTAAAAGTAATGTTAGAAGAAAATGGAGAATTAGAATATGTAGTAGCCCCTTTATCTTCTAAGTCTCAATTTACTGCAACAATAGTACCTGAACATAATGGTAGTTCTCATTTAACTAAAATCAATAAGACATCTAATCGTAATCATGTAACGTATCGTTTAGATACAGACTTAGCTCTTATATATAATAAAAATGGAAAGATTTTAGAATTTGATATCGGCAATATAATGATTAAGGAAAATGGTAACTATTATACACCGCAATATAATGAAGATTTTTTATTAGGATGTATGCGTCAGTATTTAATTGACCATGGTAAATTGAAAGAGAAAAATTATTATATTGATGATTTTATAAAGAAAGTAAAAGGTAACGAAATAGAAGTATTTTTGTTGAATAGCCTTCGAGAGGTTGCCGATGTAACAATTTATCTTTAAAATTAATTTTAAGAATAGTAAATCATAATAAACGGAGAAAATAATGGCATTAGTATGGATAGTAATATTAGTAGTTGTAACGGTTGTTAATAAAGTGATTATTGATCGATTAATACACAAAAATTCATATGTATTAGCACGTATTGTTGCAACGATTACTACTATATGTGCCATTATATTAGTTTATTTTTTGATTAAATCACTTATGCCTATTGTTATTGAACGTATGAACGTATTTTATCATCAATAAAGACTTTTTGAGGTGAAGGTATGAAAATTTATAGTCAAGGCGATCAAGCCATCGTAGTATCTATAGAGAAAAAGGTGTCTAAGGATCTTACAGAAGATTTATTAGCCTTGAGAACATATTTAAATGAAAGAAACTATCCGTTCATCACAGAAATAGTTCCAACAGAATCGGATATGATGATTATATATGATGCACGAGATATGATTAAACATCACCATATACAATCACCTTTCTTATATATGAAAGCACTAATAGAATCGATTCAATTAGAAATATCACATAATGATCAAAATAAAGAGCCTATTCAAATCCCTATAGTATACGGAGATGAGTACGGACCAGATTTAGACGCTTTATTAAAACATTTTAAAATCGATAAATCTCAATTTATACAACTTCATTCAGGAAGTGAATATTTTGTATCAATGATGGGCTACTCACCAGGATTTCCATATTTAACGGGTATGAATAAAAAATTATATGTAAATCATACTAGTACTAAAAAGAAATTTATCCCAGCAGGTTCTGTTGTTATAGAAGGAAAGAAATGTGGCATCGTCACAACTGATACCTACAATGATTGGTTAGTTATAGGCTACACACCATTACAACTTTTCTTCCCTAATAAAACGGATTTTGCCCTTTTAAAATTAGGCGACAATGTTCAATTTATTGCAAAAGAGAAAAACGATTTGAATTTAGGAGACTTGAAGACATGTCAATCATAATAGAAAATAGTGGTCTTTTTAGTAGTTTTCATGATTTTGGGAGACACGGCTATGAACATAATGGAGTAATTCCTGGTGGTGCACTAGATAGTTTATCGCATGAAATCGCTAATCGCTTAGTTGCTAATGATAAAAATGAAGCAACATTAGAAATGACTCAAAAAATGCCGAAGATTAGATTTACTGAACCTACTTTAATTGCTTTGGCAGGTGGAAATTTTAAAGCTGAAACGAAAAATATGAAAATTTACCCATATAAGCTTTATTTAATGAAAAAAGATGATGTTTTGAGATTTGAAGAAACGAGTCGAACATCACGTGTATATTTAGCTGTTGGTGGAGGTTTTAATTTAGAAGAATGGTTAGGTTCAACTTCTACAGATTTTAACGTGAAAATGGGAGGATATGAAGGTAGACAATTAAAAGATGGTGATCAAATCGAAATGAAACGACAATATAGCGATCGTCATCAAAAACTATTTGAGAATCTCTCAGACAAACGACAAACAGATTGGGGCGTTGACGGTTACGCGCTATCTTTTAATTATATGTCTGATGTATTTCATGTTATTAGAAACAAAGGTTCAGAAGATTTTAAAGAGAATGTATTGCAACGTTTTACTTTGAATAATTACAAAGTATCAAGCAAAGCTAATAGAATGGGAATGATATTAGAAGGACAAAAAGTGAAAGCTTATTATGAAGATATGCCAGCGCATCAATCTGTTAAACGAGGAACAATCCAAGTTAAAAGGGATGGAACACCAATCATTTTATTAAATGATCACTATACATTAGGTAGCTATCCTCAAATTGGGACAATTGCGAGCTACCATTTAACAAAATTAGCACAGAAACCAACAGGTTCTAAACTGAAATTTCAATTTATTGATATTGAAACAGCAGAAAAAAATTTAATAAAATACAGTAATTGGTTAAATCAACTGTTCCATGGTATAGAATATCGAATGCAATTGGAAATGCTAAAATAAATTATATAGTAAAAAAGTTCATGCTTAAGACTGATGTCTATCAATATAATCAATAATTAAAATATATGAATAAACGAATTGATGAGTATGATAATGAGAGTAAACATTTCTAAAAGTGTGTTTTTACTTGATATTTGGGTTGACTTCCTTTATATTAATATATTGAGCTATGTATTTTGTTACAATATGATTACATTCGTCATATTAATCTTAATAAAAAATTAACATCAATTATATAGTAGCTAGTTAATAAATTAATCTACTAGCTATTTTTAACGTCAAAATAAAATGTTTAGTGAATTTTTAAAATTATAGATTGTTTTAAATCATTGAAGATAACTTATAAATAAGTTGGAAATGGCATTGTTTAGAGTTTCTGATATTGATGATTTATTAACAATTAACGGAGGAAACAAACATGAGTTCTCACAAAAAGAAGATAAGTCTTTTTGCGTTTTTCCTGATGATGGTATTTACTATCACCTTGAAGACGTATTTTTCCTATTATGTTGATTTTTCTTTAGGTGTTAAAGGGTTAGTACAAAACTTAATATTACTGATGAATCCATACAGTTTAGTTGCACTCATACTAAGTGTGTTCCTATTCTTTAAAGGTAAAAAGGCTTTCTGGTTCATTTTTGTTGGAGGATTCTTATTAACGTTTTTACTATATGCTAACGTTGTATATTTCAGATTTTTCTCTGACTTTTTAACATTTAGTACATTGAATCAAGCAGGTAACGTTGAATCAATGGGCGGTGCATTAGGTGCTTCATTTAAATGGTATGACTTTGTATATTTCATTGATACAATTATTTACCTATTTATTCTGATTTTTAAACGTCAATGGTTAAGTACAAAAGCGTTTAGCAAAAAGTTTGTGCCAGTTGTTATGGCTGTATCAGTCGCACTATTCTTTTTAAACTTAGCTTTTGCGGAAACAGATCGTCCAGAACTATTAACTCGTACATTCGACCATAAATACTTAGTTAAGTATTTAGGACCATTTAACTTCACTGTATATGATGGTGTCAAAACGATTGAAAACAATCAGCAAAAGGCATTAGCATCAGAAGATGACTTAACTAAAGTGTTGAATTACACGAAACAAAAACGAACAGAGCCAAACCAAGAATATTATGGTGCAGCTAAAAAGAAAAATATCATCAAAATTCATTTGGAAAGTTTCCAAACTTTCTTAATTAATAAGAAAGTAAATGGTAAAGAAGTAACACCATTCTTGAATAAGTTATCAAGTGGTAAACAAGATTTCACATACTTCCCTAACTTCTTCCATCAAACTGGTCAAGGTAAAACGTCTGACGCAGAGTTGACAATGGATAATAGTATATATGGGTTACCACAAGGTTCAGCCTATTCATTAAAAGGTGACAACACTTACCAATCATTACCTGCTATTTTAGATCAAAAGCAAGGTTATACTTCAAATGTTATGCATGGTGACTACAAAACATTCTGGAACCGTGATCAAATTTATAAACATTTTGGTATAGATAAGTTCTATGATGCAACATATTATGATATGTCAGATGACAACGTTGTTAACTTAGGTTTAAAAGATAAAGTATTCTTCCATGATTCAGCGAATTATCAAGCTAAAATGAAAAAACCATTCTATTCACATCTAATTACATTGACTAACCATTATCCATTTACATTAGATGAGAAAGACGCTTCAATTGATAAACCTAATACAGGTGATTCAACTGTAGATGGATATATTCAAACAGCACACTATTTAGACCAAGCGTTAGAAGAATATGTAACTGATCTGAAGAAAAAAGGTCTATATGATGATTCAGTAATTATGATTTATGGTGACCACTATGGTATTTCTGAAAATCATAATAATGCTATGGAAAAATTATTAGGTGAGAAGATTACACCAGCTAAATTTACTGATTTAAACCGTACTGGTTTCTGGTTGAAAATTCCAGGTAAATCTGGCGGCATTAATAAAGAATATGCAGGTCAAACAGATGTAATGCCAACAATTTTACATCTTGCTGGTATCGATACTAAGAACTATATTATGTTTGGTACTGATTTATTCTCTAAACAACATAACGATGTAGTACCATTCAGAAATGGTGATTTCATTACTAAAGACTACAAATATGTTAATGGTAAGTTATATTCTAATAAGGATAATGAATTATTAACTAAAAAACCAAAAGACTTCGAGAAGAATAAAAAACAAGTTGAAAAAGACTTAGAAATGAATGATAGTTTACTTAATGGAGATTTATTCAGATTCTATAAAAATCCAGATTTCAAAAAAGTAAATCCATCGAAGTATGAATATAAAACAGGACCTAAAGGTAATGAGAAAAAGTAATTGATATAAATTAAAATCCGAATTGAGCGTATTTGCTCAATTCGGATTTTTTGTTCTATTTGCCTTCGTTTTAAAACTCTATTTATAGGAATTTTTATATGGAAATTGCATATTTAATGATTAGAAAAGAACCAATGATGATTAGCCTAATGCAACGTCTAATATCATCATAATGGCAAATCCAAGCATTAAACTTAATGTAGCTAAATCTGTGTTATTACCTGATTGAGAGTCAGGAATAAGCTCTTCAACGACAACAAATATCATTGCACCTGCAGCAAAAGCAAGCGCATAAGGAAGCATTGGTGTGATAATTAGTACCGCACCTGCACCAATCATAGCAAATATTGGTTCTACAATTGCTGAAGCTTGTCCGTAGTTGAACGCTCGCCAACTTGAAGAACCCGCTGCTTTAATTGGCATTGATAGCGCTGCACCTTCAGGAATGTTTTGGATACCAATTCCAATAGCTAAGCCAATTGCTCCTAAAAATGTAGCAGTACCATTACCTGATACGACACCACCAAATGCTACCCCGATTGATAAACCTTCAGGAATATTGTGTAATGTAATGGCTAAAACGAGAAGCGCATTTTTACTCAATGATGTTTGAATACCTTCTTGTTGTTGATTTTTATCTTTAGCATTTCTGTGAATATGTGGTATGACAAAATCTAAACCACGAATAAAGAAACCACCGAATAAGAAACCAATTGCGGCTGGTAGCCAAGGTACGGCCGAATCTTTACTAAATTCAATTGAGGGTTGTAGTAGAGACCAAAAACTCGCAGCAATCATAATACCTGCGGCGAACCCTTGCATAGAGTTCAACACTTTGTCATTTACAGATTTAAAAATAAAAACAGAAGCTGCACCAAGTGCTGTTAATAACCATGTAATGATTCCTGCAATTAAAGCTTGAAAATGAGGAGGCAAATTTTCGAAGAATTCTGCCATAACTAGGTCTCCTTATATCATTTAAGCTTAAAAAGGTGTATAATATATAGAACTGATTTAATCTTAACAAATTTATATTGAAAATTCGATAGTAAAAGGAAGATAAGCATGGAAGCATATAAAATTGAACATTTAAATAAATCCTATGCAGATAAAGTGATATTCGATGATTTAAATTTATCAATATCTGAGCATGAAAAGATTGGTATCGTTGGGATTAATGGTACAGGTAAAAGTACTTTGCTAAAAGTTATAGGTAATCTAGACGAAGATTTTACAGCCGATATCACTCATCCTAATAATTATCGAATTCGCTATTCATCTCAAAAACAAGATTTAGATGGTGAAATGACTGTTTTTGAAGCAGTACTAAGTTCTGATACACCAACTTTAAAAATTATTAAAGAGTATGAACAAGCTGTAAATCAATATTCAAAAGATCAAACTGACAAACAATTTCAAGTCATGATGAATGCACAAGAAATGATGGATCGCAAAGATGCATGGGATTATAATGCAGAAATTAAAACCATCCTATCTAAACTAGGAATCAATGAGACGAATAAACTCGTTAAAGAATTATCAGGTGGTCAACAAAAACGTGTTGTATTAGCTAAGACTTTAATTGAACAACCTGATTTATTATTGTTAGATGAACCTACAAACCATTTGGATTTTGAATCAATTAATTGGCTTATCAATTACGTGAAACAATATCCCTATACAGTATTATTCGTAACTCATGATAGATACTTTTTAAATGAAGTATCATCTAGAATTATTGAATTAGACAGAGGTAAATTAAAAACTTATCCAGGTAATTATGAAGATTACATCGCAATGCGAGCTGAAAATGAAGAAATTGAACAAAAACAACAAGCAAAGCAAAAGGCACTATATAAACAAGAGTTAGCATGGATGAGAGCAGGGGCTAAAGCAAGAACAACGAAACAACAAGCTCGTATTAATCGATTTAGCGATTTAGAATCTGAAGTAAAACAACAAACTAAACAAGATAAAGCACAGTTAAATTTGGCTTACTCTAGACTTGGTAAACAAGTTTATGAATTAGAGCATGTGTCTAAATCTATCAATGGCAAGATGCTATTCAAAGATATTACTGAAATAATACAAAATGGGCAGAAAATTGGAATTGTAGGACCTAATGGTGCAGGTAAAACGACACTATTAAATATTCTAGCTTCTGAAGAACAATCGTTCGAAGGTACTTTAAAGGTAGGGCAAACAGTTAAAGTTGCCTATTTTAAACAAACTGAAGAAACTTTAGACAGAGATATTAGAATGATTGATTATCTTCGAGAAGAAAGTGAAGTTGCAATGGAAAAAGATGGCACTTCCGTTTCGGTAACACAATTACTCGAACGATTTCTTTTCCCTAGTTCAACACATGGTAAAAAAGTATATAAATTATCAGGTGGAGAACAAAAGCGTCTTTATCTATTACGATTACTAGTACATAAGCCTAATGTTTTATTATTAGATGAACCTACTAATGATTTAGATACTGAGACATTAACAATATTAGAAGATTATATAGATGAATTTGGTGGATCAGTTATAACTGTTAGCCATGATAGATATTTCCTTAATAAAGTCGCGCAGGAATATTGGTATATCCATGATGGAATAATGGAAAAAATTATTGGCTCATTTGAAGATTACGAAGCCTATAAAAAATCTCAAGATAAACAAGTAGCAATCGAGAAACAAGCTACAAATCAATCAAAGACTAAGCCACAAACACGTAAAAAATCAGGTCTATCATATAAAGAACAACGTGAATATGAAGCACTGTTGAAACGAATTGATCAAACTGAAACTAGGTTAGTTGAAATTGATGAAGAAATGGTAGAAGCTAGTGTTGATTATGCAAAAATTAAAGAATTAAACGAAGAAAAAGAACAATTAGAAACAACGTATGATGCTGACATCAATAGATGGAGTGAACTCGAAGAATTAAAAGAACAATAAGGGGAATTTAATCATGCAAGAAACTTTATCGCATTATTTTGGCTACGATACATTTCGACCCGGACAAGAAGAAATTATATCGAAAATTATGGATCATAGAAATGTATTAGGTGTATTACCAACAGGTGGTGGTAAATCTATATGTTATCAAGTGCCTGGATTGATGTTAGGTGGGACTACAATTGTTATTAGTCCATTAATATCTTTAATGAAAGACCAAGTAGACCAATTAAAAGCAATGGGGATTAATGCAGCATTTATTAACAGTAGTTTGACTCAAAAGCAGCAAAAAGAAATTGAACAAAAGTTAATCAATGGGCAAATTCAATTTTTATATGTAGCACCAGAACGTTTTGAAAATCAATATTTCTTGAGTCAATTACGAAAAGTAAATATTCATTTAGTAGCTTTTGATGAAGCACACTGTATCTCTAAGTGGGGACATGATTTTAGACCTAGTTACCAAAGCGTTATTCAGAAAGTGTTCACTCTCCCTCAAGATTTTGCAATTGTTGCATTAACAGCTACAGCAACAGCAGAAGTACAACAAGACATCATGGAAAAGTTAAACATTAACAGTCAAGATGAAGTCAAAACAAGTACGAAACGTCGTAATTTAATTTTCAAAGTTAATCCAACTTATCAACGCCAAAAATTTGTCGTAGATTATGTAACAGATCACGATGAAGAAGCGGGTATTATTTATTGTTCAACACGAAAACAAGTAGAAGAATTACAAGAGGTGCTTGATAGTCATAAAGTAAAATGTACTATTTATCATGCTGGTTTAACGAATAAGGAGAGAGAAGCGGCACAAAATGACTTTCTATACGATCGTGTAAATGTTGTTATTGCTACAAATGCATTTGGTATGGGTATTGATAAATCTAACGTTAGGTTCGTCATTCACTATAATATGCCAGGAGATTTGGAATCATATTATCAAGAAGCAGGTCGTGCTGGACGTGATGGATTGAAAAGTGAATGTATTTTATTATTCAGTGAACGCGATAGAGGGCTACATGAATACTTTATAACAGTATCTCAAGCAGATGATGATTATAAAGAAAAAATGGGCGAAAAATTAACTAAAATGATCCAATATACCAAAACGAAAAAATGTTTAGAAGCAACAATTGTGCATTATTTTGAACCTAATGAAAAGTTAGAAGAATGCAAACAATGTAGTAATTGTATTCAAGAAAATAAAACATATGATATGACTAGAGAAGCAAAGATGATTATTAGTTGTGTGGCACGTATGCGACAACAAGAAAGTTATAGTGTTATTATCCAAGTCCTACGTGGGGAAATAACAGATTACATTAAATATAATGATTATAATCAATTAACAACTCACGGTATCATGAAATCGTACACAACATCTGAATTAAGTCATTTAATTGATGAATTAAGATTTAAAGGATTTTTAAACGAAAATGATGAAATACTTATTTGCGATAAATCAGTTAAAAAGTTATTAAATAATGATACAAAAGTCTTTACTACACCGTTTAAACAAAAATCTAAAGAAAAAGTTTATATCAATACAGTAGAGGGTGTAGATAGAGCATTATTTAGTGAATTAGTTAAAGTTAGAAAGCAATTAAGTGATAAACTAGGTATAGCGCCGGTAAGTATTTTCTCAGACTATACATTAGAAGAATTTGCTAAACGAAAGCCAGAATCAAAACAAGATATGATTAATATTGATGGAGTAGGAAGTTATAAACTAAAACATTATTGTCCTCAATTTTTGGAAAGAATACAGTCTTATAAAACAAGTATTTAACAGAATCTATACTGAATAAAATTGAATATAATCAATCCACTCGATAAATTTTAAGGAACATACATAAAATTTATCGAGTTTTTATATTTATTTAAAAAACTAACGAAATAAGAATTTATGTTATAGATTTATTTGATTTACAAAATACAAAAAAGTTAATTATTTTTAATTGTGTTTAAGTATAGAAAAAGGGTATAGTAAACGAAAATGTCTATTAGGTTAGATTAAAGAAGGTGAAGTTGTGATTGAATTTAAGAACGTAACGAAACGATACGGCAATCATGTAGCTGTAGATGATGTGAGTTTTAATATAAAAGAAGGAGAATTTTTCGTATTAATTGGACCTTCAGGTTGTGGGAAAACGACGACTTTAAAAATGATTAACCGATTAATACCGTTAAGTGAAGGATATATTTATTTTAATAATAAACCCATCAGTGATTATCCTGTATATGAAATGAGATGGGATATTGGGTATGTGTTACAACAGATTGCATTATTTCCACATATGACTATTAAAGAGAATATAGCTCAAGTACCTCAAATGAAGAAATGGAAAGATAAAGATATCGATGCAAGAGTTGATGAATTATTAAAAATGGTTGGATTAGAACCGGAAACTTATAAAAATAGAATGCCAGATGAACTGTCAGGTGGACAACGACAACGTGTTGGTGTAGTACGTGCATTAGCAGCAGATCCACCGGTTATTATTATGGATGAACCATTTAGTGCGTTAGATCCAATTAGTAGAGAAAAGCTCCAAGATGACTTAATTGAGCTACAAACAAAAATCAAAAAGACGATTGTATTTGTAACACATGACATTCAAGAAGCAATGAAATTGGGAGATCGTATTTGCTTACTAAATGATGGTCATGTTGAACAAATTGATACACCTTTAGGTTTTCAGCAACAACCACAAAGTGAATTTGTAAAACAATTTATGGGTAACCATTTAAATAGACATAAATCCAAAGTGCAATTAAAAGAATTGAGTATTGATCGTCCACTAGATGAAGTTTCAGTAATGAATAATTATCCTGAAATAAGTAATCAGCAATATTTAGAGGATATTTATCAAACATTGATAGCTAATGAAGCTGTTATAGTTGTTGATGAACAATCACAACAAAAAAACTTGTTAAAGAGAGAAGACGTGTTTGAGTATTTGTCTGTAACAAAGGAGGGTAACGATAATGCATGAATTTTGGCAAACTTTAGGTGAACGTAAAGGACAGTTACTCTCAACGATTATTGAACATATTCAAATTTCGTTTATTGCATTATTAATTGCTACTATTATAGCAGTACCATTAGGTATTTTATTAACTAAAACTAAAAAGACATCAGAGATAGTAATGAATATTGCTGCTGTATTGCAAACTATTCCTTCACTCGCATTATTAGGTTTAATGATTCCATTATTCGGAATAGGAAGAGTACCAGCTATTATCGCACTTGTTGTATATGCGCTTCTACCAATTTTACGTAATACATATACTGGTATAAATGAAGTAGACCCATCATTAGTTGAAGCGGCTAAAGGTATTGGTATGAAACCTATAAGACGCTTAACGAAGGTGGAACTTCCCATTGCAATGCCAGTGATTATGGCAGGGATTAGAACTGCTATGGTATTAATTATCGGTACAGCAACGTTAGCAGCATTAATTGGTGCTGGTGGCCTAGGTGACTTAATTTTACTAGGGATAGACCGTAATGATGCGTCATTAATTTTAATAGGTGCGATTCCGGCAGCATTATTAGCCATTTTATTTGATGTTGTATTAAGATTTATGGAAAAGTTATCGTACAAAAAGCTAATGATTGTTTTAGGTACAATGGTTGTTATTATTATGATTGCAATTATAGCACCGCTATTTGCTCAAAAAGGCGATAAAATTACGCTTGCAGGAAAATTAGGTTCAGAACCTTCTGTTATTACAAACATGTATAAAATTTTAATTGAACAAGATACGGATGATACAGTTGAAGTAAAAGATGGCATGGGCAAGACAGCCTTCTTATTTAATGCTTTAAAATCAGATGATATCGATGGTTATTTAGAATTTACAGGTACTGTTTTAGGTGAATTGACAAAAGAGGATTTAAAATCTAAAAAAGAACCACAAGTATATCAACAAGCTAAGCAAAGTCTTGAGAAAAAATTTGATATGACTATGCTGAAACCAATGAAATATAATAATACTTATGCCTTAGCAGTCAAACGTGATTTTGCTAAGAAACATAACATTAAAACAATTGGTGACTTATCTAAAGTAGAAGATCAATTGAAGCCAGGATTTACTTTAGAATTTAATGATAGACCAGATGGTTTTAAAGCTGTTAAAAAATCTTATGGACTAAACATATCTAATGTAAAAACAATGGAACCTAAACTACGTTATACAGCAGTGAATAAAGGAGACATCAATTTAATTGATGCATATTCTACAGATGCCGAATTAAAACAATATGATATGGTCGTGTTAAAAGATGATAAACATGTATTCCCACCATACCAAGGTGCACCAATGTTTAAAGAGAAATTCTTAAAAGACCATCCAGAAGTGAAAAAACCACTTAACAAACTAGCTGGAAAAATTTCTGATGAAGATATGCAAGAAATGAACTATAAAGTAACAGTGAAGAAAAAAGATCCTTATCAAGTAGCAAAAGATTATTTAGAAAAAGAAGGGCTTTTGAAAAAATAAGCATAACTTAAGTATAACCTTAACGCTAACATGTAATGCATGTTGACGTTAAGGTTTTTTAATTAATGATCAAGATACGTTTTTTGAATTGAAAAGGGCAAACAATCGTACATAGTTTGATTTATGACATTCGATTTGTTTATAATTAACATTAAGATTTTGAAATTTCAGTCAATTCAAGGAGGCAACGAGATTATGAAAAAACAACTTGATCAACTATCTGCATACCAACCAGGTTTATCTCCTAGGGCACTTAAAGAAACCTATGGAATTAAAGGAGATCTATTTAAATTAGCCTCAAATGAAAGTTTATATGGTCCTTCCCCGAGAGTTAAAGATGCTATAACCAAACATTTAGATGAATTGCATTATTATCCTGAAACAGGTTCACCATTACTTAGGGAAGCAATTAGTAAGCATCTTGGTGTAGATGAATCACGAGTATTATTTGGTGCTGGTTTAGACGAAGTGATATTAATGATTTCAAGAGCAATCCTAACACCAGGAGATAACATTGTTACTAGTGAAGCAACATTTGGTCAATACTATCACAATGCAATTGTAGAAGCTGCATCAGTAGTACAAGTACCTTTAAAAAATGGCACGTTTGATTTAGAAGGTATTTTAGATGAAGTAGACGATGATACATCACTTGTATGGCTATGTAATCCTAATAACCCCACAGGAACATATTTCACTCACGATGAACTTTATAGCTTTTTAGCAAGAGTACCTAGCCATGTACCAGTACTTATTGATGAAGCTTATTTTGAATTTGTCACTGCGGATGATTTTCCTGATACGCTAAAATTACAGGAAACGTTTGATAATGCATTTTTATTAAGAACATTTTCAAAAGCATATGGTTTAGCAGGATTACGCGTAGGTTACGTAGTAGCCACTAATGAAGCTATTGAAAAATGGAATATAATTAGACCACCATTTAATGTGACACGTTTATCTGAATATGCAGCTGTAGCGGCTTTAAATGATCAAGCTTATTTAAAAGATATAACTCAAAAAAATGCCTTTGAACGTCAAAAGTTCTATCAAATACCTCAAAGTGAACATTTTTTACCGAGTCAAACTAACTTTGTGTTTGTTAAAACATCTAAAAGTAAAGAACTATATGAAGCTTTATTAAATGTTGGTTGTATTACCAGACTGTTTCCTAACGGTGTCAGAATTACGATAGGGTTCCCAGAACAAAATGATAAAATGATTGAAGTTTTACAGCAATTTGATTACTAAAAAGACGTAATGTCATAACAGTAAAACCTTTTGTCTGGAACATGCATTTGCTATACTTTAGAAATACACTACATTTGAGGAGTAGATTTAATGTCTCGTAAGAAAATTGCAATAGATATGGATGAAGTGTTGGCTGATACGTTAGGTGCGATTATTGATGCAGTTAATGAAAGAGCTAACCTAGGTATTACTGTAGAATCTTTAAATGGTCAAAAATTAAAACATGTTATTCCAGAGCATGATGGTTTAGTGACTGAAATACTTAGAGAACCAGGATTCTTCCGACATTTAAAAGTGATGCCAAATGCACAAGAAGTAGTTGAAAAATTAAACCAACAATATGATGTTTATATAGCAACTGCAGCTATGGATGTACCGACATCATTTCATGATAAATATGAATGGTTATTAGAACATTTTCCATTCTTAGACCCTCAACATTTTGTATTTTGTGGACGTAAAAATATTATAAATGCAGATTATTTAATCGATGACAATCCTAGACAACTTGCTATATTCGAAGGTGAATCAATTATGTATACTGCAGTTCACAATGTTAATAATGATAATTATCGTCGTGTAAATGGTTGGAAAGAAGTAGAAGATTTATTCTTAAATGAAAAATAAAAAACAGGAAGTGGCATATATTCATTTTTTTTTAATGAATGGGAGCCATTTCCTGTTTTATTTTATATTAGAAAGCATATTATTGATTATTATTTTGGTTAGGGAATGTGAGTAATTTGATTGCATCAGGTAATACTTCAAGTTCAATAGGTGTTTCTAAGGCAATTTCACCATCGATATCAATTTTCATAGTAGGTTCAGTTGATAGTTTGATTTTCTGACCTGAAATATGATCGATCCCTTGTGTAATTTCATTCCAGTTCATACTGTCACGTTTTTTGAAAATATCATTAAGTATGCTAAAACTTTGATCATCAAAGATAAATGTATTGAGTTTGCCATCTTGAGGAGATAGGTCAGTTAAAGGAATTCTACTACCACCAATATTTGGACCATTTGCTACTAAAATCATTGATGTATTTCCAGTTTTTTCTTTGCCATCTATATTTAAATTAAAATCAAATTTGCTAGGATCCATTAAAGTTTTTACTGTTGAACCAATATAACTTAGTTTTCCGAAGATATCTTTAGAACCATCTTGAACATTTTCAGCATTTTGAACAATTAAGCCTAAACCAACAAAATTTAGAGCATACATATCATTTACTTTAATAACATCGTAAGTTTGAATATGTGAAGATAACAACTGTTGACTAGCTAGCGTATGATTTGGGTTAAGATTTAGTGTTTTAGTGAAATCATTGAATGTTCCTCCAGGGATGATACCAATAGGTAAATCTAAATCATTTTCCATAACACCATTGATTAATTCATTTACAGTACCATCGCCACCTAAAATAAACAGTACATCTATTTGGTTTCCATAATGACCATCTTTAATTGATTGGCAGTAACGTTTAATGTCACCTTCATTTTCGCTTAATTGAATTGAAAAATGTTTACACATAGAACTTAAAGACTTTGTTACTTCACCTAAACCTTGGTAGATATCTTTTAAGCCGCTATGTTCATGATAAAATAACACACCATGATTATATTTATTTGTCATTATACATACCTACTTTCCTTAAGTTCTTATTAATATATTTCAATACCCTAAATTGATGGGCAATAATGGTAAATTTATAGCATTTTTCATTATAAACTAAAAAAGCTATAAGCCGAATTATTTCGACTTATAGCAAATATTGTTTAAATTATCTAATACCTCTCATTGCTTTAACAATTTTTGGTGAGAAGGCTAAAATAATTAAAGTAATGACTATAGCTGAAGTACCTAGGAAAATGAAGTAGTTCGTTTGACCTAATGGATCAATGAGTTTTACCAAAGTACCATTAAATGCTTGAGCAGAAGCATTAGTTAATAACCATAAACTCATCATTTGAGCATTGAATGCTTTTGGTGCTAACTTAACTGCCGCACTGTTACCAGTTGGTGATAAACATAATTCACCGATTACACAAATGATGTAAGACAGAATAACCCAGTTTACTGAGAAATGCGCACTTCCATATAAGTTACCGATTAATCCCATTAAGATATATGAAAAACCAGCTAATCCAGCACCAATGACAAATTTAATAGGTAGACTTGGTTGACGTTTACCTAATTTTTGCCAAATCATTGAAATGACTGGTGCAAATAATAAGATGAATAATGGATTAATAGATTGGAAAATAGTTTCTCCGAAGTTTGTTTTCCATCCTAAAAGATTCAATTTCATATCTGAATGTTCAATACCATAAATGTTTAATACGTTTGATCCTTGCTCTTGGATAGCCCAGAATACCATACCTAAAATAAATAATGGTATAAATGCTTTAGTTCTTGAACGTTCGACCTCAGTGACATCTTTACTACGAATCATAACTGTGAAATAAGAAATTGGTAATACAATACCTAATACTAAAACAGTATTACTTACTAAATCGAATGATAATGTATTAGTCATATATGTAACGATTAATACAATGATGATAATTGCTACGATAGCACCAACAATAGCAGAATATTTTTTCTTTTCTGAAGGTGAAAGTGGGTTTGTTGGAGACATACCAACACGACCTAAATTTTTACGATTAAATAATATATACCATACTAACCCAAGTGCCATACCGATAGCTGCAATTAAGAAACCACCGTGGAAGTTTTTAACATCTAAAAATTGTTGCAAGATAATTGGTGAAATTAAAGCACCGAAGTTAACTGACATATAGAAAATTACAAATCCAGCATCCATACGAGTGTCATCTTTAGTATATAATCTACCAACTATATTAGAGATATTTGGTTTCATCATACCTGAACCTATAATGATGAAAAACATTGATGCGAATAAACCAACCATTGAGAATGGTAAGCTTAAGCAAATATGTCCGATAATAATGAGCACAGCACCAATTAGTGTCGCACCTCTAGTACCTGTAATTCTGTCAGCAATCCAACCACCTGGAATACAAGACATGTAAATTAAAGCACCGTAAACAGACATAATAGACATCGCAGTCGTTCTATCAATTCCTAATCCATGATTAGAAACTGAGTAGTACATATAGAATAAGAGCATTGCACGCATGCCGTAATAACTAAATCTCTCCCAAAATTCTACGAAAAATAATACACCCAATCCTCTTGGATGCCCGAAGAATCCTGTTTGTGGTATTTCTTGTATTGCTTGTTCATGGGAATTATTGGCTTTCATATATTTATCCCATCCTTTCTTTTCCCGTAACGCTAACGTTAAGTCGTTTTTAAAAATTGTACTATTGAAATTAAGAAGTTGCAATAATATTCAAAAAATTATAAAAAAGAAAATTCAGTCAATTTACTTGTGATTATTTTATGTATAATTCATACAAAGTAATTAATCATTAACTTCTTAAGATTTAGTACTAGTACTATATAAAATACGCTTTAACTCAATAAAGTGCAAGAGTTTTTTGAAAATTAAATAAAAAACTTTAGCACTAAATGAAACATCTTGCGAGGATATTTCAAAGTACTAAAGTTTTAACAATAAAATAATTAAGGTATTAACGATTGTCTACATTTTCTGGATACATATCATGGTTCATCATTCTATGTTCAGCCATTTGTTCATATTTTGAATTTGGACGACCATAATTTGTATATGGATCAATTGAAATACCGCCACGAGGTGTGAATTTACCCCATACTTCAATGTAATGGGGATCCATCAAATCAATTAAATCATTCATAATAATATTCATACAATCCTCATGAAAGTCTCCGTGGTTTCTAAAACTAAATAAATATAATTTTAATGATTTAGATTCTACCATTTTGATGTTAGGAATATATGAAATATAAATTGTAGCAAAGTCAGGTTGACCAGTAATAGGGCAAAGAGATGTGAATTCTGGACAATTAAATTTAACAAAGTAATCTCTGCCTTGGTGTTTATTCTCAAAAGTTTCTAAAACATCAGGTCTATAATCAAAATCGTAAGTATTATTTTGATTGCCTAGTAATGTAATATCTTGTAATTCATCTTTTTGACGTCCTTGTGCCAAAAGAATCACTCCTTTAATTAAGATTTAGATTGTTGTTGAGTTACGTTTGATTCTCGTCTAGCTTTTTCAAACATATAATAACTTGCGCCAATAATTACGACATATCCAAGTGTAGCTAATAAATCAGGTGATTCTCCGAATAATATGAATCCGAACAATGCCGTAAATATAATAGAAGCATAAGTAAATATAGAAATATCTTTAGCTGCTGCGAAACTATAAGCTAATGTGATACCAATTTGACCTACTGCAGCTGATAATCCAGCTCCAAATAAATATAGTAATTGTAAATTACTCATAGGCTCATAAGTAAATATTGTAAATGGTATAAGTACTATTACAGAAAATAAAGAAAAGTAAAAAACAATAGTATAAGGTGCTTCTCTAGTACTTAAAGCACGTACACAAGTGTAGGCTGAAGCGGCAAAGATACCTGAGAATAGTCCAATAAGTGATGGTATGATTGAAGAAGAAAATTCAGGTTTTACTATTAATAGCATCCCTAATATTGCTACAACCATCGCTGTAATTTGATATTTACGAATTTTTTCATTTAAGAAAATCAAACTGAATAAGATTGTCCAAAAAGGATTGAGCTTCATTAAAGTATCAGCATCACTGAGCACCATATGGTCAATTGCGTATATATTGAACAATACGCCAATCAATCCAAGTGCGGATCTTGAAATAAGTAATGGTTGACTACTTAACTTTCCGAACATAGGCTGCTTATATTTATATATGAAGAATAATGGTATAAACATAGCAACTAAATTTCTAGCTAAAGACTTTTGAAAAACAGGTAAATCACCTGATAATCTGAAAAATACAGACATAAAGCTGAAGCCTACTGCAGAAATTAGGATTGCAATAATACCTTTAATTTTAGGATTCAATACTATCGCCTCATTTATAAAAATTTAACGTTACTATAGTAGCATAAATGATAGGGTTATGCATAAAAGACTTGATATTTTGGAACAAAGATTATACAATATCAATACGAACATACGTTCTGTAAAGTTTGCTTTGATTGATGGCATTAAACATTTTTAATATCCCTAAAAAATTGTATATAACTGAAAACGATTGCAATTCAATTCTATTGCTTTATAGGTTGTATACGTTGTAATGATAGGATTTTCGTTAATGTATTGGAATGATGGTTATGTATATTTTCTTAAAAAAAGCAAGTGATTTTAACTGAAAAATTTTTTTATTTTTATTGAGGTAAGACTAATGGTGTAGTGGTGCATGTTCAAAAGAAAAGACGAACATTAGACATAAAACTTTAACTTTAAATAAGTATAGCTATTATGTATAATGAAACACAGAATATAGTACCGATATTAATAAACAGACACAATATATTGTGTTTTGAAACGGTACTAATAAAATGAATAATCTTATTATAAATGCAAAATGACACTGATAATTTAAGAAAAAACTCTTATTAACAGTGTTTAGGCACAAAATGTTTAATTATACTATATAGATCTAAATTCGAAACTAACCACTATATCTTGTGTTTTGAAAAATAAAATCACATATTAATATAAGGTCATATAGTTTTTATAAACGTTTCGTTTAGTGACTCATTTCATTCTACAACACAATGTTTTGTAGGAAGCTTTCCTTAACAATAAAGGAGAACTTCTTTTTTAATTTTTTTAAATTGGTGAAAGAAGGCGATCCAATGAAAGTAGTATATTTTTCATTTTCAGGCAATGTACGTCGATTCATTAAACGTGCTGAAATCGAAAATGCGATGGAAATTACATCTGACAACTGTACAGAAACTATTAATGAACCCTACATTTTAGTTACAGGAACCATAGGGTTTGGTGAGGTTCCTCAACAGGTTCAGGCTTTTTTAGATGTTAATCATTCAAATATTAAGGCTGTGGCTGCAAGTGGAAATAGAAACTGGGGTCAGAACTTTGCTAAAGCAGGGCGTACTATATCTGAAAAATATGATATTCCGTTGTTAATGAAGTTTGAAGTGCAGGGAACAAACAAAGACGTTATCGAATTTAAAAACAAGGTGGGTAATTTTAATGAAAACTATGGACGAGAAGAAGTACAATCATATTGAATTAAATAACGAAGTTACAAAAAGAAAAGATAATGGTTTTTTTAATTTAGAAAAAGACCAAGAGGCACTTAAAGTATACTTGGAAGAAATCCACGATAAAACAATTTATTTCGATAGCGAAATCGAAAGATTACATTATCTTGTAGACAATAACTTTTATTTCAATGTCTTTGAAAAATATAATGAGGCAGATTTAATTGAAATTACAGAATATGCAAAATCAATTAATTTCCAATTCGCAAGTTATATGTCAGCAAGTAAATTTTATAAAGACTATGCACTTAAAACCAATGATAAACAACAATTTTTAGAAGATTATAATCAACACGTTGCTATCGTATCAATGTACTTAGCTAATGGTGATAAAAACCAAGCGAAACAATTTATTTCATCCATGGTTGAACAACGTTACCAACCAGCAACACCAACGTTTTTAAATGCTGGTAGAGCACGACGTGGAGAATTAGTGTCATGTTTCTTATTAGAAGTAGATGATAGTTTAAATTCTATTAACTTTATTGATTCAACTGCGAAACAACTAAGTAAAATTGGTGGCGGCGTTGCTATCAATTTATCAAAATTACGTGCACGTGGTGAAGCAATCAAAGGTATTAAAGGTGTAGCTAAAGGTGTATTACCTGTTGCTAAATCTTTAGAAGGTGGATTTAGTTATGCTGACCAATTAGGACAAAGACCTGGTGCAGGCGCAGTTTATTTAAACATCTTCCATTATGATGTTGAAGAATTTTTAGATACTAAAAAGGTAAATGCTGATGAAGATTTACGCTTATCTACTATTTCAACTGGTTTAATTGTCCCTTCTAAATTCTTTGATTTAGCTAAAGAAGGTAAAGACTTCTATATGTTTGCGCCACATACTGTAAAACAGGAATATGGTGTGACTTTAGATGACATCGATTTAGATAAATATTATGACGACATGGTTGCAAATCCAAACGTTGAGAAAAAGAAAAAAGATGCTCGTGAAATGTTAAATACGATTGCACAAACACAATTACAATCAGGTTATCCTTACTTAATGTTTAAAGATAATGCGAATAAAGTACATGCTAATTCTAATATTGGTCAAATTAAAATGAGTAACTTATGTACTGAAATTTTCCAATTACAAGAAACATCTGTAATAAATGATTACGGCACTGAAGATGACATTAAAAGAGATATTTCATGTAACCTAGGATCATTAAATATTGTTAATGTAATGGAATCTGGAAAATTCAGAGACTCAGTTCATACTGGTATGGATGCATTAACTGTGGTTAGTGATGAAGCTAATATTCAAAACGCACCTGGTGTTAAAAAAGCAAACAGTGAGTTACATTCTGTTGGTCTAGGAGTTATGAATTTACACGGTTACTTAGCTAAAAATAAAATAGGTTATGAATCAGAAGAAGCTAAAGATTTTGCTAATATCTTCTTTATGATGATGAATTATTATTCTATTGAACGTTCTATGCAAATTGCTAAAGAACGTGGAGAAAAATATCTTGATTTTGAGAAATCTGACTATGCAAATGGAAAATATTTCGAATTCTACACATCTCAAGAATTTGAACCACAATTTGAAAAGGTACGTGAATTATTCGAAGGATTAGATATCCCAACTGCTGAAGATTGGAAAGCACTACAAAAAGACGTTGAACAATATGGTTTATATCACGCATATCGATTAGCTATTGCACCAACTCAAAGTATTTCATATGTGCAAAATGCTACAAGTTCAGTGATGCCTATTGTTGACCAAATTGAAAGACGTACTTATGGTAATGCAGAAACGTTTTATCCAATGCCATTTTTATCACCAGAAACAATGTGGTATTACAAATCAGCATTTAACACTGATCAAATGAAATTAATTGATTTGGTATCAACTATTCAAACTCATGTTGACCAAGGTATTTCAACAATACTATATGTTAATTCAGAAATTTCTACTCGAGAACTTTCTAGATTATATGTATATGCGCATCATAAAGGTTTGAAATCTCTATACTATACTCGTAATAAATTATTAAGTGTAGAAGAATGTACAAGTTGTGCTATCTAAAATCATAAACAAATATAATAGAACATTAAGCTTAATCTAATTGAATTTATGATTTAGAGTATCTAAAAGAATAAAGAAAAGTGGTTGAGACATAAAGTCTTTGTGCTCTGGGAAACTGATTAACGGCGTCCCAAAAGCAGGATTTTCGGCAGAAGGGACCCAACACAGAGAATTTCACAAAGAAATTCTACAAGTAATGCAAGTTGGGCAAACTCACACGATTCGACAAAATTTGAGAAACAATTTTGCTCATCGTCTGGTTCTGCTCAAATCCTAAGCGCTTTTGTCCCGACCTCTGTTAATACATAACCTTAATAAGGGATTAGGTAGTTTAATTGAAAGTTAGTGGTTATCTGTCACCTTAATTAAAGGATAGGAGGATTATTATTCATGAAGGCCGTCAATTGGAATACCCAAGAAGATATGACTAATATGTTTTGGCGTCAAAATATATCTCAAATGTGGGTAGAAACAGAATTTAAAGTATCAAAGGATATCGCAAGTTGGAAAACGTTATCTGAAGCTGAAAAGAATACATTTAAAAAAGCGTTAGCAGGTTTAACAGGTTTAGACACACACCAAGCAGACGATGGTATGCCATTAATAATGCTTCATACTACTGATTTAAGAAAAAAAGCAGTATATTCATTTATGGCAATGATGGAACAAATTCATGCTAAAAGTTATTCTCATATTTTCACTACATTATTACCTTCTAGTGAAACAAACTATTTATTAGATACGTGGGTTATTGAAGAACCTCATTTAAAATATAAATCAGATAAAATCATCGAAAACTATCATAAATTATGGGGTAAAGAAGCTTCCATTTTCGACCAGTACATTGCTAGAGTATCAAGTGTTTTCTTAGAAACATTTTTATTCTATTCAGGTTTTTACTATCCACTATATCTAGCTGGTCAAGGAAAGATGACAACATCTGGAGAAATTATTCGTAAAATATTATTGGATGAATCTATTCATGGTGTCTTTACTGGACTAGATGCACAAAGCTTAAGAAATGAACTTTCTGAAAGTGAAAAGCAACGAGCTGATCAAGAAATGTATAAATTATTAAAAGAGTTATATGATAATGAAGTATCATATACACATCTATTATATGATGACATTGGATTAGCAGAAGATGTACTGAATTACGTTAAATATAATGGTAATAAAGCATTATCAAATCTTGGTTTTGAACCATATTTTGAAGAACGTGAATTCAACCCTATTATTGAAAATGCCTTAGACACTACAACTAAAAATCATGATTTCTTCTCTGTAAAAGGTGACGGTTATACACTGGCTCTAAATGTTGAAGCTTTAAGAGATGAAGATTTTATATTCGATGACGAGAAATAAATAATAAACAGTCTTAATTTTAATCGCTATGAGATTAAAATTAAGACTTTTTTTATGTTTTTAACTTAAATATTAAAATTAATCAAATTTACAGCAATATTTTTCGAAAACCTATTGAATATTACCAATAAATTCTGTAACATTTTAAATGATAACGATTATCATTATCGTCAGAAATAATAAGAATTTCTATTCAAGGAGAAAGTGTTATGAAGTTTTTACTTAAGGGATATGTTTTACTCATCTTTCTCGTTGCGTTTACGGTTCTTTCTTTATTTGTTGGTGTTAGCCAAATATCGATTACTGATATTTTCCATCTTAATAGCGACCAATTAAATATTATTTTATCGAGTCGTATTCCTCGAACAGTTAGTATTCTCATATCAGGTAGTACATTGGGTATCGCTGGTTTAATTATGCAACAAATGATGCAAAATAAATTTGTAAGTCCAACGACAGCAGGTACGATGGAATGGGCAAAATTAGGTATTTTATTATCTTTAATTTTCTTTCCTAAAGGACATATACTTATCAAATTAATTTTTGCTGTTATATGCAGTGTAGTTGGAACTTATTTCTTTGTTAAATTAGTTCAACTTATTAAGGTGAAAGATGTCATCTTTATTCCGTTGTTAGGTATTATGCTTGGTGGCATAGTCTCTAGTTTTACGACATTTATTGCGTTACGTACAAATGCAGTTCAAAGCATAGGTAATTGGTTGAATGGTAATTTTGCCATTATTACTAGTGGTCGTTACGAAGTATTATATTTAAGTATTCCGTTTTTAATAATTACATATATATTTGCGAACCATTTTACGATTGCGGGTATGGGCAAAGACTTCAGCCATAACTTAGGAGTTAACTATGAAAAAATAATTAACATCGCTTTATTTATAACTGCAACAATTACTGCGCTTGTTGTTGTCACTGTTGGTACATTACCATTTCTAGGGTTAATTGTTCCTAATATCATTTCAATTTATAGAGGAGACCATTTAAAACATGCTTTACCTCATACAATGATGTTAGGTGCGGTCTTTGTGCTGTTTTCAGACATTATAGGTCGACTAATCGTGTACCCATACGAAATTAACATCGGTTTAACTATAGGTGTGTTTGGAACTATTATATTCCTTATCTTATTGATGAAAGGTAGGGGTAATTATGCTAACTAAACACAATAAGAAAGTATTGTTACTAACCTTAATCACACTAATTATAGGTGTTTTATATTTATTGTTAGGTATTGATTTTGAAATATTTGATTATCAAATCCAAAGTCGTTTAAGAAAATTCATATTAATTATTTTAGTTGGCGGTGCTATAGGTACTTCCGTTGTTATTTTCCAAGCTATTACGACAAATCGGTTACTGACACCATCAATCATTGGTCTTGATTCCGTATACTTATTTGTGAAAATTTTACCTGTGTTTATATTAGGAACTCAATCCACATTAGTTACTAATGTTTATATTAATTTTGTCATTACATTATTAGCAATGGTATTATTTGCGCTTTTCTTATTCCAAGTTTTATTTAAAATAGGCCATTTTTCTGTTTATTTCATACTTTTAGTTGGCGTCGTACTTGGAACATTTTTTAGAAGTATTACAGGTTTTATCCAATTAGTTATGGATCCAGAATCATTTTTAGCTGTTCAAAGTACAATGTTTGCTAACTTTGACGCTTCTAATTCAAAACTTGTTGGATTTTCAGCTATCGTATTAGCCGTGTTAATCGTCATTACTATTATCTCGCTTCCATATTTAGATGTCTTATTGCTCGGTAGAGAACAAGCAATTAATTTAGGCGTCAATTATGAAAAAGTAACAAGATTATTTCTCATTGTTGTTGCTATTTTAGTATCTGTTTCAACAGCTTTAGTAGGTCCAATTACATTTTTAGGACTATTAACTGTCAATTTAGCACATGAATTTATCAAGACTTATGAGCATAAATATATACTACCTGCTACATTATGTTTTAGTTGGATAAGTTTATTTATAGCGCAATGGGTTGTTGAACATCTTTTTGAAGCGACTACTGAAGTAAGTATAATTATTGACCTTATAGGTGGAAGTTACTTTATATACTTATTAGTTAGAGGGAGAAATGCCAATTGATCCAAATTCAAAGTTTAAATAAATCCATTCAGAAGAAGAAAATTTTAAAAGATATTAATGTTGATATTGAAAAAGGAAAAATCACATCACTTATTGGTCCAAACGGTGCAGGAAAAAGTACTTTATTATCAACAATCACAAAGTTGATTCAGATTGATAGTGGCACTGTCAAAATTGAAGATAAGTGTATGGATGATTACAAAACAGATGAATTAGCTAAAAAAATTTCAATATTAAAACAAACTAATCATACTGAAATGAATATTACTGTTGAACAATTAGTTAATTTTGGAAGATTTCCTTATTGCAAAGGACACTTAAAACAAGAAGATAAAGAACAAGTACAATATGCCTTAGATTTATTACAGTTAAATGAAATAAAGGATAGAAATATCAAAACACTGTCAGGAGGACAACGTCAACGCGCTTATATAGCGATGACGATCGCACAAAATACTGAATACATTTTATTAGATGAACCACTAAATAATCTAGATATGAAACATTCAGTACAAATTATGCAAACTTTGCGTACATTAGCAAAAACATTAAATAAAACAATCGTTATTGTATTACATGATATTAATTTTGCATCCTGTTATTCAGATAATATTATTGCTTTAAAAAATGGTGAACTTGTTCGTTCTGGTAGTAATCAAACTGTTATTCAAAGCAATGTATTAAGAGAATTATATGAAATGGATGTCAAAGTTGAAAATGTAAATGGTCAACGTATTTGTCTATATTATGATGAATTGATATTGAATTAACACTAGTTTTATTAGACCTTTAAAGGAGTGATGCTTATAGTATATGGATAAATCAATCTATTCAAACATGTTCCTTTCAGCCAACCGATAAAATTAAAAAGGAGTTATTACATAATGAAAAAATCTATTTTAGTCTTATTATTATCTTTAGTATTAGTTTTAGCAGCGTGTGGTAACAACTCTAACAACGATGATTCAGGTTCTAAATCTGAAAAAAGTGGTTCAAAAGACACTGTTAAAATCGAAAATAATTATGAAGCACAAGGAAAAGAAAAAGACGGTAGCGATGCTAAAAAGGTAAAAGAAACAGTGGAAGTACCTAAAAATCCTAAAAATGCTGTCGTATTAGATTACGGTGCTTTAAACGATTTAAAAGAAATGGGTCTTTCAAGCAAAGTAAAAGCTTTACCTAAAGGTGAAGGCGGTAAATCATTACCAGATTTCTTAGATGATTTTAAATCTGATAAATATTTAAATACTGGTAACCTAAAACAAGTTAATTTCGATAAAGTTGCTGAAGCAAAACCAGAAGTGATTTTTATTTCAGGTAGAACAGCTAATCAGAAAAATTTAGATGAATTTAAAAAAGCAGCACCTAAAGCTAAAATTGTTTACATGGGTACAGATGATAAACATTATCTAAAATCTATGAAAGAAAATACAGAAAAATTAGGTAAAATTTACGATAAAGAAGATAAAGCGAAATCATTAACTAAGAAACTAGATAAAAAAGTTGATGCAATGAAAGATAAAACATCTAAATTTGATAAAAAAGTAATGTATTTATTAGTCAATGAAGGTGAATTATCTACATTTGGTCCAGGATCTCGTTTTGGTGGTTTAGTATTTGATACACTTGGATTTAAACCAGTCGATAAACATGTAACTAAAGGACCACATGGTCAAAATGTTAATAACGAATATATTAATAAAGAAAATCCAGATGTGATTTTAGCAATGGATAGAGGACAAGTTGTTTCTAATAATGCGACTGCTAAGAAAACATTAAATAATGATGTATTGAAAAACGTAAAAGCCGTTAAAGATCATAAAATTTATGAACTTGATCCTAAATTATGGTATTTTGCTTCTGGTTCAACAACAACTACTATGAAACAAATTGATGAATTAGAAGAAGTTGTAAAATAATAAATAATAAGCGCTAATAGCCTCATTGTGAGAGCCATTAGCGCTTTTATCATTTTAAATTATTAAACTTCGAAATAAAGATGGTAATGGAATTTACATCTATGATTAAAGTGAGATTGACATTTCGGACAAGATTCAACCATCATGTATTCGTTGATTGTCATTTCATTTTTACAGACACCACACATAATGGCATACTCGTTAAATTCATCTTCACTCCAGCGTTTGATAGGATGTGTCTCATGGTCGTTGTGACATTGATAACAAGGATAATATTTATTACAGCATTTGAATTTAATTGCTATAATATCCAAAAATGACTGATAATGTATGCATCTTGTTTCATTATCAACAATTGAACCGTAAACTTTCGGCAAAGAAACAAACCTCCTATAACCAATTAATCTGCGTCCGGATGTTCTCCTATAATACGTACCTCTGTATTTAATTCAACATCAAATTTATCTTTAACTGTTTTTTGAACATGATGGATTAAATCTTCATAATCTGTCGCCGTACCTTTATCTACATTAACCATAAAACCAGCATGTTTAGTTGAAACTTCAACACCACCAATACGATGACCTTGTAGATTAGAATCTTGAATTAATTTACCAGCAAAATGGCCTGGTGGTCTTTGGAAGACACTTCCACATGATGGATATTCGAGTGGTTGTTTAGTTTCACGGCGTTCAGTTAAGTCGTCCATTTTGGCTTGAATTTCTTTTAAGTTACCAGGTTCTAATGTAAATGCAGCTTCTAAAACTACGAGATGTTTTTTCTGTACGATACTATTTCTGTAGTCTAGTTCTAATTCTTGAGTTGTTAATTTAAGTAAATCACCATTTTCATTAACACATAGTGCATAGTCAATACAATCTTTCACTTCGCCACCATAAGCGCCAGCATTCATAAATACTGCACCGCCAATTGATCCTGGTATGCCGCATGCAAATTCTAAACCAGTTAGTGCGTAGTCTCTTGCTACACGTGAAACATCAATAATGGCTGCACCGCTACCCGCGATAATTGCATCATCTGATACATCAATATGCTTTAATGATAATAGGCTCAATACAATACCTCTAATGCCGCCTTCTCGGATAATAATATTCGAACCATTTCCTAAATAAGTGACTGGAATATTATTTTGGTTTGCATATTTAACAATCGCTTGTACTTCCTCATTTTTAGTAGGTGAAAGATAAAAATCAGCTTTACCGCCAGTTTCAGTGTAAGTGTATTTTTTTAAAGGTTCATCTACTTCAATAATGTCGTTTGGAATAATTTCTTGCAAACCTTTTAATATATCGTTTTTATTCACTATCCGTACGTCCTTTCTTTATTCAATACTAATATTATTATTATATCAATTTTATTTGCTATTTGCGAAATAAGAAGATATTATACGCAAAGTAAATCGACTAAGATGTGCATAATACATTATTATTTTATTTTGATTTATATGCTATATAATTATGATATGTTGAACATTTATAATGAGATTTTTAATATCGTAAATATAAATTTATATAATGATTGTAGATTATATGTTTCTCTTTATTTTAAGTGACCATATTGTTTGTATATATTTTCAAATATAGATTGCTTTTGGCTTTCATACGTTCTTATTGATTCAACATTGTTTAATAATTGTTTCTTTTTTTGAGCGAATTCATTTGCGATATCTATATTATTATTTAATATGTGATCGACAGTTTGATATTGTTCAAATAATTGAGTGTTTAATTGAACGATGTGTAAACGAACTTCTTGCTTTAATTCTCTAAGATTATTAAACTTTGCCATCATTACTTTCTTTTTATAAGCGTGATGTAATCGATAAAATCCAGCATAATTGAGACGCTTTTCATCTAATGATGTAATATCATGTAAATTATCTACACCGATAAGCAAATCAAGTATGGGTTCAGTCTCATAATTAAAATGCTTCGTTCCACCAATATGCTGTGTATATTTAATTGGTGAATCTAGTAAATTATACAATAGAGCGCTTGTTTTTTGATATAAATGGTTGTAATGGTCATCTGCTTGATATTTAATGAGAGGTTGAACATGCCCGTACATGGTTTTACTCCTTTGTTATAAATTGGTAAGCTATAAAGTCTGAGATACTATAACATAATTTATTTTCTTAATAAATACGTTTCTGTATAATGTTCTATGGTAAGGGGTGCAAATATGAAAAAAATAATACTTATCCCAGTGATTTTCCTCATTATTATCTCGTTAACAGCATGTAGTAATAAAACTAATTCAGATTTAAATCATTTTGAAAGCAAATTAGATGAAGTGAATCATAAACAAGATAAATTAAAAAAAGTTATGAAAAAAATAAATCTTAAAGAATTAGATCATTTAAGTAAAACAGACACTACTGATAAAAACAGAAAAGAGTTTATTAAACTTCAAGATGATATTGATCAACAATTAATACCTGCATTTAAAGAATACGAAAAATCTGCAAAACAATTGCCTGCTGAAACAAAAGAGGTTAAAGAGTTAAAATCTGAGTATCTTAAAACTGTTAAAGATAAAAAAAGTTCAATATATGATTTGAAAGATTTTGTAGACTTGTGTAACGATTCAATCAAAGATAATGAAGATATTTTAGATTATACTAAATTATTTGAGAAGAACCGCTCTCAAGTTGAAAAGAAAATAAATAATGCTTCTAATAAAGAAGATGCAAATCAATTAACATCAAAATTAGAAAGTAATAATAAAGATTTAAAACAAACTGCCAAAAAATATTTAGATACGTCTACAAGTGATGCAAAAACAGCCAAAAAAGCAATTGAAAATCATATTTCTCCTTTAATTGAGAAACAAATTAAAGATATAAATCAAACTAATATTTCTGATACAAATGTCGATAATGCCCGTAAGAACGCGATTGAAATGTACTATAGTTTAGAGAATTATTATGATACTCGTATTGATACTATAGAAGTTGGTGAAAAAATATCTAAAATAGATGTCGATAAGTTGCCAAAAGAGGGTAAAGATATAGATAAGAAAGATAAGGAATTTAATTCGAAATTAAAAAAGGTAAAACAAAAAAACAATTAATTTTGATTAGAATTAAATAAATTAAATAACCATGGTTAACATTGCTAAGTAAAATGTGTATAATTGTACCCACTGATATTATTTTCGGGATATGAATATCACGCATATGCTCAGAAAATGTGATAAATACTTTTAGAGGTGAATAGAATGGCTATAAAGCTGAGTTCAATTGACCAGTTTGAACAAGTGCTAAATGAAAATAAATATTTATTTGTTTTAAAACATAGCGAAACTTGTCCAATTTCTGCAAATGCGTATGATCAGTTTAATAAATTTTTATATGAACGCGATATGGATGGTTACTATTTAATAGTACAGCAGGAGCGTAAGTTATCGGACTATATTGCTGAAAAAACAAATGTAAAACATGAATCACCACAAGCATTTTACTTCGTCAATGGTGAAATGAAATGGAATGCTTCACATAGTGATATCAATGTTTCATCATTAGCTCAAGCAGAAGAATAATTTTTTCAGATAAGTGAACAAATAATTGAGTAATGAACGTAAATTTAAATTAATTCTATGTTCATTTAAAAGATAAAAGTCATTTTATTACTATGATGTAGTAGTGAAATGGCTTTTTTAGTTATTAAAACGAAATATGGTTTATCATTTATGGTTTGCTGATGAATAAGATATAATAAATCAATATTCAAAATGTAATTGTTTTAATATAATTTGTAATAGCTTTTATTGTGAAATACGCAGCATTCATATGTATAATATGTTAGTGTAAAATATTAATTATACGATGAATCTATAAATTATATTTAAAACATCATATAAATGATTTTAATAAGTAACACTATATATAAAACAAGGTGGTTAAGGCGATGAAAGTTTTAGTAGCCATGGATGAATTTAATGGTATTATTTCTAGTTATCAAGCAAATAGATATGTAGAAGAAGCGGTTGCTAGTCAAATTGAAAAGGCAGATATAGTGCAAGTGCCATTATTTAATGGCCGCCATGAATTAATGGATTCTGTCTTTTTATGGCAGTCTGGTAGTAAATATCGAGTTGCCGCTCACGATGCAGATATGAATGAAGTAGAGGCAATATATGGTCAAACTGATAGTGGAATGACAATTATAGAAGGTAATTTATTTTTAAACGGTCAAAAACCAATTCAACAAAGAACTAGTTATGGTTTAGGAGAAATATTAAACGCAGCACTAGACAACGATGCCAAACATATTATTATTTCATTAGGTGTAATTGGCAGTTTCGATGGTGGAGCAGGGATGTTACAAGCCTTAGGTGCTAAATTCTATGATGATGAAGCAAATATTGTTGATGTGACAAAAGGTGCCCATGTCATTAAATATATTAGACGCTTAGATTTTTCAGAAATTCATCCGAAATTAGCTGAAGCTAATATTCAAGTGATGTCAGATTTTTCTAGTAGATTATATGGTAAGCAAAGTGAAATTATGCAAATGTATTCTACGCTAGGGATGACTCAAAATGAAGCAGCAGAAATAGATAATTTAGTATGGTATTTTAGTGAATTATTTAAAAGTGAGTTAAAAGTGACGATTGGACCTATCGAGCGTGGTGGTGCTGGTGGCGGTATTGCTGCAGTATTAAAAGGATTATATCAAGCAGAAATTTTAACTAGTCATGAGCTTGTAGATCAAATTACACATTTAGAAGATTTGGTACAACAAGCAGATTTAATTATTTTCGGTGAAGGGTTAAATGAACGAGACCAATTGTTGGAAACTACGACATTACGTATTGCAGATTTAACCGAAAAGCATAATAAAACATCAATTGCTATTTGTGCTACTGACGATAAATTTGATTTATTCGAAGGTAAAGGTGTGACGGCAATGTTTAATACATTTATCGACATGCCTGAAACTTACACTGATTTTAAAATGGGTATTCAAATTAGACATTATACTGTTCAAGCATTAAAACTATTAAAAACACAATTTGATGTTAATCAATAAAATAAACTAAATAACACGCCTTGGTTGTCATTTTGTATAAGACAATCAAGGCGTGTTTATTATTGTATTTATTTATTTGAATTGGCTACTTCTTCAGCTATACCTACCATAACGTGGATAGCTTTTTCCATTACATTAATAGAAGCATATTCATAAGGACCATGGAAATTGCCACAACCTGTAAAAATATTTGGTGTTGGTAAGCCCATAAATGAAAGTTGTGAACCATCTGTACCACCGCGAATTGGATCGGTATTTGGTTTAATATCTAATTGATTGAATACTTTAGTTGGAATATCAATAATATGTTGATGTGGTTTTATTTTTTCAGCCATATTATAGTATTGATCTTCAACATCGACTTTAACAGGATAATTTTCGAAATGTGAGTTAATATCGTCACGAATTTCCATAAGTCGTTTTTTACGTAAATCGAATTTCTTTTTATCATGATCTCGAATAATATATTGTAATGTTGCTTTTTCAACGTTACCTTCAAAGTTCATTAAATGATAGAAACCTTGATAACCTTCAGTACGTTCAGGAACTTCATTTGGAGGTAACAAACTATTAAATTGTTGTCCAAGTGAAATGGCATTAATCATAGCATTTTTGGCAGAACCAGGATGTACGTTCACACCATGACAAGTAATAGTAGCTGCTGCAGCATTAAAGCTCTCGTATTGTAGCTCACCAAGTTGACTACCATCCATTGTATATGCGAAATCAGCATTAAAACGTTCAACATCAAATTGATGAGGACCGCGACCAATTTCTTCATCTGGAGTAAAGCCAACACGGATTTTACCATGTTTAATTTCGGGATGTTCAATAAGGTATATTAGACCTTCCATAATTTCAACTACACCGGCTTTATCGTCAGCACCTAATAATGATGTACCATCAGTAATCATTAGCGTATCACCGATGACATGTTTAAGTTCAGGGAAGACTTTAGTATCTAAAATTCGGTTTGTTTGTCCTAGTTGAATTGGTTTTCCATCATATTTTTCAATGATTTGCGGATTAACACCAGTCGCATTAAAGTCAGGTGATGTATCAACATGTGCTAAAAATCCAACAGTTGGTACGTCCGCATCTATGTTGCTTTCTAATGTAGCAAACAGATAACCATGATCATCCATATCTGTTTCAAGGCCCAAATCTTTTAATTCTTTCTCCAATAGATTTAGTAAATCCCATTGTTTAGTTGTAGAAGGCGTAACATTAGAATTTGGATCTGATTGTGTATCAATTTTTACATATCTTGTTAATCTATCAATTATTTGTTCTTTCATGTTAGACATCCCCTTAAACTCTGTTATTCATATTATAAGATTTCTTATAAGATTTACCTTTAATCTTACCATAATACTGTTTGATACGTGTGTAGATATAATAGATAATTTCTGCAACAAGAATACCAAATGAAATCGCACCAGATATTAGTGTAACTTCTAAAAAAGTATTTACTGCATTTGTATAATTATTTGAAACTAAATAACGTGTAGCTTCATAAGCTGCGCCACCAGGTACAAGTGGGATAATTCCAGGAACAATGAAAATGATAACAGGTCTTTTGTAACGTCTGCTCATCGTATGGCTTAATAATCCTAATATTAAGCTACCTAAAAAGGAAGCACCTACTTTACCAAATTGCATGTCTACAGTGAATTGATAAATAGTCCACGCTACCGCACCGACAAACCCACAAGCTAACAATAGTCGACGAGGCGCATTAAAAATGATGGAGAATAGGACTGTGGAAATGAAACTGATTGTAAAGTGAAATAAATAAAATAACAATATGAACAGCCTCTCTTAAAAAATTAGTAATACAATTGCAACACCGGCACCAATAGCAAATGCAGTTAACGCTGCTTCAACACCTCTAGACATACCTGCTAATAGTTCTCCTGCAAGCAAATCTCGAATTGCGTTGGTAATTAGAATACCAGGCACAAGAGGCATTACACTAGCAATAGTAATAATATTTTGATTGGTCGCTAAGCCAATTTTAGAACTTGCAACTGCTATTGATATAACGACTGAAGCAGCAACAAATTCTGAGAAAAATTTAATTTGGATATAACGTTGAACTAGACTAAAGGTTAAAAATGCAGCGCCTCCAGCTATCGCAGCTATCCAACAATCTGATGCGACACCACCAAACATAAATAAGAAAAATCCGCATGCAATGGCTGCTGCAAATAAATTAATTAAAAAAGAATATTGCAACGAAGCACTTCTAAGGTGGATTAATTCAGACTTAGTTTCATCTATTGTAAGTTGATTGTTAGAAATTTTACGAGATAAGCTATTTGTTAAAGCTATTTTTTCCAAATCTGTCGTTCTCTCTCTGATTCGTATCAGTCTTGTACTTGTTCGATCATTTAATGAAAAAATGATAGCGGTAGAAGTTACAAAACTATATGTATCATATAAGCCATAGCTATGTGCAATTCTATTCATTGTATCTTCAACTCGGTATGTTTCAGCACCCGCTTCAAGTAATATTCTTCCAGCAATCAATACAACATCAATCACTTTATTTTCATCAATGATAGTGATTGAGTCAGACATGAACAACCACCTCCTAGTTAATTTATTGATATGAATAATTGAAGTGTACAACTTGCGCTAACAACTTTCAATAGAGGAAGGCAGATTGAAAAGATTATGTAATGAAGAAAGTAGAAGGGGAGAATAAAAATAAAAGCAAAAAGAAGACTTAATTTAGTTGTCTTCTTTTTGCTTCTAATGTTGGAATTTATTTCCTAGGTTATGACTACCGTTTAAAAATAGGTCATTATAATTTGATAATTGGATTAAACATTACCTTATTTCTACCTTCGCTTTTCGCGACATGGACCATGTCATCTGCATCTTTAAATACGCGTCTTTGAGATTTACGATCATCTCTCGTTAAATATCCTACACCGATAGAGACTGAAAGTTTGATGACTTCCTTATTAGGTAAATGGAATGACGATTTTTCTACACCTTGTCTAATGTTTTCAGCGAGTTTTACACTTTGATCTAATGTGTAATCATTAATGACAACTGAAAATTCTTCTCCACCATTTCTAAAAATTGAAAATTGTTTGGGAACATAATTTTTTAGTAATTGAGACATTTGTTTTAATACAGCGTCACCTGCTAGGTGAGTATATGTATCATTAACATCTTTAAAACCATCAATATCAATAAGTAATAAACCTAAACTTTCTTTATGTTCTTCAGTATATTTTGATAATTGATTTAAATGTCTATCAAATTCTTTAACATTTCCAAGTCCAGTTAAATAATCATATTTATCTTCGTTTTCATAACGATTAACTAATGAGAAGAAATGCCATATGTCTACGAAAGTAATTGCAGAGGCAATTGTAATGATAAATGAAATAGGAATTAAGATAGCAATCTCAATCAAATCATATATCGGACTAAATAAAGCTAAAATAAATAAGATGATAATACTAATCGTATTTAAAATAAGTAAAGATACGATGTCGTTTTGTTTCAAAAATGGACCTACAGCACTAACGACACCAGCAATAACAATTAGAGTAATACCATAGATAATTGAATTATCGAAAATAAGTACATCTACTAGTGCTACAATAATAGCAGAAGTAAGTGTATAAATCATATTGGTATAACGCCCTAAAAATAATAAAGGAACAAATGTTAAATGTACTAAGTATTCTAAACGGAATGGTATAGGATAAGCAGCTAATAATAGTGCTACAAGCGTCATTAAAACAGTGACATATTCTTTTGAAAAGACCATTCTTTTATTTTCAGAGTATTGCAGTCTATGAAATAAATAAATACCTGCAACCATGACTGAAATATTATATATAATTGCTTCAAACATAGTTTTACCGACTCCTTTATTGACCAATAGTTATTGTAAGTGAAAACTTACAATTTGTCATTAGTCAGACTAAAATTTTCCTATACATAATAGAGATTAATGTTAAAATATAAATTTAAGTGATATGATGAAAAAAATGAGTTTCGTCGTAAGAGATTTTTTGTTTCATTGTAGATAATACATAGTATTAATATTGTTATTATATGGGATGTTTTGTAAGACTAATAACTATTTTTACAAGGGAATTGTTTATATGGAATACTGATTCCAACAATACGTGTATAATATATAATTAGAAATAAGCGCTTTTAAGTATAAAAGGTAACGTTTAATGAAAATGTAGAAATACGAAGGATATTTTAATTTATAATAAATAAAGGAAGTAAAATGGTTGGATTTCTTAATATTTTTCTTTAATGATAGAAACTAACTTAAATTTGATGAAGGTGAACTGATGTATACATTATTACTTATTGCATTTACTATGATAGTCAGTTTAATAATAACCCCCATTATTATTGCGATATCTAAAAAATTAAATTTAGTAGATAAACCCAACTTTCGTAAAGTACATACAAAGCCAATTTCAGTAATGGGTGGTACGGTTATTTTATTTTCATTTTTAGTTGGAATGTGGCTCGGACATCCAATTGAAAGAGAAGTAAAACCATTAGTCATTGGCGCTATTTTAATGTACGTTGTTGGATTAATTGATGATATTTATGATTTAAAACCATACTTAAAATTAGCTGGCCAAATCATAGCAGCTTTAGTTGTTGCGTTTTATGGAGTCACAGTCGATTTTATTTCACTACCAATGGGACCAACGATTCATTTCGGTATTTTAAGTATTCCTATAACAGTGATTTGGATTGTAGCTATAACTAATGCGATTAATTTAATCGATGGTTTAGACGGATTAGCATCTGGCGTGTCAGCGATTGCTTTGATGACAATAGCATTTATTGCAATTTTACAGGCGAATGTTTTTATTATAATGATTTGTTGTGTATTAATCGGATCATTATTAGGTTTCTTATTCTATAATTCTCACCCAGCTAAAATATTTTTAGGTGACAGTGGGGCACTGATGATAGGATTTATAATTGGATTTGTATCATTGTTAGGTTTTAAAAATATTACATTTATAGCTTTATTTTTCCCAATCGTTATTTTAGCGGTACCGTTTATAGACACAATTTTTGCTATGATACGCCGAATGAAAAAAGGTCAACATATTATGCAAGCAGATAAATCCCATTTGCATCATAAATTATTAGAACTTGGTTATACTCATCGCCAAACTGTACTATTAATTTATTCAATTGCGATATTATTTAGTTTATCAAGTATTATACTTTATCTATCACAACCACTCGGTGCTTTAATGATGTTTATTTTAATTCTATTAACTATTGAACTTATTGTTGAATTTACTGGTTTAATTGATGATAATTATAAACCAATATTAAAACTCATTACTAAAAGAGATAATCGTCCGCAACATCAATACGAAGAAAAACATGATCACTAAACGAGATAAAGCTATCAAAAAATGACATATGAGCATTTACTATTAATAAATGCATGTCGTTTTTTTGATAGCTTTTTTTAGTCTGTAGAGATATCGAAAGGTAGCATTTTGCTATCTTCAGTTTGGATTTCATAATTCCCAGCGGTTGTTTTATTTAAGAACTCGATAAACTTATCGTACTCTGTTTGAACTACATCTATTTCATAACTTACTTTGTCAGTATAGCTTTGATTTCTAAGCATAAAAGTAGTTGATTCTAATTCGTATTCAAATTTGCCAGTTTGATCGTAACTTAAAGTGACTGTCACTGGTATAGCTGATCTCAATTCTACACGGCCAATGTCGTAAATCACATCTCGGACAGCACCACTATATGCTCTAATAAGTCCGCCACCACCGAGTTTAATTCCACCAAAGTAACGAGTGACAACAACACAAGCATCATGAATATCTAGTTTTTTTAATATTTCTAACATCGGTACACCTGCTGTGCCACTTGGTTCACCGTCGTCGTTTGCTTTTTGAATATTCATTTCAGGACCTACTGTATAGGCTGAACAATTATGCGTTGCATCTTTATGTTGAGTTTTAACTTCATTGATAAATGATTTAGCTTCTTCTTCAGAAGTCACCGGTTTAATATGAGCAATAAAACGTGATTTATTAATAACATTTTCAAATGTATGTTCTTTTTTTACAGTGATGATTGGTTTTGACATCGTTTCACTTCCAAATCTATAATTTTCATATTAATATTATACACTCTGTAAATACTTAAAATAAAATGTTTAAATGGCAATTTCTTTTTTTGATAAAATATTGTATTATTACTATGAGTATAATTGAGGAGGACTACTATGAAGATTGCTGTAATGACTGATTCTACTAGCTATCTATCTCAAAATTTAATCGATAAATATGATATTCCAGTTGCACCATTAAGTGTGACGTTTGATGATGGTGTAAGCTATACAGAAAGTACAGATGTAGATATTGATCGTTTTTATGAAAAAATGGCAACGTCTGCGACAATACCTACTACAAGTCAACCTGCTGTAGGTGAATGGATTCAACGATATGAAAACTTAAGAGATAAAGGCTATACAGATGTAATAGTTGTATTCTTATCTAGTGGAATTAGTGGGAGCTATCAATCTGGTAAGCAAGCTGGTGAAATAGTAGAAGGCATTAATGTATATGCATTTGATAGTAAGCTTGCGGCTATGATGGAAGGTTGTTACGTATTACGTGCAATTGAAATGGTGGAACAAGGTTATAAGCCAAATGATATCATAGCAGAATTAACAGATATGAGAGAACATACAGGCGCTTATTTAATAGTAGATGATTTAAAAAATCTACAAAAAAGCGGACGAATCACAGGTGCACAAGCTTGGGTTGGGACATTGTTAAAAATGAAACCAGTACTTAAATTTGATGACGGTAAGATAGTTCCTGAAGAGAAGGTACGTACGAAAAAAAGAGCACTTAAAGCATTAGAAGAAAAAGTGTTAAACCAAGTTAAGGACTTTGATGAAGTAACGATATTTGTGATTAATGGTGATAAGACTGAAGATGGTAAAGCATTACTAGACTCTGTTAAAGAAAATGCACCGTCACATAGTCAAGTTGCTTATTCAGAATTCGGACCGGTAATCGCTGCCCATTTAGGTTCAGGTGGATTAGGTTTAGGTTACACTGCCCGTAAAGTAAGACTTGATTAATATTTATAGAGGACATATTGGATTGTACATCAACAATCTAGTATGTCTTTTTATTTTGGAGGAAAATAAAATATTACAATATGGAAAAATCATTCAACCAGATGTGACAATAACTAATGAACAGATCGCAAATATAAGTAAAGGCGTCATATTGAAAAATAATCGATGGCATTGTGTTCAATGTGAAACGAATAAACAAATATATTTTCATAGTTACTATTCTGATTATAATGAGAAGGAAATTGTTTATTGTAGAAAATGTATTCAATTAGGTCGTATGGATAGTCAGACTGATTATAGAATATTGCAGAGTAAACAAAAGGTTTCAGAATGTAATTATCAATTAGACTTCAATCTTTCTGAACAACAAAACTATGCTTCAAAACAAATTGTAGATGCTATAAAAGAGAAAAGAAAGATACTGCTTTATGCAGTAACCGGAGCAGGAAAGACAGAAATGATTTTCGAAGGTATAAAAGTAGCTAGAAATAAAGGTGATAACATAGCCATTATATCACCACGAGTTGATGTAGTTGTAGAAATAAGTCAACGTATTAAAGATGCTTTTTCTCAAGAAAACATAGATGTGTTACACCAAAATTCACCACAACAATTTGATGGACATTTTATCATTTCAACCGTGCATCAATTATATAGATTTAAAAATCATTTTGACATCATTATTATTGATGAAGTAGATGCTTTTCCGCTTTCTATGGACGATGATCTAATTAGTGTGATTCATTCAGCCTCTAAACATTCAGCATGTCAAATTTTCATGACAGCAACACCACCGAGAAAACTATTATCTTCCATAGAAAAAGACAATGTAATTAAACTGCCTGCAAGATTTCATAGACAACCTTTACCAGTTCCAATTTTCCAATATTTAAAATTCAACTCTCGAAAAATTCAATTTAAGTTATTAAATATTCTGATAGAACAAATACAATGCCAACGTTATACATTAGTATTTTTCAATCATATTAATAGCATGATTGAAGCCTATGAGCACTATCAATCACATATTCCAAATTTAATCTATATTCATAGCGAAGATGATGAGCGGTTTGAAAAGGTTAATTCCCTAAGAGAAGGTAAGCATCCAATAGTTTTCACAACAACCATTCTCGAAAGAGGGTTCACCATGGAAAAATTAGATGTAGTCGTTACAGAAGCGGATCAATTTTCAAAGGAGGCATTGATTCAGATAGCAGGTCGTGTAGGAAGAAAGAAACAAGCGCCAACAGGAAAAGTAATTTATTTGCATAATGGTGTATCAATGGCAATGATTTTAGCAAAGAAGGATATTAAAGACATGAATAAATTAGCTATTAGGAAAGGCTGGCTAGATATATAAATGCAACGATGTTTACAATGTTTAAATCCAATCAACGAAGCTATAACGATTATTAATTTTTATAAACCTCCAAGTGTTATATGTGAAAAGTGTTCTGAATTGTGGCAGAGAATAAGTTTAAAAGACGAATTTAAAAGGTGTACCCGCTGTTTAAAAGCTTTAGATAAAGATGAACAAAATTGTGAGGATTGCTTATTTTTAAAACAACATTTTAATATTGATTACCAATTAATATGTGATTATAAATACGAAGGAATTATGAAAGATATGATACATCAATATAAATTCTTGAAAGATCAATATTTAAGTAAGGTCATTGCTGAAATGATTAACGTACCAAAAGTGGATTATGATTATATCATTCCTATACCATCTCCCCATGAACGTAATATAATGAGAACTTTTAATCCAGTTGTAGAAGTATTAAAAGCTAAAAATGTGACTTACGATAATATATTGTCAATGAAATTAAGACCTAAACAAGCAAACTTAAATAAAAGATTACGCATAAAGGAAAGTAATCCATTTTATATTAATGAAGAAGTTGATTTAACTAATAAAGCAATATTACTCATAGATGATATTTATACAACAGGATTAACTATTAACCATGCAATGTGTAAATTATCCGAATTAAATGTCAGAAAATTCAATGTGTTTGCGTTTGCAAGATAAGTGCGACGTGGTAAAATATAATTAAGCATTACCAATATAAGAGGTTAAAGGAGAGATTGACTATGATTAGATTTGAAATTCATGGAGATAACCTCACTATCACAGATGCAATTCGCAACTATATTGAGGAAAAAATTGGTAAGTTAGAGCGTTACTTTAATAATGTGCCAAATGCAGTTGCACACGTTAAAGTTAAAACTTATTCAAATTCAACTACTAAAGTTGAAGTAACAATCCCTCTTAAAGATGTTACTTTAAGAGCTGAAGAAAGACACGATGATTTATATGCAGGTGTTGATTTAATTACGAATAAACTTGAACGTCAAGTTAGAAAATATAAAACTCGTGTAAATCGTAAGCACCGTGATCGTGGTGATCAAGAAGTATTTGTTGCTGAAGTTCAAGAAGCACCACCTGAAGAAATTAGTGGCGCAGAAGAAAGTACAGACAATGATATTGAAATCATCCGTTCTAAACAATTTAGTTTAAAACCAATGGATTCTGAAGAAGCAGTTTTACAAATGAACTTACTAGGTCATGATTTCTATATCTTTACTGATCGTGAAACAGATGGCACTAGTATTGTATATCGTAGAAAAGATGGAAAATACGGTTTAATCGAAACATCTGAACAATAAAACTTAGATAAAGCTTATCTTAATTGAAATAAGCAAATTTGTTTTTATAATTAAATGGACAGATAGATATGGGGGAGTGAGATTAGGGATTCATATAGGAATTCCTTCTCACTTCCTTTTTATATTTAAAGCTACTTGATAGATTAATGAATGAAAATTTATGGTTTAATAGAGGGTAAATAATGCTTATTTATATATAGTCTCACATATCATACAACGTTAACCATTATTGAAAATAACGAATTTCATATACCGTATAATAAATTTCGTAATTTATGCGAAGTTTATTTATTTGAGACGAGAAATAATACATAGTAACATGTTAGAATTAACTTGTTGACAATTCATTAGATTCAACATAAACATAGCATCATGCTAACTTAAATTTAGATGTTTGAATTTATGAAGAAAATAGCGTAAAGTATGTAAGCCTTAAAGACAAAAAATATTTACGTCATTGATAAAGGATAATTAGATATCCGAATGAGTATTTAAGTATAATTCTAAATGTATAAATGGTAAGATAAATTGTTGAAAGCCAAACAGTTTTTTAGCTAAAGGAGCGAACAGAATGGGATTTTTATCAAAAATTGTTGACGGCAATAAAAAAGAAACGAAAAAACTAGGGAAATTAGCTGACAAAGTACTCGCATTAGAAGAAGATACAGCTATTTTAACTGATGAAGAGATACGTAATAAAACGAAAGAATTTCAAGAAGAACTTTCTAAAATTGAAGATGTAAAAAAACAAAATGATTATTTAGATAAAATATTACCTGAAGCATATGCGCTTGTAAGAGAAGGTTCAAAACGTGTATTTAATATGATTCCTTACAAGGTTCAGGTAATGGGTGGTATTGCGATTCATAATGGTGATATTGCCGAAATGAGAACTGGGGAAGGTAAAACATTAACTGCAACAATGCCTACATATTTAAATGCATTAGCAGGTCGTGGTGTGCATGTTATCACTGTCAATGAATACTTATCTAGTTTCCAAAGTCAAGAAATGGCTGAATTGTATGAGTTCCTAGGTTTAACAGTTGGTTTAAACTTAAACAGTAAAACAACGACAGAAAAACGTGAAGCATACGCTCAAGACATCACATATAGTACTAATAATGAATTAGGCTTTGATTATTTAAGAGATAACATGGTAAATTATGCTGAAGAACGTGTAATGCGACCACTTCATTTTGCTATCATCGATGAGGTCGATTCTATTTTAATTGATGAAGCAAGAACACCATTAATTATTTCTGGAGAAGCTGAAAAATCAACATCTTTATATACTCAAGCAAATGTATTCGCTAAAATGCTTAAAGCGGATGAAGATTATAAATATGATGAAAAAACTAAATCTGTAAACTTAACAGAACAGGGTGCCGACAAAGCTGAACGTATGTTCAAAATTGATAATCTATATGATGTACAAAACGTAGATATTATTAGTCACATTACAACAGCATTAAGAGCTCATGTTACGTTACAACGTGACGTTGACTATATGGTTGTTGATGGAGAAGTACTTATCGTAGACCAATTCACAGGTCGTACAATGCCTGGTAGACGTTTCTCTGAAGGTTTACACCAAGCGATAGAAGCTAAAGAAGGCGTTCAAATTCAAAATGAATCTAAGACAATGGCATCTATCACATTCCAAAACTATTTCAGAATGTACAATAAATTAGCTGGTATGACTGGTACAGCTAAAACAGAAGAAGAAGAGTTCAGAAATATATATAATATGACAGTAACTCAAATTCCTACTAATAAACCAGTTCAACGTGTCGATAAATCAGACTTAATTTATATTAGTCAAAAAGGTAAATTTGATGCAGTTGTAGAAGATGTAGTTGAAAAACACAAAAAAGGTCAACCAGTTCTATTAGGTACTGTAGCTGTTGAAACGTCAGAATATATTTCAAACTTATTGAAAAAACGAGGCGTTCGACACGACGTTTTAAACGCTAAAAACCATGAACGTGAAGCAGAAATCGTAGCAGGAGCAGGTCAAAAAGGCGCTGTAACGATTGCCACAAACATGGCAGGTCGTGGTACAGATATTAAACTAGGTGACGGCGTTGAAGAAATCGGTGGTTTAGCGGTTATAGGTACAGAACGTCATGAATCACGACGTATTGATGACCAATTACGTGGTCGTTCTGGTCGTCAAGGTGATAATGGTGATAGCCGATTCTATCTTTCACTACAAGATGAACTAATGGTACGTTTTGGTTCAGAACGTTTACAAAAAATGATGAACCGACTAGGTATGGATGATTCTACACCTATTGAATCTAAAATGGTTTCAAGAGCTGTAGAATCCGCACAAAAACGTGTTGAAGGTAATAACTTTGATGCACGTAAACGTATCCTAGAATATGATGAAGTGTTACGTAAACAACGTGAGATTATTTATAAAGAAAGAAACGATATCATTGATAACGAAGATAGCTCACAAGTTGTAGATGCAATGTTATGTTCAACATTACAACGAGGCATTAACTATCATATTAACGAAGAAGAAGAAAACTTAGATTATCAACCATTTATTAACTATATAAATGATGTTTTCTTACAAGAAGGCGAATTAAAAGAATCAGAAATTAAAGGTAAAGATTCTGAAGATATTTTCGAAGTGGTATGGGCTAAAATTGAAAAAGCTTATGCTGAACAAAAAGAAACACTTGGCGATCAAATGAACGAATTCGAACGAATGATTTTATTACGTTCAATTGACAGTCATTGGACAGATCACATTGATACAATGGATCAATTACGTCAAGGTATTCATTTACGTTCATATGCACAACAAAATCCATTACGTGATTATCAAAATGAAGGACATGAATTATTCGATATAATGATGCAAAATATCGAAGAAGATACATGTAAATTTATTTTGAAATCAGTAGTACAAGTTGAAGATGACATTGAACGTGATAAAACAACTGATTTTGGTGAAGCAAAACATGCATCAGCTGAAGATGGTAAAGAAAAAGTTAAACAAAAACCTATAGTTAAAGGTGAAGAAATAGGTCGTAATGACCCTTGTCCTTGTGGAAGTGGCAAGAAATATAAAAATTGCCATGGTCAAGCATAATTTTGTGTAAAACAATGACAATAATATTTGATAGCCTGGGGCATAATTGTCTCAGGCTTTCACTTTTTGTAGAATTTAAAAAAACGGAGTTTAAAGAAGAGTTAAATGCTGTTAGCAAGCATTCATCTCTTTGATGACACGTTTATTTATCATACACTGCACTTAATCTTGAATATGATAGAATATAAATGTATAAAAATGATGTATCTGTTTATTTAAGATTAATTAAAAATAATATTTATGTTAAAACAATAAATCAAACTACAAGTGAAATAGGAGAGACATTATGGAATTATCAGAAATCAAACGAAATATAGATTCGTATCAAGACAATTTAAGTCAAATTAGGTGGTCTCTTTGACTTAGAAAATAAAGAGACTAATATACAGGAATATGAAGAAATGATGACTGAACCTAATTTTTGGGACAATCAAAATAAAGCACAAGATATTATAGATAAAAATAACACTTTGAAATCTATCGTTAATGGTTATTATAAATTAGACGAAGCTGTTGAAGATATGTCAGCAACTGTTGAACTTTTACAAGAAGATTATGACGAAGACTTGAAACAAGAATTAGAAAATGACGTCGTTGCATTTAAAGAAGATATTGATCGTTTCGAATTACAATTACTGTTAGACGGTCCATATGATGCGAATAATGCTATTTTAGAGCTACATCCTGGCGCAGGTGGCACTGAATCACAAGATTGGGTGAGTATGTTATTAAGAATGTACCAACGCTATTGTGAACAGAGTGGTTTCAAAGTAGAAACAGTTGACTATTTACCTGGTGATGAAGCAGGAGTGAAAAGTGTGACATTATTAATTAAAGGTCATAACGCTTATGGTTATTTAAAAGCTGAAAAAGGTGTGCATAGGTTAGTTAGAATTTCACCTTTTGATTCGTCAGGTCGACGTCATACATCATTCGCATCTTGTGACGTTATTCCAGACTTTGATAACGATGAAATTGAAATCGAAATTAATTCTGATGACATTACAGTTGATACATTTAGAGCATCTGGTGCAGGTGGACAACATATTAATAAAACAGAATCAGCAATTAGAATTACCCACCATCCTACTGGTATTGTTGTTAATAATCAAAATGAACGTTCACAAATTAAAAACCGTGAAGCAGCTATGAAAATGTTGAAATCAAAATTATATCAACTTAAATTAGAGGAACAAGCACAAGAAATGGCAGAAATTCGTGGAGAACAAAAAGAAATAGGATGGGGAAGTCAAATTCGTTCATATGTATTCCATCCTTATTCAATGGTAAAAGATCATCGTACCAATGAAGAAACTGGTAAAGTAGATGCTGTAATGGATGGAGATATTGGTCCATTTATTGAATCGTATTTAAGATGGCAAATGGATAAATAAGTTATAAGTTAAATAGGCAACAATTGGAATAATATTTTGAAAGGTGCTTACGTGATAAGCGCCTTTTTAATTTATAATTTTTTAAGTATGTAGTAGTTAAATGTTTTGAAATCCATTTTAATAACGCAAATACGTATATTTGAAAAAGACTATAACTAAATAACTCTATGCAATTAGTAGTTTGTAATATTACTCAGTAATATTTTGACTAGGTGTAAAAATAGCCTAAAAAATTAATGGGATGACTGATACTAATGAATTTGTAATGAAATATATATGGCAAGTTTATATTATTGTGTATAAATATTATATTACATCAATTTAACATTACTCATTTTAAAATAATATTGTGGTATATTAAATTCATCAAATTAGAATTTACAACAAAGGAATGACATATTAATGAAGAAGACGTTTTTAGTATCATTATCATCAGCAGCTGCATTTATTGCATTAAGTAATGTTTCAGACGCTCAAGAACAAACATCTATATCTAATGTTAATGCATCTCAGAATGTAGCAGCAGTTGAAGCTGACAGCACGAGCTAATATATCGTCAAATCAGGTGATACGTTGTATCAAATCGCTTTAGATCATGATATTACTTTAGACGAATTGTATAAACTTAATCCTGGAGTAACACCATTAATTTTCCCTGGAGATATTATTGTAGTATCGCCAACAGGATTAGCAAACCAAGTTCAAAATACATCATATAGCTCTAATCAATTCGAAGCTGAAGAACCAATTCCATCAGCAAGTACACAATATAATAATGTGCCACAAGTATCAGCACCTCAAGTACAATATACAGCAGAACCATCGTATGAAGGTTCAAATGGTTTACATTCAATAAGTAATTCTGGGAACTTATATGCATTTGGTAATTGTACTTATTATGCATTTAATAGACGTGCTGAATTAGGCAAACCAATTGGTAGCCTTTGGGGTAATGCTGCTGACTGGGCTACTAGCGCTAGAAATGCAGGTTTCACAGTAAACAATACTCCAGTTGCAGGAGCAGTATTCCAATCTAATCCAGGTACTAATGGTGCTGGAGGATATGGGCATGTAGGTGTTGTTGAAAAGGTAAATAGTAATGGTACACTTACAGTTTCTGAAATGAACTGGAACGGTGGATTTAATGTTAAATCATATAGAACAATCACAAATCCAGGAAGTTATAATTATATACACTAATCTTTAACATTTAATAGGATTAAAATAGCAGTAATACAATGATTTAAAATTATTGTATTGCTGCTCATTTTTTATCAATATTTTGTGTACTAAGTGAAGGTTTTGAAAACGATATTAGGATATTACTTTTAATCATAACGATGATTGGTATAATAAAAAATAAGTCTTCATCTATGATTAAATATAAAGGAGGCATCACACAATGGGCATTCATCAATATTATAAAAGATTATCTGATTTGGAAAAGCTTATTAGGTTGCCTGGCAAATTTAAATATTTTGAACATAACGTAGCTGCGCATTCATTTAAAGTAACTAAAATAGCACAATATTTAGGTACTGTAGAAGAATATAATGGTAATGTCATTGACTGGAAAAGTTTGTATGAAAAAGCTTTGAACCATGATTTTGCAGAAGTGTTTACTGGAGATATCAAGACCCCTGTAAAATATGCTAGTAGAGAGTTGAAAATGCTTTTTTCTCAAGTTGAAGAAGAAATGGTAGAGAATTTTATCGAAGAGGAAATTCCTTCTCAATATCGTGATATTTATAGATTGAGACTACAAGAAGGTAAAGATGACTCTATAGAAGGTCAAATACTAGCTGTAGCAGATAAAATTGATTTACTTTATGAAACGTTTGGAGAAATACAAAAACGTAATCCCGAACCATTATTTTTCGAAATATATGAAATGAGTTTAGAAACGATTATGCAATTCGATCATTTAGCTTCTGTTCAAGATTTTATTGATAATGTAATTCCTGAAATGTTAACTGAAAACTTTATCCCAAGAACAGAATTACGTGAAACGACAATGACAATACTTAATAAAAGAAACAGGTGAAATAAATGATTTGGTATGCATGTGCTGCATTTTTTCCTTGTATATTAATCGTTCTCTTTAGTGTAGTTACTAAAAATAAATGGATTGGTACTTCCGTAACTTTAATATTAATAGCTACGTCAATTTATAAAGGCTTTTTCCACAATGAATGGATTATCTTTATAGATGTTGTATCATTGCTAGCCGGATATTTAATCATAGATCAATTAGAATTTCACAAAAGAGAAGAATAACAGAAACAATACACTGAATTAACCATCATGATAAATAAATATTAGTTTAGAAAGCAAGCATAGTTCGTTAACTATGTTTGTTTTTTGTTTATCATATAATATAAAAAAATTAGCGAACAAATGTTTGTATTTCGTGATAAAAATTTGTTAAAATAGATAATAAATTATGAATAAATAATCCCATGTATACTTATAAGAACAGACTGATGCATGACTAATAAATAATAAGGGAAATAGATTAATAAATTCGTATAGTAGGAGTAACACTCTTTCAAAGATACTCAATTAACAATAAGTAATAGATTTTAGATGTAAACAACATAGGAGGCGTATGTCGTAATGGTCGAACATTATCCATTCAAATTAAATTCAGAGTTTGATCCACAAGGTGACCAACCTGAAGCTATAAAGAAAATTGTAAAGGGTGTTGAAGAAGGTAAAAGACATCAAACATTACTTGGTGCAACTGGTACGGGTAAAACATTTACAATGAGTAATGTGATTCAACAAGTGGGTAAACCTACATTGATAATCGCACATAACAAAACATTAGCTGGCCAATTATATAGTGAATTCAAAGAATTTTTCCCTGAAAATAGAGTGGAATATTTCGTTAGTTATTATGATTACTATCAACCTGAAGCATATGTACCATCTACGGATACTTTTATAGAAAAAGATGCTTCTATTAATGATGAAATTGATCAATTAAGACACTCTGCGACAAGTGCATTGTTTGAGAGAGACGATGTTATCATCATTGCTAGTGTAAGTTGTATTTATGGTTTAGGTAACCCAGAAGAATATAAAGATTTAGTTGTTAGCGTCCGCGTTGGTATGGAAATGGAACGCAGCGAATTACTAAGAAAATTAGTAGATGTACAATATACTAGAAATGATATAGATTTCCAAAGGGGTACATTTAGAGTCCGCGGTGATGTGGTAGAAATTTTCCCAGCATCTAGAGAAGAAATGTGTATTCGAGTGGAATTTTTCGGAGATGAAGTAGATCGAATTAGAGAGGTTAACTATTTAACTGGCGAAGTTATTAGAGAACGTGAGCATTTTGCTATATTCCCAGCATCTCACTTCGTTACTCGTGAAGAAAAAATGAAAGTAGCAATCGAACGTATTGAAAAAGAATTGGAAGAACGATTAAAAGAATTAAGAGATGAAAATAAATTACTTGAAGCCCAAAGATTAGAACAACGTACAAATTATGATTTAGAAATGATGCGGGAAATGGGCTTCTGTTCAGGTATCGAAAACTATTCAGTTCATTTAACATTACGACCATTAGGTTCTACACCTTATACATTATTAGATTACTTTGGTGATGATTGGTTAATTATGATCGATGAATCTCACGTAACATTGCCTCAGGTTAGAGGGATGTATAATGGTGACAGAGCGCGTAAACAAGTTTTAGTTGATCATGGTTTCAGATTGCCAAGTGCTTTAGATAACAGACCACTAAAATTTGAAGAATTTGAAGAAAAAACAAATCAATTAGTATATGTATCAGCAACGCCAGGACCATACGAACTAGAACATACTGATGAAATGGTCGAACAAATTATTAGACCTACAGGATTACTAGATCCGAAAATTGATGTACGTCCAACAGAAAACCAAATTGATGATTTGTTAAGTGAAATTCAAGATAGAATTGATAAGAATGAAAGAGTACTTGTTACAACGTTGACGAAAAAAATGAGTGAGGACTTAACTACCTATATGAAAGAAGCGGGTGTTAAAGTAAATTATCTTCATTCAGAAATTAAAACGCTTGAAAGAATAGAAATTATTCGAGATTTAAGAATGGGTACATATGATGCCATCGTTGGTATTAATTTACTAAGAGAGGGTATAGATATTCCTGAAGTTTCTTTAGTAGTCATTTTAGACGCGGATAAAGAAGGATTTTTACGTTCTAATCGCTCATTAATTCAAACAATTGGACGAGCAGCACGTAATGATCGAGGCGAAGTAATCATGTATGCTGATAAAATTACAGATTCTATGAGATACGCCATTGATGAAACACAAAGACGTCGTGAAATACAAACAGCGCATAACGAAAAATATGGTATTACGCCTAAAACAATTAATAAGAAAATTCATGATGTTATTAGTGCCACTGTTGAAAATGACGAAACAAATGAAAATAAACAAACTGAACTACCTAAGAAAATGACTAAAAAAGAACGACAAAAAACGATAGAAAATATAGAAAAAGAAATGAAAAAAGCAGCTAAAGATTTAGACTTTGAAAAAGCAACAGAACTAAGAGATATGTTATTTGAATTAAAATCAGAAGGGTGACAATTAAATGAGAGAACCATCCATAGTAGTGAAAGGTGCAAGAGCGCATAATTTAAAAGGTGTCGATATTGAATTACCTAAAGACAAATTAATTGTAATGACAGGTATTTCAGGTTCAGGTAAGTCTTCATTAGCCTTTGACACTATTTATGCAGAAGGCCAAAGAAGATATGTAGAATCATTAAGTGCATACGCACGACAATTTTTAGGTCAAATGGATAAACCAGATGTAGATACTATTGAAGGATTATCACCGGCTATTTCCATTGATCAAAAGACAACAAGTAAGAACCCACGATCTACAGTTGCAACCGTAACTGAAATTTACGATTATATCAGATTATTATATGCTCGAGTGGGTAAACCTTATTGTCCAAACCATAATATTGAAATAGAGTCACAGACTGTTCAACAAATGGTAGATAGAATATTAGAATTAGAAACGCGAACAAAAATTCAATTGTTAGCTCCTGTGGTTTCACATCGTAAAGGAAGTCATGAAAAGCTAATCGAAGATATTGGCAAAAAAGGTTATGTACGTTTACGAGTAGACGGAGAAATTGTTGATGTTAATGAAGTGCCAGATTTAGATAAAAACAAAAACCATACTATAGAAGTTGTTGTTGATAGACTAGTCATTAAAGAAGGAATTGAAACAAGACTAGCAGATTCTATAGAAACAGCACTTGAATTATCTGAAGGAAGTTTAACAGTTGATGTAATTGATGGAGAAGACCTAAAGTTCTCTGAAAATCATGCATGTCCTATTTGTGGATTCTCAATTGGCGAATTAGAACCACGAATGTTTAGTTTTAACAGCCCATTTGGTGCTTGTCCTACTTGTGATGGGTTAGGTCAAAGATTAACAGTCGATATGGATTTAGTTATACCTGACCCAAACAAAACACTAAACGAAGGTGCCATTGAACCTTGGGAGCCAACAAGTTCAGATTTTTATCCAACTTTACTAAAACGTGTCTGTGAAGTTTATAAAATTAATATGGATAAACCTTATAAAAAACTTACCGATAGACAGAAAAATATATTAATGCATGGCTCAGGCGATAAAGAAATTGAATTTACATTTAACCAACGATTTGGTGGCGGCAAACGTAAAAGAAAAATGGTCTTTGAAGGTGTTCTTAATAATATTGATCGTCGATATCATGAATCACCATCAGAATATACTCGTGAAATGATGAGTAGATACATGACCGAGTTACCTTGTGAGACTTGTCATGGCAAGCGTTTAAGTAAAGAAGCATTGTCTGTTTATGTTGGTGGATACAATATAGGCGAAGTTGTTCAAGATTCGATTAAAGAAGCATTGAAATATTATCAAAACATTGAACTATCAGAACAAGACCAAGCAATAGCAAATCAAATTCTTAAGGAAATTATTTCACGTCTAGCTTTCTTAAATAATGTTGGGCTTGAATACCTTACATTAAACCGTGCTTCTGGAACATTATCTGGTGGTGAAGCACAACGAATTCGATTAGCAACACAAATTGGGTCTCGTTTAACAGGTGTACTTTATGTTTTAGACGAACCTTCAATAGGTTTACATCAGCGTGATAATGATCGTCTAATTAACACACTTAAAGAAATGCGGGATTTAGGCAATACATTGATTGTTGTAGAACATGATGATGATACGATGCGTTCTGCAGATTATTTAGTGGATGTAGGTCCAGGTGCTGGTAGTCACGGTGGTGAAATTGTTGCACAAGGTACACCAAAACAAGTGATGAAAGATAAAAACTCATTAACTGGACAATATTTAAGTGGTAAGAAGAAAATTGATGTACCTGAATATCGTCGGGAAGTTACGAAAAAGAAAATTAGTATTAAAGGTGCTAAAAGCAATAACTTAAAAAATGTAGATGTTGATTTCCCTCTATCAGTAATGACTGTAGTGACAGGTGTATCAGGCTCAGGTAAAAGTTCATTAGTTAATGAAGTGTTATATAAATCACTAGCACAAAAAATTAATAAATCTAAGGTGAAACCTGGAGAATATGATTCTATTAAAGGCATAGATCAATTAGATAAAATTATCGATATTGATCAATCACCGATTGGTAGAACACCACGTTCAAATCCAGCAACTTATACAGGCGTGTTTGATGATATAAGAGATGTTTTTGCTCAAACCAATGAAGCTAAAATACGTGGCTATCAAAAAGGTCGTTTTAGTTTTAATGTTAAAGGCGGACGTTGTGAAGCTTGTAAAGGTGACGGTATTATTAAAATAGAAATGCATTTCTTACCAGATGTTTATGTTCCTTGTGAGGTATGTGACGGTAAACGCTATAATAGAGAAACACTTGAAGTCAAATATAAAGGTAAAAATATTGCTGATGTTTTAGAAATGACTGCTGAAGATGCAACTCATTTCTTTGAAAATATACCTAAGATTAAACGTAAACTACAGACATTAGTAGATGTTGGTTTAGGATATGTCACATTAGGACAGCAAGCAACAACTTTATCTGGTGGGGAAGCACAACGTGTTAAACTCGCATCAGAATTGCATAAACGCTCTACAGGACGTTCCATTTACATTTTAGACGAACCAACAACTGGTTTACATGTAGATGATATTAGCAGATTATTAAAGGTATTAAATCGTCTTGTTGAAAATGGTGATACTGTTGTGATTATTGAACATAACTTAGATGTCATTAAAACTGCAGATCATATTATTGATTTAGGCCCAGAAGGTGGCGATGGTGGTGGAACGATCGTTGCTACTGGTACGCCTGAAGACATTGCGAATGTAGAAAACTCTTATACAGGACAATATTTAAAAACTGTATTAGAAAGAGATAGAAATAAAGATTAATCATAAAAGAATGATGTTATAATTTATATTAAGGTGATTTCAGAGTATACTGGAATCATCTTTTTTAAATGTAGATATTTATCATCCAAATTAAAAAGAATACACATTTTTCAAAAACAATATACATAATAAAGTATTCAATAAGGCTTAATTTATAGAGCGTATTTTCTAAATATTAAATAAGCGTAACTTTTTGATATAGAAAGTAGTTTGATTTTTGATATGATTAAAGAAAGCGAAATTGTAGTAACATTTCAAATAGAGGTGAACACATGTTAACAACTGAAAGATTAGTTGAATTATTAAAATTAGAATTAATAGCTGGGGAAGAAGGATTAAATAAACCAATTAAAAACACAGATATCTCTAGACCTGGTTTAGAAATGGCTGGTTACTTCTCACATTACGCTTCAGACAGAATACAATTATTAGGTACGACTGAGTTATCATTTTATAATTTACTTCCAGATGATGAACGTCAAGGAAGAATGAGAAAATTATGTCGACCAGATACACCTGCAATTATAGTAACAAGAGGATTAGAGCCTCCTGAAGAATTAGTTGAATCAGCAAAAGAATTAAATACACCACTTATTGTTGCTAAAGATGCAACGACAAGTTTAATGAGTAGATTAACTACATTTTTAGAACATGAACTAGCAAAAACAACATCATTACATGGCGTACTAGTTGATGTTTATGGTGTAGGTGTTCTCATAACTGGTGACTCTGGTATCGGTAAAAGTGAAACAGCATTAGAATTAGTTAAAAGAGGACATAGATTAGTTGCTGATGACAATGTTGAGATAAGAGAAATTACTAAAGATGAATTAATAGGTAAACCACCAAAATTAATAGAACATTTATTAGAAATACGTGGTTTAGGAATCATTAATGTGATGACATTATTTGGGGCGGGCTCAATTTTAACTGAAAAACAAATCCGTTTAAATATTAATTTAGAAAACTGGGATAAAGAAAAGTTATACGATAGAGTCGGCTTAAACGAAGAGACTTTACGTATTTTAGATACTGAAATCACGAAAAAAACAATTCCTGTAAGACCTGGACGAAACGTTGCAGTTATTATTGAAGTTGCTGCTATGAACTATCGTTTAAATATTATGGGAATAAATACAGCAGAAGAATTTAGCGAACGACTTAATGATGAAATTGTTCGTAACAGTCATAAAAGTGAGGAGTAATTAGTTTATGGATTTAACTTTGAGTTATATTGATCCTGTCGCATTTCACCTAGGTCCATTACAAATACGATGGTATGGAATTATAATTGCTTGTGGTATCTTAATAGGGTATTTTGTAGCACAAGAAGCTTTGAAGAGAGTTGGTCTACATAAAGACACATTAGTAGATGTTATCTTTTATTGTGCCATATTTGGTTTTATTGTAGCTCGTATATATTTTGTAATATTCCAATGGCCATATTACATGCAAAATCCAGGAGAAATACCTAAAATATGGCATGGCGGTATAGCTATCCATGGAGGATTAATAGGTGGCTTTATTACAGGAGTTATCGTATGTAAATTAAAAAATTTAAACCCATTCCAAATTGGAGACATTGTCGCACCGAGTATTATTTTAGCTCAAGGTATTGGACGATGGGGCAATTTCATGAACCATGAAGCACACGGCGGTATAGTATCTAAAACATTCTTGGAACAACTTCATATACCTCGATTTATTATTAATAATATGTATATTGATGGTCATTATTATCATCCAACATTTTTATACGAATCAGTATGGGATGTGTTAGGATTTATCTTATTAATTTCGATTAGAAAGCATTTGAAACTAGGAGAAACATTCTTCTTATATCTAATTTGGTATTCAATAGGTCGTTTCTTTGTTGAAGGACTTAGAACAGACAGCTTGATGTTGACAAGTCATATAAGAGTGGCACAATTAGTATCGGTTATACTTATCATTATTAGTATTATTTTAATTATTTATAGACGATATAAATTTCAACCACCTGTTTATAAAAATGCTGGTCCATTAAGTTGGCCAAAGCAAAAGGTGTAGATTTTCAATGAGAAAACTCCAAACACATGATAGATATCAAAAATCATCGATTAATCCATTATGGCAAATATATCGACTAATACGTTTTCCAAAAGTGTTTAAACAAACATTAATAATTGAAATTTGTCGAGTAATGCCAAATTTAAAATTAAAAAATGTTATCTATCGTAAGTATTTAAAAATGAATATTGGCAAACAAACTGTATTCGCATATAAAGTAGTACCAGATTTGTTTTATCCCGAATTAATAACTGTTGGCAACAATAGTGTGATTGGTTATAATACTACAATATTAACGCACGAAATTTTAGTGGATGAATTTAAATATGGTAAAGTTCAAATAGGTCATAATACATTAATAGGTGCTAATGTGACAATACTTCCTGGAGTAACTATTGGAAGTCATGTCACCATTGGTGCAGGAACAGTTGTCTCAAAAGATGTGCCAGATTGCGCATATGCGATTGGTAATCCTATAAAAATAAATTAAAGATGGAGGTGACAATCTTTGGCAGATAAAAACAATAAAATTATTTCAATGGCTTTTGATGAACCGTTTTATCGTAAAATGGCTAATCAGAAGTGGAAGCAACAAGATTATAAAAAAGCAGTCGATTATTACGGTAAAGTGCTAGAATTGTCACCTGAGGATTTTGATATTCAATTAAACTATGCTCAATGTTTACTAAAACTAGGTTTTGGAAGCCAAGCTGAAAAGGTATTTTATGAAAATATTATAAATGATAGACGTAAGGCAGATAGTTTTTATGAGTTGAGTCAGTTAAACATTGAATTAAATGAACCAAACAAGGCATTCTTGTTTGGTATTAATTATGTATTAATTACAGATGATCAAGATTTCCGAGATGAGCTTGAACAAACATTCGATGTGTCGTATTCAAACGAACATCAAATAGAAATCGAAGCACAACTATTTGCAGTACAACTATTATTTCAATTTTTATTTTCACAGGGACGTTTAGAAGAAGCGAGAACTTATATTTTAAATCAAGATGAAGATATTCAAAATCATCGAGTGATAAAAAATTTATTAGCGATGTGTTATTTATATTTAGGCGAATATGATATAGCAAAGGACATGTTTGAAGAGTTACTAAATGAAGATAATTCAGATGTTCATGCACTGTGTCATTATACGTTACTACTTTACAATACAAATGATATGGATAAATATAAGCGTTACTTAAATATTTTAAACAAAGTCATGCCAATGAATGACGATGAAAGTTTTAAATTAGGTATTGTCTTAAGTTATTTGAAACAATATCATGCTTCTCAAAAATTATTGCTTCCTTTATATAAAAAAGGGAAATTTGCTTCTATTCAAATGTTTAATGCCTTAAGCTACAATTATTATTACCTAGGAAATAAAGATGAAAGTATTCAATTTTGGAACAAGTTATTACAAATTTCTAAAGTTGATGTAGGTTTTCCACCATGGGTAATTGAAGAAAGTAAACATGTATTTGATCAACGTATTTTACCTTTATTAATGGACGACGATAGTCATTATAGATTATATGGTATATTCTTGTTGAATCAATTGAATGGTAAAGAAATATTGATTACAGAAGAAATTTGGGCCGTATTAGAAACGATGAATGATTATGAGAAACTATATTTAACATACTTAGTTCAAGGTTTGACACTAAATAAATTAGATTTCATACATCGTGGCATGGTCAAATTATATCAATTTGATGAATTTAGAAATGATACATCTTTATTTGTTCAATGGATAGATCAAGCTGAATCAATTATTGCAGATCAAGCTGATTTAACAGAATTAGATAGATATTTAGGTGCGTTCTTATATTTGTATTATCAACATACCAACCAAAAATTGACTAAAAAGCAAATAAAAGAATGGTTTGATATTAGTAATTATAAACTTGATAAAACGATAACTTATATTCTGAGCATATAAATTTATGAAATACTTATTTTGATATATAATGCGTTTAATGATTATTAAGTAGGAGGGCAAGTAAATGACTGAAGTAGATTTTGATGTAGCAATTATAGGTGCAGGCCCTGCTGGTATGACGGCTGCAGTTTATGCATCACGTGCAAATTTAAACACTGTTATGATTGAACGTGGTATGGCAGGTGGCCAAATGGCAAATACAGAAGAGGTAGAAAACTTTCCAGGATTTGAAATGATTACTGGACCAGATTTATCTACAAAAATGTTTGAACATGCGAAAAAATTTGGCGCTACTTATCAATATGGTGATATTAAATCAATAGAAGATAAAGGCGACTATAAAGTAGTTAATTTAGGAAACAAAGAAATTACTGCACATGCAGTTATTATTTCAACTGGTGCTGAATATAAAAAAATAGGCGTACCAGGTGAACAAGAATTAGGCGGACGTGGCGTAAGTTATTGTGCAGTATGTGATGGTGCATTCTTCAAAAATAAACGTTTATTTGTTATCGGCGGTGGTGACTCAGCAGTTGAAGAAGGTACATTCTTAACAAAATTTGCTGATAAAGTGACGATTGTCCACAGAAGAGACGAATTACGCGCACAAAGTATTTTACAAGATCGTGCATTTAAAAATGATAAAGTTGATTTTATTTGGAGCCATACATTAAAAACAATAAATGACAAAGATGGCAAAGTAGGATCAGTAACTTTAGAGTCAACTAAAGATGGTTCAGAAGTAACATACGATGCAGATGGCGTATTTATTTATATTGGTATGAAACCATTAACTGCACCATTCACTGATTTAGGTATTACAAATGAAAATGGTTATATTGTAACTCAAGCTGATATGAGTACAGATGTACCTGGTATCTATGCTGCAGGCGACGTAAGAGATAAAGGTTTACGTCAAATTGTAACAGCAACAGGTGATGGTAGTATTGCGGCACAAAGTGCGGCTGATTATATTGAAAGTATTAAAGATAAATTAGAAGCTTAAATATCGTTTATAACAAGAAATAAAGCTAGAGCAATAGGAGGATTATAACAATGATAATCCATTTGTTGTTCTAGCTTTTTTATAAGTATTGATTACATTCCTTTGTGAAAATGAGTGTGGTATGATGAACCTATTAATATATGAATATCAACTGAACTGGCGGTGAACCGATAAAATGGTAAATTCTGAAAAAGAAATTGGGAAAAGTGAATTACTTGTTGTCACTGGATTATCTGGTGCAGGAAAATCTTTAGTGATTCAAAGTCTAGAAGATATAGGTTATTTTTGTGTAGATAACTTACCACCCGTACTATTACCTAAATTTGTTGAATTGATGGAACAAGGTAATCCATCATTACAAAAAGTGGCTATTGCAATAGACTTAAGAGGTAAAGAACTGTTTAAATCATTGGTTAAGGAAATTGATTTAATTAAAAGTAGAAATGACGTTATTGTAGACGTCATGTTTTTAGAAGCAACAACTGAAAAATTAATTTCAAGATATAAAGAATCTAGAAGAGCACATCCTTTAAATGAAAAGGGACAACGTTCACTTATTGATGCTATTAATGAAGAACGTCAACATCTTTCACGAATTAGAAGTATTGCAAATTATGTCATAGACACAAGTCAACTTAAACCTAAAGAATTAAAAGCTAGAGTAGTTAATTACTATGAAGATGAAAACTTTGAAACATTTACAATAAACGTCACTAGCTTTGGTTTTAAACACGGTATACAAATGGATGCAGATTTAGTATTTGATGTTCGATTTTTACCAAACCCATACTATGTTGAAGAACTACGTCCATTAACAGGCATGGACGAAGAAGTTTATACGTACGTTATGAAATGGAAAGAAACCGAAATCTTCTTTGATAAATTAACTGACTTATTGAAATTTATGATTCCTGGTTATAAAAAAGAAGGCAAGTCACAGTTAGTCATAGCAATTGGCTGTACTGGAGGTCAACATCGCTCAGTAGCATTAACTAAACGTTTAGGAGAATATCTTAACGACGTTTTCGATTATAAAGTATATGTTCATCATAGAGATGCACATATTGAAAGTGGAGAACAACAATGAGAAGAATGAAAGTAGTTTTAATTGGCGGAGGGACTGGTTTATCTGTATTGGCAAGGGGTCTAAGAGAGTTTCCTATAAATATTACTGCCATAGTTACTGTTGCTGATGATGGTGGAAGTACGGGTAAAATTCGTAATGAAATGGATATTCCAGCACCTGGGGATATAAGAAATGTGATTGCTGCACTGAGCGACTCGGAGTCTGTACTAACTCAATTATTCCAATATAGATTTGAAGAAAATCAAATTAGTGGTCATTCTTTAGGAAATTTATTAATTGCGGGGATGACAAATATTACTAATGACTTTGGACATGCTATTAGAGAACTAAGTAAAGTTTTAAATATTAAAGGTAAAGTAATTCCATCTACCAATACAAGCGTTCAGTTAAATGCTATTATGGAAAATGGTGAAATCGTATATGGCGAATCAAAAATTCCGAAGAAACAAGAAAAAATAGAAAAAGTCTTTTTAGAGCCAGATGATGTAGAACCTATGGAAGAAGCGGTTGAAGCGTTAGAAGAAGCTGACTTGATTGTATTAGGTCCTGGATCACTATACACGAGTGTTATTTCTAATCTTTGTGTCAAAGGGATTTCTAAAGCCTTAATTAATTCATCTGCACCTAAATTATATGTAGCTAATGTTATGACTCAACCTGGTGAAACAGACGGCTATACCGTGAAAGAACATATTAATGCATTGCATCGCCAAACAGGTCAATCATTTGTAGATTATGTTATTTGCTGTACCGATCAATTCAATGAGAATGTTTTAAGAAAATATAAAGAGAAAAATTCTGATCCTGTTGATGTAAATGTTGAAGAATTAAAGCAAGATGGAATAGAAGTCATTACGGCTTCAAATCTAGTCGAAATATCTGATGAACATTTTGTAAGACATAATACAAAAGTGTTATCAACATTAATTTATGAAAAAGCATTAGATCTTATTAGTACAATTCAATTTGATCCAAATGATAATCGTAAATAATATTTTAGTTATTGGATACAGATGAAACTTGATTTTTTATTGAAAGATAAAAAATTGAGATGAGACATTTAATCCATTTTGAAATAAAATTAAAAAATGTAGTTATTATCACATAAATCAAAAGGGCAATGTTAGAAAGGAATGAATGTTCTATGAGCTTTGCATCAGATATGAAAAATGAATTAACTCGTATAGATGTAGATGAAGCTAATGCAAAAGCAGAGCTCAGTGCATTAATTCGTATGAATGGGGCATTAAGTCTATCCAATCAACAGTTTGTGATTAATGTTCAAACTGAGAATGCAACTACCGCAAGAAGGATATATTCCCTGATCAAACGTATTTTTAATGTAGAAGTAGAAATATTAGTACGTAAAAAAATGAAATTAAAGAAAAATAATATTTATATTTGTCGTACAAAAATGCGAGCAAGAGAAATTCTTGATGAGCTAGGTATATTAAAAAACGGTGTATTTACACATGAAATAGATCCAGATATGATTCAAGACGATGAAATGAGACGTAGTTATTTACGTGGCGCATTTTTAGCGGGTGGATCAGTCAATAACCCAGAAACGTCATCATACCATTTAGAAATATTTTCTCAATTTGAAAATCATTCTGAAGGTTTAACGAAGTTGATGAATAGTTACGAATTAAATGCGAAACATCTTGAGCGTAAAAAAGGTAGCATTGTTTATTTAAAAGAAGCAGAAAAAATTTCTGACTTCCTTAGTTTAATTGGTGGTTACCAAGCGCTGTTGAAATTTGAAGATGTAAGAATCGTCCGTGATATGAGAAATTCAGTAAACCGATTAGTGAATTGTGAAACAGCAAATTTAAATAAAACAGTAAGCGCTGCAATGAAACAGGTTGAAAGCATTCAATTAATAGATCAAGAAATAGGTTTAGATAATTTACCAGATCGTTTAAGAGAGGTTGCCAAGTTAAGAGTTGAGCACCAAGAAATTTCCTTAAAGGAATTAGGGGAAATGATATCAACTGGCCCCATATCAAAATCAGGTATGAACCATCGTTTAAGAAAATTAAATGAATTAGCTGACAAAATTCGAAATGGTGAGAAAATAGAATTGTAAAAAAGAACCCCATTAACGTGGGATTCTTTTTTGTAAATATATAATAGTTGCTTATTTTAGCCCCCTCGAAGGAGATTTATAAATGCTATAACTATGGTGATTAAAGCATTTGAAGTCCCTACAGAGTCCCTAAACTACATCTTTTCTAAAATATTAGTCGTTTTTGTTTCTTCTTCACTGTATTTTTCTTCTAATAAATGTGAGTAAACAGATGTAGTAATTGCTATATTTTTATGACCTAACCGTTTTGAAATATAGTAAATAGAAATACCTTTGGCTAATAAATATGAACAATGTGTATGTCTAATAGCATGTGATGTAATGATAGGTATTTCATTTACTTCACATGCTTTTTTTAATGTTTTGTTTATTGCATTCACAGTAATAATACTACCAGTATCTTTAAAAATGTAACCATCATAACTGATGATTAAATTATTTATCATATCTAAAATATGTTTCATATCTGATTTGGCTACACTTACATATCTAGGAGAAGTATCTGTTTTATGTTCGTTAATATATATTTGATTTTTCAACTGGTTTATATATTCTAATTTCATATATCTAACACCGCTGATTCGACAACCAGTACAAATCATGATAAATAAAGCTAATGCTGATCTACTATTTATAGTTTTTAAATATGCTTTTAACTTTTCATAATCGTTTAAAGATATATATTTTTCTTTTTCTGGCTTAGTCGGATTGCCAGCTTTATAATTCACTTTGTAAGTTGGATTTTTGTGTATTAACCCATCATAAACTGCGTCTTCTAAAGCAGAACGAATAGCACCGTTTGTTTTTCTTATCGTTTCTTTAGCGTGTTCTTTAGAAAAGTCATTTATAAACTTTTGATAGACTTGTTTGTTAATTTTTGATAATTCCGTGTTACCAATTTTATGATCCTGAATATGCTTTAAAGTAAAACGATAATGACGATAAGTGTTTTCATTAACAACTGGTTGTTTATATGTTTTAATCCAGTTCTCAAAGTATGCTTTTAATGTAATATTGTGGTCTGTATTAAAGCCATTTCGCAACTCATTAAGTTTATCCATTCCTGCAGAATTTGCCTCTCGTTTTGTCCTAAAACCTTTTTTGCGATATCGTTTACCTTCATATTTAAACTCATATTGCCACTTTTCACCATCATAACGTCGTGTTTGCATACTATCTCTCCTCAAAAAGGTAAAAATAATAAGGGTAAGTATATTACCCTTTTAAAATATTCTCAAATTAAACCTTTAAAAATAAGTAATAATATTATTAGAATTACAAAATAAATTAATATGTATATTAAATACCCTTTTATTGTCATTTTCTTTTCTTGAATACGTAGAATTAGATAAAAAGAATGTAAAAACAACATAACGATTATGATGATAGTACTAAAAAGGAAATAAAACATAATAAGAAATAGTCCTTTCTCACATAAGAAATATTAGCTGTTGTTGATTTTGTCGTTGTTGTGATTTACATCTCTTTAATGTATCAATTATTTGAGTTATGATCTAATTTACTTTCGACATTTTTAAGCACTTTTCGTACTTTATAATTAGAAATATTTTTAGGTAAAGCGTATTTAAAATATTTATTTTTATTTGTTTGTACTTCATAAATTACTTCACTTAATTTTATTTTACAATTTAAAATTTTCAAAATTAGTCTCCTTACCAATAGAATCTTAATTTAGTACAAAAAGTCATAAAGCATAATTGCAATAATAAAGATGCACAATGCATATAATATAGTCCATATAGCGTAAGTTCTTTTTAAAATTCCCATTTTTATTTTAAGAAACATATATGCATTGTATACAAATAATAGTATACATATACCACATAAAATAAAAAGCCAATTTATAACTAGAGTCATTTCTACACCTCGAAACTATACTGCTATACTGAATTACTTTTGTTTATATATAAAACCATCACTAGATACAGAATAAATAATAGGGGTAGGTGAACTACCCGGTTATTTATTCTTGAAATAGTAATCAATGTAACTTATAATATATTTAAGATAACTCGAGAAGGATTAGCTCTGGGTCCCCGAATGGGGGTAGGCGTAAGCTGAGAATTCCTATGACCCTGGGGTTATCTTTTTTTTATTTGCTTTTTTAATGTTATCTATCCCCATGATAAATGCTTCTTGACATTTAAGTAATAAACGCTCTTTCAAGTTTTCTTTCTCCATCCCTCAACTTCCTTTGGAAGCATTACATTATCTTTACTTATTAATCCCTCTTATTTCAACATCATATAATTCTTTGTATCTTTGTCTCATTTTACTATCTAAGAATTCTTCGTATGAAGAATTAAAGAAATCAGCAAGAATTAGTGCGTCCTTCATTTTAGGGTCTTTTTGATGATTTTCCCACTCCCATAAATGATGTGGTTCATAATCAGTACCGTAAATTTTATTGAGTTTGTTTGTTAATTCATCGATTTCTAAATTATTCTTTTTACGTAAATTATATAAAGTGTTCATCTTATATTTCTCCTTTATTATATTTATATTAAAGCGCCGCTAGGACGCTGTTAATCAATTTGATGTAGTTCATATACTCTTAACGGCTCAAACGTAATAGAGTAAAATAAAAGGGTACTAAGTACCCAATAAATTATTTGCCTGTTGCGTCTATATAAGTATCTCCATTTGAATCAGTTTTTTTGTGTACCCACTGGAACATCACTTTTACCAAACGCTGATGGGTGACCACCAGAATGGTTTTGTGGCACTTGTTCCATTTGTGACTCGTTATGCGTAGTAGGTTTTGCTCTATTCCATTCATCAATTTCAGCTTGTGTCATATAACCTTTATTGTTTTGTGGATTTTGATTGTTGTTACTTTGTTGCTGATTATTTTGTTGTGTTACTTGAGCTTGTTTACCTTCTGTGCGTTCATTATTACCGTTGTTGTCTTGTGCTTTGCCATTGTCGTTTTTAGATGTGCTTTGCCATTGTCGTTTTTAGATGTGCTTTCAGATTCATTGTTAGCAGTATCATTATAACTATCATCTGAACTAGCTTGTTGTTTATCGTCGCTAAAAGTGTCGTTTGATTTTTCTTTGCTATCTGCTTTTTTATCTTTCTTTGAATCATTAGGTTTCTTGTTTGATTTGCTTTCAGACTTCTTATTATCACCTTTATTTAAAAAATATCTTATCTTCATCGTAAGCATCTACAGAATTTGCAATGTATACTCGTGTTTTTAAAATTAAATAATCTTGATTTCTTTTAAAACTAACTTCAGGAAGATTGAATTTAAATTCTTCACTTCTTTGTTCCTCTTTATTAATATTTATGTTTTTGTGTAAAATAAGGGTTTCTAATTCGTTTTCTAATACAGGTATCTGACTGCGTTCATCAGGGTTGTCATACCTTTCTATTAAAGATAGTTCAATTTTATTAACAATTTGAGTTGTATTTCCACCATATAAGTTTATTATTCCTGACAATGAATCGTTAGGTGAAATGTATTCAGATTTGACTAAAGTGTCTACTTTAAGAGAATTAATACCTATAGAAGTTAATAAATTTTCGAACATGATATTTCCTCCTTTAAATCTATTCAGATAATAAAATAACCAAGTGACCTATGAAAGAAAAGAAACCTAATAACAAAAAAGCTAAGGCTATAGTCCTGCAAGTCCTTTTATAGGTAAGCCCTTCCGTCTGCGATAAAAAGAAACTGAAAATAAATAAAAAAATACTAATTAAAAACAAACCGATAATCACATAGATCAATGTATTCATCCCCTTAGATTAAGTTTATTTCATCTTGATCATATGCAGTAACTAAATGTGAATTATATAATTATAAAAAAATAAAATTATATAGTATTATCACGATAATAGAGATAAAAACTATAGTTAATACCGTCCACATGGTATAAGCTCTTTTAGAAATTTGTTCGTTCGCTTTTATAAGTTTATAAATATTGATGATTAACAAAATAACATTTACAATTAGTAAAATTAATAGGCATTCAATAACGAATGTCATCATCTACGCCTCCTTTGGACTTACTGTCTTTTTTTATCAATTTCTCTGGCGTATTTTTGTAATTTTCTGCGTGTTTTTATAATACTTTCCTTTTTAGGACGTGACTTCCTAAAAACATTACCTCTGTTAGTTCTCACGGTATAAAAAATTTTCCTCAGTTTAACTTGATAATTAATTATTTTCATTATATTTCTCCTTTATAAATTTATATTATAGCGTCAGTAGGACAGAGTTAATCAACTCTATGCAATTTGTACACTTTCAACGGCTCAAACGTAATAGAGTAATTACCGTAGTGAGTTTTAATAACCGTATTCAGTTCTCATTATGTGATTATATTCTGCCAACTGCTCTCCTAACATTTCTTCAAGAAATGACATATAAGTTTCCATGTGCCTATGTTCAAACATTGAAATATGATATTCTAATCCACTGTCCATGTGTTCATCAAAGATATCTAATGCAACTTTTGCAGCTTGATAACTAATTTTGAATAGATCTGCCGCATCACCTACACTCAATACATTACGATATTTGTATCTAACATTAAGAGGGAATAGGAGGCATGAGGCAAACGAGTTAGCTTCATATTCCTCTAAATGAGTACGTTGAGAATCTTGGAATATAGGTGTTTTCTCGTAGCTCATACCATCATGTTCCATGATATAGTGACCATATTCATGAGCTAGAGTAAAACGTAATCTTCTATTATATATATTGTCGTTATAAATAATGGCGAATTTATTTCCCTTTTTAATATGAAAAGCCTCATCAGAACCACCGTATGTTTGTAATTCATTTAAAGTGTATCCAGTCATATTACAAAAATCTTCAAACGTAAATAATTCCACATTACTATCATTCTCTATTATTTCTTTAATAGGTAAAGGGAATCTATCTATATAATTAGTTTCAATTAATGCACTTACAGCTCGTGCTGCTTTTAAAAATGAATTTTGATATACAAAATGCAAAATAAAATCCCCTTTATTTGTCTTTAGTGTATTCGTCCCAATTATCGAAGAAAGTTTCAAACATTTTTAATGCTTTTTCTCTATCTTCTTTAGTCATGTTTTTTACGCCACGATGCATAATACGAATTTCTTCATCTTCTTGCTCGCCAGCGTATTCATCTTTTTCTCTTCCTAATAAGTAGTCAACAGATACGTCGAAGTAGTCGGCTACTTTTTGAATTTTATCAATTCCTGGTTTAGTTTTTTTCCATCTTCTTATTTGTCCGTTAGAAAAACCTAAAATCCTCTCTAATTCAGCAAAAGTCAAGCTTTGTGAGTTACATAAGTTGCGTATTCTTTGTACTAAATTCATAAAATTCTCCTATCACAGTTAACTTATTTGTTATTTTAGTTTGAAAAATAGCATATAAGTTATTATACTGTATTTAAGCTTTAAATTTAGCCATTAAACAAATAACAAATATTCGTTAGGGAACGAGTGACAGCAACCGATTTAACAGTGCTTAATTGCGTTGTTATAGGTTTATTAAGCTATGCTTAAATATTAGCACAAAAGTTATTTTAATTCAATGGATAATTTATATGCTTAGTAAAAAAGTTAATGGAGGTGTAATCATGGCAACAACAGAATTCGGCATGAAAGTAAGAATGGAATTACTTAAACGTAACATCACGAATAAGCAACTAGCAGATATGTTAGGTATTTCAAGTGCTTACTTATCAGATATCTTACGTGGACGTAGAGATGCATTTGAACAAAAGAAACGAATTGCGAAAATCTTAGAAATCAAAGAAGAGGTGAAAAGTTAATGAATGAAATTCAACAGCTATTCAATTTAAAACGTAATGAAGATGGAACAGTTGCAGTAAGTGGTCGTGAATTACACAAAGGATTAGAAATCGGAACTCAATATGATAAATGGATGGAACGGATGATTGCATACGGTTTTGAAGAAAATATCGACTATATCATTCAAAGTGTAAAAGTACAAAGTCAAAAAAGACTACGTACTTATGAACAACTCGACCACATCATGACACTAGACATGGCGAAAGAAATTTCAATGATACAACGTAGTGAAATTGGAAGAAAAATCAGAGGTTACTTCATCAAAGTAGAAAGACAACATAATGAGTTAGCGAGTGCATACGGAATTACTTCATTAGATGATATGAACCAACTTATTGAACAATTAGTTAGTGACAAACTCGATTACTTAATTTCAACAGGAAAAGTAAGTAATCAGAAATTAGAAGAATTAAACGAAAAATTCGAAGGCGAATATGTAACGCCACAAGACATTGACGCTATCAAATTTGCTATCAAGTCTAAAGCTGAACAAATTCTAGGTAAAGCTGGTATTCAAGTAACGATAGATGAATTCCTAATCGGAGATGTATATGAACAAGCATTAGCAAACAGGAAAGCTAAAGAAGAGTATCGTCATCAATTAGGAAAAGTTAAATCTAAATTATTAGTTAAGTCTAAAAAAAATCTTGGTATGAAAGGTAACGCACCTAACAACCACATCAAACGTAAAGACGTAGACCTAATAATTCAATTCATCAAAGATGTTAGACCATCTGCGATTGAAATATAGGAGGAATCATGATGACACCAGAACAAAGAAACATACTTACGATTGTTCATTATTACTTACAAATGGATAGTAACGATGAATCAGAAACATACGAACACACTATAGAAGAAGCAGGCAAGATAGAAACAATAGAAGTAAGCAGAGAACAACACTTAGAAGAAGTAATGCGTTGGGCAGCACAAGAATTAGAAAAACACTTCGAACTATTACCAGAACCCAAAAATGATTAATACCCACAATCGAACAAACAACTTAAAGGAGTGAATGGAATGCGAGAAGAAAATAAAAAATCTCGATGTAGTGACAACCACATCAAGATTACTGGTTGGGAAATAGTTGATATTAACAGAAAACTAAACTTCTTTAATTACTTACTAATAATTTTAATAGTGCTAGAAGCATTCCAAATACTCCTGTTATAGAAGGGATTAAGACTTTAAAAGTCGTTTTCCAGAAAGCTTTTCTACCAACGGTGATTATACCAAACAATCGAACAAACAATTTAAAGGAGGAAATGGAATGAAATATTTAAATCTAATCAAAAAAGCACTCTTAATAGCAACTACTGCAATAGTTACTAAAAAGGTGCTTGATAGAAAAAGACCTAAACTTATTCATCAATTAAACATTAACGGAAAAGATTTAGAAATTAAAAAATTAAAAATAAACAAAGCTATTAGAGAATTAGAAAAATCTAAAAACACGATTGATGAATTAATTGATGAAGGTATACCATTCGAGACTACTTTCTAACAAAATCGAGTTTACATCTTGGACATTTATTGTGTTTCTTCTTGGTTGTAATTTTCATACGTTTACCACAATTAGGACAAGATGTCTCGATGGTCATATGATCCTTAGCCATAGGCAACACCTCCCTTCACAAAGGGATAACAACATTATACACGAAAGGAGCACCTAAGATGACGCAAACACTTAGCGTAACCGTCCCAATTCCCGACACACATGTACTCATCGCAAAAGATGAATACGATGAATTGTTAAATTACTCACTTGATCCAGTTTGGGACTTAAAAGAGTTAAAACGCAAATTGAAAATGTCATCTGATGACACTATCAAAGACAGATTATTATTCAATCCTAAATTTGAAAAGTTACTTAAACAACAAGGAATCGCACATTATCCAGATGAAAGTTTAAATCGTTGGAGATTCAACGCAAGAAAGATGAATAAATTCATTGATGAACATTTCGAAGAAATACACAGAAAGGGGAGATGAATATGAAGATACTACAACTCATTAAAATAGCACTCCTAACAGCAATTTTGGTAGAGGAAGTTAGGAATGCTAAGAGAATTAAGAATAGATTAAATTACTTAGATTCTGAAATAACGAAATTAAGAGTTATTGATCTTCGGGTGCCAAACTAACCGCAGAAATCTTTTCGTAACAAACAAAAAGATGAGTCAAATTAATTTGAGTATTACCTGAATATAACATTACTTCTTTTAAGTTAAAACCAATTTCCAAATCATGATAATTTTGTGCGTCATCACTTAAATTTTGGAGTTGGCTTATAAAATTATCATCTTTATTTTCAGAAGTATAAGGTTTCCCAATAACCAAATTACCATCGAGTACAATCATCATTTTGAAATTGTTATCTAAAGCATTCGATAGATATTGACGTACTAAATCTATTTTTACTTCGTTCTCCATATTTCTCACCATCCTTTCACGTTAGATAAAAGGATTATAGCACGAAAATATGGAGCGAAAATTAATTGCAGTAAAGATATACAAGTATACAACAGAAAGGAGTGTTACCAATGAACAAATCATTCTTAATCGCATTATTAGCATGGGTAGTGTTCTCGCTGTTCTTCACTTTTGCAGGAATAAACTTCATCACTGCAGTAGGAGTTGCAAATGTTATTAGTATTGGAGTGTTTATATTCTTCGAATACATCTACTTCGACAACAAAAAAAAGACTGAATGCTAGTCGAATAGCATTCAGTAAAAAAAGTAAAAGTTTAGAAAAAAGGCACAAATAAATTATAAAACTAGGAGAGGTATTATGCAAGAGCAATTATTGGAATTACTCAAAATCGCATGGCAGAACGAATGGCGACTTAAATCTCAACTAGCTGAACGTGATGAAGAATTAGAGCGTCAACGACGAATTATGCAATCAGAAATCAATATGTATAAAGAACAAAAAGAAATGTACAAAAGAGCATTCAAAATTTTAAAAGGAGAATGTGCAGATGAAAGAAACAGTGACTTATCTCATTAAACGTAAAGACATTGACGATGAATTATATATTACTAATCGCCCTAGTGAAAACTTTCCAGATATCAAATACTCAACTAATAGACGAGACGCAAAAGACTTCGACGGTATGGATAACTCAGTAATTGACATGACTAAACACAAAGCTATTAAAAAAATCGTTAAAGAAACAACTGAATATGAGGAGGTTGAGTATGACTGAACAAACATTATTCAATCAATTAAACAGTAAAGATGTAAATGAACATGTAGAAAAGAAAAACGGTTTAACTTATCTTGCGTGGTCTTATGCACATCAAGAACTAAAGAAAATAGATAGCAATTACACAGTTAAAACACATGAATTCCCACACCCAGATATACCTTTAGAAAACTATTTTGTACCATATTTAGCTACACCAGAGGGTTATTTTGTACAAGTGTCAGTGACTGTTAAAGGTCAGACTGAAACAGAGTGGTTACCAGTATTGGACTTCAAAAATAAGTCACTACCTAAAGGTAACGCAACAACATTTGATATAAACAAAGCTCAAAAGCGTTGTTTCGTGAAAGCTGCAGCACTTCATGGATTAGGTCTTTATATCTATAACGGCGAAGAAGTACCAAGTGCAAGCGACAATGCAATTACTGAGTTAGAAGATAAAATAAATCAATTTGTAACTTTATCACAAGAAAAAGGTAGAGACGCAACATTAGATAAAACAATGCGTTGGCTAGGCATTAGTAACATAAACAAAGTGAATCAAAAAGAAATCGCACAAGTATATCAAAAATTAGATGCAGGACTAAAACAGTTAGATAAAAAGGAGACTGAATAATGAACACAGTAAATCTAATCGGAAATATAGTAGCTAATCCAGAACTAAAAGGTCAAAACAGTAATGTGGTTAATTTCAGAATTGCAGTCCAACGACAATTTAAGAATAAACAAACGAATGAATACGAAACAGACTTCATCAATTGTGTTGCGTTTGGTAAGACTGCAGAAATTATCGCTAATAACTTTACAAAAAGTAATAAAATCGGCGTTACTGGTTCTATTCAAACTGGTAGTTATGAGAATAAGCAGGGGCAGAAAGTGTTCACTACAGACGTTGCAGTTAACAACGTAACTTTTATTGAACGAAAGAATAACAATCAATCTAACAACCAACCACAACAGCAAAGTGGTAATAATCCATTCAATAATGACAACAACGTAAATATAGATAATGACGATTTACCATTCTGATTGGACTGATTAAATGGCTTTAATCAAAAATTACATCACTGAAGATGATGGCACAACAACCGTCGTCATCTCTGGTGTTGAATTAGGAAACAAAGAAACGTTACTACTCGATAACGGTTTAGAAGTCGAGGTCGATGTGCAGGTCGTAGATCCGTTCAAAATCACTGGTAAACAACGTAGAAAGATATTTGCACTTGTAAAGGACATAGAGGCTCATACAGGCTCGTCAATGGATTACATGAGGCATTTATTCATCGAATACGTAAGGACTTACTACGGCTACGACAACCGCATTTCATTAAGTGACTGTACACGTACACAAGCAGGCCAAGTTATAGAAGTAACGTTGGACTGGATATTCCACAACGATATACCACTTAACTATAAAACAAGCGACCTACTAAAAAATGATAGATCATTTCTTTACTGGTCGACGGTCAATCGTAACTGTGTCATATGTGGCAAACCACATGCAGAACTTGCACATTATCAAGCAGTAGGACGAGGACGTAACAGACGCAAGATTAATCATATAGACAACAAAGTATTAGCTTTGTGTTCAAGTCATCATCGAGAACAGCACAACATAGGCATGGACAGTTTTAATGAGAAATACAAATTACATGACAGTTGGGTGGACGTAGATGAACGACTCAATAGAATGCTTAAAGGAAGGTGAATGTATGAAAAAACGTGATCATATCATTTATCTATCGATACTGATCCTAAGTTTAATAGCGATTGTTCTTTCAATTGTTTCTCTTTGTATTTAGTAATATAAACACCTTTACTAGTGTAAATTTCAAAATTGTAAGCATTCAAAATTTTTTCTAAATCAAAAACAATAAATATCTTATGAGAAGCATAGGCATTTAGGTTAATTGGTAACAAACTGCTTTCATTTCTAATGTGTTTAGTTTTAGTTAATAACACTTTGTTTTGAATACATTCAAATTTTGAGCTTTTATCTTCATCTATTAAGACTATTTTAGTGATAGAAACTGGATTTTTAGTTTCATTTATTACATTCAATTCAAATACATTCCTTTCATAAGAGACAAAATGATTTTTTAAATCTACTGAAATTTTCAATTGATTTTCTTTGTAGTCATGCCAGTACTTATAAGCTGTTAAACATAAAGAAATTATTGAAACTATTAACGCAATTAAAGAAATCCAATTCATTTTTTAACACCTCAAAAATATTATATCAAAAAGGAGTTGAGTGGATGAACAACTTGTTGATTGACGATTATCCAATACTCGTACTGCCTAAGTTAGCAACTGAGATAGGACTTAACGAGGCAATCATATTACAACAAATTCATTACTGGTTAAATACCAGCAAGCACCATCATAATGGTAAAAAATGGATTTACAATTCTTACCCTGAATGGCAAAAGCAATTTACGTTTTGGAGTGAAAGGACTATCAAGCGTACATTTGGAAGTTTAGAAAAACAAAATTTATTACATGTTGGCAACTATAACAAAGCTGGCTTTGACCGTACAAAATGGTATTCAGTTAATTATGAAACGTTAAACAAACTAGTGGAACGACCATCGGGACAAAATGACCCGACGATGAGGTCAAATTGGCACGATGGAATGGGTCAAAATGACCCGACCAATACCAGAGACTACACAGAGACTTCTTCAGAGAGAGACAAGGACGTCGTGTCACATGTATTTCAATACATTAGTAATAATTTAGAAATTATACAAAGTCCATTAAAAGCACAACAACTAGAAGAGACTATAAATGACTTTAAAGATAACAAACTAGACATCGTTACTGTAGCTACTGATTACTGTAAAGAAAACAACAAAGGTATTAACTACCTTATCAAAGTATTAGAGAACTGGAATAAAGACGGTGTCGATACTAAAGAAAAAGCAATAGCTAAGGTTACACCTAAACAACCTAAAGAAGATGATTACTTAGCTAGGAAGAAACAAGAAATATTAGGAGGTTAGACATTATGCCAATGACTAAGGCTGAAGCATTCGAAATCATAGAGCTAGTTAATAATGTCTACGATATGAAGTTTAATGATACCAAGTTTGACTTGTGGTTAGAACAAATCATGAATTATGGCGACTACGACAGAACCTTACACAAAACTAAGAAATACATTAGGGAAAGCCGTTATAAACCTACAATTGCACAAATTATTGATCGTAAACCACCAGAAATGGAAAGTGCAGTGATACCAGAAGAACAAACTGATAAATATAGAATGCAGCATGATAAAGAATTCAGAAAGAACCGACAACAGTTAAGAGAACAATGGCAAAAGATGAAAGAAGATTGGGGGTTAGATGATGACTATTGATGTATTGAACACCGAAGAGTCGATAATTTCTAATCTTATGCGTAACCCAGAGTTACTAGGCAAATTCAGATTAAAACCAGAGATGTTTACTGACAAGAAGTTAAAAGGGTTTCTGGAATATGTACTCGAACAAGGCAAAGTTGATGTTAATCAAATTTATTTTAAAAGTCGTGATGACAACGAATTTATATCTACTGAGAGACTAGGTCGAATATACAACTCAGAGGGAACTGACAAGGTATTTTTTATGGATGACCAATTGAACCTATTACAAGAATACGTCTTGTCACAGGCTCGTGAGAAAGTCTCAGAGTATCAATCAATGCCAACTAAGAATAATTTTAATTATTTGGTCGAGGAATTAGAAAAATTAAAGGGCATGACGATTAAAAAAGCTGACGCTACTGATAGTTTTTTAGCTGAGGTTGTCGAAAACATATTATCTGATGAACCGAAACAATTTATTAAAACAGGGGTTTCATCTATAGACAATAAAATTATTGGTTTTGAACCAGGTCAACTCAATGTGTTAGGTGCTAGACCGTCGTTAGGTAAAACGGCACTTGCTTTAACAATGATGTGGAATATTGCAAGACGAGGTTATCCAACAACGTTTTTCAGTTTAGAGACAGGTGGCAACAACATTGTCGAGAGATTAGTAGCGTCTATTACAAACATACCACTTACCAAAATTAAACAAGGTAATGGACTTGATGACAATGAAGTTTCAAATGTTATGAAAGCAATTGACCAAATCAAGAAGTGCAAGTCATTAAAGATTGAAGACCAAGCACAAATGACACCACAAGACGTTAGGGAAGTAGCGTCTCAAAAGTCAGATAAACCTCATGTCATCTTTATTGATTACCTAACACTTATGCAATCAGACGTACCTCAAAGAGATAGAAGGTTAGAAGTCGAAAAGATATCTCGTGATTTAAAAATCATCGCAAAAGAAACAGGTTGTATCATCATCGCATTATCGCAGTTAAGTCGTGGTGTTGAATCTCGTAATGATAAACGCCCTATGATGTCTGATTTACGAGAGGCAGGCGGTATTGAACAAGACGCTAACATGATTTTCTTTCTTTATCGTGATGATTATTACGATAAAGATCAAGTTGATGTGGATACTGGTAAGTCTGATATTGAGTTTATCATATCGAAAAATAAAGACGGAGAAACTGGCGTGGCACATATAGAATTTTATAAAAAAACGCAGAGGTTTATTGGATGAAAGTATACGAATATCAAAAATTACTAGGCATTATGTATCGAGAAGATTATCAAAACGACTCACTCATCGCTAAAACACTATTAGAGGTTGGGTGGGCGTTAGATAGATTGTTAAAAGCTGGCACAATAACACCATTTAATCAGTACGAAGACGTCCAGGAGTTAATCATGAACGAGACGAAATGGAGAGATAAAGATGGGAATTATCGAAAGGTACTACCTATATAGAGAAGATGGCACGGAAGATATTAAAGTCATCAAGTATGAAGATGATACAAATGAGGTTTATTCGCTCACAGGAGCTCATTTTAGCGACGAAAAGAAAATCATGACAGATAGTGAGCTAAAACGATTTAAGGGCGTGTATGACCTCAGATACGAAAAAGAACTAGGGTTACAAGCAAACTTATTTGAATTTTTGTAGAGGTGGCACATGGAAATAGAAATTAAATTTAATGAAACATATAAAGCACCTATTGGATCACCTCGCCCAAGGTTTCGTAATGCAGGTAAATTTGTTCAAACTTATATGCCAACATCATACACAAAGCACAAGACGTATATACAGGGACAAATGCCGAAATTATTAACAGATAAGAATTTGAAAGTGTCGTTGTACTTTTATTTTGAACCACCGAAAAGTTGGTCCAAGAAACGAAAGTTAATTGCAATAGGCACATATAAACGTACTAAGCCAGATGTAGATAATTTGATTAAGACAGTATTAGACGCTGCAAATAAACATGTGTGGCAAGACGATAATCAAGTAGTGCATATAGATAGTTACAAGATGTATGCCGAAGAATCGAAAATCGTCATGGTCATAAAGGAAGTGGATTAAATGCCAGAAGAAACAGTAAACGCGGAAGTCACAATCAAGGTGATTATACAAGAAGAAACAAATAATAAAGAACAATTAATCAAAGATATAAAAGATAGTCCGTCAGATGTATTTCAGGGCTATCACAGAGTAACTGGGGTATCTATAGAAGAATTTTAGGAGTGGAGTAAATGAAAGTAATCAAATGTGCAATAAAGCGAGAAGAATTAGATAGGATTTTAAATGAAAGAAATATGACATATACACAGTTCGCAAGTGAAATATACATTGATCAAACCTATCTATCTAGATTAGTAAACGGAGAAAGATATATCTCGGATAATGTAAGACGAAATATACAAAATTATTTGAAAGTAGAGTTTGACGATTTATTCGAACAAGTCGAAATAAATAAATCTAATGGTTACAAACAAATCCCAGAATTGATTTTAACTAAGAAAGAAATAAATGAATTAGTTGAAACAGGTAGTAAAGAATTGTTAATTAGTGGCAAAAAAATAAATTTAAAGGTGGTTAATTAAGATGATTGAACAAGTTCCAGAATTCTATAAAGGCGATGGGTTGAATTCAAAGCAATTGTACGAAATCCAAAGAGCAGAGATGAGACACGAAAAAGAATTAAAACGTAAACGTAGAGAAGAAAGATTAGCTAGAGCCAAACGTTCATTGGAATTATTGAAAAAGAACAGAGTTGATAGTAGTTATTTTAGAAATCTAGAAAGAAATAATTTAATCGCAACAATCAAAACTGATTCATACGGCAGAGTGCAAAGGGGATAGAGAGATGAGGATAAAAGATTTAAATGCTGGAGATTGGGTGCAATTTATAGGAGATAATGGACAGTCGCAATATGGTAAGTATACTCAACGTTGCAAAAATTTAGTGACTGGTGAGGATTTTACCGACTTGATTATGCATAATGGACAAACCTACAGACTAACTGATAATGATGATTTTGTTGTGGTAGACTTACCGTTTACACAAAAGCTAGATGAAGTAGTGGGCGTATCTAATAGAACACCGAAACATTATCAAGGTAGTGACGGGATAGACGTGATTGAATTCTTATATCAACAACTTTCATTTGAAGAATTCAAAGGCTATATGAAGGGCAATATGATTAAATACCCTGTGCGTAGTGGCAGAAAAGACAATGAAAAAGAAGATATCAAAAAAGCGTATGACTATGCAGGAAGATTACTTGAAAAAATGGAGTGATTAATCATGATCTATATGTATGAACCATTTGCACATACTATCACTAAAACAACTGTTAAGCATTTAAGTTATATTACTGGTATTCCAGAAATGACAATATACCAACAGAAACACAAAGGTCAGTTTAACTATAAACTAAATTGTTTCTTTACAGACAAACTACCACGTATAAAAAAGAAACAAGAAATCAATGAGCTTATAAAAGTAAGTGATAAAGTTTGGAAGTTCAATGAACATTATCAATTGTATGTAAGTAATCTAGGTAGATTTAAGACATTAGACGGACAATTTAAATTTGCTAATAACAACAAAGGTTCATTGAACATCATTTACAAAAATAAACATCATCGAGCTAGCGACATAGTATTTAAAACTTTTATTGCAGGTATTCAGAATGGTATGCACGCGTATCCTAAAAATAGAATTTACAACGACATCACCGCAGATAATTTATTTGCAACGTCATTCAAGAAATATAGATTGTACAGAATAAATAAAGGTTGTTCTAAAGCGGTATATCTAATCGATTCTAATAACAACATTGTTGAAGAGTATTCAAGCACTAGAGAGGCTAGTAAGCATATGAATTTAGATAGAACGAATGTATCAAGGAAATGTAATAGAAACCACGTTGAAGATGGATTAATGTTCATGTGGGTAACTGATTACAAAGAGGCAGCACAATGACAACTAACACATTAGAACTCTCATCAACGATCAACCAACGTTATAAATACGATACAGCAGGCAAGACACCAACTCAGATACAAAGTGAATTGCGTAAAAAAGGCGTACAAGGTTTTGTGGTTAAGGTGGCTGGAAGTAAAGTCACGATGAAAGTATTAGAAGAACACATTAAAAGTAATAGGGAGTGTATGAGATGAACATCAAAAAACAACTATACACATTTAAAGCAACATGTACCAATGTTGTTGACGGGGACACGTTAGACATTGATTTAGATTTAGGGTTTGAAACATTTGCTAAAAGGCGTGTCAGGTTACTCAATGTTGATACGCCAGAGAGAGGTCAAGAAAATTATAGTAAAGCTACTAACTTTACTAAGCAATGTGTAGAGAATAAGAAAATATATGTTCAGACGTATAAAGATGATGCTTTCGGCAGATATTTAGCCAATGTCTTTTATGATACAGGTGATGAGATACGTTCGTTGAATGATGATCTGCACATTAATCAATTAATTAAACCTAATTCGAAATGGAATGAATCAAAATAATCAATTCGGAGGACAACGATAATGACTAATCAATTAGATCAATTAGTAAAAGCAGTAGAAGAGTGGAGTATCGATAAAGGACTTGATAAAGGTAATAGCTTTACACAGTATGCTAAATCAAGCGAAGAAATGGGTGAGGTTGCTGCTGCACTATGCAGAGACAACACAGACGCTCTCAGAGACGGTATAGGAGACGTTGTTGTTACTTTAGTGATTTTGGCCCAACAAAATAATATGACGTTACGGGAGTGTTTAGAACAAGCTTATGGAGAGATTAAAGACAGAACAGGAGTCATGTCAAAAGACGGGAGCTTCATCAAATCAGAAGACATCGAAAGATAAAGATATTCTGACTAAAATTCGGGAGGTGTTGGGGAAGTGAACGACTTATTCTTATTAGGTTTATTAGCGATAGGTGTATTCGCTGTGTTGTATGTATTAACAATTATTGTAGCTCTAGCGTTATATAACAAAAATAAAAAAGAGTATGAAGAATTCAGAGATAAAGTAAATAAAGAACGCCGTGAATTTGAAGCTATGGCTTATAAGAGAATGGAAGAACAACGTAAAGAAATGAATCAATCAAGAGTAATATCCCATGTTAATAAAGAATTAGATAAACATTTTAAGGAGTGAGTGGGAATGTATGGTATTAATTACAAAAGCTTTTAAGAAATAAAAGAACAAATATTATATAAAAAAGTAACTGCTTGGACCGATGAAACATTAACGCTAGATGATGGAACAGTAATTGAAATAGTTGAAAGTGAACAAGACTGCTGTGCACACGCTGGGGGAACATGGACGAATGTAAAGCTAGACGCAGTTATTACTAACGTGAAAATAGAAGACGAAATTACACGTCCTCAAATTGAGGATTATCCATATGAAGAAAGTGAAAGTCTTGCTACTGTAGTTCTGTATCATAATCAAAATCCGATTGCACAAGGTGAATGTTATGCGGATGCAGGTAATGGTGACTTTTATTACAGTGTTTGCTCATTAAAAATTAAAGACGTTCATTATCCAGTGGTTGAACATTAATGACACAATACCTAATCACAACATTCACAGATTCAACAGGACGCAAACACAACCACGTTACACAGTCGAGAGATAATCAAACATTTACGGTGGTTGAGGCAGAGAGTAAGGAAGAGGCGTTGAAAAAATATGAGGAGGCAGACAATGATTAAACATATTTTAAAATTACTATTCACATTAGCAATGTATGAGCTAGGTAAGTACGTTACTAATGCAGTAATTGAACACTACAGATATAGAGAAGATGAAGTTGATAAACCACCACAAGACTTTAACCAACATGATCATATCCATTTAAACGCTGAGGTGAGTAACTAATGTGGATAATCATATCAATCATACTTGCAGTTATTATATTATTCCTTGTTGGAAATAATGGTATGTTACGTAATGAAAACAACGGTTTGAGATACACTAACGTATACTTATTTACTCGTTTTGTTAAAGATAATGGTGAAGAAGGGATTAGAGAGTTACAAGAGGAAATGGAAAAGGTAGCTAACAAGTTTAATAAAAATTAATAATTTTTTAAAAAGTAGGGTAGCTCAATACCATGATTTGATATAAAATGAAAAACACTATACAAACAATCTGGAGATGTTTTAAATGTTAAAGACTACCATTAAAGTTAAAAATGAAAAAAGAGAGCTAACTAACTTGGAACTACAAAAGATGCAAGATAATGCTTTAGATCATGGTATTGTTAGTAACAGAATAAGGGATAATTGGACTGAAGAAGAAGTGTTTAACGTACCTAAAGGTATGAGCCGTACTCAATATGCTGAGTATAAATCTTTAAAAAATTTAGAAATTGCTAATAAAAATGATAAAAGTAACGACACACGAAATACTCTAAAGAAACCATGGCTATATAAAGTAAGACAATTACATGGGCGTTCAGAGTATGTACAAAGTCAAATGGATAACAATTCTTTTGTCAAACTGAAAAAGGATTGCTATGGAAGAATGCAAAGAGTTTAAAATTAATTATATATATATTTAAGGTAAAGGTACTAATTTACTCTAGTACCTTTATAATTTATACTATTATTAGTACCTGGTACTAAATGTAGGTAACGGAGGTAGTAGATGTATACACGTGACGAAGTAAGAAACATGATAGACAATTATAAGTGGATGCGTAATATTATTGAAGCACAGGTATATGATGCAGATAGTACATCTACTGCACAGTATGGTATAGAAGCAGTAATGCCTAAAGCTAAAGGTGGTACAGGTGATAAGGTATTAGTCAAAGTGTTAGATAGGAATAGAGAGTATCGACGTAACATTAAGATACTACAGAAGATGGAGTTCATAGATAAGTATGAGGACTACATCACAGATGAAAAGAACTATCACATATTACAGATGCTAAAGCTAGGAGTTAAGCATAAGACTATTAAGGACTTAATGGAGATTAATAGTGACTCTAAGTTCTATGCATGTATCAATGAGATAGTCAGTGTGTATATGGATGCACAACGTGGACACTATGATGAGAAGACATCGAAGAGATAGAAGAGATAGAAGACATCGAAGGTTATGTGCATTAGTTATATTAATAACATTATAATATAGTCATACGATAAGAATATAAGAGGCACATCACATAGTGGTGTGTCTTTTGTTATGCACAAGGTGATTATAGTGAGCAAGTTTAGTGAGTATATAGATATAAGGAACAATAACCGTAAGTTCTACATGAGAGCCAAATGGAGAAAGACAAGACAGCAAGTATTGGCACGAGATCATTATGAATGCGTGAGATGTAAAGAAAAAGGTAAGCTAACAATCAATCAACATCAGTCATTAGAAGTTGACCATATTCTTGAATTAGAAACTCATCCAGAACTTGCTTATGAATTAGATAACTTACAAACCTTATGCAAATATCATCATAATAAAAAACATGGTAGATTTGAATTTAATCCAAACAGAAAAGAAATAAAATTTAATGACGAACAATGGTAAAAACATTTATATAATTAAATTATACAATACAAATAAAATTGTAAAATCCCCCCCCCGGTTTCAAGAATCCCATACCTAAAGGATTTGTCGGAAACCGGCGCTTGGGTCAATTATCCGAGTTTAAAGCTTTAATAGATACATTAGGGGATTGACAATTAAAAATATTATCTAATTCAAATAAATATGAAAGGGGGAGGGCAAATGAAAAATGACGAATATTTAAAAGATAAGTTAACACCTAATCAAATTAAAAAGATAAATAACTCAGAAGACTTTCTAATGTCACAAATTGACACCAATAATAATGTTGAAGTCGAAAAAGTAGAACGTTATATCAACTTATTAAAACTTTTCTATGCATTAGATGTATATATTGAACAGTCAGGTCCAATTACAATTGTTAAAAACGCAAGTCAAGAATTTGTTAAGGCTAACCCTGCTATTGCAGAGAAGAATAAAGTCAGTGGCTCATTACTTGCATTGGAAAAATCATTCCAATTAGATAAGAAGGCAGAGCAAAAACGATTAGAAGAAGCTGCGAAAGGACCTGATTTAACATGAAGATACCTAAATACGTTACAGACTATATAGAAAAAGGTAAATTAGGTAAAGCTTTATTTAATAAAGAACGTCATAAGTTAATATCTTTTTTAGAAGATAACATTTTGCAACGTGACGATCTTTACTTTGACACACAACGAATTGAAGACTACATCAAGTTTAGTGAAAAATGGTTTTTCCCACTACAAGATTTTCAAAAATTTATATCATGTTTTGTATTTTTGTATGAAGAAGATACAATGACACCTTACTTCTCTGAGTTCTTTATTTCAATGGCACGTGGTGGAGGTAAAAATGGTTATATTAGCACATTAGGTGCTTTTTTTATGACACCTTTACATGGCATACCTAAATACAATATGTCAGTGGTTGCTAATAGTGAAAAGCAAGCACAGGTTAGCTTTAGAGAAATATATGAAATGATTGAGGGCAATGATTTATATGTAACTGCTGAAAGACCTAATAACCCTTTTTACTTAAGTAAGGTCTATGTAGAAGGGCTATCAACTAAATCGCAATTTCTTTTTGATACTTCTAATGAAAAAACAAAAGACGGTGCACGTGAGGGTTGCATTTTCTTTGATGAGATTCATGGGTATGAGAAAGATTCTGTTATCAATATTAAACGAAGTGGTTTAGGTAAGGTTGCGCATCCTAGAACGTTCTATATCGGTACAGATGGATATGTTCGAGAAGGCTTTTTAGATAGATTGAAAGAACGTGCAGATAATGTATTGAAAGGTATTAGCCCTGAAGATAGATTATTCCCATTCATTTGTAAGATTGATGATAAGGATGAACTTGATCAACCTGAAAAATGGGAAAAAGCGAATCCCATGTTCGAAGAGCCTACAAGTGATTACGGTAAACAACTTTTCAAAGAAGTACATCAACAGTATTTAGGACTTAAGTTTAATCCATCTAATAGACCAGAGTTTATGACAAAGCGTATGAATATGCCTGAAACTGATTCACAAAGTGTTGTAGCACCTTGGGACGACATCATGGCGACTAATCGACCTATACCGCCCTTAGAAAATAATGAATGTATCGGTGGTTTAGACTATGCAAGTTTAAAAGACTTTGCAGCAGTTGGATTATTGTTCCGTTCAGGCGAAGATTACATTTGGAAGACTCACTCATTTGCAAGAAAAGAATTTTTAGATACTTATAAGTTAAAGCCACCTATTAAAGAATGGGAAGAAAGAGGCTTATTAACAATTGTAGATGAGCCAACAATAAGCCCTAAACATATTATTGATTGGTTTAGTGAAGCACAAAGAAACTATGGGCTAAAAAAAGTAATAGCTGATAACTTCAGAATGGATTTATTAAGACCCTTATTTGAAGATGCAGGTATTGAATATGAAGTAATTAAAAATACTAGAGCGATTCAGTCGTTGTTAGCACCACGTGTTGAGGACATGTTTGCACAACGTCATTTAATATTTGGAGATAATCCTCTCATGCGTTGGTATACACAGAATGTTGCCGTTAAGATTCGTAAAGACGGCAACAAAGAGTATGAAAAGAAAAAGCCTATCCGACGTAAAACTGATGGTTTTCAAGCGCTTATACATGCGTTATATAGAGCAGATGAGTTAAAAGATTCTAACTTAGATGATGAGATAGACTTGTTACGTGGTTTAAGGTTCTAAAGAAGGGAGGTCCAAATTAAATGGGATTATTTGATACTGTATTTAAACGGCATTCTGAATTGTCGTGGATGTATGATCTTGAGTTTCTTCAAGATAAAAGTAAAAAAGCTTATTTAAAACAAATTGCTTTAAATACGGTTATTGAAATGGTTGCAAGAACTATATCTCAAAGTGAGTTTCGTGTAATGACAGGTAATAAGCGAGAAAAAGACGACTTGCATTATAAATTAAATGTACAACCGAACAAAAATCAAAATGCAGTCGATTTTTGGCAAAAGTTTATTTACAAATTAATCATAGATAATGAGGTACTTGTCGTAAAAAATGATGACGGGTACTTTTTTGTTGCTGATGATTTTGTAAAAGATGATGATATGGGGCTATACCCTCACAAATTCATAAATGTTATGGTTAACAACTTTGAATTTAAACGTTTCTTTTCAATGGATGATGTTATTTATTTAACTTATAGTAATCAAAAACTTGAGGACTTTTCGATAGGCTTATTTGAGGATTATGGCGAGATATTTGGTCGCATGATTGACTTGCAACTGATGAATAATCAAGTTAGAGGCGTCTTAAACATAGATACCACTCAATTTAAGGCTGAAGATGGAAGAGCAAAACTACAAGGCTATATAGATATGATGTTTGAGGCATTTAAAAACAACTCTATAGCTATAGCACCATTAACAAAAGGCCTAGAATATGAAGAACATTCTAGTAAAGGCGCTTCACAAGGTACTCAAGAGTTTAAAGAGCTAGAAGAATTAAAGCGCACTATACTTACAGATATAGCAAGAATGATAGGCGTACCACCATCGTTAGTCATTGGCGAAATGGCAGACCTAGAAAAACAAATTGATTCATATTTGAAGTTTTGTATTAATCCTTTATTACGAAAAATCGAATCTGAATTAAATTCAAAATTTTTCTATGAACAAGAATATTTAAATGAAGATAAACATATTAAAGTCGTAGGTATCGATAAGCGAGACCCACTACAAATGTCAGAATCTATTGATAAGTTAGTTTCATCTGGTACATTTACTCGAAATCAAGTACGAATCATGACGGGCGAAGACCCTGCCGATGACCCAGAATTAGATAAATTTATCATCACGAAAAACCTTCAAACTGCAGATGCATTTAAAGGAGGTGAGACTAATGCAAGTGGACAAGAGTAAAGGCTTTTTCAATGTTAAAAAAACGTCACCTACATCAGCTAGCATAGATATGTATGGCGAAATTGTAGATGAACGTATGAACGATATTGAAACAAGTGCCACATCGTTTAATCAAGCTTTAAAAGACTTAGGAGATGTAGAGAATATTACTTTAAATATTAATTCTCCAGGTGGTTCAGTATTTAGCGGAATAGCTATTTACAATATGATTAAAAGCCATAAGTCACATATTACGGCAAATGTACAAGGCTTAGCTGCAAGTATAGCGACAGTTATTGCTATGGGAGCAGATAAAGTTGTTATGCCATCTAATAGTATGATGATGATTCATAATGCATGGACTATTGCGATGGGCAATGCAAATGACTTAAGAAAACAAGCCGATGATTTGGATAAAATTAATAGTACAGTATTTAATAGCTATGTTGCTAAAAACCCTGATATTGATCATGCGCTTCTTCAAAAGATGTTAGACGAAGAAACATGGTTAAGCGCCGAAGAATGCAAAAACTTAGGACTTATTGATGAAATTCAGAATGCAACACCTATAGCAGCAAAAATCTCACCGGAAATGGAGGCGCAGTTTAAGAACATGCCAAATAAATTTAAACATTACAACGCGGACAACTTACCGCAAGAACAAGACACACCGCCACAAGAAGAAAAGAAACCTGAAGAAAAAGATATTGATTTAAAAGTTGTAAATGATAAGTTAGATGACATCTTTACTTTGTTAAAAGATGTTGCTAAAAGTGTGGTTAAGGATGATTCAAAACAAGAACATGAAGATAATCCACCTAAGCCACCAGAACAACCACAAAATAAAAAATTCAATCGTTTCACATTTTAACTAGCTTCTCGTGAGTAACGGGAGGCTATTTTTAATGTTCAAAATTAAGGAGGAAATAAAAATATGGCTGATATGAAACAAAATGAGCAAAAGCTCAAAAATTATCATGAGCACAAGCAAAAATTTGCTAACTTAGTGCAAAATGGTGCAAGTGATGAAGAACAATCAAAAGCATTTGGTGCTATGTTTGACGCTTTATCAAATGACTTACAAGAAGAAATCGAGGATAGAGTTAACAACCGTGTTGTTGACAATGGTATTTTAGCGAAACGTTCTCAAGACCCATTAACTTCTGAAGAACGTAAATTCTTTAACGAAATTAATTATGAAGTAGGCTATACAGATGACAAAATCTTACCAGAGACTGTTGTTGAACGTGTGTTTGATGATTTACAAAAAGAACATCCGTTATTATCTAAAATTAATTTCCAAAATGCAGGTATTAAAACTCGTGTAATCAAAGCAGACCCAGCAGGTCAAGCGGTATGGGGTAAAATCTTTGGCGAAATTAAAGGTCAATTAGACGCTGCATTCCGTGAAGAAGATTTCACACAATACAAATTAACTTGCTTTGTAGTATTACCAGATGATTTATCAATCTTTGGTCCTAACTGGATTGAACGTTTCGTACGTACGCAAATTCAAGAAGCTATCTCAGTAGCATTAGAAGCAGCAGTTATCAATGGTGGGGGTGCCTCTAAATTACAACCTGTTGGTTTAATGAAAGATATTAACTCAGATAATGGTGCAGTAACTGATAAACAATCGTTAGGTACTTTAACATTTGCTGATGCAGATACAACTGTATTAGAACTTAAAGATGTATTGAAGAACTTATCAGTAGACGCAAGAGGCAAGAAATTAAAAATTGACGGTAAAGTAACATTAGTTGTAAATCCTCAAGATGAATGGGATATTCAAGCACGTTACACATACTTAACTGCTAATGGTGGTTTTGTCACTGTGTTACCTTATAATGTTTCTGTTGTTGCGTCTGAATTTGTTCCTGAGAAAAAATTAGTCGCTTTTGTAACTGATCGTTACGATGCAGTTCGCGGTGGCGGATTAACAGTTAAGAAATTTAATGAAACTTTAGCTTTAGAAGACGCAGTATTATTCACTGCTAAAACATTTGCGTATGGTCAACCAGCAGATAATAAAGCTTCTGCAGTTTATGATTTAAATATCGCTACTGGACCTAAATCACAAACAGCAGCAGGTGGTACAACTGACGGTAAAACGCCAACTGCATAAGGATTGAGGTGATGTAAATGGAGCGCATCACAGATGATTTGTTAGATGAGTTTAAAGACTATACCAAAATCTCACATGACACAGAAGACGAGTATTTAAAAAATCTTTTGAAGAAGTCATACAGTAATCTTGTGTCGAGATTTGGTGAGTTTAACATCTATGAGAATTTAGAAGGCCAAGACCTAGTCTTTGCAAGATCACGTTATGCATATGAAGATTTGCTTGAGTATTTCAATGATAATTACCAAGATGATTTGATTAACTTTGGTTTGAATAATGTGACTGGAAGTGGTACACATGAGAACACCATTTAAGAAGCCATTCATAACAACTAAAAAGTTAAATACTAGAGTTCATTTTTATGAGTATCAAGCAAATAAAGGTCCAGAGGCAGGCGTTAAACGTAAGAAAATTTTATACAGTTGTTGGGCATACGTCCCACAATGGAAGATGACAGAGTTACAAAATGCTATTGCTAATGGCACAGAGCATGACGTAAAAGTATTTATAAGAGACACTCATGGACAATATATACCATCAGAAAGGCACTATATTAATGTGGAATCGCCTTACATTACGCAAGACTTAAACATTAAATTAGTACAACCCGATGTTGAGAATGAAGATTTCTTAATGATTTTGGGTGGTGTGACAACATCATGAGTATAAAATTTGATGAAAAAGTAGTGATGAAAGAACTTGAGAAAAAGTTCAATAAGACGAGAATGCGAAAGATATACGATGAGGCTTTAATTGCAGCAGGTAAAGTGATACTTGAAGCGGTTAAAGCTAATATTCGTTATTTTAGAGATACAGGTGCTGAGTATGGTGAAGTAAAACTATCTAAACCAATGTGGGAAAATGGTACACGATCCATTCGCTTGTATTGGGAAGGTGAAAAACACAGATATGCTATTGTTCATTTAAACGAAAAAGGTTTTCACAATAAAAGTGGCAAGTTTATTAAGCCGAAAGGTATGGGAGCGATAGATAAGGCTATCAGAAGTGCAAGAAACACTTTTTACAAAGTCATTCAAGAAGAGGTGGAAAAAGCGTTATGATTGATATACTAAATGTTATATATGAAAAGCTAATTAGTAATGACGCTTTGATGCGACTTGTAGATAAAGATAACATTAAGTTTAATGATTACCCTGATGTACAAGACATCATAAAGCCCTATATTGTGTTAGATGACTTTGACGACCCTATACCTGAAACGTATATTGATGGAGACAGATATGCTTATAGCTATATCGTTCAAATCGATGTGTTTGTCAAATACTCTGATAATTACAATGCAAGACTAAGAAGAAACGAAATATCGCAATTGATTAGTGATTTATTATGGAAAGAATTAAAAGCTAGCCAAGTAACAAACTTAGGCAATGAATATAATAAGGACTTTAGCCTGTATCGTTCAACGAGACGATATGAGGCTATTTTTTATAAGGAGGAAAATTAATTATGGTCAAACAAGCAAAAACGCCACGTTCATATATTAATATTAAGGATTTAGGGTTCGCAGTATTAACTACAGATGAAGTAGATAATATGGTTTACGAAAAAGTAACTCAAACAAGAGGTTTACAAGAAGTTTCTGTTGAATCTGGTGGAGAAATCGTTAACGCTTATGCAGACGGCGGTATCATTGAATCAGGTACAACTGATGGTGAAGCTTCAATTAACTTAACTATGCATGCATTCCCACAAGAAATTAGAGAAATTATCTTCAATGAAGTTTACGACGAAAATGGTATCTATGAAGAATTAAAAGGTAAACAAAGTAACTATGTTGCTGTTTGGTTTAAACGTGAACGTCGTGATGGTTCATTCCAACGTGTCGGTTTAACTAAAGTTATGTTCTCTGAACCGAAAATGGAAGGTCAAACTGCAGAAGATAAATGGGAATTCTCTCAAGAAGAAGTTGAAGGTACTGCAATGCATCGTATCGGCGACGACAAACGTAAAATCATTTTTGATTCTAAGTCTAAAGATGATGATGAGTCAGAATTCTTCAAACGTTTATTACTAGGTGCTTATGATTCTAAAACAGAAGTATCAACACCAACTGCATAATTAATGATTTAAGGCGACTGTCAAAGGTCGCCTATTTTTGTATACAAAAATAAAACTCTTGAGGAGTGATTAAATGGCCAAATTTAAAGTTTTATCTGATTGTAAAGATAAAAGAACGGACAGATTATACAAACAAAATGAAGAAGTAGAAGCAACAGTAAAAGAAATTAATGATTTTGAAAAGCGTTTAGAAAAAGCAGGACATGAAACACCATTTTTTGAAAGATTAGATAACAAATAAGGAGAGAAATAAAATGGCTAAATTAAAACGTAACTACATTCAATTAGTAGAAAACCCAAAAGCTGAAGAAATTAAAATGGAGACTTTCTTAACACCACACTTTATTCCAATGGATGTGCTTTATGAAGCAACAGACATCATGGCAGAGTTAGAACGTGTGGAATCAGGAGAAGTTGAAATGAGTTTTAAAGAACAATTAGATAAATTAATCGATGTTGTTGTTAAAATTTACGGTGGTCAATTCACTGCAAAAGACGTAAAAGCTCGATTACATGCACCAGATGCAGTAACTGCTTTACAAAGACAAGTTGAATTCATCGCAAATGGACAACAAGACGAAGAAACAAAAAAGTTTATTCAGAGCATCAGTTAAACCAATTAGATGAAGATGATTTAACTTACTCAAGTATGTTAAATCATTTAGATATTGTTGTCAGAGATTTAGTAAAGGAAGGAAAAGATGTTAATAAAGTGTTAAAGATGCCTTATCACTATGTATTACAAATACTAGATGAACGTAACACTAATAAAGTCACTTCCGATGCTAAAGCAGATGCAATATTTGCAAATTTCTAGCCTTAGCATAATTGCTAGGGCTTTATTTTTTTATCCTATTTTAAGAAAGGGGGACAATGAGTGGCAGATATTAAAGGTTTATCCATATTAATGAATATGAAAGATGTTGGGGTTGAGCGTTCTCTCAAACAAATCAAAGCTCAATTCAAAACATTAAGTAGTGAGATGACAAGATCTAATGCAGATTTTAAAAATACTGAACGTTCAATGAGTAACTTAAATACTAGAACTAAAGAGTTAAGAAAAGGTATTGATGTTACTGAAAACAGTATGAAAGACATTGCCAATCAATTGAAAAAAATGTCTACAGAAGAACAACGTTCAAGTGTAGAAGCGGAAAAGTTAAGATTGGAGTATAGTCGTCAAAATAGAGCCTTAAATATGTATCAAAGACAGTTAAATCAAACAGAAACAGAATTAAATCAGTTCGGTCAATCAACAAAACGAACTGTATTTTCTATGGAGAAGATAGATAATGTTTTGGGTACGATGAGACGTCAATTAAATATTACAAATATGGCTTTTGAACGCGGAGAGAAGTCTACAAAAGGCTACGAAAGCTATTTAAACAGCTTAAATGTCGTAATAGAAAAGCATAAACGTACAATCCAAACGCTTGAAACAAGATATCGTAATGTAGCAAGACAACAAGGTGTGAATAGCCAAGAGGCTTTACAGTTAAGACAAAAGATACTTCAAGAAAAGCAATCCTTAGACACTTTAGAGGTACAATACCGTCAAACTTCAGCTCAAGCACAACGGTTTGCAATGGAACAAAAGTCTGCAACGATGTCTATGACTCAAATTAGACAAAAGATTACACAAGTAGCACAATCTTTACGTATTAGTGCTAATAATTTTAAGTTGTCAGGCCAAACGGCAAGTGCCTATAAAGCGAAAATTGAATCGCTAAATAATGGCATGAAACAACAACAACTCATTGTTCAGAATTTAGCGAAACAATATGATTACGCTAAGCATCAGTATGGTGCAACAAGTAAAGAGGCTCAAGAGCTAGGTGTTCAATTAAGTGAAGAGAGACTTAAACTTAAAAACTTAGGTGTTGAATTAAATAGTACAACTCAAGCTCATAGACGTTTGAAAATGGAACAACAACAAGGTATTTCTTCCATGTCTCAAATTCGTAATAAAATGACAGATTTGAATAACACTTTAACTTTATCTAGAAGTAATTTTTCTAAAGCAGGAGAAAGTGTAAATAGTTATAAAAATCATTTGATTACGTTAAAGAACAACATGACACAACAAAAGACAGTTTTAAGAGAATTAACCGCTCAATACAATTTTGTAGCAAATGCTCAAGGTAAAAACAGTCAAGAGGCACGTGAACTTGCAAGTGCAATTGTCCAACAAAAAGTGAAAATGAATGAACTTGAATCTGAGATACGTCAAACAGGACAAGCTTATAATGAGTTATCGCAAAAGCAACGTAATGCACAGGCTTTAAGTGCAAGTGGTTTTGGTAGATCAATACAAAGTGTCAACAAATATAGAGATTCAATTAACAGTGCAGGAATGGCTATGAGAAATATAGGCTCTAATATGTCAATGTATATTTCTTTACCAGTGGTTGCAGGATTTGGTGCTGCAATTAAAAAAGGCATGGACTTTGAATCTCAAATGGCTAAGGTTGGTGCTATTGCAGGAGCAAGTAAGGGTCAATTAAAAGCAATGACTGATCAAGCTATTGACTTAGGTGCTAAGTCTGTATTTAGTGCGTCTGAAGTTGGTAATGGTATGAAAGAATTATCAGCATTGGGCTTTAACGCTAAACAAACAATGTCTGCGATTCCAGGTGTTATTGATGCAGCAGCAGCAAGTGGTGCAGACATGTCTACTACTGCAACTATTATGGCGTCTACAATGAACTCATTTGGTTTAGAAGCGTCTAAATCGGGTCATATCGCCGATGTATTAGCTATGAGTGCGAATAAATCTGCCGCAGATGTAAGCTACATGGGAGAAGCATTGAAATATGCAGGAACTCCTGCTCATTCATTAGGTATGAGTCTTGAAGATACATCTAGTGCTATTATGGCAATGAGCAATGCAGGTTTAAAAGGTGAGCAAGCAGGTACAACATTACGAGCTTCATTAATTCGATTAGCTAAACCTACCAAAGCGTCACAAAAAGCAATGGACGAACTAGGTATTTCCCTTACAGATTCTAAAGGTAAGTTTGTTGGTATGCCTGCTTTAGTAGGACAATTCCAAAAAGGATTGCAAGGTATGACGAAAGAACAAAAACTTGCAGCAGTGTCTCAAATTGTTGGTACTGAATCGGCTAGTGGTTTCTTAGCAATGATTGATGCAGGTCCTGATAAAATAGGAAAGTATAGTAAATCACTTAAGAATTCAGACGGTGCAAGTAAAGAAGCAGCAGACAAGATGAACAATACACTTAAAGGTGCCGTTGAACAACTTGGTGGTGCGTTTGAATCATTAGCAATTAAGATCACTCAAAGTAATGGCGGACCTTTAACAGGTTTGATACATGTATTGACTGGTATAATTGGTGCCATTACTAAATTACCTGGACCTGTGATACAAGTTATCACAGTTTTTGCGGGATTGGTTGCAGCAATAGGACCGTTGCTTATAATGACTGGTGCGGTTGCTAATGGAATTACAGGAATAGCAGGAGCTATGACATTACTGAATGAACTAGGTGCAGGCGAAGGTATCATGGCAGGCTTCAGAAATGGCATATCTAAAGCTTTAGGACCAATAAGAACAATGATTGGTTTATTAAGAGCTCAAGCAGTTGCTGCATGGGCGTCATTAGGACCTTATGCATTAATTGCAGGGGCTATTGCAGCCGTTGGAGCGGCGTTTTATGTAGCTTACAAGAAATCTGAGACCTTTAGAAACATAGTTAACGCTGTCATCACACCTGTAAAGAATGGCTTTATCGCTTTATGGAATGTCATTAAACAGTTCGGTAGTGCTATTAAATCAGTCTTTAGTGGCGACACTGCAGGTGGCTTTAACATTCTTAAAAAAATACTACCTGAAGAAGCGGCAAGACAATTTACGTCTACTCTCGTGATGTTGCGAGGTGCGTACACACAATTTATTTCATTTGTTCGTTCTACTGCAGTAGCTATTGGTTCGTTCTTCAGAGCTTTTTGGCAAGAGAATGGTTCGACAATTATAAATGCATTTAACGCAGTTAAAAGTGCAGTAGGTTTAGTATTGAGCACATTATTCAATGTGGTTATCAAACCTATACTTAATGGTATTAGAAGCGCGTTCAGTATTGTGTTCGGTGGCATCAAAGCCATTGTTATCAATGTGTTTACTGGTATTAGAATGATTGTACAAGGTAGCTTAACTGCTATTAGTGGTGTCATTAAACTGTTCAAAGGTATTTTCACTGGCGATTTTGGTTTAATGTGGCAAGGTATTAAACAAATATTCAGTGGCGCATTAATGGCAATTGGTGGATTAGTTCGAATGACATTTGGCAATCTACTTATATTCTTAAGAACAATAGGTCTGTTATTCATCAACGCAGTACGCACTGTTTGGAATGTAATTAAAAATGTAATTATTAGTTCAGTTCGAATTTCTGTTAACGTAGCTAAAGCACTCATGGGTGGATTGCGCAACTCATTTGTAGCTATATGGAATGGTATTAAAACTGTCAGTATAGTAATTTGGAACGGAATCAAAAATGCAATAGTTGGTATAATACGATTAATGATTGCTATTGGTAAGCGTGTAATAGGTGGATTAAGATCTTTTATCGTTAGTGCTTGGAATTTCATTAAAGCAGTTTCTATTCGCGTTTGGAATGCAATTAAAAACGGTGTTGTTGGAGCTATACGAGGTTTATCTAACGGAGTACGTAAAATTATTACCACTTTACGCGGTTGGATTGTTTCGGTTTGGAACTACATCAAAAACAAAGTCATTGCTTTAGCCAAAGCTTTAAGTACTGGTGTAAAACGTGCGTTTAATAATCTTTGGGGAACAATTAAAAAGATATTTGGTGCTATCCGTAATTTTACAATCAAAGTATGGACTTATATTAAGAATAAGGTTATTGCTTTAGCAAAAGGCCTTTATAATGGTGTAAAACGTGCTTTTACTGGTACATGGAACTTTGTAAAGCGTGTATTTAATAATATAAAAAACTTTTCTGTTAAAGTATGGGGTTATATAAAAAATAAAGTTGTTAATTTTGCAAAAGGTTTATTTAACGGTGTAAAAAGATACTATAATAATTTATGGAACAATACTAAAACGGTATTTGGTAAATTACGTGGTTGGCTTACTAAAACTTGGAAAAATATCAAAAATTCTGTAATAAATTACGCTAAAAACCTTTGGAGTGGCGTTAAAAATACATGGAACCGTTTAAAAAGCGGTACAAGTAGCATATTCGGTAGAGTAAAAAGTGATACCATTTCTAAATGGAAAGGTATAAAAAATTCTGTAACTGGTCTTGCAAAAAGTTTATGGAGCAGTGTTAGAAATACATTTAGAAATATGGCCAGTGGATTAAAAACATTGATTGGTAGAATCAAAGGTCATATTGGTGGCATGGTTAGTGGAGTTAAAGGCGGATTAAACAAATTAATCAAAGGTGTTAACTGGGTAGCCGGTAAATTAAGTATGGATAAATTGCCATACATTAAATTACACACTGGTACTGAATCTACTCATACTCAAAATGTTGTAACTAATGGAAAAATTAATCGTGATACATTTGCTACAGTTGGAGATAAAGGTCGAGGAAATGGTCCAGGTGGTTTCAGACATGAAATGATTCGTTACCCTAATGGAAAAACTGCTATCACACCTAATAGAGATACAACAGCTTTCTTACCTAAAGGATCATCAGTTTTAAATGGTGCTCAAACACATAGTATTTTAAATAGTAATCCTCAATTTTCTAAAGGATCATTACCTAGATTTGCACGTGGTACTGGTTTTAATTTGCTTGGTGGAGGTAAGAAACCTAAAAAACATAAACACGGCGATAGTGTTGTCGGCGATGTTATAGGAAATGCTAAAAAAACTGCAGGAAACGTTGGTAAACAAGCCAGTGCGATCACAGGTAAGGTTGTTAAAAGCGGGAAAGCTATTGTAGATAAAACACTAGAAACTGCAGGTAAAGGTAAAGATTGGCTTAAAAAATCTGTTGGTGATGTGTTGGACTACATTGAACATCCAGGGAAATTACTTAATAAAGTCCTTCAAGGTTTTGGTATTAGTAAGGATAGTTTCGGTATAAGTAAGGCCGCCGAACTACCATACAATATGATGACTGGTATGTTTAAAAAACTTAAAGAAGCTGCTACTAAAAAAATTGGAGAATGGCTAGAAGATAGTGGTGGGGGCGACGGTGGTTACATTGACTTATCCAAAGGTATCAACTTTGGATTTGCAAGAACTGCTGCTGAAGCTGCAAGAGCAGGTTATCCATTCCCTCGACCGCATCACGGTTTAGATATTAACTATAAACACGACAAAGTTTATTCGACGATGTCAGGTACTGCTCGAGCCTTCAAAGGTTGGAGTGGTGGTTTTGGTAATCATATGGAAGTAACCAATGGTAATGTTAAGTCTATCTATGGTCACTTGCACAAACTAGCATTTACAGGTAGTAAAAAAGTACATCCAGGAACATTCTTAGGTATTTCTGGTGGTGACCCTGGTGAAGACGGACAAGGTGCAGGTAGCTCTACTGGACTTCATTTACACTATGAAATGCAATGGGGTGGAGTAGCAAAAGACCCTACAAGTTGGTTGAAAAAACATAATGGGGGCGGCGGTGGAGGTCAAAATAAGGCTGCTTCCAAATGGAGAGGTGATATTCGACGTGCCGCTAAACGCATGAAAGTAAACCTTTCAGGAAGAGAATTGAATGGTATCATCGCTCAAATTCAACGTGAGTCAAACGGTAATGCAGGGGTTACACAAGGTAACATCGGAGATATAAACAACTTGCGTGGTACGCCTGCACAAGGGTTACTTCAGTATGTGCCTAGTACATTCAGAAGTTATGCAGTAAGAGGTCATAAAAATATCAAAAATGGTTACGATCAATTATTAGCATTCTTCAATAACTCAAATTGGCGTAGAGATTTACCTTACGGACGTTCAGGTTGGGGTCCTAGTGGACATCGTAGATTTGCTACAGGCGGATTAATCAAAAATGCAGGTTGGTATAACATCGCAGAAGGTGGCTATCCTGAATGGATAATTCCAACAGACCCATCACGACGTGGAGACGCAATGAAGATGTTGGCTTTAGCCGCTCAAGATATTCAAAGAGGTCGTTCTAACACAAGTAGTAATAAACGTCCTAACCAACTACCTAATATTAATAGTAGTAGTGATGATAGCTCTATACTTATGCAAATGGTTGCACAACAGCAAGAACAAATAGCATTACTTACACAGTTAGTTACTAGCAATCAAACTATTGCAGATAAGGATTTTGAGCCTACGATTGACCAGTTTACTCATGAACAACAAGTATTCAGCTCTATTGATAAATACAATAGACAGAAACAAAGAAAATCAAGATTTAAACCAGGGGAGGTTAGATAATGCTTGATACAATCAAAGTAAATAACAAAAAACTTCCATGGTTAATAGTTGAAAGAGGGTTTAAGATACCCTCTTTTAATTTTGCATTAGAAACCGAAGAAGTTGCAGGTCGTCCAGGAAGTATTGTTAAGAATAGAAACTTAAAAGAAATTAAATTTGATTTGCCTTTAATCGTTCATAATGACTATTTATCTCATGGTGGGGTTAAAACACATGATGATGTGTTAAATGAATTAGTTCGATTTTTTAATTATGAAGAATCAGTTCCACTGCAATTTACTTCACAAGATTGGTACTGGAATGCATATTTTGAAGGCCCTATAGAATTAAAAAAAGACAAATATGGATTTTATTCTTTTACCATTTCTGTTGTCTTAGCAGACCCATACAAATATGCAGTAGAAGGTACGAAAAATACTGCTATATCAGACCAAGTCAGTGTGGTTAGTACAGGCACTGCAGATAGCCCAGTTATCGTGCAAGCAACTGCATTACAAAATGCAAGTTACTATATGATCACTAAAAATGATGAAGATTACTTCATGATTGGTGATGATGACTTGGATAAACCAGTCGAAGATTACACGCCAACGCTTTGGGATAATGAAATGCGTAATTTTAAAGGTTGGACAAAACAAACAGCAGGTACAAATATAGATGGATATACAGGAGGCACAACGGGTGGAGGTATGGAGCTTGCAAGTTCTAAAGATTCATTTGTATTGAAACAAGATACAATCACTGCCACATCAGGTTGGAACGGTGCAGAATATAAACACAGTTTCGGTAAATCGGCACAAGATTTTGTTTCTACCATTAAATTGCATGTGAATCAAAAGAAAAAAGGTTCAACACATTGTGCGCAGTATTTATACGATACAGATAATCGCTTAATCGCAAGCATTGGCTATCGGAATACTCGTTCTAGTCAAGCAATTGGTAGCATTGTAATTACATTATTCGACCAATTAGGACAACAAAAGAAGATTTATGAATATGGTAATTTACCTATGTTCTATAAGTGGGATGATTTAGTATTGTATATCCGTTTAGAACGTTCAGGTACAACATTTAAAATTAAAACTTGGAAATATAAAGAAGTTGAGTATCCTAAACGTGTCATTCCGGTTGATGTGCATGAGAAACAATGGGAAGACAGTGGCAAGTTCTACCAACGTCCTATTGCAGCAGTTAGTGTATATACTGCAAAGAATGGTACGAACTACCACATGCCAACTTACATTTTAGGTAGCTACACTCATGAAAAGTTACCTAAACCACCTAAAGCACGTGACATGATTATTAAAAAAGGCGATGTGATAAACATCAATATGCAAGACAAAACAGTAACAATTAATGAAGATCCGTCACTTGATTTAAAAACGTTTGGTAGTGATTTCTTTAATATCAATAGTGGTTATAATGAATGTATTATTTATCCAGAAAAAACTTTTGACACTACTGTTTATTGGCAAGATAGATACTTATAAGGAGGTGACGAGTTGAAACATACAGGCGTTCATATTTTAGACTTCAATGACAAAGTCATTGATTATATTAGTCGTGATGACGGCGCATTATTAAATGCAGTGATGAGTACCAACGCTGAAGAAAAATCAGAAACATTCGATTTCACAATGTTAAATGAACGTGCTGAACATTTGCGTGAACGTAATCGTATTATTGCACAAGATAATAATGGTGTTTATCGTGAGTTCATTATTTCTCATGTGGTGGATAACTTTGATGGTACAACTGATGTAGAAAGTAATGCATCATATTTAGAAGATATCGATAAATCACGACCTATAAAACCTGGTAAATATAGTGCTTATAGCACATCTCAAGCCTTGAATGAGACATTACGTAACACTGGTTGGGAAATGTCAGATGACACTGAACATGGTGGTATGAGAACAACATCATGGACTGCTTATTCAACGCCGTATGAAGTTATTAACATGTTATGCACAACGTATAGTATGGTTGCAGATTATTCAATAGAACTCGGCTCACATACAGTTGAACATAGATATGTAACACTTAAGAAACCAGTTAGCTTATTTAAAGGTAAAGAGATTACTAAAGGTAAAGACTTAACTGGTATGACACGTACCGTTGATATGTCAGAAGTACGGACTGCATTATATGCCATTGGTCCCGAAAGCGACACTGGACAAAGATTAGAAAAAATAGTTACAGATGACGACGCTCAGGCACAGTTTGGATTGCCTGGGCGTTACTTATGGAGTGTGTATGAACCTGAATCAGACGATAGCAATATGACTGATGAACGTTTAACTACACTCGCTAAAACGGAACTCAACAAACGTAATAAATCGGCAATCAGTTATGAAATAACTTCTACAGATATACACAAACACTATCCAGAAATGGTTGTATCCCTGTACGACACAGTACGTATTAAGGATAGAGATTTCAGACCACCACTTTATATTGAAGCAGAAGTTATTGGTGTTGATTATGACTTATTACAAGATGAAAGCACTTATAAATTTGGTAATGTGGTTGAATATGACGAAAGCAATTTAAGAGATATATTCACTAAAAAACTTGCAGATATTAGTAAGAAAATGAACGACAATGTGAATAACGTTAATACGATTGTTAATGATGTTGTTGCAGGTCAATTAGAATATTTTGAACGTAAGATATTTAAAGGTGCTACATCTCCCGATAATCCAGTCAATGATATGCTTTGGTATGACACAAGCAATCCTAATGTTGCAGTATTAAGAAGATACTGGAATGGTGAATGGATTAATGAAACGGCACAAAATGTAAAACAATTAGGTGGAATGAGTAGAGAAGAAACGTTATATAATGCGTTGACTAATACATTCCAAAATTTAAGTATTCAACATGCCCAGTTAATCGAAAATGTGTCTGCATTACAAAACAATGAATATTTAACTGATGAGGATTTAAAAAGTCAGTTAGATATTAAATCTAATGCCGTTATAAATGTATATCAACATATTAAATCAAACCTTGATGGTATGACTGCTGAAACAGCAACTATAGGTAATTTGATTGATACACAAGCATTATTTCTTGATTATCGTGAACAATTACAAGATTTATATAAAGCTATGCGTGACGCTCAAGTTTCGGCAGATAAACGATTACAATTACTACAATCTCAATATACTGATGAGAAATTTAAAAATGCATTGCTTAATGTAGCTGATAAATTCGGATTAGTTGTTAATGAAAATAATCAATTAGTCGGAACACCAAATGCAGTTGAACAAGCCATTCAAGCAGCACGTGAAGATACACAAGAACAGTTAAAGTCTTATGTGAGAAGTATTGATTACGAAAGTGACCAAAAAGGCATTGTAGAACGTTTGGATACATCAGAAACGGAAAGAAAACAATTAAGTAATCAAATTTTAGATAGAGTCACAAAAGAAGAATACGACAACGAAACAACTAAAAGATTATCAACTACTAAAGCTGAAACATTAACTGAAAGTGAACAAATATCTCAACGTGTTTCTAAAGATGTATTTGATGAAAGTAGCAAAACTTTAAATAGTGTTGTTTCACAAATCATTAACAATACAACATCAGGTATTACTCTTTCTTATGACGATAACGGTAATATCCAGTCAAGTACTATTGGTCCAAACGGTATTAATTTAAAAGGCGATAAAGTCGACATCACAGTTAACAAAGATTTTAAAGTTGTCACGCAGAATTTAAATAATAAAGTTGGTAAAGACGAGGTTGTTAACCGATTAAACCTTTCTAATGAAGGTTTAGATATCAATGTAAACAACATGGGCATACGTGGTGGTAACAGTTCAGAATATATAGATATTCGTAATACGTCGATTCTTTCTTACGGCTCATTTACTCGAACATGGGCAAATATCACGGATACCGCAAAACTTAAACTAGGTATGAATAAAGGTACGATACAAGTGTCTAATATCAATACTGGATATAATCTATATCTAACAGAAAAAGGCCTCTCTACTATGTTAGCAGGTGCTGGAGATGAAACTGCCGGTACATTAGAATTCCATTCACAACGATACAATGAAATTTCACGTGGTGTGACATTACATTCCACATATGGTGCGGTTGCATTAGCGAGTGATAACAGTCGTGTTATTTTAGATTCAAACTTAACTGTTAACATAGAAAGTCAAACAAGTTCAGTTTATATCAGACCGATGAAAGATAACCGAACAGGTACAAACGAATTTAGATTTTGGGTTAAAAATAATGATACAGGCGCAGATACCGACGGTGTTTTATCGTACGGTTTAATTACGGGTACAAATAACAGTCCTTATGATTTTGGTTCAGGTATACGTTTTGATAAGTCACCAAAATCTAACTACGTATATGCGACTGATAAAGACGGTAACATTGGTACTGGTGACTTTTATGGTCGTAATTTATTAGGAGATTGGTTTGCTAAAGGCGATAACTGTTATGCAAAAGTAGATAATGAAGTTAGAATTACTGACAAACTTGGATATAATAACGGAAACTATAATTTAAAAGGACTTGCAGCAAACGAAATTAGAGCAGGATCTATTCGCACAGTTAGTGGTAATTTCTATATTGGCGTTTCCACCAATGAATTACGAGTAACGAATAACTTACTTTATAACGGTGGAAATATAGGATATAAAGATGTTCATTGTTATGATGTTATTTCAGAAGGTACTGTATATTACACTAAAGGTTGGGAGAAAAAATCATCTGAAAAATATAAAGAAAATATTGAAAGATGGAATTTCAATGCTATAGCTGCTTTAAAAGAAACTGAATTATACAGTTTTAACTATAAATATGATGAAGATAAAACTTTGCAACACGGTGTAGTAATCGAACGAGAAACACCAGATTTGTTTGTTTCAGATAGTAAAAATTCAGTAAAAAATGATGAGATAATGTATACGACATTAAAAGCAGTAAAAGAATTAATAGAAAAGAACGAAAGTTTAGAAAATAAAATTAAAACATTGGAGGAACAAATCAATGGAAAATAATAATCAAGGATTACAAGCTAATCCACAACTTACAATTAATTATCTTACACAGGAAGTAGCAAAACTTACACAAGAAAATGCAATGTTAAAAGCAATCATACAAGAACAAAATTCAGAAAGTGCCGAAGAAGAGTAATCTTTGGCACTATTTTTATACACAAATATAGGAGGAATCGATCATGACAAACGAAGTAGTAAATAAAAAAGAAAATTATATTTTAGTACAAGTAGATAGTGAAGGTGTGGAGAATGCACTCAGTATTGATTATCGTGGGCAATTCTTCCCAAGCACTAACACATCAGCAGCATATAAACTTGATGAGCAAGAGAAAGCAGAAAAGCTCGCTCAACGTCTTAATAGTTTAAATGAATTGAATTATGAATTTGGTATCGCAAAAGAGTTGTTAACTATTAAAGTAGCAAAGCAAGTTGTTGACGTTACTTATACAGAGGAACCACAAGTTTAATACTTGTGGTTTTATATTGAATAAAATGAGGTGCTAGATTGAAAAAAACATATTTTGATTATATCCACAAAGTGATTCTGTATATGGGGTTTGGAATACTTATGTTCGAAAGAGGCTTCTTTTGGGCAAAAGAACAGGAAGATGTGCTTGATGATTCGCAATTCTATATAGCACTTCATAACATCATGCCTATTTGGGTATGGGGGATTCTTGGTATGGTATTTAGTTTAATGTTGATCATCGCTCCTTTCTTCTTACCTAAAAGAGAAATGAATAATGTATTTAATTATTTAATTTTAATTGGCGGTGCAGGTAATGGTTTGTTTTACTTTTTAATGACATCGGCAAGTATATTTCATGCTATTAATTGGCTTACACCACTGCAATTTTCCACATTGGCAGTGGTAAACATTATGGTTTCTGTACTTGGAGTGATTGGTATTGTCCGAAAATAATGAAAAGTATGTATTACGTCATGAGTGGGAGCGTAATACAGGTAAGATATATGAAAGAATCAACGAGAACGACAGAAAACACACAGAGGCAATTAGTAGCTTAAATAACAAAGTAGATAAACAAACATTAATACAAAAACAAACCTATGAATCACAGAAGAAACAAGAAAGTCATTTAGAAAAGATTAGTGATAAAATGACAGATTTCGTATCAGAAGTTAATGACTTGAGGTATGAAGTTAAAGGTCACGATGAACAAATAAAAAGTTTCAGTCAAATATTGACTAAAAAACAAACTTTTAATGTAGGTATAGCTACTGCAATTGTAACAGGTATATTTGGTTTATTATCTGCTGCCGTTGGACTAGCACCTATATTATTTAAGTAAAGTCGTCGCAATGCGTTGGCTTTTTATTTTACACAAAAGGAGCATAAATAAATGACTGCAGATAAATTAAAACAATATATTGGATTATTTGGTGGTATGTTAGGGGCTTTATACCTTGCATTAAAAGCAAGTGGTATCGAGGTTCCTTTTTTAATGCCCGAAAAGTTAGACGCATGGCAAAATTTCGCTACGTCAATAGTGCCTTTTGTAATTGCAGTATACGGTGTCTATAAAAACACGTATGTAATTCACTCGCATTCAAAAGCACAAGAAGAATATTTAAAAGAAAATAATTTAAAATAGGAGTGTTATTAATGGCTACAGAGAATTGGAAAGGTGTTAAAGTAAGATATCAATTACTAACAAAAGGCACGCGACGTTATGGTGAAAAAATGGACGGTGGTAAACCGCAATTCATCGTTGCGCATGATACAGGTAATATCAACACAACTGCACAATCAAATGTAACTTACTATGAGAATACTTATAATATACCTTGGAATAACGTAGCTAGTGCTCATATATTCGTTGACGATAAAGAATGTATCATTTGTATACCAACAACAGAGAAAGCTTGGCATGTACTCTATGACGCGCCTACAGATAACATTTGGTACAACAGAGACGCTAATGATGTAGCGATAGGTGTTGAAATATGTTATTTCAGTGATAGAGAACGTAGTAGAAAAGCGTTAGACAATGGTGCTAGAGTATTAGCATATCTTGCAGAGTATTGGCATATTGATTACAAAACTAGAATGCCAGGACATCAAGATATTCAAGCAGATAAACAAGATCCAGGAAACGCATTAGAAGCGTCTGGTTATGGCAGAAATACATCAAATCTTGATAAGTTAGTCGCTAAATACTACAAACAAAATGTAAAGGTTAAAGCTACACCAGTGAAAGTAGAAAAAGGTGCGACATCATTTACACGTGATGAATTCGTAAAATGGTTAAAATCTACAGTAGATAAACAATATGATTATGATTTATACGCAGCTTTTCAATGTGTCGATTACGCAAATGTAGGTTGGGATAAATTATTTGGTCATGGACTTAAAGGTAATGGAGCGAAAGACATTCCTTTTAATGCTTACAATAAAGATAAATTTAAAAGTGAGGCTACAGTATTCAAAAACACGCCTAGCTTTTTAGCTAAACCAGGTGATTTAGTCGTTTGGGGAGAACAAATGGGCAATGGTTGGGGTCACGTTGCTTGGGTCGTTGAAGCAACGCTTGATTACATCGTTGTACTTGAACAAAACTGGCTCGGTGGTGGTTGGACAAGTGGACCAATCAATAATGGAACCGGTTGGGAAACGGTCACACGTCGTAAACACGAATACGACACGCAAATGTGGTTTATACGTCCTAAATTTAGTAAAAAGAAAACAGAATCTAAATTACTCAAGAAATCGAAAGAGAAAAAGAAAGAAAAACAGATCACATGGAATTGGAAAGGTAGATTTACTACTAATACAACAATCAAAGTAAGACGTAGTCCAAGCGTGAAAGGTTCTGTCGTACCTAGTTCTGATTGGTTGTTATCCAATCAATGGGTAGACTTTGTGAGTATTACTAAAAAAGACGGTTATTGGTGGGCGAAGTTCAAATATCCTACTAATCCATCATCAGGATATTTCTATTGTGCGTTATGTAAAATAACAGACAAACAAGAAAAAATTAAAAATGAGAAGTATTGGGGTTCCATAAACTGGAAATAATATGTTAATATAAATATATAGTTCTGATTAATATAATCACAAAGAACTTTAAAAGTAATTTAACACATTTCCTTTCAATCAAGGGTAGTCCTAGCGACTGCCCTATTTTTTTATGTAAAAATTTAAATAAAACACTTGTAACATAAACAACTGTGCAGTATAATTGTATTTGTAAGTTAGTTAATGACTTACAAACCACCATGAGAGGAGGTGGTTGATTTGGACGACATCATAAAAATGCTGATGCTCATCGTACTTGCTACAGTACAAAGAACACCAGCAATTATAAAACAACTAAGAAAATGGCATCTAGATTATCTTAAAGCCAAGAAAGATAATCAGAAAAAATGATTAATCCAACAGGGGCAAAAGCCCCTACCTCTTTTCATGGTTATTATATTACAGATAGGTGATGAATTCAAATGAATATCATTTTTAAAGTAATGCTTTTAATATTTATTTTATTATTGCCCGAGATAATTAAGTTTGCAAGAATCCAACATATGAAAAAATTAGGGTATAGATATGAAGGTGAAGAACTTGTCAGAATACAAGAAAAAAATAATTGAATTGATTGAAAGTGATATAACAGGATATAAAATATATAAAGCTACTGGTGTATCACAATATGTACTATCACAATTAAGGCAAGGCAAACGTGATGTAGATAATTTAACCTTAAACACTACTGAAAAGCTATACGAATATCAAATTAAAATAGAGGAAAATAATCAGTAATATGCTATAATATAACTAATAACGATAACGTCTTTATGACGGTACTATATTCTATTGCCACATTCTAAATGAATGTGGTTTTTTTATGAATTTAATCGAAAAAAAGACAATTTAGGGTTTCTTCACTGTTAAATAAGTGATACATTTAATTTGTGGTATAATTCCCCAATTATCCACACTCATAAAATCACCATTTTAAACGATTATTATCTTTTCTTTATGCTGGGTAGCCCGAAAGGCTACCTTTTTTATTGTACGTATTCAAAAACAAGCTATAATGAGTGTAGGGATTATTTCAATTTGCATTTAAGGTGGTCAATAGACCGCCTTATTTTTTATACATAAATTTAATGTGTACATAAAAAATATTGTGTGATATATTGGAATAGTGTTTTCTTTAGAATATATAACTGTATAAACAACCAACTAATATACTTCGTGTTGTTTTTTTGCATTATATTATTAATTGTTGTATTATATAATATGCATGTATAACCTCATATACTTTGCATTAAAGAGATAATTGTTTTAATTATCTCTTTTTTTTATGTTATTATTTTTTTACATGCAAAGAACTTAGCCTTACGATAATCCCTTTGTAAAACTCAAGCATGTCACTGAGTGTTATTTTCCATGCATTTTAGTAATGCAAAATTTGCGAAATACTCGTAGCCTTTAAGGTGCGAGTATTTTATTTTGCGAATTAATTACCAAAAAACAGTATTTTTATAATGTATTGTCAAAAGTAAAAATATCGTGTATATTAATATTTGAACATTCCAATGTAATTGTAGTGTTCGACTTTAAAGTGTTCTCATAAAATTCTGTTCGTTTAAAGATGCAGTCCAAGGGACTGCTCTTTTTTATATTCAATTATATACATTAATTTTAGATTACTATATTCTATTTCTAGTTAAATTATAAATGTTTTTTTATTCTCAATGTGTTATAATTATTTTCGGAGTTTCAATACTCCATCTCTCACAATAGATCTTCTGTTTAATTTATTTTAACCATACCCTTTTTGGGTGTGGTTTTTTTATTTGGAACTTGGGTCCCTAAAAAGTCCCTAAAAATCTGTTTTATATAGTGTGTTATTAGACGGCAAAATAATAAGAACCCCGTCATTACGGGATTCTTATTTTCAAAAAGTGTTTAATTTTTCGTTATTAGCCCCCTCGAAGGGAATCGAACCCCTATTCTAAGAACCGGAATCTTATGTGTTATCCATTACACTACGAGGGGTAAAGATATAAAGCTTATTTCTGTACTAAATCAATTAAAATAAGTACAATCAAAAATAGTTATTTCTAGTGTACAAAAGTATTTAACTTAACGTCAATGAACAAGTTAAGCTAAAGAGCTTTATTTTTGACCATTTTTGACTTTTAGTTTAAAATTAGGATTAACAGTTATTACAAGGAGGAAATATAAATGAATTTAATTCCTACAGTTATTGAAACAACAAACCGCGGTGAACGTGCGTATGATATTTATTCACGTTTATTAAAAGACCGAATTATTATGTTAGGATCACAAATTGATGATAATGTAGCAAACTCTATCGTGTCACAATTATTATTCTTACAAGCACAAGACTCAGAGAAAGATATTTACTTATATATCAATTCACCAGGTGGTAGTGTAACAGCTGGTTTTGCGATTTATGATACAATCCAACACATCAAACCAGATGTACAAACTATTTGTATTGGTATGGCTGCATCAATGGGTTCATTCCTATTAGCTGCAGGTGCTAAAGGTAAACGTTTTGCTTTACCTAACGCTGAAGTAATGATTCACCAACCATTAGGTGGCGCACAAGGTCAAGCAACTGAAATTGAAATCGCTGCTAACCATATCTTAAAAACACGTGAAAAATTAAACCGTATTTTAGCTGAAAGAACTGGTCAATCTATTGAAAAAATTCAACAAGATACAGATCGTGATAACTTCTTAACTGCAGAAGAAGCTAAAGAATATGGTTTAGTTGATGAAGTAATGGAACCAGAAGGTAAACAATAATTCATTACACAATAACTTTTTAACAAATGATATTCTAAAAGGTGTCAGGACAAATTCAATTGTTCTGACACCTTTTTTAATTAAAAAATACTCAATCAAAGTGCGACTTTGATTGAGTGTCAATTTTATTTATTATAACGTGCTTTGTTGTTGGATTTCTTTGTTTCATTTTTCAATCCACGAATTGAAAAATATAAAACACCTATACCTATAATCATAAAAAGTAAAGAGAGTGATATCATAATAATCGAATGGTCAAACGCAAGTACGCCGTTAATTATACAAATAACGCCTGCTATAATGAGTAAAATATATGTTAATCGATTGTTTTGAGAGTTCTTCATAGATGTACCTCTTATCTTATTTACTAACTAAATCATCAAGTGCACTTTTAAGATTATTATACATGAAATTAAAACCTAGTGCTTGTAGTTTATTTGGTAATACCTTTTGTGTATCTAATACTACAGTTGACATTTCACCTAAAACTAATCTCATAGCAAAACCTGGCACCCATGTTTCATGAGGTTTGTGCATAGCTCGACCTAATGTATAGCCAAATAGATTTTGACGTTCAGGAATTGGGGCAGTTAAATTAAATGGTCCATATGCTTTTTCATTACCAATAGTAAATAGAATAGCACGTGTTAAATCATCGATATGAATCCAAGAATACCATTGATATCCAGAACCAAGTTTACCGCCTACATAGAACTGATAGGGTAATTTCATAGTTTGAAGTGCACCACCATCATTAGATAAAATCATACCAAATCGACCTAATACAACTCTAGTTCCAAAGGATTCAAATTGTTGAGCAAATCTTTCCCATTGATAGACGATATCTGATAAAAAGTCGAAAGGTAGCGTTTTAAATAATTCAGTATAACTATGATGATAGTCAGGAGGGTAATAACCCATTGCACTCGCGTTAAATAATACTTCTGGTTTATGTTTTCTTTCTTTAAACAAATCAACTAGCGCTTGAGTAGATTGAATTCTACTTAACATCAAAGTCTGTTTATAATCTTCAGTCCATCGTTTATTAAGTGTAGCGCCTGCTAAGTTAATGACAATATCTACATCGGGAACGTTATTTTCCCAACCTTCTTTAGCCCAATTTACATAAGAAACCTTAGTATCATTAGATTGTTCATCATGTCTAGTTAAAATTGTTATATGGGCATTTGACTTTTTAATTTCGTTTACTAAATGCGAACCAACCATACCAGTTCCGCCAGTTATTAAATAATTTTTCATTATTTCACCTCAACTTGAAAATTGTAATTCATAAATTACTTAAAGTGATTCTAGTTATTCAAAATTTATCCATTTTTTAGCCAACAATATGTCAAAGACTTTTTTATAATCGTATTTAAAAATTTTTATGTTAAGTTATAATAAATTTGTACCTTCGGAAATTAATTAAACATCTCTTAATTAGTATGAGTATACCCCATAATATACTAGCGAAGGTAAATTTTGACTCCCTTTAGTAGTGGCCCATGCGAGCAGCGTATGGGTCTTTTTCTACCTTCAATCCTATTCTAAATGATAATTACATCTTTTTACAGAAATTAACTTAAAAACGAAAAATATATTATGCAATATAAAAAGACATTTTGAAATTACTAATTAAAAATCCATATAAAGCTAAATAATAGCAACAGGATAATGATATAAAAAAAGCTTTCACGTAGTTTAGGAACATGATCTTGATTATTATCATTTGATATGAGCATCTTTTTTAATGTTATTTTTTGTTTTTCTTCTTTATCAAATTCCAGTGAATCATCAAGTATTTTCTTCATTATTATCACAAACCGTTCTTATTAAATTTATATTAAAATGGTTAAAATTGATGTTTCTTATTCATTATGATGTTATCATAAGTAAGATAAGTTTAAGTATAAATTTATTTGCTAAACTTAATGAACATTTTAACTTATGTTTTTAACGATTGAATCAATTCATCAACTTAAGATAAAGATTTATTTAATATTATAGAATATTCCATGTTTAAAGTGAGGGAGAATATGTCAAAGCAAGATTTTAATGATTATGAAAATCGAGGCAAAAAAGGTATGAGCGGAATCGCTAAAATAATAAGTATTATTATTGTTTTATTACTATTATTTGGACTAGCATTTGCTATATTTTCATTTGTAGATCATTCTAAAAAAGCAAATGAGCGCCTTAATAACGAGACAAAGCAAGAGCAGAAAGACAAAAAAGACAAAGACGATAAAGATAAAAAAGAAAAATCTTCTGACGATAAGTCTAAAGAAAATCAAAATACTCAACAACAGACTCAACAAACTCAGCAAACTCAACAAAATACACGTCAACAAACAACACAACAACCTTCAACTCAACAAAGAACGCAACAGCAAAAAACGCAACAAAAATCAAAAGTAGATAATAAAACAAAAGAAAAACAAAGCACACAAGAAAAACAAAGTACAGAAGAGAAGCCAAGTACGCAAGAGAAACAAAGTACTGAAGAAAAGCCAAGTACTCAGGAAAAACCAAGTACCCAAGAAAAGCCAAGTACTCAGGAGAAACAAAGTACTCAAGCTAAACCTAGCACACAACAATCATCACAGAGTAATAACTCAAGCAATAATACGCAACGTAGTAACACACAACAATCTAGTAATTCTCAAAGTTCACAAAGTCAAAGCAGTTCATCTAAAAGTGAATCAGACGATTAAATAAAAAGCCGATTAAGTATGTAGAGCATTTACTATATGTAAACAACTCTATGACTTAATCGGTTTTTTTCTATTAACAAATTCTATTATGAAAATTACCAAACTTATTAAAATAGCCAATAAATTATCATTGTAATAATGAAAGAAATAAACATTAAAGTACCACAACCCATTGTGCAACCACAACCTGTGTGTGTACATCCATATGAATATGTTTGATATCTTTTTTTAGAGTCATCTTGTATATTTTGATGAAAATGTTCTTCATCTTTATAACGAGGGTCAGTTGGGTCGATGACCTCAACATTATTTTCTTCATTATTGTTCATTATGGAACAAGCCTTCTTCCTAGTTTAGAAATTGATTTAATTAGATTATAAATTAAAGTGTTAGAAATAGAAATGAATGTCGAATATCGTAGAATATCACCGAATGGTTAGTACACAATATAAAGGGTAATATTATAAATATATTGTTTATTAAAGTAAATCCACTGAATGACATAACAAACTTTCAAAAAAGGATAAATTATTGTAACCAAGTGATTAAATTCACGTAACTGTAGGTACAACGAATGAAATCGCTTTACACAATATTTGGAAAATTTTGAGCGGATTTACTTGCATTTTAATTCGCATAATAGTACTATTGCAATTGTAAAGAGGTTAGATTTTGTCCCACGTGGGACTTTAAACGTCAACCCTCTATGATTCAACAAAATTGACTCATCCTTTAGAAATATATTGAGGAGGAACGAGTAGTGAAAGATTTGATCGAAACTCAACAACAACTTATTCCAGATTTGGTCGAAAAGATGTATCGTCGTTTTTCAATCTTAACTACTATTTCTCAAAATGAGCCAGTTGGACGACGCAGCTTAAGTGAACATATGGATTTGACGGAAAGAGTTCTACGTTCTGAAACAGATTTATTAAAAAAACAAGAACTAATCAATGTTAAATCAACAGGTATGGAAATCACTGAAAAGGGTAAAGAAGTAATCAAACAATTGAATGACTACTTTAACCACTATTCAGATGACCATAAAATGGCAATAGCTATTAAAGAAAAGTACAACATAAAAGAAGTACATGTTGTCCCTGGTGATTCTGACGAGAAACAAACAGTTAAGAGAGAAATGGGGAGACAAGCTGGTCAGTTATTAGAAAGCATATTGTATGAAGATGCAATTGTTTCTGTAACAGGTGGTTCTACAATGGCTTATGTAAGTGAATCCATTCATTTATTACCATTTAATGTATTCTTTGTACCTGCTAGAGGCGGACTTGGTGAGAACATGGTTTATCAAGCAAACACTATCGCATCAAGCATGGCGCAACAAGCAGGTGGTTACTACACAACATTGTATGTACCAGATAATGTAAGTGAATCTACATATAATACATTAATGTTAGAACCTTCAGTTAGTCACACACTCGATAAAATAAAACAAGCAAATGTAACCATACACGGTATCGGTGATGCGCTGAAGATGGCGTATCGACGACAATCACATACAGATGTGATAGAAAAACTTCAACATCACCACGCCGTAGGTGAAGCATTTGGATATTATTTTGATGCTCAAGGGAATGTAGTTCATAAAGTGAAAACGATTGGATTACAATTAGAAGATCTTGAGTCCAAAGACTTTATATTTGCAGTAGCAGGTGGTCAATCTAAAGGAGAAGCAATTAAAGCTTATCTTTCTATTGCACCTGAGAATACAGTGTTAATCACTGACGAAGTTGCGGCGAAAGTAATATTAAATTAGGAATAAAAAGTTCAAAGCTTTTTAAATATCATTTTAAAGGAGGCCATTATAATGGCAGTAAAAGTAGCAATTAATGGTTTTGGAAGAATTGGTCGTTTAGCATTTAGAAGAATTCAAGACGTTGAAGGTTTAGAAGTAGTAGCAGTAAACGACTTAACTGATGACGATATGTTAGCTCATTTATTAAAATATGATACTATGCAAGGACGCTTCACTGGTGAAGTAGAAGTTATCGACGGTGGATTCCGCGTTAACGGTAAAGAAGTTAAATCATTCGACGAACCAGATGCAAGCAAATTACCTTGGAAAGACTTAGATATCGACGTAATATTAGAATGTACTGGTTTCTATACTGATAAAGATAAAGCACAAGCTCACGTTGACGCAGGTGCTAAAAAAGTATTAATCTCAGCTCCAGCTACAGGCGATTTAAAAACAATCGTTTACAACACTAACCACCAAGAATTAGACGGTTCTGAAACAGTAGTTTCTGGTGCTTCATGTACTACAAACTCATTAGCTCCAGTAGCTAAAGTATTAAATGATGAATTTGGTTTAGTTGAAGGTTTAATGACAACTATCCACGCATACACTGGTGACCAAAATACTCAAGATGCTCCACACAGAAAAGGCGACAAACGTCGTGCTCGTGCTGCAGCAGAAAACATCATCCCTAACTCAACTGGTGCTGCAAAAGCAATCGGTAAAGTTATTCCTGAAATCGACGGAAAATTAGACGGTGGTGCACAACGTGTTCCAGTTGCAACTGGTTCATTAACTGAATTAACAGTAGTATTAGAAAAAGACGTATCAGTAGAAGACGTTAACAAAGCTATGAAACAAGCTTCTGACGAATCATTCGGTTACACTGAAGATGAAATCGTTTCTTCTGACGTTGTAGGTATGACTTACGGTTCATTATTCGATGCAACTCAAACTCGTGTAATGTCAGTTGGCGATCGTCAATTAGTTAAAGTAGCTGCTTGGTATGACAATGAAATGTCTTACACTTCTCAATTAGTACGTACTTTAAACAAATTAGCTGAGTTATCTAAATAATTAAAGCATAGTTAATTTAACTAGTGCTCTTAACTGTTAAAATTTATAATAAAGCTTATGAGTAAGCGGGGAGCACAAACGCTTCTCCGCTTATTTTTTAATATATGTTTTCCTAATTAAAGGAGGAAATGAAAATGGCTAAAAAAATAGTTTCTGATTTAGAACTTAAAGACAAAACGGTATTAGTTCGTGCTGACTTTAACGTACCTTTAAAAGATGGTGAAATTACAAACGACAACCGTATTGTTCAAGCATTATCAACAATCAAATACATCATCGAACAAGGTGGTAAGGTAGTATTATTCTCACACTTAGGTAAAGTGAAAGAAGAAAGCGACAAAGAATCATTAACTTTAAAACCTGTTGCTGATGATTTATCTAAAAAATTAAACAAAGACGTAGTATTCGTACCTGAAACTCGTGGAGAAAAATTAGAATCTTCAATTAAAGATTTAAAAGCTGGCGATGTTTTATTAGTACAAAACACTCGTTTTGAAGATTTAGATGGTAAAAAAGAATCTAAAAATGACCCAGAATTAGGTAAATATTGGGCTTCATTAGGTGACGTATTTGTCAATGATGCTTTCGGTACTGCTCACCGTGAACATGCTTCTAACGTAGGTATTTCTACTCATTTAGAAACTGCAGCAGGTTTCTTAATGGAAAAAGAAATTAAATTCATCGGTGGCGTAGTTAATGATCCACACAAACCAGTAGTAGCAATCCTTGGTGGTGCTAAAGTATCTGATAAAATTGGTGTAATCAAAAACTTATTAAATATTGCTGATAAAATTCTTATCGGTGGTGGAATGGCTTATACTTTCCTTAAAGCACAAGGTAAAGAAATTGGTTTATCTCTATTAGAAGAAGATAAAATTGACTTTGCTAAAGAATTATTAGAAAGCAATGGAGACCAAATCGTATTACCTATTGATGCTAAAGTAGCTAAAGAATTTTCAAATGATGCTGAAATTACTGAAGTATCAATTGATGAAATTCCAAAAGATCAAGAATCAATGGATATTGGTCCTAAAACAGTTGAATTATTCAACAAAGAATTACAAGGTGCGCATACAGTAGTATGGAATGGACCTATGGGTGTATTCGAATTTAGTAATTTTGCTAAAGGTACTATTGGTGTATGTAAATCAATCGCTAACTTACAAGATGCTGTAACAATTATCGGTGGTGGTGATTCTGCAGCTGCAGCAATCTCACTTGGATTCGAAGATGACTTCTCTCACATCTCTACAGGTGGCGGTGCATCATTAGAATACCTAGAAGGTAAAGAATTACCAGGTATTAAAGCAATCAATGATAAATAATATAAATGTAACTCTGTGTTTTTCTCGAATATATTTGGGAAAATAAAACACGAAAGACATTTTAAGAATTTTAATAAACATTAAATTATTAAGGAGTGTAATGAATGAGAACACCAATTATCGCAGGTAACTGGAAAATGAACAAAACAGTTCAAGAAGCTAAAGATTTCGTTAACGAATTATCAACATTACCTGATCCAAAAGAAGTTGAATCAGTAATTTGTGCACCAACAATCCAATTAGACGCATTAATTACAGCAGTTAAAGATGGCAAAGCTAAAGGCTTACAAATCGGTGCTCAAAATGCATATTTTGAAGATAATGGTGCTTTCACAGGTGAAACATCTCCTGTAGCATTAGCTGATTTAGGCGTAAAATATGTTGTTATCGGACACTCTGAACGTCGTGATTTATTCCACGAAACTGACGAAGAAGTTAACAAAAAAGCACATGCTATCTTCAATCATGGTATGACACCAATTATTTGTGTTGGTGAATCAGATGAAGAACGTGAAAGTGGAAAAGCAAATGAAGTTGTAGGTAACCAAGTTAAGAAAGCTGTTGAAGGTTTATCAGACGAACAACTTAAACAAGTTGTTATCGCATATGAACCAATTTGGGCTATCGGTACAGGTAAATCATCTACATCTGAAGATGCTAATGAAATGTGTGCACACGTACGTAAAACACTTGCAGACGTTTCAAGTCAAGATGTAGCTGATGCAACTCGTATTCAATATGGTGGTAGTGTTAAACCTAACAACATTAAAGAATACATGGCTCAATCAGACATCGATGGCGCATTAGTAGGCGGCGCTTCATTAAAAGTAGAAGATTTTGAACAATTGTTAGAAGGTGCAAAATAATTATGGCAAAACAACCAACTGCCCTAATCATTTTAGATGGTTTTGCAAATCGTGAAAGTGAACACGGTAACGCTGTGAAATTAGCTAATAAACCTAATTTCGATCGTTATTATAGTAAATATCCAACTACACAAATCGAAGCTAGTGGTTTAGATGTAGGTCTTCCTGAAGGCCAAATGGGTAACTCAGAAGTAGGTCATATGAACATTGGTGCTGGGCGTGTTGTTTATCAAAGTTTAACTCGTATTAACAAATCAATCGAAGATGGAGATTTCTTTGAAAATGATGTGTTAAACAACGCAGTTAAACATGTTAAAGATAATAACTCAGCATTACATGTTTTTGGTTTACTTTCTGATGGTGGTGTTCACAGTCATTATCAACACTTGTTCGCTATTTTAGAATTAGCTAAAAAACAAGGTCTTGAAAAAGTATATGTACATGCATTTTTAGATGGACGTGACGTTGATCAAAAATCTGCAATTAAATATATCGAAGACACTGAAGCTAAATTTAAAGAGCTAGGTGTTGGTCAATTCGCTTCTGTTTCAGGTCGTTATTATGCAATGGACCGTGACAAACGTTGGGATCGCGAGCAAAAAGCTTATAATGCCATCCGTAATTTTGAAGGTCCAACGTTCTCTACAGCTAAAGAAGGTGTAGAAGCGAACTATGCTAAAGACTTAACTGACGAATTTGTTGAGCCATTTATCGTTGAAGGACAAAATGAAGGTGTTAATGACGGAGATGCAGTTATTTTCTATAACTTCCGTCCTGATAGAGCAGCTCAACTATCTGAAATATTCACTAATAAAGCATTCGAAGGTTTCAAAGTAGAACGTGTGAATGATTTATTCTATGCTACATTCACAAAATACAATGATGATGTTGATGCAGAAGTTGTATTTGAAAAAGTAGACCTTAAAAACACTATCGGTGAAGTAGCTCAAGACAATAATCTTAAACAATTACGTATAGCTGAAACTGAAAAATTCCCACATGTTACGTATTTCATGAGTGGGGGTCGTAATGCTGAATTCGAAGGCGAACGTAGACGACTAATTGATTCACCTAAAGTTGCAACTTACGACTTGAAACCAGAAATGAGTGCATATGAAGTCAAAGATGCTTTATTAGAAGAATTAGACAAAGGTGATTTAGATTTAATCTTATTAAACTTTGCTAATCCTGATATGGTTGGTCACAGTGGTATGTTAGAACCAACAATCAAAGCGATTGAAGCAGTTGACGAATGTTTAGGTGAAGTTGTAGATAAAATTATCGATATGGGTGGTCATGCGATTATCACTGCAGACCATGGCAACTCTGACCAAGTCCTAACAGATGATGATCAACCTATGACAACTCATACAACTAACCCAGTTCCAGTTATTGTTACTAAAGAAGGCGTAACATTAAGAGAAACAGGACGTTTAGGAGATTTAGCTCCAACATTATTAGATTTATTAAATGTTCAACAACCAGAAGATATGACTGGAGAATCTTTAATTAATCATTAATGTTAGGAAAGTTGTTACAAATAAGGGGAAAACACTCCTTATTTGTTAACTTTTCGTTAACGACATGTATTATTATTTTATTAATCAAATAAATAAAGCTATAATAGCTTTAAATCATATATTTAAAGGAGAAATTAAACATGCCAATTATTACAGATGTTTACGCTCGCGAAGTCTTAGACTCACGTGGTAACCCAACAGTTGAGGTAGAAGTATTAACTGAAAGTGGCGCTTTCGGCCGTGCATTAGTACCATCAGGTGCTTCTACAGGTGAACACGAAGCAGTAGAATTACGTGACGGTGATAAATCACGTTACTTAGGTAAAGGTGTTACTAAAGCTGTTGAAAACGTGAATGAAATTATCGCACCAGAAATCGTTGAAGGTGAATTTTCAGTATTAGATCAAGTATCTATCGACAAAATGATGATTCAATTAGACGGTACTTCAAATAAAGGTAAATTAGGTGCTAACGCTATTTTAGGTGTATCAATCGCTGTAGCTAGAGCAGCTGCTGACTTATTAGGTCAACCTTTATACAAATATTTAGGCGGATTTAATGGTAAACAATTACCAGTACCTATGATGAACATCGTTAATGGTGGTTCACACTCAGATGCACCAATCGCATTCCAAGAATTCATGATTTTACCAGTAGGTGCTGAATCATTTAAAGAATCATTACGTTGGGGCGCTGAAATCTTCCACAACTTAAAATCAATTTTAAGTAAACGTGGATTAGAAACTGCAGTAGGTGACGAAGGTGGTTTCGCTCCTAAATTTGAAGGTACAGAAGATGCTGTAGAAACTATCATTCAAGCTATTGAAGCTGCTGGATATAAACCAGGCGAAGAAGTATTCTTAGGATTTGACTGTGCTTCATCAGAATTCTACGAAGATGGCGTATATGACTACACTAAATTCGAAGGTGAACATGGTGCTAAACGTAGTGCAGCTGAACAAGTTGACTACTTAGAACAATTAATTAACAAATATCCAATCATCACAATTGAAGATGGTATGGACGAAAACGACTGGGACGGTTGGAAACAACTTACAGATCGTATCGGCGATAAAGTACAATTAGTAGGTGACGATTTATTCGTAACTAACACTGAAATTCTAAATAAAGGTATCGAACAAGGTATCGGTAACTCAATCTTAATTAAAGTTAACCAAATCGGTACATTAACTGAAACATTTGATGCTATCGAAATGGCTCAAAAAGCTGGTTACACTGCAGTAGTTTCTCACCGTTCAGGTGAAACAGAAGATACTACAATCTCTGATATTGCTGTAGCAACTAATGCTGGTCAAATCAAAACTGGTTCATTATCAAGAACTGACCGTATTGCTAAATACAATCAATTATTACGTATTGAAGATGAATTATATGAAACAGCTAAATTTGATGGAATCAAATCATTCTACAATTTAGACAAATAAGTTTGACTTAAATGTTGAGTTTACGCAATAAAGTTCACGCTAAATATCTAGGAAGCGCATTCTAGATGATAACCCGTTACAGAGTTGAGGCTGTAACGGGTTTTTTATATTTAAAAATACATTTAATATTAGAATGTCATTTAAATTAGTATGATTTAACTTATACATTGAAACTGGTATAATAATAAAAGTATTCAATTTCAAAAGGAGAACTAAAATGGCTGAAACTACGAGACGAGAAGTTGTTACAGGTAATGTAATTGCTATCAGTTCACTTATATTTTTTATCCTGTTAATCATTCATAACTTTTTCGTGTTAGATACAACGACTGTGAAATCACTATTATCATTAGCAGGTCAGAAGACAACAACACACTCTGTGAATCAAGTATTAAATAGTTTTAGATTTGATGGTATTATGTATTTATTAGCATATTTAGCAGGCGTTATTGCTTATTGGAATCGCCATCCTTACTTATGGTGGTTTATGTTTGCTGTTTATATTTCTAATGCATTTTTCACTCTTGTTAACCTCTATATGGTCGTACAAGGTATATTAGAAGCTAAAAATGTCATTGCTGCATTTCCAATTTTAATTGTAGTAATTGGGTCACTTATTTTAGCTGCTTATATGTTAATCGTTTCAATTAAACGCAAAAGTACATTCAATCGATAGAAGATTGATAATTAATACGAAGATGTGTTATAATTCGTTTCGTATATAATGAATGGAGGACAATTTTTATGCATACATTTTTCATCGTGTTATTAATAATAGATTGTATTGCATTAGTGACTGTTGTATTACTCCAAGAAGGAAAAAGTAATGGACTTTCAGGTGCTATCAGTGGTGGCGCAGAACAGTTATTTGGTAAACAAAAACAACGTGGCGTCGATTTATTCTTGCATAGATTAACAATAATTTTATCTGTAATATTCTTTTTACTTATGATTGGCATAAGTTATCTTGGTATATAAGGTCCGACGATGTTCATGTCGGGCTTTTTTATTTATAATTATACTTGCAAAATAAATGATATAAAAAGCAATGAAGTTCAAATAATACACTTAGAGTTCAAAATAATACTTAATGTAATTTAAAACTCATATTTAAATAAATCTTATAAATTTTTGGAAGAGGGATGAACATAATGCAAATCAAACTACCTAAGCCTTTCTTTTTTGAAGAAGGTAAACGTGCAGTATTGTTATTACATGGTTTTACTGGTAATTCTTCAGATGTAAGACAATTAGGTCGTTTCTTACAGAAAAAAGGCTATACGTCTTATGCGCCACAATATGAAGGACATGCTGCGCCACCAGAAGAAATTTTGAAATCGAGTCCTTATGTATGGTTTAAAGATGTTTTAGATGGATATGAATATTTAGTAGACCAAGGATATGACGAAATAGCAGTTGCTGGTTTATCATTAGGTGGTGTTTTTGCATTAAAATTAAGCTTAAACAGAGATGTTAAGGGTATTATAACAATGTGTGCGCCAATGGATGATAAATCATCAAGCACGATTTATGAAGGATTTTTAGAATACGCTAGAAATTTTAAGAAATATGAGGGTAAAGACCAAGCAACGATTGATTATGAAATGGAACATTTTCATCCTACAGAAACACTTGAAGAATTAAGTGCTACGATGAAAGGTGTCAAAAATCAAGTTGATGAAGTGATGGACCCAATATTTGTTGTCCAAGCAGAACAAGATAAAATGATTGATCCTCAGTCAGCAAATTATATATATGAAACTGTAGAATCTGATGATAAAGATATCAAATGGTATGCGAATTCAGGACATGTGATTACGATTGATAAAGAAAAAGAACAAGTCTTTGAAGATATATACGATTTTTTAGAATCATTAGATTGGTCAGAATAAAAAATAAACAAGATAGATAGAAAGGAGGGGCATAATGAATTTAAAACAATCCATCGAAGAAATGATTAAACAACCTGATTATGAACCCATGTCAGTATCAGATTTTCAAGATGCATTAGGTTTAAATAGTGCCGACTCATTCAGAGATTTAATAAAGGTGCTTGTTGAACTAGAGCAAACTGGTTTAATAGAACGTACTAAGACAGATAGATATCAAAGAAAGCAATCTAATAAAACAAATTCAAAATTGGTAAGAGGAACATTAAGCCAGAATAAAAAAGGATTTGCTTTTCTTAGACCGGAAGAAGAAGGTGTAGATGACATCTTTATTCCACCAACAAAAATTAATAGAGCATTAGATGGCGATACAGTTATCGTAGAAGTTCATAAAGGTAGAGGCGACTTTAAAGGTAAAACAGAAGGTGAAGTAAAATCTATTGAAAAACATTCTGTCACTCAAGTCGTAGGAACTTATAGTGAAGCGAAACATTTTGGTTTTGTGATTCCAGATGATAAACGTATCATGCAAGATATTTTTATTCCTAAAGGTCAAAGTTTAGGAGCAGTAGATGGACATAAAGTATTAGTCCAAATTACAAAATATGCAGATGGTACAGATAATCCAGAAGGACATATTTCAGCTATCTTAGGTCATAAAAATGATCCAGGCGTAGATATTTTATCAATCATCTACCAACATGGTATAGAAATAGAATTTCCTGACAACGTACTTAAAGAAGCAGAAAATGTTCCTGAAGAAATCAAGCCTTCAGAAATAGAAGGACGTCATGACTTAAGAGATGAATTAACTATTACAATTGATGGCGCAGATGCTAAAGATTTAGACGATGCTATCAGTGTTAAAAAGTTAAAAAACGGTAATACTGAGCTTACTGTAAGTATTGCAGATGTCAGCTATTATGTGACCGAAGATTCTGCATTAGATAAAGAAGCATATGACAGAGCAACAAGTGTGTATTTAGTTGACAGAGTGATTCCAATGATACCGCATAGATTAAGTAACGGTATTTGTTCATTAAATCCAGAGGTTGATCGTTTAACGCTAAGTTGTCGTATGGAAATCAACGCTCGTGGTGAAGTAGTCAATCATGAAATTTTCGACAGTGTTATCCATTCTAATTACAGAATGACGTATGATGCGGTCAATCAAATCATCACTGATCAAAACCCAGATGTACGTCGTCAATACAGTGAAATTACTGACATGTTAGATTTAGCTCAAGGTTTATCTAACCGTTTAGTAAATATGCGTAGACGTCGTGGTGAAATAGACTTTGATATTAGTGAAGCTAAAGTTTTAGTTAATAATGAAGGTATTCCAACTGATGTTCAAATTCGTGAACGTGGTGAAGGTGAACGACTAATAGAATCATTCATGTTAGCAGCTAATGAAACCGTTGCTGAGCACTTTAATAAGTTGGAAGTACCATTTATATATCGTGTCCATGAACAACCTAAATCAGACCGTTTAAGACAGTTCTTTGACTTTATTACGAACTTCGGCATTATGATTAAAGGTACTGGAGAAGACATCCATCCAACAACGCTTCAAAGTATTCAAGAAGAAGTTGAAGGTCGTCCAGAACAAATGGTTATTTCTACAATGATGCTTCGTTCTATGCAACAAGCACATTATGATGATGTGAACTTAGGTCACTTTGGTTTATCAGCAGAGTACTATACTCATTTCACATCACCAATTCGTCGTTATCCAGATTTAACTGTCCACCGTTTAATTCGTAAGTATCTAATTGAACATTCAATGGATAAGAAAGAACAACGCAAATGGGAAGATAAACTTCCAGAACTTGCAGAGCATACGTCTCAACGTGAACGTCGAGCAATCGAGGCAGAACGTGATACAGATGATCTGAAAAAATCTGAATACATGGTACAACATATTGATGAAGAATTTGAGGGTATCATTAGTTCAGTAGCTAACTTCGGTATGTTTGTAGAATTACCAAACACGATTGAAGGTATGGTTCATATGTCTAATATGACAGATGATTATTATCGTTTTGATGAACGTCAAATGGCTTTAATTGGTGAACGTCAAGCTAAAGTATTCCGCATTGGTGATGCTGTTAAAGTGAAAGTCACTCACGTTGATGTAGACGAACGCATGATTGATTTCCAAATCGTTGGTATGCCATTACCTAAAAATGATAGAAGTCAAAGACCAGCACGTGGTAAAACAATCCAAGCAAAGACACGTGGTAAATCATTAGATAAATCAAAATCTGATGATAAAGGTAACGGTAAGAATAAGCGTAAACAACGTAAAGGTAAAAATGCGCGCCAACAAGATAAAAAAGGAAATACAAAGCATAAACCATTTTACAAAGATAAAAGTGTAAAGAAAAAATCACGTAAAAAGAAAAAATAAGCAGCAAAGAGGTGAGACAGAATGGCTAAGAAAAAATCACCGGGCACACTAGCTGAAAATCGCAAAGCAAGACATGATTATAATATTGAAGATACGATTGAAGCGGGTATTGTGTTACAAGGTACAGAAATTAAATCTATACGTAGAGGTAGTGCCAATTTAAAAGATAGTTATGCTCAAGTTAAACGTGGCGAAATCTATTTAAATAATATGCATATTGCACCTTATGAAGAAGGTAACCGTTTCAATCATGATCCATTACGTTCTCGTAAGTTGCTATTGCATAAGCGTGAAATTTTAAAACTAGGTGACCGTACACGTGAAATTGGTTATTCAATCATTCCGTTAAAATTATATTTGAAGCATGGTCAATGTAAAGTATTACTAGGCATTGCTCGAGGTAAGAAAAAATATGACAAACGACAAGCTTTAAAAGAAAAAGCAGTTAAACGTGATATGGATCGAGCTGTAAAAGCCCGTTATTAAGCAATACTATTGCTTACACGGGCTACATTTGATATATTAATAAGTGCTTTGTTAGAAAAGTGAATGTATTTTAGTTCATAAATTTGGTTCGCGACTTAAATGACTTGATGTTGTTTGAGATCGAGATGTTATTGACTGAAAGATGAGTTTGAATTCTACAAAGTACACTTTTTATTACGGGGACGTTTATGGATTCGACAGGGGTCCCCAGAGCTTATTAAGCGTGTCGGAGGGTTGTCTCCGTCACTAACACACTCAGTTTATAATAACTGGCAAATCAAACAATAATTTCGCAGTAGCTGCGTAATAGCACTCTGCATCGCCTAACAGCATTTCCTATGTGCTGTTAACGCGATTCAACCTTAATAGGATATGCTAAACACTGCCGTTTGAAGTCTGTTTAGATGAAACTTAATCAAACTAGCATAATGTTGGTTGTTTATCACCTCTCATTATGCGAAATTCAATGATAAACTACACACGTAGAAAAATTTGTATCAGGACCTCTGGACGCGGGTTCAAATCCCGCCGTCTCCATTATTAAGCCTGCAACCCATGTGGTTGTGGGCTTTTTTGTTTTTTGAGAAGAAAAAAAGTGTACAAGATAGTGAAGTAATAAGTTCCAGAATAAATAGTAACTTATTACTTCACTAAATCATTTGATTAATCAAACAACTAATTTTATTATTTCTGTTTTTATAAAAGCGACAATACTGAGATAGAGATGAAAATATCGTATGCTGAATGAGTTGGGATCCGAAGACTCCAGGATATGCAATATGCTAATGCCATTGAATGGTGTAATTTCCAAGCAATAACTTATTAACAACAAATATATAAGTTGGACACAAATGTATGTATTACATTAGTGATAAATATAAATAAAGACACTCAATGTTACTCAAAGGGTTATAGAGGCAGTACATAGCTCGAATAGTGCTCACGTAACAGGTATTAAGTTACTACGCAAAGAAAAAGCGGACCAATAGATTCAAAGTAAGAAAGTTGAGATTATGGACGATACCATTTTATCTGCCAAAGAAACATTGTTTCTATTAACACAATCAGCAGTAGGCGATGAAACGGAAACAAAAGAAGTTGTAGTTAAAAAAAGTTAATCCAGATACAGGAGGATGAACCTCGTATACAACGAACATGTGGAAACAGTTGAAGTACCTATTAAAACAAGTGATCGTTTGAAAGCTCGTGATTTGCTCGGCATGTTACGGATAAGGTAGATGTGAATATGCCATTACCAGTGTTTATTAATAGTATAGGTCAAGAAGATGAAAAGAACGAGAGAGATTAAGAAAAGTTAAATAAACAATATCCGAATGCAGATTTTTATATTGATGATATTAGGTAGGTTTGAGGAGTAGGATAAATAAACAGTACTAGGTACTAAAATATAATATAATGATATTGTGTAGTTGCTTTTTTCATATATAATCTTTTTATTTTGTAGATTTAAATATATAATGTATAAAACTACACATGAAAGAGGTTAAGGGGAAAGTGGATAAAGATATTAAAATTAAAATTATTAAAATTACTACTCCTATTGAATTTAACGAAAGTGAAAGAAATATTACACATGTAGGAGATTTCTTTGATTTTAATAGATTTAATTACTGCATTAAAGAAAAAATGAAACTAGTTGAAAAAGAAAGACTTAAAACATATAAAAAAACAGAAAGTTTTTATATTGAAAATTATAATGAAGATTTTAGCCAAGATTTTGCAGTTGGAAATTTCATTTCTTTAAAACATGGCTTTATATCAGATAATTTAAACATTACTGAATTTAAAGTAACAAGACAAAATGAAGAAGATGATGCTATTAAAAATAAAGTCAGTTTCTTAATTGATAAAAAGAGTGGATATTTTTATATTGTTAACGACGAGTTATATGTTATCAGTATTGAAAGATTAAGAAATTACTTTTTTATAAAAAAACCTAAAAGAATGAAATATATAAATAAATTTAATGAAGAAAATCCTAAAGCATTTATAGATGAAAATAATAATAAGCTTTATATGACAGAATTATTAGAACCTTTACCATTTCTTGAGAAAATTAGTAAGTTAAAAACAGTTAAAAGTATTAAAATTAATCCTTCAAAAACAATAATTGACGATGAAAAAGATAATAATATCTTTGCTGATTTAAAACAAAATTTAGATAAAAATAATGTTGGAGAATATCAGACAGAAATTAAGCTTACCAAATTTAAAAATAAAAAACTTACTGACGAATTAAAAAATTTTATTGAATATTTAGCGAAAAGTAAAAAATATAAAGATATTGCTGTGGAAGGAAATGTAAGTAATAATTATCCTAAAAAAATCACTGAAGATTCAACAACTAGAGATTTTTATGTAAAAAATGAAGTTGATATAAAGGGGTTCCCAATAGAACAACAATTATTTCAAAATATTCAAAGCATAATTGAAGAAGAGAATCAATTGAATATTGATAACTCTCAATATAGAGGTATTAAAGGGGTAGAATTATAGAGGAATGGAGTAGTAATTATGAGTAGAAGAATAAATAATTTAGACAATACTAGTTCTAAAACAAAGAAGAGAAGTTTTTTTTATACATGTAATTTTTTTAAAGATTTTAAAAAAGGATTTAATAAGTTAGATTTATTTATACTTATTATATTATTTATAATTATTCTTTGCTTCGCTTTTGAAATTATAGAATGTAATCTTGACCCAGAATTAGATGTTTTAAAAAAATTTATTCCTCTTTTGTTAACTTATTATTCAATTACTATTGGCTTTACCCTATCTTCTCTAACCTTCATGGCTGGAAATATTGAAAAATATAACGGCCAGGCTAAGAAGCTTTTTAAAAATATAATAACATTTTGTATATTTTATATTGTTCTTTCTTTAATTACTATCATATTTTATTTAAACTTATTTCTAGTTATGCATTATTTTAATTTTAAAGGTGCGAATTATTGGGTTAAGTTATCTATATATTATTTATCGTTAATTTTACCTATAATTTCGATATATATTTATTAAAATAACTTTAATCATTTATCTTTTCTCTCTAAATCTATCTACAAATAATAAAAAATAATTAAAAGCGTATACGAACAATTTAATAAAATGTAACTATAGAAACGTCTTGTGTTGCTGTGAGGAATGAGTTTGTGTAACCTACGGTAAGTTATATAATAAAGGATGTCGTGTTATACAACATCCTTTATTAATTGTGCTCTATAAAAATTAACTCGACTTAAGTAAAGAATAAATTTTTAATTGTTAATACTATACCTAAAATAGTAGCAATAAAAGAGAAAAAGCCTATGAGTAAGCTTTTTATGAAAGAAAGCTTAAATTTAATTAATTCATCTCGTTGTTGACTTTCATCGCTAAATATCCAATTGTAAATAGAACTAATTATCTTTCTGAAAGTTTGTATTAGCCAGTAAGAAATAAGAACTGAAGTAATAATAATAAAGTAGTTATCAAAATGAGTGAGATGTTCTATATCCTTTTTAATAAATATGTATAAATGAAAAGACATAATAATTATTAGAATAGTTACTTTAACAAGTTTTAATAATGAATTTTTATCTTTGAAGTATACTATATAAAACATCATTAAATACAATGCAAATACCCAAAATATAAGGATTAAAGAAACAGCGCTTGATAAAGCTTCAATTAATGATTTATTCATAAATGTAACCTTGCATGCTAAAATAAATGCATAAGTTATTAATGTAAAAGGACTTAAAAAGAAAGCGCCAATAATATTTTGTAAAAACGTTTCAGTCTCTAAACTTTTTAAGTAGTTATAAATACGATGAAATTGTTTTTGTTTTTTATCTGAAAGTTTCACAAATCGCACCTACCCTTAATATATTATTAAATTTATATTGAAACTATAAAAACATTATCACAACTAATCTTTTTAATACAATATTATTTCGGAAATTCCTAAAGTGCACAAATTTCTTTTTGTTTTTTCAATTTTAACATTTTACACACAACTGACTAAACAATATAAACATTGTTATGACAATGCTTTTAGCGATTTTAACATGAATAGATACACGCTTTAATGAACACTCTCGCCGTCTCCATTATTAAGCCTGCAACCTATGTAGTTGTGGGCTTTTTGTTTTTGAGTTCACAAAAAGTGAATAGATGTTAAATAACATGAATTTTAATATAAACAGAGTTTATAACTTCACTAGATTATTTGATTAACTGAATAGGTGAATTTAATATTCTTGTATTTATAAAAGTGACAATAATTGAGATAGATAAACAATATAAGGATAGATATTAATAAATATTTGAATCCTACTACTGTTTGGATTAGCATTGTACAATGTTATCAAATGTTAAGTTTATACATTTATCAAAATGTACCTGTATATAAATTTTTAATAGTAGTTGAAAAGAGAATTAAAGGGAGTTTAGTTAAGGATATCTTGACAAGAGAAGAAAGAGTCGCGTAAACAATGAACATCTGGAAACGATTGAAGTAATTGATAAAACGGATAATTGATAAGAAGTTTGTGATCTACTCGAAATGTAATAACATTATATATACAGATAATGAAAATGTGAGCATGACATTACTTATATTTGTAGATGATACAGGTGAATTTTTGCGATAGAAACCAGCCCACTATTACTGATAATGGGCTGATTATTTTAGGTTAGTAAGTCAAATATTAATTTCGATAAATAATTTTCAAAAAAAGCTGCTATTACATATAAAGGTAAAGCAATAAATATATATATTTTCAATAAATTGATTATAGACAATTTAAAGGATATATTTTCTTTTTTAATCTTTCTAAATAAGTTAGTGAATTTTCTACATATAGATTGGTTAACTTTAACAAGTCCACTAGCAACAACGCAAAATGCTAATATTTCAACGAAGAAATGAGGAATCGAAGATATAGTTATCATACTTCCTTTATAAATATCAAAATTAATTACAAAGCCAAGAGCTATAGCAGGCGGTATTGCAGTGTGTATAATATTTAAGTAATACAAAAAAGGGATTGGAATGATAGCTAGTATTAGCATTTGAAAAGGAACTTTAAAACCATTATTTATTATGTATTCCCAAACTTTTTGTAAACCTACTGCATTGGCAACATTATCGGGGATACCTTTGGATAAATTTTTTATGGTTTCAGTTGAAGGGCTAAATATAATGGCTAAGATAAAAGTAAATAAAATAATTATTAATGTTATAACTAAAAATCTTATAGTTCTTTTAATATAAGCATCATCATGAATTTTAAACATAATTACCTCCAAAATATATAATTATCAAATATCTAATTTTACATTATCAAATATAGAAAATTAATAAAAGTTAGTTTTATAAAAATATAAAATATGATATATGTATTAATAATTACTTTATTGATGAAACATAAAAAGGTGGTTATTCTATGAGCTTAAAAGAAATGTGGAAATACTTAATAAATAAAAAGTGGGATGCAGAAGATGTATTATTTTTGATTACATATATGATCATAGCAAGCATTTTCACAACACCACTATTTGGAATTCCAATAGGCATCATAGTTTATTTATTGATGGATTTATACGATGATTAAAACATGTTAATTTCCACTTGTTCAGGAATATATTTGAACTGATGAATATTTTATATTTCAGTTAGAAATGAGTTTACTCAAATATGATGTAAATACTAAAAATAACATCATGAGTCGATACTGTATTTCAAATCATCTGTTTTACAAGAATTAGTAAATTATATACTGCTAAATATTATAGAAGTCGTATTTTTAGATTTTGACATAAATTGGGTACTCTATTGAAATTTTTGTGATTTATTTTAAACTATATGTAGAAATGTAAAAACACAATTGGGTTGGTAGTCCCAATGCAGATAATAATATCTGTCAGTAACCTTCCTCCTCAGGTCGTCCATCATTTCTGAATAATTAAGAGGAGGGATAGCGTGGAGCTACTATATTTCATGACGGACAATTTTTTATTGGTTTAGTCGAATATAAAATAGGAAATAAATCTAAATTTGCAAAATTTACCTTTGGTACAGAACCGAATGAGGAAGAAATTCTTTATTTCATTGAAAATTATTTATCGTTACTAATTGAAAATACTAAAACAAGTGTTAGAACCAAAGAGAAAAAACGAAAAATTAATCCTAAAAGATTGCAACGACAAGTGGCTAAAGAACAAAAAAAGCCTAAAGACATTACTAAAGCTCAAATAGCTATAAAAGAAGAGCAAGAGTTGAATAAAAAGTTATCCAAGAAGAGCAGTAAGGCGAAAAAAGAACTCATTAAAGAAAGAAAAAGGGAAATAAAGAAAGATAAAGCTAAAGAAAAGCATAAAGGACATTAGCGTTTAAAATTTGTGAATAGGAGTAATTATATGATTCAATCCGTAAATCACGTTACTTATTCAGTCTCAAATATTAAAAGGTCTATTGAATTCTATAAGAATATACTGAAAGCTAAAATATTATTAGAAAACGAAAAGACAGCTTACTTTACAATAGGTGGTTTGTGGTTAGCTTTAAACGAAGAAAGAGAAATACCAAGAAATGAACTTCATTACTCATATACTCATATGGCTTTTTCAATTAATGAGAAGGATTTTGATGAATGGTATGACTGGTTAAAACAAAATCATGTAAATATATTAGAAGGTCGTCCAAGAGATGTCAGAGATAAAAAATCAGTATATTTTACTGATCCAGACGGTCATAAATTAGAATTACACACAGGTTCATTACAAGATAGAATAAATTATTATAAAGATGAAAAGTCTCATATAAAATTTTATGAATAGGTAAATAATAGTTTGTATCTAATTTATATGAGTGAACAAATCTCTTTTGTTTTTGATTATAACATTTTATACATGACTGATTAGATAATGTAGACATTGATATGACAATAGTTATAGCAGTTTTTAAACGAATAGATAAACGTTTTAATGAACTCACTTCGTTTTCATTAAAACGCTCGCAATCCATGTGTTTGCGGGCTTTTTAAATATATATAATAAAAGTAAGAGTACTACCTCAATATCATAAAAATATTAGTGTTTATCAGCATATGCTTGTGCTTCAGCTAATTCTGCATCAGTAAATTCACTGGCACCTTTACCGGTATCTTCTTTAATTTCAATTAACGAACGTGGTGAATTTGATGAATTTGCTTCAGATTGACTACTAGATGAATTATCTTCTTCAGAGTCAATTAAACCATAGTCAGTACCACCTTTGATGTTTTGTCTATCCCATTCTGCTATTTCTTCTTTAGTGGGTTCTTTACTATTTGCTTGTTGGTTTTGAGCAGTTTGTTGTTGAGGCTGTTGAGCTTGTTGATTGTTCTGATTTGAATTATTCTGTGTATTGTTTTGTTGTGTTTGTTGTTCGTTATTTTGTTCATTAGATTGTTCATTTTGCTGATTATCTTTACTTGATTGTTGTTTGTCCTTGTTATTGTCTTTCTTTTTATTGTCATCTGACTTCTTATTTTTCTTTGGATCGTTTGATTTCTTATCTGATTTACTTTCAGATTTTTTGTCATCGTCCTTTTTAGAATGGTCTTCACTTTGACCACATGCAGTTAAAACTAACGCTGATGATAATATTGCCGTTCCTAATAATTTGAATTTCATTTCGATTTGGCTCCTTAATATACAATTTAATTTAATAATACATTTAAATTTTAATTATTAATATTAACTATAGGTTATTGATAGCTATAATGTTTTGTTATTGTAAAAAATATACCTATAATTAAAAGCATATTTAAAAATGATTGCTATTACACTTAGTTGTTATGTTTACAAAACATTAAAATATGATATATGTATAGTAGGTGAAAAAGGAGAATTATATGATTATTTTACTATCTATATTACTGATTATTTCGCTATTTGAAACATTTTACCTTTTGATTAAAATAAGAAATTTGAAGAAAAGAAATGCCTCGGATCGTGAATACGAAAAAATGGTAAATAAGTATTCACCTATAGGAACTATAACGTTAATTATCTCTATCATTTTATTAGTCATAGCTTTTGTTATTCTGTAATAGAATTTTTTGAAAGGACTATATCATATGAGCTTAAAACAAATATGGAACTATTTATTAAACAAAAAGTGGAATATTGAAGATATAATATTTTTAGCTTTATTCATATTTTTAGGAAGTATATTTACTACACCCATATTAGGAGTTCCTATCGGTGTTATTGCATATTTATTTTTAATGGCTGATGATTTTGATTGAGTTAACTTAGGAGAATATTATGATATTAAAGAAAACTAAATTAAATGAAAAAGATTATGATAAAGCTTTAAAAATTTGGGAAAGATCTGTAATAGAAACACACGATTTTCTTAAAGATGAAGATAGAATAGCGTTAAAACATGAAATTCCAACTTACTTTAAATATGTAGAAGGATATTTATGGTGGAATGACATTGAAGTGATAGGTTTTTCGGGAACAAATGATCAAAATTTAGAAATGTTATTTATAGACCCTCAATATTTTAATAAAGGTTATGGTACACAAATTGTACAGACCCTTATTAAAGACAAGAAAATACAATACGTTGATGTTAACAAAGACAATGAAAATGCTATTCAATTTTATAAGAAGAATGGATTTATAAAATACGATGAATCTGAACAGGATGGACAAGGAAGAGACTATCCTATTTTACATCTTAAGTTATCTAATTAAATATGTATGGAGGACGAACATATGGAATTATTAGGTAAGATCATAAATTTCACAATGGAAACTGTTTCAAATTGGTTAGGTAGTAGTTCATTATTTGATGATATTAAGAAATTATTTAAGAAAAAGAAAGATAATTAACATCTAATTGTATACATTATGCAATACAGTATATAGGTTTTGATATAACGCTTATTGTCAAAGATATTTATATATTTTATTAGAATTCTATTTTCTGTATAGCAAACCTGCAACCCATGTGGTTGTGGGCTTTTTTGTTATGTTATTACAGATATGTCATAGCATATAAAAAGACACTCTTTATTAGAGTGTCATTAAAAATAAATTATACATTGATCCATCCTATTGCAACTGTGCCATATCCTGTATGAACTGCTCCAACATTTATAAGTGGATTTTTTTCTATAATTTTATTTGGAAATTTCTCTTTTAAAAAATTGATAATTGAATCAGCAGTTTCATGTTCTCCTGTGTATGAAACACCAACTTTTGATGGATTATCTCTTGTAATTTCATCTTTTAGCTTATTAATTAAATAATGAAAGGCTTTCTTTTTAGTACGTAATTTATCGGCTAATACAATTTTTCCTTTTTGAAATTCAATAATAATTTGTATATTGAGAATTCCCGCAATAAGTGCTTTTGAACGACTTAAACGACCACTATTTTTAACTTGATTTAAATTTTTAGGATAAAAAATTAAAGTGGAAGCGTTTTGTAAATCGTTCACTTTATCAATAATGGCTTGATAACTTTCATTATTATTTTTGGCTTTGATACCTTCTTCAACCATTCTTCGGAGCGGGTAATCTCCAGTCATAGAATCTATAATAGTTGATTCAATATCAAAATCACGACTTACAGATTTTGATTGTTCACACGCTCCAGTTAATGCACTCGTTGCATGAATAGCTATAACGTGAGTATAACCATCATCGATGACTTTTTGATAAGTATCTATAAATGATTGTGGTGTAGGTTGAAATGTAGTTGCTCCATTTTCATATTGCTTTAATAATTCAAAAAATTCTTGTGAGTTGATATCAACCATATCTGTATAATCTTTATTATTAATTCTTGTTCCCATAGGTACTACGTAGACATCTGAATACTCATGTAAACCGATACCAGATGAACTATCAGTAATAAATGCAATTTTATTCAAATGATCTCCCCCTTAAAAATGCAAAATTTATTTAATTATTATACTATGTACCCTAAAAGTTATATTATAGTCAATTAAATTAAGCAAAACGCAATGGTCATTATTTAAAATAAACTATAAATTATTTGTATCACTATATCACTAATACATTCAATAAAATATTTCTGCATCACATCAAAGATATAGTATCATTAGTTATTTTGAATTATGTAATAATAAGAAGCATTAACACTAAAATATTAGGTCTATTTTTAATTCCTTAATTTAATAATTTTATAGTATAATAATTCATATTAAATATGCTTAAACGCCAAAATGGAAGAAAAGGAGAATAAGAGGTGATTTTATAGATGGCTTATAAAACGTTAAAAACAATTTTTCACATGAGTGATGAACAAAACTTTGAAAAAGAGTACCAACAACGATTAAATAATTTCACGACTTATGTCACAGATATTGAAATAAATCCAATTAGAAAGCAGATACAAATTAAAAGTATGATGTTCCCTTTATTTTTTTGTCCAACTAAAACCATAATTATTAAAGCGGAAAAAATATTGATCAATTCAAGTGAAATTAATAAATTGATTAACAGCCAACCAATAGTCGCTACAACATCATATCTAAAAAAGTTACTAATTAACGAAATGCAAAGTACAAATGAAAAAGAAAATGTAAGGAGTACTAAAAAAGAATTAGCAGATGCGTTAAATAATAATAACTTAAAAAGTAATAAAAGATTTAGAGGATTAGTTTATCAATATAGTTTATTACTTAGTGATGAAGATTTTACATTAAATGAAATATCTGATTTTAGAAAGGCTTATGATTTATTGTTATCTAACGAAATAGCAGATGAAGATTTACCAGATGGTTTAATGTTTAGAAAACAAGGTGTAGGCGTTCGTGATACTTCTAAAGAAAAATGGGTACATAGAAATGAGTATTCTGAATATGAAATTGTTGATTTTTTAAATAAAATGTTAAATTTTATTAGTCACTATGAAGCACCAATACTTCTGAAAATATTAGCTAGTCATTTTATGTTTGAGTATTTACATCCTTTTTATGATGGTAATGCAAGATTAGGACGTTATATTATAGCAAAACTTTTGAAAGATAATTTAGAACATGTTACTGCATTAACTTTTTCTTATGCTGTGAATAGAAATAAAAATAAATACGATAAAGCATTTGCTAGTACTTCTCATTTTCTTAATAAAGGGGAAATGACTTACTTTATAGATGTCATGTTGGATTTAATCATTGAGGGTCAAGAAACTGCAATTGAACAATTTAAAGAAAATATTGCGATGATTGAAACGTTGTATGGAAGACTAGAGAATTTAAACTTGAAAGAGCATGAAAAAAATGTGTTGTTTATATTGCTCCAAGATAAAGTATTTGGTAATGAATATACAAGAATTAGTCTTCGAGAATTAGTTGAATTCTTGCCTTTTGGACGAAAGAAATTAGATAGTATTATCAAGAAACATGAAGATAAATTACATAAAGTTAAGCAAAGACCAACAGTATATGAAATTAAAGATGAATTTATTGGTGATTTGATGAGGGGATAACTAATCTAACTAAAAATAAGGGTATTAAACTACCCTTATTTTTATGAAGTTAGTAACTCTATTCGATTTTCTATGTTACTATATTCAATCGTATTAATATCATTTTCTTGAAGAAAAGTTTTATTTTGAATATTAATCTCTTTGTTTCTATCATTTAAAATGAATATAAATTCATTAGGACGCTGTCTTTTAATTTTTTTAGCTTGTATAACATCTGTTAATTTAGATTTTATAATCATCGCATTGTTAGGGTTTGATATGGCATTAATAAACTTTTCTTTTTGATTTTTTTTAGCACTAATAAAAAAATCAAAATTATGAACTACACCGCTTGAACCCACAATAGGTAAATCTCTACCATATGAAATATTATGTTCATCTAGTTTGGTAGCTACATCATCAGAAAATATATTTTGGACTTTTGGTTTTGAAAGAACATACATATCATTGATGAAAATTAAACATTGCAATAGATTATGTTTGGATTTATTAAAATTTGCGAAATTAGTTTTTATATAAATTTCACCTGTTTTATCATTGAATTTAATACCATATGCAGCAAGGTGTTCTTCAAACATATTCTTACGTTTTTTTGATTGATTTATAAAGATGCCATTATTTTCTAGACCAAATATTGTATATCCATCATCAGTTAGAGTAATAATGTCATCAATTTGATTATATAATGCGTATATAATTAAATTATCTAACGAACTATCTTTAAAGGGAAAGTCTATTCTTACTATATTCTTACTGAGATTAGAAAAGGTTAATTCTTGTTTATACCAATCTAAATATTCATTTTTTAACTTCTCTGCGTCTAATATAGTCATACTTATCCCTCCTTTATTTTGTTTCACTAATATTATTATAAGCTAAAAATGATTTATAAACACTGTATATATCATTAAGAATTGGAAAATCTTTTAAATTGATTTCATAAGCAAATCTATCTTTTTTCTCATATGCATTATTATAAATATGAATATGGCTATTTGGAGCTGATGATCCATCTGGATTAAAATGAATGCCACCTCTAATATCAATTCTAACTAAAGTATGGTAGGTTTCTTCAAAAATTATAGAAATAGAAAACCTATCAATTTCTACATTACCTCTATTTATAATAACAATGTATTTTACCCCTAATTTAAAACTTATTACTTTTTGTCTTTGTTTAATTTTTGTAGCAATTAATTTCTTTAATTCACTTTCATTTATATAAGAGTCTGTATATTTTAATTCATTTATTAGTTCTTTAACTTGTCCGTCATCCAAATCGTTTAAATCAAATTTGTTCAATATTGTTCTCCTTATTATAAAATTTATTTCTTCTATAAATTATTGCTATTGATAAAAGAGGTATAAATTATATTATACATTTTTTATGTATAAGTTACACTTTTAGAATGGTGAATTAAAATTATTTTTTTAACTATAAATCTCGAAATGTATGGCGGAAAAATCTAGTTATAATATAAATAAAGTGCATTTAGAGGGAGGGTTAGGATCTTAAGTGGATAAAAAAACTACTAAATCTAAAATGAAAACAAAATAGATTTAGTAGCAATTAAAATAATAATGCAGTTGTTGTTAAGAAATAATACTTAATTAATTTTTATATTGGTCATACTCGCCGTTTTGGATTTTTTGTTCTTCATTTTGAATCTTTTGATAAACTTGATCCGCATTATTGCCATCGTAATACCCTTTTTCGATTGCAGTTTTAGTTTGTAATTCGGCTGATGAAAGACCGCCATGATATTTTTTGCGTAATGCATTATAGTATTCATCTTCCGTTTGTGCAGCATTAATTTCTGAATTAACATCTTTTGTTGTTGATTGATCATCATTAGATTGAGATTCGTCACTAACATCTTTAGGGTTAATCAAACCAGCATCAGTTCCAGGCTTTTCTTGTTTTTGATTATTTATATTCTGCTGATTTTGTTGTTCTGTACTTTGTTGTGTATTAGTATTTTGTCCATTATTTTGTGCAGTTTGTTGATTATCTTCGTTAGATTGTTTGTTATTTTCTTTTTCTTTTTTCTTCTTATCTTCTGATTTTTTATCTTTTTTAGAATCATTGGATTTTTTGTCAGATTTACTTTCTGACTTTTTATCGTCTGTCTTTTTAGAATTATCATCATTTTGCCCACACGCTGTTAATATTAGAGCAGAAGATAATAAAATTGTTCCTAATAATTTGATTTTCATTTGTATAAACTCCCGTATAATTATTAATTATATATATATCTAATTTCTATTTTTCTGCATTACTGCTATCACTTGATGAATTTGAAGATGTGCTACTTGATGATGTACTTTCAGCTGGTTTAGCGGCATTATCATTGTTAGTTACTTCTGGCTTCGTTTCTTGTGGTTCACTTTCTTTTGGTGTAGTAGTTGGTGATTTGTCTGCTTTTTCAGCTTGTGAATCATTGCTAGAATTGTTACTTGAACTACTATTACCATTACTATTAGTACTATGGCTCGAATTATTTGATGCATTTGAACTTGAAGAAGATGTACTTTCATTATTAGATGGTGTTGTTGAACCACTTGAACTTGTGTCAGTAGAGGATTCACTATCATCACTATCTGATTCGTCATCATCTTTATTAGAAGTTTTAGCATCAGATAAATCTACAGTAATACTTTTTACGCTAAACAAGCTTGATGTAATTTCTAATTTTTTATCTTTAGTATTTGCTACTTTTTCAGAAACATCGAATACAATTTTTCCTTCTGCAGTACTATCGGGATTAATTTGTTCTAAAAAGAATGAGTTTGTAACACTGCCATCATCACTTTGGTTAGCAGATAGAGATCCAGTAGCATCGGCATCAAATGATTTATTACCAGATTTAAGTTTAAACATTTGGGTGTCGATAGTTAATGATTTGTTGCCTTTATTTTTTACAGAAACGTCTGCTACGACATAAGTGTCTTTAGCATTTGTAGGTGCGATAGACGGGCCAACTGATGTTGTATTTTCAACAGATTTAACTTTTACTTCTAAATCTCCATTTTTGATCGTATCTCCGATTTTATAGTTTTTAGTACCATTAGAATAACTTTTGAAATTATCTTTGATACCACCATTAAAAATCATGGATAGGGCTATAATGCCAATAATAAATAAGATAAAAAACACTAAACAGCCGCTACAGCCCCAAAGCCACCATTTCTTAGTATTAGATTGATTAGATTTTGCTTGTTCTTGTTTGGCTTGTTGTCTTTGAAATTCTTGAAATTGCTCCCATTGTTTCCTTTGTTGTTCCTCATTAAAGTTTTCTTCCATTAAACATATCTCCTTTAAATGTAATTTACATATATATTAATAATACTGTGGTGCCAGGCTAATGAGTAATCATATTATGTTATCAATAATGATAATTAAAATGAAATTTATAAAAGTTATTTTCAAAACAAATTGTCATACAACTAAAAATTCAAAATAAAATATAGTTTAGCATGATTTTAACTTTATTCTTGCAGTTAAAGATTATTAAATAAAAATTGTAAACTTTATCCAATGAAGTATTGATAAACCAATCATTATGAATAAGAACCTTGATGTGGTACGATTTTTGAATGTAAAAAACTAAATTGGAAGTAGGTATAAATATGAATGATAATAAAGCGTTATTAGTAATGGATATGCAAAATGGGATTATTAGCTCATTATCTGATACAAAAGATTTAATTGATAAAACAAATGAAGCAATTACTACAGCTAGACAAATGGAACTACCCATTATCTTTGTAAGAGTTGCTTTTTCGAAAAATTTTATGGAAATTTCATCTAATAACAAGATGTTTAGTAGAATCAAAGAAAGTGGACAACCAATGACAGTTAAGGATAAATCGACTCAAATTATAGATGAGCTTCATATGGATGATGATGACTTATTAGTTACTAAACAACGAATTAGCGCATTTACTGGGAGTAATTTAGAAGTATTGTTAAGAAGTTTACAAATTGATCACTTAGTTTTAACGGGGATAGCCACAAGTGGCGTTGTCCTATCAACAGGAGTAGAAGCTTTTGATAAAGATTTTAAATTAACATTTTTACAAGATGCAATGGCTGATAGATCCTCTGAGACGCACGAATTTTTAACAAATCATATTTTAACTAGATATGGAGATGTATTAACAGTTGCAGACTGGCAAAAACAATAGAATAGTCAAGGGTGACATTTATGTCGAAAAAAGCTATTAGCAATACTTTTAATAAAAAATTATATACACCTATGATTTTAGGTTCGATTTTAAATCCAATTAATTCTTCAATGTTGGCTGTAGCGCTTATCCCAATTGCTCAGGCATTTGGTGTGCCTTTTTATCAAACTGCTTGGCTTGTGTCGTCTTTATATTTGGCTACAAGTATTGGACAACCGGTAATAGGAAAGTTAATTGATATTTTTGGTCCAAGAGGTTTATTTTTATTTGCCACGAGTTTAGTTGGATTAGCTAGTATGATTGCGTTAGTGACACCATCGTTTTATGGATTAATTTTAGCCAGGTTTTTAATAGGTATTGGAACATGTGCCGGATACCCTTCAGCAATGTTTTTAATTAATTATGAAGCTGAACGTACAGGTGAAGATAGTCCGAGTAAAATATTGACAATTCTATCTATTAGCAATCAAGTTATTGCAGTTATTGGGCCGACTTTAGGAGGGATTTTAGTCGCTAGTGGTGGGTGGCAATCCATTTTTATAGTTAATTTACCAATGTCTATCTTGGCATTTACTTTTGGTTATTTATATTTTCCTAAGACAGCCACTAAAGATAAATTACAGTTATTAAAACAACGAGTTGATTTTGTAGGAATTATATTATTCTCGATAAGTTTAAGTTCTTGGATGATTTTCTTTATGGAAGCCAAGCCATCATATTGGTATTTATTTTTAATTGGGTTTATAAGTTTAATCGTATTTATTTTATACGAATTAAAATCTGCTAAACCATTTATAGATTTGAAAATTTTGAGTCATAATATATCGATGAATAATACGTATCTACGTACTTTTTTATCAATGCTCATTTCTTACAGTGTGCTATATGGTTATGTGCAGTGGTTAGAAGAGGTGAAAGGTTTATCACCCATGCATGCAGGAATGATAATGTTACCACAGTTTATTGTGGGTATCTTTTCTGCGCAGTTAATGGGACCACGATTAAATATAAGAACTAAGTTATATATTGGAACAATTGGTGCCTTAATCACAATGATAGGATTTCAAATGATTTCAAGTGATACATCAATTTTTTATTTAATTTTCTTATCAGCCATATTTGGATTGCCACAAGGATTATTGAATCTTGCAAATCAAAATGCGCTATATCATCAAACTCCAAAATCAATGATAGGAATGTCTTCTGGTTTATTAAGAACTGCAGGATATTTAGGTGCAATTGTTTCTTCAACACTGATTGGAATATTATTTAAAGGTTCTGATTTAACTACAGCAGTGCATGAACTTGGTTTTGCAGCAACAATTATAGCTATTGTTATTTTATTGCTAACAATGACAGGTGGTAAAAATTTATCAGAAAAGTAACCAATAGTTATGCTAAAAAACAATTATATCTCTTGCATATTGGTATTAACATTAGAAAAAGTTAAAATGAATTTGAAAATATTTATAAGGATAATCATTAAACAAAGGGGACATTGATATGAAAATGTTCGATTCGCATTTGCATATTATCAACTATGATTTTGAAATAAAAGAAAATAATGGTTACTTACCACCATCATACGGTATTGAGGATTATCAAAAAGATGTAAAAGAATTAGATATATTAGGTGGTGCGATTGTGTCTGGGTCATTTCAAGGATATGATCAAAACTATTTAATTGATGCTCTAGACAAATTAGATGGTAAGTTTGTAGGTGTTACACAACTTCCTTATACTGTAAAAGATGATGAATTAATAATGTTGAATAACTGTGGCGTCAGAGGTTTAAGGTTCAATGTAAAACGTGGTGGTTCTGAAGATTTATCTAAACTAGAATATTTGGCTAAAAGAGTATATGAAGTAGTTGGATGGCATACTGAATTATATATAGATTCGAAAAATTTACCTGAAATCTCAACTACAATTAAAAAATTACCTGCAGTATCTATTGATCATTTAGGTTTATCGCAAGAAGGATTATCTGATTTATTAGAATTAGTAGATAGAAATGTTCGAGTTAAAGCTACAGGGTTTAGTAGAGGCAATTTAGATATTGCAAAAACATTGAAAGAAATATATCAACTAAATCCTAATGCTTTGATGTTTGGTACTGACTTACCATCTACAAGAGCGCCTCAAAGATTTACTAAAGACGATATTAAAATAATAGAACAACATTTTGATGAGACAGAATGTGAAAAGATATTTTATAAAAATGCTATGAATTGGTATAGGATTCAAGACAATTAATCTATATTTATAATGTATATTTTTATGATAATTACATTTAATAGATATTTTAAAGGTGATTTCAATAAAAGTTGAAAATTTTATTTTGTTAATTATAATAAATTTGAAAGAATTTGGCTAAAAGGGTTTACTTTTCTCAAATATAGCGTATAGTAGTATTTAAGTAATCAAGTACGTGAAGTTAATTGCGAGTTATTATTAAGAATATTCTCCCTTTGATTTATGGATTTGTTACAAATATTATGTGCAAAAGCACGCGGAGGTATTCGATATGAATAACGGTACAGTTAAATGGTTTAATTCAGAAAAAGGTTTTGGTTTCATCGAAAGAGAAGATGGAAGCGACGTATTCGTACATTTCTCAGCAATCGCTGAAGAAGGATACAAATCATTAGAAGAAGGACAAAAAGTTGAATTCGACATCGTTGAAGGCGATCGTGGAGAACAAGCAGCTAATGTCGTAAAAATGTAATAACATTTTCAAAGCAACCTTAATGGTTGCTTTTTTTTATGCTTAAATTTAGTTTATTTTGATAAATGAGATAGATAAGAAACAGATTTCTAAATATTTTATACATAAAAAAAGCACTTACAGATTCAATATGAATCCGTAAGTGCAATATCAATATAATATATAGTATATAAAACATAAATCTATCAAAAATTAATACTGTCTAATAGACATTGATACTAAAATTTTGCGTTTTGCATTACATTTAAATTAAACACTTTAGTTTGACCACAGTTCTCACAAACAGTAGCAAAACCTTCAAGATCGTTTGTTTCATTTCCAGCTGTTGGAATATGAACGATATCTTCTAAGAATGTTAGTTTTGGGTTTGAACAACAAACAGAACGTCTTCTTGAATTATAAAATTGTTTGATTGTTTCTAATTCTTTTTCATTAAATTTTGTGTTTTTCATGTTTCACACATCCTTTCATTTGATATGTATATAAATAAAAATGTTATCAATAAGATGTTGCAACATGGTTAACGCAAAATATCAATTGTCTATCTATCAGTTTGCAAATTTGATATTAAATAGAGTTTAATATAATTGAGCGAAATTTTGTTGAATATTGCTTAACTGTTTGAAAAAACAGCTTAAATGTAAGATACATCTAAGCTGTTAATCATTATTTATTACTTATTGGCTTTGTCGCCGTCAACACGTTCTTTATTTCCTTTGTCATCTTGTGACTTAGGATTGTCTTTCTTTTTAGCACTATTTTTTACTTTTTTGACAGTTTTATTGTCATTACTCTTAGAATCTTTTTGCGTTGATTTACTGTCATTTTGTTTTGAATCGTCACTACTATGACTACAAGCACCTAAAACTAAAAAGCTAGATAAGATCAACCAAAATACTTTTTTCATTCTATCTCTCCTAAGATATGTCATTATCTTAAGTTTACTACATATAAATGTTATTTTACATCTATTTCTTTTTAAAAATTGTGAATATTTTTATTAATATTAATAAGTAAAAGTAATTTAAAAAGAAAAGTAGTTAAAAGTAAAAAGAGGGGGATATTAAAAAAGCGCCAACATTAACTTTAATAATGACGAAAATTAAAGTTAAGCTGACGCTAACAAGAAGTAATGTTAAACACTCACAAAGTTTAACAAATTTAGAGTACCACAAAGTTAAGTTTTTTACCACTTTATTATATTGATAATTAGCAAATGAAAATTAAAGTTTAAGTTAAATTATTTTTATAGTTGAAAGAAAAATAAATAAACAAGAATTTTGGTTATGAAAAATATAATAGTTTAAAACATTTAATGCTGAAATACTTTATAATTCGCTATATCAAGTATTTTAAATGACACCCTCTAGTAGCATAAGGTTTTGAAAAGTTATAATCTATCAAAGATATTTAATTCTTTATTATTTGCATCAAAAGAAATATATAAATCATCATCGAATACTTCTGAATTATTATTTTGAATGTCTAGTTCAGCTAGTATTTTAAAACTTCCATTGTTTTGTGGTTCAACTATTGAAATTTCATTAGCATTACGTTGTATAGCAAAGTGACGATTTGAATGATTATTGATTTTCCAATCTTCCATAATTAATAATCCTCCCAAGCGCTAAATACATTCATGCCTATATAAGGGGAATGTTTTAAGGTATTGCTCATCATTTCTAACCAAAGCTTTTTTCAATTTCTGTAAATGCTTTAGTAGTTAATTTAATATGATTAACTTTGTCATCTTCAATATCACCGTTAATATAATCATTATTAATCAGTACTTTCAAATTTTCTAAAAAGTCATCGTACTCACGATCACAAAAATAGTCATCTTGTGTAGTAACAGAATCTTTGAAATCATTCGCTTCTTGTTCTGATTGACCTTCATTAGAACTTTCCATATATAATTTGTAAAATTTAGCAACGGTATATTTTTGTTCTTTAGTTAATTCGTCCATCTTACTTTCCTCCCTAATTCACATTACATATGTATTACCCTTTATTTTTAAATTGCAAAACAATTTATTAGAGTAATTACTGACAAAACTATGACTTTTGAGTATTTTTTACACCTTCTTGTACAGCTTTAGCAAATTTATAGAATGTTTTCGTATAATTATCTGGATTTGAGCGGATTTTTTGATTAAATTGGCGTCCTTTAAAAAATTGTTTTCTCAATCGCGTAGTTAGTTCCAACTGTACCCCTGAGTCGCTTTCGTTATCATTAACAAAGTTTTTTGATGATTTAGCATCAATTTCTGTTGGGCTTTCTTTAACGGAAAAGCCTTTTCGACGTAGCGATTTAGCAATTGATTTTGACATTTTTTTATCTTTACCTCCGACAAAGACAATAGGATCATCACCTGAAAAACCATGAATTGAAATAGTTTTTTTCGTTGTTTTAAGCATATTACGTAACTTTGGTTCATCGTAATTGGTAGATGTAATGTGAAGTTGATCATTGTTTTTGGAGCGTAAACCTTCAAAAGTGTAAAAATCATATTCTCCAATATTTGAAATACGGCGAGCAAGTTCAGTCGTGCCAGGTTCAATACCTCCGCCATGAATTGCTGTTACTAAAATATCATGGTGATTACGATTTTTTGTAATAACACGCCAATCTTTATTTTCTTTAGTATTTGTTTTAAGTTCTTGAAAATTATTATATCGGTCATTTGAATGATTCATATTTTTTCTTGTATTATAAAAAATTAAAGCCACAATGATGATGGCGATAACAATTAATAGAATTGAAAAATAATATAATTTTGTATACAGACTTGTATGCTTTTTCATATATTCTCCTAAAAGTTTTTTTATCTATAAATCATATCAATTTATTAATACTATCAACAAGCATTTCCCTTTTATTTAGTATATTAATTTAAAATATTATAAGTAATAAATGAAAAGTTTTGGTTAGATTGAAAAGATGAGTATAAATAAAAAGTAGAAAATCACTTTAAATATTACAAATTAACAATTCCTTAATATTACTTTGGTAAAATGTAATTAAAGGGATGTGATGATATGGATAAAGAATTATTAAGAAAATATTTAAATGACGATGGTTTTAAAGCAGTAGGGGTAATTTTTGGGAATAAACGTATTATTTTAGAAAGTGATATCCATGTTGATTATGAACACGAAGTTATTATTTATCCTATGAAAAATAGCACAAGAATCATTCCGTTTAATGCGATTAGTTACCTTGATCTATTAGATAAGAACGATCAGTACATCAATTATTTTAAAGAAGTATAATTAAATTTAAAAAACGCCTTACTATTCATATTAAATATGACTTATATGAAGTAGGGCGTTTAATAAATTTTGACAAGTTTTAAACGGTATTCATTTGTGAAATTATCTTTCAATGCATAAGGTGAAATAATATATAATCCATGGTCGCTTACAGCATTTTTGCTTACGCCTTCCTTATATGCTTGGTAGATAATTTTAGTACAGTATGTAAATCGTTTACTTTTTAAGTTTAAAGTCACTAAATATCTATTGTCTGTATTTTCATAGTTTTCTTTTGTCCACTGTGCGGCCTTTTTACCAGCTCCTGGTTTTACGCAGCGATAAATTTTAATCCAGTCATCTTGGCCTTCTCCAAATCGTGATTTGAATGATTCAAATGATTCTGTGATTGGTTTATCACCAGGTCCTTCAATTTGTAAAACAGTATTATGATCAATGGCAATACTAGAATGACCAAAAAAACCATATAAAACTGGTCCTTTCGTAATAATGATATCTCCAGGTTGTAATTGGAAATCTTTATTAGATGCTGAATATGTATGTTCCTGTGACTCTGCGTTTAAATGGTTGGGAGGGAATATACAAGTACTTATCATAAAGAACATAATAGTTATTAATATGTATAATAAAATTTTACGCAATTATCAAAAACTCCTTTAAATAATGTAAGAAGCATAAATATAAGTATTAAAATAAAACGTTCAGCTACTAAAGCAACTGAACGTATTTGTGATGTGTTACAAACCGAATATTAATGTATAAATTAACATGGCTAAACCAAATATAAAGAATACAATTGTGAAGCCAAGATAAGATTCTTTTTTAGATTCTTTTTTAGTTTTAAGCATAGTAACAAGAACGATTGTACCTGCAATTAAAAATATAATTGATAACCAAAAAAGAATAGTGAAATGTAAGCTCATTTTTTAACCTCCCATCTTTTAAAGAAAATCGTAAAAAATTGGATAAATGTAATATAGGGTAAGAATGATATTAATAAAAAAGAGAATTTCACTTAATAAATCCTTATTAGAAATAGCTATAAATAAGCTTATAATAATAATCAAACCACATACTATTAATCCGGGCACTAACCATAAGGTGTCATCTAGGTTGGTGTTATTTGTAATGACGATATTAAAAATTACAAACAATATCGTTAATAAAATATTAATTACGTGTAGAAAATATAATTTCATAGGTGATTCACCTCTGGAAAATGCTTCTTTAGTAAAAAAATCCTTATGTATATCATATCATTTATTATCACTTGGTAAATAATTAAATAGAAGTATATAGCTATAAATTGTGAATAAAAAGAAACGACATTTTAAGCGAACATCCCATTTTTTTGAATAAGTAAATAAAATTGTGAATAAATTTAAAAAAATACAATAAAAATGTGCAAAATTTACACTTTGCACATTTACAATCTCGAGTTTTCTGATAAGATTAATTACAACTTAAATAAAGATAAAATATAAGGGGAATATTGTGATGACATTTTATGATTTTATAATAGGTTTTATAAATGACGATACACCGTTTGGAAATTTAGCTAATTACATCAATAAAGATCATAAATTCCCAAAAAATGAAAAGAATAAGTTTGTAATTCGTACTTATGTTTTATCGAATTATGATGATTCTCAACTCATTGAAAGTGCCAATAGAGCCATTAGTTTATATCAACTAACTTAGTTAGTACCAATTTTGTTGATTCAACGCATACCATACATCTTTTGTTCTAAAATTAATATCATTATTTTTAACACTAAATGGCTTTATAATATCTTTGTCTAACCAAGTATTGATTAACTCATTTGGTACGCCATCTAATAACATATCGCTTTTACTTACAACAAAGCATTCCCATTCAAGTGTTACATTATTCGGATTCACATAACTGTGATCATGAGATTCCATATTGATTAACACTCCTTTAACAAATGTAAACTTAGTGTTAAGTTATACCCACTAAGACAATATATTAATCATCTGTTTATATTATTTTTCATTGATTTGTTGATTTACTATTACTATGTCTAATGATTTAATGTTAGTTATGAGCTTTATATAAGTAATAGAGGTGGAAATATGGCAAAAACTTTATATTTAATGAGACACGGACAAACAGTTTTTAATTTAAAAGGCAAAATTCAGGGCGCTAGTGATTCGCCTTTAACATTATTAGGTGTAGAACAAGCAAAAGCTGCAGCTCGATATTTTGAACATAATCAAATTGAATTTGATAGTTTGTTTTCTTCTTCTCAAGAAAGAGCGTGTGATACTCTAGAAAATGCAGTACCAAACCATCAAAATAGATATATTCGCTCAAAAGGATTAAAAGAGTGGCGTTTTGGTTTGTTTGAAGGCGAAAGTATTGAATTACTTAAACAAATTAAACAACCTAAAACGCTTTACGGTGATTATGTTGTACCTTTTGGGGGAGAATCACGTGAAGATGTAGAAAATAGAATGGTAGAAACATTAACTGATATTATGGAAAATTATAGTCGTCATACAACACTAGCTGTAAGCCATGGAAGTACAATTGGTTTATTTATTAGATACTGCTTAGGCTATGAAGAGGGTAGTACATTTAATATTGGAAATTGTAATATACTAAAATTTAGTTACGACAAAGGGAAATTTACTTTCATAGAATTAATTGACCCTATGTAAAAGAAAGCTCAACCTTGCTATAAATACAAGGTTGAGCTTTTATCATTATATTAGCTTTATCGTTAAATTGAATTAGAGGTCAGATGTTAATGAAATATATAAAATTACTTTGGATGTAATCTTAATCCATTTTTTTCTAACTTAAATATGATAATAACTTAATTTTTTAAATTATAAGTTAACCAATGTTCATCAAAATAATCTTCACCGATTTTAGTAGCATTTTTCTCGAAACCTAGATTTTCAAAACCTAGAGAAGTGAAGAATACTTTTGCACTAATATTATTTGAAGTGACAGAAGTGAGAATGGTTTCTAAATCTTTCTGGCTAGCAATTTCAATAATATAATTGATTAATTCACGATTTATTACTTCATCATTATCTTTAACAAAGTTATTGTTGATGACAGCTTTATGTTGTTTACCTACTTGTCTCATTTGACTTAAGGTTGCAGTAGCTACTAGAACGTCATTTTCAAAGGCACCATATACATTGATGAAAGGGAATTCGGAAGATAAAAGTTTTGTCAAAATGTCATCAGAAACGTGGTCTAAATAATAACGATCCCACGAATAAGTATGATGTTCCCCTGATAATAGTGATTTGTAAATTTCTAAATCATCTAGAGTTAATAAACGGATGTTGTTCATAGTGACCTCCTAATTCAAATCATTAATTGTGTGTCGTTGCTGGGTAAATACATATTAAAATATTTAATAAAAATAATCAATGATTATTTAATAATAAGCAAAAACGTTTTTGAAAAAATAGTTAAAATATATATTTAATTGTATGTATATAATAACTCTTCATATACATTATAACAGAAACTCGATTTTAAAGGTCGGAAATATGAGGTAATTATGTGAACAAAAAAAGAGACCCATTCAATAGAGAATGGGTCATATAAATATATAATATTGTATTTATAACTTAGTCAACAACTTCAACATTTAATTTAACATCTATGTTTCCTCTAGTTGCTTTAGAGTATGGACAGAAGTCATGTGCATCTTGTAAATATTTTTCAGCGTCTTCTTGAGATAATACATTTTTCACTTTAGCATCGATATCTACGCTTAATTTTGGACTTTCAGCGTCTGGATCATCTTCAAGACGTACTGTTAAAGTTACTTCTGGTTCAGCATCTCTAACTTTGTTTTGTTTTAAAATTAAATCAAATGCACCATTAAAACATGAAGCATATCCTGCTGCGAATAATTGTTCAGGATTAGTAGCATTTCCGTCCGCTTGTTGTGGTGGTAATACATCTACATTGATTGCTTTATCGTCAGTTTGAACGTGTCCTTTACGTCCACCTACGTTTGTCGCTTTAGTTTCATATTGAACTGCCATAATTATTACCTCCTAATTAATCATATATATAAAGTGTACCCGTAAATTTTTAGTTCAATCATTCATAATAATTTTTTGGCTATTGATTCAATAAAGGCGATTGGTAGTAATGTATATTTTAGTTTAAAATAAAAGAAAATATACACGTATATAGTTTAAATAGAGACAGGAAAGAGGGATAGTATGTCAAATGTAAATATAGCTGTTACGATTGCACCTGAAAACACGATAGCAGATGATTTATTTAAAGACATAGAGTTCTATCAAGATAGTATTGATATTATAGAGCTTAGAGTAGATCAGTGGGATAAATTAGATAGACTCAATCAAGTCATTGAAGAATTAAATCAGTTAACGTTTGATTTTAAAATTTTAATTACATTTCGATCTGCTTCTCAAGGTGGTAAACGTAATGTGAATGAATCCGAATATCTGAATGTGATAGAACATCTAATTAATACAGACGGATATAATATGTTAGATATTGAATGGGATGAGCAAAAGAATAAAGATGATTATTTAAATTTAATCAATTTAGCTCAACAAAAAGGATTAGAAGTAGTATTATCACATCACAATTTTGATGAAACACCTACGTTTGAAGAAATGAAATTCACTTATTATAAAATGAGTCAATTTAACTCGAATTATATAAAGCTAGCAGTTATGCCCCATGATATAAAAGATGTATTGCATTTATTAGAAGCAATGAATGAATCAGCTAATACATTAAATCAAAAAGTGATTGGAATTTCGATGTCTAAAATAGGGGTCATTAGTCGCACGGCACAAGGTGTTTTTGGTGGTGTAGTATCTTATGGATGTTTAGGTGAACCCCAAGCACCTGGTCAAATTCATGTCGAAGAATTAAAAAAGCAAATTGACTTTTATGAGAAATGATTAGAAGGTTTGAACAATAGTAGATTGTGTCTTATAATTGATAAAGATTATCAACGAAATAATAAAGGGAGCGATAGGATTGGAACTACAAGAAGCAATCTCGAATAGAAGAAGTGTTAAAAAGTTTAAGCACGATATGACAATTGATGATAAAGCTTTATATGAAGCTATTGAAAAAGCTACAGATGCTCCTAACCATGGCATGAGAGAACCATGGAGAGTTGTCCATGTTGCTAAAGATAGATTAGGAAATATGAGCGAAGATATTACACGATTTGCTTTTCCAGATAGTCCTGAAAAGCGAGCAGATCATTATGATAAAGTTACTAAACTAGGTGGCATGTTAGTATTAGTTTTAAAAGCTGATCCAAGACAACGTCAAAATAGAGAAAATTACTTTGCATTTGGAGCATTCGCGCAAAATTTAATGTTGTTATTATATGAAGCAGGTATAGGTTCATGTTGGAAATCTCCAGCATATATTTTTGAACCTAAAATACGAAAAGCTTTAAACATTGAAGATGATGAAATTTTAGCAGGTTTCTTATATTTAACTGATTTAGAAGAGCCAATGACAAAAGCCAAACGTAAGAATAGACATCTTATCTCAGAATACTAAATAATTAATCACAAAATGATAGATATTAAATAAGGTCGAGGTAACAAATAAGAAATAAGCCATTGAATGGTACTCAAATTTCTTTACTTGTATCTCGACCTTTTAATATTATTTGCTAAATGTTTCGTCTAAAAATGATTCAACTTGTTCTGGTGATTTAGCATTAGCTGAATGTAAATGTGCTAATTTATCACCATTTTTAAATACTAAAATACTTGGAATTCCCATTACGTCATTTTCAGCAGTAACGTCTTCTAATTCATCACGGTTAACTGTATACCAATCATAATCTTTATATTTTTCGACGATTGGGTCAATCCACATATCCATAGCTTTACAATCTGGACACCAACCAGCTTCGAATTTAACGATGACAGGTTTGTCATTTTGAACTGTGTTATTAAATTGTTCTGTAGTATTAATACTTTCCATTACAAAAGCCCCTTTTCATTTAATTAGTAAATTTATTATAACGAATGAAATTTCTTAAATAAAAAAATAAGCTTAAAAAGTAGAGCGTTTTATAAAATAACATGATATATTTGTGATAAGAGACAAAGGAGGCAAAACTCTATGATTAAATTTTATCAATATGCAAATTGTACTACTTGTAAAAAAGCAGCAAAATTTTTAGATGAGTATGGTGTTAGTTATGAACCAATCGATATCGTTCAACATACACCTACAAAAAACGAGTTTAAAGAAATTGTTGAAAAAACAGGTGTTGATACTAAAAAATTATTTAATACACATGGTGCTAAATACCGTGAATTAGATTTAAAAAATAAATTAGACGACCTAACAGATGATGAACGTTTTGAATTACTTTCATCAGACGGTATGTTAGTTAAACGTCCATTAGCTATATCTGGAAATAAAATCACATTAGGTTTTAAAGAAGAAGAATATAAAAACACTTGGTTGTAACACTTTTTTGAAGTTTATAGAAAGTGAACATTCATAATTATCAAAGACTAAAAAATATTAATTACATATTTAAAGCCGAATTTTAAAAGGTTTAAAATTTTTATATAATAGTTGATTGATAATAGTGGGTATGGCATCATTAAAATGTACTTAAAAATTAGGAGGGGATTTATCGTGGCAGTACCAAACGAATTTAAATACTCTAAAGAACATGAATGGGTTAAAGTTGAAGGAAACGTTGCAACAATCGGTATTACTGAATATGCACAAAACGAATTAGGCGATATCGTATTCGTTGAATTACCTGAAACTGATGATGAATTAAATGAAGGCGACACTTTCGGTAGTGTTGAATCTGTAAAAACTGTATCTGAATTATACGCTCCAATTAATGGTAAAGTATTAGAAGTAAATGAAGAATTAGAAGACAGTCCTGAATTTGTAAATGAATCACCATACGAAAAAGCATGGATGGTTAAAGTTGAAATCAGCGACGAAAGTCAACTTGATGAATTATTATCAGCAGACCAATACTCAGAAATGATTGGTGAATAATAACAATGAACTCCTCGATCTCGTATCAAGGAGTTTTTTTAGTTCCACTTCTAATTTTCAATTAGATTAGTGGAACTTATGCACTAGCAAAAGCTAGTGCGAACCGAAAAAAGAAAAATCTTTAGATTTTAGAAGCACTTATGCACTAGTGAAAGCTAGGGCGATCCGCAATCCACTTCTAATTTTCAATTAGATTAGTGGAACTTATGCACTAGCAAAAGCTAGTGCGAACCGAAAAAAGAAAAATCTTTAGATTTTAGAAGCACTTATGCACTAGAGAAAACTAGTGCTACCCAATAATGATTGGTATCTATGCCTATAAATTAAAACTTGAAATAAAGTAAAAGTGTTACTTAATTAAAAACTAATAACACAGTAATACATAAAGTTAGTTTTAATTATGTAAGGAAAATATTAAGAGAAATTAAAGTTTAATGATATATGTTTGATAAATAACACTACAGTGGAAATATATAGTGATAGCTAATTATTGATTTTTCAAAGGGTGAATCATTATGACTATTGTGAATAAGGTAATTATTGTTGAAGGTAAATCAGATAAGAAAAGATTACAACAAGTCATTGCAGAACCAGTTAACATTATTTGTACGCATGGTACTATGAGTATTGATAAAATTGATGATATGATAGAGTCACTTTATGGCAAGCAAGTTTTCGTTTTAGCCGATTCCGATGATGAAGGTGATCGTATTAGAAAATGGTTTAAGCGATACTTGAGTGAGTGTGAACATATATTTGTAGATAAAACCTATTGTGAAGTAGCTAATTGTCCTAAAAATTATTTAGCAAATGTACTTACTAAACATGGTTTTAACTGTAAAAAAGAAAAGCCCCTCATGTCTAATTTAAAAACTGAAAGGTTAGTTTTAGTAAATGAATAAAGCAATAGAAGTAGATGATGTAACTGAAAATTTTGGTGAGGAAAAACATTTGATATTTGGATATACCCCAACTTGTGGGACTTGTAAAGTATCAGAAAGAATGCTGGATATCGCTAATGAAATATTAAATCTTCCAGTTAAAAAAATCGATTTGAATTTTCATCCGAAATTTAGTGAAGACCACCAAATTATGTCAGTACCAGTATTAATGTTAATGAATAAGGATAAAGAATCGAAAAGAATATATGCTTTTAGATCAGTTCCTTATTTGTTAGAAAATTTAAAATAATGATTGACGAATTTCTACCTGGATGGTAGGATTAAATCAAATTAAATAATGCTTACACTCTTATCGAGAGAGGTGGAGGGATGTGCCCTACGAAGCCCGGCAACCGTCTAATATAGAAATGGTGCCAATTCACATAAAGTCAAACTTTAGAAGATGAGAGAAAGATATTTTCCAATGCTTTCTCTAACACCTTAAAGTTTAGAGAAAGCATTTTTTAATTGGTAGAAGTTAAACAAGGAGGCATTAACGTGATTGAGTTAAAACAATTAGTTAAACAATATCATACGAAAAACAAAGACGTACTTGCTGTAGATCACGTTGATTTAAATATTGAATCTGGTTCGATATTTGGCGTTGTCGGTTTTTCTGGAGCAGGAAAAAGTACATTGATTAGAATGTTTAATAATTTAGAAACTCCAACCTCAGGTGATGTTATTATCGATGGCGACAGTATTAGTAATTTAACTAAATCAGATTTACGTAAAAAGCGTCAAAAAGTGAGCATGATTTTCCAACACTTTAATTTATTATGGTCAAGAACCGTACTAAAAAATATCACATTTCCTTTAGAAATTGCTGGCGTTTCAAAAGGCGAAGCAAAAAGGAAGGCTAACGAACTTATTGAACTTGTAGGTTTAAAAGGCCGAGAAAATGCATATCCTTCTGAATTATCTGGAGGTCAAAAGCAAAGAGTAGGTATCGCTAGAGCATTAGCAAACGATCCAACTGTTTTACTTTGTGATGAGGCTACAAGTGCATTGGACCCTCAAACAACAGATGAGATACTTGATTTATTATTAAAAATACGAGAACGACAAAATTTAACTATCGTCTTAATCACACATGAAATGCATGTAATACGACGTATTTGTGATGAAGTTGCAGTAATGGAAAACGGACGTGTTATCGAGCAAGGCCAAGTAAGTCAAGTGTTTGAAAACCCACAACATGAAGTTACTAAACGTTTTGTTAAAGATGATTTAAACGATGATTTTGAAGAATCATTGGATGATTTAGAACCACTTAGTGAAGATTCTTACATAGTTAGATTAAACTTCAATGGCGAGAATACAACACAACCGATTGTTTCATATATTACTAAAAAACATAATGTTGATTTGAATATTTTAGAAGCTGATATCAAAAACACAAGAAATGGTACTTTAGGTTTCTTAGTCGTCCACATACCGCATATAAGTTCTGAAAATTTCGAAGATTTTAAATCTAATCTTGGTGAACAACATGTAAATGTGGAGGTGTTAAGACATGGATAATTCATTTAGTGATATTTTAAAAGAAATGGTCACAATGCCTAATGTGCAATGGCCAGATGTTTGGCAAGCCATAGTTGAAACACTTTATATGACTGTAGTATCAACTATTTTCGCATTTATTTTTGGATTAATTTTAGGTGTATTACTATTTTTATCAGCTAAGAGCGAATCTAAAACAGCAAGAGTCTTTTATTCAATTGTTTCATTCATAGTGAACTTATTTAGAGCAATTCCATTTATCATCTTAATCTTGTTATTAATACCATTTACAAGTGTAGTACTAGGAACTATTAGTGGACCAACGGGTGCATTACCTGCATTAATAATTGGTTCAGCACCATTCTATGCAAGATTAGTAGAAATAGCTTTTAAAGAAATAGACAAAGGGGTTATTGAAGCGGCTTGGTCAATGGGGGCAAATACTTGGACTGTAGTTAGAAAGGTATTACTTCCAGAAGCGATGCCAGCATTAGTATCTGGAATTACAGTAACAGCGATTGCTTTAGTAGGATCTACTGCAATTGCAGGTGTTATTGGAGCCGGTGGTTTAGGTAACTTAGCTTATTTAACTGGTTTTACTCGAAATCAAAATGATGTCATTTTAGTTTCAACAGTATTTATTTTAATTATTGTATTCATCATCCAATTTATTGGTGATTGGGTTACAAATAAAATTGATAAACGCTAAAGAAAAGGGGCAAATTCAATGAAGAAAATTTTAGGGATTTTATTATTATTATCATTAACAGTTGCACTTGCAGCATGTGGAGGAAAAGATGATGATAAAACAATTAGAGTCGGTGCATCTCCAGCACCTCATTCAGAAATTCTAGAAAAAGCTAAACCATTATTAGAGAAAAAAGGTTATAAATTAGATATCAAAACAATTAATGATTATACAACACCAAACAAATTATTAGATAAAGGTGAATTGGATGCCAACTTCTTCCAACACACACCTTACCTTAAAACTGAAAGTAAAGAAAAAGGCTATAAAATTGAATCAGCAGGTAACGTTGAGTTAGAACCAATGGCTGTTTATTCTAAAAAATATAAAAGCTTAAAAGATTTACCAAAAGGGGCAACAGTTTACGTTTCTAACAACCCAGCAGAACAAGGACGTTTCTTAAAATTCTTCGTAGATGAAGGTTTAATTAAAATTAAAAAAGGCGTTAAAATTGAAGATGCTAAATTTAGTGACATAACTGAAAATAAAAAAGATATTAAATTTAACAACAAACAATCAGCAGAATTTTTACCTAAAATTTATCAAAAACAAGATGCTGACGCTGTTATCATCAATTCAAACTATGCACTTGATCAAAAATTAAATCCTAAAAAGGATTCAATCGCATATGAAAAAGCAAAAGACAATCCATATGCTAACTTAATTGCAGTTAAAGATGGACATAAAGACGATAAGAAAATCAAAGCTTTAATGGAAGTATTACAATCTAAAGAAATTAGAGATTACATTAATAAAGAGTACGATGGTGCGGTTGTACCAGCAAAATAATTAGCATAATAATAAATCCTCAAGTCACTTTGACTTGAGGATTTTTGTGTGAATAAGAATTTAAAGATAGACCTAAACTCTTATTTACTATAAACGCATTAAGCCATTGATAAGCAGAATTAATGAAGCAATTAATAATAAAATAGAAGGTACGAATGTACTTTTGTTTTTGGAGTGGCGAGATAGTTGGGCTCTAATAATTAAAATAATAGCGATCAAAATTAAAATAACACTAATACCATAAATGAAAATAGAAAACACTACAGATACCTCCTCGCCAATAGCGTAACATAACTATATATTTAATATACTCATATAATAAGTTGATAAAAAATAAAAGTATGTTTAATTTTTATAGGTCGTGGTATTTAATAATCATAACAATTGATAAATATTTCAAGGAGGAATTCAAAATGGCTGAAGATAAATTCGAACAAGCAAAAGGTAATGTAAAAGAAACTGTAGGTAACGTTACTGACAATGAAAACCTTGAAAAAGAAGGTAAAGAAGATAAAGCTTCTGGTAAAGTGAAAGAAACAGTTAACAACGTTATTGATAAAGTTAAAGGTAATAAAGAAGATAAATAGATAATATTAAGGCTCTCTTACACATGATGTGTTTGAGAGCCTTTTTTGTTTTAATACTTTTTTGCCTATATACTTTCTTCGTTTTTAGCAGTTATCTGACCAAGAATGTAACTAACGATAAAACCTATAATTAACGTTAGTATAGAGATTATCCATGTTACCAATGATGTTGGTATTCCAGGAAATACAGCATAAATTGATCCGATAACAAATCCAATTATTAATGCGAATGTTACGGTTGTATGATGATGTAATAAATACTGGATGAGTTTACTAGAAATTAAAAATCCAGACAATATACCTAAACCTACTATTAAAAGTATTGGTAAAGCATCGAAATTAAATTTTACTAGTTCTGATATAGCAAACATAACCGTCCCGTATGCTCCGAAAATAAGTAACATAAATGACCCTGATATACCTGGAAGAAGCATTGCACTAGAAGCACATATACCTGCAATATAATATTTAATAATAAGACTAGTATTTAAAGATAATGTCTCTCCTGCGTGTTTGTCTCCACTATTTAATAAGGTCATGATGACTAGTAATGCGATGCCTATTAAAACGACAATATAATGTTTCGTTTTAAAAGTTGTTTTGAAATGTGACACTTTAAGAAGGTAGGGAATGATGCCAATAATTAAACCAGTAAAAAAGAACATAGTAGGAACTTCGTGCGCACTTAAAAGGTAGTTGAATAAATTACTTAAAATACCTATAGCTAATAGCATACCAATTACAATAGGTAATAAAAATTTAAAGCTAGGCCAAAATCTTTTCGAAAATAAACCACTTATTGAACTGATAAAGCCATCATAAATACCTAGCAAAAGTGCAATCGTTCCACCACTGACTCCTGGCACTAAATCACTTGTACCCATGCCAAATCCTTTAATCAAATTTATCCATTTGAAGTTTTTCATTAATGACTCCTTTCTTAACCTGTAAGGTTAAAGTGAATCATATCATAATTATTGATTTAAAGTTAAATAAATATACTATTTGTCTAAAAAATGGCTATTGAGAAATTAACGGTTTTCGTTATCATTTGAAATAACATTAAACTATAGATAAAAATAATTTTTTTAAAAGAATTACTCTAATTTATCGGTTTAAAAAGTTTATATTAACCTGTAAGTACGTTATAATATAGTAGATTGAAAATTCCAAAGGCTTTTTGACTATAGATTAAAATTATTATAAACTAGTTAAGAAAACTTTATATTTTATGGAGGGAATATAAATGTCATCAACATTAGAAATTAAAGACCTACACGTGTCTATTGAAGATAAAGAAATTTTAAAAGGCGTTAATTTAACAATTAATACTGGGGAAATTCATGCCATTATGGGACCAAATGGTACAGGTAAATCAACATTATCATCTGCAATTATGGGTCATCCAAGCTATGAAGTAACAAAAGGTGAAGTGTTACTTGATGGTGTTAATATTTTAGAACTTGAAGTTGATGAAAGAGCAAAAGCTGGATTATTCCTAGCAATGCAATATCCTTCAGAAATCACTGGTGTAACAAACGCCGATTTCATGCGTTCAGCAATTAATGCAAAACGTGAAGAAGGTCAAGAAATTAACTTAATGCAATTCATCAAAAAATTAGATAAAGAAATGGATTTCTTAGACATTGATCAAGACATGGCTCAACGTTACTTAAATGAAGGTTTCTCAGGCGGAGAGAAAAAACGTAATGAAATCTTACAATTAATGATGTTAGAACCTAAATTTGCTATTTTAGATGAAATTGACTCAGGTTTAGATATTGACGCTTTAAAAGTAGTGTCTAAAGGTATCAATCAAATGCGCGGAGAAGACTTCGGTGCATTAATGATTACGCACTATCAACGTTTATTAAACTACATCACACCTGACAAAGTACATGTTATGTATGGTGGTAAAGTTGTTAAATCTGGTGGACCAGAATTAGCAAAACGCCTTGAAGAAGAAGGTTATGAATGGGTTAAAGAAGAATTTGGTGCTACTGAATAGTCGAGATTAATCTATCGATTTAAAGCTCGTTGAGATGTTCGTATAAATGATGAAACTGAACATTGAATTATTAATACTATTTCATCAAGTGGGAGGATAAGAGTTATGACAACTGAAACTTTGAACATTTCTGAAGAACAACTTGTTGATTATTCAAAAGCGCACAATGAACCTTCTTGGATGACTGAACTACGTAAAGAAGCGTTGAAATTAACAGAAACTTTAGAAATGCCAAAACCTGACAAAACTAAATTAAGAAAATGGGACTTTGATACGTTTAAACAACATCACACAGAAGGTAATGTTTATCAAAGTTTATCAGAATTACCAGAATCAGTTAAAAAAATTATCGATGTTGAAAACACTGAGAATTTAATTATTCAACATAATAATGATTTAGCATACACACAAGTTTCTGAACAAGCCAAAAATGATGGTGTCATCATTGAAGGTTTATCAGAAGCACTTGTTAATCATAGTGAATTAGTACAAAAATATTATATGAAAGATGCTGTAAATGTAGATGAACATCGTATTACAGCATTACACACTGCATTAATGAATGGTGGCGTATTTGTATACGTTCCTAAAAATGTCGTAGTTGAACATCCAGTTCAATATGTTGTTTTACATGACGATGAAAATGCAAGTTTTTATAATCATGTTATTATTGCCACTGAACAAAGTGCTGAAGTAACTTATGTAGAAAACTATTTATCTAATGCAAGTGGTGAAGGAAATCAAATTAATATTGTTTCAGAAGTAATTGCTGGGGCAAATTCTAATATCACATATGGTTCTGTAGATTATTTAGATAAAGGTTTCACTGGACATATCATTAGAAGAGGTACTACTGAAGCAGACGCTGCCATCAATTGGGCATTAGGTTTAATGAACGAAGGTAGCCAAATTATTGATAATACAACTAACTTAATAGGTGATCGTTCTACAAGTGAATTAAAATCAGTTGTAGTCGGTACAGGTGATCAAAAAATCAACTTAACTTCTAAAATTGTTCAATATGGTAAAGAAACAGATGGTTATATTTTAAAACATGGTGTAATGAAAGAAAATGCATCATCAGTATTTAATGGTATCGGTCATATCAAACATGGTGGTACTAAATCAATTGCTAACCAAGAGTCTCGTGTATTAATGTTATCAGAAAATGCTCGTGGAGATGCGAACCCTATTTTACTAATCGATGAAGACGACGTAGAAGCAGGTCACGCAGCATCTGTTGGACGTGTTGATCCAGAACAACTTTACTATTTAATGAGCCGTGGTATTTCTAGAAGAGAAGCTGAACGTTTAGTTATACATGGTTTCTTAGATCCAGTAGTAAGAGAATTACCAATTGAAGACGTAAAACGTCAATTAAGAGAAGTTATCGAACTTAAAGTTTCTAAATAGATTTAAAGTAAGAGATTTTTAATTAAAGAAGGGTCGTGAATAAAGTGGCCGAACATTCATTTGACGTTAATGAAATAATCAAAGATTTTCCGATTTTAGAACAACAAGTTAATGGCAAACGTTTAGCATATCTTGATTCAACAGCGACAAGCCAAACACCAGTACAAGTTTTAAATGTGTTAGATGATTACTATAAACGCTATAACTCTAACGTTCATAGAGGTGTTCATACGTTGGGTTCATTAGCAACTGACGGATATGAAAGTGCACGTGAAACAGTTAGACGTTTTATTAATGCTAAATATTTTGAGGAAATCATTTTTACAAGAGGAACTACGGCTTCTATTAATATTGTTGCACATAGTTATGGTGATGCTAATGTCGATGAAGGCGATGAAATTGTTGTTACTGAGATGGAACATCACGCTAATATTGTTCCATGGCAACAGTTAGCTAAACGTAAAAACGCATCATTAAAATTCATCCCTATGACAGAACAAGGTGAATTAAATATCGAGGACATTAAAGCCACAATTAACGACAAAACTAAAATTGTAGCTATTGCCCATGTATCTAACGTTCTAGGTACAATCAATGATGTAAAAACCATAGCCGAAATTGCTCACCAACATGGTGCGGTAATTAGTGTAGATGGTGCTCAAGCAGCTCCTCACATGGCTCTAGATATGCAAGATATTGACGCTGACTTTTATAGCTTTAGTGGGCATAAAATGTTAGGGCCTACAGGTATCGGTGTTTTATATGGCAAACGTGATTTATTAAAAGATATGGAACCCGTCGAGTTTGGTGGAGATATGATTGATTTTGTAAGTAAATATGATGCTACTTGGGCTGATTTACCAACAAAATTTGAAGCTGGTACACCATTAATTGCACAAGCAATTGGTTTAGCTGAAGCAATTCGTTATATTCAACAATTAGGATTCGAAGCAATTCATCAACATGAAAAAGAATTAACAGAATACGCCTACGAACAAATGTCTAATATTGAAGGCTTAGATATTTATGGGCCACCTAAAGATCGACGTGCAGGTGTCATTACGTTTAATCTAACAGACATTCACCCACACGATGTAGCAACAGCAGTTGATACTGAAGGTGTAGCAGTGAGAGCTGGACATCATTGTGCACAACCATTAATGAAATGGTTAGGCGTTTCTTCTACAGCTAGAGCAAGTTTTTATATTTATAATAATAAGCAAGACATCGACCAATTAGTATATGCATTGAAACAAACGAAGGAGTTTTTCTCATATGAATTTTAATAATTTAGATCAACTTTATCGATCTGTAATTATGGATCATTATAAAAATCCTAGAAACAAAGGCGTATTAGATAATGGCTCGATGACTGTTGATATGAATAACCCTACTTGTGGTGATCGTATTCGACTTACATTTGATATAGAAGATGGCGTTATAAATGATGCTAAATTTGAAGGCGAAGGTTGTTCAATTTCTATGTCTAGTGCTTCTATGATGACTGAAGCAGTAAAAGGTCATACGTTAGCTGAAGCTATGCAAATGAGTCAAGAATTTACTAAGATGATGCTAGGTGAAGATTACGAAATTACTGAAGAAATGGGAGACATTGAAGCATTACAAGGTGTTTCTCAATTCCCTGCAAGAATAAAATGTGCCACTTTAGCTTGGAAAGCACTCGAAAAAGGAACAGTCGAAAAAGAAGGTAAGACAGAAGGGACAACAGAAGATTAATAGTTATGTTTCTTAATGACATAACGGGTAAACAATAACTAGATATCAATGATGTTGGCTTTTTACTTTCGATAATCATTGTTATAATATGATGACAATTTTATACTTGTAATTAAAAATCTCGCGCATGACGTTTAAATATATATAAGGAGTGATTGAAATGGCTAAAAAAGCACCTGATGTTGGGGATTATAAATATGGTTTCCACGACGAAGATGTTTCCATTTTCAGATCAGAACGAGGTCTAACTGAAAATATAGTTAGAGAAATTTCTAAAATGAAAGATGAACCAGAATGGATGTTAGATTTCCGTCTGAAAGCTTTAAAATTATTCTATAAAATGCCAATGCCTCAATGGGGTGGTGACTTATCAGAATTAAACTTTGATGATATTACTTATTATGTAAAACCATCAGAACACACTGAGCGTTCATGGGATGAAGTACCTGAAGAAATCAAACGTACATTTGATAAATTAGGTATTCCTGAAGCTGAGCAAAAATATTTAGCAGGTGTTTCTGCACAATATGAATCAGAAGTTGTTTACCATAATATGGAAAAAGAATTAGAAGAAAAAGGAATTATCTTCAAAGATACTGACAGTGCATTACGTGAAAACGAAGACTTATTCCGTGAATACTTTGCTTCTGTTATTCCAGCTGCAGATAATAAATTTGCGGCGTTAAACTCAGCTGTATGGTCAGGTGGATCATTCATTTACGTTCCTAAAAACGTTAAATTAGATACACCATTACAAGCATACTTCCGTATTAACTCTGAAAATATGGGTCAATTCGAACGTACTTTAATCATTGCTGATGAAGGTGCTTCAGTAAACTACGTTGAAGGTTGTACTGCACCAGTTTATACAACAAGTTCATTACACTCAGCTGTAGTTGAAATTATTGTCCATAAAGATGCACACGTCCGTTATACTACAATTCAAAACTGGGCAAACAATGTTTATAACTTAGTTACTAAACGTACATTTGTTCATGAGAATGGTAATATGGAATGGGTTGATGGTAACTTAGGTTCTAAATTAACTATGAAATACCCTAACTGTGTATTATTAGGTGAAGGTGCAAAAGGTAGTACATTATCTATCGCATTTGCTGGTAAAGGACAAGTACAAGACGCTGGAGCTAAAATGATTCATAAAGCACCAAATACGTCTTCAACAATTGTTTCTAAATCTATTTCTAAAAACGGTGGTAAAGTAATCTATCGTGGTATTGTTCATTTTGGACGTAAAGCTAAAGGTGCACGTTCAAACATTGAATGTGACACATTAATTTTAGATAATGAATCAACTTCAGATACAATCCCTTATAATGAAGTATTTAACGACAATATTTCATTAGAGCACGAAGCTAAAGTATCTAAAGTTTCAGAAGAACAATTATTCTACTTAATGAGTCGTGGTATCTCAGAAGAAGAAGCGACTGAAATGATTGTTATGGGATTCATTGAACCATTCACTAAAGAACTACCAATGGAATATGCGGTAGAAATGAATAGATTAATTAAATTCGAAATGGAAGGCAGTATCGGCTAACTTCCTCTACTAACATCAAGCTATTTTACGTATAGGTATAATAGCTTGGTGTTTTTTTAGTTACTAATTTATGATTTGTTTAAATTTAGTATGAAATTAAATAGCAAATAGAAGTGGATAATAAATTGACTAAACTCTATTTATTGTCCACTTTTTATGATTCATGGTTACTCACAGAAGTTGAATATTATATTAATTAAAGCAGCATATTGTAATAGTTTACAAAAGTTTGTTCAGGGGAATAAATTTATAATTCAATATTTATATAACTATTATGAACGGGGAGCATGCTTCATGATTATAGCTATCATATTTTTAATTTTATTATCATTTTTCTTTTCAGGAAGTGAAACTGCATTAACTGCAGCAAATAGAACAAAATTTCAAGCTGAAGCCAAAAATGGAGATAAAAAATCACAGGGATTATCCCGACTATTAGATAAACCAACTGAATTTATTACTACTATATTGATAGGTAATAATGTTGCAAATATCATTTTACCTACATTAGTAACGATTTTAGCAATTAACATTGGCGTCAATGTGGGTATAGCATCTGCTGTAATTACTGTTGTCATTATTTTGGTATCTGAAGTTATTCCTAAATCAATCGCAGCAACATTTCCAGATAAAATATCAAGATTGGTTTATCCAGTTATTAATATTTTAGTTATTATACTTAAACCAATAACTAAAATATTAAATGCTATTACAGATAGTATTAATAAATTATTGTCAAAAGGACAAAAGGAACAAAGTAAGTATTCTAAAGAAGAAATAAGAACAATGTTAATGATTGCAGGACGTGAGGGTGCATTCAATGAAACAGAACAAAATCGACTCAAAGGTGTACTAGATTTTGAAAACTTAAAGGTCAAAGATGTTGATACGACACCTAGAGTGAATGTCGTTGCATTTCCCAAAACTACGTCATTTGATGAGGCATATGAAACGGTAATGAATGAACCATATACAAGGTATCCAATATATGATGAAGATATAGATGATATTGTAGGCGTATTCCATTCTAAGTACTTATTAGCATGGAGTAAGAAAAAATATGAATCAATCACAAAATTTTCATCAAAACCATTATTCGTGAATGAACATAATAAAGCTGAATGGGTACTTAGAAAAATGACAGTATCAAGAAAGCATTTAGCTATAGTATTAGATGAATTTGGTGGTACTGATGGCATAGTATCTCATGAAGATTTAATAGAGACATTGCTAGGTATGGAAATAGAAGATGAGTTAGATAAAGAGGAAGAAGAAAAGTTAAAGAAACAAACATTTCCAAATAGAAATAGAAAATAATTAGTAAGAGTTGGTGAATCAAATGTGGAATAATAATCAATTAACGAGAACATTACAGGTTCAATATCCTATTATTCAAGCTGGTATGGCAGGTAGTACGACCCCATCTTTAGTAGCAACTGTTAGTGAAAAAGGTGGATTAGGAACGATTGGTGCGGGTTATTTTAGTATTGAAAAGTTAGAAAGTGAAATTCAAACAGTTAAATCATTAACAAAACAACCATTTGGTGTGAATCTATTTGTACCTAAAGAAAACACAGGTGTCAACCCAGACCAAATTGAACATATGAATGCATGGTTGAAACCATATAGAAGAGCGTTTCATTTAGAAGAACCTGTGGTTAATATTGAGGAAAGCCAAAAATTTAAAGATGCTGTAAATAAAGTTATTGAATATAAAGTTCCAGTATGTAGCTTTACCTTTGGAATTCCTGATCATCAAATTATCGAGAAACTAAAAGAAAATAATGTAATATTAATTGGTACAGCTACAACAGTAGAAGAAGCTATAGAAAATGAAAAAGCTGGTATGGATATTGTTATAGCCCAAGGTAGTGAAGCGGGAGGACATCGAGGATCATTTTTACGTTTAGGGGATAGTGAAGAGCCAATGATTGGAACGATGTCATTGGTACCTCAAGTTGTTGATCACGTGTCGATACCTGTAGTTGCTGCAGGAGGTATAATGGATGAAAGAGGTCTATTAGCAAGTATTATGTTAGGTGCTCAAGGTGCACAAATGGGTACGGCCTTCTTAACTTCTAATGAAAGCGGAGCTAATGATTTACTAAAAGAAGCCATATTAAATAGTAAAGAAACAGATACCATCGTAACCAATGTGTTTAGCGGTAAAAATGCACGTGGTATTAATAATCAATTCGTTAAAGAAATGAGTCAATATCAAGGTGAAATTCCTGAATATCCAATACAAAATCAACTGACAAATCAAATTCGTAAAACTGCAGTACAGCAAGGCGAAAGTGAATTAACTCATATATGGAGTGGACAATCACCACGTCTAGCTAAAAAACAAAAAGCAGAAGAATTAATGGATCGTATAATTAATCAAATAAACCTAATAGCAAAGAACTTAAAATAAAATATCACTACGATTTTATAAGTCTAGTGACATATACACGTTAAGTTAAGCTAGGTTGTTCTACCGATTATAGCCTGAGACATACATCATTGTCGCAGGCTATTTAATTTTCGATTGTAATTTTATTATGGTACACCAATTAATAAGAATCTGTAAATTTCGTATTGATAAAGTGAATTGCGAATTTATTCTGTGGTATCATAAGTTTGGTGATATAAATGATAAATATAGGTCTAACTGGTTGGGGAGATCATGATACGTTATACGAAGATTTAGAGAGAAAAACCGATAAACTTAAAACATATGCAAGTCACTTTCCAATAGTTGAACTAGATGCATCTTATTATGCAATTCAACCAGAAAGAAATATTCAAAAATGGATAAATGAAACACCAAAACGATTTCAATTTGTAGTTAAAATTCATCAAGCATTAACATTGCATGCAGATTTTAGAGATTTTGCAGAAACACGTCAAGAATTGTTTGATAAGTTTAAAGAAATGTTAAAGCCGTTGCAAGAAAATGACAAATTAGCTATGGTATTGGTGCAATTTCCACCTTGGTTCGATTGTTCAAGTCAAAACATTAAATATATTTTATATGTGAAACAACAATTAAAAGATTTTCCTATATGTGTTGAATTTAGACATCAATCTTGGTTTAATGAAAGATTTAAAGAAGAGACATTAACATTTTTGACTGAACATCAAATTATTCATGCTGTTGTTGATGAACCACAAGTCAAAGATGGAAGTATCCCATTAGTAAATAGAATAACTAGCGATATTGCTTTTGTAAGATATCATGGTAGGAACGTACATGGTTGGACTAAAAAAGATATGACAGATCAAGAATGGCGAGATGTAAGATACTTATATAATTATAATGACCAAGAATTATATGACTTAGCACAAAAGGTTAAAATTTTAGAACAAAAAGCTAAAAAGGTTTATGTTGTTTTTAATAACAATTCAGGTGGTCATGCCGCACAAAATGCAAAAACATATCAAGATATGCTTGGCATTGACTATGAAGGTTTAGCACCACAACAATTAAAACTATTTTAAGAGGCGAAACAAGTATGTTATTGACAATTATTTTATTAATTATTATTGGTGGTCTATCTGCTATTATTGGTTCAATTGTAGGTATTGGTGGCGGAATCATTATTGTTCCTACACTTGTCTATTTAGGAGTAGATCATAATATTTTACACGGTATTACTACTCAAATAGCAATAGGTACTTCTTCGGTTATACTTATTGTTACAGGTTTATCATCTTCTTTAGGCTATTTAAAAACTAAACAAGTAGATATTAAAAATGGCTCTATTTTTTTATTTGGTTTATTACCAGGTTCATTATTAGGTTCTTTTTTGAGTCAGTTTTTAACATTAAAATCATTTAACCTTTATTTTGGGATATTTATGATTTTGGTTGCTATTTTATTAATAGTAAGAAACAAAATTAAACCTTTTAAAGTTTTTAATAAGCCACAATATGAAAAGACCTATATTGATGCAGAAGGTAAAACCTATCATTATAGTGTTCCACCTTTAATAGCATTTGTCGCAACTTTATTCATAGGTATCCTTACTGGACTATTTGGTATTGGTGGTGGTGCATTAATGACTCCGTTAATGTTAATTGTTTTTAGATTTCCACCACATGTTGCTGTTGGTACAAGTATGATGATGATATTTTTCTCAAGTGTCATGAGTTCAATCGGACATATTATACAAGGACATGTTGCTTGGGATTATTCAATAGTATTAATTATTTCAAGTTATATAGGTGCTAAAATAGGTGTTAAGGTAAATCATTCAATCAAGTCTGATACAGTGGTAACATTATTACGTACAGTGATGTTATTAATAGGTGCTTACTTAATCATCAAATCAATTATTTAAATTAATTGTTAATAGCATAATCTACTATAAAAGTTATTACTCGATAGATTACGTATAGACTTATCAAAACAAATAGAAAAGGGGGAAGTACTGTGAAGTTAACTATTTATCATACAAATGATATTCATAGTCATCTTAATGAATATGCACGTATCCAATCTTATATTGCAGAACATCGTTCCCAACTTCAACATCCCTCACTATATTTAGATATAGGTGATCATGTTGATTTATCAGCACCGATTACCCAAGCTACATTAGGTAAAAAGAATATAGAACTTCTTAATGAGGCGCAATGTGATATTGCGACAATTGGAAACAACGAAGGCATGACCATTTCGCATGAAGCCTTACAAAATTTATATACCGATGCTCAATTTAAAGTAATTTGTGCAAATTTATTTGATGAAGAAGGACATTTACCTAACCACATGTCTTCATCTTATATAAAGGAAATCAACGGAGTACGAATTTTATTTGTTGCTGCTACAGCTCCATTTACGCCGTTTTATAGAGCATTAGATTGGGTAGTAACTGATCCATTAGAAGCTATTAAAGATGAAATTAATGATCATAAAGATCAATATGATATTTTGATAGTGATGAGCCACGTTGGTGTGTTCTTTGATGAAAAATTATGTCAGGAAATACCTGAAATAGATTTAATACTTGGAAGTCACACGCATCACTATTTTGAACATGGAGAAATGAATAATGGAGTATTAATGGCTGCAGCAGGTAAATATGGACATTTTTTAGGTGAAGTAAATTTAGATATTGAAGATAAAAAGGTAACTAGTAAGACGGCTTGTTTGCATCCATTAGAACAATTGCCTCAAGTTGAAACAGATTTTGATAGTGAAGGCAAAGCATTAATGAGTAAACCAGTAGTCAACCATCCTATCAAATTAGAAAATAAAACAGATGTTATCACAAAAACGTCTTATTTATTAGCTGAAAGTGTCTATGAATTTACGAATGCAGATTGTACAATTATAAATGCTGGTTTAATAGTTAAAGGACTAGATTCTGATGAAATTACCGAATTTGATATTCATCAAATGTTACCTCATCCTATTAATGTGGTTAGAGTTAAATTAACAGGTGAAGAATTAAAAAAAGTAATTATTAAAAGTCAGAAACAAGAATACATGCATGAACATGCACAGGGACTTGGATTCCGAGGGGATATCTTTGGAGGATATGTATTATATAATATAGGTTTTATTGAATCAGAAGATCGCTACTTTATAAATGGAAAAGAAATTCAAGATAATCAATCATACGTATTAGGTACAGTTGATATGTACACGTTTGGTAGATATTTTCCAATGTTAAAAGGGCTTCCAACAGAATATATAATGCCAGAATTTTTAAGAGATATATTCGAACAAAAGTTACTACAATTTTAAAATAACTGTAGATTAGATTTTAATTTATGATTAATTTCGTTATAATAACATAAAGAGAGATTAAACAGGAGGGTATGCGTTGTTATGGCTACTAAAAATGAGGAAATACTACGAAAACCGGATTGGTTGAAAATTAAGCTGAACACGAACGAGAATTATACTGGCCTTAAGAAAATGATGCGTGAAAAGAATTTACACACTGTTTGCGAAGAAGCAAAGTGTCCAAATATACATGAGTGTTGGGGAGAAAGACGTACAGCTACATTTATGATTTTAGGTGCTGTATGTACACGTGCATGTCGTTTCTGTGCAGTTAAAACTGGTTTACCTAATGAATTAGATTTAAATGAACCAGAACGTGTAGCAGAATCAGTTGAATTAATGAATTTAAAACACGTTGTTATTACAGCAGTTGCACGTGATGATTTACGTGATGCAGGTTCAAACGTTTATGCTGAAACAGTTAGAAAAGTTAGAGCAAGAAACCCATTCACTACAATTGAAATTTTACCTTCAGACATGGGTGGGGATTATGAAGCATTAGAAACATTAATGGCTTCTAAACCTGATATCTTAAATCATAATATTGAAACAGTTCGTCGTTTGACACCAAGAGTTCGTGCTCGTGCAACTTATGATAGAACATTAGAATTCTTACGTCGTTCTAAAGAATTACAGCCAGATATTCCTACAAAATCAAGTTTAATGGTTGGCTTAGGGGAAACAATGGAAGAAATTTATGAAACAATGGATGATTTACGTGCCAATGATGTAGATATTTTAACAATTGGTCAATATTTACAACCATCTCGTAAACATTTAAAAGTTGAAAAATACTACACACCATTAGAATTCGGTAAAATGAGAAAAGTAGCTATGGATAAAGGCTTCAAACATTGTCAAGCTGGACCGTTAGTACGTAGTTCTTACCATGCAGATGAACAAGTTAACGAAGCTGCCAAAGAAAGACAACGTCAAGGTGAAGAGCAATTAAATAGTTAATAATATACAATCTGTAGAGCCACTTTTTTATGAAAATAAATAAAGTGGTTCTTATTTTTACTAAATAGTTTAAAGATTTGAATGAAAATATATAGTGTTGTTAAAATAGCGATATAATATATCGTGAAATAGATTAGGTGAAATTATGATAAAAGTAGAGCAACAGTATTTTGAATTAATAGAAGATTATAGAGATTGTTTTGATGAAGAAATATTCGCAAATAGATACTCTGATATTTTAGATAAATATGACTATGTAGTAGGAGATTTTGGTTATGACCAATTAAGATTAAAAGGTTTCTTTAAGGATACTAATAAAAAAGCAGAAATTAGTAAAAGATTCTCTAGTATACAAGATTATTTATTAGAATATTGTAATTTTGGATGTCCTTATTTTGTAGTTAAACATTTATCAGAAAATGAAGTGAAACAACAAGCAGAAGACTTAACCGTTATTGATCAAGATGATAAATTACATGATGTCAAAATACAACCAACTATCCAAGATACTGAAAAGTGATTTATCAATTTTAATTTATAATAATAAATATAAAAAATCTCCCTTCAAATACATTAACGTACATGGAGGGAGATTTACTTTTTATTTATATCAAAATTATTATTGAATCACTTCATTAAGGTATTCAATGATTTCATCGCCTTCTTCTTCAGATACACCTAAAATATGAGCGATATAACCTTCTTCTTCAATATCATCAGATCCAATAATACCAAATTTATTAGTTTGCATATTTAATACCAAAGTTTTACCATAATGTCGATCGGTTTGAACGAGCATTAAGTCATATCGACTATGTTCACCAACAAATCCAACAAATTGAACTTGGCTTTGTTCTTCATCATCATATAAATACATATCAATCATTTGTAGAACCCCTTTAAACGAAATATACTACGCCTAAGTATAACGACAAATGAAGTGTACTGCAAAATTATGATATTATAAAGTTAATAAGAGGTGATTAGGAAATGTATTTTGTAGATAAAGATAAACTTTCAGAAAAACTAAATTACTTAAGACAATTAACAGAGGATTATACTCAAAACAAAGATAATCATTATGCTTTTGAAAGAATCGCACAAATGTTAATTGAATCATCAGTAGATATTGGAAATATGATTATTGATGGATTTATTCTAAGAGATCCAGGTAACTATAAAGACGTGATTGATATTTTAGAATTAGAAAATGTTATTTCTAAAGAAACTCAAGAAAATATTAATAAAACTGTAGATGTAAGAAAGCAATTTGCACATAACTATATTCAACTTGATACTAATGAAATTGAACCGTTATTTGATCAAGCAATACCTTACTACAAACAATTTATTGATGAAGTTATTCAATTTTTAAATAATGAAAATGTTCCAATTACTGCATTTGGCAAAGGAGAGAACAAATAGTGAAGCAATACAAGGCATATTTAATAGATTTAGATGGGACGATGTATAAAGGAACTGATGAAATTGATGGTGCAAGTCAATTTATCGATTATTTAAATGAACATCAAATTCCACATCTATATGTAACAAATAATTCTACCAAGACGCCAGATCAAGTTGCAGATAAATTGCATGAAATGAATATCGACGCAACACCTGATGAAATTGTTACATCAGCTTTAGCAACAGCAGATTATATTTCTGAACAATCTCCAGGTGCATCTGTCTATATGTTAGGCGGTGAAGGTCTACATTCTGCATTGACTGAAGCGGGTCTAGTAGTTAAAAATGATGAAAATGTTGATTATGTTGTTATCGGACTTGATGAAAATGTTACTTATGAAAAGCTTGCTATAGCAACACTTGCTGTCAGAAAAGGAGCAACATTTATTTCAACAAATCCTGATGTTTCTATACCAAAAGAAAGAGGTTTCTTACCAGGTAATGGTGCAATTACAAGTGTGGTATCAGTATCTACAGGAGTACAACCACAGTTTATTGGTAAACCAGAAACGATAATTATGAATAAATCTTTAGAACTATTGCAACTTAATAAAGAAGAAGTGGCCATGGTTGGAGACTTGTATGATACAGATATTATGTCTGGTATAAACGTTGGTATCGATACTATTCATGTTCAAACAGGTGTGACTACACTAGAAGAAATTCAGACAAAAGATATTCCACCAACATATTCTTTTAAAGATTTAAATGAAACAATTGTTGAATTAACAAATTAACTTGGTGAGAGGGGCTCAAAGATTGAACAAAATTGTTGTAACACGTCAAATTCCTCAAAAGTTTATAGCACAGTTAGAAGAAATTGCAGAAGTCGAAGTATGGAATGAAGAATTTATACCCATGCCTAGAGAAAAATTCTTATTATCTATCAAAGATGCAACAGCTTGTTTTGTTACTTTAAGTGAAAAAATTGATGAAATCTGCTTAAATGAAGCACCAAATTTAAAGGTAGTAGCCAATATGGCTGTTGGTTTCGATAATATAGATATTGATGTTGCCAAACAAAAAGGTGTCACTGTGACTAATACACCAGAAGTTTTAACTGAAACGACTGCGGAATTAGGTTTTACACTTATGTTAGCAACTGCTCGTCGCATTGTAGAAGCTGAACAATATATTCAAGAAGGACAATGGAAAAGTTGGGGACCATATTTACTATCTGGTAAAGACGTATATGGTTCAACTGTTGGTATTTTTGGTATGGGAGACATTGGTAAGGCTTTTGCTAAACGTTTGAAAGGCTTTAATACTAAAATTTTATATCATAATCGTTCAAGACAAGAAGCGACTGAAAACGAATTGGGTGCTACATGGGTTTCATTTGATGAATTACTTGAAGAAAGTGACTTTGTGGTATGTACTGCACCTTTAACAGATGAAACCAAACATAAATTTAATGCATCCGCATTTGAAAAAATGAAATCTGATTCAATATTTATCAATATTGGTAGAGGTGCCGTTGTAAATGAAGAAGATTTAGTAAATGCTTTAAACACAGGACAGTTATTAGCATGCGGTTTAGACGTGTTAGAACAAGAACCAATTGATATGGATCATCCACTATTAAAAATGCCTAATGCTGTGATTCTTCCACACATTGGTAGTGCATCTGAAAATACACGGAATGATATGATTCAATTATGCGTGGATAATATTAAAGCAGTATTAAATGATAAACCTGCAATTACCCCAGTAAATTCATAGTTTTAATTATAATTTAAGCTTATCTATTTAGTTTAATTAAATAGATAGGCTTTTTATTATGTTTAAAATAGCTCAATCTAACAATTTTGTTATACCGTCTGTAATTGTTTAATTACAACGTAAGATTTAAAATAATATTATTCAATAAGTAATATGCTCATACTATATTTATAGCTTACGCAACTTGGAGTAATTAACTTAAATTTTTATGCTAAAAATAATTTTGAATTTTATTCGAAACATGAGTATAATGAATTGTAAAAACAAAATATAAAACATCTATTATATATTAAAATTATTTACATTGAATACAGACGATTAAGAACTTTGGTTTATGATAAGTAAATTTTAGGAGAGTTGCCCAATGAAAACTAAAGGTAAGGAACCTACGAATAAATATTACCTAGCAATGAAGCCGTATCTTTTAACTTTATTATATTTAGCAATATTTATCGCTTTATATTTAATATATGGTAGTGGAGATACACATAATAACTTCATTTATAATGAATTTTAATGAGGGAGAAAACTATGACAGATATTATTAATATTCTCAGTCAACTGAGTAAAGAACAACCAGATGTAGTAGCAGTTAGACATACGACTGATGAAATAACATATAAGCAATTAGATGAAGTTTCTAGTAAGCTTGCACATCAATTACAAGGCAGTCAACAACCTATGATTTTATTTGGTCATATGTCGCCTTATATGATTGTAGGTATGATTGGTGCGATTAAAGCAGGTTGCGGCTATGTGCCTATCGATACATCTGTACCAGAAGAGCGAGTGAAGATGATAATCGATAAAGTTCAACCAGAATATATTTTTAACACAACCGATTATGAATTAGATCATCAACATGTACAGATGATTACGATTGAAGATGTTGTTAATTCACAAGACTCAATTATTTTTGATAGTCAAATGAAGGATAATGATGTTGTATATACTATTTTCACATCAGGTTCTACAGGTGAGCCGAAAGGTGTTCAGATCGAATACGCTAGTCTTGTTGAATTTGCTGAATGGATGAATTCATTGAATCAATTAGGTAATGGGAAAGAATGGTTGAACCAAGCGCCATTTTCATTTGATTTATCAGTTATGGCAATTTACCCATGTTTAGTTTCTGGTGGCACTTTAAATCTTGTTGATAAAGACATGATTAAAAAACCAAAACTATTAAATGATATGTTATTAGCTACGCCGATTAACATATGGGTTTCTACGCCATCATTTATTGAAATGTGCTTATTACTACCAACATTAAATGAAGAACAATATGGTAGTTTAAATCATTTCTTCTTCTGTGGAGAAATTCTTGGACACAGAACAGCTAAAGCATTAGTTGATAGATTCCCTAATGGTGTTATATACAATACTTATGGTCCTACGGAAGCTACTGTAGCGGTGACTAGTATACAAATTACGCCAGAGATTCTTAAGCAATATAATCCACTTCCAGTAGGTGTTTCAAGACCTGGCACTAAATTAACGACAACTGATGAAGGTGAATTAGTCATTCAAGGTCAAAGTGTAAGTGTTGGTTACCTAAAAAATGAAGAAAAAACAGCTGCCGTGTTTAACTTTGAAGATAGAGTGAGAACATATCACACAGGAGATAAAGCTAAAGAAGAAGATGGTTTATGGTTTATTCAAGGTCGTATAGACTTCCAAATCAAATTGAATGGTTACCGTATGGAATTGGAAGAGATAGAATCACAATTACGAGATTCTGAACTAATTAGAGAAGCTATTGTAGTTCCTGTTTATAAAAATGACAAAGTAACTCATCTTATAGGAGCTGTTGTTGCAACTGAAAAAGTAGAAGATGACAGAAAAATGACAAAGAACATCAAAGATGAACTTAAAACGCGCTTACCAGAATATATGATTCCTCAAAAGTTTGTTTGGATGGAGCAATTACCACTTACATCTAATGGTAAACTAGATCGTAAGAAGATTGCAGAGGTTGTTAACGGATGATACCTTATGGCACGTTTACATTCTTCTTAATTTCATTCATTGTACTAATTCCTGTTATAATTCTTGGCTTTTTAGGTAAGCGAAGCTATATATATAACGGTATTACGACAGCAATAATGGTTATACTGATATTTTCATCAGATAAACATAATTTGTTTGGTCAAAAGTATTTAAGTGTTCAATTAATCAGTTTTATCATATATGTTATTTGGCAAGTTGGCTTAATCATGTTTTATTATAAATCTAGACAAAAGAATAATACTTTTTCAAAATTTGTGATTATCATGGTTCTGTCAATATTGCCATTAGCACTAGTTAAAGTATTACAAAGTACATGGTTAGGTGGGCATCAAATTCATTTCCATGAAAGTAAATTAATTGAATTTGTTGGTTTCTTAGGTATTTCATACGTTACTTTCAAGAGTGTTCAATTAATTATGGAAATCAGAGACGGTTCAATTAAAGAAATTAAAATTGGCAAATTAATTCAATTTATCTCATTCTTCCCAACTATCTCATCTGGGCCAATTGATAGATATAAACGTTTTGTTAAAGATGACAAAAAGGTACCAACTGGTGGGGAATATAGAGAATTAGTTTTAAAAGCAATTCACATGATTATGTTAGGTTTCTTGTATAAATATATCATTGCTTACTTCATTCAAGTATATGCGATCAATCCACTACAAATGAATTTACCTGGATTTACTCATATGTGGTTATATATGTATGCATACAGTTTCTATCTATTCTTTGATTTTGCAGGTTATAGTTTATTTGCCATAGCACTCAGTTATTTATATGGTATTAAAACACCACCAAACTTTAATAAACCTTTCCAATCTAAAAATATTAAAGATTTCTGGAATAGATGGCATATGACTTTATCATTTTGGTTTAGAGACTGTATTTATATGAGATCATTATTTTATATGTCTCGTAAGAAGATGTTTAAGAGTCAATTGGCTATGTCAAACATGGCTTTCTTCCTTAATTTCTTTATCATGGGAGTTTGGCACGGATTAGAAGTTTATTATATTATTTATGGCTTATACCATGCAGCATTATTTATAGGTTATGGTTATTATGAAAAATGGAGAAAAAATCATCCTCCACGTTGGCAAAATAAATGGACTAACGCGTTAAGTGTTGTCATCACATTCCATTTTGTAACGTTCGGCTTTTTAATTTTCTCAGGTAAATTTATTTAATAAAGGAGTAATTAATTATGGAATTTAGAGAACAAGTATTAGACTTATTAGCAGAGGTTGCAGAAAACGATATTGTAAAAGAAAATCCAGATGTAGAAATTTTCGAAGAAGGTATTATTGATTCTTTCCAAACAGTAGGTTTATTATTAGAAATTCAAAATAAATTAGATATCGAAGTTTCTATTATGGACTTTGATCGTGATGAGTGGGCTACACCAAATAAAATTGTGGAAGCATTAGAAGAACTACGATGAAATTAAAACCTTTTTTACCCATTCTAATTAGCGGCGTTATATTTATTATATTTGTTCTGTTACCCGCACAATTATTTACAGGGCTAATTAATGATAAAACGCTTGCTAATAATAGAATTTCATTAACAGATCAAGTATTAAAAGGCACGCTCATTCAAAATCAACTATATAAGTCGGATAAATATTATCCAGTTTATGGTTCAAGTGAATTAGGTAAAGATGATCCATTTAATCCAGCAATTGCGTTAAATAAGCACAATTCAGATAAACCAGTATTTTTACTAGGCACTGGTGGGTCAACAGATTTAATTAATGCAGTAGAACTTGCATCTCAGTATGATTATTTAAAAGGTAAAAAATTAACTTTTATTATCTCACCACAATGGTTTACTAATCATGGATTAACAAACCAAAACTTTGATGCTCGTATGTCTCAAAATCAAATTAACACGATGTTTAATCAAAAAAATATGCCTGCTGAATTGAAACAACGTTATGCCAAACGTTTATTGCAATTCCCGCATGTACATAACAAAGCGTATTTAAGAAAAGTTGCTAAAGATCCACATAATGTATCAGGTCACTATATTTCAGCATTTAAAGAAAATCAATTAATTAAGATTGAAGCAATTAAATCATTATTCTCTATCACTAAACCACCTTTATCTCATGTTAAACCTGCAACTGATGAAAAAGCATCATGGGGCCAAATGAAAGACAAAGCAGAAGTAATTGGTAAAAATAATACCAAAACTAATGATTATCATATTAGAGACCCATATTGGAAACTGATCAAAGAAAATAAACGTAAAATAAATCGTGATTATGAATTTAACGTTAATTCTCCAGAGTTCCAAGATTTAAAATTACTTGTTCAAACAATGAATAAAGCTGGCGCAGATGTACAATATGTAAGTATCCCATCAAATGGTAAATGGTATGATCATATTGGTATCGGTAGTGATAGACGCCAAGCAGTGTACAAAAAAATTCATTCAACTGTCGTTGATAATGGCGGTAAAATATACGATATGACTGATAAAGATTATGAAAAATATGTCATTAGTGACGCGGTTCATATTGGTTGGAAAGGTTGGGTCTATGTAGATCAACAAATTGCCAAACATATGAATGACAAAAAACAACCTCAAGTTGATAAAGACAAACACAAACAAAAAGAATCAAATTAATAATTAACGCCTTTCAAGAATCTAAGATGACAAATAGTTCATCGAAGTATACTTGAAAGGCGTATTTTTTAGAATAAAGAAGTAGAAATAAAATAGCTTATAATTGATAAACAAATAGATACAAAAATAATTATGAATAACGGTTTTAAAGCTTTTGATTTTAAATCTTTGAATGATACATTTAATCCTAATGCAACCATTGCCATTAATAAGAAAATATTAGTTACTACCTCTATTATTTTTAATAATGCGTGAGGGATAGGAATATATGTATTGATTAATGCCATTAATATAAATCCAATTAAAAAATACGGAAAATCAATATGGTGTGCTTGTTTATCATTTTTATTCTTAAATTTCACAATAAAAATAAATATTAATATAACTGGAATTAATAAAAATACACGTCCTAATTTTGCTAATAAAGCTATTTTAAGAGATTCTACCCCAGCATAATTACCAGCCAAAACAACTTGTGCAATTTCATGAAGGCTAGTTCCAGACCAAATACCAAAATGTACAGGGGAGATATGAATGATTGAATAAATAAATGTATAAATTAATGAGAAGACAGTCCCTACTAATGCAATGATGCCGACACTAATAGCTGTATCTTTGTCTCTTGATTTTATAATTGGTGCTATTGCTGCGATAGCGGCTGCACCACAGATACCAGTACCAACGCCTAATAATGTTGTTATTGAAGTATCTGCTTTTACTATGCGACTAATAAAATAGGTGAATAGGATACTGAAAACAATAACGCACGCATCCATTAATAATAATTGACCACCATGTCCTAATATTTCATCGATATTTAATTTGAGACCATAAAAGACAATCGCAATTTTTAATAAGTATTTAGATGAAAATGTTATTCCACTTTTATAATCTTCTGGATATCCTTTGAAATGTCGATAAAGTATAGCAATAAGAATTGCGATTGATAAACCGCCAATTTGACTAAGGACAGGTAATTTAGATAATACAAGACTTATGATTGCGATGATAAATGTAAATAAGATACCTATAATAAAGTGCTTATCCTTAATTTTATTCATGACATGTTCCTCCTTTACGAAAAGTTTAGCATTACATAATTATATCGTTAAATAAATATTTAACATACTATCTATATCAAATTTGTTATAATCATATTAAAAATATAAATGAGTATAGAACAAGGAGAAAGTACATGGATCCTTACAAAGTATTAATAGAAGTGGTCAAAACAGCTAATTTTACTAAAGCGGCCGAGAATCTATATACATCTCAACCATCGATTAGTCGAGATATTAAAAGATTAGAAGCAAAATATAATGTTAAAATTTTTGAGTTTACTCGGCCAACAATATGTTTAACATCAGATGGAGAAAAGATTCTACGTTATGCGTTGCAACGTGAAAATATTGAACAAGAGTTATGGCATGATCTAAAAAATGACCTTAATATTATTGCTGGATCAATATCGATAGGTAGTAGTTACACATACGGCGAACAATATTTATCTGAAAAATTAATTAAAGTTGCTAATGAATATCCAGACTTACATGTTAATGCTTATTTAATGAATTCAGATACGGTCATAGATAATGTAAAACATAATATTGTTGATATTGGCATTATTGAACGTGAAATTCAAGATAACACACTTGATTTAGCATGTATTTCCCAAGATGAAATGGTTTTAATTTATAATAGGCAAATAGGCTTTGATAAGAATCAAGTATGTTATGTGAGAGAACAAGGATCTGGAACAAGGGTGTATCAGGAAATTGGATTAACTAGATTAGAATTGCATCCTTATTTGGTGGAAATTAATTCAAATCAAGTGATAGTAGATATGGTAAAAGCAGGTAAGGGATTTACAGTAATTTCTAAATCAGTATTAGAAAAAGAACCAAAAGAAGTGCTTGCTTCTATCGAGTTAGACGTGTTTCGTAATTTCTACCTTACTAAGCACAAAGATAAATACGTGGACAATAATTTAAAAGCCATCATAGATCTATTCGAATGCCATTATTATAATGATGAAACAAAAAAAGAATGATTTTATTAACTTTAATAAAAATAAAACAAATCCAAAATTTCAGAGACATAAAAATACCACTCAAATGATTGAATTCAATCCATCTGAGTGGTTACTATGTCTTAAATATCTATAATATATGAAGATTTTCATAATTTGTAAAACAAAGTAAATAATTACTTGTAAACAAATTAGAATACTTGTTCAACTTCGATAACACCAGGTACTTCTTCGTGTAAAGCACGTTCAATACCAGCTTTTAAAGTAATTGTAGAACTTGGGCATGTACCACAAGCACCATGTAGTTGTAATTTAACAATTCCGTCTTCAACGTCAACTAATGTACAGTCGCCGCCATCACGTAATAAAAATGGACGTAAACGTTCTATAACTTCAGCTACTTGATCAAACATTGTCGCATTCTCAGTAGGCATGAGATATGTCTCCTTTCAAGTATATTATTTCATTATCATTATTAGTACATTATAATAGATTAAGAACGAAAAATCTATAAATCAAAACGAGGGATTTCAATGACTAAAATAAGTGTTGTTGTTTATGGGGCAGATATTGTATGTGCGAGTTGTGTTAATGCACCGACATCAAAAGATACATTCGATTGGTTACAACCATTACTTAAGCGAAAATTTCCACAACATCAATTTGAATTTACATATATCGATATTGAAAAAGATACAGAAAATTTAACAGATCATGATCAACAATTTATTGAACGTATTCAAGAAGATGAATTATTTTATCCATTAATTACTATGAACGATGAGTATGTGGCAGATGGATATATTCAAACAAAACAAATAACACAATTTGTGGAGCAACATTTTAAATATTAAAATGTCTAATTTTTATCTATAGAAAAAGAGGGAGTGGGACAGAAATAACATTTTTCCAAAATTTATTTCGTTGTCCCACCCCGGCAAGGTTGACTAGAATTGAAAAAAGCTTGATACAAGTGCATTTTCAAATCAGTCAACTACTGCCAATTTAAAATTTTAGCCTGAGACATTGATTTATGTCCCAGGCTGTCTTAATTTATATTTTTAACCATTATGATATTTATATAACCAAAGTACGCCTGATTTAAGGATGGAAGCAAGTCTACCTGTAACGGTACGATCCATGATATAAGCGAATCCTTGTTTATCACCAAGTGAACCTAAGAAGCCTTGAACTTTAAGTTCTGGCATTTTTTCAGGTAATGGCTCATTATTCCATTGTTTTTTCATGACATCAGCAATTTGTTCACCTTGTAACTCTGCTAATTGAGCACTTGGTGCATGCGGTAAATCTGCACAATCCCCAACTACATAAACGTTTTTGTATGTTGGAATTTGATGATACTGATTTAAAATAACACGACCATTATTGTTAATATCAATTGGTAAATTTCTAACAACTTCAACTGGTTGAATACCTGCTGTCCACACAACTAAATCTACATCTTCAGGAACACCATTATTATATATTTTACCTGGTTCAACTTTATCAATAACTGAGTTAGGTACAACTGTTACATTATGTTTAGAGAACCATTTTGCAATATAATTACTTAATTTTTCTGGGAAGTTTCTTAGGATTCGAGACCCTCTATCGTATAATAAAATTTCCAAATCAGCACGGCTTTCCCTTAGCTCACTTGCTAACTCAATGCCGCTTAAACCAGCACCGACAATAGCAACTTTAGCCCCATTAGGTAATTCACTAATACTATGGAATGTTTCGCGAGCCTTTGATAGTGTCTGAATACTATGTGTGAATGTATCAGCACCTGGAACGTTGTGATATTTATCTTCACAACCTAAACCAATCACTAACTCATCATAATCGACTTTTGAATTACCTACTGAAATAATTTGTTCATCTAAATTAATCTCATTAATTTCCCCATAGACAGTATTCATTTTAGAATCTCCAGGAAATTCCATACGAACATCTTTGTCAGATTTTGTTCCAGCAGCTAGTGCATAAAATTCAGGTTTTAAGCCATGAAATGGCATACGATCGATTAATGTTAACCTATAACCATCTGGTAATGAATTAGGCAATATACGAGACATGATGCGCATATTACCGTAACCCCCGCCTAATAAAACAATATTTTTCATTTTAGTATACCCCTTTATCCTAAAAATCTTGTTATAAATAAGTGTGCAATTGATTTAGAAAGACACTTATTTAATGTCATTTTATGCAATTATGCCCCTTAAAATGATGAAAAGAATAACCCCTTAACATCTTATTTTATAGACTATGTATTTATATGATTATTATATCGGTTTTTCAAATTGACTACAAACATATATCGAATGAAATTGAATATATTGTTTTATTTGTAAAAATTTCTATTTTTAACATTTTAAGCTCAAAGATAGTCATAACAACTGGTAGTTTGTTATAATATTATAACTATTATTTTAGAGAGGGTGTCGTATGTTTCCGTTAGTTGAATTCTGCATTTCCAATATGGCTAAAGGTGGGGATGTAGTTTATGAAAAATTAGAAAATGATCCTGATATAGATGTTTTAGAATATGGATGTTTACAAAACTGCGGTATATGTTCCGACGGCTTGTACGCACTTGTCGATGGTGATATTGTTGAAGGAGATACACCGGACGATTTGTTAAATAATATATATAAACATATAGAAGAAAATGATTTCACGAACTTATTATAGGAGGTTATGATTATGCAAACAGTTATATTAACTGAAGCAGCAGCTTATGAAGTTAAAGATATGTTACAAAGTAATGATATGCCCGATGGCTATTTAAAAATTAAAGTTAATGGTGGCGGATGTACGGGTTTAACATATGGCATGTCAGCAGAAGCTGAACCAGGCGAAAATGATGAAATATTAGAATTCTTTGGTTTAAAAGTGTTAGTAGATAAACATGATGCCCCAGTATTAAATGGTACGACAATCGATTTTAAGCAATCATTAATGGGCGGCGGTTTCCAAATTGATAATCCAAACGCTATTGCTTCATGTGGTTGTGGTAGTTCATTTAGAACAGCTAAAGTTGCAGGAAACCCGGAAGATTGTTAAAGCGATATACAGCAATTAATTTAATAAATTAAATTTTTCACAAAGTGCACTATTGTCGCTTGAAAATATTGTACAAAAGCTATAGAATTAAACTTGGATTTAATATTGTCTTTTCTGTGAACTTCACGAGAAATAGCTTGATGAAAAAGACGTAATAATTATTGTGTGTCGTAGTTTTAAAATGTGTTACTTATTTAAGTTTAATCATTTTTAGTTATGCTACACTAGAGTTAAAATATTATGAAAGCTTAGGTGAAAATAATGGCTCAAGAACGTAAAAAAGTATTAGTTTTAGGTGCAGGTTATGCAGGTTTACAAGCTGTTACTAAATTACAAAAAGAAGTTTCTGCAGAAGAAGCAGAAATTACTTTAATCAACAAAAATGATTATCACTACGAAGCAACTTGGTTACATGAAGCTTCAGCAGGTACAATTAATTATGAAGATTTATTATACCCAGTTGAAAGTGTATTGAAAAAAGACAAAGTTAACTTTGTAAAAGCAGAAGTTACTAAAATTGACCGTAATGCTAAAAAAGTAGAAACTGACAAAGGTATCTATGACTTCGACATTTTAGTTGTAGCATTAGGATTTGTTAGTGAAACATTTGGTATTGATGGTATGAAAGATTACGCTTTCCAAATCGAAAACGTTTTAACTACACGTCAATTATCTCGTCATATCGAAGATAAATTTGCTAATTATGCAGCTTCTAAAGAGAAAGATGAAAATGATTTATCAATCTTAGTTGGTGGTGCAGGATTCACTGGAATCGAATTCTTAGGTGAATTAACTGACAGAATCCCTGAATTATGTAGCAAATATGGTATCGATCAAAGCAAAGTTAAAGTAACTTGTGTTGAAGCGGCACCTAAAATGTTACCAATGTTCTCAGATGACTTAGTTAATCATGCAGTAAACTACTTAGAAAACCGTGGCGTTGAATTCAAAATCGCTACACCAATCGTTGCATGTAATGAAAAAGGATTTGTTGTTGAAATCAATGGTGAAAAACAACAATTAGAAGCAGGCACTTCAGTTTGGGCTGCAGGTGTACGTGGAAGCCACTTAATGGAAGAATCTTTCGAAGGCGTTAAACGTGGTCGTATTGTTACTAACCAAGATCTTACAATTGCAGGTCATGACGATATCTTTGTTATTGGTGACTGTTCTGCATTCGTTCCTGCTGGTGAAGAACGTCCATTACCAACAACAGCACAAATTGCAATGCAACAAGGTGAACATGTTGCTAAAAACATCAAACATATCTTAAATGGTGAAGCTAAAGAAGAATTTGAATATGTTGACCGTGGTACAGTATGTTCATTAGGTTCACATGACGGTGTAGGTATTGTTTACGGTAAAGATATTACTGGTAAAAAAGCAGCGTTCATGAAAAAAGTTATCGACACTCGTGCCGTATTCAAAATCGGTGGCATAGGTCTAGCATTCAAAAAAGGTAAATTCTAACTTTTTATAATAATGTAAGCCTCCTTACTTAATAGTTTGGAGGCTTTTTTGTATGCTTATTAAGAAAAGATGATTTGTAAGTAAAATACTCAATAGTCATTTCAATAATAATCATTTTTTATATTTTGAAATGATATAAAATGATTTATAAATGAATTAAAATAAATAAGGAGGACGCACTTATGAAAATTCACGTTAATTCGACAGCGCACAACGATATACATAATATTATCGTTGGGATCCCTGAACATATAAATCAATTAGAAAATATAAATTATAATGGTCAATCATTAATTGAAGATTTACAAACATTAAAGCAAAATCATATTATCCAAGGTAGCATTGGAAAAATTGCGACTTCAATCATATATATTCAAGAACAACCTAAAAGATTAATAACAGTAGGCTTAGGTAATATCAAACAATTGAATTATGCGGATTTTTTAAAAATATGGGGAAATTTATTTCAATATTTAAAACAAGAATTTATTACTGAAGCGGAGTTAATATTATCATCATTTTTAAATAAGTATATTGATGACAGTATTATAGCTAAAACACTGGGATTACAAAGTGAACAATCTATTTATCAATTTGATAATTATAGATCTGATAAACGCTCACCATATCAACCTAATTTATATATAAGCGTAAATCAAAGACATGAAGACATAGAATCAATGATAAAAGAAGGTAAAATTTTAGGTGAATCAATTAATATAGCACGTGACTTTAGCCAAATACCACCTAATATTTTAACTCCACAATATTTTGCCGAAAGTGTTGAACAGCTTTTTAAAGATACATCAGTTCGTGTTGAGATTAAAGATGGACAAACTATACAAGATGAAGGATTTGGATTATTACATGCAGTAGGAAAAGGTTCTATTCATAGTCCAAGACTCATTACGTTAAGTTATCAAGGTCGTCAAGATGATGCAGATCCAATCGCATTAGTTGGTAAGGGAATTACTTATGATTCCGGTGGTTATAGCATTAAAAGTAAAACAGGCATGCAAACAATGAAATACGATATGTGTGGTGCAGCTAATGTTGTTGCAATGATAAAGGTTGCTCATCAATTAGCACTTCCTATCAATATTATTGGTGTAATTGCTTCAGCTGAAAACATGATAAATGAAAAAGCTATGAAACCTGATGATGTATACACAGCGTTTAATGGTGAAACCGTTGAAGTTCTAAATACCGATGCAGAAGGGCGACTAGTTTTGGGTGATGCTGTAGCCTTTGCTACCCAATTTAAGCCACAAGTTATATTAGATTTTGCAACATTAACAGGTGCAGCTATTGTAGCCTTAGGTGAAGATAAAGCTGCTGCATTTGAATCACATGCTTCTAATCAGCTACAAGAAATTTTAAAATTGGCTAAAAATGTTGATGAACAAGTATTTGAGCTGCCTATTACTCAAACTGAAAGACAATTAATAAAAAATAGCGACGTAGCTGATTTAGTTAATCATACGAATGGACAAGGAAAAGCTTTATTTGCAGCATCCTTTATTAGTCATTTTAGTGGATCAATTCCGCATATGCATTTTGATATCGCAGGACCAGCTACTATAAATAAAATGTCTTATAAAGGACCAAAGGGACCAACCGGTTATATGATTCCTACTATTATAGAATGGTTGAAAACAATGAATTAGTTTATTAAGGGAGGAGGTTTGAACCTCCTTTCTTGTTGTTAATTATAATATGCAATTGGTTTTATTTTTATATTGACTTTATATTATTGAATTGCTATGATATTATCCATAAACGCTTTAGTTCGATAGAGTGATAAAGGATGGTTTTGCTTATGGTAAATGCAGTAGTTATAGCTGTTATATTAATGATTATCTTATGCTTGTGTAGATTGAATGTCGTTATAAGTTTATTTATTAGTGCACTTGTTGGCGGCATACTGTCTGGTATGAGTGTTGAAAAAGTTATAAGTATATTTGGGAAGAATATTGTTGACGGTGCTGAAGTCGCATTGAGCTACTCATTATTAGGAGGATTTGCTGCATTAATTTCCTATAGTGGTATTACAGACTATTTAGTTGGAAAAATAATTAATGCAATTCACTCTGAAAATAGTCGACTTTCAAGAATTAAAGTAAAAATAATTATTATCGTTGCGTTACTAGCAATGAGTATTATGAGTCAGAATTTAATACCTGTACATATTGCATTTATTCCAATTGTTATCCCACCATTATTAAGTTTATTCAATGATTTAAATATTGATAGAAGAGTCATTGGTTTAGTCATTGGATTTGGATTATGTTGGCCTTATGTTTTAATACCTTATGGTTTTGGTCAAATATATCATCAAATTATTCAAAGTGGTTTTCAAAAAGCACACCATCCTATCGAGTTTAATATGATTTGGAAAGCGATGATAATTCCTTCAATGGGCTATATCGTTGGTTTAATTTTAGGTTTAATTGTTTACCGCAAACCAAGAAAATATGAAGAGCGAAATATTAATGATAGAGCAACCGTAACTGAAGTAAAACCATATATTTTAGTTGTTACTATCATTGCGATTTTAGCAACTTTTATTGTTCAAACATTAACAGATTCAATGATTTTTGGTGCTTTAGCAGGTGTTCTTGTATTCTTCATTTCACGTGCATATAGTTGGCACGAATTAGACGAACAATTTGTAGATGGTATCAAAATTATGGCATATATTGGTGTTGTAATATTGACGGCTAATGGTTTTGCTGGTGTCATGAATGCTACTGGAGATATAGATAACTTAGTAAAAAGTTTAACAAGTATTACAGGAGATCATAAATTACTAAGTATAGTAATTATGTATATTATAGGCTTAATCGTTACGCTAGGTATCGGTTCATCATTTGCGACGATACCAATTATTGCTTCATTATTTATTCCATTTGGTTCTTCAATTGGTTTAGATACAATGGCTTTAATTGCATTGATAGGTACAGCTAGTGCATTAGGTGATTCAGGTTCACCAGCTAGTGATTCAACTTTAGGTCCAACAGCAGGACTTAATATGGATGGACAACATGACCATATTAGAGATACATGTATTCCAAACTTTTTATTCTATAATATACCATTGATTATTTTTGGTACGATAGCAGTCATGGTATTATAGTATAAAAAGAGGTGTTCTAAGTTGACCAATTTGTTAGAAACTTTTGAAATGAATGTTGAAATTGAAGAAGAAGGCAAAGTAGTTATTTCAATGCCAGTTACAGATAAAGTGAAACAACCATTTGGATATTTACATGGCGGTGCGAGTTTGGCCTTAGGAGAAACTGCCTGTTCACTTGGAGCAGCGAATTTAATAGATACGACTCAGTATATTCCATTAGGTTTAGAAATGAATGCTAACCATGTCCATTCAGTAAAAGAAGGAAAGGTTATTGCAATAGCTACTATTATCCACCAAGGTAAATCAACACAAGTTTGGAATATTGAAATTAAAGATGAAAACGATAACCTAATTAGTATTATGAGAGGGACAATGGCAATTAAAGCTTTGAAGTAAAATATATCTCATAAATTTATAAATAATATATACCCCTATAGTTGAAATATAATTTCAATTATAGGGGTAATTTGTTGTTTATTAGGATACTTTTTCTTTTAGTATGCGATTATATGCATGACAGATTCTTTCAGAAGCTTCTCGACCGCCCATAATATTTCTACCAAAGGGACCAAGTTCTAAATCTGCTAGTCCACCAGCTACAAATAAATTAGGTAACCATTCTAACTCATATGATATGTTAGGAAAACCACATTTTGTTAATGGAGCGTTCAATTGAGTAATTAAATCTTGGATAATAGGTTGATTCATGACAGTATTTTCAAATCCAGTAGCTAATAAAATATGGTCATAATAAATCGATTTGTGAGTTGTAATGATATGATGATCTTTAATATCTTTAATTTCATTTTTATGAAGAACTAAACGACCATTATTTACATGTTTTTTAATACGAAGATATAGTTCGTGAGGCATTGATCCTTTATGACGTTCTGCCTTAATAATTCTCATTCGTTCCTGTGAAGATTCGATATTTAAGAAATGTTTCATATTCTTAGGACCAAGCCAACCTGGGTCGGCGTCAAAATCATGAATTTCAATATCTTTATTTAACCATAAATGAATTGTTCTTTGATGATTAGTATTAATTAATTTAAGTGTCAAATGTGCGGCTGATATTCCGCTTCCCACGACATGAGAAGTTTGATTAATATTTATTTGCGATTCCGCTTCGTTGAAAATATGCTGGACATCGGATTGTTGCTGAAACATAGGTGGAATATTCGCGCGATGGTTACAACCATGTGCAATAATTAAAAATTCTGTTTGAATGGTTTGACCGTTTGCCAATTCTAACTGCCATTGATGTTGCTTTCGATTTATATGTTTAACAAATCCTTGTATGTGATTCTCATTTAAATGATATTGATGGATAAGTTCATGAGTATGATGCATAAACATATCACGCTGTGGTCGTTTATAAGGACCGTATGTAGCACCTGTATATTGATTAAATTTAGCATATTGTTTTAAATGAAATGGCTCAGGGTGAATATGATGTACAAATGGAGATCTTAAAAATGGCATACTAATACGTTGAGTATAAGTATTAAATTGTTCACATAATGAAGGATAAGGGTCTATTATTGTCAATTCGTTAGATGATAAGCCGGCTTGTCTTAGTTTTAAAGCTATTGTTGTACCTTGAATGCCACCACCAATAATTGTCCAGTGCATGTTATCAACTCGCTTTCTAATTTACTATATAAAACGTAATCATTACGATTTAAAAATTATAGCACATTTCTACTTCTAATACAATTTCATGAAAATAATAACCCATAGCTATAATGTAAACTTTTAAAATGAATTAGTTTACATTATAATAGAATAGTATTTAGATTCTCATATATACATAAAGAAGATTTATTTTATGATAATAGGGGGAAAATTGAATGAAATTATCAGAAAGAGTTATGAAAGAAGACAATTTTACTAAAAAAGAATGGCTAAGTATCTTCGAAAGCGACAGAATAGATACATTGGAGTTATTACATGAAGCATATATCGTTAGAAAACATTACTATGGTAAAAAAGTAAAATTAAATATGATACTTAATGCTAAAAGTGGTATATGTCCTGAAGATTGTGGTTATTGTGGGCAATCTAGAGAAATGAAACAAAAGCAAAGATATGGTTTAGTTGATAAGGAGAAAATAAAAGCAGGGGCAAAAGTGGCTTATGAAAATCAGATAGGAACGTATTGTATTGTTATGAGTGGTAGAGGTCCTAGTGATAAAGAAGTTAAACATATTTGTGATACCGTACAAGAAATTAAAACTATACATCCACAACTTAAAATATGTGCATGCTTAGGTTTAACCAATGAAGAGCAAGCTTCACAATTAAAAGAAGCAGGCGTAGACCGCTATAATCACAATATTAATACAAGTGAACGTTATCATGATAACGTGGTAACTACACATACATATGAAGATCGAGTTAATACTATTGAGGTTATGAAAGCAAACCAGATTTCACCTTGTTCTGGAGTTATATGCGGTATGGGTGAAACGAATGAGGATATTATAGATATGGCTTTAGCACTCAAAGCGATTGATGCAGATAGTATTCCCATAAATTTTTTACATCCAATAAAGGGAACTAAATTTGGAAATATGGACGAATTAACACCAATGAAATGTTTGCGTATCATTTCAATGTTTAGATTAATTAATCCAACTAAAGAAATACGAATTGCAGGTGGAAGAGAAGTTAACTTACGTTCATTACAGCCATTAGCGTTACAAGCTGCTAATTCTATATTTGTAGGTGATTACTTAATAACAGGTGGTCAACCTAATCAATTAGATTATGATATGTTAAAGGATTTAGGATTCGATATAGATGTAGTGAATGATAAAGTTACCCAAATCTAGAATAGTATCAATGATTATTAAAAAGACCAATCGAAGTATGATTTTATCGATTGGTCCTTTTCAAATAATATTTATAATTTTTTATCTTTTAAATCTTCTTTAATTTCGTCAACTTTAGTATTTTTACTATAAGGTGTATTTGTATTATAAGCTGCTTTCATTATCATGTGACTTGATAGGGGGCCAGTAATTAAGACGAAGATAATACCAATGATTAATTGCATATTTGTATAACCTTCAGTACCAATAAAATATAAAAATGCTCCCATTAATAAACTCATTGCTCCCAATGTAGCAGCTTTACCAGCAGCGTGTGCACGAGAATAGATATCTTCAAGTCTTAATAAACCAATAGCAGCTACAGCACTGATGATTGCTCCAATAATGATTAAGATAAGAGAAATACTAATGACTATCGTTTCTATCATGTTCTATCACCTTACCTTTATCCATGAATTTTGAGAAAACGGCTGTACCTAAGAAGGCTAAAATACCTACTAATAAAATAACTACAATCATATATTTAATATTCATTAAAATACTAAAGAGTGCAATAACGGCCATTAGTTGTAGACCCAAGGCATCTAATGCAACTACTCTATCTGCTAGAGAGGGTCCTAAAATAACTCTAACTAGCATAGCCAACATTGATAAAACGACTATGACTAATGCAATAATAATTATTGTTTTAATTGTCATTATTCTTCGCCCACCTCTCTAACAACTTTTTCTAAAGAAGATTTTATTCCTTCAACTTCTTCTTCGGTTGTACTAAAGTCAATAGCATGTATATAGATTTTGGTACGATCATCACTAATACCAAGAACTACAGTCCCAGGTGTTAATGTAATTAAATTGGAAAGTAACACTATTTGCCAGTCTGTCTTCAAATCTGTTGGATATACAAAGAATCCCGGCTTATTAGTGATTTGTGGCTTTAAGATGATTTTTAAGACATCTAGATTAGCTTTTATTAATTCTAATAAGAAAATAAAGACTAATCGAATCATTCTATATATACGAATTAAGTAAAACTTTCCTGGCATTACGCGATGAAGGAGATAAACCAATATGAGACCAAATAAATAACCTAATACGAAATTGTTTAATGTATAGCTATCTGAAATGAGTAACCACACAATTGAAACTAATAAATTAACAACAATTTGGACTGCCATCATTATTTACCTCCCAATACACTATTAATATATACGCTTGGATCATAGAATGTTTCTGCGCCATCTTTAATAATTGGGTATAGGACATCCGCTGATAATCCAAATAATACAGTAATGGCAACAGCAATCACTGAAACAGTAATTAAACCATAACTATTTACTTTAGTTGATATATCATATCCTTTAGGTGTTCCGAAGAATCCTTTTAAGAAGATTCTTATAACAGAATATAAAACCACTAAACTAGAGATTAATACTATGATACCTGTTAAATAAAATCCTTTTTCAAATGTAGCTTTTACGATATACAATTTACCGTAAAAACCACTAAGTGGCGGTATACCTGCCAAACTTAACGAAGCTATAAAGAATGTCCACCCAAGAACAGGATATCGTTTAATTAGTCCACCAAATTGACGTAAATCCGTAGTTTTTGTAATTTTATACATGACACCTATTAAGAAGAAAAGGGATGTTTTAACTAACATATCATGAATAGTGTAGTAAATAGCACCAATCATGCCCGTTTCATTCATCATAGCAACACCGACTAAAATAACGCCTACTGCAATCATGATATTATATAAAATGATTTTTTTCGTATCATAGTAGGATACTGCGCCAACACAACCAAAAATAATTGTTAATAACGCTAAGAATAATATGACATAGTTAGAAAAACCTACTGAACTATTAAAGAATAAACTTAATGTTCTGGCAATGGCATATACGCCTACTTTTGTAAGTAAAGCACCAAAGAATGCCATAATAGCAAACGGTGGTGCATAGTAAGCACCAGGTAACCATACATACATTGGGAAGACGCCAGCTTTAGTAGCAAAGACGAAAATGAATAGTATAAATACAATATTTACTAAACCACTTTCATGTGCTGATAATTCATTCAAACGTTGACTGATGTGTGCCAAGTTTAAAGTTCCGACAACGGAATATAAAATAGCGACACCCATAACAAAGAATGATGAAGAAACAACATTAACTAATACATATTTAATCGTTTCTTGTAGTTGTATTTTTGTAGTGCCAATAACTAAAAGGCAATATGAAGACATTAAGAATACTTCAAAAAATACAAATAAGTTAAATATATCTCCTGTTGTAAAGGCACCAATAATACCTATAAGCATGAACATTACAGAGAAATAATAATAGAATCTTTCTCGGTCAACACCAATCGAATTATAAGAATATAGAATGATGAGTGCAGTAATAATAATACTTGTAATGATTAGTAATGCACTAAAAGTATCTAATACAAATACAATACTGTAAGGTGCTTTCCATGAGCCTAATTCCAATTTAATAGGTCCATTTTTAAATACATTATACAAATTAATAATAGATATAACTAAAGTAATCATTGTACCTGCTAAAGCGACATAACGTTTTATATATGTTCGTTTTCCAATAAAGACGAGTAATATTGCCGTTAGAATAGGTACAACTAAAGTAAGGGCTAGCATATTACTCTCTGACATCTTCTGGAACTCCTTTCATACTTTCCACGTTATCAGTACCTAACTCTTTGTATGTTCTAAAGGCTAGTACTAAAAAGAAAGCCGTAGTAGCAAATGCGATAACGATAGCTGTTAATATAAGTGCTTGAGGGATTGGATCAACATAGCTATGAATTCCTTTTTCGTGGATAGGTGATGCGCCATGTTTTAATCCACCCATAGTAATTAGAAATAAATTTGCTGCGTGTGTTAGTAGCGTAGTTCCCATAATGATTCGTATCAAACTTTTAGATAAAACGAGATAGACGCTGATTGCTGTAAGTATGCCACTAACAAATATCATAATAATCTCCACTATTCGTTCTCTCCAATCGATAAAATAATAGTCATTACAGTTCCTACGACTGCACATAAAACACCAAAGTCAAAGAATACAGCGGTTGTCATATGCATTGGTTGTAACAATGGAAGCGGAATATCAAAAGTAACATGTGTGAAAAAGTTATTAGACATAAACCAACTAGCCATTGGTGTACCAACACAAAATAATAACCCAATACCTATAAGTATTTTAAAATCTATAGGGAAAATTTTTCGCATCGTTTTAATATCAAATGCGATAGTAATGATAACTAAGGCACTAGAAAATAATAAACCACCGACAAAGCCGCCACCAGGAGTATAATGACCTGCAAGGAATAAAGAAAAACCAAACATCATAATCATGAAGAAAATAATGACAGCTGTATATTGAAACATTAAATCATTTTTCTGTCTGTTCATGACGTTTCACCTCACTCGTTTCTGTATGACGTTGATGCTTTTTGCGCAGTTTAATCATTGTATAAATGCCTAATCCTGCAATACCTAATACTGATGATTCAAATAACGTATCCATACCACGGAAATCGACTAATATGACATTGACCATATTCTTACCAGAAGCAAGATCATAGACATGGTCTTGATAGTAATGAGTAATAGATTCAAAGTGTCGGTTACCATATGCAATTAATCCTAAAATAATCACGACAAGTCCAATTCCTGCTGAGATTAATGCATTTGTTACTTTAAATGAACGTGTTTCGTTGTAACGGTTAAGATTAGGTAAGAAATAAAAACATAGTAAAAATAATGCAGTAGAAATTGATTCTACGACAAATTGTGTAAGGGCTAAGTCAGGTGCTTTAAAGAATATGAATAGCACAGATACTGAATAACCCACTGCACTTAACATAATAATGCTAAACAAACGAGATTTAGCAAATATAATTAAAAATGCTGCTATAACAAGTAAAGCGATAATTCCAACTTCAAAAATTCTAATATGACTAACATTTTTGAAATTAATAGTAAATGGCACGCTAAGTAATACAACAGTTGTTAATAATATTAATAAGCCAAAGATAATGACCAGATTATTTCTAGCAGAGCCAGTCACATAACTATTAGTCATATTTTTAGAATAAGTTGGGATATATTTTCCTAAACCGTCGTACCAATAATTAAAAGTAATTTGTTTAGGTTGTGCCTGTAATAATTTAATCCAATAAGCAAACGTTAAAATTAATAAAATTCCTACGATATAAATACAAATTGTAGTGATAAATGCTGGAGTTATACCATGGAATAAATGGAACTCAGCACTCACTTGAGAAGTTTGACTCATTGAAGCTGTTGCTGGTTCTATGATTGATTGTGTTAAAATTCCTGGGAATAAACCAAATACAATAACTAATATTGCTAATATAGCAGGCGAAATAAGCATTAATATCGATGCTTCATGAGCTTTATGAGGTAATTGATTTGGTTTATATTGTCCAAAGAATATATGCATAATAAATTTAATTGAATATACAAAAGTAAAGATACTACCAACAATAGCTAATATTGGAAAGATAATACCTATTGTATTTAAACTCATGGTATTTGCATGCGTTAATTCAATAACGGATTCAATGAATTTTTCTTTTGATAAAAAGCCATTGAATGGGGGTATGCCAGCCATACTTAAAGAAGTAATCACTGTAATTGTGAATGAAATTGGCATAATCGTTAATAAACCGCCTAATTTTCTAACATCACGAGTACCCGTACTATGGTCGACTGCACCAGTTATCATAAACAATGCACCTTTAAACGTCGCATGGTTAATTAAGTGAAATGCAGCTGCTGTGAAAGCCGCGATATATAATTGACTATCCTGACCTTCAAAGTGATAGCTAACAGCACCAATACCTAGCATAGACATAATCATTCCCAGTTGTGACACAGTAGAAAATGCTAAAATCCCTTTGAGATCTTGCTGTTTCGTAGCGTTTAATGATGCCCAAAACAAGGTAATTAATCCAACTAGAGTAACTGTCCAAACCCATCCTTGTGACACTGCGAAAATAGGAGTCATTCTAGCTATTAAATATAAACCAGCTTTTACCATCGTTGCAGAATGTAAATAAGCACTTACAGGTGTAGGTGCTTCCATTGCATCTGGTAACCATATGTAAAAGGGAACTTGTGCTGATTTAGTAAACGCACCAATTAGTACAAAAATCATTGCTAAGATAAAGAAAGGACTACTTTGTATATCAGCTACATGCTGAATAATATAACGAATACTTAGCGAATCTGCAGAAATAGAAAGTAAAATAATACCGCCTAGTAAACTTAGTCCTCCAAAAACAGTAATGATTAAAGACTTTTGAGCGCCATAAATGGAAGCTTGCTTGTCTCTCCAAAATGAAATAAGTAAAAAACTTGAAAACGAAGTTAACTCCCAGAATAAATATAAAACGATAAGGTTATCTGAAAGTACAACGCCTAACATTGCACCCATGAAAAGTAATAAATAACAGTAAAAATTCCCTAATTGTTCTGATTGGCTTAAATAACCAATGGAGTATAAGACAACTAAACTGCCGACACCTGTTATCAGTAAACTAAATAATAATCCTAATCCATCTACATAAAGGTTAAAATTCATACCGACATGTGGCATCCACTTAAAAATTTTCATTACGGTATTACCTGACATAGTAGTCGTAATAAAAGTTAAGAAATATATAAATAAGACGACGGGGACAGGTAACACGAACCAACCTATGTGAATTCTTTTAAAGAATCTATATAAGATTGGGATAATGAGTGCAAATATTAACGGTAATAGTACCGCAATATGTAACAAACTCACTAAATTGTCCTCCTTTAAAAATGTTTATGATATTTATTATACATGAATCATATCATTCTGAAAAACGTGATACTGCTTGAAATCACTGTATTTCAATCGCTTTTAAATATGAAGAAACACGTCATTTTTAATAAAATTTTTGTTTGTATTGAATTGAATAATCATGTTTAAGTTGCTCTAAATTTTGCAATGAACGTTTCGCGTGGGCATCATTCTTTTCTTTAAGTTGTTCTTCTAAATTGGAAATGGCTTGTTGTAATGATTCCTCATATGACATTTTTTCAACATTAAAGTCACGTAATTGTGAACGCTTAGCATATCTCTTTTCAAAGTGACTTAATGCTCTACGTTCATGAAAGAATACACCTTCTGATTCATTTGGTGAATGTAAATCACCCTGTTTAGGATGTTTGATCACTTGTTCGACTTGAACTAAGACTTGATCATCATCTTCCTCTTTTATGGAAACGCCATAACTTCCAGTCTTGTGAGAAAATCGATATAACATTCTATATTACTTCCTTTCAAATATGTTAATATATACATATATCATAACATGAATGGAGAATTTTAATGACGAACTATCCTCAGTTAAATAAAGAGATTCAAGAAGATGAAATTAAAATTGTAATGCATACTAATAAAGGTGATATGACATTTAAGTTATTCCCTAACATTGCACCTAAAACAGTTGAAAACTTTGTTACACATGCTAAAAATGGTTACTACAATGGTGTGACTTTCCACCGTGTCATCAATGACTTTATGGTACAAGGCGGTGACCCAACAGCAACTGGTATGGGTGGAGAAAGTATTTATGGCGGTGCATTCGAAGACGAGTTTTCATTAGAAGCATTTAACCTTTATGGTGCTTTATCAATGGCAAATGCTGGTCCAAATACAAATGGATCACAATTTTTCATTGTTCAAATGAAAGAAGTTCCTCAAAATATGTTAAGTCAACTAGCTGATGGTGGTTGGCCAGAACCTATCGTTAAAGCATATGGTGAAAATGGTGGAACACCATGGTTGGACCAAAAACATACAGTATTCGGACAAATTATTGAAGGGGAATCTACGTTAGAAGATATTGCTAACACTAAAGTAGGTCCACAAGATAAACCAGTTCACGATGTAGTTATTGAATCTATAGACGTTGAAGAATAAAAATTAATACGAGATACTTCTTATTGTTTTTTTGAAAAAGTCAAAAAGTATCGCGTGAGAATTAAATATAAATTAAAAATCACGATAGTAGGTTGATTACCTGTTATCGTGATTTTTTAATAGTTATTCTTAGGAGTTAAACGATATTAAAAATTCTGAGGGATAATTTGTTTTACTATGTGAAAAGCTATTGATTTATATTTTGTTATATTTATTGCAAAATAATTCAAAAAATTCAACGTTATAGTTAGTCCCTTAATTTGTTTTATGCTATGATAATAGTGTTAAGAAAACGAAATAAGGGGTTATCAAGTTGAATAATCACTATAAAGAAGGTCAACATATTAAGGTACGTGTGACTGGTATTCAACCGTATGGCGCATTTGTTGAGGCCCCTGACCATACTGAAGGACTTATCCATATTTCAGAAATCATGGATGATTATGTCCATAACTTGAAGAAATTTCTATCTGAGGGACAAGTAGTAAAAGCAAAGATTTTATCTATTGATAATGAAGGCAAACTTAACTTGTCACTTAAAGATAACGATTACTTTAAAAATTATGAACGTAAGAAAGAAAAACAGTCGGTGCTAGATGAGATAAAAGAAACAGAAAAGTATGGGTTTCAAACACTTGAAGAACGCTTACCGGTCTGGATCAAACGGTCTAAACGTACTATACGTCAAGATTAAATTGACGTAATTTAAATTCTTTATATTTCAAAAGTATAGAGAACTTATAGAAACGATAATTTCCAATAAATATTGGAAGTTATCGTTTTTATTTTATATTTGATAAATAGTACAACTTAAAAATCATAGTATGAATAAACTGAAAAGTTTTGTGTATGACTGTAAGCAAAAAAATAGAGCGTACATATATTTCGTGATATAGTCGCATGTATTATTAAATGTGGAGGTTAAATATATGAACAGTAAATATAATCGATTGTTTGAGAGTGTAACATTACGTAATGGTGTAGAACTAAAAAATCGTTTTGTTTTAGCGCCATTAACACATGTTTCTTCAAACGATGATGGAACCATTTCTGATGTTGAATTACCTTATATTGAAAAACGTTCTAAAGATGTAGGACTTGCAATTAATGCAGCTAGTAATGTAAATGATGTGGGTAAAGCATTCCCTGGACAACCTTCAGTAGCACATGACTCTGATATTGAAGGACTAAAACAATTAGCACAAGCAATGAAAAAGAATGGTGCAAAAGCATTAGTTCAAATACATCATGGTGGTGCACAAGCTTTGCCTAATTTAACACCTAATGGTGATGTCGTTGCACCAAGCCCAATCTCATTAAAAAGTTTTGGACAACAAGAAGAACATGACGCGAGAGAAATGAGCGCTGAGGAAATTGAACAAACTATTAAGGATTTCGGTGAAGCAACAAGACGTGTTATTGAAGCAGGATTTGATGGTGTGGAAATACATGGTGCTAACCACTATTTAATTCATCAATTCGTTTCTCCTTACTATAATAGAAGAAACGATGTTTGGGCAGAAAACTTAAAATTCCCTAATGCTGTTATTGATGAAGTTTTAAAAGCTAAAAAAGAACATGCTTCAGATGACTTTATCGTAGGTTATCGCTTATCACCAGAAGAAGCAGAATCTCCTGGTATTACAATGGATATCACAGAAGAATTAATTAATTCAATTACTAAAAAAGATATTGATTATATACATGTATCTCTTATGGACGTTTATTCTAAAACACGTGAAGGTCAATACGAAGGACAAAATAGACTTAAATTAATTCATAAATGGATTAATGGACGTATGCCTTTAATAGGAATAGGTTCAGTATTTACAGCAGATGATGCTTTAAATGCTATTGAAGATGTAGGTGTAGAATTAGTTGCACTAGGTCGTGAGATACTTCTAGATTATAACTTTGTAAGTAAAATTGAAGAAGGTCGAGAATCTGAAATTATTAATAACTTTGATCCTGAACGTGAAGATAATCATGAATTACCACCAAATTTATGGGAACAATTTAATAAAGGCTTTTATCCATTACCAAGAAAAGATAAATAATATTTAAATGACTAGGATGATATCAAAAACCAATTGATATCATCCTAGTTTTTTATATAGAAACAAAAAGAAAATTATCATAATTTTTCAGATGAAAAATATACTAATAATACTGATATCACAATGTTTTTAAAACTTAAAATTATATATAATGATGAATTTTTAAACTTTTACTTGTACAACATAGTAGGCTTGTGTCATTATATTTGTAAGGGATTTCAAAGCTAAAAGTTGATCCTATTTTCTTGAGCATTTTAATAGAAAATCTCAACTAATCTTTATAATTAGAAAATTTTGAAATATATTTGTATAAACAGTTTGAGAGCCGGTAAAAATCAGTTATGATATTGGTAATTAGCTTTAATATTTATTAAACAAAGGGGAGATATTATGACTAAGTCAGAAGAAATCATTGAATTAACAAATCATTATGGAGCTCACAACTATGTGCCACTGCCGATTGTAATTTCAGAAGCGGAAGGTGTATGGGTGACAGATCCTGAAGGTAATAAATACATGGACATGTTATCTGCTTATTCAGCAGTAAACCAAGGTCATAGACATCCTAAAATTATTCAAGCACTTAAAGACCAAGCTGAAAAGGTCACTTTAGTATCACGTGCTTTTCACAGTGATAATTTAGGCGAATGGTATAAGAAAATTTGTGAATTATCAGGTAAAGAAAAGGCATTACCAATGAACACAGGTGCTGAAGCTGTTGAAACAGCATTAAAAGCAGCACGTCGTTGGGCTTACGATGTAAAAGGTATCGAACCAAACCAAGCTGAAATTATTGCATTTAATGGTAATTTCCATGGTCGTACAATGGCTCCAGTATCATTATCATCTGAAGCAGAATATCAAAGAGGATATGGTCCATTACTTGATGGTTTCCGCAAAGTTGATTTTGGTGATGTTGAAAAATTAAAAGCAGCTATTACTGACAATACTGCAGCTATTTTAGTTGAACCAATTCAAGGTGAAGCTGGTATTAATGTTCCTCCAGAAGGTTATTTAAAAGCTATAAGAGAACTTTGTGATGAACACAATATTTTATTTATTGCCGACGAAATTCAAGCTGGCTTAGGTCGTTCTGGTAAACTATTTGCTACTGATTGGGATAATGTTAAACCAGATGTTTATATTTTAGGGAAAGCATTAGGCGGCGGTGTATTACCAATCTCTGTTGTATTAGCTGACAAAGAAGTGTTAGATGTATTTACACCAGGTTCTCACGGATCAACATTCGGTGGTAATCCATTAGCATGTGCTGTGTCATTAGCAGCTTTAGATGTCATTGTAGATGAAGACTTACCTGGTCGTTCATTAGAACTAGGTGAATACTTTAAATCAGAATTACAAAAAATTGAACATCCATCTATTAAAGAAGTACGCGGACGTGGATTATTTATCGGAATCGAGTTAACTGAAAATGCAAGACCATACTGTGAATCATTGAAAGAATTAGGTTTATTATGTAAAGAAACACATGAAACAGTTATTCGATTTGCACCACCACTTGTGATTACTAAAGAAGAATTAGACATTGCTATTGAAAAAATTAAACAAGTATTTCAATAAGTTCAAAAAGTTGTAACAATCATTTTGTAACCCCTTTAAAAAGGATAAAGTTGTGTTACAATAATGAATGAAAGCGAAATCATTAGTTAAAAAAGAGGCGAAAAGGATCATGACTGAGAATAATAATTTAGTGACTTCTACTCAAGGAATTATTAAAGAAGCTTTGCATAAATTAGGTTTTGATGAGGGTATGTACGACCTTATCAAAGAACCACTAAGAATGTTACAAGTACGTATACCAGTTCGTATGGACGATGGAACTGTTCAAACATTTACTGGATATCGTGCACAACACAATGATGCTGTAGGTCCAACTAAAGGGGGCGTACGTTTCCACCCAGATGTTGATGAAGAAGAAGTTAAAGCTTTATCAATGTGGATGACATTAAAATGCGGTATTGTTAATTTACCATACGGCGGTGGTAAAGGCGGAATCGTTTGTGACCCTCGTCAAATGAGTATTCACGAAGTAGAACGCTTATCACGCGGCTATGTTAGAGCTATCTCACAATTTGTAGGGCCGAACAAAGATATTCCAGCACCAGACGTATTTACAAACTCACAAATTATGGCTTGGATGATGGATGAATATAGTGCGTTAGATAAATTCAATTCACCTGGATTTATCACTGGTAAACCAATTGTATTAGGTGGCTCTGAAGGTCGTGACCGCTCAACTGCATTAGGCGTAGTTATAGCTATCGAACAAGCAGCTAAACGTAAAGGTATGGATATTAAAGATGCTAAAGTTGTTATCCAAGGTTTTGGTAATGCTGGTAGTTTCTTAGCAAAATTCTTATATGATTTAGGTGCTAAAGTAGTAGGTATTTCAGATGCTTATGGCGCGCTACATGACCCTAATGGTTTAGATATAGATTATCTATTAGATAGAAGAGATAGTTTCGGTACTGTTACTAATCTATTTGAAGAAACAATCTCAAATAAAGAATTATTTGAATTAGATTGCGATATTTTAGTTCCAGCTGCAATTTCAAACCAAATTACTGAAGATAATGCTAATGACATTAAACCAAGTATCGTAGTTGAAGCAGCAAATGGTCCAACTACTCCAGAAGCAACACGTATTTTAACTGAACGTGGTGTATTATTAGTACCAGACGTGTTAGCAAGTGCTGGTGGTGTAACAGTTTCTTACTTCGAATGGGTTCAAAATAATCAAGGTTATTACTGGACAGAAGAAGAAGTTAATGAAAAATTACGTGAAAAATTAATCACAGCATTTGATACTATTTATGAATTATCACAAAATAGAAAAATTGATATGCGTTTAGCAGCCTATATCGTTGGTATTAAACGTACTGCTGAAGCTGCACGTTACCGTGGTTGGGCATAAACACAAATTGTTATAATTTTAAATTAAATTAAAACATTCACTCAAAGACAATTGAGTGAATGTTTTTTTGATTAATTATGTTAAATCCTTTTTAATTTGGGATAAAACTTTTAAAATCATATCGCTATCTTCCGTAAAAGGATAATGTATCATTTTTTTGGCATTAGGATAAGGCTCTACTAATTCATAATTAGGTAATGTACTTAGTGAAGAATTTGTAGCTTTAACTAGTAAACGATTGTCATACAAACCGCCAACGACTGCCTTATCATAATATATAATATGTTCTCCCATCATTTTACGAGTAGTAATATGATCGTCTTTTAAATGATCCAAAAATTGATTTAATGTTTCTTCGCTTGTTGCCATTTTTTCACTGCCTTTTTAATATATGAATATTATTAATATATACCCTATATTCTTCATATATTTCATTCGTGACTTATATTTTTATATTTATCAGCATAGTTGGTAAACACACCATCAACACCATAATCATTTAGACGTTGCATATCTGTTTCGTTATTAACAGTAAATGGATGAATGAGGAAACCTAAATCTTTTAAATGTTTTGTATTGTTTTCGTTTAAATCTGTATATTCTGGTCCTACACCAATAGCATATGATTTGATTCGTTTTAAGTCTGATTCAGTTTGAGATGTTAGTTCTCCTTTATCTAATAAACGAATTAATGGGATATTAGGACTTAATTGTTTCATTTTTTGTAAACTCGGTTCAGAAAATGATTGAACTATGACGTGACCATTTTTAAGGGATTGATTTGTCAGCATACCATGTTTATTTAATGATTGAATTAATTGATTTTCCATACCTGGATAGACATCTGGTGATTTTGTTTCTATATAATAATTAGCATTTTTACCATAGCGACTTAAAATTTCATCTAAAGTAGGAACTTTAGCATTTTTATACTCTGATTTAGCTAAATTAGGGTGTTGTTTATTGAACCAACTACCAGCATCAAGTTTCTTTAATTCGTCTAAAGTATAATCTTCAACACGACCATGTCCATTTGTAGTACGATCAACAGTTTCATCATGCATAGCTACAAGATGCCCATCTTTCGTTCTTTGTAAATCAATTTCTATGTATGAAGCACCTAATTCTCTATGACTTTTATCATATGAATTGAATGTATGTTCGGGTGCATATCCGCTTGCACCTCTATGCGCAATTGTAGTATGTGCTTCTCCGGTTAGGTTTTTTTGCCAATTTGTTGATTGATTTTGATTTGAAGAGGACTGTGTGGATTGCTGATCATATTGACCATTATTAGTTTGTCCATTACCGCTTGCATATACAGGATTAGCCATACCTAATAAAGATACAGTTGCAACACTTGCGAAAACCCATTTGTTTATTTTCATCGTAATAACATCCTTTCAATAAGTGTGTTATCACTATCATGACAATATTTCCAAATACTAGAAATAGAATTTACTGAATAATTAATTAACTCTAAAAAAATTAATACATTCTTCAAAATATCATTAAAGTTTAACTGTAATTTTACATAAAAACAGCCTGGGACATAAATCAATGTCTCAGGCTACAATTATATATAGGCAGTAGTTGACTGAATTGAAAATGCACTTGTATCAAGCTTTTTTCAACTCTAGTCAACCTTGCCGGGGTGGGACAACGAAATAAATTTTGAGAAAATATTATTTCTGTCCCGCTCCCTTTGTAATAAATTAATGTGATACCTTTTTGTATTTATCTGGATAATTGGTGAAAACACCGTCAATACCATAGCCATTTAATCTTTTCATATCTGCAGTTTCATTAACAGTAAATGGGTGGATAAGAAATCCTAAATCTTTGATGTGAGAAGTATTAAAACGAGTTAAGTCACTGAATTCAGGACTAATTACAGTTGCATAACTTTTAATATGTTTAAGATCTTTATCTGTTAAATGTTGTAGCTGATGCTTTTTGATTAATCTAACTAGGGGAACATTTTGATTAGACTTGTGTATTTTTGTCAAACTTTCTTCAGAAAATGATTGAATCATAACGTGACCGTTTTTTAAAGATGTCTTGGATAATAAACCATGCTGTTTAAGTGTTTGTAATAGTTGAGATTCCATTCCAGGATAAACATCAGGAGATTTTGTTTCGATGTAATAATTTGCTTTGTTACCATAGCGAGTAAGTATCTCATTTAAAGTAGGGACTTTGGCATTTATATATTCTGATTTAGCTAATTTAGGATTTGCTTTATTAAACCAACTTCCAGCATCTAATTGCTTTATTTGAGATAAGTTTAAATTTTTTACTTTACCATACCCATTGGTTGTACGATCTACTGAGTCATCATGCATAGCTATAAGTTGTCCATCTTTCGTTCTTTGTAAATCAATTTCGATATATGAAGCACCAATTTCTTTATGGCTTTTATCGTAAGAATTAAAAGTATGTTCAGGTGCATAACCACTTGCACCTCTATGAGCGATAGTTACAAATTTTTCGTTTGTAGGGTTGGATAACCAATGTTTTTTAGAACTTTTTGCATCAATTGTTGGTTGAAACTTTGAATAAATAAATACACAAATTGTAGATACTAAAATAAATAATAAGACAGCTTTTAGAAATTTATACATAATATGACCTTTCCAATAATTTTAAAATACTTATCAATTATACTATAAGTTGTATAACAATATAATGTTTATTTTTAAAAGTTGGTAAACTATTAAGTATAAATATAAAAAAAGTGGTGTCTACGCAAAATGAAAAAGCCTAAAACAAAGCAATGTCTCAGGCTAAAACTTTATAATTCTGAACGACTTCCTACAAAATAACTTATGATTTTAATAATTTTTCAGCAACTGATAGTTGATGTTTAACTGCATCTTGACCAGTCGAACCATAACTTTTACGTCGTTTTAAACAATTTTCTGGTTTTAGATAATCATAAATATCAGATTCTATACTCTGGTGATAGGATTGATAATCTGTTAAAGGCACATCGAGTAAATAAATACCGTTATTAATACAATCTAATACAATTTTTCCAACAATCTCATGTGCAGTTCTAAATGGTACATTTTTACTTACAAGATAATCAGCTAATTCTGTTGCATTTGAAAAGTCTTTTGTAACTGTTTCATTAAGACGATCAGTATTAACAGTCATCGTATCTAACATGCCATCGAAAATTTTGAGTGAACCTTTAATTGTATGGATAGCATCGAATAAACCTTCTTTATCTTCTTGCATATCCTTATTATAAGCTAATGGTAGGCCTTTAAGTGTAACTAACATACTCATTAAATGACCTGTTGTACGACCCACCTTACCTCTAATTAATTCTGCCATATCTGGATTTTTCTTTTGAGGCATAATAGACGAACCAGTAGAAAAAGCGTCTGATAACGTAATGAATTTTGCTTCATCAGTGGACCAGAAAATAATTTCTTCAGAAAATCTTGATAAATGAACCATAGTTAATGAAATATTATGCAGTGTTTCGACAATATAGTCACGATCACTGACAGCATCTAAACTATTTTCATATATAGCACTAAAATTAAGCAGTGATTGTGTTTCGTGACGATCAATAGGATGTGTTGTTCCGCTTAATGCTGCAGCACCAAGAGGGGAGATGTCGATTCTTTTGATGCTATCTTGGAATCGAGATTTATCACGCTCTAACATCCAAAAATAAGTCATAATATGATGCGCGAAAGATATCGGCTGAGCACGTTGTAAGTGCGTATAACCTGGCATAATTGTGTCTATATGGGTATTAGCAATTTTTAATATCGTTTGCTGCAATGATTTAATTAATTCAATAATTTCTAGAACTTCTTCTTTAGTGTATAAATGCATATCAGTAGCGACTTGATCATTTCTGCTTCTACCAGTATGAAGTTTACCGCCAACTTCTCCTACACGTTGAATTAGCTCATGTTCAATGTTTAAATGAATGTCTTCTAGCGATGCTTTAAATTCAATTTTATTTTGATGCGCATCTACTTGGATTTCTTTTAAGCCTTCTATAATGGTTTTGGCATCATCTTGACTAATAATATGTTGATTAGCGAGCATTGTTGCATGTGCAATGCTACCTTGAATATCTTGGTCTATTAAATTTTTGTCGAAATCAATTGATGCATTAAAGTCATCAACCCAATCTTCTGGTTGAGCTTCGAATCTTCCTCCCCAAGCTTTTTTACTCATTACTGTAGCCTCCATGTAACATAGAATTAACTTGCGTTGGTAAACCATAAATATCGATAAATCCGACAGCTGCTTCTTGATTAAACGCATCTTCTTTTGTATAAGTAGCTAACTTTTCATCGTATAAAGTATAAGGTGATTGTCTACCATTTACGATAGCATTGCCTTTGAATAATTTAACTCTTACATCTCCTTCGACATATTGTTGTGTACTGTCAATAAATTGTTTTAGGCTATCAGTTAAAGGTGAGAACCATAAACCATTATATACTTGTTCAGAAAATTGCTTTTCAATCACTGGTTTAAAGTGTGCAACGTCTTTAGTTAAAGTAATTGTTTCAAGTGCTTTATGAGCTTTTAAAATCACTTCTGCACCAGGTGTTTCATAAATCTCTCTTGATTTTATGCCGACTAATCTATTTTCAACATGGTCAATTCTACCAATACCATGTTTACCAGCTAATTGATTTAAATAAAGGATTAAATCGTCTAAATCATAATCTTTGCCATCTATTTGAACAGGTATACCATTTTTAAATGAAAGAATAATTTCGTCGGATTCATCAGGTGTATTTTCAAGTGCATTCGTTAAATCAAATGCATCTTCAGGTGGGGCAGCATAAGGATCTTCTAAGATACCGCACTCGTTAGCTCTACCCCATAAATTTTGATCAATTGAGTAAGGAGAATCATGATTAATTGATACTGGAATATTATGTTTGATTGCATAATCAATTTCTTCTTCACGACTCCATGCCCATTCTCTTACAGGTGCAAATGCTTTTAGTTTTGGATTAAGTGCTTTAATTGCGACTTCGAAACGTACTTGGTCATTACCTTTACCAGTACATCCATGAGCAATACCGACTGAATTTGTTTTTTCAGCAATTTCTACTAACTTTTTAGAAATTAGTGGACGTGATAATGCTGATACTAATGGATATGCATTTTCATACATTAAATTACCTTTAATAGCATAACTTACATAATCATCACTAAATTCCTTTGTAGCATCAATAATATGACATTCTACTGCGCCCATTTTTAACGCTTTTTCATGTACAACATCTAAGTCTTTTCCTTCTCCAACATCTAAACAACATGCTACAACATCGTAACCCTTATCTATTAACCATTGTACTGCTACGCTTGTGTCTAATCCTCCAGAATATGCTAAAACAATTTTCTCTTTCATATTTACACCTCAAATTATTTTCAGAATTTTAATATAAATTCATCATAACAGACTGCTAATGAAAAATAAACCATAAAACTACATAAATATACATTTAATAGATGAGGTGTTTTCAATATTATCTTTAATATATACTGATATAAAAGAATTTTTAAAGTTATTAAATTTTTAGAAAAATGCATATTGTATTGATAAGAGATTACATTTGGAAACTGAAATGACACTGAAAGTTCATTTTTAATAGTAAAAAGGAGACTTGTGAATTGAATAGCAAATATAAACTTAGTAGAATTAAAGTAGTAAAAACATAGGAGGCTTTTTAGATGACTCATATTCAATTAGATTATGGTAAGACTTTAGAATTTTTTGGAGAACATGAATTAGAACAACAAAAAGATATCGTGAAAACATTACACAAAACGATACATGAAGGTACTGGCGCTGGAAAAGATTTCCTTGGTTGGGTTGATCTTCCTGTTGATTATGATAAAGAAGAGTTTTCAAGAATTGTAGAAGCTTCTAAACGTATTAAAGCCAATGCTGATGTATTAGTTGTTATTGGTATCGGTGGTTCTTATTTAGGTGCACGTGCCGCTATTGAAATGCTTACTTCTTCATTCAGAACAAATAATGACTATCCTGAAATTGTATTTGTAGGTAATCACTTATCTTCTAGTTATACAAAAGAATTAGTTGATTATTTAGCAGATAAAGATTTTTCTGTAAACGTCATTTCAAAATCAGGAACAACAACTGAACCAGCAGTTGCTTTCCGTTTATTTAAACAATTAGTAGAAAATAAATATGGTAAAGAAGAAGCTAAAAAACGTATTTTCGCTACTACTGATAAGAAAAAAGGTGCTTTAAAACAATTAGCTACAAATGAAGGTTATGAAACATTTGTAGTACCAGACGATGTTGGTGGACGTTATTCAGTATTAACAGCCGTTGGTTTATTACCAATTGCAGCTGCAGGTATTAATATTGAGGCAATGATGATTGGTGCAGCAAAAGCACGTGAAGAATTATCTTCAGATAAATTAGAAGAGAATATTGCTTATCAATATGCTACAATCCGTAACCTTTTATATAGCAAAGGCTACACTACTGAAATGTTAATTAACTATGAACCTTCTATGCAATATTTCAATGAATGGTGGAAACAATTATTCGGTGAATCTGAAGGTAAAGACTTTAAAGGCATTTATCCTTCAAGCGCGAACTATACTACAGATTTACATTCATTAGGACAATATGTTCAAGAAGGCCGTCGCTTCTTATTTGAAACAGTTGTTAAAGTTAATAATCCTAAACATGATCTTACAATTGAAGAAGATAGTGATGATTTAGATGGATTAAATTATCTTGCTGGTAAAACAATTGATGAGGTAAATACTAAAGCATTTGAAGGTACATTATTAGCACATACTGATGGTGGAGTTCCTAATATCGTTGTTAATATTCCTCGATTAGATGAAGAAACATTTGGATATGTTGTTTACTTCTTCGAATTAGCTTGTGCTATGAGTGGATATCAATTAGGCGTAAATCCATTTAATCAACCTGGTGTTGAAGCTTATAAACAAAACATGTTTGCATTATTAGGTAAACCAGGATTTGAAGAAATGAAAAAAGATCTTGAAGCACGTCTATAATCTATAAAAAATATATTTTATAATGAATAAATGTTATAATTATAAGGCTAGGACTAACTTGTCCTAGCCTTTCATGTTGTAAAGTGGTTTTGTTTTCTCAAACTTCAGATGTATTTATTGCTTTAAAAGAAGATTGCTATTTCAAAATACTATAATTACAACTATAATAAATAAGGTAATGTTTACCAAGAAAGGATTTGATGTTTTGTCGTTTGAACAATTAGAAGAATGGTTTGATTTATTTCGGCAATTCGGATATATTCCTGGGTTTGTGCTAATATATTTTAGAGCAATCATCCCCATTTTACCCTTAACGCTTTATGTCATTTTAATTATGCATACATATGGTGCGGTCGTAGGCATTATAATTTGTTGGCTAGGCATTGTAGCAGGTACATTTACAATGTTTTTAATCTTTAAAAGGTTAGTCAATACTAAAAAAATGAAACAATTCAAAACTAAAAAGTCAGTACAAAGATTAATTAGTTTTATAGATAGACAAGGCTTAATACCACTATTTATTTTATTATGTTTTCCATTTACGCCAAATACATTGATTAATGTGGTAGCAAGTCTTTCACATATTAAAACAAAGTATTATTTTATCGTTTTAAAATTATCTAAATTGATTTCCATAACTGTATTAGGGATAATGGGTCGAGAGGTAACGACGATTTTCACTAATCCGATAAGAGCTATTGTGACGTTATTATTATTTGTCTTACTTTGGTTTGTAAGTAAAAAGGTAGAAAAACATTTTATGGGCTCTACTAAGGAGTGAAAAGTTGAAAACTGTTATTAAATATTTGATTTCCTTAATATTTGCGATTATTATTGTAATGTTCATTCAAACATTTATCATCAGAGGTGCTGTTGTACAGGATCAAAGTATGGCACCTACATTAAATGAAGGTGACCGATTGATTGTTAATAAAATTAAAGTCACATTTAATTTATTAGATACTGGTGACATAGTGATGTATAAAGATAATGGACGAATCCATTTTAGTAGAATAATTGGGAAACCAGGACAATCTATTGAAATTAGAAATAACAAGCTTTATCGAGACGATAGAGTAGTTCAAGATAAGTACGCTAAAAATAGAGATTTGAATAATGTTTCGTTAAGAAATATGAAACATTCAGATGGAGATATCATTTCACCCAAACACTATTTTGTATTAAATGATAACGATAGTGTAAAATCAGACTCAAGACGTTATGGTCTAATTGATAAAAGTAATATTATTGGTGATGTAAGTGTAAAATATTATCCGTTTGATGCATTTACGACAGACTTTAAATGAATATAAGAGGTGTGTAATTTGAAAAAGGAAATTATAGAATGGATTGTCGCCATCGCAATAGCAGTTTTGCTTGTATGGTTTATAAAGGATTTTGTTGGTCAACCTTATACAATTAAAGGTGACTCAATGGATCCAACATTAAAAGATGGGGAACGTGTTGGCGTAAACATTATGGGTTATAAAATTGGCGATGTGAAAAAAGGTAACGTCATTGTTTTCCATGCTAATAAAAAAGATGACTACGTTAAACGTGTTATTGGTACTCCAGGAGATAAGGTAGAATATAAAAAAGACCAATTATATATAAATGGTAAGAAACAGGATGAACCTTATTTAAATTATAATGAGAAACGAAAACAGATTGAATATATTACTGGTACTTTCCAAGTGAAAGATTTACCTAATGCTAACCCTAAATCAAATGTCATCCCTAAAGGTAAATACTTAGTATTAGGGGACAATCGTGAAGTAAGTAAAGATAGTCGTTCATTTGGTTTGATTAATAAAGATCAAATTGTTGGTAAAGTTTCATTCAGATTCTGGCCATTAAATGAATTTAAAGCTAACTTTAATCCAGATAATACTAAAAATTAATTTTGAAAGCGATAGACGCTAAGTCTATCGCTTTTTGTGTGTAAAATTGTGTAGATATATTAATGAATAAATATGTATAACGGAAAGTCATACTTTTTGTAAAACAAATTAGTATGACTTACCTAATAGTGATAGCTATTAGGTTCAATAATGTAATTCTGTGAAAATGAAGTGAACTTAAAAAATAGAAATAAGTTACAAATTGGCAGTAGTAGACTGATAAAGTAATTCTTTTTCTTTAGAAATTAGAATTACTTATGCATGAGTGTTAACTCATGTAATCCTTAGTTGAACACTTTAGCTAAAGCTAATGTGTAAGTATCATTAAACTATTATAAATAGTAGTGATACTTTACTAACTTAGTCAACCTTGCCGGGGCGAGACTACGAAATAAATTTTGTAAAAATGTTATTTCTGTCCCGCTCCCATGTTAAAATGTTGTCAAAGGAGTGAGGGTTGTTATGGAATTAAATGCATATATAGGGAGAGCTGGGACAGGGAAGTCTACAGCTATGGTTAATGAAATCAAAGATAAAATGAAAACTGACCCACTTGGTGATCCAATTATTTTAATCGCTCCAACTCAAAGTACTTTTCAATTTGAACAAGCATTTGTTAATGATTCAACATTAAATGGAAGTTTGAGAACAGAGGTACTTCACTTTGAAAGATTAAGCCATAGAGTGTTCCAAGAAGTTGGGGGATTTACGGAACAACGATTATCTAAAGCGGCAACTGAAATGATGATTTATCATTTAGTACAACAATATCAATCAGATATGAAATTATATAAATCACAAGCCAAATACTTTGGGTTTAGTGAGAAATTAGCCGAACAAATTCAAGATTTTAAAAAATATTCTGTCTTACCTGAATATATTGATGAATTTCTAAATACACACGATATTCAAACCAGAACTAAACATAAATTAGAAGATATTTCTTTAATATATAAACAATTTGAGTCTCGAACTCACGGCAATTTTATTACAGTTGAAGATTCGTTACGAAAATTTATCGAACAAATGGATAAATCTGAATGGCTAAAACGCTCAGAAATATACATAGACGGTTTCCATAACTTTTCAACTCTTGAATACGAAATGATTCAAGCATTAGTAAGAAATGCTAAAAAAGTAACGGTATTATTAACTACTGATGGTAATCAAGATGCTTTCAGTTTATTTAGAAAGCCATCTGAAGTTTTAAATCATTTAGAAGAGATTACTCAAGATTTACATATTCAACTTCAAAAGCGTTTTTTCAAAGAAGTCTATCGATTTAATCATAATGATCTAAAAGCTTTAGAATCCCAATTCAACGCATTACAACTAACGCCTCAACAAAATCAGGGGCATATCGATATTCTTGAATCTTCAAGTATGAGAGAAGAAATTAATGAAATTGCAAGACAAATTCTTAAAGATACACGTGATAACCAATTGAGATTTCAAGATATTGCAATCTTATATCGAGACGTATCATATGCCGATTTATTTGAATCTATTTTACCGCTATATCAAATTCCTTTTAACATAGATACAAAACGTTCAATGACACATCATCCTATTATGGAAATGATTCGTTCACTAATCGAAGTAATCCAAACTAATTGGCATATCAATGCAATGATGCGTTTATTGAAAACAGATGTGCTGACTAACCAATATAAAAATAGTACACACCTAATAGATTTATTAGAAAATTTTGCTATAGAACGTGGTATTTATGGAAAAAGATGGTTAGATGACGATTTATTTAATGTAGATAATTTTAGAAAAATGGGTCGTAAAGAACATCAACTTACACAAGAAGAAAGAGAGACATTCGAACAAGTTGTTAAATTAAAAAATGATGTGATTGATAAAATTCTTCATTTTGAACAAGCAATGAATGAAGGTAACACAGTTCGTGAGTTTGCTACTGCATTTTATGAAAGTATGGAATATTTTGAATTACCCAATCAGTTAATGACACAACGAGATATTTTAGATAATGATGGTTACCATGAAGAAGCTGAAGAAATTGATCAAATTTGGAATGGTTTAATTCAAATACTAGATGATTTGGTAACTGTGTTTGAACATGAAAGCATGACATTAACTCGCTTTTTAGAAGTATTTGATATTGGATTAGAACAATTAGAATTTGTGATGATTCCTCAAACACTTGATCAAATAAGCATTGGTACGATGGATTTAGCTAAAGTAGATAATAAAAAGCATATCTATCTTGTCGGTATGAATGATGGTTCTATGCCTCAACCTATTTCTTCTTCAAGCTTAATTAGTGATGATGAGAAAAAATTATTCGAACAAAATGCTCAAATAGAATTAAGCCCAACGTCAGATATCTTACAAATGGATGAAGCATTTGTATGCTATATTGCTATGACTCGTGCAACAAATAGAGTTACATTTTCATATAGCTTGATGGGATCATCAGGTGATGAAAAAGAAATGAGTCCATTTTTAGCACAAATAAAAGATATTTATGACAATTTAGATGTAATAAATATTCATCAAATGCATCAAGAACATCCTATTTCATTAATTGAGCATGTTCATCAAACAAAAATTAATTTGTTTGAGTCACTAAGAGCTTGGTTAGATGAAGAAATTGTAGCAGATACATGGCTTGATGCATATCAAGTAATGAGTGACGATGAGCGTCTTAATGAGGGATTGGATTATTTAATCACTTCGTTAACTTACGATAATGAGACGAAGCAGCTTAGTGAAACACTGGCACAGGATTTATACGGTAAAACGATTAATGCGAGTGTATCTAGATTCGAAGGGTATCAACAATGTCCATTTAAACATTTTGCTTCACATGGTTTAAGATTAAATGAGCGAACAAAATATGAACTACAAAACTTTGATTTAGGTGATATTTTCCATTCTGTATTGAAATATATATCTGATCGTATAGATGGAGACTTTAAACATCTTGATCAGAAAAAAATCAAAACATTAACATCAGAAGCGCTTGAACAAATTTTACCTAAAGTTCAATTTAATCTATTAAATTCATCAGCTTATTATCGTTATTTATCCAGAAGAATAGGCGCAATTGTTGAAACAACTTTAAGTGCTTTGAAATATCAAGGAGACTATACGAAATTCAAACCACAACAATTTGAAACGGGCTTCCGTAAATCACCTAAATCTGATGAAGAATTGATGGCTAAATCATTAACAACTACACAAGGTGTTCCTATTAATATACGTGGTCAAATTGACCGAATAGATACTTATACAAAAGAAAATCAAAGTTACGTTAATATCATTGACTATAAATCATCAAAAAATAGTGCAACACTTGATTTAACAAAAGTTTACTATGGTTTACAAATGCAAATGATGACTTATATGGACATCGTATTACAAAACCAAGAAAGATTAGGCTTAACAGATATCGTTAAACCAGGTGGCTTACTATACTTCCATGTTCATGAACCAAGACTCAAATTGAAAAATTGGTTAGAAATTGATCAAGAAAAATTAGAAAAAGAGCACATTAATAAATTTAAGATGAGTGGATTAGTTAATAGTGATGAAAATGTGTTAGATGCTTTAGATATTAGATTAGAACCTAAATTCAAATCTGATATTGTGCCAGTTGGTTTAACTGCTAAAGGAACAATAAATAAAGCTAGTAGTCAGGTTGCAGATGAAAACACTATTTACAAATTTATAGAACATAATAAAAAGAATTTTATTGAAACGGCAAGTCATATTATGGATGGACATACAGAAGTAGCACCACTCAAATATAAACAAACATTGCCATGCCAATATTGTAGTTACCAATCTGTTTGCCATGTAGATGGCATGATTGATAGTAAAAGATATCGCACTGTTGATGAGTCCATTAATCCAATAGAAGCGATTCAACAAATGGAAGAAAATGGAGGTGGAACTGAATGATACCTACGAAACCACAAGATGTTATTTGGACAGATGCACAATGGCGCAGTATTTATGCCAAAGGTCAAGATATTTTAGTAGCTGCAGCTGCTGGTTCTGGTAAAACAGCTGTACTGGTTGAAAGAATTATTCAACGTATTTTAAGAGATGAAATTGATGTAGACCGTTTACTAGTAGTGACATTTACTAATTTAAGTGCAAGAGAAATGAAACATCGAGTTGACCAACGTATTCAACAAGCTTCGATTGAAGATCCAAATAATGAACACTTGAAAAATCAGCGTATCAAAATACATCAAGCTCAGATTTCCACTTTACACAGTTTTTGTTTGAAATTAATTCAACAACATTATGACGTACTAGATATTGATCCTAATTTTAGAACGAGTAGTGAAGCAGAAAATATCTTACTTTTAGAACAAACGATTGATGAAGTGTTAGAGCGACATTATGATTATTTGAAACCAGAATTTATTGATTTAACTGAACAATTATCAAATGACCGTAGTGATACACAATTTAGAAGTGTAATTAAACAACTTTATTTCTTTAGTATTGCAAACCCGAATCCTCAAGAATGGTTAAATCAACTTTCAACGCCATATATGGATGAATCACAACAAGATGAGTTATTAAAATTATTAAATGATTTGGCAATGATTTTTATAAATGCTGCGCAAGAATCACTTGAAAAAAGCTATGAGTTATTTTCAATGATGGAAAGTGTAGATAAGCAGTTAGAAGTCATAGAATCAGAACGACGATTTATGAGTCAATTATTTGAAAATGATACATTACAAATTGAAACGCTTATAAATCATCAATTTGCAAGTAGATTTCCAGCTATAACAGCAAAAATCAAAGAAGAAAATGCCATGATGGTAGATGCATTAGAAGATGCGAAAGCTGCGTACACTAAATATAAAGATATGATTACTAAAGTTAAAAGTGATTATTTCTCAAGAACTGCAGAAGATTTGAAACATGATATGCAATTGTTAGCGCCAAGAGTTTCATATTTATCAGATATTGTGAAAGATGTCATCAATGAATTTGGGAAACACAAACGCCAAAGAAATGTATTAGACTTTGCGGATTATGAACATTTTGCTTTACAAATTTTAACTAATGAAGATGGTTCACCTTCACAAATTGCTGAAATGTATCGTCAACATTTTTCTGAAATATTGGTTGATGAATACCAAGATACTAACCGTGTTCAAGAGAAGATTTTATCTTGTATCAAAACAGGTGAAGAATCTAACGGGAATTTATTTATGGTTGGTGACGTTAAACAATCGATTTATAAATTCAGACAGGCCGATCCAAGTTTATTTATCGAAAAATATAATCGTTTTAATACTGAAGGACAAGAAGCTGGTATGCGTATAGATTTGTCTCAAAACTTCCGATCCCGTAAAGAAGTATTATCTACTACAAACTATCTATTTAAACACATGATGGATGAAGAAGTAGGAGAAATTACTTATGATGAAGCGGCACAATTATATTATGGTGCGCCATTTGACGATGTTAATCATAATGTCGAATTACGTACAATGGTTGAAGCGAGTTCTGAAGATAGTGATTTAACTGGTACAGAACAAGAGGCTAATTATATAGTTGGGCAAGTTAAAGACATTTTAGACCATAAAAAAGTATATGATATGAAATCTAATTCATATCGGCCTGCGACATATAAAGATATCGTTATATTAGAACGTAGTTATGGTCAAGCGCGTAATTTACAGCAAGCTTTTAAAGATAATGATATTCCATTCCATGTGAACAGTAGAGAAGGTTATTTCGAACAGACAGAAGTACGACTTATATTATCGTTTTTACGTACAGTTGATAATCCGTTACAAGATATCTATTTGGTTGGATTAATGCGCTCAGTTATTTATCAATTTACAGAAGATGAATTAGCAAATATTCGTGTATTTAGTCCTAATGATGATTATTTTTATCAATCAATTCATCAATATATTAATAATGATGTTGCTAATAAAAAGTTAGTTAAAAAGTTAAAACGCTTTTTAGATGATATTCAACACTATCAAGAATATAGCCAACGTTATCCGGTTTATCAATTAATTGATAAATTTTATAACGATCATTTTGTTATTCAATATTTTAGTGGATTAATAGGTGGTAGAGGGCGTAGAGCGAATTTATATGGACTATTTAATAAGGCTATTGAATTTGAAAACTCTAGCTTCCGTGGATTATATCAATTTATTAGATTTATAGATGAGCTAATTGATAGAGGTAAAGACTTTGGTGAAGAAAATATTGTAGGGCCAAATGATAACGTAGTACGAATGATGACAATTCATAGTAGTAAAGGTTTAGAGTTTCCATTTGTCATATATTCTGGTTTATCTAAGAAATTTAATAAAACAGATTTAAGAGGACAAGTTGTTTTGAATCAGAAATATGGATTAGGGATGGATTACTTTGATGTAGAAAATGATATTGCTTATCCATCGTTGTCTTCAGTCGCTTATTCTGCAATAAATGAAAAAGAGATGATTTCTGAAGAAATGCGTTTAATCTATGTAGCATTAACAAGAGCCAAGGAACAATTGATATTAATAGGTAGAATTAAAGATGAAAAGGAATTAGATAAATTAGAAAGATTGCCTATTTCGGGAAATCATATCGCTGTTAATGAACGTTTAACTGCATCTAATCCATTTACAATGATTTATAGCATATTATCAAAATATCAATCGTCTAGTATTACAAATGACCAAAAATTTGAAAAAGATGTTGAACAATTGGATAGTAATGTAAAACCAAGAGTGACATTATTTATTGATCATTTCGAAGATATTTCTACAGAGATTGCAACTACTGATCAAGAACATAGAAGTATAGAAGATATTGAAATGTATCAAAGTGGAAACGAAGATGTTAAAGCTAAAATAAAAGACAAGTTAACTTTCGAATATCCTTATTTAGTCGACACTGAAAAACCCTCTAAACAATCTGTATCAGAATTAAAACGACAACTAGAAACGGAAGAAAGTGGTACTAACTATGATAGAGTGCGACAGTATAGAATAGGTGTCTCAACATATGAACGTCCTAAATTTTTAAGTCAACAAGGAAAACGCAAAGCGAATGAAGTCGGTACATTGATGCATACAGTAATGCAACATTTACCATTTAAGAAAGAAAGAATGACTGAAGATGATTTAGATCAATATATTAATCAGATTATAGATAAAAATATCATTGAATCTGACGCAAAAGAAGATATTAGATATAAAGAAATTATGCGTTTTATAAATAGTAATTTGTATTTAGAAATAGCAAACGCTGATCAAGTTTATAGAGAATTACCTTTTGTAGTGAATCAATCTAAAGTTGACCAATTAGAACTGAAAGATGAAGACGTTTCAATTATTCAGGGGATGATTGATTTAATATATGTTAAAGATAAACAATATTATTTTGTAGATTATAAGACAGATGCTTTTAACCGTCGAAAAGGATTGACAGATGAAGAAATCGGTCAACAATTGAAAGATAAGTATCGCATACAGATGAAGTATTACCGCAATACATTAGAAACGATTCTTCAAACTAAGGTCAAAGGTTATTTATATTTCTTTAAATTTGGCATGTTAGAAATTGATGATAATTAAGATACCCTTACTTACGGATAATTTGAAAAAAGAAATATGTAGAAACTTTCTTAATTTTCTTACTTATATATTTGTTATTTCATGGTCATAACAGTTATAATATGTATTAAGATATAGATGAGGAGTTGATTATGAATGAAATTTTTATCATTCAAGCATAATGACAGAACTTCATATGGTGTTAAAGTTAAACGTGAAGATGCTGTTTGGGATTTAACATTAGTATTTGCAGATTTTGCAGAAAGTGATTTTCATCCGAAAACATTATTAGCAGGATTACAACAAAACCAAACGTTAGATTTCCAAGAACAAGTACGTAAAGCAGTTGTAGCTGCTGAAGATAGCGGTAAAGCTGAAGATTATAAAATTTCATTTAATGATATTGAATTTTTACCACCGGTTACTCCACCAAATAACGTTATCGCATTTGGTCGTAACTATGAAGATCATGCAAGTGAATTAAACCATGAAGTACAACGATTATATGTTTTCACTAAAGCAGCATCATCATTAACAGGTGATTTAGCAACAATTCCAAATCACAAAGATATTACTGATCAATTAGATTATGAAGGCGAGTTAGGTATTGTAATTGGTAAATCAGGAGAGAAAATTCCTAAAGCATTAGCGTTAGACTATATTTATGGATATACAATTATCAATGATATTACTGACCGTAATGCCCAAAATAACCACGACCAAGCATTCTTATCTAAAAGTTTAACAGGTGGTTGCCCAATGGGACCATATATCGTAACTAAGGATGAACTACCTACACCTGAAAACGTTAATATTGTTACTAAAGTAAACAATGAAATTCGTCAAGATGGTAACTCAGGAGAAATGATTTTAAAAATTGACGAATTAATCGAAGAAATTTCTAAATACGTTGCTTTACATCCAGGAGATATTATTGCTACTGGTACGCCAGCTGGTGTTGGTGCTGGTATGCAACCTCCAAAATTCTTACAACCTGGTGATGAAGTTAAAGTAACTATCGATAATATTGGTACGTTAACTACTTACATTTCTGAATAAGATTAAACTAGTAATAATCAATTAGATTATTTAGTTATAGGCCTGGGACATAAACAAATGTCTCAGGCTATAATTTTGTATGGGCATAGGGTTAGCGTTTTATATTTCTGTACTACTCTCATTATTTTTGTTTATTAATATGACGAACAATCTCTAAAATGGGGAATAAATTGTATACTTATATCATTTAAAATAAATTATTCGTTTTGTGGTATCATTAGTTAAGTAAAATTTTAAGTGGGGGGAACATTAATTTGTTACATGTTCATATTTTAAGTTGGGTATTAGCAATTATTCTTTTTATTGCTGCATACTTAAACGTTTCTAAAGCACAAGGAGCTACACCATATTTTAAACCATTACAAATGGCATTAAGATTGTTTATGATATTAACATTAATTTCTGGTTTTTGGGAATTAATTAAAGAATTTGCTGCAGCCAGTAATGGTGAAGGTGGCAATCATATGCTTTTAACATTGAAGATGTTATGTGGTTTAGGTGTTATTGCATTAATGGAAATTTCTATTACTAAAAGAAAGAAACACGAAGATTCTACAAAATTATTTTGGAGTACTATTGTCTTAATTATTATAACAATGGCAATTGGTGTTATTCTTCCTTGGGGTCCTATCTCAAAAATGTTAGGTTTAGGATAGGTCATTAAATTATTTATAAAATAAAAAACATGCAAAACGGTTTTAATTAACCGTTTTGCATGTTTTTTTATTGTGCTTTATATCCAATCATATTAATAAGATCTTTAGGATGACTATAAGGTGGGGCATACGCAACTTCAAACTCTGTTAATTCATCAACAGTCATATTATTTTGCATGGCCATAGATAATACATCAATACGTTTATCAGCACCTTCTTGACCAACTGCAGCTGCACGTATGATTTTTCTAGTATCCTGATCAAAGTATACTCTCAAATGTAATGGTGTATTTCCTGGGTAATAACCTGCATGTGCGCCTTGTTTAGTTTCTACCATTTTATAATTGAATTGAGATAATTCTTCAGGTTTAACACCAACGCTAGCAAACGTATAATTGAAAAATTTAACAATATTAGATCCAAGATATCCTTTAAATTTAACATTATCGTTTCCTGCAAATTGTTCAGCAATAATACTCGCAGCACGATGTGCGCCCCAGGCTAGAGGAACATTTGCTTTTAAATCAACATGTCTGTAATGTGAAGTAATGACATCTCCAAGAGCATAAATATTATTTATATTTGTTTGGAAAGCATCATTCACTGGAATAAATCCCTTTTCATCAAGTTGAACGTTAGAATTTTTTACAAAATCAGAGTTAGGCTTAGTACCTATACCTTCAATAATGATATCGTAGTCTTCTTTTTTTCCTGATTTGAATGTAATTTCATTACCATTTATATCAGCAATTTCTTCATTTAAACGATATTGAATATGTTTATCTTTTAATTCATCAAAGATAGGTTGGTTCATATCTTGGTCCATTAATTTATTTACCTGTTCAGAACGATGAATAAGTGTGATATCTAATCCTCTATGATATAAATTTTCTAATACTTCTAATGAAATGTATCCAGCACCTACAATTAATGCTTTTTGAGCATTATTTTTATCAATATATGAATTGATAGCGTCTGTATCTTCTAAATTTCTTAATGTGAAAGCTATATCTGTATCAAAATTAAGTCGATTTGCACTACAACCAGGGCTTAAAATTAAGTAATCATATGATTCTTCAAATGATTCATTTGTATTTTTATTTTTAACGGTTATAGTTTGTTTAGCATCGTTAATAGCAATGACTTCATGATACGTTTTAACTGATATTTGTTTTTTATCAAAAAACTTATCCGGAGTATAAGCTAACACTTTTTCTCTTTCAGTAATTGTATCACTCAAATAGTAAGGCAATGCGCAGTTGGCAAAGCTCATATCTCTATCTTTTTCAAAAATTATAATCTCGCTTTCAGAGTCTAAACGTCTAATTTGACTTGCACAAGTTGCACCACCTGCAACTGCACCGACGACAACTATTTTACTCATGCGGTTATCCCCCCTGATATAATAAAATTCTGAGACAGCATAGTATATCTATCTCAGATGTGTTGAAACGCTATTCTTATGAATAATAACGTATATTCAAATCAAAGAAATTATTTAAATATCTTCCAATACCATCTTCATTATTACTAAATGTAGTTTCATCAGCAATATCCTTAAGTTCTTGAAGACCATTGTCCATAGCAATACCATATTGTGCGTATTTAATCATTTCGATGTCATTATCTTCATCACCAAAAGCAATAATATGTTCTGGTTCAATATTTAAAAATTGTCTAACTTGGTCAATACCACGAGCTTTATTAATACCGCGTTTAACAATTTCAATAACAGGAAATGGTGCACCCCAACGACGGTGTTCAATATTTTCAGCATAAAACTGTGTTAATTTATCTTTGATTTCTGGAATTTTGCTTTCTTCTGCTTCTACTAATAGAGATGTTGGTGCTTCGTTAAGTTGTTCTAATAAATTACCAGTTTGTATTCTAGGATTTCCCATTGAGAAACCTTCAAATAAACGAGGATCATGGTTGTTAATAAACACATAATCTTTTACTTCAGCAATAATATTAGTTACATGAAATTGCTGTAATTTTTCGATAATATTTTTAGAAATATCAACATCTAAAACTTCATGTATTGTATTAAAATCGTTTGATTTAGGATGATGTACATACGCACCATTAAAGTTTACGACCGGCGTATCCATATTTAATTCATGATAATACATTTGACTGGCACGATATGGACGGCCTGTAGCAATCATGATTGAATGACCACGTTGTTGTAATTCTGTTAAAACTTGTTTTGTATAATTAGAAATTTCTTTATTATCATTTAATAATGTTCCATCTAAGTCTAAGCAAATTAAATGAGGCTGCATAACGTTCTCCTTATGTCGTAATAATATATTGTAGTTGTATCATAGCATTTTATTGGCGTTTTGTCGGATATTTGATATATTAGTATAAAGAAAAATGTAGAGAGGTGATACTAATGGAAGAGGCATTAAAAGATAGTATCCTAGGAGCTCTAGAAATGGTAATCGACCCTGAATTAGGTATTGATATTGTTAATTTAGGATTAGTATATAAAGTTGATGTAGATGACGAAGGACTTTGTACTGTTGAGATGACATTAACTTCTATGGGTTGTCCTTTAGGACCGCAAATTATTGATCAAATTAAAACTGTATTAGCAGAAATTCCAGAAATTCAAGATACTGAAGTTAATATCGTATGGAATCCACCTTGGAATAAAGATATGATGTCTAGATACGCGAAAATTGCTCTAGGTGTTGGTTAATCTAATTCTGATAATAAGAATGGTTATGTAGTAATATACACATTGCGTGTATACATTACATACCATTCTTTTTTATGTTGTCTAAATTAGAGATGGCAAATTAAAATGAATTAAATTTGAAAATTTATGCTATCTAAACGATAAGAAACCAATATTCTGAAAATAAAAATGTATTTATTAATAAATTTAAAAAAATCCAATCGTCATTAAATAAATAATATTCAATTGCTATTTAAATTGAATTTATATTACGGTTGTATTACAATAATTAAGACTAATTGTAACTTGAATGCAATAAATTTAAGTAATAAATAAGTTGTTGCAAGTTTATTTTAACCAAATCATTATTAGTCATAAGATTTATCAAGTTGTTTTAATTATTTCTCAATAAGTAATGAAACTTAGATTAAATACAAGATACATGACTATTTTAATATAAAACTTAAACTACTATGAATATTCGAAAATGATTTGATGGGGAAGAAAGTGAAATATGAATAAGGAATATAAAAGCACTAGAAATAGGGGAAAGAAATTAAGATATATGCCTGGTTTAGATGGTTTAAGAGCAATTGCTGTTATCGGCATTATTATTTACCATTTAAATAAACAATGGTTAACAGGCGGATTTTTAGGTGTAGATACATTTTTTGTTATTTCAGGTTATTTAATAACGAGCTTATTATTAAAAGAATACGAAGAAAATGGCATAATCAATTTAAAGAATTTTTGGTTACGTCGTTTGAAAAGGTTAGTTCCAGCTGTATTAGCGCTATTATTAGTAGTTGGTATAGCCACATTACTTTTTAAATCAGAAGAGATAGTTAGAGTAAAACATGATATTATTGCTGCAATATTTTATGTTTCAAATTGGTGGTATATCGCTAAAGATGTTAACTATTTTGAACAATTCTCTTTTATGCCACTTAAACACTTATGGTCATTAGCTATTGAAGAACAGTTTTATTTAGTTTTTCCAATAGTTTTAATTACTTTATTACTAACTTTAAAGAAATACCGTAATGTGACGCTCATTTTTTGGATCATTTCATTATTATCACTTATGTTAATGATTATCATTTCAGAGCCACATCTGAACCATTCAAGAGTATATTTTGGTACAGATACGCGTTTACAAACATTATTATTGGGTGTCATATTGGCATTTTTATGGCCACCATTCAAATTAAAAGCACAACCTCCTAAAGCGTTACAGCGTGCAATAGATATAGTAGGTATATTAGGATTGGCATTTTTAATTCTATTATTTGTAACTGTTCAAGACGAAAGTGACTGGATTTATAATGGTGGATTTTATATTATTTCTGCGATGACTTTATTTATCATTGCTAGTGTGGTGCATCCAGCAACATTTGTGTCTAAACTATTAGGTAATACTTTGTTTGTATACATAGGTAAACGGTCTTATAGTTTATATTTATGGCACTTTCCGATTATTAGTTTTATTCATAGCTATTATATTGATGGACAAATTCCTTTATATGTCTACATTATAGATATTGTTTTAACATTTGTTTGCGCTGAGTTGTCATATCGTTATGTAGAAACGCCATTCAGAAAACAAGGTTTAAAGGCATTTACTTTGAAACGTAAGTATAAACCTGCACTTATTAGAACGATTACGATTATTATTTTAATTATTCCATTTGCTTTTATTATGATTGGTTCATTTGATGGATTAGGTAAAGATAAAATTAATCATAAGTCCAATTCATTTAACACAGATTTAGAAGATAAGTATTTAATTAGAATGATTCCTATTGATAAAATTGGTCAAAATGGAAAAAATGATACAGATGTAGATACAGATATTAGTCCATTATTAATAGGTGACTCAGTAATGGTAGACATAGGAGAAACTTTTAAAGACAGTGTACCAAAAGCTAAAATTGATGGTAAAGTTGGTAGAAATTTATATCAAGCGATTCCATTAGCAGAACAAAATTATTCTCATTATAATAAAAAATCTGATCAAGTTGTATTAGAATTAGGTACTAATGGCGATTTTAATAAAGAACAGCTTGATGATTTAATTAGTAAATTTGGTAAAGCTCAAATTTATTTAGTCAATACACGAGTACCAAGAGGTTATGAAAATCATGTTAATAAGCTAATGGCTGATGCAGCAAAAGATAAGAGTAATGTGACTTTAATTGATTGGTATAAAAGATCAGAGGATCATAAAGAGTACTTTGCACCTGATGGCATTCATTTAGAAAATAGTGGCGTAAAAGCACTTACTGACGAAATTTTAAAACATATTAAAAAGAAATAATCTAATCAAATAATGGAGTAGTATTGAAAGATGTTTATTAAACTAAACGTACTCAATACTACTTCTTTGTTTATTATTTGAAAATATGTCAATTCAATACTTAAAGAGGTTTTTAGATTGATTTTTTAAGTATTATCTATTCAAATTTCAATTGATTAAAATTAATAAAAATTTTAGGTTCAAGTTGTTGATTAATTTTAAAAAGAGGACTATAATATAGTTAAGGTCAAAGAAAGTCAAAGTCAAAAATAAACTTTGATAAATGAATGACTGACTCTAAATAAATAGAGGTGAAAACAATTGGATATAAATAAAATGACTTTTGCTATTCAAGGCTCATTACAAAGAGCAATTGAATATAGTAAAGAATTTGAATTACAAAATATAGAAATAGAAGCAATACTAAAAGCAACATTAAACGAAAGTGAAAGTTTATTTAAAAGTGTGTTAGAACGTGCAAATATTGACGTAGACCAATTAGAAAAAGCTTATGATAAGAAGTTAAAATCTTATCCAACTGTTCAAGGTGATAATGTTCAATATGGACAATATATCAGTTCTAAAGCAAACGAATTAATGAACAAATCTGAAACTTACATGAATGATTATGATGATGAATTCATTTCAATGGAACATGTTTTAAGAGCAGCTATGGACATTGATCAAACAACTAAAGAATTCATAGGTAATAAATCTGAAGTTATCAAAGAAATTATAAATAAAATAAGAGGGGGAAATCATGTGACTAGCCAGAACCCAGAAGTAAATTATGAAGCATTAGAAAAATATGGCCGTGACTTAGTAGAAGAAGTGCGTCAAGGTAAAATGGATCCTGTCATTGGCCGTGACGAGGAAATACGTAATACGATTCGTATTTTAAGCCGTAAAACAAAAAATAATCCAGTACTTATAGGTGAACCAGGTGTAGGTAAAACAGCAATAGTTGAAGGTTTAGCTCAACGAATTGTTAAAAAAGACGTGCCTGAATCATTATTAGACAAAACTATTTTCGAGCTTGATTTAAGTGCCTTAGTTGCAGGTGCAAAATTCCGAGGAGAATTCGAAGAACGTTTGAAAGCAGTACTTAAAGAAGTTAAAGAATCTGATGGTAGAATAATCCTATTTATTGATGAAATTCATATGTTAGTAGGCGCAGGTAAAACAGACGGTGCTATGGATGCCGGCAACATGTTAAAACCTATGTTAGCACGTGGTGAATTACATTGTATTGGTGCTACAACATTAAATGAATATAGAGAGTATATTGAAAAAGATTCTGCCTTAGAACGTCGTTTCCAAAAAGTAGGCGTAAGCGAACCAGATGTTGAAGATACAATTTCAATCCTACGTGGTTTAAAAGAACGTTACGAAGTATATCATGGTGTACGTATTCAAGACCGTGCTTTAGTTGCAGCAGCAGAATTATCTGATAGATATATTACTGACAGATTCTTACCGGATAAAGCGATTGACTTAGTCGACCAAGCTTGTGCAACTATTCGTACAGAAATGGGCTCAAATCCTACTGAATTAGACCAAGTCAATAGACGTGTAATGCAGTTAGAAATAGAAGAAAGTGCATTAAAAAACGAATCAGATAATGCAAGTAAACAACGACTCGAAGAACTTCAAGAAGAATTATCTAATGAAAAAGAAAAACAAGCCTCATTACAATCTCGTGTTGAACAAGAAAAAGAAAAAATTGCTAAATTACAAGAAAAACGTGCTGAATTGGATGAAAGTAGAAAAGCTTTAGAAGATGCGCAAACTAATAATAATCTTGAAAAAGCAGCAGAATTACAATATGGTAAAATACCTCAATTAGAAAAAGAATTAAAAGAATTAGAAGATGTCTTCCAAGATGAGCAAGGTGAAGATAACGACAGAATGATTCGTGAAATCGTTTCTGACGAAGAAATTGGAGATATCGTAAGTCAATGGACTGGTATCCCAGTATCAAAACTAGTAGAAACTGAAAGAGATAAATTACTGCACTTAGGTGATATTTTGCATAAACGTGTAGTAGGTCAAGATAAAGCAGTAGATTTAGTTTCTGATGCTGTAGTACGTGCCAGAGCAGGTATCAAAGACCCTAATAGACCAATTGGTAGTTTCTTATTCTTAGGACCAACTGGTGTAGGTAAAACTGAATTAGCTAAATCATTAGCAGCGTCATTATTTGATTCTGAAAAACACATGATCAGAATCGACATGAGTGAGTATATGGAAAAACATGCTGTGTCTAGATTAATTGGTGCCCCTCCAGGCTATGTAGGTCATGATGAAGGTGGTCAATTAACTGAAGCGGTAAGACGTAACCCATACTCAGTTATCTTACTTGATGAAGTGGAAAAAGCCCACAGTGATGTATTTAACGTATTACTTCAAATTTTAGATGAAGGTCGATTAACTGATTCTAAAGGTAGAAGCGTTGATTTTAAAAATACAATTATTATTATGACAAGTAATATTGGCTCACAAGTATTGTTAGATCAAGTATCTGAAACAGGTGATATTAGTGAATCTACTGAAAAAGCTGTTATGGATAGCTTACATGCATACTTCAAACCAGAAATTTTAAACCGTATGGATGACATCGTATTATTCAGACCATTATCAGTTGACGATATGAGTATGATTGTCGATAAAATTATTGGTAACTTGAATATAAGATTAGTAGATCAAAGAATAACTATTGAAGTAACTGAAAAAGCGAAAAAATGGTTAGGTGAAGAAGCTTATGAACCTCAATTTGGTGCAAGACCATTGAAACGATTTGTACAAAGACAAATTGAAACACCATTAGCACGTATGATGATTAAAGAAAACTTACCAGAAGGTACTAAAATATATGTAGATTTAGATGAAAACAATGAACTAACATTTGATGTTAACAAACCTGAATAATAAATAACTAAAACCAAGAATTTGAACGTAAGTTCATCTTCTTGGTTTTTTGTTTGTGATGTAAAAGGTGGATTTTAGTATTTAAAAGTATGGATTGATTCACATATTGAACTAAACAAATGATGCATATACTTTAATTAGTTAATTTATAATATAATAAAAATAACAGTAATCATTCGAGGAGTGAACATCATGAAAATCAACACAGAATTTAAAAACAATTTTATCCCATATGCCTATGCAGCTGGCGCAAATGAAAGTGACATAATCAATGGCAATCCAATCAAATCATTTCCTTTTGAAGTGACTGAACTTCCTAAAGATACTCAATATCTTGCTTGGTCATTAATAGACTATGATGCTATTCCAGTTTGTGGATTTGCCTGGATTCATTGGAGTGTAGCAAATCTTAAAGTTTCAAATTCAAATATTTCTGTAAAAGAAGATTTCTCTAGAATTACGACTGACGGTATTCAAGGAAAGAATAGTTTCACAAGTGGCTTATTAGGAGAAGATTTCTCAGCAATTGATAAGTATTATGTAGGACCCACACCTCCTGACAAAGATCATCAATATGAATTAACAGTTTATGCATTAAAAGAAAAATTAGATTTAGATAATGGATTTTATTTGAATGACTTTTTAAAACAAGTAAACAAACATAAAATTGACGAAACAAGTGTACAATTGACGGGGAGAAAAATTTAAAAATAGTAAATTTATGATATAAATTATAAAAAAACTGGTAGCAACTGTATAAAAGTCTGCTACCAGTTTTTACTTATTCGTATTGTTCAGATTTATTTTTAGGACTAATTATTGCACCTAAAATAGCAGTTGTTATTGTAAATATAACTGCCATAATGATAGGTGAAACAACATTTAAGCTGTTACCTTCACCATTTAAACTGTTCAATACGAAATTGACCATTTGTAATAAAACGAATGCCCAAAAGAATGTCATGAGGTATTTCATTGCATGCAACCTCCAATATAGTATATATACATATATTTTAATGGAAAAAAGATTGTTTGTATAGAGTGAATCCAAATGAGTTTGAAACAGTGGTATCAAACTTATATATGATATGATTTAATTAAAGCATTTTTGTATTAGTTGAAATTAAAAAGCTATTTAAATGACGGTATTTAATGATTGTATAGCTAATCATATAAGTATGTGTAGAGATAGCAGCTATTCAATTAGATTTCTATATACTTGAGTTTAAAATGAAAAATATGTTAAATTAATACCTGGTATTAAAAATTTATTAAGAAGGTGTACAACCATGGATGTGGGTATTAAAGGTTTCGGGGCATACGCTCCAGAAAATATTGTAGACAATGCCTATTTTGAACAATTTTTAGAAACATCAGATGAATGGATTTCTAAAATGACTGGAATCAAAGAAAGACATTGGGCTAATGAAGATCAAGATACATCAGATTTAGCTTACGAAGCTAGTGTAAAAGCAATTAAAGATGCTGGTATTCAACCAGAAGATATAGATATGATTATAGTAGCGACTGCGACAGGTGACATGCCATTCCCAAGTGTTGCTAATATTTTACAAGAACGTTTAGGTACAGGAAAAGTACCTACAATGGATCAGTTAGCAGCTTGTTCTGGTTTTATGTATTCAATGATTACTGCTAAACAATATATTCAATCAGGTGATTATAAAAATATACTAGTAGTAGGCGCAGATAAATTATCTAAAATTACTGATTTAACTGACCGTTCTACAGCTGTCTTATTTGGCGATGGCGCTGGTGCAGTTGTTATTGGCGAAGTATCAGAAGGTCGTGGTATTATTAGTTACGAAATGGGATCTGATGGTAGTGGCGGAAAATACTTATATTTAGATAAAGAAACTAAGAAATTAAAAATGAATGGTCGTGAAGTATTTAAATTTGCTGTAAGAATAATGGGCGATGCGTCAACACGTGTTGTTGAAAAAGCAGGTTTAACTTCAGAAGATATCGATTTATTTGTACCTCATCAAGCAAATATAAGAATTATGGAATCAGCTCGTTTAAGATTAGGTATTGAACCTGAAAAAATGAGTGTATCTGTTAATAAATACGGTAATACATCTGCTGCTTCAATACCGTTAAGTATTAATCAAGAGTTACAAAATGGTAAAATTAAAGATGACGATACGCTAGTTTTAGTAGGTTTCGGTGGCGGACTTACTTGGGGTGCAATGGTTATTAAATGGGGAAAATAGGAGGATAACTAATGAGTGAAAATAATAGAGTTGTTATTACTGGTATCGGAGCCTTATCTCCAATCGGTAACGATGCTGAAACAACATGGCAGAATGCACTAAAAGGAGTTAATGGTATCGATACTATTACAAGAATTGATACTGAAAATTATAATGTGCATCTAGCAGGCGAATTAAAAGATTTTAATGTAGAAGATTTTATTGATAAAAAAGAAGCACGTCGTATGGATAGATTTACGCAATATGCAGTTGTTGCTGCTAGAGAAGCAGTACAAGATTCCCAGTTAGACGTTAAAGCGAATGCAAATCGTATTGGTGTGTGGATTGGTTCAGGTATCGGAGGAATGGAAACATTCGAAAAAGCCCATACTCAATTAGTTGAACGCGGACCAAGACGTGTAAGTCCATTCTTCGTGCCAATGTTAATTCCAGATATGGCGACAGGACAAGTATCTATTGATTTAGGTGCTAAAGGTCCAAGTGGCTCAACTGTAACTGCTTGTGCAACAGGAACTAACTCAATTGGTGAAGCATTTAAAATCATTCAACGTGGTGATGCGGACGCAATGATAACTGGTGGTACGGAAGCTCCTATTTCACATATGGCTATTGCTGGTTTCAGTGCGAGTCGTGCATTATCTACAAATGATGATAAAGAAACGGCTTGCCGTCCATTCCAAGAAGGCAGAGATGGCTTTGTTATGGGTGAAGGTGCAGGGATTGTAGTTATAGAATCTCTTGAATCTGCAAAAGCACGTGGTGCTAAAATTTATGCAGAAATTGTGGGCTATGGTACAACAGGTGATGCTTACCATATTACTGCACCAGCGCCAGAAGGTGAAGGCGGTTCTAGAGCAATGCAAGCAGCACTTGATGATGCGGGCATTGAAGCAAAAGATATTCAATATTTAAATGCGCATGGTACAAGTACTCCAATGGGTGACTTATACGAAGTACAAGCTATCAAGAATACTTTTGGTGATGCAGTTAATACATTAAAAGTTAGCTCAACAAAATCTATGACAGGTCATTTACTTGGCGCAACTGGTGGTATTGAAGCGATTTTCTCTGCTTTATCAATTAGAGATTCAAAAATTGCTCCAACGATTCATGCAGAAACACCTGATCCAGAATGTGATATAGATTATGTGCCTAATGAAGCTCAAGACTTAGAAATTACACATGCAATGAGTAATAGTTTAGGTTTTGGTGGACATAACGCAGTACTGATTTTCAAAAAATTCGAAGACTAAAATATACAAAACGCAAGTGTCGGCTTAATGTGACACTTGCGTTTTTAAATAGTGAAAGAAACAATAATAGTGACGATAACTAACAATATATTAATACAAAGACTAGGGAGCACCCATGAGGAAATCATGTAGTGTTCCTTTTTTGCGCTTTTAGGATTAAAAAACGCATCATCTTTCATACTTTTCTTTTTCGAATTAGATGAAAGTTGGTATGTTAAACGTCGAAAACCATAACTAGTGACATCGAATATGCCTTCCTGTACTAAAAGAATAATAAACAATAGTATGAAAGAAATTAAAGATACATAAAATAAGACGTTAATATAATCAGTCCATGTATGAGAAGTCCAAATCCAAAATAGAAAAGATATGATGACTGTTATAAATAACGGTAATAAATAATTTTTTATCGATTTCAATAAAACCACTCCGATTAAGTATTGTCTATAGTTTAACTCAACCAAATTATTCTGAAAACAAAAAAATATATTTTTATAAAATGATTGCTTTATTGCATTAACGCAAAACTATATTGATTTTATATGCATTGTAAATATATAATACTAGTTAAGTATTCAGAAAATTTTGAAGGGAATGTCAATTTTGAAAATAATCGGGAGGAATTAGATGGGAAAATACATATTTAAACGATTAGGATATATGTTTTTATCGTTGTTTATTATTATTACAATTACTTTTTTCTTAATGAAAATGATGCCGGGATCACCGTTTAATGATGCTAAGTTAAATGCTGATCAAAAAGCAATTTTAAATGAAAAATATGGATTAAATGATCCGGTAGCTGTACAATACGTACATTATTTAAAAAATGTAGTAACTGGGGACTTTGGTTATTCATTCCAATATCATAATCAACCAGTTTGGGAACTTATTAAACCTAGATTATTACCATCATTTGAGATGGGTATTACAGCAATGATTATTGGAATTATTTTTGGTTTGGTATTAGGGGTTGCGGCAGCAACAAAACAAAATACATGGGTTGATTATACGACAACAGTAATTTCAGTTATAGCAGTTTCAGTACCATCATTTGTATTAGCAGTATTATTACAATACGTTTTTGCAGTTCGTTTGAGATGGTTTCCAGTAGCTGGATGGGAAGGTTTTTCTACAGCAGTATTACCGTCACTTGCTTTATCAGCAGTAGTTTTAGCAACTGTTGCAAGGTATATAAGGGCCGAAATGATTGAAGTGCTCAGCTCCGATTATATCCTATTAGCACGTGCTAAAGGTAATTCAACAATGAGAGTGTTATTTGGTCATGCGTTACGTAATGCATTAATTCCAATTATCACGATTTTGGTACCGATGTTAGCAGGAATTTTAACAGGGACATTAACAATTGAAAATATCTTTGGTGTACCTGGCTTAGGGGACCAATTTGTACGTTCAATAACTACTAATGATTTCCCTGTTATTATGGCAACAACAATTCTGTTTAGCACATTATTCATTGTTTCTATTTTTATAGTAGACATTTTATATGGCGTAATTGATCCGAGAATTCGTGTTCAAGGAGGTAAAAAGTAATGACAGAAAAACGAATGGATAAAGATTATTCAAATGCAGCAATGTCACATACCTCTAAAGGAGCAGTTTCTACTGATTTTGTTATTAGAGAATTAGATTTAAATCAAGAACCAGAATTACAACGCGAAAGTAAGAATTTCTGGCAAGATGCTTGGGCGCAATTAAGAAGCAATAAATTAGCAGTAGTAGGTATGATAGGTCTGATTATTATTGTGTTATTTGCATTTATTGGACCTCTGATGAGCAACAGAGATTATGCAGCTCAAAACGTAGAGCATAGAAATTTACCTGCTAAAATAGCAGTTTTAGATAAAGTACCATTCTTGCCTTTTGATGGAAAAGGGGCAGATGGTAAAGATGCATACAAAGAAGCGCATGCCAAAGATAATTATTGGTTTGGTACAGACCAACTTGGTAGAGATTTATGGACAAGAACTTGGAAAGGTACTCAAGTTTCGTTATTCATAGGCATTGTGGCAGCCCTTCTTGATATTTTTATTGGGGTTACTTACGGTGCAATATCAGGGTTCTTTGGTGGTCGTATTGATAATGTGATGCAGAGAATTTTAGAGGTTATTGCCTCAATTCCTAACTTAATTGTCGTTATTCTTTTTGTGTTAATTTTTGAACCTTCAATTTGGACAATTATTTTAGCTATGTCTATTACTGGTTGGTTAGGCATGAGTCGTGTGGTTAGAGGTGAATTTTTAAAACTCAAAAATCAAGAATTTGTATTAGCTTCTCAAACACTAGGTGCATCAAAATTCAAACTTATATTCAAACATATTTTACCTAACACGTTAGGTGCTATTGTTGTTACTTCAATGTTTACTGTACCAAGTGCGATTTTCTTTGAAGCATTTTTAAGCTTTATCGGAATCGGTGTGCCAGCACCTCAAACTTCATTAGGTTCACTGGTAAATGATGGGCGTGCAATGTTATTAATTCATCCACATGAATTATTTATACCAGCGATTATTTTAAGTTTATTAATATTATTCTTCTATCTATTTAGTGATGGATTACGCGATGCATTTGATCCGAAAATGCGTAAATAAAGGAGGGGAGTGCAGTTTATGTCAGAAAGAATTTTAGAAGTTAATAATTTACATATATCTTTTGATATTACAGCTGGAGAAGTACAAGCTGTGAGGGGTGTGGATTTTTATCTCAACAAAGGAGAAACTTTAGCAATTGTAGGGGAATCAGGTTCTGGTAAATCTGTAACAACTAAAGCAATTACTAAACTTTTCCAAGGTGATTCTGGTCGTATTAAAGAGGGAGAAATAAACTTTTTGGGAGAAGACCTTGCGAAGAAAAGTGAAAAAGAATTAATCAAATTACGTGGTAGAGATATCTCAATGATATTCCAAGATCCAATGACATCGCTTAACCCCACAATGAAAATAGGAAAACAGGTCATGGAACCTCTAATTAAGCACAAAAAAATGAGTAAATCTGAGGCAAAACGTAGAGCGTTAGAAATTTTAAATTTGGTAGGATTGCCAAATGCTGAAAAAAGATTTAATGCATATCCGCATCAATTCTCCGGTGGCCAAAGACAAAGAATTGTAATTGCTACAGCGCTTGCTTGTGAGCCAAAAGTACTTATTGCTGATGAACCTACAACTGCATTAGATGTAACCATGCAAGCTCAAATATTAGATTTAATGAAAGAACTACAACAAAAAATTAATACATCTATCATTTTTATCACCCATGATTTAGGAGTAGTAGCCAATATTGCTGATAGAGTTGCTGTTATGTATGGTGGGCAAATGATTGAAACAGGTAATGTGGATGAAATATTTTATGGACCTAAACATCCATATACATGGGGATTATTGTCATCAATGCCTGATTTAACTACAAGCAATGAAACTGATTTAATAGCGATTCCAGGAACACCACCAGATTTATTACATCCTCCAATAGGTGATGCATTTGCACGACGTAGCCAATATGCTTTAGATATTGACTTTAAAGAAGAGGCACCATGGTTTCAGGTATCTCCAACACATTTTGTGAAATCATGGTTATTAGATGAACGTGCACCTAAAGTAGAACCGCCATTGGCAGTACAAAAGCGATTTAAAGATTTACCGAATCGTTATGAAAAACCCATCAAAGTAGAGAGGGTGGCGTTTAATGAATAATAACAAAACTAAACTTTTAGAAGTGAAACATTTAAAACAATATTTCAATCAAGGGAAAAAGAATGAAGTCAGAGCAATTGAAGATATTTCTTTCGACATTTATAAAGGTGAAACATTAGGTTTAGTTGGTGAATCTGGTTGTGGTAAATCAACAACTGGTAAAGCCATTATTAAATTAAATGATATCACTAGTGGTGAAATAATATATGACGGTATAGATATTCATAAAATTAATAAACGAAAAGATATGTTGAAATTTAACAAGAAAATTCAAATGATATTCCAAGACCCATATGCTTCATTAAACCCTCGTCTAAAAGTGATGGATATCGTTGGTGAAGGTATTGATATTCATCATTTAGCGACTGATAAACGCAATAGAAAAAAGCGTGTATATGATGCTTTGGAAACAGTAGGTTTAAGTAAAGAACATGCCAATAGATACCCGCATGAATTCTCTGGAGGACAACGCCAGCGTATAGGTATTGCAAGAGCATTAGCTGTAGAACCTGAATTTATTATTGCGGATGAACCGATTTCTGCATTAGATGTATCTATCCAAGCACAAGTTGTAAATATCATGTTGAAATTACAAAGAGAAAGAGGAATCACTTTCTTATTTATCGCTCATGACTTATCTATGGTGAAATATATTTCTAACCGAATAGCAGTTATGCATTTTGGTAAAATTGTCGAATTAGGACCAGCAGATGATATATATAACCACCCATTACATGACTATACAAAATCATTACTATCAGCTATTCCTCAACCTGATCCTGACGTTGAAAGACAAAGAAAACGTATTACATATCAACCTGATGATAACGATATTGAAAATAAACAATTGTATGAAATAAGACCAGAACACTTTGTCTTAGTCACAGAGACTGAAGCAGAAAAATTAAAACAACAAATTAATACTGCAGGATAATAAAAGGGAGGGGGATACATATGAAAAAGTGGATAACACTGATAGTAACTTTAATCATTACATCATCGATACTGTCAGGTTGTAGTAATAGTAAAAGTTTATACTCAGATGAAGGACAAGTATTTAGAAAAGTAATACCACAAGATATGACAACTTTAGATACTACAATGATTTCAGATGCAGTATCTGGTGATATAGCGGGACAGTCATTTGAAGGTTTATATTCAATGAATAAACATGATAAGGCAGAACCTGCTATTGCTACGAGCTTACCTAAGAAAAGTAAAGATGGTAAAACATTAACAGTAGACTTACGAAAAGATGCTAAATGGAGTAATGGGGACCCGGTAACAGCTGATGACTTTGTATTTGCATGGAGAAAAGTTGTTAATCCTAAAACAGCTTCAGAATTTGCATATATTATGAGTGATATAAAAAATGCTGATGACATTAATGCTGGAAAGAAACCAGTTAAAGACCTTGGAATCAAAGCATTAAATAAATATAAATTACAAATTAATTTAGAAAGACCTGTCCCATATATAAATGAATTATTAGCATTAAATACATTTGATCCTCAGAATGAAAAAGTAGCCAAAAAATATGGTAAAGCATACGGTACTACTGCTGATAAAGCAGTATATAATGGTCCATTCAAAGTAGTAAACTGGAAAGTTGAAGATAAAATTCAATTAGAAAAAAATAATCAATATTGGGATAAAAAACATGTGAAACTTGATAGAGTCAATTATAAAATTCTTAAAGATAATCAAGCTGGTGCAGCACTGTATGATACCAACTCAGTTGATGACGCAATTATTTCATCTGAGCAAGTAGACAAATATAAAAAGTCACCTGCCTTAAGAAAAAGATTAACAGCTGCAACTTTTTACATTAAATTAAATGAAAAAGAAGTACCAGAATTTAAAAATAAGCATTTGAGATTAGCAATTGCACAAGCGATTAATAGAAAAGAATATGTTGATTCTGTATTTAATGATGGTTCATTACCTTCAAGTAATTTTACTGGTTATGGAACTGCTACAACTCCAAGTGGTAAAGATTTTGCTAGTACAATTAAATCACCATTGAAATATAACAAACATGAAGCTGCAGATAATTGGAAGAAAGCTCAAAAAGAATTAGGTAAGAAAAATGTAACCTTTACTTTAAATGTTCAAGATACTCCTGTTCAAAAGATTTCAGCTGAGTTTATTAAATCTCAATTAGAGACTAATTTACCTGGTGTAGAAGTGAAAGTGAAGCAATTACCATTCAAACAAAAAATAAATCTTGAATTATCTAATAACTATCAAGCATCTTATGCTGGATGGTCACCTGACTATCCTGATCCAATGGCATTTTTAGAAATTATGAAAACTGGTAATCCTCAAAATAATACTGATTGGGGTAATAAAGAATATGACCAATTAATCAAAGATGCTAATGGAAAATTATTACAAGAACCAGAAAAGAGAAATGAAGCTTTACAACAAGCTGAAAAAATTCTATTAGAAAATGCTCCGGTTACACCAATTTATCAAAAAAGGGAAGCACATTTAACAAACCCTCAGGTCAAAGGATTGATTTACCATAAAGTAGGTCCTGATACGACATTAAAAGATGTTTATATCGATAAATCAATCGATAGAGAAACTGGTAAAAAGAAAAAATAATTAAATTAAAAATGGCGGAGAAAAGCGTATCGATACGTTTTTTCTTCGCCATTTAATTTATATCATTTATGATCAACTAATGTTTAAATTCCTTCATTAAATTAAACCATTTTATACCACCATGTTGGGAACTAGAAACCCCTTTATTGACGTAACCATTTTTTTCATAAAATGGTATCAGTTCTTCTTTACAGGTTAATGTTATACCTAAACGATGATGTGTTTTAGCTCGTTGTTCTATCTCATTTAGTAATTTACCAGCAAGACCTTGATTTCTTTGTGATTGATCAACGACTAATCCTAATATAGCTACATAACCTCCAGTTGTTGGATTCTCATCTATACTTTCAAATAAGTCATCAGTAATGAATGGTTGATTAATTACCGGTCCATTAATATAACCAACAACCTTTTCATTCAATTCAGCGATAATAAATGTATCATTAATCATTTCAATTCTTTTTATTAAAGCTGATTTTGTTGCTGCTTCTTCTGGTGTAAAACCTTGGTTTTCAATAATTAAGATTTCTTCTAAATCTTCTATTTTGGCATTTCTAAATTGATACAAAATAGCTTCCCCCTAAAATACTTTATGAAATTTTGATATAAAAGAAACCATTCAAAGTGTTAACACTTTGAATGGAAAATTAATTTTCGATAATAATTTATCTTTTACGTCCTAAGCCCATAGCTTTTTCCATTTTTTTCAACGTTTTAAATGAGGCTTTTTGAGCTTTGTCTCTACCTTTATCTAAGATATCATCGAGTTCATCAGAATTATAATAAGATTCATATTTTTCTTGGAAATCGATTAAAAATGATTTTACAATTTCTGCTAAATCACCTTTGAATTTACCATAACCCTCTCCAACGTATTTCGCTTCAATATCTTTAATTGTTTCATTAGTTAGTCCTGAATAAATAGATAATAAATTAGAAACGCCTGGTTTATTGTCACGATCAAACTTAATAACACCATCAGAATCTGTGACAGCACTTTTAATTTTTTTAGCTGCAACATTTGGTTCATCTAATAATGAGATAAAGTTCTTTTGGTTATCGTCACTTTTACTCATTTTTTTAGTAGGGTCTTGTAAACTCATAACACGTCCACCGACTTTAGGCATACGAATTTCTGGTTTAGTCAATACGTCGTTATATTTACTATTGAATCTATCTACTAAGTTACGAGTTAATTCCATATGTTGCTTTTGATCTTCTCCAACAGGAACAATATTTGTATTATAAATAACGATATCAGCTGCCATTAAAGGTGGATATGTAAGTAATCCTGCTGGTACTCCGTCAGTTCGTTTTTGCGCTTTGTCTTTAAATTGTGTCATACGTTCTAATTCACCGATTGAAGCGATTGTAGTGAGCATCCATCCAGCTTGGACATGTGCTGGTACTTCTGACTGAATAAATAGTGTTGATTTATCAGAATCAATGCCTGATGCTAAATAAATCGCAGCTAATTGTCTGATTTGTTTACGTAACTTCAAGCGGTCTTGTGGTACTGTGATAGCATGTTGGTCAACAATACAAAAGAAACATTCATAGTCATTTTGAATTTCTTCGAATTGTTTTAATGCACCTATATAATTACCAATTGTAGGTATACCACTTGGTTGAATGCCTGAAAATAATGTTTCCATATAAGATGCCTACTTTCTCAAATAATATTTACATATCATTATAACAGTATTTCTTTAAAATGTAAGTTGTGTTAAGATGAATGTATATTTAAGCATTGAAATATTTTGAGAGACTATTTTGAATTATTTCAAAATTTCTCAGAAAAATTAGGATTTTCTCATTTAATTTTAATGTTAGATGGGTATAATGTAAAATGTAAGGTTAAGAAAGCGAAAGAAACATAAATTTCTTTAATCTATAACATATTTAAAAATAACGAATGAATCCAATTATAGGAGAGTGAGATGTATGGTAACATTATTTACTTCACCAAGTTGCACATCTTGCCGTAAAGCGAAAGCATGGTTACAAGAACATGACATTCCATATACGGAGCGTAACATTTTTTCTGAACATTTAACAATTGATGAAATTAAATTAATTTTAAAAATGACTGAAGACGGAACTGATGAGATTATTTCAACTCGTTCTAAAACATACCAAAAATTGAATGTTGATATTGATTCTTTACCATTACAAGATTTATACTCAATTATTCAAGATAATCCTGGTTTACTACGTCGTCCAATTATTTTAGACGATAAACGTTTACAAGTTGGTTATAACGAAGATGAAATTAGACGTTTCTTACCAAGAAAAGTCCGTACGTTCCAATTACAAGAAGCTCAACGTTTGGTTGACTAATAACTTTAATAACTATGTGATTTAATCACTTTACTAAAAGATATTACAACAACACTATTTTTGAAATGGTGTTGTTTTTTGTATATTATAGAAGTTGAATTGAGTCATAGATAGTTGTTTTTTACCTATGAAAATGGGGAATATAACACTATAAGAACCTCATAAAAATATAGTTAAATTTAATCAAACAAATAGATTGTAATTTAAGTCACGTTCTAATACAATATGGTTACTATTCATCGACTGTAAGGAGTGAGATGATATGAGAATAGAACGCGTAGATGATACAACAGTTAAATTGTTTATAACATATAGCGATATAGAAGCGCGTGGCTTTAGTCGTGAAGATTTATGGACAAACCGCAAACGTGGAGAAGAATTCTTTTGGTCTATGATGGATGAAATCAATGAAGAAGAAGATTTTGTTGTTGAAGGTCCATTATGGATTCAAGTACATGCCTTTGAAAAGGGTGTGGAAGTGACTATTTCTAAGTCTAAAAATGAAGAAGCTATGAATATGGCTGATGATAATCATTTTGATCAATTTGATGACCAAGTAAATGAACTTCTAGCTCAAACACTTGAAAGTGAAGATAATGTAGAAAATATATTTGAACAACGCGATCAACAAAAGAAAGCACAACAAGAACAACCTCAAAGACAGCGTAAACAAGCAAGTATGCGTACTGTCATAGTTAAATTTGAAGATCTAGAGCAAGTAATAAATTATGCTTATCACAACAATCAAAGTACAGTAGAGTTTGAAGATTTACTTTACATGATTGATTCACAATATTATTATGCTATCCATTTTGATGAAAATGTAGATCAAGAGACAATTAATGATAGTTATAGTCAATTGTTAGAATTTGCTTATCCAACAGATAAAACTGAAGTGTACTTGAATGACTACGGTAAAATCATTATGAGTCACAATGTCACTTCTCAAATGCGTCGTTATTTTACTGACGCAACTGAATAAAAATAGTATTTTAGACGAGACATGAAAATGTCTCGTTTTTTTATGGACTTCTTTAAACCTATATGTTGTCAAAAGTAAAAATAGTGTTTGCTTCGTTAACATTTATGAGGTGAACGTATGTTAGAAGCTTTAAATCATAACAATGAACATATCTTAGCTAAAAACGCCATTAAAAATGTGGATTATTATTGTCCTCATTGCCATTCAAAATTAATTTTGAAAAAAGGAATAAAAGTTATGCCTCATTTTGCACATGAAAGCCAGAGTCAAAGATGGTGTGCAAAAGGTGAATCAGAACTTCACTATCACGCAAAATACCAATTAGCAACTATGTTAAAACGATTAGGATATACTGTCCGAATTGAGCCATTTTACAAATTGATTAATCAATTACCAGATATAGTAGTTAACGATAAAATAGCGTTAGAATTACAGTTTTCTATGATTAGTTTATCAAAGATACGACTACGTAGTGACGGTCTGAATAGTATTGGATTACATCCCATATGGATTGTTAAAGATATTAAATATGATAAAAGCAAAATGATGCTAAGTCTAAGTGACTTTCAAGCAAGTACTATTGATTGTGAAACTAAGAGACTTTTAACTTGGAATGAACAAGATAAGTCACCTATAGTTTATTCAGATATACAACATATTGGTGGTAAGACATTTAAAGCGAGAAGACAAACATTGATAAACTATTTAGATAAGGCTAATAAACTTAGTCATAGTTCAAATACAATTTATAAACTGAGTAATCAAAAGATTTTAAAATATATACAACGATGTTGTTGGAAGAATTCAGTATTAGAGCCTACTTTAAGTGCGATGTATCAATTACAATTGTTTGAGGATAAGGTGGCGTATAAAGTGGGATTTATCGTACCTCATCAAATATATATCAAAACCCATCCTATCGAATGGCAACTTCAATTATTGTTATTAGAGAAAGAAAAACGATTGAATTATCAATACTTTGAAAAATGCCTTGATTTCAGACAATTTTCAAATCCTACAAAAGCTAAAATTGAGATTATTAAGGCGATAATAATGGAATATCAATATGCTATAAATCTTAACAGTAAAGACGTGCAAATTATCTACTAAAATGAGAAAATTAAGTTATTGAGAATTTCGAGGAGGTTTATTTATGAATCAACAATTAACTAGAGAAGAACAGGAACTTAAATATCCTGAATATACATGGGATCTAACAACGATTTTCCCAAACAATGAAGCATTTGAAGAAGCATTTAAAGAAGTTGAAAATGATATCGGTAAAGAAGAGCAATTTAAAGGGCACTTAGGTGACAGTGCCGAAACTTTATATGAAGCATTAGCATTAGAAGATGAAATAGGTACTAAATTAGAGAAGGTGTATGTTTATGCTCATCTTAAACAAGACCAAGATACTGCTAATGATCAATATACTGGTATGGAATCACGTGCACACCAATTAATTATTAAATACAGTTCAGCATGGAGTTTCTTAGTGCCAGAGATTTTACAAATTGATGAAGCGACAATTCAATCGTTTATTCAATCTAACGATAAATTGAAACAATATGAGTTCGATTTACAACTTATTAATGAAAAACGTCCACATATTTTAGATGCTGATACTGAAAAATTACTTACTGAAGCTCAAGATGCTTTATCTACACCATCAAATGTATATGGAATGTTCAGTAATGCTGATCTAGAATTTGAAGATGCTATAGATAAAGATGGAGAAGCACATCCACTTACACAAGGTACTTTTATTAAATATCTAGAATCAGATGATAGAGTATTAAGAGAATCTGCTTTCAGAAATGTTTATAAAGCTTATGGAGCACATAATAATACTTTAGGTGCAACATTAGCAGGTGAAGTTAAGAAAAATGTCTTTAACGCTCGTACACACCATTACAATTCTGCACGTGAAAAAGCTTTAAGTAATAATCATATTCCGGAAGAAGTTTATGATAACTTAGTGAAAACAGTTCATAAATACTTACCTTTACTACATAGATATACTAAATTGCGTCAAGAGTTATTAGGTATTGATGATTTGAAAATGTATGACTTATATACACCATTAGTAAAAGACGTTAAATTTGAAATGCCTTATGAAGAAGCTAAATCATGGATGTTAAAAGCACTTGAACCTATGGGTGAAGAATATTTAAATGTAGTTAAAGAAGGACTAGAAAATCGCTGGGTAGATGTATATGAAAATAAAGGTAAACGTTCAGGCGGCTACTCATCAGGTGCGCATTTAACAAATCCGTTCATCTTATTAAATTGGTCAGATACAGTATCTGATTTATATACATTAGTTCATGAATTTGGTCATTCAGCTCATAGTTATTTCAGTCGTCAAAACCAACCTTCAAACTTAAGTGATTATACTATATTTGTAGCAGAAGTTGCTTCAACTTGTAATGAAGCATTACTAAGTGACTATATGGATAAACATCTTGACGATGAAAGACGCTTATTACTTCTAAACCAAGAATTAGAACGATTTAGAGCAACTCTATTCCGTCAAACTATGTTTGCTGAATTTGAACATAAAATTCATCAAATTGAAGAAGCGGGTGAACCATTAACACCTAATCGTATGAATGAAGAATATGCCAAATTGAATAAACAATATTTTGGAGATGCTGTCGAAACTGATGAAGATATCAGTAAAGAATGGTCTCGAATTCCACACTTCTATATGAATTATTATGTATATCAATACGCAACAGGCTATAGTGCTGCACAAAGTTTAAGTCATCAAATTTTGACAGAAGGGCAACCAGCTGTTGAAAGATATATTAATGAATTCTTGAAAAAAGGTAGTTCAAATTATCCAATTGAAATACTAAAAAATGCGGGTGTAGATATGACAACACCAGAACCAATTGAACAAGCATGTGAAGTCTTTGAACAAAAATTAGATGCTTTTGAAAAGCTAATGAAAGCTTAATATGATTGAATTCGCTTACATTATGAACAGATTGTGACAATTTAAAATTTAATAAACTGAATGGTTGAAATGGGGTATGTGTCGTGTTATATTATGAACATGAAATTAATCACATAACAAACATACCCCTTTGTTTGAAGTGAAAAATTTCTCCCATCCCCTTTGTTTAGCGTCGTGTAATCAGACACGGCGTTTTTTTTATTTATTATAAAATTATACGTTGAACAATATACATAAATTATACAATTAATGAATAAACAAAAAGCCAGCACAAAAGATTATTTAAAATCATTTTGTGTTGGCTTTATTAATATTTATATTTAACAATTAGGTTTGGGCATTTTTGATTTCCAAAATTTACCTTCAGGATAATTAAGTTTTTCAACTTTTTGTTGAAGCATTAATTTTTTTAGTTCTTTATTAAGTAATTTCTCAGGCCATTCATATATAGTAAGCAATTCTTCCATTGTAACAAGTTGCTTTTGTTGAATGTATGTCTCTAATTTTGGTGGTAAGTTCTTTTCAATAGGACTACCCATAAGTTCGTTAATAATATATGTGTATATATGGTAAGGATATAATCCTTCAACTTTTAAACCTTCTTCGTGCACATCTTCATTGAAAAAAACGAGAGAAGGGGATTGTTCAATTTCCATTTCACGTGCTATATGCAAGTCAACTTTTAAACTTTCAGTAAGTTTACTTTTTTGTAAGTCTTCTTTAAACACTTCATAATCTATTCCAGTATTTTTTACACAATCACATATCATTTCTTCAGTGATAATATCACGCTTTGGAATAATTTCATTTTGCATTAAATGAATAAAACGCTCAGCTCTTAAACGACCTTGTAATTCAGCCGCTTTATAAGCAAGGGCAATATTATCAAAATCAGAGGTGCTTTGTGCTTGGCATTTTGTTAAAACTTTTAATGAAGGATTAAGAATATGTCTAACACGTATATATTGATTATATTCAATTCTTAATTTAGATAAAATTGCGGATAATTTAAAGCAATCTTTACTAAAGGGATCGAAAAAAGAGTAAATTTCTATTTTGCATACAGGTGATAGATCAGTATTTGCATCTTCACAACTCTTATTCTCCATTACTCTTAACTCTTCAGCCATGTCATTTCACCTACAATTAATTTTCGGAATTTACCATGTGATTAGCTGTTAGTCGCAATCTTTCATATAAATAGTCTCCAACCCCAGCGGGAAAATTAGCGTGGGTAATCGCAATAGACATATTTTCTAACCAAGCATCGCGTTCAAATTCAGTAATTGTAAATTCCATATGTCGTCTTTTTAACATGGGGTGTCCATGTTCTTGAGTATATAAATCAGGGCCACCTAAAAACTGAGTTAAAAATTGTTTTTGCTTTCGACTCGTTTCTTTAAAATCACCAGGGAATAAATGATTAATTCTATCGTCTTGTTCAACTAACGAGTAAAAATGATCAATCATTTGATATAGTGCGTCTTGCCCGATGATGTCATAAGGTGTTCTAGGCATATTATCACCGTGTTCCATTAATATATATCTAATATAACATGAATTTTTACATATGAAAGTAATTTGCATTATAGCTATTTTTTGCTAATTTAAGATAATTCTTTTTTTCGTTCAAAGAATCGTTGAACTTTATTCAATGGTTTTTGGTGAGCCAGATTAAATGACTGAAGTAACTCATTGAATTTTGTTAAACCTTCTTCATATTGGTTAACTTCAAATTCAAGTTCATAATCCTCAGTGCCCAGATATTCACTTTTATCCAGTACAAGTAATTCATTTTTATAATTGGTTTCCATTCGATATGTTGTTAATGCACCTAAAATAGATAAACTACCATCTTGAATGCCGTATTTTTCAGATATAATATGTCTAATGTCTGATGGTAATTGATCGTGGCTAATTACTTTATTAATTTTAGGTTCTATAGATACATCAAAATTATATTCTGTTAAACCGACTTCTGCTGGAACTTTAAGCGTCATTTCATAAGTATCGTCTTTCACACGTATTCTTAAAGCCGATTGATTTGATTTTAATTTAAAATCCTCAGTGTCAATATAATAGTTAATTTGTTTAAAAGGAGTATCGTCCTTAAAGTATTTGTGTTTAATGTCATTATATACATTTTCATTTAGTATTTGTTTAAATTCAATTTCATTATTAGTTGCCATGATAGAGATACACCCCGATGCTTTTCTTTATGTTTATTTTAAATTTATCAATATTATGACGTAAATCATCCATGATTTAAAGTAATTTTGATCATTTTGACGATGTACATTTTTACATATATTTTAATAATATCAGACATATACTTTTGGTTTTAATTTGAACAATCATAAACCTAATAATAATGTAAGAATAATGGCATAGATATGTGTGTTGAATGGCCAAATTATGTTAAACTAATATGGAATAAGGAGGGGCAAGCATGCGTATATATATAAATGAGATAAAAGTGAAAGATGATACAATTTATTGTTATTCAGAAGATTCTATTGAAGGATTAGAAGAAGTAGGACAAATGCTTGTTGACAGTGATAACTACGGATTTGCTTACATATTAGATGATGGACAATCCTATTCGTATTTGATCTTTGTTGAAGAAACATGGTCAATGCTACATGAAAATAAAGGTAAAAAACTAGTCGTAAATGAAACGTTAGAACTTAAACATTTCCAAGAAGAATTAGATTACATATTGGATAATATAGAAGGTAATAATAACTATGGTAAGGAGTTTGTTTCTGCTGTTGAAAAAACTTTTGAACTAGAATGAAGCGGAGTGAATGAATATGAACCAGTGGGATCAATTTTTAACACCTTATAAACAGGCCGTTAATGAATTAAAAGTAAAATTAAAAGGATTACGTAGACAATATGAAATTAGTGAACATAGTTCTCCCATTGAATTCGTAACAGGCCGCGTAAAACCTATTTCAAGTATAATTGATAAAGCCAATAAACGTGGAATTCAATTTGATAGATTAAGAGAAGAAATGTATGACATAGCTGGGTTACGAATTATGTGTCAATTTGTTGATGACATCGATGTAGTTGTCAATATTTTACGTCAACGTAAAGACTTTAGCGTCGTTGAAGAAAGAGACTATATTCGTAATACTAAAGAAAGTGGTTACCGTTCTTATCATGTCATCATTGAATATCCAATTGAAACATTGAGTGGACAAAAGTCGATATTAGCTGAAATTCAAATTAGAACATTGGCAATGAACTTTTGGTCAACGATTGAGCATACATTGCGTTATAAATATGATGGGGATTATCCAAGTGAGATACAACATCGTTTAGAAAGAGCAGCTGAAGCGGCATACTTATTAGATGAAGAAATGTCTGAAATCAAAGATGAAATTCAAGAAGCACAAAAATACTATACTCAAAAGCGTGCAAAAAAGCATGAAAATGACTAATGAGGTGTAAAGATGCGTTATACAATCCTAACTAAAGGCGATTCGAAATCCAATGCGTTAAAGCATAAAATGATTAGCCATATGAAAGACTTTCAAATGATTGAAGATAAAGAAAATCCAGAAATAGTCATATCAGTTGGTGGCGATGGTACTTTACTTCAAGCCTTTCATCAGTATAGTCATATGTTATCGAAAGTAGCATTTGTCGGTGTTCATACTGGCCATTTAGGATTTTATGCTGATTGGTTACCTCATGAAGTCGAAAAATTGATTATTGAAATTAACAATTCAGAATTTCAAGTCATTGAATATCCATTATTAGAAATCATAGTCCGATATAATAATAATGGTTATGAAACAAGGTACTTAGCTTTGAATGAAGCAACCATGAAAACTGAAAATGGATCAACATTAGTTGTGGATGTTAATATTCGTGGAAAACATTTTGAGCGTTTTAGAGGTGATGGTTTGTGTATATCTACACCATCAGGTTCTACAGCCTATAACAAAGCATTAGGTGGAGCGTTAATTCATCCTTCCCTTGAAGCAATGCAAATTGCTGAGATTGCGTCAATTAACAATCGCGTGTTTAGAACGGTAGGGTCACCACTTGTGTTACCTAAACATCATACTTGTCTTATTACTCCAGTGAATCATGATACGATACGTACGACTATTGACCATGTCAGCATTAAACATAAAAATGTGAATGCGATTCAATATAGAGTAGCAAATGAAAAAGTAAGGTTTGCACGCTTTAGACCATTCCCATTTTGGAAAAGGGTACACGATTCCTTTATTTCAAGTGATGATGAAATATGATATTCCGTTATACAATTACGCAAAAAGAAACGCTTAAAACATTTTTAAAACGACATGATTTTTCTAAGAAAACGATTAGCGCCATTAAAACTAATGGCGCTTTACTTGTAAATAATAAACCTGTAACAGTAAGGTTTGAACTTGATATCAATGACAAATTAGAAGTGCGTTTACCAAAGGAAGTTCCGAGCGCTAACTTAGTTCCATATTTGAAACCATTAGATATTTTATTTGAAGATGACTATATTATTATTGTCTTCAAACCTAATGGACAAAATTGTGCACCTTCTCGTGAACATCCACATGAGAGCTTAGTTGAACAAGTTTTAGGTTATTTACAAGACAAAGGTGAAAATACTAACCCACATATTGTTACACGATTAGATCGTAATACGACTGGTATTGTTTTATTTGCAAAATATGGATATATTCATTACTTATTTTCAAAAATTAATATGAATAAAAAATATATATGTTTAGCCCATGGTTTAACAAAACCAAGTGATGTGATTGAAGCGCCCATTTCAAGAACTAGTCATAGTATTATTGAAAGACAAATATCAGAAAATGGTAAGTATGCTAAAACCATATATCAGACGATTAAACAAAAGAGTCATGTAAGTTTATGTGAAGTCCAATTATGTACTGGTCGGACTCATCAAATAAGGGTGCATTTTCAACATTTAGGTCATCCTTTAATTGGTGATACATTATACGGTGGTAAACATGATAAAATAGAGGGGCAATGTTTACAGTGTTACAAACTAACATTTGAACACCCAGTAAGTAAAAATACAATTGAAATAACAACTGATTATAAACAACTAAATCAATGGTATGACATGATATAAAAAGCATTTTGGAGGTGTTTAAATTGTCTAACGACACAGAAATGAAAGAGAAAGAATACGCTAGCGAAGATGTGTACGATAAAGACTTATTAGATCAATTATTACAAAATGAAGATATAGATGCATTTAGAGAAGAATTTTTATCAATGCATAATTACGAACAAAGTGAATACTTTGAAGACACTGATGATGAGAATAGACAAAAAATATTCCAATTCTTATCACCACAAGAAGTTGCTGATTTCTTTGATCACTTGGATATAGACGATGAGGATTACGAAGAATTATTTGAAAAAATTAATGCAAACTATGCAAGTCATATTTTAGAAGAAATGTCATACGATAATGCAGTAGACATTTTAAACGAATTAACTAAACCTAAAGTCGCTAGTTTACTTACATTAATGAATAAAGAAGATGCCAATGAAATAAAGGCATTACTACATTATGAAGAAGATACCGCCGGCGGTATTATGACAACAGAATATCTTTCATTAAAATCTACTACTCCTGTTAAAGAGGCATTAATGCATGTTAAAGAACAAGCGCCAAATGCTGAAACAATTTACGTGATTTTTGCTATCAATGAAGATGATCAATTAGTTGGGGTTTTATCTTTAAGAGATTTAATCACAGCTGAGAACGATGCTTATATTGAAGATGTAATGAGTGAACGTGTTATTAGTGTAGATGTCGCAACTGACCAAGAAGACGTTGCACAAACAATGAGAGACTATGATTTCATTGCAGTACCTGTTGTTGATTACCAAAATCATCTATTAGGTATTATTACAATTGATGATATTTTAGATGTTATGGATGAAGAGGCAAGTGAAGACTACTCTCGTTTAGCCGGTGTCTCTGATATTGATTCTACTAATGATTCAGTAATCAAAACGGCAACAAAACGTTTACCTTGGCTAATTATTTTAACGTTTTTAGGTATGATTACTGCAACAATTTTAGGTAGCTTTGAAGACACTTTAGCAAAAGTCGCTTTATTAGCAGCCTTTATACCAATTATTAGTGGGATGTCAGGTAATTCTGGTACGCAATCTTTAGCCGTATCTGTACGTAATATTTCAACTGGTGATATCGACGAACAAAGTAAATTTAAAGTTGCTTTAAGAGAAGCGGGAAGTGGCTTTTTATCAGGAATTGTTTGTTCCATCATTTTAATCATTATAATTATTGCTATTTATAGACAACCCTTATTAGCAGTCATTGTTGGTGGCAGTTTAACGTGTGCTATGACAGTTGGTACATTAGTTGGATCAATGATTCCATTATTAATGAATAAATTAAAAATTGACCCAGCAGTTGCAAGTGGTCCATTTATTACAACAATTAACGACATTGTAAGTATGTTAATTTATTTCGGCTTAGCAACATCATTTATGTCATATTTAACTTAAGGAGGAACTAATGGAGTTCTTATCACTTGTGATTGTAGTTGTAGCTGCATTCTTAACACCTATTATAATAAATAGGTTGAATATTAATTTTTTACCTGTCGTAGTTGCTGAAATATTAATGGGGATAATTATAGGTAATTCATTTTTAAACTTAGTAACCAAAGATTCTATGCTTAGTATTTTATCAACATTAGGCTTTATCTTTTTAATGTTTTTAAGTGGATTAGAAATTGATTTTAACGCCTTTAAAAAAGATTCTCGTCCTCGACAAGGTGAAAGAAAAGAAGAGAAGAAATTACCAGGTCATTTAAACCTCGCAATGACAGTATTTGCATTAATCATGATTGTTTCAATTATTTTAGCATACGCATTAAAATGGTTTGGTTTAATAGATGATGTATTATTAATGATAATTATCATATCTACTATTTCATTAGGTGTGGTAGTTCCGACATTAAAAGAAATGAATATAATGAGAACGACTATTGGACAATTTATCTTGTTAGTTGCGGTATTAGCCGATTTAGTAACAATGATATTACTAACAATTTATGGTGCGGTTAACGGTCACGGTGGTAGTACCATCTGGCTTACAGGCATTTTGGTAGTATTTACAATTATTTTCTACGTGATTGGAGTACTATTTAAACGAATGTCATTTTTACAAAAATTAATGGGTGGTACTACACAAATTGGTATACGTGCCGTATTTGCATTGATTATATTACTTGTTGCATTAGCAGAAGGTGTTGGTGCTGAATACATACTTGGTGCATTCTTAGCTGGCGTAGTTGTATCATTATTAAATCCTGATGAAGAAATGGTTGAGAAATTAGACTCATTTGGATACGGATTTTTCATTCCTATATTCTTTATTATGGTGGGTGTAGATTTAGACATTCCATCATTAGTGAAAGAACCATCATTGTTAATCATTATACCTATTTTAATTTTGGCTTTTATAGTATCTAAGCTAATTCCAGTATTTCTTATAAAACGATGGTTTGATATGAAGACGACTGTTGCTTCAGCATTCTTATTAACGTCAACGCTATCATTAGTTATTGCTGCAGCTAAAATCGCTGAACAATTAAAGACAATTTCAGCAGAAACATCAGGGTTACTTATTTTAAGTGCAGTCATTACTTGTGTCTTTGTGCCTGTTATTTTTAAAAAGCTATTCCCAGTACCTAATGAAATGAATCGTCGTATTGAGGTAAGCTTGATAGGTAAAAACCAACTGACTATTCCTATCGTACAGAATTTAACTTCCCAATTGTATGACATTTCACTTTATTATCGTAAAGATTTAAGTGATAGTCGTAAATTATCCGATGAAATTACTATGGTCGAAATCGCTGATTATGAACAAGGAATACTTGAAAGATTAGGGTTATTCGATCGTGACATCGTTGTATGTGCGACTAATGATGATGAAATCAACCGAAAAGTCGCTTTGATGGCTAAAGAACATGGCGTAGAACGAGTGATATGTAGACTTGAAAGTACAAATGAAGACTTAGAAATGAAATCGTTAGGCATAGAAATATTTAGTAATTATCTAAGTAATAAAATATTACTTAAAGGATTAATAGAAACGCCGAATATGCTTAACTTATTAAGTAATGTAGAAACATCTCTATATGAAATACAAATGTTGAATTATAAATATGAGAACATTCAATTACGAAATTTCCCATTCGGTGGAGATATTATTTTTGTAAGAATTGTGCGCAATAATGATTCTATTGTTCCTCATGGTGATACGCAATTACGTTATAAAGATAGACTTATTGTGACAGGTTCAAAAGAATATGTAGATGAGTTAAAACAAGAATTAGAATTCTATTATTAATAAAGGATTATGGGTCTGTAAGTATACATCATACTTACAGATCTTTTTAATTATATAAATAATATGAAATTTAATATAAGTATAGTTTGAACTATAGAGTAAATCTAAAATGCTTTATTATCAGGTACTAAAAATGTTAAAATATATTGAGTGAAAAATTTAGAAACGTTTGAAATGATTTATTATATATCTTATTAAAAGGAGTTATTTGCATGTTAAATCTTGAAAATAAAACTTATGTCATTATGGGAATTGCCAATAAACGTAGTATTGGTTTTGGCGTTGCCAAAGTACTAGATCAACTAGGTGCTAAATTAGTATTTACATATCGTAAAGATCGTAGCCGTAAAGAATTAGAAAAATTATTAGATCAACTTAATCAATCAGAACAACGTTTATATCAAATCGATGTTCAAAGTGATGAAGATGTTGTTAATGGCTTTGCTAAAATCGGTGAAGATGTAGGCAATATTGATGGCGTTTATCATTCAATTGCTTTTGCCAACATGGAAGATTTAAGAGGACGTTTCTCTGAAACATCAAGAGAAGGTTTCTTATTAGCGCAAGATATTAGTTCATATTCACTAACTATTGTTGCAAATGAAGCTAAAAAATTAATGCCTGAAGGTGGAAGCATTGTTGCTACAACTTATTTAGGTGGAGAATTTGCTGTACAAAACTATAATGTTATGGGCGTAGCTAAAGCAAGTTTAGAAGCAAATGTTAAATATTTAGCACTAGACTTAGGTGAAGATAACATCCGTGTAAATGCAATCTCAGCTGGTCCTATTCGTACTTTAAGTGCTAAAGGTGTAGGTGGATTTAACACAATTCTTAAAGAAATTGAAGAACGTGCACCATTAAAACGTAACGTTGACCAAGAAGAAGTAGGTAAAACAGCGGCTTACTTATTAAGTGATTTTTCTAGCGGTGTTACAGGTGAAAACATCCATGTTGATGGTGGATACCACGCAATTAAATAATAAAGCTAGGAATTTTAAAACGAAAGCTACAAAATAAATCAAATGACCAAGTGAGATGTCTTTACGACCCACTTGGTTTTTGTTTTATGTGATTAGTTGAAGAAGTATTGGAAAACAATAAAAAACTGTGAAGAAGGCTATAGGCATCTTCACAGCTTTTTTAGTTATAATTTTATGTTATGTGAAAGAATATCTAATCTTTAACGTTACTATTCGCTTTATCGATAATTCGTTGACGATATTTAAAGATATTGCTAATTATTGTTTTTAATACTGCATATAAAGGTACAGCGATTAATATTAGTGTAAAACCACCTAAATCTCCAGCTGCTAAAATAACCACAATGATTGTTAATGGATGCATGCTTAGTGATTTACCCATAACATTTGGTGTAATGACATTTCCTTCTAATTGTTGTGCAATTAAAGTGATAACACACACCCAAACAAAAGTTGTCGGACCATCGATAATACCTAAAATAGCTGCTGGCGTGAATGAAAGCCATGGACCTAAGAATGGTATTAAATTAGCTACACCAGCAAATAATACTAATAATGGTGTATAAGGTAATCCAATAATTGTATAACCAATATATAAGATAATACCTAAAATAACACTAACTGTTACTTGTCCTTGGATATATGACTTCAACGTGTAGTTTAAATCTTTCAATAAATCTACTACAAATACTTTACGTTCTCCTTTGAAAAATTTACCAACTGCTGGAATGAATTTTTCGTGATCTTTTAACATATAAATAAGGAAGAACGGTACCATAATCAATAAGAAGATAGTAGAAATTAATGATGTGATATATGAAAGTGAGTTTGATAAGACATCTGTTACGCCATCACCCATTGATTTAACCATATTATTAATACGGTGAGTGACATCATTTGGTAATTTATCAATTTGAGTTAGTGCGAAATTAACCAGACGCTCAGTTTCTCTTTGTAATGCTGGTGTTTGTTTAATCAAATTATTCATATTTGAAATTAAGATTGGTGCAATAAAGGCTACAACTATAGCAATTATTGCTATTAACACGACAAATATAGTTACAATACTAGCCCATCTTGGAAATCCCCATTTTTCTAATAAATTTTGAAATGGTAAACATATATAAAATAAGAAACCACTAATAATAAATGGAAGGAAAACAGATCCAATAATGGTAACAATAGGGGTAAATACTTCATGCACTTGCATAAATAGTTTGATGAGTATGAACAACATAATTAAAGCTATGCCAGTTCGGAACCAAACTTTATTTAACATATATGATAGTCCTCCTGAAATTTTTCATTTTTTGATAGTCTTATATAGTATATCTCAAAATTTAATACTACAAAAGAGCCATATCGTTTAAATAAAGCACACAAATAGATAATAATATAATACATTTTATATAAAATTCTAAAAATATATTGATAAGTGTAAATATACATCGTATAATTTTTTTAATCTATTGATTAGGGAGGTATACGATGATTGAAAATATCGTTGCATTTTTAAATGAACTGGTTTGGAGTAAACCATTAGTATATGGATTATTATTTACGGGTATATTTTTTAGTTTAATGATGCGCTTTTTCCAAGTAAGACATTTTAAAGAAATGATTCGTTTAATGTTTCAGGGAGAAAAATCACCTAGTGGTATTTCTAGTTTTCAAGCTATAGCCGTGTCATTAGCGGGGCGTGTTGGTACTGGTAATATAGTTGGTGTATCAACAGCAATCTTTATTGGAGGTCCTGGTGCAGTATTTTGGATGTGGATGAGTGCCTTTTTAGGAGCGAGTAGTGCATTTATTGAATCAACATTAGGACAGATCTTTAAACGTGAAGTTAACGGTGAATATCGTGGTGGTCCAGCATATTATATCGAATATGGTATCGGTGGTAAGTTGGGTAAGATTTACGGATTAGCATTTGCAATAGTTACGATTATATCTGCCGGATTATTATTGCCTGGTGTACAAGCAAATGCAATCGCAAGTTCTATGAATAACGCTTTCAATATACCTAATTGGGTAGTTGCTGTGATCGTCGTAATTATTTTAGCGTTAATCATTTTTGGTGGATTACGTTCAATTGCTAATGTAGCTACTGCTGTCGTACCATTTATGGCTGTAATTTATATTTTGATGGCAATCATCATTATTGTGATTAACATTCAAGCTGTTCCAGCATTATTAGCTGAAATATTCAAATCTGCTTTTGGATTACAATCAGCATTTGGTGGAATTGTAGGCGCTATGATTGAAATTGGAGTTAAAAGAGGACTGTTTTCTAATGAAGCGGGGCAAGGTACTGGACCGCATCCAGCTTCAGCTGCAGAAGTATCTCATCCAGCAAAACAAGGATTAGTTCAATCATTTTCAGTTTATGTGGATACTTTATTTGTATGTACAGCGACAGCGTTAATTATTTTGCTTTCAGGTACATATAACGTTACAGATGGTCAAAATAATGCTAATGGCACACCACATTTAATAAAAAATGGTGGTGTATTTGTAGAAAATGCAGATGGTAGTAAAGATTATTCAGGTACAGCTATGTATGTACAAGCAGGTATAGATAAAGCATTTCATGGTAGTAGTTACCATTTTGATACTCATTTTTCTGGAATAGGTTCTTATTTTGTAGCAATTGCGTTATTCTTCTTTGCTTTTACGACAATAATAGCTTATTACTATATTGCTGAAACAAATGTAGCTTATATAACTAGAAAGCAAAACAATCATACAACCAATATTGCATTTATTCTCATAAGATTAGGAATCATTATTGCAACATTATATGGTGGTATTAAAACTGCAGATGTTGCTTGGGCTTTAGGTGATTTAGGGGCAGGTCTTATGGCGTGGTTAAACATTATAGCGATATGGATACTACATAAACCAGCTATAGAAGCATTAAAAGATTATGAAGTACAGAAGTCACGTTTAGGTTCAGGTTATCATGCATTATATAAACCTGATGCGAAAAAACTACCTAATGCTATCTTTTGGTTGAAAACCTATCCTGAAAGATTGAAAAAAGTAAGTAAATAAAACAGGATGTTATATATATAACGTTAATGAATTTATTTACGGAAAATAGTTGTTTATTAAAGAATTAAAATTACAATTAACAACTGAATTTCTTAATTTATTAAAAACTTTAAAATCTACATAATTTAAAAATATAACGTCTCTTGGTACAATGTTATTAATACTACTAGGGGGCGTTTTAACATGTCTGAATTTAAACCAGGTAAAATTAATAAACATCAATTCTATAGCGATATTTTAGAAAGAGAAGTTACGATATCGATTTATTTACCTGAAGATTATACAGATTTATTTAAACATCAAGTGATTATTTGTTTTGATGGATTAGATTTTTTAAGATTTGGAAGAATTCAAAGAGAATATGAAAGATTGCGTAAAGATCAGGAAATACAACGAGCTATTATTGTAGGATTTCATTACGAGAGTGTTGAAAAACGACGTGAAGAATTTCACCCACAAGGTAGTCGATCACATTTAACTGTTAAAGCAATCGGCAAAGAGTTATTACCATTTATTGATGCTACTTTCCCAACTTACAAAGTAGGTAATGCACGATTATTAATGGGTGATAGTTTGGCTGGAAGTATAGCTTTACTTACTTCATTAACGTATCCAACTATATTTAGCCAAGTAGCTATGCTTAGTCCACAATATGACGATATCATTAAAGAGAAATTGATAGATTGTGAAACAAAAGAACAACTTTCAATTTGGCATGCTATTGGTTTAGAAGAAGAAGATTTTACCTTGCCAACCAATGGAAAACGTGCGAATTTCTTAACGCCAAACCGAGAATTAAATCAACTTATTAAACAATACCATGTGAAGTATGAGTACCAAGAATTCGATGGCGGCCATAACTGGAAATCATGGAAACCAATGTTAGGCGATATACTAAAATACTTTTTAAATGAAGAAATTCCGGACTAACTTAATGAATGAGTATAAAAATAGGTATGTTTTTTAAAGATATAATTTGAAATAATACTGTTTAAAAAATCATAATCAACTATACATCGTATAAAAATTTTGAAGAATATAGTTTAAAATAGAAAAAATATTTTTAAGTTTAAAGTAACGGTTTTCATGGAATTTTGCTATAATGGAAATAGGTTAAACAAAGGAGGAATTCAAATGATTTTAGGATTAGCGTTAATCCCATCAAAGTCATTTCAAGAAGAGGTAAATGCATATCGTAAGCGTTATGACACTCATTACGCACAAATTATGCCACATATTACTGTGAAATCTCAATTTGAAGTTAATGATGCGGATTTAGATTCAGTTAAAAAAGAAATTGAAACTCGAATTAAAGGTATCTCATCAATCGATATCCATGCTACTAAAGCATCAAGTTTCAAACCAGTAAATAATGTTATTTACTTTAAAGTTGCTAAAAACGACGAACTTGAAGAAATTTTTAATCGATTTGATACAGATGATTTTTATGGTAAGGCTGAACATCAATTTGTACCTCATTTTACAATTGCACAAGGTCTTTCAAGTCAAGAATTTGAAGATATTTATGGTCAAGTAGAATTAGCAGGGGTAGATCATAAAGAGGTAATTGATGAATTATCGTTACTTCAATATCATTCAGAAGATGACAAATGGAACGTTATCGATACATTTAAATTAAATTAATTAGATTTTGAAAACCAATAATTATTAATAGTTAAAACATAAACAAAATGGAGTGAGATAGTGGTATCTATTTTATAATAGATGTCTATCTCACTCCATTTTCTGTTATTTTGCATGTTTTCGATTTATAAAGTAATAACCGTAAAATAGGGCTAAAACTAAGAAAATAAATGCAGAAAAATAAAATGTATTATTTAAGTTATTTGTGAATTGAGTAATTAAACCGCCTAATAATGGACCAATCATAGAACCGAAACCTTGTACACTATTAAAAACGCCCCAAGTTTCTTCTTGTTCTTTAGGATTAATATGGCCTGCCATGAATGTATTCCAAGCTGGAAGTAAAATACCATACATTAATCCAATAAATAAAGCGATACCCCATACAATATAAATATTTGTGATTAAAGATAATCCAAATATCATTAATGTATATAAAATGAAACCGCCAAATATAATACTATACATAAAGCCTTTGCTATTTTTATCTATAATTTTTGAAAGGAATAACATAGAAAAAGCACAACCTATGCCACCAATCATAATTGCTAGTGTATATTCAACAGTTGATACATGTACGATTTTAGTTGCGTATGTAGGTAATATAGGAACTAGCGCTGAAATAGCTGCACCTTGTAATAAGATGCCTGGAAATAAAATCATATGTCGTTTAGTTACATCGACAATTTGGAATAATTGCTCTTTTACAGGTTTAGTATTGTAGTTTGTGAGTCTTATATTGACAAAGTAGTATAAAACCCATGCAATTAAAACTACTAGTGACATCATAAATACAAAATGTAGGGGATGAATTTTAATTAGAAAATTCATGACTACCCAACCTACCAATAAACCTAATAACCAAGCAAAATAAACATAGCCCATTTGTTTGCCTCGTTTATCTTCTTGAACACTTGATAACATAATCACCCAAATGGGGCTAACAGCAATACCGAGCATAATTGCACTAATAATGATGATAATTGATGATGACGGAAACCAGATGACTAAGAATAAACTTAGAAATGCCATTAAAAAGCCTGATGTTAGCACTAATCTAGCACCGAATTTTTTTAATAAAAAGCCAATAACAAAATTTGTCGCAGCATCTGCAATAAAATGAATAGAAAAAGCAAGTGATGTCACTGCAACTGCAATTGATGTAACAGTAGGTAAGTAATTAATATAACTTAAAATATACATACCTCTAGCAAATTCCATTAAAAATAAAATGACTAACATAATAATAAAGTTTTTATTATTAGAATAATTATTTAACGAGGAATCTGGCATATAAAGGTACCTTTCCATATATCTCTTCAGGTTGTGAAGAGTGGCCTAATAATTCTAATAAGTCTTTACATAATTTCAAAGTAGAATATTCAATTCTAGATTCTTTCATATTAGAAGTCATTTTATTTAATAAAGTTTCATCATTTGTAATCTGCGTAACGATATCAATAGCTTCTTCTGGCGTATTAGCAATTTTACCCATATTCATTTTTTCAAAATAATGCGCATTTTCTAATTCTTGACCAGGAGCAGGATTTAAAAATACCATTGGAATACAGCGAGTATATCCTTCTGAAATAGTTATTCCGCCTGGTTTAGTAATCATTAATTGGCTTGATGCCATCCATTCATTCATATGTTTAGTAAATCCTAATATTAAAACATCAGGATTATTTTTAAATTTAGCTTGTAATGAACGTTTTAATTCTTTACTGCGTCCACAAATCATAACAACTTGTGAATGTTTACTTTTCTCTAAGATTTCATTAATCATTTGGTCAAAACCTTTTGAAACTCCAAATGCGCCTGCAGACATTAAGATAGTTGGTCTATCTGGATCTAAATGATGTTTACTCAACCACGCTCTTTGATCAATATATTCTTCAAATTTACTAGAAATAGGGATTCCAGTGACTTTAATGTTAGAGGCAGGAACGCCTACTTCCATGAAATCTTCTTTAGTTGTTTCAGTAGCAACATAATAACGTTCTGATTTTGGTGTAATCCAATTTTTTTGCATTCGATAATCAGTCATTACCGTCGCAATTGGAATATTAATATTGAATTGTTCTGTTAATACAGACATTACTGGTGTTGGGAATGTTAACAAAATTAAATCTGGTTTCTCATTAATCAGTATATTTATTAATTTATTTAGACCATAATACTTATAAAAACATTTATCTAGTTGATCAGGGCGGCTATAATAAAAGTTTTTATACATGTTTCTAAAATATTTAAAACTATTGATATACCATTTTTTACATATAGAAGTTAAAATCGGATGTGCTTCCATAAATAAGTCGTGTTGAATAACACTTAAATGGTCCAAATTCATTTCATTTAATTGGTTTACGATACTTTGAGTAACTTGCATATGACCGTTACCGAAAGAACCAGTAATAATCAATATTTTTTTATTTTGAGTAACCATTAAAAGCCACCCTCCGTTAATTTTTAAAATTTATAATAAGTGTAACGTATTTTAATACATTATAAAAGGAATATCACGATTTCCGTTAATTTCATTACCATTGACTTGAAGCAATTTTCTTGTGATTAAACTACAAGTAATACTTTATATGTAGATGTAAAATTTGTAATTATGCATTATACCATAACTATCTTAAAATAAAATTCGAAATTACTTAATAATGATGAAGTATTTTCTTCATAATTACATCAAATAAAATGTTTATCTATACTTTATGTTAGCATGATTCAATTAATAAGTATCATTAATTTCCTAAGCTAACAGTATTTTTAACCATTTTTAATGTTAGATTAATAAATGAGCTTTTAATTTACATTTAATTGTTGAAAATTTTTTGAAAGAAATGGCGATTAAAATCGTATAATCAACCAATTTACTACATATATAATAGAATAATGTTAATTTTTGTAGAGAGTATTACTATAAAAAAGTCGATAACAATGATTACATTTAAATATGAAGAATAAATTTATCATAACCATTAAAACGTGTATAATAGACTTATTGTAAAAAAAGGAGCGATTCATTTTGAATGCGAGTGTATTGTTCGAAAAAATTCGAGTAAAACAAGTAATTGGAACATTAGAAAGAAAAGTAGAAGATATTACTACTGATTCAAGAACAGCTAAAGAAGGCAGTATTTTTGTCGCATCAAAAGGTTATACAGTAGATAGTCATAAATTTTGTCAAAATGTAGTTGATCAAGGATGTAAAATAATTGTAGTTAATAGAGAACAAGAATTAAATGGTGAAGTAACACAAGTCATTGTGCCAGATACATTGAGAGTAGCGAGTCTATTAGCACATACGTTATTTAACTTTCCAAGCCATCAACTAGTTACATATGGGGTAACAGGTACAAATGGTAAGACATCTATTGCTACAATGATTCATCTAATATATAGAAAACTAAATAAAAATAGTGCTTATTTAGGTACAAATGGTTTCCAGATTAATGAAAAGAAAACGAAAGGCGCAAATACAACTCCTGAGACAGTATCTTTAACTAAAAAAATTAAAGAAGCTGCTGATGAAGGTGCTGAAGCTATGACATTAGAAGTATCAAGTCATGGTTTATCACTTGGTCGTTTGAGAGGTGTTGAATTTGATGTTGCTATATTCTCCAATTTAACTCAAGACCATTTAGATTTTCATGGAACAATGGAAGCATATGGACATGCTAAATCGTTGTTATTTAGTCAATTAGGTGAAGACTTAGCAAAAGAAAAATACGCCGTTATAAATAACGATGACTCATTTTCAGAATATCTTGCTTCAGTGACACCTTATGAAATATTTACATATGGTATTGATAACGAAGCACAGTTCATGGCCACAAATATTAATGAATCATTGCAAGGCGTGAAATTTGAATTTGAAACGCCATTCGGAAGTTATCATGTTGAAAGTCCATATGTCGGCAAATTCAATATATCGAATATTATGGCAGCAATAATTGCGGTTTGGAGTAAAGGAATTTCATTTGAAGAAATTATTAAAGCAGTTAAATCACTTGAACCAGTTGAGGGACGTTTAGAAGTACTGGATCCTAGTTTGCCAATTGATTTAATCATCGATTATGCACATACAGCAGATGGAATGAATAAGTTAATTGATGCAGTTAAACCATTTGTTAAACAGAAATTAATATTTTTAGTGGGTATGGCCGGAGAGCGAGATATGACAAAAACTCCTGAAATGGGTAGTGTCGCTTGTCGTGCAGATTATGTTATTTTTACGCCTGACAATCCCGCTAATGATGATCCGAAAATGCTTACAGCTGAATTAGCTAAAGGCGCTACACATTCAAATTATGTAGAATTTGAGGATAGAGCAGAAGGAATTAAACATGCAATTGACATCGCTGAACCAGGTGATACTGTTGTTCTCGCATCTAAAGGTAGAGAACCTTACCAAATTATGCCGGGACATATCAAAGTTCCTCATCGAGATGATTTAATAGGTCTAGAAGCAGCATATAAAAAATTTGGTGGTGGACCAGTTGAAGATTAGGGAATATACAGATGATTCGAACAAATTTTATGTATATTTTCAAAAATTAAATCAAACACTATTGATAGCAATACCTGATCAATTTTGGTCAGTTGAAATTTCAAATGACTTAAGTATAGAAGAAATTAATGAAACATTATTAATGCAATTTTTTACATTTAATGATGAAAATGAAGCAGAAAATCTTGCTAATAAAGTAACAAGTTGGATTGAAACAATACTAAAGGAGAATGATTAATGAATTTAAAGGAAGAAGTAGAGTCAAGAAAGACCTTTGCTATTATTTCCCATCCCGATGCTGGTAAAACAACATTAACTGAAAAACTATTATATTTCAGTGGAGCCATTCGTGAAGCGGGTACAGTTAAAGGTAAAAAATCTGGGAAATTCGCTACAAGTGACTGGATGAAAGTTGAACAAGAGCGTGGTATCTCAGTAACAAGTTCAGTCATGCAGTTTGATTATGATGATTATAAAATTAATATATTAGATACACCTGGACACGAAGACTTTTCAGAGGATACGTATCGTACATTAATGGCTGTCGATAGTGCTGTAATGGTTATCGACTGTGCAAAAGGTATCGAACCACAAACACTTAAATTGTTTAAAGTTTGTAAAATGAGAGGTATACCTATTTTTACTTTCATTAATAAATTAGACCGTGTGGGTAAAGAACCATTTGACTTATTAGAAGAAATTGAAGAAACGTTAAATATTGATACTTATCCAATGAATTGGCCTGTAGGAATGGGACAAAACTTTTTCGGTATTATCGATAGAAAAAGTAAATCAATTGAACCTTTTAGAGATGAAGAAAATATTTTACATCTAAATGATGATTATGAATTAGAAGAAGATCATGCCATTAAAAATGATAGTGCATTTGAACAAGCTATCGAGGAGTTAATGTTAGTAGAAGGAGCAGGGGAAGATTTTGATAATGATGCATTATTAAATGGTGAATTGACTCCAGTATTTTTCGGTTCTGCTTTAGCTAACTTTGGTGTTCAAAACTTCTTAAATGCATACGTTGATCATGCACCAATGCCTAATGCAAGACAGACTAAAGAAGAAATCGAAGTGAGTCCATTTGATACTGACTTTTCTGGATTTATCTTTAAAATACAAGCTAATATGGATCCTAAACACCGAGATAGAATTGCATTTATGAGAGTTGTTAGTGGTGCATTTGAACGAGGAATGGATGTTACTTTACAACGTACTAGTAAGAAGCAAAAAATCACACGTTCAACTTCATTTATGGCAGACGATAAAGAAACTGTTAACCATGCTGTAGCAGGAGATATTATTGGGTTATACGACACAGGTAATTACCAAATTGGAGATACGTTAGTAGGCGGTAAGCAAAAATTCAGTTTCCAAGATTTACCACAGTTTACTCCAGAAATATTTATGAAAGTTTCTGCTAAAAATGTAATGAAACAAAAGCATTTTCATAAAGGTATAGAACAACTTGTTCAAGAAGGTGCTATTCAATACTATAAAACGTTACACACTAATCAAATTATTTTAGGTGCTGTTGGTCAGTTACAATTCGAGGTATTCGAACATCGTATGAAAAATGAATACAATGTAGATGTTGTCATGGAACAAGTAGGACGTAAAATTGCTAGATGGATAGAAAATGAAGATGATATTAAAGATAATATGAATACATCTCGTTCTATACTTGTAAATGATCGTTATGATAATAAAGTATTCTTATTTGAAAATGAATTTGCAACACGCTGGTTTGAAGAAAAATTCCCAGAAATTAAATTATATAGTTTACTTTAAGATGTTTGATATTGAGTGGTTTGGGTATTAAACAGTATGTTATTACAATTTTATAAAAAAATAAATTGTCATTATGCACATATGTCTGTATAATAACCATATTCACAAATAAATACCTATGACATTTATGTCAGAGGGGAGTAACTTGATGGTCACTTTAACAATTAAGTGATTTTACACTTTATCGTCATTACGAAGTCTTATCTTCCGGTAAAGTGGGCAATAATATTTGCTAAGTGAGACCTTTGCTATTTTTTAGCATAGGTCTCTTTATTTGTAATTTAAATCAAAGGAGTTGTCCACAATGGAATTTGAACCGAGTATGTTATTATCCTATGGATGGGTTCTAATTGTACTAGTATTTTTAGAGGGTTTACTAGCTGCTGATAATGCCATCGTAATGGCGGTTATGGTAAAACATTTGCCACCTAAACAAAGAAAAAAAGCATTATTTTATGGTTTATTAGGTGCATTTGTATTTAGATTTATAGCATTATTCTTAATAAGTATTATAGCTAATTTTTGGTTTATTCAAGCAATTGGTGCGATCTACTTAATTTACATGTCTATTAAAAACTTATGGGATTTCTTCCATAAGACTGAAGAAGACCATCAAAAACATGAAAATGATGACCATCATTTTGATGAAGAAGGCCAAGAGAAAGCTGTTGGACCGAAAGAATTTTGGGCTACAGTATTTAAAGTTGAATTTGCAGATATCGCATTTGCAATTGACTCAATGTTAGCTGCATTAGCAATAGCAGTTACCTTACCTGAAATTGATATTGATTTCGGAGGTATGGATTTAGGTCAATTTGCAGTAATGTTCCTTGGCGGAATGATTGGTGTTATTTTAATGCGTTTTGCTGCTACATGGTTCGTTGAACTATTAAACAAATATCCTGGTTTAGAAGGCGCAGCATTTGCGATTGTAGGCTGGGTAGGTATTAAATTAGTAGTACTCGTGTTAGCACATGAAGATGTTGGTATATTACCTGAAGAATTCCCACATACTGTTTTATGGCAATCAATCTTCTGGGCAGTACTTATTTTACTTGTTGTTATCGGTTGGTTAACATCAGTAGTGAATAATAAAAAGAAAAAGAAATAGTATTAATTGACTTCGTTCAAATTAGAACGAAGTATTTTTTGTTACTATACAACATTGCAGTTTTAATTATAAAATATTAAAATTTACGTATACATAGGACTTTTTCTTAGGAATATACAATCTTTTCTAGAAAATATTACCTCATTATTATTTGAGTATGTCATAATAAAGATAATTGAGTGAAATGATAGGAGTGAACTATCTAGTGGATAAAAATAAAAAACAAGTCATCCCTCGTAAAAACTATCGACGAGAACGTCGTGAATTCTTCCATAATGAAGAACGAGAAGCTAGAGTAGAACAACAAAAGGAAGAAGAAAGAATTCAAGCAAAAAAAGACGAATATCAATCTAAAGTTAATGAAGAAAGAGTCAAAGACAATTTAAGAAAAGCAAGAATAGAAAAATTGACTAAAGATGAAATTCAACAACAACAAAATATCGCTTCACAATCTAGTAATAAAATGGACAACGACCAAGACTCATCATCACATAATGAATCAAATTTAACGTTACCTGAAGAACATCAATTAAAGCGATCCAAAAATCAATCAAAAGATAACACGAACGATTTAAAACAAACTGACGAAAATGGTATTAATGCTGATAAAAGTATAAATACTAGCTCAGAGTTTAATAATTTGGATGAAAATAAGTCAAAAAATAAAATAGATACTGATAAAGATTCTAGTGAAAATAACATAGAATCTAATAGTAAGCATAGATCAAAGAATGAAAAAGAAAATGCTACAAATGACAACGAAACACGTTCAGCTAAAAATAGTGGTTTAACAGAAAGTAAAGAGAGAAGTCATCATCAAAATGAAAAAGAACGCGATAAAGATCACAACAATAAAGCTATACATATGAGCGCATCTTCATCAGAAAATAAATCTAATAATAAGAATAAAGATTATATTGATATAATTAAATCATTCTTTATTGAACATTGGCCTAAAATTGCTATTATTATTGGTATTATTTTATTAATAATTATCCTTAACGCTATTTTTACTAACGTTAATAAAAACGATCACACCAATGATAGTGCTTTATCACCAACGAATAAACATTATACAGATACAATGAAAAGTGCCAATAGTTCAGTTAAATCTGTTGTTACTGTGGAAAATGAAGAAGTAAAAGATACTTCGGTTCCTAATAACACATCTAAAGCAGATAATGAAATTGGTTCAGGTGTCGTCTACAAAAAAGTGGGCGACTCTCTTTTTATTATGACTAACGCTCACGTAGTGGGTGATAAGGATAAACAAAAAATTACATTTGGAAATAATAAATCAGTTGAAGGTAAGGTTGTTGGAACTGATAAATGGTCTGATATTGCAGTTGTAAAAGCCAAAAGTGTAGATAAGTCCGTTAAAGCAATTAAAACTGGAGATTCCAATCATTTAGTTTTGGGAGAGCCTATATTAGTAGTAGGTAATCCTTTAGGTGTAGATTTTAAAGAGAGTGTATCAGATGGTATCATTTCTGGTTTGAATAGACATGTACCAGTAGATATAGATAAAGACGATAGCTATGATGTATTAATGAAAGCATTTCAAATTAATGCGCCCGTAAATCCAGGGAATTCAGGTGGTGCAGTAGTTGATAGAGATGGTAAACTTATAGGTATTGTATCGCTTAAAATAGATATGGATAACGTTGAAGGAATGGGATTTGCTATTCCTATTAATGAAGCTCAAAAAGTGGCTAGACAGTTAGAAAAAGATGGTAAAATTGAATATCCTAATACTGGTATTAAAATTAAAAATATTGCTGATATAGACAATAGTGAACGTCAATCCATCAATTTACCTGATCAAATTAAAAATGGCGTTTTAATAGGTGAAGTTAAACCTAATTCACTTGGAGATAAATCAGGGTTGAAAAAAGATGATGTAATAGTAGAATTAGATGGTAAAAGATTAGAAGACAATTTACGTTATAGACAAATTATTTTTAGTCATAGGGAAGATAAAGATACATTAAAAGCTAAAATATATCGAAACGGTAAAGAGAAAAGTATAGATATTAAATTAAAATGATGTTGAGGTGAAATGAATGTCGATTTTTGGTCAACTATTAAAAAGGTCCAGTCCTCAACAAGGGATAGTACTTTATTATTTAGCAGCTATTATCGTCGCATTTTTATTATTGAATTTACCATATGTGCATAAGTCTGGCGTTGACGTAAATCCAATAGATACACTTTTTGTGGCTGTATCAGGCATAAGTGTGACTGGATTAACACCAATCAGTATTGTGGATACTTATTCAACTTTTGGTCAAATTATTATATTAGTAATTTTAAATATCGGTGGCATTGGTGTTATGGCTATTGGAACCTTGTTGTGGGTTGTTTTAGGTAAGCACATAGGTATTCGTGAACGTCAACTCATTATGCTTGATAATAATAAAGATACAATGAGTGGAACAGTTAAGCTGATACTTGAAATAGTTAGAACAATAATCGTTATTGAATTTATCGGCGCAATATTGCTTGCATTTTATTTTTACAGGGACAATCCAGATTTAAAATATGCTATCATGCAAGGAATATTTGTTTCTATTTCTGCAACAACAAACGGTGGTCTTGATATTACTGGTGATTCGTTAGTGCCTTATGCAAAAGATTATTTTGTACAAACGATAGTAATGTTTTTAATAGTTTTAGGTTCGATAGGATTCCCAGTATTACTTGAAGTTAAAGCATATATAAAAAATAGAGTAACTAACTTTAGATTCTCATTATTTACGAAAATTACTACTTCAACATATTTATTTTTATTTGTATTTGGTGTGATAATAATATTTCTTTTAGAACATAATCATGCATTTAAAGGCATGAGTTGGCACCAGTCATTGTTTTACTCTCTGTTTCAATCTGCTACAACGAGAAGTGCAGGATTGCAAACTATAGACGTTTCACAATTTAGCGACCCCACAAATATTATTATGAGTTTATTAATGTTTATCGGGTCATCTCCTAGTTCGGTAGGTGGTGGTATACGTACTACTACATTTGCTATTTTAATACTATTTGTTATTAATTTTAGTAATTCGGCAGATAAAACATCCATCAAAGTGTTTAACCGTGAAATTCATATAATGGATATTCAACGTTCATTTATGGTGTTTACAATGGCTTCAATTTTAACATTCACGAGTATGATAATTATATCCGCAGCAGAACAAGGTAAACTAACCTTCTTACAAGTGTTCTTTGAAGTGATGTCAGCATTTGGTACGTGTGGACTCACATTAGGTGTTACAGATGATATTAGTAATTTAACTAAAATTATTTTGATGATATTAATGTTTATCGGACGAGTAGGGTTAATCTCCTTTATCATAATGATAGGGGGACGAAAAGAACCTAAAAAATATCATTATCCTAAAGAACGTATTCAAATTGGTTAAATTCTATATTAAAGGCATTTCAAGTATTAAAAGCTATTTTTACTTGGAGTGTCTTTTTTTAATTAAAAATTATAGGTATAGTAAAAGTGTTATCGTAAAGATATGATTACATGTTAAACTATGCATAATGAGAGGTGTTTTAAGATGGAGAGAAACGAAAATATAAACGTAGATGTAATCGTAACTTCGGATATGCATAGTCATTTTTTAAATGGGGATTATGGATCAAATATCTATCGTGCTGGAACATTTGTTAATAAAGTAAGAGAGAATAATCAAAGAGTTATTTTATTGGATAGCGGTGGTAGTTTAGCCGGCTCACTAGCGGCATTTTATTATGCAATTGTTGCGCCATATAAACGTCATCCAATGATAAAATTAATGAATGCAATGCAATATAATGCAAGTGGTATTAGCCCAAATGAATTTAAATTTGGATTATCGTTTTTAACACGTTCAGTTGCTTTAGCAAGATTTCCGTGGTTATCAGCTAATATAGAATATATCAAAACTAAAGAACCATACTTTTCAACACCATACTCAATTCAAAATTTTGATAATTTGAAAATAGCTATCGTTGGACTAACTGCAGATGGACTTATGAAAAATGAATATGCAGAAATGGAACAAGACGTTAGTATTGAAAAAACAATACTGTCAGCTAAAAGATGGATTAGATATATTCATGAAATAGAAGAACCTGACTTTTTAATTGTAATATATCACGGTGGATTAGATAAATTTAGTAATTCAGAAAAGAAAAATGAAGATAACGTTAACCAAGCTGAAATATTGATGAAAGAAATTGGTGTGATTGATTTAATTATAACTGCACACCAACATCAAACACTTGTAGGACAAGACCATGATACAGTCTACGTTCAAGCCGGACAAGATGCCGAAGAACTTGTTCATGTGAAAATTAAATTTAAAAAAAGAACGAATACATATGAAGTGGAAGAAATATCGCCAGAGGTCATTGATTTAAATGATTATGACGAAGATGAAGATCTACTTAAAGTAACGTATTATGATAGAAAAGCAGTTGAACATTGGGCAAATGAAGTTATAAATGATGAACATGTTAATTTACCTGTTAAAGATTTAGCTGAGTTAGTAGGTCAACCACATCCATTTGCTCAATTATTACATGATAGTATTAGATTAGCTTATGATTACCCAATTAGTTGCGTTCACGTACCTAAGAATGGCGAAGAAGGGCTGCATGGTATTATATCTAATCGTCAAATTTATGAGGCTTATCCATATCCAGATAAACCTGTAGATTTAACAATAAAAGGTCAATGTATTAAAGATATATTAGAATTTTCTTATTCATATATTGAGTTTGAAGCGGATACACTAAAATCTACGCTTATTGACGAAACACTATGCACATTGTGGCAGGGATTTGATTATAAAGTAGATATGACTAAAGAACCTTTTAATCGTGTCACGTTGGATAATATTAATCCAAATAATTTATATAGAATAGTAATGACTGATTATTGTTTCAGAAACTATCAATCGTATTTAAAAGATGCAACGATTCATCATACTAGTGAAGAAACTATGAGCATGTTAATTGCTAAAAATTTAGCTGATTCAAAATATAAGATTAATTTAGAACAAAACTTTGAGGTGTTTAAATAACATTTTTAATATTTACCCTCTCACTTATAATAACGTTGTAAAAATGAAAATTACTTTATTTATTATAAAAGAGCTCCAAATCGAGTTACTATAACCGATTTGAAGCTCTTTTATAATATGTTATGTTTTAATATTTCTGAAAAATAAAATCAGAATCTATCCATGAAAAATTAATAATAAAATGATAGCAACAATTTGTGCAATTGATGTTGTAGCAATACGTCTAGAATATTCGTAACTGATTGATAATAATAATTGAGTTATAAAAATAAATATCACTATCGACCAATTATCTAAATATATAAATAGAGAGCTTGAACAAATTGCAGTGATTAAAATAGATAACCAGTTAGGCAAATTGTATTTATCTAACTCACTTTGTAAAACAGTACGCATATATAATTCATGACATGGTATAACAAATAATAATGTAATTAGCATTTGCCATTTCCAATGAACGCCTGTTTTAGTTAATTCTCGAATCAATGAAGCATAGGTTAAATCAGATGTTATCAGTGATAAAACCAATTGAATAATAATTAAAATAATACTGGCTATAATACCAATGCCTATAGAGGTTAATAAACGCTTTGATTTGATATCTCTTTGATAAAACACATAACTAATACCAGCAATAAGCATAATTCCTGTATATAAATACCAGTATTCTTGATGCTCGCCCCACATGATAAGTAAAATAGCATGAAAAACTATGAAACTAATTATAAACCATAGCAAAGCTTTCGAAACTTTTTTCATTTCAATTAACCTTCTTGTTCAACAATTTTATAACGTTTATGGTTAATAACCGTTTTTTCAGGTAAATCAAGTGAATTGAAGTTTTCCATAATAGTTAAGTCAACGATAACTGAGTTGTCATTTATTTTTTCTACACGGCCTCTTAAACCATCATAAAATTCTACGATATTACCTACTTCTGCAACAGTCATTTCGAGTCCTCCCTTAATTCATAGCTAGACTATATTGTACTAAAAATTACGCTACAAATAAACTAATAACACTAAAAACCCTACAATTTAATTCATAAATTATGAAAAATTTGTCATTATTGAGTAAATAATTGGAATTTTAAATGTAAATAAGGCATAAATAAAGTAAGGGCATATATAGAATCTATTAAGGAGAGTTTTATATGAAATTTATAAGTAACAATAATATAACTGATCCAACATTGAATTTAGCTATGGAAGAATATGTCTTAAAAAACCTTCCAGCTGAAGAAAGCTATTTTTTATTTTATGTTAATCGCCCATCAATAATCGTAGGTAAAAATCAAAATACCATTGAAGAAGTTAATAAAACATACGTTGATGAAAAAGGAATTGACGTAGTACGAAGAATTTCTGGTGGTGGTGCAGTTTACCATGATACTGGTAATTTGAATTTTAGTTTTATCACTGATGATGACGGTAATAGTTTCCATAACTTTAAAAAGTTTACAGAGCCTATTGTGCAGGCTTTACAATCACTTGGCGTCAATGCGGAAATGACAGGCCGTAATGATATTCAAGTGGGAGCTGCAAAAATTTCTGGTAATGCAATGGTTAAAGTGAAAGATAGAATGTTTAGTCATGGTACTTTGATGTTAAATAGTGAGTTAGATGAAGTTCAAAATGCATTAAAAGTAAATCCAGCAAAAATTAAATCTAAAGGTATTAAGTCAGTACGTAAACGTGTTGCAAACATTGAAGAATTTTTAAATGAGCCAATTAATATTGATCAATTTAAACAAATTATATTGAAAACGATATTTGGTGAACAACAAGTTGAAGAATATATTCTAACAGATGAAGACTGGAAAAATATCGAAAAACTCAGTAATGAGAAATACCGCACATGGGATTGGAATTATGGTAAAAATCCTAAATATAATTTTGAACGTGAAGAGAAATTTGATAGAGGTTTCATTCAAATTAAATTTGATGTAAAAAAAGGAAAAATAGAACACGCTAAAATATTTGGTGATTTCTTTGGGGAAGGGGATATTACCGAATTAGAACATGCATTGGAAGGTTGTTTACATGACTTTAATCACTTGGAAGAAGCTTTAGCAAATTACGATTTATATCATTATTTTGGTGATATAGATAGAAATGAAATATTAAGATTAATGTCTTAATTAATATAAATTAAAAGGTCTATTCTCTAGCTCAATTAAGTAGGGAATAGACCTTATTTTGAATGACTCGAATCTAAATTATTCACTGAGTAATGCCTCCAAATTTTTATATTCTACCATGTACTCGTTGAATGCATTTTCGTCTTTATTGACTAATGCTTCATCGATTAAAGTTCTCAGTTCTTTTTTTCTTACTTCTCTAAGTGCTTCGTCAATGACAAGTTCAACGCCTAAATCATTAACAGTAGTTACAAATTGTTCTAGTGTCGTATGCTTCACATGAGTATTATGATTCATAAAGATCTCGACCTTTCAATTGTATTTATTATATAAATATTATACATATTTTGAATTTTGAAATCAATGAATTTTCTGACTTTTTATCAAGAAATATGTATATTATTACACCGAAAGGAGAACTTGACTTTACACAATTTTGTTATAAAATAAAAAATGTATTATTACTCAAAAAATTAAGGGTAATAATAAAACTAAATAAAGTGAGGTTTTCCCTATGACAACTCAGAGTATTTACGTTATTAGAAAGGGAGATATGGTTATCAGACCTAACTATGATGAAAATAATCAGCAAAATGGTTCTGAAATATTAAGGTATGATAAGTCAATTATTCAGAGTCCATTTAAGGTTCAAAAGATTATTGAAAGATCATGCAAATTTTACGGTAATAATTATTTAAGTAAAAAAGCAGAAACTAATCGTATTACAGGTATTTCTAGTAAACCCCCGATTTTATTAACACCCATTTTTCCTACTTATTTTTTCCCAACACATTCTGACAGGCAAGAAGAAAATTTATGGATTAACATGCATTATGTTGAATCAATTAAAGAATTAAAACATCGTAAATGTAAAATCACATTTGCTAATAATGAAACGATTATTTTGAACATATCATTTCACAGTTTATGGCATCAATACACCAATGCAATTATCTTTTATTACATGGTTGATAAACAATCCCGCATGAAATCAAATGACCCCGATAAACCTATTGATTATGAAAAATCCTCTTTAAATATCTTTGAAGCACTTTCACGTTATTCCCTATTTGTAGACAAATAAAAATATGTTGAAGTTTATAATATGTGGAACGTTATATTAATTTAGTGTAAATGTTCCGCATATTTTTTTAAGTTATCTCTTGAAAATTTGTACAATATTGATATAATAATATTTGTGCTTGATAGAGATATCAATAAAATTTAATTAATCCGCAGTAGCTCAGTGGTAGAGCTATCGGCTGTTAACCGATCGGTCGTAGGTTCGAGTCCTACCTGCGGAGCCATGGAAACGTACTCAAGTTGGCTGAAGAGGCGCCCCTGCTAAGGGTGTAGGTCGCGAGAGCGGCGCGAGGGTTCGAATCCCTCCGTTTCCGTATTTTAGTAAAAATCAGTGAAAATCTGATTAACACTATTTCCGAAGAACGTTGTTAAATCAACGTTCTTTTTTATTTTGGTGAAAATCTGTTACAATCTGTTTTGAATTAAAATGTCAACGAATTCGACAACATTTAAATTTTCATTCAATATTGTCGGTTTGGTTGTCGGCTTAGACTTCAAAAGCCTAGAATGGTCTAAATCCATTCCAGGTTTATTTTTTGTTTACAAATAAGCCTTTATAATAAAAATAGAAATTCAGTAATCATAAGATTTACTTTATATTTAGCATTGTTTTAGTGAACATTTATTTTTTAGACCAAGTATTTGTTATTGCAGTCTTATAAGAGGTGGTATTATTAGACAAAAACATATTTATCTCATATTAATTATATTAGTAGGGGTTGCCCTAATTTGTATTCCTTGGACAGATACCTATGAAATAATAAGACGATATTTAATGTTGTCATTAGCTATACTAATACCATTATATTTTTTATCACCAACTAAAAAAGATAAAAAATAAAAAAATAAGATAGACTATTCAGTTAGTCTATCTTATTTATTTAATAATTATAAAATTATTAGTTATCCTTTTGATACGTGGCTTTAATCTATTAAATTTGGTTAATTATTTCAACTCAATTCGATTCTAATCAAAATGTTTCTAAATTTAATCGTTTAAAATACACTACTAAGTTATATTACTTCCTATATTCTTCTTTAACGTATTGTTTAACTAAAAACTCAAGAATGAGTTCAGTCATCAATTCATTTTCTTCATATTCTTTGCGTAGCTCTTTTACTTTTTCAATCAATTTATCTTCAGGTGTCTGCAAAATCAATTCTCCTTTTGCTTAAATAATTTGTTTTGATATATTAAAATCACAACAGCCAAGTTAATTTATTTAATAAAATTGAATCCATTTTTTCCAACTATAACTCATCATTACAGCTATATTCATCACAATATGTATAACTTCAAACTCATAACCGCTTACATAACCTCGTGTAATCTTTAAAGTGAATATTGATCCAAGCATGACAGAAATATAAAAAACATTAACATAAGGCGTTAAGATACCAAATATTAAAAAAACTCCACCAATGACTTCACCAATAGACATTAAAATAGCAATTGTAGGTGTTAGCCCCAATGAACCTAAGAAATGAATAGTTCCATTTAAATCATGGAATTTTAGTGTTCCATGTACTAAGAAAGACACTGCCAACATCCATCTAATTAATAATATGCCAATTCTCATTGATACATGACCTCCAACAATAAAGATTTAAAATTAAACTTTATAAATTTACTAATCTAACATGTATATTAATAAGGAAACTCTAGATATAGTTATAAATATTATTACTTATAAAATTTATTTTATTATATATTAATTTTTATTTCTTGTCACTTAGTATTCATTTGGTAAGGTAGTTTAAAATAATTCAGAGATACGCAGAAACATGTACTAAAAATCATATTAAATTCGTAAATATACCATAAATGTGTTATTCTTAGTTTGTAAAATTATTGCAAATGCAATAAAAAGAGGTGTAGAATTTGCAAGATATTTTAAGAGATATAGGAATAATAGCAAGAGCATTAGATTCAATCAGTAATATTGAATTTAAAGATTTGAAACTTTCAAAAGGTCAATTTATCTATTTAGTAAGAATTTGTGAAAATCCAGGTATGATACAAGAGCAACTTGTAGATATGTTGAAAATTGATAGAGCTACAGCATCAAGATCAATTAAAAATTTGGAAAAGAACAATTTTATATATAAAACCTATAATGAAAATAATAAAAAGAACAAATTGTTATATCCTACTGAAAAAGGGCAGAAATTATATCCATTTATTATAAGGGAAAACAATCATTCCAATGAAGTGGCATTAGAGGGATTCAATAATAAAGAAATTGATGAATTATCAAAAATGTTGAATAGAGTTAAACATAATATATCTGAGGATTGGAAAAATGTTAAAAATGGTAACAAGCGAATATATTAAAAAGGGGTTATTACTATGTTAATAAGACAATGTAATGAAGAGGACTTAGAAAAATTAAAAAATATTGAGTATAAGACTTTTAATGAAACATTTAGACCACAAAATAAAGATGAAGATATTGATAATTATTTGAAACAAACTTTCACTGATAATAATGTGCTTAAAGAATTGCAAAATGAAGATTCATTTATATATTTTATTTATGTTGAAGATCAATTGGCTGGGTATTTAAAACTCAATATTAACAAGGCACAAACCGAAGATTTTGGTAATGAATATATTGAAATTGAACGAATTTACGTACTTAACCATTATCAAAAAATGGGTGTTGGAAGAGAACTTTATAATCATGCTTTAAAGGTTGCAAGAGAACATGGATACAACAAAATATGGTTAGGCGTTTGGGAACACAATCTAAAAGCAATTCAATTTTATAAAAAACTTGGCTTTGAAAAAATAGGGGAACATGCTTTTTATATGGGAGAAGATAAACAAATTGATGAAATAATGTCTATTGCTATATAAAAGGGAGGAGAATTATATGTATATTCCAAAGCAATATCAAATCCATGATTATGAAATGATTAAATCATTTATGAATGAACATAATTTTGTCACGGTAGTTACTTATAATGGAACGACACCAATTGCTACTCATTTACCAGTAAATATTGAAGAAAAACATAATGAATTATACATTTCGGGTCACTTTGCTAAAGGTAATGAACAATGGAAAACGATCGATCAGAATCAGCAAGTATTAATCATTTTTCAAGGGTCTCATGGATATATATCTTCAACTTGGTATGATACTGAAGATGTGCCGACTTGGGATTACCAAAGCGTTCATGCATATGGAACAGGACAATTATTAACAACTGAAGAATTAGAAAGTGAATTAATTAAAATTCTTGATAAATATGAAAACCATCGACCTAATGGTGCAACTTGGAATAATTTATCTAAAGAAGCAAAACAACAAATTAAAGGTATTGTTGGATTTAAAGTTAAAATTAACAAACTTGAAGCAGCATTTAAAATGAGTCAAAATAGAACTCAATCTGAAAAGGAAAATATTATCATACATCTTAATCAAAGCGATCAATTAAATGATAAAGATTTAGCTTGTGAACTTAAAAAATTATAGTAAAGCAAAAAGTCAGCCCATTTAGGACTGACTTTTTCACATAACTCAAATATTTATTTTCCACCGTTTGATTTACCTGAAATTAAATTGCGGATAGCTTTTACAATGTAACCTGTAATAACTATTCTAATTGCGCGTTTAATAATATTCATCATTAAAAAATCTCCCTTTATTTTTGTTCTATTTAAGTTATATATACCCAAATTTCAACATTTTAAATGTAAGATATGATTTTTATATGAATATTATAATCATTTTTTACCTTTCGAATACAATATATCCATCTTTATCAGCTTTTTTAGTAAATGCAACGATAATAGCGTGTACAATTGCTACAATACTAGGAATTCCTGTCCAAAAGAAAACGAGATGTAGTACGCCTTGACCAACTTTATCGGCATAAAATTTATGGACACCCACGCCGCCTAAAAAGATTGCTACAAGTATATAAATAAGTTTGTTCACTTTCATGATTGACTGCCTCCTTAATTTTTATTTTAAACAATTAAAGGTTAGTTATTCAATTAAACTGTAATTATAGGTATGTGTTATATATTATGATATCAACAAAGACATTTTTTAAATGAGTCATGATAACTATTGGAAATTAGATGATGACTTTCGTTTATATCGTAGCGTAGTTTCTATATAATTAAATTATGACACTTAATAAAGGAAGGGTATTTGATGATTAGACAAGCGCATCCTAGTGATAATAAAAGAATAGCGGAATTATGTTATATGATATGGGAAGACATGGAATTAGATATGGTGAAGCAAATAAGTAAAGAACGAATTATTCATATTTTAGAATTGAGTGTGGTCAATGTTAAATATCGTAGTTATTATGAGAACGTTTGGGTTTATGAGGAAGATGGCGAAGTAGCAGGTTGTTTAATTGCATATGATGGTGAAAATGAACTTGAATATGAAAAGAAATGGCTTGAACTTCCACTCGATGAAGATATCAGAGCATTTGGTACACCATTACCTATTAAAGAAGCAGAAGATGATGAAATGTATATCGAAACAGTTGCTACCTTCCCGGAATATAGAGGTAAAGGAATAGCCACAAGTTTATTAAAGTATGTGATTGAAAATCATTCCGATAAAAAATGGAGTTTAAATTGCGATTATGGTAATACTAGAGCACAAAGATTATACGAAAAACTAGGTTTTAAAACAGTTAGTGATATTGATCTATACGGTCATATATATCAACATATGATTAAACAATAAAAAAATCGACAATGAACATGTTCATTGTCGACTATCTATATATTTAATTAAATTGCGCCAAGTAATGCACTAATATAAATGCCTAATGCATATAAAATACCGAAAATAGTATTTGTTTTTCCTGTAGCAGCCATTGCTGGCATCATTGTTTCTGGTGTGTCGTTTTTATTAAATCTTCTAACAGCTTTAATTGGCATTGGGAATGACAATAATACTAATAAATAGAAGAGTGATCCACCAGATTTAAATAATGCAGTGAAAATGACAATTAAATACGCAACGATATACATAGTTGCCATAAAGATAACAGATGCTCGTTTACCAAGTAAAATTGGTAAAGTTTTACGTCCGCTTGCTTTATCTTTAACACGGTCTCTAATGTTGTTAGCCATGTTAATAAGACCAATTGTAATAACGATAGGAATACTTAACCATACAATTAATCCTTGTACATTTCCAGTTTGAATAAAGAATGATAAAAGAATAATAATCATACCCATAAACAAGCCGGAGAATAATTCACCAAACGGTGTCCAAGAAATTGGAATTGGACCGCCAGTATATAAATAACCAATCGCCATACATACAATTCCAATAGGAATAATCCAAAATGAACTTTGGAAAGCGAGGAATATACCTAGTAAAGCGGCAATAATGTAAAAGGCAATTGCGATGTTCATAACTAATTTAGGGCTCATACCATTACGTACAATAGCGCCACCAATACCTACGGATGTATGATCATCTAGACCTTTTTTAAAATCGTAATATTCATTAAACATGTTGGTAGCTGCTTGAATTAACAAACAAGCAAGTAACATTGCTAAGAATAAACTAAATTTTAGATGATCTTCGCTTCCTAGAAGATATAGTTTAGCCGATGCAGTACCCACTAACACGGGAACAACTGCAGCAGTTAAAGTATGAGGTCTCATTAATTGCCAATATTTTTTCACAGTTGAATATTGTTGATATTGATCTGCCATAATTTATAACCTCTTATTTTTTTATAGTTTTAACATTAATATTTTAAAGTAATTATTAATAAAGGTCAATTCACGTGAAAAATTGCATTACTTTATTAAGCAATTCCACTAAAATTAAGTTTGAAAAATGATACAATATACTAATGAGTAAATATAGAAGAAAGAAGTGAAATGAATGGCTGTTAACGTTAAAGAAGATGAGATTGTCAATAAGTTATATGGAAGCTCTAAAGATTGGGTCTCAGTAGAAGTTGAAATCAACCAAAGTATAGATCCAAGTACGTTATTTCATTTAACTGAATCACAAGCAGGTGATCGTTTTTATTTACGTCTAAACGATAATCAATCTTCATATTTCGGATATCATGCAATTCGAAAGTTCAAAAATAATTTCGAAAATAAACAGTCTATCTTTAAAGAATGGGAAGCCTTAAAAAAAGATATAGAATTAATACATCCAGATAGTGAAAAACACCATTTACGTTTATGTGGTGGTTTTCAATTTTCAAAACATAAATCAGATGATGAGTGGAGAGAATACGGTTTAAATCATTTTGTATTACCTGAAGTTTTAATCTCAACAGAGGGACAACGTCATTTTATCACTTACACAACAGAAAGAGATAAATTTGATATAGATGCTTTTAAAACATTAGTTAGTCAATTTGAGCAGGCCAATGTAGATTCATACGATGAGCATATAGGTAATGTGACAAGAATGGAAGATATTTATTTAGACGAATGGCGTGACTTGGTTAAAGAAGCCATCGAAAGTATAGATTATTCTAAGAAAATTGTCTTAGCACGTAGACGTTTAATTAAATTTGATGAAGAAATCAGCATTCCATATGTTTTATCTAAAGCTTTAAAAAATGAAAAAAATAGTTATATCTTTTTACTTGAATCAAATCAATCTGTCTTCTTTTCACAAACACCAGAACAATTAATCAAAGTTGAGAATCAAGTTCTATCTACTAAAGCTGTTGCTGGAACAATTAAACGATCTCATGATGAACAGGAAGATCAAGCGAATATAAATGCTTTTCTAAATGACAAAAAGAATTTAGGTGAACATCAATTTGTCGTTGAAAGTATCTTAAATGATATTCAACCTTATGTTGAAGATGTAGACTACAATGAAACACCTAATATTTTAAAAAATGACCATTTATATCACTTATATACACAAATAGAAGGTAAGTTAAATGATCATTCATATATTAGTTTAATCGATCGTTTGCATCCTACACCTGCATTAGGTGGATACCCTAAAGATGAAGCATTAGAATTTATTGAGAAAAAAGAATTTGGAACACGTGGTTTATATGGGTCACCAGTAGGTTTTATTGATGTATATGATGATTGTGAATTTATAGTAGCTATTCGTTCGATGTTAATTAAAGGCGATCAAGCAACATTATTTGCAGGTTGTGGAATAGTGAAAGACTCTGATCCAGATAGTGAAATTGCTGAAACAGCAGTAAAATTTTCACCAATGATGAATGCATTAGGAGTAGATGAAAATGAGTAATTATAATGAAGCATTAACAACTCAAGTATTTACATTTGCATCAGAATTATATGCTTATGGCGTAAGAGAAGTTGTAATTAGTCCGGGATCTCGTTCGACCCCATTAGCTATCGCATTAGAAGCGCATCCAAACATTAAAACTTGGATTCATCCAGATGAACGAAGCGCTGCCTTTTTTGCATTAGGTTTAATAAAAGGTAGCGAGAGACCTGTAGCTATATTATGTACTTCTGGCACAGCAGCGGCTAATTATACACCTGCAATTGCTGAAAGTCAGATTAGTCGTATACCACTTATTGTCTTAACTAGTGATCGTCCTCATGAATTAAGAAGTGTAGGAGCGCCACAAGCAATTAATCAAGTGAATATGTTTAGTAACTATGTGAATTTCCAATTTGATATGCCAATTGCTGATGGAACACCTAACATGCTAGATACTATTCATTATCAAATGCAAATTGCTAGTCAATATTTATTTGGACCACACAAAGGACCAATTCACTTTAATTTACCATTTAGAGAACCTTTAACACCTAATTTAGATAGAACAGAATTATTAAAATCAGAATCTAAGACACTACCACATTATCAAAAAATGATTGATGTTATGCCAATCAAAGAAAAAATAGAAAAAGATAAAGGTTTAATCATAGTAGGTGATATGCAACACCAAGAAGTTGACCAAATATTATCTTATGCAACTGAAAATGATTTACCTTTGTTAGCCGATCCGCTAAGTCAGTTAAGACGTAATAACCATCCTAATATTATTACTACTTATGATTTATTGTATCGAGCTGGTATGGATTGGGAAGTCGATTTTGTAATTAGAGTTGGTAAACCTGTTATATCTAAAAAGTTAAATCAATGGTTGAAGAATACATCAGCGTTTCAAATATTAGTTCAAAATAATGATAAAATTGATGTATTTCCAGTACCGCCTGATGTTTCTTATGAAATATCTGCGAATGACTTTTTCAGATCTTTAAAGAATAACCAACCTATTAATAGAAAAGCATGGATAGAGAAATGGCAAACATTAGAAAAGCAAGCTCGTATTGAAATAAATGATTATCTACAACATGCTACTGATGAAGCGGCTTATGTAGGAGAATTGATTTCAAAACTAACTAAACAAGATGCATTATTTGTAAGTAATAGTATGCCAGTAAGAGATGTTGATAATCTATTATTTAATAGTGAAGCTGAAATCTATGCCAATCGTGGTGCCAATGGTATTGATGGTGTTGTATCTACAGCATTAGGTATGGCAGTTCATAAACATGTTACTTTATTAATTGGAGATTTAGCTTTTTACCACGATATGAATGGACTACTCATGTCAAAATTAAATAACATACACTTAAATGTAATTTTATTGAATAATGATGGGGGAGGTATCTTTTCATATTTACCTCAAAAATCATCTGCATCAGAATACTTTGAGCGTTTATTTGGTACACCAACTGGGTTGGATTTTGAACATGCCGCATTATTATATGAATTTAATTTCAAACGTTTTAATACTTTATCTGAATTTAAAGATATGACGCTTTCACAATCCGGCGCTATCGTATATGAAATCATTACTGATAGAGAAGACAATTTACAGCAACATCAAATTTTATATAAGAAATTGAGTGAAATAATTAATGCTACATCATAAATTTTATTCATCCAACAAACCATCCAATCAATTGTTGATTATGTTACATGGCTTTATTAGTGATGGATCAACATTTGATAGTCATATAGATACGTTGACTAAACAAGTTAATGTATTGACTGTTGATTTGCCAGGACATGGTAATGATGATTCACCTATGGACCAAGAATGGAACTTTTCATATATAAGTCAACAATTAGACCAAATATTAAGTGAATATCATCAATATCATCAATATTTATTAGGTTATTCTATGGGTGGTAGAGTATCACTTTACTATGCATTACATGATACTAATGAATTGTCAGGTTTAATATTAGAAAGCACGTCGCCCGGTATACAAAAAGAAGAAGATCAGATAGAACGACAACAAGTTGATAATGCTAGAGCGAAAGTATTAGAAATTGCTGGACTGGAAATATTTGTTAACGATTGGGAAAGATTACCGTTATTTGCATCCCAATATGATTTAGATAAATCAGTTAAAAAACAAATTCGTCAAAACAGAATGAATCAAGATCCTAGTAAGTTAGCAAAAGCTTTGAGAGATTATGGTACAGGGCAAATGCCAAATTTATGGCCATCACTTATTAACATTCAAATACCGACAATTATATTAGCTGGTCAAAAAGATGAGAAATTTGTAAATATTGCCCAAAAGATGAATGAACAAATTATTAATAGTAGAAAAACAATAGTTTCTGAAGTAGGTCATACAATTCACGTGGAAGATAGCGCGGAATTTGATACAATAATATTAGGTTTTTTAAAGGAGGAGCAAAATGACTAGACAGTGGGAAACACTTAGAGAATATGATGAAATTAAATATGAATTTTACGATGGAATTGCAAAGGTAACAATTAATCGTCCAGAAGTACGTAATGCATTTACACCTAAGACAGTAGCTGAAATGATTGATGCCTTTTCACGTGCGCGTGATGATCAAAAAATATCAGTTATTATTTTAACTGGTGAAGGAGATAAAGCATTCTGTTCTGGTGGAGATCAGAAGAAACGTGGACACGGTGGTTATGTTGGCGAAGATGACATTCCTCGTTTAAATGTATTAGATTTACAACGTTTAATCAGAGTTATTCCAAAACCAGTTATCGCAATGGTACGTGGTTATGCTATTGGTGGAGGTAACGTATTAAACGTAGTATGTGACTTAACTATTGCAGCAGACAATGCTATTTTCGGACAAACTGGTCCTAAAGTAGGTTCATTTGATGCTGGTTATGGTTCTGGTTATTTAGCAAGAATTGTTGGACATAAGAAAGCAAGAGAAATTTGGTACTTATGTCGTCAATATAATGCACAAGAAGCATTAGACATGGGATTAGTTAATACTGTCGTTCCATTAGATCAAATAGAAGACGAAACAGTTGCTTGGTGTCAAGATATCATGAAACATTCACCAACAGCACTACGTTTCTTAAAAGCAGCTATGAATGCAGATACAGATGGCTTAGCAGGTTTACAACAAATGGCTGGAGATGCAACTTTACTTTATTATACAACTGATGAAGCTAAAGAAGGTCGTGACGCATTTAAAGAAAAACGTGACCCTGACTTTGACCAATTCCCTAAATTCCCATAAGATTTGATATAAACGAACCCCTTAAAGTATGGTGTTAAAGCCATCATACTTTAAGGGGTTTTTTACTGTGTTTATGATTTATTTATTAGTTGGAAATTGTTCCGGATATTGCTCTTTTAAATAATCTTCTAAACGTGACATACCTTCTTTGAGTAATGACATATCATAAGCATAAGAAATTCTTACATGGCCTTTCCCAATATCTGTAAAGGACGAACCAGGTACCATAGCAACGTGAGCTTTTTCTAACACATCAACACAAAAATTAAAATCATCATCTGTATAATTTTTTATACTTGGGAAAATGTAAAATGCGCCTTCAGGTACAGCATTTAATTCGAAACCAAGGTCTTGAAGTTTTTCGATTAAATAGTCACGACGCTCAATATAAGCTTTATTCATATATTTTGGCGCTTCTAAACCTTCATTTAATGCAGCGATACATGCATGTTGAGCTGGAACATTTGTACAAATGCAATTATATGCATGCATGAAAGTTAATTTTTCAATTAAATATTCTGGTCCAATTAAAAATCCAACACGGATACCAGTTGCTGAATGTGATTTACTTAAACCACTGATGAGTATTAATTGATCTCTAATCTCATCGAATTCAGCGAAAGAAGTATGAACACCATTAAACGTGTTTTCTGCATAGATTTCATCACTAATGATAAATACATTATATTTAGACAATGTATTTACAATATCGCTGACTTCTTCACGATTTAATGTCACGCCTGTAGGATTTGTAGGATAATTAAGTAAAACAGCTTTTGTATTTTCATTGATATATTGATTCAACAATTCTGGTGTGATTTTGAAAGATGTTTCGGTAGTATCAATAAATTTTGGCACAGCACCTAAAGTTTGAATTAAAGGGATATAGCCCGCATATGTAGGACTTGGAATGATAATTTCATCTCCTGGATTGATAATACTACGCAATGTAGTATCTAAAGCTTCACTAGCACCATTAGTCATAATTATTTCATCAACACTATATTCGAAACCATATTTATTTTGATAATAATTACTTATAGCCTGTCTAGCTTCTATGATCCCTTTATTGTGAGAATAACTTGTTTGGTCATTTTTAATGGCTTTGATGTAAGCGTCTTTTACCACTTCTGGCATATGAAAATCAGGCTGCCCAATTGTTAAATTGATACAATCATCAATATCTTTCATACGGTTTGAAAATTGTCGAATACTAGGTGCTTTTAAAAATTTTGACTGCTCATTTAATTGTAATTTCATAAATCATTACTCCTCTAAAAAATACCAAAATATAGTACTTTTAATGTTTGAAATGTCGTATAATTCTTTCAAATTATTACAATCATAACATATTTTAAGCACTACATTTTGGTATACGAATTAATTTTATAATAAACATTACCCTTTGAATTTAGAAGGGGATTTTAAGTTTATGATTGGATTTGTCCATTTACATATCCACCGGTTCGATAAGATATAAACTATAATGCCAGATGTAATAAATAAAAATAGATAAGTAAATACAGAAATTGGCGATTTAAATGGATAGAGTTCAAATCCACGAATAATACCAATAATTAAACCATGTAATAAATAGACATACATTGTCCTACTACCAATATAGGTATAAAAACGTAATTTTTGAGATGTTAAATTTAAGAATGCAAACATCGAAACTAATATAACTACATATAATAGTAAACGTTTCAGTGGACTATATACGTCTTCGGCATTTTGTTCTAATGAAGTGTAAGGTGTGCTACCCAATAACCAATCAGAATTAATTGGATGTAAATAATAACCTACAAAGTAAAGGATAAATACAAGAATGGAGATAGGCACCCATTTTTTACTTCTTAACACCATACTTTGGTTTTTAGTAAATAAATGACCTAAATAGAAAATTGGGAAGAATACAATGGTACGAGAAATACTCATGTATTCATCAATGTTAGCCGAATAACCGGCAAATACTGAAAAAACAATGGAAATAGTAAGAACAATCCATGGATTATATCTTCTTACAATAACTAAAACGACATGGAAGAAGAATAACGTTAATAAAAACCATAATGCAAATACAGGGTTGAATGGATCTAATTGTAAACTATCGCTTTTTCCAGTTAAAAAATAATACACCGAGTAAAATGCGAAAAATATGAAATACGGTAATAATAATTTTTTAGCAATATTTTCTAAATAATAAGGTTTGTCTAAATTTTTAGCAAAGTAACCTGATATAAATAAAAATGTTGGCATGTGGAAACTATAAATAACTAGATATAGTGCTGATAAATTTTTATCTTCTGAAGTATACGGCTGTAATAGATGTCCAAACACTACTAAAAATATAAGTATCGCTCGGGCATTATCAAAAAAATAATCCCTGTCCTTAATGGAAGGCATAAATATGTCTCCTTTTTATTGTTTAACTGTACTTAATTTATTATATTTTATGGCGATAATGCAACGATTTTGACTACAATATAAAATTCTATTGTATATCTTATAAAAAAAGCATATAATATTATCAACTAAATAAAGTGGAGTAGAAACAGCATGTATAAACAACTTGAAAAACTTATTACACTTACTAACAACGATTTGAATATAGTTAACCGACGCTTTGGACAAAGAACAGACATTACATCAGAACAATTAGAGTTATTACGAATACTGTATAATTACGACCGTTTATCACAATATGATTTAACAATGAAGATTAGTCGAGAACAATCGATTGTGTCACGATGGATTAAAAAACTTGTATTGAAAGGATATATTACAAGTCAGCAGTCACATGAAGATTTAAGATGTAAGGAATTAATTCTTACAGAGGAAGCACGAGCATTAATTAAGCAGATAAATACTGCTCGATGTGAATTAATAGAGGTTAGATGTCAATGCTTATCAGAAAACGAAATCGAAAGTTTAAATCAATTATTAAACAAGTTAAATAGTCGCCATAGTTTTCATTAATGGATGATAAAGATATTAAAAATGTCGTGAGTCAATGATTTATAGATTTAATAAATATAAAGAAAGCAATTTCTATTGAAATAAGATAGAAATTGCTTTCTTTATTTATATCGGAATAATATTAACAAGAAAATTTCCTTTTAAAGGTTATAGGATCATAGAAAAGAGAAGGGGGACGTAATAAAAATCGACTAACAAGAATTATCTTGTTAGTCGAAATAAGAATTATTTAAATGTAGGAATATCAAAGAATTTACCAACTTCTCCGATTTGATCATATAATCCTTTTAATACTTGTGCATTTGAATCTGCCCAATTAATATCTGTTGCATATTGATGTGTACCTGGGTGTGCAGGATTCCAACGCATTTTGTATAACGTGTTTTGTCCAGCTTTCACATATGAATTACCTATGAATTTAGCTCCACCGATAATCGCTTTTGAAACTGAATTCCAACCAGACGCTTTAGCAAAGTTTAATCCTTCGCCTAGAGCATTATAGTCGTAAGCACCAATACCAAATACATTATGATATTTAGTTGCAGAACGAGTATTTACTACACCGTTTGTAATGTTAGCACCTTTAGCTAATTGAGATTGTCCATTTCCAGTTTCTAATAAAGCATGTGAAATTAAGTAAATTTCATTTAAGCCATATTTTTTAGCCGCTTGACTAAATGCTGCACCTTGGTTTTCAAGTACGCCTTTACCTTTAAGTAATTTATTTAAAGTAGCTTCAGATAAATACTGTGGTTGATCTAAACGTAAAAATTGATATTTAGATACAGGATTTTTAGCTAATTTATTAGAATCCATAGCATTTTTTGTTTCATAGTAAGTTGCATTTGACCATACGCCAGGAGTTCTTTGAACTTGTGGGCCATAGCTTAAATTACTTTGAATAGAAGCCATTTGGTTTAATGTACGTCCTGTATTTGAATACTTAACCAATTCTTTTGTTAAATCGTTTGCTTTAACCCAAGCATATTTACCATTAGTTAATTTACCGTAATACCAAGTAACACCATTTTGTTGTTTTTGTTTAATGACTACAAATGGTTTTTCATAATAAGTTTTTAATGAATAACCGTTCTTTGCAGCAGGATCATCATAATAATAACCATTATTATTTTTGATAACGAAAGTATAATTATATGGCGTTGCAGGATTATTAGTATTAGATTGTTCTAAGTCTTTTGCTGCAATCCAACCAGTGCGATTGTTAACTGTACCATATAAATATTTTTCGTTACCTACATATATAGCTTTTGAAGCGTTAAAAGTTTGATTTACTAATTGACTTGTAGGTAATAATTGTTGGTTTTTAGTTCCCCATGCAATTGAATAAAGCCCATTATTATTGCTATTCACTTTATATTTACCTGTTTCTTTAGCTTCATTTCCTAGGTTTTGAACATTAATATCATTAATGTTAACCCAGCCTAATGGTGTGTTTGATACTGTGTTTTGTAATAACACATAAGTTTGATTACCTTCAGTTCTTTGTTTAGAAATTGTGAAAGTACGATTTGCGTATTTAGCACCATTTTTAGCTGTTTTATCATATACAGAACTACGAATACCAGAGTTGTTAAGTTTTACTTGACCAATTTTTTTAGTAGTTTGAGTAATGTTAGTTTTAGCCGTAGTTTGAGTTTTAGGTGTTTCTTCGTTTGTTACAGCATATGATTTAAAAGCCATTTTAGGTTTAGCAACAGTTGATTTAGTTGAAGTTGGTTCAGATAAATAATACTTACTAATCCAACCAGTGATACCATTTACAGTTCCATATAGATAAGTAGCTTTATCAATTTGTTGCTGTTTAGTAGCTTTAAATGTTTGGTTACCGTTACCTGAAACTGTTCCTGCTTCTTGTTTATAAGTACCCCAAGGAACTGTATAAGCTTTTGTACCAGGTTTAACGCTATATGAATGATTTACAGAAGTAGGTGATTTAGCCGTATTATAGACTACATCTCCTTGTTTAACCCAACCATAAGTTTTGCCAGTATTATAATCTTGAACTAAGTAAAATTTATCATTACCTAATGTAGCTGTTTTAGAAACTGCTAATGTTTTTTGTACTTCTTTTGTTGTTTTACCAGATTTATCGTAAACAGTTGTATATAAACCACTATTTTTAGAATTGATTTGAGCTACGCCATTATTTGCTGCAACTGTTAATTTATTATTAGTAGTTGTAGGCTTAGTTGTTGGTTTTGTAGCTGGTTTAGTAGTGTTAGTAGGTGTAGTTAAATAAGCTTTACTAATCCATCCAGTTAAACCGTTAACTGTACCATATAAATATGTTGATTTATCAATTTGTTGTTGTTTAGTAGCTTTAAAAGTTTGATTTCCTTTTCCTGAAACTGTACCAGCTACTTGTTTACTAGTACCCAAAGGTACTGTATAAGCTTTAGTACCAGATTTAACATTATAAGATTGATTAACTTTTACTGGTGATTTAGCTGTATTATAAATTACTTCATTTTGTTTAACCCAACCAAATTTTTCCCCAGTATTATAATCCTGTACAAGGTAAAATTTATCATTACCTAATGTTGCAGTTTTAGTTACTGATAATGCTTTTTGTACTTCTTTAGTAGAGTGACCTTTTTTGTCATAAACAGTTGTGTATAGTCCACTATTTTTTGTGTTAATTTGAGCCATACCATTATTTGCAGCAACTGTTAATTTACTATTACTAGTTGAAGGTTTAGTAGTAGGTTTAGTTGTTGTACTTCCACTAGAAGGTTTAGTTGTACTTGTTGAAGTAGTACCCCAAGGTGCAACTTGTCCCATTTTAATTTGATATTTTTCATTGATTAAATCGTATAATTCATTATAACTATAATTATGTTGTTTAAAGTAACCATGTGGGTCAGCATGGTCTGTACCACCTAACCATCTACTAATTGCTGAATGTGTCCAAACAGTACCGTTACCATCGTTTTCAGCGCTATTAGGTTTTAAACCATAATATTGTAATTGTGTTGCAGCGTAATCAGCATAGTTGTTCATTGAACGTGCAAATGAATCATAGTCATGTGTATGAACAATTTCAACGTTTATATAACGTTCATTACCGTATGGACCAGCTCCCCATGATAAGTAATCAGTAGGGGCAGTTTCGATGATTCTGTTGCCGTCTACAAACGCATGTACGAAAGCTGAGTTGTAATTGTTCTTCATGTAATTGATTTCGCCCGTAATTGTTGAATTTTCATTAGCTGTATCATGGACAACAATTCCTTCAGGTTTACCTACACCATTTCTGTATCCATATTTAGGGAAGTAAGATGAATAATCTTCTTCAATCTGAGGTGCTTTAAAATTCTTTTTACGAATATAATCATTTATTGAAGATTTCACTGCTGGTTTGTATTTTGGTAAAGAAGATGTTGCTTTTTTAGCAGTTGCATACATCATTCTTGGTTTGGCTACTGATCTAAAAGTAGACACTTGATTATTTGATGAATCGTTCACTTTAGCTGATTCAACTTTAGCTGATTCCTTAGTATCATTTTTAGTGTTTGTTGTATTAGTGTTTGTTGATTTTGTAGTTTGATTAGAGATAGCTGATTTATCTGTTTTATTACTTTCAGATTGTGCAGTTGTTACTGTTTGTTTAGTAGTGTCATTTGAATTGTTATCTGACACATTTTCACTCTCAACATCATCTTCATCATCAATTAAACTATAACCACCATTATTTTTAACTGTTTGCTTAGTTGATTGGTTAGTAGATTCAGTGTTTTCATTTTGACTAGTTTCTTGGCTAGTTTTATTTTTTACATTATTATCTGTATCTTGAGTTTGCTGTTGAGCTTGAGCATTAGTGTTATTGTCAGTTTGTTCTTTAACAGCTTCATTATTATCGTTAGTTGATTTATCAGAGTCAACGTTAGTTGTTGATTGATTATCAGTAGCATCAGTACTCACATCTTTTTGATTGTCAGTATCATTTTGTTTAGATTCTTTATCAGAATTTGTACTATCACTTGTTGTATTAGTAATATTTGTTACATCTGCAGTATCATTTTGTTTAGATGTATCATTATCTTCTGTAGAAGTAGTCTGTACAGGTTTTACTTTAGTTGGATCTTGATAAGTTTGAGTACCAGAAATATTTTGTGTTGGGTTACTCACTTCTTTTTTAGCATTGTTAGCTTGTTTTAAGGTTGTTTGGTCATCCAGTACATTCTTGTTTTTAGTTTGGTCTTGAGTAGCTTCTGCTGCATCTGCATGGTGAGCCGTAAATGCTGTTCCAAATAAAGTTAGTGCAACCATTGACGGTAATTTGTAATTGAATTTTTTCGCCATTATTATAATTACTCCTTGTATGTTATGAATTTGTATTAATTATAATATGCGAAAATAAAAGTGTATTGTTTTTAACAGATTTGTAATAGAACTTTAACCTATAACTTTTTAAATTTATTACGATGTAAGGGGTTTAAACATTGATAGTACGCAAGTAATTTCATATAAAAAATTAATTTGTGGTTAATGAAATATTACAAAGTATGACAAAGAAAATAATTTGAGAATACTATATGTTACAAATGTTTTTCCATAACGATATGCTTAATATTTTCTTCATCAAATGGTTCGCCTACAACGTTGTAACCTAATTTTTCATAAAAGGAGATTGCGTAGTGTTGAGCATTCATTGTTAAAAATGTTAATTGATTTTCATTAGCTGTTTGTTCAACAAAATTCAATAATTTTAATCCTAAGCCTCGACCTCTATAATCTTTTAAAATTGCTACGCGTTCGACTTTTCCGGTAGTTTCATTCAATAAGCGTATTCGTGCTGTTGCAATAGGGTGGTTATCATTGTCATAGCCAATGACATGAATTGCATTCTCATCATATTCATCAATTTCATGATCTTCTGGCACATTTTGCTCTTTAACAAACACTTCTTTTCTAATTTCAAAACACGCTTCTAACATTTCTTTATTCGTAACTTTATAGAACATATTTAGTCTCCTTTATTATAAAAAAGGAAGAAGCCCGGTTATTTGATGACTTCTTCCTTAAGTGATATTTAATATTTTATAATGCTTCTTTTCTTATAATTGCAGTGTATTGCCAAAAAATTCTCATTTGAGCGATATTCCAATTATTCATTCCCATTGTATAACCAGATGGTTTAAATAGATTTACATCAGTTACTTCAAGTGCAGCAGCAATTAAATATTGTAACGGTACGCTAATACTTTTCATTTCTTCAGTAATACCATTTTCATCATATACCCAAGTAAATGGTAAATCAGATTCGAAAATATCTACTTTATTAAATATTTCTGGTAGGGCTACAATATAACACGCTCCATCTACAACAGGATTATTTGCACTTTCTTTATAATAAATGAGTAAAGCCTCGTAGTTTTCTCTATGTTCATGGTTTACATAAAAGAATTCATTTCTAAATAAAGCCATGTCTTTACTATGAATAATTTGTTGTTCTAAAACGTTAAACATACCATTTATATTAGCGATTTTTTCATACGTTTTTCGTGACATTTAAGCAGCTCCTCTCATTAAATAATATATTAAAATTAATAAGCAGTAGTATCTTGTTGTTGTTGGTAATTTTGATTATTAACGGTATTATCTTGTTGCGTGTTCATACCGTTGTTTTGATTATCCATTTGTTGATTGTTTTGAGTTTGATCGTTAGTTCCACTGTTTTGTTGATCATCATTATTACTGTCATTACTGCTATCATTATTATCTTTATCTTTTTTGTCATCAGTTGTATCATTTTGACCTTTTCTTAAAAGAGAATCATCTAGTTCAGTTAATGGTACTAGAGAGCCATAATGATCAATAACTCTTTGATTTAAGAAATCATCTTTATCAGTAATTTTAGATAATCCTAAATCAGTACGCAAGATGTTTGAATATTTCTGGATACTACTAATGCTAGGATTGTAATAATAAACGCCATCTAACATATCATCATCACCTTCTAGTTGTGATTTTTTCATTTTAACACTGTCAGATAGGTACATTCTAGATAATGATTTAATCTCAGATTTAGTTAAATTATGCTTAGCATTTTTACCTACAATATTAATAACTTCATCTAATTTATCAAATGAATCAAGTGTTTGTGCTTTTTTGAATAATATTTTAATTAAGTCCATTTGACGTTGTCCACGTTTTAAGTCTGAGTCATGGTGGCGCGTTCTAGCAACTGCTAATGCTTCATCACCATTTAATTTTTGATAGCCTTTTTTAATTTTAATTCTACCTGTATCATCACTATTTGGTTCGTTTAAATTATATGGAACATCATAGTAAATGCCACCAAGTTCATCGACAGCTTCAACGAATGCTTTCATATTAACACGTGCATAGTAATCAACTGGCACATTCATTGTTGCTTCAACGGAATCCATTGCAGCAATTGGGCCACCGTATGCATGGGCATGAGTGATTTTGTCATAATAACCTACTTTAGGAATGTAACTTATCGTATCACGGGGGATACTCAACATTCTAATTTGATGTTTTTTTTGATTAAAAGTAGATAAAATCATCGCGTCAGATCTTGAATGTTCCAAGCTTTGTCCGTTTTTTTCTCGTCCTTCATTATCATCAATTCCTAAAAATAATATAGAAATTGGATCTTTTTCAGGGTTGACCTTTGAACTTCTTAGATTTGATTGACGATCTGCGTTACTTTTATCTTGAGAAGATTCAAACGCTTTTTCTGAAGATTTGAATAGGTTACTAGCAAAAACAACAGGAATAGCAATAAGAGCGAAAGTCAGTAGAATTAAAAAGTATTTAAAGAATTTATTCATATTTGTTGCTCCTAAACATTATTAACTTATTTTTAAATATATGATTAAAATTTATGTAGTTTCTTCGTATTGTTGTCTATAATTTTTCACACTATAGCCCTAAATTGTATTACTTTATAGTAAAAATTACAACTCATATATCAATAAATAGTATTGAATTCTAAAATTTTATTTATATCTTATAGTATAAATGATTGATGGTAAGAAATGTGAGTATTTGATTACATTTATTGTGACACTTTAATAACCAATATAACAATTCAAATTCAACAATTATTATTATGCATATTTATACTTATGCTAATTTATGTTGAAACTATTTGCTATTATGATCTTATCTAAACAATTCATTTCCATTTTTATTAAATTGACTGGCGTTAAAATACTGTGTTGTCAGTTTCATAAAATTTTTTAAGATATTATTATTTATGGTACTAAAGTACTATGTAATCTTTCTGTTAAAGGTGTACTATATAATTAAAGTGATTTTATGCATAAAATGATTTATAATTATGCATATCATATTTATTGAGTAACATCGTAGTAATCACAATAGCTTTATAATTTTTTAAGATCTTTATAGAGGTAATTAATAAAAAAAGGGAGGATTAAATTTAAAGTAAGGTAATAGAAATTAAATTGATAGATACGTTCAAGACAAAATAAAAGACAAATAGATATATTTTTCAGCGAGTATTATGGATATAAAAGTAAGACCTTGATATCTAATGTTTATATTTCTAAGAAAAATATTGATATTATTATGTGAGGCAAATTTCGAAATGAAACTAAACAAGATTAAGATTGTGTTTTTCATCATTGTGTTAATTATACTAATCATATTAATGATAATTTTTGGAAAAAAATGGAACGAATATCTGCACATGGATAGTCGGTACTTCCAAAAAAATGATAATGCTACATATATTATTAAAAAAGATAAACATGAGAAAGCACCTAAAAAGCTAAAAACCGTTGTTAATAAGAAAAAACCTATATATAAAGAAATTGATAACTATTTAAAAGATACAAATTTTAATGGTACTGCTGCTATATTTGAAAATGGTAAGATTAAGTTGAATAAAGGTTATGGCTTTCAAAACTTTGAATCTGGTAAAAAGAATACAGCTAATACAATGTATCTTATCGGTTTATCACAAAAATTCACTACTGGATTAATGTTAAAACAACTTGAATTAGAAAATAAAGTGAATATCAATGATCCAGTAACCAAATATTTACCTTGGTTTAAAACAAGTAAAGAAATCACATTAAAAGATTTGATGTTACATCGAAGTGGGTTATACAAATATAAAGCATCAACAAATATTAAAAATTTAGATCAAGCAGTCAAAACAATTCAACAAAGAGGTATAGATGAAAATTATTACCATAAAGATCATTACAATGATGGGAATTATTTAGTGCTTGCGAAAGTTATCGAGCAGGTTACAAATAAGCCTTATGTTGCCAATTATTACAATAGATTAGGTAATCCATATCAATTACAACATACAGCTTTCTTTGATGAAAAATTATATCGTAAAAATATGGCAAATGGATACAAATTGACTCATAATAAATTTTCTTTGATGCATCCTAAAATATTAAACCAATATTATGGCGCTGGTAATTTATATATGGCTCCATATGATATGGGCAAATTAGTCAATGCACTGCAACAGTATAAGATATTTAATGCAGATACAGCTAATCCATTTTTACATGAATTTGGTACTAAAGAATATCCAATTGAATATAGATATGGTTTCTACGTTACTCCTACAATGAATAGGATTAATGGCGTGTTCTTCGGACAAATATTTACTGTTTACTATAATGATAAATATACTGTTGTTTTAGCAAGTAATTTAATTACAGAAAATGAAAAAGCGAATGAAAACAAAATGAAACATATTTTCTATAATATGCTTCATCAAAAAAAGGAATATAACGTTCCTGGTGTTAAAGTAAAATAATAATAAATTAAACAACTGAACGCACATATATTGTCTGTTGAGACACTAAATATGTGCGTTCTATTTTTATTTACAATATGAAAGGGCGTTTAAAAATAAATCTTGATAGTGTGTTGAAATAGGGGAATGTACTACCTTACAATTTGGTTCTAGCGACTCAAAATCAACAACAGTGGCACCCTTAGTTAATAAACCATGAAGCTCAATCTGTACATTGGCATCATAAACGTTAAATATATCTGGATTAATTAAATATAAAATTGTAAATACATCATATAACTTTATACCTTCGTGAACATTTTCAGTTCTGTAATGTTGTAATAAATGATATAACATATTTCCTGTTTGATTAACTTGTTTAATTTCTTTTATAAAATCATGTGAGAACATAGCTTTTCTTGCTAAATCTAATCCAATCATCACAACTGGTATTTGTGCATTAAAAACAATGTTTGCTGCTTCTGGATCACAATATATATTAAATTCTGCTAAAGGTGTGACATTGCCTCTACCGCTACTACCACCCATAATAACAATTTGTTTGATATTCGATTTTACTTCAGGATAAGTAGCTAAAAGTAATGCAATATTTGTTAATGGTCCAATAGCAACAATAGTTATTGGATAAGAACTCTTCATAATTTCATCTTTGATTGCTTCTATTGAATTTGTTTGTGGAATATGATGATTTTCAAATGATTCAAAATCATAGCCGTCCATTCCTGACTCGCCATGTACTTCGGCTGCATCAACAGGATCGGAAATTAAAGGACGAGCTGTACCTTTATAAACTGGGACTTTACTATCGAAAAAATGAACTAATTTAAGTGCATTGTTCGTTGTTTTATCAACATTCACATTTCCATTAACAGTAGAAATCATTTTAACTTCTATATTAGGATGACTCAATGCCAAGCTGATGGCAGCTGCATCATCAATACCTGGATCAGTATCTATAATAATAGGTATGACCACTGATACCAACTCCTCTCATTTATCATTAGTTCTATTTTGACGTAAAAAAGACCTACTAGCAATGCTAGTAGGTCTAAAAGTATGAACTTTATACTTTTTATAAGTGGTGTGAGTGACCACCTTGCATAACCCAATAAGTACCGATAACAGTAATTAGAGTTATGATAATTGCAAAGATAACTTTAAACATTTGGACACGTCCATCTTTACCTTCAGTTAAATGCATGAACATTAATAATTGAAGTGCAGCTTGGATAAATGCGAATCCAAAAATAATTGTTACTTTAGCATGGAAACTCATTGATGTGTATAGTGTTACGAAAACTGCTAAAAGCGTCAATACGATAGAAGCAATAAATCCGACTGTATGTTTTACGATTGTATTCATCCGCTATACACCATCCCTATCATATATACGGCAGTGAAGATGAAGATCCAAACAACATCTAAGAAGTGCCAGTATAAACTTACTATAAATAATTTTGGAGCATTATATGAATCCAAACCACGAGTTCCAATTTGAATTAATAAGCAAATAATCCAAACAATACCAACTGAAACGTGACAACCGTGTGTTCCTAATAGAATAAAGAAACTAGACCAGAAGGAACCGATAGTAGGGTTGACACCTTCAGAAACATAATGTGCGAATTCGTAGATTTCAAATCCTACGAATACAAGCCCTAGTAGTACAGTAAGAATCATCCAAAACATCATTAAGTTTTGTTTTTCTTTACGCATGTAGTAGATTGCAATACCACATGTATATGAACTTAATAATAACGCGAATGTCATTATTAAAACTAAAGGTAATTCAAATAACTCTGTAGTCATCTTGCCAGCGTAATCGCCACCATGTTGCAAAGTTAATAACGTTGCGAATAGGGTACCGAATAACGCGAATTCGGCTGTAAGGAAAATCCAAAAGCCAAGTTTATTTAATTCGCCTTCATGCGTACGTGAATCAATTGTATTAGTATCATGACTCATGACTTACAGCCTCCCTTTCTTTAATACGTGCTTCTCTTAAACGTGCTTCAGTTTCAGCTACTTCAGAAGCAGGGATATGGTAACCATGGTCAATTTGGAAACTTCTCCAAATCATTGTACCGAAGATACCTGCTAAACAGATAGCGGCTGGAATGATTGTTTCAAAGATTAAGAAGAAACCACCGATTGTAAAGAATATTCCCATCCAGAAACCAACTGGTGTGTCGTTTGGCATGTGAATATCTTTGTAATTATGGTTGTCTAAATAATGTCGACCATGTTCCTTCATATCTACGAATGTGTCATAGTCATTCCAATCTGGAGTGATAGCAAAGTTGTATTTAGGTGGAATTGCTGATGCAGTAGTCCACTCTAAAGTACGACCAAGTCCATCCCAGTTATCGCCTGTAGCTTCACGTGGTGCTTTAATGTGACTGTAAACAATGCTTACCACTAAGAATAAGAAACCAATTGCCATTAATAAAGCACCGATAGTTGAGATAACATTTAATAAGAACCAACCATCAGAAGGCATATAAGTGTATAAACGACGTGGCATACCATCTAATCCAAGAATGAATTGTGGTAAGAAACAAACGTTAAATCCGATCATGAAGAACCAGAAGCACCATTTGTTTAACGTTTCGTTTAATTTGTAGCCCATCATTTTTGGATACCAGAATATTAAACCAGCTAAGCAGGCAAATACTACACCAGTAACCAATGTATAGTGGAAGTGAGCTACTAAGAAATAAGTGTTGTGATATTGATAGTCAGCTGATGCCATCGCAAGCATTACACCTGTAACCCCACCTAATAGGAAGTTAGGGATAAATGCTAATGAGAATAACATAGGTGACTCGAAAGTAATTCTACCTTTATACAATGTTAATAGCCAGTTGAATAGCTTAACTCCGGTTGGTACACCGATTAACATTGTAGAAATTGAGAAGAATGAGTTAATTAAAGCACCATTACCCATTGTGAAGAAATGGTGAACCCAAACTAAGAAACTTAAGAACGCGATACCAGCAGTTGCCCAGACCATGCTTTGATGTCCGAACAAGCGTTTACGCGCAAATGTTGGAATAATTTCAGAGTAAATACCAAATGCAGGTAAGATAACGATATATACTTCAGGGTGCCCCCATACCCAGAAGAAGTTAGCCCATAACATAGGCATACCGCCATCAGCTACTGTAAAGAACGCTGTTCCGAATATTCTATCGACTGTCATTAACGCTAAAGCCACTGTAAGAACAGGGAAGGCTAAGATAACGATTAATGTAGTGATGAATGTAGTTACAGTAAACATTGGCATTTGCATAAACTTCATTGTAGGTGTTTTACATCTTAAAATCGTTACAAAGAAGTTAATACCGGTCATTAACGTACCTAAACCGGAAATTTGGATAGCAACTAGATAGTAGTTGACACCTGGTCCAGGACTAAATTCACCAGCAAGTGGTGCATAGTTTGTCCAACCAGCAGCTGGAGATCCACCTACGATAAATGATAGGTTGAATAAAATCATACCAGCAAAGAATAGCCAGAAACTTACGTTGTTCATTACAGGGAAGGCAACATCACGTGCACCGATTTGTAATGGAACAACAATATTCCATAAACCAAAGATGAAAGGCATAGCCATGAAAATAATCATGATAACGCCGTGTGTACTAAATACTTCATTGTAGTGGTTAGATTCTAAGAATGTGTTATCTGGAACAGTTAATTGAGTACGAAGCATTAACGCATCAATACCACCACGGACGAACATTAATACGGCACAGATTAAATACATAACACCGATTTTTTTATGGTCTACGGATGTGAACCATTCTCTATAAAGATATTTCCATAATTTGAAATAAGTAATTACTGCGATAAGGCCGATAACTAAGAATGGTGCACCGATTTGTGCCATCGTAATCATCCAGTTACCTTTAACTAGTAATTGATCCCATGGAAAATTCATTAATGTCCACCTCCATGATCATCATTTTCTTTGTTTTTAGACGCATTACCGTCTTTAGCTTCTTTGGAAATTTTTTCCATTTCCTTAGAATTGTGTTTTTCTTTCTTCTTGAATTCATTGTCGTATTTTTCATTGTTGCCAAGAATCATTGGTGTCATACCGTGACGTTTATAGTTAGCATTTGAAATTGTAACCTTACGAGCTGGTTTGACTGGTTTATCTTTTACGTCTTTATAAAGATCTTTTTCATCAACGAAGTTAGGATCTTTTTGAACGTAATTGTAACGTTTGTATGCGTAGAAGATATACTCAGGATCAGCTGCAGGATCTACGAACGCCATATGCGTACCATTAAACGTTAATTCTTTGTTAGGTGTGCTTGGTAAGATTTGTTTATCAAATGTATCTTGATCTAACGTTTTCTTACTTTGAGCTTTTTTCACCCATTTGTTGAAATCACTTTGGCTTACAGAGTTTACATCAAATGTTTGACGTGAGAAACCTTCACCATTGAAGTTAGAGTTTCTACCTCTGAAAGTACCTGTTTGATCTGCTGTTAATGTCCAATTCATAGTCATACCAGTCATGGCATATTTCTGACCACCTAATTGTGGAATCCAGAAACTTGTCATAGTATCCATAGATTGTAACTTGAATACTACTGGACGATCTTTTGGAATTGTTAACGTATTAACAGTTTCGATGTGTTGATCTGGGTAGGCAAAGAACCATTTGTAACCAGCGCTTACTGCGTAAACCACAAGTGGGTCCTTGTCTTTCTCTGGTGGTTTTTCATAATCGTATAATGTTTTAACAGTTGGAATTGCTAAAGCAATAACGATAATGATAGGTACCACAAACCAAATTGTTTCAATTAAAGAATTGTGGTGCATCTTACCAGATTCATCATTCTTACTATAACTGTACTTAAAGATGAAGAATGCAAACATGGAAAGAACAACGACAACAATAACAAGCATGAAGATAATTGAATAGATGATCAAGAACTTCTGACTACTTGCTACTGGCCCTTTTGCATTAAAAACTTCAATGTTCGAACAACCACTAAGTAAAATTAGGGTTCCGACCATTAGAAGCAAAGACTTAAATTTTGACACTTTTTTTGACCTCCTAATACTACAAATGTAGGGCTTACCACTAATTTTAAGTTATTACACAATATTTACAAGTACCTAGAAGAAAAAAATTATTAATATAAGCCAAAAATTTTAAAAAGTTTGAGATATGACGGGGATTGTAAGATTTGTTAAAATTATGTGTACATTTTGTGAAAAAGGACAAATTTGTGAAAATACAATAAATAAAAGCGTTTTTAGTCTAAAAAAGCAATAATTCAGAAAAATAAAAAAAGTTGAGAAATAATCTCAACTTAAGTATCTTGTTATTTAACTTTGATATTTCTAACTGTTGTATTTTGTGCTCCATCTGAATCAGTAACTTTGTATTTAACTTTATATGTACCAGGTTTATTAGTATCAATATCGCCATCGACTTTAATTTTATGAGTTAAATCGCCATCTTCTTTGTCATAAGCACTAATTCCTTTTAATAAATTATAATCTTCGCCTTGTTCAATAATCATATCATTAACACCTCTAAGTTGAGGTTCAGAATTAGTTGTAGCTTCGGCATTTAAATTCGGTGTGACTATAGTAGCAGATACTCCGATAGCTGATAATGACTGTATTAGTTTGTTCATAAAGTAACCTCCGAATATTAGTCGACTATGATTTATTTATAATATACCTTAATTTTCAGAATAATACATCATACTATAGTCTTAATATACCTGATTGATTAATTATTTAAAACATATAATAAGAAAAAATTTAATTAAGCTTTTGTAAATTGAACGATATGTGAACATTTCTACATTATATTGCATATACAATTAACATAGGATTAGAATGAATATGCAAATTGAATTAATTTTAATTCTAGATTAGTGGGAGTGGAAATTATGTTAAGTGAAAGAGAAAAAGAAGTCGTCAAAGAAACGGTGCCTGTATTGCAGGATAAAGGTACAGAAATTACTTCGAAATTTTATGGTCGTATGTTAAATCAACATCCAGAATTAAGAAATATGTTTAACCAAACAAACCAAAAAACAGGATTACAATCTACTGCATTAGCTCAATCTGTATTAGCAGCAGCTGTAAATATAGATAATCTTGGAGCTATTTTACCTGTAGTTAAAGGAATTGCCTATAAACACTGTGGCTTACAAGTACCACCAGCTGGATATGATATTGTTGGTGAAAATTTGATCGAAGCAATTAAACAAGTTGTTGGTTTAGATGATGATCATGAAATTATCAAAACATGGAAAAAAGCATATCAAGAAATTGCAGATGTGTTTATTTCAGTTGAAAAAGATATTTATGCAGAAATGTTATGGGATGGATTCCAACCATTTAAAGTTGAAACAATTGAAGAAGTTTCTTCTGATATTAAAGCATTTACAGTATCTTCAAAAGACTATGATTTAAGCCAATTTGTACCTGGTCAATATATTACTGTTGATGTAGGTAGTGAAAAAATGCCATATAGAGCAAAAAGACACTATTCAATAGTTAAAGGTGACGAAAATTATTTAACATTTGCAGTTAAACGTGATGTAACTACTGAACATGAAGGTGAAGTTTCTACTATATTACATGACGAATTTAAAGAAGGCGACGACATCAATTTATCTGCACCAGTTGGTCCGTTCCACGTAGTTGAAAAAGACAATAAACAATTATTCTTAGGTTCAGGAATTGGTGTAACACCACTAGTATCTATGTTTAATGAAGTAGTTAATAATGATAGCACTACTCGTTTTGTACAAGTTACAAATGATATTAATGATGCGCCATTCTCTTCTGTACTAAAAACAATTGCTAATGGCAGTGACAATGCAACATATATGCTACATGATAAAACTAAAAATGGATATATTGGTAGCGAAGATTTAAAAGAATGGATCGATGAAAATACAGAAATATATGTATGTGGTGGTAAATCATTCATTCAATCAATTATTAAATCTATAAAAGAACTTGATATAGACACAAATAAAATTCACTATGAAACATTTATCCCTAAATTAAGTTTCCAAGTATAAAATATTAATAAAAACAAAACATTAAAAAAGCCGAAGAAACATTTTCTTCGGCTTTTATTTATATGTTAAAAGTCAAAACTTATTTAATACCACGGCGCATTTTTTCTGCTAATAAAGTGTTGTTTAATACCATAGTGATTGTTAATGGACCAACGCCTCCTGGAACTGGAGTAATAGCGCCAGCAACTTCTTTAACTTCTTCAAAATCGACATCGCCTTTTAATTTTCCATTTTCATCAGGTGTATTACCTACATCGATGATGACAGCACCTTCTTTAACCAAATCTTTTGTTACTAATTCAGGTTTGCCAACTGCACTTACGACAATATCTGCATCTTTAACAAAACTTGCCATATCTTTTGATCTAGAATGCAAAATAGTCACTGTAGCATTTTGTTGTAATAACAGTTTAGAAACAGGTTGACCAACGATATGACTTCTACCGATTACTACTGCATTTTTGCCTTCAATATCAATATCTGCATGTTTTAAAATTTCCATAATACCAAGTGGTGTACATGGTACAAATGTTTGTTCATCAATATATAACTTACCAATATTACTAGGGTGGAAACCGTCTACGTCTTTTTCAGGATTAATAGCTTCTAATACTTTTTGTTCACTTACCTGCTCTGGAAGAGGGACTTGAACAAGAATGCCACTGACAGAACCATCATTATTCAAACGTTCTAATTCAGATAACACGTCTTGTTCAGATGTATCTTCATCTAAATGAATAATTTCAGAAATCATACCAATCTTTTCAGCGGCTTTCTTTTTTGATTTCACATAGCTTAGGCTGGCACCGTCATTACCAACTATTATTACAGACAATTTTGGTGTATAACCTTTTGTTTTAAGCTCTTCCACTTGTTCTTTTAATCCTTGTCTATAATCTTTTGCGATTTGTTTACCATCTAATAGCTTTGCTACCACAATATCTCCTCCTAATAATTTAATAACTTAACTTTAACATTAATAATACGTCATTTAATAGCTAAAAGACGTAAATTTAATTAAAATTTTCAATCAAAGTTCGATTTTTGATTGAAAAAGCATATAATGATTGTTATGCTATATCTGTAATATACAACTTAAAGACAAATAAATCCAAAGTTTTGAAAGGGTGTACATTGTGAAAGTTGCAGTCATTATGGGTAGTTCTTCCGATTGGGAAATTATGAAAGAAAGTTGCAATATGCTTGAAGAATTTGGAATTCCGTATGAAAAAAAAGTAGTTTCAGCACATCGTACGCCACATTTAATGGTAGATTTTGCAAGTCATGCTGTTAATGACGGCTACGACTTAATTATTGCTGGTGCAGGTGGAGCAGCACACCTACCAGGTATGGTTGCTTCAATGACTACATTGCCAGTTATAGGCGTACCTATAGAATCGAAAAGTTTAAAGGGCTTAGATTCTTTACTATCAATTGTTCAAATGCCTGGTGGAATTCCAGTAGCGACAACAGCAATTGGTAAATCTGGCGCTAAAAACGCAGGTATATTAGCAGCGAGAATTCTCGGTATTAGTCATTCTTCAGTTCGTAAAAATTTGGAAAATTATGAAAAATCTCTCGTACAAAAAGTGGAGGAAATGCAAAATGAACTTCAATAAATTATCATTTGGCGCTACTATTGGCATCATCGGAGGCGGCCAACTAGGTAAAATGATGGCACAATCAGCACAAAAAATGGGATATAAAGTTATTGTTTTAGATCCTAATATTGATTGTCCATGTAGATATGTTGCCCATGAATTTATACATGCTGAGTATGATGACGAAAAAGCGTTACAACAACTTGGAGATAGTGCAGATGTCATCACTTATGAATTTGAGAACATATCAGCTAACCAACTTAAATCGCTAACAGATAAATATAATATTCCTCAAGGTTATCAAGCGATTGAATTACTTCAAGATAGATTAACTGAAAAGCAAACTTTGGAGCAAGCGGGCACACAAATTGTTCCTTATACCTCTATAAAAAATAAAGATGATTTATCAAATGCCGTATCAGAATTAGGTTATCCATTTATAGTTAAAACGCGTTTTGGTGGATATGATGGAAAAGGACAAGTATTGGTCAAGACAGAAGAAGATTTAGAAGAAGCAGAAACTATCATATCGAAACAAGAATGTGTAGCTGAGAAATTTCTGGAAATTGATAAAGAAGTTTCACTTACTGTTACAATCGGTAATCATCAACAAATCACTTATTTCCCACTACAAGAAAATGAACATAGAAATCAAATTTTATTTAAAACAATTGTTCCAGCAAGATCTGATAAAACTGAAAGTGCAAAGAGAGAAGTAGAGAAGATAACTAACGTAGTTCACTTTGTCGGCACTTTTACTGTTGAATTTTTCATTGATGAAAACAATCACTTATATGTTAATGAAATTGCACCTAGACCACATAATTCAGGACATTATTCTATTGAAGCATGTGATTATTCACAATTTGATACACATATATTAGCAGTAACTGGACAATCATTACCCCAGCAAATTGAAGTTTTAAAACCAGCAGTAATGATGAATTTATTAGGTAAAGATTTAGATTTATTAGAACATGAATTTGGAGAACATCCAGAATGGCATGTACATATATACGGTAAATCTGAACGTAAGCCAAATAGAAAAATGGGCCATATGACAATACTAACTAATGATATCGATGAAACTGAAAAAGATATGTTAAAGCGTTTTGAGGGGAGAGAAGGTTAATGTCATTACTATATGAAGGTAAAGCAAAACGAATTTATTCTACTGATAAACCTAATGAATTAAGAGTGGAATATAAAGACGAGGTCACTGCCGGTAATGGTGCTAAAAAAGATGCGATGCTAGGCAAAGGGAAATTAAACAATCAAATTACTTCTATTATATTTAATTATTTAAACGAAAATGGATTGAAAAGTCATTTTATAAAACAATTATCAGAAACAGAGCAACTTGTAGAATCAGTAAAAATTATTCCATTAGAAGTCGTAGTTAGAAATATAGCAGCAGGTTCAATTACTAAAAGATTAGGTTTTGAAAAAGGTTACGTTTTTGATGAGCCATTAGTCGAATTCTTCTATAAAAATGATGATTTAAATGATCCGCTTATCACTGAGGATCACATTAAATTAATGCATATTGCTAATAACGAACAAATCGACACTTTAAAATCAATGGCATTAGATATTAATACAATATTATCTAAATTAATGAATGAAATGGAATTAAGACTTGTTGATTTCAAGATTGAATTTGGCATTACAGAAACTGGAAATATTTTATTAGCTGATGAAATTTCTCCAGATACATGCAGAATATGGGACAAATATTCTGATACAAATTTTGACAAAGATGTATATCGAAATGACACTGGATCACTAATTGAAACGTATCAATCATTTTTAAATAAATTGGAGGATTTAAAATAATGAAAACTATTGAATTACACGTAACGTTACAACCACAGGTATTAGATACACAAGGACAAGCATTAAACAGAGCTGTTCATGATTTAGGTTATAACCAAGTGAATGATATTCGAGTAGGAAAGTTATTATATATGACTGTCGATGAAGCAACTGATGAGGCTGTAGATAACATTATTACAACATTAAGTGAAAAATTATTTGCTAATACAGTTATTGAAGAATATAGCTATAAAGTGATTGATGAAAAGGAGAATGCATAACATGAAATTTGCTGTTCTTGTATTTCCAGGGTCAAACTGTGATAGAGATATGTATAATGCTGCAATTAAATCAGGTGTTGAAGCGGAATATGTTGATTATAGAACTACCTCTTTAGAAGGGTTCGATGGTGTACTTATTCCTGGTGGATTCTCTTTTGGAGATTATTTAAGATCAGGTGCTATGGCAAGTGTAGCTCCAGTCATCAATGAAGTGAAAAGATTAGCAAATGAAGGTAAACCAGTACTCGGGGTATGTAATGGTTTCCAAATTCTAACTGAAATTGGTTTACTACCTGGTGCATTACTTCATAATGATTCACATTTGTTTGTTAGCAGAAATGAATCACTACGTGTAGTTAATAATCAAACACCCTTCACTAATTTATATAACGAAGACGAAATTGTTGTTTATCCGGTGGCACATGGAGAAGGACATTACTATTGTAATGAAGAAATTTATAAGGATTTAAGCCAAAATAATCAGATTATTTTGAAATATACTGATAATCCTAATGGGTCATATGATGATATAGCAGGGATAGTTAATAAAGCAGGAAATGTTTGTGGTATGATGCCTCATCCAGAAAGAGCAATGGAATTATTATTAGGTACTGATAGTGGCGTCAAATTATTTGAAGCAATGGTAAATAGTTGGAGGGAACAAAATGTCTAAATTTATCGAACCAAGTATTGAAGAGATTAAGTTAGAAAAGTTATACCAAGATATGGGATTAAGCGATAAAGAATATGATAAAGTTTGTGAGATTTTAGGTAGAGAACCTAATTTTACTGAGACAGGTATCTTTTCAGTTATGTGGAGTGAACATTGCTCATACAAACATTCGAAGCCATTTTTAAAACAATTCCCAACATCAGGTGAACATGTATTAATGGGACCGGGTGAAGGTGCAGGGGTTGTAGATATTGGTGACAAACAAGCAGTAGTATTTAAAGTTGAATCTCATAACCATCCATCTGCTATAGAGCCGTATCAAGGTGCAGCAACTGGCGTAGGTGGCATCATCAGAGACATTGTTTCCATTGGCGCTCGTCCAATTAATTTATTAAATAGTTTACGTTTTGGTGAATTATCAAATAAACAAAATCAAAGGTTACTTAAAGGTGTCGTTAGTGGTATTGGTGGTTACGGTAATTGTATTGGGATACCAACGACTGCCGGAGAAATTGAATTTGATGATCGCTATGATGGCAACCCGTTAGTTAATGCGATGTGTGTAGGTATTATCGATCATGACATGGTGCAAAAAGGGACAGCTAAAGGTGTAGGAAATTCTGTTATTTATGTAGGATTGAAAACAGGACGAGATGGTATACACGGTGCTACATTTGCGTCTGAAGAATTGACAGAAGAAAGTGAAAGTAAAAGACCATCTGTACAAATTGGCGATCCATTTGTTGGTAAAAAATTAATGGAAGCAACTTTAGAAGCTATCACTTTTGATGAATTAGTTGGTATACAAGATATGGGTGCAGCTGGATTAACTTCATCATCTTCAGAAATGGCTGCTAAAGGTGGAAGCGGTCTTCATTTAAAATTGGATCAAGTTCCCACAAGAGAACCAGGTATTTCTCCATATGAAATGATGCTATCTGAAACACAAGAAAGAATGTTACTAGTTGTAGAAAAAGGAACAGAACAAAAATTCCTAGATTTATTTGAAAAACATGAATTGGATAGTGCAATTATTGGAGAAGTAACTGACACTGATCGTTTTGTATTAACGTATGAAGATGAAGTATTTGCGGATATACCTGTTCAACCATTATCTGATGAAGCTCCTGTTTATGTACTTGAAGGTGAAGAAAAGGAATACAACACTTCTAAAAATGATTACAGTCAAATTGATGTTGAATCTACATTCAATCAATTATTAAATCATCCTACAATTGCTTCAAAAAAACATTTGTATGAACAATACGATCAACAAGTCGGTGCAAATACGATTGTTAAGCCAGGTTTACAAGCTTCAGTTGTTAGAGTAGAAGGAACGAATAAAGCCATTGCTTCAACAATTGACGGGGAAGCACGCTATGTATTCAATCAACCTTATGAAGGCGGGAAAATGGTGGTTGCTGAAGCGTATCGCAATTTAATTGCTGTCGGTGCGACGCCATTAGCTATGACAGATTGCTTGAATTATGGTTCACCAGAGAAAAAAGAAATTTATCAACAATTAATTGATTCTACTAAAGGTATGGCAGAAGCATGTGACGTATTAAATACACCAGTTGTATCAGGAAATGTTTCTCTTTATAACGAAACTAGAGGTACCTCTATATTCCCAACACCTGTAGTAGGTATGGTTGGTTTAATTGAAAATATTGATTACTTAACTGATTTTAAACCTCAAGCTGGAGATAAACTTTATTTAGTTGGAGAAACCCGTAATGATTTTGGTGGCAGTCAACTTGAAAAATTAATATATGGTTCAGTCAATCACGAATTTGAATCTATCGATTTAAGTAAAGAAGTTGAAAAAGGAGAAGCCATTAAAGAAGCCATTAGAAATGGAATTGCATCACATGTGCAAACAGTAGGTAAAGGTGGCCTATTAATTACATTAGCTAAAATGAGTGCTTATTATGATTTAGGACTTGAAGCTCATGTAAATGTATCTAATCCACAATTATTTAGTGAATCTCAAGGTAGATATATTGTAGCGGTTAAAGCAAATCAATCTTTAAATATTGATGGTGCTATTGAAATTGGTCAGTTAACACATACAAATCAATTTAACGTATCAAATGAACAAACTAAGATTACCAAAGAAGTAACGGATATTAAACATGTTTGGGAAGGAGCAATTCACCAATGTTTAACTACTCAGGATTAAATGAGGAATGTGGTGTCTTTGGCATATGGAATCATCCTGATGCAGCACAATTAACTTATATGGGGTTGCATAGTTTACAACATAGAGGACAAGAAGGAGCCGGTATTGTAGCTTCTAATCACGAAAAATTAGTTGGTGAAAGAGGTCTTGGCTTACTAACGGAAGCAATTAAAGATAATCAATTAGCTAGATTAAAAGACTATAATCACGCCATAGGTCACGTCAGATATGCAACTTCTGGAAATAAAGGCATTGAAAATATACAACCATTTTTATATCACTTTTATGATATGAGTGTTGCGATATGTCATAACGGTAATCTGATTAATGCTAAATCTTTAAGACAAAATTTAGAAAAACATGGTGCGATATTCCATTCTTCTTCTGATACAGAGGTAATCATGCATTTAATACGAAGAAGTAAAGCACCAACATTCGAAGAAGCACTTAAAGAAAGCTTACGTCAAATTAAGGGTGGATTCACTTTTGCTATCCTTACGAAAGATGGATTGTATGGGGCTGTTGATCCTAATGCAATTAGACCGTTAGTAGTTGGGAAAATGCAGGATAATACTTATATTATAGCTAGCGAAACATGTGCCATTGATGTACTTGGTGCTGAATTTGTTCAAGATATACATGCAGGAGAATACGTCATTATTAACGATGAAGGGGTTCATGTTAAATCTTATACACGACACACTAATACGGCTATTTCAGCTATGGAATATATTTATTTTGCAAGACCAGATTCTACTATTGCTGGAAAAAATGTTCATGCCGTTCGTAAAGCATCTGGTAAGCGTTTAGCACAAGAAAGTCCTGTAAAAGCAGATATGGTTATTGGTGTACCTAATTCTTCATTGTCAGCAGCTACTGGTTATGCAGAAGAAATTGGACTTCCATATGAAATGGGACTTGTAAAAAATCAATATGTTGCTCGTACATTTATACAACCTACCCAACAATTACGTGAGCAAGGTGTAAGAGTTAAATTATCTGCAGTTAAAGATATCGTAGATGGTCAAAATATTATATTAGTCGATGACTCAATCGTACGAGGTACTACATCTAAACGAATTGTCAAAATGTTAAAAGATTCAGGTGCAAATGAAGTCCATGTCAGAATTGCTTCTCCTGAATTCATGTTTCCAAGTTTTTATGGCATTGATGTGTCAACAACTGCTGAACTCATATCAGCTAGTAAATCACCTGAAGAAATTTGTGAGTATATTGGTGCTGATTCACTTGCTTATCTTAGCGTAGATGGATTAATTGAATCTATTGGTTTAGATTATGATGCACCATATCATGGCTTATGTGTAGAAAGTTTCACCGGAGATTATCCAGCAGGATTGTTTGATTATGAAGAAAATTATAAAAAGCATTTAAGTAAACGCCAAAAAGAATATATTACTAAAAATAAACATTATTTTGATAGTGAGGGAAATATAAATGTCTAAAGCATACGAACAATCAGGTGTTGATATTCACGCAGGTTATGAAGCGGTAGAAAGAATGTCTAGTCATGTTAAACGAACATTGCGTAAAGAAGTTATTGGAGGATTGGGTGGTTTCGGTGCAACATTTGATTTGTCCCAACTTAATATGAAAGCACCTGTACTCGTATCGGGTACAGATGGTGTTGGTACCAAATTAAAATTAGCAATCGACAACGACAAACATGACACTATTGGAATAGATGCAGTTGCAATGTGTGTCAATGATATCTTAACAACGGGTGCCGAACCACTATACTTCTTAGATTATATTGCAACACATAAAGTCGTGCCTGAAATTATTGAACAAATAGTAAAAGGTATCAGCGATGGATGTGAAGAAACCAATACAGCATTAATAGGTGGAGAAACAGCTGAAATGGGCGAAATGTATCACGAAGGTGAATATGATTTAGCCGGATTTGCTGTTGGTGCAGTTGAAAAAGAAGATTATATTGATGGATCAGCAGTCAAACCTGGACAAGTCATCATCGGGTTAGCTTCGAATGGTATACACTCAAATGGTTATAGTCTTGTTAGACAATTAATCAAAAAGTCAGGTATTAATTTAAACGATTCGTTTGGAGATAGTACCTATTTAGAAACGTTTTTAGCTCCTACTCAATTATATGTTAAACCGATTCTTGAATTGAAGAAACATGTCTCAATTAAAGCCATGAATCATATTACAGGTGGTGGATTCTATGAAAATATTCCACGATCATTACCTGAAGGACTTGCAGCGGACATAGATAGTCATGCTTTTCCAACGCCAGCTATTTTTGACTGGTTGCAAAAAGAAGGAAATATAAGTACAGATGAAATGTATAACATTTTTAACATGGGTATTGGCTACACTGTCATTGTGAATGAAAATGACAAAGAGCAGGCTTTAAAAGTGTTAAAAGAACAAAATATAGATGCGTATGAGATTGGTCGTATTATCAAAGATGACCGTAAACCAATTCACATTCAGGGGGTATAAATGTGATTAAAGTAGCGATTTTTGCTTCTGGTTCTGGTAGCAATTTTGAAAATATAGTACGACAAGTACAAAATGGAAATTTATCGCATATTGAAATTTCAGCACTATATACAGACCATAATGACGCATACTGCATCGATCGTGCGAAAGCATTAGGCATCAAAGTACATATCAATGAACCGAAAGACTTTGAATCTAAATCACAATATGAAAAACACTTACTGACATTATTATCTGAAGAAGGGGTTCAATGGATAATATTAGCAGGTTATATGAGATTAATAGGACAAGATATATTAAATGCGTTTCCACATAAAATTTTAAATATCCATCCTTCATTATTGCCGAAATTTAAGGGGATTGATGCAATAGGACAGGCATATCGTAGTGGAGATATTGTAACAGGATCTACAGTACATTATGTTGATAGCGGTATGGACACGGGAGAAATTATTGAACAAAGACAATGTGATATTAAAACGGACGATACTAAAGAAGACTTGGAAGAAAGAGTTAAACAATTAGAATACGAATTATATCCGAGCGTTATTGCAAAAATCATTCAATAGAGGAGTATTACAAAACAATGAAAAAAGCAATTTTAAGTGTTTCAAATAAAAGCGGTATTGTTGAATTTGCAAAATCATTACACTCTTTAGGCTATGAACTTTATTCAACAGGTGGTACAAAACAAATTTTAGAAGAAGCTCAAGTTGATGTGAAATCTGTTTCAGAACTCACACAATTTCCTGAAATCATGGATGGTCGTGTTAAAACATTGCATCCTGCAGTTCACGGAGGCATATTAGCTGATAGAGATAAACAAGAACATTTAGATCAATTAAAAGAGCAACATATTGATCTTATAGATTTAGTTGTTGTTAATCTTTATCCATTTCAAAAAACAGTTGAAAATCCTGATGTAACGGAAGATGATGCAATCGAAAATATAGATATTGGTGGTCCGACGATGTTAAGAGCTGCAGCTAAGAATTTCAAACATGTCACTACAATTGTTCATCCGTCAGACTATAATGAAGTGATTAATAGAATAAAAAACAACCAATTGGATGAAGCATACCGTAAATCACTAATGATTAAAGTATTTGAACATACGACTCAATATGATGAAGCAATTGTTAATTTCTTCAAAGATAATAAAGAAACATTACGTTACGGAGAAAATCCACAACAATCAGCTTATTTTGTAAGAACATCTAATGCTAAACATACTATTGCAGGTGCTAAACAATTACATGGTAAGCAATTAAGTTATAACAATATTAAAGATGCAGATGCAGCACTGTCATTAGTAAAGAAATTTGAAGAACCAGCTACAATAGCTGTTAAACATATGAATCCGTGTGGCGTCGGAATTGGAAAATCTATAGAATTTGCTTTTCAAAATGCATTTGATGCAGACAATCAATCGATATTCGGTGGTATTATTGCGCTAAATCGTGCAGTGACGGCAGAATTAGCTCAAACGTTACATTCAATCTTTTTAGAAGTAGTTATCGCACCAAAATTTACAGATGAAGCGCTAGAAATTTTGACTCAAAAGAAAAATATTCGATTATTAGAAATAGATACTACGATTGATAGTAGAGAAGAGGAATTTGTATCAGTATCTGGTGGATATTTAGTACAGGATAAAGATAATTACGAAGTTAGTCGTGAAGACATGAAGGTTGCAACTGAAGTTCAACCCACAGAAAAGCAGTGGAATGCAATGTTATTAGGTTGGAAAGTTGTAAGTGCTGTTAAAAGTAATGCTGTTATCTTAAGTAATGAAAAACAAACAGTAGGTATTGGTGCGGGCCAAATGAACCGAGTTGGATCAGCTAAAATTGCATTAGAAAGAGCAATAGAAATTAATGAGAATGTAGCTTTAGTATCTGACGGCTTTTTCCCGATGGACGATACAGTAGAATTAGCTGCTAAAAATGGCATTAAAGCAATTATTCAACCTGGTGGTTCAATTAAAGATCAAGAGTCGATAGATATGGCAAATAAATATGGAATTACAATGGTAATGACAGGTATGCGTCATTTTAAACACTAAAAGTTAAAACATGAAGGGAGTAAATTCATGAACGTACTCGTTATAGGTGCTGGTGGTCGTGAACATGTATTAGCAAATAAATTAAATCAATCTCCATTAGTTGATCAGGTGCATGTTATACCTGGTAATGAAGCTATGGTAAATGTTGCACAAATTCATACAGATATTAAGGAAAATGATAATGAAGGTATTTTAGAATTTGTAACTCAACATCAAATTGAATGGGTCGTGATTGGGCCTGAACAACCACTGATTGATGGTCTGCCTGATTTATTAAGAGAACATCAAATTAAAGTATTTGGGCCTAATAGTGATGCTGCTCAAATAGAAGGATCTAAGTCTTTTGCAAAGAGAATTATGGATAAATATCATATTCCAACAGCTCAATATAGAGAAATTGATAATAAAGACGAGGCATTAACATATGTTAATCATTGCGATTTACCAATTGTGATTAAAAAAGATGGTTTAGCAGCTGGTAAAGGGGTAGTTATAGCTACCAATCGAAATGATGCTAAAGAAGCTGTGAATCAAATGTTTAGTGAGGACTCTGGTACAGTAGTATTTGAGGAGTTCTTAGAAGGTGAAGAGTTCTCAGTCATGACCTTTGTTAATGGTAAAAGAGCTATACCTTTTGATTGTATTGCGCAAGATCATAAGCGTGCATATGATAATGACGAAGGACCTAATACGGGTGGTATGGGTGCATATTGTCCAGTACCACATATTAACCAAGATATACTAAAAAGAACGAATGATGAAATAGCTCAACCTATTGCTAATGCAATGGCTGAAGAAGGTTATCATTTCTTCGGTTTGTTATATATCGGAGCTATTCTTACCGAAGATGGACCAAAAGTCATTGAATTTAATGCAAGATTTGGCGATCCAGAAGCACAAGTATTATTAACACGTATGAAAAGTGATTTGATGGATCATATCATCGCTCTAGATAAAGGTGACGAGATTCATTTAGAATGGAAAGATGAATCTGTAGTTGGTGTGATGTTAGCCTCTAAAGGCTACCCAGGTCATTATGAAAAAGGGCATAAAGTAAGTGGATTCGAATTGAATCAGAACTATTATGTAAGTGGCTTGAAAAAAGAAAATAATCAATACGTTAATTCAGGAGGTCGTGTCATATTAGCTATAGGACAAGGAGACAATTTAGCTAAAGCACAACAAGAAGCCTATAAAAATGTTGAAAAAATTAATAGTGATAATTTATTCTATAGAAACGATATTGGTAATAAAGCACTAAAGTAATGACACCGTACTCTGATTAACAGTTTATAAAATGCAAAAAAGGTCCGGGACATAAAGTTCTTGGACAAATGAAAAAAGGTAATTTCTATTGAAATAATATAGAAATTACCTTTTTCATTGTTATTTTGATTATTTTCAGCTCGTTGAGCTACTACATTAATCCAAAAAATGGTTCTACATCTATTTTCCTTTGACTATAGATTACTTTCGTTATAGTCCCAATTTTGAGTATTAAACATGTAACTTTTATATTTTTAGCTTTACCTTTAATAAACATGCCATAAGTTATCAATGATGTTTGATTAAATTCATCTATGATTACCAATTAATTAGACTCATGTGTGGGAATAATAATTGAAGTTCCCATTGGTAATGTAAGTTGAGTCTTGTTTTAGTCTTTATACAGAAGACTCTTCGTTAATTAAGTTTAGTTGTGTTTACTAAATTATACGAAAGAGTTTTTTTGAGTATATTAGCGTAAAATTACATATAAATACGTAGTATTTATGGCAAGACTTCTGAGGGAACAGTACAAGTTGAAGACCTTAGAAATTCCCACAGATTTATCTGTGTAGAATTTCTGGCTGAAACTGTACCATCGGAAGGGACCCAACACAGAGAAACTGATTAAATCAGTTTCTACAAGCAAAGCAAGTTGGGCATAGCGTAGCCATACAATACGAAGTATTGGATATAAAGAAAGCACTAAGATGATTAAAATAGATCACCTTAGTGCTATTATTTTGGGAGTTATTTCCCAGCCTAGTTACTTTTTTATGTGAATTGAATGGATAAAATAAATTATTCTAATTTACCTATACGAACATCATGAATGCCTGTGATAGGAAATGTAGTAGATAAATAATAAGATAGCCCAATAATGACTAATAAACTCAATATAAATATAAGATCTTTATATGAGAAAGGTGCTCTATAGTAATATGTTCTAGGTCCATCTTTAAATCCTTTAGATTCCATTGCAACAGATAATTGATGGGCACGTCTAATATTCTGACTTAATAATGGAATAATTAAATGTTTTAATCGTTTAAATCCTCGATAATTTGATTTATCGATAATTTGGTATCTCATTTTTAAAGAACGTCTTAATTGAATTAATGAACTAATAATTAATGGAATCATTCTTATTGCAGCCATAAATGCATATGCTACTTTAGGTTTGACTTTTAAATGTTGCATTAAACTATAAAAAATCATAACAACTTGTGAAGTTAATACAATTAGAATACCAAACATAGATACTGTAATCGTACGAAGTGATAAATGAATACCGCGAACAATACTTTCTGTACTAATTTGAATAATTCCAAATTTGAACAATATGTGATTTCCATCACCGTATAAAATCATAAATAATGATGATAGTAAGGCAAAGAATGTAGTTACTAATATAAAAGTACCAGTTATTTTAAATTCAGTTCCATTAAATATAATTAAAAAAATGAACATAAGTGTTACGATATATATCATGAAATCAAAGTTATGAATAAAAATAATAAAGAAAAATAACAGAACACCTAATATAAGTTTGGTAATAATATTAACATCATCTACGAAGGTATGTCGGATTTTCCAGTGTTCAAACATGTTGTTCACCTTCAATCTCTGTTAATTGCTTATTATTAATCGCCCATCTCCTAGTTGGATAGCGCTTAATGATTTCAGGGTCGTGCGTTACCATAATAATGCTTTGTCCTTTAGAAACTCTTTCTTGAAATAGTTCGATTAATTGGAAAGTATTATGGCTATCTAATCCAAACGTAGGCTCATCAAGTAAGATGATGTCTGCATCAGAACTTAACGCTGTTGCAACGCTTAATCGACGTTTTTGTCCCATTGAAATTTCATAAGGGTGTTGATTTTTTACATTAGTTAAATTAAGCAATTCTAATAGTTGTAATGTTTTCTCATCTGCATGAGTTGAATCTAAATGATTATAATGAATAAAAATTTCTTCATATACTGAATTAGTAATAAATTGTAGTTCTGGATTTTGATATACAAGATACATATGTTGGGATGCATCTTTGATTTTACGTAATTCTTGATTTTGGTATGTCATTATACCTTTGTATTTAATTAACTGTAATATTGACTCTAATAAAGACGTTTTACCAGTACCATTTTTTCCAGTAATTGTAATCCATTCCCCAGAATTTATTGATAATTGGTCTACTTTAAATAAAGTTTTCTTACTACGAAGTATTTCTCCATCATTAAATTTAAATAATTGTTGTTGTGTAGATGGCGTTATTTTTTTCGGTTCTGGGGCATAATTCCATGCTTTAGGGTGCCATACTCCATATTCACTTAGCAGATGTTCAAAATGTTGTAAAATATGTTCTGGACTATCATCAGCGATAATTTGACCTTCATAGTTCATCAATAGGACTCTATCTACATGTTGCCAAATATGTTCTACTTTATGTTCTACAATCAGAACCGTTTGATCTTGCCATAGGTCTATTAGTCGCTGCCATAAATCTTCTGTAGCTTCTACATCTAACATAGCAGTAGGTTCATCTAAAAATAGGGTATCAGCTTGTTGCAAAATTGTTTCTACAATAGCTAGTTTTTGTTTCATGCCGCCACTTAGATGATTAATTTGTGTTGTTTCATTTACATTTAAGTTTACTGAGTTTAATGCATTTTCAATAGCTTCATCCATATCTTTTCTAGGAAGTTGTCTATTCTCTAATACAAAAGCTAATTCTTCATAAACTTTAGGCATACAAAATTGTGTATCTGGATCTTGAAAAATAACGCCATTATGGTCATTGATTTCTAAAGTGTCATATTTCATAGGTAATTCAATTAATTTTGGTACGATGCCACTTAATACATGGAGTAGTGTACTTTTACCAGAACCAGAAGGGCCGAGCAATAATACTTTTTCTTTGTCTTTAATTTCTAAATTAAGATCATCGAATATTTTTCGGTGACCATTTGGGTACTTCAAACGTAAATTTGTAACTTTTAGCACTTTAAAATCCCCTTATAATGAATCGTAGTCATCTTTAGATGCGGGTCTAAATAATTTAGTTACACCAGTTTGATCCAATGCTTTTACTAATAAGTAAGAAAGTAAACCAGATATAATGATGCCACTAAGTGCACGAAAAACAATAAATAAAATTAAATTCCATCCGGCAACTTCGTTTAAATATCCGTAATAGTAATCGACAGGGAATGAAATAAGTGCTGTAACCAATCCAGCTAAAATAGCAACCATAACTGAACGAGATTGATATTTAAAGATAGCGAATACAATTTCGCATGCTAAACCTTGTAAAAGTGCATATACGATTGTCGGAATATCAAATTTCCCCATAACAATTGTTTCACCAGCACCAGCTGCAAATTCAGCGAGTAAGGCGATACCTGGTTTAGGTATAATTAAATAACAAACTACTGCAGCCATAAACCAAACGCCATACGTTAATTGTTCAAGATGTAAGCCAGCAACTTGAGCAACATTGTAAAACAACCACCATAAATTATAAATGATTGCAAAAATAACAGAGATAAGCACTGTCACTAGTATCTCAGAAAGTTTTAAACCTTTTGACATAAAAAACATCCTCCTAAAAAAACGCACAACCTTCTCTAGGAAAGTTGTGCGCAAAACATAAGAATATGTCTAAACATACGTTTATATCTTCTGTTAGTTACACTTTCCTACGCTAGTATCTAGCTAGATCAGGTTCAAAGGGTTTGAGGGTTAACCTCATCTCAGTTCAAAACACCCCTAGTGCGTTCATTAATTTAATTTGTCTTTAATGTAAGTTTTTTCGTGAAGAATGTCAAGGCGGTATAGAATATAAAAGTATAAATTGATGTTAATTTAATATACTTATAGACAACAAATACAATTCATGGAAAAAGAAGATTTTAGAACAATAATTTTAAAAGAAAGGGTATCTCAAATTAATTTATCAAAATACAAATAAGCTATGTAAATAGTATTACCTATCTACATAGCTTTATTCTTAAATTCATTACAAGTGCCTATCTGTATAATTAAAATTTAGTCAACTATTAGTTTAATGCATCGTCGATATCTTTTTTAGTTTGCTCAATATCATCAGATTTATTTTCTTTTTGCTCTTTTAATTTTTCTTCTGCTTCTTTTGCTTTTTCAGCTGATTTTTTATTTAATTCTTCGTTACTCATAATAAATCCACCCCTAATTGTGTTTTATTTGTTTACATACTACTTTTACCCAGTTATGCTAATATTAAACTTTTCTAGGTCTATAGATGTATTTAGTGATTTATTAAAGACAAGAAGAAGTTCTTCATATATAATAACTTTTGAGGTGAATAGTATGTCTTTTCTTAAGAAACACACCGAGATTATATTTAGTTATATTATCGGTATCGTTTCACTTTTCACAGGACTCATTATATTAATCAATTTACCACTTATTAAACAATTAAATGGTGATAAGAAGGTAAATACTCATGTACATAATATATGGGAATTCCTGAATGCATTTTTCGCTGAAATCATAAAAGTGATGAGTAGATTTATAGGGAGCTTCCCAATAATAAGTGCCATTATCATTATTTTATTTGGTATCTTAGTTATGTTACTCGGTCATACATTATTTAGAACAATTAAGTATGACTATGATATTTCTATTTTCTTCTTAGTTATAGGGATTATGTATTTCCTAATAACTTTAATTCTAATGATGCAAGTATATGGTTTCTTCGGTATCGTATTTATTATTCCATTCATCATTCATATCGGTTATATCGTTTATAAAGATGAATTAAATAGTAATAATCGAAAAAGTCACTATATGTGGATAATCGTATCTTATGGTATCAGTTATCTAATTACACAAATTGCACTGCATGGTCGTATTGACTCAAATGAAATTGAATCTATTGATATTTTAAGTGTGAATACATTCTTTATCATCATGTGGTTATTAGGACAAATGTCTATTTGGAACTTCTTATTCTTAAGACGAGCTTTACCGCTAACGAAACAAGAATTAGGGGAAGAAGAACCAGAATTATCAAGAACAAGTAAAGGTAACGTTTCAAATCAAACTAAAGTTCACTTAAAACAACTTCAAGATAAGACAACAGAATATGCACGTAATACTAGAAGAAGTGTCGATTTAGAAAAAATTAGAACTAAAAGAGATAAGTTTAAAGAAAAAGTTAAAAATATTGTTGATATCCAGGAAGATGATATTCCAAATTGGATGAGAAAACCTAAATGGATAAAACCAATGTATGTTGAAATATTCTGCGGTGTAGTTATTTTCTTCTTTACATTTTTAGAATTCAACAACAGAAATGCCTTATTCTTATCAGGTGAGTGGGAATTATCTCAAACACAATATGTGATTGAATGGGTAACATTGTTACTGCTGTTATTTATTATCATTGTATATATTGCGACAACATTAACTTATTTCTTAAGAGGTAAATTCTATTATCTTCAATTATTTATGGGAAGCATTTTATTCTTCAAATTATTAACCGAATTTATGAATATTATGGTTCATGGATTATTATTATCAGTGTTTATTACACCGACGCTATTACTAATGTTAATTGCAATCATAATTGCATACTCATTGCAATTAAGAGATAAACCAAAATAATACAATTGAAGTTATGCATGAAATAGATATGTATCGTTAACAATAATAATACGTATTTTTGAGCGGGTTACAGTTCCTTCTTATTAAAGATTGAATTGTGATACCGCTCTTTTTTTGTTAGAAAATAGGAGTAAGATGAAAAATTTGTTAAAATAGCGATTGAATTAAAATATTTACTTGTTAGCTTATAAAAATTAAAGTATAAGGCTTAATTGTGAATTTAAATTAATTTCCCGTAGAAATATATTAAAAGAGAGGTAAGTTAAGTATATGAAAATAGCAACTTTAAATAGAGGAAAAGAAACAAAATACCATAATCAATATCCACTAATAGACGAAGATGATATTTATGCACATGATCACCTGAAAGAGGGGGATTTATTCAAATTAGTAGATGGTAGGGAGCAATATATCGCAACCGCTTATGTAGGTCGACAACATAAAGGTTTAGGATGGGTGTTAAGTTATAATCCTTCTGAAGATATTAATACTGCTTTTTTCAAAAGACTATTCGAAAAGGCATTGACTGAAAGAGAATATTATTACCATATTGATGGAACAAATGCTTTTAGATTATTTAATGCTGAAGGCGATGGTGTCGGAGGATTAACAATTGATAATTATGATGGGAACTTGTTAATTCAATGGTATTCAAAAGGAATTTATAAGTACCGTTACTATATTTTAGAAGCAATAAAATCAACATTTGAGTATCAATCTATTTACGAAAAAATGCGTTTCAAAGATACAGAGTATACTGGTGGATTTGTTGAAGGAGAACGTCAGACATTCCCAATTGTTATAGAGGAAAATTTCACATTTTATAATGTTGACTTAGAAGATGGATTAATGACTGGTATATTCCTAGATCAAAAAGAAGTAAGGAAAAAATTACGCGACCAATTTTCTGAGGGACGTCATATTTTAAACGTGTTTAGTTATACTGGCGCATTTTCTGTGGTAGCTGCACAAAATGCTTTATCAACAACAAGTGTAGATTTAGCTAATCGTTCAAGAGGATTAACAGAGGAAAACTTTGGACTAAATGCGATTGACCCTAAATCTGAATATATTTATGTTATGGATACATTTGATTTTTACAATTATGCCAAAAGACATGGTCATCAATATGACACAATCGTTATAGATCCACCAAGTTTTGCACGTAACAAGAAAAAAACATTTTCTGTTCAAAAAGATTACGATAAATTAATTGACGGTGCTTTAGACATCTTATCTGAAAAGGGAACATTATTGTTATGTACGAATTCTAGTGTATTTTCACTTAAAGCATTTAAAAATGTAATTAAAACCACGTTAGATAATGCTGAAGTTGAATATGAAATTAAAGAAGTTATGGGATTACCTAAAGACTTTAAAACACATCCTCACTACAAACCTTCAAAATATTTAAAAGCGATTTTCGTAAATATTGAGCATTAATTATTTGTAAACTGGGTATATAGTCTTATTGAATATGATTCTGGGAAGGTGAATTAGATGAGTATTAGAAATAAAATGACTAATAAAGTTACTAATACTGTTGGTAACAGAGTTTTAAATATTGAAGAAATTAAAGAAAAAAGTAATTTACCAGTAACTCAAAGTGAATTACAAGATAGACGAGAATCAGCAGAAAACCTCGTTAAGAAGAAATCTATATTATCATCTGGTATGAGTATTGTACCTATTCCAGGTTTAGATTTTGGTGTTGATATCAAATTAATGAGAGATATCATAAGTGATGTTAACAAAATCTATGGATTAGATCATAAACAAGTTAATTCATTAAGTGATGATGTTAGAGAACGTATTATGTCAGCGGCAGCTATCCAAGGTAGTCAATTCATTGGTAAAAAATTGACAAATGCTTTGATGAAAGTAGTTATCAGAGATGTTGCTAAAAGAACAGCTGCTAAACAAACGAAATGGTTCCCATTTGTTGGACAAGCAGTTTCAGCATCAATTAGTTATTATTTCATGAAAAAATTAGGCCAGGATCACATTGAAAAATGTGAAAAAGTCGTCAAAGATTTACTTTAAAGACTATAAATTGTTATAATTTTGTAGAAATATACTGAAACCGGTTTTAAAGAAATTGAATTTAACTATTGGTTTTGGTAAAGTTAAAGTATAAAAAATTATGTTAGATTGTAAGTATATTGAAGATTCTAACTTATAGAAGGAGAAATAAATTTATGGAACAAAAATCATATGTAATTATCGACGAAACAGGAATTCACGCTCGCCCAGCAACAATGTTGGTACAAACAGCTTCAAAATTTGATTCAGATATTCAATTAGAATACAACGGTAAAAAAGTTAACTTAAAATCAATTATGGGTGTTATGAGTTTAGGTGTTGGTAAAGATGCTGAAATTACAATTTATGCTGACGGTAGCGACGAAACAGAAGCAGTTGAATCAATCAGTGATGTCTTATCAAAAGAAGGTTTAACTAAGTAATATGTCTAAATTAATTAATGGTATTGCGGCATCTGACGGTGTAGCAATCGCTAAAGCATACTTAATAGTTGAGCCAGACTTAACTTTTGACAGCAGTGAAACAATCACTGATGTTGAAGGTGAAACTAGCAAATTCAATAACGCTATCGAAGCATCTAAAATTGAATTAACTAAAATAAGAAATAATGCAGAAGTTCAATTAGGCGCTGATAAAGCAGCTATTTTTGATGCACATTTACTTGTTTTAGATGATCCAGAATTAATTCAACCAATCCAAGATAAAATTAAAAATGATAAAGTTAATGCTGCGACAGCATTAAATGAGGTTACTACTCAATTTATTACTATTTTTGAATCTATGGATAATGAATATATGAAAGAACGTGCTGCTGATATTAGAGACGTTTCTAAACGTGTTTTAGCACATATTCTTGGTGTTGAATTACCAAACCCAAGTATGATTGATGAAAGTGTTGTTATTATTGGTAATGACTTAACACCTTCTGATACAGCACAATTAAACAAAGAATTCGTTCAAGGTTTTGTTACGAATATTGGTGGCAGAACAAGCCACTCAGCAATTATGAGTCGTTCTTTAGAAATCGCTGCTGTTGTAGGTACAAAATCAATCACTAAAGAAGTGAAACAAGGTGATATGATTATTGTCGATGGTTTAACAGGTGATGTTATTATCGACCCTACAGAAGATGAAGTAATTGCTTATCAAAATAAACGTGAACGTTTCTTTGAAGATAAACAAGAATTACAAAAATTACGTGATGCAGATACTGTATCTGTAGATGGTGTTCATGCTGAATTAGCAGCTAACATCGGTACACCAAATGATTTACCAGGTGTAATTGAAAATGGTGCACAAGGTGTTGGATTATATCGTACTGAGTTCTTATACATGGGTAGAGATCAATTACCTACTGAAGAAGAACAATTCGAAGCTTATAAAAAAGTATTAGAAACTATGGAAGGTAAACGTGTCGTTGTTCGTACATTAGATATTGGTGGCGATAAAGAATTACCTTACTTAGACTTACCTGATGAAATGAATCCATTCTTAGGTTACAGAGCGATACGTCTTTGCTTAGCACAACCCGATATTTTCAGACCACAATTACGCGCGTTATTACGTGCCTCTGTTTATGGTAAATTAAATATTATGTTCCCAATGGTTGCAACTATCAAAGAATTCCGTGATGCTAAAGCTATGTTATTAGAAGAAAAAGAAAATCTTCAAAACGAAGGTTATGATGTATCTGATGACATTGAAATTGGTATCATGGTTGAAATTCCAGCAACTGCAGCTTTAGCTGATGTATTTGCTAAAGAAGTTGATTTCTTTAGTATCGGTACAAATGATTTAATTCAATACACATTAGCTGCAGACCGTATGTCAGAACGTGTATCTTATTTATACCAACCATACAACCCTTCAATTTTACGTTTAGTTAAACAAGTTATTGAAGCTTCTCACAAAGAAGGTAAATGGACAGGTATGTGTGGTGAAATGGCAGGAGATGCAACTGCAGTGCCATTATTATTAGGTTTAGGATTAGACGAGTTCTCAATGAGTCCTACATCTATTCTTAAAGCTAGAAGACAAATTAATGGCTTAAGCCAAAACGAAATGTCAGAATTAGCAAATCGTGCTATTGATTGTGCTACACAAGAGGAAGTTATCGAATTAGTTAATAACATTTCAAAATAATATATATTAAAAAGCAACTAGGGCAATTAATTTTGCTCTAGTTGCTTTTTTGTTTGTTCATTCAAGATTATTTAATATTAAAAGCATCATTAATTTTATCCATATCAACTTGATACATAGGTTGGTTATCTAACAATATAAATGGGGTAGCAAACGCATCATAATCCATCATTTCAATACGATATTGATTATTTTTAATGTTTTTTTCTATAAAATCAACATTATTTGCTTTTAGATGATTTTTAACAAATGTACAAGGTGGACAATCGTCTTGAGTATATAATGTTATCTGTGACATCGAAAATTTCCTTTCTCTTAAATTTGTATAGACTTATCTTATAGATAAATTCTTAAAATATCAATGGTGTGAACATTGTGTGTCTTTTAATAAATTTTATATCAAAATTGTAAGCAGATGTATTTTGTTTGTGATACAGAAGATTTATAATTTTAAGCATTGTAAAATATTTAAAATTATAAGTACAAGGTGATTATATATGGATTCAGTAGAAATAAGCCGATTGCTTACAGGTATGACATTAGCAGTACATATCATATTTGCAACAATCGGTGTTGGTATGCCATTAATGTTTGTTATTGCAGAATTTCTTGGTATACGTAATAATGATGCGAATTATATAGCATTAGCAAGAAGATGGTCAAAAGGTTATACAATAACTGTTGCAGTTGGTGTTGTAACGGGTACAATTATTGGTTTACAACTGTCGCTTGTTTGGCCGACATTTATGAAAATGGGTGGTCATGTCATAGCCTTACCATTATTTATGGAAACATTTGCTTTCTTCTTTGAAGCAATTTTCCTAAGTATTTATCTTTATACATGGGATAGATTCAAAAATAAATGGATTCACTTTTTCATTGGTTTACCTGTGATTATCGGTGGGTCGTTCTCAGCATTTTTTATAACGTCAGTTAACTCATTTATGAATACACCTGCTGGCTTTGAAATGAAGAATGGTCGAATGGTGAATGTTCAACCATTAGAAGCAATGTTTAATTCATCATTTATTGTAAGATCATTTCACGTCGTTGCGACAGCAGGTATGACAATGGCATTCGTTCTTGCAGCAATTGCAGCGTTTAAGTTATTAAAAAATCCTCACCCAGAAGATAAAACATATCATTTAAAATCTTTAAAAATGACTATGATTGTTGGTTTTATATCAACATTATTATCTATGTTAGCAGGGGACATGTCTGCAAAATTCTTGCACAAAGTACAACCTGAAAAATTAGCAGCTTATGAATGGCATTTTGATACGCAGTCACATGCCAATTTAGTATTTTTTGGTGTATTAAACGACAAAACAAAAGAAGTATCTGGTGCTATTGAAATACCTGGAATGTTAAGTTTTTTAGCTGATAATAATACGAAAACAACAGTAAAAGGACTTAATGATTTTCCTAAAAATGAATTACCACCATTAATCGTTCATTATTTCTTTGATTTAATGGTATCTATGGGTGTATTTTGTTTTATTGTTTCTGGAATATATATGTTATTTTTAATCATTAAAAAATTACGTAAGTTTACAACTCATAAAGCTATGTTATACGGTATTTTATTAACTGGACCAGCTTCTATGTTAGCTATAGAGTTTGGTTGGTTCTTAACTGAAATGGGACGCCAACCATGGATTGTAAGAGGTTATTTAAGAGTTTCACAAGCTGCAACACAAGCTGGAGGCATTACGTTAGTAACAATACTATTTGGTTTATTATATTTAGTACTTTTAGTAACTTCAGCTTATGTTTTACTAAGAATGTTTAAAAATAAACCGGCAATCAATGATGTTGATCGAGTAATTAAAGAAAGAGGTGATAGCAAATGATGTATTCATATATAGGTATTACAGTGTTATGGATATTTTTATTTTGCTATATCATCGTAGCCTCAATTGATTTTGGTGCAGGATTCTTTGCACTCCACTCTAAAATTACTGGTGATGAAAAGAAAATTAATCACCTTATTGAAAGATATTTAAGTCCAGTTTGGGAAGTAACCAACGTATTTTTTGTATTTTTCTTTGTCGGTTTCGTCGGTTTCTTTCCGGATTCTGTTAAGTATTTAGGAACAGTGCTACTTGTTCCCGGTTCACTTGGAACGATATTGATTTCAATTAGAAATAGTTTTTACGCATTTGAAAATTATGGTCAAGATACTAAATTACCATGGATTGTCTTATATGGTTTAACAGGTTTGTTGATTCCGGCTGCATTAGCGACTGGATTAACGATTTCAGAAGGTGGCTACATAAAAGAAGTTGGTAATCATGTTGATTTGGAATGGGTTCAATTGTTATTAAGTCCTTTCGCATGGTCCGTAGTATTTTTAGCCATTATATCTGTACTTTATATATCTTCAGGATTCCTAACGTTTTATGCTAATAAAGCGAATGATAAACCAGCATACGATTTAATGAGACGTTGGCATATATTTTGGGGACCACCAATGATGATTATTTCATTATTTGTCTTTTTATCACTAAGAGTTCAAAATTCATATCATTTTAATAATGCTGTCTTTAACTATTGGTGGATGTTTGTTATTAGTTTTATATTTTTCTTAATTGCTGGTGCATTAACAATATTTAAGAAAAATCATGGCTTGGCATTTATTATGGTTATTCTACAGATGTTATTTGCCTTTTTCGGATATGGTATCAGTAAATTGCCATATTTATTACAACCATTTGTGAAAATTTCAAGTTCCCATGTCAATGATGAAATGGGTCTAGCACTTGTAATAGCATTTATTTTAGGTTTACTTTTATTAGTTCCATCGTTAATATTATTATTGAGATTATTTGTTTTCGATAAAGATTATGTTGAGGGCAAAAAATAATTTATAAAAGTTTATCAATATATAACAACGGTATTGAATCAATTTTTAAAGTGTTACATTAGTAAGGATTGATTTAGCCGTTGTTATTTAAATGTGTATATATTACGGAGGACAATTATGGAAAAGGAATACGTTGTAATTGGTTTAGGCCGTTTCGGTGGCAGTATTGTTCGTGAACTTAACGCCTTAGATATGGATGTTATGGCTATTGATAGTGATGAAAATAGAGTCAATGAATATAGCGATATTGCAACACATGCAGTTGTTGCAGATACAACAGATGAAGCAGTAATGAAAAGTTTAGGTATAAGAAACTTTGATCACGTTATTGTTGCAATTGGTGAAAATATTCAATCTAGTACCTTAACAACACTTATTTTAAAAGAATTAGGTGTAAAAAAGGTTACTGCCAAAGCACAAAATGATTATCATGCCAAAATATTAAATAAAATAGGGGCAGATACTGTTGTACATCCAGAACGTGATATGGGAAGACGTATTGCACATAATGTTGCAAGTGCCAGTGTATTAGATTATTTAGAATTAGCAGATGAACATTCAATCGTTGAATTAAAAGCTACAGAAAAAATGACTGGACAAACTATCATAGACTTAGATATCCGTGCTCAATATGGAATTAATATTATTGCTATTAAAAGAGGTAAGCAGTTTATAGTTTCACCTGATCCATATTTAAGTATTGAAATCGGGGATATACTGATTATGATTGGACACGATAATGATTTAGGTCGCTTCGAAAAGAATATCGTTAAATAAATAATATTAGTATTAAGTAGGGGTATACTTTACAATTCTAGCACTCAGATGAAGTAGATTAATTTCGATTCATCTGAGTGCATTTTTGTGTTCTAATATTTTATTTTTACAATACAAAAACTCCCATAAGTAAAATTATCGAAGGATAATTTTTACTTATGGGAGTTTATTATAGAATTATTGATTTTTATTTTCATTAACTTTCATAATAACCGGTAAGATCATTGGTCTACGAGCTGTTTTTTCAAATAAATATGGTTGTAATGTTTCAATAATTGAAGATTTAATTTGATGCCACTGTATATCTTTATTTTGATTTAATTTGGAGATAACATCTGTTTTAATACGACGTTGTGCATCATATATTAATTGACCAGATTCACGCATGTAAACAAAACCTCTTGATATGATATCTGGACCTGAAAGTAATGTATTAGTGTTAAAGTCAATACTAACTACAACGATTACTAAACCTTCTTCAGATAATAATTTACGATCTCTAATAACAACATTACCTATATCACCGATACCGCTACCATCAACAAGGACATTACCTGAAGGGATTCTACCTGCTTTACGAGCAGAATCATGTGTTAAGGCAAGAACGTCACCTATATCAAAGATAAATACATTCTCTTCATCTACACCACAATCAACACCAGTTTCACCATGTGCTTTCAACATACGATACTCACCATGAATAGGTAAGAAGTATTTTGGTTGAATTAAACGTAGCATAAGTGATTGGTCACCACGTGAACCGTGTCCAGATGTATGAATATTAGAAATTTTACTATGAATAACATCTGCGCCAGCTTTGTATAGTGCATTGATTGTACGGTTAATACTTTTTGTATTACCAGGAATAGGTGATGAACTAAATACCACTGTATCTTCTGGAATAATTTTAATTTGTTTGTGTGTACCGTTAGCAATACGAGATAATGCTGCCATTGGTTCACCTTGAGATCCTGTACATAGAATAAGTAATTCGTGTTTAGGAATACTATTAATTTTACCTGGTTCTACAAAAGTTTCAGGTGGAGCTTTAATATAGCCTAATTCCATACCAATTTTAATATTATTTTCCATTGAGCGTCCGAATGTGACAATTTTTCTATTGTGTTTAACAGCGGCTTCTACTGCTTGTTGTACACGATAGATATTCGATGCGAAGGTAGCGAATATGATACGACCTTTGCAGTTACGGAAAATTTTATCGACATTTTGACCAACTTCACGTTCACTAAGTGTAAAATCTGGTACTAAAGCATTTGTTGAGTCAGATAGGAGACAAAGCACACCTTCTTCACCAAGTTTAGCCATTTTTGCAATGTTAGCTGGTTCACCAACAGGTGTGAAATCAAACTTAAAATCTCCAGTATGAACGATTTTACCTTCTGGAGTATCCACAACAACACCGTATGCTTCTGGGATACTATGAGTAGTAAGGTAGAATGAAATTTCAAAGTGTTTTGATTTAATGACACTATCTTCATTAATTTCGTTCAGTTGAGCAGTACGTAATAAGTTATGTTCATCTAATTTGTTTCTAATCAATCCTAAAGCTAATGGACCACCGTAAATAGGTACATTAATTTGCTTTAATAGGAAGGGCACACCACCTATATGATCTTCGTGTCCATGTGTTATGAACAGACCAACAATTTTATCTTGGTTCTGTTCTAAGTAAGTGTAATCAGGAATGACATAGTCAATTCCTAAAAGATTATCATCTGGAAATTTAATACCAGCATCAATAATCACGATTTCATTTTTGTACTCAATAGCATAAGTGTTTTTACCAACTTCACCTAAGCCACCAAGTGCATATACACCTACTTCATTTTGATGTAATTGTTTCATTATTCAGCTTTCTCCACACTGAAATGATCTGAAGTTTCTTTTTCGTAATCTAAATGTGCGCCCTCTAATTTAGTGATAAATTCGATATTAAAATTACGGTCTTTTAAATAACGTCTAACTTGTTCTTCAGTTTGTGCTTCAACATAAATTGTTTGTGTGTTTTCACGCACGATTACTTCATCTTTATTATGTTGATAGAATACTTTAAATACTGACATTGATATAATTCCTCCTAAGGATTGTTTTAAATATTTATTCAAGTCCCTTGGTTTACAACTCGGGTTATTAAAGATAGAAACAATAAAATTCTAATTGATATAACTCTTCAATAAAGCATGCTTCCTTATTTAAAATAAAATACATACCAGCTCAATCTAAATAGATATACAATGATTCTATTTAATTTCACTACCGAGTATGTTTTCCAGGGAAATATTGTCGTTCAAATTTTGAAAAATAGCATTAGTTCACTAAGTTTTCAGTTAATATATATTTTACATGATGTATAAGAAGAAATAAAGCAGTTTTATCTTTAAATAAAGTGGTAAGAAGTGTTTTAAGCGAGAATATTTAAATAATGACTAGTTTTTAAATGGAATTGTTCCACTTTTACTATTAGATATTTGTTTAAATTATAATAGATAGGTATTTAATAGATGAAGAAATATATAATGAGAAGTAGTGGAGTTAAGACTCGTAATAATATTTACAGAAGTTCAGAAATAAAAACTCGTAAGTAATTAATACTTACGAGTTTTAAAATTTCATATTAAACTTCTACTGCATCATTATGTGGTGTTAAAGGATTAGCTTCGTCGATATGATCGTAAAACATTACACCATTTAAATGATCAATTTCATGTTGGAAAACGATAGCAGGGTAGCCTTTTAAACGTAATTTAATATCATTACCTTCGATATCTTGAGCTTTTATAGTCACTCTATTATGACGATGAACCAATCCAGGAATTGATTCGTCAACACTTAAACATCCTTCACCAGTTGGTAAATAAGCTTCTTGGACACTATAACTCATTACCTTTGGATTCACTAACATATAGTCATAAGATTTCCCATTACCATCATCAGGTAAATAAACTGCAATCATTCTTTTTGAAACATTAATTTGTGGTGCTGCTAAACCTACACCGGAGCGTAAACCATATTTATTAGCGATGTCATCATCTTGACTATTAATTAAAAACTCACGCATAGCTTTTAATGTTTCTTTATCTTCATTAGATAAAGGGAAACTTAATTCTTGAGCTTTTTCACGTAGTGTAGGATGACCATCTCTTATTATATCTTTCATTGTTAACATGTTTGACACCTTCCTTAATATAAATATACCAAATTAGATAGGTAGAAGTACATTGATGTAAATTAGATCATTAGTAGAAATGCTAAATAAAAGTTAGAATAACATCATAGTCGACAAACTTCTATAATTAGATAGTGTAAAGTCAAAACTCACTGATGCTATATAGTATAATAATTTTATATTATAATATAAATAAAGGTATGCTCGTTATATACATGAATAGTTTAGACTGCTTATAATATCGATTTCGTTGATTTATAATGTAGATTTATTTATTATAACAAGCGTACAACTTTGAGGAGGAAACAGAAATGAAATTTAACAAAACGATAGCAGTAGTAGCTACATCGGCTGTTTTGTTAGCAGGATGTACTACAGATAAAAAAGAAATTAAAGCATATGACGATCAAGTACAAAATGCTTTTGATAAAGAAAAACCAGTTACAGATGTAAGTAAAAAAATTAATAAGTTAGAAGAAGAAAAACAAAAGCTATTTAAAAAAGCTAATGATAAAGATCAGCAAACTAGAGAAAAAGCTGCTGATGATATTGTCGAAAATGCAGAAAAACGTGAAAAAGAATTTAAAAAAGAAGAAAAAGCGCTTAATGAGTCTGAAAAAGAATTTAAAAAAGCAGAATCACACATTGATAATATAGACAATAAAGATAAGAAAAAAGAAGTTGAAGAACTAGATAAAGCGATAAAAGATAAATATAAAACACATAGCGACTATGCAAAGGCTTACAAAAAAGCTTTAGGTAAAGAAAAATCACTGTTTAGTTTTATTAATAAAGATGGTGCAACACAAGAACAAGTTGATGAAAAATCAAAAGAATTAAGTAAAGCCTACAAAGATATGAATAAGAAATTTAAAGCGTATTCAAAAGCTATGAACAAGGTAAATAAGGAAAAACAAGACGTAGATCAATTTAAATAATTTGACGATTGATACAGATGTAGGGGAAGTATTAGTACAGTCCTTACATCTGTATCTTTTTATAATAAAACAGAACTTTATGAAATCGTTTAACAGGGTTATTTATTTGTGATACAATTGTTATGGATAAAATGAATTTCTATTTATAAATGGGAAAGGTATGGTGAATTGAATGGCTCCTAAGTTACAAGCCCAATTCGATGCGGTAAAAGTACTAAATGACACACAGTCGAAATTTGAAATGGTTCAAATTTTAGACGTAGATGGTAACGTTGTAAATGAAGACTTAGTACCTGATTTAACAGACGAAGAATTAGTAGAATTAATGGAAAGAATGGTATGGACACGTATTTTAGACCAACGTTCTATTTCTTTAAATAGACAAGGTCGTTTAGGTTTCTATGCACCTACAGCAGGACAAGAGGCTTCTCAATTAGCTTCTCAATACGCTTTAGAAAAAGAAGACTTTATTTTACCAGGGTATCGTGATGTGCCACAAATTATTTGGCATGGTTTACCTTTAACTGAAGCTTTCTTATTCTCAAGAGGTCACTTCAAAGGAAATCAATTCCCTGAAGGCGTTAATGCATTAAGCCCACAAATTATCATCGGTGCTCAATATATTCAAACAGCAGGTGTAGCATTCGGTCTTAAAAAACGTGGCAAAAATGCAGTTGCAATTACTTATACTGGTGATGGTGGTTCATCTCAAGGTGACTTCTATGAAGGTATTAACTTTGCTTCAGCATACAAAGCACCAGCAATCTTTGTTATTCAAAACAATAACTACGCGATTTCAACACCACGTAGCAAACAAACTGCAGCAACTTCATTAGCTCAAAAAGCTATTGCTGTTGGTATCCCTGGTATCCAAGTTGATGGTATGGATGCGTTAGCAGTATATCAAGCTACTAAAGAAGCTCGTGAACGTGCAGTTGCAGGTGAAGGTCCAACATTAATCGAAACTATGACATATCGTTATGGTCCACATACTATGGCTGGTGACGACCCTACACGTTACAGAACTTCAGATGAAGACGCAGAATGGGAGAAAAAAGACCCATTAGTACGTTTCAGAAAATTCTTGGAAAACAAAGGTCTTTGGAATGAAGAGAAAGAAAATGAAGTTATTGAACGTGCTAAATCAGACATCAAAGCAGCTATTAAAGAGGCTGACAATACAGAAAAACAAACTGTTACTTCTCTAATGGAAATCATGTATGAAGAAATGCCTCAAAACTTAGCAGAACAATATGAAATATACAAAGAGAAGGAGTCGAAGTAAGCCATGGCACAAATGACAATGGTTCAAGCGATTAATGATGCGCTTAAAACTGAACTTAAAAAAGACGAAGACGTATTAGTTTTCGGTGAAGACGTTGGTGTTAACGGTGGTGTATTCCGTGTTACTGAAGGTTTACAAAAAGAGTTTGGTGAAGATCGTGTATTCGATACACCACTTGCAGAATCTGGTATTGGCGGTTTAGCTTTAGGTTTAGCTATTGAAGGTTTCCGTCCAGTAATGGAAATCCAATTCTTAGGATTCGTATATGAAGTATTTGACTCTGTAGCAGGACAAATCGCACGTACTCGTTTCCGTTCAGGTGGTTCTAAAACTGCACCTGTAACAATTCGTACCCCATTCGGTGGCGGTGTGCATACTCCTGAATTACACGCAGATAACTTAGAAGGTATTTTAGCTCAATCTCCTGGATTAAAAGTTGTTATCCCTTCAGGTCCATACGATGCTAAAGGTTTATTACTTTCTTCTATTAGAAGTAACGATCCAGTAGTATATTTAGAGCATATGAAATTATATCGTTCATTCAGAGAAGAAGTTCCTGAAGAAGAATATACAATTGATATCGGAAAAGCTAATGTTAAAAAAGAAGGTAACGACATTACTTTAATCGCTTATGGCGCAATGGTTCAAGAATCATTAAAAGCAGCTGAAGAATTAGAAAAAGAAGGTTATTCTGTTGAAGTAATTGATTTACGTACAGTACAACCAATTGATATTGATACTTTAGTAGCTTCAGTTGAAAAAACAAATAGAGGAGTAGTTGTACAAGAAGCACAACGTCAAGCAGGTGTTGGTGCACAAGTAGCAGCTGAATTAGCTGAACGTACAATTTTATCATTAGAAGCTCCAATCGCTCGTGTTGCAGCAGCTGACACAGTATATCCATTTACTCAAGCTGAGAATGTTTGGTTACCAAATAAAAATGATATTGTTGAAAAAGCAAAAGCAACTTTAGAATTTTAATAATTGAATAAAATTTATATTAAATAGTGATTTTTATTATAAAATCTTAGGAGGAAAAAGACCGTGGCATTTGAATTTAGATTACCCGACATCGGGGAAGGTATCCACGAAGGTGAAATTGTAAAATGGTTTGTAAAAGCTGGAGATACAATTGAAGAAGATGATGTCTTAGCAGAAGTTCAAAATGATAAATCTGTTGTAGAAATTCCATCACCAGTTAGTGGTACAATTGAAGAAGTATTAGTTGATGAGGGTACAGTAGCAGTTGTTGGTGATATCATCGTTAAAATTGACGCACCAGATGCTGAAGAAATGACATTCAAAGGTCATCACAGTGATGAATCATCAAGTGATGCACCTAAAGAAGAAACTCCTCAAGAAGACAACGCTTCATCTCAAGAAAGTCAACCAGCAGCAACTAATGCTCAAGACGCTGAAGTTGATGAAAATAGAACTATTAAAGCAATGCCTTCAGTACGTAAATATGCACGTGAAAATGGCGTGAATATTAAAGCAGTTGCAGGTTCAGGTAAAAATGGACGTATTACAAAAGAAGATGTTGATGCATACTTAAATGGTGGATCAACTCAAACTACATCTAATGAAAGTGCAGCATCAGATGCTACTTCAGAAGATAGTAATGTTGCAGCAACTCAAACAGTTCCAGAAGGCGATTTCCCAGAAACAACTGAAAAAATCCCAGCTATGCGTAAAGCAATTGCCAAAGCTATGGTTAATTCTAAACACACAGCGCCACACGTTACATTAATGGATGAAATTGATGTTCAACAATTATGGGATCACCGTAAGAAATTCAAAGAAGTTGCAGCTGAACAAGGAACAAAACTTACTTTCTTACCATATGTAGTGAAAGCACTTGTTTCTGCACTTAAAAAATACCCAGCACTTAATACTTCATTTAATGAAGAAGCTGGCGAAATTGTACACAAACATTATTGGAATATTGGTATTGCAGCAGACACAGACAGAGGTTTATTAGTTCCTGTTGTTAAACATGCTGACCGTAAATCTATTTTCCAAATTTCTGATGAAATTAATGAACTAGCTGTTAAAGCACGTGATGGTAAATTAACTTCTGATGAAATGAAAGGTGCAACATGTACAATCAGTAATATCGGTTCAGCTGGTGGACAATGGTTCACTCCAGTTATTAATCACCCAGAAGTAGCTATCTTAGGAATTGGGCGTATTGCTCAAAAACCGATTGTTAAAGATGGAGAAATTGTAGCAGCTCCAGTTCTTGCATTATCATTAAGCTTTGACCACAGACAAATCGATGGTGCAACTGGACAAAATGCTATGAATCACATTAAACGTTTATTAAATAATCCAGAATTATTATTAATGGAGGGGTAAAAAGATGGTAGTTGGAGATTTCCCAATTGAAACAGATACTATTGTAATCGGAGCAGGTCCTGGAGGTTATGTTGCAGCAATTCGTGCAGCACAACTAGGTCAAAAAGTAACAATCGTTGAGAAAGGTAATTTAGGCGGCGTTTGCTTAAACGTTGGTTGTATTCCTTCTAAAGCTTTATTACACGCATCTCATCGTTTTGTTGAAGCACAACATTCAGAAAATTTAGGGGTAATTGCTGAAAGTGTTTCTTTAAATTATGAAAAAGTTCAAGAATTCAAATCATCAGTAGTTAACAAATTAACTGGTGGAGTTGAAGGATTATTAAAAGGTAATAAAGTTGAAATCGTTAAAGGCGAAGCTTACTTTGTAGATAATAACAGTTTACGTGTTATGGATGAAAAAAGTGCTCAAACTTACAATTTCAAACATGCTATTATCGCAACTGGTTCTAGACCAATTGAAATTCCTAACTTTGAATTCGGTAAACGCGTTATCGATTCAACAGGTGCGTTAAACTTACAAGAAGTACCTGGTAAATTAGTTGTAGTTGGTGGCGGTTATATCGGTTCAGAACTTGGTACTGCATTTGCAAACTTCGGTTCAGAAGTAACAATTCTTGAAGGTGCCAAAGATATTTTAGGCGGCTTTGAAAAACAAATGACACAACCAGTTAAAAAAGGCATGAAAGAAAAAGGTGTCGAAATCGTTACTGAAGCTATGGCTAAATCAGCTGAAGAAACTGAAAATGGTGTTAAAGTTACTTATGAAGCTAAAGGTGAAGAACAAACAATCGAAGCTGATTATGTATTAGTAACTGTTGGACGTCGTCCAAACACTGATGAATTAGGCTTAGAAGAATTAGGTCTTAAATTCGGAGAACGCGGTTTATTAGAAGTTGATAAACAAAGCCGTACTTCAATCGAAAATATTTTCGCAATTGGAGATATCGTTCCAGGTTTACCACTTGCTCATAAAGCTAGCTACGAAGCAAAAGTTGCTGCAGAAGCTATTGATGGACAAGCTGCAGAAGTTGATTACATTGGTATGCCAGCAGTATGTTTCACTGAGCCAGAATTAGCTCAAGTTGGATATACTGAAGCGCAAGCAAAAGAAGAAGGTTTATCAATTAAAGCTTCTAAATTCCCTTACGCTGCAAATGGCCGTGCATTATCTTTAGATGATACTAATGGTTTTGTTAAATTAATTACACTTAAAGAAGATGACACAATCATCGGTGCTCAAGTTGTTGGTACTGGCGCATCAGATATTATTTCTGAATTAGGTTTAGCAATTGAATCAGGTATGAACGCTGAAGATATTGCTTTAACAGTACATGCTCACCCAACATTAGGTGAAATGTCAATGGAAGCAGCTGAAAAAGCGATTGGTTACCCAATCCACACAATGTAATTTAACGAATTAGTTAAATGAGACTGGCAACATAATTGTTGCCAGTTTTTTTATGTTGTCAAAACTATATACAATCTTAGTTTAAAAATATTAAATCAGTTGTTTGTTAAATGCTTGTTCGATAGACTGAATATATATTCTATTAAACATATTGGAGTGAAAAAACATGGAATATCAATATCCCTTAGATATAGACTGGAACAATGAGGAAATGATGTCAGTCATTCATTTCTTTAATCAAATTGAAAATTATTACGAATCATCTGTTAAAGGCGAAGATGTCAAAAATGCTTACAAAACTTTTAAACAAATAGTCCCTGGTAAAGCAGAAGAAAAACAAATATTTAAAGAATTTGAAAAAAGTAGTGGATATAATAGCTACAAAGTTGTTCAAGAAGTGACTAAAAATCCCGATCAACAAGTCTTTTCTGCAAAGTCATAATCCATAATACAAATCATTTATTTTAAAAAGTATTGATTATAAAGTTATATTTTGGTATTTTTATTAAGCGTTAAACAAAATGTTTGATAAAAGTAAACTTAATATAGCTTTTTTTAGGTGGTTTCAATATGGATATAGGTTATAAACTTAAGAATCTTAGGAAAATAAAAAATTTAACTCAAGAAGAATTGGCAGAAAGAACTGATCTTTCAAAAGGATATATTTCCCAAATAGAAAGTCAAAATGCATCACCAAGTATGGAGACATTTTTAAGTATCTTAGAAGTCTTGGGTACTTCAGCAAGTGATTTCTTTAAGGAATCAGAACAACAAAAGGTCATTTATAAAAAGAAAGATCAGGTCATTTATGATGAATATGATAGGGGCTATATATTAAATTGGTTAGTAACTAAATCTAATGAATTTGAAATGGAACCACTTTTATTAACATTAAAACCTGGTGCGTCTTATAAAACATTTAATCCATCAGAATCTGATACATTTATCTATTGCTTACAAGGTCAAGTTACACTTCAATTAGGTAATACTTGTTATCATGCTAACAAAGAAGATGTATTTTATTTTAAAGCGAACGATGATCATCGTCTATTTAATGAAAGTCATGAAGAAGTGAAAATATTAATTGTTGCAACAGCATCATATTTATAAGGAGTTGTAGAAATTGGCACCATTATTATCATTTAAGGGAGTAAGTAAAGGATATGATGACGTTCAAATATTAAATGAAATTGATATTGATATAGAGTCTGGACACTTTTATACATTGTTAGGTCCTTCTGGATGTGGTAAAACAACGATTTTAAAATTAATAGCTGGATTCGAATATCCTGATAAAGGTGAAGTTATATACCAAAATAAACCAATCGGTAAGTTACCTCCAAATAAGCGAAAAGTGAATACAGTATTCCAAGATTATGCATTATTTCCACACTTAAATGTATTTGATAATATCGCATATGGATTACGACTTAAGAAAATGAGTAAATCTGCAATAAAAGATAAAGTAGAAGAAGCTTTACGATTAGTAAAACTTTCAGGATATGAAGAACGCAATATCAATGGTATGAGTGGTGGTCAAAAGCAACGTGTTGCTATAGCACGAGCGATTGTTAACGAACCAGAAATACTTTTATTAGATGAATCATTATCCGCTTTAGATTTAAAATTACGAACTGAAATGCAATATGAACTACGTGAATTGCAATCAAGATTGGGGATTACATTTATTTTCGTAACCCATGATCAAGAAGAAGCTTTGGCTTTAAGTGATTACATATTTGTAATGAAAGATGGTAAAATTCAACAATTTGGTACACCTAATGATATATATGATGAGCCAGTCAATCGATTTGTGGCAGATTTTATTGGTGAATCTAATATTGTAAAAGGAAGAATGGTCGAAGATTTCGTTGTTAATATTTATGGTCAAGATTTTGAATGTGTAGATATGGGAATTCCTGAAAATAAAAATGTAGATGTAGTGATTCGTCCTGAAGATATTTCTTTAATCGAAGCAGATAAAGGCTTATTCCAAGTAAAAGTTGATTCAATGCTTTTTAGAGGGGTACATTACGAAATTTGTGTAGTTGATAGAAAAGGATATGAGTGGGTAATTCAGTCGACACGTAAAGCAGAAGTTGGTAGTGAAGTTGGTTTATATTTTGAACCAGAAGCTATTCATATTATGGTACCTGGAGAAACGGAAGAAGAATTTGATAAACGAATTGAAAGTTATGAGGAAGTTGATAATGCGTAATACAAATCGTTTATTGCTCATCCCGTATTTAATTTGGATGGTTCTTTTTATTATCATCCCAGTGGTACTTCTCGTTTATTATTCTTTTCTCGATAACCAAGGACATTTTAGCTTTACTAACTATGAACACATCTTTACATTTAGTTATTTAAAAATGTTTACTGATTCAATCCTTTTTGCAGCTATTATAACAATTGTAACGCTCGTGATAAGTTATCCAGCTGCTTACTATATTGCACAATCAAAATATCAAAATTTACTATTAATGATTATGATTATACCAACTTGGATTAACCTATTATTAAAAACATATGCATTTATTGGTTTATTAAGTCATGATGGGTTAATTAATCAATTATTAAATATATTTCATTTATCTCCAATAAACATGTTATTTACAGCAGGTGCGTTTATTGTGGTGGCTAGTTATATCTATATCCCATTTATGATACTGCCTATATTTAATAGTATGAAAGCTATACCTAATAATTTACTACAAGCATCTAGTGATTTAGGTGCCAGTCCATTAACGACATTTAGAAAAGTGATTGTACCATTAACAAGAGAAGGTGTAATGACAGGTGTACAAGTTACCTTTATACCAGCATTATCATTATTTATGATTACTCGTCTTATCGCAGGTAATAAAGTTATTAATATTGGTACAGCAATTGAAGAACAATTTTTAACTATTCAAAACTATGGAATGGGATCTACGATTGCATTATTCTTAATCATCTTCATGGCATTTATATTAATTATGACAAAATCTAAATCTAATCATAGGAAAGGGTGAGAAATGTGAAATGGTATGGCAAGCTTTATATAAGTATTTTAATTGCTGTGTTATATATACCCATTTTGTTTTTGATGGTATATTCATTTAATTCAGCAGGTAATATGATTCATTTTGAACATTTCACATTAGAACACTATCAAACCTTGTTCCAAAATGATAAATTAATGTCTGTCATTTTTAATACGATCGCAGTCGCATTAATTGCGGCTGCTGTCTCAACTTTAATAGGTACTTTAGGTGCAATTGCTATTTATTATTTAAGAAATAAACAATTTAAAGTAACCTTATTAACTTTAAACAATGTATTGATGGTATCATCTGACGTTGTAATTGGTGCTTCTTTTTTAATTATGTTCACTGCTATAGGTCATTTTACTGGATTAGGACTTGGTTTTTGGACAGTTTTAGCATCACATATTGCATTCTGTATACCGATAGTTGTTATCGTTGTATTACCTCAATTATATGAAATGAATGATAGTATGTTGAATGCAGCTAGAGATTTAGGAGCTACAGAATCACAACTATTGAGTAGTATTGTGATACCTAATATAATGCCTGCAATCATCGGTGGCTTTTTTATGGCATTAACGTATTCCTTAGATGATTTCACAGTGAGCTTTTTCGTAACAGGTAACGGATTTAGTGTGCTTTCTGTAGAAGTCTATGCCATGGCTCGTAAAGGTATAAGTATGGAAATTAATGCTATATCAACAATATTATTTGTCGTTATAATGATAGGTGTCATTGGTTATTACGCGATTCAGCACATCGTTCAACGTAAAAAACATACGAAACGAGGTGTGAATACATGAAGCGATTTTTACAATTAATTTTAATTTCTATCATTATCGGCGCTTTATGTTTAGTAGTCAGTCATTGGTTTAAATCAAAAGAGAATACAGACACCAATCAGAAAATTTATGTATATAACTGGGGAGAATACATTGACCCAAGTTTAATTAAAAAATTTGAAAAAGAAACAGGTATACAAGTAGTTTATGAAACATTTGATTCTAATGAAGCTATGGAAGCAAAAATTCGTAATGGTGGTACGCATTACGATGTAGCATTTCCAAGTGAATATACAGTACAAAAATTAAAACGTGCACATCTTTTAGAACCACTTGATCATAAAAAAATACCTAATATTAAAAATTTAGATTCAGATTATATGAACATGCCATATGACCACCATAATAAATATTCATTACCTTATTTCTTTGGTACTGTTGGCATTTTATATAATAAAGATAAGTATCCAAATGATTCTTTTAATAGTTGGAAAGATTTATATAAACCAAAATATAAAAATGAAGTACTTTTAGTAGATGGTGCTCGAGAAATTATAGGTTTGGGTCTCAATAAATTGGGATATAGTTTGAATGATAAAAATCCACAACATATTAAAAAAACTGAATCAGATTTACAGAATTTAGCACCACAAGTAAGAGGTGTCGTAGGTGATGAAATTACAATGATGCTTCAACAGAATGAAGGTAATGTGGCCGTTGTTTGGAGTGGGGTTGCTGCTCCATTAGTACAAGAAAGTGACAAATATAATTACGTTATTCCTAAAGAAGGGTCTAATCTATGGTTTGATAATATGGTTATACCAAAAACAGCGCAAAATAAAGAGGGCGCATATAAATTTATGAACTTCTTATTAGATGCAAAAAACAACAAACAAAATACCGAATGGGTAGGCTATGCGACACCAAATAAAGCTGCAAGGAATATGTTACCAAATGATATTAAAAATGATCATAGATTTTACCCTAATAAAAAGGAACAACAACGTTTAGAAGTTTATCAAGATTTAGGTCAAGATACATTAAGTGAATATAACGAAAGTTTTTTAAATTTTAAAATGTCGTTAAAGTAGAATGAAAATGGTAGTTATTTTATGTTATTTTCGATATAATAACTTGATAAGTAAAGTAAGGAGTTGTAACGAATGACAGGAGAGCAATATACTCAAATCAAACGTCCAGTCAGTCGACTAACAGAAAAAGTATTAGGTTGGCTTAGTTGGGTATTCTTACTAGTGTTGACAATTGTCACGATGTTTATAGCTTTAGTGTCATTTAGTAATGATACATCAATTGCTAACTTAGAGAATACATTAAATAATAATGACCTTATTCAACAAATGTTGGCAAATAATAGTTTAAGTACTACGCAATTTGTAATTTGGTTACAAAATGGTGTATGGGCTATTATAGTGTATTTCATTGTTTGTTTACTGATTTCATTTTTAGCATTAATATCTATGAATATTAGAATTTTATCTGGATTTTTATTCTTATTATCAGCAATCATTACGATACCATTAGTGTTACTTGTTGTAACTTTAATTATTCCAATTTTATTCTTCATCATAGCAATTATGATGTTTGTAAGAAAGAACAAGGTAGAAGTCGTACCAAATTATAATAACGGTTATGGTTACCAACCTTATAATGAAGTTCCAGAGCAAGATACACATCAATATGAACCTGAACAAGAAGAAAGAATTGAGAAAACAAGTCAACGTAGACGACCATCACGTCGTAGTATGGAACGTAAAGAACAAGCATATGAACCAACTCAAGATGCTACAGCACAAAATGAAGAAAATAATGAAACATATGATGATAAATATGAACAATTTCCTAAGCGTGCTGTTGAAAGTGAATATCGTTCAGATGATGATGAACAACAAGAAGAACCTACAGTATTATCTAGACAAGCTAAGTATAATAAGAAATCTAATTCTAATAACGAAACACAAGTTAATCCAGAGGCTTATAATGATAGTGCATATGATGAAGCACAAAATAATTATAATGATGAACCTCATATTGATCCAAAAGAACTAAAAGCTCAACAAAAGAGAGAAAAAGCAGAAATTCGTGCTAAGAAAAAAGAAAAGCGTAAAGCATATAATCAACGCATGAAAGAAAAACGTAAAAATCAACCAAGTGCTGTAAATCAACGTAGAATGAATTACGAAGAACGTCGTCAAATGTTCGGTGAAACTGAACAAAAAATGAGAGATAACGTTAAGCAAGATAATCAAAATATTGATGAAGAAAACAACTCTAAATAATAATTTAAAGACCAAAAATGAAAGTTTAGTATTCATTTTTGGTCTTTTTTTCTAGAGTATTAAAATTTTAGTGTATTAATTAGCAAGAAAAGACAGTTTTTAGTATTATTAAGGTAAGGATTTAAGGAGGTACCGAAATGAAAAGAAAAACAGAACTTATTTTAGCTTGGATTGCTAATGGATTGAGTAGTTTATATTTATTATTAGTAATCGTAGGTTATTTCGCTATGAAGTCAGGAAGCGGTGCATCTCAAAATGAAGAAATGGTAAGCAAAATGATGGGAAGTAATCAAGATATGTCTATGGACATGCTTGCAACATCAATTGCTTTATCAATGGGTGTGTTAGCTTTCTCTACTATATTAGGAATTGTTGGTGCGCTAACTGTTAAAGGAAGACGTAAATTAGGCGCTAGTTTATTAATTGCAGCTGCAATTGTTGGTATTATGGCAACTAATATTATTGCGATGGTATTATGGTTAATTTCTGGTATCATGCTACTTGCGAAATCAGATAAACAAGGACCAACTAATCAATTCCAAAATAATAATTCTTATGATGATTCAACCAAGAGACAAGAGTGGAATCCAGAAGAAGAATTAAAAGAACGTCAACAAAGCAAAAAACCATATACTTATTAGACAAAATATATTGTAATAACTATTGATTGAATGAATTAAAATATGGAGCAACTTCATAAAATATCGTAAAGTAAAACAACCTTTTGGGATTTTCAAATAATCTCAAAAGGTTGTTTTGTTTATATTTAATCTCAGTGAATATTGTTAGCTTCATTTACAATTCTTGGAATGTTTGAATAATAAGATAAACATTCAAAATACTTAAGATAATAATAAGTGACCAAGAAATCACATTTACCCATCTTTTATTAATAAATGGACCCATTAATTTTTCATTACTTGTCGCTAATTGTAATGGTATTAATGTAAATGGTAATGCAATACTTAAGAATACTTGTGAAAATACTAGTAATTGTTCAATTTTAGCTTCATTACCATTAAAAATAATTAAGCAAATAATAACTGGAATAATTGCTAGTGATCTTGTAATTAATCGACGAAGCCAATTTGGTAATCGGAATCTTAAGAAACCTTCCATTACTATTTGACCTGCTAAAGTACCAGTGATTGTTGAATTTTGCCCTGAAGCAAGGAGTGCTACCGCGAATAATGTGCTCATAACACCACCTAATGTTGCACCAAGTAATGGTTGAGTTTTTAATGCATGATATAAATCATAAAATCCACCTAATTCATCTGCATTTGAGCCAAAGAATAAAGCAGCGCCCAAAGTTAATAATAAGCAGTTAATTACAAATGCAATTGATAATTGGATGTTTGAGTCAATTGTTGCATATTTGATTGCTTGAGCTTTATCATCATTATTATTTCTATCATACTTTCTTGATTGAACGATTGAAGAATGTAAATAAAGATTATGTGGCATAATTGTTGCACCAACAATACCTAAAGCAATATATAAAATACCTTGATTAGTAACAATTTCTTTATGAGGTAAAAATCCATTTAATAAGTTAATGACATTAGGTGATGATATATAAACTTCGAATATAAAGATAGCTAATACTGTAAAGATAAGTGTACCTACAATAGCTTCAATTTTTCTAAAACCAAATTTCATCATAAATAAAAGTATAAACACATCACATACTGTAATTAGTGCACCAACAATTAATGGAATATTGAATAATAAATTAAGTGAAATGGCACTTCCGATTACTTCAGCAATATCTGTCGCGATAATAGCTAGTTCTGCAATTATCCAAAAAATAACAGCAACAGGCTTAGATAAATAGTGGCGTGTCATTTGAGCCAAATCTTTCCCTGTGGCTATCCCTAATCTAACAGTCATACTTTGTAACAACATAGCAGCTAGACTAGAAATCAAAATGACAAATAGCAGTGTATAACCGAATTGTGCGCCACCCTGCATTGAAGTAATCCAGTTGCCAGGATCCATATATCCAACAGCAACTAATAGACCTGGTCCAATAAAAGCTAATAGTTTTTGACTGGCATTACTTTTGTAGTCAAAATCTATCGTATTATTAATTTCTTCTAAGCTTTTTTGATGTTCATGATTGTCTGATTGCTTATTCATAAATTAAATCACCTCTAATGTAAAATCATAATGATATATTAACCTAATTATATTTTTAGGTCAACCTAAAAATATTTTACACTATTAAAAAATACCCGGACATCATTTCAATGTATCAGGTATTTTATAACAAATTATTATGCGTGATAGAATTTTAAAAACTGGTCAAATGTTTCTTCTACAAATTGAATAAATGATTTGTCAGACGTTAAACGATTATCGTCAGGTGAGATTGCTCTAGCAACGAAAAATTCACCTTTTTTAACATTTTTAACGCGGTCTATGGCTTCATGTAATTGATCATCTGTAAAATCTTTAATTAGTGGTTTTTCTGGTTTCATATGGTCAAGACACACACTATAATCTGAAGGGAGATGTCTTAATGTGTCGAAATGCTTATCAAATGTTTTAACACGTTCAGCTTTGTCTTTAGCTTCATGCATAACACCAAACATTACAAATAATTGGTCTCTAAATAATCCAATTTGAAAGTGGGGCAGCATTTTGTAACCACGTTTGTTTGGAGCAAATGCAACCCAGGTATCTTTAGGTGGGTTAACACTTCTTCTGGCATGTTTTGCGACGTGAGGATAGAATGTTTCCCCAGTTTGAGTACTAAAATACTCTGTGAAATAATCACCTAATTGATGAAGTTGAGGTCTAACATGTTCATTAAGTGCTTCCATACGTTCATCAAGACCATCTACGTCAAAGGCTTTAAAATTTTCAGGTGTAAATGTATATTTTGTCATAACTTGCCTCCTAGGGTAATAATTAAAGTTATTGTAGCATAACCATGACTAGAAATTCTAAATTGTAGTTTCAATTTTATACATAATTTCATGTAAAAAGGGGAATCTAACATTATAAAAAAGGGATAGTTATCGTGTATAATAGATATTAATAGGAGATGATACCATGGCACTTTACGATTTTGCTAAAGGATTAGTTTTAGAAGCGGGTAACAAAGTCCGTTTAATGATGAAAGAGGATTTAAATATAGAAACCAAATCCAACCCTAACGACTTAGTGACTAACGTAGATAAAGCAACAGAAGATTATATATTTGAAATGATTCACCAAAATTATCCGGAACACAAAGTGATAGGTGAAGAAGGTCATGGTCACGATTTAAAAGATATCAATGGTGTGGTTTGGGTCGTTGATCCAATTGATGGCACTTTAAATTTTGTTCATCAACAAGAAAATTTTGCGATTTCTATTGGTATTTACCACGAAGGTCAACCATACGCTGGATTTGTATATGACGTAATGAGAGATATTTTGTATCATACTAAAGTTGGTGAAGGTGCTTATGAGAATAATCATCCATTGGAAAAATTAAAATCTACGCAATTAAAAACAAGTATTATTGGTATTAATCCTAATTGGTTAACTAAACCTATTATGGGGCCTATATTTACACCAATTGTTGATGATGCTCGAAGTGCTAGAGCATATGGTAGTGCAGCGCTAGAAATTGTTAGTGTAGCAAAAGGGCAATTAGACGCTTATGTAACGCCAAGACTACAACCGTGGGATTATGCTGGCGGTTTAATGATACTTAATGAAGTAGGCGGTAAAGGTACTAATTTACTTGGTGACGCTTTAACAATTAACCAACCCAATTCTATTGTTATGGCAAATCCTTCATTACACGATGAACTATTAAATAATTATTTAAATGAGTTTGAAGAAACATTACGAAAACATCATAAAAGAAGATTTGGTCGATAATACCTACAATGATAAAAATAAGTCCATGGAAGACTCTAATGCCTCCATGGACTTTTACAATTTTATTTTGAAAATATATTGTTAAAATAAAATTAAATGATGGTGAATTCGTGTTAAAAGAAGTTTTAATTCGTTTTTAAGGGGTTATATCATTTATAACCAATTATTTTCACGATATTTCTTTTTTACTGTGAAACCGACACCAAATGTTGCAACGTGTAATATAAATGTTAAAATCATCATTGGAACATTTGCAGCACCAACACTAAAACTAAAAAGCAATAAAAAGATTACAGCTAAAATTGAGAATACCCAAAATATGCCTTTAGATTTTTTTTGTTGCATCCCATACCCCACCTTTTACTTATTTTTTCTCTAATCTATGATATAATAAAAAAGTTGTAATTAAAAGTGGGAGTTTACTTAAGAAAGGAAATTTATAATATGACGAATATAAGAGAAGATGTACGTAATATAGCAATTATTGCGCACGTTGACCATGGTAAAACGACGTTAGTTGATGAATTATTGAAACAATCAGGAATTTTTAGAGAGAATGAACATGTTGACGATCGTGCTATGGACTCTAATGACTTAGAAAGAGAACGTGGTATTACGATATTAGCGAAAAATACTGCGGTAGACTATAAAGGAACAAGAATTAACATTTTAGATACGCCAGGTCATGCTGACTTTGGTGGCGAAGTTGAACGTATCATGAAAATGGTTGATGGCGTAGTCTTAGTTGTAGATGCATATGAAGGTACTATGCCTCAAACACGTTTTGTACTTAAAAAAGCATTAGAACAAAATTTAAAACCAGTTGTAGTAGTAAATAAAATTGATAAACCATCAGCAAGACCAGAAGGTGTAGTTGATGAAGTGTTAGATTTATTTATTGAATTAGAAGCAAATGATGAACAACTTGATTTCCCAGTTGTATATGCTTCAGCTGTTAACGGAACTGCAAGTTTAAATTCTGAACAACAAGATGAAAACATGCAATCACTATACGAAACAATCATTGATTACGTACCAGCACCAATAGATAACAGTGATGAACCATTACAATTCCAAGTAGCATTATTAGACTATAATGATTACGTTGGTCGTATCGGTATTGGCCGAGTATTTAGAGGTAAAATGCGTGTTGGTGACAACGTATCACTTATTAAATTAGATGGCACTATTAAAAACTTCCGCGTAACTAAAATCTTTGGTTACTTTGGATTAAAACGTGAAGAAATTGAAGAAGCACAAGCTGGTGACTTAATCGCAGTATCTGGTATGGAAGACATTAACGTTGGTGAAACAGTAACACCACATGATCACCAAGATGCATTACCAGTATTACGTATTGATGAGCCAACACTTGAAATGACATTCAGAGTCAATAATTCACCATTTGCTGGTCGTGAAGGTGACTTTGTAACAGCGCGCCAAATTCAAGAACGTTTAGATCAACAACTTGAAACTGACGTATCATTAAAAGTAACACCTACAGATTCACCTGATGCATGGATCGTTGCGGGTCGTGGTGAGTTACATTTATCAATCCTAATTGAAAATATGCGTCGTGAAGGTTATGAATTACAAGTTTCTAAACCTCAAGTAATTCTTAAAGAAGTAGATGGCGTGATGTGTGAACCATTTGAAAGAGTTCAATGTGAAGTGCCTCAAGAAAATTCTGGTGCAGTAATCGAATCTTTAGGTACACGTAAAGGTGAAATGTTAGACATGATGACAACAGATAATGGTTTAACTCGTCTAATCTTTATGGTACCTGCACGTGGTATGATTGGTTACACTACTGAATTTATGTCAATGACTCGTGGTTATGGAATTATTAACCATACATTTGAAGAATTTAGACCTCGTATTAAAGCAAAAATTGGTGGCAGAAGAAATGGTGCATTAATTTCAATGGATCAAGGAACTGCTAGTACTTATGCTATTTTAGGTCTAGAGGACCGTGGTACTAACTTTATGGAACCAGGTACTGAAGTTTATGAAGGTATGATTGTTGGTGAACATAACCGTGAAAATGACTTAACAGTTAATATCACAAAAACAAAACATCAAACTAACGTACGTTCAGCAACTAAAGACCAAACTCAAACAATGAATCGCCCACGTATTTTAACGCTTGAAGAGGCTTTACAATTTATTAATGATGATGAATTAGTAGAGGTAACTCCTGAAAGTATTCGTTTGAGAAAGAAAATTTTAAATAAATCAGTTCGTGAAAAAGAAGCTAAACGTGTTAAACAAATGATGTCTGATGAAGAATAATTTTTAATTAACATGAATAAAATATAAGCAAAAAACCACTCGCTAGTTGATAATACAACTAGCGAGTGGTTTTATTATGTTAATTTTCTTTTGAATCGTGATACGTAAAAGGTTGAGGTTGTTTAGGTGTATCTAAGCGACTTTTACAATCATCACACATAAAAGTACGAATAGGATTGTTTCTAAGCCGTTTTGCTTCTACAGTATTTTCATCAATATGTACTGTAGTATCGCAAATGATACATTTAACAGGAACCAATTAAATCACCTCAATATATTTTACATACTTAAATTCGTAACTGTATCCATTTTCTGTATCGTAAACAAAACTATCAACTGAATTATCGTCATACATACGTTTTCCATCTTTAGCAAATTGGAAGAATAAGTATGGTAATAAATCTAATGGAACTTCAACTGAATCTTCATCATTAAATAATTTAATTGCAGTTGCGTTTGATTGTGGTTCTGCTGTTTTAAAGAATGGTGTCATGTTAATCACAAATGAACCTTCTAAAACAGAACGTTTTTTATATTTTATTTCAGAATTAAGCGTTGGCGGATTAGTTTGTCCTTCAAGAATAGCACGATTCCATTCTCTATTGTCTTCAAATCGAACTGGTTTAGTACCGTCAAAGACACCTTTTTCTAAGTCTTCAATACTTACCTTTCGATCGTCAAATATCCAAGTTGTACTATCTAATGTGATGGGAAATTTTACCGCACCTTTAATTTGAATCATCTTGCCCACTCCCTAAATTTTTATCTCATATTATTTTATCATAAAATAGGTTATACTTATTTTAAAGATACTTGCTTTTTAACATTTAGTAAGATAAAATTTTAAGTATTGAAGATATTTAATGAAATGATAGGGGGAGTGTGTGTCATGGCTAATCAGTCGAAATTAAATAATGCGGCATATGAGCAATTGAACAAAGATGCTGATAGAATTTTACAGCTAATCAAAGTTCAAATGGATAACCTAACAGTACCTTCTTGTCCGCTTTATGAAGAAGTTTTAGATACACAAATGTTCGGTCTTCAAAAAGAAGTAGATTTTGCTGTACAACTAGGGCTAGTTGACAAAGAAGTCGGCAAAGAACTTATGTTAAGACTTGAAAAAGAACTTTCAAAACTACACGAAGCTTTTACAAATGTTTAATTTTATAGATTTGATTTAATCTAACGTTATTATTTATATTAATTCAAATTTGTATAGATATAACATAGTTTGAATTCATTTTGATATAAACGTGAAATGCAACTTACACATTGTATAAATGGTGGCTGAGATAGTATCATAATTGATATTTTCTCAGTCATTTTATCTTTTTGTAAAATCATTATGTTTATATTTGTTTTGTGATACATAAGAAGTTTATAATAAAAAAGATAGGTTTGTGGGAATGATTAATATTCGATTAATTCCCTTTAAACAAATCTTAAAAACATTGAATTGGATGAACTGATATATGAAAAACTTTAAAAATATAATGCGGTATATTGGGAAAACATCTAAATTTATCGATTATCCATTGTTAGTCACATATGTGATTCTATGTTTAATTGGTTTAGTTATGGTTTATAGTGCCAGCATGGTGGCTGCTACTAAAGGTACATTAACAGGTGGCGCTGAAGTATCCGGTACATATTTCTATACGAGACAGTTACTTTACGTCATTATGAGTTTTGTTATAGTCTTTTTTATGGCATTTATAATGAATGTAAAGATATTGAAAAAGCCTAATGTTCAAAAGTGGATGATGATAGGTATATTCGCTTTGTTATTAATAACACTTGTAATTGGTAAAAATATTAATGGTTCCAAAAGTTGGATCAATTTAGGATTTATGAATTTACAAGCGTCAGAGTTATTAAAAATTGCTATCATCTTATACTTACCGTTTATGATAGAGAAGAAAATGCCTCAAGTACGAAATAAAATTAAACTTATTGCAGCACCGATTATTTTAGTTTCAAGCTGTGTTGCGCTAGTACTTTTACAAAGAGACGTGGGGCAAACATTATTAATTTTAATTATTTTCTTTTCAATAATTTTTTACGCTGGTATAGGCGTACAAAATCTTTTGAAATACGGTATTATGGTAGTCATTGCAGGTATAGTGATATCCATTTTAGTGCTTGCTTTAGGATTATTACCAAGTTACCTTGAAGCTAGATTTAGTACCTTAACTAATCCATTTAATGCAGAAGCTGGTACAGGTTACCATATATCTAACTCACTTATGGCTATAGGTAATGGTGGATTATTTGGTCGGGGACTTGGAAATAGTATTATGAAACTTGGCTACTTACCAGAACCACATACCGATTTTATATTTGCGGTTATATGTGAGGAATTAGGACTTGTAGGTGGTTTATTTGTCATCCTACTAGAATTTTTCATTGTTTACCGTGCATTCCAACTAGCTAATAAAACGAATTCATATTTTTATAAATTAGTATGTGTAGGAATTGCTAGTTATATCGGAAGCCAAACATTTGTAAACTTAGGTGGTATATCAGCAACAATTCCATTAACAGGTGTACCATTACCGTTTATTAGTTTTGGTGGTTCGGCTATGATTAGTTTAAGTATAGCAATGGGATTACTCTTAATTACTGCAAAACAAATTAAAATGGATGAAATTAGAAGTAAACAACGAAAAATCGATATTAGACGTCGTTATCAATAACTATTTAGCTAATCTCTCTTTAGTGAAATTCTGTACAGTGAATTTTCTAAAGGTAAGGGATTAGCTTTTTTATTTGTAAATTATTTTAAACTGGAAATACTTTCAACATAATGATAATATAAAGTTATTGTTAATGATAAGTTTATTTGATTATAAGTGAATCATTAAAATAAAATAATTTGTTTTGGTTTTATGACACTTAAGTTAAAGAATTATGACTAATATATATTAACTATAGAAAATAATTGCTATATAGGATAAAATTTTAATATATAAGTAGTTAGAAAATTCTAAATATTTAAAAGGGGTGTTTTTACTCTTGAAACACATCAAGAAGTTATTAGTAGCCAATCGTGGTGAAATTGCTATCAGAATTTTTAGGGCAGCAGCAGAGTTGAATATTAGTACAGTAGCAATTTATTCTAATGAGGATAAATCATCATTACATAGATATAAGGCAGATGAATCTTATTTAGTAGGTAGTGATTTAGGACCAGCAGAAAGTTATTTAAATATCGAAAGAATTATAGAAGTAGCTAAAAGAGCAAATGTTGATGCTATACATCCAGGATACGGTTTTTTAAGTGAAAATGAACAATTTGCACGTAGATGTGCTGAAGAAGGCATTAAATTTATTGGACCTCATCTAGAACACTTAGATATGTTTGGTGATAAAGTTAAAGCAAGAACAACTGCACTTAAAGCTAACTTACCTGTGATACCAGGTACAGATGGACCTATTGAAAGCTTTGAAGCGGCAAAGGCCTTTGCAAGTCAGGCTGGATATCCGTTAATGATTAAGGCTACAAGTGGCGGTGGCGGTAAAGGAATGCGAATTGTTCGTGAAGCCAGTGAATTAGAAGATGCATTTCATCGCGCTAAATCAGAAGCTGAAAAATCATTTGGTAATAGCGAAATTTATATCGAACGCTACATCGATAATCCTAAACATATAGAAGTACAAGTTATCGGTGATGAATATGGTAATCTTGTTCATTTATATGAACGTGATTGTTCGGTTCAAAGACGTCATCAAAAGGTAGTGGAGGTAGCACCTTCTGTAGGGTTACCTGAATCATTACGCTTAGAAATATGTGATGCGGCAATCCAATTGATGTCACATATTAATTACGTTAATGCAGGAACGGTCGAATTTTTAGTGTCTGGGAATGAATTTTACTTTATTGAAGTTAACCCTCGTGTGCAAGTAGAACATACGATAACTGAGATGATAACTGGAATAGATATCGTTAAAACGCAAATATTAGTTGCAGACGGTGGCGAATTATTTAGCCAAGAAGTTGGTATGCCAAAGCAAGAAGATATTCAAACATTAGGATATGCAATTCAATGTCGTATTACTACTGAAGATCCTTTAAATGACTTTATGCCTGATTCAGGAACCATTATTGCATATCGATCAAGTGGAGGCTTTGGTGTACGATTAGATGCAGGTGATGGTTTCCAAGGTGCCGAAATATCACCGTATTATGATTCTTTATTAGTAAAACTATCTACACATGCTATGTCATTTAAACAAGCAGAAGAAAAGATGGAACGTTCTTTAAGAGAAATGAGAATTCGTGGGGTTAAAACCAATATTCCATTTTTAATTAATGTTATGAGAAATGACCAGTTTAGAAGTGGAGATTATACTACTAAATTTATAGAAGAAACACCAGAATTATTTAACATTCAACCAACATTAGATAGAGGAACAAAGACACTTGAATATATTGGGAATGTAACAATTAATGGATTTCCTAATGTTGAAAAGCGACCTAAACCGTTATATGAAACGGCTTCTATTCCTAAAGTATCACAAGCAAAGGTAGATACATTTTCAGGAACGAAACAGTTACTAGATCAACAAGGTCCAAACGGAGTAGCGAAATGGGTACGAGAACAAGATGATGTACTCATTACAGATACTACTTTCAGAGATGCACATCAGTCTTTATTAGCTACTCGAGTAAGAACAAAAGATATGTTAAATATTGCATCTAAAACTGCAGAAGTATTTAAAGATAGTTTTTCATTAGAAATGTGGGGCGGTGCTACATTTGATGTAGCGTATAATTTCCTGAAAGAAAATCCATGGGAACGTCTAGAACGTCTACGTAAAGCTATTCCCAATGTTTTATTCCAAATGTTATTACGTGCTTCAAATGCAGTAGGATATAAAAATTATCCAGATAATGTAATACAAAAATTTGTAAAAGAAAGTGCAGAAGCTGGTGTCGATGTTTTTAGAATTTTTGATTCTTTAAACTGGATTGATCAAATGAAAGTAGCGAATGAAGCGGTACAACAAGCTGGTAAAATTTCTGAAGGAACAATTTGTTATACTGGTGATATTTTAAACTCAGAAAGATCAAATATTTATACACTTGATTATTATGTCAAATTAGCTAAAGAATTAGAAAGAGAAGGTTTCCATATTTTAGCTATTAAAGATATGGCAGGATTATTAAAACCGAAAGCAGCATATGAACTAATCGGTCATTTACGTGCAGCGGTTAATTTACCTATACATTTGCATACTCATGATACAAGTGGCAATGGTTTACTAACATATAAACAAGCGATAGATGCTGGCGTAGATATTATTGATACTGCTGTAGCATCAATGAGTGGTTTGACAAGTCAACCAAGTGCCAATTCATTGTATTATGCGTTAAATGGATTCCCACGTAACTTGAGAACAGATATAGAAGGACTTGAAGAAATTAGTCATTACTGGGCTACAGTTCGTCCATATTATACAGATTTTGAAAGTGATATTAAGTCACCGAATACAGAAATATATCAACACGAAATGCCAGGTGGACAATATTCTAATCTAAGCCAACAAGCTAAAAGTCTTGGTCTAGGTGAACGTTTTGATGAAGTAAAAGATATGTATCGTCGTGTTAATTTCCTATTTGGAGATATCGTTAAAGTGACACCTTCTTCTAAAGTAGTAGGAGATATGGCACTATTCATGGTTCAAAATGATTTAAATGAAGATGATATCATTAATCAAGGACATAAATTAGATTTCCCAGAATCTGTAGTATCCTTCTTTAAAGGAGAAATTGGGCAACCAGTAAATGGATTTAATCCACAGTTGCAAAAAGTCATACTTAAAGGTCAAAAGCCATTGGAAAATAGACCTGGAGAATATTTAGAATCTGTTGATTTTGAAGAAGTCAGAAAAGAATTAGCAAACATTCAAAATACAGAAGTAACAGAACAAGATATCATTAGCTATGTCCTATATCCTAAAGTCTATAAACAATTTATTGCTACTAAGGAACAATTTGGGGATCTATCATTGTTAGATACACCAACATTTTTATTCGGTATGAGAAACGGTGAAACAGTGGAAATAGAAATTGATACTGGTAAACGATTGATTATTAAACTAGAAACAATTAGCGAACCCGATGAAAATGGGCAACGAACAATTTACTATGCAATGAATGGACAAGCAAGACGCATTTATATTAAAGATGAAAGTGTAAAAGCTAATGTAAATGTAAAACCAAAAGCAGACAAAACCAATCCAAATCATATTGGGGCACAAATGCCAGGTTCTGTCACAGAAGTGAAGGTAGCTGTTGGAGATAAAGTGAAAGCAAATCAAGCTTTACTCATTACAGAAGCAATGAAAATGGAAACAACGGTACAAGCACCATTTGACGGTACTATAAAACAAATCACAGTATCGAATGGAGATTCTATAGCTACAGGAGATTTATTAATTGAATTAGAAAAAGATCCATCTTAATAAATATTAAAAAAGCCGAAACATTCAATATTCAAGAATGTTTCGGCTTTATAATTAAGCTTTGTTTTTAAGACTTCTTGTCGTTCTCAACATTAATAAGATGAAATAAGCAATCATACCGAATAGGTAAGTAATAAATAAAGCATGCAACAATGCAATAAATAAATTTACATTAGTAATAACAGATAAAGCACCAGTTACTACTTGTAAAATAACTAAAATAAATGCAGCTGTATAGCCATATCTTACAGTACGATTATCACTATAGTTTTTAATTGCATGAATAAACGTAATCATAATCCACATAAAAGTAATAAATGCCATACCACGGTGTGCAAATTGAACCCAGTCATGTACATTATGTGGAACAATATCATCAAAAGGTACTGGCCAAGCACCATATGCTAGACTTGATTTAGTATGTCTTACTAAAGCACCAGTGTATATAGTTAAATATACGATGATTGCCATTAACCATGTTAACGTACGTAATGGTTTTTGAATCATTAATTCGTCAGCTTCATACTTTTGATCAATTGAGAAAATAATTAATGTCATTAAAAATACTGATGAAAAGCTAACTAAAGAGATTCCAAAATGTAATGCTAATACATATGCATTTTGTTGCCAGATTACAGCAGCAGCACCAACTAAGGCTTGTAATAATAAGAAACCTATACTTATGATAGATAATGGTTTAATTTCTTTTATATACCCTATGTGTTTCCAAGCGGTAATGACTAGCCATATTACGACAATTAATGAAAGTCCTGAAACTGCTCTATGGCTTAATTCAATAATTGTTTGTATTGGTAAGTTTTGTGGAAGTAGTGCTCCATTACATAACGGCCACGATGAACCACAACCATCTTCCGAACCAGTTTTAGTTACTAGCGCACCACCTAATTGTACGAATGTCATAATAATTGTTGCTAAGACACTTAACCATTTAAGGTTTCCTTTTCTAAACAATGATAAACACCCCATCATTAAAATAAAATCTAACAACTATTCTCATTAAAAATGGACATTTTGTAATTTATTTTAACGTATATATTTTTCTTTTACATTATATCAATGATACCATTTTTAATTACGTTACAAAATCAACTATTTGGAATGTCGTTAAAGTGTCACAATTTAATTTTTTAAAACCTAGTCTTTTATGACTATTTGCTATATCATTGTATTATATGAAAAAATTCTAGGAGGGGAATTATGAGTAAAGAACAAACATTGTCACAGGAAACGGGCCAAGTGACATTTAAAGAATTACAACAGATTATTAAAATGGGCCTTGTTCAAGGGAATTTAATCCCTGCATTTGCTGGTTCTTGGTTGGCTGTTGTAATGACAAATCACTCCTTCCTATCGTCAATACCTCAAATTTTATTAATGATTATAGGTTCTACATTAATAATGGGTGGCGCATGTGCACTTAATAATTATTATGATCAAGACATAGATCAAATTATGCCTAGTAAACAGAATAGACCCACTGTAAATGATAGAATTTCAGATAAGCACTTATTAATTTTAAGCTTTGGTATGATGTTAATAGGTGAAGGTTGTTTATTTTTATTAAATATACCATCAGGTGTTTTAGGATTATTTGGTATCATAGGATACGTATCATATTATTCAATCTGGTCAAAACGACATACGACTTGGAATACAGTTGTAGGTAGTTTCCCTGGAGCTGTACCGCCTTTAATTGGTTGGGTAGCTATAGATGGATCAATAAGTGTTGCAGCAATAGCACTATTTTTAGTAGTATTTTGTTGGCAACCAATACATTTTTATGCGTTAGCAATTAAACGTAGTGATGAATATTCATTAGCTAATATTCCAATGTTACCATCTGTAAAAGGATTCAATAGAACACGAGTAAGCATGTTTATTTGGTTAGTATTACTATTACCACTTCCCTTTATGTTATCTAGTTTAGGTACAACATTTATTGTTTTAGCTACTTTATTAAATTTAGGGTGGATGGCACTAGCTTTTACATCATTTAAAAAGAATACTGATCAAAACAAATGGGCAACTAAAATGTTTATTTACTCATTAAACTATTTAGTAGTATTTTTCGTACTCGTTGTAGTCGTATCACTTATTAAAATGATATAAATACAAAATTAAGTAAGGATGAAACATATGAACGTACCTATTTTACCTACAATAAGTACTTCGTGTATTGTCATTAGTGCGATATTAGTGGCAATTGGATGGAGACTTATTTGGAAAAGACAAATTGAACAGCATAAAAAAGTAATGTTATGGGCTGCCGTTTTTGCCGCAACGTTCTTTATTATTTATGCTAGTAGAACAATCTTTATTGGTAATACCGCATTCGGTGGACCAGATAGTGTTAAAATTTATTATACTATTTTCTTAATTTTCCATATTAACTTAGCAACAATTGGTGGGATTTTAGGGATAATACAAATTGTATTAGCTTTTAAAGAGAAATTTAAAATTCATAGAAAAATTGGACCTATTGCTTCAGTAATATGGTTCTTCACAGCGATTACTGGTGTAGCAGTTTATGTACTGTTATACATCTTGTATCCAGGTGGAGAAACAACATCATTAATTAAAGCTACTTTAGGTTTATAATTGAATAAATAAGATTGTGACTGATAAAACTTTCTGTATAGTTTTATCAGTTTTTTTATATTAAGAATCTAATCCAATGTAAGACACCATTTTGTAAAATTGTGCTTCCTAATTCAAGAAATAACAATAGACTTATCTTGATTATGAAATAAGTAATTATGTACAATAGTAATAATTCAGTTAAGGTGGGTGAAAGATGAAAAAAATAGTTATACGAATTTTAGGAGTTGTTTTTTTAGTATCATTTCTAATCTATTTATTTTACTCACCACGGCTAAAATTTGATGTATTAGAAAATCCAAATAAAAGCCAAAAAAGTGATAGAACGGAACAATTCAAAAATTCAAATAAAAATATAGAAAATCCAAAACCTAAAAATGGTGTAGGAACATGGATTGGTAAGGACATTGATCAACTTACCAAAAAATACGGTCAAGCTAACCGAACATATCCATATAAAGATGGCTATAAAAATTATGTATTCAAGAAAACAAATCAATATTACATTGTCAGTGTAAAAGACAATAAAATAAAATCTGTTTATGCAACTGGAAAAGATGCTCATATTAACCCTTTACATATAAATGAAAGCAATTCAAAAATATTCGAAAATACAAGCATCAATCCCGAACCTACAATCAAATCAAATAATAAAAAATATGAATTTGAATTATCAGATGAAGATTTAAAAACACAAACTTTAATTAAATATGGTAATATATATGCGCAAGTTTATTCAGACCAACAAACGAATAAAATCATGGCAATACGCTTTTTAGATAAAGATGCATTAGCTACATTGCAACCATATAAAACGAATGAATCTCATTCTACAGCGAATTTAAAAAATAAAGATATACCTTACGAACAAAATACAAATCAATTAGTGACACTTTATGAGGTAACTAATGAAATGAGAAAACTAAAGGGATTAAAACCGTTAAAGGTAAATAATGATATTGCACATATTGCTTCAATAAATTTATTTGACGCGACTAAAAGTGGTTCTGACTCAGTAGAATTTACTGAAAATGCTTTAAAACAACAATTAGATGAAAGAGATGTTAGTTATAAATCGACAAGTCAGAATGTGGGTTACGACTTTGATGATGTCCCAACATTAATCCATAGTTGGATGAACTCCGATATTCATCGCTCTAGAATGTTAAATACGAAATATGAAGAAATGGGCGGAGAAGTAATGAAAGATTATTATTCGTTAATTTTCTTAGAAAAATAAATGAAGGGTAGAATGACAAATGATAAATGAAGAAACATTGTCAATTTTAGATGACGTCGAAGCCTTATCAGATATGATAGTTAATTCAGAAATTTATGATGAATATATTAAAGCGAAAGAATTATTAAACCAAAATGATGAAGCACACTTATTATATTCGGCTTTCCTAAAGACCAAAGATCAATACGACGATGTAATGCGATTTGGTAGATATCATCCTGACTATAAGACAATTATGATGGAAACACGCCAACGTAAACGAGCATATGAAATGTTACCAGTGGTAATGGACTATAAGTCAAAAGAAGTAGCATTACAGAATTTAATTGATGAAGTTATTAGTAAAATTGCTTTAGCTGTTTCGGATAATGTAAAAATTGATACAGGCAATCCATTTTTTCAAACGACTGCACAAGGTTGTGCTTCAGGTGGATCATGTAACTGTTCTTTATAAAATGATTTAAATTTTACCAAATTTATAAAACATACAAGATATCTCTCCAATATTGATTAAACTCAATATTTGGGGAGTTTTTTAATTCATATAAACCCTTATGTTTAAAGATGGAGATCATATTAATTTTAATTATCAGAAAATTATGAATAAACATTGTTTATTATTTGTCTTTATGGTAACTTATAATACAACTATAACTTTACTACAGTAAAGCATTAAAGTCAGAAGTAAAGGAGGTAGAGTATGAATAAGCAAAATCAGATAATAAAAATAAAAGAAATTGAATTAGCATTCTTAAAGTACTTTTCAAATAAAAATTACAAACTTGTAGATATAGATTTAATTGAAAAATTAGATTGGAGTCATTTGACGAAAGAGGACTTATTACAAATGAAAGAAAGGAATTTTTGGCAAAATAACAATCACATTTATAGTTTAAGACACGATTTTACTGATCAATTACTACGTTATCATTCATTATTTCCAACAGATTTTAAGAAGGTTGCTTATTCTGGACCTATTGTCAGAAATAATGAGGTCATATCACAAATAGGTATCGAGAATTATTTGCCTATATATAATCAATTCAATGATAGTTTTAATGATTTCTACCATTTTATTAAAACGTATTTAAAAGATGATATTCAGCTAATTATTTTAGGTCATTATCAATTATTGAATGAATTATTAGAAGAAAAATATAGAACTTTAGTTATTAAAAACATGATTGAAGAGAGAAATCTATCGGGATTAAAACATCAATTACCGCATAATCATCCTATCTTAAAATTACTATCAGAAAGCACACGTCATCAATTATCAAAATTAAGTCAATATTTGGACCAATCATCTCAAACATTACTTACGTTAAAAAGTTGGGAAGAGCAACTAATCAAACAAGGTTTGACCAATATTCATTTAGATATTTCGGCACAACCATCAAGATCTTATTATAAAGGTGTTTTTATCAGATGTTATTTAAATAAACATGATACTAGCATACTAACTGGTGGATTTTACTCTGGTGACCTCCAAGGATACGGTATGGCTTTGACTTTATAATCAGCATATTCAAAGAATAGGGGTGACAATATGATTAGAGTGGCTTTAGCGAAAGGGAGATTATTAGAAAGTTTTATCAACTATTTAGAGGCAGAACAACTATTTTTATTATCAAATGGACTAAAGCATAGACAACGTCAATTATTAGTTACGATAGATGGTATTGATTTTATTATAGTAAAGGGAAGTGATGTACCAATATACGTGGAACAAGGCATTGCAGATATAGGTATTGTAGGTAGTGATATCTTAAATGAAAATAAATATAATATTAATAATTTATGCGACTTACCATTTGGACACTGTCATTTTTCCTTAGCAGCTAAACCTGTTACAAATGATTATAAAAAAATTGCTACGAGTTATGTTCAAACAACTTCACGTTATTTTAAAAACAAAGGAATAGATATTGAAATTGTAAAATTAAGTGGTTCAATAGAACTCGCATGCATTGTAGGAATGGTAGATGGAATTATCGATATTGTTCAAACAGGTACTACATTAAAAGCAAATGGTCTTGTTGAAAAAGAAAAAATTACTGATATTTCAGCAAGATTGATTACAAATAGAACACAGTATTTTAAAAAGGGTGAAGAAATAGAATCATTTATTAATATGTTAGGGGTGCAGATGATAAATGCTTAAAGCACAACAATTTTTAGAACTTTATTTTAACAATCAATCATTAGATGAGTCCTTATACCCGTTAGTTAAAAATATTTGTGATGATGTTAAAGTCAATGGTGATGCAGCGTTGAAAAAGTATAATTTAACTTTTGATCATGTAAACACAACATCTCTAGAAATTTCAAAGCTAGACATACAAAAGGCCTATGAAGAATTAAATAAAGAGACGCTTAATGCGTTACACCAAAGCTATGAAAGGATTAAATCATATCAAGAAAAGATAAAGTATACCTCTATTAAAAAGGGAGAATGTTATGAAGTTTACCATCCAATAGAACGCGTTGGGATATATGTTCCAGGTGGTAAAGCAAGCTATCCTTCTACTGTTCTAATGACGGCTACACTTGCACAAGTCGCGAACGTTGAAGAGATTGTTGTTGTGACACCTCCAAGAACAAATGGCGTTCCTAAAGAAGTTTTAGCTGCCTGTCACTTAACTGGCGTAAATCATGTCTATCAAGTTGGAGGCGCACAAAGTATAGCGGCGCTTACATATGGTACAGAAACTATTAAACCTGTTGATAAAATAGTTGGTCCAGGTAATCAGTATGTTGCGCTTGCAAAAAAATATGTTTATGGAGATGTAGGTATTGATCAAATTGCCGGCCCTACTGAATTAGCTATGATTATTGATGAGACTGCTCAAATTGACGCCATTACATATGATATTTTTGCTCAAGCTGAACATGATGAAATGGCGCGTACATTTGTTATTAGCGACAATGCTCAAATATTACAACAACTTCAGTTAAATATTGATAATAAATTAAAAACAATAGATCGTCATTCTATAGTGTCCAAAAGTTTAGCCAATCATCATTACTTAATTGAAGTAAGTGATATGGAAGAGGCCTGTCATATTTTGAATAAAATTGCACCTGAACATGCATCCATTCAAACTAAACACCCAGAACAGTTTATTGATCAAATCAAATTTGTAGGTGCATTATTTTTAGGGCATTATGCACCAGAAGCAATTGGTGATTATATTGCTGGACCAAGTCATGTTTTACCAACAAACCAAACTGCTAGATTTTCGAATGGTTTATCAGTTAATGACTTTATGACACGTCACAGTGTGATTAATCTATCAAAATCAACTTTTAAAAAGGTAGCATATTCTGCAGAAAGGTTAGCATGTGTAGAATCACTTAATAATCATCAACAATCAATACATATTCGACATTGACATATGGTAAAGCCATATTTAAAAGTGATTTTCAGAATTAACAACAAGGAGGAAGTTCAATGAACTATCAAAAATCACGTCAAACCGCTGAAACTTCTATTTCAATTGCTATAAGTAAAGAAAAGGAAAAATCCAATATACATACAGGCGTAGGATTTTTAGATCATATGTTAACACTTTTTGCTTTTCATAGTGGCTTATCATTACAAATTGAAGCTAAAGGAGATACATATGTTGATGATCATCATGTGACAGAAGACATTGGTATAGTTTTAGGACAGTTGATATTGGAAATGGTTAAGACTCAGCAAAGCTTTAAAAGATATGGTACAAGTTATATACCTATGGATGAAACGTTAGCAAGAACTGTAATTGATATTAGTGGCCGTCCATATTTTTCATTTAATGTTCAATTAAGCAAAGAAATAGTAGGTCATTTTGATACAGAATTAGTAGAAGAATTTTTTAGAGCACTTATTATTAATGCGAGGTTAACTGTACATATGGACTTAATTAGAGGAGGAAATACCCATCATGAAATTGAAGCTTTATTTAAATCTTTCGCTAAATCATTACAAGAGGCATTAACACCAACTCTTGAATTTGTAATACCTTCGTCTAAAGGTGTGATTGAATGATAGCTATAGTTGATTACGGTCTAGGCAATATTAATAGCTTGAAAAAGGCAATTGAATTCTTAGGCTACGAGACAATATTGACCGACAACGAAAGTATTATTTATAAGGCAGATGCAGTTGTATTACCTGGTGTTGGACATTTTAAAGATGGAATGACAGAAATTAAAAATAAAAGATTAGACACAATCTTAAAACAAATTAAAAACCAACCTATCATTGGTATTTGCTTAGGAATGCAATTGTTATTTGAATATAGTGATGAAGGTAATGTAGAAGGACTAGGACTGATACCTGGACGAATAGTGCCAATCCATACATCACAACCTATCCCGCATTTAGGTTGGAATTTATTGAAAAGTGATCATCAATTACTTCAATGTGATGTGTACTTTATACATTCTTATCAAGCGATAATGAATAATCATGTTGTTGCATATACAGATTATGAGTGTCAAATTCCTGCAATAGTACAATATCACAATTGTATTGGAATACAATTCCATCCTGAAAAAAGTGGTGAACAAGGATTGGCAATTTTAAATCAAGCATTGAAAGGCGGTTTTATAAATGATTAACATATGGCCGGCAATCGATTTGATTGACTCAACGAGTGTAAGACTAACTGAAGGTAAATATGAATCTAAAGAGGAAATGACAATGACAGCTGAGGAAAGCATCCAATTTTATAATCAATTTGATTGTGTTTCACGTATACATATTGTGGATCTTATAGGAGCAAAATTAAAGCAAACTCAAGAATGTCATTATATTAAAAAGCTAAGATCATTATCTCAAAAACCTATAGAAGTAGGTGGAGGGATTCGCTCACAAGAAACTTTAAATCATTATTTTGATATAGGTATAGATTACTGCATAGTTGGAACTAAAGGTATTCAAGATTTAACTTGGTTGGAAAGAATGTCATATCTATTTCCTAAAAAGATTTATTTGTCTATAGATGCATACAAACAAGATATAAAGATTAATGGTTGGCTAGAAGATACACAACTCAATTTGTTTGATGTTGTTAAACAAGTGAATCATTTACCTTTAGGTGGCATCATCTATACTGATATTTCAAAAGATGGGAAGTTAGCTGGTCCTAATTTTGAATTAACAAGACAATTAGTACAACAAACTGAATTAAGTATTATTGCTTCTGGAGGTATTAGAAATCAAGAAGATTTAAACCAATTTGAAAAATTGGGTGTTTATGCTGCGATTATCGGTAAAGCTGCACATAATCCCAGTTTTTGGGAGGGGTTATCTTGATTAAAAAAAGAATCATTCCTTGTTTAGATGTTAAAGATGGGCGTGTTGTTAAAGGGATACAATTTAAGGGATTAATCGATATAGGTAGTCCACTTGAATTAGCACAATACTATAATGAAGCGGGAGCAGATGAACTTGTATTTTTAGATATTTCTAAAACTGAAAAAGGACATGACTTAATGTTGGAAGTTATCGAAACCATTTCTAAACAATTGTTTATACCATTGACTGTTGGAGGCGGTATTCAAACTTTAGATGATATTTCGCAATTACTTAATCATGGAGCAGATAAAGTGTCATTAAATTCTAGTGCACTTCAAAATCCTAATTTAATTAAAGAAGCTAGCCAAAAATTTGGAAGTCAATGTATTTGTATTGCTATTGATAGTTATTATAATGCGGAACAAAATGACTATTTTTGTACTACACATGGAGGTAAACAATTAACCTCTATAAGAGTATATGATTGGATTCAACAAGTTGAAGAACTTGGTGCTGGAGAATTACTTGTAACCAGTATCCATCACGATGGTATGAAAACTGGCTTTGATATTGAACATTTATCAGATATTAAGTCAAAGGTGAATATACCAATCATTGCTTCTGGTGGTGGTGGAAACCCTCAACATTTTCTAGACTTATTTAAAGAAACAGATGTATCTGCCGGTTTAGCTGCTAGTATTTTACATAGTAAAACATATACAGTAGCTGATATTAAGCATACATTAAGAAATGGTGGTGTGCCAGTAAGATGACAGTCACAGTAGATTTTAGTAAAGGTTTAGTACCGGTCATATTACAACATTATGTAACGAAGCAAGTATTAATGCTCGGGTTTATGAACGAAGAAGCATTTAATAAAACAATGGAAGAGAACGTAGTAACTTTTTATTCAAGGTCTAAACAAAGATTGTGGACTAAAGGGGAATCATCGGGGCATACGCAACAAGTCGTTACGATACATACAGATTGTGATAATGATGCAATACTAATCGAAGTTATTCCTAATGGTCCAACATGTCATACTGGGAATCAAAGCTGTTTTAGTACAAAGACACATTTTGCAGTTCAATTATTGGAACATACAATAAAAGAACGATCTAGAACTAATCAATCTAAATCTTATACCAATTATTTGTTAGAACAAGGTATAGAAAAAATCACTAAGAAATTTGGAGAAGAATCGTTTGAAGTTGTAATAGGAGCTATGAAAAATGATAACAAAGAAGTTATCAACGAGGCGGCGGATTTAATATATCATTTATTTGTCTTATTACATTCGTTAAATATTTCTTTTTCAGCAATTGAAAAAGTATTAGAACAACGTCATCATAAAAGTAACAATTTTAAAGGTGAAAGAGATTCTATAGAAAATTGGTAATACACATCGGTGTCTGTAAAAGTAAAAATCCTTAACGAAAAGGTGATTATTCGTTAAGGATTTTTGCTATTTATTATTTTAATGTCTCTTTAAATTGTTGTGCTAAATCAGGTCGATCTGTTACAAGTGTATGCACACCTTTTTGGTATAAATCTGTCATTAAATCAATACTATTAATGCCATAAAATCCTGGTACAATATTTAATACTTTTAACCATTTAATAAATCTAGAAGAAGTAAGCTTGATTCCTTTAAATTCGGTTGGCATTTGGAAAGTATTAGCTTTCGGATGGAATTTATGTCCTCTAAACGTATTAAACTTAATAAACGCATCTGCTACTTCGTTTTGACTCGCACCAATTGCTACAGTACCTTTACTTAATTGATCAAAGCGTTCAATTTGTTCTTTATGGAAACTTGTTACTAATACATGATGTTCTGCATGATGTTTAACAATTTGATGATTAATGACTTCAGGTGCAATAGAACCTTCATAACTGTTTGGATGATCTTTCAAATCAACATTAATATACATCTCTGGATAAAGCTCTAAAAGTTCCTCAAATGTTAAAATTTTAGCATCTTCATGTCCACGAAATGGATATTGACGATTTATATCTGTGAAATAATATCCAGCGTCTAATTTTCTTAATTCTTCTAAAGTATGTTCACTTACTTTACCTGAACCGTTAGTTGTTCTATCAACAGTTGCATCATGGAATACGATAAGTTCCTTATCTTTAGTGAGCCTTACACCTGTTTCGAATCCATCTACGCCATATTGTACTGCATTATCAAATGCAAGCTTTGTTTGTTCAGGTCTAACAGCCATGCCGCCTCTATGCGCAAATAAATATGGTGCTACACCTGTGAAAAATGGAGGGATTGCATTAATTTCACGTGGTTTTTTATTTTTATTTACATAAATCACACTTCCAACAATACTTGCAATTGCGAATGAACCATTAATGAACCACTTATTTAGTTTAACCATTTGATATCCTCCTTTAGGTATTAAAGTTATATTAACAGATATCCTTCATATTTGAAAAATGAAGTGCGTGAAGAACGGAATATTATTTTATTTTTTATAGACAAATATATACTTGACGAATTAAGTATAGGAATATCCCATTATGAAGATTGGTTTTGATTTAATAGAATAATATAAATAGGGATGGAATATATGGAAGTGATTGTTATTTCATAAAATTTAAACTCATGATATGATAAAAACTGTGTATATTAAATGGAGTGAGCAAAGATGAATTTAGTTCAAAGAGTGAGCCTTATTGTTTATTTAAAACATATCAAACATGAAAGACAAATTAGAAAATATGGACACATCGTTCATTCTAATCGTCAACGTAAATTCGTTATCATGTATGTTAATGAAAGTGAAGCGGACGATGTCGTTAATAAACTAATGAAATTAAAATATGTTCAACATATAGATGGTTCACCATACAAATTTTTAAAGAAAACGTATGAAAAAGAAAAACACGAAGTCATATAACTCGTGTTCGTTAAGAAATGTGTTTCCTATTGTAATGGTGGTATCCAACGTTGTAATCGTAAAACGCTAATTAAATAGTTAAAATATAAGTCATTGTCATGGAAAGCTTCTGGAGGTTGAACATCTATACCTAATACTGGGATATCGTATTCCTCTGCTTTCTGGTTAATCATGTCAAATTTCTTATTACTATTTGGATATGGATATTTTAATGCATTAATCATCATATACATTGCTTGGAAATAATTACCTTCAGTCGGTTGCATAATGATAGCTACTGATGATAATTGCTTTTCAGTTTGTGGGGAATGAAAATAGATTATTTTATCAATTCTAGTATGGTTGTAGTCGATGAGAGTGGTGAATTCGAATAAATCTGTTAAACCCTCACCTAAAACAATAAATGATTGTTTCATTTGTTTAATCAATCTCCTTTTATCCCAAATTATATTAAATTATATTGTGAAATGGAAGTGTGAAAGTGATGCGTGTCATTGCGGGAATACATAAAAGTAAGGCATTAGAAAGTTTGGAAGGTCGAAATACTAGGCCAACTATGGATAAAGTTAAAGAAGGCATCTTTAATAGTTTACATGAAGTATCAGGTATAGCTTTGGATTTATTCGCTGGAAGCGGCGCATTAGGGATTGAAGCATTATCTCGAGGTATGGATAAAGTAATCTTTGTCGATCAAAATTTTAAAGCAGTTAAAGTGATTAAATCAAACCTTAAGCAACTTGATTTATTAGCACAATCTGAAGTATATAAAAATAATGCTGATCGTGCGTTAAAAGCTTTAGCTAAAAGAGAGATTCAATTTGATTACATATTTTTAGATCCGCCATATAAAAAAGGTCTTATTGATGAAGCATTAAAAAGCATTAATGAGTTTAATTTGCTTAAAGAAAATGGTATTATCATCTGTGAGTTTAGTAATGAAGAACATATTCAAAGTGCACCGTTTAAAGAAATAAAAAGATATCATTATGGTTTGACAGATACATTGCTATTAGAAAAAGGAGATTAATATGAATAAGACGAAAGCAGTCATTCCCGGGAGTTTCGATCCAATTACATACGGTCATCTAGATATTATTGAAAGAAGTGCAGATCGTTTTGACGAAATACATGTCTGTGTTTTGAAAAATAGTAGTAAAGGCGGCACGTTTAATATAGAAGAACGTATGGATTTAATTAGGGGCTCTGTAGCACATCTTTCCAACGTGGAAGTACATCATTTTAATGGTTTATTAGTAGATTTTTGCAAACAAGTCGGTGCGAAAACGATTGTACGTGGATTACGTGCGGTAAGTGATTTTGAATATGAATTACGCTTAACATCAATGAATAAAAAGTTGAATAATAATATTGAAACTATGTATATGATGACTAGTACGAATTATTCATTTATTAGTTCTAGTATCGTTAAGGAAGTTGCAGCTTATAAAGCAGACATTTCGGAATTTGTACCTCCTAATGTTGCTGAAGCATTAAAAGAAAAATATTATAAATAAAAAAGCAGACCGTACTATGTGACTCTTTTAATAGTCATCATCGATAGTACGGTCTTAAATTATGTTTGAATCACTGGTGTATTAAAATCATTTTGAGATTGTTGGCTTAATAAGTTGTATACATTTGTTGCTTTAATTTCGATAGGGAAATATGTTGCTGAAGATTTATTGATATTGGTTATAAAATGCCGTTCTGGATATTGTTGCTTTAAATATTTTAAATAAGCACGACCTTGTTCATTCATACCTAAAATTCTAATTGCTCGTATATCGTTTGTAATATCATGTTGATGAATATTGAGCAGGATATTCATTAGGATACGTTGTATATGTGTATAGGTATATCGTTTGGTTTTCGTTTTACTTAGTAATTCTTTAAACGAATTGACATCTTTGATGATTGTTTTTAATCTGTTTTCGAACCCTTCACTGACAGTATATATAGTGTTTAAAGTATTAGTGTCTTGTGTTAACAATTGATGTTTGATGTAAGGGAAAGTATCTTCAACTGTAGTCATTTGATTTTGATACAGTGATTTAATATTTTGAGGTACTACTTTATACCAATCAGTTTCTTGATTGATTAAAGATTGGCGGATGGAAGACCCACTCGCAAATTGTTGATGCTTTATTGTGTTATCACGATGTTGTGCTGACTCACGGTAAATCGTCATTGCTTCAATATGTGGTGCATATTGCTGGATTGCTTTAAGATATCCTATACTTAAGATGTTGTTAGGTGATTGTAAAATATTTAAAGTTTGTTGGTCTTTAATCAGTTCACTGATAATTCTTGGATAACTTTTACCTTCTTTAATTTTGGACTTGAATATAGGATTATTTTCTAATTCAAGCACGTGATTGACTGCATTTTGTAACTCAACTATATTACCATGCTCACTACCAAAAGATATTGTGTTAATATCGATATAATTCGCTACTTTAATAGCCATTTTTCCAAAGAAGTCTCCAGAAGATAAACTTGCGATAGTAGGTAATTCTACAACTAAATCAACACCAGAAAGTGCCATTTGAGTACGAATGAATTTATTGAATATAGCTGGTTCGCCACGCATTACAAAGTTGCCACTCATTATTGCAACAGAAACATCTGCTTGAGAATTTATTTTAGATTGTTGAGCATGATATAGATGCCCATTATGGAAAGGATTATATTCAGTAATCAAGCCAACACTTTTCATTTGCATTTCTTCCTTTCAGAATTCATTATTAGTATTGTAACAGAAGTACGTATGTTAAGAAAAAATCTTGACATATTATACTGAGAAAGTTAAAATAAATTTTGTGCTTGTTAGAGGTGAAGCCATATGAAATGGTCAATAACACAATTAAGAAAATATCAAGGTAAGCCTTTTGAATTTAATCAAACGGCGAATTTTGAGCATTTAAAAGAATCATTAGATCTCATTGATCTTTCTGAAATCAATGTTGACGGTAAATTAACTATCAAATCAAATGAAGTTATTGCTGACATACATGTCACTGGGACATATACGATGCCGTGTGCTCGTACTTTAGTTCCTGTAGAAGTGCCATTGGATGTAGAAACTTCTGAAATATTTGATTTAGAAGGTAGTGATTATTATACCGATGAAGAAGAGCAGGATGAACATTATCATCTAGCTACTGACGGTATGATTAATATTAAAGATATTGTTGAAGATTTAGTTATCATCGAAAAACCGATGCGTGCTTATTCAGACAACAGTGATCAAATGTTAACCGAAGGCAATGGTTGGGAAGTGATTGATGAAGATGAATTCGTTGAACTTGTCCAAGAACAAGATCAAGAAGACGATGGTTCAAATAGTAATCAAGTTGATCCAAGGCTTCAGAAATTACAACAATTATACGATAAAGAACAATAACGGTTTAATTAATGATATAATATTGTTAAATAAACTGATATCATTTAATTATGTGTTTAATTTTAAGGAGGATAAATCATGGCAGTACCTAAAAGAAGAACGTCTAAAACTAGAAAAAACAAACGCCGTACTCATTTCAAAATGTCAGTACCTGGTATGACAGAATGCCCAAGTTGTGGCGAATACAAATTAACTCACCGCGTATGTAAAAACTGTGGTTCTTACAATGGTGAAGAAGTAGTATCTAAATAATTTTAGATATTATTAAAAATCCCGTCTGAAATTAATTTTCAGACGGGATTTTTTTGTATTATTTTTTAGAATGTTTAATTCTCTTTGGTAGGATAAAAGTTAAACCAGTTAACGCTAACAATAATGACCATGTCAATCCTTGAGATGAAGATTGACCAGTTTCTGGAAGAGATGTTGTTTTTTTCATGTCATGCTCTTTTGATTTTTGTTTATCACTATCTTTTACATTATCTTTACTCTCAGTTTTGGTTTCAGTTGTTCCTTTTTTCTTAACATGTTCTTTGTCAATATCTTCATCTGTTTTAACACTTTCAGGTATTATTATATCACTGTCTTCATCAACTTTTTGAGTTACTTCATTATCTTCGTTTTTATCGACATCGTGATCTTCGACAATATCTGCAATATCATCAACATTATGATCAGGGATTGTTGTATTATCACTATTTGATTCATTATTATCTACATTTTCATCTGTTTGATTATCAGTGTTGTTATCTTTAACTACATCAGTTATTTGAGTGTTTTCGTTGTTAGTTGTTGTAGTTGGGTCATTTTGATTATTTTCTGCATCAATTATTGAATTGTCTACGTTTGTAGAAGATGTATCTTCAACTGGGACATCTTTATTTATAATTCTTACGTGATATTGACCATCGTAACCGATAGAAGATACTACGACTTTAACTATTGCATTGTAAACTGCTTTATTAGGGTCATAAGGGAAAATTAATGTTCTAGTGTTTTTTTCTTTATCTTTAGAAATAGTTGTCACTCGTTCACCTTCGACAATAAAGTCTTTCCAATAACTATCTTCTTTAGTACGTATAATTACATATTGCTTACCATTTAATGTACCAATTTGGAAAGGATGTTCAACAAATCCATCCATTACTGACTCATTATTTTCTTCACTTTCAAATACAACAAAATTAGCATCATGTACATCCGTTAATTGATCGTTAGTTGGTTTTGCATTTTCAAACTCAACAATTGCTGATTGAACTTGTTGTTTTAAAGCAGCTTTTGTCTTTTCTAATTTGAATTTATATTCTTCTTTATATTTATCAGGTAAAGTTTTTTGTAACTTTTCTAATTCATATACTTGTCTTTCTAGTGTCTTCGCTTTGCGATATGGTGCTAATAATTTATCTACAGTATAAGTTTCATCATCTTTGTAATCATTAGGGTTATTAGTTATCGGTTGTTTGAAAACCATTAAAGTATAATCATAATTTTCGACTTTATTTTCACCAAGTTGAATAGATGATACAATTTTAACTTCTTTTGTGCCTACAGAAACTGGGAAACGGATATAAGCATAGTCTTTATCTGAATCATAAGATACGAGCGTAACAGGAAGTTTTTTGTCTCCTTCATAAATTTCAAAGTTTCTCCATGTTTGTGCTGTTTTTAATCCTAATTCAATTTCTGGTTGAGATTTAGTAAATATCACAGTTGCTGGATCTAATGTGCTTGCATAATGATAAAATTGTCTGTCACCGTCTTCTTTTTTCATTTCAAAATCAATAGGTCGTGTAACGGGTGCACTATGATCTTTATCTAATACTGCTGGGTTTTTAATAGCATCTTTTATTGATACATCAGCAGGAGGATAGACTGTATCATTAGCTTGTGACTGATTTTCTTCATTATTACTTTGGTTATTATTTGGTGTTGTATCTGCAGTTTGATTTTGAGTGTCATCATTTTGATTATTATTATCTGTAGTATTTGATTGATTATTATTTGGTGTTGTATCTACAGATTGGTTTTCATTTGGTTGATTTTGACTATTATTAGTTTGATTACTAACGCTTTGATTATTATCAATTGTTGAGTTTACATCGTTATTATTTGATGTTGAATTTACATTATTATCTGAATTGTTGGTAGTGTTTGTTGGTGTTGTGTTGTCAGTAGTATTTTCTGAAGAATCATTATTGCTATTATCATTTAAAACGAGTGATGGGTCATTATAAATAGGTCGAGCGAATTCTAATTTTGTATAATCATAATTTGTTTCAGGTTCATTATCAATTTGTGTAGACGATACAATTTTAAGTTCTTGTGTACCATCAGTCACAGGGAAACGAATATATGCATGATCTGTGTCTGGATTATAAGACACTAAGTTAACAGGAAGTTTTGTGTTTCCTTCATAAACTTCAAATTTCTTCCAAGTAGAACCTGTATCAAGGTCAAGTTCAACGTTTGCTTTAGTTTTTGTGTAATAGACATCAGCAGGGTTCTTAATACTAAAATAGTGATAATATTGTGTTTCATTATTTTGATCAAATAGTTGGAAATTAACTGTCTCTCTTGGACCAATGTCATGAGGTTGGTTTTCAACTGCAGGGTTTTTAATAGCATCTTTTATAGACTGATCCGCTGCAGGGTAGGCAGTAGGCTGATTCGTTGTTTGTGTTTGATTATTATTTTCAACCGGTTGAGTTACAGGTTGAGATTGGTTTGATTGATTAGTATTTGCCGTAGATGCTGATTGATTTTGTACATTATTGTCATTTGTATCTTCGGCAGCCTGTGCTTGTCCATAAGAAGTAAAAATGAATAGTGTACTTACTACTATCGAAGCTACACCAAGTGTAGATTTACGTATTGAATAAAAAGACCTTAATTTTGGGAAGTTATACTGTTGATGTTTGTTCATGTTGTAAACAACTCCTATAGTTTTAATACAAATTGATAATCATTATCAATCGTTCACATGTATTGTAACTCAAAGTATAAATATATTGCAATCCATTTTATAAAAAAATAATAAAACCTATACTGAGAGATATCAACTTCTCAATATAGGTTTCATATGATTATTTAGAGTGCTTTCTTCTGAAAACAAACATTGTAATAGATGTGAATAGGGCAATCGTCGCCATAGCTAATTCATTAAAGTAACTATGTGAAGCTACTTTACCTGTATCAGGTAATTCTTTTGATTTGTTGTCGTCGCTATTTTGTGAGTTTTTAGCATCTTTATCCCCGTTATTTTGATTAGATTTGCTATCTTTACCTTCATCTTCTTTTTTACCTGTTTTGCCACCTTTACCATCTTTACCATCTTTACCGACATTGTCACCAGTGTTTGTATTAGTTCCATTATTATTATTGCCCCCAGCAGCTGGAGTAGTTGGTACATTATTGTTGTCCCCAGTAGCTGGAGAAGTAGGTGCATTGTTGTTGTCTCCAGTATTTGGAGAAGTAGGTGCATTGTTGTTGTCCCCAGTATTTGGAGAAGTAGGTGCATTGTTGTTGTCCCCAGTAGCTGGAGAAGTAGGTGCATTGTTGTTGTCCCCAGTAGCTGGAGTAGTAGGTGCATTGTTATTATTACCAGTACTTGGAGCAGTAGCACCGTTGTTATTGTCTCCAGTAGCTGGAGTAGTTACTACATCATTGTTAGGTTGAGATGCTGTATTACTATCACTATTAGTATTAGTTTCGCCTAATGTTGGAATAGGTTTCGCAAATTCCAAATGCGTTGTATAAGTATGATCATACTTTAAGTTTGGAATAACGATATGTATTCTTGATGTGATATTTGTATATCCTGGTTCTACTGAAATATCTAACGTTTTTGTATCGTTTGCTGTGTCATCATTAACAACATTGGTAGTTAATTCTTGATTGTTTTTATCGAAAAATTTATATTCTTTCCACCATGAAGCATTTGTTAATGTAGCTTGGAAATAATATTGATTATCTTTTTTAATTACTTTACCAGGATGCTTCATATATTCATCCATGTGTGACACTTCATTTGAACCATCTCTTTGAACTTGGAAATTCAATTCTTCAGATACAGTATTATTTTGTGATGAAGAAGGTGATACTGCTGTATTTTGATTATTATTTTGATTTGTTTCAGCAGCCTGCGCATGATTTTCTCCATTACTTGCATAAAGTAATACACTTAATAAAAGAGTTGCACTTCCAATTGTAAATCTTCTTAATGATGCATGATTATTCTCCTTATAAAACTTAGGATTTAGATAATGTTTGTTCATGATGTTTTCCTCCTAAAAATGATTGTGCTATGTCATTAAAAGTGATTAACCAATTTAATTGAAAATGGTTATCAATAATAGTACCACAAGTATATCGTTATAACAATAATATAATTTTATTATAAAATAAATATTGACTTTGATAATCGTTATCATTTATTATTTTTGTAAAGACGTAATATTCGTCTTAAATGGGAGGTATATATTTTGAAAAAATTACATAAAATTTTTAGTGTAGCCGTATTGTCTTTTATATTGTTTTTTGCGACAACTGTTAATAATGCTTTTGCTGAAGATAGCGGAACGTTCAATTATGAAATCTTAAAATATAATACTAACGATACATCTATTGCCAATGATTATTTTAATAAACCAGCTAAATATGTTAAAAAGAACGGTAAGTTATATGTTCAAATTACTGTTAACCACAGTCATTGGATTACAGGTATGAGTATCGAAGGCCATAAAGAAAAAATTATTAATAAAAATGCTGCGAAAGATGAACGTACTTCTGAATTTGAAGTAAGTAAAGTGAGCGGTAAAGTCCAAGGTAAAATTGATGTATATATTAATGAAAAAGTAAATGGCAAACCTTTCTTATATGATCACCATTACAATATTACTTATAAATTTAATGGACCATCTAATGTAGTTGGTAATGGTAGTAGCAGTGCAAGTACTACTGGTAATGATACTACAGGGGGTACTACAAACACTGGTACTGGTGGTGTAGAAAACCCACAAACTAGTGCTGGTATTCCAGGATATATTTATATCGTTCCTGCAGTTGCATTGATGTCATTCGTTTTCATTACATTTTATGCTAAAAAGGTTAACAAAGGTAATGTGAAATAATGAATGTATCATTACAAACTAGCTTTAAAACGTTAATCATTTATTGTTGTGTATCGACATTTATGATTTTAAATAATAAAGATGCATTATTATTGGCTGATGAGATGAATAGTCCATCAGCCAATTCTTATAATACACAGCAAGATAACCCTCAGAAATTAGATGAAGCTATTTTTAAAGAATTACCTAAAAAGACTAATAATATCTATCTAGATGTAAGAGATAAAGATGATAAAAAAGTAGAAGTATTTGATGAAAAAGGTCGACTTATTTTTAATAGTAAAAATCAAGTTTACCTAGAAATCAAATTATCTCCACATACTAAGATTGAAAATTATCAATTTTTGACATCCAATTCTCAGCCATTACCATTTGTAACTAAAAGTAATGATAATACAACAACGATAAGAATATTATTAAAGCAAAATATACAAACCTTGGAAATGCGTTATAAACAAAATCTCCATGATAAGGAAGACAGTGTACTATTTATTCATTTAAAACAAAATAAAGATGATAAAGAAGACAAAAAAGATAAAAATCAGAATCAAATAATAGTTCAACAAAATAAGAATAATAATCAACAAACACGAACTACAGATAAAGATATATCTAAAAATAAAAAGACTGGTCAAAATAAACCAAAAGAATATAAGAATAGTACTCAAGAACAAAAAAACAAATCAACTACAACAAATATAAATGTGACTAAAAATAGTAACAGCAGTCATACTCAATCGTCTGGAAATTCAAATAATAATGATCAAAGTTTGAAAAATAATGTTGATTCACAATCAACTAAAATTCAAAGTACTAGGGACAATATTAAAAAGGAAAAAGATAAAACATTACCATCATTCAATAGAGATGATGATGTAAAGAAACATAAAACAAATAATAAAAAATATGAAAATAATCAAAAAGCAAAAAGTCATAAAAAAGAATATGCGATATTGGGCGTAGCTATAGTATTAGCAATGTTACTCCTAGTTGTATCTCATTTATTAATGAGAAAGCGAGGTAAAAAAGATTGAAACATGTAAAAACAATAATTTTAGGAATTATATGTGCTATTTTATTAGTCGCTTGTGAATCATCGTCGAAACCAAAAAAAGAAGAAAAAGCTGAAAAATATAGAATAGTACCTACCACTGTTGCATTGACAATGACACTAGACAAACTGGATTTACCAATCGTTGGAAAACCAACATCTTATAAAACATTACCGGCACGATATAAAGATGTTCCCGAAGTGGGACAACCTATGCAACCTAGTGTAGAAGCAGTTAAAAAATTAAATCCAACTCACGTATTAAGTGTGTCTACAATCAAAGATGAAATGAAACCTTTTTATAAACAGCTTAATATGAAAGGTTACTATTATGACTACGATAGTTTGCAAGGTATGGAAAATTCAATTACAGAATTAGGTAAACAGTTTAATAGAACTGAAAAAGCAAAAGAATTAAATGATCACTTAAATAAAGTGAAAAAGGAAATTGAAGACAAAGCTGCTAAACAACGTAAACATCCTAAAGTACTAATACTTATGGGTGTGCTAGGAAGTTATTTAGTTGCGACTGATAAATCTTATATTGGCGACTTAGTGAAAATTGCTGGTGGAGAAAATGTAATTAAAGTAAAAGATAGACAGTATATTTCGTCAAATACTGAAAACTTACTCAATGTAGACCCTGATATCATTTTACGTTTACCACATGGCATGCCAGATGAAGTGAAAAAAATGTTTAAAAAAGAATTTAAACAAAATGATATTTGGAAGCATTTTAAAGCTGTTAAAAATAATAAAGTTTATGATTTAGAAGAGATTCCATTTGGAATTACAGCGAATGTTGATGCTGACGAAGCAATGAAACAGTTATATGACTTATTTTATAACAATAAAAAGTAATGGAATGATTGTATGATAAAGAACCATAAGAAGTTATTTTTAATAATATTTATACTATTAACTGTTTTAACAGCATATTTATCATTTGTTACTGGTACTTTAAAAATTACATTTAATGATTGGATAGATAAATTATCAACTGGTGAAAATAATGCGGTGGATGCGATATTAGATTTGAGATTACCAAGAATATTAATAGCAATGATAGTAGGGGCTATGTTGGCAGTATCAGGAGCACTTTTACAAGCGTCCCTACAAAATCCATTAGCTGAAGCAAATTTAATTGGCGTTTCGACTGGCGCTTTAATTATGAGAACGCTATGTATGATGTATATTCCTCAACTATATAATTATTTACCCTTTTTAGTTTTTATCGGAGGATTGATTCCATTTATAATCATTATATTTTTACACACTAAATATCAGTTGAATGCGGTAAGTATGATTTTAGTAGGTGTAGCATTATTTGTTTTATTAAATGGTGTATATGACATCTTAAGTCAAAATCCATTACTGAAAATGTCTCAAGGTTTAACTATGAAAACATGGAAAGATGTATATATTATAGCGATTTCTGCAATGATAGGATTAAGTTTAAGTATTTTACTATCTCCTAAGTTGAATTTATTAAATTTAGACGATATGCAAGCTAAGAGTATTGGTTTTCAAATAGATACGTATAGATGGATAATTGGCTTATTAGCAGTATTTTTAGCAAGTGCAACAGTTGCGATAGTAGGTCAAATAGCCTTTTTAGGGATTATTGTACCTCATATTGTAAGAAAAATAGTAGGTGTTAATTATAAAGCAGTTATACCATTTTCAATAGTCATAGGAGCTTGGTTCTTACTTTTAGCTGATTTAGCAGGACGTACAATACATCCACCATTAGAAATACCTGCCAATGCTATTTTAATGATTGTAGGTGGACCTACATTGATTTATTTATTATGTAAGGGTAAACGTCAACGTATTTATAAATCTATGTAAGGCTTAACTAATGAAGAATAAAGGATTATCACATTATATGAAACACATAATAAGAATAATACAAATTATTTTAATCGTTGTTATTGTCGTTTTTACTTATCAAATAATTAAAATTTATGTTCAAGATAAAGATGAACAAGAAAGTTATGCCAAAATACAAAAGAAATTTAAAACACTATCAAATGAACATCAATCATCAGTAAGACCACAATTTGAATCCTTAGAAAAAATTAATAAAGACATCGTTGGTTGGATTCAATTAGAGGGAACATCGCTCAATTATCCTATTTTACAAGGTAAAACAAATCATGAATATTTAAATTTAGATTTTGAAAGAGAACAACGTCGTAAAGGAAGTATTTTTATGGATTATCGAAATTCATTGAACCCTTTAGATAAAAATACGGTGATATATGGTCATCATATTGGTGATCAAACTATGTTTGATGTACTTGATGATTATTTAAAACAATCATTTTATGACAAACACAAATCAATCCACTTTGATACTAAATATGGTAAATATCAATTACAAATTTTTAGTGCATTTAAAACAACAAGTAATGACAATTATATCCAAACGACTTTTGATAATGATGAACAATTTAAAGCATTTTTAATCAAAACAAAGAAGCGTTCATTGATTAAAACGAATGTAGATGTCAATGAAGGAGATAAAATTGTGACATTATCGACTTGTGAAGATGCATTTAGACAAACAGCAGGCAGAATAGCAGTTATTGCCAAATTAACTAAAATTAACTAAAAGGATGAAGACAATCATGAGATTTATGGCTGAAAACAAATTAACGCTAAACAAAGGGACAGCAACAGAAATTGTTGAAAGATTTTATACTAGATATGGTATTGAGACATTAGACGGGTTTGAAGGTATGTTTGTTACTCGTACATTAGAAAAAGAGGATTATGATGAAGTTAAAATTTTAACTTTATGGAAAGATAAACAAGCTTTTACAGACTGGTTGAAATCAGATGTATTTAAAAAAGCACATCAAAATGTTCGCAGTCAATCTGATGATAAAAGTAGTCCGATTATTAAAAATAGCGTTCATACATATGATATTGGCTATCATTATTTGAAATAAACATTTGTTTAACAAGCAATTAGCTTCCGATTAAAAATCATTAAAATTTATTCGGAAGCTTTTTTATTTTAATAATGTAAAGTTGTTTCTTAATAGAACAACTTAGCAAAAGCTAACGCGTAAGTATCACTTAACTATTAAAATAGTAGTGATACTTTATTTTCAATTTATAACTTAATCATATACAATTAAGGATAATTAGAAATTATCATATTGGAGATTAATTATATGGAACAAATTACGTCGGCTCAAAATAGTAAAATTAAAAATGCGAATAAACTTAAGAAAAAGAAAGATAGAGATAAAACAGGTTTAGCACTTATCGAAGGTATACATTTAATAGATGAAGCATATCAAAGTGGTTTAGACATTGAGCAATTATTTGTTGTTGATCCTAGTAGAACAGATGAACAATTAATTGAGTATGCTAATGAAACATTTGAAATTAATTTAAAAGTTGCAGAAGCGTTGTCTGGAACTGTGACACCTCAAGGCTTTTTCGCAGTGATAAAAAAACCAGAATATGATATATCAACTGCGAAGCAAGTATTATTAATTGATAGAATACAAGACCCAGGTAATTTAGGAACGTTAATCCGCACTGCAGATGCAGCAGGTATTGATCTAATAGTAATGGAAAAAGGCACTGCAGATCCATATCAAGATAAAGTATTACGTGCGAGTCAAGGTAGTGTATTTCATATTCCTGTTATGTCAGAATCATTACAGATATTCATCGATACATTTGATGGACCCATTTATGGTACAGCATTAGATGAAGCTGTAAGCTTTAAAGAAATTGAAGCACAAGACACATTTGCACTTATTTTGGGAAACGAAGGTGAAGGTGTAAATGAAACACTATTAAATAGTACAACTCAAAATTTAACTATTCCTATTTATGGAAAAGCTGAAAGTTTAAATGTTGCAATTGCTGGTAGTATCTTACTTTACCAATTAAAAGGATAAAATATTTGTCTACATTTAGGTGACTTTAAAATTTATAAATGATATTCAAAACGGTTATTGCCGGTTGACCCTATATCAATCAATCGTCTATAATAAATAATGAATTCATAAATAATCAATGATATGGTCTACAAGAGAATTAATAGCCTATAAAAAGACGTAAACTAACATGTGAAATTGTTTAAGGGAGAATAACCGCGACTGAAAGTTATTCCAATTTTGATTAGTTTTTTTCATCTTTTTGGCTACTTAAAGAGATTTAAGTCGGAGCACGTCTTCGTTAACAACGTATACAAGTGTATGCATAGGCATAAATTTGGGTGGTACCACGGAAGGCTTTCGTCCCAGTTAGAGGGGTGAAAGTCTTTTTTGTTTAAAAAATAAATAAATAATTGATTGATTAATATATTGTTGATGGGATAAAAGGAGGAAAAACGTATGACTCAAAATGATCATATGGGTGAATTAAAGCAACAAGCATTGGTTGATATAAATGCTGCTAATGATGAAAGAGCTTTACAAGATGTGAAAGTTAAATATTTAGGTAAAAAGGGTTCGGTAAGTGCATTAATGAAAAATATGAAAGACTTACCAAATGAAGAAAAACCAGCTTATGGACAAAAAGTCAATGAGCTAAGACAAACAATTCAACAAGAACTAGACGAAAGACAAACGATTTTAGCTAATGAAAAGTTAAATCAACAATTAGCAGAAGAAACAATCGATGTTACTTTACCAAGTCGTCAAATTGAAATAGGTTCTAAACATCCATTAACTCGAACTATTGAAGAAATTGAAGATTTATTCTTAGGATTAGGTTATGAAATTGTAGATGGATTTGAAGTAGAACAAGATCATTATAATTTTGAAGCTTTAAACTTACCTAAATCTCATCCAGCACGTGATATGCAAGATAGTTTCTATATTACTGAAGAAATTTTAATGAGAACGCATACGTCACCAGTGCAAGCAAGAACAATGGAACAACGAAATGGTCAAGGTCCAGTTAAAATAATATGCCCTGGTAAAGTTTATCGTCGTGATTCAGATGATGCCACACACAGCCACCAATTTACTCAAATTGAAGGATTAGTAGTAGATAAAAATATTAAAATGAGTGACTTAAAAGGGACATTAGAATTATTAGCGAAAGAATTATTTGGTGCTGATAGAGAAATTCGATTACGACCAAGTTATTTCCCATTTACAGAACCATCTGTTGAAGTGGATGTGTCATGTTTCAAATGTAAAGGTAAAGGTTGTAATGTTTGTAAACATACTGGATGGATCGAAATTTTAGGGGCAGGTATGGTACACCCTAACGTTTTAAATATGGCTGGTTTTGATGCAAATGAATATTCTGGGTTTGCCTTTGGTATGGGACCAGACCGTATCGCAATGTTGAAATATGGTATTGAGGATATTCGTCATTTCTATACAAATGATGTACGTTTCTTAGACCAGTTTAAAGCTGTAGAAGATAGAGGTGAGATTTAATGTTAATTTCAAATGAATGGTTAAAAGATTATGTAGACGTGAATCAAAATGTTCAAGATTTAGCAGAAAAAATAACACGCACTGGTATCGAAGTTGACGATATTATTGATTATACAAAAGACATTAAAAACTTAGTAGTAGGTTATGTCGTATCTAAAACGTCTCATCCAGATGCAGATAAATTAAATATATGCCAAGTAGATATTGGTGAGGAAGAGCCTGTACAAATCGTTTGTGGTGCACCTAATGTTGATGAAGGACAATATGTCATTGTTGCTAAAGTAGGTGGACGTTTACCAGGTGGTATTAAAATTAAGCGTGCCAAGTTACGCGGGGAGCGTTCTGAAGGCATGATTTGTTCATTACAAGAAATAGGTATCTCAAGTAATGTTGTACCAAAAGCATTTGAAAATGGCATTTTCGTATTTTCTACAGAGGTAACACCCGGTACAGATGCATTAGATGCATTGTATTTAAATGACCAAATTATGGAATTTGATTTAACTCCAAACCGTGCAGACGCATTAAGTATGGTAGGTACTGCATATGAAGTAGCAGCGTTATATCAAACTCAAATGACTAAACCACAAACTGCTAGTAATGAGTTAAATGAATCCGCTACAGATGAATTATCTGTTACCGTTAAAAATGAAAATAAAGTACCTTATTATAGCGCGAGAATAGTTAAAAATGTCACTATTGGTCAATCACCAATATGGATGCAATCACGTTTAATGAAAGCGGGAATTAGACCAATTAATAATGTCGTTGATATTTCAAACTATGTTTTATTAGAATATGGACAACCTTTACACATGTTTGACCAAGATCAAATTGGTTCTAATCATATTGAAGTTCGTCAAGCACAAGAAAATGAAACAATGACGACATTAGACGATCAAGAAAGAACACTACTTGAGTCAGATATTGTCATCACTAATGGACAAACACCAATTGCATTAGGTGGCGTGATGGGCGGAGATTTTTCAGAAGTGAGTGATCGAACAACTAATGTTGTTATAGAAGGCGCTATTTTTGATTCTGCTTCTATTCGTCATACATCAAGACGCTTAAATTTACGAAGTGAAGCTTCTAGTCGATTTGAAAAGGGTATTGCGACAGAATTTGTCAATGAAGCTGTTGACCGTGCATGTTATTTATTAGAAATGTATGCTTCTGGTAGCGTCCTTAAAGATAGAGTGTCTGCAGGCGATTTAGGTGAATTCATAACACCAATTCACATTACAACTGACAAAATCAATGAAACAGTCGGATTTAATTTATCTGCAGATGAAATTACAAAGAATTTCGAACAATTAGGTTTTGAAACAGAAGTGAATCATAATGAACTTACGGTATTCGTACCATCTCGTCGTAAAGACATTTCTATTAAAGAAGACTTGATTGAAGAAGTTGCACGTATATACGGCTATGATGAGATACCATCAACTTTACCAGTGTTTGAAGAAGTGACTAGTGGTACTTTAACTGACCGTCAACGTAAAACACGAATAGTGAAAGAAACAATAGAAGGTGCAGGTTTAAACCAAGCTATCACATATTCACTTGTATCTAAAGAACATGCTAAAGACTTTGCATTACAAGATAGATCAACAATTGAACTACTTATGCCAATGAGTGAAGCACATTCAACATTGCGTCAAAGTTTACTACCACATTTAATTGAGGCAACAACGTATAATGTTGCACGTAAAAATAAAGATGTGAAATTATATGAAATTGGACGTGTATTCTTCGGCAATGGTGAAGGTGAATTACCTGAAGAAGTTGAATATTTAAGTGGTATTATGACAGGTGATTATGTTGTAAATCAATGGCAAGGTAAAAAAGAAGAAGTCGACTTTTATCTAACTAAAGGTGTTATTGAACGAGTTGCTGAAAAACTTAATTTAACATTGGATTATCGTGCAGCTAAAATTGAAGGTTTACATCCAGGTAGAACTGCAATTGTCTCTTTAAATGGGAAAGATATTGGTTTTATCGGTGAATTACATCCTTCTGTAGCGGCTGATAATGACTTAAAACGCACATATGTGTTTGAATTAAACTACGAAGAAATGATGAAAGTTTCTGTTGGTTATATCAATTATCAACCAATTCCAAAATATCCAGGTGTTTCACGTGATATTGCATTAGAGGTAAATCATGATGTACCAGCATCTGAACTTATCTCAACAATTCATGATAATGGTGCTGATATTCTTCAAGATACACAAGTATTTGATGTGTATGAAGGTGAACATTTAGAAGAAGGTAAAAAATCAGTTGCAATCAGATTAAATTATTTAGATACTGAAAATACTTTAACTGATGAGCGTGTATCAAAAGTACATGATCAAATTATCGAAGCATTGAAAGAAAAAGGCGCAACAATAAGATAATAAAGTAAGTAAAAGGCAAGTATCATTCCTTAGAGGTTGATACTTGCCATATTTATAGACAAATCTATCTTGGCGATAGGTTTGTCTTTTTAAAATCATCTCATTGTTAGATTATTTGAGGAATAATGAGCTGTATTTATGCGCTGACTCCAGAGGTAACAGTATTAGTTGAAGACCATAGAAATTCCCACAGGTTTATCTGTGTAGAATTTCTGGCTGAAACTGTACCCTGGGAAAGCATGGGTATAAAAATTGCCAACAAAGTCATGGACTTTACGGACAGTCTAATATAATTACTAATCAATATAAATAGTACTTACTTGCATTGGATTGCACTTATAAATATTTCTTTTTAACTAAAGCCTGAGCTTTGTCTCTATTCTTGAAATGTTTTTTAGAAATACTGTCTAATTTATCAATACCATATTTTTCAATTATTTTTGCAGCGAATAAGTCAACTTTATTACTTGCGCCTTTAGGAACTTCCATTTTTAATGATTTAGATATATGATTCATATGTTTTACAAAGGCATATCGAGAGATAATACTGGCAGCCGCTATGGCTAAAGATTTAGATTCGCCTTTTGTTTCAAATTTTGTTAATTTCGGATAAGGCAAATCGGATAAAGCATAACGTTGATATACGCCACGTTCTGCAAATTGGTCAATGACAATATAATTCAAATCATTAGTTTCAATTTTTTGGACAACATTTGCAATAGCTTGATTGTGTAATACAGCTTTCATTTTAACTTGTGACCATCCAGCACGTTGTCGATCATTATATTTAACATTATCAAGTGTAAGTAATGAATGGGGAATAAAGTTAACAAGTTGTTCTGCTATTTCTACTATTTTAGTGTCGGTTAATTTTTTAGAATCATCAACACCTAATTCTTTTAAAATTTTCACATGCTCTTTTGTAACATATGCGGCACATACTGTTAGTGGGCCAAAATAATCACCACTGCCAGCTTCATCACTACCTATACAATTATATTGATTGTATTTAATATAAGATGCCTGTGACTTAGAAGATTTGGAAGAATTTAAACTAGTAGTGTTACTTTGTTTTTCAGGTAGTAATTGTTGTGCTACAGTTTCGGCATTATTGCCTTGAAACATGACTTTTCCAGAATTATATATATTGATAACAGCACCGTTATGTTTCGTGCGAGCTTTCATACCTTGGGGCAACTGTACTGTATCAAATTTTATTTTAGACATTAATGTATTGATTTCATTTGTTGTTAATTTATGGACTATATTAGCCATACTTTGTTAAACCTCTCTTTATTCATACTATTGTGGTACATTAATCAAATCATATCATAACATTATCTTTTATATCATAAGTGAAAATCAAAAGAGATTAGATACTTAAATTACATTTGAAGTCTTTGAGTATGGATTTTTCTAAAATGTATAATACTAAAAATTAAAAAGGTAATCATAATTTTCTAAAGAAAAAGATTGACTTTATTAAACCACATACTTACAAAATAATTATGACTCATGTATAATGTTTAATGATAAGTAAAAAGAATAAAACCAAAAATTAATATTATGTACAAATAATATAGAAACATGATTTTGGTTAAATTAAATAGAGATACGGAATAATTTAATTAAAAGTCAGGAGATATAATTATGGGTGATTTTAAGAATAGAATAAATGTAACAATTAATGACCAACATTTTACAATAATTGGTGATGATAGCCCAGAGCATATACGACATGTTGCTCATTTAGTAGATGAGACAATGAGAGAATTAGGGCAAAAATCAGCTGGACTAGATACAACGAGGAAAGCTATTTTAACAGCCGTCAATATCATGCATGAAAAAGTAAGCTTAGAGGAAGAAAACCGTCGATTACAACAAGAACTTAATCAATTAAAACAACGAGAAGATTAGATGTTATTAGACATTGTTATATTAATCATTTTACTGTATTTTGCAATCGTTGGATTTCGACGAGGATTGTGGCTTACAAGTTTACATTTTATTTCTTCAATAGTGTCGTTATGGATTGCAATGCAATTTTATCGAGACATCGCAAAACGTTTAATCGTGTTTTTACCTTTTCCAAAGACTGTTGCATATGATACCCAATATGCGATATCTTTTGATCACTTACAATATCGTTTTGAATCTATAGTAGCTTTTATTTTAATTGCGCTATGCAGTAAGTTGATTTTATATCTAATCATCGTCACATTTGATAATATAGTTGCATATCAACCTTTAAATATCATTAGCCGTATCTTAGGTATTATATTAAGTTTAATAATGGGTATTATATTTATTCAAATCATGATGTATATTTTAGCTTTATATCCTAATGTAATGATACAAAATTCATTAGGTCATTCATTATTAGCTAAGCATATTCTATTGCACACACCTTATGTTTCACAATTAATTTTAAATTTATAAAAAATGATGTTGAGGTCAGGACAGACAATTTGAAATAGTAATATGTCCTGGTCTTATTTTTATGGAGAGATGTATATGACTAAAAAAGATGTTATTCAATTATTAGAAAAAATAGCTACTTATATGGAGTTAAAAGGAGAAAATACCTTTAAAGTGTCTGCGTATAGAAAAGCAGCTCAAAGTTTAGAAGTAGATGAACGACCACTAGATGAGATTGAAGATGTAACTGAATTAAAAGGTATTGGAAAAGGAGTCGGTGATGTCATTAATGAATATCGACAATCTGGACATTCAACTGCATTAGAAGATTTACAAAAAGAAGTTCCTGAGGGACTAGTTCCTTTATTAAAAATACAAGGGCTAGGTAGTAAAAAAATAGCTAAATTATATAAAGAACTAAATATTACCGATAAAGCGTCATTACAAGAAGCGTGTGAATCAGGTAAAGTAAGTGAATTAAGTGGTTTCGCTAAAAAGACGGAACAAAATATTCTAGAAGCAGTTAAAGCATTAGGTGCTAAAAAAGAAAGTTATCCAATTGATCAGATGAGAGGTCTTAATCACCAAATTATAGATTATATTAGTCAATTAGACGATATCGATCAATACTCTTCAGCGGGAAGTTTTAGAAGATATAAAGAACAAAGTAAAGATTTAGATTTTATTATTAGCACGAATGAACCAGAAAAAGTACAACAACAATTATTAAATATTCCTAATAAAGTTAAAGATATAGCGATAGGTTCAACTAAAATATCAGTAGAACTAGAATACGATGATGAAACAATTGGCGTAGATTTTAGATTGATTGAACCTTCTGCTTTTTATCATACATTGCAACATTTCACTGGATCTAAAGATCATAATATTCGCATTAGACAATTAGCCAAAGCTCAAAATGAGAAAGTTAGTGAATATGGTATTGAAAAGGATAATGGGGAAGTATTGCAATTTAATAGCGAAGCGGAAATTTATGAACATTTTGGAGTTTCTTGGATTGAACCTTCAATGCGTGAAGATGGAAGTGAATTTGATAAAGATTTAAGCCAAATTATTCAATTAGATGATATTAAAGGTGATCTTCATATGCATACCACATATAGCGATGGTGCATTTTCAATAAGAGACATGATAGAAGCCAATATCGCTAAAGGATATGAATTTATGGTTATTACTGATCATTCACAAAGTTTAAGAGTGGCAAATGGTTTACAAGTGGAACGTTTGTTACGTCAAAATGAAGAAATTAAACAATTAAATGAAGAATATGATGAAATTGATATTTATTCAGGTATTGAAATGGACATATTACCCGATGGTTCATTAGACTATGATGATGAGATTCTTGCACAATTGGATTATGTCATTGCAGCGATACATCAAAGTTTTAATCAATCTGGAGAAGACATTATGAAACGCTTAGAAAATGCGTGTCGTAATCCATACGTAAGACATATTGCTCATCCAACTGGTAGAATTATTGGCCGTCGTCCTGGATACGAACCAAATATTGAAAAACTAGCTCAACTTGCTGAAGAAACAAATACAATTTTAGAAATTAATGCGAATCCAAAGCGTTTGGATTTAAATGCACAAACATTACGCCAATATCCAAATGTTAAATTAACCATTAATACAGATGCGCATCATACTGATCATTTAGAATTTATGAAATATGGTGTTGCAACAGCGCAAAAAGGATTTGTTACGAAAGATAGAGTAATCAATACAATGTCTAGAGAGGCATTTAAATCGTTTATTAATAACAACATAAAAATGAAGAAATAGAGGGATTGCATGAGACAAAAAACATTAGATGTCTTAGAATTTGATAAAATAAAATCATTTGTATCAAATGAAGCTATCAGTGATTTAGGAAGAGAAAAGGTAGCAGAAATGTCTCCAGCAACAGATTTTGAAACAGTTGAATTTCAAATAAATGAAACTGACGAAATTTCGCAAATATATAATAAACACCGACTTCCAAGTTTAAGTGGTTTATCAAAAGTAGCGCAATATATTCATCGTTCAACTATTGGTGGCGTCTTAAATGTAACTGAATTAACTGCGATTAAACGTTTGATACAAGTTCAAAATCAATTTAAGACATTCTATAATCAATTATTAGAAGAAGATGAAGAGGTTAAATATCCAATTTTAGATAGTAATATGGCACAACTACCAATACTAACTGACCTTTTTAAAGATATTAATGAAAAATGTGACACACATGATTTATTTGATCACGCAAGTTACGAATTACAAAGCATTCGTAGTAAGATATCAAGTACTAACCAACGTATTAGACAAAATTTAGATAGAGTAGTTAAAAGTCAGGCTAATCAAAAGAAATTGTCTGATGCCATTGTGACAGTAAGAAATGATAGAAATGTTATTCCTGTAAAAGCAGAGTATAGACAGGACTTTAATGGTATCGTTCATGATCAATCAGCTTCTGGACAAACGTTGTATATTGAGCCATCTTCAGTTGTTGAAATGAATAACCAAATAAGTCGATTGCGAAATGATGAAGCAGTTGAACGTGAACGTATTTTAACTGAGTTAACGGGTCAAGTAGCAGCTGAAGCGGATGCTTTGTTAACATCAGAGTCAATTATGGGTCACCTTGACTTTTTAATTGCAAAAGCGAGATATGCACGTGCTATCAAAGGAACTAAACCAACTTTTCATAAAGAGAGAACAGTTTATTTACCTAATGCATACCATCCACTATTAGATCGAAATACAGTTGTAGCCAATACGATTGAATTTATAGATGACATCGAAACAGTCATTATTACGGGTCCCAATACAGGTGGTAAAACAGTAACATTAAAAACATTAGGATTAATTATTGTCATGGCACAATCAGGGATGCTTATTCCTACATTAGATGGTAGTCAATTAAGTGTATTTGAAAACGTGTATTGTGATATAGGTGACGAACAATCAATAGAACAATCATTATCGACATTTTCATCACATATGAAAAATATTGTTGAAATATTAAAAGATGCAGATAAAAATAGCTTAATTCTATTTGATGAATTAGGTGCAGGAACAGATCCTAGTGAAGGTGCAGCACTTGCGATGAGTATACTAGATCATGTAAGAAGTTTAGGCGCTTTAGTTATGGCGACAACTCACTATCCAGAATTAAAAGCTTATAGTTATAACCGTGAAGGCGTGATGAACGCGAGTGTTGAATTTGATGTTGAATCATTAAGTCCAACATATAAATTACTTATGGGTGTGCCTGGACGTTCTAATGCATTTGATATATCTAAGAAATTAGGCTTAAGTCTTCATATTATTAATAAAGCTAAGACAATGATTGGTACTGATGAACAAGAAATAAACAATATGATAGAATCACTTGAGAAAAATTCAAAACGTGTGGATGAACAACGTATTGAATTAGATAGACTAGTCAAGGAAGCACAAACAACACACGACGAACTAGAAAAACAATATCAACAGTATCAAAATTATGAAAAATCATTAATGGATGAAGCGAAAGAAAAAGCGAATCAACGTGTGAAATCTGCAACTAAAGAAGCTGATGCGATTCTTAAAGAATTGAGAGAATTAAGAGATAAAAAAGGTGCAGACGTTAAAGAACATGAACTTATTGATAAGAAAAAACAATTAGATGATCAATATGAAGCGAAATCCATTAAACAACATGTTCAAAAACAAAAGTATGATAAAATTCAAGCTGGCGATGAAGTTAAAGTCTTATCTTATGGACAAAAAGGTGAAGTGCTTGAATTAGTTGGCGATGAAGAAGCGGTTGTTCAAATGGGTATTTTAAAAATGAAACTACCTATTGAAGATTTAGAAAAAATGAAAAAGAAAAAAGAGAAACCAACGAAAATGGTTACCCGTGCGAATAGACAAACTGTAAAAACAGAACTTGATTTAAGAGGTTATCGCTATGAAGATGCACTAATCGAATTAGACCAGTATTTAGATCAAGCAGTATTAAGCAATTTCGAACAGGTTTATATTATTCATGGTAAAGGCACTGGTGCATTACAAAAAGGTGTACAACAACATTTAAAACGACATAAAAGTGTTAAAACATTTAGAGGTGGTATGCCAAGTGAAGGTGGATTTGGTGTTACCGTAGCTTCTTTAAAATAAATCTTCATAATAGATATTTTGTTGAGGCATTAGCCTAAAGTAAGTGGAAAATTGAATGATTTCTTGAGGAAATTTGCCACTTTAAAAAAAGAGCAAGCAGATTGCAATGCATTACCTTATAAATTCTGTTATAATTTGCTCATCATTTAAAAATTAAGGAGGATTGGCAATTATGGCAATCGTAAAAGTAACTGATTCTGATTTCGATAGTAAAATAGAATCTGGAGTTAAATTAGTAGATTTTTGGGCTACTTGGTGTGGACCATGTAAAATGATCGCTCCAGTTTTAGAAGAATTAGCAGGGGACTATGATGGTAAAGCAGACATCTTAAAATTAGATGTAGATGAAAACCCATCAACTGCAGCAAAATACGAAGTAATGAGTATTCCAACTTTAATTGTATTCAAAGATGGACAACCAGTTGATAAAGTAGTAGGTTTCCAACCTAAAGAAAACTTAGCTGAAGTATTAGATAAACACCTATAAGAATATAGACATGAAGACTGGGGCATTTCATAAAAATGCTCCAGCTTTGTTTTGTCTATTCCTATTTAATATTAATATTTTTTCATAAAAGAATTTATCGTAATTAAAAACAACAAGAAAGGAGGAAAAACATGGAAACGTATCAAGAACAAATTAAAACTAAGTTAAATGTCGTACCATTGGAACCTGGTTGTTATTTAATGAAAGATCGTAATGATCAAGTAATTTATGTTGGTAAAGCTAAAAAATTACGTAATCGATTACGTTCATATTTTACTGGTGCACATGATGCTAAAACAACGCGCTTAGTGAGTGAAATACGTAATTTTGAATTTATTGTAACCTCAAGCGAGACAGAATCATTACTTTTAGAATTAAACTTAATTAAACAATATCAACCACGTTACAATATTTTGCTGAAAGATGATAAAAGCTATCCATTCATTAAAATTACTAAAGAAAAACATCCTAGATTAATCGTAACCAGAACAGTTAAAAAAGGATCTGGTAAATATTTCGGTCCATATCCTAACGCTTATTCCGCACAAGAGACAAAAAAATTATTGGACCGGATATATCCATTTAGAAAATGTGATAAAATGCCGGATAAATTATGTCTTTATTATCATATTGGTCAATGTATGGGGCCGTGTGTTTATGATGTAGATTTAGATAAATATGCTCAAATGACAAAAGAAATTAGTGATTTTTTAAATGGTGAAGATAAAACGATATTAAACAATTTACAAGATCGTATGGAGAAAGCTAGTGAATCATTAGATTTTGAACGTGCTAAAGAATATCGTGATTTAATTCAACACATTCATAATCTCACTAAAAAGCAAAAAATTATGTCTACCGATAATACGATTCGTGATGTTTTTGGATATAGTGTGTCTAAAGGATGGATGTGTATCCAAGTATTTTTCATTAGGCAAGGCAATATGATTAAAAGAGATACAACGATGATTCCGATTCAACAAACAGAAGAAGAAGAATTCTATACATTTATAGGTCAGTTCTACAGTTTAAATCAACACATCCTACCTAAAGAAGTTCATGTCCCTAAAAATTTAAATAAAGAAATTATTCAATCTGTTGTGGATACTAAAATAGTGCAACCTTCAAGAGGTGCAAAAAAAGAAATGATAGATTTAGCTAACCATAATGCCGAAGTGTCATTAACAAATAAATTTGAATTAATCGCTAGAGACGAATCAAGAACAGTTAAAGCAATTGAGGAACTCGGTGAAAGAATGGGAATACAAACTCCTATTAGAATTGAGGCATTTGATAACTCCAATATCCAAGGTGTGGATCCCGTATCAGCCATGGTAACTTTTGTAGATGGTAAGCCAGATAAAAAGGGCTACCGCAAATATAAAATTAAAACGGTTGAAGGGCCAGATGATTATAAATCAATGAGAGAAGTAGTCCGTCGTCGTTACACTCGAGTTCTAAACGAAGGAACGCCTTTACCAGATTTAATCATTGTTGATGGTGGTAAAGGACATATGAACGGTGTAATGGATGTACTAGAGAATGAATTAGGTTTGGATATTCCAGTTGCTGGATTACAAAAGAACGACAAACACCAAACGTCAGAATTGTTATATGGCGCTAGTGCTGAAATTGTTCCTTTGAAGAAAAATAGCCAAGCTTTCTATCTACTGCATCGTATTCAAGATGAAGTCCATCGCTTTGCTATTACATTCCACAGACAAACTAGACAAAAAACAGGTCTTAAGTCGGTACTTGATGATATAGATGGAATTGGAAGTAAACGTAAAACGAAATTATTAAGAACTTTTGGATCAATTAAGAAGATGAAAGCAGCATCTTTAGAAGAATTAAAAAATTCTGGGTTACCTGAAAATGTTGCAAAAAACTTACAGCACGCACTTCAATCGAAATAAATTGACAAATTTTGGACATGAGAATTATTCTCATGTCCAAAAGTGCTTTAAATAATGTTACAATATAGTTAACAAAAGGCTATTTTTTTAAAGTTGTTTGGAAGCGTTTTCTAATTGAGAATTGTTATCAATCATGTAGGGTTACATGAATTGCTATAGAATACTCACATATGACGACATCATTATATGAAATCTATAACATGACTAGCCCTTTTCTTTTTTATGAAATACTTGTTTGATTTTAAATTTAACAGGAAGATGCTCCCAAGTATCTTTAAAGTGATTTAATTAAGACGAGTACAAAATAAAGAAGTAAAAGAAGCTAGTATTTTATATGGTTTTTTACGGCAGTTTACATACAACTTTATAATTTTAGTCAATTAATTAAATGTTTACAGGGGGGACTCCTTTTGGCTCAATCAAAAAATGAATTCTACTTAAGACGAATCCATTCGTTATTAGGTATTATCCCAATCGGTGCATTCTTAATTGTTCACTTATTGGTCAATCATCAAGCAACACAAGGGGCGGAAGCTTTTAATAAAGCCTCAGGTTTCATGGAATCAATACCGTTCTTATTGGTAGTTGAATTTCTATTTATTTATATTCCGCTTTTATACCATGGTTTATTTGGATTACACATTGCATTTACAGCAAAAGAGAATGTGGGTCATTACTCATTATTCAGAAACTGGATGTTCTTTTGCCAAAGAATAAGTGGTATTTTAGCATTCATCTTTATTGGTATGCACTTATGGCAAACACGCTTACAAAAAGCTTTCTTCGGTAAAGCAGTTGACTATAATATGATGCACGAAACTTTACATAATCCATTGTGGGCTATTTTCTACATTATTTGTGTAATTGCAGTAGTATTCCACTTTTCAAATGGATTATGGTCATTCTTAGTTACATGGGGTATTTTACAATCTAAAAAATCACAACGTGTCTTTACATGGGTATCGTTAATTGTATTTTTAATTATCTCTTATATCGGCGTAACTGCTATTATCGCATTTATGTAACAAATACAGATTAACTAGTCTTAGTTTTTATATTTCAGGGGAGTGACATTTCTATGGCAGAGAAAAAAATTATTGTTGTCGGTGGAGGACTTGCCGGTCTGATGTCAACAATTAAAGCAGCAGAAAAAGGTGCACATGTAGATTTATTCTCATTAGTACCTGTTAAACGTTCACACTCAGTTTGTGCCCAAGGTGGTATTAACGGTGCGGTAAATACTAAAGGTGAAGGTGACTCACCTTGGATTCACTTTGATGACACTGTTTATGGTGGCGACTTCCTAGCAAACCAACCACCAGTAAAAGCAATGGCTGAAGCTGCACCTAACATCATTCATTTATTAGACCGTATGGGTGTTATGTTTAGTAGAACTAATGAAGGTCTATTAGACTTCAGACGTTTCGGTGGTACGTTATATCACAGAACAGCATTTGCTGGAGCTACAACAGGTCAACAATTATTATATGCGTTAGATGAACAAGTTCGTTCATTTGAAGTAGATGGATTAGTAACAAAATACGAAGGTTGGGAATTCTTAGGTATAGTTAAAGATGAGGACAATGCTGCTAGAGGTATTGTTGCACAAAACATGACAACTTCTGAAATTCAATCATTCGGTTCTGACGCAGTAATTATGGCAACAGGTGGTCCTGGTATCATCTTCGGTAAAACAACTAACTCAATGATTAATACAGGTTCTGCAGCATCTATCGTTTATCAACAAGGTGCAGCATACGCAAATGGTGAATTCATCCAAATTCATCCAACTGCTATTCCTGGTGACGATAAATTACGTCTGATGAGTGAATCAGCACGTGGTGAAGGTGGACGTATCTGGACATATAAAGATGGTAAACCTTGGTATTTCTTAGAAGAAAAATATCCTGACTATGGTAACTTAGTACCTCGTGATATCGCGACACGTGAAATTTTCGATGTATGTATTAACCAAAAATTAGGTATTAACGGCGAAAACATGGTTTACTTAGATTTATCTCATAAAGATCCACATGAATTAGACGTTAAACTTGGTGGTATTATTGAGATTTATGAAAAATTCACTGGTGATGATCCACGTAAAGTACCAATGAAAATTTTCCCAGCAGTACACTACTCAATGGGTGGTCTATATGTTGATTATGACCAAATGACTAACATTAAAGGTTTATTTGCTGCAGGAGAATGTGATTTCTCTCAACACGGTGGTAATAGACTTGGCGCTAACTCATTATTATCTGCCATCTATGGTGGTACAGTAGCTGGCCCTAATGCTATTAAATATCTTGATGATATTGAAACTTCATACACTGACTTAGATGACAGTATTTATGAAGCACGTGTAAAAGAAGAACAAGAACGCTTTGATAAATTATTAAACATGCGCGGTTCAGAAAATGCTTATAAACTTCATCGTGAATTAGGTGAAATTATGACAGCAAATGTAACTGTTGTGCGTGAAAATGATAAATTATTAGAAACAGATAAGAAAATCCAAGAATTGATGAAACGTTATGAAGATATCGATATGGAAGATACACAAACTTGGAGTAACCAAGCTGTATTCTTCACTCGTCAATTATGGAATATGCTTGTGCTAGCACGAGTAATTACAATTGGGGCTTATAACCGTAATGAATCACGTGGTGCACACTACAAACCAGAATTCCCTGATCGTAATGATGATGAATGGTTAAAAACAACTATGGCGTATTACCAAGGTAGAACAGAAGCACCTAGATTTGAATACGATCCAGTTGATATTAGCTTAATCCCACCACGTAAACGTGATTACACTAGTAAGTCTAAAGGAGGTAAAAAATAATGGCTGACCAATCAGTAAAAGACACTCCAGAAACTCAAAGTAATCAACAACAACAGCAAAACGATCAACCAAAACAAAAAACGGTTAAATTAATTATCAAACGTCAAGACGATAGTGAATCTAAACCATATGAAGAAACATTTGAAATTCCTTATAAAGAAAATTTAAATGTTATTGCTTGTCTAATGGAAATTAGACGTAATCCAGTTAATATTAATGGTGAAAAAACAACTCCAGTAACTTGGGATATGAACTGTTTAGAAGAAGTATGTGGTGCTTGTTCAATGGTTATCAACGGACGCGCAAGACAATCTTGTTCTGCAATTGTTGACCAATTAGAACAACCTATTCGTTTAGAACCAATGAGTACTTTCCCAGTAATTCGTGACTTACAAGTTGACCGTTCAAGAATGTTCGACAACTTGAAACGTATGAAAGCTTGGATTCCAATCGATGGTACTTACGATTTAGGACCAGGACCACGTATGCCTGAGAAAAAACGTCAAACAGCTTATGAATTATCTAAATGTATGACTTGTGGTGTTTGTTTAGAAGTTTGTCCAAACGTTACACAAAATAATAGCTTCGTTGGCGCACAAGCTATTTCACAAGTTCGTTTATTCGACTTACACCCAACAGGTGCAATGACAAAAGATGAACGTTTAGATGCATTAATGAGCGCAGGTGGTCTACAACAATGTGGTAATTCTCAAAACTGTGTGAATGCATGTCCAAAAGGTATTCCTTTAACAACATCAATTGCTGCAATGAATAGAGAAACTTCATTCCATATGTTCAAATCATTCTTTGGTTCTGACCATAAAGTAGATTAATAATATAAGTGACAGATTTAGCGATACCCAATAAAAGGGGTATCGCTTTTTTATTTAATGATTTACTTTGTATTGGCCATGAATAGATAACGACTGTAACAATTCAAAATAATAAACACATTGAATCGCGTATGATAAAATAAAACTTAATTATGAAATAAGGATGTAAGACTATGAATAGACCAATTGGCGTTATAGATTCAGGTGTTGGTGGTTTAACAGTAGCTAAAGAAATTATGAGACAACTTCCTAATGAAACGATTTATTACTTAGGAGATATTGGTAGATGTCCATATGGTCCAAGACCAGGTGAAGAAGTTAAACAATTTACAACTGAAATTGCACAAAAACTTGTAGAATTTGATATTAAAATGCTAGTCATCGCATGTAATACAGCGACTGCCGTTGCATTAGAACATTTACAGAAAATATTACCGATTCCAGTGGTAGGTGTCATTGAACCTGGTGCTAGGACAGCTATTATGACAACAAGAAATCAAAATGTTTTAATATTAGGAACAGAAGGTACAATTAAATCAGAAGCTTATCGTAAACACATTAAACAAATTAATCCTAATGTAGAAGTATATGGTATTGCTTGTCCAGCTTTTGCTCCTTTAGTAGAACAAATGAGATATAATGATCCGACAATTACAAGTATTGTTATACATCAAACATTGAAACAATGGAGAAATAGTGATGCTGATACTGTTATATTAGGTTGCACACACTATCCATTATTATATCAACCTATATATGATTATTTTGGTGGTAAGAAAACTGTTATTTCTTCTGGACTAGAGACAGCTCGAGAAGTAAGTGCATTATTAACATTTAGTAATGAACATGCTAGTTATACAGAACATCCAGCACATCGCTTTTTTGCTACAGGAGATACGACATATATTGAAAATATTATTCAAGAATGGTTAGGTATGGATGCTGAAGTTGAACGAGTTAATGTTGGATAAATGGAGGGAAAAATAATGGAAGATATCGTTATTGCGTCTAATAATCAAGGTAAAATAAATGATTTTAAAGCTATATTTCCTAATAAAAATGTCATAGGAATAAGTGAATTGATTAAAGATTTTGATGTAGAAGAAACTGGTACAACATTTGAAGAAAATGCTAAATTAAAATCAGTAGCTGCAGCTAAAGCATTAAATAAGCAAGTCATTGCAGATGATAGTGGCCTTGAAGTACAAGCACTTAATGGAGAACCAGGTGTTTATTCTGCAAGATATGCTGGTTTAGATAAAAATGACCAAGATAATATTAAAAAGTTACTTGATAATATGAATAACGAGACTGAAAGAGCTGCACAATTTGTATGCGTTATTAGTATGAGTTCACCAAACGGACAAACTCAGCAATTTAAAGGAACGGTATCAGGAGAAATCACAACTGAACCTATAGGAGAAAATGGCTTCGGTTATGATCCTGTTTTTTATGTTCCGTCACTTGGTAAAACAATGGCACAATTAACAGATGAGGAAAAAGCGAAAATCAGTCATCGTGGAAATGCTATTAATCAATTACAACAATTTTTAGCAGGTGAGAATAATGAGTAAATGGATTGTAGTAAGTGATAATCATAATGAATCGGGAATTCTTTACGATATTTACGAGAAACATAATGATGCAGATGTTTTTCTTCATTTAGGTGATTCAGAATTTCAATATGATGATACTGAACTTAGCCTTTACAACAGAGTGAAAGGGAATTGTGATTTTTATCCAGAATTTCCTGAAGAAAATACAATCTCAAATAATGGGATCAATACCTTTTATACACATGGGCACTTATACCAAGTAAATCAAACGAGAATGAAATTAGCTGAAAAAGCTAAAACATTAAACGCTCAACTAGCATTTTACGGGCATACACATGTTGCTAAATATGAAAATATAGCTGATGTACATGTGATTAATCCAGGTAGTATTTCTCAATCAAGAAGTGCTGTTGAAGAAACATATGCCGAATTAATTATTGTAGATGATGAGAACAAAGCAACGTTAAATTTTAGAAATAGAGAGCATAAAGTGATAGATACAATTGAATTTAAACTAAATGATATTTAAAAATATGCATGAGCTTTCTTCAAAGTTGAATTATATATTCAACGGACAAGAAAGCTTATTATTTTTTGACATATAGTACACCTAGGTGTACTATTTTATTGGAGGTACATATGAAAGGTAATGAATTACAACAATTTAATCAATTTCACTTAACATTTATTGAAATAAGTAAAATTATTAACGAAGTTATTGATGAAGAAAATATTGATATTTCAAGAGAACAATTAGGCATTTTTAAATTACTTTTAGAACATAAACAATTATCTGTGAATCAAATAGCTGAAAAACAAGGTGTATATAAAACTGCAATTTCAAAAAGGATTAAGAAATTAGAAACAAAACATTTTGTAGAACGGATAAAGTCTGGAGATAAAAGAGAGAAAGTTATACAACTAACTGAGGAAGGACTTCAATTTTATAATAATAGACAAAACAAGTTGTATGAAGGTTTTAAAAGGAAATTAAATTTAAATAATAAAGAATTAAATGATCTTTTTGATTATACGAACCACATCAACGACATTTTAAAAAAGGATGAAGAACAATGACAAATAAAATTAAAGTTCATGTTTTACACACAGGGAATGTGATTGTAGATGAAGCGTTACCATTTGGATATTCAAATAATAGATTACTTGCATGGACAGGTCTTTTTAGATCTAAACAGCATCAAATTAAGATACCTGTTTCAGTTTATTTAATAGAACATCCTAAAGGTTTAGTATTAATAGATACTGGATGGCATACAGATAATAGAACACATCAAATTAAAAATTTACGTTTTCAATATCCTGTAAATAAAGCTGATTTACCAAAAGGAGAAGCAGTGCATGAACAATTGATAAAACTAGGATATAAACCTAGTGATATCGACTATATATTAATGAGTCATATGCATTGTGATCATGCTGACGGATTAAGATTAGTTAAAGATGCTAAACATGTATTAGTTAGTGAAGAGGAATATGAAGCTATACAAAAAGATAAAATGCATTATCTTCCTCATGAATGGAAGGGTGTTCACTTAGAAACATTTAAATTTGAAGATAGCGATTTAGGACCTAAAAAGAAAGCTTTTGATTTATTTGGAGACGGTACTATTAAAATGATATGGTCACCAGGACATAGTAAAGGTCTAAGTTCTACGATTGTAAAATCTTATGATAATGAGAAATTCTTATTCCTAGTATCTGATATTGGTTATGCTTCTAAATCTTGGAAAGAAAATATATTACCTGGAGTATTAGTTGATAAAAAAGATGCTCAACAATCTTTAAATTGGGTGATAGAGATGGTGCAAAATCCTAATTGTATAGAAGCCATTGCTAATCACGACCCAGATGTTAAACCTCATATTGTAGAATTATAATGATAGATAGGAAATCATTTTTTTAAGTTTATTTGTAAGTATTCAGGTCCCTAAAAAGTCCCTATAAATTAATAATCAAAACAGCTAGGCATTTTTGAATGCCTAGCTGTTTTGATGTCATAAAAAAAGAACTGTAATCCAACAGGATTACAGTTCTAGTTAGCGTCCTGGGAGGGATTCGAACCCCCGACCGATGGCTTAGAAGGCCATTGCTCTATCCAGCTGAGCTACCAGGACATTTTTTAACACAAGAATTATTATAGCTAAATTAACTGTAATATGCAATAGCTATGATATAAAAAATGTTTATATTTTTCACTATTGTAGTGTATTGAAACAATATCATAAAGTGTTTTTAAGTTTGAAGAATATTTGAATCTATTGAATTGTGAACAATTCAGTTTTGTATCCCTAACTGTTCAAAACTGAAAACGATTTTACAGTTTTGAAGTGTTTATAGCGAAGTAAGGAAAAGACGCCAAAGTTGGGCATGAAAGTTATATATTATAAATAACAAAACGATAGATAAACAACACGAATCAATTTACCTCAGTTTTTGAAAGTAACTTTTGAACAATAAATATTAAGGAGTGTTTATAGTGGAAGGTTTATTCAAAGCAATTAAAGATACAGTTGAAGCCGGTGTTAATAATGACGGTGCTAAATTAGGTACAAGTATCGTAGGTATCGTAGAAAATGGTGTAGGGGTATTAAGTAAATTATTTGGATTCTAAGATTTATCAATTACTAAAATAAATTATAACAAAAGGAGATTTTTATTATGACAAAATTAGCAGAAGCAATCGCAAATACAGTACAAGCAGCACAAGGACATGACGGAGCTAAATTAGGCACTAGTATCGTAAGCATCGTAGAAAATGGCGTTAGCGTATTAGGAAAATTATTTGGATTCTAAGTCTTAACAACAATTAAAATAAATTAAAACAGAAAAGGAGATTTTTATAATGACAAAATTAGCAGAAGCAATCGCAAATACAGTACAAGCAGCACAAAATCACGATGGAGCTAAATTAGGAACAAGCATCGTAAGCATCGTAGAAAATGGTGTTAGCGTATTAGGAAAATTATTCGGATTCTAATATTCAAATATTTAGTACTGACCAGGGCAAGCGCTCTGGTCTTTTTTTATTTTCTAAGAAATTATATTCAAAATTTGTTATTGTTAATAGAGATAAAAGAGTAGTGAGGGATATAAAAATGAAATACACAACTATTTTACTAGATTTTGATGATACAATTGTTGATTTTTATGATGCTGAAGAAAAAGCATTTTATAATATGGCTAAACATTTTAATCATTATCCAACAGAAGAGGATTTTTATTATTTTAGAAAGGTTAATCAATCTCATTGGGAAGCTTTTCAAGAAAATAAATTAACTAAAGTTGAAGTTTTAACTCTGAGATTTGTTAATTACTTTAAAGACTATAACATTGAAGTTGATGGGAATTTAGCTGACAACCTATTTAGAGATGAATTAGCAAAAGCTACACCTAGCTTTTTTGATGGGACTTTAGACACAATAGATTATTTGAGAAAAAAACATAATATTTATATTGTGACAAATGGGGTTACAGAAACACAGCAACGTCGTTTAGCTCAAACAACATTTAACGAAACATTAAATGGCATTTTTATATCTGAACAAACAGGTTATCAAAAGCCTATGCCAGAATTTTTTGATTACATTTTTAAAGAAATGGGAGAAACACATAGAGAAAAGGCAATAATTGTAGGAGATTCACTTACTTCGGATATTTTAGGAGGAAAAAATGCTAATATTGCTACATGTTGGTTCAATTTAAGAAATAAAGAAAATAATACAACAATTCAACCTGATTATGAAATTAAGTCTCTTAAAGAATTAATTGATATTGTAGAATAATCAAATTAAAAAATCCCATCGAATTTAATAAATTCGGTGGAATTTTTTCGTACTATGGGTGCCAAATTAAAACATCATGTCCTTCAGGATTTTTAGCTTCGACATCTTTGAAACCTTGGCTTTCGAAATAAGATTTTGAATTATTTCTAGCGATTGCTTTAATAGGAAGGTTAAATGATTTTGCAAAATCGATTAATTCCTTAGAAAAACCTCTGTTTTGATATTTCTCTAATACTTCTAATTTCCATAATAAAATATAATCGTCACAATCAGGGAAGTAAGATTCCTCAACTTCACCTTTATTTAGCAATGCCATTCTTGCAGCTAATTTATCTCCGACAAAAATACCATAAAAAGGTGAGTCTGAACTTGCATCGATCATTTGTCCGTTAAATTCTTCAACCATATATAAATCTTTATTACCAAACTCTCTAAAATCTTCGAATAACTCATCAGTTTTGTAATTAATTTCTAATTTTTTTACTTCGCTCATCATCATGTCCCCCTTTATTCCTTTCTTATATTATACCTTAAAGTCTATGTTCTTTTCATTTATTTATGCTCTAAGCCAAAATTAAACCAGATAAATATATTTATACGAGTTGAATTTTTTATACCATTCAAAATAAAAATAATGACACGAATGTCATTTCGAGCGTAAGTAATTTTAAAGAATTTTAAGATTTTATAAATTTTTATAAGCCGTTAAATTGTCATAAGTGAGTATAGTCTTTATACTATATTAGGAATAGTGATACTGAAGGAGAAAAACAATGGACTGTAAAATATTAAAATTAAACAATGACGATCAGTTTATTTCCAAAATAAAAAATAGTGATGGTACACTCCAACAATTCTACCAATATGATGCTATGTCAGAAGATAGCTTTAAAAAGAAAATGGATGCGCCTTCAAATGGAAGAGAAAAAGAACTTGCAAATGTTATTCAATCTTATATGGAAGATTTATCAATAACTGAAGCGCAACAAACACATTTGGATGCTTTAGCTAATGGCGCAAAAGTTGTCATTGGAGGACAACAGGCTGGTCTGTTTGGTGGTCCTTTATATACAATCCATAAAATTTTTTCAATTATTACATTGAGTCAACAACTTTCTAATAAATATAACCAAACGGTTGTACCGGTATTTTGGATTGCTGGAGAAGATCATGATTTTGATGAAGTCAATCATACATTTGCTTATAATCAACAAGACGCACATCTACATAAAATTAAATATCATACTATGACACCACCTGAAAGTAATGTATCTCGTTTTAATCCTGAACAGTCACAAATGATTGAAGTGTTGAATGATTACTTTAAACAATTAAAAGAAACAGAGCATAGTAAAGCAATTTACCAAATGTGTTTAGACATTATTAAAAGTAATGAAAACTGGTCAAATATTTTTAAAGCTTTATTACATGAAATCTTCAAAGATTATGGTGTTTTATTTATTGATGCTCAATATACTTCGTTGAGAAAAATGGAAAAACCTTTATTAAAAGAAATGATTTTAAAACATCGTGCTATTGATGAAGCTTTTAGAAATAATCAAAAAAATACAACACAACAAGGTTTGTCTCAAATGATTCAAACTGATACTAATGTGCATTTATTCCTTCATGAAGAAGGGATGAGACAATTATTAACTTATGAAAATGATGCTTTCCATTTAAGTAAATCAACACAAAACTATAATCAACAACAGTTATTAGACATATTAGATGAAGAACCTGATAGATTTTCAAATAATGTTGTTACACGTCCTATAATGGAAGAATGGTTATTTAATACTGTGGCCTTCATCGGTGGTCCAAGTGAAATTAAATATTGGGCAGAACTACATGATGTATTTCAGTTATTAAATATTGATATGCCGATTGTATTACCAAGATTGAGGATTACTTACTTATATAATAGAACTCAAAAATTATTAAATCAGTATCAACTTCAATTAGAACAGGTCATAGAGAATGGTATTGAAGAAGATAAACAAAAATTTATTCGTGAACAAGCTTCCGAAACATTTTTAAATGAAATTGAAAGTATGAAACAACAACAGGAAAATCTATTTCATTCTTTATATAAAGAAGTTCAAGGTAATAATGCTAATGAAAATTTAGTAACTAAAAATAATGAAATACACTTAAGACAGTATGATTATTTGAAAAAACGTTATCTTTTAAATATCGAAAGAGAAAATGACATTAGCATGAGACATTTTAGAGAAATTAATGATCATCTCCACGCAATGGGAGGATTACAAGAAAGAATATGGAATCCACTTCAAATTTTGAATGATTTTGGGAAAGATGTGTTCAGTCCCTCCACTTATCCACCACTTTCTTACACTTTTGATCATATTATAATAAAAGATTGATATAACAGCGTTTAAGCCCGCTTTATCGAAAAGATAAAGCGGGTATTTTTTTATAAAAATAAATATTTTTGACGAATTTTACATAATTAGTGGAGGATAGTGGGGAGATGTGGTAAATTATAAATAAGGTGAGGTGAGAAAAAATGTTCATGGGAGAATACGATCATCAATTAGATACAAAAGGACGTATGATTATACCGTCCAAGTTTCGTTATGATTTAAATGAACGTTTTATTATCACTCGAGGCCTTGATAAGTGTTTATTCGGCTATACTTTAGATGAATGGCAACAAATTGAAGAGAAGATGAAAACCTTACCTATGACAAAAAAAGACGCACGTAAGTTTATGCGTATGTTCTTCTCAGGTGCCGTTGAAGTAGAGTTAGATAAACAAGGACGTATTAATATTCCGCAAAATTTAAGGAAATACGCTAATTTAACTAAAGAATGTACAGTAATAGGTGTTTCAAATCGAATTGAGATTTGGGATAGAGAAACTTGGAATGATTTCTATGAGGAATCTGAAGATAGTTTCGAAGATATTGCTGAGGATTTAATAGATTTTGATTTTTAATTTGGAGGTATGACAGTGTTTCATCATATAAGCGTTATGTTAAACGAAACCATTGATTATCTAAATATAAAAGAAGATGGTGTGTATGTTGACTGTACGTTAGGTGGAGCAGGACATGCCTTATATTTACTAAATCAATTAAGTGATGAAGGTAGACTTATTGCAATTGATCAAGACTTAACTGCAATAAAAAATGCTAAAGATGCTTTGAAAGAACATTTACATAAAGTCACTTTTGTTCACAGTAATTTTCGAGAGTTAACACAAATATTAAAAGAGCTAAACATTGAAAAAGTTGATGGTATCTACTATGACTTAGGTGTTTCAAGTCCACAGTTAGATGTACCAGAAAGAGGCTTTAGCTATCATCATGATGCTAAATTAGACATGCGAATGGATCAAACGCAATCATTATCAGCTTATGAAGTTGTAAATGAATGGTCTTTTGAAGCATTAGTCAAAATTTTCTATCGTTATGGTGAAGAAAAGTTCTCAAAACAAATTGCAAGAAGAATTGAAGCAAACCGAGAAAAACAACCAATCGAGACGACATTAGAATTAGTTGAAGTGATTAAAGAAGGCATTCCTGCCAAAGCTAGAAGAAAAGGTGGGCACCCTGCGAAAAGAGTGTTCCAAGCTATACGAATTGCAGTAAATGATGAATTAAGTGCATTCGAAGATTCAATAGAACAAGCTATTGAGCTTGTAAAGGTACACGGACGTATTTCTGTTATTACATTCCATTCATTGGAAGACCGATTATGTAAACAGATGTTTCAAGAGTATGAAAAGGGACCTGACTTACCTAGAGGCTTACCAGTTATCCCTGAAGAATATACCCCAAAATTGAAACGCGTAAACCGTAAACCTATTACTGCGACTGACGAAGATTTAGATGACAATAATCGAGCCCGAAGCGCAAAACTACGCATTGCAGAAATATTAAAATAAGGAGTAATTCAACATGGCTGTAGAAAAAGTTTACCAACCATATGATAATGCAACACAAACCAGTGTTCCAAAAAGACAACCGCAAACCTCTCCTCAAAAGCAAACCGTTAAACGTAAAGTTGTCGTTCAACTTACTAGATTCGAAAAGATTTTATACATAACGCTAGTCTCTGTCATTGCTATGATTAGTATTTATATGCTATCTTTAAAAATGGATGCGTATGATACGCGAGGAAAAATTGCAGATTTAGATCAAAAAATTGAACAACAATCTAGCGAGAACAGCGCCTTAAAATCTGAAATTAAGAAAAATTCTTCATACGAACGCATTTACGACAAGGCTAAGAAGCAAGGTATGAGCCTCAAGAACGATAATGTAAAGGTAGTGCGTAATAATGGCGAAACGAAAAATTAAAATTAAAAAAAATAAAATAGGGGCAGTCCTACTTGTTGGTTTATTCGGGCTGCTCTTTTTTATATTGGTTTTGAGGTTTTCATACATAATGATTACTGGTCATTCAAATGGACAAGATTTGATAATGAAAGCAAACCAAAAATATTTAGTTAATAACTCAGAGCAACCAGAACGAGGAAAGATTTACGATAGAAACGGTAAAGTCTTAGCCGAAGATGTTGAAAGATATAAAGTCGTAGCAGTTGTAGATAAAAAAGCGAGTGAAAATAGTAAAAAGCCAAGGCATGTGGTAGATAAAAAGAAAACTGCCAAAGAATTATCAAAAGTTATTGATATGAAACCAGATGAAATCGAAAAAAGATTGAATCAGAAAAAAGTATTCCAAGTAGAGTTTGGTCAAAAAGGTACTAATTTAACGTATCAAGATAAAGAAAAACTTGAAAAGAAAGACTTACCAGGAATTACCTTATATCCTGAAACTGAAAGATTTTATCCTAATGGTAACTTTGCTTCTCACTTAATTGGTATGGCTCAAAAAGATCCTGATACGGGTCAATTAAATGGTGCCATGGGAGTTGAAAAGATATTTAATAGTTATCTTAATGGTTCAAAAGGATCATTAAAATATATACATGATATCTGGGGATACATCGCACCAAATACAAAATCAGAAAAACAACCTAAACGTGGCGATGATGTTCATTTAACGATTGATTCAAATATTCAAGTGTTCGTCGAAGAAGCATTAGATGACATGGTTGACCGCTACAATCCTAAAGATTTATTTGCGGTTGTTATGGATGCAAGAACCGGAGAAATTTTAGCGTATAGCCAAAGACCTACATTTAATCCTGAAACAGGTAAAGACTTTGGTAAAAAATGGGCTAATGATTTATATCAAAATACGTATGAACCAGGATCAACATTTAAAACATATGGATTAGCTGCAGCTATTCAAGAAGGTAAATTCAGCCCGAATAAGAAATTTAAATCAGGACCTAGAGAGATAATGGGCTCAGAAATTTCTGACTGGAATAAAACAGGTTGGGGTAGTATTCCTGAAACACTAGGATTTACGTACTCAGCTAACTCATTAATGATGCACTTACAAGATGAAGTTGGTGCTGATAAAATGAAATCTTGGTATGAACGATTTGGTTTTGGTAAATCAACAAATGGTATGTTTGATGGTGAATCCACTGGTCATATTGCATGGGATAATGAATTACAACAAAAAACATCAGCATTTGGACAATCAACTACAGTAACACCAGTTCAAATGATTCAAGCACAGTCAGCATTTTTCAACAAAGGTAATATGTTGAAACCATGGTTTGTAAGTAGTATAGACAATCCAATTTCTAAAAAGAATTTTTATAAAGGTGAGAAATCTTACGCTGGAAAACCAGTTTCAGAAGATACTGCTAATAAAGTTGAAAAAGAATTAGATAAAGTTGTAAATAGTAAGAAGAGTCATGCGATGAACTATCGTGTGAAAGGATACGATATCGAAGGTAAAACAGGTACCGCTCAAGTAGCCGATTCTAAAGGTGGCGGTTATGTTAAGGGTGAGAATCCATACTTCGTAAGTTTCATGGGTGATGCACCTAAGAAACATCCTAAAGTGATTGTTTATGCTGGTATGAGTCTTGCACAAAAAAATGATCAAGAAGCATATGAAATGGGTGTAAGTAAAGCATTCAAACCGATCATGGAAAATACGTTGAAATATTTAAACGTTGATAAATCAAAAGATTCTGCTTCTAAAAAGGATTATAGTAAAGTGCCTAACGTAGAAGGACAATCAATAGAAAAAGCTAAAGATAGTATTAATGCTAAATCACTTAAACCAGTTGTTATTGGCAGTGGTAAAACAGTGAAATCACAATCAGTCAAAGCTGATTCTGAAGCATTGCCTCATAGTAAAGTTCTTTTAGTAACAGATGGTGACTTGACTATGCCTGATATGAAAGGCTGGACAAAAGAAGATGTTCTTGCTTTCCAAGAATTAACTAACATTAAGGTCAAAACGACTGGCAGTGGTTTTGTTTCAGATCAATCTATGACACAAGGTCAAAAACTTAAAAAATCAGATAAAATTGAAGTTACTTTATCAGCAGAATCTACTGATAGCACAACTGACGATAGTGATAAACAATCATTAGACAAATCATCTGATAAGAAAGACAAATCTAAGTCTAAAAAGAAAGATTCAAGCACTGACTAGTACAACATAGATATTCAACATATAAGGAAGAGATTGGGATTTTATTTATCCTTCTCTCTTTCTTAATATGTTATGAACTAACGTATAAATTTAGAACTAAAACTGATAAAATGTAAAAGCTAACAATTAAAAATATTTAATAATATATGTAAATTGACGGATAAAAGAAAAGGAGATTATTATGATTTTTGTATATGCGATGTTATCGCTTCTAGTAACTTTTGTACTTGTACCTATACTCATACCAACGCTCAAAAGAATGAAATTTGGACAAAGTATTCGTGAAGAAGGGCCTCAAAGCCATATGAAGAAAACGGGTACTCCAACAATGGGTGGACTAACATTCTTAATAAGTATCATTATCGCTTCAGTTATTGCGATTATTTTTGTAGATCGTTCTAATCCAATAATTTTATTACTATTTGTAACAATCGGATTTGGATTAATTGGCTTTATTGATGATTACATTATCGTTGTTAAGAAAAATAACCAAGGTTTAACAAGTAAACAGAAATTTTTAGCACAAATTTTAATTGCTGTAATATTTTTCGTACTAAGTAATGTGTTTAACTTAGTCAATTTTTCAACAACTTTACATATTCCGTTTACTGACGGTGGTATCCCTCTTTCATTTGCTTATGTTATATTTATCATCTTTTGGCAAGTTGGCTTTTCAAATGCAGTCAATTTAACAGATGGATTAGATGGTTTAGCTACAGGACTTTCAATTATCGGTTTTGCAATGTATGCCATTATGAGTTTTGTACTAGAATCACCTGCAATAGGTACATTCTGTATTATTATGGTATTTGCTTTACTAGGATTCTTACCATATAACTTAAATCCAGCTAAAGTATTTATGGGTGACACAGGTAGCTTAGCATTAGGTGGCATATTTGCTACAATTTCAATTATGTTAAACCAAGAGTTATCACTTATATTTATCGGATTTGTATTCGTAGTAGAAACGTTATCAGTTATGTTACAAGTTGCTTCATATAAATTAACTAAAAAACGTATTTTCAAAATGAGTCCTATTCATCACCACTTTGAATTATGTGGATGGAATGAATGGAAAGTTGTAACAGTATTTTGGTCAGTAGGTTTAATAACAGGTCTAATAGGCTTATGGATTGGAGTGCACTAGTATGCTAAATTACACAGGATTAGAAAATAAAGATGTATTAGTTGTAGGATTAGCAAAAAGTGGTTACGAGGCAGCCAAATTATTAAGTAAATTAGGCGCGAATGTAACAGTGAATGATGGTAAAGATTTATCTCAAGATGCACATGCTAAAGATTTAGAAGCTATGGGCATTAAGGTTATTAGTGGAAGCCATCCAAATTCATTATTAGATAATAACCCTATAGTTATTAAGAACCCCGGTATTCCATACACTGTATCGATTATAGATGAAGCAGTAAAAAGAGGTTTAAAAATATTAACTGAAGTTGAATTAAGTTATCTAATTTCAGAAGCGCCCATTATTGCAGTAACAGGTACAAATGGTAAAACCACTGTCACTTCATTAATAGGGGACATGTTTAAAAATAGTAGATTAACTGGTAGATTGTCTGGAAATATTGGTTATGTTGCTTCGAAAGTGGCACAAGAAGTAACTCCGAAAGATTATTTGATTACTGAATTATCATCATTCCAATTATTAGGAATTGATCAATATAAACCACATATCGCAATTATCACTAATATTTATTCAGCGCATTTAGATTATCACGAAACGCTTGAAAATTATCAAAATGCTAAAAAGCAAATATATAAAAATCAAACAGAAGATGATTTCTTAATTTGTAATTATCATCAACGTCATTTAATTGAATCAGAAAATTTAAAAGCTAAAACGTTATATTTCTCAACTCAACAAGAAGTGGATGGTATATATATTAAAGATGGCTTTATTGAATATAAAGGTGTTCGTATTATTAGCGTAGATGATTTAGTTTTACCAGGTGAACATAATTTAGAAAATATTTTAGCAGCTGTTTTAGCTACAATATTAGCTGGTGTACCAATTAAAGCGATTGTTGACAGTCTTACAACATTCTCAGGGATTGAACATAGATTACAATATATTGGTACAAATAGAACTAATAAATACTATAACGATTCTAAAGCAACAAATACGCTAGCTACACAATTTGCATTAAATTCATTTAATCAACCAATCATTTGGTTATGTGGCGGGTTAGATAGAGGTAATGAATTTGATGAATTAGTACCTTATATGAATAATGTAAGAATTATGGTCGTATTTGGTGAAACACAAGAAAAATTCGCTAAATTAGGAAATAGTCAAGGTAAATACGTTATCAAGGCTACAGATGTACAAGATGCCGTCGATAAAATTCAAGACGTTATTGAACCAAATGATGTGGTGTTACTTTCACCAGCGTGTGCAAGTTGGGATCAGTATAATACATTCGAAGAACGTGGAGAGAAATTTATTCAAAGTTTCCGTGCACACTTGCCATCATACTAAAAGGGCGTGATAGAAAATGGACGGTAAATCTAATGACAATAACAGAAACAATGCAGCTAACTCCGATGACAAACAAAATGATGAGTTAAGCATGTTTCGTAGAAGTAACGATTTTAGAACGCGTAAAAGAAAAAAGTTTAAAGATAAAGTTGAAGACGACATATCTAACTCGAATCACTATGATGATACGAGTGAAGAAGAACAGCATCATAGTGAGGACATCTTAAATGATCGCAAAACTCATTTAAACGATAAAGAAGATTTTGTTAGTAATAGTGATAACTCAGATTCGTATCGCGAAAGTGAGCAAATTAATCATTATAATAATGATGAAAAAGTTAATAGCGATGATAGTCAACAAGATAAAGAACAAACAAATAATATTGAAGATAATACAACTTCAAAAACTAAGCACAAAAATAAAAATGCAAAGAAAAATTGGTTGAGTTTTTTTACACCAAATAAATCAACATCAAAGAAAAAAGAACATGCACAAGAAGAACAAACAGATTCTAATAAGAAAGTTACACAATTTAGTTCACCAACTCTAGAAGAGAAAAGAGCACAACGGCGTCGAAGACAAAAAAGAATTCAGTACACCGTTATTACAGTATTGGTATTGTTAATTGTGATATTCTTACTATATATGTTTACACCATTAAGTAAAATCTCCAACGTAAATATTGAGGGGAATCATAATGTAAGTAAAAGCCAAATTAACAAAGCACTCAATGTTAAGTCTACTTCACGCATGTATACTTTTAGTAAAGGTAAAGCTAAAACTAATTTAAAGAAAAATAAATTAATTAAAGATGTAAGCATTACCAAGCAATTACCTAATACGTTAAATGTTAAAATAACAGAATATCAAGTTGTTGGTTTAACGAAAAACAAAGACAAATATGTGCCTGTGCTAGAAGACGGGAAAGAATTAAAAGATTATGATGGTAATATTTCACATGACGGTCCAATCATTGATGGTTTTAAAGGCGACAAAAAGGAAAAAATAATCCAAGCGTTATCAGAAATGTCACCTAAAGTGAGAAATTTAATTGCGGAAGTCAACTATGCACCAGATAAGAATAAGCAGAACAGAATTAAAATATTCACTAAAGATGATATTCAAGTCATTGGAGATATTACGACTATAGCGGATAAGATGAAATATTACCCACAAATGTCAGAATCACTGTCTCGTAGTGATTCAGGCGACCTTAAAACAGATGGTTATATTGATTTGTCGGTAGGAGCATCATTTATTCCTTATCAAAATAGTAGTGGTGATCAATCTGAATCTGAACAAAGTGTATCTAAAACATCAGCAAAAGAAACTGAAGCAAAAGAAGAACTTCAAAGTGTGTTAAATAAAATTAATAAAGAATCAAAAGAAAATAATTAAAAAATTTTGATATTAGTATGTGTTTATAGTTCACAAGCTTATCAACGTATTGTAAACTAAACATAGTGTATTTTAATAGTAACTTGTCAGGAGGTGCCTATCTATGGAGGAACATTACTATGTAAGCATAGATATTGGTTCATCAAGTGTTAAAACAATAGTAGGCGAAAAATTTCACAATGGAATAAATGTGATAGGTACAGGACAAACCTATACAAGCGGTATTAAAAATGGTCTGATTGATGACTTTGATATAGCAAGACAAGCTGTCAAAGACACAATTAAAAAGGCTTCTATCGCTTCAGGTGTCGATATTAAAGAAGTATTCTTAAAATTACCTATCATAGGAACTGAAGTGTATGATGAATCAAATGAAATAGAATTTTATGAAGATACTGAAATTAATGGAACACATATCGAATCTGTACATGAAGGTATTAGAGACAAAAATGATGTTCCTGAAACAGAAGTCATTAACGTTTTCCCAATACGCTTTGTTGTAGATAAGGAAAATGAAGTATCAGATCCAAAAGAATTAATCGCTAGACATTCACTTAAAGTGGATGCAGGCGTTATAGCTATTCAAAAATCAATTTTAATTAATATGATTAAATGTGTTGAATCATGTGGTGTAGACGTGCTTGACGTATATTCAGATGCATACAATTATGGCTCAATCTTATCAGCAACTGAGAAAGAGCTCGGTGCATGTGTTATTGATATCGGTGAAGATTTAACACAAATTGCCTTCTATGAACGTGGCGAATTAGTGGATGCAGATTCAATCGAAATGGCTGGTCGTGATATTACTGACGATGTTGCACAAGGATTAAACACTTCTTATGACACAGCAGAAAAGATTAAACATCAATATGGTCATGCTTTTTATGACTCAGCTTCAAGCCAAGATGTATTTTCTGTGGATCAAATAGATAGTGAAGAGAATGTTCAATATACGCAAAAAGATTTAAGTGATTTTATTGAAGCAAGAGTTGAAGATATTTTCTTCGAAGTATTTGATGTATTGCAAGAATTAGGATTAACTAAAGTTAACGGTGGTTTCGTCGTTACTGGCGGATCAGCTAACTTATTAGGTGTAAAAGAATTACTACAAGATATGGTAAGTGAAAAAGTAAGAATTCATACACCATCTCAAATGGGTATCAGAAAACCAGAATTTTCTTCTGCGATTTCTACGATTTCTAGTAGTATCACTTTTGACGAGTTATTAGATTATGTTACAATTAGTTATCAAGATAATGAGGAATTTGAAGAGGAAGTTATCGAATCAAATGATAAAGATGCTGACTCTAAATCAAGCGGTTTCGATTGGTTCAAACGCAAATCGAATAAAAAAGATGATTATGAGGAAGAACCTGAAGCACCTCATGAAGAATATGACAACCGCGAAACTCATCAAGAACAAGATCATCATAATGCTCAAGATAAAGACAAAGAAGAAGGTAAATTTAAAAAACTCATGAAATCTTTATTTGAATGATTATTGGCCATTAAAACTAGGAGGAAATTTAAATGTTAGAATTTGAACAAGGATTTAATCATTTAGCGACTTTAAAAGTCATCGGTGTAGGTGGCGGCGGTAACAACGCTGTAAACCGTATGATTGACCACGGTATGAATAATGTAGAATTTATCGCTATCAATACGGATGGACAAGCTTTAAACTTATCTAAAGCTGAATCAAAAATCCAAATTGGTGAAAAATTAACACGTGGATTAGGTGCTGGAGCTAACCCAGAAATTGGGAAAAAAGCTGCAGAAGAATCACGTGAACAAATTGAAGATGCAATCCAAGGTGCAGATATGGTATTCGTAACTGCAGGTATGGGTGGCGGTACTGGTACTGGTGCTGCTCCTGTAGTAGCAAAAATTGCTAAAGAAATGGGAGCTTTAACAGTTGGTGTTGTTACTCGTCCATTCGGCTTTGAAGGTCGTAAACGTCAAACACAAGCTGCTGCCGGCGTTGAATCAATGAAAGCTGCTGTAGATACATTAATCGTTATTCCTAATGATCGTTTATTAGATATCGTTGATAAATCAACTCCTATGATGGAAGCATTTAAAGAAGCAGACAACGTTTTACGTCAAGGTGTACAAGGTATTTCTGACTTAATCGCTGTATCTGGTGAAGTTAACTTAGACTTTGCTGACGTGAAAACTATTATGTCAAACCAAGGTTCTGCCTTAATGGGAATTGGCGTATCATCTGGAGAAAATAGAGCGGTAGAAGCAGCTAAAAAAGCTATTTCTTCACCTTTATTAGAAACTTCTATTGTTGGTGCACAAGGTGTACTTATGAACATTACAGGTGGGGAATCACTTTCTTTATTCGAAGCTCAAGAAGCTGCTGATATCGTACAAGATGCTGCTGATGAAGACGTGAACATGATTTTCGGTACAGTAATTAACCCAGAATTACAAGATGAAATTGTAGTTACAGTTATTGCTACTGGATTTGAAGACAAACCATCTTCTCAAGGACGTAAAGCTTCTAGTACTGGATTCGGTTCTAGTGTAAATAGTGCTTCATCATCTCATTCTGTAGATAGAGAAGAATCTGTAAGCAGTTCTGCTTCAAGTGCATCATCTTCTGACAGTGTGAACGAAAGAACTCATACAACTAAAGACGATGATATTCCTAGCTTTATTAGAAACAGAGAAGAAAGACGTTCAAGAAGAACTAGACGTTAATTAATTCTCTAAACATATTATTTTAAGTCATCAGATTGAATTCTGATGACTTTTTAATTTTTTACATAGGAATTTTTAAGATTATAACCAGATTCTAAAGTTTAAGAAAAAGCATGTTAATCCATGTACAATTAAAATAGTTTTAATTTAATTACAAATAAAAATGTTATATAATAACTTTACGAAAGCCATTTTTATCATTAATAGCAAATATTGAAAATTCATACTTAAGGTTGTGAAACATTTGACTGAAAAATTTATTAAACAAGATCATTTTTTAGAATACAAAGACGAAAATAAGACAAATACTACCCTTGGATTTACTACGAGAGAGGGTGGCTTAAGTATGTATCCTGAAAATGCATTTAATATGGCTAGATACGTTGACGATGATCAAGATAATATATCAAAGCATCAAGCTATTTTAGCCGATTTGATACATTTTCCTAGAAGAGATTGGGTATTTCCTATACAAACTCATGAAAATAAAGTAGCCAAAATCACAGCTGCAGATAAAGGAACTAATATCGATGCAATCACTAATGATTTACATGGCATTGATGGTCTGTATACATATGAACCTAATATTTTATTAACGATGTGTTATGCAGATTGTGTACCAGTATATTTTTATAGTGAGAAAAATCATTATGTTGGTTTAGCTCATGCAGGTTGGAGAGGTACATATGGTGAAATTGTAAAAGAAATGGTTCGACAAATCGATTTTGACTTAAATGATTTACAAGTTGTGATAGGTCCTGCAACTTCAAATTCGTATGAAATTAATGATGATATTAAATCTAAATTTGAAACATTAGATATTGAAACAACACAATATATAGAAACACGAGATGAAGACAGACATGGTATCGATTTAAAAAAAGCCAATGCTTTATTATTACAAAGTGTGGGTGTACCAAAAGATAATATTTATATTACAGATTATGCTACATCAGAAAACTTAGATTATTTCTTTTCCTATAGAGTAGAGAAAGGGCAAACTGGTAGAATGTTAGCCTTCATCGGAAGAAAGCAAGGTGAAGATTAATGCGTAAAGTCGAAGAAAATTTGGCAAAAATTAACGATGAAATAAATCAGCAAAGAGAAAAAAGTAACATTTCAACACAGCCTAGCGTGATTGCAGTGACAAAGTATGTTACAATAGAGCGAGCTAAAGAAGCTTATCAAGCTGGACTTCGTCACTTTGGTGAGAATAGACTTGAAGGATTTAAAGAAAAGAAAGAAGCACTACCTAGTGATGCAGTGTTTCATTTTATCGGATCTTTGCAATCTAGAAAGGTTAAAGATGTCATCAATGAAGTTGATTACTTCCACGCTTTAGATAGAATGAGTTTAGCTAAAGAAATTAACAAACGTGCCAATCATACTATTTCTTGTTTCTTGCAAGTGAATGTTTCTGGAGAATCTTCTAAACATGGTATTGATTTAGACGATGTTAATTCATTTATCGAAGACCTTAAACAATATGAGAATATAAAAATAGTCGGATTAATGACTATGGCACCATTTACAGATGATGTTGAATACATACAGTCATTATTTAGAAAATTACGAATAAAAAGAGACGAAATACAGAAACTCAATTTAGAATATGCACCGTGTACTGAATTATCTATGGGTATGAGTAACGATTACCTCATTGCTATAGAAGAAGGTGCTACGTTTGTAAGAATTGGGACTAAACTTGTAGGAGAAGAGGAGTGAGCCCCGTGGCTTTAAAAGATTTATTTAATGGTTTTTTTGTAGTTGAAGATGAAGAAGAAGTGGAAGTACCAGAAGAACGCGAACAAGAACGTGATCGTAAACAAGAACGTGAAGTTGAATCACAAAGAGAGGTAGCACAAGAACCGGCTACGTCAAAAACAAGTGCTATTAAATCAGTGCCACAAAAAAGTTCAACTAGATATAATTCAACTTCTGAAGAAAGGAATTATCGTATGACTAATAATTCTAAATCAAACTCAAGAAATGTTGTAACGATGAATAATAATGCACAAACAAATGTTGCTACTCAAGAAAGTTCAAAAATGTGTTTATTTGAACCACGTGTATTCTCAGACACTCAAGATATTGCAGATGAATTAAAAAATCGTCGTGCTACTTTAGTTAATTTACAACGCATTGATAAAGTCTCTGCTAAACGTATTATTGATTTCTTGAGTGGTACAGTATATGCAATTGGTGGCGATATCCAACGTGTCGGTACAGATATTTTCCTATGTACTCCAGACAATGTTGAAGTTGCTGGTAGCATTACAGACCATATTGAGAATATGGAGCAACATTACGAATAAGGAGATAACATATGGATATTGGATTACTTAATACAATATTCCGAATTATAATTTGGATTGTTCAAATCTATTATTATGGAATGATTGTTTATTTCTTTACTTCTTGGGTGCCAAATATTCGAGAATCTAAGTTTGGTGAAATACTCGGGAAGATTTACGAACCATTTTTGGAACCATTTAGAAAAATAATTCCACCAATTGGAATTATTGATATATCATCTATTGTTGCTATCATTGTTTTAGTATTATTCCAACGAGGATTAGTGACTATTTTCAACATGATTTTAGTTCACTTAGCTGGATAAGAGTAAATACTTAAAAGATAGTAAATAATATAGATGTTGTTGAATAACGAGGTAACTGGAAGTATGCCAGTTTGCCTCGTTTTATTGTTAACTTTGTAAAATAATGTGACTGAACTGGCTAAACTACTTAAAAATAAGGAGGTGTCAAACATCGATATTTATCAGCATTTTAGAAAAGAAGAACAAGCAACCATTGATTTATTAATCGATAAATGCCAACAAGCTGAACGACATTATGCGCCAGTATTAACGAACTTTTTAGATCCTAGAGGTCAGTATATATTGGAAGTTATTGTTGGTAGTTATGAAGATTTGGTTGTTCATTTTAATGGGGGACCTCAAGCTGAACGACAACGTGCACTGATCACACCTTCTTATTACGAACCAAATGAAAGTGATTTTGATTTAACTTTAATTGAAATAGACTATCCACAAAAGTTTGTTACAATACAACACCAACATGTATTAGGGACATTGATGTCTTTAGGAATAGATAGAAATCAACTTGGAGATATTATGGTTGGAGAACGTATTCAATTTGTTTTGACAAAAGCTTTAGAATCATTTATTATGTTAGAATTCACTAAAATCAAAGGTGCTACAATTAAACTTAATTCTATTCCTTTGAAAGATATGATACAATCAGAAGAGAATTGGAAGATTCATAGTTCAACGGTGAGTGCACTAAGACTTGATGTTGTACTTAAAGAAATGATTCACAAATCAAGATCGATTGCGAAACAACTCATCGAGAAAAAAAGAGTAAAAGTGAATCACACAATCATTGATTCACCTGATTTTCAATTAGAAATGAATGATTTACTTTCCATCCAAGGTTTCGGTAGAGCACAAATGACCGATATAGGTGGAAGAACTAAAAAAGATAAAATACACATTACCTATAATACATTATTCAAATAGTGTAAAATTAAGGAGGACATAAAATGCCTTTTACACCAAGTGAAATTAAAAGCAAAGAGTTTACTCGTGTGAAAAATGGTCTAGAACCTACTGAAGTTGCAAACTATTTAGAACAATTAAGCTCTGAAATAGAAAGATTAAAAGAAGATAAAAAACAACTTGAAAAAGTTATTGAAGAAAGAGATACTAATATTAAGTCATATCAAGATGTTCATCAATCTGTAACTGACGCATTAGTACAAGCACAAAAAGCTGGTGAAGAAACTAAATTAGCAGCGAATAAAGATGCAGAAGCAACAATTGCCAAAGCTCAAGCGCAAGCTGATCAAATTGTAAACGATGCGGTAGAAAAAGCACGTCGTTTAGCTTTCCAAACTGAAGATATGAAACGTCAATCTAAAGTATTTAGATCTCGTTTCCGTATGTTAGTTGAAGCTCAATTAGACTTACTTAAGAATGACGATTGGGATTATTTATTAAATTATGATTTAGATGCTGAACAAGTCACTTTAGAAGACATTCACCATTTAAATGAAAATGATTTAACTGAAGAAGAAAAAGCAATGAAACAAAATGCTCAAAGTCAGTCTCAAACAACTGAATCTTCAGAAAGTACGGTTTCAACATCTCAAAGTGATTCAGTGACTCAATCAGAATCACCAAATCAAAAATAAAAAATCAGACGCGTAAGAAACAAAACACTTATCACAGCGAATTAGGAAATGGTGGGAGCCTAATATAAGCATGTTTCTTATATCACTGATTTGTTTCAAATAAATATATTCAAGAGAGAACTCTAAGTTGAGTTAATCAGGGTGGTACCGCGGTATAACCGTCCCTGTTAATTGAACTTAGAGTTCTTTTTTATAATTAGGAGGAATGAAAGTAAATGAATTATAAAGATACGTTATTAATGCCAAAAACAGAATTTCCAATGCGTGGTGGCTTACCTAATAAAGAGCCAAAAATTCAAGAACAATGGGATGCAGACAATCAATACCAAAAAGCATTAGATAAAAATAAAGGAAACCAATCTTACATTTTACATGATGGCCCACCTTATGCTAATGGTAGCTTACATATGGGTCATGCTTTAAATAAAATTATTAAAGATTTCATCGTTAGATACAAAACGATGCAAGGCTTTTATGCCCCGTATGTTCCTGGTTGGGATACACATGGTTTACCAATTGAACAAGCATTAACTAAAAAAGGCGTAGATCGTAAAAAAATGACTACTGCTGAATTTAGAGAAAAATGTAAAGAGTTTGCTTTAAAACAAGTTGAAATTCAAAAAAATGATTTCAAACGATTAGGTGTACGTGGTGATTTTGATAATCCGTATATCACATTAAACCCTGAATATGAGGCAGCACAAATTCGATTATTTGGTGAAATGGCTGACAAAGGTTTAATTTACAAAGGTAAAAAACCAGTATATTGGTCACCATCAAGTGAATCTTCATTAGCTGAAGCTGAAATTGAATACCATGATAAACGTTCTGCTTCAATCTATGTAGCGTTTAATGTTAAAGATGACAAAGGTGTCGTTGATCCTGACGCACAATTTATTATCTGGACAACTACACCATGGACAATCCCTTCAAATGTAGCGATTACAGTTCATCCAGAATTAAAATATGGACAATATAATGTTAACGGTAAAAAATACATTATTGCACAAGCTCTAGCAGAAACAGTTGCAGAAGCATTAGAATGGGATACAGATTCAATCCAACTTGAAAAAGAATTTACAGGTAAGGAATTAGAATATGTTGAAGCACAACATCCATTCTTAGACAGAACTTCATTAGTTATTAACGGAGACCACGTCACTACTGATGCTGGTACAGGTTGTGTTCATACTGCTCCTGGACACGGGGAAGATGACTATATCGTTGGTCAAAAATATGATTTACCTGTTATTAGTCCACTAAATGATAAAGGTGTGTTCACTGAAGAAGGCGGACCATTTGAAGGTATGTTCTATGACAAAGCGAATAAAGCTGTTACTGATTTATTAACAGAAAAAGATGCTTTATTAAAACTAAGCTTCATTACTCATAGTTACCCACATGATTGGAGAACTAAAAAACCAGTTATTTTCCGTGCGACACCACAATGGTTTGCTTCTATTAATAAAGTAAGACAAGATATTCTAGATGCGATTGATAATACTGATTTTAAAGTAGATTGGGGCAAAACTCGTATTTACAATATGATTCGTGATCGAGGAGAATGGGTTATTTCTCGTCAACGTGTATGGGGTGTTCCACTACCAGTATTCTATGCTGAAAATGGCGACATCATCATGACTAAAGAAACAGTTAATCATGTTGCAGATTTATTCGAACAACATGGTTCAAATATTTGGTTCGAACGTGAAGCTAAAGATTTATTACCTGAAGGATTCACTCATCCAGTAAGTCCTAATGGCGAATTTACTAAAGAAGAAGATATTATGGACGTATGGTTCGATTCAGGATCATCTCATAGAGGTGTACTTGAAACACGCCCTGAATTAAGTTTCCCAGCAGATTTATACTTTGAAGGTAGTGACCAATATCGTGGTTGGTTTAACTCATCAATTACAACTGCAGTGGCAACAAAAGGTCAATCACCATACAAATTCTTATTATCTCATGGTTTCGTCATGGATGGAGAAGGTAAGAAAATGAGTAAATCATTAGGCAACGTGATTGTACCGGATCAAGTTGTAAAACAAAAAGGTGCTGATATTGCACGTTTATGGGTAAGTAGTACAGACTATTTAGCTGATGTGCGTATTTCAGATGAAATTTTAAAACAAACGTCAGATGTATATCGTAAAATCAGAAATACATTAAGATTTATGTTAGGTAATGTGAATGATTTCAATCCAGAAACAGATGGTATTGCTGAAGCGGATTTATTAGAAGTCGATCGTTATTTATTACATCGTTTACGTGAATTCACTGCTAGTACTATCAAAAACTATGAAAACTTTGATTACCTTAATATTTATCAAGAAGTACAAAACTTTATCAATGTAGAATTAAGTAATTTCTACTTAGATTATGGTAAAGATATTCTTTATATTGAAGAACGTTCATCACATAAACGTCGTAGTATGCAAACAGTGTTATATCAAATCTTAGTTGATATGACTAAATTACTTGCACCAATCTTAGTGCATACTGCAGAAGAAGTTTGGTCACATACGCCACATGTTAAAGAAGAAAGTGTACATTTAGCTGATATGCCAAAAGTTGAAGAAGTAGACCAACAATTATTAGATAAATGGAATACATTTATGAAATTACGTGATGACGTCAACCGTGCATTAGAAGCAGCTCGTAATGAAAAAGTCATTGGTAAATCATTAGAAGCTAAAGTGACTATCGGTAGTAATAGTGATTTCAATGCTTCAGAATTCTTACAACAATTTAATGAATTACAACAATTATTTATTACTTCTCAAGCAGAAGTAGTTGACCACGTTGACAATGGTCAAGCTTATCAATATGGTGATATCCGTATTGAACATGCTGAAGGTGAAAAATGTGAAAGATGCTGGAACTACAGTGATCAATTAGGATCAGTAGGAGAACTAGATCACTTATGCCCACGTTGTCAAGAAGTCGTAAAAACATTAAATTAATATTAGATCATTGATTTAAAGCTGTTAGCAGTGTCAATTGACATTGCTAACAGCTTTTATTTTATATTTTTAAATTTGAAATATTGATAAAGGTTACTTTATTATTTTTACGTTCATATATTAGCTAATGAAAATTTAGATAGTCATTAAAATTGGAATGAATTAGTGTAAGTTTAATTGAAATGTCATGTTCTCATTATGCTCTTTCAAGCAATATTTTTAGCAATTAAGTTGCTTTTAGTATAAATTTTTAGCATAATATTAAAAATATGGATGTTACTGATAATAATTTCAATAATGAGTTAAATTTATAGATAAGCTTTATGAAAGAGGTAGTATGTATGTTTCATAATAAGAATGCAAATTTTGTAAATGGAATAACTATAAATGTAAGAGATAAAGATGAACTTAAACCTTTTTATGAAGAAATATTAGGGTTAAATATTGTTAACGAAACGATGACGAGCATTCAATATGAAGTAGGAATGTCAAATACATTCATTACGTTAAATGAAATTACTAATGGACGAGAACCATTAATGTCAGAAGCTGGGTTATTTAATTTAGGAATCATGTTGCCAACGCTATCTGATTTAGCTGATTTATTAGTACAATTGAGCGATTATGAAATACCTGTTAACGGTGGAGAACAAAGTGTTTCAACGTCTTTGTTTATTGAAGATCCTGAAGGCAACGGTTTGAAATTTTATGTCGATCAAGATTTTGAGTCATGGCATTATGAGGATGATAAAGCATTGCTTAATATTGTGCCAATTAACGTCCCACGTTTATTAAATGAAGTTTCAGACGAAAAGTGGCAAGGCATTCCAGATGAGGCTAAAATTGGTACGTTACATTTAAAGACGGTACGTATATCTGAAGTCAAAGATTATTATTTAAATTATTTTGGTTTAGAAGAATCAGCATATATGGATGACTATTCATTCTTTTTATCATCTCAACATTACCACCATCATTTAGCTATAAATCAATGGATATCCGGAACTAAACGCGTTGATAATTCTCATTCTTATGGCTTAGCACTTGTAGATTTTCATTATCCAGAAACGACCCATTTGAATGTTAAAGGGCCGGATGGCATATATTTTAGGTTTAATTATATAAAAGAAGAGTGATTCAGTGAAAAAAAGTATAACTTTAATGTTTATAGTGACTATATGTATTACGATAGCTGCAATAATAGATGGATTAAATAATCAAGATATGACAGAGCCCAAAAATCATTTATTAGAAATCAATCCAATGAAATATAATACTTATCAAAAAGGTCAATGTACGTATTATGTTTTTGATAAAGTCAAAGAAGATCACCATCAAATTGAGAACACATGGTCTGATGCAAAAGAATGGGCTAAAAATGCTGAAAAAGATGATTACAAAGTCAATCATCAACCTAAAAAAGGGTCGATATTACAAACAACTAAAGGAAAATATGGGCACGTAGCATATATTGAAAAAATAAATCAAGATGGATCACTTCAAATTTCTGAGATGAATTTTAAAAAAGCTTATGAAATTACAGATAGAACAATTCCAAGTTTTGATGTAGATCAATATCAGTATATACATCCTAAAAATAATGAAAAAGCATAATTAAGAACAACATATCGATACTCATAATAATGCCGATTAGCAAATAAAATTATTTCATTATGTACATCGTATTTATTTTTAGGCTATCCTGTTTTTATATACTTGATTAAGATATAATAAAAGATGTTGTAAAAAAGTGATGAATGGTTTTGAATGGAGGCACATGAATGAAAAAGAAATATTATACTGGTATTTCATTATTCGTAGTCATTTTTATTTTAGTCATTGACCAAATAACAAAATGGATAATTGCTAGTTCAATGAAAATAGGGGATTCCTACGAAGTAATACCAAATTTTTTAAATATAACATCCCATAGAAATAATGGTGCTGCTTGGGGTATTTTAAGTGGAAAAATGTTTTTCTTTTATATCATTACAGTAATTATATTAATCATACTCGTATTATTCTTTATTAAAGAAGCTAAGTACAATTTATTTATGCAATTAGCTGTTAGTTTGTTGTTCGCAGGCGCTTTAGGGAATTTTATAGATCGTTTGTTTAATGGAGAAGTTGTTGATTTTATCGACACAAATATTTTTGGATATGATTTTCCAATATTTAATATTGCCGATTCAAGTTTAACAATTGGTGTAATTTTAATAATTATAGCTTTACTTAAAGATACAACAAATAAAGAATAGGAGGTAAGGTAATGGAAACATATGAATATCAAATTTCAGATAATAATTATGTAGGTCAAAGATTAGATAAAGTATTACCTGAATTGAATAGCGATTGGTCACGTAGTCAGATTCAAGATTGGATCAAAGAAGATTTAGTAAAAGTAAATGATAAAGTGGTAAAACCAAACTATAAAGTTAAACAAAACGATCATATTATCGTAACAGAACAAGAGGTCGTAGAAGCGGATATCACGCCAGAAAATTTAAATCTTGATATTTTTTATGAAGATAACGATGTAGCTATTGTATATAAACCTAAAGGTATGGTTGTTCATCCATCACCTGGTCATTATACAGGTACTTTAGTCAATGGATTGATGTATCAAATTAAAGATTTATCAGGTATTAATGGTGAAATACGCCCAGGCATCGTTCACAGAATTGATATGGATACTTCAGGATTGTTAATGGTTGCTAAAAATGATATTGCGCATCGAGGCTTAGTTGAGCAATTAATGGCGAAATCAGTTAAACGTAAATATGTCGCATTAGTACATGGCAATATTCCACATGATTATGGAACTGTAGACGCACCTATTGGACGTAATAAAAAAGACCGCCAAGCTATGGCTGTCGTAGATGATGGAAAAGAAGCAGTAACACATTTCAATGTATTAGAACATTTTAAAGACTACACATTAATTGAGTGCGAGTTAGAAACAGGTCGTACTCACCAAATCCGTGTACATATGAAATATATTGGATTCCCATTAGTTGGGGACCCTAAATATGGTCCTAAGAAAACATTAGATATTGATGGACAAGCTTTACACGCAGGAGTCATTGGTTTTGAACATCCAGTAACTCATGAATATATTGAAAAAACAGCTAAATTACCACAAGAATTTGAAGATTTATTAGATGATATTAGAAAAAGAGATGCTTAATATAGTTTGATAAATCATATAGTTCAATATTTGAGTTGAGAAACTTTTAATTAAAGTCTAGACATAAGTCATAAACTTATAAAGATAAATAAAAAAATAGTCATATGACCGTTGACTAATTATAGTTTTAGGATTAAACTAATAACAGTTTAAATAAAAAATCGTAAGTCTTTAAATGTAAGTCCAGAGAGGCTTCAAAGACATGAAAATGATACTTAATATACATTAATGTTACTACCTTTATATACTTTTATAGAAAGTTTTTTAAAGAATTGTAACTCATGTAAATGAATGAAAATGTGTATGTGATTATATCTCAATTACACATTATCTATATATCAACCTCATGTCTTGTTAAAGATGTGAGGTTTTTTTCATGTTAATTTATGAGGTGAGGAAATGTCTGAACGCATCATTATGGATGAAGCAGCAATACAACGTACAGTAACTCGAATTGCACATGAAATTCTTGAGTATAACAAAGGTACAGAAGATTTAGTATTATTGGGCATTAAAACGCGAGGTGCTTACCTTGCTTACCGTATTCAAGAAAAAATTAATATGATTGAGCAACAACTTGTTCCAACAGGTACAATTGATATTACACAATTTCGAGATGACATTGATCAAGTTTCAAAGCAATCTTTTGATAAAGCATTTGAGATTGATGTAGACATCACAGGAAAAGTTGTTGTCATCGTGGACGATGTTTTATATACAGGAAGAACTGTAAGAGCGTCATTAGATGCTATACTATTACACTCTAGACCAATTAAAATTGGTTTGGCAACACTTGTTGATCGAGGCCATAGAGAACTTCCAATTCGAGCAGATTTTGTAGGGAAAAATATACCTACTGCACGAGATGAATCAGTGAAAGTATTCTTAACGGAAAAGGATTCAACGAATGCGGTAGTAATTGAATAATATATCCTTTTAAAACAGTACGAGAGACTGAAAAAGGTGAATTGAATTATATAAGCATTTAACTAACTGTAATATAGTTATGTAAACTTATATGACTATAGATACATATTGCTTATGATTCATATCATTGACTTTAGTCTCTTTGCATAACTGTATGTAAAGAGATTTTTTTATGAGAGGAAATGAATCATTATGGAAAATGAACAAATGTTTGAACGTACAGTAAAACCAGTATTAGATGTTAAAGATAAACCAAAAGCAGGCCAATGGGCATTCTTAAGTTTACAACATTTATTTGCGATGTTTGGATCGACTGTACTTGTACCATTTTTAACAGGACTACCAATATCAGCTGCATTATTAGCATCTGGAATCGGAACATTATTATACATATTAATAACAAAAGCCAAAATACCTGCTTATTTGGGTTCTAGTTTCGCTTTTATCACTCCAATCATTACTGGGTTAAGTACACATAGTTTAGGAGACATGTTAGTTGCATTATTCATGAGTGGATTAATGTACGTCATTATCGGTATATGTATACGATTTAGTGGAACAGAATGGCTAATGAAATTATTACCACCTGTTGTGGTTGGACCAGTAATCATGGTTATCGGTTTAAGTCTTGCACCTACAGCAGTAAACATGGCAATGTATGAAAATTCAGGAGACATGAAAGGTTACAATTTAAGTTATTTAGTAGTAGCGTTAATCACTTTAATAGTAACTATTATTGTGCAAGGTTTTTTCAAAGGATTCTTATCCCTCATACCAGTTTTAATCGGTATTATTGTAGGTTATATCGTTTCAATATTTATGGGATTAGTAAAATTTGCGCCAATAGCTAAAGCTAAATGGTTAGATTTCCCAGGTATTTATCTACCATTTAAAGATTATGTACCATCGTTTCACCTAGGATTGGTACTAGTGATGATACCAGTAGTTTTTGTGACAGTTAGTGAACATATTGGACATCAAATGGTCATTAATAAAATTGTAGGTAAAAATTTCTTTAAAGATCCAGGATTAGACAAATCAATTATCGGTGACGGTGTATCAACGATGGTTGCAAGTATTATCGGAGGACCACCAAGTACAACATACGGTGAGAACATTGGCGTTCTAGCGATTACTAAAATTTATAGTATTTACGTTATTGGTGGCGCAGCTGTCATAGCGATAGTACTCGCATTTATAGGAAAATTCACAGCACTTATTTCTTCAATACCAACACCAGTCATGGGTGGTGTATCTATACTATTATTCGGTATTATCGCCGCAAGTGGTTTAAGAATGATTGTTGAGAGTAATGTTGATTTTGCTAACAATAGAAACTTGGTAATAGCATCTGTCATTTTAGTAATTGGTATTGGAAATCTACTTATCAATTTAAAAGGTATTGGCATAAATCTTCAGCTTGAAGGAATGGCATTATCAGCATTATCAGGTATTATTTTAAATTTAATCTTACCTAAAAAATAATCAGTTTAACTGAGGAGGCAAACAATGGAACATTTATTATCAATGGAAGATTTATCAAACAATGAAATTTTTAGCTTAGTTAAAAAAGCAAGTCAATTTAAATCTAGAGAAGTTAATGTACCGCAATACAAAGATAAATTTGTAGCTAATTTGTTCTTTGAAAATTCAACTAGAACAAAATGTAGTTTTGAAGTTGCCGAACAAAAGTTAGGATTGAATTTAGTTAATTTTGAGACAAGTACATCATCAGTTCAAAAGGGTGAATCCTTGTATGATACTTGTAAAACTTTAGAAAGTATTGGTGTTAATTTACTTGTAATTAGACATTCTCAAAATGCATATTATGAAGAATTAAATAATTTAAATATCCCTATAGCTAACGGTGGGGATGGTAGTGGTCAACATCCAACACAAAGTTTACTTGATTTAATGACAATTTATGAAGAGTATGGAAAATTTGAAGGTCTAAATGTATTAATTTGTGGTGACATCAAAAATTCTCGAGTAGCTAGAAGTAATTTTCATAGTTTAAAAGCATTAGGTGCAAATGTAATGTTCGCGAGCCCCGAAGAATGGGTAGACGATACAATAGAGGCATCATATGTAAATATTGATGATGTGATTAACCAAGTAGATATTGTGATGTTGCTAAGAGTTCAGCATGAAAGACATGGTATTACTGGAAAGGCCAATTTTGAAGCTGAAAATTATCATCAACAATATGGGTTAACTAGGGAAAGATATGATAAATTAAAAGAAGAAGCTATTGTCATGCATCCGGCTCCTGTAAATAGAGGAGTAGAAATCGAAAGCGAATTGGTAGAGGCACCTAAGTCTCGAATATTTAAGCAAATGGAAAACGGTATGTATTTGAGAATGGCAGTTATTGATGAGCTTTTACAATAAGGAAGGGGTATTTGAATCATGAAATTAATTAAAAACGGTAAAATTATTAAGAACGGAAAATTGAAAAATACAGATATTTTAATCGAAGGTAAAAGAATTAAAACGATCAGTACTAAAATAGATGCATCATCTGACGATATTGAAGTCATTGATGCTAAAGGAAATTTAATCGCACCAGGATTTGTAGATGTACATGTGCATTTACGTGAACCAGGTGGTGAACACAAAGAGACAATTGAAACAGGTACAAAAGCAGCAGCTAGAGGTGGATTTACTACAATTTGCCCTATGCCTAATACAAGACCAGTACCAGATTCAGTTGAAAATGTAAGAGCGTTAAGAGAAAGAATTTCTGAAACAGCTCAAGTTCGCGTATTACCCTATGCTTCAATTACAACTAGACAAGCTGGTAAAGAGTTAGTGGATTTCGAAGCTTTAGCTAAAGAAGGTGTGTTTGCGTTCACAGACGATGGCGTCGGTGTACAACAAGCGAGTATGATGTACGCTGCTATGAAGCAAGCTGCTAAAGTTAAAAAGCCAATTGTTGCTCATTGTGAAGACAATAGCTTAATTTATGGCGGCGCTATGCATAAAGGTAAACGTAGTGAAGAACTAGGTATTCCTGGTATTCCAAATGTTTGTGAATCAGTTCAAATTGCAAGAGATGTTTTATTAGCTGAAGCAGCAGGATGTCATTATCATGTTTGTCACGTATCAACTAAAGAAAGTGTCCGTGTTATTCGCGATGCTAAAAAAGCAGGCATTCATGTTACAGCTGAAGTAACGCCACATCACTTATTATTAACAGAAAATGATGTTCCAGGTGATGATGCTAATTATAAAATGAATCCACCATTAAGAAGTACAGAAGATCGTGACGCATTATTAGAAGGATTATTAGACGGTACAATTGATTGTATTGCTACAGACCATGCGCCACACGCTAAAGAAGAAAAAGAACAACCTATGACTAAAGCACCATTTGGAATTGTAGGTAGTGAAACAGCATTCCCATTACTATATACACACTTCGTAAGAAATGGTAATTGGTCATTAAAACAATTAATTGATTATTTAACAATTAAACCAGCTACAATCTTTAATCTTAACTACGGAAAACTACACAAAGATAGTTATGCTGATATTACTATTATTGATTTAGAAAATGAAAAAGAAATTAGAAGTGAAGATTTCTTATCAAAAGCTGACAATACACCATTTATTGGTGAGAAAGTATACGGACATCCCGTATTAACTATGATAAAAGGTGAAGTTGTATTTAAGGAGGAAAAATAAATGCTTTCAAAACGTTATCTAGTATTTGAAGACGGTTCTTATTATGAAGGATACCAGCTAGGTTCAGATGAATTATCGATTGGTGAAATTGTTTTTAACACAGCAATGACAGGTTATCAAGAAACAATTTCTGACCCTTCATATACAGGTCAAATTATTACATTTACGTATCCATTAATTGGAAATTATGGAATTAATAGAGATGACTTTGAATCTTTAACACCTACATTAAATGGTGTAGTAGTCAAAGAAGCAAGTACACATCCAAGTAATTTCCGTAATCAAAAGACATTACATGAAGTATTAGTTCAATATCAAATACCTGGTATCTCAGGTGTTGATACTAGAAGTATCACACGTAAAATTCGCCAACATGGTGTATTAAGAGCTGGATTTACAGATAACAAAGATGAAATTGAAAGCTTAGTTGAACATCTTAAAACAACTGAATTACCTAGAGACGAAGTATCAACTGTTTCTACAAAAACACCTTATGTATCTACTGGAGCAGATTTAAGCGTTGTACTTCTTGACTTTGGTAAAAAGCAAAATATTGTACGAGAATTAAATATGCGAGGGTGCAATGTGACAGTTGTGCCATACGACACATCTGCTGAAGAAATATTGAAGATGTCACCAGATGGCGTAATGCTATCAAATGGACCTGGAGATCCAGATGAAGTAGAAGTAGCTATTCAAATGATTAAAGGTATTCTTGGTAAAATTCCATTCTTTGGAATTTGCCTAGGACACCAATTATTCGCATTATCCCAAGGTGCTAAATCATTCAAAATGAAGTTTGGTCATCGAGGCGCTAACCATCCTGTTAAAAACTTAAAAACAGGTAAAGTTGACATTACAAGTCAAAACCATGGTTATTCAATCGATAAAGATTCTTTAGAAAACACTGATTTAGAGGTTACTCATATTGCTTTAAATGATGGAACTGTTGAAGGTTTAAGACATAAGACTTTACCTGCTTTTTCTGTTCAATATCATCCTGAAGCAAGACCAGGCCCAAGCGATTCGAATTATTTATTTGATGAATTTATAACAATGATGAACGAGTTCATAGAAAAGGAGCGTAATGTAAATGCCTAAGCGTAACGATATTCAAACAATTTTAGTAGTAGGATCGGGTCCAATTATTATTGGGCAAGCTGCGGAATTTGATTATGCAGGAACTCAAGCTTGTCTTGCACTTAAAGAAGAAGGATATAGAGTTATATTAGTTAACTCAAATCCAGCGACGATTATGACAGATAAAGAAATTGCAGATAAAGTTTATATTGAACCATTAACACACGATTTTATTGCACGTATTATTCGCAAAGAACAACCCGATGCATTACTTCCTACATTAGGTGGTCAAACTGGTTTGAATATGGCTATTCAATTACACGATAGTGGTGTATTAGCCGCAAATAATGTGAAGTTACTTGGTACTGAATTAGAATCAATTCAACAAGCTGAAGACCGTGAATTATTTAGAACGTTAATGAATGATTTAAATGTTCCAGTACCTGAAAGTGACATCGTAAATACAGTAGAACAAGCTTTTAAATTTAAAGAAGAAGTTGGCTATCCATTAATCGTTCGTCCTGCATTCACAATGGGAGGAACTGGTGGCGGTATTTGCTACAACGATGATGACTTAAAAGAAGTTGTTACCAATGGTCTTCATTATAGTCCTGCTACACAATGTTTAATTGAAAAATCAATTGCTGGATTTAAAGAAATTGAATATGAAGTTATGCGTGATAAAAATGATAATGCAATCGTAGTTTGTAACATGGAGAATATTGACCCAGTTGGTATACACACTGGTGACTCAATTGTTGTTGCGCCAAGTCAGACACTATCAGACGTCGAATATCAAATGCTACGTGATGTGTCATTAAAAGTTATTCGCGCTTTAGGAATTGAAGGTGGATGTAACGTACAACTAGCTTTAGATCCAGATTCATACAACTATTACATTATTGAAGTAAACCCACGTGTATCTCGTTCATCAGCATTAGCATCTAAAGCAACAGGTTATCCAATTGCGAAGTTAGCAGCCAAAATTGCTGTAGGTTTAACACTAGATGAAATGTTAAATCCAATTACTGGAACTTCTTATGCTGCATTTGAACCTACACTAGACTACGTTATTTCAAAAATACCACGTTTCCCATTTGATAAATTCGAAAAAGGTGAGCGTGAATTAGGTACTCAAATGAAAGCAACTGGAGAAGTAATGGCAATAGGACGCACATATGAAGAATCTTTATTAAAAGCGATTCGTTCATTAGAATACGGCGTACATCATTTAGGATTACCAAACGGTGAAAGCTTTGATTTAGACTACATTAAAGAACGTATTAGTCATCAAGATGATGAAAGATTATTCTTTATAGGTGAGGCCATACGTCGTGGAACAACTTTAGAAGAAATTCATGAAATGACTAAAATTGATTATTTCTTCTTAAATAAATTCCAAAATATTATCAACATTGAACATGAACTTAAAGCACATCAAGGTGATTTAGAATACCTTAAATATGCTAAAGATTATGGATTCAGTGATAGAGTTATTGCACATCGTTTTGATATGACAGAAGAAGAAGTTTATCAATTACGAATTGAAAATAATATTACTCCAGTGTACAAAATGGTAGATACATGTGCTGCTGAATTTGAGTCTACAACACCTTATTACTATGGTACTTATGAAACTGAAAATGAATCTATTGTTACTGATAAAGAAAAAATTCTTGTATTAGGATCTGGACCTATTCGAATTGGACAAGGTGTAGAATTTGACTATGCAACAGTTCATGCTGTGTGGGCAATACAAAATGCTGGTTATGAAGCAATTATTGTAAATAATAACCCTGAAACTGTATCAACAGATTTTTCAATTTCAGATAAATTATATTTTGAACCATTAACAGAAGAAGATGTAATGAGTATTATTAATCTTGAAAAACCTAAAGGTGTAGTTGTACAGTTTGGTGGACAAACAGCAATTAACCTTGCTGACAAATTAGCAAAACATGGCGTACAAGTACTAGGAACTTCTTTAGAAAACTTAAACCGTGCTGAAGATAGAAAAGAATTTGAAGCATTACTTCATACTATCGATGTACCACAACCTCAAGGTAAAACTGCAACATCACCAAAAGAAGCGTTAGAAAACGCGCGTAATATTGGATATCCAGTTGTAGTTAGACCATCTTATGTGCTTGGTGGTCGTGCTATGGAAATTGTAGATAGTGATGATGAGTTAGAAAATTATATGACACAAGCTGTTAAAGCTAGTCCAGAACATCCAGTATTAGTTGATAGATATTTAACTGGTAAAGAAATTGAAGTCGATGCTATTTCAGATGGAGAAACAGTCATTATTCCAGGAATAATGGAACATATTGAACGTGCAGGTGTACACAGTGGTGATTCTATTGCAGTATACCCACCTCAAACACTATCTCAAGAAGAAATTAAAACACTTGAAGATTACACAATTAGATTAGCTAAAGGTTTAAATATTATTGGATTAATCAATATTCAATTTGTAATTGCACATGATGGTGTTTATGTTCTAGAGGTAAATCCTCGTTCAAGTCGAACAGTACCATTTTTAAGTAAAATTACTGACATTCAAATGGCACAATTAGCTATGCAAGCAATCATGGGTACGAAATTATCATCTTTAGGCTATAAAGAAGGTATTCAACCGTATTCAGAAGGTGTATTTGTTAAAGCACCAGTATTTAGCTTTAATAAACTGAAAAATGTAGACATTACTTTAGGGCCTGAAATGAAATCTACAGGTGAAGTAATGGGTAAAGACCAAACATTAGAAAAAGCGCTATACAAAGGGTTAACTGGTAGTGGATTTGAAGTCAAAGATCACGGTACAGTATTAATGACAGTAAGCAATAAAGATAAAGACGAAATTGTCAAAATTGCACACCGTCTTAATGAAGTAGGTTATAAGATTCTAGCAACTAAGGGGACTGCTGAAAAATTAAAACAAAATAATATACCAGCAGAAGTTGTAGGCAAAATCGGTGGAGAAAATGACTTGCTTACACGTATTCAAAATGGTGACGTTCAAATCGTTATTAACACAATGACAAAAGGTAAAGAAGTGGAAAGAGATGGATTCCAAATTCGTCGTACAACAGTTGAAAATGGTATTCCATGTTTAACATCATTAGATACTGCTAGCGCTTTAACTAATGTTATTGAGAGTATGACATTTACGATGCGAAATATGTAAACTAATTCAATATAATTTAATATTTTGAAACTACATTTTAATTTAGATAAGTTCTTCAATTCTTAGTTATTAGACTTTGATTGAAGAACTTTCAATATAAGGAGTACATAATGAAACAATTACCAATTATTGCATTAGATTTTGAATCTGCAGATAAAGTTAATGCATTTTTAGATCAATTTAATGAACCATTATTTGTAAAAGTTGGAATGGAATTATTTTATCAAACAGGACCTGATTTAATTAAATCAATTAAAGATAGAGGTCATAGTATATTTCTTGATTTAAAATTACATGACATCCCCAATACAGTAAATAAAGCAATGCAAGGGTTAGCAAAATTAGATGTAGATTTAGTAAATGTTCATGCAGCTGGTGGTAAGGCGATGATGGAAGCAGCTATTGAAGGATTACGTCAACACAACAAAGATATAAAAATCATTGCTGTTACTCAATTAACATCAACAACTCAAGAACAGTTAAATAATGAACAAAATATACAAACAACGATTGAAGAAGCAGTTCTAAATTATGCTCGATTGACTCAACAAGCAGGTCTTGATGGTGTCGTTTGCTCACCATTGGAAGCGGAATTGTTAACTAAAGAATTAGGCGAAGATTTTATGAAGGTAACGCCTGGCATTAGACCTCAAGGTGCTGCGCAAAATGATCAAAAACGAATCACTACACCGGAGCAAGCTAAAAAATTAGGATCAACACATATTGTTGTTGGTCGACCAATTACTCAAAGTGACAATCCAGTTGAAAGTTATCAAAAAATAAAAGAAAGTTGGTTAGGTTAAATGGCTAAAGAAATTGCAAAATCACTACTAGATATTGAAGCAGTATCATTATCACCAAATGATTTATTTACATGGAGTTCAGGTATTAAATCACCAATCTATTGCGATAACAGAGTAACATTAGGCTATCCAGAAGTACGAAATGCTATTAGAGATGGTTTAATCAAACTTATTAATGAAAAATTTGAAGACGTAGAAATTATTTCTGGTACTGCAACAGCAGGTATACCTCATGCTGCGTATATTTCAGAAAAAATGGAGTTACCAATGAACTATGTTCGTTCGAAAAGTAAAAGTCATGGTAAACAAAATCAAATTGAAGGTGCCAAAAGTAAAGGCAAAAAAGTAGTTGTTGTTGAAGATTTAATTTCTACTGGTGGATCATCAGTAACAGCAGTAGATGCCCTTAAAGAAGCTGGCGCAGAAGTGTTAGGCGTTGTTGCTATATTTACTTACGGTTTAGCTAAAGCAGATGATACATTTAAACAAGCACAAATTCCTTTTTACACTTTAAGTAATTATAACGAATTGATTGAAGTAGCAAAAGAACGCGGTGAAATTTCTGAAAATGACATTCAGACTTTAGTTGATTGGAGAGATAACTTATCATAAGATAGGTTTATAGGTGGGATGTAAAATGTTAAAGCAGAAACATGATAATCATCTGTACTCGTCATTAAAACACTGCAATGCATTTTTAAGTCGACGGGAAGATTTTAGAAATACAACTCAACTCGATGTCCAAGAAAATGAAAGTACAGTATCCAAATTTCAAAAAGAAATGAATTATAATGCTTTTGAACATACAAGTGATATTTTCAAAAAAGCAAAGGAAAACTTACGTACTAAAGGTGAATTGTAGTCCGAAATAATGATTTAAACTACAGGATTATTAATTTAAAAACAATGAATTAAAAGAAACGGCGATTAGTCAATGTTTGTACTGAACCTTAAAAGTTGCATTAAAAACCAACTTTTTTAGGAGCACATCAGTTTAACAACACTCTAATGCCGTTTCTTTTTATATTACTTTAACGAATAAATAATTTAGTTAATAGCCATCCAATTAGTAAAACAATTACTAATATCAATAGAGGAATAAGTAAATGTGTCATATTATGGCCTCCTTTTCACTTAATTTAATTTTAACCGTTCAAACATATAAGTCAAAATTAAAAAACTACATCTAACAAAAATATTATAAATAGCTAAAATCTTAAAAGTGGGTATAGTCAACAAAATTAAGACACGCATGTTAAACTATGGATAAGTATTGATAATAATTTAAACAACACTTATAGGGGGATTAAAATGGAAATACCAAAAATAACGACATTTTTAATGTTTAATGATCAAGCAGAAGAAGCAATTAATTTATATACAAGCTTATTTGAAGATAGTGAAATTATAACGATGGTTAAATATGATGAAGATGGACCTGGAACACCTGGAACTGTTCAACATTCGATATTCACACTAAATGGTCAAGTTTTTATGGCTATTGATGCAAACAATGGAGAAGAATTACCAATGAATCCTGCAATGTCACTTTATGTCACTGTTAAAGATACAATGGAAATGGAAAGACTTTTCAGTGGACTAAAAAAAGAAGGCGCTATTTTAATGCCTAAAACTGAAATGCCACCATATCGCGAATTTGCATGGGTACAAGATAAATTTGGTGTCAGTTTCCAACTTGCATTACCAGATAAGCACTAACAAAATATTTATATAATTAAAAAGGACTGGTTACGTGTCATATATTGTGCTGAAATCCATAAAGTTAGATTTTAAGTCTAACTTTTGGGGTGCACTTCATATATGCGTAATCAGTCCTCTTTATATTTAAATTAAGTTAAACTTTCAGATTTCATATGTTGAATATGATCATAATCTGGAGTTGCATATAAAGTTTTTTGCTTGTCATAAGTGACAAATCCTGGTTTTGCACCAGAAGGTTTATGGACATGTTTTATTTCGGTATAGTCAACAGGAATTTGACCTGAATTTCCAGCTTTAGAGAAGTAACCAGCGAGCATAGCCGCTTCTTTAATAGTTTCTTCTGAAGGTGAATCATTTAGAATAACAACATGCGAACCTGGGATGTCTTTCGTATGGAACCATATATGATTTTTCTGTGCTTTTTTATTAGTGAGATAATCATTTTGTTTATTATTTTTACCTACTAATATCGTATCTCCATCTGTTGAAAGATAAGATTGAAGCTGTATTTTAGCATTTTTCTTTTTCTTAACATTTTTACGCTGTTTCATAAATCCTTGATCTGCTAATTCGTCACGAATATCATCGATTTCATTTACCGTTATATGTTCTAATTGCTGTTCAATACCAGTGAAATAGTCAATGTTTTCTTTAGTTAACTGAATTTGACGTTGAAGTTCATGTTCACGCGTTTTCATACGATTGTATTGTCTATAATAATATTGTGCATTAACAGAAGGAGATTTCGTTGGATTCAAGGGAATTGTAATCTCTTCATTATTATAATAATTGAGTACTGTTACAGATTCGTCTCCTTGATTTATACGATAAATATTTGCTGTTATTAATTCCCCATACAATTGATAATTATCTTTATCTTTAGTTCCTTCATATTCATGCATGAGTTTGCTTAATTTGTTTTGATATTTATGAAGTTGTTGTTGGACAAAACGCACTAAATCATTAGCACGTTGTTTGACGCGCTCACGTTCTCCTCGTGCATCATAATAACGATCTAATAAATCATTTAAAGAGTCATAAGTTACTATATCATCATAAAATTGATTTAAAGTCATGAAGTAAAAATCTTCTTTACCAGATTGATGATTTTTATGAAAGATAGGGGTAGGTGTTTCTAGTGTCTCAGACATAACTTCATCATATGCTTCAGGTAAAGTCTCAGGCGTCATAAACTGACGACGACTAACGATTTCATTTGTAATTAACGGGCTAAAACCTTCGAAAGTATTTAATAGTTGTTTAGCAATTTTACCCGCATTGAAATCAATATGTTTTAATGCTTCAGAACCTGAAACTTCATAAGGGTTTAATTTATGTTGAGTTGGAGGGGCTTCATATTGGAAACCAGGCATTACTGTACGATATTGGTTTGTATTAGGTGTAAGATGTTTAAATCCTTCGATGATTTTTCGATTTTCATCAACTAATATTAAATTACTATGTTTACCCATAATTTCTAATATAATCGTTCTATACATAGTATCGCCGATTTCATCTTTACTTTGTACATCAATTTCTACACGTCTATCATTACCAATTTGGCGAATAGCTTTAATAATGCCACCTTCTAGATGTTTACGGAAGACACGAGCAAACATAGGTGGGTCGAATGGATTATCATATTTTTTATTCGTTAATTGCAACCTTGAAAAGCTTGGATGTATAGATAAAAGTAGTTGATGATTTTGACGGTTTTGGCGTACAACAATAATTATCGTATCATTTTCGGGTTGATTAACTTTATGGATGCGTCCTGTAACTAAATCTTGTAAGGAATCAACCATCTGTTTTGTAAATAGGCCATCATATGCCATTGATATCTGCCACCTTCTTGTTATTCATTCTCATTATTGTAACATGCATCATTCGTACGGTCATGATTCTTGTTTAATTTAACTTATTATGACAAATGTATAATGAGTCGCTAAAAGTATCTCTATACAATTTCAAGTGCAATATGATATCATATTTAAATAATAGAAGAATAGCTTAGAAAGGTCGTAAGGCATGGATAATGAAAAAGGATTGTTAATAGTTCTTTCAGGTCCTTCTGGTGTAGGTAAAGGAACTGTTAGAAAGAAAATATTTGAAGATCCCAATACTTCGTATAAGTATTCTATATCGATGACTACTCGTAGCATGCGCGAGGGTGAAATTGATGGTGTAGATTACTTCTTCAAAACAAAAGATGAATTTGAAGCATTAATTAAAGATGATCAATTTATTGAATATGCCGAGTATGTAGGTAATTACTATGGTACGCCTGTTCAATATGTTAGAGATACGATGGACCAAGGACATGATGTATTTCTAGAAATTGAAGTCGAAGGTGCAAAACAAGTTAGAAAGAAATTCCCTGAAGCATTATTTATTTTCTTAGCTCCACCAAGTCTAGATGATTTAAGAGATCGTTTAGTAGGTAGAGGGACAGAATCAGATGAGAAAATTCAAAGTCGTGTTAGCGAAGCACGAAAAGAAGTAGAAATGATGAATTTATATGATTATGTTGTGGTTAACGATGAAGTAGAGTTAGCCAAAAACAAAATTCAATCAATCGTCGAAGCTGAACACCTTAAACGTGAAAGAATAGAAGCTAAATATAGAAAAATGATACTGGAGGCAAAAAAATAATGTTAAATCCACCTTTAAACCAATTAACAGGTAAGATTACATCTAAATATCTTATCGCTACTACTGCTGCAAAAAGAGCTCGTGAATTAGATGAAAAACCAGAAACAGCTTTAGAAAGTAAATACATTTCAGCTAAACCTGTTGGTAAAGCACTAGAAGAAATTGCTGATGGTAAAGTTTCACCAGTTATTCCTAACGAATTTTTAGGATAATCACATTAAAATAAATGTACACACCTTTTTTGAGATATGTTATTACATGAGTTGTAATGAATATATCACTTATATAAGGTGTGTTTTTTTAATATCATTGATAATTTGTGTATAATTAATATAAATTTGAATAACATCTTGTTGAATAAACAAACGAGCAAAGTTCTAATCAGGGAAATAAATTGATTGAATTGAAAATGTATTTAAGGAGAACACAATAATGAAACATATTTTATTAGCGGTTACGGGCGGTATAGCTGCATATAAAGCTATAGATTTAACTAGTAAATTAACTCAAGCAGGTTATGAAGTACGTGTGATGTTATCAAATCATGCACAAGAATTTGTTACACCATTAGCCTTTCAATCTATTAGTAAAAATCCAGTTTATACAAATACTTTTAAAGAAGAAAACCCTCAAGAAATCCAACACGTTGCACTTGGCGATTGGGCAGATGTTATTATCGTAGCGCCAGCGACTGCAAATACAATTGCAAAGTTAAGTGTCGGTATTGCAGATGATATGATAACGTCAACTTTATTAGCAACAGAAACACAAACATTTATCGCTCCAGCTATGAATGTACACATGTATGAAAATAAACGAACACAGCATAATATAGAGACTTTAAGAGCTGATGGATACCAATTCATAGAACCTGGGGACGGTTATTTAGCGTGCGGATATGTTGCTAAAGGACGTATGGAAGAACCTTTACAAATTGTGTCAGTCATTAATCAATATTTTAATCAACAACATACACAAATTGAAAGTTCATTTAAAGGGAAAAATGCACTTGTTACTGCAGGTCCTACAGTTGAAGTCATCGATCCTGTTAGATTTGTATCGAATCGTTCATCTGGAAAAATGGGATTTGCAATAGCTACTGCATTACAAAAGCGTGGTGCTAATGTAACGCTAGTAAGTGGGCCAACCCAATTAGATGATCCTAAAGGTGTGAATGTGATTCGAGTTGAAAGTGCAGAAGAGATGTTCCAAGCAACATTACAATATTATGATACTCAAGATATCGTTATTAAAGCCGCAGCAGTATCTGATTACACTCCATCTGAGGTGTTAGATCATAAAATGAAAAAGCAAGATGGCGATTTAACTGTAAAATTTAAACGTACTCAGGATATTCTTAAGTATCTTGGTGAACATAAACAGGATCAGTATTTAGTTGGTTTTGCTGCAGAAACTCAAAATATTGAACAATATGCTCAAGATAAATTAAAAAGAAAAAATGCGGATGTGATTATTTCCAATAATGTTGGTGATAAATCAATTGGTTTTAATTCAGATGAAAATGAATTAACGATGCATTTTAAAAACCAAGATATGGTCAATATAAAGAAAGGCAAAAAAGTTGAAATTGCTAACGAAATTTTAGACGAATTAGAAACTAGGTGGCAATAATGATAGCAAAGGTTATTGTAGATATACCTTCTAAAAGTGTTGATTTTAAATTTGACTATATTATACCTGAACGATTGCAATCATTCGTTCAAATAGGGGTACGTGTGATAGTACCGTTTGGACCAAGAACAATTCAAGGGTATGTTATGAGTATTCAAGATCAACCTGACGAAGACATTGACTTCAGTAAACTTAAAGAAATCAAAGAGATTCAAGACATCAAAACAGAATTAACACCTGAATTAATTGAACTTAGTGAGTGGCTTAGTCATTATCATTTAACAAAACGTATTTCAGTTTTAGAAGTCATGTTGCCTAATGCAATTAAAGTTAAATATCAAAAAGCGTTCGAAATTGTAAAGGGTAATGACATATCAGAATCTATTTTAAAAAGATTTAATAAAGATGGATATTATTTTTATAAAGATGCACAAAAAAATAACGATTTAGGATATTTAGATGATTTATTAAAGCAACATGTCATTAAAGAAACTACTATCTTATCGCAAAATATTAAAAAGAAAACACAACGTGCTGTTAAAGTAACGGATATAGGTAATCCAGACGAAATTTTAAATAAATTAGAAAAATCAATTAAGCAATATGATTTATATGCTTACTTGTTAGATGAAAGACACCGAGATGTGTTTATCAAAGAATTAGATGAAATGGGATTCTCTAAATCAAGTTTAGATACATTAATTAAAAAAGGTTATTTAGAAAAGTATGACGCTGAAGTTGAAAGAGATCCTTTTGCAAATCGTATTTTTGAGAAAGAAAATAATCGTCAATTAACGAATGATCAACAAAATGCTTTCGATGCGATTAAAGCAAAAATAGATGCAAATGAAGAGAGAACATTTTTATTACATGGTGTCACAGGATCGGGGAAAACAGAAGTATACTTACAAACTATTGAAACAGCATTAAATCAAGGTAAACAGGCTATGATGCTCGTCCCCGAAATTGCTTTAACACCACAAATGGTATTACGGGTTAAGCGCCGATTTGGTGATGATGTTGCGGTGTTACATTCAGGTCTTTCAAATGGTGAAAGATATGATGAATGGCAAAAGATTCGTGATGGTCGTGCACAAGTCAGTGTAGGTGCTCGCTCAAGTATATTTGCTCCATTTAAAAATTTAGGTCTAATTATTATAGACGAAGAACATGAATCTACATATAAGCAAGAAGATTATCCAAGATATCATGCGCGAGATATAGCGCAATGGCGTAGTCATTATCATCAATGTCCAGTCATACTAGGAAGTGCAACTCCAAGTTTGGAAACATATGCACGTGCAGAAAAAGACGTTTATCAATTATTAACATTACCTAATCGTGTTAATAATCAAGCGCTGCCTGCTATTAATATTGTGGATATGCGTGAGGAACTTGCAGAAGGGAACCGTTCAATGTTTTCTTCTACACTTAGACAAGCCATTCAACATTGTTTAGACCATAATGAACAAATCGTACTATTTTTAAATAGAAGAGGATATGCTTCATTTATGCTTTGCCGTGATTGTGGTCACGTACCACAGTGTCCAAACTGTGATATTTCATTAACGTATCACAAAACAACTGATCAATTGAAATGTCACTATTGTGGTTATCAAGAAACGCCACCTAATAAATGTCCTAATTGTGAAAGTGAACATATTAGACAAGTAGGGACTGGTACACAAAGAGTTGAAGAATTACTCCAGCAAGAATTCGAAGATGCAAAAATCATTCGTATGGACGTAGATACAACATCACGTAAAGGTGCTCATGAAAAATTACTTAATGATTTTGAAAATGGTAAAGGAGATATTCTTTTAGGCACACAAATGATAGCTAAAGGATTAGATTATCCTAATATCACATTAGTAGGTGTTCTAAATGCAGATACAATGTTAAATTTACCTGATTTTAGAGCTAGCGAACGCACATATCAACTATTAACACAAGTAGCTGGACGAGCAGGACGTCATGAAAAAGAAGGGCAAGTAATTATTCAAACATATAATCCTGAACATTACGCAATTGAAGATGTTAAGAAAAATGATTATTTAACTTTTTATCAACAAGAAATGAGTTATCGCAAATTAGGTAAGTATCCTCCTTATTACTTTTTAATTAATTTTACAATTTCACATAAAGAAATGAAAAAAGTAATGGAAGCTTCTAAACATATTCATAAAATATTGTTACAACATCTAACTGATCAAGCCCTTGTCCTCGGTCCTTCTCCTGCGGCTTTATCAAGAATTAACAACGAGTACCGCTTCCAAATTCTAGTTAAATATAAAAGAGAACCAGAATTGCACAAAGCATTAACATATTTAGATGATTATTATCATGACAAGTATGTTAAAGATAAATTAGCATTAAAAATAGATATCAACCCACAAATGATGATGTAGACATAAAAAAGCCATTGAGTATCATGACAACAAACACAGTTGTCAGCGCTCAATGGCTTAAAAATTTAATTTAATTACATTAATACATTACCATTTTCATCAGCTGGTCTGAATAATGTTAAGATAGCACTAATAATAGCTAAAATATGAGGTATTGCTGTCCAACAGAATAAAATGTGTAGAATGCCTTGCATATTTTTACCAGCATAGAATTTATGAATTCCAAAGCTACCTAAAAATACAGCTAATAAAATATAAATCACTTTGTTTACTTCCATTATTAATTCACCTCTTTTTTTACAATTTAAATTAATTGTCTTTATTAATCTTCCCTTTTTTTAAACATAGTACTCATTTATATTTTATAAAATATGGTATTAAAGTCAAAGAGATCGTTCTCATTCTTTAGTCTGAATAAGGGAGGTCGCAATTTTATACTATATAAGTTATAATGGTTTGATGAATTTTAATGAGGAGCGTTAAATATGTCAGTAAAAAAATTAGTTAAAGCGGAGCATCCAATATTTAACCAACCGGCACATCAAGTAGAACAATACGATAATCAATTAAAGCAAACACTAACAGATGTTGAAGATACTTTATATGCCTTGGAAGGATCTGCATTAAGCGCAAATCAAATCGGTATTAACCAACAAGTTGCCATCGTTGATATGGAAATGGAAGGCTTATTACAACTTATCAATCCTAAAATTATTAAACAATCAACTGAAACGATTACTGATTTAGAAGGATCAGTAAGTTTACCCGATGTATATGGCGAAGTTGAACGCAGTAAAATGATTGTTGTTGAAAGTAATGACGTTAACGGAAATTCAATAGAATTAACAGCGTACGATGATGTAGCGAGAATGATTTTACATATGATTGATCAATTAAATGGCATATTTTTCACAGAAAAGGCTAAACGTATATTAAGTGATAGTGAAATGGAGGCATATTTCGAAAATGAGTAAAATAATTTTTATGGGAACACCAGATTTCTCAACTAAAGTATTAGAAATGCTTATTGCAGAGCATGAAGTTATTGCAGTAGTAACTCAACCAGACAGACCAGTAGGTAGAAAACGCGTTATGACACCACCGCCTGTAAAAAAAGTAGCGGTAGAACATAATATTCCAGTATATCAACCCGAAAAAATAAAAGGATCTGAGGAATTACAAACATTATTAAACATGGATTCAGACCTTATCGTAACGGCTGCATTTGGCCAAATTTTACCAGAACAATTATTAAATACACCTAAACTAGGGGCAATTAACGTACATGCTTCATTGTTACCTAAATATCGAGGTGGTGCACCAATACATCAAGCGATTATAGATGGTGAAAAAGAAACAGGTATAACGATTATGTATATGGTGAAAAAACTAGATGCAGGGAATATTATCTCACAACGAGCTATCGACATTGAACAAGATGATAATGTGGGTTCAATGCATGATAAATTAAGTTTTTTAGGTGCTGATTTATTAAAAGAAACATTACCTTCAATTTTAAATGGTACTAATGACAGTGTAGAACAAGATGATAGTCAAGCTTCATTTGCTTCAAATATTAGTCGTGAAGATGAAAAAATCGATTGGAATTGTAGTGCACAAGAGATACACAATCATATAAGAGGTCTATCACCATGGCCAGTTGCCTATACTATTATGGATGACAAAAATTTAAAAATTTATGGTGCACATATCGTATCAGGTAAAAAAGGTGAACCAGGCACTATTGTAGATACGACTAAGAAAGCAATTATAGTTGCAACTGCCTCAGAGGAATGTATTGCTTTAACTGATATTCAATTAGCCGGTAAAAAACGTATGCAAGTAGCAAATTATTTAAGTGGTGTTCAAGAATCACTAGTTGGGAAGAAATTAGTATGACAAATTCGATAAGAGGTCTCGCTTTTGAGACAATACAAGCAATATTAGATGAAGGTGCCTATAGTAACTTAGAAATTAATGAAGTACTATCAACATATGAAATTAGTGATTTAGATAAAGGATTATTCACTGAACTTGTATACGGTACAGTAAAACGTAAATATACTTTAGATTTTTATTTGAAACCATTTTTAAAAACAAAAATCAAAGGTTGGGTACGTGAATTACTTTGGATGAGTATTTATCAATATGTATACTTAGATAAAGTACCTGATCACGCAATCATTAATGAAGCGGTGGAAATTGCCAAAGAAGAAGGCGGTTATTATACCGGAAATGTGGTTAACGGTATACTACGTACAATTATGAGAAGTGAATTACCAGATATAAATGATATCCAAGATGATAAAAAAAGAATTGCTATTCAATATAGTTTACCTAAGTGGTTAGTTGACCATTGGGTAACACATTACGGATTGGAACAAACAGAGACAATTGCACAATCATTTTTAGAACCAGTAGCTACTACTGTAAGAGCTAATATAACAAGAGGCTCGATTGATAACATTATAAGTGCGTTAGAAAAAGAAGAGTATACAGTAAAGAAAGATGACGTTTTACCTTTCTGTCTTCACATTTCTGGAAAACCAATTGTGAACTCAAGAGCTTTTAAAGATGGTTTAGTATCAATTCAAGATAAAAGTTCCATGTTTGTAGCGCATATCATGGATTTAGATAGAAATGATTCTGTATTAGATGCATGTAGTGCACCTGGAGGTAAAGCGTGTCACATCGCTGAAATTTTATCTCCAGAAGGGCATGTTGATGCGACAGATATACATGATCATAAAATAAAACTCATTGATTTCAATATAAGAAAATTAAGACTTAAAAATATTAAAGCCTTTCAACACGATGCAACAGAACCCTATGAAAATCAATATGACAAAATTTTAGTGGATGCTCCATGTAGCGGTTTCGGTGTATTACGACATAAACCTGAAATTAAATATAGTCAGTCGAAAAATACAATTCAATCACTAGTTGAATTACAATTACAAATATTGGAGAATGTAAAACATAACGTAAAACCTGGAGGTTCAATTGTTTATTCAACTTGTACAATAGAACAAATGGAAAATGAAAATGTAGTGTATACATTCTTAAAACAAAACGATGATTTTGAATTTGAACCATTCCAACACCCAACAACTGGTGAAATGGTTAAAACATTACAAGTCTTCCCCCAAGACTATCATTCAGATGGATTCTTTATCGCTAGAATTAAAAGAAAGGAAAGTTAATATGATTACTGAAAAAAAGAAAAAGAAAAATAAATTCCTTCCTGATTTTGAGAAGCAGTCTATTTACTCTTTAAGATACGATGAAATGCAAGACTGGTTAATTGAACACGGTCAACAGAAATTTAGAGCAAAACAAATTTTTGAATGGTTATATCAAAAACGTGTTGATAGCATTGATGAAATGACAAATCTTTCAAAAGATTTACGTCAACTATTAAAAGACAACTTTGCAATGACAACGTTAACGACTGTTGTTAAACAAGAAAGTAGAGACGGCACAATCAAATTCTTGTTCGAATTACAAGATGGCTATACAATTGAAACTGTATTAATGCGACATGAATATGGAAATTCAGTTTGCGTAACAACACAAGTTGGTTGCCGTATTGGTTGTACATTTTGTGCTTCAACATTAGGCGGATTAAAACGTAATTTAGAAGCAGGAGAGATTGTATCTCAAGTATTAACAGTACAAAAAGCACTAGACGAAACAGATGAACGTGTATCGCAAATTGTTATTATGGGTATTGGCGAACCATTCGAAAATTATGATGAAATGATGGACTTTTTACGTATTGTAAATGACGATAATAGTTTAAATATCGGTGCAAGACATATCACAGTATCTACTTCAGGAATTATTCCAAGAATTTATGACTTTGCTGATGAAGATATCCAAATTAATTTTGCAGTAAGTTTACATGGTGCAAAAGATGAAATTCGTTCAAGATTAATGCCTATAAACCGTGCCTATAATGTTGAAAAATTAATGGAAGCTATTGAATACTATCAAGAAAAAACAAATCGTCGTATTACATTTGAATATGGTTTGTTTGGCGGTGTAAATGATCAATTAGAACATGCTAGAGATTTAGCTCATCTTATTAAAGGATTAAATTGTCACGTCAATTTAATTCCAGTTAACCATGTTCCAGAAAGAAACTATGTCAAAACACCTAAAGATGATATTTTTAAATTTGAAAAAGAGTTAAAACGATTAGGTATCAATGCTACAATAAGACGTGAACAAGGATCAGATATTGATGCAGCATGTGGTCAATTAAGAGCGAAGGAACGACAAGTAGAAACGAGGTAAGAGCAATGCTAAATGCACAATTTTTCACTGATACTGGACAACATAGAGATAAGAACGAGGACGCAGGCGGTATATTTTATAACCAAACTAGTCAACAAATGTTAGTGTTGTGTGACGGTATGGGTGGTCATAGAGCTGGTGAAATTGCAAGTCAGTTTGTTACTTATGAACTACAAAAACGCTTTGAAGCGGAAAATTTAATCGAAGAACATCAAGCTGAAGAATGGTTGAGTACGAACATTAAAGCAATTAATTTTGATCTTTATAATTATGCTCAAGAAAACCCTGATTACCATGGTATGGGTACGACTTGTGTTTGTGCATTAGTATTCGATAAAGTAGTTGTTATTGCTAATGTTGGTGATTCTAGAGCTTACGTTATAAATAGTAGGCAAATTGATCAAATTACTAGTGACCATTCTTTTGTGAATCATCTAGTAATGACAGGTCAAATTACAGAAGAAGAGGCATACCATCATCCTCAAAGAAATATCATTACCAAAGTAATGGGAACAGATAAACGTGTATCTCCAGATTTATTTATTAAGCGCTTAAACTTTTATGACTATTTATTACTTAATTCTGACGGACTAACAGATTATGTTAGAAATTATGAGATTCAAGAAGAATTAAAACAAGAAGCTTCTTTAGAAGATCATGGTGAGAGCCTTATGCGTTTAGCATTCGCCCACGAATCTAGAGATAATATAAGTTTTATATTATCTGCTATCGAGGGTGATAGAGTATGATAAATAAACTGATTAATGAGCGCTATAAAGTCATTGATAAGCTTGGTGGCGGTGGAATGAGCATTGTTTATCTAGCTGAAGATTTAATTCTGAAGCGTAAGGTTGCAATTAAAGCTATTTCAATCCCACCAAGGGAGAAAGAAGAGACATTACGTCGCTTTGAAAGAGAAGTTCATAATTCATCACAATTATCACATAAAAATATTGTTACCATTTTTGATGTAGCTGAAGAAGATGATTGTTACTTTTTAGTAATGGAGTATATTGAAGGGCCAACACTTGCTGAGTATATTGAGAACCATGGACCCTTAAGTTTAGAAACTGCTGTACAATTTACTCAACAAATTCTAGAAGGCATTAAACATGCACATGACAATAGAATCGTACATAGAGATATAAAGCCACAAAATATTCTCATTGATAAAAATAAAACCTTGAAAATTTTTGATTTTGGTATAGCAAAAGCGATAAGTGAAACATCGTTAACTCAAACGAATCATGTACTTGGGACTGTGCAATATCTATCTCCCGAACAAGCTAAAGGTGAATCTACCGATGAAGGTACTGATATATATTCTATAGGTATCGTGTTATTTGAAATGCTAGTAGGAGAACCACCATTTAATGGTGAAACAGCTGTAAGCATTGCCATTAAACATATACAAGATTCCATTCCTAACATAACAACAGATAAACGCGAAGAAGTGCCACAAGCTTTGAGCAACGTTGTACTTAAAGCGACTGAGAAGGATAGAGCTAATAGATATACTACTATTCAACAAATGCGTGATGATTTAAGTAGTGCACTACATGAAAATCGTTCTAACGAAGAAAGATATACTTTAGATCAAACCAAGACTAAAACAATGTCTTTTTCTAAAGAAGAAATTTCCAGAAAGATTGACGACACACCAAAAGAGAAAAGTATTGGTCAAACAATGCAAATTCCAATAATGGATCACCAAGACAATCAACAACCTCAAAATAAAGATACACATTTATATGAACCGCCACGCAAAAAAAGTTCTAAGAAAAAGAAATTTTTATACGCATTTATCTTTGCGTTATTACTTATCGGTCTTATTTCTTTTGTAAGTATGGCAGTGTTTGGTGATAAATTTGAAGAAATGCCAGATATCACTGGTAAAACACAATCCCAAGCTGAAACAATGTTGAAAAATCATAATCTAAAACTTGGTGACGTTTCGAAAGATTACAGTGATAAATACCCTGAAAATCAAATCATTAAATCTAAACCAGCTAAAGGTGAGCGCGTTGAGCGTGGAGATAAAATTGATATTGTAGTATCAAAAGGACCTGAAATGGTTAAAATGCCAAGTGTAATTGGTTTATCAAAAGATGACGCGCTCGATAAACTGCGTGAAGTAGGTCTTAAAGATGTAGGGGTTGAACAAACATATAGTTCAAGCACACCTAAAGGTTATATTGCTAATCAAAGTGTGTCAGCAAATAAAAAAGTGAAATTAAATGACAATAATATCAAAATTTATGAATCTTTAGGAGTTAGACAAGTATATGTAAGTGATTATGAAAACAAATCATATGATACTGCTAAGAAAGAATTAGAATCAAAAGGATTCAAATTAAAAGTTTCAAAATCCTATAGCGACAGTGTGAAAAAGAATGATATTATTTCACAATCACCAAAAGGTAAATCAGTAGATGAAGGCTCAACAATAACATTAGTAGTCTCTAAAGGCGAAGAATCCGACGATGATAAATCAGATGATGATTCAGATAAAGATGTTAAGAATTACAATGAATCAGTGAAAGTACCTTATTCTGGTAAAAAGGGAAAAAGCCAAAAAGTAGAAGTTTATGTTAGAGATAAAGATAATAGTGGTTCTAGCGCAGTTCAATCATTTGAAATTAAAGATGACAAATCAATTAATATTCCTATGAAAATTGAAAAAGGTAAAACTGCTGGTTACACTGTAAGAGTAGATAACAAAATTGTTGCAGATAAAGATGTGGATTATGATGACTAAATAATAATTCATTAAAATATGAAGTGCTATACGATGAGTCAATTACGAGACTCATCGTATTTTTTATAGTTATAAAGATATATAATTATTAATGAGTTTGATATACTATTATCAGTAAAATAATTATGAGAGGTGTCCTTTTGAAGACAGGTCGAATTGTAAAATTGATAAGCGGCGTTTATCAAGTAGATGTTAACGGTACACGCTATAATACGAAACCACGTGGCTTATTTAGAAAGAAGAAATTTTCACCCATTGTTGGAGATATTGTAGATTTTGATGTGCAAAATGAAACAGAAGGTTATATTCAACATGTTCATGAAAGAGATAATGAATTAAAAAGGCCACCTGTCAGTAATATTGATACATTAGTTATTGTAATGAGTGCTGTTGAGCCACAATTTTCAACGCAACTATTAGATAGATTTTTAGTGATTGCTCATTCATATGGGTTAAACACAAGAATCTTAGTCACTAAAAAAGATATGGCTGACGATAATCAAATTGAAAAAATTAATAATTATCTATCTATTTATGAAGAAATAGGTTATTCAACTCAATTTGTAAGTATTCATGATAACCAAACGACATTAGTTGAAGAATGGGGAGGAGGTTTAATTGTTTTAAGTGGACAGTCTGGAGTTGGAAAATCGACATTCTTAAACCATTTTAAACCAGAACTTGAGCTTGAAACTAATGATATATCAAAATCCCTTAATCGAGGTAAACATACTACTAGACATGTAGAACTGCATGAAACGGTGAGTGGTTTTATCGCAGACACGCCAGGTTTTAGTGCACTTGACTTTGATCATATTGACAAAGATGAGATTAAAAACTACTTTATCGAAATTGCACAATACGGTGAGCAATGTAAATTCCGTAATTGTAATCATCTTAAAGAACCAAAATGTAATGTCAAAGAAGAATTAGATAAAGGAAACATCGCACAATTTAGATATGAACATTATTTACAATTATTTAATGAAATTTCAGAGAGAAAGGTTCGATATTAAATGACTAAAGTATTACCTTCACTACTATCAGTTGATTTTTTAAACTTAAAAGATGAAATAATAAAATTAGAAGATGCACAAGTTGATGGATTACATTTTGATGTTATGGATGGTCAATTTGTACCTAATATTTCTATTGGAATTCCAATTCTAGATGCAGTTCGTAAACAAACAGATTTACCGATAGATGTCCATTTAATGATTGAAAATCCTGAACAATATATTGAATTATTCGCTGACCATGGTGCAGATCTCATTTCTGTTCATTTAGAAGCTACTGCCCATATTCATAGAGCGCTAGAACAAATAAAGAACAAAGGTAAAAAAGCAGGCGTTGTCATTAATCCAGGAACACCAGTTAGTCAGCTACTACCTATTATCAATGTAGTAGATTATGTATTAATTATGACAGTTAACCCTGGTTTTGGTGGTCAATCATTTATTGAAGAATGTGTTGATAAAATACTAGAATTAAATACGTTAAAAAATGAAAAGCAACTTACATTTGATATTGAAGTTGATGGCGGTATCAATGCAGAAACAGCTGAAATTTGTGTGAAAAATGGAGCTACAATGTTAGTAACTGGCTCATATTTCTTTAAACAAAGTGATTATAAAGAAGTTACACAAAAACTAAAGGGCTGATGATTATGGAAATCAATTTAATGTGCTCTGATAGAAATCTTCCAAATGATTTATTTGATCAACACCGTGAAGATATTTGGGGCGGCATAGATAGAGGTGCCTTAATTCTCTTAAAGCATCAAATTATTCCTGAATTTTCGGTTGGTGATTTTGATTCAGTAAACGATGAAGAACGTCACATTTTATCCCAACAATTAAATATACATCCAGTGAAAGCAGAAAAGGATGATACTGATTTAGGCCTCGGTGTAGCACAAGCAGTCGCCGAAGGGTATAAAGAGATTAATATTTATGGCGCGACTGGTGGTCGTTTAGATCATTTTATGGGTGTTATTCAATTACTCTTAAAACCTGAATATATTAATAAAGGGGTCAAGTTTAAGATTATTGATACTCAAAATGAAATTACATTACTGACACCTGGTTGTTATATAGTAGATTTTAATTCAAATTATCCTTATATTTCATTTATACCTATGAGTGGTGAACCAGTTATTTCTTTAACTGGATTTAAATATGAATTACAACAAGAAAAATTAGAAGTGGGATCTACGTTAACAATTTCAAATGAAGTTAAACATGAGCGAGGCAATATTGAAATTAGTCATGGACATGTTTTACAAATGAGAAGCAAAGACAAAGATTACTAATAGAATAATAGGAAAGAGAAAGATATAATTATTTGGAAATAGTACCCCCTTATTTTATTACTTGTAAATATGATTGCATAAAAAAAAGAACTTAAAGGAAGCTCCTTTAAGTTCTTTTAAAATAAATCCTCCACATAAGGACTATTTATAAGTGCATTATATTTATTAAACTCTAGTAACTTTACCAGATTTTAAAGCACGTGCAGAAACCCAAACTTTTTTAGGTTTTCCGTCAACAAGAATTCTAACTTTTTGAAGGTTAGCGTTCCATCTGCGTTTGTTCGCATTTAAAGCGTGTGAACGATTATTACCAGTCGAAGCTTTACGACCTGTTACGTAACATTGTTTACCCATGAAAGTACCTCCTTTAATAAATATAAATACACGTCACTACTTATATACTTTATTAAGATATCATAACTTAACGAAATTGGCAATAATTAGTTCTGCAAATTGAAATTTAATGGCGCAAACTGTTGATATTTTATGATATAATTGTAAGCTGTGGAGTAATATAGTATGATACTGTAAAGAAATAGGAAATTTAAACATTAAAAATTCAAATGATTTACTAATATTAATTATTAAAATTTAGCAATGAGATTGCTTAATTATATGAGAATCGCAACATATAACTTTATTTTTCAGGAGGAATATTAATATGACATTAGAAATTTCAAATGATTACGGTAAAATTGATATTTCGAATGAAGTCATCGCCTCTGTTGTAGGCGGTAAAGCTGTTGAATGTTACGGCATAGTTGGTATGTCATCTAGACAACAAGTTAGAGATGGAATTGCTGAAATTTTAGGGCATGACAACTACGCACGCGGTATCAAAGTACGCGAAGAAAACGGAAATGTTGATATAGATATGTATATTATAGTAAGTTATGGTGTGAAAATTTCAGAAGTGGCTAACAATGTTCAGTCAACTGTTAAATATACATTAGAGTCAACACTTAATGTTAAAGTGAATTCAGTTAATATCTTTGTACAAGGTGTTAGATTAAACCAAACGGGCAAAAAGATTTAGGAGGACAACGTGAAATGATTAGCAAAATCAATGGTAAATTGTTTGCCGATATGATAATACAAGGGGCACAAAATTTATCTAATAATGCAGATTTAGTGGATTCGCTTAATGTATATCCAGTACCAGATGGAGATACAGGGACTAATATGAATCTTACAATCACTTCTGGTCGTGAAGAAGTTGAAAATAATTTATCACAAAACATTGGAGAACTAGGTAAAACATTCTCTAAAGGATTATTAATGGGTGCTAGAGGTAATTCTGGTGTTATTTTATCTCAATTATTTAGAGGATTCTGTAAAAATATCGAAACAGAAGCCGAAATTACTGCTCAACAATTAGCTGCTAGTTTGCAGGCTGGTGTTGAAACTGCGTATAAAGCTGTTATGAAACCAGTTGAAGGAACAATTTTAACGGTCGCTAAAGACGCAGCTCAAGCAGCAGTGGATAAAGCTGAAACATCAAATGATTGTATTGAAGTTATGGAATCAACTATTGAAGCAGCTGAAAAATCATTAAATAACACCCCTAATTTACTTGCCGTATTGAAAGAAGTCGGCGTTGTCGATAGTGGTGGTAAAGGTCTATTATCTGTATATGAAGGATTTTTAAAAGGATTAAATGGTGAAACTATAGAAGCATCTAAACCAAAACTAGATACTGATACTTTAGTAAATGATGAACACGATTTCCATGGTGTTATCAATACTGAAGATATTGTCTATGGTTATTGTACTGAAATGATGGTTCGTTTTGGTAAAGATAAGAAACCTTTTAAAGAAGAAGAATTCCGTCAAGATATGAGCGAATTTGGAGATTCCTTATTAGTAATTAATGACGATGAAATTGTTAAAGTTCACGTTCATACGGAATATCCAGGTCAAGTATTTAATTACGGACAACAATATGGTGAATTAATCAAACTTAAAGTTGAAAACATGAGAGAGCAACATCGTGAAGTGATTAGAAAAGAAGCAAACAATCATAAACACGAAACACCTCAAACAGTTGAAACAGCAATTATTACTATATCTATGGGTGACGGCATCTCAGAATTATTTAAATCGATGGGTGCAACTCATATCATTAGTGGTGGTCAAACAATGAACCCATCTACGGAAGATATTGTCAAAGTAATTGAACAGTCTGAATGTAAACGTGCTATTATTTTACCAAACAATAAAAATATCTTAATGGCTAGTGAACAAGCGGCTGAAATCGTTGATGCAGAAGCAGTAGTAATCCCTACAAAATCTGTACCACAAGGTATTGCAGCATTATTCCAGTTTGATGCAGATTCTTCATTAGAAGATAATAAAAGCCATATGGTCAATGCATTAGATGTTGTTAAATCAGGTTCTGTAACATTTGCTGTTAGAGATACAAAAATTGATGGCGTTGAAATCAAAAAAGATGAGTTTATGGGTCTTGCTGAAGATAAAATTATAACTTGTGACGCTGATCAATATACAGCTACTAAGCAATTGTTAGAAGCTATGTTAAGTGAAGATAGTGAAATTTTAACTATTATAGCTGGAGAAGATAGTAAGCAACAAATTACGGATCAATTAACTGAATGGGTTGAGTCTACTTATCCTGATGTTGAAATTGAAAACCATAATGGACAACAACCAATATATCAATATTTATTCGCGGTTGAATAAGAGTAATATAGGTAAACTATAAATGATAACGAGATTGAAGTTTTATGCAGAGATAGCTGTATACTTCATTCTCGTTTTATTTTTATATTTAGTAATAAATGATAATAATAAAGTCTAACATAAATATATTATGTAAACTTTAGTTTCGTAATGCGTTTCTATCAACGTTAAGCTATGTAAATGGTAGAATGAGTTTAATAAGCAAAACTCGTTTAATAGAGTAATTTAAATTAAGGTGATCGAATATGGCGAAAGTCAATTTAATAGAAAGTCCGTATCCTTTAAATCAAATAAAAGGCATTGGACCTAAACGTTTGGCTGTGTTACAAGAATTAAATATTAATACTGTGGAAGACCTCGTACTTTATTTACCTACACGTTACGAAGATAATACTGTTATAGATTTAAATGAAGCCGAAGATCAAAGTACAGTGACAGTTCAAGGGGAAGTCTATTCATCTCCAACTGTAGCATTCTTTGGAAGAAATAAGTCTAAATTAACAGTACATATTATGGTCAATCAGATTGCCGTTAAATGCGTCTTTTTTAATCAACCTTATTTAAAAAAGAAAATCGAATTAAATGGTATCGTAACTGTAAAGGGAAAATGGAATCGAGCTAAACAAGAAATTAATGGCAATCGAATGTTTTTTAATCAGCAAGATAATTCGAATGATACGCAACTAGAGCCGGTTTACCGTATTAAAGAAGGCATTAAACAAAAGCAACTTCGAGATAATATTCGTCAATCACTAGATGATGTGGTCATTCATGAATGGTTATCAGATGAATTAAGAACAAAATATAAATTAGAAACATTAGATTACACACTTAAAACGTTACATCATCCAAAAAGTAAACATGATTTGTTAAGAGCACGACGGACATATGCTTTTACAGAATTATTTATGTTTGAATTGCGTATGCAATGGTTGAATAGATTGGAAAAGACCTCAGATGATGCTATCGAAATAAAATATGATATTCAAAAAGTGAAATCTTTTATAGACTCACTTCCTTTTGAACTTACAGATGCTCAGAAAAGTAGTGTGAATGAAATCTTTAGAGATTTAAAAGCACCTATACGTATGCATAGATTATTACAAGGCGATGTAGGTTCCGGTAAAACTGTTGTAGCAGCTATATGTATGTATGCCTTAAAAACGGCTGGATATCAATCGGCATTAATGGTACCAACAGAAATATTAGCTGAACAACATGCAGAAAGTTTAATTGATTTATTCGGAGAAACTATGAACGTAGCCTTGTTAACAGGGTCTGTAAAAGGAAAAAAACGTCGTATTCTACTTGAACAACTTGAAAATGGAACAATTGATTGTCTTATAGGTACACATGCTTTAATACAAGATGATGTAACATTTGAAAATGTTGGTTTGGTTATAACAGATGAACAGCATCGTTTCGGTGTAAATCAACGACAACGTTTAAGAGAAAAAGGTGCTATGACTAATGTATTATTTATGACGGCAACCCCAATTCCAAGAACTTTAGCTATATCAGTATTTGGTGAAATGGACGTTTCATCTATTAAACAATTACCAAAAGGAAGAAAGCCGATTATCACGAGTTGGGCCAAGCATGAACAATATGAACAAGTATTAACTCAAATGACAAGCGAACTTAAAAAAGGAAGACAAGCATATGTGATATGTCCGCTTATAGAAAGCTCAGAACATTTAGAAGATGTACAAAATGTAGTTGAGTTATATGAATCATTACAACAATACTATGGGCAAAATAAAGTAGGGTTATTACATGGTAAATTGACTAATGAGGAAAAAGATGAAGTAATGCATCGATTCAGTCAACATGAGATTGATATTTTAGTTTCTACTACTGTTGTTGAAGTTGGTGTAAATGTACCTAACGCAACATTTATGATGATTTATGATGCAGATCGTTTCGGTTTATCTACACTACATCAATTACGAGGAAGAGTTGGTAGAAGTGAGCATCAAAGTTATTGTGTACTTATAGCTTCACCTAAAACAGAAACAGGTATTGAAAGAATGACTATCATGACACAAACAACGGATGGATTTGAATTAAGTGAACGCGATTTAGAAATGAGAGGTCCAGGAGATTTCTTTGGCGTTAAGCAAAGTGGATTGCCTGACTTCTTAGTTGCAAATATAGTAGAAGATTATAGAATGTTAGAAGTTGCTAGAGATGAAGCTGGTGAATTAATTCAATCAGGAGAATTTTTCAATTCAAATTATGATCATTTAAGACATTTCATTGAAGATAATTTATTAGATATGAGCTTTGATTAATTGTTGGAGTACTATTAAGACGCCATTTTCAATAATCTAAAAACTATTTTAAATATCTATTATAGTTTATTGTTGAGGGATTGAAATAGAAAGTGTTATGATATGTGAGGAATGTTTAAGACTTGGTACTAAAATGAGGGGTGAGATAGTGAAATTAAAGAAAAACGAGCGTAGACAAGCTATTCAACAAGCGATAGATAATAACCCCTTTATTACTGATAATGAACTTTGTGAAATGTTCCAAGTGAGTATACAAACAATTCGACTAGACCGTACACATCTTAATATTCCAGAATTAAGAAAACGTGTTAAGTTAGTGGCAGAACACAATTATGATCAAATTAAATCAATGGAAGCTAATGAAGTTATAGGTGATTTAGTACAGTTGAAACCGAATCATACTGCTACATCAATGATTGAAATTACAACAGATTCAGTTTTTTCGAAATCATCAATAGCTAGAGGTCATATTTTATTTGCACAAGCAAATTCACTGTGTGTAGCACTTATACATAACCCAACAGTTTTAACTCAAGAAAGTAATATTAAATTTCTGGATAAAGTTAAATTAAATGATACAGTGAAAGCTGAAGCAAAAGTAATAAAACAAACAGATAAACATTATTTTATAGAAGTAAACTCTTATGTAAAAGATAATCTAGTATTTAAAGGTAATTTTAAAATGTTCTATATAAGTGAGGATGAATTTAATGGTTAAAATTGCAGTAGACATGATGGGTGGAGACGACGCACCAGGAATCGTATTAGAAGCCGTAAAAAAAGCTGTAGATAATTTTAAAGATTTAGAAATTATTTTATTTGGTGATAAAGACCAATATACTTTAAATCATGGACGTATAGATTTTAGACATTGTTCTGAAAAAATTGAAATGGAAGATGAACCAGTTAGAGCAATTAAACGCAAAAAAGACAGTTCAATGGTCAAAATGGCTGAAGCAGTAAAATCTGGAGAGGCAGATGGTTGTGTATCAGCAGGAAATACAGGCGCATTGATGTCAGCAGGTTTGTTTATTGTTGGAAGAATTAAAGGTGTCTCAAGACCTGCGCTTGTAGTTACTTTACCAACTATTGACGGCAAGGGATTTGTATTTTTAGATGTTGGCGCTAATGCAGACGCTAAGCCTGAACATTTATTGCAATATGCACAATTAGGTAATATATATGCACAAAAAATTAGAGGTATCAAACAACCATCAGTATCATTATTAAATATTGGTACAGAAGCGGCAAAAGGTAATACACTTACTAAGAAAACTTATGAATTAATGGAAGCACAACAAGATTTTAACTTTACTGGTAATGTAGAAGCTAAAACATTGATGGATGGTAATGTTGATGTTGTTGTTACCGATGGATTTACAGGTAATATGGTACTTAAAAACTTAGAAGGTACAGCTAAATCAATTGGTAAAATGTTGAAAGAAACATTACTAAGTAGTTTCAAAAATAAATTGGCAGCAGTTGTTCTTAAAAAAGATTTAGATAAATTTGCTTCAAAAATGGATTACTCAGAATATGGTGGTTCTGTTCTATTAGGTTTAGATGGTACTGTTGTAAAAGCACATGGTAGTTCTAATGCTAAAGCATTCTATTCAGCAATTCGCCAAGCAAAAATTGCTGGAGAACAACAAATTGTACAAACTATGAGAGAAATGGTTGGTGATTCAAATGGGTAAAACAGCAATCGTATTCCCAGGACAAGGTGCACAAAAGGTTGGTATGGCTCAAGATCTATATAATGTAGATGACAAAGCTACGACAATTTTGAACCAAGCACAAGCAGCAGTTGATTTTGATTTACTAGAAACGATGTTTACAGATGAAGAAGGTAAATTAGGAGAAACAGAAAATACGCAACCTGCATTATTAACACACAGTGTTGCATTATTAGAAACTTTAGAAAATGTGAATGCTGATTATACTATGGGTCATAGTTTAGGTGAATATTCTAGTTTAGTTGCGAGCGGTGTTCTATCATTTGAAGATGCAGTAAAAATCGTTCGTAAACGTGGTGAATTAATGGCACAAGCATTTCCAAATGGTGTAGGTAGTATGGCAGCAGTATTAGGTTTGGATTATGATGAAGTTGATAAAATTTGTAAAGAACTTTCAACAGATGATGAATTAATTGAGCCAGCTAATATCAACTCACCAGGTCAAATCGTAGTATCTGGACATAAATCATTGATTGATGAGTTAGCTGAAAAAGGCAAGTCTTTAGGTGCTAAACGTGTATTACCATTAGCAGTTTCTGGTCCATTCCATTCTTCAATGATGAACGTAATTGAAGAAGATTTTGCAGCGTATATTAATCAATTTGAATGGCATGAAGCACAATTTCCTGTCGTTCAAAACTACAATGCTGAAGGTGAAACTGATCCAGAAGTAATTAAACATAATATGGTTAAACAACTATATTCACCAGTTCAATTTATTAAATCAACAGAATGGTTAATAGATCAAGGTGTTGATCATTTTATCGAAGTTGGTCCAGGAAAAGTTTTATCAGGTCTTATTAAGAAAATTAATAAAGATGTTAAAATAACTTCAATTCAAACGCTTGAAGATGTGAAAGGATGGAATGAATAATGACAAAAAGTGCATTAGTAACAGGTGCTTCAAGAGGTATTGGTCGTAGTATTGCAATTCAGTTAGCAGAAGAGGGCTACAATGTAGCTGTAAACTATGCAGGCAATCAAGAAAAAGCAGAAGCAGTCGTTTCAGAAATTAAAGCAAAAGGTGTCGAAAGTTTTGCAATTCAAGCTAATGTTGCAAATGGAGACGAAGTTAAGGCTATGATTAAAGAAGTCGTAAGTCAATTTGGTTCTATCGATGTATTAGTTAATAACGCAGGTATCACGCGTGACAATTTACTTATGCGTATGAAGGAACAAGAATGGGATGACGTTATCGACACAAACTTAAAAGGTGTCTTTAATTGTATTCAAAAAGTTACACCTCAAATGTTAAGACAACGCAGTGGTTCAATTATCAACTTATCAAGTGTTGTTGGAGCAGTTGGTAACCCTGGTCAAGCAAACTATGTAGCAACTAAAGCAGGAGTTGTAGGATTAACTAAATCTGCTGCACGTGAATTAGCTTCAAGAGGCATTACAGTTAATGCAGTAGCCCCTGGATTTATTGTTTCAGACATGACAGATGCTTTAAGTGATGATTTAAAAGAACAAATGTTAGGTCAAATTCCATTAGCTCGTTTTGGTGAAGATACTGACATCGCTAATACAGTTGCATTCTTAGCTTCTGATAAAGCTAAATACATTACTGGTCAAACTATCCATGTTAATGGCGGAATGTACATGTAACGATTATGCTCAAATTAGTTGACTTAGTTAAAATTATTGAACACATTAGTTAAAACTAATGTGTAAGTATCACTAAACTATTAAAATAGTAGTGATACTTTATAGTCAACCTTGCGGGTGCCGGGGCCCCAACACAGAGATTTTCGAAAAGAAAATCGCCGGACAACGCAAGTTGGGGCGATTAGTATTAAGGAACGCCTGAGCTAAAGCTCATGCATAAGAAACACTATGCATGAAATGCAAGTGTTTCTAAAATTCTACTTGTATTTTAGAATCTAAAATGGGAAAATATAATAGTCTATGGATAGACGCTTTTAAAGGAGGTGAATCGACGTGGAAAACTTCGATAAAGTAAAAGATATCATCGTTGACCGTTTAGGTGTAGATGCTGATAAAGTAACTGAAGATGCATCTTTCAAAGATGATTTAGGCGCTGACTCACTTGATATCGCTGAATTAGTAATGGAATTAGAAGATGAATTTGGTACTGAAATTCCTGATGAAGAAGCTGAAAAAATCAACACTGTTGGTGATGCTGTTAAATTCATCAATAGTCTTGAAAAATAATAAACCTATATCTGAGTCGTCTTTGTGTCGGCTCAGATTTTTTCTTTTGTTTTATTGCAATTTCACGTAAAATTATAGTTAACGCATCATTAATTGAGGAGGTAAGATTTATGACCAATCATAAAAAGACAGAGATGGTTAATCAATTTCGAAAACAATTTGCACAAAAGATGCAAGAGTTAGGTTTTGAATATCAAAATATAGATTTATATCAACAAGCATTTTCACATTCTAGTTTCATCAATGATTTTAATATGGATCGTTTAGCTCATAATGAACGTTTAGAATTTTTAGGTGATGCGGTATTAGAATTGACGGTTTCACGTTATTTATTTGATAAACACCCAGATTTACCAGAGGGTAATTTAACAAAAATGAGAGCGACTATCGTATGTGAGCCTTCACTTGTAATATTTGCAAATAAAATTAAATTAAATGAACTCATCTTGTTAGGAAAAGGTGAAGAAAAAACTGGAGGTAGAACTAGACCTTCCCTTATTTCTGATGCTTTTGAGGCATTTGTTGGTGCCTTATATTTGGATCAAGGGTTAGATACGGTGTGGAAATTCGCCGAAAAAATTATCTTCCCTTATGTAGAAGATGATGAACTAGATGGAGTTGTAGATTTCAAAACACAATTTCAAGAATTTGTTCATACACAAAACAAAGGTGACGTTACTTATCGTTTGATTAAAGAAGAAGGTCCAGCACATCACCGTTTATTCACTTCCGAAGTGATATTAGAAAAGCAAGCTGTTGCTGAAGGTAAGGGTAAAACTAAGAAAGAATCTGAACAAAAAGCAGCTGAACGTGCCTATAAAATGATGAAGAACAAATAATGTTACGACATACAAATACATCCAATAGAGATTAACGTTATGTGATTTGTATAAGTTGAATACTGATGCAATCAACATGAATATGCATCAAACAATAAGTTGATTTCGAAGTAAGAATCAACGTGGATTTGGATAAGGAGAATAGCATGGTTTATTTAAAATCAATAGATGCCGTAGGATTTAAGTCATTTGCAGACCATACTGATGTTCAGTTTGATAAAGGTGTTACAGCAATTGTTGGTCCAAATGGTAGCGGTAAAAGTAATATTACTGATGCGATTAAATGGGTTTTAGGTGAACAATCTGCAAAATCACTTCGTGGTTCTAAGATGGAAGATATTATTTTTTCTGGTGCAGAACATCGCAAACCCCAAAATTATGCAGAAGTTAAATTAAAATTAGATAATCATTCAAAAAAATTACAAATTGATGCTGAAGAAGTTGAAGTCACACGACGTTTATATCGTAGTGGTGAAAGTGAGTATTATTTAAATAATGATCGTGCACGATTAAAAGATATTATTGATTTGTTCTTAGATTCTGGGTTAGGTAAAGAGGCATTTTCGATTATTTCTCAAGGTAGAGTTGATGAAATTTTAAATGCAAAGCCAATAGATCGAAGACAAATTATCGAAGAATCAGCAGGAGTTTTAAAATATAAAAAACGTAAAGCTGAATCCGTTCAAAAATTAGATCATACTGAAGATAATTTAACACGTGTTGAAGACATTCTATATGATTTAGAAGGACGCGTTGAACCTTTAAGAGAAGAAGCGGCTATAGCGAAAGAATACAAACAATTATCATCAGAAATGGAGAAAAGTGATGTAATTGTTACTGTCCATGATATTGATCAATATACAAAAGATAACGCTCAACTAGACGAACAACTTAATGATTTAAAAGGTAAACAAGCAAATAAAGAGGCTGAACAAAGTCAAATTAATCAATTATTGCAAAAGCATAAAGGTAAACGTCAAGAGTTAGACCAACAGATTGAACAATTAAACTATAACCTAGTTAAGGCAACTGAAGAATTTGAAAAATACTCTGGTCAACTTAATGTATTGGAAGAACGTAAAAAGAATCAGTCAGAAACTAATGCAAGATTTGAAGAAGAACAAGACAACTTACAGACTCAATTAGAAAATGTTCAACAAGAAAAAGAAGAGGCAATTCATACACTTAATCAATTAAAACAGAAACAAAAAGAATTAAATAAAGAAATAAAGACACTTGAATCTAAATTATATGTTTCTGATGAACAACATGATGAAAAATTAGAAGAAATAAAGAACCAATATTATGAGTTGATGTCTAAACAGTCAGACGTGAATAATGATATTCGTTTTTTAGAGCATACTATTAATGAAAATGAAGCTAAAAAATCAAGGCTTGATTCTAGATTAGTTGAAGCTTTTAATCAATTGAAAGAAATACAAAATAACATTTCAAATACTGAAAAAGATTATAATCAAACTCTGAAAGAAATGAAAAAGACTGAACAACAAATCAAAGAAGTAGAGAAACAATTGACTCAATCGAAACAACACCAGTCTGAATTTGAAAATAAATTGTATCAAGCTTATCGTTATAACGAGAATTTAAAATCTCGTATTGATAGTTTAGCAACACAAGAAGAGGATTATACGTATTTCTTTAATGGCGTAAAACATATATTAAAAGCTAAAGGTAAAGAATTAAGTGGTATTCATGGTGCTGTAGCAGAAGTTATTGACGTTCCATCCCATTTAACACAGGCTATCGAAACAGCTTTAGGTGCATCATTACAACACATTATAGTTGAAGATGAGAAAGATGGACGCCAAGCAATACAGTTTTTAAAACAGCGCAGTTTAGGGAGAGCAACATTTCTACCGTTAAATGTAATTCAACCGCGTTATTTAGCTTCAGATATCAAATCAACAGCACAATCTTCAGAAGGATTTGTGAATATTGCTTCAGATGCTGTTAAGGTATCGTCTCAATATAAAAACATTGTCGAGAATTTATTGGGTAATACAATTATAGTTGAAGACTTAAAGCATGCTAATGACTTAGCGAGATCAATTCGCTATCGTACAAGAATTGTTACACTTGATGGAGATGTAGTTAACCCTGGTGGTTCTATGACAGGTGGTGGCGCTCGTAAAACAAAAAGCATCTTGTCTCAAAAAGATGAACTTACAACAATGCGCAAGCAATTAGCAGATTATCAACAACAGACTCAAGAATTTGAAAAACAATTTCAAGCCCATCAATCTCATTCTGAAAAATTAAGTGAACAATATTTTGATATCAGTCAAAGTTATAATACTTTGAAAGAAAAAGCACATGGCTATGAATTAGAACTTGATCGTCTGAAGAAACAAGAAGCACATCTTAAAGATGAACATGAAGAATTTGAATTTGAAAAAAATGATGGTTATCAAAGTGATAAGAGTAAAGAAACACTCGAACAAAAGCAACAACATTTAGCTGAAATTAAAGCAGAATTAAAACAACTTGAAGAAGATATCGAGCGTTATACAAAATTATCCAAAGAAGGTAAAGCATCTACTACACAAACACAACAACAACTGCATCAAAAACAATCAGATTTAGCAGTAGTCAAAGAGCGTATTAAAGCTCAACAACAAGACATCGAACGTTTAGATAAACAATTACAAAGTACAGAACAACAACTTGATACTATTAAAGAAAAAATAGAATTATTTAATTCAGATGAAATGATGGGTGAGCAAGCGTTTGATAAAATTCGAACACAAATTAAGGATAAAGAACGTGAAAGAACTGAATTAAATCAACAACTAGATCAAGTTAAACAACAACGAGTTGACTTAAATCAAATGATTGAAGACAATGATAATAAGCTTCAAGAATGTCACCAAGATTTATTGTCAATCGAAAATCATTACCAAGATATTAAAGCAAATCAATCTAAATTAGATGTATTAATCAATCATGCTATTGATCATCTTAATGATGAATATCAACTTACGGTAGAAAGAGCACGTACGCTTTATGACAATGATGAAGAGATCGATTCTTTACGTAAAAAGGTTAAATTAACAAAAATGTCCATTGATGAATTAGGCCCAGTTAATTTAAATGCAATTGAACAATTTGAAGAATTAAATGAACGTTACACTTTCTTAAATGAACAACGAACAGATTTGCGTGAGGCAAAATCTACATTAGAACAAATTATTAATGAAATGGATAAAGAAGTAGAAGGACGATTTAAAGAGACGTTTCACGCTGTTCAAAATCATTTTAGTAATGTGTTTAAACAACTGTTCGGCGGTGGTAAGGCTGAGTTACAACTCACTGAAGATGACTATCTAGCAGCTGGCGTTGATATTATCGTGCAACCCCCCGGCAAAAAATTACAACATTTATCATTATTAAGTGGTGGAGAGCGTGCATTAAGCGCAATAGCTTTATTATTCGCTATTTTAAAAGTAAGGTCAGCCCCATTTGTAATCTTAGATGAGGTCGAAGCGGCATTGGATGAAGCAAATGTCATCAGATATGCTCAATATCTCAATGAGTTATCTGATCAAACGCAATTCATTGTGATTACGCACCGTAAAGGAACGATGGAATTTTCAGATCGTTTGTATGGTGTTACGATGCAAGAATCAGGAGTATCTAAATTAGTAAGTGTTAACCTAAATACAATAGATGAGGTTATGAAGGAGGAAGAAGCATGAGCTTTTTTAAACGCTTAAAAGATAAATTTTCAGGATCGAGTGAAAAAGATATAGAAAAAGAATTATCCAATGAGGAAGAAATTGATGAGTCTTCGAAAAAGACTGACGATTCACAACAAGGGTTACAAAATGAAATTGAAGAAGAAAAACCTAAAAAGAAACCTAAAAAGTTAAGTGAAGCTGACTTTGATGAAGATGGATTAATTTCAATTGAAGATTTTGAAGAAATAGAAGCACAAAAAATCGGAGCGAAATTTAAAGCTGGATTAGAAAAATCTCGTGAAAATTTCCAAGAACAGTTAAATAACTTAATAGCGCGTTATAGAAAAGTTGATGAAGAATTCTTTGAAGCATTAGAAGAAATGTTAATTACAGCTGATGTTGGTTTTAATACGGTAATGCAACTTACTGAAGAATTACGTGTTGAAGCACAACGTCGTAACATTCAAGAGACAGAAGATTTACGAGAAGTTATCGTAGAAAAAATTGTTGAAATTTATCACCAAGAAGATGATAAATCTGAAGTGATGAATTTAGAAGATGGACGTTTAAATGTTATTTTAATGGTTGGTGTTAATGGTGTAGGTAAAACAACAACAATCGGTAAATTAGCATATCGTTATAAAATGGAAGGTAAAAAAGTAATGCTTGCAGCAGGTGATACTTTTAGAGCGGGCGCTATTGAACAATTAAAAGTTTGGGGCGAACGTGTTGGTGTAGAAGTGATTAGCCAAAGTGAAGGTTCAGATCCTGCAGCTGTAATGTATGATGCAATTAATGCTGCTAAACATAAACAAGTAGACATTTTAATATGTGACACAGCAGGACGTTTACAAAATAAATCTAACCTAATGCAAGAACTTGAAAAAGTTAAACGTGTTATTGGTAGAGCCGTTCCAGACGCGCCACATGAAGCATTACTTTGTTTAGATGCCACAACTGGACAAAATGCATTATCACAAGCTCGTACATTTAAAGAGGTAACAGATGTTTCAGGTATCGTATTAACTAAATTAGATGGTACAGCTAAAGGTGGTATTGTGTTAGCTATTAGAAATGAACTTAAAATACCAGTTAAATATGTAGGTTTAGGTGAAAAATTAGACGACTTGCAACCATTTAATCCCGAAAGTTATGTTTATGGTTTATTTGCAGATATGATTGAACAAAATGAAGAAATTCCAGAAGAAAGTAGTGACGTTTCAGCTGATAATCATGAGGAAAATAATAATGAGCCAAAATGATTTAGTTAAAACGTTACGTATGAATTATCTCTTCGACTTTTATCAGTCACTTTTGACTGATAAACAACGAAATTATCTAGAATTATTTTATTTACAAGATTATGCTTTAAGTGAAATTGCTGATACTTTTATAGTGAGTAGACAGGCAGTTTATGATAATATAAGAAGAACTGGCGATTTAGTTGAAGATTATGAAGCTAAATTAGGATTATACAAAAGGTTTGAACAACGACGAGATATTTATAATCAAATGAAACAATCTCTTGATAAACCAGAATTATTAAAGCAATATATAGATCAATTAGAAGAATTAGAATAACGATGAGGAGGGAATAATTATGGCATTTGAAGGATTGTCGGATCGCTTACAAGCATCAATGCAAAGAATGCGTGGTAAAGGTAAAGTTACCGAAGCGGATATTAAAGCAATGATGCGAGAAGTGCGTCTTGCATTATTAGAAGCCGACGTTAACTTTAAAGTTGTTAAAGATTTCGTCAAAACTGTTTCAGAACGTGCTTTAGGTTCAGATGTAATGCAGTCATTAACACCTGGACAACAAGTCATTAAAATTGTTCAAGATGAATTGACTAATTTAATGGGTGGCGAAAATTCATCTATCAAAATGGCTAATAAACCACCAACTGTTGTCATGATGGTAGGTTTACAAGGTGCAGGTAAAACAACAACTGCTGGTAAATTAGCGCTTTTAATGCGTAAAAAATATAATAAAAAACCAATGTTAGTTGCTGGAGATATTTACAGACCAGCTGCCATTGACCAATTACAAACAGTAGGTAAACAATTGGATGTACCTGTTTATAGTGAAGGTGACCAAGTTAAACCTCAACAAATTGTTCAAAACGCATTGGCACACGCTAAAGAAGAACATTTAGATTTTGTTATTATTGATACGGCAGGTCGTTTACACATCGATGAAGCATTGATGAATGAACTTCAAGAAGTTAAAGAAATAGCGAAACCTAATGAAATTATGTTGGTTGTTGACGCTATGACTGGTCAAGATGCTGTTAATGTAGCTCAATCATTTGATGACCAATTAGATGTAACGGGTGTAACATTAACTAAGTTAGATGGTGACACTCGTGGTGGTGCTGCGCTATCAATTCGTTCCGTTACTCAAAAACCAATTAAATTTGTAGGTATGAGTGAAAAATTAGATGGTTTAGAACTATTCCATCCAGAACGTATGGCATCTCGTATTTTAGGTATGGGTGATGTACTAAGCTTAATTGAGAAAGCACAGCAAGATGTTGATGAAACAAAAGCTAAAGATTTAGAGAAAAAAATGCGAGATTCATCATTTACATTGGATGACTTCTTAGAGCAACTTGATCAGGTTAAAAATCTTGGACCATTGGATGACATAATGAAAATGATTCCAGGTATGAATAAGATGAAAGGATTAGATCAACTTAATATGAGCGATAAACAAATCGACCATATTAAAGCGATTATCCAATCAATGACACCTAGTGAAAGAGAAAATCCAGCAATGTTAAATGTATCACGTAAAAAGCGTATCGCTAAAGGTTCAGGATGTTCATTACAAGAAGTGAATCGTTTAATGAAACAATTTAACGACATGAAGAAAATGATGAAACAATTTACTGGTGGCGGTAAAGGTAAAAAAGCAAAACGTAATCAAATGCAAAATATGCTAAAAGGCATGAATTTACCTTTCTAATATTTTATATATTCCAACAGATTTCAGTCTGTTGGAATTTTTTATGTATGAGGAATGCCTTAGCTGAAGCTAAGGCATATAAAGTCATATTTTTTGTGAAACGAAATAGTATGACTAACCTAATCGTATGTACGATTAGGAACCTATTTATGACAATTCATTTCATGAATTTAGAACAGATATGTTTGAAATATATTGATATAAAGGGATAAAATCTTATATTGGCAGTAGTTGTCTGTATAGAAAATGCGCTTTTTAAGCTTTTTTCTATACTAGTCAACCTTGCCGGGGTGGGACGACGTTAAAGTTGTAATTATTTAAAATTTAGTAAGCTGTTTAATACACATGATTTTGTTTATTGATGTCCCTTGTAAATTAAACTTTAACTGTCCCACTCCCATAACCAACACTAATTTTCTTTCAGAAAAAAGTAACGAAGAGGAACGCCTTAGCTAAAGCTAATGCATAACCAAATCTACAATTCATTTCATGAATTTAGATTTGGTAAAGAAAAATGTCTTTACAAAGTTTTATATACCTGTTATTATTTATTCTTGTAGAAAATAAAAATTGAAATGTTCAAAGGAGAGTTTTATAATGGCAGTTAAAATTCGTTTAACTCGTTTAGGTTCTAAAAGAAACCCATTCTATCGTATCGTAGTTGCAGATGCACGTTCACCACGTGATGGTCGTATCATCGAACAAATCGGTACTTACAACCCAGCACACGTTAATGCTCCAGAAGTGAAAATTGACGAAGAATTAGCATTAAAATGGTTAAAAGACGGTGCTAAACCAACAGATACAGTTCACAATATCTTATCAAGAGAAGGTATTTTGAAAAAATTTGATGACCAAAAACACACTAAATAATTCTAGTCATTATTGACTAATCTATAAATTTAGTTAGGGCGCCATTATTTGGTGCCTTTTTTATTTATATCAATGTCTTACTTATAACAAATCAATAACTAATAACTTTAATCAATGGTAAAGTGATATTATGAAATAAACTTGCAATATAAGGAGGTTAGTATTAATGGAAGTAGAAGTAGGACAAATCGTTAATACTCATGGAATTAAAGGAGAAGTGAAAGTAAAATCTAATTCTGATTTTACAGATACTCGTTTTCAACCAGGAGAAGTGTTAACAGCTAAATTAAATCAAACTGAAAAAGATTTAACTATAACATCATATCGTGTACATAAAGGATTTCATATGTTGAAATTTGAAGGCATTGATAATATCAATGATATCGAATATTTAAAAGGTGCTACGCTTTACCAAGAAAGAGACCATGAAGAAATAGAATTAGAAGAAAATGAATTTTATTATTCTGATATTATAGGTTGTACTGTCTTTGATGATAATGAACAACCTATTGGTAGAATTACAAGTATTTTTGAAACTGGAGCTAACGATGTCTGGGTTGTAAAAGGAGATAAAGAATATTTAATTCCTTATATTGCAGATGTAGTTAAAGAAGTAGATGTTGAAGGTAAAAAAGTGATTATCACGCCAATGGAAGGATTGTTAGATTAATGAAAATTGATTATTTAACACTTTTTCCAGAGATGTTTGATGGCGTGCTTAACCATTCGATACTAAAAAGAGCTCAAGACAAAAATATTATTGAAGTGAATACTATTAATTTTAGAGACTATTCTATCAATAAACACAATCAAGTTGATGATTATCCCTTTGGTGGTGGACAAGGTATGGTCTTAAAGCCTGAGCCAGTGTTTAATGCAATGGAAGACTTAAACAGAACAGATAATACTCGAGTTATTTTAATGTGTCCTCAAGGACGTCCATTTAGCCAAGCAATTGCACAAGAATTAAGTGAAGCAGAGCACGTTGTGTTTATCTGTGGCCACTATGAAGGCTATGATGAACGTATTAGGGAACATTTAGTCACTGATGAAATATCTATGGGTGATTATGTATTAACAGGTGGGGAATTACCTGCAATGACGATGACAGATGCCATTGTTAGACTCATTCCTGGTGTATTAGGTAATGAACAATCACATCAAGATGATTCATTCTCAGATGGTTTATTAGAATTTCCACAATATACAAGACCACGAGAATTTAAAGGTTTAAAAGTACCATATGTGTTATTATCAGGTAATCACGCACATATTGATGAGTGGCGTCATGAACAGAAAATTATTCGTACATTAAATAAACGACCAGATTTATTAAAACAATATGATTTGACTGATAAAGATAAAAAAATCATACAAACATATAAAAACCAATTGAAAAACGACTAACGTTGTGCTAACATAATTTAAGTGTGAAAAAGCACTAAAAATCACTATGATCCGCTGCTATACATTTGTCTAGGCAAGAACATAGGTTGAAGGAGAGAATTTATAATGAGTAATCATAAGTTAATCGAAGCAGTAACTAAATCACAATTACGTACAGATTTACCTTCATTCCGTCCTGGTGACACTTTACGTGTACACGTTCGTATCATTGAAGGTTCACGTGAACGTATCCAAGTATTCGAAGGTGTTGTAATCAAACGCCGTGGTGGAGGAATTTCAGAAACTTTCACAGTTCGTAAAATTTCTTCAGGTGTAGGTGTGGAACGTACATTCCCATTACACACTCCAAAAATCGAAAAAATCGAAGTTAAACGTCGCGGTAAAGTACGTCGTGCTAAATTATACTACTTACGTCATTTACGTGGTAAAGCTGCTAGAATCCAAGAAATTCGTTAATCAGCATACTAATAACGTAGTTACGTATGGAGACTATACTTTAGAAAAGCCATTAAGTTATCTTAATATGATAGCTTAGTGGCTTTTTGTATGAATGGGTATATATTCGTTTGTGAATACAAATCCTTTAATGTTATTAAAAATCTATACAGAAAGTGTGAGTCCTATCAACTTAAACATTTGATAAGACTCACACTTTTTTAATTACTTTTATTTAATTTTTTAGTGAATATTATACTGCCTATGATACCAATAATTGAAATAATGATTAATAAGTAAAAATGAGGTGGTGTATAAGTTAGTTTAATCGTTTCTTGTCCTTTTTTAACAGGAATAGCTGTCATGATACCATTTGCTTTTTCAACTTTTTCTGTATGACCATCAATAGATGCCTTCATTCCTTTAGCATAAGGTATAGGCATAACTAAATAACCACTGTCATTTTTATCTTTTTTAATTGTATAACCATTTCGTTGTTTATCAATATGTACATGTTTTAATTGTTGCGTACTTTGTTTTAATGTTTGATAATTTTCGCCATATATACCTTTAACTTTAATACGATATTTTCCTTTAGATAGTTTTATATTTAAATCATCTGATGATTTAATACGCATTGTAACTGGGCTTACGAATCGTCGATATTTATAAGTGAGCTCATTACGGTTTTGACTGTAATCATTTACACCTACTGTATGTTTTTTATCTGGTGATAATAATTCAACATCCATTTCAACGTATAAATCTTTATATTGTTTAGAAATGGATTGAGGTAATTGAAGATGAATACCTCCATTATTTTTAGTAACTTCAATATGATTATTATCAAGTCGTTTAGCATTAACTAACGTACGTTTAGTATGTGATAACAGATTTGGATTTGAACTGAAAGACGTATTCGATTTATCGTCTTTCTGATTAAATACAACACCTTGAAGCATAGCTTGTTCTTGATCTAAAGGAGATTTTAAATCTTTCGCATCATATATTTTATTTGTAATATGTGCAGCTGGATAATGCATCATATTATGTGAATGAATCCATTGATCACCGCTGTCGTTAATTAACGCTTTCTTTTTAAATCCATAAGGCATATTTAAATCGTTAGGATGTCTAAGTCGATCTTCTACACCCCATAATGCCATTAAGTTTGCACGATTGCCTAGATAACGATAAGTACTATTTTTATCTACTGGCATATTGATTTGCATTGTCTTATCATAATACTTCAAAATGTCTCCATCAAAAATGCTTGAGTATAAAGAAATCCCATTATAGTGATAAATGAATGGTGAATTTAACCCGTAAAAAGACATGTAATCGATTCTAGACAATGGGTTGGACTGTGATTGTTTAATTTGTTGTATTTTATCGTTTAAAGTATGACCTCTATAGCTAGGATCATTGATATCCTTCATCGTTGATTGATAAGGCTCAATTGTCTTCTTAAAAGTCACATGTTCAATCGCTAATTGTTGTAGAAAAATGAGTAATATTAATAAAAGTTGGAGCCACCATTGATTAGCAAGCATAGGTTTTTTAATGATGAAACCTAATACGACAATAAGTATGATTGATACCGGAATCCAATAAATAGTATGACTTGCTTCCAAAAAGTAAATGATTCCATATAAACTAATAGGTATTGCAACTATTAAGTATTTTTTAAGTGATAATTCACTAATATGCTGTATTAATAATGCAACTAATGCGCTAGAAGATAACGTTAATGCATAAACCCAACGTCTTTGGGGCATTGAAAAACCATTAAATGCACTATCAAAGTATTGTGATAATGAGCCAATCAATAATATCCATGTCACTATGGCAAATAATCTAAAATAATAATGACGATATAATTTGAATGAAAATAAAGCAATAATTGTTATAAAAGTAATCGTTATATAAAATCCATCTGCAAAAATATTAAAATTACTGTTTGTAAGATCTGTCAATAAAGTGATTTCAAATTTAGAATTCTGTGCTCTATCATTGTTAAAAAATGAAGAAAGTCCTGTAAACAATCCAAATATACTGCTTAATACACTTAATATTACAGCAATTAGAAGCATATAGAATTTTTGCCATCTAGTCACAATATCTTTTGGATGCGTCATGATTATTCTATAAATAAAATAAAATCCTAATACGATTGCTTGATAATAACTAAAGTAAAAATTCATAAAAAGGGTCAAACCAATGGCAAATATAAAAAGTCCAATTTTCTTTTCTCTAAAGAAACGTTCCATAGAGAGTAAAGAAAGTGGTAATAGAATTAATAAATTACCATAAAAAGACCATGTAAAATTGTAGTAGATAACAACTGTAGAAATACAATACATTATTGTAGCTAAGATGACTGAAGTAGGTTTGAATTTTAAATATCTAAAGAAATAAAATGTACAAATAAATGTAAGAACGGTTCTAACATACGCCATTATTAATTGGTTTGCAGGCCAAAAATTGATATCGTGTGGGTGCGCTAATCCTATTTTTTCTAAAATCCAAATCCAACCAAAGTTAATCCACATAAGAGGTGACATTGAATAATAATAGGCAAGTCCTTTTACATAATCTCCACCTAAACCAAAGGATTCATCATAGAATCCTTTGAAAGTAGAGAAATGTTCATATAAATACATTTGAAATGGCATCATTTGTCTGAATCCATCTCCATTACCACTAAACACTGTTCCTTTAGTAATAAAAAGATAAATGAAAGGGAGATAAATGCATAGTGATAAAATAGCACTTGCAATGATAATTAATAATAGAAATGAATAAGGATTGGAAGTGATCTTTTTATACATTATGCTTTCTCTTCTTTCTCTTTATAGATTTTAAATATTTAATAAATATCAAACTTACAATCATACTAATTATTGATATAAAAATCATTGTATTCCATAAAGGTGGTTGATATTTAATGATGATCGTTTTGTCATTTTTATTTACTGGAACTCCTGTCATCATGCCATTAGCTTTATAGACTTCTGTTTTTTCACCATCTACGAAAGCTTTCATACCTTTTCTATAAGGAATATTGATGGTCGCAATACCTTTATTATGCTGATCTAAATTGACTTTCACACCATTTTTAATGTCCTGATAATTCATTTTAAAATTTGCATGTTGCTTTGCTTTTTTGAGCGTATCATAATTTTCACCATTTAGGTTTAATAATTGTAAGTTAAATGTACCTTTAGGAGATAATTGAATCGTGATATCGCCATTTTTATCTGGTTGAGCACGGTATAATTGGGTATCTACACCTGTGCGGTATACAGAATCGTTATATAGACGATTGTTATTATATTGATTTACGTTGACCGTATAATTGCTATCTGGAACACCTCTTTTGATCTTCATCGTTAAGTAAAAATCAGTATATTGAGTTCTTAATTTTTTAGGAATATGAAGTTTAATATGTCCTGTATTTTGAGTAACTTTAATATTATGATGCTTTAATTTAGAAATATTGTCGCTTGAAATTTTCACTCTGTTTAGTAAATTATCTGCTTTTTTATGATAGTTTTGTCCTTTTTTATTTAAAACAACACCATCTAACATGGCATGTTCACGGTCAATTGGTGTTTTTAAAGACTTTTCATTAAAAACGTTATTTGTAACTTTAACTGAAGGCAGATTTAGTGTGTTTTCATAAATTGAATATTGACCTGCTTTTTTAACCTTTTTAAAGTAACTTGGGACATTATCTTGATATTCTTTCAACATGAGATAACGAATTGAGAAAAGACTAGCTATATTTTGTCTACCATTTGTAGATTGATACCTACTTAATGATTCCTCTGCTAAGTTAATTTTTAAATCATCATAATAATCATCTAGAATATTATGATGGAAAATGCTTGAATATAGGCTCAATCCTTTGAAATTTTGATACATAGGTGTATTATCTTGCTCATTAACTCTCCAATCGATACGCTCATCCTCACGTTTAGATGATTTCATTTGATTAACTAGTGATCTTTGTAAATCTGAACTATACATATTTGAATTTAAGTAGAACGTATTAGCTCTATCCTTATGATCTTCAAAATAAATTTGATTTTTAATAAATACAAATGACACCATGATATTTAATAAAGCTATAGCAACAATATATAAATATGATAATTTAATACGGCTTGTTTTATCATTGAGTACTAAAATCAACAATCCTATAAGAGAAACTATAGGTACAAATATCATCCAAGCAACATAAGTATGATAGGCGAAGGCACTTATAAATATGACGCTTTGCGCAATAATATTTGTTAGAAGATAAGATTTAATTTTTACAGTTTTAAAATATTTAACATAAAGTCCTATTAACATAGCTGAATTAAATGCAATGATAAAATGCCATCTTTTTTGTGGGGCAGAGAATCCATTAAATAACTGGTCTATAAACGGTACAAAATTAAATAAAATAAATACAAAAGTTAGAATAGCAAACAAACGATAATAAAAATGTTTATATAATTTAAAGGATAAAATAGCTTGAATCGTAATAAATAAAATGACAATAAGATAATTATCAAAAAATAAATTTGTATTTGCATCTAGATGTTCAAAACGAGGCACTTTTCCTGTAAATGGAATACGTCGATTACCTAAATAACCTTGCACACTATGATAGAAAATAAATAAGCTATTCCCTAAAGATAAAATCCCACTGAGGATGAAAATCAAAAATGCCTGTTTACGTGAAACTTTATCATTGTCATGTTTAAACAAGATTCGAATGATAATATATCCTGCACCGATAATGAGTAAGTAATAAGCAAAGTAAAAATTATTAATTAATATCAATGTCATTGATGTTATGAATAAACCTATTTTTTTAGTTTTAAAAAATCGTTCAATCGAATATAACAATAATGGCAACCAAATAAACACATCACTGAAAAACGGCCAGTATACTGTAAATCTGAAATACAAAGGTGAAATTACAAATAAAAATGCCATTAACAAGCTAATGATGTGATTTTTTGTTAAGTGCTTTGCATATAAATATGTACAATAAAGCGCTAAACTTGCTTTGAAAATTGAAACGATAAGCGCATTGTTCATCCAAAATAATAATTGTGTAGTATCAATATGTATGAATAGCTTTAATAGCATAATTACTAAAACATTGATAATGAATATAATATTGGTTGAAAAGTAATAACTTAAATCTGTAAAGAAATCTCCACCTATTCCAAAGTCAGATGAATAAAACCAATTACCATGACTCCATTGATTAAATAAGTACATCTGGATAGGTACCATTTGTTCCATACCATCATTAGGGCCAGTAAATAGTATGCCGTCATGATAGAATTTATAAATAACATAACTATGACCAATTAATGATAGAAAGAAGAAAATAAGTGAGTATTTGAGAATTTTTTTCATGACTGACTCCTACTCCATATATTTATCTTGATTATAATTTTTTATGACTATTCCCAAATTGTAGGGGATAGTAATGACGATGAAAAGTATTTATACTTTAATTTAAACTATTTTACAGAATCTTAAAGTATAGAATCGCTAAAATATTTAAAAACAAGTTATTATAGTTCGCGTGTTAAACTAAACCTAGTTTATGAGAAGATGTTAGAGTATAATTTATACAATGTAAAAGATGAAAAGTATTGATGAAAGGTGATGACAATGACAATACAATGGTATCCTGGCCACATGGCCAAAGCTAAAAGGGAAGTAAGCGAACAATTAAAGAAAGTAGACGTTGTATTTGAACTTGTAGATGCACGTATTCCTTATAGTTCAAGAAACCCAATGATTGATGAAGTAATAAAACAAAAACCAAGAGTAGTTATTTTAAATAAAAAAGACATGACTAACTTAAAGGAATTGGAAAAATGGGAACAATTCTTTGAAAATAAAGGTTACTATCCAGTAGCTGTCGACGCTAAACATGGTAAAAATTTAAAAGATGTTGAAAAAGCAGCAATACAAGCGACGAAAGAAAAGTTCGATCGAGAAAAAGCAAAAGGATTAAGACCTAGAGCAATACGTGCCATGATAGTTGGTATTCCTAATGTAGGTAAGTCAACGCTAATTAATAAACTAGCGAACCGAAACATTGCTCAAACTGGTAATAAACCTGGAGTTACGAAACAACAACAATGGATTAAAGTAGGAAACTCGTTACAATTATTAGATACACCCGGAATTTTATGGCCAAAATTCGAAGATGAAGAAGTAGGGAAGAAACTAAGTCTAACTGGTGCAATTAAAGATAGCATCGTTCACTTAGATGAAGTAGCTATTTATGGACTTCAATTTATGATTAAAAAAGATTTAGTTGGTTTAAAATCACATTACAATATTGAAGTGGATGAAGATGCAGAAATATTAGAGTGGTTTGATGCAATTGGGCGTCGAAGAGGTTTATTACAAAAGGGTAATGAAGTGGATTATGAAGCGGTTATTGAGTTAATTATTTATGAAATTAGAAATGCTAAAATCGGCACATATTGCTTTGATATATTTAAAGAAATGAAGAGTGACATTGAACATGTCTAAAACGATTAAAGAAATGAAGCAGTTGCTTGAACAAATTGATACGATTGAAGAACTAGAACAACATGAAGCTAATTTGGATAATCGAAAAGGTGTACAGCAAGCAATTGCTAGTCGTAAAAAGCAATTAGAAAAAGAATTACAACTCATAGAACAATATCATGAGATGACTTTCTATGAAAATGAATTGTTAGCAAATAATGCCGACGAAGTTATTTGTGGCATCGATGAAGTGGGAAGAGGTCCACTTGCTGGACCAGTTGTAGCTTGTGCAGTGATTTTGAATAATGACCATAATTATCTAGGCCTTAATGACTCTAAAAAGGTATCTGCTAAAAATAGAGCAAAATTAAACCAACAATTAATAGATGGTGTTACTGAATACGCTTATGGTGTTGCAACAGCAGAAGAAATTGATCAATTCAATATATATAAAGCGACACAAATCGCCATGCAACGCGCAATAGACAATTTAAAATTAAAACCCACACATTTATTAATTGATGCGATGAAATTAGATAACGAAATTAACCAGACGTCTATTATTAAAGGTGATGCTAAAAGTGTATCAATTGCAGCAGCAAGTATTATGGCTAAAGAACATCGAGATAACTATATGAAAGAATTAGCTGAGCAATTTCCAGGATATGGATTTGAAAATAACGTTGGTTATGGTACTAAAGAACACCTTAAGGGTATAGAAGAATATGGCGTTATAAAAGAACACCGAAAAACGTTTGAACCTATTAAATCAATCAAATAATAGTTTGAATTTTAAATTAATTGCAAAAAAAGAGTGGTATCAGTTTACAATAACGCTTTCATTTTTTATAATTGAAAAGGAACTTAACCTAAGAAACAGGAGGATGGAAGATGAATATCCACGAGTATCAAGGTAAAGAAATATTTCGTTCAATGGGCGTAGCCGTTCCAGAAGGACGAGTAGCATTTACTGCTGAAGAAGCGGTGGAAAAAGCGAAAGAATTAGATTCAGATGTATACGTGGTTAAAGCACAAATACACGCTGGGGGTAGAGGTAAAGCAGGCGGTGTAAAAATTGCTAAATCACTATCTGAAGTTGAAACTTACGCTAATGAATTATTAGGTAAACAATTAGTTACACATCAAACAGGACCTGAAGGTAAAGAAGTTAAACGCTTATATATCGAACAAGGTTGCGACATTCAAAAAGAATATTATGTAGGATTTGTAATTGATCGTGCTACTGATAGTGTTACTTTAATGGCATCAGAAGAAGGCGGTACTGAAATTGAAGAAGTAGCTGCTAAAACTCCTGAAAAAATCTTTAAAGAAACAATTGATCCTGTTGTAGGATTATCACCTTATCAAGCACGTAGAATTGCTTTCAATATCAATATTCCTAAAGAATCAATTGGTAAAGCTGCTAAATTTTTAATGTCACTTTACAATGTATTTATTGAAAAAGATTGTTCAATCGTTGAAATTAACCCACTAGTAACAACTGGTGACGGTGAAGTTTTAGCATTAGATGCTAAATTAAACTTCGATGACAATGCTTTATTCAGACATAAAGACATTATGGAATTAAGAGATTTAGAAGAAGAAGATCCAAAAGAAATCGAAGCATCTAAATATGATTTATCATATATTGCATTAGATGGTGATATTGGTTGTATGGTTAATGGTGCAGGACTTGCCATGGCTACTATGGATACAATCAATCATTTTGGTGGAAATCCAGCTAACTTCTTAGACTGTGGTGGTGGCGCTACTAAAGAAAAAGTTACTGAAGCATTCAAAATCATTTTAGGTGACGAAAATGTTAAAGGTATCTTTGTAAATATCTTCGGTGGAATTATGAAATGTGATGTTATCGCTGAAGGTATCGTTGCAGCAGTTAAAGAAGTAGAGTTAACTTTACCACTTGTAGTACGTTTAGAAGGTACTAACGTAGAACGCGGTAAAGAAATCTTAAATGATTCAGGTTTAGCAATTGAGCCAGCATCAACTATGGCTGACGGCGCTCAAAAAATTGTTAAACTTGTTAAAGAATCATAAGGAAAGGATGGGAACACTAAGATGAGTGTATTTATAGATAAAAATACAAAAGTAATGGTACAAGGTATTACAGGGTCTACTGCCCTTTTCCATACGAAACAAATGTTAGATTATGGAACACAAATTGTCGCAGGGGTAACACCTGGTAAAGGTGGACAAGTAGTAGAAGGTGTTCCAGTATTCAATACTGTTGAAGAAGCTAAACAAGAAACTGGAGCAAACGTATCAGTAGTATACGTTCCAGCACCATTTGCTGCAGATTCAATTTTAGAAGCAGCAGATGCTGATTTAGATATGGTGATTTGTATTACTGAACATATTCCTGTTGTAGACATGGTTAAAGTTAAACGTTATTTACAAGGTAGAAAAACACGTTTAGTAGGACCAAACTGTCCAGGAGTAATTACAGCGGATGAATGTAAAATTGGTATTATGCCAGGTTACATTCACAAAAAAGGTCACGTAGGTGTTGTATCTCGTTCAGGTACATTAACTTATGAAGCAGTTCACCAATTAACTGAAGAAGGTATTGGTCAAACAACTGCTGTAGGTATTGGCGGCGACCCAGTTAACGGTACTAACTTCATCGATGTTTTAAAAGCTTTCAATGAAGATCCTGAAACTAAAGCTGTAGTAATGATTGGTGAAATCGGTGGTACAGCTGAAGAAGAAGCAGCTCAATGGATTAAAGAAAATATGGATAAACCTGTAGTTGGATTCATTGGTGGTCAAACAGCACCTCCAGGAAAACGTATGGGTCATGCTGGTGCGATTATTTCTGGTGGTAAAGGTACTGCTGAAGAAAAAATTAAAACACTTAACAGCTGTGGTGTACACACTGCAGATACACCTTCAGAAATCGGTACAACTTTAATCGAAGCAGCAAAAGAAGCAGGCATTTACGAAGAATTATTAACTATTAAATAATTTTAATTGATTAACTAGCTTAGGTGCTTTAAAGGCATCTAAGCTTTTTATTTGTGTGTCGTTATTTATATAGAAATATACAGCCACAATATAGCTTGAAAATGAAATGTCACGTTATCATTTTACTTCTTAAAATTGAATTACATTTTCCATTTATATGTTTATGAACTGTAACACAAAAGCAAGTTGTTTCTGTGTATAATTTAATTAAAGGAGCAATGATTTTGAACAAACATTTTTTACTTAAATTATACTGGGCTCAGTTTACTACTTCACAAATACATCAACTCAACCAATATTATCCACAGCTCTTTCATGTTAATGATTATGAACAAGAATCGTTATTACATTGTTGGATTACTCAATACCAGCCACGATTATTGCCTAAGTTCCTTGACTACAAACAATTTCAATATAATGAAATTATGAAAGTTCTTCGACAATTAGATATCAACTATATCACCTATTTTGATAAAGATTATCCCTATTTATTAAAAGAAATATATGATTATCCTTTTGTCTTATTTTATAAGGGTAATAAAGACATTTTAAAAAACGATAAAACTTTAGCTATAGTTGGTGCTAGAAAGTGTACAAACTATACAAGCCAAGCACTTAATTATCTTTTTCCTTCATTTAAAAGGGCTCAACTTACAATTGTATCTGGTCTTGCTGCAGGAGCAGATAGTGAGGCACATCAACAAGCATTGAATGCCTATTTGCCTACAATTGCTGTATTAGGTTATGGACATACACATCATTATCCAAAATCTACTTTTTCACTTAGAAAGAAAATTGAAGAACAAGGTATTGTTATTAGCGAATATCCACCATTTTCTCCAATAGCGAAATATAAATTTCCTGCAAGGAACAGATTGATTAGTGGTTTATCAAAAGGTGTTTTATTAACAGAAGCTAATGAAAGAAGTGGAAGTCGTATTACTATAGATTGTGCACTTGAACAAAATCGAAATGTCTATGTATTACCAGGAAAAATATTTGATACCTCAACAAAAGGGAATTTATTATTGCATCAAGAAGGCGCAACGATTGTTGTGAATGAACATGATATTTTACAAGACTATTCAATTTAAGAATATAGTGTATATTAAGCAATTAGACTGTAATAAAATGGATTAAAATCATTAAAGAAAAAGACAAATAGTTAATTAAAAAATATAACAAAATGCGTCATAAAATATTAAAACATTGACAAAAACAAAATTGACCGTTTATCATTTATCTTTAGTAATTAGATTAGCAAGGGGGAAATCACTTTGGCAGATAATTTAGTCATAGTTGAATCGCCTGCAAAAGCTAAAACCATTGAAAAGTATTTAGGAAAAAGATATAAAGTTATCGCTTCAATGGGACACGTTCGTGATTTACCTAGAAGTCAAATGGGCGTGGACACTGAAGATAACTATGAACCCAAATATATAACAATACGTGGTAAAGGTCCCGTAGTTAAAGAATTAAAGAAACATGCTAAGAAAGCTAAAAAAGTTTTCCTGGCTAGTGACCCTGACCGCGAAGGTGAAGCAATTGCTTGGCATTTATCAAAAATATTAGAATTAGAAGATTCAAAAGAAAACAGAGTAGTATTTAATGAAATAACAAAAGATGCTGTAAAAGATAGTTTCAAACACCCAAGAGGTATTGAGATGGATCTAGTTGATGCGCAACAAGCACGTCGTATACTTGATAGATTAGTTGGTTATAATATTTCTCCTGTATTATGGAAGAAAGTTAAAAAAGGTCTATCTGCAGGACGTGTACAATCTGTAGCATTGAAACTTGTTATTGATAGAGAAAATGAAATTAGAAACTTCAAACCTGAAGAATATTGGACAATAGAAGGAGAATTTAGATATAAAAAATCTAAATTCACAGCTAAATTTCTTCATTATAAAAACAAACCATATAAACTAAATAAAAAAGATGATGTTGAAAAAATCACTGCTGCATTAGATGGTGACGAATTTGAAATCACTAACGTGAATAAGAAAGAAAAAACACGTAATCCAGCTAATCCATTTACAACATCAACATTACAACAAGAGGCAGCGCGTAAACTCAATTTTAAAGCTCGTAAAACAATGATGGTTGCACAACAGCTTTATGAAGGTATTGATTTAAAGAAACAAGGTACAGTTGGTCTAATAACATATATGCGTACCGATTCAACTCGTATCTCAGACCAAGCAAAGTCTGAAGCTAAAAATTATATAATTGATAAATACGGAAACGAATATGTTTCTAAAAGAAAAGCAACTGGTAAACAAGGGGATCAAGATGCCCATGAAGCTATCAGACCATCAAGTACTTTAAGAACACCTGATGATATGAAACCATTCTTAACTCGTGATCAACATCGTTTATATAAATTGATTTGGGAACGTTTTGTTGCAAGTCAAATGGCTCCAGCAATTTTAGATACTATCGCTTTAGATGTAACACAAAATGACATTAAATTTAGAGCTAATGGTCAAACAATTAAGTTTAAAGGTTTCATGACATTATATGTTGAAACTAAAGATGACCAAGATAGTGAAAAAGAAAATAAATTACCTAAATTAGAACAGGGAGATAAAGTAACTGCCACTCAAATTGAACCTGCACAACACTTTACTCAACCACCACCAAGATTTACAGAGGCTAGACTAGTTAAAACATTAGAAGAATTAAAAATTGGTCGACCATCAACTTATGCACCAACAATTGACACAATTCAAAAACGTAATTACGTCAAACTAGATAGTAAACGATTCATGCCAACTGAATTAGGGGAAATTGTTTATGAACAAGTTAAAGAATACTTCCCTGAAATCATTGACGTTGAATTTACTGTAAATATGGAAACACTTCTCGATAAAATCGCTGAAGGCGACACAAATTGGAGAAAAGTAGTTGGAGATTTTTATAATAGTTTCAAACAGGACGTTGAACGTGCTGAAGAAGAAATGGAAAAAATAGAAATCAAAGACGAACCTGCAGGCGAAGATTGTGAAGTATGTGGCTCTCCGATGGTTATCAAAATGGGTCGATATGGTAAATTTATGGCTTGCTCTAATTTTCCAGATTGTCGTAATACGAAAGCCATCGTTAAAACAATTGGCGTGAAATGCCCAACTTGTAAAGATGGCGATGTTGTAGAACGTAAATCTAAGAAGAACAGAATTTTCTACGGTTGTTCAAATTATCCAGAATGCGAATTTATTTCATGGGATAAACCAATCGGTAGAGACTGTCCAAAATGTAATCATTACTTAGTTGAAAAGAAAAAAGGCAGAAGCAGCCAAGTAACTTGTTCAAATTGTGATTATAAAGAAGAAGTACAAAAATAGATATCTATATAAAAATAGCTACGCATTACATTGCGAGAGCTATTTTTATAGTTTTATTAATAAAATTACTCGTTAGAATTTTATATAAATGAGAATAGCAGGAGGCATTAACATGACACAAACAGTCAATGTAGTTGGTGCAGGTTTAGCTGGTTCTGAAGCTGCCTACCAATTAGCAGAAAGAGGAATTAAAGTAAATTTAATAGAAATGCGTCCAGTTAAGCAGACACCTGCACATCACACTGACAAATTTGCTGAACTTGTATGTTCAAACTCGTTAAGAGGTAATGCACTTACAAATGCTGTAGGTGTTTTAAAAGAAGAAATGCGACGCTTGGATTCACTTATTATTCAAGCAGCAGATAAAGCAAGAGTTCCAGCTGGTGGTGCACTTGCAGTAGATAGACATGATTTTGCAGGTTATATTACAGATACACTTAGAAATCATCCTAATGTGACAGTGCTAAATCAAGAAGTGCACAGTATTCCAGAGGGTTATACAATAATAGCTACTGGTCCACTTACAACTGAAAACTTAGCTAAAGAAATCGTAGACATTACTGGTAAAGATCAACTATATTTCTATGATGCTGCAGCACCTATCATTGAAAAAGATAGTATAGATATGGATAAAGTTTATTTAAAATCAAGATATGACAAAGGTGAAGCTGCTTATCTAAATTGTCCAATGACTGAAGAAGAGTTTGATCGTTTTTATAATGCTGTTTTAGAAGCAGAAGTAGCGCCTGTAAATGAATTTGAAAAAGAAAAATATTTTGAAGGTTGTATGCCATTTGAAGTTATGGCAGAACGTGGTCGTAAAACATTGTTATTTGGACCAATGAAGCCTGTTGGATTAGAAGATCCTAAAACAGGAAAAAGACCGTTCGCCGTAGTGCAATTAAGACAAGACGATGCTGCTGGCACACTATACAATATTGTTGGTTTCCAAACACATTTAAAATGGGGCGCACAAAAAGAAGTTATTAAGTTAATTCCTGGTTTAGAAAACGTAGATATCGTTAGATACGGTGTGATGCACAGAAACACATTTATTAACTCGCCAGATGTTTTAAATGAAAAATATGAATTAATTGGACATGACAACATTTACTTTGCTGGTCAAATGACAGGTGTAGAAGGATATGTTGAAAGTGCTGCAAGTGGTTTAGTTTCAGGTATTAACTTGGCACATAAATTATTAAATAAAGGTGAAGTCATTTTCCCAAGAGAAACAATGATTGGTAGTATGGCATATTACATTTCTCATGCTAAAAATGAAAAGAACTTCCAACCGATGAACGCTAATTTTGGATTATTACCATCGTTAGAAAAACGTATTAAAGATAAAAAAGAAAGATATGAAACTCAAGCGAATCGTGCTTTAGAATATCTTGAGAATTATAAAAAAACATTATAATTTTCAAGTACATGAACTAGGTGGCAAATGCTATCTAGTTTTTTGTTGGTTACTGCTTATAAAGATATAGTGTTACAATTCTCGAAAGATTTTGAATTGAATATCAAATCACTGTAAGCCCTACCATGAATATGCTACAATTCAATATGATGGAGGCGAAATTTATTGAATGATATTCAAAAAGCGTTTCTCTATATGTTAAAAGTTGAACGGAATTTTTCAGATCATACACTAAAGTCTTATCATGACGATATAGTGCAATTTAATCACTTTTTAGATCAAGAGTGTTTAGATTTAAATGATTTTGAATATAAAGATGCAAGAAATTATTTAAGTTTTTTATATTCGAAAAATTTGAAAAGAACTACAGTTTCACGTAAAATTTCTACCTTACGTACTTTTTATGAATATTGGATGACGCAAGATGAGACGGTCGTTAATCCTTTTGTTCAACTTGTTCATCCCAAGAAAGAACAATATCTTCCTCAATTTTTTTATGAAGAAGAGATGGAAGCATTATTTAAAACAGTTGATACTGACAATAAAAAGGGCATGAGAGATAAACTCATACTTGAATTACTATATGCCACGGGAATTCGCGTTTCTGAGTTAGTGAATATAAAAAGAAATGACTTAGATATGAATTTACCTGGTGTCAAAGTATTAGGTAAAGGTAATAAAGAAAGATTTATACCTTTTGGAGAATTTTGTAAACAAAGTATCGAACGGTATTTAGAGGAATTCAAACCTTTAAAAAATGTTGATCATGATTATTTAATCGTTAATATGCAGGGTCAGCCTATTACAGAAAGAGGCGTAAGATATGTACTTAATGATGTGGTCAAACGTACGTCAGGTGTTACAAATATTCATCCGCATAAGTTAAGACACACGTTTGCAACTCATCTACTTAATCAAGGCGCTGATTTAAGAACAGTACAATCTTTATTAGGTCATGTTAATTTATCAACAACTGGTAAATATACGCACGTATCGAATCAACAATTGAGAAAAGTTTATCTCAATGCACACCCTCGAGCAAAAAAAGGAGAATGATTTATGGATAATTCATTACATGCAACAACGATATATGCTGTTAGACATAATGGCGGTGCTGCAATGGCAGGAGATGGACAGGTCACATTAGGCCAACAAGTCATTATGAAACAAACAGCTAGAAAAGTGAGACGTTTATATGATGGTAAAGTGCTTGCAGGCTTTGCAGGTAGTGTTGCCGATGCATTTACACTTTTTGAAAAATTCGAAACTAAATTACAACAATTTAGCGGAAATCTTGAAAGAGCTGCTGTTGAACTTGCGCAAGAATGGCGAGGAGATAAACAACTACGTCAACTTGAGGCAATGCTAATTGTTATGGATAAAGATGCTATTTTAGTTGTAAGTGGTACAGGAGAAGTTATAGCACCTGATGACGATTTAATCGCTATTGGTTCAGGTGGGAATTATGCATTAAGTGCAGGTAGAGCACTTAAGAGACATGCAACACATATGTCTGCTGAAGAAATGGCATATGAAAGTTTGAAGGTTGCATCTGACATTTGTGTATTCACAAATGATAATATTATAGTTGAAACATTATAAATATATTTAATCATTCGAGCAAATTGATTTGTATATAAATTAAATAACACTAATTTCAAGTAATTTATGATATATGGAGGTAAAGCATTCATGGATACAAATGGTATTAAATTAACACCGAAAGATATTGTATCTCGATTAAATGAGTATATTGTCGGGCAAGATGACGCAAAAAGAAAAGTGGCCATTGCCCTACGCAATAGATACAGAAGAAGTTTATTAGATGAAGAATCTAAACAAGAAATTGCACCTAAAAATATTTTAATGATTGGACCAACTGGTGTTGGTAAAACTGAAATAGCTCGTAGAATGGCTAAAATTGTTGGTGCGCCATTTATTAAAGTAGAGGCAACTAAATTTACTGAAGTTGGCTATGTAGGACGAGACGTAGAAAGCATGGTAAGAGACTTAGTAGATGTATCCGTTCGTTTAGTCAAAGATGAAAAGAAAGAATTGGTTAAAGATGAAGCAACTCAAAAAGCCAATGACAAACTAGTTAAATTGTTAGTTCCAAGTATGAAGAAAAAAGCTTCTCAAGGAAACAATCCGTTAGAATCACTTTTTGGTGGTGCTATTCCTAATTTTAATCAGAACAATGAAGAAGAGGAAGAACCACCAACAGAAGAGATTAAAACAAAACGTTCTGAAATCAAGCAACAACTTCAAGAAGGTAAGTTAGAAGAAGAAAAAGTACGTATTAAAGTTGAACAAGATCCTGGTGCATTAGGCATGTTAGGAACGAATCAAAATCAACAAATGCAAGATATGATGAATCAACTTATGCCTAAGAAGAAAGTTGAACGTGAAGTACCAGTTAAAACAGCACGTAAAATATTAGCAGATGATTTTGCTGATGAGTTAATTGATCAAGAAACTGCAAACCAAGAAGCATTAGAATTGGCAGAACAAATGGGAATTATCTTTATTGATGAAATTGATAAAGTGGCAACAAATAACCAAAATAGCGGACAAGATGTTTCAAGACAAGGTGTTCAAAGAGATATCTTACCAATCCTTGAAGGTAGCATGATTCAAACTAAATATGGTACTGTAAATACTGAACACATGCTATTTATTGGTGCTGGTGCATTCCATGTTTCTAAGCCTAGTGATTTAATTCCAGAACTTCAAGGTAGATTCCCAATTAGAGTAGAACTTGATAGTCTATCAGTCGAAGACTTCGTAAGAATTCTTAAAGAACCTAAATTATCACTAGTTAAACAATATGAAGCATTACTTGAAACAGAAGAAGTAACTGTTAATTTCTCTGACGAAGCTATTACTCGATTAGCTGAAATCGCATATCAAGTTAACCAAGATACAGATAATATTGGTGCTCGTAGATTACACACAATATTAGAAAAAATGTTAGAGGATTTATCATTTGAGGCACCAAGCATGCCAAATGCTGTAGTTGATATTACACCGCAATATGTAGACGATAAATTAAAATCAATCTCAACAAATAAAGATTTAAGTGCATTTATTCTATAAATATACAAAGAAGGAGAAAAATTATGAGCTTATTATCTAAAACAAGAGAGTTAAACACTTTATTACAGAAACACAAAGGCATCGCAGTAGATTTTAAGGACGTAGCCCAAACAATTAGTAGCGTTACAGTTACAAATGTATTCATCGTGTCGAGAAGAGGTAAAATTTTAGGATCAAGTTTAAACGAATTACTTAAAAGTGATCGTATCATTCACATGCTTGAAGATAGACACATCCCTGCAGAATACACTGATCAATTAATGGACGTAAAAGAAACACAATCAAATATTGATATTGATAATGTTTTAACTGTATTCCCTCCAGAAAATAGAGAAGTATTTATTAATAGTAAAACAACTATTTTCCCTATACTAGGTGGAGGAGAAAGATTAGGTACCTTAGTTTTAGGAAGAGTACAAGACGATTTCAACGAAAACGATTTAGTTTTAGGTGAATATGCAGCTACTGTTATCGGAATGGAAATTTTACGTGAAAAACACAATGAAGTAGAAAAAGAAGCACGCGATAAAGCTTCAATTACTATGGCGATTAATTCATTATCATATTCTGAAAAAGAAGCTATTGAACACATCTTTGATGAATTAGGTGGTAACGAAGGATTACTAATCGCATCTAAAGTAGCTGATAGAGTTGGTATTACTCGTTCAGTAATTGTTAATGCTTTACGTAAACTTGAAAGTGCTGGTGTTATTGAGTCACGTTCACTAGGTATGAAGGGTACATTTATAAAAGTTAAAAAAGAAAAATTCTTAGACGAATTAGAGCGAAATAAATAATAAATCAATTTAGGTTTGGGTAGTGTACTTTTATACCTGAACCTTTTTTATGTTATTTACTCAGTTGTTTTTTGATTGTGATTTTAACATTAATTAAGAGATTAAAAGTTGCTCAATTACATTCAACTAATCAGTAGAAAGCCATTGCATTAAACATCAAATTATGATATATTTATTTTCGGCTATGAAGCCAATACGCACATAATAAATGTAAATATAGAGGGTGCAATATTTAATTATTGTCTTTATATGAGTTTGTTATGGAGGTAATTAACCAATAGGAGGAATTTATAATGGCAGTTATATCAATGAAACAATTGTTAGAAGCTGGTGTTCACTTCGGCCACCAAACACGTCGTTGGAACCCAAAAATGAAAAAATATATCTTCACTGAAAGAAATGGTATTTATATCATTGACTTACAAAAAACAGTGAAAAAAGTTGAAGAAGCATACAACTTTATTAAACAAGTATCTGAAGATGGCGGTAAAGTCTTATTCGTAGGTACTAAAAAACAAGCACAAGAATCAGTTAAAGCTGAAGCAGAACGTGCCGGACAATTCTACGTTAACCAAAGATGGTTAGGTGGAATCTTAACTAACTACAAAACAATCTCAAAACGAATCAAACGTATTTCTGAAATTGAAAAAATGGAAGAAGACGGATTATTCGAAGTATTACCTAAAAAAGAAGTTGTTGAACTTAAAAAAGAATACGACCGTTTAATTAAATTCTTAGGCGGTATTCGTGATATGAAAACTATGCCTCAAGCATTATTCGTAGTTGATCCTCGTAAAGAGCGCAACGCAATTGCTGAAGCACGTAAATTAAATATTCCAATCGTGGGTATTGTTGACACTAACTGTGACCCAGATGAAATTGATTATGTAATCCCAGCAAACGACGATGCTATCCGTGCCGTTAAATTATTAACTGGTAAAATGGCAGACGCTGTTTTAGAAGGTCAACAAGGTGTATCAAACGAAGAAGTAGCTGCAGAACAAAACATCAATTTAGATGATAAAGAAGAATCTGACAAAGCAGAAACAACTGAAGAAAACACTTCTGTTGAATCAAACTAAGTTATAGTTTAAATGGGTGATAAGATACTAATGCTTATCACCTTTTTTTAAAAAATAAAAATAAAGTATAGAGTATTGGAAATTTTACTAACAATAATGGTAGAATTTAGATATATCTATAATAGAATTATATATACTGGAGGAATAATTAATGGCAATTTCAGCTAAACTTGTAAAAGAATTACGTGAAAAAACTGGCGCTGGTATGATGGACTGTAAAAAAGCGCTAACTGAAACTGATGGTGATATGGATAAAGCGATCGACTACTTACGTGAAAAAGGTATTGCTAAAGCAGCTAAAAAAGCTGATCGTATCGCTGCAGAAGGTCTTGTACATGTTGAAATCAATGGTAACGAAGCAGCTATCGTTGAAATCAACTCAGAAACAGACTTCGTTGCTCGTAACGAAGGTTTCCAAAATTTAGTTAAAGAAATTGCTAACCAAGTTCTTGCTACAAAAGCAGAATCAGTTGATGCATTAATGGAAACTAAATTTGAAGACGGTAAAACTGTTGACGAAAAAATGAAAGAAGCTATTTCTACAATTGGAGAAAAATTAAGTATCCGTCGTTTCTCAGTTAGAACTAAAACTGATAACGATGCTTTTGGTGCTTATTTACACATGGGTGGACGTATCGGTGTATTAACAGTTGTTGAAGGTACTACTGACGAAGAAGCAGCTAAAGATGTTGCTATGCATATCGCTGCAATCAACCCTAAATACGTTTCATCTGATCAAGTAAGCGAAGATGAAATTAGCCATGAAAAAGAAGTACTTAAACAACAAGCATTAAACGAAGGTAAACCAGAAAACATCGTTGAAAAAATGGTTGAAGGTCGTTTACGTAAATATTTACAAGAAATTTGTGCTGTTGACCAAAACTTCGTTAAAAACCCAGACGAAACAGTTGAAGCTTTCTTAAAATCTAAAGGTGGTAAACTTGTTGACTTCGTACGTTATGAAGTAGGCGAAGGTATGGAAAAACGTGAAGAAAACTTCGCAGATGAAGTTAAAGGACAAATGAAATAATTAGTCATATTGTTAACAAGAAAGAAGACACCTGAAAGGTTTTCTCAAAGTGAAGTAGATACTTTGCTTTAGAGAAGACATCCGTGTCTTCTTTACTTATATACTTTTACATATTTCTACTATAGAGAGGATAAGAAAATGGCTCAAACTTCAAAATATAAACGTGTAGTCTTAAAACTTAGTGGTGAAGCACTTGCAGGTGACAAAGGTTTTGGTATAAATCCAATGATCATTAAAAGTGTAGCTAAACAAGTTGCTGAAGTAGCAAAAATGGATTGTGAAATTGCTGTCATCGTTGGTGGCGGTAATATTTGGAGAGGTAAAACAGGAAGCGATTTAGGTATGGATCGCGGTACTGCTGACTATATGGGCATGTTAGCTACAGTTATGAACGCTTTAGCTTTACAAGATAGCCTTGAACAATTAGATTGCGATACTCGAGTATTAACTTCAATCGAAATGAAACAAGTTGCAGAACCATATATTCGTCGTCGGGCTATTCGTCACTTAGAGAAGAAACGTGTTGTTATCTTTGCGGCTGGAATTGGAAATCCTTATTTCTCTACGGATACTACAGCAGCTTTACGTGCAGCTGAAGTCGAAGCTGATGTCATTTTAATGGGTAAAAATAATGTTGATGGCGTATATTCAGCTGACCCTAAAGTAGATAAAAATGCAGTTAAATATGAACATTTAACACATATTCAAATGTTACAAGAAGGATTACAAGTTATGGACTCAACAGCATCATCATTCTGTATGGATAATAATATTCCATTAAATGTGTTCTCAATTATGGAAGAGGGTAACATTAAACGTGCTGTTATGGGCGATAAAATTGGTACATTAATTACAAAATAATACGAGGTGTAAAAAATGAGTGACATTATTAAAGATACTAAATCAAGAATGCAAAAATCAATCGATAGTTTATCTAAAGAATTAGCTAATATTAGTGCAGGAAGAGCCAATTCTAATTTATTAAATGGTGTAAATGTAGATTACTATGGTGCACCAACACCAGTGCAACAATTAGCAAGTATTAATGTTCCTGAAGCAAGATTACTTGTTATTTCACCATATGATAAATCATCTGTTGCTGATATCGAAAAAGCTATAAACGCTGCTAACCTTGGTGTTAATCCAACTAGTGACGGTGAAGTAATTCGTATTTCTGTACCTGCTTTAACTGAAGAACGTCGTAAAGAATTAGTTAAAGAAGTTAAAAAAATCGGTGAAGACGCAAAAGTTTCTATAAGAAACATCCGTCGTGACGTAAACGACCAAATCAAAAAAGATGAAAAAAATGGTGACATTACTGAAGACGATTTAAGAAGTCAAACAGACGATGTTCAAAAAGCTACTGATAATTCAATTAAAGAAATTGATCAATTAGTAGATGATAAAGAAAAAGACATTATGTCAGTGTAATTAAACTTTAATGCGATAGTTTCATCTTGCCAGATACAATACATCTGGAGATGAAATTGAAAGACAAAATGATGCTATTTTCATTCTAGTCTAAACTGTACCAAGTAAGACTTTGGTACAGTTTTTTTATTTGCTTATTCAATGCTATAAATGAGTATGATAAAATGGTAGATGATTGTTTAAACAACCTATACTATATTACAGAGATGATCAGGCTCGGAGGAAAGACCATGTTTAAAAAGCTTAGAAATAATAACAAGAGTGAAAATAATCAATTTAATGATTTAGATTTACATAATATACCTGAACATGTTGCTATTATTATGGATGGAAATGGGCGTTGGGCTAAAAAACGCAGAATGCCTCGCATAAAAGGACATTATGAAGGTATGCAAACAATCAAGAAAGTCACAAGAGAAGCTAGTGATACCGGTATCAAATATCTTACCTTATACGCTTTCTCCACTGAAAATTGGTCTAGACCTGAAAGTGAAGTAAACTATATTATGAATTTACCAGTTAATTTTCTAAAAACATTTTTACCTGAATTAATTGAAAAGAATGTTAAAGTAGAAACAATTGGTTTTCAAACAGGGTTACCGAAATCAACAATCGAAGCTATTGATCATGCCAAAGAAAAGACAAAAAATAACACAGGATTGAAATTGATTTTTGCAATTAATTACGGTGGTCGTGCTGAAATTGTCCAAAGTATGAAGATGATATTTGATGAACTTCAAGAAAATGGACTTAATAGTAATGATATTAATGAAACGATGATAGATCAGCATTTAATGACCCAAAATTATCCTGATCCAGAATTATTAATTCGAACTTCTGGCGAACAAAGAATAAGTAACTTTTTAATTTGGCAAGTTTCATACAGTGAATTCATTTTTAATGAAAAATTATGGCCAGACTTTGATGGTGAAGAATTGAAAAATTGTTTAAAAATTTACCAATCTCGCCAAAGACGTTTTGGAGGATTGAGTGAGGAGTAAAGTAGTATGAAAGTAAGAACATTGACAGCAATTATTGCTCTATTAATATTCTTGCCCATCCTATTAAAGGGTGGATTAGTACTAATGCTTTTTGCTAATTTATTAGCATTAATTGCATTAAAAGAACTTTTAAATATGAATATGATTAAATTTGTATCAATTCCAGGGATTATTAGTGCTATTGGATTAATTATCATTATGTTGCCACAAGATGCTGGAAATTGGGTACAAGTCATTCAATTGAAAAGTTTAATTGCTATGAGTTTTATAGTGTTAAGTTATACTGTTTTATCTAAAAATAGATTTAGTTTTATGGATGCGGCATTTTGTTTAATGAGTGTTGCATACGTAGGAATAGGCTTTATGTATTTTTATGAAACACGTTCTGAAGGTTTACATTATATATTATTTGCATTCTTGATTGTTTGGTTAACTGACACTGGTGCTTATTTGTTTGGACGTTTAATGGGAAAACACAAATTATGGCCGGTTATTAGTCCTAATAAAACAATTGAAGGATTTATAGGTGGTATTTTCTGTAGTTTATTAGTACCTCTACTCATGCAATTTTTTGTAGACTTCAACTTAAATGTATGGTTACTATTGCTTGTAACTATTATTTTAAGCATGTTTGGTCAATTAGGTGATTTAGTAGAATCAGGATTTAAAAGACATTTTGGTGTTAAAGATTCAGGAAGAATTTTACCAGGACATGGTGGTATATTAGATAGATTTGATAGCTTTATGTTTGTATTACCATTATTAAACATTCTTTTAATTCAAATTTAATATCATCAATCATTTTCAAATAAATATAATGTTATAATGGGGGAGTTATTGAAATGAATTATCATTTCTTAACTCCTTTTCATAACTTATACATAACTTTTATGGAAAAATTAGAAATTTTGAAATGCTTATCCAAATTTGTATGCTAAATTTGGTAATCGTAATATAATGTTTTTATTATTGTCTTATTATTAATGGAAGTTATAAATTGAAATATTACTTAAAAAATTGAGGTGTAGCGCGTGAGCTATTTAATTACAATATTAGCGTTCATCATAGTATTTGGTGTACTAGTCACTGTTCATGAATATGGACATATGTTCTTTGCTAAAAGAGCAGGCATTATGTGCCCGGAATTTGCTATTGGTATGGGCCCTAAAATATTTAGTTTTAGAAAAGATGAAACCTTATATACAATTCGAATTTTACCTGTAGGTGGGTACGTTCGTATGGCAGGAGATGGACTTGAAGAACCACCTGTTGAACCTGGTATGAACGTTAAAATTAAATTAAATGAACAAGATGAAATTACACATATCATCTTAGATGATCAACACAAATTTCAACAAATTGAAGCAATTGAAGTAAAACAATGTGATTTTAAAGATAATTTATTTATTGAAGGAATTACTTCATATGATGAAGAACGACATCACTTTAATATTGCTAAGAAAGCATATTTTGTTGAAAATGGTAGTTTAATTCAAATTGCCCCAAGAGATCGTCAATTCACACATAAAAAACCTTTACCTAAATTTTTAACATTATTTGCAGGACCATTATTCAATTTTATTTTAGCAATCGTCTTATTTATTGGGTTAGCTTATTATCAAGGTACACCTACAACAACAGTAGGAGATTTGGCAAAAGGTTTACCAGCTGAAAAAGCAGGCCTAAAAGCTGGAGATAAAATTGTACAAGTCGGCAATCATAAGGTTAAAGACTACAATGATATTAAAAAGGTTTTAGATAAAAATAAATCTGCTAAAACAACTATTAAAGTTGATCGAGATGGCAAGACTAAATCAATTGATTTAGAACCTAAGAAAAGAGAAATCAAACAAACTAAAAATAAATCTGAAACCGTTTATCAAATTGGTTTTATACCAGAGAAAGAACACACCGTATTTAAACCTTTAGTTATGGGTGTTGAACAATTCTTCAAAGCAGGCACTTTAATATTTACAGCTGTTGTCGGAATGATAGCTAGTATTTTCACAGGCGGATTTTCATTTGATATGTTAAATGGTCCTGTTGGTATATACCATAATGTGGATTCAGTGGTGAAATCAGGTATCATTAATTTAATTACTTATACAGCACTATTAAGTGTTAACTTAGGAATTATGAATTTATTACCAATACCTGCATTAGATGGCGGACGTATTTTATTTGTTTTCTACGAAGCAATATTTAGAAAACCTATAAACAAAAAAGCAGAAACGACTATTATTGCAGTCGGCGCTATTTTCGTAATTATTATTATGATCTTAGTTACTTGGAATGACATACAACGATATTTCTTATAAATAGGGAGGCAAAGTTACTATGAAACAATCTAAAGTTTTTATACCAACAATGAGAGAAGTACCTGCAGAAGCAGAAGCTTTAAGTCATAGATTACTATTAAAAGCAGGTTTAATTAAACAAAGTACGAGTGGAATTTATAGTTATCTACCACTAGCAACTCGTGTACTTAATAACATTTCTAAGATTATTCGTGAAGAAATGGAAAGCGTGGATGCTGTTGAAATTTTAATGCCAGCGTTACAGCAAGCTGAATTATGGGAAGAATCAGGTCGTTGGGGTGCCTATGGTCCTGAATTAATGCGTTTAAAAGACCGTAATGGACGCGAATTTGCACTAGGACCAACACATGAAGAAGTCGTAACATCACTTGTAAGAGATGAATTAAAATCATATAAGCGATTACCGATAACATTATTCCAAATTCAATCTAAATTCAGAGACGAAAAACGTCCTCGTTTTGGCTTACTACGTGGAAGAGAATTTATTATGAAAGATGCATATTCTTTCCATGCTGATGAAGCTTCATTAGATGAAACATATCAAGACATGTATAACGCATATGATCGCATCTTTAAACGTGTAGGTATCAATGCGCGTCCAGTTGTAGCAGATTCTGGTGCTATTGGTGGTAGTCATACTCACGAATTTATGGCATTAAGTGAAATTGGTGAAGATACTATTGTTTATAGTAACGAGACAGACTATGCTGCGAATATTGAGAAAGCTGAAGTCGTATATCATGCCAATCCTAAAGAATCAAGCGGTAAAGCTATGGAAAAAATAGCTACACCAGGTGTTAAAACATCTCAAGAATTAGCAGACTTTTTAAACAGACCGTTAGATGAGATTGTTAAAACAATGATTTTCAAAGTAGATGGCGAATTTATAATGGTGTTGGTTAGAGGGCATCATGAATTAAATGACGTAAAATTAAAAGCTTATTTTGGTACTGATAATATTGAAATGGCTACGCAAGATGAAATTGTCAATTTATTGGGTGCTAGTCCTGGTTCATTAGGTCCAGTTCACGATAAAGATATAAAAATTTACGCAGATCATTTTGTGAAAGATTTATCTGATTTAGTTGTGGGTGCAAATGAAGATGGATATCACTTCGATAATGTACAATTAGACCGTGATTTTAAAGTAGATGAATTTGGAGACTTTAGATTCATTCTCGAAGGAGAAACATTAGCTGATGGTTCTGCTGCACAATTTGCTGAAGGAATTGAAGTAGGACAAGTATTCAAACTCGGTACTAAATATTCTGAAGCAATGAACGCAACGTTCTTAGATAATCAAGGAAAAGCTCAGCCGCTTATTATGGGATGTTACGGAATTGGTGTATCAAGAACGTTAAGTGCAATCGTTGAACAACATAATGATGATAATGGAATTATTTGGCCTAAATCAGTAACACCATTTGATTTACATTTAATCACTATTAATCCTAAAAAAGATGACCAACGCGAACTTGGAGACCAATTGTATAATCAATTAATGAAGCAATATGATGTATTATATGACGATAGACAAGAGCGTGCCGGCGTTAAATTTAATGATTCAGATTTAATTGGATTACCTATTCGAGTTGTTGTGGGTAAACTTGCTTCAGAAGGAATTGTTGAAGTAAAACAACGTTCAACAGGAGAAAGTGAAGAAATTCATATTGATCAATTAGAAGATTACATTAAAGATTTATATTTAACATTAAACTAAATTACGATTAATAAATATTGTATAAGAAATATTTACATTATTTAGTATTCGAGCATTGAGTAGGAGTGTGATAACGAATTCAAATTGAGTTCTTATCCACTCCTTTATTTTCTTTTAAAATTTCAAAATGTAATCAATGAAATATAAGTCATTTAAGCGTATAATATAATATAAATTTGCTTTGAACTTCATAGCATAAATCAGTATAATTTGTAGCATTGATATCATATTAATCATGGGAATTTTCGAGAGAATTATATATTTAAGGTGGTTTTCGTATTGGCAATGACAAATCAGGAAAAATTTAAAGTACTTGCTGATCAAATTAAAATTTCTAATCAGTTAGATTCAGAAATCATAGAGCAAGGCGAGTTAACAAGAATTGATGTCTCAAGTAAAAACAGAACATGGGAATTTCATATTACATTGCCGCATTTTTTATCACATGAAGACTACCTACTCTTTAATCATGCAATAGTAGAAGAGTTTAAAGAAATAGCTACTGTAAAATGCTATTTCACAGTAAAAAATACTGATAATCAAGATGAACATGCTATCAAATATTTTGGGCATTGTATTGACCAAACAGCATTGTCACCTAAAGTTAAAGGTCAGTTAAAACAAAAACGTTTGATTATGTCAGGTAACATTTTAAAAGTAATGGTATCTAATGATATCGAGCGTAATCACTTTGATAAAGCATGTAATGGTAGTTTAATAGCAGCATTTAAAAATTGCGGATTTGATATTGATAAAATTGTGTTTGAAACAGATAATACCAATCATGATGATGACTTAGCGTCACTAGAAGCACATATTCAAGAAGAAGATGAACAAAGTGCACGAGAAGCTACTGAAAAATTAGAAAAAATGAAAGCTGAAAAAGCTAAACAACAAGATAATAATGAAAGTGATGTAGATAAGTGTCAAATTGGTAAACCAATTCAAGTTGAAAATCTACGTTCTATAGAGTCTATTATCGAAGAAGAATTTAAAGTGGCTGTAGAAGGTGTTATTTTTGATATCAACTTAAAAGAGTTAAAAAGTGGACGCCACATTGTAGAATTAAAAGTAACAGATTATACCGATTCATTAGTGTTAAAAATGTTTACACGTAAAAATAAAAATGATTTAGATCATTTCAAAGCATTAAGTGTAGGTAAATGGGTACGTGCACAAGGTCGTATCGAAGAAGATACATTTGTCAGAGACCTAGTTATGATGATGTCTGACATAGAAGAAATTAAAAAATCTCCTAAAAAAGATAAAGCTGAAGAAAAAAGAGTTGAATTCCATTTACATACATCAATGAGTCAAATGGATGGTATTCCTAATATTAGCGGATATGTTGACCAAGCCGCTCAATGGGGACATAAAGCTATAGCTGTTACTGACCATAATGTTGTTCAAGCATTTCCAGATGCCCATGCAGCAGCTGAGAAAAATGGTATTAAGATGATATATGGTATGGAAGGTATGTTAGTAGACGATGGCGTTCCAATTGCATATAAACCTACTGATCGAGATTTAAAAGATGCTACCTATGTAGTATTCGACGTTGAGACTACAGGTTTATCAAACCAATACGATAAGATTATTGAATTAGCTGCCGTTAAAGTACACGATGGAGAAATCATTGATAAATTTGAGAGATTCAGTAACCCACATGAAAAACTATCCGAAACAATCATTAACTTGACACATATTACAGATGACATGTTAACAGATGCTCCAGAAATCGAAGAAGTGCTTACAGAATTTAAAGAATGGGTTGGCGACGCAATATTTGTAGCTCACAATGCTTCTTTCGATATGGGATTCATTGACACGGGTTATGAACGATTAGGCTTTGGACCATCAACTAACGGAGTTATTGATACGTTAGAATTATCACGTACAATCAATACAGAATACGGAAAACACGGTTTGAATTTCCTTGCCAAAAAATATGGCGTGGATTTAACACAACATCACAGAGCCATTTATGATACCGAAGCAACTGCTTATATTTTCATTAAAATGGTACAACAAATGAAAGAATTAGGTGTAACTAACCATATTGATATAAATAAAAAGTTAACCAATGAAGATGCTTATAAAAGGGCAAGACCTTCACACGTCACTTTAATCGTACAAAACCAACAAGGATTGAAAAATCTATTTAAAATAGTAAGTGAATCGCTAGTTACTTATTATTACAGAACACCTAGAATCCCTAGATCGTTATTAAATGAATATAGAGAAGGTATACTTGTTGGAACTGCATGCGATGAAGGTGAGTTATTCACTGCAGTAATGCAACGTGATCAATCTGAAGTTGAAAAAATAGCTAAATATTATGACTTTATAGAAGTACAACCTCCTGCATTGTATCAAGATTTAATCGATCGAGAACTTATCAGAGATACTGAAACATTACATGAAATCTATAATCGATTAATAGAAGCGGGTAAAAGTGCGAATATCCCAGTTATTGCGACAGGTAATGCACATTATTTATATGAACATGATGCTATTGCACGTAAAATACTTATTGCTTCACAACCAGGTAATCCGTTAAATCGTTCGACATTACCAGAAGCACATTTTAGAACAACTGATGAAATGTTAGATGAGTTACACTTTTTAGGCGAAGAAAAAGCATATGAACTCGTAGTAACTAATACTAATGCTTTAGCTGACCGAATTGAACGTGTTGTTCCGATTAAAGACAAACTATATACACCGAGAATGGATGGAGCTAACGAGGAAATTCGAGAATTAAGTTATAGCAATGCTAAAAAGTTATACGGCGAAGACCTACCTCAAATAGTTATTGATCGTTTAGAGAAAGAATTAGATAGTATTATAGGTAATGGTTTCTCAGTTATTTATCTAATTTCACAACGTTTAGTTAAAAAATCATTAAATGATGGTTATTTAGTTGGTTCACGTGGATCAGTTGGATCAAGTTTTGTGGCAACGATGACAGAGATTACTGAGGTTAATCCATTGCCACCTCATTACATTTGTACGCATTGTAAAACGAGTGAGTTCTTTGATGACGGTTCTGTTGGTTCAGGCTTTGATTTACCTGATAAGAAATGTTCACAATGTGGTAATGATTTAATTAAAGAAGGACAAGATATCCCGTTCGAAACATTCTTAGGATTTAAAGGGGACAAAGTACCAGATATTGACTTGAACTTTAGTGGTGAATACCAACCCAATGCACATAACTATACAAAAGTATTGTTTGGTGAAGATAAAGTTTTCCGTGCAGGTACTATCGGTACAGTTGCTGAAAAAACAGCATTCGGTTTCGTTAAAGGTTATTTAAATGATCAAGGTATTCATAAACGTGGCGCAGAAGTTGACCGTTTAGTTAAAGGTTGTACAGGCGTTAAAAGAACTACAGGTCAACACCCTGGTGGTATTATTGTTGTTCCAGATTATATGGATATTTATGATTTTACACCAATACAATATCCAGCCGATGATCAGAGTTCAGCTTGGATGACAACACACTTCGATTTCCATTCAATTCATGATAATGTATTGAAACTCGATATACTTGGACACGATGATCCTACAATGATACGTATGTTACAAGATTTATCTGGCATTGATCCTCATACGATACCTGTTGATGATAAAGAGACGATGAAAATCTTTAGTAGTCCTGAAAGTTTAGGCGTTACTGAAGAAGAAATTTTATGTAAAACAGGTACGTTTGGCGTCCCTGAATTCGGTACTGGATTCGTAAGACAAATGCTCGAAGATACTAAGCCAACTACTTTCTCTGAGTTAGTTCAAATTTCAGGATTATCTCATGGTACAGACGTTTGGTTAGGTAATGCACAAGAATTAATCCGTGCAGGCATTTGTGATCTATCATCAGTAATTGGTTGTCGTGATGATATTATGGTGTATCTAATGTATGCAGGGTTAGAGCCTTCTATGGCCTTCAAAACGATGGAGTTTGTGCGTAAAGGTCGTGGTTTGACTGATGAAATGGTTGAAGCTATGAAAGAAAATGATGTCCCAGATTGGTATTTAGATTCATGTCGTAAGATTAAATACATGTTCCCTAAAGCCCATGCAGCTGCCTATGTATTAATGGCAGTTCGTATTGCGTATTTCAAAGTGCATCATCCACTATATTATTATGCATCATACTTTACTGTTAGAGCATCTGATTTTGATTTAATTACAATGATTAAAGATAAAGAAAGTATTAAAAATACAGTTAAAGATATGTACTCAAGATATATGGATTTAGGCAAAAAAGAAAAAGACGTGTTAACTGTTCTTGAAATTATGAATGAAATGGCACATCGTGGTTACCGCATGCAGCCTATCAGTCTTGAAAAAAGTCAAGCATTTGATTTCATAATTGAAGATGACAGTTTAATTCCACCGTTTATTGCTGTTCCAGGACTAGGGGAAAACGTTGCTAAGAGAATTGTTGAAGCGCGAGAAGAAGGACCATTTTTATCAAAAGAAGACTTAAATAAAAAAGCAGGTCTATCACAAAAGGTAATTGAATACTTAGATGATTTAGGTTCATTACCAGGCTTACCTGATAAAGCACAATTATCAATTTTCGATATGTAAATTAAAAATAAGAGTTAATTTTAGTAATCAATTTATAGAATAACTATTTCATTTTAATGAACAACCATAGTGATTATGCTGTGATTTGTTTACAAGTGAAACTTATGATATACTTATGTTGCTTAAAAAATTAGTAACTCAGGCAAAAGAGTGGGCATATACCCGCTCTTTTCTATTTGCCTAAAAGGGAGGCCTGTATGAGTAAAATAGCTGAACAAGTAGAACCTATTATTCAACCCGTATTAGATGACCTTAACTTTGAACTAGTTGAAATTGAGTATGTTAAAGAAGGTAAAGATCATTTTTTAAGAATTTCTATAGATAAAGATGGCGGTGTTGATTTAAATGATTGTACGTTAGCATCTGAAAAAATCAGCGAAGCAATGGATGAAAACGATCCTATACCTGAAATGTATTACCTTGATGTTGCTTCTCCAGGTGCTGAAAGACCTATTAAAAATGAAAAAGCACTTAAAGATGCAATTACACATCCTATCTTTGTATCACTTTATGCACCTATTGAAAAAGAAAAAGAATGGTTAGGTATTTTAAAAGATGTCAAAGAGGATATTATACTAATAGAAGTTAAAGAAAAATCTAAAACTAAAACGATAGAAATACCACGCAATAAAATTGCAAAAGCACGTCACGCAGTAATGCTTTAACGTGGTGAGGAGGAAAAATCGTGTCAAGTAATGAATTATTATTAGCTACTGAATATTTAGAAAAGGAAAAGAAAATTCCTAGAGAAGTTTTAATTGATGCAATTGAAGCAGCTTTAATTACAGCATATAAGAAAAACTATGATAGTGCTAGAAACGTGAGAGTAGAGTTAAACATGGATGAAGGTACTTTCAAAGTTATAGCAAGAAAAGAAGTTGTTGAAGAAGTATTCGATGACAGAGAAGAAGTGGATATTAGTACAGCATTAGTTAAAAATCCAGCATATGAAATTGGTGACATTTACGAAGAAGACGTAACACCTCAAGATTTCGGACGCGTAGGTGCTCAAGCTGCAAAACAGGCTGTTATGCAACGCTTAAGAGATGCTGAAAGAGAAATTCTTTATGATGAATTTATCGACAAAGAAGAAGACATTTTAACAGGTGTTATTGATCGTGTTGATCATAGATATGTATACGTAAATTTAGGCCGTATTGAAGCAGTATTATCTGAGGCTGAAAGAAGTCCTAATGAAAGTTACATTCCAAATGAACGAATCAAAGTATTTGTTAATAAAGTTGAACAGACAACTAAAGGACCTCAAATTTATGTTTCAAGAAGCCATCCAGGTTTACTAAAACGTTTATTTGAACAAGAAGTACCTGAAATCTTTGACGGTACAGTTATTGTTAAATCTGTTGCTCGTGAAGCTGGCGATCGCTCTAAAATCAGTGTTTATTCTGAAAATCCTGATATTGATGCAGTTGGTGCATGTGTAGGTTCTAAAGGTGCACGTGTAGAAGCGGTTGTTGAAGAACTAGGTGGAGAAAAAATTGATATCGTTCAATGGAATGAAGATCCTAAAGTATTTGTAAGAAATGCGTTAAGTCCATCACAAGTATTAGAAGTCATTGTTGATGAAGAAAATCAATCAACAGTTGTTGTCGTTCCAGATTATCAATTGTCATTAGCTATTGGTAAACGTGGTCAAAATGCACGTTTAGCTGCTAAACTGACTGGATGGAAAATTGATATCAAATCTGAAAGCGATGCACGTGAAGCGGGTATTTATCCTGTTATTGAAACTGAACCTATTGCGGACGAAGTAGTCAATACAGGTGACGAAGATGTTGAATTTGATGATGTGAATTTAGAAGAATCTAATTTAACAACTGCAGAATTAGCTGCTGAGACAGATGAAGAATTAGAAGAAACAGATGACGTTTCTGTTGAAGATAAAGATACAGAAAAATAGGTTGGAGTGATGATGTAACATGAAAAAGAAAAAAATTCCAATGCGTAAATGTATCATATCGAATGAAATGCATCCTAAAAAAGATATGATTAGAGTTGTGATCAATAAAGAAGGCGAAATTTTTGCTGACGCTACTGGTAAGAAACAAGGACGAGGTGCTTATGTTTCTAAAGATGTCCAATTAGTAGAAAACGCACAACAAAAAGAAGTTTTAGAAAAATATTTTAAAGCGTCAAAAGAACAATTAGAACCTGTTTATAAAGAGGTTATTCGTTTAATTTATAGAGAAGAGATTCCAAAATAATGAATGAGAAGATATTTAATTTTTTAGGGCTTGCAATGAGAGCTGGCAAAGTGAAAACGGGTGAATCAGTTATTGTCAATGATATGCAAAAAGGCAATATAAAATTAGTTATATTAGCTAATGATGCTTCTCCTAACACTATGAAATTAATACAAAATAAAACTTCGAGTTATAAAGTGCCATTAAGGGTATTTGGAACTAGAGAAGAGTTAGGGATAGCTATTGGTAAAGGTGAGAGGGTAAACGTAGGTTTAACTGATCAAGGTTTTGCCAAAAAATTGCTATCTATGATAGATGAATATCGTGAGGAGTGATTATATGAGTAAACAAAGAATTTACGAATATGCGAAAGAATTAAATCTAAAGAGTAAAGAGATTATAGATGAATTAAAGAGTATGAACGTTGAAGTGTCAAATCACATGCAAGCTTTAGAAGACGACCAAATTAAAGCTTTAGACAAAAAGTTCAAGCCAGAACAAAGCAAAGAAAACACTAAAAATACTCAAAATAATCACAAAAAATCTGAAAACAAACAACAAAACAATCAGAAACAAAATAATAATAAATCAAATAATCAAAGTGGTCAGAATAAAAACAACAAAGGTAAACAACAAAATAATCAAAATAACAACAATAATAAGAAAAATAATAAGAATAACAAAAATAATAAAAACAATAAAAAGAACAACCAAAAACAAAACAACCAACAACAAGCAGAACCTAAAGAAATGCCATCAAAAATTACGTACCAAGAAGGTATTACAGTTGGCGAATTAGCTGATAAGTTAAATGTTGAATCTTCAGGTATTGTTAAAAAATTATTCTTATTAGGTATTGTTGCAAATATTAATCAATCATTAGATCAAGAGACATTAGAGTTAATTGCAGATGACTATGGTGTTGAAATCGAAGAAGAAGTTGTTATTGAAGAAGAAGACTTATCAATTTATTTCGATGATGAATCAGAAGATCCAGATGCAATTGAGCGTCCAGCAGTAGTAACAATCATGGGACACGTTGACCACGGTAAAACAACATTACTAGACTCAATTCGTCACACTAAAGTAACAGCAGGTGAAGCTGGCGGTATCACTCAACATATTGGTGCTTATCAAATTGAAAATGAAGGTAAAAAAATCACTTTCCTTGATACACCAGGACACGCAGCTTTCACTACTATGCGTGCACGTGGTGCTCAAGTGACAGATATTACAATTTTAGTAGTAGCTGCTGATGATGGTGTTATGCCTCAAACTATTGAAGCAATTAACCATGCGAAAGAAGCCAATGTTCCAACAATTGTAGCAGTTAATAAAATTGACAAACCAACATCAAATCCAGACCGTGTTATGCAAGAATTAACAGAATATGGTTTAATTCCTGAAGACTGGGGTGGCGATACTATCTTTGTACCACTTTCAGCTTTAAGCGGTGATGGTATCGATAATTTATTAGAAATGATTGGTTTAGTAGCAGAAGTACAAGAATTAAAAGCTAACCCAGAAAAACAAGCTGTAGGTACAGTAATTGAAGCAGAATTAGATAAATCACGTGGTCCAGCTGCATCACTATTAGTACAAAACGGTACATTACACCAAGGTGATTCTATCGTAGTTGGTAATACGTATGGACGTATTCGTGCTATGGTAAATGATTTAGGACAACGTATTAAAACTGCTGGTCCATCAACTCCAGTTGAAATTACTGGTATTAACGATGTACCTCAAGCAGGCGATCGCTTTGTAGTATTTAAAGACGAAAAACAAGCTCGTCGTATTGGTGAAGCACGTCATGAAGAAAGTGTTATCCAACAACGTCAAGAAAGTAAAAATGTTACTTTAGATAACTTGTTTGAACAAATGAAACAAGGTGAAATGAAAGACTTAAACGTGATTATTAAAGGTGACGTTCAAGGTTCTGTTGAAGCATTAGCTGCATCATTAATGAAAATTGATGTTGAAGGTGTAAACGTACGTATCATTCACACTGCTGTAGGTGCGATTAATGAATCAGATGTAACATTAGCCAATGCATCAAATGGTATTATCATCGGATTTAACGTTCGTCCTGATTCAGGAGCAAAACGTGCTGCTGAAGCTGATAATGTAGATATGCGTTTACATCGCGTTATCTATAACGTTATCGAAGAAATTGAATCAGCAATGAAAGGTTTACTTGATCCTGAATTTGAAGAACAAGTGATTGGACAAGCAGAAGTACGTCAAACATTTAAAGTATCTAAAGTTGGTACAATTGCAGGTAGTTATGTTACTGACGGTAAGATTACACGTAATGCAGGTGTACGTGTTATCCGTGATGGTATCGTACAATTTGAAGGTGAATTAGATACACTAAAACGTTTTAAAGACGATGCTAAAGAAGTTGCTCAAGGTTATGAATGTGGTATTACAATTGAAAAATACAATGACCTAAAAGAAGGCGACATTATTGAAGCATTCGAAATGGTTGAAATTAAAAGATAATTTATATTAATGATTTATTCGAGGTTGAGACTGGCGACACTTTTTGAAACAACGTTAAGTTTCTAAAAAGAAAATTGCCTTGATCTCACCTCTTATTTTAACTAAAGAAAAATATAGAAAGGGTGACAAAGATGAGCAATATGAGAGCAGAACGTGTTGGCGAACAAATGAAAAAAGAAATCATGGATATCGTTAACAATAAAGTGAAAGACCCACGTGTTGGTTTTATCACAATTACTGATGTTGAATTAACAAATGATTTATCTCAAGGAAAAGTTTATTTAACAGTTTTAGGCGATAAAAAAGAAGTCGACAACACATTTAAAGCATTAGAAAAAGCTAAAGGCTTTATCAAATCTGAGCTTGGATCACGCATGAGATTACGTATCATTCCAGAATTATCATTTGAATATGATGAATCCATTGAATACGGAAATAAAATCGAACGTATGATTCAAGATTTACACAAACAAGATAAATAAATATAGCATGACAACACTTAGCCTGGGAAACTTTTTTCTCAGGCTAAATACATATAAAATGACTGAATAGATTTTAAATATCTATCAAACGAATCATATTACTAATTAGTAGTGGTATAATAGCCAGGGATAATAATATTGATAATAAAAAAGGTGTGAAACCATGTATAACGGTATATTACCAGTATTTAAAGAAAGAGGCTTAACTAGCCATGATGTAGTATTTAAGTTAAGAAAAATACTTAATACTAAAAAAATAGGACATACTGGAACATTAGACCCTGAAGTATCAGGCGTATTACCTATTTGTGTAGGGCCTGCAACTCGTGTAAGCGATTATGTTATGGAGATGGGGAAAGCATATGAAGCCACAGTAACCATTGGAAGAAGCACAACTACAGAAGACCAGACAGGAGAAACAGTTGAGCATAAATCGGTTACTGAAACTGATTTAACTGAACAACAAGTAGATCACGTTATTAAACAATTCGAAGGTACAATTGAACAGATTCCACCTATGTACTCATCCGTTAAAGTTAACGGCAAAAGATTATATGAATATGCACGTAATAATGAAACAGTTGAAAGACCAATAAGACAAGCCATTATAAAAAATATTAAACGTATCTCACCATTACGTTTTGATGGGGAAGAATGTCACTTTGATATAGCAGTTAGTTGTGGTAAAGGAACATATATACGAACACTAGCTACTGATATAGGTGCTAAACTAGGGTATCCTGCTCATATGTCATTATTAACTCGTATTGAATCTGGTGGCTTTAATTTAGAACAAAGTTTGTCATTAGAAGATATTAAAAATTTGCATGAGCATGATTCGTTACAAGATAAATTGTTTCCTATAGAATATGGTTTGAAAGGTTTACCACAACAAATGGTTACAGATGATCAAATCAAACAACGCATCCTAAACGGACAAAAATTTTATAAAAAGCAGTTCGAAAACATTAATGATGATCAATTTGTATTTGTAGATAATGCATCACAAAAAGTGTTGGCTATATATATCATACATCCAGATAAACCAGAAGAATTAAAACCTAAAAAAGTATTTAATTAAAGGAGATTTATTATGAAAGTGATAGAAATTACCCATCCAATTCAAGAAAATCAAAGAATAAATGAAAACGTTGCGATGGCGTTTGGTTTCTTTGATGGTATGCATAAAGGGCACGATAAAGTTTTTCAAACTTTAGATGAACAAGCGCAATCACACGGATTGAAAAAAGCAGTTATGACCTTTGATCCGCATCCATCAGTTGTGTTAAATCCAGAACGTAAAAGAACCACTTATTTAACACCACTTTCTGATAAAATTGACATGATTGAAGCACATGGTGTTGATTACTGTATTGTCATCAATTTTTCATCTAGATTTGCTAATGTTACTTCTGAAGAATTTATAGAAGAATATATTATTAAAAATAATGTTAAAGAAGTTATTGCAGGATTTGATTTTACATTTGGAAAATTCGGTAAAGGTAACATGTCAGTGTTAAATGAGGTAGAAGACTTTAACACTACTATAGTTGGTAGACAAGAACTAGGCGAAGAAAAAATATCAACAACTGCTATTAGAGAAGCATTGCAAAATGGAGAACTGCAAAAAGCCAATGAAGAATTGGGTTACTTATATAAAATCAAAGGTACTGTAGTTCAAGGTGAAAAACGGGGCCGTACTATTGGTTTTCCAACTGCAAACGTTCATCCTAGCGATGATTACTTATTACCTAAAAAAGGTGTATACGCTGTAAGTATGGAAATCGGAGCAGAGCAAAAGCTGTTCCGTGGAGTTGCTAATGTAGGTGTTAAACCAACTTTCCATGACCCAGCAAAAGCCGAAATAGTTATCGAAGTAAATATTTTCGATTTCGATGAAAATATTTACGGTGAACGTGTAGTTGTTTATTGGCATCATTTCTTAAGACCGGAAATAAAATTTGATGGTATAGATCCATTGGTTGAACAAATGAATGATGATAAAGCGCGTGCAAAATATTTATTATCAGTTGATTTCGGTGATGATGTATCATATAATATATAAAGTTGATTAAAACGAGTTGATTCGTTTTAACCACAACCTTTTTCTTAGTAGGTCGAGACTCCGACGCCTAACTCGGATAAAGGTGTATATACAATAAAGGAGGAAATTGATAATGGCAATTTCACAAGAACGTAAAAATGAATTAATTAAAGAATACCGTACTCACGAAGCAGACACTGGATCTCCAGAAGTACAAATCGCTGTCTTAACTGCTGAAATCTCAGCTTTAAACGAGCATTTACGTGAGCACAAAAAAGACCACCATTCACGTCGTGGATTATTAAAAATGGTAGGTCGTCGTAGACATTTATTAAACTACTTACGTGGTAAAGATATTCAACGTTACCGTGAATTAATTAAATCATTAGGTATCCGTCGTTAATCTTAATAATAAATTAGGAAAGCACCATTCGATTGGTACTTTCCTTTTTTTATTCTCTAACAAATAAGAACTAATATAAATTGAAAGTAATAAGTGATATGATATAAGTAATAGAATTTAGAGAGGAGATTCATAATGTCTCAAGAGAAGAAAGTTTTTAAAACTGAATGGGCTGGCAGATCATTAACAATTGAAACAGGACAGTTAGCCAAACAAGCTAATGGTGCTGTTTTAGTTCGTTATGGTGATACAGTTGTATTATCAACTGCAACTGCTTCTAAAGAGCCACGTGATGGTGACTTTTTCCCATTAACAGTTAATTATGAAGAAAAAATGTATGCTGCAGGTAAAATTCCTGGAGGATTTAAAAAGAGAGAAGGACGTCCAGGTGATGATGCAACTTTAACTGCACGTTTAATTGATAGACCAATTCGTCCATTATTCCCTAAAGGTTACAAACATGATGTGCAAATTATGAACATTGTACTTAGTGCAGACCCAGATTGCTCACCTGAAATGGCTGCAATGATAGGTTCATCTATGGCATTAAGTGTTTCTGATATTCCATTCCAAGGACCAATCGCTGGTGTAAATGTGGGTTATGTTGACGGAAAATATGTTATCAATCCAACTGTTGCAGAGAAAGAAGTATCACGTTTAGACCTAGAAGTTGCAGGTCATAAAGACGCTGTTAACATGGTTGAAGCGGGTGCTAGCGAAATTACTGAAAGCGAAATGCTTGAGGCAATCTTCTTTGGTCATGATGAAATTAAACGCTTAGTTGCATTCCAACAAGAAATTATTGACCATATTCAACCTAAAAAACAAGAATTTATTCCAATTGAAAGAGATGAAGCACTTGTTGAAAAGGTTAAATCTTTAACAGAAGAAAAAGGTTTAAAAGACACTGTATTAACATTTGATAAACAACAACGTGACATTAATTTAGATGCATTAAAAGAAGACATTGTTGCTGAATTTATCGATGAAGAAGATCCTGATAATGAAACTTTAATTAAAGAAGTTTATGCAATCTTAAATGATTTGGTTAAAGAAGAAGTAAGACGTTTAATCGCAGACGAAAAAATTCGTCCTGATGGTCGTAAACCTGATGAAATTCGTCCATTAGAATCTGAAGTTGGTCTTTTACCTAGAGCACATGGATCTGGTTTATTCACTCGTGGACAAACACAAGCATTGTCAGTATTAACATTAGGTGCTTTAGGAGATTATCAATTAATTGATGGCCTAGGACCAGAAGAAGAAAAACGTTTTATGCATCACTATAATTTCCCTAACTTCTCAGTTGGTGAAACGGGTCCAGTAAGAGCACCAGGACGTCGTGAAATTGGTCACGGTGCATTAGGTGAAAGAGCACTTAAGCACATCATACCTGATACTTCAGATTTCCCTTATACAGTAAGAATCGTAAGTGAAGTATTAGAATCTAATGGTTCATCTTCACAAGCGTCTATTTGTGGTTCAACATTAGCTTTAATGGATGCAGGTGTGCCAATTAAAGCACCAGTTGCCGGTATCGCTATGGGACTTGTTACTCGTGAAGATAGTTATACTATTTTAACGGATATTCAAGGTATGGAAGATGCTTTAGGTGACATGGACTTTAAAGTTGCAGGTACTAAAGAAGGTATTACTGCTATCCAAATGGACATTAAAATTGACGGTTTAACTCGTGAAGTGATTGAAGAAGCTTTAGAACAAGCGCGTCAAGGTCGTTTAGCTATTATGGATCATATGTTACAAACTATTGATCAACCTAGAAATGAACTAAGTGCCTATGCACCTAAAGTTGTTACAATGAATATTAACCCATCAAAAATTAGAGATGTCATTGGACCAGGCGGTAAAAAAATCAATGAAATTATTGATGAAACAGGCGTTAAACTTGATATCGAACAAGACGGTCAAATATTTATTGGTGCAGTAGATCAAGAAATGATTAATCGTGCACGTGAAATAATTGAAGAAATTACTCGTGAAGCTGAAGTTGGTCAAGTATACAATGCTAAAGTTAAACGTATTGAAAAATACGGCGCTTTCGTTGAATTATTCCCAGGTAAAGATGCGTTATTACACATCTCACAAATTTCTACTGAACGTATTAATAAAGTAGAAGACGTGTTGAAAATTGGAGACACAATTGAAGTTAAAGTAACTGAAATTGACAAACAAGGTCGTGTCAACGCTTCACATAAAGCTATAAACGAAAAATAATATTGTTTAAATGATTGGAATCTTTATAAAGGGTTCCAATCTTTTTATATTTCGCTAACCTTTTATATTAAAGCAGTGATGACATTGATTAATAGTGTACATAAAGCCCATTTTAACTTATAATAAATGGTGAGTTTATATATGGACGGGGATAAAATATAGGAGGTAACATTTTGAGTTTAATAAAGAAAAAAAATAAAGACATTCGCATCATACCACTTGGTGGTGTAGGAGAAATTGCGAAAAATATGTATATCGTTGAAGTAGACGATGAGATGTTTATGCTTGATGCTGGTTTAATGTTTCCAGAAGATGAAATGTTAGGCGTAGATATCGTAATTCCAGACATTCAATATGTCATTGAAAATAAAGAAAAATTAAAAGGCATTTTCCTAACACATGGACATGAACATGCAATGGGTGCCGTAAGTTATATATTAGAACAAGTTGATGCTCCTGTTTACGGGTCTAAATTAACAATTGCCCTTGTTAAAGAGAGTATGAAATCACGTAATATTAATAAAAAAGTTCGTTACTATTCAGTTAACCATGAATCAGTTATGCGTTTTAAAAATGTGAATATTAGTTTCTTTAATACAACACATAGTATCCCCGATAGTTTAGGTATCTGTATTCACACATCTTATGGTTCAATTGTATACACAGGTGAATTCAAATTTGATCAAAGTTTAAGTGGACAATACTCACCAGACTTTAAACGTATGGCTGAAATTGGAGAAGAAGGAGTCTTTGCTTTAATCAGTGACTCTACTGAAGCTGAAAAACCAGGATACAATACACCTGAAAACGTGATTGAACATCACATGTACGATGCATTTGCTAAAGTAAATGGACGTCTTATTGTATCATGCTATGCTTCAAACTTTATAAGAATACAACAAGTATTAAATATTGCGAGCCAATTAAATCGTAAAGTATCTTTCTTAGGACGTTCACTAGAAAGTTCATTTAATATTGCACGTAAAATGGGTTATTTTGATATTCCGAAAGATTTACTTATTCCAATTAGCGAAGTTGAAAATTATCCTAAAAATGAAGTCATTATTATTGCAACAGGTATGCAAGGTGAACCTGTAGAAGCATTAAGTCAAATGGCTCAACAAAAACATAAAATTATGAACATCGAAAAAGGTGATTCAGTATTTTTAGCAATTACAGCATCAGCTAATATGGAAGTTATTATCGCTAATACATTAAATGAATTAGTACGTGCAGGTGCACATATTATTCCTAATAATAAAAAGATTCATGCATCAAGTCATGGATGTATGGAAGAACTAAAAATGATGATTAATATTATGAAACCAGAATACTTTATACCTGTTCAAGGTGAATTTAAAATGCAAATTGCGCATGCTAAATTAGCAGCTGAAGCAGGTGTTGCACCTGAAAAGATTTTCCTTGTTGAAAAAGGTGATGTTATTAATTATGACGGTACAAATATGGTATTAAATGAAAAAGTACCTTCAGGTAATATATTAATCGATGGTATCGGCGTCGGTGATGTAGGTAATATTGTATTAAGAGATCGCCATTTATTAGCTGAAGACGGAATCTTTATTTCAGTAGTTACACTTGATCCTAAAAATCGCAGAATTGCAGCGGGACCTGAAATACAATCAAGAGGTTTTGTTTACGTTAGAGAAAGCGAAGACTTATTAAAAGAAGCTGAAGAAAAAGTACGTGAAATCGTTGAAGCAGGATTACAAGAAAAACGTATTGAATGGTCAGATATTAAACAAAATATGAGAGACAAAATTAGCAAATTACTTTTCGAAAGTACTAAACGTCGTCCAATGATTATTCCAGTCATTTCAGAAATATAATCATTATAAATATAATTTAAAGAGGTTGGGACATACTCACATTGTTTTTAGTCATTTGAAATATATGACTTTGAACTTCAATAGACTATTGTAAGTATAAGGAATGATTCGAATACATTCTTTATTTTACGAAATGTTTCTATTATGAGTGTAAGTGTCCTTGCCTCTTTCATCTTATTAAAAAAGCCTTAAATTATTGGCACAAAAGTTATTTATTATACATATGAAAGATTATAAAAAGAAGGTGTACCAATTTGCCACAAGCAAAGAAAAAATCGCCGACAAAGAAAAAAACAAATACAACTAGAAAGAAAACAACCACAAAGAAAAAGCAAACTGAGAGTCCATTAAGATATATTATTGCTATCGTTGTGGTTATTTTAATCATTTTAGGTGCTTTTCAATTAGGCATCATAGGACGAATGATTGATAGTTTCTTTAATTATTTTGTCGGAATGAGTCGATATTTAACATATATTTTAATTTTATTAGCAACAGGTTTTATCACATATTCTAAGAAAATACCTAAAACAAGAAGAACAGTAGGTTCAATTACATTACAATTTGCATTACTATTTATAGCTCAGCTATATTATCACTTTAGTAAAGGTATCGTTTCTGAAAGAGAACCAGTATTGTCTTATGTTTATAAATCATATGAACATAATCATTTTCCAAATTTTGGTGGCGGATTGATTGGCTATTATTTACTAGAAATTTGTATTCCGCTCATTTCTATTGTCGGTGTTATCATTATTACGATTTTACTTTTAGCATCAAGCATTATTTTGCTATTAAACTTAAGACATCGTGATGTATCTAAAAAAATATTAGAAGGTATAAAAACTACTACAGTATCAGCTTCTCAAAATTTAAAAGAAAACCGACAAAATAATAAATCTAAAAAAGAAGAAAAAGCCAAAAATAAAGCAGAAAGAATCGAAAAGCGCCATCGTTCACAAGAAAATGATGTAGTAAAAGACGTTACAGATTTACCAGAAGTACAACAAGACAGTGATATACCTATATATGGTCATAGTGATTCTGAGAAAGAGACAGTACAACCAAAACGTAAAAAACGATTATTTGATCATGAAGCAAATGACAATACACCAAGCAATAAAGAACAACAGACGAATAATGATCGTTCTGAAATAGAACATCAAACTCAATCAAAAAATAATGAAAATGATGATAGCCAAAATGAAAATTCTATTTCTGAAGCTGGAGAAGAAATGAATGTTTCTTATGTAGTACCGCCATTATCATTATTAAAGCAACCAGCTCAGAAACAATCAACGTCAAAAGCAGAAGTTAAACGTAAAGGTCAAGTTTTAGAATCTACAATGAAAAACTTCGGTGTTGATGCAAAAGTTACTCAAATTAAAATCGGACCAGCCGTTACACAATATGAAGTTCAACCAGCACAAGGAGTGAAAGTAAATAAAATCGTTAATTTGCATAATGATATTGCTTTAGCTTTAGCTGCAAAGGATGTACGTATTGAAGCACCTATACCAGGACGTTCAGCTGTAGGTATTGAAGTGCCAAATGATAAGATTTCTTTAGTTGCATTGAAAGAAGTATTAGAAGAAAAATTCCCTTCTAATGATAAATTAGAAGTCGGATTGGGTAGAGATATCTCAGGAGATCCAATTACTATTCAATTAAACGAAATGCCCCATTTATTAGTTGCGGGTTCTACCGGAAGTGGTAAGTCTGTTTGTATTAATGGAATAATTACTAGTTTGTTATTAAATGCTAAGCCACATGAAGTAAAACTTATGTTGATTGATCCTAAAATGGTAGAATTAAATGTGTACAATGGTATTCCGCATTTATTAATACCAGTTGTAACTAACCCACATAAAGCGGCACAAGCTTTAGAAAAGATTGTAGCGGAAATGGAAAGACGTTATGATTTATTCCAACATTCTTCTACAAGAAATATAGAAGGATATAATCAATATATTAGAAATCAAAATAAAGAATTAGATGAAAAACAAGCAGAATTACCTTATATTGTTGTAATTGTAGATGAATTAGCTGATTTAATGATGGTTGCTGGTAAAGAAGTAGAAAATGCTATTCAACGTATCACCCAAATGGCACGTGCAGCAGGTATTCATTTAATTGTTGCTACACAAAGACCGTCCGTAGATGTTATTACTGGTATAATTAAAAATAATATTCCATCAAGAATTGCCTTTGCTGTAAGTTCACAAACAGACTCAAGAACGATTATAGGTTCTGGAGGAGCTGAAAAATTACTAGGTAAAGGTGATATGCTATACGTTGGAAATGGTGATTCAACTAAAATAAGAATACAGGGTGCATTCTTAAGTGACCAAGAAGTACAGGATGTAGTCAACTATGTAGTGGAACAACAACAAGCTAATTATGTTAAAGAAATGGAACCTGATGCACCAGTAGATAAGTCAGAAATGAAAAGTGAAGATGCGTTATATGATGAAGCCTACTTATTTGTTATAGAAAAACAAAAAGCAAGTACATCTTTATTACAAAGACAGTTTAGAATTGGGTATAACCGAGCATCAAGACTCATGGATGATCTTGAGAGAAATCAAGTTATAGGTCCTCAAAAGGGAAGTAAACCAAGACAAATTTTAGTTGATATTGATAAAGATGAGGTGTAATTATGTCGGAAATGAATGCTAAATATAGAGTAAAACAATACATTTTAAATAAAATTAAATCTGGAGAGTTAGAGTATGGAAGTAAATTACCAAGTAATTTATCAATTGCTCGTGAACTTCAAATAAAAACAGATGATGTTTATGATGGGATAAATGAACTTATCACTGAACAAGTGATAGTTGATAATTTTGAAGAGGGTACAAGTGTGAAATCACTGCCCCCTTTCTTTTATCCCTTAAATGAATTGATTAGTATAACTGAAATGATTAAAAGTGCTGGTTTTAAATCTGGGACTGAATATTTAAATTTTGATGAACAACCAGCAACCATTTTAGATGCTAAACGTTTAGGAATTGGCGAAAAACAACCAGTTACTATTATAGAAAGATTAAAAACTGCCAATCACCAACCGGTTGTGTATTGTTTAGATAAAATTGCGAAGGACTATTTAACATGTACGGGTTACCAAGAAAGTAATGGTTCAATGTTAAATGCAATTAAAGATGCAACAGGTCATATAGTAACTTATGCAGAAACTGATTTAGAAGCGGTTAATTATGAACCTCATATATCAGAATTACTTAATGCCTCACCACATGAAGGATTAATGTTACTCAAAGTAACACATTATGATGAAGAAAAGAATCCGATTTTATATTCTTTAAATTATATGAAAAGTAGTTTAGTGAAATTTAGAATTACAAAAGAAAAATAATGATAAAGTCATTGGAGGTAAAGTAGTTGCATAAAGAAAAGCAAAATAATAAAAATAGACATATTCATGTGATGCCAACTGAAAAATTTAAAACTACAACGATAACATTTAAATTTATGGCACCACTTGATTATGAAACAATTACTGAACGATCAGTGCTTAGTAAAGTACTAGTAAGAGCTTCTCAAAAGTGGCAAGACGATAAGGCTTTGAATCGTCGATTGTCTGAACTTTATGGCGCTTATGTGAATAGTTTTGTTTCTAAATTTAAAGATAAACATGTTATTACAATTTCCCTTGAAATCGTAAATGAACGCTATCTCAAAGACCAAACCCCATTATTTGAACAAGGGTTAGATTTATTAAATGAATTAATATGGAATCCATTAATACATAATCAACAATTTGACGAAAAATTTGTTAAACAAGAAAAATCACTACTTAGTAAAAAAATAGAAGCTATGATTGATAATAAAGCGCAATATTCATTCTTAAAATTGTTAGAAAATATGTTTGAAAATGAAGCTTATCAATATTTAGCAACAGGTCAAATTGAACAAATATCTAAAGTGACTCCAAATTCCTTATATAATACATATCAATCAATGATTCAAAATGATTATTGTGCTGTTTATGTTGTAGGTAATGTTAATCAACAACAAGTTATTGACCAAATCAATACTAAATTTAATATTGAGCCATTTATTTTTGAGACAACTTCAAATGATAATAAACAATTAGAAAATGCTAGCAACATACCGAATCCAATTGTTGAGACTGATGATGTTGATCAAGCAAAGCTAAATTTAGGATATCGTTTCCCAACGCATTATGGTAAAAATAATTACTATGCTTTTATAGTGTTTAATATTATGTTTGGCGGAGATCCTTCATCTGTACTATTTAACGAGGTACGTGAAAGACAAAGTTTAGCTTATTCTATTCATTCACAAATTGATGGTAAAAATGGTTATCTATTTGTGCTTAGTGGTGTATCAGCAGATAAATATGAAGTTGCTAAACAAACAATTTTAGAAGAGTTCGATAAATTTAAAAAAGGTGAATTTGAAGAAGGTAAAATTGAATTAGCTAAAAAAATCATTACGTCCCAAAGACACGAATCTACAGATAGACCCAAAAGTATTATAGAAATATTACATAATCAGATTCTGTTAGATGAACCACAAACTGACGAAGACTTTTTGAATAACATAAATCAAGTTACTAAGAAAGATATCGTAGATCTTGTAAATGAAGCAGTTTTAGATTCGATTTATGTATTAACGAAAGGGGGAAATGAGTAGTGAAACAACATTACTATGAGGTCATAGATGAAAAAGTTTATGAACATGAATTACAAAATGGCTTACGTTTATTTGTCATTCCTAAACCTGGATTTCAAAAAACATTTGTAACGTATACTACTCAATTTGGCTCACTAGATAGTCGTTTTAAACCTCTTGGCCAGAATGAATTTGTGACAGTCCCTGATGGCGTAGCACATTTTTTAGAACATAAATTGTTTGAAAAAGAAGAGGAAGATTTATTTACTGCTTTTGCTGAAGAAAATGCACAAGCGAATGCATTTACAAGTTTTGATCGTACAAGTTACTTATTTAGTGCTACTGATCACTTAGAAAATAATATTAAACGATTATTGACTATGGTTGAGACGCCTTATTTTACAAAAGAAACTGTAGATAAAGAAAAAGGTATTATTGCAGAAGAAATCAAAATGTATCAAGAACAACCTGGCTATAAATTAATGTTTAATACATTAAGAGCGATGTATACAAATCATCCAATTAGAGTGGATATTGCGGGTAGTGTTGAAAGTATTTATGACATTACTAAAGATGACTTATATTTATGTTATGAAACATTCTACCACCCATCTAATATGGTACTTTTTGTTGTAGGTGACGTAGATCCAGAATATATTGTTGATATTGTAGAAGAACATGAAAATCAGCGAGATAAAACAAATCAACCTGAAATCGAACGTGCTAAAATTGATGAACCTCAATCTGTGAATCAACATTTTGTAACTGAAGAAATGAAACTACAATCCCCTAAATTGATGCTTGGATTTAAAAATCAACCATTAGAAGAATCTCCTGAAAAATATGTACAACGTGATTTAGAAATGACATTTTTCTATGAACTTATTTTTGGAGAAGAGACTGAATTTTATCAAGAATTACTTAATAATGATTTAATTGATGAAACATTTGGATATCAATTTGTTTTAGAACCGACGTACAGTTTTTCTATAATTACAAGTGCCACAACTAATCCAGATCAATTAAAACAATTGCTTTTAAATCAATTGAAACAAAATCAAGGTAATCTTTCAGACATTGAAGCTTTTGAATTACTGAAAAAACAATTTATCGGCGAATTTATTTCGAGTCTTAATTCTCCTGAGTACATTGCGAATCAATACGCAAAGCTATACTTTGAAGGAGTTAGTGTCTTTGATATGTTAGATATCGTTGAAAATATTACGCTTGAAAGTGTCAACGAGACATCACAACTATATTTGAATTTAGATGAAATCGTTGATAGTCGCTTGGAGATTAAATCATAATGAGAGCTCTAGTATTAGGTGGTTCAGGTTCAATAGGAACAGCAATTGTTGAACAATTATTAATTGATGGATATGAAGTCGATCTACAATTTAACACGTCCGATGAGACCCAATTAAAGGCACAGTATCAAAATAAAAAAGTTAATTTAATTCAATGCGATTTATCAGGTAATGTTAATTTAGACCATTTATTTGGGCATATTCAGCAACTTGATTGTATTATTTATGCTGCAGGAAATGCATTATACGGTATGCTTCAAGACATGACTGATGAACAAATTGACATGACTTATCAGATTCACGTCCACCAACTCATCAGAATAAGTCGTTATTTTGTAGATACATTGAGACAAAGTGAAAATGGAAGAATCATTGTTATTTCTTCAATTTGGGGAGAAACTGGTGCGAGTATGGAAACAATTTATGCGACAATGAAAAGTGCTCAGCTAGGGTTCGTAAAATCATTAAGTCAAGAATTATCACAAACATCAGTGACTGTTAATGCAATTACGCCAGGTTTTGTATCAGGTAATATGAGTGACAAATGGTCTGAAGATGAACTCAACCAAATTTTAGATGAACTTCCTCAACACCGTATGATTGCACCTAATGAAATAGCTTATGCTTGTTCATATTTATATCATCCTATGGCTAAAAGTATTACTGGCACCATTCAAAAAGTTAACGGTGGTTGGTATTTGTAATAACTACTTGTAAGCTCCAAATTTTTGCATGAACTTTGTAGTACATGATATTGAATTCGATGTTATAATGTGAGTATTATTAATCAAAGTATAGTCTATTTTATAGTTGTGTTTAAACAAGGGGTGGATTCTCGTGTCAGTGGCTGAGAGAAGAAAAGAATGGTATCTAGAATACGAAATTACAATGAATCGTGCTGGTTTGCTAGGAGACGTTTCGAGTTTATTAGGGATGTTAGGCATTAGTATCGTTACTATTAATGGCGTTGATCAAGGTAAACGTGGATTATTAATTAAAACTGATAAATTAGAAAAATTTCAACGATTCGAACAAATCGTTAAAGAAATTAATGAAATCGATATAACTAAATTACGTGTACCTGAATTGCGAGACAGATTAGCTGTTAGACACGGTCGTTATATCGAACAGGATGCCGATGATAAAAAGACATTTCGTTTTGAACGTGAAGATTTAGGTTTACTTGTTGACTTCTTAGCAGAATTATTCAAAGAAGAAGGACATAAATTAATCGGAATTCGTGGTATGCCACGAGTTGGTAAAACGGAATCAATCGTTGCAGGTAGTGTTTGTGCCCATAAACGATGGTTATTTATCAGCTCAACATTAATTAAACAAACAGTTAGAAGTTCATTAATTAAAGGCGAATATGATTCGAACCATGTTTATATTATAGACGGAGCAGTTACAGCTCGAGAATCTAATACGAAACACCAAGATTTAGTTAGAGAGATAATGACACTTCCTTCAGTGAAAGTAGTGGAGCATCCAGATTTATTTGTTGAATCATGTGACTATAGCATGGATGATTTTGACTATATTATTGAATTACGTGAAAATAAAGATCAGGAAATTCAATATGAAGAAATGAAGAAACAAACAGCTCAAACTAAAAGTAAAAATAATTTAGATTTTGGTGATCCATTTGGTGGAGGATTTGGATTTTTTGAATAGGATTTAAGGAGGCATATTTTTGAAAACGATAGGCGAAGTATTAAAAGGTAGACGTGAAAGATTAGGAATGACTCTTAATGAATTGGAGCAACGAACGCAACTTAAACGTCATACACTAGAACAAATAGAAAACAATGAATTTAATCAATTACCTAATAGTAATTATGCTGAAGGTTTCATTCGAAAGTATGCCAATGTTGTTAATATTGAACCCAACCAACTAATCCAAGCACATCAAGATGAAATACCCCAACATCATATTCAATTAGACGACATGATAACTTCGTTCGCTAATAAAGAAGCGCCTCCTTATCGAAGTAAATCTATGGAACCATTGCAAGTTGCAGCTATTATTGTTTTAGTTACATTAGTAACATTAGCTTTATGGATTTTAGCAGTATTATTATTTTAAAGAAAAATGTATTAAGAAATGAGGTTGAAAAATGAATATACCGAATCAGATTACGGTATTCAGAGTTATACTTATACCAGTGTTTATCTTATTTGCTTTAGTTAATTTTGGTTTTGGGAAAATGTCATTTTTAGGCGGATATGATATAAAAATAGAACTATTTATCGGAGCAATTATTTTCATTATTGCATCATTAAGTGATTTTGCCGATGGATATTTAGCACGTAAATGGCAGTTAGTAACTAATATGGGTAAATTTTTAGATCCTTTAGCTGATAAATTATTAGTTGCTAGTGCATTGATTGTATTAGTTCAATTAGATTTAACTAACTCTGTTGTAGCAATTATAATAATTGCACGAGAATTTGCAGTTACAGGTCTTAGATTACTACAAATTGAACAAGGCTTTGTAAGTGCTGCAGGGCAACTAGGTAAAATTAAAACTGCAGTAACAATGGTTGCTATTATTTGGATTTTATTAGGTGATCCATTAGCAACTTGGATTGGTTTCCCAATTGGACAAGTTTTATTATATATCGGTGTATTCTTTACAATTCTTTCTGGTATTGAATACTTCTACAAAGGCAGAGATGTATTTAAACATTAAATAATTAACGAGTTGAAATGGTATCGTTTCAACTCGTTTTTTTATATTTTACAACAGATTCAGTATCTTGTTTGATGTGGAATCCTCATTCTTAGATTTTACTATTATAAACGTTTATAATAGTGATATTGCATACATTCGAGAATTAAAGGGGAGTAATGTGTTATGAATATTTCGATTATAGCTGTTGGATCAGAACTACTGTTAGGACAAATTGCAAATACTAATGGACAATATTTGTCTAAATTATTTAATGGTGTTGGAAAAAATGTTGTAGAACATACAGTTATTGGTGACAACCCAGAGCGTTTAGAATATATTATTCGTCAAGGTTTAGAACGTTTTGACATGCTTGTTCTGACAGGCGGCTTAGGACCTACAAAAGATGACTTAACGAAACATACAGTCGCAAAAGTTTTAAACAAAGATTTAGTTACTGATGAAGCCTCATTAGATTATATTAAAAGTTATTTTGAAGACCAAGGTCAAGAAATGACACCTAATAATAAACAGCAAGCATTAGTAATAGAAGATTCAATTGTTCTTCCTAATAGAAATGGAATGGCACCAGGTATGTTAGTTGAAAATGAAGGTAAAAAGGTAGTATTATTACCCGGACCGCCAAAAGAAATGAAACCTATGGCTAAAAATGAATTACTACCATATATTCTTGATGATGATAAAGTTATTTTTTCAGAACAACTTAAATTTGCTGGCATTGGCGAATCTAAAGTAGAAACAATCTTAATGGATTTAATTGATAAGCAAACAAATCCTACTATTGCGCCACTAGCCGGTTCTCATGAAGTATATATCAGATTAACAGCAAATGCTGAAACCCAACAGCAATGTCGAGATTTAATTCAACCAATAAAAGAAGAAGTATTAAATCGCATTGGCGAATATTATTATGGTTCAGACGATACAACATTAGAAGCGGCTGTAATGAATCACATGGATAGTACATTTTCAATTTATGATGGTGTTACCAATGGAGCATTATATACACGTTTAAAAAATGAAGATACAGAAGATCAATTAAAAGGCGCATTACCAGATTCACCACAATTTGTTGATCATGAACTAGATATAAATGAACAATTATATATGACTGCTAAATATGTAAAAGATTTATTTAAAACAGAGAAGGGTATTACTTTATTGCATAATGAAAAAGATGTTTATTTGGGTATCCTCAATGATGATAAATTAGATATTGAATCATTTAAAATGTCTCAAAATAGAAATTTATTAAGAAGCAGAAGTCAAAATTATGCATTAATAAAATTATTAAAATGGCTAGAACAATAAAATTATATTAGTTTCAGTACTATTTTATAGTACGTTTGTTCGTTTTTGTTTGTGTGTTTTATAAAATAACACGAACAAATATTCGCAAATCGCTTGTAATTTTATTTAAAAGCTTGTATAGTATGAATTAAGATATTAAACAGAAAACATTCCCAATTTAGGAGGTCTCGCTTTGGATAACGAACGTCAAAAAGCTCTAGATACAGTAATAAAAAATATGGAAAAATCATTTGGTAAAGGTGCAGTAATGAAATTAGGCGATAATAAAGGCCGTAGAGTTTCAAGTACATCAAGTGGTTCAGTTACGTTAGATAACGCATTAGGAGTAGGTGGCTATCCTAAAGGAAGAATTATTGAGATATATGGTCCAGAAAGTTCTGGTAAAACAACAGTAGCATTACATGCTATTGCTGAAACACAAAAAAATGGCGGCGTTGCAGCATTTATTGATGCTGAACATGCTTTAGATCCTGTATACGCACAAGCATTAGGTGTGGATATTGATAATTTATATCTTTCACAACCTGACCACGGGGAACAAGGCCTTGAAATTGCAGAAGCTTTTGTTCGTAGTGGTGCAGTAGATATCGTTGTAGTCGATTCAGTAGCTGCATTAACACCTAAAGCTGAAATTGAAGGTGAAATGGGAGACACACACGTTGGTTTACAAGCTAGATTGATGTCACAAGCGTTACGTAAATTATCTGGTGCTATTTCTAAATCTAACACTACAGCAATTTTCATTAACCAGATTCGTGAAAAAGTTGGTGTTATGTTTGGTAACCCAGAAACAACTCCTGGTGGTAGAGCGTTAAAATTCTATAGCTCTGTTCGATTAGAAGTTCGTCGTGCTGAACAATTAAAACAAGGACAAGAAATTGTTGGTAATAGAACTAAGATTAAAGTAGTTAAAAATAAAGTTGCGCCACCATTTAGAGTTGCAGAAGTCGATATCATGTATGGTCAAGGTATCTCTAAAGAAGGAGAACTTATTGATCTTGGTGTTGAAAATGAAATTGTAGATAAATCAGGTGCATGGTATTCATACAATGGAGATAGAATGGGACAAGGTAAAGAAAATGTTAAATCCTACCTTAAAGAAAACCCACAAATTAAAGAAGAAATTGACCAAAAATTACGTCAAAAACTTGGAATTTTTGATGGCGACGTAGAAGAAAAAGAAGAAGAGGCGCCAAAGTCTTTATTTGATGAAGAATAAAATAAATTGGATTTTTCAAAAGCAGTTTCTATAGATATTATATAGAAACTGCTTTTTATTTATCATTAACTGAAAGAAATCAAAATAACATTTTGTAAAATAACAACTCAATTTCTTTATAATACTTATAAGTTAGCATTGATATCTTGACACTTCTGAGTGTAAAACCGTACAATTAGTATGTATGATTCTTATATAATTTCATATAATCATATTGATTTTGATATACAGAGCAAACCCTAGATAAAGGAGGTGTTTATGTGAATTTATTAGGCCTCCTACTCATTTTGCTGGGTATAATTCTAGGCGTTGTTGTAGGGTATGTTGTTGCCCGAAATTTATTGCATCAAAAGCAGGTTCAGGCTAGACAGACAGCCGATGATATTGTCAATCAAGCGCACAAAGAAGCCGACAACACTAAGAAAGAAAAATTGCTTGAGGCAAAAGAAGAAAATCAAATTTTACGAGAACAAACTGAAAATGAACTACGTGAAAGACGTGGTGAATTACAAAGACAAGAAACCCGACTTCTTCAAAAAGAAGAGAACTTAGAGCGTAAATCTGATCTATTAGATAAAAAAGATGAGATTTTAGAGCAAAAAGAATCAAAAATTGAAGAAAGACAACAACAAGTAGACGCAAAAGAGAGTAGTGTTCAAACATTAATAATGAAGCATGAACAAGAATTAGAACGCATCTCCGGTCTCACTCAAGAAGAAGCTGTAAATGAGCAACTTCAACGAGTAGAAGAAGAACTGTCACAAGATATTGCTATACTTGTTAAGGAAAAAGAAAGAGAAGCTAAAGAAAAAGTTGATAAAACAGCAAAAGAATTGCTAGCTACTACAGTACAAAGGTTAGCAGCAGATCATACAACTGAATCAACTGTATCAGTTGTAAACTTGCCAAATGATGAAATGAAAGGTCGAATAATCGGACGTGAAGGACGAAATATTCGTACACTTGAAACACTTACGGGCATCGATTTAATTATCGATGACACTCCAGAAGCTGTCATTTTATCTGGTTTTGACCCTATTAGACGAGAAATCGCTAGAACAGCATTAGTTAACTTAGTTTCTGATGGAAGAATTCATCCTGGTCGTATTGAAGATATGGTCGAAAAAGCTAGAAAAGAAGTAGACGATATTATTAGAGAAGCCGGTGAACAAGCTACATTCGAAATCAATGTTCATAACATGCATCCTGACTTAGTTAAAATACTTGGACGTTTAAATTATCGTACAAGTTATGGACAAAATGTGCTTAAACATTCTATCGAAGTAGCACATTTATCAGGAATGTTAGCAGCAGAACTTGGTGAAGATGTTACGTTAGCGAAACGTGCTGGATTACTTCATGATGTTGGTAAAGCTATCGATCACGAAGTTGAAGGTAGTCACGTTGAAATAGGTGTTGAATTAGCTAAAAAATATGGTGAAAATGAAACAATTATTAATGCTATTCATTCCCATCATGGTGATGTTGAACCAACATCAATTATCTCGATTTTAGTTGCAGCAGCTGACGCATTATCAGCCGCTCGTCCTGGCGCTCGAAAAGAGACATTAGAAAACTACATTCGTCGATTAGAGCGTTTAGAAACACTTTCAGAAAGTTATGATGGTGTTGAAAAAGCATTCGCAATTCAAGCAGGTAGAGAAATTCGTGTAGTAGTTTCACCTGAAGAAATAGATGATTTAAAATCATACCGATTGGCTAGAGATATTAAAACTCAAATTGAGGATGAATTACAATATCCAGGTCATATCAAAGTGACAGTTGTTCGAGAGACTAGAGCAGTAGAATATGCTAAATAAGTTAAACCCCTAATTACTCATTGTGTAGTTAGGGGTTTAGTTATTATCAAAATTTGTGATTATATAAAAAAACTGACGATTGATGTTAAATAAATCAATCGTCAGATATTCGTATAATCATAATGTTGTATTAAAAATTTTACTTCAATTGTAAATCTGTTTTCTTCAATTCTTGAATAATTTCAGCTGTGTCATAGCAATTAGTAGCGATATTAGCGTATCTTTCTGCTAAACGGTATGCATTGATGTATAATTTTAAACTTTCTTTAGCAATATCTTCTGCATCTTCTGATTTAGATGGGTTAGAACTTACTACTAATTCTGCAAACTTTTCAGGATCGATATTAATAGACATTTATTATTTACAACTCCTAAATATTTTATAAACATATACTAACATAATATATATTGATAAAAAAGCAAAGACAGTTAACATTCAGATAAATAATTTTACAAAGAGTACTTTAAATAAAGTGTTCTATCTATTAAACTTAATGATATGAGAGGATGAACAAGGCATGAGAATATTATTTATTGGGGATATTGTAGGTAAGATTGGCAGAAACGCAATAACTACATATTTACCTAAATTAAAACAAGAATATCGTCCTACTGTATCCATTGTAAATGCTGAAAATGCAGCACATGGTAAAGGACTAACTGAAAAGATATATAAGCAATTGCTTCGTGAGGGTGTCGATTTTATGACTATGGGTAACCATACTTATGGTCAACGTGAAATATACGAATTTATTGATGATGCTAAAAGAATGGTTAGACCGGCCAACTTTCCTGATGAAGCACCTGGAGTAGGGATGCGCTTTATTCAAATTAATGAAATAAAATTAGCTATAATTAATTTGCAAGGAAGAGCGTTCATGCAGGATATAGATGACCCTTTTAAAAAAGCTGACGCACTCATTGAAGAAGCTCAAAAAGTAACGCCATATATATTCATTGATTTTCATGCTGAAACAACATCAGAAAAAAATGCAATGGGATGGTATTTAGATGGTAGAGTAAGTGCAGTAGTGGGTACACATACTCATATTCAAACATCTGATAACCGTATTTTACCAAGTGGAACAGGCTATATTACTGATGTAGGCATGACAGGTTTTTATGATGGTATATTAGGCATCAATAGAGATGAAGTGATAGAGCGTTTTATTACGAGTTTACCACAACGTCATGTTGTACCAGATAATGGACGCAGTGTTCTTTCTGGTGTTATCATTGATTTAGATAAAAATGGTAAAACAACAAATATTGAAAGAATATTAATTAATGACGACAATCCTATGAAATTATAATGTAAATGTTTGTGACATTATAGTTACAAAAGACTATCGTCCATTAGTATGAAATTATAAACATGCCACTGTTTACATAGTAATACGGTGGTTATTTTTGTTATCATTTAATATGAATTAAAAACCACAGGAGGCTTATGATATGAAATCACAAATATCATGGAAAGTGGGCGGACAACAAGGTGAAGGAATTGAATCAACTGGAGAAATATTTGCTACTGCAATGAATAGAAAAGGCTATTTCTTATATGGTTATAGACACTTTTCTAGTCGTATAAAAGGTGGACATACTAATAATAAAATTAGAGTTTCTACTTCTCCAGTACATGCTATTAGTGATGATTTAGATATACTTATCGCATTTGACCAAGAAACAATAGAAGTTAATCATCATGAAATGCGCGAAGATAGTATCATTATTGCTGATTCAAAAGCAAAACCAGTAAAACCTGATGATTGTCAGGCACAACTTATAGATTTACCGTTTACTAGTACTGCAAAAGAATTAGGAACTGCATTAATGAAGAACATGGTAGCGATTGGTGCTACATCTGCATTAATGAACCTAGATACATCTACATTTGAAGAATTAATTACAAACATGTTCACTAAAAAAGGTGACAAAGTTGTTGAAATGAATATACAAGCTTTAAATCAAGGTTATCAATTAATGAAAGAATATTTAGAAGATATTCAAGGCGATTTCGAACTTCAAGAAAGTAATGAAAATCCTCATCTTTATATGATTGGTAATGACGCAATTGGATTAGGTGCAATTTCTGCTGGATCAAGATTTATGTCAGCTTATCCAATTACGCCAGCTTCTGAAATTATGGAATACATGATTGCTAATTTACCAAAAGTTGGCGGAACAGTTGTTCAAACTGAAGATGAAATTGCTGCTGCGACAATGTCTATCGGTGCTAATTATGCAGGTGTTCGTGGATTCACTGCAAGCGCAGGACCAGGATTATCTCTAATGATGGAATCAATTGGCTTATCTGGTATGACTGAAACACCATTTGTTGTTATAAATACACAACGTGGAGGTCCTTCTACAGGTTTACCAACTAAACAAGAACAATCTGACTTAATGCAAATGATTTATGGTACTCATGGTGATATTCCAAAAATTGTAGTAGCCCCTACAGATGCGGAAGATGCATTTTATTTAACAATGGAAGCATTTAATTTAGCTGAGGAATATCAATGTCCAGTAATTATTTTAAGTGATTTACAATTATCATTAGGTAAACAAACAGTTAAAGAATTAGACTATGATAAAATCAAAATTAAACGTGGAGAATTAATTCAATCTGATATCGAACGTGAAGAAGATGACAAATCATATTTCAGAAGATATGCATTAACAGGAAGTGGCATTTCACCTAGACCAATACCTGGTACTAAAGGTGGTATTCACCATGTTACTGGTGTTGAACATAACGAAGAAGGTAAAACAAGCGAAGCTGCACAAAATCGTCAACAACAAATGGACAAACGTATGCGCAAAACTAAAAATCTTCTTATAGAAAAGCCAGTGGACTATACTGAAAATCACGAACAAGCTGATATGCTATATATTGGTTTCATTTCAAGTAAAGGTGCTATCGAAGAAGGTGCACAACGATTAAATGATCAAAATATCGCTGTGAATACACTACAAATCAGACAATTACATCCATTCCCAACTGAAACGATTCAAAGTGCGATTGATAAAGCACAAAAAGTCGTTATTGCAGAACATAACTATCAAGGACAATTAGCAAATATAATTAAAATGAACATTAATATTCAAAATAAATTAGTAAATCAAACTAAATATGATGGTACACCATTCTTACCACATGAAATAGTTGATAAAGGTATCGAAGTTGCAAAAGAAATAAAGGAGTTGGTCTAATTGGCTACATTTAAAGATTTTAGAAATAATGTTAAGCCAAACTGGTGCCCAGGTTGTGGTGATTTCTCTGTTCAAGCTGCTATACAAAAAGCAGCCGCAAATGTAGGGTTAGAACCAGAAGAAGTTGCACTTATTACAGGCATTGGTTGTTCAGGTAGATTATCAGGCTATATAAATGCCTATGGTGTACATGCCATACATGGTCGTGCTTTACCGTTAGCACAAGGCGTTAAAATGGCTAACAGAGATCTTACAGTTATTGCTTCTGGCGGTGACGGTGACGGTTATGCGATTGGTATGGGTCATACTATTCACGCCTTACGTAGAAATATGAACATGACTTATATCGTTATGGATAACCAAATATATGGTTTAACTAAAGGACAAACTTCACCGTCTTCAGCGGTTGGATTTGTGACTAAATCTACACCTAAAGGTAACATTGAAAAAAATGTAGCACCTTTAGAATTAGCATTATCTTCAGGAGCGACTTTTGTAGCACAAGGTTTTTCAAGTGATATTAAAGGATTAACAAAACTTATCGAAGATGCTATTAATCACGATGGATTTTCATTCGTAAATGTATTCTCACCATGTGTTACTTATAACAAAATTAATACTTATGATTGGTTCAAAGAAAATCTAACAAGTATTGATGACATTGAAAATTATGATACGACGGATAAACAATTAGCTATACAAACAGTTTTAGAACATGAATCTATGTTAAAAGGTATTGTTTATCAAGATACAGAAACACCTTCATATGAATCACAGATTGAAGAAATGGAAGGAACGCCATTAGCTAAGAAAGATATTCATATATCAGAAGACAAGTTTAATGAATTAACTAAACAATTTGTATAGAGAGGATAGCTGTCAATTCCATTAATAGAATGGTATTTGGCAGCTATTTTATTATTAGCTTATAAGCAAACAACATATTAATCTATAGAATTAAATTATAAATTTTCTGTAAATATACATTAAAATACTGTACATTGTGGAATAGATAATAAAGGTCATATAAGGAGAAGGTATATGGACAAATTTATTTCTATGAAAGAATTACAAGAAAATACAATAGAAGATAAAGATTGGCATATTGAAACTGAAGATAATAACAGTGACATTACAATATTAGCTATACACGGTGGAGGTATCGAACCTGCAACTAGTGAGCTTGCTTTTGTGACTGCACAAACCAACGAATATAACTATTTTACCTTTAAGGGAGATAGACGACATGGTAATAATGAGTTACATGTCACATCAATTCACTATGATAATGAAATAGCACAAGACTTAACTCAAAAAAGTCAACGCGCAATCTCATTACATGGTTGTACAGGCCAAGAATCAATCGTTTACATAGGCGGTAAAGATAAACAGTTAATTAAGTTAATAACTTCTGAATTAAAAGATATTGAAGTAGACGTTCAACATGCCCCGCATACGATGTCGGGTAAACAAAAGGAAAATATAGTTAATCAAACTCAAATACAAGCAGGAGTTCAACTTGAAATAACGCATGCATTAAGGAAACATTTTTTTAAAGATGGAAAATTAAATCGTAAAAGCAGAGAAGATCAAGATAATTGGGATGAATTTTTATATACATTTGCAAATGCTTTGGTAAAGGCAGTTGAAGGATTACATGATTAACTTAATAAAAATGTTAAACTAGTATTATAAATAAAGATAAGATGGGAGCTAAATTAAATGGTTGATACATTAATGAGTATTCAAATTATACCTAAAACACCAAATAATGAAGACGTCATTCCTTATGTAGATGAAGCAATTAAGATTATAGATCAATCGGGAATGCACTATCGTGTCGGACCACTTGAAACATCCGTACAAGGAGATATGAATGAATGTCTAATATTAATCCAAAATTTAAACCAACGTATGGTAGAATTAGAATGTCCTAGTATAATTAGTCAAGTTAAGTTTTATCATGTACCAGAAGGTATTGAAATTGAAACATTAACAGGAAAGTATGACGAAGCATAGATTTATGACAATTTTATAATCACTGTGATAATAATCTTACTTTTAGAATTAGATAGACTAAAGTAGAGGCTAAGGCATCAATGTTGTCTTAGCCTTATTCATTGTGAAGTAAATATTGATAAGACGCTTTTTGCACTTTGTGGTTAAATTTAATATAATGTAGAAATGATATATGGGCATATAGAAAGGATTTTTAATAGTGAATGAAGAGCAAAGAAAAGCTGGTTCGATAAATATTTTAGCAGAACGTGATCGTAAAGAAGAAAAGGATTATAGTAAATATTTTGAACAAGTGTATCAACCACCTAGTTTAAAAGAAGCTAAAAAACGTGGTAAACAAGAGATAAAATATAATCGAGACTTTCAAATTGATGAAAAATATCGAGACATGGGTAAAGGACGTTCATTTTTAATTAAAACGTATGGCTGTCAAATGAATGCACATGATACTGAAGTAATGGCGGGGATATTAGAAGCTTTAGGATATAGTGCAACATCAGATATTAACACAGCAGATATTATATTAATTAATACATGTGCGATTCGTGAAAATGCTGAAAATAAAGTATTTAGCGAAATTGGTAATTTAAAACATCTTAAGAAAGAACGACCAGATTGTTTAATAGGTGTATGTGGCTGTATGTCACAAGAAGAATCTGTTGTTAATAAAATTTTAAAATCATACCAAAATGTAGATATGATTTTTGGAACTCATAATATTCATAAACTACCAGAAATATTAGAAGAAGCTTATCTATCTAAAGCAATGGTTGTTGATGTATGGTCTAAAGAAGGAGATGTCATTGAAAATCTTCCTAAAGTTCGTGACGGTCATATTAAAGCATGGGTGAATATTATGTATGGTTGCGATAAATTCTGTACATATTGCATAGTACCTTTTACAAGAGGTAAAGAACGTAGCCGTAGACCAGAAGATATTATTGATGAAGTAAGAGAATTAGCTAGAGAAGGCTATCAAGAAATTACATTGTTAGGACAAAATGTTAATTCTTACGGAAAAGATATCGAGGGACTTGACTATGGATTAGGTGATTTATTAGAGGATATCTCAAAAATTGATATTCCTCGAGTAAGATTCACAACTAGTCATCCTTGGGACTTTACAGATCGCATGATTGAAGTGATTGCTAATGGAGGAAACATTGTACCTCATATTCATTTACCAGTACAATCAGGAAACAATGCTGTGCTAAAAATTATGGGAAGAAAATATACGAGAGAAAGTTATTTAGACTTAGTAAACCGTATTAAAGAAGCAATTCCTCAAATCGCATTAACGACTGATATCATTGTAGGTTATCCAAATGAAACTGAAGAACAGTTTGAAGAAACATTAACTTTATATGATGAAGTTGGATTCGAACATGCATACACATATCTATATTCTCAAAGAGACGGTACGCCTGCAGCTAAAATGAAAGATAATGTACCAACTGATGTAAAAAAAGAGAGACTTCAACGTTTAAACAAAAAAGTTGGAGAATACTCACAAAAAGCAATGAGTCAGTATGAGAACGAAATTGTGACGGTTTTATGTGAAGGATCAAGTAAAAAAGATGATACAGTTTTAGCAGGCTATACTGAAAAAAATAAACTTGTTAACTTTAAAGCACCAAAAGAAATGATTGGTAAATTAGTTGATGTTAAAATAGATGAAGCGAAACAATATTCATTAAATGGTACTTTCGTAGGAGAACATCAAAAAGAATTGGTGATGCAATAATAATGTATAATAAAGAGGACATACTATCGAATGCTGATCAACTTGCCCAAAAGATAAAAAATCTTGAAGTAATTAAAGACTATCAAACAATCGAAACACAAATTCACAATAATAAAACCATTGAAAAGAAAATGAACCGATTGAAAAAGCAACAAAAACAATCAGTAAACTTACAAAACTATGGTAAATCAACAGCATTTAATCAATCAGAGAACCAAATTCATCAGTTGGAAAACGAAATAAATGAATTACCAATAGTTGAAGAATTTCGTACATCTCAATATGAAGCCAATTATCTTCTACAAATGATGATTAAAACAATGGAAAACCGTTTGAATGAACATAATGAAAGTTATCATAACAAATAAATTGGATAAGGAGACAATGCATTGAATATTAGAAAACTTACAATAACAGCGCTATTAATAGCAATAAATGTCATTTTAAGCAGTATCATTGTCATCCCTCTTGGTCCAATAAAGGCAGCGCCTATGCAACATCTAGTAAACGTACTTTGCGCAGTGTTCGTAGGACCATGGTATGGACTTGCACAAGCTTTAATTTCTTCCATTTTACGTGTTACGTTTGGTACTGGAAGTGTATTTGCATTTCCAGGCAGTATGATAGGTGTATTCTTAGCTAGCCTCTTTTACATGTATCGTAAACATATATTTATGGCAGCAGTTGGAGAAGTTCTTGGAACAGGCATCATTGGAAGTTTAATATGTATTCCATTAGCATGGATACTTAATTTACAAAACTTCTTTGTTAAACCATTAATGACTGCATTTATCGTGTCCAGTATTATTGGTGCCGCAATTAGCTACGTGTTATTAATTATATTAAAAAAACGTGGTCTTTTAGATAGATTTCAAAAATAGCAATTAAGTACGTACAATACATAGTGAAACTGAAATGACTCAGTTCAATGTTTGTACGTACTTTTTTAATTATCAAATTAACTTCATAGGCTAGAATATATTCAATATGTTAAAATAGATGAGTTAAAAGAACGTAAAAATTACATAAAATGATTCAATTCATAAAAATAAAAAGACTATAAAATAAGGGTTGTGAAGAACTTTATGTCGAATGTGACACCAATGATGCAACAATATTTAAAAATTAAATCAGAATATGATGACTGTTTATTATTTTTTAGACTCGGAGACTTTTATGAAATGTTCTTCGAAGATGCTAAAGAAGCGTCAAGAGTATTAGAAATCACGCTTACTAAAAGAGATGCCAAAAAAGAAGACCCAATACCGATGTGCGGTGTACCTTATCATTCCGCTGATAGTTACATTGAAACATTAATTAATAATGGCTATAAAGTAGCTATCTGTGAACAAATGGAAGACCCTAAACAGACAAAAGGTATGGTTAAAAGAGAAGTAGTTAGAATAGTAACTCCAGGAACAGTGATGGATCAAGGTGGCGTTGATGAAAAGCAAAACAACTATATTTTAAGTTTTATTAAGCAAGGGCAAGAATATGCATTAAGTTATTGTGACATTTCAACTGGTGAATTAAAAGCTACACATTTTAAAGATGAAGCTACTTTACTAAATGAAATTACAACGATTAATCCTAATGAAATTGTAGTAAATGAAACTTTATCTGAAAACATGCAACGACAAATTAATATGATTACTGAAACGATAACAGTTCGTGAGGAGATATCTAACCAATCATTTTCCGTAAACAATAATGAACATGAAGGTATGTATCAATCTACTCAATTATTATTAGATTACATCCACCATACTCAAAAAAGAGACTTATCACATTTAGAAGAAGTGCAACATTATGCTGCTATTGATTTCATGAAAATGGATTTCTATGCTAAAAGAAACTTAGAATTAACTGAAAGTATAAGATTGAAATCCAAAAAAGGAACACTGTTATGGTTAATGGATGAAACAAAAACACCAATGGGAGCTAGACGTCTTAAACAGTGGATAGACCGACCATTAATTTATAAACAGCAAATTGAAGAGAGATTGAATATAGTTGATGAGTTTATTAACCACTTTATTGAACGTGATACCTTAAGAAATTATTTGAATCAAGTCTACGATATTGAAAGACTTGTAGGTCGAGTGAGTTACGGTAATGTTAATGCACGTGATTTAATACAATTAAAACATTCAATTAGTGAGATTCCTAATATCAAACAATTATTAAGTCAGCTTGAAAGCGACAAGATAACTCAATTTGATGAGTTAGAACCATTAGATGATTTATTAGAAGTGCTTGAAAATAGCTTAGTAGAAGAGCCTCCTATCTCAGTTAAAGATGGCGGATTGTTCAAAACAGGTTTTAATCAACAATTAGATGAGTATTTAGAAGCATCTCGTAATGGTAAATCTTGGCTTGCTGAATTACAAGCAAGAGAAAGAGAACGCACAGGTATTAAATCTCTTAAAATTAGTTTTAACAAAGTGTTTGGTTATTTTATAGAGATTACTCGCGCCAATTTACAAGGATTTGAACCTTCTGAATTTGGATATAATCGTAAACAAACTTTATCTAATGCTGAACGTTTTATTACTGATGAATTAAAAGAAAAAGAAGATATTATTCTAGGCGCAGAAGATAAAGCTATAGAATTAGAATATCAATTATTTGTAAAATTGAGAGAACATATTAAGTCGTATACAGAACGACTTCAAAAGCAGGCAAAAATCATTTCAGAATTAGATTGTTTACAAAGCTTTGCGGAAATTGCTCAAAAATATAATTATGTTAGACCACAATTTAGCGATAACAAAACATTAAAACTTGAAAACTCTAGACATCCAGTTGTAGAACGTGTCATGGATTATAACGATTATGTTCCAAATGATTGTGAATTAGATAATGATACATTCATTTACTTAATTACAGGTCCTAATATGTCAGGGAAATCAACGTATATGAGACAAATCGCTATTATTAGCATTATGGCTCAAATGGGTGCTTATGTTCCTTGTGAATCAGCAGTGCTACCAATTTTTGATCAAATATTTACACGAATTGGTGCTGCAGACGATTTAGTATCAGGTAAAAGTACGTTCATGGTAGAAATGTTAGAAGCGCAAAAAGCATTAACTTATGCTACAGAAGATAGTTTAATTATCTTTGATGAAATAGGTAGGGGGACTTCAACATATGATGGTTTAGCACTCGCACAAGCCATGATAGAATACGTTGCTCAAACGTCTCACGCTAAGACACTATTCTCTACACACTATCATGAACTTACAACTTTAGATCAGTTATTACCTTGTTTGAAAAATGTTCATGTTGCTGCAAATGAATATAAAGGTGAACTTATCTTCTTACACAAAGTAAAAGATGGTGCTGTTGATGACAGTTATGGTATTCAAGTAGCAAAACTTGCTGATCTACCTGATAAAGTGATTCAAAGAGCACAAGTTATATTAGATGAATTCGAACAGAAGTCTGATAATCCAGAACCAATGATTGTACAAAGTGAAGTAAAAGATGATGCTATAGATTCAAACTCAAATAGTGAGACACAAGATGCAGTACAACATACTAATAATCAAGAAAATACGTCTTCATTTGAACAAGCGGCATTTAATTTATTTGATGCAGAAGTACAACAAAGCGAAGTAGAAGCACAAATCAAATCTTTAAATTTATCAAATATGACTCCAATAGAAGCTTTAGTAAAATTAAGCGAATTACAAAATCAATTAAAATAGAGGTGTTGTAAATGGGAAAAATTAAAGAACTACAAACCTCCTTAGCTAACAAAATTGCAGCTGGCGAAGTAGTCGAAAGACCCAGTTCGGTTGTAAAAGAATTATTAGAAAATGCTATTGATGCCAAGTCAACCGAAATTAATATAGAAGTGGAACAATCAGGTATAGCTTCAATACGTGTTGTAGATAATGGAACTGGTATTGAACAAGATGATTTAAGTCTGGTGTTTCACAGACATGCTACTAGTAAATTAGATGCAGATGATGATTTATTCCATATTAGAACATTAGGATTTCGTGGAGAAGCATTAGCGAGTATTTCTTCAGTATCCAAAGTGACTTTACGTACATGTACAGATAATGAAAGTGGTCATGAAATATATGCTGAAAATGGTGTGATTAAAGATCAAAAACCAGCTAAAGCTAAAAAAGGGACAGATATACTTGTTGAGTCATTATTCTATAATACGCCAGCTCGGTTAAAATATATTAAAAGTTTATATACAGAACTAGGCAAAATTACAGATATTGTTAATAGAATGGCAATGAGTCATCCTGATATAAGAATTTCATTAGTTTCTGATGGTAAAACACTTTTAAAAACTAATGGTTCTGGTAAAACAAATGAAGTTATGGCAGAAATATATGGAATGAAAGTAGCAAAAGATTTAGTACATATCACTGGTGATACAAGCGATTATCATCTTGAAGGTTATGTTGCTAGACCTGAGCATTCAAGAAGTAATAAACATTATATTTCTATTTTTATCAATGGTAGATATATCAAAAACTTTGTTTTAAATAAAGCAATTGTTGAAGGTTATCATACATTATTAACAATTGGTCGATACCCTATTTGCTACATCAATATCCAAATGGATCCCATACTAGTAGATGTTAATGTTCATCCTACTAAACTTGAAGTCAGATTATCTAAGGAAGAACAATTATACAAATTAATTGTTGAAAAAATTCAAGAAGCATTTAAAGATAAAATTTTAATACCTAAAAATGATCTAGACCAACATTCTAAGAAAAACAAAGTGTTAAATAGTTTTGAACAACAAAAGTTAGACTTTGAACGTAGACAAAAAGAAGAAGCAAATAATCATAACGGTATGAATGACTCTGAAAATAAATCAGATCATGCCACAAACGAACAACGGTATAACGAAGAAACAAGCCAAAGCCTTTCATCCAATGTACAAGAAAATGATGAAAGTGAATCATTTAATTCCTCTAATAATATTAACCGTGATAATGATGATAATTACTTCGAAAATCAAAAAGAAATTTTAAACGAATTAGATAATAACGATAATACATTTGAATTAGATGATGAAGTTAAAGATAATCAAGACATTAAAGGTGCTATAAGTGCTTCAACGAGACGTCGTGTACCATATATGGAAGTTGTTGGACAAGTTCATGGAACATATATCATAGCTCAAAATGAAAATGGTATGTTTATGATTGACCAGCATGCTGCACAAGAGCGTATTAAATACGAATATTTTAGAGATAAAATTGGAGAAGTATCAAATGAAGTACAAAACTTATTGATACCAATGACTTTCCATTTTTCTAAGGATGAACAATTGATTATAGACCAATATAAAGAAGAACTAGATAGAGTCGGTGTACATCTTGAACATTTTGGAGGTCATGATTATATTGTTAATAGTTATCCAGTGTGGTTTCCAAAAGCAGAAGCGGAAGAAATTATTAAAGATATGATTGAATTAGTTTTAGAAAATAAAAAAATAGATGTTAAAAAAATGCGTGAAGATGCAGCGATTATGATGTCATGTAAAAAATCAATTAAAGCTAATCATTATTTAAAAAATAACGAAATGGCAGATTTAATTGATCAACTGCGTGAAATGGAAGATCCATTTACTTGTCCGCATGGACGTCCAATTATTATTAACTTTTCAAATTACGAATTAGAAAAATTATTTAAACGTGTCATGTAGAGAGGAGCAATGCTTTGAAAGAAAATATACTCCCAGCAATTAGAAATATGAAAGATTTAGATAACCTCATTAAAACGGAATATAAATCATGTGTATTGTTAGACATGCATATAGGTCATCTAAAAAGCATTTTAGACTTATTAAAAAATAATGGAATTGAATGTTATATCCATATTGATTTAATAAAAGGTCTTAGTCATGATGAATATTCATGTGAATATATTATTCAACAATATAAGCCTAAAGGTATCGTATCTACTAAAACGAAAGTCATTAAAAAAGCGAAATCGCTCAATACTTTAACTATCTTTAGAGTATTTATTATTGATAGCCAAGCTTTAAGTAGAAGTATTGAATTAATTCAAAAGGTTCAACCAGATTTTGTCGAAGTACTTCCAGGTATTGCTCATAAAGCAATAAGATGTATTCAAGAAGAAACCGATACAGCTGTAATTGCTGGTGGATTAATTAGTGATGTTTCTGAAGTAGATGAAGCTATTAAAAATGGCGCTAAATATATTACGACTAGTAATCAAAAATTATGGTAAATAAAAACTTATAAAGAATAAGTAGAGGGATTAATGGTGAAATAATGATCTATTAATCCCTCTATTTTTTATAAATGTTTGGTCAATTTTATTGAATATAAGTTTGATATTTTTGACAAATTTTCAACAAAATCATTGACAACGCTTACAACGTAATTGTAATATATAAACAAGTTATTAAAAGTTAATATTAGAACAGAGAAGGGGAGATTTCTACAGCTTTATCGCTTTGTAGGGGTCTCCCTATCTATTTTGGGAGGAATAATTATATGAATGCTTATTTAGCAGAGTTCTTAGGTACAGCCATCCTCATACTTTTCGGTGGTGGCGTTTGTGCTAACGTTAATTTAAAACGTAGTGCAGGTAATAACGCTGACTGGATTGTTATCGCTACAGGATGGGGACTAGCCGTTGCCATGGGCGCATTCGCAGTTGGTAAATTCTCAGGAGCACATTTGAATCCAGCCGTTACAATTGCGTTAGCTATGGATGGAGGATTTAGTTGGGCGCAAGTGCCTGGATACATCATTTGTCAAATGCTTGGTGGTATTGTAGGTGGTGCACTAGTTTGGTTAATGTATTTACCACATTGGAAAGCAACAGAAGATCAAGCCACTAAGTTAGGTGTATTCTCAACTGCACCTGCAATCAAAAACTATTTTGCTAACTTTATGAGTGAAATCATTGGTACAACTGCATTAACTTTAGGTATATTATTTATTGGTGTTAATAAAATTGCTGATGGATTAAACCCATTAATTGTTGGGGCTTTAATTGTCGCAATTGGTTTAAGTTTAGGCGGAACAACAGGTTATGCTATTAACCCAGCACGTGACTTAGGACCTCGTATCGCTCATGCGATTTTACCAATCGCTGGTAAAGGTGGTTCAAATTGGTCATATGCTATCGTACCTGTACTTGGACCAATCGCTGGTGGTATGTTAGGTGCTGTCATTTACGAAGTATTTTACAAACAAACATTTAATGTAAGTTGTGCAGTGGGCATTATTTTAGTTATCATAACATTAGTATTAGGTGTAGTTTTAAATAGAGCGTCTAAAAGCAATGACATCGAATCTATCTATTAAAAGAGAACTTAAGTAGCATCGTTAGAATTAATTTTAGAAAATAAGCATAGAATATAAACATGATTCGTGAATATAAAATATAAATGATTAGTATTAATCATCTTTTATCTATATTTATGACATCAAAAGGAGTCAAATAATTATGGAAAAATACATTTTATCAATAGACCAGGGAACAACTAGTTCAAGAGCGATTTTATTTAATAAAGACGGAGAAATCAAAGGTGTAGCACAACGAGAATTCAAACAACATTTTCCACAATCTGGTTGGGTAGAACATGATGCTAATGAAATTTGGACATCTGTATTATCTGTAATGGCAGAAGTCATGAATGAACAAGATGTAAGAGCTGAGCAAATTGAAGGTATAGGTATTACAAACCAACGTGAAACAACAGTTGTATGGGATAAAAATACTGGCCGTCCAATTTACCATGCTATTGTATGGCAATCTCGTCAAACTCAAAGTATTTGTCATGATTTAAAAGAACAAGGTCATGAAGATTTATTCCGTGATAAAACTGGTCTTTTATTAGATCCGTATTTTGCTGGTACAAAAGTAAAATGGATTTTAGATAATGTTGAGGGTGCAAGAGAAAAAGCTAATAACGGTGATTTACTGTTCGGCACAATTGATTCTTGGTTAGTATGGAAGTTATCAGGTAGAGAAGCGCATATTACTGACTATACTAATGCTAGTCGTACATTAATGTTTAATATCCATGAATTAAAATGGGATAAAGAATTATTAGATATTCTAGAAGTTCCCGAAAACATGTTACCTGAAGTTAAACCTTCTAGTGAGGTATATGCACATACAGTGGATTATCACTTCTTTGGTCAAAATGTACCAATTGCTGGTATCGCAGGTGACCAACAAGCTGCTTTATTCGGTCAAGCATGCTTTGATCGTGGAGATGTGAAAAACACTTATGGTACTGGTGGTTTCATGTTAATGAACACTGGTGAAGAAGCGGTAAAATCTGACAGTGGTTTATTAACTACAATTGCATACGGTCTTGACGGTAAAGTAAATTATGCTTTAGAAGGATCAATCTTTGTTTCCGGTTCAGCAATTCAGTGGTTACGTGATGGATTAAGAATGATTAATTCAGCGCCACAAACTGAAAACTATGCTACACGTGTAGATTCAACTGAAGGTGTATATGTAGTTCCAGCATTCGTTGGTTTAGGAACACCTTATTGGGATTCTGAAGCAAGAGGCGCTATCTTTGGTTTAACACGTGGTACTGAAAAAGAACATTTCATCCGTGCAACATTAGAATCACTTTGTTATCAAACACGCGATGTTATGGAAGCGATGTCTAAAGACTCAGGCATCGAAGTTCAAAACTTACGTGTAGACGGTGGTGCAGTTAAAAATAACTTTATCATGCAATTCCAAGCTGATATTGTTGATACACCAGTTGAACGTCCAGAAATTCAAGAGACAACTGCGTTAGGTGCTGCTTATTTAGCTGGTTTAGCTGTAGGCTTCTGGGAAAGCAAAGATGATATTGCTAACAGATGGAAACTTGAAGAAGAATTCGAACCAAAAATGGAAGAAGAGCAACGCGCGAAACTATATAAAGGTTGGAAAAAAGCTGTAGAAGCTACACAAGTATTTAAACTAGAAGACTAGGAATTAAGATATTAATAATTTGTAAGCATAAGATAGACTTGATTTTCTTATTTATGTTATACTTAAAATAAGTTAATAAAGAAATCGAGACATGAGAGATTTATTCGTACAATTAAATGGTAATTGTGGGATAAGTCTCTCTTTTTTTATACTAATTAGGAGGCGTTGAATTATGGGTTTATCAACACTTAAAAGGGATCACATAAAAAGAAATTTAAAAAATGAAGAATATGATGTTGTCATCGTTGGTGGCGGAATTACAGGTGCAGGGATTGCACTTGATGCAAGTAACCGTGGAATGAAAGTAGCATTAGTAGAAATGCAAGACTTTGCACAAGGTACAAGTTCTCGTTCTACTAAATTAGTACATGGTGGGTTACGTTATTTAAAACAACTTCAAGTAGGTGTTGTAGCTGAAACAGGTAAAGAACGTGCCATTGTTTATGAAAATGGTCCACACGTAACAACTCCAGAATGGATGTTATTACCAATGCATAAAGGCGGTACATTCGGTAAATTTACTACTGCTATTGGTTTAACAATGTATGACTTTTTAGCAGGCGTTAAAAAATCAGAACGTAAAAAAATGCTATCTAAACAAGATACGCTTAATAAAGAACCATTAGTTAAACAAGATGGCTTAAAAGGTGGCGGTTATTATGTTGAATACCGCACAGATGATGCAAGATTAACAATCGAAGTTATGAAAAAAGCTGCCGAAAAAGGTGCTGAAATCATTAACTATACTAAATCAGAACATTTCACTTATGACTCAAATAAAAAAGTAAATGGTATTGAAGTCGTTGATATGATCGATAATGAAACTTATCCTATTAAAGCTAAAAAAGTGATTAACGCTTCAGGACCATGGGTTGATGAAGTAAGAAGTGGAGACTATGCAAGAAACAACAAACAATTACGTTTAACTAAAGGTGTGCATGTTGTTATTGATCAATCTAAATTCCCATTACAACAAGCAGTATACTTTGATACTGAAAAAGATGGCAGAATGATCTTTGCTATTCCTAGAGAAGGAAAAGCGTATGTTGGTACAACTGATACATTCTATGATAATGAAAAAGCTACACCATTAACTACTCAAGAAGATAGAGATTATTTAATCGAAGCTATTAATTACATGTTCCCATCAGTTAAAGTTAAAGATGAAGATATCGAATCAACTTGGGCTGGTGTACGTCCATTAATTTTAGAAGAAGGTAAAGATCCTTCAGAAATTTCTCGTAAAGATGAAGTTTGGGAAGGTGAATCTGGATTACTAACTATCGCTGGTGGTAAGTTAACAGGATACCGTCATATGGCATTAGAAATTGTAGATTTATTAGCTAAACGTCTTAAAAAAGAATACGGTTTAACATTCAAACCATGTGCAACTAAAGAATTAAAAATCTCTGGTGGTGACGTAGGCGGAAGTAAAAACTTCGACAATTTCGTTAAACAAAAAGTTGACGCAGCTAAAGGATTTGGCATTGACGAAGACGTTGCTTATCATTTAGCAAGTAAATATGGTTCTAACGTTGACGATTTATTCAATATTGCTCAAACAGCACAATATCATAACAGTAAATTACCATTAGAAATTTATGTTGAATTAATTTATGGTATTCAACAAGAAATGGTATTTAAACCAACTGACTTCTTAGTACGTCGTTCTGGTAAATTATACTTTAATATTGATGATGTACTTAACTACAAAGATGCAGTTATTGATGTTTTAGCAGATATGCTTCAATATAGCGATGCTCAAAAACAAGCTTATACTGAAGAAGTAAATAAAGCGATTGATGAAGCACAATCAGGTAATAATCAACCTGCAGTTAAAGAATAAATATCATGATGTTGAACTACTAGTATTGAGATATACTCTCAATACTAGTAGTTTTTTTATGCGAAATGTTATACTTTGTAATACAACTTTTTTTAATCAAAATAAACATCTTATAAGTAGATAACTATTTATTATGCATACAATTTGATTACAATGTTATCAAAAGGTATATTGAATATAATATGGTTGTTTAACGTAAATAATATAAATGAACTTTAGAAATTTTGGGGGTATATATGTGAGTCAAAGTCAATTCAATATCACAGTGGAAGATGGAACAATGATTGAAGTGAAAATAGACAAAGCAAATAATGAAACTATAGGCATTGTTCATCTTTTTCATGGTATGGCTGAACATATGGATCGTTATGATGAATTAGTCAAAGCTTTAAATTTACAAGGTTATGATGTTATCAGACATAATCACAGAGGACATGGTAAAAATATTGACGAAAAAGAAAGAGGTCATTTTGATGATATGTCTCAAGTCGCTGCCGATGCATACGAAATAGTTGAAACGTTATATGATAGTCATTTTGAATTACCATACATTATTTTAGGTCATTCAATGGGCTCAATCATTGCAAGACTATTTGTAAAACAATACCCTCAATTTGCAGATGGTCTTATATTAACTGGTACAGGTATGTTCCCAAAATGGAAAGGCATTCCAACAATGATATTGTTAAAATTACTTACAATTGTTGCTGGAAAACGTCGTCGTATTAGATGGGTTAATCGATTAATGAATAAATCATTCACCAAAAAAATTGACCAACCTGAGACAGAAAGTGATTGGCTTTCTACAAAAAGAGAAGAAGTTAATAAATTTATTGATGATGAATATTGTGGTTTCAGAGTATCTAATCAACTTATTTATCAAACCGTTAAATACATGATGGATACTGCAAATGTAAAATCGTTAAAACAAATGAATCACAATCTGCCTATTCTTTTAATATCAGGAAAAGATGACCCCTTTGGTGAATACGGGAAGGGAATTAAAAAATTAGGTAAAATTTATAAAAAAGCGGGTATTAAACATATCACCGTACAATTATATAAAAATAAACGTCATGAAATTTTATTTGAAGACGATTATTTGTCAACTTGGCAACATATGTTTGAATGGATTAAAAAACAAATTTTAAAGAAAAATAAAGTGAGTGAATAGCATGAATAGTACAGATAAACCATTTCTAATCGTCATTGTTGGACCAACAGCATCCGGTAAAACAGAATTAAGTATAGAATTAGCCAAACGATGTAATGGCGAAATCATTAGCGGTGATTCAATGCAAGTATACAGACACATGGATATCGGTACTGCTAAGGTTACTAAAGAAGAAATGGATGGTATTCCACATCACTTAATTGATATATTAAATCCAGATGAATCATTCTCTGCTTATGCATTTAAAGAAAGAGCAGAAGCATGTATCAAAGATATAATTAATAGAGGTAAAACACCAATCATTGCAGGTGGTACAGGATTATATATTCAGTCTTTACTTTATAACTATCAATTTGAAGACGAAACAGTATCAGAAGAGAAAATGAATGAAGTTAATACTAAATTAAAAGAATTGGAACAATTAAATAATATTGAATTACATGACTATCTAAATACATTTGACCCTGAATCTTCTTCGAATATACATCCAAATAATAGAAAAAGAGTATTGAGAGCGATAGAATATTATTTAAAAACAAAAAAACTTTTAAGTTATCGCAAGAAAGTTCAACAATTCACCGAAAATTATGATACATTATTATTAGGGATTGAAATGTCGCGTGAAACATTATATAAAAAAATAAATAAACGTGTTGATATTATGTTGAGCCACGGATTATTTAAAGAAGTGCAATACTTAGTTGAACAAGGTTATGAGTCAAGTCAAAGTATGCAAGCAATTGGATACAAAGAACTTATACCTGTTATTAAAGGGAACATGGATAAAGAAACAGCCATTGAAAAGTTAAAACAAAATTCGCGAAAATATGCGAAACGTCAATTGACTTGGTTTAAAAATAAAATGAACGTTCACTGGTTAGATAGAGAGAAAATGTCGCTTCAAATGATGTTAGATGAGATTACACCCCAAATAAATAAAAGGAGTACTGAACATGATTGCAAACGAAAACATCCAAGATCAAGCACTAGAGAACTTTAAATCAGAAAAAACAGAAGTTACTGTCTTCTTTCTAAATGGGTTCCAAATGAAAGGAACTATTGAAGATTTCGATGATCAGGTAATTCGTCTGGTTTCTCAAGGAAAACAACATCTGATTTACAAACATGCGATCAGCACTTTCATGATTGATGACGAAAATGAATCAACATCAGAAGAATAAGTAATAATTGAAGTGCATTAAAGCACAACTTTCAATGAACGTAGCAATAGTTACATACTAGTGGGAATGGTAACAGCACAATATTGGATTATTTTTGTTTCTAATATCATTCTCATGCGTGCTTTATCGTATTTGTATTAATTCATGTAAAAAAGCTTCAGTTAAAGCTGGCAGAGCTAACATTCAGCTCACGAAACCAACTTTAATTGAAGCTTTTAAATTTATAATTTTATTTTAGTAATCTGATTAAAGTAATTTTTCAATTTCATTTTCTAATTGTGCTGGTTTTTTCTGTGGAGAGAAACGTTTAACCACATTACCATTACGATCAATTAAAAATTTTGTGAAATTCCATTTAATTTTTTCATTAAACATACCGTGTTGAGCATCTGTTAAGAAACGGAATAATGGATGTTGATTATCACCTTTAACATCGATTTTTTGATGAATAGGGAAAGTAACACCATAATTCAATTTACAATTCTGTGCAGCTTCTTCACCTGAACCAGGTTCTTGCCCACCAAATTGATTACATGGGAATCCTAAAATAATAAATTTTTGATCTTTATATTTTTCATATAGATGTTGTAATCCTTCAAATTGAGGTGTGAAACCACACTCACTTGCAGTATTAACGATTAACATAACATAATCTTTATAATCTTCTAACTTGTATGTTTCACCAGTATTTTTTTCTACTACGAAATCATAAATATTTTCCATAATACCACCCTTTCGAATTACTTACAATTTAACATAATATGGACGAATAGTCTTTATATTGGCACTATGATAAAATACTTAAGAAGAAAATATAAAGGAGATGTATATCATGGCACAGCTATCAACGCATGATACAAAGAAAAAATTGGAAACGGCTGTACTAATCGGTGTACATGCTCAAAATGATAATCAATTTAATTTTGAATCAACAATGGAAGAATTAGAAGCTTTATCAGAAACTTGCCAATTAAATGTAAAAGGTCAAATTACTCAAAATAGAGAACAAGTAGACCATAAATACTATGTTGGAAAAGGGAAAATTGAAGAAATACAAGCTTTTATAGAATTTCATGATATTGATGTCGTAGTAACGAATGATGAATTAACGACAGCTCAATCTAAAACATTAAATGGTAATTTGGGCATTAAGATTATCGATAGAACACAGTTAATACTTGAAATATTTGCACTAAGAGCTAAAAGTAGAGAAGGTAAATTACAAGTTGAACTTGCACAACTTGATTATTTATTACCTAGATTACAAGGACATGGACGTAGCTTATCACGTCTTGGTGGTGGGATTGGAACTAGAGGTCCTGGTGAAACGAAACTTGAGATGGATCGTCGACATATTCGCACTAGAATGAATGAAATTAAACATCAATTACAAACGGTAGTAGAACACAGAGATCGTTATCGTAGTAAACGTGAACAGAATCAAGTATTTCAAATTGCTTTAGTAGGTTATACCAATGCTGGTAAATCATCATGGTTTAATGTACTTGCTAATGAAACAACTTATGAAAAGAATCAATTGTTCGCCACATTAGATCCTAAAACAAGACAAATTCAAATCAATGAAGGCTTTAACTTAATTATTTCTGATACAGTTGGATTTATACAAAAGTTACCTACTACATTAGTTGCTGCTTTTAAATCAACGTTAGAAGAAGCAAAAGGTGCAGATTTATTATTACATGTGGTAGACGCTAGTCATTCAGAATATCGCTCACAATATGATACGGTTAATCAATTAATTAAACAATTAGATATGGATCAAATTCCACAAGCCGTTATTTTTAATAAAAAAGACCAGTGTGATAGTCAAATGGATTTACCAGTTTCAAACAATCCATATGTATTTGTATCAAGTCGCTACGATAGTGACAAAGATAAAGTTAAAGACTTATTAATTAATCAAATTAAAGATAATTTAACTTACTATGAAGAAACTGTACCAAGTTCGGATGCTGATCGATTATATTTCTTAAAACAACATACATTAGTAAGTGAATTATATTTTAATGAAAATGATGAGACATATGAAATTAAAGGATATAAAAAAATATAAAGGAAGTTAGCAAGATGACAGATATGACAAGTCTTATTGAAGACGTTGAAAATACATTATCTCCATATTTTAAAGAAATTGAACGTGTTGCTTTAATTAATCAGGAAAAAGTTTTAGACGCGTTTCATACGGTGAAAGCGACAGAAAGTGACTTATTAGGTACGACTGGTTATGGGTACGATGATTTTGGTAGGGATCATTTAGAAGAAATATATGCTAAAACATTTAAAGCCGAAGATGCCATCGTACGTCCACAAATTATTTCTGGTACTCATGCAATCACATTAGCATTACAAAGTAATTTAAAATATGGTGATGAATTATTATATATCACTGGAAGTCCTTACGATACGTTATTAGAAGTTATAGGCGTGAACGGAAACGGGATTGAAAGTTTAAAAGAACATGGTGTCACATATAATGAAGTTGCATTAAATGAAGGTAAAATTGATATACCAGAGGTTCTGAAATCTATTAATAAACAAACTAAAGTTGTGGCAATACAACGTTCTAAAGGTTATGATCAACGACCATCTATTCCAGTTGATGAAATAAAAGAAGCAATAGAAGCAATTAAACAACAATATCCTGACGTAATTATTTTTGTAGATAATTGTTATGGTGAATTTGTTGAAGAACAAGAACCTATCGAAGTAGGCGCTGATTTAATTGCTGGTTCATTAATTAAAAATCCTGGTGGTGGGCTAGCTAAAATTGGAGGTTATATCGCAGGGAGAAAAGATTTAATAGCGCGTTGCGGTTATAGACTTACTGCCCCAGGTATTGGTAAAGAAGCGGGCGCCTCTTTAAATTCATTACAAGAAATGTATCAAGGTTTCTTCCTAGCACCACACGTTGTAAGTCAAAGTTTAAAAGGTGCTTTATTTACTAGTCTATTATTAGAAAAATTAAATATGACAACATCACCAAAATATAATGTTAAACGTACTGATTTAATACAAACAGTGACATTTGATACAAAAGAACAGATGATATCATTTTGTCAGAGTATACAACATGCGTCACCAATTAATGCACACTTTAGTCCTGAGCCAAGCTATATGCCAGGATATGAAGATGACGTGATTATGGCAGCAGGTACATTTGTACAAGGGTCTTCAATTGAATTATCTGCTGATGGTCCTATACGAGAACCATATGAAGCTTATGTTCAAGGTGGATTAACATATGAACATGTTAAACTAGCAGTCACACGAGCAGTCAAACAATTAAAAGAACAAGGGCTTGTGTAACATTGAGATAATCTCGGAGTAATTTAAAACTTCGAGATTTTTCTTATTTTATCAGAAAATTTTAAATTTATTTTTCGGAATATAGGGTATTTGGTTAAAAAGAGATACTTTTAGGGTTGGAAAATGCAATAAAATCAGTATTTTGAGAGCATATGTCAGAAAACCTAACATATTTTTGTAATATGAGTTAAACTATGCTAAATTAAGTACAAGTTCAAAAGTGGAGGAGAGGTTATTGATGTCTAATGATTCAATCAGACGAAATATGGCCGTATTCTCCATGAGTGTTGTTAGTCAATTAACGGAATTAAGTCCAAGACAAATTCGTTACTATGAAACACATGAACTAGTTATGCCGGCAAGAACTGAAGGAAATAAGAGATTATTTTCGCTGAATGATTTGGAAAGATTATTAGAAATTAAATCTTTAATTGAAAAAGGATTTAATATTAAAGGTATTAAACAAATTATTCATAATCAACAAAATCACTTAACATCAGACGAACAAGAAACTAGAAAAAGAATGATTGTAGATGCAACTCAAAAACCACATGGCGAAACTTTGCCAATAAATCGAGGAGATTTATCCCGATTTATAAAATAAAATTTGGAGGATTTTAAGTATGCCTAAACGTAGTTTTACAAAAGATGATATTCGTAAGTTTGCTGAAGAAGAGAACGTAAGATATTTAAGATTACAATTCACAGATATATTAGGAACAATTAAAAATGTTGAAGTACCAGTAAGCCAATTAGAGAAAGTATTAGATAACGAAATGATGTTCGATGGATCATCTATCGAAGGTTTCGTACGTATCGAAGAATCTGACATGTACTTACAACCTGACTTAGATACATGGGTAATCTTCCCATGGACAGCTGGTCAAGGTAAAGTTGCACGTTTAATCTGTGACGTATACAAAACAGATGGTACACCATTTGAAGGTGACCCACGTAATAACTTAAAACGTGTATTGAGAGAAATGGAAGATTTAGGTTACACAGATTTCAACTTAGGACCTGAACCAGAATTCTTCTTATTCAAATTAGATGAAAAAGGCGAACCAACATTAGAATTAAATGATGATGGTGGTTACTTCGACTTAGCACCAACAGACTTAGGTGAAAACTGTCGTCGTGATATCGTTCTTGAATTAGAGGACATGGGCTTTGATATCGAAGCAAGTCACCATGAGGTTGCACCTGGACAACATGAAATTGACTTTAAATATGCAGATGCGATAACAGCATGTGATAATATCCAAACATTTAAATTAGTTGTTAAAACAATCGCTCGTAAACATAACTTACATGCGACATTTATGCCAAAACCATTATTCGGTGTAAACGGAAGCGGAATGCACTTTAACGTATCATTATTCAAAGGTAAAGAAAATGCATTCTATGATCCAAATGGCGAAATGGAATTAACAGATACAGCTTACCAATTTACAGCTGGTATTCTTAAAAATGCACGTGGATTCACTGCAGTTTGTAACCCATTAGTAAACTCATACAAACGTTTAGTTCCAGGTTACGAAGCACCATGTTACATTGCATGGAGTGGTAAAAACCGTTCACCATTAGTACGTGTACCATCTTCAAGAGGTTTATCTACTCGTGTTGAAGTACGTTCAGTAGACCCAGCAGCTAACCCATACATGGCATTAGCAGCAATCTTAGAAGCTGGACTAGACGGTATTAAAAACAAATTAGAAGTTCCTAAACCAGTAAACCAAAATATTTACGAAATGAATCGCGAAGAACGTGAAGCTGTAGGTATTGAAGACTTACCTTCAACACTATACACTGCGTTAAAAGCTATGCGTGAAAATCCAACAATCAAAAAAGCTTTAGGTAATCATATCTATAACCAATTCCTTAATTCAAAATCAATTGAATGGGATTACTATAGAACTCAAGTTTCTGAATGGGAACGCGAGCAATATATGAAACAATACTAAAGCGCTAAACAACATTGGGGAATATAGTAATATCAAGGGCTAGAGCATTTTTGCTTTAGCTCTTTTTTGTTTAGGAAGGTGGGATTTTACTTGACCACTTATGTTTAAAAAATGAATTTGGTCAAGTTTTGGTCAAGTAAGTATTAAAAAATATTCTTAATATACTTCTCAAAATTGTCTTTAGCATTTTCATTCATTATTAAATTTTTAATGCTTAAATGGTATATACTAAGATTGTATATGTAAGAAAAAGAGATACCTTATAATGCTAATGTGTTAGGGTGTGAAATGCCTTGACCAAGATAATAATAAAACTCCTAGAATATCCAGTGTGGGTAGCACTGATTATTCCAGGAGTAATAAAAGAGCTTAGACTATGGCATCTCGGTTACTTGGACCGGAAGCCTAAAATATAAGCTTAATGATTATCGGAGCCATAAAGCTCCTCCTTACACAATTATAATATAATATTTTTCAGAGGTTTTCAATTGTGACAATTCAAATTTATTTATCTTTATGCACTTTATGCCTTCCATTATTGCTTTTTGTTGGCAGAAAGATCCATTTTTATTATCTTGATAAAAAGAATGGAAGTAGATAAAATGGTGGATTAAAAAATAATGTAAATACTATTAAATAGTGTAATATCTGGTTATTAAATTCATAAAACTATTGTTATATTAAAATGGTATTTATTTGATTAGGTAAAGTGAAAATACTATTTAATGTGTATATATTTGAAAATGTCAAAAAGAGTTTATAAATATCAAAAAGAATTAGAAAAATTTTAAAAATATATAGAAAGGCGGACGTATAATAACGTTTGTATTTAGGTGGAAATTGTGAAAGTAACTGTAAATGTAAGAAAAACCACAAAAACAGAAAAATTAGATTTCTTAGTTGGATCACTTGTGGTTGTTAGTATCATTCTATTAATTAAATATCTAAACTAAAGATTTAACTAGACGTGTCATCAGATGATGCGTCTTTTTTAATTTCCAAATATTGGCTAGAACGTGCTAAAAACGTCATGGACGCTGAATCTTTAATTGATGCACAAGCAATCATTGAAATTGAACGTATCATTCTATTGATGTATGCCGAAATTACAAAAGAATTATTAGCTTTTTATGCAAAATATGCCAAAGATACTGGACTGAGTATTCAAGAAGTTAAGAAAATGGCTGATTCATTTGATGTACTAGCATTTAGTAACAAAGCGAAACAATTTGTTGAGCGTAAAGATTTCAGTGAAGAGGCGAATCAATCGCTCAAACAATACAACTTAACGATGAAAATCTCTAGAGAAAAACTGTTAAAGCAGCAGCTAGATTTGATTGTGAAAGATTCTAGTTTAAATCTTCAAAATAAAATTGAGGATAAGCTAAGTGACGCAGTTAATAGAGAAGTAAAGAGACAAGCACATATTCTAGGTGAACATGTTCAAATTGATGACACTGAAGTGAAAGCAGTCGTTAATAGTAATTTCAAAGGTGTTAAATGGTCTACTAGATTATGGAATGATATGGAACTTGTTCAAAAGGAAGTTGAGAGGGTAACAAGTCATGTCGTTATTCGAGGTCGACATCCTAATGAATTTGTTTCTGAGTTTAAAAAGCAAACCAATTCTACTTCTTATAACGCCAGTAGATTATTAGTAACCGAATCAGCACGTGTACAAACAGAATCACAAAAGATAGCTTATCTTAAAGATTTAGTTGAAGATGGCGAATATAAATATGTTGCCAAAATAGATAGTAAAACATCTAAATTATGTCATTCACTCAATGGTAAAACATTTAAAGTTAAAGATATGGTTCCAGGTGTGAATGCGCCACCTATGCATCCTTGGTGTAGAAGTACAACAGTGCCACATGTCGGCAGTTGGCGAGACAAGTTCTTTAAAGAACGTGAAGGTAAATATCAAGTAGAGAATAAAGAGTCCGAAAAAGAAAAATTACAAGAAAAAGCTAAAAAAGAAATGCTTGAAATGATTGAAAGTGGTAAAATAAAAATAGAAATAAATCCTGAAAAACAGAATAGACATAACAAAAATCATCAATTGTTTAAAAATAGTAAAAGACAAGCAATAATAAATAATTATTTATTACCAAGTTATACTACTGTATCAATTCAAAAACTTAATGAATTATTAACAGACAAAGTAGGGACAGGTGAAATTTTATTATTAAGAGATAAGTTTAATCAAAAAGAGATAATAGATTTTGAATTTGTAATTGGAAAATCATTTGTAGGAGGTAATTATATAGATACAACTTTTGGAAAAGTACATTATTCTAGAACAGGAACACATGTAGTTCCATATGTTAAAAAGGAGGTTGAATAATGAGAATAGCAAGGGCCTATGGTCATAAAGTTAAAGTAATTTTAAAAGATAATAATAATATAATTGGAAATGTCATTAATTTTGAAAACCCAATCGAAAGTGATACTGGAAATTTCGTAATGGACTTAGATACCTCAATGGGTATATATTCTATAGATGACTCTGAAATTAAGGACATACAAATAATTACAAAATAGCATCCTTTCTACACAAATATATAGAAAGTGGTGCTATTTTTATATATTATTTTAACCTTCCAATGTGAAGGTTATTTTTTATTGTCCAAAACGTGCTGATGACATTTTAGTATCCAATTAACTTTAGAAATTGTAATTGAATACCACAACTAAAAAAATAACTATTGTAGTTATTATATATATTTATAATATAATATTTTTATAAAATTTTCAGTATTCAAAGGTGTTTAAATAGTTTTTATATAACTAGATGGAAATATAATAATGAAAGAATTACGTGAAATTTTGGACAACGAAATTAAGATAGATAAAAAAGAGAAAGAAAAAGAACAATGATTTTCAAAACAAAATTCAAAATGAGCTGATTATATGAAGAAGCCTATATTAAGGTTAGATGGTGAGATGACAAAAGAAGAACTATTTGATTTTTTAAATATAGATATCGAAGAATATTCGGTCGAAAAGAAACAAGAAAACGAAATGAAAGAATTGACTGATGAAGACTCAATTAAAACTATAGATGAATGAGTAATTTTTAAAATTAATAGTAGGTTAATAGGTAATGTTATTAGTTTTGTTGATCAGAGGTGAAAGTGATTGCTAACTTTAAAAATTAAAGAAATAAATGATAAAAGTGTTACATATAAATATTATCCAAATGATGATGAAAATATTAAACCTGGTGTTATTCAAATGGATATAGATAGTCTTCAAATTCTCAATGCCAAAAAATCTGGTATTGAGAATAATACAATAGATAATTATTTCATACATGCAATTGATAGAATACACACGAATACTAATAAGCGATTATTTCCTGATTCTGAACTTGTAGCATGGGGATAAAACACTTATACAGTGATTTAGCTTATTTTTTAATTATTTAAAGGAGTAAAAATTATGGTAGAATTATACAAAGTCAAAGAAAGTGACAATCAAATTGAATATAAATATTTGCCTGAAAATAAAATAAGCAATGGATATGGCCAAGTAATAGTAAATAAAAATAATAATAGAGTTGATAGTTATACTTTGTCGAAATTAGAAATAGATAATGATATTTTGATATATAGAAATCATGTGTATCATGCTATTAAAAAATTTAATATGAATGGTTATTTTCCAGAAAAATATACTGTTGCTTGGTATTAAAATATATATGTGGGTGATATAAATGGTAATACTACAATTAGATGGTAATATACCTATAGAGGATTTAATAGAAGACTTGCAAGAGGATTTGAAAAAATTAAATGAAGAAAATGAATAGTAACAACAATCAGAATTAAGATATGATTTATATTCTTATAAAAATGTAGGTGAGAATATTGCATATAAGAGATGCTTATGGTCATAATGTAAAGGTAATTTTAACAAATGGAGATGAATTAAAAGGTAGAGTAATTGATTATGAAAACCCATTAGAAACAGACACTGGCAATTATGATATGGATCTTAAGACAGATTTGTGTACATACTCTATTGATGAATCCGATATAAAACAAATTGAAATTATAGAAAAGTAAATTTTATTAGGAAGTGGTTATTATGCATTTTGCACAGTTAGATGGTGAAATAACCAATAAATAGTCGCAAGAATTATTGGAAAAAGAATATAAGAAAGCGATAGAATTAGAAAAACAAAAAATCAAAAGATTAGTAGCATCCTTTCAGCATAGATAAAGAGAAAGTGATGCTATTTATATATTCTTTTAACTTTCCAATGTAAAGGTTATTTTTTATTACCCAAAACATACTGATGACAATAAAATACAAAATAGATATCAACTTTCTCAAACATATATACTTACTAAACTTCCTAACCATTAATTCAAATAAAAAAGCATCACTCCACAATAGAATGATGCCCTCTTTAATACCTATATGTATCTACTATATCAACGCTAACAATTGATCTACATTTTCTTCAGTTGTTGCCCAGCTTGTCGCAAATCTTACAACTCGATGTTGATCATCGTATTTTTCCCAAATTGCGAATTTCACTTTTTGCTCTAGTTCTGAAATTTTCTCATTACTTAATATAAAGAATTGTTGATTTGTAGGTGAATCAAAATATAATTGATAACCTTTTTCTAGGAATCCGGCTTTCATTTTATTTGCCATTTCAATTGCATGACGGCTAATTTTGAAATACAAATCATCATTAAATAACTCAAGAAATTGAATTCCTGTTAATCTTCCTTTAGCTAATAAAGCACCGTGATGCTTAATACGTGTTGTAAATTGTTTTGGTTCATTTTGTTTTGTAAATACTATTGCTTCTCCGCAAAGTGCACCAATTTTTGTACCACCAATATAAAATATATCGCAATACTTAGCTACGTCTTCAATAGTTAAGTCTGATTGATCGCTCATTAATCCATATCCTAATCTTGCGCCATCCATAAATAGAGGGAGATTGTGTTTTTGACATACTTTAGATAAAGATTCTAATTCTGGTTTTGTATATAAAGTACCATACTCGGTTGGATGTGAAATATAGACCATTCCTGGAAATACCATGTGATCACGTTTGAAATCACTATTGAAAGTGTCTAAATAGTCCTCAACACCTTTTGCAGTTATTTTTCCTTCAGACGAAGGTATAGCTAAAACTTTATGCCCACTATATTCGATAGCGCCACCTTCATGTACAGCAACATGTCCTGTGTCCGCTGAAATTACACCTTCATAACTTTCTAGTACTGAATTAATGACAACTTGATTTGTTTGTGTCCCACCGACAAGAAATCGAACAGTTGCTTCAGGACAATTGATTCTATTTTTAATTTGTTGGATTGCTTGTTCTGTAAAATGATCGAATCCATATCCTGCTGCTTGGACTCTATTTGTTTCTACTAAACGATTTAATACTTTTTCATGTGCACCTTCTAAATAATCATTTTCAAAAGATAGCATTTACTTTCCCTCCAATAAATCAGTGAAATACTTTTTCAAATAAGCGATATTTTTCTTATTACTTACACGAATGAATATATTATATCTTATTTTAAATTTATTTCAAATATATTCCGAACAATATAATTTTAATGCGAATCGTATTGACCTGGTTAAACTTCAATATTAATTGAATTATTAATGAAAAAGACTTATCATTTAATCATCAAAGTGAAAAGGGGAATTGAATATGGAACAAATTAAATTTAAAACTTTTATAGAAAGTAGCTTAGATAAATTAGAAAATAGTGTGAATCAATATTTACAATCAGATGAAGGTGCAAGTTATAAGTTATTAAATATTACGATTAAAGAGACTGAAGAACACAGATTTCCAAATATTGAAGAAGATTTTAATGCGGTTGTGACTTTAGTTAAAAATGATAAAAATTAAAAGATAAAATGTTGTTAGGAGATTATGTTTATGGAACTAAGGTTTTCTCATGATTTGGGTATGCTATTTACAATATTATTAGTTATAGGTTTTGTAATTAATATTATTTTAGCGTTTATAATTATATTTTTAGAAAGAAATCGTCGTAGTGCTAGTTCAACTTGGGCATGGCTATTTGTATTATTTGTATTACCATTAATTGGTTTTATTCTATATTTATTCTTCGGACGCACAGTGTCTAAAAGAAAATTAGATAAAAATAATGGTAATGAATTAGATGCATTTAATGAGCTCATAGACAAACAAATCAAAGAATTTGATGAAAAAACTTATGATACCGACAATCAATTAGTAAAGAAACATCATGATTTAGTTCGAATGTTATTAATGAACCAAGATGGTTTTATTACTGAAAATAACCATCTAGATTTATTTACTGATGGACATGAACTTTATGATCAAATGATTGAAGATATTCGCAATGCGAAAGATTACATACATTTAGAATATTTTGGATTTGAGTTAGATGGTTTAGGTCAACGTATTATCAAAGCCTTGGAAGAAAAACTTAAAGAAGGATTAGAAGTTAAGCTACTATATGATGATGTTGGATCTAAAAAAATAAGTAGAGCTAATTTTAAACATTTCAATGAGCTAGGTGGAGAAGTGGAAGCATTCTTTGCCTCTAAATTACCTATCATTAACTTTAGAATGAATAACCGTAATCACCGTAAAATTGTTGTTATCGATGGCCAAGTTGGTTATATTGGTGGGTTTAATGTAGGTGATGACTATTTAGGTTTAGGTAAATTAGGTTACTGGAGAGATACTCATTTTAGAATTAAAGGGAATGCTGTAGATGGATTGCAAACACGATTTATGATGGATTGGAATTCTCAAGCACATAGACCTCAATTTGAATATAATGATAAGTATTTTCCGAAGAAACAAGTACAAGATGGACATGTACCAATGCAAATTGTGGCAAGTAGTCCAGCGGAAGATTGGCATCAAATTGAATTTGGTTATACTAAAATGATTATGAGTGCTAAGAAATCTATTTATATTCAAACACCTTATTTTATACCAGATAATTCTTATATTAATGCCATCAAAATGGCTGCAGCTACTGGTATCGAAGTACATATGATGATTCCTAGTAAGCCTGACCATCCATTCGTATACTGGGCTACATTTGCTAATGCAGCACAGTTATTAGAAAGTGGAGTACATATCTACACTTACGAAAATGGATTCTTACATTCTAAAGTATGTTTAATTGATGATGAAGTTGTTTCTGTAGGGTCTGCTAATATGGACTATAGAAGTTTCGAACTTAACTTTGAAGTTAATGCATTTGTTTATGATGAAAAAATGGCTAAAAAGATCAAGCATGCATATAAAGAAGACATTAAAAAGTCAAATGAACTTACACTAGAAGGATATAAAAATCGTTCTCTAAAAATTAAGATTAAAGAAGATTTGGCGAAATTAATTTCACCAATATTATAACCTTAGAATCTGTCACATAAAGTGGCAGATTTTTTTATTTTACGGTATTAATATTATGTAAACTTGATGACAAATGTCATATAAAGTAGTGACATTAACCACTATTTATATAATTATTTAATTGTTAATCTTAATTTATTAATTGAGAGAGGTGAAAACAATGATTGAAGCTGAACATATTGTAAAGTACTTCCATGAGACAATGGCACTTAATGATGTCAGTTTAACAATTGAAGAAGCAAAATGTACCGCACTTATAGGTAAAAATGGAGCTGGAAAATCAACATTAATAGATATTATTATTGGTAATAAAAATTACAAGTCTGGTGAAATCATAGATCATTATAATTTAATAAATAAAAAAGACATGGCCGTATTATTTCAAAAATCTCAATTTCCTAAAATGATTAAAGTAAAAGAGTTGTTTGATTTATATTGTGCTATATATGATGATCATTTAACTAAAGAAGAATTTATGAATGTAACTAATTTTCAAGAAAATCAATTAAACCAATATGCATCTAAGCTATCAGGTGGACAGCAAAGAATATTGGATTTTGCTTTAACAGTAATAGGAAAACCTAAGTTTTTAATTTTAGATGAACCGACATCTGCCATGGATATTGAAACTAGAGAACACTTTTGGAGAATCATAACTAATTTTAAGCATAAAGGTTTAACTATTTTATATACTACACATTATATTGAAGAAGTTGAAAGAATGGCTGACAATATTGCAATTTTAGATGATGGGTCTATTAGAATGACTGGCGATTTAAATAACATTAAATCAACAGAGAAAAGTTCTAGTATATTGATACCGACAAAATATAAAAACATCGTGTCAGATTTAGATAACTGTACTAAATTAGAACATAAATTTGTGATTAAAACTGAACATGTTAATGATACCATCATGAAATTAGTAAAAAGAGGACTTGATTTAAATGAAGTTGAGATACATAAAGTATCCTTATTAGAAATTTTATTTTCAAATTCAGAAGACAATGAGGGGGTATACTAATGTTACTTACTTATTTTAAAACCGAAATCATAATTTTACTTAGAAAAAAATTATATTTAATGGTATCGATATTGTTACCTTTATTTTTTTATTTACTATTTACTTCAATTTTAGATTTACCAGAACATGCAAAAGAAGTATTTTATAAAGAATATATGTACAGTATGGTAGTATTTAGTTGTATGAATTTTTGTTTAATTTCATTTCCAATAGATATGATTGAGGAGAGAAACAATGGCTGGTTTAAACATCTCATGACGACGCCTCTAAATCCATTAAATTATTATTTAGTTAAATTAGCACGAACAATAATACAATTTTTATTATCAATTATTATTATATTTACAGTTGCACATTTTTATAATACAGTGAACATGCATTTTACAGAGTGGATTACATCTGCGTTCATATTATGGCTTGGAGCAAGTCTGTTTTTAACATTGGGGCTTGTCATAGCGCAATCTAATGATGCTCAAAAAGCTAGTAGTATTGCCAATTTAATTAATTTAGGATTAGCAATATTAGGTGGATTATGGTTTCCTACTCATACATTTCCTGATTGGTTACAAAAAATTTCTAAATTAACACCTACATATCACCTGAAAAATATAGCTTATAGTTTAAGTAAGGGGCAGGGATTGGATTATGGTTCTTTAATTATTATGGTCATTTACAGTATGATATTTTTGCTTATAGCTTTACAGATTAATAAAAAGAAAGATGTTGAATAACATGACAAATTCATCAATTTGGGTAAAAATAGGTAGTCGAATAGCACCACTTATTTATTTAGTATTTCCTATTATTAATATTTTCAATTACAATATTGATCGTCCATTTTTGGAATATATACTTGTTGTCATCATTTTTGTTATTGATTATGTATGTATTATATTTTATTACAATCGCTTAAATGAAGAAATGTTATATGCACTTTTCATTGTGCATTATATTTTGATTGATTATTTTGTGTTTTGTAACCAACCAATGAATTCTTTATTTTATTTTTTTAGTGCATTCGCAATTCCATTCATGTTAGGTAAAGGGTTTAAATCAAAATTCTTTATGACCTTTGTGGTATCTATGATGATTACAATTATCCTAACATTAGTAATAGACAGAGACGCAGTAACCCCGTTAATAATATATTTTGTAGTGATATTACTTATGTGCGTAGGTAATATTTATTCATTAGAAGAACGTAAGTTGAGAGAAAAGCTTACTGAACAAAATAAATATATTAACATATTAATTGCTGAACAAGAACGGTCACGCATCGGTCAAGATTTACATGATACTTTAGGTCATGTATTTGCAAGTTTAACATTAAAATCTGAATTAGCATTAAAACTTATAGATCAACAACCCGAGACAGCCAAAAAAGAAATTGAATCAATTAATGAATTGTCACAAGATACTTTAAAGAAAGTTAGAAATATTATTGAAAATCTTCAAACATTATCATTTCAAGAAGAAGTAAATAATGTTTCTTCAATATTAAAAGATACAGAAATACACTTCAGCTTTTCTAATATACAATTAGCAGAATCTTTAAATTTGCCTAAGCAATCTTTGCTATCTATGGTCTTAAAAGAAGCAATTAATAATGTAATTAAATATTCTAAGGCATCTGAAGTGAATATTAACTTGAGAAATCATGATGGAGGTATAATTTTATCTATTCATGACAATGGTATTGGTATTAAAGATGTTGATATCGATCAATTGCATAGTATTAAAAGTAGGGTAGCGTATTTAAATGGCAAACTAAATGTTTATAATAAAAAGGGAACTGAACTAGAAATTTATGTACCTCGAGGTGAAATTGAATGATTTCAATAATTATTGCAGAAGACCAACAAATGCTTAGAAAAGCAATGGTACAACTAATAGAATTAAATGACGATGTAAATATACTAGGTGATGTAGGTAATGGAAAAGATGCCTTAGATTTAATTAAACTATATGAACCTGATGTTGCAATTTTAGATATTGAAATGCCTGGTATGACAGGAATTGAAGTATTATCTGAAGTTAAAAATTTAAAATTTAAAACCAAAATCATTATAGTCACAACATTTAAAAGACCAGGATATTTTGAAAAAGCTGTCGCTAATGATGTTGATGCTTACGTTTTAAAAGAGCGTTCTATTGATGAATTAATGGAAACAGCACATAAAGTAGTTAATGGAGAGAAAATATATAGCTCAAGTTTAATGACGTCATTAATTACTTCTACTAATCCATTAACTCATAAAGAACAAGTGGTTTTAAGAGAAATAGGGAACGGGCTAAGTAGTAAAGATATTGCCAATAAACTCTATTTATCTAATGGAACTATTAGGAATTATACTTCTATAATTATTGATAAACTTTCTGCAGAAAATAGATTTGATGCATGGAAAATTGCTACGAGTAAAGGATGGCTTTAGATGATCCATTTTTCTTATCTACGTGTGTAGATAGCAATTTTAATATTTCAATGGCTCTGTAAGTAGGTGTTTCTATACTTAAAGTATGTTCAAAGGTGTGGTTTTGAGCAGTTTTAACGCGATAGGTTACTTGGTGGCTATCAATGATACAATCAATAATTTCCATTTTTCCTCCTTTTAAAGTCTTAAGAATTGGAATTAAGCGGTTTATTAATGTATATATACCACTAAAATTTAAAATTATTCACTAATTCTTTATTTAAATATTAAATTTGTACAGTTAAATAAATTAAAAACAGACAATTGAATTAAACATCAATTGTCTGCTTTAAAATACGTGTGTTATAAGGTTCTTTCATTACTATTAGGTTATCTTTTTCTTTTGTTCATAAAATTAGTTATTAAATAAACAATAAACCCTACAAAGATACCTAAAAAGATTGAAACTACTGCAGATACAATAGTTGGAAATTTAAATGCAACTTGCATCACAATACCTACAATCACTGCTACAATAACAGCTATAAGTGTAACTCTATTTTCACTAGACATACGGGTTATTCACTCCTAACATACAGTATTATATCACGGTAATCATTAATTAAAAATTCATAATTAATATTGACGCTATGTTTATTTTTCATTATGATTAGTCAGGATAAAAAAGTAAGAATGGGTGACATCAATGAAATCAAAAAAATCTCTATCAACACTCGCGTTGGTAATTATAGCTATCTTTGTATTATTGTTTCAATATATTAATCATTCAGGACCATTTAGTGGTAATCAATCTGAAGTTTCTAGTACGGATTTAAAAGGAAAAGAAAAAGTTCATGTAGAAAGAGTCGTTGACGGAGATACCTTTGTCGCCAAACAAGGTAATAAAAGTATTAAAGTGAGATTAATCGGTGTAGATACACCTGAAACTGTCAAACCTAATACGCCAGTTCAACCTTATGGAAAAGAAGCGTCTAATTATAGTAAGAAAACATTATCTGATAAAGATGTATATCTAGAATATGATAAAGAAAAGAATGATAGATACGGTAGAACCTTAGCATACGTATGGTTAGATAAAGACCATATGTTTAACAAGGAGTTAGTTGATAAAGGATTAGCAAGAGAGAAATACTTTGCACCGAATGGTAAGTATAGAGATATGTTTATTAAAGCTCAAAATGAAGCTAAGAAAAAGAAAGTTAATCTTTGGAGTTAAATAGATAAAATAATAAATAAAAGACCAGTTCAAAATGATTAAATGTTTTGAACTGGTCTTTTGGTATGTCCACTTTAATTGAATTGTTCGGTAATTTGATTCACTTGATCTTCGGTCAATGGATGTTTTGATAAATGAACTGCATCTTTGATTACTTTTTCTAAAGAAGATTTTGTTGATACAGTGTCTACGTATTTATCGCTTTCTCCAGAACCTTCGATAATATTTACTGATCCATCGTTAAAGTAGATGACACCAATACTTTGAATCTTAAAGTTAAATTGTCCTTCAATTTGGTCTTTAAGCGCTTTAGCGTTATTAGCAGCTTGTTGATATGGATCATAATCATAAAATTCAAAAATAACACGGTTATCTTGAAGGGTTTCGATAAATGTATATACGCCTTCACGAGTTGTATTAAATTGTTCATGATATTGTTCACTAATGTAATGACCTACTATTTTGTCTCTATCTAAAGGTTGTTGATCCTTATCGATATGTTTATCTGGAACATCGAAATGATAGAACGTTTTTTGGTTCCAATGTTTAACATCGACATTGATTAAACCAACGTCTGTTACAATAATGAAATCGAAAGATCTCACATATTCAAATAAAGGATGTTTTGTTGCCAAATTACTTGTAGTAATGATGTTATAGAATTTTAGTTGATCATCCTCGATAAATTTGTCCAAAATACCTCTTAAATCACGTTTAGCATTTTTTAAAGCGTGAGGACTAATGTCTTTGTTAGTACTAAGCATTTGATTTTTTAAAGAAAGATTTTCTTCACTTAAAGCTGAATTTTTTGCAACGATTTGATTTTTAGCGTATTCTTCTGTTTCAACTCTACTTTTTAAATACTGTTGATTCAAGAAAAATACAATAATCAAAACAATGATGATAATTATTAGAATTATCGATAATGTTGACATAATTTTCACCCGAATCTCTTTAATTTTTAAATAAAAAATACAAATGAATGATTACGATAAATATATTTAATTTTAAAGTAACGCAAACATAAATATTATCGTAATTACACACTTGATAACACAATATAAATTATAAACTTCCGGTTAATGATGTTCAATCTATAGCAGGTGAAATTAAGAATATTGTATGAACTTTTAATCTAAAACTTCCTATAATTTAATATGATGGGTGTAATATTTTACGACACTCAATTAAAACTGTGGATATAATAAAATTTTATAACATTAAATATAGATTTTACTAATTGTTCACAAATAACCAATTGAAAAATTTTAAGTATATAGGTATAATCAATCTTATGAAAGCGTTTACTAAGAAGGTGGTGTGCTTATACATGGAAGAACATTTAAACACTAAAACATTAGTTGAAGAATTAATTCAAACTTCATCTCAATCATTCAAATTTCATGGTGTAGTTGCCATGCAATTGTTTTTAAGTGATGATTTTGAACTACCTTCAAAAGTAGATATTTGTGTAGAACGTAAAAAATTAATAGAAATTGTAAAAGCAATTCCTAAGACATTCACAGTTTGTTTATATAATAAAGCAGGGGAATGTTTTAAAAATCGTAACATAGCTTTAAAGGATATTACCCATGTAAATGTATATGATGACCAACAACATATCATGGAAATTTTTGTTTATGATGTTGTAAATGATGAATGGGTATTTAGATTAGATAATAAAATTCGTTTACCAAAGGATAATATATATTTCCACTCATTAAATAATGGTGTGGATTATATTAAACCCGAAATTGTTCTAATGTATGATTTATTAGACAATCAAAATTACCATCAATTTTCAAACTATAAACGAGTGATTGATTCATTAAGTTATTACCAATTCTTTATTCTCAAACTTGTAGTAGGCGAGAAAAGGATAAAAGAGGCAATTATTAATAATAAAAAGATATTAGAATCATAAAAAGCAACTTTCTATTTGGAATCTTATCCATTCCATAATAGAAAGTTGCTTTATTTTTAGCTATTCTTTAATACACACGCCATGGTAACAGAATTCATAAGTTGATCTAACCGCTTTTTCTGCATCTTCCACTTTAATTCCAAACATCATAGATATTTCTGAAGCACCTTGGTTTATCATTTTTAAATTAATATTAGATTCAGCTAGAGCATGTGTAATCTTGCTAGCTGTACCTACAACTCTGTTCATACCCTCTCCAACAATCATAAGGATAGCTAGATCATGGTCGATACTTAATTCATCGACATCACAATGTTTTTGAATATCGTTTAATACCCGACTTTCAATATTTTTAATTTGATTGGAACGCATAACTATACTGATATTATCAATTCCAGAAGGCATATGATCGAATGAAATATTGTAATCTTCAAATACACCTAGAACCTTTCTAGTAAAACCTACTTGTCTATTCATTAAATATTTTTTGATATTGATTACTGTAAAGTCCTTATCACAACTAATACCACTAATGACATTTTTAGAATTAATTTCTCGGTCATGTAATATATATGTCCCTTTATCTTCTGGTCGATTAGTATTTTTTATAACTACAGGAATACGATCTTTATGTAATGGTTGAAGCGCTTCATCATGAAATACACTGAAACCAGCATAAGATAACTCACGCATTTCTCTATAAGTAATTTCTTCAATAATTTCAGGATCTTTGATGATATTTGGGTTAGCTTTATAAATACCAGAAACATCAGTAAAGTTCTCATAAAGTGAGGCTCTAACACCACGTGCAATAATAGCGCCGGTTATGTCTGAACCACCTCTTGGGAAAGTAACTATAAAATTATGTTTTGAAACGCCAAAGAAGCCAGGAATAATTAATTTTTCCTTATAGTCATTTAATTTATAAATCTGTTCATATGAAGAATCCAATATTTGAGCTTGTTTTGGTAAATCTGTTACCCAAATACCTGCTTCTTTAGGTGAAATATACCTTGTTGGGATACCTTGACTATTATTATATGTGGCAATGAGTTGAGCGTTAAAGTCTTCACCACATGACACAATCGCATCGTATAGTCGAGAGGGTTTATCTTTAAGTTCATGAATATAATGTTCAAGAGTATGATCGATTGTATCGAGAATATCACGATCCATATCGAGCTCATCAACGATATCAGCGTATCTTTGAATAATTTCTTGTTTTTTATGTTGATAATCAATGTTATTTATCGCTTTTTCATACAAGCGAATTAATAAATCTGTCGTTTTAATATCGTTTTTTGATCTTTTACCTGGTGCAGAAACGATAATAATTTTTCTTTCTGGATCTTCATTAACTATCTTTAATACTTTTTTAATTTGTTTGGCGTTGGAAACAGAACTGCCTCCAAATTTAGCTACTTTCATAAATAAAACAACCTTTCTAAAAAATCAGAAAATTTCATTCAGTTTTTGTCTAGAGAATGGTAATATAAAATTATATTTCTATTATTGCGAACTTTACAAAAATTAAGAATAATTCTATACTATACCATCATATAGTATTTTTCAAAGATACATTTGTTTTTCTCAAGTGAACAAGGAGGTACAGCTAAATGAAAGAATTAAATATAGCATTACTTGGTTTAGGTACGGTCGGATCAGGTGTTGTTAAAATTATCGAAGAGAATAGGCAACAAATTAAGGATACACTTAATAAAGATATTGTTATCAAACATATACTTGTTAGGGATAAGTCAAAAAAGCGACCGCTAAATATTAGCCAATATCACTTAACTGACGATGTTAATGAAATTTTAGAAGATGATTCTATTGATATTGTCGTTGAAGTAATGGGTGGTATCGAACCAACAGTTGATTGGCTTCGTACTGCATTGAAAAATAAAAGGCATGTTATTACGGCAAATAAAGATTTATTGGCTGTACATTTAAAATTGTTGGAAGATTTAGCCGAAACTAATGGCGTTGCATTAAAATTCGAAGCAAGTGTAGCAGGTGGAATTCCGATTGTGAATGCAATCAATAATGGATTAAATGCTAATAACATTTCAAAATTTATGGGTATTCTGAATGGAACATCAAATTTCATTCTTTCAAAAATGACTCAAGACCAAACATCATTTGAAGATGCTCTTGAAGAAGCAAAGCGTCTCGGTTTTGCAGAAGCGGATCCTACTGATGACGTTGATGGTATTGATGCCGCTAGAAAAGTTGTTATTACATCTTATTTATCATTTAATCAGGTAATTAAGTTAAATGAGGTTAAATTAAAAGGTATTAGAGAAACAACATTATCTGATATTAATGCAGCTAAATCTTTAGGATATAAAATCAAATTAATTGGTAAAGGTACATATAGTAATGGAAAGGTTAATGCATCAGTCGAACCGACGTTAATCGATGAAAATCATCAACTTGCTGCAGTTGAAAATGAATATAATGCAATATACGTTATCGGTGATGCTGTAGGGGACACAATGTTTTATGGTAAAGGTGCAGGAAGTTTAGCTACAGGTAGCGCAGTTGTTAGTGATTTACTAAATGTAGCATTATTCTTTGAGTCGAATTTACATACACTACCGCCTCATTTTGAATTGAAAACAGAAGAAACTAGAGAAATGATGGATAATGATAAAGCAGTGTTAAAACAAGAAAAACTTAACTTCTATGTTGTTCTTAAAGCACAACACAATTCTGAAGAAAAGTTAGAAAATGAGCTCAAAGCACATTTACCGTTCCATAAATCATTGAAAATAACTAAAAGAGACGGAGATACATTTGCAACGGTTATTATAGGGTTAGATCAATCACCAGAACAACTATTAAATGACGCAGGATTTGAAGTAAGTAAAATTTATCCTGTAGAAGGGGTTTAATTTTTATGAAAAGATGGCAAGGATTAGTTAAAGAATTCGATACGTATTTACCGGTAAATGAAAACACACCTCATTTAACATTGAACGAAGGAAACACACCTTTAATTTATTGTGAAAACATGTCTGAAATGTTAGGTATAGAATTATATGTAAAATATGAAGGTGCAAATCCTACTGGTTCTTTTAAAGATAGAGGAATGGTAATGGCTGTAACTAAAGCCAAAGAACAAGGTAAAAAAATCGTGATTTGTGCTTCAACAGGTAATACATCTGCATCTGCAGCGGCTTATGCAGCAAGAGCTGGTTTAAAAGCAATTGTTGTAATTCCAGAAGGTAAAATTGCTTTAGGGAAATTATCTCAAGCTGTTATGTATGGTGCAGAAATTGTTTCTATAGAAGGCAACTTTGATGAAGCCTTAGAAATTGTTAAAGAAATCGCTAAAAATGGAGATATTGAACTAGTTAATTCTGTGAATCCATTCAGAATTGAAGGTCAAAAAACAGGTGCCTTTGAATTAGTAGAACAATTAGACGGTCAAGCACCAGATATTTTAGCCATTCCAGTAGGTAATGCAGGAAATATTACAGCTTATTGGAAAGGTTTCAAAGAATATCATGATAAAAAGGGCAGTCAACTTCCACAATTATTTGGTTTCCAAGCTGAAGGTGCATCACCAATTGTTCAAAATAAAGTGATTAAAAATCCAGAAACAGTAGCGACTGCCATTCGTATCGGTAACCCTGCTAGTTGGGATAAAGCTACTAATGCATTACAAGAATCTCAAGGTTTAATTGACAGTGTTACAGATGAAGAGATATTAGAGGCATATCAAATGATGACTTCTAAAGAAGGTGTGTTTAGTGAACCAGCAAGTAATGCATCTATAGCAGGACTTATTAAACTTCACCGTGCTGGACGGTTGCCTAAAGGTAAAAAAGTAGTCGCTGTTCTAACTGGAAATGGATTAAAAGATCCTGATACTGCCATTTCTTTATTAGATAATCCTATTCAACCACTTCCAAACGATAAAGAAAGTATCATTAAATATATTAAAGGGGCACTTTAAAATGGAAGCAATATTAAAGTTGAAAATTCCCGCTTCAACAGCAAATTTAGGCGTTGGTTTTGACTCAATTGGTATGGCTTTAGATAAGTATCTGTATATGGATATAAAAGAGACTCAAGGTGATCAATGGGAATTTAACTACTTTAATGAAGAATTAGAGACTTTACCTAAAGATAATTCAAATTACATCTATAAAGTTGCACAATTAGTTGCTAAAAAATATCAAGTTGAATTGCCAGCTTTAAATATTGATATGAGAAGTGATATACCTTTAGCAAGAGGTTTAGGTTCTTCAGCTTCAGCATTAGTAGGTGCGCTATATATTGCTAATCATTTTGGTAATATTCAACTATCACAATATGAATTACTTCAATTAGCGACTGAAATAGAAGGTCATCCTGATAATGTTGCACCTACAATTTATGGAGGTTTAATATCTGGTTATTACAACTCAGAATCAAAAGTAACAGATGTTGCTCGAATAGATGTACCTAAGGTAGATGTTATATTAACGATTCCTCCTTATGAACTCAAAACTGAAGAATCACGTAAAGCATTACCAGAAACATTTTCTCATGCTAATGCTGTCAAAAATAGCGCGATAAGTAATACAATGATTTGTGCGTTGATACAACACAAATATGATTTAGCTGGAAAAATGATGGAACAAGATGGTTTTCATGAACCATATAGACAGCATTTAATTCCAGAATTTGAAAAGATTAGAAATATTTCTAAAGCACACCATGCATATGCAACCGTAATTAGTGGAGCTGGACCGACTGTACTAACTTTGAGCCCTATGGAACATAGTGGTGAAATAGTAAGAACGTTAAAGAATGAAATGTCGCATTGTATTTCAGAGTTAGTAACGATAAATGAGGTTGGTGTAATTGAAGAAGTAGTGTACCAATAAGCTCGTTTTGATGTAAAATATAGATAAGTCATTGAAAGGAGATTCGGAATAATATGAGCAAATATAGAGTAGTTGTTATGGATATGGATGACACACTAATGAATAGTGAGAATAAGGTATCTCCAGAAACACAATCTTATCTTATCGACATTCAAGACAAAGGTTACAAAGTTGTATTAGCATCCGGACGACCAACAGAAGGTATGATTCCCGTTGCGAGAACTTTAAAATTAAATGAACATGAAAGTTATATTATTAGTTATAATGGTGGTAAAACAATTAACATGATTTCTGAAAAGGTAGAAGTAAGTAAAACCGTTTCGAAAGAGAACTTCGATGAAATTGTCGATTACTGTAGAGAAAAAGGGTTTTTAGTATTAACTTATGATGATGGACATATTATTTATGATGGTGAACATGAATATATGAATATTGAATCTGAACTTACTGGACTGCCTATGAAACGTGTTGATGATATTAAATCATATATTACACATGGTGTACCAAAAGTAATGGGTGTTGATTATGTTGGTAATATTACTGAAGCACGTATTGATTTAAATGGTTATTTCAATGAAGAAATTGACGTTACGACTAGTAAACCATTCTTCTTAGAATTTATGGCAAGAGACGTTTCAAAAGGGAACGCAATTACTGCTTTATGTGAAAAATTAGATATACCACTTGAGGAAGTTATCGCATTTGGCGACAGTCTAAATGACCAATCTATGTTAGATGTTGTAGGATATGCTGTTGCAATGGGTAATGCAAGTGACGAGTTAAAAGAAAAAGCGGATGAAGTCACATTAAATAATGATTCGAATGGTATACCACATACTCTAAAAAAACTATTATAATGTAAATAAATAGACTTAGGTATTTTTAAGGATAATTAAATAGCATTAAATAATGAATGCTATCAACCTAATACAAGTAAAGATACCTAAGTCTATTTTTGTCTATTGAATTTATTTAGCTGTGTGAGTCCAATCTTTTTTTCCTCTATAGCGCTTAACATGTGCATAAACTTGATCTGCTGCATAGTCAAGGTTAGTATATACAGTTATAGTAAAAGCTGATTGGTTATCTTGAAATTTTTCCTCTAAATATACTTCTTTAAGATGTGTGAACAAGTTACTCATTTGGTCATGATTTAAACTTGGGTATTCTCTTAATGTATTTTTTACTAATTGACCATTCTTTTCCTCTAAAGCTTGAACAACAATTACGAAACGTTCATCACTTTTAATCACATCATCGAACAAATTTGTTTGACCAATCATTTTAACCACCTCTAAGCCTTATTTCTTAATTTTATTATACATGATTACGAGCGCTCAGAAAATAAAGATTAACTAGGAATTAATTGTAATTTATTGATTATTGTATAGAAAATTTAAATAAAAATACCTTCCAATTAAAAACCTATAAATCGGCTTGAATTGAAAGGTATAAAATATTTAAACTATAGATATATTAACTATTCATTTTTAAAGATATGAGAACTTAAATCCATATTTTCAAGTTTTACAAATTTAGTTTTCTTAATGAGTTTATGGACAATGAAAATAATTGCCAAAATAATGAGTGGTGTAAAGTTTCGAATAACACTTATCCAATCTCCTGAAACAATACTTCCAAATGAACTACCAAATAATAAAAATAGTAAAGTTGCTATAACTATAATTGGGCCAAATGGATAAAATGGAGCTTTATAAGGTAACAACTCATTAATGTTTTTACCTTGCTTTTTAATTGCACTGCGTACTCTAATTTGTGCCCAGATACTTGATCCCCAAACGACGATGACCATTGAGCCAATAATATTTAATAAATTGAATACCGCATTCGAATTAAAATTAGCATATATAACTACTGCTACAACTAAAATATAAGTAGTTAAAATGGCTCTAATTGGTAATTTCGTTGTTTTATTTAATGTTTTAAAGAATTGAGGTGCTTGTTTATCTACACTTAACGAATAAAGCATTCGACTTGTAGTATAAATACCTGAATTTGCTGCTGATAGTAGTGACGTTAGTATTACAGCATTAATAACTGAAGCTGCAAAGGCGATACCAATTTTATCAAATACAATCGTAAATGGACTTTGTGTTACAGATTGGCTTTCGTTTAATAGCAATGGATCAGTATATGGGATTATAGCGGCAATAACTGCTATAGATAATACATAGAATAATAAAATTCTCCAAAATACTTGCTTAATTGCTTTAGGCATGGATTTACTAGGATCACTAGATTCTCCAGCAGTAACTGCGACCACTTCAGTCCCACCAACAGAAAAGCCAGCAACTAATAAAACACTTAAAATACCAGAAATACCACCAACAAAAGGTGCTTGTCCTTTAGTATAATTTTCAAAGCCATATGTATGGCCGCCTAAAATACCAAAAATCATTAATAATCCCAATATAATAAATACAATAATAGTAACTACTTTGATGAGAGATAACCAAAATTCAGTTTCACCAAAAGCTTTTACTGAAAAGATATTTAAAAGTAAGAGTAGCGTTATAAAAATTAGGCTCCAAGTTAATGGGCTAAAGAAATTGAAAACATCCCAAAATTTTAAAACATTAGAAGCTACAATAACATCTACACTAGTTACGAGTGTCCACATTCCCCAGTATAACCATCCCATGGTAAAACCTAGTGACGGATCAATAAATCTAGATGAATAAGAACTAAAAGAACCAGATACCGGGTAGAAGGTAGCTAATTCTCCAATTGATGACATTAAGAAATAAAGCATAATCCCAATTAATAAGTAGGCTAGTATAGCACCACCAGGTCCTGCTTCAGAAATGACACTACCAGTAGCGACGAATAATCCTGTTCCAATGGCGCCACCGATAGCAATCATGGTTATGTGTCTGGAGGTTAAACCTCTTTTCATATTATTATCTTCCATATACTGTCTCCCATCTATTTTAAATATATCCATCATTTTAAGTCTTTTGAACCTAGTATTCAATACTAATTAGCACTTTAAAGTGAAAAAACAACAAATTTTCTGATAATTCTAAATAAAATGAGTAGTTTTAGTTTCTTTTTTTGAGGGAATACTTTATAATAGATATTAAATTATAATTATTCTAATTTATGTGGAGGGGATATACACATGTCCAAACAAGATGGAAAATTAACAGGTTTATTTGGAGCACCTGTATCAGATAGAGAAAATAGCATGACAGCTGGCCCACGTGGACCATTAATGATGCAAGATATATACTTTTTAGAACAAATGTCTCACTTTGATCGTGAAGTTATTCCAGAAAGACGTATGCATGCAAAAGGATCAGGCGCATTTGGTACTTTTACTGTAACGAATGATATTACTAAATACACAAGTGCTAAAATCTTCTCAGAAGTAGGTAAACAAACTGAAATGTTCGCAAGATTTTCTACAGTTTCAGGAGAAAGAGGCGCAGCAGATGCTGAACGTGATATTCGTGGATTTGCTTTAAAATTCTACACTGAAGAAGGTAACTGGGATCTAGTAGGGAACAATACACCTGTATTCTTCTTTAGAGATCCTAAATTATTTGTAAGTTTAAACAGAGCAGTTAAAAGAGATCCTAGAACAAATATGAGAAGTGCACAAAATAACTGGGACTTTTGGACAGGATTACCTGAATCATTACATCAAGTTACAATTTTAATGTCTGATAGAGGTATTCCAAAAGATTTACGTCATATGCATGGTTTCGGTTCTCATACTTATTCAATGTATAACGATAAAGGCGAACGTGTATGGGTTAAATATCACTTCAGAAGTCAACAAGGTATTGAAAACTTATCTGATGATGAAGCGGCTAACATAATTGCTACAGATCGTGATTCATCTCAACGTGATTTATTTAATGCCATTGAAAATGGAGACTATCCAAAATGGAAAATGTATATCCAAGTGATGACTGAAGAACAAGCTAAAAATCATAAAGATAATCCATTCGATTTAACTAAAGTTTGGTACCACGGCGATTATCCTTTAATCGAAGTTGGAGAATTTGAACTTAACCGTAATCCTAATAACTATTTCCAAGATGTAGAACAAGCTGCATTTGCGCCAACTAACATTGTACCTGGTTTAGACTTCTCGCCAGATAAAATGTTACAAGGACGTTTATTCTCTTATGGAGATGCTCAACGCTATAGATTAGGCGTAAACCATTGGCAAATTCCTGTTAACCAACCTAAAGGTGTAGGCATTGAAAACTTATGTCCATTTAGTCGTGACGGTCAGATGCGTATTTTAGACGATAACCAAGGTGGAGGACCTCACTATTATCCAAATAATCAAGGCGTATATGATTCTCAACCAGAATTCAAAAAACCAGCTTTCCCTGTAGATGGTGATGGTTACGAATATAATCAAAGACAAGATGATGATAATTACTTCGAACAACCTGGTAAATTATTTAGATTACAATCTGATGAAGCGAAAGAACGTATTTTTACAAATACAGCGAACGCTATGGATGGTGTTACTGAAGATGTAAAACGTCGTCATATCCGTCATTGTTATAAAGCTGATCCTGATTATGGTAAAGGTGTAGCGAAAGCATTAGGTATTGATATTAATACAGTTGATTTAGAAGGCGAACAAGACGAAACTTACGAAAATTTTAATAAATAAAATTGAAGATTGCGCACATAACAAATTTATGATAAAATTTTAAATCGTAAGTATTCCTAATTAGAAAGGGTGTTTAACGTGCGCGTAAATATCACATTAGCATGCACAGAGTGTGGCGATCGTAACTATATCACTACAAAAAACAAAAGAAATAATCCTGAGCGTATTGAAATGAAAAAATACTGCCCTAGATTAAATAAATATACGTTACATCGTGAAACAAAATAAATCTTATCTTTCAAATACGACAATTTGAAATGGCTTAAGGGACCTTTTTCTTTAGGAAAAGGTCTCTTTTTTTTACGAGTAAATGTCATTTTTAAACAGAAATATGTTTGCTATAGAACTTTTAGATTTGCAAATTGAGATAATCGTGTTAATATATATAAAACGTAATTATTACGATTTGTAAAAAGAGAGGTAATGGAAATGGCTAAAAAATCTAAGATTGCAAAAGAACAAAAAAGACAAGAACTAGTAGATAAATATTTTGAATTAAGAAAAGAATTGAAAGCTAAAGGTGATTATGAAGCATTAAAAAAATTACCACGTGATTCTTCACCAACACGTTTAACTCGCAGATGTAAAGTGACAGGAAGACCAAGAGGCGTATTACGAAAATTTGAAATGTCACGTATTGCTTTTAGAGAACATGCACATAAAGGTCAAATACCAGGTGTTAAAAAATCTAGTTGGTAAAACTAGTCCTAAAGTCCATTTACAAGAACAATAAAACAATGTACAGTTAATAAGGATAATGAATTTCTGGATAAAACAACTGATAAAACTATGATTATTCGGATTTTAGCTATTTATCCTAATATTATTGTTTTTAAAAAGGGGCTATTTAATTAATATGAAAATATTTGATTATGAAGACATACAACTAATACCAAACAAATGTATTGTTGAAAGTAGATCAGAATGCGATACATCGATAAAATTTGGTCCTCGTACCTTTAAACTTCCAGTAGTACCAGCTAATATGCAAACAGTAATGAATGAAGAATTAGCTCAATGGTTTGCTGAAAATGATTATTTTTATATCATGCACCGTTTTAATGAAGCAGCTAGAATTCCGTTTATCAATAAAATGCAACAAAATAATCTATTTGCATCCATATCAGTTGGCGTAAAGAAATCAGAATTTGACTTTATTGAGCAGTTATCAAATGAAAATTTAACACCCGAGTATATTACTATTGATATCGCTCATGGTCATTCAGATTCAGTAATTAATATGATTAAACAAATCAAAACGAACCTACCTAATTCTTTTGTTATAGCAGGAAACGTAGGAACACCTGAAGGCGTAAGAGAATTAGAAAATGCTGGTGCTGACGCTACAAAAGTTGGTATCGGTCCAGGACGTGTATGTATTACTAAAATAAAAACTGGGTTTGGTACAGGTGGTTGGCAATTATCTGCACTTAATTTATGTAGTAAAGCAGCTAGAAAACCCATCATAGCAGATGGCGGATTACGTACACACGGTGATATCGCTAAGTCTATTCGATTTGGTGCTTCTATGGTAATGATAGGATCACTATTTGCAGCACATGAAGAATCTCCTGGAGAAACTGTTGAATTAGAAGGTAAGCGATATAAAGAATATTTTGGTAGTGCGTCAGAATTCCAAAAAGGTGAACATAAAAATGTTGAAGGTAAAAAAATGTTTGTTGAACATAAAGGTTCATTAAAAGACACTTTAAAAGAGATGCAACAAGATTTACAAAGTTCTATTTCTTATGCAGGTGGCAAAGATTTGAAATCTCTTCGAACAGTGGATTATGTCATTGTTAGAAATTCAATTTTTAATGGGGATAGAGATTAATATCATACGGTAGGTGGCTAAAATTAAAAGATTTCTAGTATTTTTTATATTCTTCTTGTGTCTCGTTATTTTCTTACCATTAAATGAGTTCAAATTTACAGAGCATTTACAACAAGAAGTTAGAGAGCAAGTTGATCAATGGGCATATGGTAATTCAAATGAAGAAGACTTAAGCTTAGATGTTCCTGACAAACAAGAATTTGCGATTAATAATATTCAAATGAATATGACAAAAAAAGACGTTGAGGATAAATTAGGTAAAGAAAAACGCATAACTACCAATGAATACGGTACACATTGGTATACGTATTATGATAATGATTATAATCAATTCATAATGATTAGTTATATTAAAAATCGTGTCAATGGCATGTATACGAATCAAAATTTAATATCTTCACAGTCTAAAATTAAATATGCTACACCTAAAAAGGCAGTTCGAGATCGTTTAGGTAAACCTATAGAAGAAATAAGTAAAGGTAACAAACGTTTTGAAGTTAAAAATGACGAGTACGATATTTTCCATAAAAATCACATTTACACAACAGTATTTTACGATAAACATGAAAAAAATGGCGTAACAGCTTTATATCAAGTGAGTGAAGCTATGGAAAATAGATTACAAGAACAATATGGTGCACCTTCCAAATCATTAGAAAAGAGTTTTGAATTACAAAATTTTGACATCGTAAATGCTGAACGTAAACAACATCAATTACCAACTTTAAAATATTCAGCTTCAGTTTCTAATACTGCTAGAAAGCATAGTCAAGATATGGCGGACAATAACTACTTTGATCATACAGATTTAAAAGGGAAATCACCTTTTGATCGTTTGAAAGATGATCATCATGATTTTAGTTCTGCTGGTGAAAATTTAGCGTATGGACAACAAAGTAGTATATTTGCACATGAAGGATTAATGAATTCATTAGGTCATCGAAAAAATATTTTAAATGATAGCTTTTCTACTTTAGGCGTAGGTGTTGATTTTAATGATCGTCGACAACCGTATTGGACAGAAAATTATACTGGTTAATCGTTTAGAGTTAATCATCTTTGGGTAATAATTAGTTGTAAGGAAGTAGATAGAATGTCAACTAAATCAAAACAACAACCTGATATCTTAGATAAAGTAAAAGAAGTTTTAAAAAAGAATCAAAATAAAAAGGATTAGGCAATCGCCTAATCCTTTTATTATTTATAGGGGGTTATGAGCATAAAATATGATTACATTTCTCTATATAAACCGATAACTTTACCAACTACTATGACATTGTCTAAATAAATTGGATCCATTGTGCTATTTTCAGGTTGCAATCTATAACGATTTTTTTCTTTGTAGAATCGTTTAACTGTAGCCTCATCATCTTCTGTCATAGCAACAATAATATCTCCATTTTCAGCAATTGTTTGACTACGAACAATTACTTTATCTCCATCTAGAATACCTGCTTCAATCATACTATCACCTACAACATTTAATATGAAAATATCACTGTTATGTGTAGATGTTAAATGTTCGGGTAGTGGGAAATACTCTTCAATATTTTCGACTGCTGTAATTGGAATTCCGGCCGTTACTTTACCTATAACAGGAACGTGAATCGTTTCTTCCATATTAATATTGTCGCCTAATTGTTCGCTAACAATTTCAATTGCTCTTGGTTTAGTAGGGTCTCGTCTAATGTAACCTTTTTCTTCTAATCTTGATAAATGACCATGAACAGTCGAACTCGAAGCTAATCCTACAGCCTCTCCGATTTCTCGAACACTCGGTGGATACCCTTTTGATTGAACAATATGTTTAATGTAATCATATATTTCACTTTGTCTTTTCGTTAACTCTCTCATATATAGGCACTCCCTAATTTTATTTGATTATATTATAGCATCTACATAAACAAAAAACAAACGTTTGTTCGTTAAAGTGTTGACATGGAACATATGTTCTGTTAAATTAATAATACAAACAAACGTTCTAGGAGTGAGATGCAATGTTAACAAAACAAACAAAAACATTTTTAACTTATATATCAGTATTTTTAATATCTTGTCTTATTTTTCTAGTATTTTTCTTAAGCGTTAACCAAAATGAGCATTCAGAACAAACGTACGAAATGACAGACCATGAAATACATCAAAACGTTAATCATAATACTAATCAATCTTTAAATAAACAAGATGATAGCGAACAAAATTCAGGATCAGTGTTCGCATCAATTAACTAATATCATATTTAATAGTTTATGTGAGCGTAACGATTTGGTTACGCTCCTTTTTTTGTTATATTTTACAAAAGGTATATACACAGAATAAATCCATTTTACTTATTGAAATAATATGTAGTAGGTTATTTTCTAACAAATTATCAATTTAAACGATTAACAAACGAAAGTAGGAGCTAAAATGTCTAATAATTTAAATATTGATAGAATTAATGAATTAGCTAAAAAGAAAAAAGAAAAAGGTTTGACCAATGAAGAAGCAAAAGAACAATCTAAATTAAGAAAACAGTATCTTGATTCATTTAGAAAAGGGTTCAAACAACAACTTGAAAGTACTAAGGTCATTGATCCTAAGGGAAATGATGTTACTCCTGAGAAATTAAAACAAATTCAACGACAAAATAAAGAAAAATAGAATGCTAATTACTGAATTTTAAATATAGATTAATATGGAAAATTAAAAATTTTTCAGATTTTTCTTTATGAATTTATATTAAAATAAGTTATAATTGGCATTAAGTATTATTATTAGAAGGGAAGAATATATAATGTTCAATAAAGAAGATCAATTAGCAATCGATACAATTCGTGCATTAAGTATCGATACAATAGAAAAGGCCAATTCAGGTCACCCAGGTTTACCAATGGGAGCAGCACCAATGGCTTACACACTATGGACAAGACACCTAAATTTCAACCCACAATCTAAAGACTATTTCAATAGAGACAGATTTGTATTATCTGCAGGTCATGGTTCTGCTTTATTATATAGTTTATTACACGTTTCTGGTAGTTTAGAAATGGATGAACTAAAACAATTTAGACAATGGGATTCTAAAACTCCAGGTCACCCTGAATTCAGACACACTGATGGTGTAGAAGTGACAACAGGACCTCTTGGTCAAGGATTTGCAATGTCAGTCGGAATGGCTTTAGCTGAAAGTCATTTAGCTGGTAAATTTAACAAAGATAACTATAATGTTGTAGATCATTATACTTATGTTCTAGCTTCTGATGGGGATTTAATGGAAGGTATTTCTCATGAGGCTGCATCATTTGCAGGTCATAATCAATTAGATAAATTAATCGTATTATATGATTCAAATGATATTTCATTAGATGGAGATTTAGATAAAGCATTCTCTGAAAATACTAAATCTCGTTTCGAATCATATGGTTGGAACTACATTTTTGTTAAAGATGGTAATGATTTAGAAGAAATTGATAATGCAATTAATAAAGCTAAATCTCAGCAAGGTCCAACAATCATTGAAGTTAAAACTGTAATTGGTTATGGCGCGCCTAATAAATCAGGTACAAATGGCGTTCATGGTGCTCCTCTAGGCGACGAAGAACGTAAATTAACTTTAGAAGCTTATGGATTAGATCCTGAAAAGAGATTTAATGTACCACAAGAAGTTTACGACATTTTCAATTCAACAATGTTAAAACGTGCTAATGAAAATGAAGAAAATTGGAAAAATAAAGTTGAAGAGTATAGTAAAGCTTATCCTGAATTAGCGGAAGAATTTAAATTAGCTGTAAGTGGTAAATTACCTCAAGATTACAGAGAAGCTTTACCTAAATTTGATGCAGATCATAATGCAGCTTCACGTGCAGATTCTGGTGAAGTTATTCAAGCGTTAAGTAAACATGTACCTTCATTCTTTGGTGGTTCAGCTGACTTAGCTGGTTCAAATAAATCAAATGTTAAAGAAGCTAAAGATTATGATAAAAATAATCGTGACGGTAAAAATATTTGGTTTGGTGTTCGTGAATTTGGAATGGGCGCTGCTGTTAATGGTATGGCTGCACATGGAGGTTTACATCCATATGGTGCAACATTCTTCGTATTCAGTGACTACCTAAAACCAGCTTTACGTTTATCTGCAATTATGGGATTAAATTCAACATTTGTATTTACACATGATTCCATCGCAGTTGGTGAAGATGGTCCAACACACGAACCAATTGAACAATTAGCTGGATTACGTGCAATTCCAAATATGAATGTGATTCGTCCTGCTGATGGTAATGAAACTAGAGTGGCTTGGGAAGTTGCTTTAGAATCAGAAGGCACTCCAACATCATTAGTACTTACACGTCAAAATTTACCTACTTTAGATGTTTCTGAAGAAACTGTAGAAGAAGGTGTACGTAAAGGTGCATATATTGTATATGAATCTAAAGAAACTCCTGAATATCTATTATTAGCAACTGGTTCTGAAGTAAGCTTAGCAGTAGAGGCTGCAAAAGACTTAGATGCTCAAGGTAAAGGTGTTAGAGTTGTTTCTATGCCAAACTGGTTCGCATTCGAACAACAATCTGAAGAATATAAAGAATCTGTTATTCCTTCAAATATTACTAAACGTGTTGCTATTGAAATGGCTTCAACACTTGGTTGGCATAAATATGTTGGAACACAAGGTAAAGTTATTGGTATCGATGGCTTTGGTGCAAGTGCTCCTGGCGATTTAGTAGTTGAAAAATATGGATTTACTAAAGAAAATGTTTTAAACCAAATTCGTGAATTTTAGTTAATCAATAATTTAAACTCAAATAAACTGCTAGTTAAGCTTATGCGAAACTAGCAGTTTTTAAATGTTAACTTTAATATTCAAAAGTACATTTAATATATATTGAAAATTTGTTATTATTTTTGATGTGCGTTATTTTAAGATACAAATTTGTCTTGAAATAAATATTTGAATCTAGTAAAATTCATTAGGATAAAGAAAGTGGGTGAAACAATGGCAATTTGGTTAGCAATTATTTTAATTATAATAGCATTAATCGCAGGTTTAGCTGGTGGTTTCTTCTTAGCAAGAAAATATATGATGGATTATTTGAAAAAAAACCCACCTATTAATGAAGAAATGCTACGTATGATGATGATGCAAATGGGTCAAAAACCTTCTCAAAAGAAAATCAATCAAATGATGACTATGATGAACAAAAATATGGACCAAGGCATGAAAGGTCAAAAAAAATAAGATAAATATTAGTGGGGATTAAGTCAATGTTAACGTTGATTTAATCCCTTTTTTTATGGAGAATGAGAAAACAAGTTAATTTATAAAATAGCTAGAATTTATTAATTTAAAAACTATGAAAATGACTTGATTTAATGATATACTAACACGTGATTAAAAAGAGTATTAAAGTTTAGAATATATGAGAAGGTGTAAGCGTGGCATATTTAGTATTTTCTATAGTAGTTGCATTCTTTATGGGTGCAATTGTTATTGTGATTCGAATGAAGGCACAAAAATTCCCAGTTAATGAAAAGAAAATTATATTGCCTCCATTTTTTATGGCAACAGGTGCTCTAATGTATGTAGTACCATATTTTAGATTGACTAGTACCGAGATTTTAGAGTCACTTATTTTAGGTGTACTTTTCTCAACAGTGTTAATTTGGACATCTAGATTTGAAGTTAAAGGTAGCGAAATTTATATGAAACGATCAAAAGCGTTTCCGATTATCTTAATTTCTCTATTAGTTATCCGTACTGTTCTAAAAATCTTTATTAGTAACGAAATCGATCCAGGTGAGATAGCGGGTATGTTTTTCTTATTAGCATTTTGTATGATAGTACCATGGAGATTAGCAATGTATTATCAGTATAAAAAAGTAAAAAAATCAATTGTTCATTAAATATATTATAGCCACTTATCTTTAGAGATGAGTGGTTTTTTACTTGATATATAGATTAAAAAATTATAAAATAGTTACGAACAAACGTTCTATTTGGAGGTAAAAAATGAAAATAATTCATACAGCAGATTGGCATTTAGGGCGAATTTTGAATGGTAAGCAATTGTTAGAGGACCAAAGGTATGTATTAGAACAGTTTATAAAGAAAATGAAAGATGAAGAACCTGATGTCATCGTTATTGCAGGAGATTTATATGATACTACTTATCCAGGTAAAGAAACGATAAAACTATTTGAAGAAACAATTTCACAACTTAATATTGAAATGAAAATACCAGTAGTTATGATAAGTGGAAACCATGATGGAAAAGAACGTTTGAATTACGGGGCAAATTGGTTTGAACATAGTAACTTATATATTAGAACAAAATTAGAAAGTATGATTGAGCCTATAAATATTAAAGGAGTTAATTTTTATACATTACCATTTGCGACAGTAACAGAAGTGCAACACTTTTTTAAAGATGAAACAATTCAAACACATCAACAAGCACTTGATAAATGTATAATGTATATGTCAAAAACGCTAGATAAGAGTAGCATTAATGTTTTAATTGGTCATTTAACTGTCCAAGGTGGCAAAACATCAGATTCTGAAAGACCATTAACTATTGGAACTGTAGAGACAGTGGAAAAAAGATCGTTTGATATATTTGATTTTGTACTATTAGGTCACCTACATCATCCATTTAGTATTAATGAAGATAGAATTAAATACAGTGGTTCACTTTTGCAATATTCATTTTCTGAAGTTGGACAACCTAAAGGTTATCGTGTTGTTAAATTTAATAATAAAGAAAATATAAATGATTATTTCGTTCCAATAGAACCAACGAGAAAGTTAGAAATAGTAGTTGGAGATTACGAAGACGTCATTCAAGAAAAGGTAGATATTACTAATAAAAATAATTACATACATTTTAAATTGAAAAATATGTCTCATATATCAGATCCAATTATCAATTTGAAACAAATTTATCCCAATACACTGGCATTAACTAATGAGACATTTGAATATTATGATGCGATCGAACAAATTGAAATAAAACAGGAAAGTGACATTTCGATTATAAATAAATTTTATGAAAACATAACCAATGAGCAACTAAGTGATATTCAAGAAAAGAAAATTAATCAAATTATTAATAATTTGATGAGAAAGGAAGATTAATTAAATTGAAACCTGCTAAGTTAACTTTAACTAATTTTGGACCTTTCTTAAATGAAACAATAGATTTTCATAAAATAGATCAAAATCAATTATTTTTGATAAGTGGTAAGACCGGTTCTGGTAAAACAATGATATTTGATGCCATAGTATATGCGTTATATGGGGAAGCTTCAACTAAAAATAGAAAAGAAAGTGATTTAAGAAGTCATTTTGCTGATGGTAATTCAGCCATGCAAGTTACTTTTGAATTTGAACTAAATAACAAAATCTTTAAAATAGTTCGAACAGGACCTTATATTAAAGAAGGAAATACAACTAAAACACCAGCAAAGCTAAATGTTTTTGAATACAATGATAATGAATTTGATTTACGTGAAAGTATGGTGAGTGCTGGAAATCAATTTATTATTGATTTAATTGGCGTTAACGCTGAACAATTTAGACAATTATTTATATTACCACAAGGTGAATTTAAAAAATTCTTATTATCTAATAGTAAAGAAAAGCAAGGTATATTAAGAACTCTTTTTAATAGTGAAAGATTTGAACAAATTGAAAAAGCTTTGAGTGAAGATGTTAAAAATGAAAAGAAACAAATTGAAGATAGATATAAGAATATTGAAAGATTATGGAATGATATCAACACCTTTGACAGTGAAAGCCTTGAAGAATTAAAAACGATTAATGTTCAGCAAACTGAAAAATTAATAGATGCATTGCCAAAATTCAATGAATTCGGTAAAAAATTGGCTCAAAGTAAATATGAAGATAAAAATATTTTAGAGAACAAGATTTCAAAGATTGAACATAATTTGAATGAAAATAAAGAGCTGGAATCAAATTTAAAAGAATTAGAGAAAAACAAAAATCAATTTAATCAATTAAAAGAACAAGAAGAAAGCATCAATAAACAAAAGGAAAAGCTAAATAAAATCAACGAAATTAAACCTTTATCACAATTGCTTGATAGAAAAAATGAAACAAACAAAAAATTAAAACAAATAGAAAATTCTGTTGAAACATCTAAACAATCAATTAAACAGTTAAATCAAGAACAAGAGGACTATCAATACCAATTAAAAAAATTAACTGAAAGTGAAGCATCAATAAACAAAGAAAAAGCATATTTAGAAAAAACACATACTTTCTATGTTAATTTATCTAAATATGATTCAAGTTATAAAGATAAGGAAAAACTTTCATCTAAATTGGAAAAATTAAAAGAAAAGAAAGAGCAAGTTGAAAAAGAATTCTATCAATTAAAAGATTCTATTGATTCGAAAGACGTTGACTACGATGTAGTTGAACAATTATCTCAAGATATTTTCAAAATAGAAAAAAATATTCAAACAACTGAAAAGCAATTGGAAGAAGTAAAAACCAAAGAAAATCTAAATTCCAGAATTAATGAAATAAAAGATTCTAATGAGAAAACGGACAATGAAATTGAAAAATTAACCAATGCGATAGCTGATATCAATCAAAATGAAATTAATTTAAACAATAAAGAAACGTTAGTAGAACAATTACAGCAAGTTGTTTCAATAGGAGATACTTGCCCAGTTTGTGGTAATGAAATCACTTCTTTAGATCAACATATTGACTTCGAAAGCATTAATGAAAAGCAAAGGTTATTAAAGTCGTTACAAGAAGAATTAAATGAGCATAAAATAAACAAAGCTAAATTTGAAAATTCAATTAATCACCTTACTGAACAATTAAAAAATATTAATGTAGATGAAAAATCAATTCTCAATATAGATAAACTTAATACTCAACTTAGAGAAAAACAGGAAGAAAAAGTAAGACATCAAAAAGAAAATGACCGTATCTTATCAACAAATAAAAAAATTGAACAAAAAAAACAAGAAATATATGAAATAGAAAATGAAATAAAAGATACAAATGCAAAAATTGAACAATGTGAAATTAGAATTAATGATTTTGAAACGACATCTCAATTTACTAACATTAAAGAGTTTAAATTGTACTATGAACAATTAAAAAATAATGTTACTGAATATGAACAACTAACCGAGAAGTATAAACATGCCATGAGTGATACTTCTCAAAAACTAAGTATTGAAGAAAACAATGTTAAGCATCATACCACTTCATTAAATGAAAGCCAAGATGAACTTAAACGAACTCAAAAAGAAATTGAAAATGAAATGAATAGATTAAGTTTATCTTCAATAGAACAAATCCAAAGCATTATAGAAATCGTTAATGAAAAGGAATCAATCGAGAAAGAAATTAATGATTTTAATAAACAATTGCATATGTATGAAGTAGAAATAAATAGGCTAACGAAGCTAGTTTCAGATAGAAATTTGGAAGATATCGATAAAATACAAGAAAATCTATCAAAGACAAAAGAACAATTGAATCAATTAAATAATGAGATAGCAACGCTAGAGTATCAAATCAAATTAAATGAACAAAAAGGAAATGAAGTTGAATCTAATATAAATTACTTGAATAAAGAGTTAAAAGAACAACAAGATATCTTTAATCTGTCTGAAATTTTGTCAGGTAAAAATAGTCAAAAGTTAACCTTAGAAAATTACGTTCTTGTATATTATTTAGAAAAAATAATCGCTCAAGCTAATATTCGTCTTGCAACTATGAGCGGTCAAAGATATCAGTTACAAAGAAGAGCAGCTTTATCACAAGGGTTTAGTGGTCTTGAAATTGACGTATTTGATTTTTACTCAAATAAATCTAGACATATAAGTTCGTTATCAGGAGGGGAAACGTTCCAAGCGTCATTAGCTTTAGCATTAGGTTTAAGTGAGATTGTACAACAAGAATCTGGAGGAATTTCATTACAATCTATGTTTATTGATGAAGGATTCGGTACTTTAGATCAAGAAACACTTGAAACAGCACTAGATACATTAGTTAATTTGAAATTTACAGGTAGAATGGTAGGAATCATATCTCATGTAAGTGAATTGAAACAACGAATACCACTCATTTTAGAAGTGACATCTAATCAATACCAAAGCACAACACAATTTAAATGGAATTAATAATCATAAAGTTATAAAAAAACGATTTATCAACTTCTATAAATTAGGTTGATAAATCGTTTTAATTAATAATTATTAATTTTTTTCTCGTAATAAATCTCTGATTTCTGTTAAAAGAACAGTGTTTGCTTCTAATTCTTCTTCTGGTTCTTCTTTTCTCATTAATGTATTTGCGATTTTCACAAAGATAAATAATGCAAAAGCTATGATTATAAAATCAATTATTGATTGTATGAATAAACCATATTTAATTCCCCAGAAAGCCCAGTCTTCTGCGAAATTGACAGAACCAAATATTTTACCAATTAATGGCATAATAATGTATTGAACTAATGCAGTGATAATTTTATTAAATGCAGCGCCCATAACTACGGCTACAGCTAAATCTAATACATTGCCTTTTAATGCAAACTCTTTAAACTCTTTAAGCATATAAAAAAATCCTTTCATAACAATATATTCGTCATTATACATCATATAATTAATTTAGAAAATAGTAATTTTAATCAAATTTGATTCTAATATGGAGCTTTGTTATCCTATAGTAGTGTTTTAGTAAAGTTAATTGTTTTAAGATAAAAAAATAATAATTTAATTTTACTAGTTTGAAAATTTAATAATAAGAAGGGAGTAATTAATTATGAATTCTTCTTCTGAAGAAAAAAATGGTAAGAAGATTTCTCCGGTGTTTATCTACAGTGCCATTGTCGCAGCAATTGTTGTGTTAATTGGTGCCATTTTCCCATCTCAATTTGACACGGTTACTAATGAAGTCAAAATGTGGATTACTGATAAACTAGGTTGGTATTACCTAATATTAACTACAGTTATTGTTTTCTTCTGTATTTTCCTAATCTTTAGCCCTATAGGGAAACTTAAGTTAGGTAAACCAAATGATAAACCAGAATTTAATACAATTTCTTGGTTTGCAATGTTATTCAGTGCAGGAATGGGTATTGGTTTAGTTTTCTATGGTGCAGCTGAACCTATGTCACACTTTGCTTCACCACCTGATGCTGATCCAAAGACTACTGAAGCATATACAGAAGCGTTACGTTCTACATTCTTCCATTGGGGATTCCACGCATGGGCAGTATATGGTGTAGTAGCATTAGCACTTGCATATTCTCAATTCCGTAAAGGTGAACCTGGTTTACTTTCAAGAACGCTAAGACCACTTTTAGGAGATAAAGTAGAAGGACCTATTGGAACATTTATTGATGTTTTATCTGTATTTGCTACTTTAGTAGGTGTAGCTGTATCACTAGGTATGGGTGCATTACAAATTAATGGTGGTTTAAGTTACTTATTCGGAATTCCAAATACAACTTGGGTTCAAGCAATTATTATCGTTGTTGTAACGATATTATTTATCGCTAGTGCTTGGTCAGGTTTAAGTAAAGGTATTCAGTATTTAAGTAATTTAAATATTGGTTTAGGTGCCATATTAATGATTATTACATTAATCATTGGACCAACTGTATTAATCCTTAATATGATGACAAGTTCAACAGGTAGCTTGTTAAATACATTCTTATTCAATAGCTTTGACACTGCAGCATTAAATGGTCAAAAACGTGAATGGATGTCAACATGGACATTATACTATTGGGGCTGGTGGTTAAGTTGGAGCCCATTCGTTGGTGTATTTATTGCCAGAGTTTCAAAAGGACGCTCAATCAGAGAATTTATTTCAGGTGTACTATTAGTACCAGCAATTGTAAGTTTCATCTGGTTTAGTGTATTCGGTGTTCTTGGTATTGAAACAGGTAAAAAACATCCAAAATTATTTGATATGACTCCAGAAACACAATTATTTGGTGTATTCCACCACGTTCCGTTAGGTATAGTGTTATCATTCATAGCACTTATTTTAATTGCTTCATTCTTTATCACATCAGCTGACTCTGCAACATTCGTTTTAGGTATGCAGACAACATTTGGTTCATTAAATCCAAACAGTGCAGTTAAAGTAACTTGGGGAATTGCTCAAGCACTTATTGCATTCGTTCTATTATTAGCTGGTGGCGGAGATGGAACAAAAGCACTCAACGCGATTCAGAGTGCCGCCATTATTAGTGCGTTCCCATTCTCCTTTGTCGTCATACTGATGATGATAAGCTTTTACAAAGATGCCAACAAAGAACGTAAATTCTTAGGCTTAACATTAACGCCTAATAAACACAGATTAGAAGAGTACGTTAAATATCAACAAGAAGATTATGAATCTGATATTTTAGAAAAACGTGAATCAAGAAGAAACCGTGAAAGAGAAGAATAATTCAATAATTAATTCTTTTAGAAATGAGTGAAGATACTACCGGCTCTATATAGGGCTGGTAGTATTTTTTTATCTATAAAAAATGAAAACTAATACTTGCGATTGATAACCATTCTCAATTAATAAAATTTACTTATTGCACTAACGTCTTATGATAAGTTTTGCTTATACTACCTGATTAAAAATGCGAAATGAAAATCGACGTCTTTCTACTCTTATATAGTTGTTTTCGAAAACATATAATAATACAATTTAAATAAGGCATATAAAATATAAAGATTTTCAAGGGGGATATCAAATGGCTTCTAATTTTAAAGAAACAGCAAAGAAACAATTTGATTTAAATGGCCAATCATACACATACTATGATTTGAAATCATTAGAAGAACAAGGTTTAACTAAAATTTCTAAATTACCTTATTCAATTCGTGTATTATTAGAATCTGTATTACGTCAGGAAGATGATTTTGTAATCACTGACGATCACATTAAAAAGTTAGCAGAATTCGGTAAAAAAGATAATGAAGGTGAAGTACCTTTCAAACCATCTCGTGTTATTTTACAAGACTTCACTGGTGTACCAGCAGTAGTTGACTTAGCGTCTTTACGTAAAGCAATGAATGATGTTGGTGGAGATATTAACAAAATCAACCCAGAAGTACCAGTAGATTTAGTTATTGACCACTCTGTACAAGTAGATAGCTACGCTAACCCAGACGCATTAGAACGTAATATGAAATTAGAATTCGAAAGAAACTATGAACGTTATCAATTCTTAAACTGGGCAACTAAAGCATTTGACAATTATAATGCTGTACCACCTGCAACTGGTATCGTTCACCAAGTAAACTTAGAATATTTAGCAAATATTGTTCATGTCCGTGACGTTGAAGGTGAACAAACTGCTTTCCCTGATACATTAGTTGGTACTGACTCTCATACAACAATGATTAACGGTATTGGTGTATTAGGTTGGGGTGTCGGCGGTATTGAAGCCGAAGCAGGTATGTTAGGACAACCTTCTTACTTCCCAATTCCAGAAGTAATTGGTGTTAGATTAAGTAATGAATTACCTCAAGGTTCTACTGCAACTGACTTAGCTTTACGTGTAACTGAAGAGTTGCGTAAACGCGGTGTAGTAGGTAAATTCGTAGAGTTCTTCGGTCCTGGTGTAACAAACTTACCATTAGCTGACCGTGCTACAATCGCTAACATGGCGCCAGAATACGGTGCAACATGTGGTTTCTTCCCAGTTGACGAAGAATCACTTAAATATATGAAATTAACTGGCCGTAAAGCTGATCATATTGAACTTGTTAAAGAATATTTACAACAAAATAATATGTTCTTCCAAGTTGAAAATGAAGACCCAGAATATACTGAAGTAATTGACTTAGACTTATCTACAGTACAAGCTTCATTATCTGGTCCAAAACGTCCACAAGATTTAATTTTCTTAAGTGACATGAAAACTGAATTTGAAAAATCAGTTACAGCACCAGCTGGCAACCAAGGTCATGGTCTAGATGAAAGTGAATTTGATAAACAAGCTAATATCAGTTTCAACGATGGTAGAACAGCTACTATGAAAACTGGTGATATAGCAATTGCAGCTATCACTTCATGTACAAACACTTCAAACCCTTACGTTATGTTAGGTGCAGGTCTTGTAGCTAAAAAAGCTATCGAAAAAGGCTTAAAAGTACCTGAATATGTTAAAACATCATTAGCTCCAGGTTCTAAAGTTGTTACAGGTTATTTAAGAGATTCTGGATTACAAGAATATCTTGATGATTTAGGTTTCAACTTAGTTGGTTATGGTTGTACAACATGTATCGGTAACTCTGGTCCATTATTACCAGAAATCGAAAAAGCTGTTGCTGACGAAGATTTATTAGTAACATCTGTACTTTCAGGTAACCGTAACTTTGAAGGTCGTATCCATCCATTAGTTAAAGCTAACTACTTAGCTTCACCACAATTGGTTGTTGCTTATGCTTTAGCTGGAACTGTAGATATTGACTTAGAAAATGAAGCTATTGGTAAAGGTAAAGATGGCGAAGATGTTTACCTTAAAGATATCTGGCCAAGTATTAAAGAAGTTGCTGACACAGTTGATAGTGTAGTAACACCAGAATTATTCTTAGAAGAATATGCAAATGTTTATGAAAATAATGAAATGTGGAATGAAATCGATGTAACAGATGCACCACTATATGATTTCGATCCAAATTCAACATATATTCAAAATCCATCATTCTTCCAAGGATTATCTAAAGAACCAGGAACAATTGAACCATTAAAAGACTTACGTATTATGGGTAAATTTGGAGATTCAGTAACAACTGACCATATTTCTCCAGCAGGTGCAATCGGTAAAGATACACCAGCAGGTAAGTATTTAATTGACCACAATGTTCCAATTAGAGAATTCAACTCATATGGTTCTAGACGTGGTAACCACGAAGTAATGGTACGTGGTACATTCGCTAATATCCGTATTAAAAACCAATTAGCTCCAGGTACTGAAGGTGGCTTTACAACTTATTGGCCTACAGACGAAGTTATGCCTATTTATGATGCTGCTATGAAATATAAAGAAAATGGCACTGGCTTAGCTGTATTAGCTGGTAACGACTATGGTATGGGATCTTCACGTGACTGGGCTGCTAAAGGTACAAACTTATTAGGAGTTAAAACAGTTATCGCTCAAAGTTATGAACGTATTCACCGTTCAAACTTAGTTATGATGGGTGTACTTCCATTACAATTTAAACAAGGTGAATCAGCTGATTCTCTTGGTTTAGAAGGTAAAGAAGAAATTTCAGTAGATATCGATGAAAATGTAAAACCTCATGATTTAGTTACAGTTCATGCTAAAAAAGAAAACGGAGAAGTTGTTGATTTCGAAGCAATGGTTCGTTTTGATTCATTAGTTGAATTAGACTACTATCGTCATGGTGGTATCTTACAAATGGTATTAAGAAATAAATTAGCTCAATAATAAAAATCAACTGTGCTAACGTTTAGGTTAGCACAGTTTTTTTATGCTAAAATACATATGTAATGTATAAGTTAAGGAAGGATTGGAATTCAATGATTTATAGTTTGACTGAAATTGAACCAAGATATCAAGAAACAGATAAAATGGGTGTGATTTATCACGGTAATTACGCAACATGGTTTGAAGTTGCCCGTACAGATTATATTGGGAAATTAGGATTTAATTATGCTGATATGGAAAAGCAAGGAATCATTTCTCCAGTTACCGACTTAAATATTAAATATAAAAAATCTATTTTTTATCCTGAAAAAGTAACGATTAAGACATGGGTAGAAAAGTACTCAAGGTTACGTTCAATATATCGTTATGAATTATTTAACGAACAAGGTGAACTAGCTACAACAGGTTACACTGAATTGATTTGTATGAAAGCTGATACATTTAAACCTATTAGATTGGATCGTTATTTTGCTGATTGGCACGAAGTATATAGTAAAGTTGAAGCTTTAAATAAAGAAGGTATAGATGAAGAAGTAACAAATGGTATCGATCATTTGTAATTAAATTAGCATCAGAAAATGAAAATAGCCTAACATTGCTCACTTTAGTGGCATTGTTAGGCTGTTTTTAAATTACTTTTTACTGTAAGAAATTTCATCTTCATGATCAACTGCATCTACTACAATATGATCATCTTCAAAATACCATAAATCTTTCTCAGCGATGACTAAAGTGAGTCCGTCAAATTCTTCTTCATATGCCACTTCTACATCGGCTTTATTTTCAACATTAAATGCAGGGCTAAACCCTTGTTTTAATTGGAATTCTCCACCATAACGTACAAAAAAGTGTAATACTTTGTCATCTTGAGGTAAGTCAAACTCATCTTTAAACCACTGAACTGCTGGTTGGGTAAGCTCGATTTTCATAAATAGTTCCTCCATATTAATTATCCATATTTTTTAGGGGTTAAATTGTGAATTTTATTGATAGTAGAATTATAGCATAGCTTAATATCCTAATATAATTATTTTAACTTAATGAGTTATAAGCCACTATCAAAGACTAAAGGTATATCAAACTATATAAAACTCACCAATAACATCATCATAAATCAAAACATTTAACAAAATAAAAAGCACTCAGTGTGATATAAATTTCATATATCATACTAAATGCTTTGTATTAATTATTAAGTTTTAGATTTTTTATTTACATCCACGTTATCTTAGGTTCTTCACCTTTAAAGATTCTAACAATATTTGTTTTATGACGTATGATTAATATAATGGCAACGATTGCGCCTACTGCTAGTAATATATAGTCCTGAATAATGAGCGAACCAATAACACAACAAATAGCTGCTATGATGCTTGATAAGGACACATATTTAAATAATTTTAATACAGCGAAGAAAATAACTGCTAAAATTAATAAAAGAATAGGATTAACGCCTAAAACTACCCCAGCACTTGTTGCAACAGCTTTACCACCTTTGAATCCTAAATAAATTGGATATACATGACCCACAATAGCAAATAATCCTACGATCAGGCCATGGGTAAAGAATGTACTTATAGGTCCATCTGCATGTACAGGTAACCATATAGGGAAGAAAACAGTTATGAATCCTTTAAAGATATCTAAGAATGTAACTACAAAACCTGCTGGTCTTCCTAATACTCTGAAACTGTTTGTTGCTCCAGTGTTGCCACTACCAAATTGTCTTATATCCTTTTTAAAGAATAACTTTCCAATAACTAAACCACTTGGAAAAGCTCCTATAAGATAACTTAGTATTAACATGACGACAATCATCATAAAATACACATCCTTTAATAACTTAGCACTATTTTACCATATCCATCTCATATTAGAACAATAAAAATTACATTTTGAATATGAATAATCAGTAAAATAAACTGTTTTATCAAGATGACACTTGCAATTTATTCTGATTTATATAAGAATAACTATTGTATAGTTTTAAAAACGAACGTACGTTTGTAGGAGGGCGAAATCATTGGCAATGAATAAACAAAATCATTATTCAGATGATTCTATTCAAGTTTTAGAAGGTCTTGAAGCAGTTAGAAAAAGACCGGGGATGTATATAGGATCAACTGATAAACGTGGATTGCATCATCTAGTATATGAAGTTGTCGATAACTCCGTCGATGAAGTATTAAATGGTTATGGGGATGAAATAACAGTTATCCTTAACCAAGATGATAGTATTTCTATAGAAGATAACGGTCGTGGAATGCCTACTGGTATCCATGCATCAGGAAAACCAACTGTGCAAGTTATTTTTACGATTTTACATGCTGGAGGTAAGTTCGGCCAAGGTGGCTATAAAACATCTGGTGGATTACATGGTGTTGGTGCCTCAGTAGTAAATGCACTTAGTGAATGGTTAGAAGTTGAGATTCATAGAGACGGAAATATTTATAAACAAAGATTTAAAGATGGCGGTGTGCCAGCAACAGGTTTACTAAAAGAAGGAAAGACAAAGAAAACAGGTACTAAGGTTACATTTAAACCAGATCCTGAAATTTTCAAAGCAACAACATCATTTAATTTTGACGTTCTAAGTGAGCGATTACAAGAATCTGCTTTTCTATTAAAGAACTTAAAGATTAAATTAATCGATTTACGTCGTGGTAAAGAAAGAGAAGAATTTTACCACTATGAAGAAGGGATCAAAGAATTTGTAAGTTATGTCAATGAAGGTAAAGAAGTACTTCATGATGTTACGACTTTTACGGGAACATCTAACGGTATAGAAGTAGATGTTGCATTTCAATATAATGACCAATATTCAGAAAGTATATTAAGTTTTGTAAATAATGTACGTACTAAAGATGGTGGTACACATGAAGTTGGTTTTAAAACAGCGATGACACGTGTGTTCAATGATTACGCTAGACGCATTAATGAATTAAAAGAAAAAGATAAAAACTTAGACGGTAATGACATACGTGAAGGATTAACAGCTATAGTATCTGTAAGAATTCCTGAAGAGTTACTACAGTTTGAAGGTCAAACTAAATCTAAATTAGGAACGTCAGAAGCTAGAAGTGCTGTAGATTCAGTTGTATCCGAGAAATTACCATTTTACCTTGAAGAAAAAGGTCAATTATCTAAGTCACTTGTTAAAAAAGCAATTAAAGCACAACAGGCTAGAGAAGCAGCTCGTAAAGCACGAGAAGATGCACGTTCTGGTAAAAAGAATAAACGAAAAGATACACTTTTATCTGGTAAATTAACACCTGCTCAAAGTAAAAACACAGAAAAAAATGAACTTTATCTTGTTGAGGGTGATTCAGCAGGTGGTTCAGCTAAACTTGGACGTGATCGTAAGTTCCAAGCGATTCTGCCATTACGAGGTAAAGTTATTAATACTGAAAAGGCTCGTTTAGAAGACATTTTCAAAAACGAAGAAATTAATACGATTATTCATACTATAGGTGCAGGTGTCGGTAATGAATTTAAAATTGAAGACAGTAATTATAGTCGAATTATTATTATGACCGATGCTGATACAGATGGTGCACATATTCAAGTACTGTTACTAACTTTCTTCTTTAAATATATGAAACCATTAGTACAAGCAGGTCGAGTATTTATCGCATTACCACCACTTTACAAATTAGAAAAAGGTAAAGGTAAATCTAAAAAAGTGGAATATGCTTGGACAGATGATGAATTAGATAAATTACAAAAGCAACTTGGTAAAGGTTTCACATTACAAAGATATAAAGGTTTAGGTGAAATGAATCCTGAACAATTATGGGAAACAACTATGAATCCTGATACTCGTACTTTAATACGTGTTCAAGTTGAAGATGAAGTGCGTTCTTCAAAACGTGTTACAACGTTAATGGGTGATAAAGTAGCACCACGTAGAGAATGGATTGAAAGTCATGTTGAGTTTGGTATGCAGGAAGATTCAAGCATTTTAGATAATACAGAAGTTCAGATATTAGAAAGTGAAAACTATGAGGAGGATGAAACGATTTGAGTGAGATAATTCAAGATCTATCACTTGAAGATGTAATTGGAGACCGTTTTGGAAGATATAGTAAATATATTATCCAGGAACGTGCTTTGCCTGATGTTCGAGACGGACTAAAACCAGTACAGCGTCGTATTTTATATGCGATGTATTCAAGTGGTAATACATTCGATAAAAATTTCCGTAAAAGTGCCAAAACTGTCGGGGATGTCATCGGACAGTATCATCCTCATGGTGATTCTTCAGTATATGATGCCATGGTTCGTTTAAGCCAAGATTGGAAATTAAGACATGTTTTAATAGAAATGCATGGTAATAACGGTAGTATCGATAATGACCCTCCTGCAGCAATGCGTTATACAGAAGCAAAATTAAGTCAATTATCTGAAGAACTATTAAGAGATATTAATAAAGAAACAGTTTCTTTTATACCAAACTATGATGATACAACACTTGAACCTATGGTATTACCTGCAAGATTTCCTAATTTATTAATTAACGGTTCTACAGGTATTTCAGCAGGTTATGCTACTGATATTCCACCACATAATTTAGGTGAAGTGATTCAAGCAACATTAAAATATATTGATAATCCTGATATTACAGTGAGTCAATTGATGAAATACATGAAGGGTCCAGACTTCCCAACTGGTGGTATTATTCAAGGTATTGATGGTATTAAAAAAGCATACGAAACTGGTAAAGGTAAAGTTGTTGTACGTTCCAAAGTAGATGAAGAAACATTACGTAATGGACGTAAAGAACTTATCGTGACTGAAATACCATATGAGGTGAATAAAAGTAATCTCGTTAAACGTATTGATGAATTACGTGCTGATAAAAAAGTTGATGGTATTGTTGAAGTTAGAGATGAGACTGATAGAACTGGTTTACGTATTGCAATAGAACTTAAAAAAGACGTGAATAGTGAAGCAATTAAAAATTTCCTATTCAAAAATTCAGACCTTCAAATATCTTATAACTTTAATATGGTTGCAATCAGTGATGGTAGACCTAAATTAATGGGTATTAAACAAATCATTGATAGTTATATTAACCATCAAATAGAAGTCGTGGCTAACAGAACTAAGTTTGATTTAGAACATGCTGAAAAACGTATGCATATCGTTGAAGGTTTAATGAAAGCTTTATCTATTTTAGATGAAGTGATTGCCTTAATTCGTAATTCTAAAAATAAAAAAGATGCTAAAGATAATTTAGTTGCTGAATATGACTTTACTGAAGCTCAGGCAGAAGCCATCGTTATGTTACAACTTTATCGTTTAACTAACACAGATATCGTTGCTTTAGAACAAGAGCACGATGAGTTATCTAATTTAATTAAAGATTTACGTCATATTTTAGATGATCACGATGCATTATTGAACGTTATCAAAAATGAATTAACAGAAATTAGAAAGAATTTTAAAACGGATCGTTTATCAACAATTGAAGCGGAAATTTCTGAAATTAAAATTGATAAAGAAGTGATGGTGCCTAGTGAAGATGTAGTATTAAGTTTAACTAGACATGGTTATATTAAACGTACATCTACACGTAGCTTTAATGCTAGCGGCGTTTCTGAAGTCGGTTTGAAAGATGGCGATAGTTTATTAAAATACCTTGATGTAAATACACAAGATACAGCACTTGTATTTACGAATAAAGGTAGATACTTGTTTATTCCAGTTCATAAACTAGCTGATATCCGATGGAAAGAATTAGGTCAACACGTATCTCAAATTGTTTCTATTGATGAAGATGAACAAGTTATTGACGTATTTAATGAAAAAGACTTCAAAGAACAACAAGCATTCTATATTATGGCTACTCGTAACGGTATGATTAAGAAAAGTACTGTTCCGTTGTTTAAAACAACACGATATAATAAACCATTAATTGCCATGAAAGTAAAAGATCAAGATGAGGTAATTAATGTATTACGTGTTGAAGAAGATCAACTCATTACTGTTATTACACATAAAGGAATGTCATTAACTTACTCTACAAATGAATTATCTGATACAGGCTTACGTGCGGCTGGTGTGAAATCTATTAACTTAAAAGATGAAGACTACGTTATTATGACGCAAACAATCACTAATAAAGAATCTATCCTTATGGCTACACAACGTGGTGCTGTTAAACATATTGGATTTAAAGTATTACAAGAAGCGAAACGAGCGCAACGAGGTATTACCTTACTTAAAGAATTGAAAAAAGCACCACATCGTATCGTGGCAGCAGATGTTGTTCGTTCTGACAATACAACATATACTTTATATTCAGCTAAAGACCAAGAAACAGGAGATATTGCTTCAATTCATAAATCAGAACAATATACTAATGGTTCATTTATAGTAGATGTAGATGATTTCGGAGAAGTTGAAGGAATGTACTTACAATAAAAGTATATGCAACACATGCATAAGATGATAAAATAAAATATAATAATCACAATTAAATCATTCAAGAGGTTTATATTCTCAATTGAACTGTCTATTTTAGTATTTGTTATTTGATACATTGCTTAATTAGACTTTCATATGCCAATATGAATCTCTTGATATTTTTAAGATATGAATTTTATTTATAGATGAGAGGGATTTATTTGAAAGATTTTGATAGTTTAATTCCTGGTTGGTTTAAAGATTTTGTACAAGTAGGTAACGACTTAATTTGGTCTCAGTATCTAATTGGATTGTTACTTACAGCAGGATTCTTTTTCACTATCAGTTCTAAGTTTGTACAACTACGAATGTTACCAGAAATGTTTAGAGCGTTGGTCGAGAAACCAGAAACATTAGAAAGTGGTAAAAAAGGTATTTCACCGTTCCAAGCATTTGCGATTAGTGCAGGTTCAAGAGTAGGTACTGGAAATATTGCCGGTGTTGCTACAGCAATTGTACTTGGTGGTCCTGGTGCGGTATTTTGGATGTGGATTATTGCATTTATAGGTGCGGCAAGTGCTTTTATGGAAGCTACTTTAGCTCAGGTTTATAAAGTTCATGATAAAGATGGTGGTTTCCGTGGTGGACCAGCTTATTACATAACTAAAGGTTTAAACCAAAAATGGCTTGGTATTGTGTTTGCGATATTAATTACAGTTACCTTCGCATTTGTATTTAATACAGTGCAATCTAATACGATTGCGGAATCATTAAATACTCAATATCATATTAGTCCAGTGATTACAGGAATAGTATTAGCAGTTGTAACAGCCATTATTATTTTTGGTGGGGTTAGAAGTATTGCTACTTTATCATCATTAATTGTTCCAATTATGGCTATCATATATATTGGTATGGTTTTAGTTATCTTGTTATTAAACTTAGACCAAATTGTTCCAATGATTGGTACAATTATTAAAAGTGCTTTTGGTTTTGAACAAGTAACTGGTGGTGCAGTTGGTGCTGCTATTTTACAAGGGATTAAACGTGGTTTATTCTCAAACGAAGCAGGTATGGGTTCAGCACCTAACGCAGCTGCAACAGCAGCAGTCCCTCATCCAGTAAAACAAGGTTTAATTCAATCATTAGGTGTTTTCTTTGATACAATGCTAGTATGTACAGCTACAGCAATAATGATTTTATTATATTCAGGTTTAAAATTTGGAGAAAACGCTCCTCAAGGTGTTGCAGTTACTCAATCAGCTTTAAATGAACATTTAGGTTCAGCTGGTGGTATTTTCTTAACAGTGGCAATAACATTATTCGCATTTTCTTCAGTTGTAGGTAACTACTATTATGGACAATCTAACATTGAGTATTTATCTAATAACAAAACAATTATTTTCATCTTTAGATGTTTAGTAGTTGTGCTTGTATTTATTGGTGCGGTTGCTAAAACTGAAACAGTTTGGAGTACAGCCGATTTATTCATGGGCTTAATGGCCATAGTGAATATTGTCTCCATTATTGGACTTTCCAATATTGCATTTGCAGTAATGAAAGATTACCAAGTACAACGTAAAGCAGGTAAAAAGCCTGTATTCAAACCAGAGAATCTTGAAATTAATTTATTTGGTATTGAATCTTGGGGAATTAATGCAAACAAATCAAATAAAGATTTAAAATAAATGATTAGCTTGAGTGTCGTAAGGATACTCAAGCTTTTTAATTTGAAATTTATAATTATATCTATTATTTATTATAAAGAGGTAGAAAATTGTTTAATATACTAAAAATTAATTTTACTCATGAAAGTATTTAATAAGTTATTTTCTTTTCATTTATATCATTAAGCCTTATAATTTTAATAATGGAGTAAGAAAGGTGATAATGATGGGGAAGTATAAAATTAGTAAAATTCTCAATAATAACGTTATCATATGCACGAATAAAAACCAGGAAGTTGTTTTAATTGGAAAAGGTATAGGTTTTAATAAAAAGCAAGGCTATACGTTAGATGAATCAGCTTCCATTGAAAAAGTTTATAAACTTGATCTAGATAAGCATAAAGAACACTATAAGACATTAGTTGAGATGGCTGATGACCATGTTCTACAAGCAGTGATTGAAGCTGTTAATTTAATTACAAATACGACTCTAGATGTTAATGATGAAAATCTAGTTGTTGCGCTAACAGATCATATTATTTTTGCGTATAAACGTTTAAAACAAAATCAAATAATTAGCAACCCTTTTGCCATGGAAACAAAATACTTATATCGAGATGCTTATCAAATAGCTGAAAAAGTAATTGATAGACTAAATGAACAGTTAGATGTTGATTTTCCAGAAGATGAAATTGGTTTTATCGCATTACATATTGCTTCGAACTCTGAAGAATTATCTATGAGAGAAATGGCGTTAATTAATCAATTAATCAATAAAAGTATCACTATTATTGAAACGGATTTACAACATCAAGTTGATCAATCCTCAATACAATATCAACGTTTTATTAGACATGTACAATTTCTCATTCGTCGTTTAAGAAATAATGAAACATTACATGCTCAAAATGATTTTGTTGATATGGTTAAAAATCAATATCCTAGTTGCTATTCTACAGCTTTTAAAATATTAAAAATGATTCAGATGGAATTTGATATTACTGTTAATGATGTTGAAATCATTTATTTAACATTACATATCCATCATTTTGAAGCCCAAATGAAGTTGGATTAAAAGTACTTATGCGCTCTCATAAGTACTTTTAATTTTTATATAGACTAGTTTTTAATATTCCTTAGTTTTGTAAAATTATGTTATGATTAGTGTTAGAAATTTTTAGTAACTCATTTTTATGATTTTTATAAAGCGAGGTAACATGAAAGTATGGTGATGTCGAATGTCGAATGAAATGAAATCTTCCGAAAAGAAGACATCTAGAAAGTTTAAAACGATTTTCAGTATGTCTGAAACAAGATTCATGAAATTTTTAGGCGGCAATGATTTAATTTATGCTTTGTTAGCACTTGTGCTTTTAGGGATAGTTATATTTATCTTTGATAAAGTATCATACGTGTTTCAACCATTTATTATAGTATTCAATACTATTGCTGCACCAATTATAGTTTCATTGATTATATTTTATTTATTTAACCCTCTTGTTAATTTGATGGAACGTTATCGAATTCCAAGATTAGTAGGGGTTTTGATTATTTATGTTGCGATTGTAGGCATAATCGTGTTGATTGTTAATTTATTAATTCCTCTAATTAGTTCACAATTAGGAAGTTTCATTAATAACTCTCCTCAATATTTTAAAAAGTTAACTAATACAATTAATAAAGTAACAAGTAATTCAATTTTTGCTGGTTATTATGATCAAATTAATGATCAATTGAACTCATTAACTAAAAAGATACCATCTATGCTTTCAGATTATTTTGATGGCTTTGGTTCAAAATTAGCATCATTCGTTGAAGCAGTAGCTAATGTTGGAGTAGTTATTGTGACTACACCATTTGTTTTATTCTTTATGTTAAAAGATGGTCATAAGTTCAAAGATTTCACTACTAATATTATGCCACCTAAATTTAGAAAAGATTTTCATGATTTACTTGAAAAAATGAGTGTTCAAGTAGGTTCTTACATACAAGGACAAATCATTGTGTCATTCTGTATAGGTGTTTTACTATTTATTGGTTATTCTATTATTGGATTGAAATATAGTTTAATATTAGCTTGTATAGCTGCTGTAACAAGTGTGGTACCTTATTTAGGACCTACAATAGCGATTTCACCAGCTATCATTATTGCTTTAATTACGTCTCCAATAATGTTACTCAAATTAGCGATTGTATGGACTTTAGTTCAATTCTTTGAAGGACACTTCATTTCTCCAAATATCATGGGTAAAACATTACAAATTCACCCGCTAACAATTATCTTTATCTTACTAAGTGCAGGTAATTTGTTAGGTATAGTCGGGGTTATATTAGGTATTCCTGGTTATGCAGTGTTGAAAGTTTTAGTTTCTCATATGTTCTTATTATTCAAGCGTAGATATAATAGATATTATGGAGAAGATGCAGGAAATTATAAGTTAAATAAAGAACAAGAATAATCTATCTTTGTACAAGGATATCTTTAGAAATTATTTCAAGTAGCTTTTATGCCATCAATTTGTGGCATATGGATACTTAATTTCTAAGATATCCTTTTTTGTTTTTAAAGAAGTACAATCCTTTTATCTACAAAAGATTTGCACCTTACATTGAGTATGACAATAATGTTATGCATAATTGACTTTATTTATATTCTATTTATCTTATTCTTATGATATATTTTTCTAGATAGAAGAATTAAATAGAATTGAAGTGAAAAAATGACCCAGGAAAATAAAAGTAAATTATTATCTATATTAAAATTTGTGTTTGCTGCTGCACTATTTACGTTTGTAGTTTTCACGTTATATCGAGAATTATCTTCCATTAATTTCAAAAATACTTTAATGCAATTTGGTAAAATCAATCGTTTATGGATTGTATTATTGTTTATTAGCGGGGGAGCGTCTTTATTAATTTTATCTTTATATGATGTCATTCTTGTTAAATCACTTAAGTTAAAAATTCCTTTAATAAAAGTATTAAGAGTGAGTTATATTATTAATGCTTTAAATGCCATTGTAGGCTTTGGTGGGTTTATCGGAGCAGGTTTAAGAGCATTTATTTATAAAAATTATACCCAAGATAATAAGAAACTCGTTCACTATATATCTATCATACTCATTTCGATGTTAACAGGTTTGAGCTTGTTATCGATTTTAGTTGTTCTTCATGTGTTTAACGCATCTGATATGTTAGATAAAATATCATGGGTACGTTGGGTTTTATATATTGTTGCTTTATTTTTACCAGTATTTATTATTTATACGATTGTGAAACCTGCGGATACAAATAACCGATATATGGGCGTATATTGTACGTTAGTTTCTTGTGTTGAATGGTTAGCTGCTGCAGTTGTTTTATATTTTTCTGCATTAATTGTAGGTATTGATATTTCCTTTATGAATTTTATTGGTATTTTCATTATTGCAGCATTGTCTGGATTAGTTAGTTTTATTCCAGGAGGCTTTGGTGCATTTGATTTAGTAGTACTACTCGGTCTTAAATCACTTGGTATAAATGAGGAAAACATTTTATTAGCTTTATTACTATATCGTTTTGCTTATTATTTCGTACCTGTAGCCATTGCATTAGTATTATCTACATTTGAATTTGGTAATACAGCTAGAAAATATATCGAAGAATCTAAATATTTTGTTCCTGCAAAAGATGTTGCGTCATTTTTAATGTCATATCAAAAGGATATTTTATCTAAAATTCCATCTTTTTCATTAGCGATTTTAGTATTTTTAACAAGTGTTATTTTCTTTATTAATAATTTAACAATCATATATGACGGATTATATGACGATAATCATTTGGCTTACTATTTAACATTATCTATTCATACAAGTGCTTGTTTATTATTAATGTTAAATGTAAAAGGAATATTTAAGCAAAGTCGACGTGCAATTATTTTTGCGATTATTTCGATTTTATTAATTTTTGCAGCAACAGTTTATACGTATGCGTCATTCATACTTTTAACATGGCTTTTGGTTATGTTAGTACTCTTGTTTATTGCTTATCGTCAATCAAAAGTGCTTAAGAGACCATTAAGATTAAAAAATGCCTTCTTATTTATATTAATAAGTATCATCGTACTTTATATTAATCATGTTATTATCTCTAGCACGTTATATGCACTCGATGTTTATAATATTGAAGTAGATACGACAGTGCTTAGATATTATTTCTGGATAACGATAGCTCTAATTACTATTATTGTTGCACTTATTGCATGGCTATTTGATTATCGATTTATTAAATCAAGTCAAAATAAAAATTTAGCTGTTTGTGAACAAATTATTCAACAATATGGTGGTAATTATTTAACACATCTTATTTATAGTGGGGATAAAAATTATTTTATTCATGAAAACGAATCAGCCTTTTTGATGTATCGATATAAATCTAATGCTTTAGTAGTATTAGGTGATCCAGTTGGAGATACTGCAGCGTTCGAATCTTTATTAGAAGCATTTTATGAATACGCTGAATATTATGGCTATGATATTATTTTTTATCAAGTAAGTGATAGATTCATGCCACTTTATCATAATTTTGGTAATCAATTCTTTAAACTTGGGGAAGAAGCAATTATTGATTTAACTACATTTACTACTTCTGGTAAAAAGCGTCGTGGTTTTAGAGCAACTTTAAATAAATTTGAAGATTTAAATATCAAATTTGAAATAATTGAGCCGCCATTTTCACAAGATATGTTCGAAACATTAAAAAATGTGAGTGATCAATGGTTAGAAGGTAGAAGTGAAATGCATTTTTCAGTAGGTCAATTTAGTGAAGATTATTTATCTAAAGCGCCGATTGGTATTATGCGAAATGAAGAAGGAAAAATTATAGCGTTCTGTACTCTAATGCCAACATATTTTAATGATGCTATTTCGGTTGATTTAATTCGTTGGTTGCCGGAATTAGATTTACCATTAATGGATGGATTGTATTTACACATGCTATCGTGGAGTAAAGAAAAAGGATATCAATCATTTAACTTAGGTATGGCGACGCTATCTAATGTAGGACAACTACATTATTCATATCTTAGAGAACGATTAGCTGGAAGAGTATTTGAACATTTTAATGGATTATATCGTTTCCAAGGTTTAAGACGTTATAAAGAAAAGTATGGTCCACAATGGGAGCCAAGATTTTTAGTTTATAGAAAAGATGCCTCGTTATGGCAATCTATGATTAAAGTAATGAGAGTTATACGTCACAAATAATATAATAAAAGCGATTGATGAAAATAAATGATTTCATCAATCGCTATTTTTGTATGTTTATACAACTTTCTCTGAATTAACAGTTAGTCTTTTTTATAATTTTTACGATCTTGTTCTTCTTTAGCATATCTTTCAGGTTGTTTCTTATAAAAATCTTGATGATATGCTTCTGCTTCATAAAACGTCGTTGCAGGTAAAATTTTAGTAGCAATCGCTTTATCAGCGTTGATTGTATTTTGCATTGTCTTGATATAGTCTTCGGCTAATTTCTTTTGATGTTCATTGGAATAGAAAATCGCCGTTTGATATTGAGAACCTCTATCTTGAAATTGTCCTTCATCATCTAAAGGATCAATAACAGAAAAAAAGATTTCTAATAATTTATTGTATGAGAATAATGCGACATCATATTCTACTTTTACAGTTTCATAGTGTCCAGTAGTGCCACTTTTAACCTGCTCGTATGTAGGATTAGCAATGTCTCCACCCATATATCCTGATGTAACTTTTTCTATTCCATCAAATGTATCAAAAGGTTTCGTCATACACCAAAAGCACCCACCCGCAAAATATGCAGTATTTATATTCATTTATGACACCCTTTCATTGGACCTTAGTACCATTTATTAAAAAAACCCTTGCTTTTTGAATACTTTTTCTATAACGTTAATACATATTAATTATAGATGATAGTATTATAATTTTAAAGGTATAAGGTAGGTAAATATGAGAGACGAGAAGGATAACAGAGAAGAAACTGAGTATAAACGACAAGCAGGTACATCAACTACACCTTCTAGGCGACGAAAGAAAAAAAGAGTGCGCAAATTACCTTTTATTATTTTATTAATTTTAATTATCTTCATCATTATTATTGCTTATATTGTTCATGGATATAATAGTGGTGTGAAGTATGCTGAAAAGCATGCTAAAGACATTAAAGTACATCAATTTAACGGTCCAGTGAAAAACGACGGTAAAATTTCTGTATTGGTTTTAGGCGCAGATAAAGCTCAGGGTGGTAAATCACGTACAGACTCCATTATGGTTGTACAATATGATTACATTCATAAAAAAATGAAAATGATGTCAGTTATGCGTGATATATATGCAGACATACCTGGATATGATAAATATAAAATTAATGCTGCTTATTCTCTTGGTGGTCCAGAATTACTAAGAAAAACATTAAATAAAAATTTAGGAATTAATCCTGAATATTACGCAGTGGTTGATTTTACTGGTTTTGAAAAAATGATAGATGAATTAGAACCTAATGGTGTTCCTATAGATGTAGAAAAAGATATGTCTGAAAATATTGGAGTATCATTGAAAAAAGGTCATCATCGTTTAAATGGTAAAGAGTTACTTGGTTACGCAAGATTTCGTCATGATGCAGAAGGCGATTTCGGACGTGTACGTCGTCAGCAACAGGTGATGCAAACACTTAAATCTGAATTAGTGAATTTTGGTACAGTTGCTAAGCTACCTAAAGTAGCTGGTATTCTTCGAGGATATGTGAATACAGATATGCCTGATTCAGCTATGTTCCAAACTGGAATAAGCTTTGGTATTCGAGGAGACAAAAATGTTGATTCATTAACTGTTCCTATTAAAAATTCTTATCAAGATATTACTACTAATAACGATGGTAGTGCATTGCAAATTGATAAAGCAAAAAACAAAAAAGCAATTCAAGACTTTTTTGATGACAAAAATGACAAAAAATAATACGAATAAAGCCACGCACAAGTTGTTAAGTGCGTGGCTTTATTTTATTTATCAACTTATTGATCTGATTTTCTAACTCCTGCAACACCATAATGATTTTTCTTCATTTCTTCAATGACTACATGGATAGCCTCTCTATTAGCACCTGTTGTTCTTTCTACCGCTGATGTTACTTCTGTAACTAAGTCTTTAAGTTGTTCATCTGAACGACCTTCTAATAATTTAACGTTTACGATTGGCATATGTCATTCCTCCAATGATATTTATTACACTCTTAGTATAGCATGAATAGTTAATAAAAAAACATTTTCCTTTTAGAACATTTGTTCGTTATATACTTGAATAAGAACATTTGTTCGTATATAATGAAAATGTATTAGGGAGGGGTAATGATGTATGACTATCATTTATTAGAAGATAGAGATGTACTATGTATTGATCAAAAGAGCTTTTTCGCAAGTGTGTCATGTATAGAAAAGGGATTGGATCCCTTAACAACAAAATTAGCAGTAGTTGCTGATACTAAAAGACAAGGCTCAGTCGTATTAGCTGCGACACCTAAACTTAAAGAATTAGGTGTTAAAACGGGATCAAGGTTATTTGAAATACCACATCGCAACGATATATATATTATTAATCCAAGTATGCGAAAGTACCTTAATGTTTCAGTAACTATATCTAAGATTGCTTTACGTTATGTGCCACCAGAAGATTTACATCAGTATAGTATTGACGAATTTTTTATGGATGTGACTGATAGTTATCATAGATTTAATTCAACTGTTGAAGCATTTTGCGAAAGGTTACAGAAAGAAATTCATGAAGAAACAGGTATTAGATGTACTATTGGTATAGGTTCCAATATGTTACTAAGTAAGGTAGCAATGGATATTGAAGCCAAGCATACAAAAAACGGTATTGCTGAATGGCGTTATCAGCATGTACCTGAAAAGTTATGGCCAATTCAACCATTAAGAGAATTTTGGGGAATAAATAGAAAGACAGAAGCTAAATTAAATAAAAGAGGAATTTTTACTATAGGTGATTTAGCTCAATATCCGTATCAATATTTAAAAAGGGATTTTGGGATATTAGGTGTGGATATGCATCTTCATGCTAATGGTATTGATCAAAGTAAAATGAGAGAAAAATATAAAGTCAATAATCCATCAATATGTAAAAGTCAGATATTGATGAGAGATTATGAATTTGAAGAAGCCAAAGTTGTTATGCAAGAGTTAATTGAGGATGTAGCAAGTAGGGTTCGAGCAAGAAAACAATTGGCACGTACCATACACTTCTCATTTGGTTATAGTGATGAAGGTGGCGTACATAAGCAATATACCTTGGAAGAAGGAACTAATTTAGAAAAAGATATTTTCAAAGTAGTTAACTATTTTGCGAACAAATTGTGTGATAAACAAGCATTATACCGGACATTAAGTGTGTCACTAACTCAATTTATAAATGAAAATGAAAGACAAATGAACTTGTTTATTGACGAATATGAACGGAAACGAGACGAAAAATTAGCAAAAACGATTGACCATTTACATTTGAAATATGGAAAAGGTATTGTTTCCAAGGCAACATCGTATACAGAAGCTGGTACGAAACATGGACGACTAGGACTTATGGCAGGTCATAAAATGTAATAAAACGCTAATAGAAATATTATTTTTAAAACGTAATAAGCATATTTTAACCTGAGACGTATTAATTAAAGTCTCAGGTTAAAATCATTGAATCATAAATATTATTCAATATAAGTATCAAATTGACTTAGTGCTTGAATAGCACTTTCCCGATCTTCAGGAGTTTTAAAACTAATTTGTAAGGCACCATAAATATCTTCACGGACTTCTAAAATTTTAAGGTTGCTTATAGAAATATTATGTAAACTTAGAATGTGAGTAACTTTGCTAATCATACCCGGTTTATCCGGAATATCAACAAATAGATCATACGCCGTAGATAGCGCGCCTCGTTGTTTAGCGGGTAGTTGATCTCTGTAATCCTTAGCATTAGCAAAAAATTGATAAATATCTTCAGATTTTGAAGATGAAATCATTGTCATAACAGAACTAATTTGATTTTGTAAATCTTCTAAAATATCTAGAATGAAAGTTTTATTATTTAATGTGATATCTTTCCACATCTCTGCATTACTACTAGCAATTCGAGTTATGTCACGGAATCCTCCTGCAGCTAATTGTTGTACTAAATGATGTTTTTCTACGTGGTCGGCACTTAAGTGAACTAGACTGGACGCGACTATATGTGGTACGTGACTAACAATACCAGTAACAAAGTCATGCTCATTAGCGTCAGTGAATATAAATTTAGCTAACGTTGATTTTAATAATTCTTGGATTTTCTCAGCAGCTTTCTTATTTTCCTTTTGATTAAAGACAAGTAAATAATAGGCATTTTCGAAAAGATGTTTTTTTGCATTTAATACGCCAGATTTATGACTACCAGCCATTGGATGACCACCAACTAGATGGATATCATGTTCTAACAACTCATTTTCAAAAGATTGAATTGTTGATTTAGTACTACCAGTATCTGTAACAATTAAATGGGGTTTAGTATTTAATTTAGTTAAATGTTTAAGATAGTAGACAGTTTGTTCAACAGGGGTAGCATAAATGATCATATCAGCATTTTCAACAGCTTGGGTATAATGAATAGCTTTGTTATCGATAATACCAATTGATAGTGCTTTATCTAACTGTGATTCGTCTGCATCGAAAGCTGTAATAGTAATGTCTTGATGATAATATTTTAAATTACTTGCTAAACTCCCACCAATCAAACCAAGTCCTACGAATAATATGTTTTTCATGAATGACCACCTATTTCGAAATTTTCAGAATACTAATATTGTAAAAGACGAGAGCAACGGAATCAATAGAAATATATATTAGAATATATTAGTTAAATAGTCTAAACTGAAACTAAACATATTATGCAGGAAAGGGTAAATAAGATGAGTAATATTTTACAAACTATAAAGACATTAACAGAAATTAATAGTCCATCAGGCAATGCTGAAAAAGCAATAAATTTTGTAAAGGATATAGCAGAAGATTTAGGTTATCAAACCGAACTCACTAACAAAGGTGCTTTGATTATAACAGTAGATGGAGACAATCAAAGTCAACAGCGATGTATTACAGCTCATGTTGATACATTAGGTGCAATGGTTAAAGAAATAAAAGAAAATGGAAGATTAGCTATAGATTTAATTGGAGGATTTCATTTTAATGCTATAGAAGGTGAGTATTGTGAAATCCAAACAGAATCTGGTGATGTCTATACAGGAACGATATGTTTACACGAAACGAGTGTACACGTATATAAAGATAATCATGAAATACCGAGAGATTTAGAACATATGGAAATAAGAATAGATGAAAAGACAAATTCAGTTCAAGAAACTAAAGATTTAGGTATTGAAGTAGGGGACTTTGTTAGCTTTGATCCTAGAACACAAATTACAACATCTGGTTTCATTAAGTCACGCCATCTTGATGATAAAGCAAGTGTAGCAATGATTATTGAGTTATTGAAAAAAATTAAGCAAGATAATATTAATTTACCTCATACTACACAGTTTTATATTTCTAATAATGAAGAAATTGGCTATGGTGCAAATGCGTCACTTTCAAATAACATTGTGGATTTTATTGCGTTAGATATGGGCGCTTTAGGTGATGGACAATCATCTGATGAATATACAGTTTCAATATGTGCAAAAGATAGCTCAGGCCCATACCATAAAGGATTGAGATCTCAATTAGTACAATTATGCAAATTAAATGCCATACCATATAAAGTAGATATTTATCCTTATTATACTTCTGATGCTACAACAGCACTGAAAGCAGGAGCTGATATTCGCCACGGGTTATTTGGAGCTGGAATAGAATCTTCACATGCATTAGAAAGAACACATATTGAATCTATTGAAGCAACACAGAATCTTTTGTATGCGTATTGTATGTCGCAAATTTCAAAATAAATTTTGATTTTACGTTGACAAATATTAGAGTGGAATGTATTATACTAAATAATTAGAATTGTTAAACAATTCGGAAGATAAAGTAGCGAATGTGATTTGTAGCAAATAGAAAGCTAATGGTTAATGTAAATTAGCACAACATATTCAGTGAATTGGGCTTTCGAATATAAAATTAAATAGTATAAAAGTGAGCAATAATAATTTGTTAACTAAGGTGGCACCACGGTAACGCGTCCTTATTGATTTTACGCGTTTCGTGGTGCTTTTTTCATTGGTGCAAAATGTAGTAGTTTGTAGCAAGGTAGTGACAGAAAGTTAGTGTGTGATGAGAACTAACACCTCTATAAATGAAATTGGGTTTTGCAAATAAAGACAAATAATTAAATAAAGAAAATGAGTGAACGTTTAATATTCTGAATGTTAATAATATTACGTTAATTAAGGTGGTACCACGCGTCAGCGTCCTTTTATAGGAGGCTGATTTTTATTTGCATAAAAATCATTCTTCAGAAATAAGCAATCTAATAAAACAAACTAAAAGATAAACATGAGTAAGAAAGCAATATTAATCATAAAGGAGTATTCAAAAGTGGAAATATATTATGAAAAGCTACAAGCCAATATAACACCAGAAACTTTAGCTCAACTCAAAAACCGAAAAATCATTTTAGAAAGTTCGAGTCAGAATAAACTTAAGGGAAGGTATTCCATTGTTGTATTTGATAGTTATGGACAAATCACGCTAGATAACAATCAAGTTCATATTAGTACTCAACACAAAAACGAATCTATAACAGAGAAACCATATCAATATTTAAAACAATTTGTTAATCAGTACTATGAAGATATAGAAGATAAAAGTTTACAAGAATTACCTTTTATCTCAGGTTTTATTGGAACATGCAGTTTTGATTTAGTAAGACATGAATTTCCTATATTACAAAACATAAATTTAGATGATCATCCACAACATGATGTTAATTTTCACATGATAGAAGACGTTTATATATTTGATCATTACAAAGAAGAATTATATGTCATTAGTACAAATCTATTCTCTCAAGTAGCTCGAGAAAAATTAATTACACGTGTAAAGGAAAGAATCAATCAACTCAAAACGATTCAAGTATATCAACCAAGTATTCAATTTAAACCTAAGGACAAACAAATAGAAACCAACATAAGTGAACAACATTTCATGGAAATTGTCAGTGATTTTAAAAAGAAAATAACTGAAGGGGACATGTTTCAAGTGGTACCTTCAAGGATTTATCGCTATAAACATCATTTTGAAAATCAACGTCAATCATTATCATTTCAGTTATATCAAAATTTAAAAAGACAAAATCCAAGTCCATACATGTATTACATCAATATGAGTGAACCAATTATTGTAGGTAGTTCGCCTGAAAGTTTTGTAAAAGTGCATGATGGTTTAGTTGAAACTAACCCAATTGCTGGAACTATCAAAAGAGGACGCACACTAGAAGAAGATGAAGCTAATGCACATCAGCTCATTAATGACGAAAAAGAACGCAGCGAACATAGTATGTTAGTAGACTTAGGTAGAAATGATATTCACAGGATATGCCGAAATGGAACGTCTCATATTAAGAAATTGATGGAGATAGAGAAATATGAACACGTAATGCATATAGTAAGCGAAATCACAGGGCAAATTAAAAAAGATATTTCACCAATGTCTGTGATAGCAAGTTTATTACCAACCGGAACAGTTTCTGGTGCACCAAAACTAAGAGCAATACAAAGAATTTATGAAGTTATGCCCAACAAACGTGGTGTGTACAGTGGTGGCATTGGTTATATCAATTGTAATCATAACTTAGGCTTTGCACTTGCAATACGAACAATGATGATTGATGACACATATATCAATGTAGAAGCAGGTTGTGGCGTTGTTTATGATTCTGAACCACAGAAGGAATTAGAAGAAACCAAATTAAAAGCTAAAAGTTTATTGGAGGTGTCACCATGATATTAATTGTCGATAATTATGACTCATTTACTTATAACCTAGTTGACATCGTAATGCAGCATATGCCAAAAGAAGATGTCACTGTACTATATCCAGATGATGAAAAGGTAATGAATCAAGACGTAGATGGTGTCATTATTTCACCTGGACCAGGGCACCCATTGGATAATCAATTATTAATTAACATTATTGAATGTTATAAAGATAAACCCATACTTGGCGTTTGTTTAGGAGCGCAAGCACTCACGTGTTTTTACGATGGAAAAGTAATACAAGGTGAAACTGTGATGCATGGAAAAGTAGATGAAATAAAGCAAAATGGCAACTCCATACTATATAGAGACTTACCTCTAAACTTTAATGTCATGCGATACCACTCATTAGTTAGTGACGCAAAACATTTTCCTAAGTCACTAATTATAACTGGAACAACAAATGATTGTATCCAGTCATTTGAACACGAAAATCAATTGCATTTTGGAATTCAATATCATCCAGAATCTTTTGCAACAGAACACGGAGAAGATATTATTAAAAACTTTATTAATTTAGCAGTAAAGGGTGATTAGATGGAAATTTTACAACAACTAGAAAAGCAACAACACTTAAATGAAGAAGATATGAAATCATTTATAAATTTAATGATTAATCCAGAAGTTGAAAATCAAGTTAAATATAAGGCATTAAAAACATATACTGATAAAGAAATGCAGCAAACGGAGTTAACATTTTTAGCTAAAAGTTTAATTAAAACAATGTATAAAGAACAACCTTATTATGAAGGCGCAATGTGTGTATGTGGTACGGGAGGGGACAAGTCAGGAAGTTTTAATATTTCGACGACCGCTTCATTTATAGTTGCTAGTGCAGGAGCTTTAATTGTGAAGCACGGAAACAAGAGTATCACTTCTAATTCTGGAAGCACAGATTTACTCAATCAATTAAATATAAATACTACAAAAGTTAACGATGTGATTAACACATTACAACAATATAACTTAGCATTTGTCAGCGCTACAGAATCCTATCCAATTATGAAATATATTCAACCTATTAGAAAAATGATGTCAAAGCCAACTATTTTCAATCTAGTGGGACCGTTAATTAATCCATTTAAATTAACATACCAAGTAATGGGTATTTATGATCCCAATCAATTAGGTAATGTTGCACAAACAGTAAAAGACTTAGGTCGTAAGAAAGCAATCGTACTTCACGGGGCAGGAGGTATGGATGAAGCAAGTTTATCAGGAGAAAACTTAATTTATGAAGTAACCACAGGTAAAGATATAGAAACATATACTATTAATGCAAAAGACTTCGGATTACGCAATGCTTCTAACAATACTTTAAAAGGCGGCACACCTGAGGAAAATAAAGCAATTACAGTAAATATATTGAATGGACAAGATCATACAAGTAAACGAGATGTTGTTGTGTTGAATGCAGGTATAGCTTTATATGTTGCAGAAAAAGTTAATGATATCCAGACAGGTATCAATCTTGCTCAATACTTAATAGATAGTGGCTTAGCAATGAAACAATATTTAAGAATGGTGGGAAATTAAATGACAATTTTAGATGAAATTGTAAGTTATAAAAAGAAATTATTATCGTCTCATTATTATCAAGAAAAATTAATATCACTCAAATCATACAACAATGATCACACGCCACACCTAAAGAAAAAAACATTAAAAGAAAGTTTAGCTAATGATAACCAACTTTCTATCATTGCAGAAATAAAATCTAAAAGTCCTTCTGTAAATCAATTACCAGAACGAGATTTATCACAGCAAATTAAAGACTATGAAAAGTATGGGGCAAATGCAATATCAATTCTAACTGATGAACAATATTTTGGTGGAAGCTTTGAAAGGTTACAAAAGTTAGCACCACAAACAACATTACCCATTTTATGTAAGGATTTTATCATAGATGAAATTCAAATAGATGTAGCAAAAACTGCAGGAGCATCGATTATTTTACTTATTGTTAATATTTTATCTGATGAACAGCTTCAACGATTATACCAATATGCGACACAACTTAATTTAGAAGTGTTAGTAGAAGTTCATGACAAAGATGAACTTAATAGAGCATATCAAATACAGCCAGAAATAATAGGAATTAATAATAGAGACTTAAAGCAATTTGTAACTGATGTTAATCATACAAATGACATTTTAGCAGATAGGGAAGATGGATTTTATTATATTTCTGAGAGTGGCATTCATAATAAGTCTGATGTTGAACAAATTATAAACTCAGGTATCGATGGATTACTTATTGGAGAAGCTTTAATGAAATGTGATGATTTAAGTCAATTTCTACCAACACTTAAGTTAAACAAGGTGAAATCATGTATTTAAAATTTTGTGGATTCAGATATGAAGATGATGTGAAAAAGGCAATTGAGAGTGATATCGATGCGATAGGATTTATCCATTTTTCCAAAAGTCGACGTCATCTAGACATTAATCAAATTCAGCATTTGTCAGCGCTTGTTCCTAAGACTATACAACGTGTAGTTGTTGTAGTGAATCCAGATAAGAATCAAATCCAACAACTAGTTACGCTTACTAATATTGATACAATCCAATTTCATGGTAACGAAAATATTGAACTTATCAAATGGGTTAAACACCAATATCCAAATATTAAAATTTTTAAAGCGTTACCCGCTACTCAAGACCTCAATAGTCAACTTGATTTATATAAACCGTATGTTGATTTATTTATTATAGATACACCATCTATTGAATATGGTGGTACAGGTCAAACTTTTGATTGGAATTTAATAAAACATATTGAAGATACACCATTTTTAATAGCAGGTGGTCTCAATGATGAACATATTAAGACGATTCAACATATGCCTTTAAAACATTTAGGTTATGATATCGCCTCTGGTATTGAAACAAATGAACGAAAAGATAAACGCAAAATGAAAACAATCTTTAATATAGTGAAAGGGGAATGAGTTATGATTAAACAAATACAAACGGAAGCAGATGAATTAGGGTTCTTTGGAGAATATGGTGGACAATATGTACCGGAGACATTAATGCCAGCAATCATAGAACTAAAACAAGCATACCAAAAAGCTAAAAATGATCAAAAATTTCAAGATGAACTTCAATATTATTTAAAAGAATATGTGGGTAGAGAAACACCCTTAACTTATGCCAAAGCATATACAGAGCAATTAGGTGGAGCAAAAATTTATTTAAAAAGAGAAGACCTTAACCACACTGGTGCGCATAAAATTAATAATGCACTTGGACAAGCACTGTTAGCAAAACGTATGGGTAAACGTAAACTAGTAGCTGAAACAGGTGCTGGACAACATGGTGTGGCTAGTGCAACAGTTGCTGCATTATTCGATATGGAACTCATTGTCTTTATGGGAAAAGAAGATATTCAAAGACAACAATTAAATGTCTTTAGAATGGAATTGTTAGGCGCTAAAGTTGTTTCGGTTGAAGAAGGTCAAGGCACTTTATCAGATGCAGTAAACAAAGCATTGCAATATTGGGTTAGTCATGTTGAAGATACACATTATCTTTTAGGATCTGCATTAGGGCCAGATCCATTTCCAACAATAGTTAGAGATTTACAAAGCGTAATAGGAAAAGAAATTAAATCTCAAATATTGAACAAAGAAAATCGATTACCGGATGCAATCGTTGCTTGTATTGGTGGTGGCTCTAATGCTATCGGCACATTTTATCCATTTATTCAAGATGAAGTGAAACTATATGGTGTTGAAGCAGCAGGTAAAGGCAAAAATACTGATAAACATGCACTTGCAATTGGTAAAGGGAATCCTGGAGTTTTACATGGTGCCAAAATGTATTTAATTCAAGATAAGCATGGACAAGTGCAATTAGCACATTCCATTTCAGCTGGTTTAGATTATCCAGGTATTGGTCCTGAGCATTCTTATTATAACGACATTGGACGTGTAACTTATACCGAAGCTAGTGATGAACAGGCTATGGAAGCTTTAATACGTTTCACTAAAGCTGAAGGAATTATTCCAGCCATTGAAAGTGCGCATGCATTAAGTTATGTAGAAAGACTAGCACCAACTATGAATAAAGATGACATCATTGTTGTCACACTTTCTGGTCGTGGTGATAAAGATATGAATACGATACGTCAATACACACAACAAAGAGGTGACACAAATGAGTAAACTATTTATTCCATATATAATGGGTGATTCTAAAATGATAGAACATATGAAAGTGTTGAGTCAGTGTGGCGCAGATATTATTGAAGTTGGTGTACCATTTTCAGATCCAGTGGCAGATGGACCGACAATAATGGAAGCTGGTGGAAAAGCTATAGAAGAAGGTATTACAATTGAATACATTTTCGATCAACTAGAATTACATCAATTAGAAATTAAAAGTCAGTATGTGTTAATGACTTACTATAATATTATTTGTAATTATGGTGAAAAAGCATTTTTTGAAGCTTGTCAACGAGCAGGTGTTTATGGAGTGATTATACCTGATTTACCATTTGAACTTGCTCAAAAATTAAAACAACAAACACATGAAAGTAATGTGAAAATAATTCCATTAATTGCTATGACAACGACTGAAGAACGAATGAAATTAATAGCTGAAAAAGCTGAAGGTTTTATTTACACTGTTACAATGAATGCAACTACTGGAAAAAATGGTGAGTTCCATCCAGAGTTAAAATCCAAACTTAATTTAATTAAACGAACTGCTCAGGTTCCGGTCGTAGCTGGTTTTGGAATTAGAAATGTGCAACACGTTAAAGATATTTCACAAATTGCAGATGGTGTAGTCATAGGTAGTGAAATAGTAAGACGATTCGATAATGATTCGACTGAAGAAAATATTAAATATTTCAACTCGATACGACATGCACTAAATCAATAATTTAAATGTATGGATTTTAATTCATAGCATGATAAATCAGAAAAATGTAAATATAAAGGATATATGTAATTTAATACACGTATTATGATAGAACTTAATCAAATTGCATAAATTTTACAATGTTTTAAGGGAAGTCATTGGCAATAGGTTTGTAAATGCATTAAAATAATAGATGATAATACATTAATAGTATGGGTTTATATATTTAACTCATACTATTATTTATTACATTTAGTCAAAATAAGTTGAAAAGGTTATGAAAAACATCCCTAAGTAATATTAAAATTATTAATTTTTAAGGGGTATCAGTAATAACTTATATAGACAACATAGATAGCAATATTTATATTGCATATATTTAAGTATTATTAGATATTATATACATAGAAAGTAACATCATTTGAACATAGTATAATTTGAACTTAAATCGAATTCTTAACAGAGATAAAAATAGAGATAAAAACAATAGGAGTTATGATAATGAAGTTTACAAACTTAACAGCGAAGGAATTTGGCGATTTTACAGACCAAATGCCTTACACCCATTTCACACAAATGATAGGTAACTATGAATTGAAACTTGCTGAAGGTACAGAGTCGCATTTAGTTGGTATCAAGAATAACGACAATGAAGTCATTGCAGCATGTTTACTAACAGCAGTACCAGTGTTGAAATTCTTCAAGTATTTCTATACTAATAGAGGTCCAGTCATTGATTATGATAATAAAGAATTAGTTCATTACTTTTTTAATGAATTAACTAAATATGTTAAAAAGCATAACTGTCTTTATTTAAGAGTAGATCCATATGTACCGTATCAATATTTAAATCATGATGGGGAAGTCCTTGGAAATGCCGGCCATGATTGGATATTTGATAAAATGAAATCACTAGGGTTTAAACATGAAGGTTTTCATAAAGGCTTTCATCCAGTATTACAAGTTAGATATCATTCAGTATTAGACTTAAAAGACAAGACCGCTAAAGATGTTTTAGACGGAATGGATAATTTACGTAAACGTAATACTAAAAAGGTACAAAAAAATGGTGTGAAAGTTAAATTCTTATCCGAAGAAGAATTACCAATATTTAGATCATTTATGGAAGATACATCAGAAACTAAAGAATTCCAAGATAGAGACGATAATTATTATTATGATCGTTTTAAACATTTCAAAGATCAAGTTTTAGTGCCATTAGCATATATTAATTTTGATGAATATATTGAAGAGTTAAATAATGAAAAAGAGACACTAAACAAAGATTTAAATAAAGCCATCAAAGATATTGAAAAGCGCCCAGATAATAAAAAATCACATAATAAAAAGGCTAACTTAGAGCAACAAATAGCTGCTAATCAACAGAAATTAGATGAAGCACAACGACTTCAAGCAGAACATGGTAATGAATTACCAATTTCTGCAGGTTACTTCTTTATTAATCTTTTCGAAGTTGTTTACTATGCAGGCGGTACGTCAAACAAATATCGACACTTCGCAGGTAGTTATGCTGTACAATGGACAATGATTAATTATGCACTAGAACATGGCATCAATCGTTATAATTTTTATGGAATCAGTGGGGACTTCACAGAAGATGCAGAAGATGCTGGTGTAATTAAATTTAAAAAAGGCTATAATGCTGATGTCATTGAATATGTAGGAGATTTTCTTAAACCAATAAATAAACCTATGTACACTGTTTATACTACATTAAAGAAATTACTTAAAAAATAAACATAAATAATAAATTTTTATTAGGAAGGGAATTATCTAAATATGAAATTTACAGAGTTGACAGTTAAAGAATTTGAGAACTTTGTACAAAATCCATCTTTAGAAAGTCATTATTTTCAAGTAAAAGAAAATATTGCTACTCGTGAAACAGATGGTTTTCAGGTTGTATTATTAGGTATAAAAGATGAAAGTAATAAGGTCATTGCAGCAAGTCTATTTTCTAAAATTCCAACAATGGGTAGTTACGTTTATTATTCAAACCGCGGCCCTGTTATGGATTATTCTGACTTAGGACTAGTTGACTTTTATTTGAGAGAGTTAGAAAAATACTTACAACAACATCAATGTTTATATGTCAAAATGGATCCATATTGGATTTATCAAATTTATGATAAAGATATTAAACCTCTAGATAATCATGAAAAAAATGATGCACTCGTTAATTTATTTAAATCACATGGCTATGAGCATCATGGATTTACAACAACATATGATAATTTCAGTCAAGTAAGATGGATGGGTGTATTAAATTTAGAGGGGAAAACACCTGCATCATTGAAAAAAGAATTTGATAGTCAACGTAAAAGAAATATTAATAAAGCGATAAACTACGGAGTTAAAGTAAGATTTTTAAGTAGGGACGAATTTGATCTCTTCTTAGAACTTTATCGTGAAACTGAAGAAAGAACTGGTTTTGCTTCTAAAACGGATCAATACTTTTATAATTTTATAGACCATTATGGAGATAAAGTATTAGTTCCTTTAGCATATATTGATTTAGATGAATATATTGAATCATTACAGCATTCACTAAATGATAAAGAAAGCCGCCGCGATCAAATGATGGCTAACGAAAATAAAAGTGATAAGCAACTTAAGAAAATTAGTGAGTTAGACAAACAAATTGAGCATGACAAAAAAGAAATGCTTCAAGCGAGTGAAATTCGTCAAACTGATGGTTCAATATTGAATCTTGCTTCAGGTGTATACTTTGCTAATGCTTATGAAGTTAACTATTTCTCAGGTGGTTCATCAGAAAAATTCAATCAATACATGGGTCCATACATGATGCATTGGTTCATGATTAATTATTGCTTCGATAATGGCTATGATCGTTACAATTTTTATGGCTTATCTGGTGATTTTACTGAAAATAGTGAGGACTACGGTGTTTATCGCTTTAAACGAGGCTTTAATGTTCAAATTGAAGAGTTAATAGGAGATTTTTATAAGCCAATTAACAAAGTGAAATATTGGTTATTCACTACATTAGATCGTATTCGTAGAAAAGTGAAAAAGTAAGTTAAATAGAATAATTTATTGTATTTAAGAGGTTGGGGCCAGTGTCTCAATCTCTTTTAATATTTATCTACTTTATTCAAAAGTTAAAATCTACAAATAAATATTATAAAAATTCTAATTTTTATAATCATATTGTACCCTACTAAAATAATCATAGCATAATAGAATCGCTTAACAACAATAGTTATAGCGAAATTTTTAATAAATTAATTATAAGTAGAATATCACTAATATTAGCGGAAATATAACAAATTACGTACAGGAATGTTTAAAACTATTATTTAATTTACAAATATGTATAAATAGATTTGTGTTAATAATCGTGTACCGAAGTTTAGAGTTATATGATTTTATATGTTAAATTTCATTAATAATATATGTGTAAAAAGAATTCATATAGATGATTAATTGATAATATCAATAGATATGTCAGTTATGCGATATGACATAAGCTGAAGTTTGTAGCATTTATTGGTATATCACATAATAGTCTTAGTTTCTGTGAGATTATAACAGTTAGCATTTAATAGAAATTATTTGATAGTCTGTATCAAAGTAATAATTTATCTTATATTGAGATTAACAAGATAATGGATATTATTAACTACAGACTTATAAAAATCAATACAGGATAAATTAAGGTTTAATAGTTATAAGTCATACAAAAACAAAACTACTTAAAAATATAACGAATTGTAAAATATAAAATACGGTAATGAAATTTAGAATTTAAGAATAATCCAAGGAGACTAAGTTATTTTTTGATTTTAGTTTACATAATATATATTATAGGAAGTTATAGATATTCGATACAGGGGACCCTATTTTCTGTTTATTACAAATGAATTTCGTTTATTAACGCTAACTTACACCATGCTATAATAAGTTCATCATTTTAGTTTAGGAGTTTTGTTTTATGAATTTTGTTTTTGATATTGATGGTACGATTTCATTTGATGGTCTACATGTAGATCAACGTATTATCGATCGTATATTTAAACTACATGCTAACGGTCATCAAGTTATATTTGCATCAGCACGTCCAATTAGAGATTTATTACCAGTAATTCCAGAATTTGAAGATTTTACACTTATTGGTGGCAATGGCTCAATTATTTCTCAAAATGGTCGTATTGAAGTTATTAAATCAATCCCACTCGATGATTTGCAATTAATTAAAGATATTGTAAATGCATACCAACTAAAATACATATTTGATGATAAATACAACTATTCAACGAACTTAGATACTACAAATGAATTATTTCAACGAATTGACCCTAATAATACTGCAAAGGCTTTAGATATGAATGACATTTCTCAACCAATTAAAGCCATTATATTAGAAATTCGTAAAGATGATTTTGAAGAAATTGCTACGATTTTAGCTGAAAAATCTAAATCAGTTGAACTTATACATCATCTTAATGAACGATATATTGATATTACAGCTCAAGGTATTGATAAACATACTACTATCCAAAAACTCATTGGTAATGCCACTGAATATATAGCTTTTGGTAACGATCATAACGATATTCAAATGCTAGAACATGCTACACAAGGCTACTTTGTCACAAATGAACATATGGACCATACAACATTCATCAATAATACTAATATTACATTAATTGAAAATACTAATGAAGCCGTATGTGAAGTAATAGATAAATGGTTGTAAAATAAGTAAAATCCCTATTGATAATGATTCTCATTTTCAATTATAATATTGATAAGGAGGATTATTATGAAAAATACATGTAAATTATTATTTATTTTAATGATAGGATTAATTTTAGTAGCTTGTAGTCAAGGTTCTCATAAATCAAAGGAACAAAATAAAGACACAGTTACTATAAAGAATACATATGAATTTAAAGATAAAAACAATACCCACTCTAAAGGAGATAAGAAAACTGAGACAGTCAAGGTACCTAAAAATGCTAAAAATGTCGCAGTTATGGACTACGGTGCTTTAGATATTATGCAACAAATGGGTCTTCAAAGTCATATTAAAGCAATTGCTAAAGGTCAAGGTAATAGCTTTTTACCCCACTCTTTATCTGAATTTAAAGATAAAAAATACATTAATTTAGGAAATCCTGGGCGGCCTAATTATGATAACTTAGCTAAAGCAAAACCAGACTTAATACTTGCTTCTTTCAGACAAGCACATACGAAAACTGTTGATGAAATGAAGAAGGCTGCACCTAATGCTAAAATTTTATTTGTAAGCCCAGATAACGATAACTACATTTCTTCAATTGAAAATACGACAAATCAACTTGGTAAAATATTTGATAAAAAGCAAAAAGCCAAATCTTTAAATAAACAATTGAAAGATAAAGTTAAAGAAACACAACGTGTAATTACTAAAGACAAAGTATTATTATTGTTGGTTGATGATAAAGGTATGAAAGCATTTGCTAATACTGGTCGTTTTGGTGGCTTTTTAAATAAAGATCTAGGTATTCAACATGCTGATGACAATATGAAAGCAAATTCAGCGGGAAATCAAGTGAGTTATGAATACTTAAATAAAATTAATCCTGATAAAATATTCGTAATTAACCGTACTAAAGATGGTAATGACAAAACTATACCTAAAGAATTAAATAATAAAGTCATTAAGAATGTTAAAGCAATTAAAAATGATGAAGTATATCAATTTGAATCAAATGCATGGTACTTTGGTGAAGGTGGACATCAACTTACAATTGATCAACTTGACCATATACAAGATGCCTTTAAAAATAAAAAGTAACATTCAATAAAACAATAAAAAAGTGAGTGAGGTTGGCAATGTAATGCCTTCCCCACTCACTTTTTAACTTATTTATTCAAATGCTTGAACAAGTTGTTTAGTATAAGGATGTCGGTCCTCATTAAATAACAATCCAGTTTCAAAATCATCAACAATTTCGCCATTTTGTAATACAATCATACGTTGACACATCCGCTGAATGACAGACAAATCGTGTGAAATCATAATTAAAGTTTGTATATGTTTTTGATAATTTTCTTTTAAAATATCTAACATGTGTTGTTCTGCGATAACATCTAAATTGGATGTAATTTCATCGCAAATTAATATTTGTGGTTTTGCGAGTAACGTACGCATCAAGTTAAAACGTTGTAGCTGACCACCACTTAATTCATTTGGATATTTTGTTAGTAAAGATAACGGTAAATTAAATGATTGTGTTGTATCGTTGATGATTTTATCAATATCATTATCATTATACTTTTTATAGTAGATCAAAGGTTCAGACAATGACTGTTGGATAGTCATATTAGGATTAAAACTTTCTGAAGCATGTTGAAATACAGGTAGTATGTCTTGAGTATCTGACTTAATAAATCCCTCTGATGGGCTGTGTTCATTCATTAATAATGAGGCAAGTGTACTCTTCCCTGACCCACTTTCCCCAACAATACCAACGATTTCATTATCTTGTATTGTTAAATTAATATGTTTCAACACAGGTAGATTTTTATGGTAATTGAAAGAAACATTGTCTAATTTAATCATGTTCATCCCTCTTTAAATGACTTCTAGAATGTAATAATTGTTGAGAATAAGGATTGATATGGTGACTTTGAAAATAGTTAAGGTCGCCATAATCTATGATTTGTCCAAATTTCATAACATTAATATAATCTGCATATTTTAAAACATGACTCATGTTATGAGTAACAATTAAAAGGGTTTGATGATGATCTTTAACAATATGTTGTAATAAATCCATAATTTGTTGTCCATTTACAACGTCCAAAGATGCAACCGGTTCATCAGCAATAATGAGTTTCGGGTCAAGCATAAGTACGCTAGCGATATATACACGTTCTAACTGCCCTCCTGATAATTGAAAGCTATAACGTTGTAATATAAATTCACCTTCTAAGTTCACCCATCCTAATGCTTTATTTACTTTAGAAATAGCCTCTTGTTTTGTTACATCGTAATGGGTGCGATAAATAGCAACAAGTTGTTTGCCTAGTTTAGAGTGGTCATTGAAACTTTGTGTATAATTTTGAGAAATATACCCGATATCTTTACCTAATTGGTATTGAATAGTGCCATGAGAGTGATCATTAAAATGAAAATGATCACAATTAACTCGAAAATGCGACGGTAGTTGATTTAATATAAAACGCATCAATAGCGTTTTTCCTGCCCCACTTTCACCAATGATGGCATTTACTTGTTTATCATATATAGTAAAATCGACATTTGTTATTAGTTGGTTTCTATGTTCGTCTTCAATTGAGAGATTTTTAATGTCTATAGTATTCAATTATCGATTTCCCCTTTCTAATAAACGATCACGTAAAGCATCACCGGTTAAATTAAATATTAAGATTGTAATAGCAATAGTCGTTGCAGGTGCAATCATCATAATAGGATGAGAAGTTATAAAATCACGTCCTGCTTGCAACATCGCGCCCCATTCTGGTGAAGGTGGTTGAGCACCAAGACCTAAAAATGATAACGAACTAATATATAAAATAATTTTCCCAAAGTCTACAATGACTAATACTAATATTGATGGTAATACTTTAGGCAATAAATGTTTAAAAAGAATCTTCGATGTAGGTACTTTGAAAAGTTGTGCCATACGTATATAAGATTGATGCATCTCGCTGTTAACTATTCCTCTTGTGACTCTTGTATAATTCATCCATTTTATAACTGTAATAGCTATAACTAAATTCCAAATACTTGGATGAAAGAAACTTGCTAAAGCAATCATAATAACAAATTCTGGAATACTTAATCCGATATCGATTGCACGCATAATAATATTGTCTGTCCAACCTTTTTTATAACCTGCTAATAAACCAAGTGGAACGCCAATAATGACTGTAATGATAAGTGTTAATACTGTTACCAACAAAGTTGAACGTGCACCAACAACTAAACGTGTAAATAAATCTCTTCCGTAATCATCAGTTCCTAAAAAGTGTTTTCCACTCATTGGCTCAAATGTTTGAGATAAATTAACTTTTATAGCAGTTTCATCATTTACAAAAAATTGCATCAGAATAATGATTAAAATATAAATGAAAAATACATAAAATATCCAGTTTTTCTTGTTGAATTTAATTTTCATGAGGTGTCGCCTCCTTTTGTTCATATCCTTGAGACGATTTCTTTGTATTACGGTGTGAAGCCAAACGTTGTTTTGGGTCTAACATTACACTTAATAAATCAGCTAAGGTATTAATAATAATGACTAAAGTGCCGATAAATAAAACAACGCCTTGGATAACGGGATAATCTCTAGAACGAATACTATCGACTAAAAAAGCACCTAAACCAGGTATTTCAAATAGATTTTCAATAACCACCGTACCTCCGACTAAACTACCTACTGATAACCCAATCAATGGAATGGTTGGTAAAAGTGCAGGTTTTAATAAATCATGAAATAGAATATAGTGTTCAGACATACCTCGTAATCGAGAAACTTGTACGATCGGACTTTGATATAAATCTAACAAATTAGATCTAATTAATCTAATGAGGTATGCGCACATACCAATACTCATTGTTAAAATTGGAAGTATATATGAAACAAATTGACCATCACTAGCTGGTGGTAAGATGTTTAATTTCAAATCAAATATATATAATAAAAGTATACCTATAAAAAATGCAGGTAAACTGACCAATAATGAAGTACCTATTCTTATTATTTTATCAATTGGGCGATGATAATGGATTGCTGCTAAGATACCTAATGGTAATGAAATAATAATAGAAACAACAAGTGTACCTAAAGTTATAATTAAAGTTGGGGGTGCATAGTTAGTGATTTCTTGAGTAACTGGCTCATTTGTTTGATAACTAACACCTAAATCCAAATGTAAAATTTGATTGATCCAATGCCACCATTGAATAAATATGGAATCATTTAGTCCAAGTTTGTCCTCTGTTGCTTTAATTTGTGTATTTGAAACTTGTGCAGTATCTAAATGTAAAATCTTATCAACTGGATTACCCGGTGATAATTTCATCAATAAAAAAGTAATCGTTGATAAAACTAACAGCACAACAATCATTTGTATGCACTTTGCAGTGATTATTTTAAAAATATTCATTGATATCTCTCCATAAAAATGATGATATTAAATTAATAACGCCAAAGTTTATAGACGCTAATATTTATATTGTAAAAATGTTTAGTTACATCAAAATTAAAAACCCAACTCTGTTAGTTATATTCAGAATCGGGTTATGAAAATTATATTTAACGACGACGATATTTATCGAAATCATCATTATAGTCATGTTCAAATTGTTCATATCTACGCATATCTTTTTCGAGTCGTTTTTTCTTTCTTTCACGTCTCCAATTACGAGTGAAATACCATAATAAGAAACTAATAATTAAACTGATTATTGCCATAAAAGCAGCAAATCCTAATAACGGTTGATATGTAATATCTTGAAAGTTAGGGATTAAGAATGCCAACACACCTAAAACCACAAATGAAATTACTGCCGCAATAAACCATCTATGTAATACTAAAGTGCAAAACACTGTTAGTATGATGACCGCTAATATAGTAATCCATAGGAAATTGGGCATATCAAAAATTGTCATATACGAATTCTCCTTATTTAAAATAACACTATTTTATTATACTATTTTCTAAGTTATAACTAAACCTACTATAGTAGTATATATTATTAATGACGCTTTTATTATAAGTTTGTTTTTATTATCTCAATCAACTGCGTATGTAAAATAACTGATGTATAATATAGCATATATTAATAAACAGGGAGTGAAACATATTGTCTCAAGGCTTACCTAATAGAAAAGATGTATCAAGTTTAGAAACCTGGGATTTAAAAGACTTATTCCAAAATGATGATGCCTTTTACGAAACGTTAGAAGAAATAATGGCTTCAACTATAGATTTTAATAAACGATTTGCGGGTCAACTAACAAACTATCAAATTGCTGAAAAAGCATTAGATGAGTATGAGTCTCTTTTAATACAATTAGATCGTCTTGGAAACTATTCAGAATTACGTCTAAGTGTAGATACTAGTGATGAAACAGCACAACAATTAAATGCGAAATTAAATACTTCATATGGTAAAATCGCAAGTCAGCTATCATTTTTAGAATCAGAAATATTAGATTTAGATGATGATGAATTACAACAATTACTAGCTGAAACACAATATCCACACTATATTCAGCAACTCATTCAACGTAAACCATATCAACTAGATTCTAAAGTAGAGCAAACTTTAGCTAGTTTATCCCCTACTATTAATCAACCTTATGATTTATATGGTACGACAAAAATGCTAGATATCGCATTTGAATCGTTCGAGCATGAAAATGTAGATTATCCAATGGATTACGCAACATTTGAAAATGAATATGAAGATCATGCTGATGCAGAATTCAGAAAGAAAAGTTTCAAATCATTTAGTGATGCTATTAAACGATATCAACATACAACTGCAGCAACTTATAATATGCAAGTTCAACAAGAAAAAATTGAAGCAGATTTAAGAGGCTATGATTCAGTTATTGATTATCTTTTACAAGAACAAGAAGTGACACGAGACATGTTTGATAGACAAATTGATGTAATTATGAGTGATTTAGCACCAGTAATGCAAAAATATGCCAAATTATTACAACGTGTTCATGGTTTAGATAAAATGCGATTTGAAGATTTGAAAATTTCAATAGATCCTACATATGAACCAGATATTTCAATAGAAGAATCTAAAAAATATATTTATGGTGCATTAAATGTGTTGGGTGATGATTATACTTCAATGCTTGAATCTGCTTATCAGAATCGATGGATAGATTTTGCTCAAAATAAAGGAAAAGATACTGGCGCATTTTGTGCTAGTCCATATTTTACACATTCATATGTCTTTATTTCTTGGACGGGTAAAATGGCTGAAACATTTGTATTAGCACATGAATTAGGTCACGCTGGACATTTTACATTAGCACAAACACATCAAAATTTCTTGGAATCTGAAGCATCTATGTATTTTGTAGAGGCCCCGTCTACTATGAATGAAATGTTGATGGCCAATTATTTATTTAACCATAGTGATGACCCTCGTTTTAAACGTTGGGTGATTGGCTCAATTTTATCACGTACTTATTATCATAATATGGTGACACACTTACTTGAAGCGGCATATCAACGGGAAGTTTATAAAAAAGTAGATAATGGAGAATCTTTAACTGCGCCAGTACTTAATGATATTATGTTAAACGTTTACCAAACATTTTTCGGTGACGCAGTTGAAATGACTGATGGTGCCGAGTTAACTTGGATGAGACAACCACACTATTATATGGGATTATATTCATATACTTATTCTGCAGGTTTAACAATCGGTACGGTTGTTTCTCAAAAAATTAAAAATGAAGGTCAACCAGCAGTCGATGCTTGGTTAAATACGTTAAAATCAGGTGGCAGTTTATCTCCTGTTGAATTAGCTAATCAAGCAGGTGTAGATATTACAACTGAAGCGCCATTAAAAGATACTATTCGATATATTTCTGAATTAGTAGATGAAGCAATTGCATTAACTGATAAGATTGAAGGTCAATCAAAATAATTATAATAATAGCCCCTCAAATGAAATAATCATCATTCATTTGAGGGGCTATTACATGTTTATTTGTTAATTTGGATTATATAGGTAGATTAATGTGATGTTTCATAACGGTTACCAGTTAAGAAGTAATATACACTTTCAGCAATATTACTAATATGGTCCCCTACACGTTCTAAGTTTCTAGCGGCTAAATGAGCTTGTCCAGCAACGAAAGGATCATTATCAATTAAGTAAGTAGTATTAACGATATTGATATATAAGTCATCAATATCTTGATCGCGTTCGATAATTTCTTTAATCAAAGTAATATCTTCATTTTTAACGGCTGTATTTAAATCTTCAAGCATTAACATAGCAAGTTTACCCATTGTTTTTAATCTAGTTAATACATAATGGTCAGTAATTTTGACTCGAAGTCTAATATGAGCGATATTAGCTGCATTGTCTCCCATTCGCTCTAAATCTGTAGAAATTTTTAATGCTGACATCATCATTCTCAAATCTGTAGCTATTGGTTGCTGTTTTGTAATCAACATAATCACTTTTTCATTAATTTCATGATCTAGATGATTGATTTCTTTATCTTTTTGAATAGTTTCTCTGGCAAATGTTCTCTTCTCTTCACTTAACGACACTAAGGCATTCTCAATATTAAAATAAACACGAAGACCTAGTCGGCGTAAATCTTTGATTAAGCCTTCTAGTTGATCTTCGTATTTTTGTCTAATAACTGCCATCTATTATCCGAATCGTCCTGAAATATAATCTTCAGTTTGCTTATCAGCAGGATTTGAGAAAATTTTGTCAGTGTCGTCATATTCATTAATATAACCATTTAAGAAGAAAGCAGTTTTATCAGAAACACGCGCCGCTTGTTGCATGTTATGTGTAACCATAATAATTGAATAATTTTCTTTTAATTCTTGAACTAATTCTTCTATTTTTAAAGTAGAGATTGGGTCTAATGCTGATGTAGGTTCGTCCATTAAAATAACATCAGGTTCAATCGCTAAACATCTAGCTATACAAACACGTTGTTGTTGTCCACCAGATAAACCATACGCATTCATGTGTAATCTGTCTTTTAATTCATCCCAAATAGCAGCACCACGTAGTGATTTTTCAACAATTTCATCTAATACTTTTTTGTTTTTGATACCATGTGTTTTTGGACCGTAAGTAATATTGTCGTAAATTGATTTTGGAAATGGATTTGGTTGTTGGAATACCATACCTACATTAGTTCTTAATTTCTCTTTTGAATATTTAGCATCAAATATGTTTTGATCGCGGTATAAAATTTTACCAGCTGTTTTTACAGAAGGTACAAGTTCTACCATACGGTTTAATGCTTTAATATAAGTTGATTTACCACAACCTGATGGTCCAATAATAGCAGTGACGTTATTTTCAAGAATATCTAAATTGATATTTTGAAGTGCATGGTTATCGCCATACCATAAATCTAAATTTTGAGTAGAATATACTACTTTTCTTTCGCTATCTGAAATTGAATCTTTTTTATCATCTGTAGTTACAATTGTAGAAACGCTTTGCCCTGAATTGCTTTTAAGTTCATTTAATTTCTTGTTTTCTTCGACTTGTTTGTTAGCCATAGTATAAAACTCCTTCTAAATAATTAAGTTGAAATAAGTCTACTTAATAATCAATATCGCTTTCCCAATATTAAGATTTCGTTTGTTTTTAAAATTTCTTACTAAATTTGTTACGGAAGTATATTGCTAAACCGTTCATTAATAATAAGATAACTAATAATACGATAATGCCTGCTGACGCAACATTTTGGAATTCTTCTTGAGGCATTTTAGCCCAGTTATAAATTTGTATTGGCAATGCTTGGAATTGATCCATGATGCCGCTTGGTAAACGTAATAGAATTGTTGGAATACCAATCAAAATTAAAGGCGCTGTTTCGCCTAATGCACGAGATAAAGCTAAGATAAATCCAGTTAAAATACCTGGTAATGCAGCCGGTAAAACGACTTTGTAAATCGTTTGCCATTTATTTGCACCTAAACCATATGACGCTTCTCGTACTGAATTGGGTACCGCGCGAATAGCTTCTTGTGATGCTACGATAATGACAGGTAAGATTAATAAAGACATTGTTAATGCACCAGCTAAAATTGATTTGCCAAGAGATAATGACTCGATTCCCATACCACGTACGAATAATGTAAGTCCTAATAAACCGAATACTACTGAAGGTACCCCGGCTAAGTTAGAAATACAAACTTTCACAAAGTCTGTAAATGGATTTTTACGAGCATATTCTTCAAGATAAATTGCTGTACCGACACCTAAAATAATTGAAATTGGAATGATAGTAATCATTAACCATAATGTTCCCACTAAAGCACCTTTAACACCGGCCATAGATGGTGTAGATGAAGAAAAGTTAGTGAAGAATGAAGGTGTTAAATGACCAGCACCTTTGATTAATGTATCTATTAATAATGCTGCTAATACGATTAATCCTATTAATGTACAAGCTAAGAATATACCTTTAAATACTTTATTCTTCGTCATACGACTAGAAATATTTTTTTCGACTTTATTTTGATCGACTAATGTTTTGTTATGATTTGCTACGTTAGTAGTTGTTGTAGACATTTTAATACTCCTCTCTGAAACGTTTAGAAATCCATTGTGATAGTAAGTTCATAGCTAATGTGAAAATAAATAGCGTGAATCCTACCGCATAGATACTGTAGTAAACGTCTGATCCGAAAGTAGCATCTCCTGTAGCAACTTGAACAATATAACCAGTCATTGTTTGGATTGACCCAGTTAGGTTTAATGAAGCTGTAGGTGTACTACCAGCTGCTAGAGATACGATCATTGTTTCTCCAATTGCTCTTGAAATAGCTAAGACAATTGATGCTAAAATACCTGAAGCTGCTGCAGGTAAAACAACTTTTATTGCAACTTCTAATTTTGTAGCACCTAACCCTAATGCACCTTCACGAATTTTGTTTGGAACTGATGCCATTGCATCTTCACTCATACTTGTAATAAGTGGGATGATCATTACCCCTACTACTAATCCAGGACTAATTGAGTTAAAACTACCTAAGTCAGGAAATATAGATCTTAAAATCGGTGTAACAAATGTTAATGCGAAGAAACCGAACACGATAGTTGGTATACCTGCTAACACCTCAAGTACTGGTTTAATAATGCGTCTAGCTCTATCTGAAGCATATTCACTTAAATAAATAGCTGCGCCTAATCCAATTGGAACTGCGAATAAAGCTGCAATAATTGTGATTTTAAGTGTTCCAATGATTAATGCCCAAATACCATATGAAGGTTTAGCTGAGAACGGGTTCCAATCTGTAGAAAATAAAAATTCTGTGATTGATACACGTGTAAAGAAAGTGATTGTTTCAGTTAGTAATGTAAATAAAATCCCTAAAGTTACTAAAATTGAAATTGCTGAAATGATAGCTAAAATGATTGGCACTATTTTATCGCTCATGCCACCCTTTTTGGCATTGTTTTTAGCAATCATTTCTCTAATGTTTGTATTTGAAACCATATGAAAACCTCTCTTCTTAAATCTCCCAATTATAAAAAAAGAGTGGGAATATTTCAGGTTGATAAGAGTAAAGACTCATGATATTTATGTGCTAACCTGAAAAGAAAATCATACAAAGTGGCTGAATTACCCCACTTTGTATTGATTTTCGTTGTATTCCCAAACTCTATTGTTAATTATTTATCTTCTTTTTTATCAGAGTCTTTGCTGTTTTTCTTAATGTAATCTTTTAATTCTTTAAGTTCATCTTTGTAATCTTTCTTAGGAAGTGCTACATAACCAGCATCTTCTGCAGATTTACCTTCATCTTTAAGTGTGAATTTCATGAATTCCTGGAAAGCTTTGTTATCTTTTAATGATTTCTCTTTAGCGTAGATGAATAATGGTCTACTTAAAGCATAAGAGTTATCTTGGATTGTTTTCTTAGTTGGTTTAGTATCTTTGCCCTTATCATCTTTGACTTTAACTTCTTTTAATTTGTCTTTATTTTGTTGATAGAAGTTATAACCAAAGTAACCAATACCTTGTTCGTTCTTTTGAACTGATTGTACGATGACGTTAGTATCAGCATTTTTCTCAGCTTTGATATCGCCTTTATCCATTACTTCTTCAGTAAAGAAGTCGAATGTACCATGTGATTGGTCAGGAGAGAACGCTTTGATTTTTTTATCAGGCCATTTAGAGTTAACGTCTTTCCAAGTTTTAGCTTTTCCAGAATAGATCTCTTTAAGTTGGTCTTTAGATAATGATTTTACGAAGTCATTATCTTTGTTTACTGTTACTGTTACACCATCTTGAGCAATTTTATATTCTTTGTATTTAATACCTTTGTCTTCTAATTTTTTCTTTTCTTCATCTTTAATAGGTCTTGAAGCATTTGAGAAATCTGTTTCTCCAGAAATGAATTTCTCGAATCCGCCACCTGTTCCTGAAGTACCTGATGATACTGTAGCGTCTGGATAATCTTTAGCGAATTTTTCGTTTAATTTTTCAATGATAGGACCGACTGTTGAAGATCCGTCACCTTTTACTTCACCACTTACATCTTTACCTTCGCCTGAACCGCCGTTACCGCCGCCACATGCGCCTAAAAGTACTGAAGCTCCTAATACAGTCGTACCGACTAATTGCCACTTTTTCATTGAAACATCCTCCTAATATAAATAACCCAAATGTTATATGTATTTCTTACAGTTCTAATATTAACGAATCATTGTTAATTAAAAACTATGTTAATGTAAATGTTTTGTTAAGTTTAGATTTAGTTATGTTAAGTTATTAGAAATTCTTATATATATCAGTTTTTAGACTTTAATCGTATTGAGATTATTTCAAGATTTTGGGGGAATTCAGTAGAAGAGAAAATATTAAAGTAAGTATCGTTAACATAAAAATAGCGTCGATTGAAATATAAGTTTCAATCAACGCAATACATAGTTGTTATTAAATTATTTTTACCTTTTTAATAGAAGAAATAAGATTTTGTATTAATTATCTTGGTTGTTTTCAGTGCGAGACCAACCTTTTTTAGTTAAACTAATTTTACCTGTTTCAATATTGATGATTTTTTGTTTATATAAATGTCCGATAGCACGTTTAAATGAACCTTTACTCATGTTAAACACTTCTTTAATGGCTTCTGGACTTGATTTATCCCAAAATGGTAATTCACCGTCGTATTCAACTAATAAATCAAAAATGACTTGTCCATCATCGTCTAGTCGTTCATGTGCTAATGGCAAGAATGAACCATTTAGCTCACCTTGTTCATTATGGCCAATGATACGTACTTTAACTAACTCACCTAGTCTAGGTTCAGCTTTACGTTCTGATTCATGTACGAAGACTTTGTAGCCTTCCGTACTTAATAAGAAACTACCTACACGTAAGACACGATAAGGTCTAGCTTCTAACATTTCATTTTGCTTACTATCATCATGAACTGGCGTGTACATATTATCTACAATACCTTCACTTGCTAAACGAGCAAACATTTGATTTTCTCTATCGATTCTTAGAGTAACAAGTAGTTTGTCACCAGCTTCTGGCCATAGTGTTTTAACTTTTGGTAAATCTTCCCATGGTATCAATACTTCTCTTGGTAAACCTACATCAACACGTGCACCATCACGGTCTACTTTTAATACTTTTGCAAAATCGTATTTATCTTTAGTGATATCAGGCATATTTTGTGTTGCAAATAATTCTCCTGATCTATTTGGATAGATAAAGAAACTATATTCTTCACCTACTTGTAATTCATCTTCTTCATTTACTTCTGATTGATTCAGTTTAACTTGTTCTCCGTTTGGTCCTTTTAACATATAAGTCGAACCTTGTAAGCCGGTAACTTCAAGAAATTCAATTGAACCTACGATATCTTTTTCTAGTGCCATTATATTCTCCTTCGAGTCATTTATTCTTTTATAGTATAACATGAGCGGAGTAATCTATCATTACAAGTTGTAGGTGGTCGAAAGTATCTTAATAATATGATATAATTCTTCCGTTAGAATAACGATATAAAAAGGAGCAAATGCATGTTACAAGTAACTGATGTAAGTTTACGTTTTGGCGATCGTAAACTATTTGAAGATGTAAATATTAAATTTACTGATGGTAATTGCTATGGATTAATTGGAGCGAATGGTGCAGGTAAATCTACTTTCTTAAAAATATTATCTGGTGAGTTAGATTCACAAACTGGTCATGTATCACTAGGTAAAGATGAAAGATTAGCAATTTTAAAACAGGACCACTTTGCATATGAAGACGAACGTGTACTTGATGTAGTTATTAAAGGTCACGAACGTTTATATGAAGTAATGAAAGAAAAAGATGAAATTTATATGAAACCAGATTTCAGTGATGAAGATGGAATTCGTGCTGCTGAACTTGAAGGCGAATTTGCTGAGATGAATGGTTGGAACGCAGAAGCAGATGCTGCAAACTTACTATCTGGTTTAGGTATTGACGCATCTTTACAAGACAAAAAGATGTCTGAACTTGAAAATAATCAAAAAGTAAAAGTATTATTAGCGCAAAGTTTATTTGGCGATCCAGATGTACTATTACTAGATGAGCCTACCAATGGTTTAGATATTCCAGCTATTAGTTGGTTAGAAGATTTCTTAATTAATTTTGAAAATACAGTCATCGTAGTATCACATGACCGTCACTTCTTAAATAATGTATGTACACATATTGCAGATTTAGACTTTGGTAAAATTAAAGTTTATGTTGGTAACTATGATTTCTGGTATCAATCAAGTCAATTAGCTCAAAAAATGGCACAAGAACAAAATAAGAAAAAAGAAGAAAAAATTAAAGAACTTCAAGATTTCGTGGCACGTTTCTCTGCAAATGCTTCTAAATCCAAACAAGCAACAAGTCGTAAAAAACAATTAGAAAAAATTGAATTAGATGATATTCAACCATCATCTAGACGTTATCCATATGTGAAATTCACTCCAGAAAGAGAAATTGGTAATGACTTGTTAAGTGTTCAAAATCTTTCTAAAACAATTGACGGTGAAAAAGTATTAGATAATATTTCATTTACGATGAACCCTAACGATAAAGCTATTTTAATTGGAGATAGTGAAATTGCTAAAACTACCCTACTTAAAATTTTAGCTGGTGAAATGGAACCAGACGAAGGTTCATATAAATGGGGTGTTACAACTTCATTAAGTTACTTCCCTAAAGATAACTCTGAATACTTTGATGGTGTAAACATGAATCTTGTTGATTGGTTACGTCAATATGCACCAGAAGATGAACAGACTGAAACGTTCTTACGTGGTTTCTTAGGGCGTATGTTGTTTAGTGGTGAAGAAGTTAAGAAAAAAGCAAGCGTGTTATCAGGTGGAGAGAAAGTACGTTGTATGTTAAGTAAAATGATGCTTTCAAGTGCGAATGTATTATTATTAGATGAACCAACTAACCATTTAGACTTAGAAAGTATTACTGCAGTCAATGATGGATTAAAATCATTTAAAGGTTCACTTATTTTTACGTCATATGACTTTGAATTCATTAACACTATTGCTAACCGTGTGATTGATTTAAATCCACAGGGTTCTGTTTCAAAAGAAATTCCTTATGAAGAGTACTTACAAGAAATTGGAGTATTACAATAGAATAAATGATTATTTTTCCTTAAGTGAATGTTGATGTCACTTAAGGGTTTTTTATGGGATTTTAGTCCCCTATTTTATTAAGATCTTAAACAAACTTTTGCATAAAAGCCACTAATCTTTGCTAAAAGAAAGTGGCTTTAAAATTTTCTGTTTATTTGAAAAAATCGCAATTATCGGTTTACAGTCACATGTCAGATATGTATAATAAAAACATATCAATTGAATAAGATTTTGATGAGGCGCATTAAACATGAGTAAATATTAGATTACTGTCTGCTAACAGCTAATATTGAAAGGGGGCAATGCCGAAACGAATGATAATAGCAGATATCATTTGTTGGACTTTTTGGTTAAGAGCTAAGAGTTTGTCATTATTTGATAATAATGGAGTGCATCACTTGTACATAAATGTAGAACAAGTCGCATTCCAGACTTGTTCTTTTTTTATTGAATAGGTGGGCCTACCTACTAACTGAGGAGGACAAATTTTGAATAGAAGTGTTTTGAAATTTGGCGGATCTTCCGTCAGCGATTTTACAAAGATTAAAAATATAGCAAACATGTTAAAAGATCGAGTTGAACAAGATGAACAACTGATTGTTGTAGTGAGTGCTATGGGTAAAACTACAGATCAATTGATGGAAAATGTATCATCCTTAACGTCAACTCCAAAAGAGCAAGAACTTGCCCTACTTTTAACAACTGGAGAGCAACAAACAGTTTCGTATTTGTCTATGGTGCTAAACGATATTGGTGTTAGTGCTAAAGCTATGACTGGATACCAAGCTGGAATTAAAACAATTGGACATCACTTAAAAAGTAAAATTGCTGAAATTAACCCTTCAACCTTCACTGATGCATTTGAGCAACATAATGTACTTGTGATTGCTGGTTTTCAAGGAATTAATGAGAACCATGAATTAACTACATTAGGTCGAGGTGGCTCTGATACTACAGCAGTGGCATTAGCAGCTAGCAATAACATACCTTGCGAAATCTATACAGATGTAGATGGTGTATATGCCACAGATCCTCGAATTTTAAGTCATGCTAAACGTTTAGAGTATGTATCTTATGAAGAGATGATGGAAATGAGTGCACTTGGTGCTGGCGTGCTTGAGACGCGCAGTGTTGAATTGGCTAAAAATTACAATATTCCACTATATTTAGGAAGAACTTTATCAAATGTGAAAGGAACATGGATTATGTCTAGAAGTGATTTATTAGAGAAAAAAGCAGTAACTGGGGTCGCATTAGATAAACACATGATGCATGTTACAATCACATATCCCCTACCAGATAATCGTTTATTAACACAATTATTCACTGAATTAGAAGAAGGCTCAGTTAACGTGGATATGATTTCCCAAATCGTTAACCATGAAGGATTACAATTATCATTTAGTATTAAAGACACAGATGTACATCAAATCTCACAAATTTTAGAACAGTTAGCAGTTAATTTTGAAGCTCTTGATTATAAAATTAACGAAGCTTATGTCAAAATTTCTTTAATTGGTTCTGGTATGAGAGATATGTCAGGTGTTGCATCTAAAGCATTTATAACTTTAATTAATGCTAAAATCCCCTTCTACCAAACAACCACATCAGAAATTAGTATTTCTTATGTCATTGATGCTGAAAATGGTGAAAAAGCTGTCGAAGAACTATACGGTGCTTTTGATATATAATTGATTTAACTTAATTTTTCACAATATTAATAATATTGAAAACGGAGTGACTTACACATGACAAAATTAGCAGTAGTTGGCGCAACAGGATTAGTAGGAACAAAAATGTTAGAAACATTAGATAGAAAAGCAATTCCCTTTGACGAATTAGTGTTATTTTCTTCAGCACGTTCTGCTGGTCAAAATATAGATTTTCAAGGACAAACATATACAGTACAAGAATTAACTGAAGAAGCAGCAAGTGAACATTTTGACTATGTATTAATGAGTGCAGGTGGTGGTACAAGTGAACATTTCGCCCCACTGTTTGAACAAGCTGGTGCTATAGTGATTGATAATTCTAGTCAATGGCGTATGGCAGAAGATGTAGATTTAGTAGTTCCAGAAGTTAATGAACCTAAGTTCACTAGAGGAATCATTGCAAATCCAAACTGTTCTACAATTCAATCAGTTGTACCTTTAAAAGTATTACAAGAAGCATTTGGTTTAAAACGTGTTGCTTATACAACATATCAAGCGGTTTCAGGATCTGGTATTAAGGGTAAGAGAGATTTATCTGAGGGCGCCAATGGTAAAGAACCTGTAGCTTATCCTCACCCTATTTATAATAATGTGTTACCACACATTGATGTATTTTTAGAAAATGGTTATACAAAAGAAGAGCAAAAAATGATTGATGAAACACGTAAGATTTTAAATGATAAAGATTTAAAAGTAACTGCTACATGTGTTCGTGTACCTGTTCAAGATAGTCATAGCGTGGAAATGGATGTCACATTCGATCAAGATACAACTGTAGAAGAAATTCAAGCTCTATTTGACAAAGATGATCGAGTAGTTCTTGTAGATAATCCAGCTAATAATGAATATCCACTTGCAATACATTCTACTGGTAAAGACGAAGTGTTTGTAGGTCGTATTCGTAGAGACGATTCTTTAGACAATACATTCCATGTATGGTGTACATCAGATAATTTATTGAAAGGTGCAGCATTAAACGCAGTTCAAGTTTTAGAACAAGTTTTAAAATTGAAAGGAGTTCTTTAATATGACACACATGTTTAAAGGCGTAGGTGTAGCATTAACTACACCATTCGTAAATAACGAGGTAGATTATGATGCTTTAAGAAGTCACGTTTCATTTTTATTAGAAAATAATGCTCAAGCAATTATTGTAAATGGTACTACGGCTGAAAGCCCTACTTTAAATGACGATGAAAAGGAACATGTATTAGAAACTGTAGTAAATTTAGTGAATAAACAAGTACCTGTAATTGCAGGTACTGGCACAAATAATACTGAAAAATCAATTCAAGCATCTGTTCGAGCTAGACAATTAGGCGCTGATGCAGTCATGTTAATTACACCTTATTATAATAAAACGAATCAACGCGGTTTAGTACAACATTTTGAAACAATTGCAAATGCGGTTGAATTACCAGTTGTATTATATAATGTGCCTTCTCGTACAAATATGACGATTGAACCAGAGACAGTTGAAACGTTAAGTAAAAATCAATATATTGTTGCACTTAAAGATGCTACAAATGATTTTGATTACTTTGAAGAAGTTAAAAAACGAGTTAATCAAGACGAATTTGCAATTTATAGTGGTAACGATGACAATGTAGTTGATTTCTATGAACGTGGTGGTAATGGCGTTATATCAGTAATTGCTAATGTTATTCCAAAAGAATTCCAACATTTATATGATGCTAAACAAAACGGGGACGATATCACTAAAGCGTTCGAGCCAATTGGACAATTGTTAGATGTTCTATCTGTAGATGTTAATCCTATACCAATCAAAGCATTAACTGCTCATGAAGGCTTTGGAAGCTATGAACTACGCTTACCTCTTCTACCATTAGAAGAAAATGATCGTAAAAAATTAGTACAAGCTTATGAAACATTTAAAGCAGGTGAAAAATAATGAAAATTCTTTTAATTGGTTATGGGGCTATGAACCAACGAGTTGCTAGATTAGCTGAAGAAAAAGGCCATGAAATTGTAGGCGTTATCGAACACACACCGAAAGATTCAACACCTTATCAACAATACGAACACATTGCTGACGCAAAAGATGCCGATGTTGCGATAGATTTTTCTAATCCTAATTTATTATTCCCATTATTAGAAGAATCGTTCAAATTACCATTAGTTATCGCAACTACTGGTGAAAAAGAAAAATTAGTTGAAAAACTAGAAGATTTAGGGAAAAACATGCCAGTATTTTTCAGTGCGAATATGAGTTATGGCATACACGCGCTTACCAAAATTCTAGAAGCGGCTGTTCCCCTATTACAAGATTTTGATATTGAACTTACCGAGGCGCATCACAATAAAAAAGTCGATGCCCCTAGTGGTACGTTAGTTAAACTATATGATGTCATTGAAGGATTACGTGAAAAAACAACGCCTGTATATGATCGTCATGATAAATCAGAAAAACGAACACCTGATGAAATAGGTATTCATGCAGTTCGTGGAGGTACAATTGTCGGAGAACATGATGTATTATTCGCTGGTACTGATGAAACAATTACTATTTCACATAAAGCACAATCAAAAGATATCTTTGCCAATGGAGCAATTGGCGCTGCTGAAAAATTAATTCACAAAGACAAAGGTTTTTATACTTTCGATAATTTATAATTCAACTGAAGGAGCGAAATTATGGTACAACATTTATCAGCCCAAGAAATAATTCAATATATTAGTGATGCAAAAAAATCAACACCATTAAAAGTTTATGTTAACGGTAATTTTGACAATGTAACTTTCCCTGAATCGTTTAAAGTATTTGGTTCAGATAATTCTAAAGTGATTTTTGTAGAAGCAGACGAATGGAAACCATTCTATGAACAACATCAAGGTCAATTTGAAGATGTTGAGATTGAAATGGACCGTCGTAATTCTGCGATTCCCTTAAAAGATTTAACTAATACGAATGCTAGAATTGAACCCGGTGCCTTTATTCGTGAACAAGCGATTATTGAAGATGGTGCTGTCGTAATGATGGGCGCTACGATTAATATCGGTGCAGTTGTTGGCGAAGGTACTATGGTAGATATGAATGCAACTTTAGGGGGGCGTGCTACTACAGGTAAAAATGTACATGTTGGTGCAGGTGCAGTATTAGCAGGTGTTATTGAACCACCTAGCGCATCACCAGTTGTCATCGAAGATAATGTTTTAATCGGAGCAAATGCAGTTATTTTAGAAGGTGTACGTGTCGGTGAAGGTGCAATTGTTGCAGCTGGCGCTATTGTGACACAAGATGTTCCTGCAGGTGCAGTTGTTGCAGGTACACCTGCTAAAGTGATTAAACAGACTTCTGAAGTTGAAGATTCTAAACGTGAGATTGTGTCTGCATTAAGAAAATTAAACGATTAATATATCGTAAATGAAAGTAAGTTGAAACGAAGACGTGGTTGAGCAGTTTAAAGAAGTAGATTTCAAACTTCTTGAGAACAGATAGCTCCCCACCCTTTCGTTTCGACTTTTTATTATCATTAAATATGATAACGTCATTAGGGAATTTTTAGAGAAAGGAATGATTTTGATGAATGAATTAGAATTTGTAACTACTCATAGAAGACATTTACATCAACATCCTGAATTAAGTTTACATGAATACGAAACAACTGAATATATCACTCAATTTTTAAATGAACTAGGTGTAACATATGAACGCCCACTAGAAACAGGTGCTATCGCCTATTTAAAAGGTAATAGTAATCATACGATTGCATATAGAGCAGATATTGATGCTTTACCGATTTTTGAAGAAAATGATGTAGACTATCGAAGTCAAAATGATAATGTGATGCATGCTTGTGGACACGATGGACATACAACTGCCCTGATGTTGTTTGTACAACGTTGTAAAGCAATGGCTGATCAAGGTACCCTTCCTCATAATGTTGTGTTTATTTTCCAACCTGCTGAAGAAACAGGTGGCGGTGCACATCGTCTTATTAATGCCAAAGCCTTTGATCAATATCCTATTGAAGCAGTATTTGGTATCCATGTAAATCCATTCTCAGATGAAGGCACAGTAGTAATCAGAGATGAAGAAATTACTGCTAGTGCGACTGAATATCGCTTTTATTTAAAAGGTTTATCTAGCCATGTTGCAGATAAAGAACAAGGCTATTCTTGTGGTGAAGCATTACATCACGTGTTAACGCAAGTTGGTCAAATTCAACAATATCATTTAAATGGTTTAAAACGTAATATCGTACATATGGGACATTTTGAAGCTGGTGAAGCGATTAATACAGTACCAAGTCATGGTTATCTAGAAGGAACTATTCGTACATATGATGCTGATGATTTAACTATTGTTAAAAATCAAATGCAAAAAATAGCTGACAGTGTCAAATTGTTATTTAACGTAGATTGTGAAGTGAAATTTGAAGAAGGATACCCTGCTACGATTAATAATCCTAAATTACGTAAACCTGTAGAACAAGCACTTAAAGATGCTCATTTAGAAGTGATTGAAAAGCCTACTCCATTTTTATTTGGCGAAGATTTTAGTTTTTATGGTCAATTATTAGCACCAGCATATTTTGTTTTTGTAGGTACACGAAATACAGATAAAGGCTATGTAACAGGATTACATACATCTCATTTAAATTTTGATGAAAAGGTATTAATTGATGTAGCCAATTATTATGAACATTTATTACTAAATTACAAAGAGGTGTAACTATTGACAGCAATTTGGTCAGTCGATTCAGAAGCATTTTTGGATAATGCAAAGAAAGTTAAAAATCAACAACCTATTATGGCTGTTGTTAAAAATAATGCCTATCATTATGGTTTAGAATTTGCAGTAAAGCAGTTTTTAAGTGCAGGTATTGATACATTTAGTACGACTTCTTTAAAAGAAGCTGTAAGAGTACGTGAATTAGCTCCAAATGCAACGGTATTTCTTATGAATGCAGTATATGATTTTGATACAGTGCGTGATAATCAAATTCATATGACGTTACCTTCTTTGAAATATTATTATGAGCATAAAGAAGATTTGCATGATATTCATATACATTTAGAATTTGAAAATTTGCTACATCGTTCCGGTTTTAAAACATTAACTGAAATTCAAGAAGTGTTACATGATCACCAACAAAATTCAAATCAAGATAAAATGATTATTTCAGGATTATGGACTCATTTTGGTTATGCTGATGAATTCGGTGTACCTGAATATGACCGTGAACGTGCTGCATGGTTAGAAGTATTAAATACTTTATTAAATGAAGGCTATCAGTTTGATTTCATTCACGCTCAAAATAGTGCAAGTTATTATCGTGAAGGTCAAGTCGTACTTCCCCACCATACGCACGCAAGAGTTGGTATTGCATTATATGGTTCTCGCCCATATAGTGGTTTAGGTGAAGAAGTGATTCAGCAATCATTAACTGTAAAAGCAAATGTCATACAAGTGCGTGATGTTCAGCAAGGAGACTATTGTGGCTACAGTTGGGCATTTGAAACACAGAATGATAATACGAAACTTGCGGTAGTAGATGTTGGTTATGGTGATGGTATTTTAAGAACGAGAGCACAACATGAAGCACTTATTAATGGAAAGCGCTACCCTATTCGTGCTTTAATGATGAGTCATATGTTCGTGGAAGTTGATGATAACGTACATGCACAAGATCAAGTTGTATTATATAATGAAAATATGCGCATAGACGAATACACATTTAAGGGTGTGGGAGCAAATTCTGAACAACTTAGCGCAATGAATCACGATTCTCTTATAAAGGAGTATAGATAAATATGACAGTAGAATATAACGAATACGGCGAATTAACATTAGGAGGTACAAGTCTTAAAACTGTGGCTCAAAGCTTTGGTACCCCTACCATTGTTTATGATGAAGATCAAATTCGTAATCAAATGCGTCGTTATCATCAAGCATTTCAACAAAGCGGGTTAAAATATAATATTTCATATGCTTCTAAAGCATTTACATGTATACAAATGGTTAAATTGGTTCAAGAAGAAGATTTACATTTAGATGTGGTTTCTGAAGGAGAATTATATACAGCACTTGAAGCAGGCTTTGACCCAAGTCGTATTCACTTCCATGGTAATAATAAAACAAAGCATGAAATCCGATATGCTTTAGAAAATAACATTGGCTATTTTGTTATAGATTCTTTAGAAGAAATTGATTTAATTGATCGCTATGCAAATGATACAGTACAAGTCGTATTAAGAGTCAATCCTGGTGTAGAAGCACATACACATGAATTTATCCAAACAGGTCAAGAAGATAGTAAATTTGGCCTTTCAATCCGTTATGGATTAGCTAATGAAGCGGTAGATAAAATTAAACAAACAAAACATCTTCATTTAAAAGGGTTTCACTTCCATATTGGTTCACAAATTGAAGGCACTGAAGCAATGATTGAAACAGCTAAAATTGTGTTGAACTGGTTAAATGACAACAATATTGATGTTGAACTGCTTAACCTTGGTGGTGGTTTTGGTATTAAGTATGTTGAAGGCGGCGTTAGCTTCCCTATTGAAACTGGCATTGCTGAAATTACAGATGCTATTAAAGAAGAGGTTAACAAGTTAAATATGGATACACCTGAAATCGGCATTGAGCCAGGACGTTCAATCGTTGGTGAAGCTGGTATAACATTATATGAAGTAGGCACAACGAAAGTCATTCCAGGAGTTAATAAATATGTATCTATAGATGGCGGTATGAGTGATCATATTAGAACATCATTATATGATGCCGAGTATCAAGCGTTACTTGTTAATCGTCATGAAGAAGCGGATGATACTATGACAATTGCAGGTAAATTGTGCGAATCGGGAGATATTATTATTAAAAATGCTAAGCTTCCAAGTTCAGTACAACGTGGAGATTACTTAGCGATATTATCCACTGGTGCTTATCACTATTCTATGGCTTCAAATTATAACCAAATGCAAAAGCCATCAGTGTTCTTTATTAAAGATGGCAAAGCACGTGAAGTCATTAAACGTCAATCATTAAGACAACTGATTATTAATGATACAAAATAGAAAAAATTAAGGTTCAATATAAGACAACCAATTAATGATTATCTTGTATTGAACCTTTAATTTTGTATTAATACTGTAATTTTTTAAATAATGTACGAGCGATGACGTAAAAAATAATAATGTAGAGGAATGTTAGCCCTATCATCATACCTAACTGAAAATTAAAATCTTGAACATGTTCTAGTTTTATAAAAGAAACTGGTAGAACTTTAAATTTAGGTAGCATTTCTACGATTTTAGTTAATATGTATCCAATTACCATAATCATAATTGTATAAGCTGAATTAAATTTAATTGATGATAAAATTCCTAAAAATAACAAAATAATAATCGTACTGAAAATACCTACTAATGATAATATAAAGCTTTTATTCACTAATGTATCATTTAAGAATAATGAGTGTGAAGAATAGTCGTGTTTATTAACAAAGAATAGATATACGATAATGCTAGAAATGATTAATATTATTCGTGAGATAATAACTAATAATAAAATAGATAAAAATTTATAGTTAAATATCTTATCCCTATTTTGATCTTTAAATAAGATTAAGCGGCCTGATTTAATATCATCATTAAAATTTTGACCAATCATCATACCTATTAATACAATGGGTAATAAAAATTTAAGTTCTGTATCAGAAATAGCAATCAGTAATTCTGCAAACGAGACACTATTTTTTTCAGTTGATGATAATGAAACAAAATCACTATGTGTTAGTTCTGCTATAAAAATAAGTAATGGATATAAACTGATTAATAATAAGACCCAAAATGACTTTAACTTTACTGTAAATTTAAAAATTTCGTTTAACATTGTTTAATCCCCTAACTATTTAAATAATGATATATAATCTGCTTCAATATTTTTGATGTTGAGTAAAGTATTATCATTACCTATGTAATTTTGAATTAATTTCAGATTATCTTCTTGGTCAATAATTTCTATAGTATTGCCATCTATATGCGTAATAAAATCAAATTGTTGTTTGATTGATTGCATATCTTTTATTGGATTTGTATATGTAAGTAATTGTCGATTTTCAAATTGTGTAGATTTTAATTCTTTGATTTCACCATTGTTAAGGAACAAATAACGATTACATATTTGTTTTAATTCATTAATCTGATGACTAGAAATTAAAAATATAGATTGATATTTTGCAGCATATTGTTGTAAAAGTTGAATTAATTGATCAATACCTACTGGATCTAAACCAACAAACGGTTCATCTAGAACTGCTATTTTAGGTTCTGTAATTAAGCACATTGCTAAACATAGTCTTTGCTTCATACCAAATGAATAGTCTTTAACCTTCTTTTTATTGTCTTCTAAAGCAACAAAAGTTAAAATATCACTTATTTTATCGAGATATTGATTTTGATTGTTTACTTTTAAATAAAATTCTAAATTTTGACGCGCGCTATAATTAGGAAAATATACTTGATTAATCATAAAACCAAAGTCAGTAAGTATATTTTCATTTATATGTATATCTTGGTTATTGTATGAAATAGTCCCTTCAGAAGGTCGTTGCATTTTAGCAATTAATTTCATTAGAGTGGTTTTACCCGCACCATTTTTACCAATTAAACCAATAATATCGCCATTATTCATATCAAAATTAATATTATTTAAGATAGTTGTAGAACCATAAGTTTTTTTAATATTCTGTAATTTTAGCATTTAAAACCCCTCCTTTTTTTGATAAGTATTAATAAAAATAAAACGGAAGTCATAAATAAAAATATAAAAATTAATTGAGGTATAGCTATCATATTCTCATCAATAGAAATTTCAAATTGATCATTCGTTTTTTTAGAATTTAAAATATAAGAATCATAATTAGGTAAATTCATTATATAAAGACTGTATAAGATATAACATAATAAATTAAACAGACTATTTGTAATCATAAATTGATAGTGTTTGTTACAGTAAAAAATAAAAACACCCGTAATAATAGTAGGAATTAAAAGCGTTAATATTGATGCAAGGTAAACATTAATATTGAATTGAAAATAACACATTATCCCGTAAAATATTGAAATTAAAATAAAAGTAGAAAAATAATATTTCATTAATTCACCCCAAATAAGTTAATAGTAAATTATAAATCCAATGTGTAATTATACTAAAAATTAAATTTATATTATAACGAATAAAATATAATATTATACTGCTTGGAAACCTATTAATCAAATTAATTAAAAAAGGTTCATTTAGATGTAATAAAAAAGCAAATAAAATTGAACCAATTATCGATATAAGTACTATATTAAATTCCTTACTAAGTATTTTGTATATTATATGTCTAAATAAATATTCCTCTCCAATAGCTACACATAGGAAATAAAATGTTATTAAATAGTCTTTAGTAATAAATGACATAATAATAAAACATAAAAATATTAACAGACATTTGTTCACATTAATAGATAAACCTTCAACACTATTTAACTTAAAAAGTTTAATAAAAAGAATTGGTATTATTATAAAACTTATTATAAATGATAGTAGTGTACATAGTTGAAGTACAAATTCATTTTTTATTAATATAGAAAAAATGCCTATGGAAATACTTAATGAAGCAGAGGAAAATATTACTAATAAAATAGAGAATAAGATGATTTTTATCTTATTCTCTAAAGTAGGTGTATTAATTACCATTTAACACGTCTGCCTCTATAGCCAATATGAAAGCGTCCAATTGATACATGTAATAATTTGAATAAACTTTCCATTTTAATCCCTCTCTTTAGTTGTTATAATTATTGTATAATATTTATATAAAATTGTCTACATTATTATTCTTTAATATACTTCTATTCCTCAAATAAAAAACGGTTAGTGACCCTATGATCACTAACCGCTAATTTTATATAAAAACTCCAATAAAAAACACCTTACATCTTGGTAAGGTGTTAGTTAATAAAGTCAATTTTTACAATCTATTTATTATAGTTTTACAACGTTCGCAGCTTGTGGTCCGCGGTCGCCTTCAACTACTTCAAATTCAACTGATTGACCTTCTTCTAATGATTTGTAACCATCTTGGTTAATTGCTGAGAAATGTACGAATACGTCGTTTTCTCCTTCAACTTCGATGAAGCCGAATCCTTTTTCAGCGTTAAACCATTTAACTGTACCTTGTTTCATAATCTGAAACCTCCAAGACTAAAATTCATTCAATATGCGTTATTCGCATATTACAAAAAATACATGGTCTAATTAGTCATAACGATAATAGCAAATACTTTTTGCAATATGGAATAAAACTATTGCTTAATTAATATTATAGTTTAAAAATAGCAAAATTGCAATACAATTATAGGAAATTATCATTTAAACTATTTTTGGAAGATTATAATATACTTCATTATTTTTTAAAACAATAAAACTATAAAATATTTGTAAATCTTCATCACAATCTTCGCAGAAATTTAAATCACAATTATTGTAAAATGCGTACATATTATATTTTCCCATTACACAGTTATCATAATAGGCTTGGCAAGCTTTAATTAAATCTTGATATTCTTCTAACATCTCATCATATGATGAAAACTCAGATTGCTTTACGATTTTTTCTGGCCAATCTTCAAATAACCACCAACCCTCGTAGTCAGCTCTAATTTTTGCAACTGTCCACATATGTATCCCCTTCTTTGTATAATTCTATATGCTAATTTTAACTTGTTGTATAACAAAATCAAGTTTGAAGACTCATACTTTTGGCCGATACGTAGTGTAGTTATTATTAGTTTTTTTAACGTTTTATCCTTATAATGATATTAAGAGGTGATTATGGTGGAACGCAAACATATACAAGTATTCGGCACAGTTCAAGGTGTCGGTTTTAGATTTTATACACAGAAAATAGCAAATCAACATGATATTAAAGGAACAGTACAAAATGTTGATGATTATGTAGATATATATGCACAAGGAGATACAGAAAGTTTAGATCAATTTATTAATAGTGTTGTTTCAGGTGCTTCTCCTGCCTCAAATGTAACCAATTATGATATTGAAACACTTGATGTTGATGAATCATTGAAAGATTTTAAAACGATTTAAACTAATTTAAAAAGGAAGATGGCAGTTGAGATATAATATTTCAAGAATATTTGGAATGATGGTAGGTATTCCTGTAGCGATTATTGCTTGGATGATTAGTATCTTTGGATTAGATCTGTCATTTATCATAGATGCTGTTATTGGTTTGGGTGGGTTTATAGTGTCATACTTCCCTACCCAACGGCTAACATCACGGAAGTATTTAAATGAAATAGGTTTAACTAGAAGAGAATATAGATATGTTAGAGGTCAATTGAATCAAGCGCAGGCTAAAATTCGAATGATTTTAAAATCATTTATTAATATTCGATCTATTAAAGACTTCAGACAAGTAAATGATATCTATAGAATATCTCGCTCTATTTATATGAGTGTGAAACAACGTCCAGGTATGTTTTTTAAAGTAGAAGGATTTTTCTATTCGCATATAGATAATGCTTTGAATTTAGTGGATTCGTATACTAGATTAACGAAAATGCCTAAGAAATCACATGAAGAAAAGCAAAAGTTAGAACAAACGCGTATTACTCTTGATGAGGTTAAACGCACATTAGTAGCAGACTTAAAACAATTAAATGAAGAAGATTATGAACGATTAGATGTTGAAATGGAATTAAACAAATTAGAGCAACAACGTAGACAAAAATAATATAGAAAGGAGCATTAATGGCTATGTCAAATGAACTAGAACGTGAGGCCTCACATCCTCTTGATCAGTATATTAATAATCAAACTGGGCAATCAAATACTGTTGTTGAAGATTTTGAACATCAATTTACTGAGGCAGATCAACAAAAAATCAATCAAATTAGCGAGCAAATTAAACCACTAGATCATGATGGCTTATTATCATTTGGTACTAATTTACAACAAAATATGTCTCAATTCTCTCATCAAATGTTAGATGATGTTCAATCCAAAGACATGGGACCTGTCGGTGACTCATTAAATCAATTGATGAGTAAATTAAAATCAGTTAATCCAAATGATTTAGACCCAAGCAAACAATCTAAATTAAAACGTATCTTTAGAAGAACTCAAGCCTCAATTAATGAAATATTTTCCAAAATGCAATCTGTTAGTTCTCAAATTGATCGTATAACAATTCAGTTGGAAAAGCATAAAGGTAATTTAACAAAAGATATCGATTTATTAGATGGATTATATGACCAAAACAAACAATATTTTGATGAAGTAACGGTATATATTGCAGCTGCTCAACGTAAAAAACAAGAGATACGACAAACAACGATTCCCAATTTACAACATAAAGCAGAACAATCAGGTAATCAAATGGATATACAAGCAGTTGCAGATATGGAACAATTTGTAGATAGATTAGAAAAAAGAATTTATGATTTACAACTTTCAAGACAAATTGCAATACAAACTGCCCCACAAATCCGTATGATTCAAAATGTTAATCAGGCCTTAGCTGAAAAAATTCAAAGTTCGATTTTAACAAGTATTCCACTTTGGAAAAATCAAATGGCTATTGCCCTAACGCTCATGCGACAAAGAAATGCAGTATCTGCACAACGCGCAGTCACAGATACTACGAACGATCTACTAACTCAAAATGCAGCGATGTTAAAACAAAATGCTATTGAAACAGCCACAGAAAATGAACGTGGTGTTGTAGATATTGAAACATTAAAACAAACTCAAAGTGATATTATTGATACAATCGAGCAAACATTGCAAATTCAGCATGATGGTCGACAAAAACGACAAGCTGCCGAAAAAGAACTATCAGGCTTAGAAAATGATTTAAAACAACATCTATTATCAATGAGAAAAGAATAGCACAAAGCATGATAAATAAAGAAGCCAGTAAAATGAGTTTTAAAATGACTCATTTTACTGGCTATTTTTCTATGATTTATTCTTTTTGATACACGATAGGTTGTTGTTTAATAAATGCACCGATAATATATGCAATAATTGTTGTAATAACAGCAATTGGGAACCATTCTAATGAATAATCTTTTAACCAAAGATAATCCATAAAGTTAAGTTTTAACCACCCTTGTGTGTGAATTACACTTAAAATCGATACGATTGCAACTACTATAACAGTAATTTGTTGTGTAATTGGCTTTGTTGGAATAAATCTAGCTAATAATATTAATAAAACTACTGTAATCGCTACTGGATAGATAACACTAAGAACGGGTTGTGACATTGTAATCACTGCATTTAAACCTTGATTAGCAATAATGAAGCTAACAATTGTAAAGAACACAACATATGTCTTATAAGATATTTTAGGAATAATTCGATGGAAATATTCACTAACAGCTACAATTAATCCACATGCCGTTGTTAAGCAAGCTAATGCAACAATAATACCTAATAAATACTTACCAAATGTTCCGAAACCTGTTGATGCCATAGTAGTTAATAAATATGTACCTACATTTTGGTCTTTCGCGGCTAATGCTTTTAATTTTGCATCTGAGACATCGATATGATTTCCGATAAATCCAAGTGATATATAAATAAAAACTAATGCTACAGCTGCTATTAATCCAGCAATTAACGTTTGTTTGAAAATTTTATCTGCGTGATTAACACCAGTGGCTTTTATCGCATTAACTACAATCATAGAAAATGCTATTGCAGCAATAGCATCCATAGTTAAGTAACCTTGTGTAAAGCCTTGTGAAAAACTACCGATATTATTGTTAAACAGTTCTGTTTTCCCATGACTTGAAGAATGACTACTAAAATCAATAAACCCTTTAATAATCATAGCTAATATAGTAATTAATAATAAAGGTGTTAATAATGAACCTATACGATCAACCATTTTATTAGGATTGATACATAAATATAATACGATAATGAAATATATTAACGTAAAAATAAATAATGTTAGATTACCATGTGAATGTGCAATTGGAGTTATTGTCATCTCAAATGATGTTGATGCCGTACGAGGTATGGCAAACAAAGGTCCAATAGTTAAGTAAATAACAATTAAAAAAATAATTGAAAATATAGGTGAAATTTTATTAAATGCGCCAATATAACCTTGTTTATCAAGTGCACCAACCACGACGCCAAGTAAAGGCAATCCTATCCCAGTTAATGCAAAAGCGAGAATCGCCGGCCAGAAAAAGTGTCCACTATCTAAACCTAAATTCGTTGGGAAGATTAAATTACCTGCACCAAAGAACATAGCAAATAGCATGAACCCTACAATCCATGTATTCTTATTCATAATGCTGCTCCTTTATAATTAAATATGCAACATTAAATATTCTAGCATAAATATAATTTGTAAGTCTATATAATTTCAGAAAATTTAAACACTTACTTCATTTAAATTTCATAATTAGACAAATTTTTAAAAAGATTTAAGTAAGAGTTTTTTCAATAATGGAGATAATAAACTAGGAAGATGTTCTACACCTTCAACAAATATAGAATACTGACCATAGATATTATGAATCGTTTGTTCTATATCTTCTGTTATTGGCTCCTGACTTAAAAATACATTAAAGACTTCAATACCGTATTTTCTTGCATTTTCCACTGCTTCATAAGTATCTATAATACCATCTTGACTGTAATTATATGCAGAAGGTTCCCCATCTGAAAAGACAATTAAAAATCGTTGGTTATGACTGCGTCGAATCAGTCTATCGCTAGCAACGCGTATGGCTACACCATCACGATTATCATCTTGTGGTTCTAGTGCCATAATACGAGGACCATCTTTTTTCATTGTAGAATAGTCATAATGAATGATTTCATCAAAAATATTGGGTTGCTTAGAATCATCAGAGTCGAAAGCATCCTCATTAAATGCAAGTATCTCATGTTTAACATTTAATTCTCGTAATGTTTCATGGAAAAGTACAACGCCTTTTATCGTTTCATCCATTTTGTCATGCATGCTTGCAGAAGCATCAATTAATAAAGTGAACGTTGCATCAAACGATTGACTTAAGTCCTGTTTTTTATAAAATAATTTGTATTGATCATCTATAAACCAATTAATTAAGTCTTTTTGTAGTCGACCTTTAGTTAAATTATGACGTTCATCTTGATGTTCTCTTTCGATTGTCTTTTTAATAATTTTAATTAAATCTTTAATTTCAAATTGAACATCATGTTTAACGTCTTCATATAATTGAAGATATTCAGGTAAAATATCAGGGACTTTCCACTCAATTTCGACATTTTGATTGATACCTTCTAATGCGAATGCACTATTTTGTCCAATAAACCCGCCTTCTTCACGGTCTAATGTATTTTGTGATCCTTTCCCTTTTTTGGTCATCATGTCTGTCATATCATCAGACGAGTCGCCTTCTCTAGCAGTATCATTATCTGCCATAACATCACTATTTTCACCTTCATGAAGTTCCATTTCTAAATAAGCGCCACCTTCAGATTGACTGTCTGCAGATTTAGTTTCAGCTTCTGCCGTAACTGCATCAGTATCTTCTTGTGTTTGATCATGACCATCAGTATTTGCTGCATCTGTACGTTTCAAATCTTCGAATGTTTCAGCTTGAATATCTTCGTATAAATTTTTAGGAATATAATAATATTCGTTTAACATATCTTCTTTCAATAAATCGTCAACTTGATATAATATACGTTCTGCTAAATACATATTGTCTTCTGAAGATTCGTTTTGGAAAAAATTAGGTAAATATTGATACATATTTACTAATACATCATCGAATTTAGGGTGAATTGATGGAATATCAAAGAAGTTTTGATTTATAAAAGCATGTTCTAAATATAAAAATAATAAGTCTGTATATAGTGTTTTTGTTTTGTATACATTAATTTGTGATTCAGTAAATGTGAGTCTAGTTTTCAAGCGTAAATCAATATATTTTGCTGTGCTTGGTCGCATAGTTTTGATTTCATTAAAAATACGCATATCTTCCAATAATTTGAATAATTGTTGGAAAAATTTAGGATGATTAAATTCATCGTTATGAAGTACTTCATTAGTAATATCTACATCCATCATATAATATCCATAAGCAGCTAACATAACATCCGTTTTTAGACCTGCTTCTTCAACGGGTTTTGAGCGATGAGACCAAAACCAACTAGTAATTAATGTATTGTTAAATGGATTATAAAAAGGGAATTTTTGAATTTTGACTTGCGTTTGTTCATTTTTTAAAAGTAAACGTGCTAAGTCTTGCAACATCATAACTTGTTTAGCATCTAATTGTTCATCGTTAAATTTTATGAAACGGTCGCTCATAATAATCCCTCTCTAAAAGTTAAGTTCTATTGCGTTAATAATTGCTTGTTGTTCTCTTTCATCTTCAAGTTTATCGATGATTGTACGTTTGATGGCACGTTCAATTGGCATTACTGTAATTAAATCACTTAAGTCAATGAGGGCACGAATACTTGCTGCTTCTTCAGAGATTTGACCTTGTTTTGACATTGTGCGTAGATCTTCATTGAACTTAATAATTTGTTTGATGATGGCATCATCTTGTAAACGACTTTGCTCTTTAATAACGTTGCTAAGAATGTCTCCATCAATATAATCAACTTGGATAACTACGAAACGGTTTTTAAGTGCTTCGTTCATCGGTAATGTACCGACATAGCCTTCATTAATTGCTGCAATAACGTTGAATCCAGGTTTAGCTTGAATCACTTCACCTGTAAATGGATTCGTAATTCGACGACGATAGTCTAATACACCATTAAGAATTGGTAATGTTTCAGGTTTAGCCATGTTAATTTCATCAATATATAGAATACGGCCTTCTTTCATTGCTTTGATTACTGGTCCATCTATAAATACGATTTCTTGATGACCTTGTTCGTTAGTTTTAATTGTTTTAAAGCCTAATAAACTTTCAGCATCTAAATCAACTGAACAGTTAACTTGATACATCGGTGTATCTACAACTTCACTTAATGTTTCGGCAAGTTTAGTTTTACCAGAACCTGTAGGCCCTTTTAATAATATATTTTTATTTAAATCAAATAGTGCTTTCGCATCGTTAAATACGGAAACATCTGAGTTTTTATATTGTGATTGTGCCATTATTTGCATGCTCCTTTTTAATATGAAAAAGACTAAGACATGTGGGTTGTACTTTCCAATTGTCTTAGTCTTGTTGACTATTGTTTTATCTACTTTTAGTAAAGTTAATTTTAAAATATTATGAAATTAAACTTCTTTAAAGTAAGTTTTATAATAGCCACCAACTAAACCAGAATTATCGATGATTTGATAATATTCTTCTGTTTCATTTATTACATCGTACTGTTTACCAACAGTTAACATATCAGATACAGTGAATTTTTTAGCATCTGTATTTGTAACCTCAACTTTTTTAATAGGTGTGCGTTCTTTCCATGTTTCATGTAACATTTATTGTTCCCTACCTTTATGAATATTTAAGTTATTTATCTAGTGTGTATATAAATGAAATACCACTATTTTCAGTGATTCTTAATGATTCGGAATCATCTTGTTGTAATGTCTGATATGGAATGCCAATATCTTCTAAAGTTTGTTTCGCATTTTCAAAATCAGATTTACTATTTGTTGAAAATTCAACCTGTTCTATCATTTCATTTTCTTGATTAGTAATTTCGTTCTCTGCTTCATACAAATGAAGCTCGCCTCCAAGTCCACCTTCACCTATTTTAAATACTTGAATGACTTGAGTAGCTTCTTCAGAAGGAAGATATTCAGCAAATATATGTAAACCAAATACTTTATTAAGAATTGAAGCTGTAATAGATAATTCATTCACTTTAAGAATAACAGGTCCTAAACCTTGAATTTGATGTAATGGATTTACAGTACTTTCAAATGATGGCATACCTAAAGGGACACCTGTATTATGTTCGTTAGAATAGATATCAAACAATTGTTGGTTATGATCCTCAAAGTTAAAATGCATATTACCATTGAGTTCAGTAATTGAGCTAAAAGATATTTGATGTTGATTTAATATATCTTGATATTCATCCAAACCAGAATCTGACGGTGTTCTTAATCCTACACTATCTATATGTGAATTTTGATAGTCATTGTTTGGAACTTCAACAAAATGTATACGTGTTCCTGGATTTAAATCAGCATCGCCAAATCTTAATGCGTTGTCGCCTTTCTCAGATGAATTTAAACCTAATATATTTTCGAATAATTCTTTCGTTTTAGATAAGTCACTTGTACCTAACGTGACGCTTCTAATTCCGCTCATCTACTGACACCCCTAATCATTTATCTTTACTCTATTATTATAACGTATTTTAACCATGATTTATATGATGAACTCTATTAGAAAATAACTTGAAACGTATATAAAATTCAAAATATTCACCAAGTGTAAAGTTGTTTGTAATTAATTTTTCATATTTGAACAAAAATTCATTTTGGTATTATCGAGAAAGTATATTAAAATGTAAATATAGAGATTAGTGAAGGAGGCATATCATATGTCCAGTATGTGGATTATATTTGCAATTACTGTATTAATTGCTGTTTATTCAGGTATACAAGTTTTTACAAATTTACAAAATAAACAAAAACCAAGTTTTAAATATTTCCTAATTGCTTTTGTTGTGTTTCTTATTTTAGCAATTATTGAAATCTTCATGCTTTATTAAAATATAATGATAAAACGTCCTAATCTTTGAATGATGTTAATAGCGACATAGTAAGCTATGCTTTTAACAGTTAAATTCAAACAGTATTAGGACGTTCTTTTATAGATACTCGGTTTTAGAGAAAATATAATAAAGTAAGGTAGAGCTTAAAATAATATATATCACAAACCATATATTTAATAATAAAAAATCAGTTGATAAAATTTCAGTTAAGGATAGTTGATAATATTGTATAACATCACCAATTGGTGGGATTATCCATAAAATGAATTTTGATATTGGATAATGTTGAATTACTGTTTGTCTTAATATTGATAATAAAACAATCAATATTAAAAGTAACCAACTATATCTTTTTGATAATATGTTTTGAGTATTAATAACGGCTCCAATGATCATTCCTATAATTATGACAAGTATATGTAGATAAAGACCTAAAAATAATTTGGATATTGTTAGATGTTCAGAAAAACTGTGCAATATTATTGGATATATTATAGAAAACAAAATCAGTGGAATCATAATAATAAAACTGAATATCAATTTGTTAGTTAGATACTTTAATTTAGATTGATTTTGAATAAATAGTAATTGTCTTTCAGTATTTGACTCTAATTTAAAATTATTAATAGTTAACCAAGCGGCAACTGGTAACAATATGATAGTGGCTGAAGCGTATGCTGAAAGTACAGGTTGCCCACTATATACATATAACAGAATAATCCAAACGATAAATAATGCATAAGGAGGAATATAGGTATAAGATCGTATCAATTTCTTAAATTGATAATTGAACATTGTCATTAAATGTCACTCTCCTCTTTTACCTTTTTAATTGGAAAGCCAGCTTTGATTAATTCCAAAAGTATTGCATTCATTTGTTTATCTTCAATTTTAATATTGAAAATATCATCTTTATCATTTTCTAGTGTTGTTAATTTGAATTGTTGAGCGATTTCACTATAGAATTGCTTGAATTTTAATTCATCACTTGCTTGAACAGTTATAATTTTATAATGATATTGTTTGTCACTAAGCTTTGTTAATTGATTGGTCTCGATATTGTAAATATGAGTGATAATATTGTTATGAATATGCGCTTCGTGTGAAGTTAAAATAATTGTTGCAGTATGTTTTAATTTATTCAATATATGAATTAAATAGTTTAGAGAACTATCATCTAGTCCATTAAAAGGCTCATCTAAAATGTATACATCTGCTTCCGCTAATAAACATTGTAATATATTAACCTTTTGTTGAGTTCCCTTTGAACAATCTTTAATTTTTTGATTTAAAAATGGAGTTAATTGAAATTTATCTAATGCAGTATTAAGAAATGAGTCATTTTTGTTTGAGTTATATGTATGAATCAGATATTTAATATATTCAGCTATCGTTAAATTAAGATAAGGAGGAAATGCATCTGGAACATAACTCACAGTACCATTAACATTAATTGATCCAGTTGAAGGTTTTAAAAGTTGGGCAATCATTTTCAAAGTAATACTTTTGCCTGTTCCATTATGTCCTTGTATAAGCGTAATCGTATGTTGAGGGATAGACATAGATATCCCCTTTATTATTTCTTTATGATTTATCGTTTTATATATTTTATCCGCAACAATAGCATCTGTATTCATCATTTTCACCTTATCATTCATTACTTAATTTCATTATTAAAATCATATTATCATTCAACATTTAAAAGTGATATACAACTATAGTATTAATTATAAAAAAACAACGGAGAAACGAATCCCCGTTATTTTTATTTTATTCAATTTACGAATATAAAATTAAGATTCTAATAATAAATCTTCAGGATTTTCAATTAATTCTTTAATTGTTTTTAGGAATCCTACTGCTTCTTTACCATCGATGATTCTGTGGTCATAACTTAAAGCAATGTACATCATTGGACGATTTTCAATTGTATCTTTATCGATTGCAATTGGACGTGTAATGATTGAGTGCATACCTAAAATTGCAGCTTGGCTACCATTAATAATTGGTGTACTCATCATTGAACCGAAGATACCACCATTAGTAATAGTAAATGAACCGTTAACCATATCGTCTAAGCCTAATTTTTTGTCGCGTGCTTTAACAGCTAAGTTTGCGATTTCTTCTTCGATTTCAGCGAAGTTTTTCTTATCACAATCTCTTACGAATGGTACTAGTAATCCATCTTCAGTAGAAACGGCAATACCAATATCATAGTATTGTTTAGTAATCATGTCTTCGCCATCAATTTCAGCGTTAACTTCAGGATATTTTTTAAGTGCAGCTACTGCAGCTTTAGTGAAGAATGACATGAAACCTAATTTAGTACCATCGTGATCTTTAATGAATTGTTCTTTCTTACGTTTACGTAAATCCATAACGTTAGTCATATCAACTTCATTGAAAGTTGTTAACATTGCTGTGTTATTAGATACTTCTAATAATTTTTTAGCAGCTGTTTTCTTTCTACGTGACATTTTTTCACGAATAACTGGTTTAGATGGTTTGTCGCTTGATTTTTTAGCTTCATTACCAGAAGGTTTGTTATCACTTTGTGATGATTGTTGTTGGTTTTGATTGTTATTAATATCTTCTTTTCTTACAACGTCGTTTGATTTTCCAACCACTTCGTTTAAGTCAACGCCATTTGCACGTGCATGACGACGCGCTGAAGGTGTTGCTTTAACAAATTGGTTATTAGATGAATCATCTTGTGATTGATCAGATGATTGATTATTATCATTTGATTGTTGAGTTGTTTCTTTAGCTTGTTGATCGTCTTTATTAGTTTCATCATTATTTTGTGGAGTTTGATTGTCTGATGAACCACTTGAAGCATTACCACTTCCTTCACCAACAACTGCGATAGCTTGACCTACTTCAACTGTGTCGCCTTCGTTAGCAAGTTGTTCTGATAATACACCTGCTTCTTCTGATACAACTTCTACGTTAACTTTATCTGTTTCTAATTCAAGAATAGCTTCACCTTTATCTACGCTATCTCCAACAATTTTTAACCATTCTGCAATGGTACCTTCTGTAATTGATTCTGCTAATTCTGGAACTTTAACCTCTGGCATTTTATTTTTCCCCCTATTTATTTAGTAATGCTACTTTCAATAATATTATTTTGAACAAGTTTGTGGATTTCACCGTCACCTTCAGCTGGTGCTGCCCTTTGGATTCTTCCATGATAACTTAAATTATATTTATCGCCAACAAGTGATTTAAGGTATGGATAAACGAATAACCATGCACCTTGGTTTTTAGGTTCTTCTTGTACCCAAGACACTGTCTCAAGGTTTGGTAATTCATCGAAAATAGCTTTAATTTCATCTTCTGGGAATGGATATAATCTTTCGACAGCTACAAGTAATACAGACTCATCTGGATTTTTAGCTAAATATTCTTTTAAGTCTATAAATACTTTACCTGACGCTAAAATAACTTTTTTCACTTTATTTGCATCATATTCTTCAGCAAGAACTGGTTGGAAACCACCAGATGTAAACTCATTAATTGGTTTAGCCACTGTTTTATTACGTAATAAACTTTTAGGTGACATTACAATCAATGGTCTCATTTCTTCAGAATCTAAACTTGCTGCTTGTGCACGTAATAAATGGAAGTAGTTACTTGCACTAGATAAATTAACTACAGTACTGTTATTTTCAGCTGCAAGTTGTAAAAATCTTTCAAGACGTGCTGATGAATGTTCTGGACCTTGTCCTTCATAAGAATGTGGTAAGAACAATGTTAAACCTGAACGTTCGCCCCATTTTGCACGTGCGCTTGATAAGAAGTTATCAAACATCATTTGAGCCATGTTTGAGAAGTCCCCGTATTGTGCTTCCCAAATATTAAAGCTACCTTTATTTTCAACATTATAACCATATTCGAAACCTACAACTGCTGCTTCTGATAATGGTGAATTATGAATGTCGAATGTCGCTTTTTGGTCAGGTACATGATGTAACGGAGTATATGTGTCCCCATTTTCTTCATCGTGTAGTACCGCATGACGGTGACTGAATGTACCTCTTTCACTATCTTGACCAGTTAATCGAATTGACGTTCCATCTTGTAAAATTGTAGCAAAAGCAAGTTGTTCAGCTTGAGCCCAATCAACTAAGCCATCTTCTTTTTCAAATGGTTCTCTACGTTTTTCAAGAACTTTATTTAGTTTTTTCAGAACGTTGAAACCTTCAGGATAAGTTAACATTGCATCATTGATTTCTTTTAAGTGATCGAATGAGAATTCTTTATCATCACTTTGCAATGGTTGTTGTAATGCCTCAGGTTTTTCCATATCTGGATTATCCATTTTATCTGATTTGTCGATTTTGTCATGCGCTGCACGCATTTCTTTTTGAACGTTATCAATGATTTGATTCATTTCGTCTTCACTGATAATGCCTTCTTCGACTAATTTCTTACCATAAACAAGTTCTACAGAATCATGCTTGCGGATATTGTGATATGGTAATGGATTTGTGATAGATGGTTCATCCATTTCATTATGTCCATAACGTCTGTAGCCAACTAAATCAATTACGACATCTTTGTGGAATTCTTTACGGAATTCCATTGCAATATCAATCGCTTCGATTGTTGCTTCTACGTCATCAGCATTAACATGTAAAATTGGCACGTCATAGCCTTTTGCAACGTCAGTAGAATATGTTGTTGAGCGACCATCTGTTGGTTCAGTAGTGAAACCAATTCTATTATTTGTAACGATGTGCAATGAACCACCTGTAGAATAACCTTCAAGATCTCCTAAGTTCATTGTTTCAAAGTTAATACCTTGACCTGGATATGCAGCATCACCATGAATAATAATTGGCATCGCTCTATGGAAGTCAGTTTGTGGTGCACCAGCTTGTTGAGTATTATCTTGGGCAGCACGCGTACGACCTTCAACAACGGGTGCTACAATTTCCAAATGACTTGGATTATTTGCTAGAGCAATTCGTTGTTCAATACCGTATGAGTCAGTTGTTTTAATACCGCCTAAGTGATATTTAACATCGCCTGTCCAACCAGCTGTTAGTTCTAAACTACCGTCTTCTGGTAAGAACTTCATTGGATCAGTATGCATGAATTCTGAAATCATCATTTCATAAGGTTTTTCTAAAACGTGAGTCAATACATTTAATCGACCACGGTGTGCCATACCAATTTGAATATTAGTAATACCTTCTTCACCAGCACGAGTGATTGTTTGTTGTAACATTGGAACTAACGTATCAACACCTTCGATTGAAAAACGTTTAGCACCTACAAAGTTTTTGTGTAAATATTTTTCGAATCCTTCTACATGAGCTAATTTGTTAAATAATTCTGTTTTTTGTTGATTATTTAATGTAGCTTTGTAAGGTGTTTCGATACGGCGTTTTAACCATACACGCTCTTTATTATTATTAATGTGCGTGTATTCAAACGCAATTGGTCCTTTGTATCTTTTTTCCATACGAACAATGGCTTCATAAGCATTATCGTAAATATCAGTAAAATGTTCTGATACGATTCCAGCTGAAATGTTTTCCAAAGTGGCTTGGTCTAAATCGAAATCTTCTATTTCTAATTTAGGAATATGTTTACGCTCTGGAGGATTGACTGGATAAATATCTGCTTTTAAATGTCCGTATTGTCTAATATTATCGATTAATCTCATGACACGTTTAATTGTGCTGTCACCAGATTGTGAACCACCGCCATTTGCGGCTGGTTTAGCCTCGATATGAGCTTCCCCTGTTTGAATTGTACTAAATAGGACTTGTAAATCTTCGGGTACTGATGAAGGATCTTGTAGATAATCATCATATAAATCTAGCATTAACCCTAGATTTGCGCCGAAGTTTACAGGTGCCTCTGTAACTTCTCTCTTGTCCTTTGTCATATTACACCCTCCACAAAAATGTTGAAACGCTTACAACACAATAATAGCATTATTTCAAATTTTGTTAAAGTGGATTTACCTATTATTGTAAAAAAACAGAACCAAGATAATTTTGGTTCTGAATTAATTGAAATATATGAATTGATCGGGTGAACGGTAGCTTAATATACATTTTGAATTTAAATAGTTAAATATAAGGATCAATGATATAAAGTCAACGTTTAATGATTTGTTTTTTAGAAGATAATTCTAAAGGTTGTAAATTGATTGACTTCACTTTCGACTTGAATGAATCCACCATTTAATTGAACAATTTTATCAGCAATTGATAAGCCTAAGCCATTACCACCTTGACTACGTGCACGCGATTTATCAACACGGTAGAAACGGTCGAATATAAATTCTAAATCTTGTTTTGGAATACCAAGACCATGGTCAGTGATTTCAATACTCGTTTGTTTATTTTTTAATTGAGTGCGGATTTGGATATATTTATTTTCATTATCATATTTCATCGCATTATCAATAAAAATTAAAATGAGTTGTTCAAATTGATGTCGATTCATTTGAAGTTTAATCGGCTTTTCATCTAAATCGATATCGAAAGTATAATCAGGATGTAATTGTTTTAAAGATTTAACTCTAGATAATATTTCAGAATTAATATCTACAAGTTCTTCTTGAGATTGTCCGCTATTTACATTATCTTTTGTTAATAAAAGTAATTCTTCTACAAGTTTAGTAATACGATTCATTTCTTCAAGTGAAATATTAAGAGATTCTTCTAATACTGCAGGATCTTTTTTCCCCCATCTTTGAATCAAGTTTAAATGACCTTGGATAATTTGTAGTGGCGTTCTAAGTTCATGAGACGCATCTTCCACAAATTGACGTTGCTGATTAAAAGATTCTTCAATATGAAACATCATTTCATTAAATGTGCATATTAGATTATCTGTTTCTTCGTAATTGGTAGTTAGTTCTAGTTTGTTTTGGAAGCCATCACGTCGAATTTGATTCATCTTATTAGACATTGTGACAATTGGTTTTGTAATTTGAGATGAGAAAATGTAACTCACCATAGCTGTGACAAATGTCGCAATTAAACCAAATGCTATTGCAACAATATATAAAGATTGAACAAGATGTTCATAACTTTCTAATGAATGAACTAATATGCTATAACCATCGAACTTTTTGGAATGAATACGTTCAGTGATCACTAAGTAGTCAACGCCTTTATAATTAACGACTTTTACACGTTCTGGGTGTGATAGTCCTACATTTGAAGGTATTGTAGGTAAATTTTCACTAGTTGTTTGAAGTAATTTTTTACCTTTATCATCAAATATAGATACTTCTTGAAAATTCTCTAATGACGCATTTAAGTCTAATGCAGATATATCTTCTGGTGGCTTAGAGTGTAATAAATTGATAATGTCATTGGAACTTTTCTCTGCTTCATCTAACTCACTATTATGTAGTGCTTCTTTCAGAAAAAAGATGATGATTAAACAAAATAGAACAATTGTGACAAACGTAATTAAAGTTGTAATTAACATCCATTTGTATTTGAGTTTTCGTTGTTTCATCATCGTATCACGTACCCAACACCGCGAACGGTTTCAATCACTTTATCTTTACCAAAAGGTTTGAGTTTATTTCTTAAATACCTGATATAAACATCTACTACATTGGTTTCAACTTCAGAATTATAACCCCAAACATGATCTAATATTTGTTCACGTTGTAATACGTGATTTCTATTTTCTGCCAGGATATAAAATAAATCATATTCAGTTTTAGTTAAGTCGAGTTGTGTACCATCAACTGTTACTTCGAATGCTTCTTTATCTAAAACAATACCATTAATATTAATAGTATCCTTTTGAGGTTGGCGTCGCAGAATTGCTCTAATACGAGCAAGTAATTCTTCAATATCAAATGGTTTAACAATATAATCATCGGCGCCATAATCCAGTCCAGCGACTTTATCATAAGTATCACTTTTAGCTGTAATAATAATTATAGGTATGGTTTGTTCTTGACGAATTTGTCTACATATCTCAAGTCCATTAATGTTTGGTAACATCAAATCTAAGATAATAAGATCATATGTTTTATTTAGTGCTTTTTCGAGACCAGTGGCACCATCATTTTCAATATCAACTTGATAATTTTCATGTGTTAATTCAAGTTCGATAAACCGAGCTAAATTTTGTTCATCTTCTACTAGTAAAATATTTGTCATTTTTGCACCTCTTAATATGACTATATATGTTTGAAATAAATATTTTGTATGTTATAAATATGTATCATAAATTAATAAATATGTAAAAGTTAATGTGATTATTTTTGTTTATGTCAAAGTGGCCTCATTTCAATGTCTTTTGTTATTAAGTAAAATATAAAAGTATTGTTTATACATCCTACTTTAAAACGTAATAATCTTAGGTAAATTGAAAGAGTTCAACGCATTATTATGTATTGTCATAACGAGTTATGTTGTTAACTAAATTTTATCATACTTTCAATGGTGTTATTATCAGTATTGAGAACTATTTTTGTAGGGATATTTAAGCAAAAATGCTTTGGTTGAGGATTTCTTAATCCTTTTAATAATAAATCATAAAATTTTCAGGATTCTAATTGACAATGATTCTCAGTCGTGTATAATAATAATTCAAAATGATTATCAATACCAAAAAGAACTTTCCCCCCACATATATTTCGTTCTTATGTATTGGTCATTTTCATAATCCCCTTTTATATGCCCGTAAAAGACTAACGTTGGAGACGACGTTCAAATAAAGTAGTAAACCTTTAGACACTTGAGGTTTACTACTTTTTTTACTCCCTCTTACGAATTGATTCGTTAGAGGGAGTTATGCATGAGTAAGGCTCATGCGAACCTAGAAACCTTACGAATTGATTCGTTAGAGGGAGTTATGCATGAGTAAGGCTCATGCGAACCTAGAAACCTTACGAATTGATTCGTTAGAGGGAGTTATGCATGAGTAAGGCTCATGCGAACCTAGAAACCTTACGAATTGATTCGTTAGAGGGAGTTATGCATGAGTAAGGCTCATGCGAACCTAGAAACCTTACGAATTGATTCGTTAGAGGGAGTTATGCATGAGTAAGGCTCATGCGAACCTAGAAACCTTACGAATTGATTCGTTAGAGGGAGTTATGCATGAGGAAAGCTTATACGAACCGAAGAGTTATTAGAATTCAATCGTTAGAGAATTCTGTATAAGTTGATTATAATTGATAATGTATTTCAATTAATTGATACGATAAATCTATTGGAGGGATTTTTAAATGTTTATTGCACAAGTTACTTTTTCTACATCAGATGAATCTGCAAAAGAAGTTTTATTAAAAAAAGCCGAAAATGCGAAATCTGATTTTGAAGGATTCGAAGGTTTAATTGATGCTGAAGTATGGAAAAATGAAACAAAATCAAAAATAGAATATTCTATTGTATCAAAATGGGATGAGAAAAAATCATTCCAAAATTGGGTGTCCAGACCAAGTCATGTCGAGGAACATAAAAAAATGAGAAAAGAAGAAAAAGAACAACAAGACAGTCTCAAAAATAAAATAGAAAAAACTCTAAAACAGTATGAACTTTTTGATTAAAATCTATAGTGAATGATATTAAAAAAAAGAGCATTAAGATGACTTTAATTCCAATCATCTTAATGCTCTATTCTTTATGATATTAATATATTACATTGAAAAGTTAGCTAATGTAGTTATCCATTTCTGATGTCCATTAATCATAGGATAAGTGTTGTCACTAGCCATGTCTTTCGCTGGTTTACCAATTTGTGATTCTTGAGTTAAAATTCTTAGTCTATTATGGGATAATTTTTCAATAAGCCAAGCATGATAAACATCTAAGAATTCATCACCTGTTGCATTATTCCAGCCATGCCATGCGATTCTTGCAATATTATCTTCAACCATACATTCTTCAACTTCAGCTTCTATATCAAAACCGAATGTTTTAAATTTAAAACGTGTATTTTGTTTTAAAACTGGAGAATCTTGATTATACATATAAATATCGCTACTATTTGAATAGTAATTTTCCCATTTAGAAGTGTTTAATAAACTCTCTATAACATTATCAAATGATAAATCTTTAACGATGATTTCATTTGAAGCAAAATTATCTGTTGTACCTGGTAACCATTTTTCTGGCCATTTAATTTCATTTAACATTTAAGTCATTCCTTCCCAATTGATTTTAATTAATAGTAGCATTACATATTTAACTTGAGAAGAACGCACTTTAATGTAAGATAGTATCCAAAAGGTAAGTATGGATTAATAGATACTAACTATCTGTTGGCTTAACAATATAATCTCCCATAAACTCCTCTCCCCAATTACACATTTCATTTAAAATATGTTCCAATGTTTTTCCGTAGTCTGTCATATAATATTCTGTTTTAGGAGGTACTTCTGGGTAAATGACCTTTTCAATGAACCCTTCTTTTTGTAGTTCTTTAAGCTGTTGACTTAACATTTTTGGAGAAGCTTGAGGTAGTAATCGTTGGATTTCATTAAAACGTAAAGTATTATTTAGGAGGTACCACAATATAATAGGTTTATATTTTCCACCAATTAAACTAATTACTGCTTCTACTGGACAGTTATATGTTTTATGTGTCATCTTTTCGCTCCTTTCTTAGTTATATACATATATAGAAAAATGAGAGGAATATATCTAATGTTAATTTAGATATATGCCCCTCTAAGTAAAATAGTATCTCTTCAAATTTAAGTGCTTTGTAATTTATTGTTTAAGATCAATGTTGATAAAACAATACTAAAGGCTCCGCCTATAATACCAGCGATAATGTCTGTTGGATAATGTACGCCTAAGTATACACGAGATGTTGACACCATTAATATTAGTGAGGCTGCTAAGCCAATAAGTACGCCTTTAGATAAACCTGAATCAGTTCTATTAAGAATATAAATGATACTACCAAAATAAGAAGTAGATCCCATTGCATGACCGCTTGGGAAACTAAAACCAGTAATATCGATTAAACGTAATAACGTTGGTCTTTCTCTATCAAAGATGTTTTTTAATACAGGGTTTAAAATACTAGATAAACTCATCACAATTACAAAAAAGAGTGTTTCTATTCTTAAACGTTTTAACATTAAATAAGCGATTAGTATTAAAGATAAACATACCATTGCCCAAACTTCACCGAGTTTTGTTGCACCTAACATAATAGATGTAGTGATGAAGCTTTCTGAGGCATAAATGAACTCATATACTTCATTATCAATCCACTTACCTAATCGAGATTCGTGAAAGAATGCAATGATACCGAATATCAAAGTAAAAATGATAAGTAATGAAATTCGTTTTAATCGACTCATTGCAATATTCCCCCTATTGATTCAAAGCATCTTTGATAATTTTATCGTATATATCTTCTTTAGTGTAACTTTCTTTGTAAGTTTGCATTTGTTTAATGATGTCATCACGGTTAGATTCGATATGGTTAAGTTCTTGTATCAATCTTACTTGTGTAAGTTCATCTTCAGGAATAGCACGACCATAACCTTTAGATTCGAAGTTTTTCGCATTATCTATTTGATCACCACGGGATTGATCTAATCCTAAAGGAATTAATAACATTGGTATTCTTAATGTTAAAAATTCATATATTGCATTTGAACCTGCACGACTGACAACAGTATCAGTAATAGCTAATAAATCAGTTAAATCATCTTTAACAAATTCAAACTGTATATATCCCTCTTTATTTATTGAATTATCTACTAATCCTTTACCTGTAAGATGAATAACTTGATATAGTTGTAATAAAGCTTCTAAATTTTCTCTTATAGCGTCATTTAATTTTTTACTTCCTAAACTACCACCCATAACAAGTAACACTTTTTTGTCTTGTTTAAAATCAGTTAATTGGTAACCACGTTGTTTATCACCTTGTTTTAAATCTTCACGTACTGTTGCGCCAACAAAGTCTGCTTTGTCTTTAGGTAAGTAATTTAATGTATCTTCAAATGTTGTATAGATTTTTTTAGCAAATTTCAATGCAATTTTATTGGCTAAACCTGGTGTTAAATCTGACTCATGAATGATTGTAGGAATTTTTAAAGAACGAGCTGCAATCACTACTGGTACAGAAACAAACCCACCTTTAGAAAATAATAAATCTGGCTTTTGTTTTTTTAGAATTTTGCGAGCATCTAAAACACCTTTTAAAACTTTAAAGATGTCTTTAGCATTATCAAATGATAAATAGCGTCGTAATTTACCACTAGAAATTGGATAATATGGAATATTTGGTAATTGAGATTCAATCATTTCCCTTTCTATTCCAGATTTTGATCCAATATAAAAAGCTTCATCGCCTTTGTCTGTTGCAGTTGGAATCAGACTTAAGTTAACTGAAACGTGTCCAACTGTTCCTCCACCTGTAAATGCGATTTTAGTCATAAATATAACCTCTATTCTTATATGTTTTTATAATATGCGTAAAATGGTGCACCGCGATCGAAAGGATGATAATCAATTTCGGCTTCGCCCACTTTTGTAAAGCCAAATTTTTCGAATAATCCTTGAGCTGGTTTATTAAGTGCAAATGTATCAGTCAAAATGACATGAACACCGTGCTCTTCTGTCATATCTACTGCAAATTGGAATAATTCAGTAGCAGCACCTTTATAAGACTGAGAACCAGCTAAACGGTGTATCACATATGCCCCTTTACGATCAATAGGCCATTCTAGTTCATCATACCATTCTGATTGATTTTGGTCGATGACAATAAAACCATAAATTTCATTATCAACATCTAATACATAAAGTGTTTCAGATTCGATATCTTCTTCAAAATGTTCAGTGACAGGGTATTTGTCATCCCACTGATTATTGTTGAATTTCTCCATAATTTCTTTTGCTTCTTCTACTAAATTCTCAATACTTGAAAGATCATTTTTTGTTGCTAATCTAATCATAATCTAAAACACCTCTTTGTATTTATAGTTATAGGTTAAAAAGCTTTCATCATTTAATTCACATATTTTAATCTTTTTAAACTTATTTCAACTTCTTGATTAATTTATCTAAAACTGTGTCATTTTTATTAGATTTTTCGACTAATTTTAGAGTGAATTTATCATTTGTTTCTTTATCAAATTCACCTGTTACTTTTAAATTGTTGTCTTCTTGGAATTTCTTAATAGCCGATTCTAAGCTTGAATCAAATGTTTTAGATTCGTTATCAACTTTGAATCCTAATGCAGTTAACCCAATTTTCATTGTTTTAACATGCTTGCTTTCATCACCGATTTTATATGTTTTCTTATTAGGTATGACATTTAGAGATTGATATTTTGGAGTTTCTATTTTTACATCTGGTTGAATACCTTTACCATGAATATAATGGCCATCAGGTGTTAACCATTTCATTTCTGTATATTTCAATAGTGAACCATCATCAAATTCACGTGTTGTTTGAACAATACCTTTACCAAATGATTTAGAACCATAGACTTTAGCTTTGTGATAATCTTTGAGTGCGCCAGTGAATACTTCTGATGCACTTGCTGAACCTTCATTAATTAGGATTGAAACTTTCATGTCTTTAGCTTCTTTTAATGGGTCATTTTCTGTTTTAAGTTGTTGTTTGTCATCACCTTTTTGAAGTTGGACAACAGTTTTGTCTTTATCTATGAAAATATTTGCCATTTTCACAGCTTCATCTAATAATCCACCTGGATTGTTACGTAAATCTAAAACAATATCTCGTACACCTTGTTTGTGTGCTTTCTTGACAGCATTTTTAAGTTCGCCAGAAGTATTGTTTTGGAATTTATTAATTGTGATTATGCCAACATTATCTTTCTTCTCATATTCAACACTTTTAACATGAATAGTATCACGTTTAATTGAAATATCTTTTTCTACTGAGCCTCGTTTAATCGTTAAGACTACTTTTGTTCCTTTTTTACCTCTAACCATTTTGACGACTTCATCTAGTGGCTTATTCTTTATTGATTTATGATTAACTTTTGTAACAACATCTTTCGGTTTGATCCCTGCTTTTTCCGCTGGGGAGCCTTTCATAGGGCTAGTAATACTAATTTGATCGTTTTTCTTTTGCATTTCAGCGCCTATACCGACAAAATCACCGGACACACCTTCATTGAATGATTTCGTTTGTTCTTTAGTCATATATTCTGAATAAGGATCTTTTAATTCTTTAACCATACCGTCTATAGCTGCTTGTGATAGTTTGTCAGATTTTTGTTTTTTATAGTAATCTTTATTTAAAGTTTTATAAACATATTCAATCTTATGTAAATTTGCACGTTGTTCCTTATTTAAACCACTCATGTGATGACTGATTAGTATTGTTGCTGCAACGGTAATAGCCGCAGTTATAACGATAATACCTATTAGTAAAGTAATCAGTTGCCATAATTTAAGATGAATTGGTTTCTTTGGTTTATCTTTCTTCTTATCTTGTATTGAATTTTGTTGCTCATCTGGCGTTTGATCCTCTTTATAATTAGTCACATAATCACTCCTTTTAAAAATGGTGACAATTCAATTTGATGTCTTTGAGTGAAACATCTTTATGATAACTTTATCTTTATTTTAAATTCAATTTAATACATTTAATCATTTGCTTTCAAAATGATACTTACAGTATGTATGGATTATTCTTCAAAATCAACTGAAATATAACATGATAAAGTTAAAAAGAATTTAAAATAAGCCTGTAACAAAATTCTATTGTCACAGGCGATAAATACATAATTATTAAAATTTAAGCCATTCAGTATATTCTTCATATAAATCATCGAAGACTGACATAGATAGAGTAAAATCACCATGAGTTTCGATATATTCAGATAGTTCGTTGAAATCATTCTCATGACGTGGGAATGCTAAATCTTCAAATATTTGTTCAGCTAATTTCCCTTTATCATCTTTTCTACCTCTAACTGTCATAGCGAATTGATAAAATGAATAATTTTTCATTAGTTCATTGTCACATCAATGACTTTTGTTTCACCTTTAACTGCTGCTTGAACATCATCAAAATGAATTGATGCTGCTTGATCAGAATTAGTAATAATTACAGGAGAAATAACTGATTTTGCATTATTTTTAATGTATTCAACATCGAATTTGATAATTGGATCTCCAACTTTAACATTGTCACCACTATCCACTAATACTTCAAAACCTTCACCGTCTAATTGAACAGTATCTAATCCGATATGAACTAATAATTCAAGTCCATTTTCAGCTTTTAGACCAATAGCATGTTTTGTAGGGAAAACATTATCTACTGTACCTTCGATTGGTGATACCACAGTACCCTCTGTTGGGTTAATACCAAATCCTTCGCCCATCATTTTCTGAGCAAATACTGGGTCTGGAATGTCTTCGATTTTAACGTATTCACCTGATAATGGTGAATAAACTTGAATATTTTTATCTACTTCTTTACTTTTACCGAATAATTTTTTAAACATTTTGTTCCACTCCTATTTCTCAAAGTGTTGTATTAAGTCACCGTAACCTAATTCTTCTAATTTGTCATATGGTATAAATTGAATTGATGCTGAATTGATACAATATCTTAAACCGCCTTTATCTTTAGGACCATCGTTAAATACATGTCCTAAATGACTATTTGCATCTTCAGAACGTACTTCAGTTCTAACCATACCAAACGTTTTATCTACTAGCTCGATAATTTCTTCATCGTCGATTGCTTTCGAAAAGCTAGGCCAACCACAATCAGATTCGAATTTCTCTTCTGAAGTGAATAATGGTTTGCCAGACAATTTATCGACATATATACCTTTTTCAAAATGATTCCAATATTCATTTTGAAATGGAGGTTCTGTTCCATTTTCTTGTGTAACAAGATACTCCATATCATTTAATTCATCTTTATTCTTCTTAATCATGTTGAGACCCCCAATGTGATTCTATAAATGCTTTTCTGCCTGAACCTCGTTGATATTGTTCGTAATGTTCAGGATTTTTCTTATAGTAATCTTGATGATAGTCTTCTGCAGGATAGAAGTTTTTATATGGTTTAACTGGAGTAATAACAGGTTTCTTAAAAATACCTTGTTCATCAATTTGTTGTTTCTTAAGTATTGCAGCTTTACGTTGTTCTTCGTCATGGTAAAAAATGATAGGTTGATAACTTTCACCACGGTCGAAAAACTGACCCCCATCGTCTGTAGGGTCAAATGTTTTAAAGTAAACATCTAAAATATTTTCAAATGAAGTTATTTCAGGATCATAGGTAATTTGCACAGTTTCTACATGACCAGTTTGATTAGTACATACTTGCTCATAAGTAGGATTTTCTACATGCCCACCACTATATCCAGAAACAACTGATTTAATACCAGGATATGATGTGAATGGTTTTACCATACACCAAAAACAACCTCCAGCTAACGTTGCATAAGCCATTTGATTGCCTCCTTCCTATTTTGTTAATAATTTACGATATTATATTAAAGAAATAAAGATAAACGCTCAAAAGTTTATAAATATCTATATATTGGATTAGTTTTCGCGAACAACAACCAATCCAATAGCGCCTTTACCTGTATGTGTTGAAATGACAGGTGTTGTAACATTTACATCATAATTATGGAAATTAAAAGCTTCTGTAAATGTATTTTTAACTTTATCTACAAAATCCATGGCATTTGCGTGAGTAATACCTACTGATTTAAGTTTATGATTTTCAATGAATTCAGAAATTTCTTTTTTTAAATAATTGATACTAGTGTTTTGTGTTCGAGCGTTGTGAACGAGTTCCAATTTACCATCATTGAGCGTACCTATAGGTTTGATTTTCATGATATTACCTATAAGTCCTTTAGTTTTACTTATACGTCCACCTTTAATTAATTGATTTAATTGGCCAATTACTACAAATAACTTAGTGTTGTCTTGCAACTTTTTAACACTATCAACAATATCAGATGTTGACGTACCTTCTTCGATAAGTTCAACGATATGTTTAATTTGATAAGCTAGACCGTTAGAAATAGATTTGGAATCAATTACAGTGACATTAGCATCTACCATTTGACTAGCTTGGTAAGCTGTATTATACATACCGCTTAAACCAGAAGATAAATGTATGCTAATAATTTCTACATCATCTTTCCCAAGTTTTTCATAAACGTTAATTATTTCTCCGATAGAAGCCTGACTTGTTTTAACATCAGCATCTTGTTCTAAATAGTCAATATATTCCGAAGATGTAATGTCAACTTGGTCAACATAAGATTTACCATTAATTGTAAGATTTAATGGGATTACATGGATTGCGTTTTCTTTTAAATAACTTTGAGGTAAATCTGAAGTAGAATCTGTAACGATAACTTGCTTAACCATAAATAGTCCCCCTATGATTTTTTCCTTATTAAATGTAAAAATGTATGTGGAATAGTATTTTTTTCGTCTAGTTCGCCTTCAACTGAGGACTCAACTTCCCAATCTTCAAAAGTATAACGAGGAAAGAAAGTATCTCCTTGAAACTTACCATTAACCACAGTTATATACATATCGTCTACTTTATCAATCATTTCTTCAAACAAAGTTTGGCCACCGAATATAAACACATGACCTGTTAAATCTTTTATTTCTTCAAAAGAGTGAATAACGTCCACACCTTCAGGATGAAATGACTTATTATTAGTCAAAACAACGTTACGTCTATTAGGTAAAGGTTTGCCTATAGATTCATATGTTTTTCTTCCCATAACTAATGTATGACCTGTAGATAATTGTTTAACATGTTTAAGATCATTAGGAAGATGCCATGGTAATTGATTTTGATAACCTATGACTCTTTGTTGATCATGTGCGACTAAAATAGATAATGTCATTTCATTGTCCTCCTTGATATGTGGGCATTAGTGTATCGATTTCATAAATTAAATGTAACATAAATTGGATACAATTCGTTACTATTAGGTAGTAATTAAGGAAGTTTTCTAAAGATAAATTTGAAAATTTGTAAAATACTTATCAATATTAAGATTAATTTAAAAATTATACTGCAATTGGTGCCTTGATAGCTGGATGAGACTCATAGTTAATTAATTCTATGTCTTCATAGTCGATATCAAAAATAGATTTATCTGAGTTAATTTTGATTTGAGGTGGATTGAAACTATCACGAGAAAGTTGTTCTTGTACAGCATCCATATGATTTGAATAAATATGTGCATCACCAAAAGTATGGACAAATTCCCCAACCTCTAAACCGCATTCTTTAGCTATTAAATGAGTAAGTAAGGCATAGCTTGCAATATTAAATGGAACACCTAAAAAGATATCTGCACTACGTTGATATAATTGACAACTTAATTTTCCATCTTGTACATAGAATTGGAACATCGTATGACACGGAGGTAATGCCATTGTATCGATTTCAGTTGGGTTCCAAGCTGAAACGATATGACGGCGTGAATTAGGATTTTGTTTAATTTGCTCGATAACAGTTTTAAGTTGATCAAAATGGTTGCCATCTTTATCTTCCCAATCTCTCCATTGTTTACCGTATACATTTCCTAAATCACCATATTTTTGTGCGAACGTATCATCAGTTAAAATTTTCTCTTTGAATTTCTTCATTTCAACTTTATATAATTCGTTAAAATCACTATCTTGTAATGAACGATGGCCAAAATTTGTCATATCTGGACCATGATAATCATTAGAATTAACATAATTTTCAAAAGCCCATTCATTCCAAATATTATTATTGTATTTTAATAAATATTGGATATTTGTATCCCCTTTGATAAACCATAATAATTCTGTAGCTACAAGTTTAAACGAAACTTTCTTAGTCGTTAATAAAGGAAAGCCTTTGGATAAATCAAATCTTAGTTGATGACCAAATTTTGAAATTGTGCCTGTATGTGTACGATCATCTCGTTGATTTCCAATGTCTAAGATTTCTTCACAAAGACCGTGATATGCTGCGTCGAATGAATTGAACATGGTTGTATACATCCTTTCTATATTTTATGTAATGAAGTGGAATCCTATTATCTTTCAATAGTCACATTAATATTATTATACTTGTAATTAGACGCATAAAAAAGTATGAAACAAGATATTTGATAAAATTAATGAAGGGTCAATTTTTCTTATTAATAAAAAAGCGATACAGGACACTCAAATTAATATGAGCCTCCCGTATCACTCTAATCAGCATTATTTTGTTTCACAATAATCGTCGAATGCATCTTTTAAATCCATTGCGATATCGTTAATATCTCTACCTTCGATATGTTCTCTAGGCATGAAATGAACGAGATTTTGTCCTTTAAATAATGCGAATGAAGGACTTGAAGGTACTTGTTGAATATATTCACGCATTGTTTCAGTAGCTTCTTTATCTTGTCCTGCAAAGACAGTTACTTTATGAGTTGGTTTAGCTTCATTTTGTTCAGCAACTGCTACTGCTGCTGGGCGTGCTAAACCTGCTGCACAACCACAAGTAGAATTAATAACAACAAATGTTGTATCGTCTTCATTTACATTATTCATATATTGATTTACTGATTCGCTAGATTCTAAACTTTCAAACTCATGATCTGTAAGTTCAGAGCGCATTTGTTGTGCAAGTTCTTTCATATATTGATCATAGGCATTCATAATTTTATGCTCCTTTTAGTAATTATTAGGATTTATTTCTATTAGCGATTTGTTTCCAAACTGAACCTAGGGCTTCATCCCCATTTTCTATTCTAGAAATGGCCATTTCAATTTGTAATTTAACTTCATACGCTGAATCATTAGCATGTGCTTTTAAGCTATTTAGCTGTTGCTCGTTTCCTTCATCAAAAATAAACATAGCAGCTCTCCAACGAACGATTTTTTGAGGATCATCTAATGCTTTTTCCATTTCTGGAAGTGCTTCTTTATAACCTAAGTCACTTAAACAATCCCCTGCAGTTCGTCGTACGGCAGGACTCTTATCGTGTAACCCTTTATAAATATAAGGTAAAATGTCTTTATCCTCAACCATACCTAGTAAAACTACAGCCTCACGACGAAGCGGAATCTTTTCCTCATTTAATGCATAATCTAATAAAGGAATATCGTCAAAAGTCGGCGTTGGAAATGCTTTAAGCATACGTAATTTTTCTTTCCAATCAGAAGCTTGTTGAAATTCAGCTAATGTTACATGTTTATAATGACTTTCGGGGATAACAATATCTGTTTCTAGTGCTTCGTTAACTAATTGTTCTATTCTTGACGCTGGGTATAACGCTAATATTTCTTCATAAACGTCATCCATGACTTCATCTATGTCGCCATATCGTATGCCTAAATTTTCCCATTTTCTTAGAAAAACGACATTATCATTATCTTTTTGAGCTTTTAGCATATTGTCTACATAAAACTCTGGCAATTGTTTACGTTTTTCATCTTGCTGAGTTGATAATTTAATTTGATATGGTATACCCTTAAACATTAATGCTTCTGCCTTAATCTCGCCATAATGTTCATCTGGTTGATATTCTTGATTCTCATTTTCTTCATTATTTAGAGTAGATGTAATTAATGGCAAAACATTCTCCCAATCGGCTTTTGGTTGTTTATCTATAGCTAGAAAATCCATAACATGGAAAATAGACTTAACACCTTCAAGATTTAATAAATCATTAATATATTGAGGTTGTTGTTCGTTTACCTCAGTATAAGTATTTGATTTATTGTCTTGCCTCTTTTCAGATAGAACAATTTTCATAGTATTAGGACTCGGTGTAGGTTCTACACGTAAAATTTCCATAAATGTGTCCCTCCATGAAATTAAATTTGATTATTGGTTGAATTTATCTTCAATTTGAGGAATAAGTGTATTCCAATCAGCTTGATCCTCTTTATCTACAGAGATGAAATCCATAACGTAAAAAATAGATTTCACACCGTCGATATCGAATAATGCATTGATAAATTCAGGTTGTCCTTCTTGAGCTTCTGTATAAGTATTTGATTTCATATCTTCACGTGATTCATTTAAAGTGATTTTCATAGTGTTGTGGTTTGGTGTTTCTGAAATTGAAACAATTTCCATATTAACTACCTCCTATTGAAGTTCGTTTCCAATTTGTTTGATTTGTTTACCAATTGAACATTCATTGATACAAAAATGATGTGCCTGCGTCTTATTTTCAGTCTTTCTTATATGCGACTTTAATGGACATTGATGACAATACGTAGTCAATAATTGATCAATTCGATTTATAGCTTGTTGTTCGGAATAAGTAAGTATATTCTCAACTCCCTTTAGCTATAGCGTTTATTATGTCGCAAATAAAGAGATACATTTAGTTTTTAATACTACCTCAATCATTCACATGTAAACATTATAGCATTTATTATGGATGGATTAACAATAATCAATTTGCTATTAAGAACCACAAATTTAATTAACGTTACATATTGCATTAGTAACATTTTTCAAGTAAAATGGTTAAGTTATTTTAGCGGTTTCTAAACACCCGCATTAACAAAATTTAGGAGGAAAAGTTTATGTATAATGAAATTTTTGGAATAGCTACGTTTTTAGTAACGTTTATTTTAATGGTAGTGATGTATCGATTGTTTGGTAAACATGGTTTAATAGCTTGGGTAGCAATTGGAACAATTATTGCTAATATTCAAGTCATCAAAACTGTAGAAATATTTGGTATTTCAGCTACTTTAGGTAATGTCATGTTTGCGTCTATTTATTTGGCTACTGATATATTGAATGATATTTATGGAAGAAAGGTAGCTAAACGCGCAGTGTGGTTAGGATTTTCTTCAACATTAGTTATGATTATTGTCATGCAAATGTCATTACATTTCATCCCTGCTCCAGAAGACACAGCTCAAAGCGCATTTCATGCCATTTTTGATGTCGTACCACGAATTGCATTAGGTTCAATCGTTGCATATATTATCGGACAACATATAGATGTATTTATCTTCTCACTAATTAAAAAAATATTTAGTTCTGATAAAACGTTTATTATAAGAGCATATGGTAGTACTGTAATTAGTTCTATCATTGATACTGCCCTTTTCGTATCTATCGCATTTATCGGAAGTTTACCTGGTATGGCAGTATTTGAAATATTCATTACAACATATGTATTAAAACTTGTATCTACTATTTTCAATGTGCCATTTGGTTATATTGCGAAATCATTTTATCGTAAAGGTAAAATTAGTAAATTGGACGAAGGTTATTAATATATAGTGGCCACACGCTTTACTTAATTTATAATTGAGTTGAAGCGTGTTTTTTATTTATATAAATCCATAATTTGATGTTTTTAATTGAAGTATTTTTAAATTACTGTTCTTTTGATTAAAATAGATATTATGATTTAGATTGTAAGGAATTTTGATATAAGCAGGTGTGAAAATGGCAAAAATTAATTTTGACGCAGCGACAAAAGGTAATCCTGGAATGAGTACTTGTGCTATCGTCATTAAAGAAGATAATCAACATCATATTTTCACTCATGAATTAGGTGAAATGGATAATCATAGTGCTGAATGGGCAGCGTGTATTCATGCATTGGAACATGCAAGAGAACTAAAAGTAAGTAATGCCCTTCTATACACAGATTCGAAGTTGATAGCGGATAGTGTTGATGCGGGATATATTAAAAATGCAAAATTTAAACCCTATTTTGAACAATTAGAATTATTGGAAAGAGATTTTGAGTTATTGTTTGTAAAATGGGTTCCTAGAGAACAAAATAAAGAAGCTAATCAACATGCACAACAGGCTTTATTTAAATTGTTAAAGCGTAAATAGTAAAAAGAAGATGCTGGAATATAAGTCTTAAAATAATAGCACTAAGATGATTTATTTTAATCATCTTAGTGCTTTCTTTATATCCAATACTTCGTATTGCATGGCTTCGCTATGCCCAACTTGCTTTGCTTGTAGAAACTGATTTAATCAGTTTCTCTGTGTTGGGTCCCTTCCCATGGTACAGTTTCAGCCAGAAATACTACACAGATAAATCTGTGAGAATTTCTAAGGTCTTCAACTAGTACTGTTCCCTCAGGAGTCTTGCCATAAATACTACGTATTTATATGTAATTTTTCATTAAAATACTTATAGATAATGAAAAAGGCAATTTCTATATTATTTCAATAGAAATTACCTTTTTTCATTTGTCTTAGAATTTTATATTCCGTACACCTTTATTTTGAAGAATTAGGATAAATTTATTGTGTTTTATTTTTTACGTTTTGAAGATTTTTTATTATTCTTTTTCTTCTTTTTTGAGTTTGTGACTTTCTTGTTATTAGATGTTGATTTACCTTTTACTTTATTTTCATTATCTTTACGATTTTGTTTCTTTTTAGCAATTAATATAGGTGCATCTTTATCATTACCTTTAAGCTTTTTCTCTTTTGATGAATTTGAAGATTGTTTGTTAGTTTCTGTTTCATCTTTTTTCTGTTTAGCTAATAACAATGGTTCATGGTCATTATCACTCAATAAATGTTTTTTTTTCATCTTTAATAGTATCTTTATGATTCAACATTTCATCTTCTTCTTCTTTTCTACGGCGTTTTGCCATTACAAACCAGAAACTAGCTAATAATCCAGAAATACCTACAAATCCTAGTGTCTTTTTAAGTACATTAGCAATTGAATCTGTCACACTATGTGTATTTTGATGATTGTTATTTTTATCTTTGTTTTGTTTAGATTTATCGCTAGGTATGCTGCCATTTAATTTTTCTTTAGTTCCATTTCCGAAGATAGTAGTAGCATTAGTTTGATTAGCTCTAACTACTCTAGTTAAATCGAAAGGTCTATTTAAAGTATTGTTGAATTGATTTCTGTTTCTGCCAATATTTGTATTGATTTGAACAGCTAAGATACGATTAATACCATCTCTCAATGCATCATCCACTTCTTGTGGTGTGTGAGCATTTTTGATTCTTCTAATCGTGTCATTAACTATGCTATTAATTCTATTTAAAGCATCTTGTTTTTGACTTGCAGTACCAAATCTACTGTTTCTTATGTCATTAGCTTTTTGTGTAGATATTTTATTGATATTTTTAATAGCATCGTCTTTACGTTTCACTAAATCTTTAATTGGATTTACAGAAATAATCTGAGATATAAACTTATGTTGTTGTTTAGTTATATCTTCAAGTGATTTTGAATTATCAATATCTTTAAGCGCTTGATCTTTTAGACGATTCACTTCGTCTTTAGCAGCAGCTTTTTGTTCTGGCGTTAAGTCAGGATTATTATCAATTTCTTTAAGTTTGTTATTAGCTGCGTCTTCGATAGCTTGTTTGGCTTTATCTTTCGCTTGATCAATCGTAAATTGATTTGGATCAAACTGATTGATTGTATCTTGTGCTTTAGACTTAGTTTCATCAATGCCGTTTATATCTTTCGCATTATCAATATCTTTAAGCGCTTGATCTTTTAGACGATTCACTTCGTCTTTAGCAGCAGCTTTTTGTTCTGGCGTTAAGTCAGGATTATTATCAATTTCTTTAAGTTTATTGTTAGCTGCTTCTTCGATAGCTTGTTTCGCTTTGTCTTTCGCTTGATCAATCGTAAATTGATTTGGATCAAACTGATTGATAGTATCTTGAGCTTGAGATTTCGCTTCATCAATACCGTTTAAGTCTTTCGCGTTGTCAATATCTTTCAATGCTTGTTCTTTAAGGCGATTGACTTCGTCTTTAGCGGCAGTTTTTTGTTCTGGCGTTAAGTCAGGGTTATTATCAATTTCTTTAAGTTTGTTGTTAGCTGCGTCTTCGATAGCTTGTTTCGCTTTGTCTTTCGCTTGATCAATCGTAAATTGATTTGGATCAAATTGGTTGATTGTATCTTGTGCTTTAGACTTAGCTTCATCAATGCCGTTTAAATCTTTCGCATTATCGATATCTTTCAATGCCTGTTCTTTAAGGCGATTGACTTCGTCTTTAGCGGCAGCTTTTTGTTCTGGCGTTAAGTCAGGGTTATTATCAATATCTTTAAGTTTATTGTTGGCTGCATCTTCGATAGCTTGTTTCGCTTTATCTTTGGCTTGATCAATCGTAAATTGATTTGGATCAAATTGATTGATTGTATCTTGCGCATTAGATTTAGCTTCATCAATACCGTTTAAGTCTGTCGCGTTATCAATATCTTTCAATGCTTGTTCTTTAAGGCGATTGACTTCGACTTTAGCGGCAGCTTTTTGTTCTGGTGTTAAATCAGGATTATTATCAATTTCTTTGATTTTAGCTGCAGCAGCATCTTTGATTTCGTTTTTAGCATCAACTTTAGCTTTGACATAGTTAGAAATATTATTAACAGCATCTTCTAGTTTTTGCTTAATTCGATCAATATCTTCTTTAGTTGTTGCATTATCAATATCATTATTACTTTGTTGTTTTAACTGATTCAATTGATTAATTAACTGTTGTTTTTCTGTATCAGTTAAATCAGGGTTATTTGTAATCTTAGTAATAAGGTCATTGATTTTTTGTTCAATATCATTTTTAGCATCTATTTTAGCTTTAGGTATTTCATTTGCATGAATCTCATCGATTGCTTTGTTGCCTGATTGTTGAACTTTATTGACTTGATCGTTACTAGTCGAATTATTAATATCATTAATAATTTGGTTAGCAAGTTCTTTGGCTTTATTAATAGCGTCAGTCTTATCTTGCTCAGTAGCGTTTGATGCATTAATTTCTTTCAATTTATCTGCTAAAGCTTTATTAACTTCTTGGATGGCATCATTTTTCGCTTCTTGTAATCTTTCTTCACCATTTAATTGGTTAATTGCTTCTTTAATTGATTCTATCATTCCACGAACATCGTTAACATCTGTATCATTATTGTTGTTTCCATCTAGCATTTGTTGTGCATTTGATTTAACTTCATTTAAATTATCTTTTGCACTTTGATCGGCATTTTGGAAGTCGATGCTATTTTCACTGTTTGGAATAGTATTTTCAACGAGATCTCTAAGTTCAGCCATTGCATCATTTAATTCTATTTGATCATTGATAATGTCATTTATAGTATCTAAATCATTAGCTTTCTTGATTGCTTCATGTGCTGCCACTTTTTGTGGTTGGTTAAGTTGATCTAAACTATCTATAAATTTATCAGCTTTTGATTTAGCATTTGAAACTTTAAGATCACCATTTAATGCATTTTCTGCATCTATGATAGCTTGTTTTAATGCTCCCACTTCAGTATTTGTTAATGCATTTCCACTATCTTTATTTAATACATTTTGTGCATTAGAGATAGCTTTATTGAATTGGGCTTTTAAATCATCATCGGCATTAATAAAGTTTGAGCTAGATTTTATTGGTAGTTCATTATTTTGAACGTATTGTTTTAAAGCATTCATCGCTTGGTCTACTGCTGTTGCTTTATTAATAGCTCGAGTCACTTTATTTAATGTATCAGCATTATCGATTTGTAATGTAGCTAATTGCTTTTGAGCGTTATTAATGTTAGTTAATTGGTCTAATGTTTCTAACGCTTTAGTTTTCGCATCACTAAGTCTTTGATCACCATTTAAAGCATCTTTTGTAGTTGAAATAGCATCAATTAATTGTTGAATTTGCTCTTTAGGTAAGTTTAGACCATTTGCTTTATCAACTGCATCTTGAGCGTTAGTAATTGCTTGGTCGAAGTCTCGTTTCAATTGAGCTTCAGCGTTAATGTAATTACCACTATTTTTAGTTGATGCTTCATTATCATTGATAGTCTGTTGAAGTTGATTCATGACTGTATTTAATGATGTAGCTTCATCAACAATTTGTTGAATTTCATTTAAGTCATTTGATTGATTAACTCTTTCAACTAAAGATTGATGTTGTGAATCATTAATAGCATTGAGTTGATCGATAGCTTGGTTAGCTTGAGTTTTCGCTTCAGCTACTCTTTCATCACCGTTTAATGCTTGTTTAGTTTTTGTATGTCCTGATAAGCTTGTTCAACTTGTTGTTGCGATGCATTTTCTGTAAGTAATTGTTGAGCATGTGTTATTGCTTGTTGATATGCTTGTTGTTTATCGTTATCTGCTTGGTTATAATCAACCGAATTTTCAACATTAGTATGATCATTAACTGCATCTTGTAATTGTTGCATTGCTGTATTTAATTGAGTTGCTTGTTCAACTATTTGAGCAATTGGTTGAAGTTGAGTAGCGTTATCAATATTTTGTTTAATAGCAGTTTGCTGTTCGTTATTAAGATGTGTTAATTGATCGATATCTGTTTTAGCTTGTGCTTTTGCATCAGCAACACGTTGATTACCATTTAAATCATTTGCAGTTTCTTGAAGTTGTGTTAAAGCTTGTTCAACTTCAGTTTGATTAGCATTTGTACCTTGTGCTGGGTTAACGATATTTTCAGCATTACTTATTACTTGATTTAATGCATCTTGTTTATCTGTTGATGCTTCAGTGTAATTAGGCTCAGCTTTATCAGTATTAATTTGATTCAATTGATCTTTTAATGATTTCATCACTTGATCAAGTTGAGTTGCTGTTTGAACCAATTGTGCTACTTCTGTTCTTGTTGTAGCACCAGCAATTGCATCTTTAGTAGCTTGTTGTTGCGCATGATTTAAATGATCTAAACTATCAATAGTAGTTGTTGCTTGCTGTTGGTCTTGTTCAAGTTTTTGATCACCATGAAGATTATCTTTAGCATTGATAACGTCTTGGATTTTTTGTTCAATTTGGCTTGTATCCATTGTTGGATTTGAAGTTTGATTGATTAAATCTTTGGCATTAGTTACTGCTTCAGTATAAGCATCTTTTTGTTCAGGATCTTCATTAATAAATTTACTACTTGCTTCAACTTGTGCTTGGTCATTAATGCTTGCTTTTAAATTGCCCATTGCTGTATTAAGGTCAGCAGCATTCACTAAGATTTGATTAATATCATCTCTAGTTGTTGCTTGATTGATTTGTGTTTCAAGCGTTTGACGTTGTGGATGATTTAGGTCAGTTGAGTTATTTAAGCTCTCTAAAGCTCTTTGTTTCGCTTGCTCAAGTTTTTGGTCACCATGTAAATTATCTTTGGCATTATTCACTGCTTGAGTTAGTTGGTCGACTTTAGTGATATCTAATGTAGGATTAGACGTTTGGTCAATCAATTCTTGAGCATGTTGTACTGCTTGTGTATATGCATCTTTTTGTGCAGGATCTTCATTAATAAATTTGCTACTCGCTTCAGTTTGAGCTTGGTCTTTAATACTTTCTTTTAGATTTTCCATTGCTAAATCAAGTGCTTGAGCATGATTGATAATTTGTGCAACTTCATCTCTAGTTGATGCGCCATTAATTTGATTTTGTAGCGTATCACGTTGAGCAGTATTAAGATTATTTAATTGATTTAGAGTTTCATTAGCATGTTGTTTATCATCAGCTAATTTTTGATCACCATGTAAATTATCTTTAGCATTATTTACTGCTTGAGTTGCTTGTTCAATCGCAGACTTATCTAGTGTTGGATTTGAATCATTATTGATAATGTCTAAAGCATTGTTAACTGCATCAGTGTAAGCACCTTTTTGAGTAGGATCTTCGTTAATAAATTTACTGCTAGCTTCAACTTGTGCATGATCTTGAATACTATCTTTTAAAGCTTGCATTGCATTATTAAGTGCTTGCGCTTCTGCAAGTTTTTGTGCAACTTCATCACGAGTGGAAGCGTTGTTGATAGCATTTTCTAAAGCTTGCTGCTGAGCAGGTGTTAAATGATCAAATTGATTTAATGATGTACCTGCATTTTGTTTATCTTCTTCTAATCTTTGAACTCCGTCTAATGCTTGTTTCGCATTATCGACAGCTTGAGTTGCTTGAGACACATCACCCTTATTAATTGTTGGGTTATTAGTTCCAGCAATGATATTTTCAGCGTTTTGTAAAGCAGTGTCAAAATCTTGTTGTTTGTTAGGTTCAGCATTAATATATTGACTGTTTGCATGAATTTCATCTTTGTCAGCAATGCTTTGACGTAATATATCCATTAATTGATCAAGGGCTTGTGCTTCGTTTAAGTCATTATTAACAGCTGTTCTTGTAGACTCACTATCTATTAATGCATCTTCCATATGTTTTTGAGCATCATTTAAATGAGATAACTGACTAACTATTTGTTTAGCATGGTCTTTGTCGTTTTGTAATTTCAAATCACCATGTAATGATTGCTTAGCATTGTTAACTGCTTCAGTAGCTTGATTAATAGTATTTTCATCTAACGTAGCAGTTTGTTCATTGATGATATCTTGTGCATGTTGAACTGCTTGATCATAGTTTTGTTGTTCTGTTGGATCTTCATTAATGTAAATACTATTCGTTTTGACTGTTGCGTTATCTTGTATGCTTTCTCGTAAACCATGCATTGCTTGATTTAGTGTATTAGCATTTTGTTCAATTTGGTGAACATCAGTCACTAATGGTGCACCATTCACTTGTTGTATTAAAGCTTGTTTTTGTGGGTCGTTTAAATTAACTAGTGCATTAATTGCTTGTTCAGCATTGACTTTTGCATCTTGTAAGTTTTGATCACCATTTAATGCTTGTAACGCATCTTGAACACGAGTAATTGCTTGTTCAACTTCTGTTTGTGATGCATTTTGACCCGTTTGTGGATTAATGATACTTTCTGCATTCGCAATTGCATCAGTGTATGCTGTCTGTTTATCATTATCCGCATTTGTATAGTTGCCTTGTTGTTCAATGTCATTATGGTTAGCAATAGCCTGAATTAAATTACCCATTGCACTGTTTAAATCTTGTGCAGTTTGTAAGTGTTGATTCACTGTAGCAATGTCTGACGATTGAGTAATTTGAGCTTCTAAAGCTTGGACTTGAGCTTGATTTAAATGGCTCAATTGTCTAATTGTTTCAGTAGCTTGTTGTTTAGTGTTTGCAAGATTTTCGTCACCATCTAAAGCTACTTTAGTTGTGTTCACTTGAGATGTAGCTGAATTGATATCATTTGGATTCATGATTGGTGAAGTAGCTTCGTTAATGATATTATTTGCTGCATTTACTGCATTGTTATAGTCATTTTGACGTTCATTTGTTGCATCATGATAGTCTTCAGAAGCTAATGTGTCTTGGTTATCTGCAATACTATTTCTCAATTGTTCCATCGCTTGGTCAAGCGCTTGAGCGTTTTGTTTTATTGTTGAAACATCTGTAACTAATGGTGCTTGGTTAATTTGAGTATTGTAATTTTGCTTTTGAGCATCGTTAAGATGTTGTAATTGATTAACAAACTGAGTAGCTTCTTGTTGAGCTTGAGCTAAGTTTGTATTACCATTCAACGCTTGTTTCGCATTATTAACTGTATTTGTTAAACGTTCAACTGCATCTTGAAGTTCATTTGTGCCAGCATGTTGGTTTAATACATTTTCAGCATTAGCAACTGCTTGGCTATACGCTTCTTGATTTTGTTGATCAGCATTTAAATAATTACCATCAGTTAATGTTTGTGCATTGTCATTAATTGATTGAGCTAATTGATTCATTGCTTGATCAAGATTTTGAGCAGTTTGCTTAACTTGATTTACTGTTGCAATATCTGGTGCTTGTTCAATTTGAGTTGTGAGTGCTTGTTTTTGAGCATCGTTTAAATGAGACATTGCATTAATTTCTGTATTGTCATTTTGCTTTTCAGTAGCAAGTTTTGCATCACCGTTTAACTCGTTATGTGTGTTATTAACTTGGTTCATCGTGTTCTCGATGTCACTAGCATTTAACGTCGGATTAGATGATTGATTAATAATAGCTTCTGCTTGGTTCACTGCATTCGTGTATGCTGTTTGTTTGTCTGCATCAGCATCGTGATAATTTTCACTACCTAATACTTGATCTTTATTAGCAATGCTTTGTTTTAATTGATTCATTGCATTGTTAACTTCTTGTGCAGTTTGTTTAATTTGGTTAACAGCATCAATTGATTGTGCTTGGTTAATTTGTTCAGCAAGAGCATCATGTTGTGGTTGATTTAAATCTTGTAAAGTACCAAGTTGAGTTGTTGCTTCTTGCTTAGCTTGAGCTAAGTTTTCATTACCGTTAAGGTCATCTTTAGTTTGATTAACACTTGTTAGTGCTTGATTAACTTCTTCAACGTTTAATACAGCTGTTGATGTGCCATCTACGATTTGTTGAGCTAGATTTGTAGCGTTGTCATAAGCAACTTGCTTGCTGTTATCTGCTTGAGTGTAATCGATTGATTGCGGCACTTGACTGTTAGCTTGAAGTTTTTGTTTCAAATTACCCATTGCAGTATTTAAATCATTAGCAGTTTGTTTTACACGATTAACATCTGGAACTAAACCTGCTTGAGTTACTTGTTGTTTAAGCGCCTCTTTTTGAGGTGTGTTTAAATTAGATAATTGATCAATCATTGTTGTCGCATTTTGTTGTGCGGTTTGAAGATTTTGATCACCATTTAATTCGCCTTTAGTTTGAGTCACTTGTTGTAATGCTTGAGTTACTTCTTGTGGATTAACTATAGCATTTGGAGTTCCATTGATAATTTGTTGAGCATGATTTACTGCATCAGAATATGCTAATTGTTTATCTTGATCTGCATTTAAGTAATTACCATTTGTAATCACTTGGTCATGATTTGCAATACCTTGTTTTAAATCAGTCATTGCTTGATTTAAATCTTGCGTTGTTTGTTTAATACCATTGACTTTATCAACTGTAGTAGCTAAATCTACTTGTTGTTTTAACGCTTCTTTTTGAGCTTGGTTTAACTCACTTGCATTTTCAATAGCTTGAATTGCTTCATTTTTGGCATTATGAACATTGTTATTACCATTTAATGCTTGTTTCGCATCAGTTAATTGTTGTAATGCTTGTTCAACTTCAGTTTGAGGTACATTGCCACCATTAGCTTTATCTAAGATATTTTCAGCATGTGCAATAGCAGCATTATATGCATCTTTCTTATCTTGATCAGCATCTGTGTAATTGATGTTGCCTAATGTTTCTGTCTTATCTTGTAATCCATTAGATAAGGCTGTCATAGCATTATTTAAGTTTTCCGCTACTTGTTTGATTTGGTTAACATGTTCGATATCTGGTGCTTGATCAATTTGATCAGTAAGAGCATGTTGTTGTGCACTATTTAAATGATCAAGTGTAGTTATCGTTGCTTTTGCATTTTGCTTTTCAGTTTCAAGTTTTTCATTACCATTTAAGGCTTGAGTTGTTTCTTGAACTTTCGTTAAAGCATTAGTCACTTGAGTTGGATCCATTGTTGGACTAGCTGTTTGATTTAATAAATCTTGTGCAGCAGAGATAGCATCGTTAAATGCTGCTTGTTTATCTTGATCTGCATCGTGATAGTCTTCGTCTGCTAAAATATCGTCTTTGTTAGCGATACCTTGTTTCAAGTTTGTCATAGCTTCGTTAAGCTTTTCAGCAGCTGTTTGAATCGCATTTACATCTGGAACTGCTGTAGCTTGTGTGATTTGTTTATTATATTCATCACGTTGAGCTTGATTTAAGTTTGGTAATTGATCAATTGCATTTGTAACTGTTTGTTTAGCATTAGCTAAGTTTGTATTACCGTTTAATTCGTCTTTAGTTTGATTAACATGGTTAAGCGCATCAGTAATTTCACTTGGTGTTACAACTACATTTGGAGCTCCGTCAATTAACTGTTGAGCTTGAGTGACAGCATTGTTGTATGCAGTTTGTTTATTAGTATCAGCATTTGTAAAGTTACCATCAGCTTTAGTTTGATCTTTATCTGCAATACTTTGTTTCAATTGTGTCATTGCATTATTTAAGTCTTGAGCAGTTTGTTTAATACCATTTGTTTCAGTAACAGTTGTAGCATTATTCACTTGACCTTTTAAAGCATCTTTTTGAGCTTGGTTTAAGTCACTCGCATTATTGATGAATTCAGTTGCTTCGTCTTTAGCTTGTTGAACGTTTGCATCACCGTTTAATGCTTGTTTAGCATTGTTGACTTGTTGAATGGCTTGTTCAACTTCAGTTTGAGATACGTTACCGCCACTAGCTTTATCTAATATATTTTCAGCATGCGCGATAGCTTCATTATAGGCAGTTTGTTTCTCTGGGTCAGCATCAGTGAAGTTAACTTTTGATGTTGTTAAATCTTTGTCGGCAATTGCTTGTTTTAAACCTGCCATAGCGTTGTTTAAGTTTTGAGCATTGTTTTTAATTTGATTTACTTCATCAACTGATGTTGCATGACTAATTTGCTCATTTAAAGCATGTTGTTGTGCATTATTTAAGTTATCAAGTCCACCTACTGTTTGATTAGCCTCTTGTTTTGCTTGGTTCAGATTTTCATTACCATTCAATTCATTTTTAGCGTTTGTCACGTTAGTTGCGGCTTGATTAATAACAGTCGGATCTAATGAAGGATTAGATGTGTTATCTATAATACCTTTTGCACTATTAACTGCATTGTTATATGTCTCTTGTTTATTTGGTGACGCATCTAAGTAGTTTTGATCATTCTTAGTTGCTGTATTATCTGCAATACTTTGTTTTAAATGATTCATCGCTTGGTCAACGTCTTGTGCTTTTTGTAAATTAGCTTGAACTTCTGCTACATTCGATGAATTTCCAACTAATTGTTTAAGTGCTTCTTTTTGAGCATCAGTAACATTAGTTAATCCATCGATATTTGTTGTAGCTTGTTGTTTAGCGTTATTTAAGTTTTGATTACCATTTAAATCATTCTTAGCTGAATTAACTTGGTTAGTTGCAGCTTCAACTTGCTCTTTAGTTAGATTTGTACCTTGTGTAGGGTTTAAAATATTTTCAGCATTTGTCACTGCATTTGTATAATCAGTTTTCTTATTATTATCAGCATCTAAATAATTTTGACTATCTAACGTATTGTCTTTGTCAGCCAAGCTTTCTTTTAATTTAGTCATAGCTGTGTTTAAATCTTGAGCATCTTGTTTAATTTTTTCTACTTCAGCAACTGTTTGAGCTTGATTAATTTTTTGAGCTACATTTTCTCTTTGAGCATTATTTAAATTATCTAAACCATTTAATTCTTGCGATGCATTATTTTTAGCTTCGTTGACTTTTTGCGTACCATTTAAAGCTTGTTTAGCAGTATTAATTGCTGACAAAGCTGTTTCAACTTGTGCTTGGTTTGCATTTGAACCAGTAGTTGGGTTTGTAATACTTTCAGCACTTGTTATTGCGTTATTATAATCCTGTTGTTTAGATGGTTCTGCATCAGTGTAATTGACGCTTTGTTTAACATCTGTTTGGTCATTAACAGCATCAATCAATTGTCCCATTGCTTGATTAAGTGATGATGCAATAGAAGTAACTTGATTTACTGTTGCAATATTTTGAGCATCATTAATTTGGTTAGTAAAGTCTGTACGTTGTGCTTGATTTAAATGAGTAAGTTGATTTAAATCTTGTAATGCATTTTCTTTAGCACGTGTTAAGTTAGCGGCACCATTTAAACCAGTTTCTGCTGTTTTAATTTGTTGCATTGCTTGTGAAACGTTTGAAGGATTAAGTTCTGGTTGAGTAGTTTCACTAACAATACTTTCAGCATGGTTAATCGCATCGTTGTAAGCAGTTTGTCTATCGTTATCAGCATCGGCAAATGGTTGACTTGATTTAACTGCTTGTTGATGACTTATTTCTTGTCTTAAATCAGTCATCGCATTGTTAAGTGCATTTGCATTTGACTTGATATTAGCAACTTCATCAAGTTGTGTAGCACCGTTAATTTGGTTTGTAATACTTTGACGTTGTGCATCAGTGAGATCTGTTAGATGATTTAATGCTTCTGTTGCTTCTTGTTTCGCATTTGAAAGATTAGTATTACCATTTAATTCATTTTCAGCGCTGTTTACATTTTGTGTAGCAGTATTGATGTCTGCTGGATTTGTAACAACATCTGGCGAACCGTTAATTAAGTTTTGTGCGTGTTGGTAAGCATCAGTATAGTTACCTTGTTTCTCAGCACTTGCATTAGTGTAATTACCATCAGTAATTATTGCATTGTGGTCAGCTACAGTTTGTTGTAATTGATCCATTGCAGTGTCTAATGCATTAGCATTATTTTGAAGGTCAGTAACAGCTGCTACATTTTGAGCTTGGTTAACTTGCTCTTTTAGTGCATTTTTCTGTGGTGTATTCAAATGTGCTAAGTTTTCAATTGCTTGTGTTGCATCATTTTTAGCTGTTTGTAAGTTTTGAATACCATTTAATTCACTAGCAGTTTGAGTAACGTTTTGAATTGCTTGTTCAATTGCGTTTTGATCAGCATTTGTGCCACTCGTTTTGTCTAAAATACTTTCGGCATTTGCTACTGCTCCAGTATATGCATTTTTCTTATCTGTATTAGCATCTAAGTAGTTTTGATTGTTTAAAGTTTCATCTTTATTCGCGATAGCTTGTTGTAATTGTTGCATAGCTGAATTTAAGTTTTGTGCAGTTGTTTTAACTTGGTTAACGCCATCAACTGTAGAGGCACTATTAATTTCTTTAGTTAAATGTGCCTTTTGTGCATCGTTTAATTGATTTAGTGTACCTAAGTTATTCAGTGCATCAGCTTTCGCTTCACGAACTTTAGCATCACCATTTAAATTGTCTTTAGCTGTAGACACTTTATTAGTTACCGCTTCAACTTGTTCTTTATTTAAGTTACCACCGTGTGCATTATCTAAAATACTTTGCGCTTCAGTAACTGCATTTGTATAAGCATCTTGCTTAGTTTGATCAGCATCAGTAAAGTTAACACTATTTTTCACTGTAGTTTGATCATTAATACTATTTTGTAATTCGCCCATCGCAGTATTTAATTCATGAGCTGTATTTTGTGCTTGAGCGACTTGTGCAAGTGTAGTTGCATTAGTAATTTGTTCAGTTGCTACATTTGTTTGTGCAGTGTTCAAGTGATTATATGTTGCTAATGCTTGTTTAGCAGCTTCTTTAGCTTGAGCAACTTTTTCTTCACCGTTTAATGCATTTTTAGCAGTTGTAACTTGATTTAATGCTGCTTGAACTTGAGTAATATCTGCATTTGTACCTTGATCTTTACTTAAAATTGCATTAGCTTGAGTAACTGCATTTGTATACGCTTGTTGGTTAGTTGGGTCAGCATCAGTATAATCAACGCTTTGTAATACATCATTATTATCGTTAATACCTTGCTGTAACTCAGCCATAGCTTGGTTTAAATGTGTTGCAGTATTAGATACTTGCTCGACGTTAGCAACTGTTGGTGCATTGTCGATTTGAGTCGTTAACGCTGCTTTTTGAGCATTGTTAAGTGATGTAAGTTGTTCTAATGCATTTTTAGCATTTGTCTTAGCTATTTCAACATTTCGGTCACCATTTAATGCTTGTTTAGTACTTTGAACATTTTGAATTGCTGTTTGAACATCAGCATGTGATGTATTCGCGCCATGTTCTTTATCTAAAATACGTTCTGCTTCAGCTACTGCATTATTGTATGCTTCTTGATTAGCTTGGTCAGCATTAGTGTAGTTAACCTGTTGTTTAGTAGATTCTTGATCTTGAATCGATTGAGCTAATTCATTCATAGCATTATTCAGTTGAGTCGCATCATTTTGAATAGTAGTTACATCATTCACATGAGTTGCACTATTAATTTGATTAGTAATACTTTCTTTTTGCTCATTTGTTAAATGAGATAATGTATTTAAGTTTGCTTTCGCATTGTTTTGGGCATTAACAAGATTTTGAGCACCATTTAATGCACCTTCTGCAGTTGTCACTTGTGTTGTTGCTTGAGTAATTGTATTTGGATTCATTGTTGGCGTGCCAGTTTCATTAATAATGTTATTCGCATTATTAACTTGAGCATCGTATGCCTGTTGCAAGTCTTGGTTTGCATCAGTATAGTTTTGACTTGATTTTACTGTTTGTTCATTAGCAACACTATCTCTTAATGTTCTCATTGCATCATTCAGTGTTTGTGTATTAGTTTTAACTGTTTGAACGTCAGGTAATGTTTGAGCATTTTGAACTTGTTCTTTTAGATTTGCTTTTTGAACGTTATTCAATTGTGCTAATCCGTCAATCGTGTTGTTAGCATTTTCTTTTGCAACACGTAAATTATTATCACCATTTAACGCATTATAAGCACTTGTTACTGAAGTTGTAGCATTATCGATATCTGTTGGTACAAGAACAACATTATTTGTACCATTGATAATAGATTCTGCATTAGCAACTTGAATGTCATATGCATTACGTTTATCGTTATCTGCATTGATATAATTTCCGTTTGTTAAAGTTTCTGCTTTGTTAGCAATCGATTGTCTTAAGTTACCCATTGATGTATTAAGTGTTGTTGCTAATTGCTTAACGCCATTTACATCAGCAACACGATTACCACTAGTAACTTGAGCTTTTAAAGCGTCTTTTTGAGCAGTATTTAAGTTAGTGCTTTGATCAATTGTATTGATTGCACTTTGTTTAGCTTGATCTAAGTTTTGTTGACCATTTAATGCTTGTTGTGCTTGGTTAATTTGGTTAACTAAAGTATCTACATCTGATTTAGAAGTATTAGGTCCAGTCGCTTTGTTTACAGTTGATTCAGCAGTTACAAGATACATATCATAATTTGATTGATTTTGTGAATCTGCATCTAAATAGTTTTGACTATTTTGAACATTATTTTTATCATCAACTAATGTTTGTAATTGTCCCATTGATGTATTTAATGCATCAGCATTTTGTTTTACTTGTTCAACGCCAGCAAGATTAGTTGCTTGGTTGATATCATTTTCTAATGCGTTATGTTGAGCAGTAGTTAAATGATTTAATGTACCTAAATGTTGAATAGCTGCTGTTTTAGCATCATTAATTTTATGATCACCATTCAATTCATTTTGTGCATTAGTAATTCTTTGTAATGCTGTTTCTACATCATTTTGTGGTGTGTTAGGACCTGCATCTTTATTTAAAATCGCTTTGGCAGCTGCAATCGCTTCATCGTATGCTGTTTGTTTATTAGTATCTGCATCAGTGTAATTTTCTGTTGCTTTTACTTGATTTTCATTATTAACAGCATCTTGTAAGTTATTCATTGTAGTGTCTAAACTTTGAGCAACTTGTTTTGCTTGTTCAACTTGGCTAATATTTTGAGCATTAGTGATTTGAGTATTTAAGTTATCTTTTTGTTGGTTAGTAATATGAGATAACGTATCTAAATACTGTTGTGCATTTTGTTTAGCAGCTGATAAGTTTTCGTCACCGTTTAAATCGCCTTTAGCATGAAGCACTTGTTGAGCTTTCGCATTAATTGTATCAGCACTCATCTCTGGATTAGTTGAAGCATTGATGATGTCTTCAGCTGAAGTTACTGCGTTATTATATGAATTTTGATTATCAGGTGATGCATCGTTATAATCTTCACTATTTCTTACAGTATTTTGGTCAGCAATGCTTTGTCTTAATGTATCCATCGCGTGGTCTAACGTATTCGCATTACCTTGGATACTTTGAACATCTGCCACTGTTGTACTGTTATTAATTTGAGTTGTTAAATGATCTTTTTGAGCATCAGTTAAATGCGTTAATTGTGATAATGCTTGTTTAGCAGTTTGTTGTGCTTGTTCTAAATTACGGTTACCGTTTAATTCGCTCTTAGCTGTATTCACTTTAGCAATAGCTGCGTTAACTTGGTCTTGAGTTTTATTAGGACCGTTTTGAGCTAGGATTGCTTTAGCTTCATTAACTGCTGTTGTGTAGTTAGTTTGTTTATCAGATGATGCATCTTGATAATTTTGACTATTTAACGTGTCATTTTCGCTGTTAATTGCATCTTGTAAGTTACTCATTGCAGTATTTAAATCATTGGCAGATTGTTTCACTGAATTAACGTTAGCAATATTAGTTGCATCATTAATTTTAGAAGTGATGTCTGCTTTTTGAGCATTATTTAAATGAGATAGTGTATTCAACTCATTGTTAGCTTGTTGTTTTGCTTGTTCAAGCTTTTCTTCACCATTTAATGCATCTTTTGTTGAAGTAACTTGATTTATCGCTTGGTTAATTGCATCAACAGTCATTGTTGGTTGCGTAGTTTCACTAATGATTTGTTTAGCATTTGAAACTGCTTGATTGTAGTTATTTTGCTTTTCATTATCTGCATCTAAGTAATCTTCGCCACGTTTTACTGCTTCGTTATTAGCAATAGCATTTTGTAAGTTATTCATTGCCGTGTCTAAGTTAGATGCGAGTTCTTTCGCTGCGTTAACAGTATCAACTTGATGTGCGTCGTTGATTTGTGACTGTAACTGTTGACGTTGAGCGTCATTTAAATGCGTTAATTGACCAAGTGCTGTTTGAGCTTCTTGTTTAGCATTGTTAAGGTTATCAGAACCGTTTAATGCAGTTTCAGCCTGAGACACTTGTTGTAATGCGTTAGTTACATCATTAGGTATTAACGTTGGATTTTGAGCGTTGCCATTAATGATTGTATTTGCTTGATTATAAGCAGTGTCATAAGCATTTTTCTTATTAGTATCTGCATTGACATAGTTGTCACTTTGAACTAATTGATCGTGGTTAGCGACACCTTGTTTTAAATTGGCCATAGCTGTATCTAGAGCAGTCGCATTTTGTTTAATATCATTTGCTGCTTGTACATTTTGAGCTTGCGTTACTTGTTGTGTTAAAGCGTTCTTTTGCGCTTGATTTAAATCATTAGCATTAGTAATAGTATCAATTGCTTCTTGTTTAGCACGTTGTAAGTTTTGCTCTCCGTCTAAGGCAGCTTTAGTTGAATTAACGGTATTAGCTTTTTGATTAACTGCGTCAGGAGACATTGTTGGACTATTTTGTTCTCCAATAATGTCTTTAGCTGCATTTACTGCATTATCATAATTTGTTCTGTTAGATGATGTTGCATCAGTATAGTTAATACCAGTTTTAATTGAATCATTATCATTAATGCTGTCTCGTAATGATGTCATAGCAGTATTTAATGCATTAATACTATTTTGAATTGTTTCAAGACTAGCATGATTTGATGCAGCATTAATTTGCTCTCTAAAGTTATCTTTTTGAGCTTGGTTAAGACTTGTTACATTTTGTAATGCTTCCAAAGTTGGTTGACGATCTAATGTTAAACCAGCTCTTGCTTGATCTAACTCAGCTTGAGCGTTAGTTGCTAGAGTCACTTTATCATTGATAGTTTGAACTGATGGTTGGCCAGCAAGTTCTTGATTCACTGCATTTAAAGTTTGACGTGCTGCTTCTAATTTTTCGTTATATGCATTTAGTGAAGCGGTTGTCATACCAACAGTATCTGTTGGTTGATTAATACTTTGCTCTAACGCTTGTTTAGCCGCTTCTAGTGGTGCTTTATCTGGCGTTAGATTTGTTCTAGCTTGATCTAATTCAGATTTAACACTGTTAGTTTGGGTTGTATTTGTATTGATGTCGTCAACTGAAGGATTGCCATCTAATACTTGAGTAATAGCATTTAGTTTTTCTTTCGCTGCAGAAAGATTTGTATTAAATGCACTCACCGAATCTTGAGTCATACCTGTTGTACTAGTATTTTCAGCTTGAGTGATGCTTTGTTGTAACTCATTTTTCGCATTTTCTAATGGTGCTCTGTCTACAGTTAAATTATCGCGTGCAGTATCAAGAGCAGATTTAGCGTTATTAGCTTTAGTAATGTTGTCTCTAATTGTAGCGACATCTGGATTACCTTGAAGTACTTGAGTAATAGCTTCTAAAGCTTGTTGTGCAGCATTTCGTTTTTCATTAAAGTTAGCGACAGAATCTGCAGTCATACCAGTTGTGCTTGGCGAACGGTTAATATCATTTTCTAAATCATTTTTCGCTGCTTCTAACGGTGCTTGGTCTGGCGTTAAGTTAGTAATAGCTTGTTTTAAGTTATTGTATTGAGTTTCAACTTTAGCTTTTTCAGCTGCGATGTCTTGGTCAGTTGCATCTCCATTATCAATGACTTGTTGTGCGTTATTTGATTCAGCTTGAGCCGTTTGTTTAGCTGTTTGGTAAGCATTGATTGATTCTTGAGTCATACCATCTGTTGATACAGATTTATTTATTTCCTCATCAAGTTTAGCTTTCGCTGCTTTTAATTCACTGTTATCTGCTAAAGGTTGTAATTGATCGATAGCTTGAGTGATTTGTTCATTGACTCTATTTACTGCAGTCATCGCATCTTGTACTTCTTGTACAGTGCGAATTGGTTTATTAATGACGGCATTCGCATTGTTACGAGCACTAATTAAATCACTATTAAGTGCTTGCATTGCTTGGTTGTAAGCTGAAATACTAGCTGGTTTCTTATCAGTAGTTGAACCAGTTCTATCAAGTTGTTGTACTGCTTGTTGTAATGCAGTAGTATCAGCAGTTAAATTAGCTTTTGCTTCGTTAAGTTCAGTTAATGCAAGTTCTACGCTTGCTTTTTCATCAGCAATTTCTTGTTCAGTCGCATCACCATTATCAATCACTTGTTGTGCATTAGTAATAGTTACTTGAGCCACTTGTTGTTTCGTATTGTAATTATCAATACTTTGTTGAGTCATACCGTCTGTTGAAGGTACTTGATCAATAGCTGCTTGTAAGTTGTTTTTCGCTGTTACTAGTTCACTATTATCAGCTTTATCTTGTAATAATGCTTTTGCTTGATCAATTTTCGTTTGAGCTACTTGTACTTTTGTTAAAGCAGCACTAACTTGTTGAGGTGACGCAAATTGATCTTGAATGACTTGATTTGCCTCAGCTTTAGCAGCATTGATTTGTTGCTCGGCAGCTGTCATTGCTTGGTTATATTGATTAATACTGGATGGTGTTTTACCGTCAGTACTAATTGCATCATCTAAATGAGTATTAGCAGCAATTAATTCACGTTTGTCAGATTTAGTAAAGATTGTTTCTGTAACTTCTTCAGTACTACCATCGTTATAAGTAATGATGACAGGAATTGTTGTTGTGCTACCGCCAGCTAAATTTGTAGGCATATTTGTACCTTGTTTGATAGCAGCATTTTGTTTGTTATTAACATGTACAGCATTGTTAATTTCGTCAGCAGTAACATTGTCGCCGAATTCTTTAATAATTTGATCCGTTGTTACTGTGTGCTCTGCTGGTGATGTTAATGTTCTAGAATTAGAACTTGCTGCATTACCAGAACCTGCTTTAGCAACTGCTGTTACTTCTGAATTTGGCTTAATTGTATTAGCATTAAACGTTACTTTACCAGTTGTACTGTCTAATGTAATGTAACTTGGTTGATCAGCTATAGACCACTTGCCGTTTGCCCCTTTAACAACATGTAATGTTTTATTTTGTTCAGTACCATTAGCAAGTTTTTCAGTGTAAGTAATATCAACAGCATTTGTTGGGTTAACTAAATTGCCTGTTGGGTTATTAGGTGTAATGTCTAATTGACCATTGTCCCATGCAGTAGATAAAACTTGATTCGGTTGTGGTGCTATAACTGTGAATTCATCACTTGGTTGTTCAGCACTTGTTAATTCTCCACTACCTTGAGTTGCGATAACTTGAATTGTATCAGCTGGGTTAAATGTTCCTGCTGCAACGGTAATTCCATTACCAGTACCTACGAGTCCTGCTACAGTATGAGCAGATTGCTCCTTAGTCCAAGGGCTTCTATTATTATTTCTATTAAATGAAGTAATTACATTTCCATTACGTTTAATTACTAATCTATCGGCATAAGTTGTAACATTTCCAGAACTTGTATTAATACGTTGATCATTACCTGGTGCAATTGTAATTTCACCTTGAGCCGTTTCACTGATAGTTGGTTTAGTTGGTTGAACATTTTTAACAATAAATTTAGCTGGTTGAGATGTCGCAAATGTTCGACCATTGTATAAAACATCATATGTAGCATTTACTACTTTAGCTGCATTTGGTTTGTTCATAGCTGACCAGCTTGCATTATTAGTACCAGTTGCAGTTTTGTTCCAACGATATGTGAATCCGTCAGTAGGTAGGCCATCACCATTTTCATTATGAGCATATTGAGAAGCATCAATGCCTGACGCAAATGTTGTACCTATTGTTGTTGTATATTCACTTTGAGGGAAATCAAATTGATATACATACACTTTTACAGGTACTTGCACTGGTGTAGGTATACCAGGATAATTTACGTTAATTGTTAAGTTTTGTACGCCTGCAGTATTAGAAGTTGGTGCAGAATTATTAGCCCATTCAGCAGTAATTCCTGTTGTATTTTGATTTGGTTCAAAAGTTATATAATTAATAGCTTGAGTGCCGTGAGTAAGATTTGTACCCTTTTTATCACGAGCAGGACTAATTGCGACTGCTGATGGATAAATTTTGACTGGTATATCAACAGTTCTAGTGCCTTGATCGTTTGGTAATGTGACTGTAACTGTTTTAGTAAATGAGCCTACAGTATTTTTCCAATTATCAGGATTATCTTGCCATGTAGCTGTTGCGCCACTTGGTACATTCTTAATAAAACGTTCTGCATGATCAAAATCAAAGTTATTTCCACCTTTAACTAATACTGCTCCTTCATCAATAGCTTGTAATTGTGGTGTTACTCGAACACTATCACTATCTAAAGAATCTACAGTTTCAGAGTGTCTTTCATTTGTAACTTGGCCACGATCATTTATAGATGTGTAAGAAAGATTACCTTCTGACAACGTTGCAGTAGCTTTAATTTCACCATCAGGTAATGCATCAGTGACAGTAACAACTAGTGTACGATTGTCACCAATTTGTGGGTTTGTAATTGTTAATGGTGTGCCATCTGCTTTAAATAATTGGACTGTTGAATTTGGTAATACATTAGATAACTTAACCTCTTGATTTGTTAATCCAGCTTTGTAACTTACAGAATTTGCATCAATAATTGGTGGGTCTGGACGTACTTTAGATAAGAATCTAACGTTTTCAGTTTGACCATTAGCATAAGTTACACGTACTAGTCTAGTTTGGAATCCTATTTGACGTGTATTTGGTCCTAAGCCATTATTGCCAATAAACTCAAATCTCATATTTTCAGGTTGGTTAGACCATGAGTTATTAATAGGTTTTAAAAATTCTTTAGGGTTGTTGACGTCAGTAATACCAGGGAATGTTCCCAATTTAGGTGCAACAAATACTTGTTTAGGCACAGTCTTTACAACCATATACGATGATTCTTTTTCAATTGGTGAAGTTTCACCATCAAATAAAATATTAGCTCTAACTGTGATGCTTTCACCTATTTGAGCATTATTTTTATTAGGTGTATTATTTGGTAACCATGTGATTGTCGCATCAGGTACAGGGTCTCCATTATCTAATGTGAAGAAATCACTTGGAGCTGATCCATTACCACTAACAAAATTTTGACCTTGTATTGTAAATTTTGGTGAAGCAATCACATTATAAAGAATGTGCTTAACTGGTACAGTTACAGTTGATGAAGTTCCATCTGTATAAGTTACTGTAACAGTTACATCAGCATTATTACCGCGTCTACGAACATTACTTACAGTTTTACTTTGAACTTCATTTGTTGATGCTGTGGCATAACTTCTATTAGGTACTATTTCTGTCAAAGTAACTGAGTTTGTAATAGCTTCTTGGTCCTCTTGTGAAATGCTCGCATTATTGCTAATGTTAGCGATTCTGACAGGATTTTGAGCTGTAGAAGTTGTTGAAACACGATATTTATCTTTTAATGGTTTGATTGCTATATTGAATGAATGTTCAGTACTATTTCCGCTTGTGTCTGTTGCAATTAAGTTAATTGCTTTAGATGTTGAACTAGTTACATTCGGTATTGTAAATGACACTTGTTGATTATTATTAGATACATTACCCGTTAATTGCGAAGTAGGTGCTACTGTAACATCTTGCAATGCATAATTATCATTAGCAGTAATATGATTTGTATATGTTTCCCCAGAATAAACTTGCTGATTAGTTGAATTTTCAACTGAAATTGTTGGATTAACTTTATCACTTGGAACAAAGTACACATTGATTGTGTCAGTTGTACGATCCATGTTTGAACGTAAATATTCAATATAAGGTTTTGGACCTGTAGGTGATAAATATAATTGAGCTCGATAAATCGAATGATGTGCATTGCTAATTGTATTGTTTTTAATAACTTTATCAATAGTAAATGCACCTGCACCATTAATAGCTGGCTTGTCTACATTCACTAATGTTGAGTTTTGACTATTGTTACTCAAATTAGAATAAGTAATTGTTTGACCACCTATGCCGGTATTAGTTGTTACAATATCAAGTACTTGAATAACTTGACCATCGAGTGTATATAAACTTTGACCGTCTGTCTTTGGTGAAGATAAAGAATATCCTGTTGTATTAGATGCTCTTCTACCAGCTTCTGCAGCTTCTTTTTCAGTACCGACGATGTTAGTTCTTAAACCTGGAATATTAGTATTAGCAACTAATAAGTTTAATACTTCATTTGTATTAAAATCTTGGCCTAAAGTAGCGTCATATCTATAAATTAAAGATTTATGATCAGGTGTCCATTCAAGTCCCCCATCAGTTGGTCTATTTGCTATCTTAGGATTAGTCCAACTGACTTGGTAATCATTTGGAAAGTCAACCCAACGAAGGAATGACATATTATTCAAATTAGATGTAAATGTCTTAACTAATCTATCTTTAGATACTGTCACAGTTACAGTACTTACCCCTTGTCTAGCATCAGGGTTATTTACAGTGATGTCATTTTCTGTTAGTGGAAGTTCTTGACTATTAGCATTAATAAACGCTTGTTTAACGCGAGTAACTTCTTCATCAGTTAATTGATAATTTGATACTCTATATACCCTTTGATCATCTGTTGGTTGTTGAACATCTATAACTTTTAAAGTTAAAGTTAACGGTGCTTGAGTTTGATGATACGCATTAGCAGCTAGAACTTGATAGTCATATGTTCCTGCATCAAGACGTGAAATTTGTGATGCAGTAGGTAATGTATTATCCCCTGAAATATTGTAAAATGAATCATTTGGTAACGCAGATCCATCTTCTAGCGCAAAATATTGTTTTAAATCACCAATATTATATGATTGCCCTTTAGCGATAACAATTGTAGCTTGTTTTAAATTATCTCCACTAGCAAATGCTGTATTTCTAATAGGATTGTAAGTGATTATATCTGAAGCAGGCATGTTATCTGTAGACCCATCTAAATAAGTAAATCTAGCAGAACCATTTGAATTAACAACAATCTGATTTCTTTGAGCTAATTTATCTATTATAGTTGCATTTTTGCTTCGAAGCGCTTGTAATATTTTAAGTATATTTTCAAGATCTGTTACCGATCTTGGATCTGATACTTTTATCTTTTCAGCATTATCTAGACCTATAGGTTGAAAATCTTGACTCATTTCTCCAACATCTATTGATATTTGCTTACCTTGGCTTATGTTGTTTGCGTTATCAGTTGCTGTAATCGTAAAAGTGATGTGACTATTAAAAGCCTGATTATTAGGTATAGTACCTGATATACTTAAAACTCCTGTTCGTCCATCTGAATTTTTAACAAAGTTAGATGTCCATCCACTAGGTAAATTTGTAATATTAGTACTTTTAAGACCAGAACCATATTGTTCATCTGACACATTCACAGTAAAACTAACATTATCTCCTCTATAATATTTATTTTCCTTATTTATTGGGTTACTAATTGTTGGTGATGTAACATCTGGTAATATTTCTACTTCATTGCCCCAATTAGATTGAACATTTTTATTATAAAAGACTATTGCTTTAATATTACCGCTTTTTGGTAAAGGTAGTATATTGTAACTATCTTTGGAAATAGTTATAGTACTATGTTCTCCGTCAGCATTACCTGTTGCCAAAATATTATAATTAATAGGAACAGTATTTGGATCATTTGTACCATTACGTCCTAACGGTCCAGTATTGATTAAATATACAATTGCTTTAGGATCTAGTGGTACGTTTGAGACTACTATATCTTGTTTTGTGCCACCTTTACCACGCAATTCCTCAGCTGTTGTATCGATATGAGGTGGCTCTGGTTTTACTCTTATTTCAAAAGTTTGTTCTTTTTTACCAAATCTAACTGTTCCAAAATAATCACCAGGTGCAAGCGTTCCAACTAATTCAATATTCTTTTCATAATTTGTATTCACACGATCTACAGAATTTTCAATTCTAAGTGTACTTGGGAAACCGCTTATAGTCCAATCATTATCAGTAAAAGGTTCATTACTAACCAAATTAATTCGTAATGGTTGATTATGTACAGTTTTATTTCCTACTTGTGAAGTACTATTTTGCATTTCACCAGGATTTACTGCAAATACTGGGTGATTAGCTGCTTTAGATATAGGTTGTTCTCCTCTGTCTAAAGTTTCATCATTTGTAAAGAAATTGATAATATTACGAACAGCGGGTTTGACAGTTAATTGGGCAGGTACAATTGTTTCTTCATTTCCTGCTCCGTCTTGAATATCAAAACCAATCATAAATTTAATAGGTCTACCAGTTCTTGCAGCTTCTTCTAGTGTACTATCGTTAAACATTTGATGTACTTGGAACGAATTTAATGGTGATATAGAGCCTGGTGTTCTTTTATGACTATAATCGACACCTGCTGGGAAAAACCCTAAAACACGATTGTTCGGTGAAGCTACATAACTAAGTGGATCAGTAACAAAATCATTACTATTTTTTGTACCATCTAAAACGTATCTCGTTACATCCATTCTTCTATCTGGATCATATGCAGTTACTGTGTTGCCTAAATGATAAGTACGATTGATAGTTTGGTATAGGGATTCTGTACGTTTTGTTAATTCAGATCTTGGTTCAACATATAATTGGTTGTACATAAACAGTTGGTTGTATTCATATGCACGTCCCCCTGCTGCATAATAAAGTCTGTCTGCTGTTGGACCTGTTGTTTTAAATTGGATAGTATAACTATTTTCACCATGTCCAATAAAAGCGTATATTTTATTTAGTCCTGGTATTTCACTTGGCTTTTCTTTATTTAATAACTTAAAGTTTTCTAACCCAAAGCTTTTAGCGGTTTCGCTTGCCCCATTCTGATTAAAGTAATCACCTGCTCTAGAAAAATCAGTAAAACTTCTTATTTGAAAAGTTGGTTCATCATAAAATGTATGATTTTGAATTGGGCCTTGAACAAAACTGTCGGCTGCTCCATTGTCAAGAGATCTGGTATTTTTCCAAAATTCTGGGAGAGACTTATCTTCAAAACTACTGAAAGAATGTGTGCCTTCTTTGTTTAAAATACTAAAAATTGTTCTCCCGACTGGAGTTTGTCCTTCAGGTAAACCAAACCAAAATACCATATGTTCGTGATTCCAATGACTTTTATTGAACTTAATAGTCCATTCATAGCCGTCTTTTACTTGTTTTGTATAAACTAATGCAATTTCTTTTGTATCAGCTGCACGTAAGGTATTCCATCTTGGATTAGGTAGATGGATAGGTGGTACACGATTTGATGCACTTATGTATGTACCTACAGAATACCCTGAGCCATCGTTGTTATTAGTTACATAATATGCAGAATTAGCATTTTGATAATCTGAGCCAGATTTTGTTTCTACTGCACGTTCTTCAATACGGTGATTACGTCGTACTTGGGCCTGTCTTTTAGGTAGTGTTTTAATAGTTGCAACAGCTTGTTCCAATTCTTTATATGCTAATTGCAATGTTTTATTGTCTAATTCATCATTACTTCCTAATAATAAATTAATTTTATCGAATGCTGCTTTTACTTGATTGAAAGCCGTTTTATCAGCTTTCTCTCTATCAACAAAGCGATAATCATGGTAATTTGCATCAAAAAATGCTTGTAAAGCATTTTTATCAATTTGTGAAGGTTGAGCATTGTCATTGTTATTATTTAGGTCAATTTGACGTGAGCTATCTTCAACATGTGCAGTTAATTTATTCTCAGCATGATTAAGTTGTTCATTTTGTAATGTGTTACCCTGCTCTAAATCAGATGAATTTGTAACTTCTTGATTCTTATTTACAGTATTTTCTGAATTTTGAAGCGGTGCTTTAGAACTATTTTGTTCTGATTGATTAGATTTCTTTGAATTTGCTACTTTTGTAGACTCTTGACTTGAGTTATCGATAGAAGTTTCTACATTAGTATTTGCTTTATCGGTTGTCTGTGAAATTGTATTTGTTTCTTGTTTAGCTAAATCAGATGTGTTTGACTGTTGTCCATCTTGATGCTGATAAGTTTGATTTTTAGGTTGCACATTAGAACTTGTTTCTTCAGCTTGTGCATTAGATGCGTTAAATCCTAAAAATACTAATGTTGCGATTACAGTTGAAAATGTACCAACTGTGTATTTACGAATACTAAACTTCTGTAATTTCTCACGATTGTTCACTTTTATTGTTCACTCCTTGTCTTGATGTTGTTTCGTAGATGTAATGTTATGTATATATAAATAATTACAATAACGCTATTTATCAAACAATGAATTCTAAATATTCCTCGAAATCGCTTGTAAAATTATATACATACACAATATGGTATTGAACAATTTATTTATGCTCAAAATTATAATAGCATAAAACATTATGATTTTGTATTAAAATTTATTTATTATTCTAAATATAATGATTCTAAGTCACAAAATTTTAAAAAAGACCCCATATGGATATTCTTATCAATAAGATTATCCATATGGAGTTTAGATTGCTTTGTCTTATAAATGACTTGAAATATATTTTCCTGAAACGTATAGTTCGTGTTCATTACAAATAGATAGAATATGATTTAATGTTGTGGCAAAAGCCATATCCATAAATAATTGTTCGCTATCTAAAGGAACTTCTGTATGAATTTCAGCTAATCGTTTAGATAAATGTAATTCATTCATATTGTCATTAATTTTCTTTCTTTGTCCTGGTGTTAAAGCTTCAATTTGATTTATGACTTCTTCTACACTGCCATATTGTTGAATTAATTTAATAGCCGTTTTCTCGCCTATCCCTTTTACTCCAGCATAACCATCTGCAGTATCACCCATAAACGCTTTAATATCAATTAATTGTTGAGGTTCTAATTGATATTCTTCGTTGAATCGATTTAATGTGTAACGATTATAAATATTAAATCCTTTTTTAATTAGCCATACTTCCACATTTTCATTAATACATTGAAGTAAATCTCTGTCGCCAGTAATAATATAAACATCATTATCTGTTGAATATGATTTTGCTAATGTTCCTATCACATCATCTGCTTCGTAATTAGTAACACCAATATTAACGAAGCCAAATTGTTCAGAGATTTCTTTTACATAATCAAATTGAGGTATCAATTCCTCTGGAGGTGCTGATCGATTTTGTTTGTAACCATCAAACATATCATTCCTAAATGTTGATTGTCCCATATCCCAACAAACAGCCACGTGAGTTGGTTGAATTTCTTTGATAGCAGAGAAGATATGGCGAACGAATCCTTGAATGCCATTAGTAGGCACGCCTTTTGAATTATACATGAATTGACTGTGTAGACTAGTTGCAAAAAAGTGTCTAAACAATAATGCCATGCCATCAACGAGTAAAACTTTGTTAGGCATTTTGGTAATCCTTCTTTCTTAATAAATGATTGCTTCTAATTGTTGGTGTTTATCTTTGAGTTGTGTAATTAATGATTCATCCAAGTTAAATGATAACAGTTCGTTAATCTGACTTTGAATGTTTTCTTCGATACTGTTAAATTGTTCTTCTGCTTCTGAAGACATTTGATTAACATATGATTCCAATTGTTGTCTTAACTGATTGAAATTTGATTGAAGCAATTCTAATGTACTTTGACAAATATATTCGTGAATTTCTTTCTGTGAATTTGGATTAAGGATTTTACGTTTTGTTAATTGTTTAGGTAATTCACTCATCATATCGTTAAGTTCAATATGAAGTAACGGTTTATCAATGACATCTGGTTGTAAATTGAAACGTGGATTAACTATGATATGCAATTGACTTAATTGTTGTAACACAGGTGCCACTTGTTCATCTAATTGTTGATTAAAGTATCTTTTAATTCTTTCAGTAATTAATGATTGTTCTAAGAACAGTCTTTGATGAATTTGATCTAAATAAATTTTAGTCGAATTTTTCTTTTCTTCATTAAAATCACTATTTTGAGTCATTTGACTGTTATATACAGATTTAATATCGTCCATTAATTGAAGTTTTAGTCGTGAATTTAAATGATAAACTTGTTCTTCAACTTCATTATTCGTATATTGTGATGTTGTATCTATCAGTTGATGACCGAGTCTTTGTTGGTCTTTATATGTTTCTAATTTTTGTTGACGCTTAGCAATGTCGTCTTTATTAGATTCAAATTCTTCTATCATTTCAACATATGACTTGTCGATTTGTTGTAGTTGATGAATCATTTGTTGTTCTAGAATTGTCTTAGATTCAATGTCGACAAAGTGTTGAATGCTTTCTTTCAATTGATTGATACCTTCATCGTTAGATTTTAATGCTTCTCGACTAGATACACCAAAAACGTCTGATTGTAACTGTACTTGATTAAGTGCATCAGCAACATAATCTTTAACAGCATCTAAATCTTGTTCACTCTCAGCTAAATCAACCGCGTTGATAATCATTTTGAAAGCTTGATTTTCGTTTAGCTGATTCATATCTTTCATATGTTCAATGAAGGCTTTGTCATTGTCAGTAAATGAATGATTGAAGTAACTAACATATAAAATTAAATCTGAAGAAGTAAGTATTTGTTCTGTTTCATTTGTATGTCGTTGGTTATTTGAATGTAAACCAAGTGAATCGACAATAATTTTTCCTTTAAGCCATTCAACAGGTACTTGTAAATGAACTGTTTTAACAAATGTTGCATATTCATCTTCTGCAGACCATTTTTTAACATCATCTTGGTCGATTTGATGTACTTCTCCATCATTTAACATATTGATATACATGTCATAATGTTTTTCTACAGCAGAAATAAACGCAAGTTGATTTTTTTCTAATTTTGATTTTAATTGCGTTATATCACTATTAATAAATTCATCAAGTGAATCGAATGACTGATTGAAGTATTCAAGCATTTGGTTAATTTCTTGAAGTAATTGCTTTGATGATTTTAAAGTAATACTGCTATTTTCACCGTAAGTCAATTCGGTTGTCGCCGCTGTTGTTGGGTTTGGTGAACTTACTAAATATTGACCACCTAATAAGGCATTAATTAAGCTACTCTTTCCTGCGCTGAATGTACCAAATACGCCAATTTTTGTGATTTTTTGATCTAGACGAGTTAATGTTTGCTTTATGTCCATTTGAGTTCGCTCAAATAACGGTATATCTTCGATTACATTTAATGCCTTTTCAATATCAATTTGTGAACTTGAGACATCATCGCTTTCTGATTGAATTGAATCTCTATTTTGATGATGTGTTGTATCATTTTGTTGTTTAATCGTGAAGTTAGCTTCAGTACGTCCTGTTAATTTATCTAAAGAATCTTCTAAATGTATATAGTAATGTTGATAATTGCGTGTTGTTAGAGATTCTTTCAAATTATTTAATTTCATATATCGTTGATATTCTTCTGATGCTTCACTATCTTCAGTTTCTATTTCGTTAGCTTGAACATGTTGAATGGCCTTTTCAAATAATGGATTTGATTGGCGTTCAACAAATTGATTAATTGCTTTAACCACTTCATCAGAAAATGTTAATACATACGTATTACTTATAGTTGTTTGTGGTTGATATAAAGAAGAAACTAAATCGTTTGGTATATCATAAGACTGATTTAAAATATGTTCATTAATATTTTTCTGATTAATAAATCGTGTTAAAAATGACATATCTTCTCTCATAGGTTGGCGAATTTGGGTGTTTATCTTTTCTTGAAGCATATCAACTGCTTTGTTTAAACGTTCTGTTTGTGCTTCTTCCTTCTTCTTAGATTTATTGAAAAATCCACCTACTTTAAAATCTGTAGCCTTACTTTCTAAATACGATCTTAATTGTTCTCGCATATCATGAGTCATAATATAAGCATTTTCTAAAATGTCTTTACGTTTTTGTTTGAGATAAGACTTTAGTTTATCTTTATCATTTAGTAATTGTGCTTCTTCTGATACAGATTGTGTTTGTTGGAAATTTAAATATGCTTGTTCAAATTCTTCTTCAATATTTAAGTATTCTAAAATACTTTGCATTTCATTTTGGATATATGATAATTGTGCATCAGTAATAAATGATACTGTGCGTTCAATATAATCTTCCATTGATTCTCTATTTTCGTCTAAATATAAGAGATAATCAGATAATTGCTTGATTTGATTTTCAGGATGGTCAAATTTAGATACATAATAAATATGTTCTAATTTAATTTCCCATTCGTTAATTGATTTTTCAACTCTAGATTTAAACGTATCAAATGAAAGTTCGTCTTCATTATGTTTGTCTATTTGATTAATGATGAACACAACAGGGATACCTACTTCATTAATTCGTTTCATAAATTGAAAATTGAGCGCTGATTGAACATGGTTATAGTCGACAGTATAAAATAACACGTTACTCGTATACATAAATTGTTCAGTTGTAGTTTGGTGAGTGGCTACGTTAGAGTCAACGCCGGGTGTATCCTGAAATGTAAAGCCATTATCAAATTTATCAGACTTAAAGTTGATTTCTACAGACTCTACGTCTATATTTTGGCGATTCATCTGTTTTACTTCGTCGTAGGTTTTTAATTTTGTATATTGTTGATCCGGTAAATTCGCAATAATGTCTTCTGAATCAGAAACTGAGACGATTGCTGTATTACTTGTTGTCGGTACTGGAGAGCTAGGTAAAATATCTTGTTCTAATAACAAATTAATTAGTGTTGATTTACCTGCTGAAAAGTGACCAACAAATGAAGTAGTAAATTGATTTTTGTATACCTTTTTAATAACTTGATTAATTGTGTTTAATAAAGCAGTGTTGTTTGATTTTTCGACTTCTTTTTTTAGTTTATATAAAATGTCTAATTGTTCAGTGTGTGTCATACGTTTTAATCCCCTTTAGTTCTTTCGATAAAAAAAGAAGAGGTCAAGACAAAACGACTTAAAATCCAAAACGCAATTTTAATGTAAGATACTTTGTCATAACCTCTTTTGAGTAAGCCAATAATCATAGATTATGATATTACTTAAAATATTATCATATATATTACTCAAAACCTATGAATTTAGGGAAGGATTATTCAAACCAAGCTGGTTTGTCGCCTTCAGTGCCTGGCTTGAATACACCAATATTCTCTTTTGAATGTAAATCAGGGTGTTTTGCTATTTGTACTGCTAAGTTTGCGACACTTTTTCTAGATACTTCAGTACCTTCGAATTGGCCATCTTTTGTAGTGATTTCATAAATGTTTTCATTTTTATCAGTTAACCAACCTGGTCTAATAATTGTATAATCTAAATCTGATTGTTCAATTGTATCTGCAGCTTGACGATATAAATTAAGTTTCTCGCCAAATTGTTGTTTGTTCCATTCATTAAATGGTTCAGGTAATTCATCATAGATTCCTGGGGCAGCAATTAAAATTAAACGTTTAATTCCTTTTGCATCCATGGCTTTTACAATCGTTTCAGCATGACGATTAAGTGAACCAGATGTTCCAGTGAATACGATATCGATATTATCTAATGCTTTCTCTAAATCGCTTTGATTTTTAGCGTCACCTTCAAATACAGTTACTCTGTTTGAACCATAATCTGGAATACGGTGTGCATTTCTTAAAAATAGATTTACATTAAAATTTGAGTTTTCTAAGAAAATTTTGGTTGCTTCAATGGCCACTCTACCATTAGCTCCAATAATTAAAACATTCTTCATATATATTACTCCTCTCATCTATTGATTATATTATTTATTAATTTCATCAGTAATTTAAATTTAAACACTCTCAAAACAACTTTACTATAGTTGCAATGAGAGTGCTAATGAACTGTTTGATTAATTTAATCTTTCGTTTGAGGTTTCTTACCCCAATATTGATAATAAGTACATTCAATATAACCGTTAAATAACTTACGACGTTTTGTTGCTTTTTTATTTACTAAAAACTCATATTCTTTATTACTTGTTAAGATATAAGTAGATAGATATGGGTGTTGTTTCATCAATGTACCCATATAACGATACATTTCTTCTACTTCTTCTCTATCGCCGATACGTTCACCATATGGTGGGTTACCAATTAAAGCGATAGGTTCTTCACTATCAATCGTTAATGTATTGACGTCTTTAACGTTGAATTGAATGATATCTGATAAGCCAACTTCTTCAGCGTTACGTTTAGCGATTTCAACCATTTCTGGATCAATATCAGAAGCGTAAACTTGAATCTCTCTATCGTAATCAGCTTGCTTATCAGCTTCATCTCGCATCTCATCATAAATATTTGGTGGCATGATATTCCATTCTTCAGATACAAAGTCTCTATTAAACCCAGGTGCAATGTTTTGTGCAATTAGACATGCTTCGATAGCAATAGTCCCTGAACCGCAGAACGGATCAATTAATGGTGTATCGCCAGTCCAATTGGCTAATTTAATTAAACTTGCAGCTAGCGTTTCTTTAATTGGCGCTTCACCTTGAGCTAAACGATAACCTCTTCTGTTTAATCCAGAGCCAGATGTATCAATTGTAAGTAATACATTATCTTTTAAAATAGAAACTTCTACTGGGTACTTAGCCCCTGTTTCATTTAACCAGCCTTTTTCATTATATGCATGTTTTAGACATTCAACGATGGCTTTTTTAGTGATAGCTTGGCAATCTGGCACACTATAAAGTGTTGATTTTACACTGCGTCCTTGCACTGGAAAACTCCCTTGTTGGTCAATAATTGTTTCCCATGGTAATGATTTAGTTTTTTCAAAAAGTTCATCAAATGTTGTGGCTTTAAATTGCCCCATAACGATTTTGACACGGTCTGCTGTACGTAACCATAAGTTACATTTAACAATAGCACTTTCGTCACCTTCAAAAAAGATACGACCGTTTTCTACTTGTGTTTCATAGCCTAATTCTTGTATTTCTTTAGCTACTACTGATTCCAATCCCATTGGACATACTGCTAATAATTGAAACATGCATTGTTCTCCTTTAGATTCATTTGATTTATGTTTATTTTAACAAAGATACTTTTAAAGTTTAATCATACATAGTCATTTATTTTTATAAAGTGAATTAAAATATTTTTGGTAAAATTGATTTAAGTAAATATATCATTAAAAAAAGCTCTCCGTTTGATGGGAGAGCTAAACTAGTTGTGATATTTCTGTAAGCCATGTTCTGTTCCATTGTACTCTAAACGTGCACTAGCCACACTGGTACGTTGGTGGTAACCATCTGTCTACCATAACATTTAAAATGTTAGTGTCTCGTTTATACGTTGAATTCCGCTAAACAAGTGCTCCTACCTAATTTGGATTGCTCACTCGAGGGGTTTACCGCGTTCCACCTTTTATATTTCTATAAAAGCTACGTCACTGTGGCACTTTCAAACTATTCTAACCCTATTCAAAGAACGTAGGTTATTTCGTTGCCGTCAAATTAATGCCTTGATTTATTGTTTCATCAAGCACGAACACTACAATCATCTCAGACTGTGTGAGCATGGACTTTCCTCTATATCACTATAGCGATTACCCAAAATATCACCTTTGAGAGTATAACATAAAAAAGGGTCTAGACAAAGCCTTTTAAAATTTAAGTCCCCATCTAAATGGAAACAAAGTGTTACGCTCACACTAATAGAAAGCTTTGTCTAAACCAATTCAAATATTATTTACCAAATACTGCTTTTTCTAAGTTAGAGATACGTTTTAAAATATCTACATTGTTTGATGATGCGTTGTTGTTAGAACCATTTGAAGAAAAGTTTTTATTCTCTTGTGGTCTAGTTGTCGCAACACGTAATCTTAATTCTTCAAGTTCTTTTTTTAATTTGTGGTTTTCTTCTGAAAGTTTTACAACTTCATTATTCATGTCTGCCATTTTTTGATAATCTGTAATGATATCATCTAAAAAAGCATCTACTTCTTCTCTTCTATAGCCACGAGCCATAGTTTTTTCAAAATCTTTCTCATAAATATCTTTTGCTGATAATTTTAATGAAACATCTGACATTTTTTCCACCTCATTCGAAACTTTGATCTTGAGACCACTGCAAGTCGTTGATGAAGTCAGTGAGTTCATCAAACGTCACAATATCACAAGTATAGTTTGTTTTTTCCATAAAATCAACTAACATAGATTTAAAAAATTTAGGACTTGCTTCTTGTTCTTCATCGTATATTAATAAAGTTTGATCAGTATGGTCTAGCATAAATTGGTCGGTTTGTTTAAATTGAAACGGCCCCTGATACTCAGAATGAAAAACACTTTCAGTAAAATCAGCGTTATTAATAATATTCATGTACTTAGCTTGATTTTGTTCATTCCATTTAGATGTATGTCCCTCGAAAGGCGTTATCACACCTAGTTTAAGTTCGGGGTATATTTCTTTTAATTCAATAACAACATCTGCAGTCCATAATTCAATGCCCATCTGACCTTGTATTAATACCCATTCCAAACCTTCATCTAATAACTGTTCAATTTTATGTTTAATAAATTGCTTTAGATAGTAAACTTCTGGAGCATCATCTTTAAATATATTTAATTCATAAGATTTATATCCAGTGATATAAACAGTTTTAACCATAATTTCCCTCTTTAAACATTATATTTTAAAATATTATTCAAATCATATTGTACAGCTTTAATTTTTTCTGTAAAAAGCTTTCGACTTGTTCGTTTAAAATGGCATTCTACGGAAAGTTCTTCAATATTTTTAAATAATAAATCAACTTTCTTCTTGTTCATATATGTAGTATTAACGAGTGATTGTTCATAGTTTCTCAGTTGATTGAGCTGTGTATCTATATTTCGAACATATGGTTCTACAACTTTATGAAAATCTTCGTCTTCCTCTTTTTCTCTAACTCGTTCATATTTTTGGCCCATATGATTGACTTCTAATATTAAATTTTTAATGATATCTAACATCTAGTAGCCTCCTACATTATTAATCTATCATATTGTTTATCCCCCGTCATACGTGACGTATTGTTTTTATAGTTATAAATTGCACGTTAAATAAAAAAACTACCTGTTTACTATGCTTTATATAAAAATAAACGTGTTAAATAAGCATACAAAGGAAATAAATGTGTCTATTTTTATTGTTTATTTAATGAAAGCACGTTAAAATAAGGTTTGATGTATTTTAGGTTAGTGAAAAATGCATTAATTTTATAAAAGTTTGGTTAATTGTAAAATCTTGTGTATAATAATCGCAGTTTACTACCAGACTTGTGTGGTGAAATATATGAATTATCCTAATGGTCAACCATACAAAGAAAATAAGACTTTGGACGGACGCAAATCGTCATCATACTCAAGTAATATTGAATATGGTGGACGAGGTATGTCACTGGAAAAAGATATTGAGCATTCTAATGCTTACTATTTAAAAAGTGGCATCGCAGTCATTCACAAGAAACCTACTCCTGTACAGATAGTCAATGTTCACTATCCAAAACGGAGTAAAGCTGTGATAAATGAAGCTTATTTTCGTACGCCTTCAACAACAGATTATAATGGTGTCTATAATGGCTATTATATCGATTTTGAAGCAAAGGAAACGAAGAATAAAACTTCTTTCCCCTTGAATAATATCCATGATCATCAAGTTGATCATATGAAGAACACATACCAACAACGAGGTATTGTTTTTTTAATGATAAGATTTAAATCACTTGATGAAGTTTATCTATTACCCTATTCTAAATTTGAATTCTTTTGGGATAGATACAAAAAAGATATTAAAAAATCGATAACAGTTGAAGAAATACGAAAAAATGGTTACCATATTCCTTATCAGTATCAACCTAGATTGAATTACCTCAAAGCAGTTGATAAGTTGATATTAGATGAAAGTGAGGACCGCGTATGACGGAAAACAAAGGGTCTTCTCAGCCTAAAAATAAAGGCAATAATGGGAAGTCCGACGAAAAAAAGAATAGAAATGTGAAGAGAACGATTATTAAGATTATTGGCTTTATGTTTATTGCCTTTATTGTTCTATTGTTACTCGGTATCTTACTATTTGCATATTACGCATGGAAAGCACCTGCATTCACTGAATCTAAGTTAGAGGATCCTATCCCTGCTAAGATTTATGATAAAAACGGTGACTTAGTTAAGACGTTAGATTATGGTCAACGTCATGAACATGTGAATATCAAAGATGTACCACAAAGTATGAAAGATGCCGTCTTAGCTACAGAAGATAATCGCTTCTATGATCACGGTGCTTTGGACTATAAACGTCTATTCGGTGCAATAGGTAAAAACTTAACTGGTGGATTTGGGGCTCAAGGTGCTTCTACCTTAACTCAACAAGTTGTTAAAGATTCATTCTTATCACAACAAAAATCTATCGGTCGTAAAGCTCAAGAAGCTTACCTTTCATACCGATTAGAACAAGAGTACAGTAAAGATGAAATATTCCAAGTTTACTTGAATAAAATTTACTACTCTGATGGTGTAACTGGTGTTAAAGCTGCTGCTAAGTATTACTTTAATAAAGACCTTAAAGATTTAAACTTAGCTGAAGAAGCTTACCTAGCCGGCTTACCTCAAGTACCAAATAATTACAATATTTACGATCATCCTAAACAAGCTGAAGATCGTAAAGACACTGTATTATACTTAATGCATTATCATCATAGAATAAGCGATAAAGAATATGAGAAAGCTAAGAAAATCGATGTTAAAGCTAACTTAGTTCAAAGAAGTGATAAAGAACGTCAAAATACTACAGAAGATAAAAACCCAGAGTTAGCATCTTATGTGAATTTTGTTAAATCAGAATTAATGAATAACAAACACTTCAAGAAAGAAAACTTAGGTAACGTTCTTCAAAGTGGTATTAAGATCTATACAAATATGGATAAAGATGTTCAACAAACGCTTCAAGATAAGATTAACAATGGTAGCTTCTACAAAAACGATGACCAACAAGTTGGTGCTACTATCTTAGATAGTAAAACTGGTGGTTTAGTAGCCATTTCTGGTGGACGTAATTATAAAGACGTCGTTGACAGAAACCAAGCTACAGATCCACATCCTACTGGTTCATCATTAAAACCATTCTTAGCTTATGGTCCAGCTATTGAAAACATGAATTGGGCAACTAATCATGCTATTCAAGACGAATCTTCATATCAAGTAGACGGTTCAACATTCCGAAACTATGATACGAAGAGTCACGGAACTGTCTCTGCATATGATGCATTAAGACAAAGTTTCAACATCCCTGCCCTTAAAACTTGGCAACAAACTAAATCTAGCGCAGGTAACGATGCACCTAAGAAATTCGCATCTAAAGTTGGTTTAGATTACGATGGTAAAATTGGACCATCTGAAGTACTTGGTGGTTCTTCATCAGAATTCTCACCAACTCAATTAGCATCTGCATTTGCTTCATTAGCAAATGGTGGTACTTATAACAATGCTCATTCAATTCAAAAAGTTGTTACTCACGATGGTGACACTATTGAATATGATCATACTAGCCATAAAGCAATGAAAGATTCTACAGCCTATATGTTAGCTGAAATGCTTAAAGGTACATTTAAAGCCTATGGTTCAGCTTATGGTCACGGCGTATCTGGTGTTAATATGGGTGCTAAAACAGGTACTGGTACTTACGGTGCTGAAGTTTATAGTCAATATAACTTACCTGATAATGCAGCCAAAGATGTTTGGATCAACGGATTCTCACCTCAATACACTATGTCAGTGTGGATGGGCTTCAACAAAGTTAAAGAATACGGAACTAACTCTTTCGTAGGACATTCTGAACAAGAATATCCACAATATCTATTTGAAGAAGTCATGTCAGACATTTCTTCAAGAGATGGTAAAGACTTTAAAAAACCAAGCTCAGTTGAAGGTAGTGACCCTGATTCATTATCAGTAAAAGGACATTCAGATAGTAATACAATTAATAAGAGCACACATGGTGATAGTGATTCATCAACATCTTCTAATAGCGGTAACAGCAATGGAAGTAATGGATCATCATCAAATGGTTCATCAAGCTCTAACAGCTCAAATAGTTCAAATAGCAGTTCCCAACAAAGCGGAAATGCCCTAACTAGTCTATTCAGCTTTAATTCAATATTTAATAATAAAGCTTCATAATATAGACGAAACGCCCAAATCCTAAAATAGGATTTGGGCGTTTTTTTGTTTTTATATAAATTAAAAAGTACCTACTAGATTTAACCAGTGGGTACTTCAACTTTATTATAAGTATGAAATGATTAGTGAATCACAATACATTTATTGGTTTCTTTTTTTACGAATTTGGTACGAAGCATTCATTTTTATTAACTCGGATTTTAATGTTTTCATTTGTCTATAACCCATAAAATGATATTTTCTTGCTAACATGTATTGATAGCGCTCACCAAAATTCATAGGAACAACTGGATAGTTATCAAGCTCATTTAGATTTAACTCATTGATTTCATTTATTTGTTTAAAATAACTTATAATCATTTCGAAATAAGCATCTATAACTGGTTTTGCTTCTGCTGATTTTAATTGTTTTTGGCTTGCGAATTGATCGAGTTGTTGTTCTAACTCTTCAAAGTCTTGTTTAGTTATCAAATGTTTCACGCTTCTTTCAAACTTGCTTTGTATCTTTTCTGACCTTCTCTACAATCTTTAAACAATGGACAAATATCACATTTTGGCTTACGAGCGAGACAATGATATCGACCAAAGAAAATAAGTTGATGATGGCTTTTATTCCAACGGTCTTTTGGTATGACAGAACAAAGTCTATCTTCAACTTGTCTTACATTATCTTTCCAGCGATTAATACCTAAACGTTTAGAAACACGTTCTACATGTGTGTCTACAGCGAGTGAAGGTTCGTTAAAAGCGACACTCATTACGACATTTGCAGTTTTACGTCCAACACCAGCTAAACTTTCTAGTTCTTGATGTGTTTGAGGAATCTTTCCATCAAATTGATCAAGTAAAGATTGGCAAAGTTTTTTGATATTTTTAGCTTTATTTCTATATAATCCAATAGAACGAATATCCTGTTGTAATTCTTCATCACTTACATTTAAATAATCTTCTGGTGTTTTATATTTGGCAAATAATGAACGAGTAACTTTATTAACTAATATATCGGTACATTGCGCTGATAAAAGTACTGCAATTGTTAATTCGAATGCGTTATCATGTTTTAGTTCACATTCTGCATCTGGAAACATATCGGCAATTACATCAATCATTTCAAGTGCTTTTTTCTTACTAATCATCTGATTTCTCTCCATTTAACCAATCAAATTTTGGTACTTTCTTAACAGTGTGTTTCATTTTTGGTTTATTAAATTGCTTTCTAATTTCTTTTGAGTCATCAATTGTTTTGACATTATTTTTCTTCCAATTTAACAATATTCTATCCATATATTTAAAACTTAATTTATTTTGGCTATTTGCTTCATCAAGAGCAGCTTGAATAATTGATATATCATGTTTATCAACATCAATCCATTGGTTCAACGTTTCAATTTCATAAGGTGACAATGGTCTAGCAAATGTTTGTTCTATCATTTGGAATAATGTTTTAAACTTTTCTTTATCACTTTGTTCATTGGTATCAATTGTTTGCTTTTTAAGCAATTGACTTAGTTTTTCATAAAAAGGATCTAAATTCATATATTCTGTAAAGCGACCTTCTTCATCTTTATTAACGTTTAATTCTAATAATTCTCGTTGAATTAAATTTTGAATGACTGCAGTAACTTCACGTGGTTGCATCGTAGATCCCTGTTGAAGTGATTCAATGGATGGTTGTTTATTTGATGTTTCTGATGCATAAATTAGTTTGATTAAAATGATTAAATCTTGTTCATCTATACCTAGTTCACTGTAATGGTCTAACAATTCACGACGAATCACAACTGGTCGTGTTTTTAATTGAAACTTGTCCATTGTACCCCCTCCTATCATTAAAATTTAGACCTTCATTATATTTGATTAAATAGAAGGATTTTTATGGATGCCCTTAATAAAATGCAATGCTTTATTATAAGTTAGTATAAGATAAAAATGAACGCCCAGTCTATTTAAATGACTGGACGACATGTAATATAATAACTTAAATTTAACTGAATGATACTTATGGGTATAAACGATTTAATAAACGTGGGAATGGTGCAGTTTCACGTACATGTTCTACGCCTGAAATCCAAGCAACTGTACGTTCTAATCCTAAACCGAAGCCACTGTGAGGTACACTACCATAGCGACGTAAATCTAAGTAATAGCTATAAGCTTCTGAATCTAATTCATGTTCATTAATACGTTGTTCAAGTAACTCTAAATCATTGATACGTTCTGATCCACCGATAATTTCACCATAACCTTCTGGAGCAATTAAATCAGCACACAATACAGTGTCTTCGTTTTCAGGGTTAGGTTCCATATAGAATGGTTTAATTTTTGTAGGATAATTAGTGATAAATACTGGTAAATCGTAATGATTAGCGATAGCAGTTTCGTGTGGTGCACCGAAATCTTCGCCCCATTCAATATCATCAAATCCTTCTTCTTTTAAGAATTTAATTGCATCGTCATAAGAAATTCTAGGGAATGGCGTAGCAACCTTTTCAAGTTTTGATGTGTCTCTATCTAATGTTTTTAATTCTAATTTACAGTTTTTAAGTACTGATTGTACGACGTGTGCAACAAATTGTTCTTGAATTTCTAAACTTCTTGCATGTTCAGTAAATGCCATTTCTGCTTCAATCATCCAAAACTCAATTAAATGACGTCTTGTTTTTGATTTTTCTGCACGGAAAGTTGGTCCGAAAGAAAATACATATCCGTGAGCCATAGCTGCAGCTTCTAGGTATAGTTGCCCACTTTGTGATAAGAATGCATCTTCATCAAAGTATTTAGTATGGAATAATTCACTTGTGCCTTCTGGAGCACTTGCAGTTAAAATTGGTGAATCAATTTTTGTATAACCATTGTCATTAAAGAATTCATAAGTTGCTCTAATAATTTCATTTCTAATTTTCATAACAGCATGTTGTTTCTTAGAACGTAACCATAAATGACGGTGATCCATAAGGAATTCAGTACCGTGATTTTTTGGTGTAATTGGGTAATCATGAGCCTCATGGGTAACCTCGATAGATTTAACTTGCATTTCGTAGCCTAAATCTGAGCGGTTATCTTCAGTGATTGTACCAGTTACATATAAAGAAGACTCTTGTGTAATTTCTTTAGATAAATTAAAAACATCTTCGTCTACTTCTGATTTCACTACTACACCTTGCATAAATCCAGTGCCATCACGTAATTGTAAGAACGCAATTTTACCACTAGAACGTTTGTTAGTTAACCAAGCGCCAATTGTCACTTCTTGGTTAAGATGTTGTTTTGCTTGTTTAATCGTTGTATTCATAACCAGTCTCCTATTATTTTATCTTTTTTCAATACTTATTTATTTTAACAAAATATATTACCAACTTCTACAAGTTGAATTAAAAGTATGTGTATCCTATCACACAACTTTTATTTATCCACTGATTTTTGGATTTGTGATAATAATTTACTAAATTGATTAATGTCACCTTTTTTCTGGCGGTAATGTTCTAATGTTTGTTCAAAGAAACTTTTGTAATTACTATTGATGAGACGATCATCGAATGACACAATTAATCCTTTATCATTTTCATGTCGTATTAAGCGCCCTAAACCTTGTCTGAAACGTGTCACAGCATCAGGTAATACATAATCTTTAAAAGTTGATGTAAATTCAGAATTCATTAACCAATATTTAGCATTGTTTTTATTCATAAACGGTAATTTCGCAATCATGACGCATTTAATACCATTAGCTTGAAAATCAAAACCTTCAAAGAATGTTGAAGTACCTAAAAGAATAGACTTATCAAAGTGGTTAAACTGTTGAACAATTTTATAATTTTGATTTTGTTGTTGCGTTAATATAACATAATCCTCAAATTCAGGCAGTTCATTAAGCATATCTTGAACCATATGCATCATTTTATAACTTGTAAAAAGGATTAAACATTTAGATTCTGTTGTCGTTGTATATTCAATAACATAATTAACAATTGATGCTACATAATCGTCGACATTCTTATAGTTGTATGGTGCGACATCCGACGGAATAAATACATTAGTGTTTTTAGTATTTTGTAATGCTGATGCCACTTCGTACGTATTAAATTTAACATCTTTGTTAAACCAATTTTTAAAGGAGTCAAACGACTGATTAAACGTTAATGTTCCTGAAATAAATGTTAAGGATTTGAATTTATCTAAGACTTGTTGTGTCAAAATATCTTTAACAGCATAATCTTTTACAAGTAAACGAATCGTTGATTTTTGGCTTAAATTTTTAATTGAAATAAAGCTTGTATGATTATCTTTCAAACTTTGTTCTGTTTGTCTAAAACGCTCTTTTAGGTATAATAATTGCTTTCTCATAGTCTTTATAGTTTTGTGACTCATGCCATTAAACACTTCTAATGTTTTGTTTAATTTGTGTATTAAACGATGTAAATCTTTGATAATCTGATCATTGTCAAATTCGTAAACATAATGATATTTGTGTATGTCATCGTCATATACGTCTGCGTTTTGTACAATATCGTAAATATTATTGAACAACTGTTCATTAAGTTCATGAATATCGTTAATATTTGATTTCAGACCAAACACATCTATTGGAGCTATATCTAATTTCTCTAAAATACGTTGTTGTTCTAAATGATCTATGGCTTTTAATAATTTTTCATTTTCATTTTTACCGATAAGCCCTAACTGATATTTAATATCTGCATAGTTTAATTCATTTGTAACTTGATTAAGTGCATAATCAGGTAAGCGATGTGCTTCATCAATAATACAATCGTCAAATAGCTGGTAAATTGAATTTTCAGCATCAGAATGAATTAAATGAGCGTGGTTCGTAACGCCAATTTGGATATTTTGAGCATTGCGTTTGAGGTAATTATAGTAATGAATATCATGACGAACTGGAACATAAGTTTCAATCTTCTGATCGAAATACATTTTTTGTCCGCCTTTTAAGTTCAATTCTTGAATATCACCTGTATCCGTTTCTGTAATCCAAATCAATAATTGCATTTTAAGTATACTAACTTCGTAATTGTTAGTTTCTTCTTTTAAAATTTGGCTTATAAGTCCAAGTGAAATATAGTCATTTTTACTTTTAATAAGTGTTGCGTTGACTTTGAAATTGAGTGCGTTATTTAAAGCCGGTATATCTTTTTCTAATAATTGACTTTGTAATAACTTTGTATTTGTTGAAATCATAACATGTCGACCAGTTTCGATATTATACATTAACGCAGCTAAAAGGTATGCTAGAGACTTGCCACTTCCAAGTGGTGCTTCTATCATGGCTTTTTCACCATGCATAAGTTGTTCTAAAATAATTTCTGATAAATAAAGTTGTTGTGGTCGATATGTTAGATCTAATTGTTTAGTTGCTTTTTTATATAGCGTCTTTAATGTGCCATTAAATTCAGTCACAGGTCCTTTTAAATCTACTTGCTTTTTATAAATAATTTGCTCAAATTGACCAAATTGTTGATCTAATGTTGCGGATTTATGTTGTCTTACCATTTCGAATAAAATGTGATATAAATCATATTTTAAGTCTTTACTTAAATAATATAATTGTTTCAATGTATCAAGCGGTAATTGTTCAAACTTTTCAAAGGCTTTAATCATTAAGTGAGCTGTGGTTGTAGCATCTTCATCCGCTCTATGTGCGTTTGTTAGAGGAATATTATGTGCTTCGGCTAGTTCACTTAATTGATAGCTTTTATCTGTTGGGAAGGCAACTTTAAATAATTCTAACGTATCCATAACACGTTTAGGTCGGTATTTGATATTGCAATTTTTAAATGCTTTTTTAATGAAGTTTAAATCAAACGCGACATTATGAGCAACGAATACACAGTCTTTAAGTTGTTGATAAATATCATTAGCAATATCTTTGAAATACGGTGCTTGTTCAAGCATTGTCTCTTCAATTGAAGTAAGTGCTTGAATAAACGGAGGTATTTCTAAATCAGTTCGAATCATTGAATGATATGTGCCTATTATTTTGTTTTGTCGAACGAAAGTAATGCCGATTTGAATAATATCATCGTAATCAAGTTGATTACCTGTAGTTTCTAAATCAACAACTGCATATGTTGCTATTCCCATAGCTATCTCTCCTAGTTTACATTGTTATAATTCTATATCTGCACTAATTAACCTTCTAAGTTGTCCTTGATTGTCCTTAACCATTAAGAAACCATCATGATCAATATCAATGGCTTCACCGATAAATTGTTCATTATTTTCTGTGAAACGTAATGGTCTTTGCCACATGTTTGTAGCTGCAATATATTCCTCACGAATCTCTTCAAATGGTACTTTTAAGAATTGATTATATCGCTTTTCAATTTCTTTAATTAATATATCTAAAAATTCATAACGATTAAAATCGTATTCTGAATGTATACGCATACTTGTTGCTCTATGCCTTATCTCTTCATCAAAATCAGTTTCTTGATGATTCATATTAATACCGATACCACAAATAATTGCTTCAATCGCATCGTAATTGGCAACCATTTCTGTTAGGAAACCACACACTTTTTTGCCATCTATGTATATATCATTAGGCCATTTAATCGTAACATCATCAGTTGAAAATTGTTGAATCGCATCTTTAATTCCTAATGCCATAAATAAATTGAATTTCGGAATCATTGCGTACGGTACATCAGGACGAAGTACTAGTGACATCCAAAGACCTTTGCCTTTACTAGAAGCCCAATTTCGATTAAAGCGACCTCGCCCTTTTGTTTGTTCATCACTCAATATTAAAAAGGTATCATGATTACCTACTAGTGCTTGTTTCGCTTTTAATTGTGTTGAATCTACTGTACTCATCACTTCTATTTGATCAAATAAATCACGTTGCTCGATAATCGGATTAACAATACCACTATACCAATGATCTGGGAGTGTTTTTAGTAAATGCCCTTTATGATTAATAGATTCAATATCACAACCGTCTAGTTTTAATTGATCAATGACTTTTTTAACAGCTGCTCTTGAAATATTAAGTTGATCTGCTATGTATTGACCTGAAATATATTCAGGTTGATGTTCATATAGCATTCTTACAACATCTTGACTATATTTTGACATGACTATCCACCCATTTCATTATTTCATTATACGTATTGCTTACTTTATTAGTTACGACGGCAATTTCTACTTTTCTTAAGACATCTTTGACCCAAGGACCACCTTGTTGATTTAAATGTTGCATCAAATCATTCCCGTTTATAGCTAGTTGTTGTCGTTGATTAATAGGTAATTGTTGATATGAATCTTTAATTGTCTGTTGATTTATAATCAGTGGACTTGCAGTTTTAATGTGATTTTTAGAAAGAGTTGGCGTATGCTCAATAATAGTTAAAATATCATTAATATCATAATCATACACCATCATTGTTAAATCTGATTTTGAATTGACTTCCGGTAATTGATTGATGATTGAAACCAGATGCTTAATATGTGATTGTTCTTTATTACTTATTTTAAGTTTTGATAATGGTTCTTCATTATTCATTTTCGCATTAAGTATAGCAATCCATACATCAAACTGCATAGGTTCATCAATTATTAAACGTTGCATGTCTAATTTTTCAAAATATGGAATATATTTAAAAGCATCTAATTGAATTAAATGATGATAGCTAGTAGCAACATTTTGACCACTGATTAATTTCTTGAGTTCAACGATAATACGTTCAATGGATAAATATTTGATATCTTCAATTTGATTTACCATAGCTTGGAACGTGTTATCTTCTATTGAAAAGTTAAGCTGAGATTGAAAACGTAAACCTCTTAATATACGAAGTGCATCTTCGGCAAATCTTTCAGAAGGATTACCCACTGTTCTTATAATGGCTTGATGAATATCACTTTCACCATTAAAATAGTCAAATGTCTTATACTCAGTGTCCATTGCAATTGCATTTATTGTAAAATCACGTCTTTGAACATCTTCGTATAAATCTCTTACGAAATGAACATCACTTGGGCGACGGTGATCAATATATTCCTCTTCAGCACGAAATGTTGTTACTTCATAATTTTCATGATTGAATACTACATTAATCGTACCATGTTCTTTTCCTACTGGGATAGTATGGCTGAAAATGGATTCAATCTCATCTGGTGTTGCGCTTGTAGTAATATCTATATCGTGAATTTCTCTATGCATGAGATAATCTCTTACAGAGCCACCTACAAAATAAGCTTGAAATCCTTGTTGTTGTATTTGAGTTAATATGGGTTTGGCTTTTTCAAATAGTTCATTACTCATGCAAGTTCTCACCTTTATTTAACATTTGACGGTAATAATGTTCATATTGATCTGTAATCAATTCTGAGCCAAATCGTTGTTCTATATCTAATAACATTTGTGATTGTAATTGTTGATAAAGCTCATTGTCTTGTAATAGTTTAAGTGCATAGTCAGCCGCTTGGTCGCTGTCACCTACATCGACAATATATCCAGTTTCACCGTGTTTAATGACTTCTTTAATTCCCCCTGCATTTGAACCAATAGGAACGACACCTGTTTTCATAGCTTCTAAAAGCGTTAATCCAAAGCTCTCTTTTTCACTTAATAATAAAACTAAGTCTGACAGTTGATAGAATGCACTAACGTTATCTTGCTTGCCTAAAAAGAGAACATTCTCTTCTACACCAAGGTCTCGTGTTTTTTGACGCATATCAATGAGTTCTGGGCCATCGCCTAGTAAAATTAATTTACTTGGGATTTGTTGATGTACTTTAGCAAATGTTTCAATGACTGTATCAATTCGTTTTACTGATCTAAAGTTAGAAACATGAATCAATACCTTTTCATGTGGTTCAATACCGTAATCAGATTTGAAGCTTTCATCATGACGAGTTGGAAACTCATTTTCTCTAACGAAGTTATATATAGGTATGATTTCTTTTTCAGTATGAATAATTTCTTTAGTTTGTTCTGCTAATGAATGACTGACACTTGTAACGATATCACTCTCTTCAATACCGAATTTAATAGCACCTTTAAGTGAATGGTCATAGCCAAGAACTGTTATATCAGTACCATGAAGTGTCGTCATAATTTTAATATCTTTACCTGACATTTGTTTTGCTAAAATACCACAATTCGCATGTGGCACAGCATAATGCATATGTAAAATATCTAAGTCATACTCTTTTATCACTTCTGAAATTTTAGTACTTAACGTAATATCATATGGTGGATATTGGAAAACGGCATATTGGTTTACTTCAACTTGATGGAAAATGATATTAGGTAATGGTTTGCGGATTCTAAATGGTATGTTTGATGTAATAAAATGAACTTCATGACCTCGCTCAGCCATTTTAATACCTAATTCTGTGGCAATGATACCTGAGCCACCCATGGACGGGTAACACGTTATTCCTATCTTCATTTATGTCCCATCCTTTCTATTATCAATTTATAAAATAGTTACTTTCTCTCGAATCGATTATAATCACGTGTATTGAATTTTTGCATAGTTTCATCAAAACTTTCAGTCATATCGATTCCTAATGAATTGGCAATACATAGTAATACAAATAAGTTATCGCCTAACTCTGCTTTAATCGTATTATCTTCTTCAGTATCTTTCTTTTTCTTCTCACCGTAATGATGATTAATTTCTCGAGAAAGTTCTCCAACTTCTTCTGTTAGTCTAGCGAGATTAGCTAAGGGAGAAAAATAACCTGCTTTAAATTGACTAATATAATCATCTACTTCTTTTTGCATTTGAGTCATTGATTTCAATTAAATTCTCTCCTTTGAATGCATTTCTAATATAGTATATATCAAAATAAAGTGATATGCATTCTTAGTGCAATTTAAGGTTGGTAATTTATTTTTATTACTGATTGGGATGGTGAATAATGATGATTAATATGAAAAAGCATAAAAAAACTGGTTAATAATGTCTGTATGACAATATCAACCAGTGGATGTGTCTAAATTTAAATCATATAGTTATTAATCACTTGATCTAGCGATTAAAATAATACGTGCTAATTCAGCTAATGCAACTGCTGTTGATGCAACGTAAGTCATTGCTGCAGCTGATAATACTTTTTTAGCGTGTTTGTACTCTTTCTCATTTACGATATTCAATGCTGTAATTTGTTTCATTGCACGTGAACTGGCATCAAATTCAACGGGTAATGTCACGATTGAGAATAAAACTGCTAGTGACATTAATCCAGCACCAATCCATAATGCAGTAGATCCGAAAGCACTACCTAATGCAGTTAACACAATACCTAACATAATAACAATGTAACTTAATGAACTACCTAAGTTAGCTACAGGTACTAATGCTGATCTGAATCTCAAGAATACATAACCTTGTTGGTGTTGAATTGCGTGACCAACTTCGTGGGCTGCAATGGCTGTACCAGCAACAGAAGGTCTATCGTAGTTTGCAGGAGATAAACAAACAACTTTTTTATTTGGGTCATAGTGGTCTGTTAAGAAACCATCACCTTTAACTACATCGACATCATAAATGCCGTTTGCATGTAGGATTTCTTCAGCTACTTCACGACCAGTCTTACCACTTGTGGATCTAACTTGTGAGTATTTTTCATAGTTAGATTTAACTTTATGTTGAGCCCACATTGGAATGACCATTAATATTACAAAATAAATAATCATTGATATTAAAGACAATAAACTCACTCTCCTTTAATCATATTTTACTGTCAAAATGCACTTTAATCAAATGATTTAACTTTCAATACTTGTTTAAGAAATAAATATAAAAATAGCGAAATGATACTTAGACAAATAGATAATACCCCAATTTCAATAACATGGGAAGCAATAAACTTATAATAAGGAAATTGCATTTTAACATAGTCCATATAATCGTTTAAAAACACCCAAATTAATGAAATTACAAAACCCAAAATAGTTATTTTAAAGCGAGGATAAAAGTAAAATGCTTGTAATGCCATAATGCCATGTGATATCAAAAGCATTAATCCATTAATAGTTACCTCTCCATCTATTACAAACATAATCAAGTTCATAATCACTGCCCAAACACCATATTTTATTAAAGTTACAAATGCTAGAGCTTCAATTATGGATGATGATTTATTTAATAACAATAATGCAATGGCTATAGTTAAAAATAAGGAAGCGGTTGGGCTATCTGGAACAAAAGGAACAAAATAAGATGGTGTTATATACAACTGACCACTATACCAGTCATAGCCATATATTGTACCTATCGCATTACATACAAGTAAAAATATTAAAAACGGTCGATAATATAATGAAACTTCCCAGTATTGTTTAATAGTCATTATTGTTATCTCCGATATCATGTTTAGTTTTCTTAGCTTTTAAAATATTAAGTATTTGTGTAAGTTGGTAAAATCTTTCTTGTTCTTTCATCTGTAGACTTAAATCTATATTATCTTGAAGTGTTTCAATTAAGGTTGTTTGTTTACGATCACTCATAGAGATTGAATACAAATCTTGAACATACGATGTATAATGTGGCGAATGGATTAATTGCGCTAAAATTAAATCGTCTAATCGACTTTCACGTTGATGTTCAGAAGAAAAATGCAATTGGATATCAAAAGTCATATCGTTATTTGCAATGACTTCGAAAATTTCATTTGTGTTAACGAGTGCTTGTTGATGGTCGTTAAATTGAATTGCAGAAGCAACTGAATCTACTTCTGCAATTTGTAATGTCATATGTTGTTGTATTTTTTCCTCGACGAAATGTATACGTTGTAGTTTTTTTGGACTAGCTTTTAAATAATTTAATACCCATACTGAAATACGAGATTTAAATTCATAATGGAATAGCAAATATTCGATAAAACTTTGTTTCATTTTTGTAAGGGAGCTATTCATTTCGTACCATTCCTTTTAAGATTGTAAACGCATTGCTTCATCATGCCATGTTTCATTGCTTGGATCCATTTCAAGTAGTTGATCAAGAATAGATTTAGCTTGTTCTTTTTGCCCTATTTCTAAGAGATAGAAATAGTAGTCGCTTAAGAATTCAGATTGTGTTTTTAAAGTTGGATAAGCTAATTCAAAGAAATGTTGTGCTTCTTTGTCACGTTCTTCTTGTCCGTAGGCATATGCTAAATGCCACATAAACACTGGGTCTAAATCTTCTTCATCTACATATGTGAGCAAGTCGATAAGTGCTTCATAATCTTCTTCACTTCTATATAAATCACTTAAAATCAATAATGGCTCATGATATGCATTATCTACTTCTAGTGCTTGTTTTAATAAAGTGACACCTTCATTTGCATCGCCATGTTCAATTTCTATACTACCTGTTGAAACCATTAATTCTTTATAAAATTGACTTAAACGTAATCCTTCTTTACCAATTTCAATAGCATCCGGATAATTTTTTTCGTTTTCGTATAATGATTGTAAATAGAAATAACCTTGTAAGAAATCAGGGTCTTTCGTTAATAACGTTTTCATTATTTTAATGGCTTCTTGTGTTATGTCATTTTTTTCATAAGCAATTGCTTTTTTGAAATAATCTTCAGAATTCATCTCAGTTTCATTAATTTCATCATATAGGCGAATAGCATCACTATAATTTCCGCTTTGTAAGCTACAATCTGCTTGTCTAGAGAATAAGTTAATACCATTGACTTCATATTCACCAGTTTCAAGTACTGTTTCATATTCAGTGCTAGCACGTAAATATTGCCCATCGAAATATAGTAATTCTGCTAAAGCGAAATGTAGAATTGGATCATTAGGTTCTAATTGAATCGCGGCTTGAATTTTATCGATAGCGACTTCAAGCATATTAATTTGTTGATATAAATCTGCTTCGAGCATTAATTTTTCTGTAGATTCTTCAACTTGACTTAAATACTCTAACGCTTCGTCAGTTTGGTTCTCTGACATTAGCCCTTCAATAAAGTAAATAAGTAATTCACTTTCGTCTGGATATCTGTGATAAAGCGTTCGGAATACTTCTAAACCTTGTGGTGTTAAACCAAAGTTGTAAAGTGTTTCACCTAAAATGAATAATGCATCATCGTTATTTGAACTCAGCACTTCATTTACACGAGTATCTAAATTTGTTAATTTTTGTAAATTGATATCGTCTATTAATTTGTAGATATCTTCCATTACTATTTTCCCTCATTTTCTAAAAGCTTGAATTTTGGTAAGAAACCTGGAAATGAAACATTAACTGCATCAAATTGTTCTATGGATAAAGGTTCTGAGCTGAGTAGTGATGCAACAGCTAACATCATTCCTATACGGTGATCGGTTTGACTATCAACTGTGACACTAGTTTTAAATTCAGAAGGATGGATTATAAGACCATCATTTGTTGGTTGCAATTCAAAACCTAATTGAGTTAGCATATCTGCTGTTGTATCAATTCTGTTTGTTTCTTTAACCTTTAATTCTTCTGCATCTTTAATCACACTCGTACCTGAAGCTTGTGTACAAAGTAATGCAATGACGGGTAATTCATCAATTGCTCTCGGTACAAGTTCTCCATGTATTTGAATGGGTTTTAAATTTGGTGTATAACGCACACGTATAGATGCAGTCGGTTCCGATTCTTCTGTAATGTCACTAAGTTCAATATGACCACCCATTTGTTTAACGATGTCTATGATACCTGAACGAGTTGGGTTAATGCCAACATTATGAATTGTAACATCACTGCCAGGTGTGATTAAGGCTGCAACGATGAAAAATGCAGCAGAAGAAATATCGCCTGGAACATGAAAATCACGTGGTTGTATATGTTGTACTGCTAATGGTTTGGTAGTAATCGTTTTATCATTAACTGAAATAGGAATATTAAAATGTTCAAACATAGTCTCTGTATGGTTACGGCTAACATCTATTTCTGTGATGCTAGAAGATTCTTTAGAAAAGATACTAGCAAATAATATAGCGCTTTTTACTTGGGCACTAGCTACTTCCATAGTATATTGCATGCCTTTAATATTTGAAGGCTTAATAATTAAGGGTGTGTAATTACCATCCACGCCACTAATTTGTGCGTTCATTTTTAGTAATGGTTTTAATACTCTATCCATTGGACGTTTACCGATTGAAACATCTCCCGATAATACACTTTCCAGACCAACACCACTTAACAATCCGGCTAATAAACGTGTTGTTGTGCCTGAATTACCTGTATACAGAACTTGATGTGGCGTTTTAAAATTTTGATAACCAGGTGAATCAACAATAATACGATCTTCTTCTTCGGTGATTGTTACACCTAAAAGTTCAAAGATGGCCATCGTTCTTTTACAATCTTCACCTAATAATGGTTTATATATTGTTGTTTGTCCTGTTGCTAATGATGCGAGCATAATTGCTCTGTGTGTGATGGATTTGTCACCAGGCACCTCTATGCTCCCTATTAAAGGACCATTAATATCAATTGTTTGTGTAGTCGACATCATTTATTCACCTACTTTATTTTTGATTGAAGTTCGTTAAATGCAGCTAAGTGTGTAGATTTGTCTACATGTTCTACAACTGCATGACCTAATGATTTCATTAGTACCATTTGAATGCCATCTTGATTATTCTTTTTATCTAAAAGCATATATTGATAAATATCATCGAATTCCAATTCTTTTATAATATTAATTGGATATCCTAGTGATTCTAAATAATTAAGATAATGATCAATATCAAATGTGGTTTGTAATATTTGATTAGACACGATAAATTGATAAACAATACCTATCATCACAGCATGACCATGTGGAATTTTATATTTATATTCAATAGCATGGCCAAATGTATGCCCTAAATTTAAAAACTTACGCATACCTTGCTCTTTTTCATCATTCACAACGATATTTAACTTTGTTTCGATACCTTTATAAATATACGTTTCAATATCATCTAATGACGCTAATACTTCTTTATTAGGAAAATGTTGTTCGATATTGCTAGTGTCTTCTTGACCATTCAGTAATGCGTGTTTATAGACTTCTGCATAACCACTAAGTACTTCACTATATGGTAATGTTGTTAAGAAATCTAAATCATAAATAACAGCTTTAGGTCGATAAAATGCACCGATTAAGTTTTTACCATGTTGAGAATTAATTCCAACTTTACCACCAATACTTGAATCATGGGCTAAGATAGTTGTTGGGACTTGTATAAATGACACGCCTCTTAATACACTTGCAGCTATAAATCCTGCAAAGTCACCTGTTGCGCCTCCACCAATAGCGATAATTGCTGTATTTCTCGTAATTTGAAAGCTTAAAATATGTTCGACAATTTCATGGAAGTAATTAAAAGATTTCGTTTGTTCACCCGATGGAATGATTATTTTATGAGCGTGATTCACACTAATAAAGTGATCTATTTTATCTTTGAAATGTTGATACACTGTTTCATCAATGATAAAAAATGACTGATCATAAGATTGAGTGAAATCTTGTAGTTGATTAATAGCACCATGCTCAACAATAATTGGATAATTATTATCTTGATAAGTTGTATTTAATTTCATATTTATTCACCTGATTTATGAGGATTAGAATTCGATATTTAACTGTCGACGTTCTGCGATTTGTGCTTTTAGTTGATCAATGTGATTAGCTTGGAATTCTTCTAATAATGCTTTAGCTAATTCGAAAGCGACTGCATGTTCGCAAACAACGCTTGCTGCTGGAACAGCACAACTATCAGAGCGTTCAATCGTTGCTTTGAAATCTTCTTTTGTGTTGATATCTACTGAGTTTAATGGTTTGTATAATGTAGGAATAGGTTTCATTACACCATTAACAATGATAGGCATTCCGTTTGACATACCACCTTCAAATCCACCTAAGTGGTTTGAAGCTCTATAGTATCCTTGAGTTTCGTTATACATAATTTCGTCTTGAATTTCGCTACCAGGCTTTTCAGCGGCTTTAAATCCTTCGCCAAAGCTAACTCCTTTAAAGGCATTAATACTTACTACACCTTGAGCTATACGACCATCTAATTTTCGATCATAATGAACATAGCTTCCGATTCCTACAGGCATATTTTCTGCCATTACTTGAACCACGCCACCAATTGAGTCGCCTTCTTTTTTAGCTGCATCAATTTTATCTCTCATTTGTTGAGCAATATCTTCATTAATAACTCGAACGTCATTTTTATCGATATTAGATTTAAATGTCTCAGCATCGTATAGACCTTCATCTTTTATGCCGCCGATTTCTACAACACGACTATATATATGAATATCTAATTGAGCTAATAATATTTTAGAAACAGCACCCACTGCTACACGAGCAGCTGTTTCTCTAGCTGAAGAACGTTCTAAGACGTTTCGTAAATCTCTGTGGTTATATTTCATTCCGCCAACAAGATCAGCATGTCCTGGTCTTGGTTTAGAAATAGTACGTTTCATATTTTTTCGTTCTTCTTCACTAATTGGTTCAATACCCATGATATTTCTCCAATGAGTAAAATCATCGTTTGTTACGACTAGTGTAATCGGGCTTCCTAGTGTATAGCCATTTCTTACACCTGAAACAATCTCGATAGCGTCTTTTTCAATTTGCATACGACGGCCTCTACCATATCCGCCTTGTCGTTTAAACATTTCTTTATTAATATCTTCAGCTTTAATTTCTAAATTAGCTGGAACACCTTCAATTATTACTGTTAGTTGTGGGCCATGTGATTCTCCTGAAGTTAAATATCTCACTAAAGCACACTCCTTTCCTTTTAGTTCTTTTATGAATTATTATATGTGTTTAATAATATCACAATCAATAAATCAATATAAGTTTATCGAGCTAACGTCATTTTTATTACAAATCAAAAATATGAGTTTAAGATTTATTTCTAAATGAAATTAATTGATTGATAACAGATGATATTATTTTGTACAAGTTTTGATTGAATTATAATTACTTGCATATTATTTTGTTAAAGAACCAAATAAAAAAATGATAAAGACCACTTCCTAAATTGGGTTAGTGATATTTACGCATTAGTTTTAGCTAAGGTGCTAAATAAGTTATAACTAATGCAACAACTGCCAATATATAATTGAAGCCTGAGACATTGATTTATGTCTCAGGCTCTAAGGATAAAATGAATTACTTATTTAAATTTTATTTTTTTATTCGTATAACCAAGCATCTCTAGGAGATTCATAAGTATTTACTTCTTCATCATTAAACCATAAACTAATTTCTCTTTGAGCAGATTCCACTGAATCAGAACCATGAATGATATTTCTACCAACTGTTAAACCTAAATCTCCTCTAATAGATCCAGGAGTAGCATCAGATGGGTTTGTGCTTCCGATGATATGACGAGAAACCGCTACAGCATCTTCACCTTCAACAACCATTGCAAAAACTGGTGCAGAAGTAATGAAAGAAATTAAATTGTTGTAGAAAGGTTTACCTTCATGTTCGCTATAATGCTTTTCAGCTAATTCTTGTGGTACTTGCATTAATTTGCCACCTACAAGTTTTAATCCTTTGTTCTCAATACGAGAAATTATTTCTCCGATAAGATTTCTTTGTACTGCATCTGGTTTAATCATTAAAAATGTACGTTCCACTTTGTGTTGTCCCCCTGTAATTTAAAATAACAAGCTTCTGAAGTATGTATAAATTAACTTGTCCGCTAATTATAAAGTAGCTAACTTATATACTACCAATTAATTAAAGCGCTTTCAAGCTGATTTACATGATTTACACATTTCTAGAACCCATTTTTTTAATTAACTTTTTAAATAAGTTTCGGGCTTGATTATCATCTAATTCATCAATTAGATTGAGCGCTTTATTCAAGTATTTTTCACTTATATCTTTTGAAACTTGAATATTATTTGAATTGCGTATAATATCTATACATTTTTCAAATTCTTCTTTATTACTGTCTCTATCTAAGTGAGCAATCATATCTTTGAAAGATGCATTATCTCTCATTTCAAGCAAAACTGGCAATGTGATGTGACCATTCATCAAATCGCTACCTACAGGCTTACCTAATTTCTTTTCAGTGCTAGTAAAATCGAGTATATCGTCGACAATTTGAAAACTCATTCCGATGTAATGACCAATCATTTTTAACTTTCTAATTGTTTCTTTGTCAGATTGAGACGTAATAGCACCTACTTCTGTAGCTAACTGAATTAGTAAAGCAGTTTTACGGTTAATTCTTCTTAAATAGTTAGTAATCGTTTGTTCGCTATTGAATTGATCTTGGAATTGGAATAATTCACCACGACATACGTCCACGATAGATTCAGATAAAATTTCATGAACACGTTGGTCTTTAATTTCTGATAAATGTTGTAAACCTAACGCAAGTAAGAAGTTCCCTGTGATAATCGCTGTTGTTTGGTCCCATTTCTTAGAAATTGTAAGTCTTCCACGTCGTTTATCACTTTTATCGATAACATCATCATGGACTAATGTTGCCATATGAATGAGTTCTAATGCTACAGCCACTTTATACGTATCTTCTGAAACGCCTTCTTCTTTACCGAACTGGCTACTAAGAATGACGAAAGCTGGTCTAACACGTTTTCCACCTGAAGAAAGTAAATGAAAAGCGGCTTCTTCAAGTACTTTATCATTACTATGAATTGATTGTTCTAGACGCTTTTCAACTTTTTTTATTTCATTGTTCATGTTTAACTTTGCCACGTTAATCACCTTTGGTCGTATCATTTTTGTTTATAGCCAAGGTGCATTGCAGCAACGCCACCTGTGAAGCTACGTACTTTTATGTTATTAAATCCTGCTTGTTGAAATAATCGTTTTAATTTTTCTTTACCTGGAAAATCAAAAGTAGATTGTTGTAACCATTCATATTCTTCTTTTGATTTAGCGAATAATTTACCAAAGATTGGCATCACAAATTTAAAATATAAACGATATACTTGTTTGAATACAGGTAATGTTGGTTGACTCGTTTCTAAGCATACAACCATACCGCCTGGTTTAAGTACACGATTCATTTCTTTTAATGCGCCTAAATAGTCTGGCACATTTCGTAAGCCAAATCCAATTGTGACATAATCAAATGAATTATCATCAAATGGTAAGTTCATGGCATCTCCATGGACTAAATTAATATTATCCATATTTGATGTTTTTTCTTTGCCTACTTCTAACATGTTTTCACTGAAATCAATACCAGTTACTTCTCCTTCAGGACCTACAGCTTTACTTAAAGCGATTGTCCAATCAGCAGTACCACAACATACATCAAGGGCTTTGCTCCCTTTTTTAACTGACATTTCTTTCATAACATGTTTTCTCCACACTTTGTGTTGCTCGAAACTAATAATGTTATTAAGTCTATCGTATTTTTTTGAAATATTTTGGAATACCGTATGAACTTGTTCTTTTTTTGCGTTATTTTCAGCCATCTTTAATTACCTCTTCTTTTATCTAGCGTTTGTTTGATGTCTTTCATAATTAGATTAACACGTTCTTTATTATAATTTTTTAAATATGATGGATAGTAGTCATGTACTTCGTCATATAAAAAGTCATATATCTGAGTTGCATTTCCTTCATTATTAAAATGAGTTAACGTAATATATGGGAATAATGTTTCAATTTTAAAAATTGCGTCACTCGCTTCTTCATCAGTTAATACATGTTGATGTAGTGAAGATTTAAGCTCGCTCACTTCAACAATAGCTTTACTCATTGCTAGTTGATATTCAGGATCATTTATTTCAGCTAGTATAGTATAGAAATGTGCACTTAATAAATCTCCAACTAAAATAGAATGCTTTGATAAACGATTGTTAGATATGTCATCTAGATGTTTCATCGAAGTGTCGATTGTGAGGCAAGCTAACTTTGCTTTTTCAGGTAGTGAGCATGTGTCTAAAAATTGACCCAACTTTTCATTGATTTGTATGGTTTCATAATCAACTATACCCTTAAGCCTTTGCTTAATATCTATATTTAATTTGCTTACAGTATTTTCCATGTTCACACCTCACGATATTATCACTATTTATATTAACATTATATATCAAAAAATTAAATATTAGAGTCCCTTCTCATCTTTATTAGATTACAGAATTTATACTTATGTAAAAAGTAACGCTTTTTATGTATTATATGATTATGTATTTGGAGTTATGTTAAATAGTTAATTAATTTTTCTCTTTTTGATAGAGAACTAAATTTTTATTTTATACAAAAAGAAAAAAGCCCTCGAAGGGCTTTTTTAAGTAAAATTATTTTACTGCATCTTTTAATGCTTTACCAGCTTTGAATGCTGGAACTTTACTTGCAGGAATGTCGATTTCTTTACCTGTTTGAGGGTTACGGCCTTTACGAGCAGCACGCTCACGTACTTCAAAATTACCGAAACCGATTAATTGTACCTTTTCACCTTTAGCAAGTGAGTTTTGGATAGATTCAAAAACAGCGTCTACTGCTGAACCAGCTTCTTTTTTAGTTAAATCAGCTTGTTCTGCAACTGCATTGATTAAATCAGTTTTATTCATTATGAATTCACCTCCTGAGGTTTGATAATGATATCATTATATCATTATGGTTAGACTTTAACACACTGATTACTGTCACCGCAACGATTTATATATTAAAAACCTTAAAATAATACGATTAGAATTAATTTTTTTGGAAAACACATCAATAAAGTGTAAAATGACACTTTATTATTCTGATTTTTTGTCTCTACCCATTAATTCTTTAATACTTTCTTTAACAGGAACATCCTCGAATAACACTTTGTATAATGCTGTAGTGATTGGCATATCAACATTAACTTCTTGTGCTAAATAATAAACAGATTTAGTTGTATAAATTCCTTCAACTACCATTTTCATTTCTTCAAGTGCTTCATCTGTTGTTTTACCTTGGCCTAATTTATAACCTAATGTAAAGTTACGAGAATGAGTTGATGTACAAGTTACAATTAAGTCACCTATGCCACCTAAACCTAAGAATGTCATAGGATCGGCACCTAATTTTTCTCCTAAGCGACTAATTTCAGCTAAACCACGTGTCATAAGAGCTGCTTTTGCATTATCACCAAATCCCATTCCAGCTACGATACCACTTGCTACTGCAATGATGTTTTTCAATGCGCCACCTAGCTCAACACCGACTAAATCATTATTTGTATATACTCTTAAATAATCATTCATAAATAAATCTTGAATCAATTGGCTTACTGCTTCGTCTTTTGATGATGCCGCCACAGTTGTAGGTTGTTTGATAACAACTTCTTCAGCGTGACTTGGTCCTGATAATACACCAATACCTGCATTGTGTTCAGGAGAGATTGAATCTTCCAACATTTCAGATACACATTTGAATGTACCATTTTCAATACCTTTTGCAACATGAATAAAAGTCTTTTTAGTAGTTAGTAATCCATCGATTTTACTAGCAACTTCTCTCATTGCTTTAGTAGGTAAAGCCATTAAATATATATCTGCAAAATCTACAACTTTGCTTAAATCTGTACTGGCTTTAATAGATGGATCTAGTTTTGCTTCTTTTAAATAATTTTTATTCATATGATGTGTATTTAATTCTTCGACGTTTTCGTCATTTTTACCCCACATTAGTACATCATGGCCATTTTGTGCTAATACATTGGCTAATGCTGTACCAAAACTTCCCATACCAAAAACTGATATTTTAGTCATATTAATATTCCCCTCCGTTTTAATTTCTTTTTCTTGGAATGATATGAACAGGTGTACCTTCAAATCCAAAGGCATGTCTAATTTGATTTTCAAGATAACGTTTATAAGAAAAATGCATTAATTCAACGTCATTAACAAATACAACAAATGTTGGCGGTTCAATCGCAACTTGTGTTGTATAAAAGACATTTAGTCTTCTACCTTTATCTGTTGGAGTAGGATTCATTGAAATTGCATCAGTCACTACTTCGTTTAATGTTGAACTTTGTACACGTTTTTTATGATTTTCACTTGCCTCTTTAATATAAGGGAATAACGTTTTCAATCTTAATTGTTCTTTAGCTGAGACAAAGGCAATTTGTGCGTAGTCTAAGAATTGGAATTCTTTTCTAACGTCTTCTGTAAATTTCTTCATCGTTTTACTGTCTTTTTCTACTGTATCCCATTTATTAACAACAATGACGATTGCTTTACCTTCTTCATGTGCATATCCAGCGACACGTTTATCTTGTTCAATAATACCTTGTTCTGCATCGATAACAACTAAGACGACATTTGAACGTTCAATTGCTTTTAATGCTCTTAAGACTGAATATTTTTCAGTAGATTCATATACTTTACCTTTTTTACGCATTCCAGCTGTATCTATTAACACATAATCTTGACCGTCGAATGAATATTCTGTATCGACAGCATCTCTTGTAGTACCAGCAACATTAGAAACAATGACACGTTCTTCACCTAAAATGGCATTGACTAAACTAGATTTCCCTACATTTGGGCGACCAATAATTGATAAACGAATTGTATCATCATCGTATGGGTCTTCTTGTTCTTCACCAAAGTTTTCAACGACGGCATCTAATAGATCACCTAAACCTAAACCGTGCGAACCTGAAATTGGATAAGGTTCTCCAAATCCTAAAGAATAAAAATCATAGATGTCGTTACGCATTTCTAAGTTATCTACTTTGTTTACTGCGAGAACGACAGGTTTCTTACTTTTATAGAGCATTTGTGCTACCATTTCATCGCTTTGTGTTAATCCTTCTCTAACATTAACCATAAATACGATAACGTCCGCTTCGTCGATGGCTATTTCTGCTTGTGCTCTAATTTGTGTTTGGAATGGTGCATCTCCTATTTCAATACCACCTGTATCTATAATATTGAATTCATGAGTTAACCATTCACCTGATGAATAGATTCGGTCTCTGGTTACACCAGGCGTGTCTTCAACGATAGAAACACGTTCGCCGACTACTCTATTAAAAATTGTAGATTTCCCTACATTAGGCTTGCCTACAATTGCTACTATAGGTTTAGTCATTTGTTAACTTCCTCTCTTTCTTAATCTCTATAATTTTATCACATGCAAGCACTGATTCAAAATACGTTTGTAACAAACGACTAAATATATTAAATAATACTTGAGAAGATGTAAAAAAACACTCCAATTAAAGAGATAACTCTAATTGGAGTGTAAATATAATTTATTGTTTATTAAAATTTAAGGTCTTTAAATTTATCACCAAAGACATCACCTAAAGTAGGGTTATCTTCCTCAGTATCTTTATTTAAATAAGATTGTGTTGTAGAAGCATCGCTTTCAACTACATCTTCGTTTGGTAAAGTAGCTTTGATAGATAATGATACACGTTCATTGTCTTCATCAATACCTAAGATTTTAACACTAACTTGTTGACCTGGTTCTAATACTTCACCTGGTGTACCAATGTGCTTATGATCAATTTCTGAGATATGAACTAAGCCTTGTACTCCAGGAGCAATTTCAACGAATGCACCGAAGTTAGCTAATCTTACAACTGTACCTTCGATAACGTCATTTTCGTGGAATTGACCTTTAATTTGTTCGAATGGTGTTGGTAAAGTATCTTTGATTGATAATGAAATACGTTCAGTATCTTTATCAACTGATTTTACTTTTACTTTCACTTTTTCGCCAACTGAAACAACCTCTTCTGGAGATTGAACATGTTGATGTGATAATTCAGAAACGTGAACTAATCCATCTACACCACCAATATCAACAAAAGCACCAAAGTTTGTTAAGCGAGCAACTGTACCTTCAATCACGTCTCCATCATTAAGTGATTCTAATAATGATGCTTTTTTAACGTCATTTTCAGCTTGTTCAACAGCTTTACGGCTTAAGATTACACGGTTATTTTCAGGATCTAATTCTTCAACTTTAATTTTGATTGTTTGTCCTTCAAAGTCAGAGAAATCTTCGATAAAGTCTGTTGAAATTAATGAAGCAGGTACGAAACCACGTTGTCCTACATCGACAACTAATCCACCTTTCACAACTTCTGTTACTTTAGCTTCAATTATTTCATTGTTATCAAGTTTTTCTTGTAAATAGTCATATGATTTTTCAGTTTCAAGTTGTCTTTTAGATAAAATATATGCACCTGAATCATTTTCTTCATCAAATTCAATTTTCGTTACATAGGCTTCTATTTCATCGCCTTCTTTAACTACTTCATTAGGTTTTTCAATATGATGTGTGGATAATTGGCTAATAGGGATTATACCATTGTATTTTCCACCATTAATATGCACAACTACTTGTTTATCTTCAACCTGTTGTACTTCTCCAGTGACTTTGTCACCTTCTTTAATATCTTTAATCATTGATTCGTTGAATTCTTCAGTCATCTTGTCTGCCTCCTTATACACTACATAAGTATAACATCTTACAAACTGACTGAATTGTCAAGAAATTCCCCTTTTACACTTTAAGAAACTTTATGTTGATTTCATAGATGCAATTAAAAAGTGAATTTTTTAAATAAATTTCAATTTAAAGTTGAAGATGTATATTTATAGTGTTTATTAATATTAAGATTCAATCTAATTCTATTATAAGGGATAATAAAAGCTATATAAACGTTTCTGCTTATAACGTTTACATAGCTTTCAGTTAATTATTTAATTTGATCAACCATTTTTAAAATTTCGTTAGTTACTGTTTCAATAGATTTACCTGTTGTATCTAATGTAACGGCATCATCAGCTTTTCTTAGTGGTGAAATCTCTCTATTCATGTCATAGTTATCTCGTTGTTCAATTTCAGTTTTTAATTGTTCCAAGTTTGACTCGATGCCACGTAATTCATTTTCTTTTTGACGACGTTCAGCGCGTTCCTCAACAGAAGCAATCATATATACTTTTAGTTCGGCATTTGGAAGTACAACTGTACCGATATCTCTTCCATCCATAACTATACCTTTTTTAGCAGCTAAGTCTTTTTGCTTTTTAACTGCAAATGATCTAACTGGTTCTTTTGAAGCGACATATGAAACGTTGTTAGTAACATCATTTTCTCTTAAATAATCTGTTACATCTTCATTATCAAGCATCACACGTTGGCCTTTTGTTTCGTCATAAGTTAATTCTAATGTTGTATTTTTAATCAGTGCTTCAAAATCTTCTGTTTGGTTAGTACGTATATATTTGTATGTAATTGCTCTATACATAGCACCAGTATCTACATAAATCATAGAAAGCTTACTAGCAACTTGTTTAGCAATTGTACTTTTACCTGCAGCTGCAGGACCATCTAAAGCAATATTAATTAAACTCATTATCGAAATACCTACCTTGTTGTTTGATGAATAATATTTTATCATAAATATGTATTTTATTAATAGGAGGAAAAGTATGAAACGTCTACTTGTTATTCATACCGGTGGCACAATCAGCATGTCACAGGATAGTTCTAATAGAGTTATTACAAATAAAGAAAATCCAATTTCACAAAATCAAGATATCATTAAACAATATGCACAAGTAGATGAGATTCATCCTATGAATGTACCATCTCCACATATGTCTATACAACATGTGAAGCAATTAAGAGATATCATTGTAGAAGCTCATCATGATAAAGACAATTCATATGACGGATTTGTCATTACTCATGGAACAGATACTCTTGAAGAAACTGCATACCTTTTAGATTTATTATTAGATATAGAGGAACCAGTTGTCATTACAGGTGCTATGAGATCTTCCAATGAAATAGGTTCTGATGGTCTATACAATTTTATTTCAGCGATTAGAGTGGCCTCTTCTGCAAAATCTCGTCGTATGAGTGTTATGGTCGTATTTAACGATGAAATACATACAGCACGCAATGTGACTAAGACACATACATCTAATACAAATACATTCCAAAGCCCTAACCATGGCCCATTAGGTGTACTAACAAAAGATAATGTACAATATCACCATCATCCTTTAAGTCATACAAGTTATCATAATATAAATCCTGGCTTAAATGTCCCACTCGTTAAATCATACATGGATATGCCAAGTGATATATTTAAATTTTATGCATCACAAGAAATCGATGGTTTAGTAATCGAAGCTATGGGACAAGGTAATCTTCCACCTACTTGTTTAGATGGACTAAATTCCTGCATAGATAAGAATATTCCTATCGTCATGGTATCTCGCTCATTTAATGGCATTGTAAGTCCAGTTTATGCCTATGAAGGTGGCGGGTATCAACTTGCTGACAAAGGGTTAATATTTTCTAATGGGTTGAATGGACCTAAAGCACGGTTGAAATTATTAGTGAGTTTAAGTAATGAACTTGAACGACACGATATTAGACAATATTTTGAAGAGTAAAATAAAAAATAATGGCGTAGAATTGATTTGATACTATCAATCTACGCCATTTATTTATGATTCTAAAGGTGTTTGCTTTTTAGCAAGAATACTTTGTGTTATTAAACCACCATGATATTTACCATTTTCTATAAAGATAGTATTGGCATCGTTGCCTGCTGCAATTACTCCGGCAATATAACAGTTTTCAACATTTGTTTCGTATGTTTCGCGGTTATATACGGGTGCAGTGCCGAATTCATTCGTATTAATATCTATTCCGATAGATTTTAAGAATTCATAGTCAGGGTGATAACCTATCATAGCAAATACATAATCATTAGGTATTTCAATAGTGTTACCATCTTTTTCGTAAACTACTTTATCCTCTGTAATTTGAGTTACATTGGCATTAAATTCCATTGTAATTTTTTCATGATTGACTAGTGATTCAAAATTAGGAAGAATCCACGGTTTAATTGCTTTAGGATAACGATCTCCTCGATATATTACAGTGACATTTGCGCCAGCTTTTTCCAATTCTAAGGCTGCATCTACAGCAGAATTTTTACCGCCTATAATGACTACATTTTGGTCGAAATAAGGGTGTGCTTCTTTAAAATAATGACTTACTTTTGGTAAATTAGCACCTTCAACTTCTAATGTATTATGCTGACCATAATATCCTGTCGCTACAGTTAAAAATTTACATTCGTACACATCTTTAGTAGTTGTAATTGTAAATCGGTTATTCATCTTTTTAACAGTTAATACTTCTTCAAATGGATTAATATTTAATTGATGATGTTTAACTACTTCACGATAGTATACTAATGCTTGGTTTCTATGTGGTTTACTTTGTTCAACGATGAATGGTACATCGCCAATTGATAATTTATCGCTTGAAGAAAAGAATGTTTGATGTGTTGGATAATTGTAAATAGCTTCAACAACATTACCTTTTTCAATAACTAATGTTTCAATACCTTTTTTCTTTTGTTCAATGGCTGCACTTAAGCCACAAGGTCCACCACCAATGATGATACTTTCTATTTTTTGCATGTCATACGGCCTCCTTTAATCACCAAACTATTATATCAGTTATGATCTATTTACGCGAAGTCCTTGATTAAGAAAAATTTATAATTTTAGTGACGTTTTAAGAAATGGAAAATAAATGATTTTGGATAAATAAAAAAACTGTGAGCAATGATTTAACATTACTCACAGTCTATAAATGGTTATAAATAAAACCTATGGTATTACTAATGTTTGACCATCATGGATATCATTACCACTTATACCATTTGCTTGTCTAATTTTTTGAACATTGGCTGGTGAACCACTGCCATAATATTGAATTGCAATTCTGTATAAGTTTTCTTTACCATTAACAGTATGTGTTTGTTTACCTTGTTGGCTATTACTGCTTTGACTATTATTTGATTGTTGACCGTTTTGTTGAGAATTTTGACTTTGGCCATTTTGGTTATTGCTGCTATTTTGACTATTTGTAGCTTGAGAATTAGCACTATTACTATCATCATTTGAGCTATTACTACTTGAGCCATTGTCGTCTGAATCTGAATCAGATGCTGAATTACTATTTGAAGAATCATTTGATGTTGCTTTATCTTTATCAGAATCACTTGATTTATCTTTGTCTTTAGAGCTATCTTTATCTTTTTTGCTATCTTTGTCTTTGCTTGTATCATTATTTTTCATGCCGTCTTTGCTGTCTTCATTAGCTACTTTATTATCATTATTTCCACTATTGTTGTGGTTATTTAAAGCCATACCAGCAAAAATAGCTATAGCACCTAAAATTAATACAGCAGCGATAATTGGTAAGATGATCTTCATGAAGCCGCCCTTTTTCTTACCATGATTATTATCATCATGGTCATGATCATCATTATGATTGTTATCATGGTCATGATCTTTTGCTTCATTTTTATCATGATGATGTTTAGCTAACCCAGCGGCACCTGCAGCCCCAGCAGCACCTGCTCCTACTGCAGCCGCTTTTTTACCTTTGCCTGATTTTTCGTTATCTTTTTTAGGTTCGTTGTTATCATCTTTATGATCGTGTTTGTCATCATGCTTATCATCGTGTTTTGAATCATGTTTGTCAGCATGCTTATCATTTTTATCGTGATGATGTTTAGCTAATCCGGCTGCACCTGCAGCTCCAGCAACTCCTGAGCCTGTAGCGGCAGCTTTTTTACCTTTGTTATCTTTCTTATCTTGACGGTCAGCATCTTCATGACGAGTATCTTCATCTTTGTGACCACGTTGATCATTGTCATGATCTTTTAAGTTATCGTCATGTTGTTTATCATTTGTTGTATCATGGCTATCACTATTTAGATGCTTATCATCGTGTTTTGAATCGTGTTTGTCAGTATGCTTATCATTTTTATCGTGATGATGTTTAGCTAGTCCGGCAGCACCTGCAGCGCCAGCAACCCCAGCGCCTGTTGCAGCAGCTTTTTTACCTTTATTATCTTTTTTATCTTGATGGTCAACATCTTCATGACGAGTGTCTTCATCTTTATGACTACGTTTTAATGTTTCGTCTTGTCGAGAGTCTTTGTCAGATTCGTGGTTTGAAGTATTGTCATGTGTTGTTTCTTGTCTGTGATCATTATTTACTGTTTGATGCTCTTGTGATTTGCTTGAAACATCCTTAGATGAAGCATCATAGTTTTTGTTGTCTCCGTTATGTAATGATGTATCATCGAATCTATCATCTAATGAGCCATCTTGGTTAGAACTAGTTTGTGATTCAGATTGACGATTATTATTTGTAGCGACATCTCTACAACGTTTACGTCTCTGCGCATTTCTTGGTGGGAATTGTTGATTCGCTTTTTCTTCTACTTTGTCTGTAGGTTTGTCTTCATGATGTTCGTTTGAAGATGTCTGTTCTTTATGATCTTCTGAGTCTATAGATTGACGATTCTTTTCAAAATCATCTTTGAAGTTATTATTAGACACATTCATCATCCTCTCTATTTTAATTTTGTTTTGATACATAAACTATACCCACAAAATAAATGATTATGTATGTTAATCAAGAATTTTTAAAGGTATTAAAGAATTGTTCATAGATTAATTATAGCTTGAATATTTCGTTAAGCAAAATGAAATCTATAGCTCTAATAAATTTTGAAGCTTTTCTTTATAATTTAGCTTACGTTTTACCTTTTTACGGTTAATGACTTTAATTTCAGATAGTTCTGTATCATTATCACAACATTGATTTGGGATTTCTGGTTGTTCATTAAAAAATTCTAATAAATATTTACGACGACATTGATCTAATTGTTTATAACCTAACATTCTACTATATCCTAATTTCTTTCGTTTATAAGATTGATCAAAAATATAATGAAGTTTAGCAATAGTATATTGATTGTACAATATGGACAAAATAGTTTCTTTCTCCGGAGGTATAAATTGACCTAGTTCAAATTGATTAATATCTTCGGGCGTAATTCTATCTGCAAATAAAATAGTTTCTAATATATATGCATCGTCAGGTTGATATAGACTTATAGCTTGGCTTTGACGACCATCTCGACCCGCTCGTCCAATTTCTTGTAGATAATTAGATGGACTTGAAGATAAATGGAAATGTATCACTGTTCTTATGTCTTTTTTATTTATACCCATGCCAAATGCGCTTGTTGCGACAATAACGGGTATATCATTATTTAAAAATTGTTGTTGAACAGTATGTCTCTCTTGATAACTTAAATCTCCATGATAAATACCAGTTAAAAAACCAGAATCATATATTAGATTAGCTAAAGTTAAGCACATTTTTTTAGATGACACATATATGATTGTGGGTCCGGTAGACGTAAGTTGTGGTAAAAGCCAATTTATTTTTTCTTCGTCAGATGCAAAATTCATATGTCTTAAAGAGATGTTTAGACGATTCATACTTGTTTTAACTGTATGAAGATTAACATGTAATATTTCTTTTAAATCATTTTCTAAATGTGGTGGTGCTGTGGCTGTTAAAGCTAGAATTGTTGATGATTTAAAATGAGAAGTGATTTTTCCAATTAGAGCATAATGTGGTCTGAAATCATAGCCCCATTCTGATAAACAATGGGCTTCATCGAGAACGATTAAACCAAAATCAATATTTGCAATCAGTTTGAAGTTTTGAGGTTGTAAAATAAATTCCGGACTAAGGTATATAAATTTACTTTGATTAATCTTTTTAAAATTTTGTCGTTTTTCATTTTCATCCATACCTGAGTGTATACAACTAACGGCATGTTCTCCATTTAATTTCATTTGCATAACTTGATCATCCATTAATGAAATTAGAGGTGAAATAACAAGTGTAGGTTTTTCTAAAATATATGTAGGTAGTTGATAACATAAGCTTTTACCGCTGCCTGTTGGCAATATGCCAAGTGTATGTTGTTGATTTAAAACACTAGTTATTATTTCTTCTTGTCCGGGTTTAAATGAATCAAATCCAAACCATTGTTTAAGCTTCTCTTGTAGCAACTATGTCACCTCTTTCTATACCAACAATCATCAATTTAATTTGAAAGTACGATAGTTTAGAGAATTGTTGTTTATATTCTCGAAGTTTCAATCCTATATTTGAGCTATAGTAATTTATAAAAATGTCTTTTTCGGATAAATCAATAAATGTTTCATAATCGTGCATATATCCTTTTATAAATAATTCTAATAAGTGGTCTTCTATAGTGTTAATTTTAACGTTTTGAATAGTTGCAATTTCTTGGGGTGATTGACCTTGTTGTATTTGTCTGTATGTCATTTTTGTTTTGTTTAGTAATGTAGGTAAAATAATTGTCTGATGTAGTGTGGGATAATCGTTATTATTTTCTAGTTCATACATCAGGTCTACTAATTGATTCATTTCCAATTCAAATAATTCTTCTTGGCTTATGGATTCTATTAAACTTACTTGTTGTCTAGTATACATAGGCTCTTCATAGCCTTGTAAATAATAATGCAAATAAATATGGTCATTTTTACTTGCTAATTTATCAAATAGTTGATGAATTTCGTTATAAACTTGTGTTTCTAGCTGCTGTTCTCTGATTAGTTTGTATATATCTTTAACACGTTGTTGTATGTATGTTTGTTGAGCAACAGGGACAAATTTATATGCTTGATGTTGACTTTGGGAAACTGTTTGAATCAGTAACTGTATACAATTAAATGTCTTAATAAGACTGTCATAAGTAAATCTAGGATGCATTTTAATTTCGTATAAAGCATCATAATTATCTAGTTCATTTAAATATCGCTCAAAAGACGGATATTTTAATCGGGGTAAACTATGATATAATGACAAAAGTTGTTGACTACAAGCGTCGAAAAATGTTTGATGAGATTTCTTTCCCATCAAAATATTATATATACTTTTATTTGTTTTGTAGTTGAATGCATGTTGATAAGCATGTTTGATAATTTGATACAAAATGAACCCTCACTCTATAAAACGAATATATTGAAAATTAGACTATCGATGTCTACAATAGTAGTATTGTAATTACTAGTGTAGCATTTTTTTCAAAGGAGGCGAATGAAATTGGCTAAATATACAATCGTTGATATGGATACTTGTATTGCATGTGGTGCATGTGGTGCAGCAGCTCCAGATATCTATGATTATGATGACGAAGGTATAGCATACGTAATCCTTGATGATAACCAAGGTACTGCAGAAGTGCCTGAAGAGTTATATGAAGATATGGAAGATGCACTAGAAGGTTGTCCTACTGACTCTATTAAAATTGAAGAAGAGCCGTTCGATGGTGACGCGCTTAAATTTGAATAATAAATATTTAAATCTCCCTATCACATTTTGTGAAGGGAGATTTTTTAGATCGTCGACAAAGTTATTGACTTTGCAGGCAGCTTTATATGTATATATTTTCCCAAGGTACAGTTTCGGCCTAAAATTCTATACAGATAAATCTGTAAGAATTTATTTAGTCTTCAACTAGTACTGTTCCTTTGGGATTCAGCACATAAATACTGACCTATATTTTTATATTATAAATGTATATTATTTTTAACTCTGTTATATATGAAGAAGAATATCAGTGAAATAACAATTCCTTTAATAATATTGAAAGGAATAACACCAGATACGATAATTACTTTTAGGTTATGGACAATGTCTGTTAAGTTAAATATCATACCGTAAAGTGGTAGTAAAACGAAATAATTTAAGATACTTAACACGATTGTCATAACAATTGTACCGACAATAAGTCCCATTGTTAAAGATTGATTACTACGTTTATTTTTATAAATATAGTAAGCAGTTAATAGGAAACTTGTAATTGCAAGGAAGTTGGCAACTGGCCCAACTGGATCTCCCATGTTAAAGAAAAAGTTAAGTAAGTTCTTAATAAAAGCGACAATTATACCAGCTACTGGCCCTAATAAAAATGTAGCTAGCAATGTAGGTACATCACTAAAATCTAAAGTTAAGTATGGTGGTAAAAATGGCAATGGAAATTTAATGAAAGTTAGTACAAATGCCACAGCACTTAACATACTTATTGTAATTAAACGTTTGTTTTGGTTTTGTTGCATATTAAATTTTCTCCTTTCATTCATCTTGCTAGAAAAGGAGGAAATTTGCACAACAAAAAACCTCCATCTTCTCCCATCCAGACTATACTGTCGGCTTCAGAATCTCACTGAATCAAGCAAGAAAAACGCATATATTTATACATAGTGTTCTTCTAGCGTCGCAGGCTTTATTTACTGCCGGTTGGGAATTACACCCGACCCCGAAGATGAATTGAATATTATTTTTTTATTTAAATATATCATACATGATAACTCTGTAATGCACAATGCGTTTGCTTGTTAGAGTGTTGATATCATTCCTAATAGTGACACTAAATAAATTGATATGGATTTCTAATAGTTTGTATTAGTAATTTAAGTTTGAAATCCAAGTTATACATTTTTAATATCGCACTCAAAAAAGCACTAAGATGATTTCATGTTAATCACCTTAGTGCTTTTAGCTTGTTAATTATATTTTGGACTGATCAATTTTAGGTAATTTAATAATAAATGTAGTACCTTCTCCTAGTTGGCTTTCTACTTCAATAGAACCACCATGCTCCTCAATGATCATTTTACATATAAATAGTCCTAAACCAGTACCTTGTTTACCTCTTTTTCTTGAGGCGTCTACTTTATAAAAGCGGTCAAATACTTGTTGTAAATGTTCTGGAGCTATACCAGTACCTGTATCTTGAATGCGTAAAATATCTTGATTGTCATTTACATCTGTAGTAACTGATATAGTGTCGCCAGGTTGAGTATATCTTGACGCATTATCTATCAAGTTAGTTAATACTTGATCCATTCTATCCATATCATAGCTCCATAAATTATCATTGTTCACATCGAAATACATGTTTAATTCTAAATCAGTAGCTTGTTGGCGGTATTTCATATTCATCTTATTTAATAAATCTGAAATAGGTTGTATTTCTTTTTCTACTGATAAGCCTTCTGCATCCATACGTGCAACATTTAATAATTCATTAACTAATCGATTTAATCGTTTAGATTCATCTAGAACAATAGCTAAGGATTCATGAATCTCGTCAGGTTCTGTCACTATACCGTCTACAATAGATTCAGTATATCCTTGTAATAGCGCTATTGGAGTACGTAACTCGTGAGATACATTAGCTATGAAATCTTTTTTCATTTGATCTAAATTATGTTCATTTGTCATATCACGAATAATCGCTACAATACCGCTTCTTCCATCATTTTGGATTCTATCAATATAGCTCATAATAACGACGTAGTATCTTGTATTAGCTTCCAATTCTTGGAATTGTGTTTCTTTTGTATTAAAGGTTTGTTCAATTTGTTGTTCTATTGATTCAACAGCACATTCATCTAAGTTATGGAAGACTTGGTCTGCCATTTTATTAGATATAATGATTTCTTTTTGCTCATTAATACCTATTACACCTTCAACCATTGAATTAATTAAACTATCACGTATATTCTTAGATGTTGATAATGCTTCAACATGCTCTTGAATTTCAAAACTCATGTTATTAAATGCACGAGACAATTCACCAATTTCGTCTTTTGTAGTAACAGATGTAATTTGTGAATAATCACCTTGCGATACTTTTTGAGCTTGATTTCTAAGTTGACGTAAAGGTTTTGTGATTCGTGATGATAAGAAAAATGCAAAAACAGTACTAACAGCTAAGAATATAATTGCTGTTATTAATATAATGATAGTAATCGCATTATTTGTATCCTCAATAGATTTTAAATCTTTAAAAATGAATACACCACTATAGTTTGAATCACTATCATCTTGAGCTTTCATTGGATAACCAACAAGTATATAAGGATGAGATTTCCCATTTTCATTAATAGTGACATTACGTGTTAATGGTTCACCATGTTCAAATACATTATTAAATTCTTTATTATTTTTAATTTCTTTAAGCATGGATTGCTTTGATGATGACGTTGTTTGTTGATAGGCAGTGTTATTATTTTTCATAATAATTAAACCACCTGGATTATCTATTAGCGTTTGACTATTTTTAATGGCTATATTTTGATTTTGAGAGCTTTCTACTAAATGACTAATTCGTTTGGCGTCTTCTTTAATTGAGTCTTCAGCTTCTTGAGTATAATAATATTGAATAAACGTAATGAGCGCGGCACTTAATAAAATTAAAACTGTCGTTACTATAAAGATTATAGTTAACCACAGTTTTATTACTACACTATTTAGCCGGTTCATCGTTAGCATTAACCTCAAATTTGTAGCCGACTCCCCAAACCGTTTGTATCATATGAGCTGCGTCACTTGATACTTTGTTAAGTTTTTCTCTCAATCTTTTAACATGCGTATCTACTGTACGCAAATCGCCATAGAATTCATAATGCCAAACTTCTTTTAATAATTGTTCTCTTTCAAAAACTTTGTTAGGTGTTTTTGCTAAATAAATTAAAAGTTCGTATTCTTTTGGCGTTAAATTTACCTGTTCATTATCAGCTAATACTCTATGTGCATCGTTATCTATAATTAAATGATTAAATTCAATTACATCTCTTGCATGAGGTTCACTTTTCTCAGGTGTTGTTGATTGTGTTCTTCTTAATAACGCTTTGACTCTTAATACCACTTCTCTTGGTGAGAATGGTTTTACAATATAGTCGTCGGCACCTGACTCAAATCCTTCAACACGATTTGTTTCTTCACCTTTAGCAGTAAGCATTATGATAGGAGTATCTTTATGCTCACGTAATTGAGTGGCTACTTCGATACCGTCCAATTCCGGTAACATTAAATCTAGAAGAATGCACGCATAATCATTTTCCATTGCAAGTTGTAAAGCTTCTTTACCATTACTTGCTTCATGTGTTTCAAAAGATTCTCTTTCTAAATAAAGCTTTAGTAATCTTCTGATTCTGTCTTCGTCGTCAACGATAAGTATTTCATTCGTCATAATACTAATTTACCTCCCACACATGCTGTTCATTTCATTTGTTATTATAGCATATGAAATAATATTTAAGTTAGTATTTAAAATAACTTTGTGAAAAAAATCTCAAACATTACTCTCTACTATCTTATACATTACCATTTTCAGCTAAATGTCTAATAGTTTTAACTTCATGTGGTGTAAGTACTCGCCCTTCACCAGCATTTAACCCTTTTAAATCTAACGGTCCAAACTGGATACGAGTTAATTTACTAACTTGATGGCCGAAATGTTCAAACATACGACGTACTTGTCTATTTCTACCTTCACTTATTGTTATTTCCACTAATGTAGTATTCTTGTCTTTATCTTGATTTTTAACTTTAACTTGAGCTGGTTGTGTAAACCCATCTTCAAGTTCAATACCTTTTTCTAAAGCTTTCACTTCTTCACGCATCAAATAACCTTTAAGTTTAGCTACATATTTCTTTTTAATATGGTATCTAGGGTGTGTCATTAAATTAGTAAATTCACCATCATTAGTTAACAATAATACACCTGATGTATCGTAATCTAATCTACCAACTGGGTATATACGTGTTTCGATATCTTTAAAGTAATCAGTAACAACTTTACGACCACGATCGTCAGATACACTCGTAATAACTTGAGCTGGTTTATTAAATAAAATATAAAGTTTATCTTCTTGTTCTAATTTAATTCCTTCAACTTCTACAGTGTCAGAACTTGAGACTTTAGTTCCTAATTCAGTAACTACTTGACCGTTTACTTTAACCTTGCCATCTGTAATTAGTGTTTCTGCTTTACGGCGTGACGTATAACCACTACTTGCAATTCTTTTTTGTAATCTTTCTAATTCTTTACTCATTTGTATCTCCTTTTTGATTTATCAAGTTACTAAAGAATGCGTCCATTTCTTCGTCATCTTCTTGAGTGGTTGGTAAATCTTCTAATTTTTCTATACCAAATACATTTAAAAATAGATTTGTTGTAATTAATTGTTGACTACGTGAATTTTGGACTTCTTTTGCTTCAACTAGACCTCTTGCAATAAGTGTTTTAACAGCGCCGTCAGAATTGATACCTCTAATCATTTCAATATCGCTTCTAGTTAGTGGTTGATTATAAGCAATGATAGATAAAGTTTCCATCGCTGCTTGAGATAATTTCATTTTAGACTTCTGCTCTATGAGGGCTTCGATATAATTTGCCGCTTCTTTCTTAGTAGTAAGAACACAAGTTGTTCCAAATTGTTGAATGATGAGACCATTTGACTCATAAGTTTCGATTAACTTTTTTAATTCATCTTCATTTACTTGTAATATTTCGAGCAACTGTTTAACTTCTAGTCCTTCATCACCAGAGGTATATAACAAAGCTTCTAATATGCCGTGCTTATTCAACGCTGTAATTCACTCCTCTTAAAATGTTAATATCATCAAAATTATGGTGTTGTTCAATATTAATGATACCTGATTTAGACATTTCTAAAATTGCTAAAAAGTGTGTGACCACTTGTTCGATTGGTTCTGTAAATGTAAATAGACTAAAGAAATTAAATGATGCATTGTTCTTTAATCTATCAGTTACTTGATGTGTAGCTTGTTGAATTGTAAATGTTTCTTTTCTGATTTCTACTGAATGAGGTTTATTAATTTCAACACGATTTTTAACACGTTGATAAGCGACTATTAATTCGGTTAAGTCAATTGTATTAGATGGATCCCATGATTCATCTGTTTCCAAATGTGATAAATCAGTTGGATGTTTTGTATAATAATAATCACGTTCTGCTTTCATGTCATTTAGAATTTCAGTGTATTCTTTATAATTTTGGTATTCAATTAACCTACCTACTAAATCTTCACGAGGGTCTTCATCTAAGTCTAAATTTTCTTCTGATTGTGGTAATAATAATTTACTTTTTATCATTAATAATTCAGAAGCCATAACCAAGTATTCGCTAGCAACGTTAATTTCTAATTGATTCATAGCGTGAACATACTGCATGTATTGTTCTGTTAAAGATTTCATAGGTATATCATAAATATCTATTTCAAATTTTTGAATTAAATGTAATAACAAATCTAGAGGACCATTAAATGCGTCCAGTTTTACTTCATACATAGTATCTACCTCATATTGCAACTTATGTGCATATTTCACTAAAATATTATAGCATGAATTTATATAACTTTTAAAATTAAGGTGAAAATCAGATGGAACAAGCATTAATTCAGTTTTACTATCAGTTTCATAAAAATCAACATTATTTTTTATGCCATGATATTTTGGAAGAAGCGTGGAAAGAAAATAATGATTACAGTAAACAAGATGCTGTTGTAAGTTTAATCTTATGTGCAACAGCATGCTATCACTATAGAAGACGTAATTTCAAAGGCGCAATAAAATCTTTTAATAAAGCAAAGCAAGTGATTACTCATGCTTCACGAAAAGATCAAATGACACTTCATTTAGACATTGCCATGTATATTCAATTGCTTGAAATGCAAATAGATAGAGTTGAACATCAATTACCATTTATACCTATCCAGTTACCAATAAATATTCAAATGTTAAATCAATTAGAATTAACATTTCCAGATTATTACTTTATGTCCACACCTGTAAAAAATGAAAACATTGTTCATCATCATTTGTTGAGAGACCGTAGCGAAGTAGAATTAGCTAGACAAGCGGCATTAGAAGAAAGACATTATAAAATAAAAGATATTGATAATAAGAAAGACCAGTAATATAGGTGTATTTACCCTATTATTACTGGCCTTTTATAATATAATAACTATGCTCTAGGATGATATTGATTATATATTTTTCTGACTTGAGATTTTGATACATGTGTATATAACTGAGTTGTTGAAATATCTGAATGTCCTAGCATCTCTTGTACTGCACGTAAATCAGCACCATTTTCAAGTAAATGAGTAGCAAATGAATGTCTTAGTGTATGTGGTGTTAATGTTTTGTTGATATTAGCTTTAAGACCATTTTGTTTAATCATTTTCCAAATACCTTGTCTTGATAATGGTTTCCCATGCATATTTAAAAATAAAACATTCGTTACAGTTTGTTTTAATAATTGAGGTCTAACTGTTTCGATATAAGTCGTTAAATAATCTATAACTGTATCACCTAAAGGAACAATACGCTCTTTATCCCCTTTACCAAATACTCTTACAAAGCCCATCATTAAATTAACGTCTTCAATTTCAATTTGTATCACTTCAGATACCCGCATACCAGTTGCATAAAGTAGTTCTAACATTGTGCGATCACGGTAGCCATTATTTTTATTTAAATCTGGTGCATTTAATAATTGAATAACTTCGTCGACTTCTAATACGTCTGGTAATTTTTTCTCATATTTGGGCGTTTCGATTAATACTGTAGGATCTTTTGCAGCATATTTTTCGCGTAATGCAAATTGGTGAAAACTGCGTATTGTTGAGATGAAACGTGCAATAGATTTTGAAGATTGACCTTGATCTATTAAATAACCTAAGCATTCTTGAATTATTTGTCGGTCTACAAAGTCAATATTCGCTATTTTTTGTAGTTCTAAAAACTCTTTGTATTTATTTAAATCTCTTCGATAAGCACCAATTGTATTTACGCTTAATCCTTTTTCAATTTGTATAAATTTTAAATACTCTTCTATGATTGTATCTATCATAAAGCACCTCTTTTGAAGCGGTGGCTTCTTAATTAAATTACTTCACCATTAGAGATATAAAGACTTTCTCAGTTAATAATGCAATATGATTGTATTATTGGCTGTGTAATTATCTATAGTGAGAATAATCTTTATTATTTCTGTTCGGATTGCTTTTTAGCTTGGCAATCTGAACATACACCGTGGAAAGTTAAGCGGTGATCTAAAATTTTGAAGTTAAATTCTTTTTCAACACGATTTTCAACTTCTGGTAATAGGTCTTCTTCAATTTCTTCTACTTTACCGCATTCCATACAAACTAAATGGTGATGGAAATGTTTAGCGCCCTCTTTACGTAGATCAAAACGTGCAACCCCATCACCAAAATTGATTTTATCTAAAACTTTTAATTCTGCTAATAATTCTAAGGTACGATATACAGTTGCTAAACCTATTTCTGGAGATTTATCTTTAACTTTTAAATATACATCTTCGGCACTTAAATGGTCTTTCTCATTTTCTATTAGAACTCTTACAGTAGCCTCACGTTGTGGAGTTAATTTATATGAAGACTGTTGTAATTGTTGCTTCACGCGATTTAATCGTTCTTCCACGGAAGCCTCACTCCTCTACTAAGAATTATAATCATTTTAATCTAAAGTATGATTCACAATATAAATTACCAGTATTCTCAATAAAACGCAAGGATATTCCTTTATTATTTAGAATGATTATAATTTAATAATAGATGCTGAAGTGCGATAATTGTTTTCGCATCTTCAATTTCAGCGTTTTGCAAGGCTTTTCTCACTTCTTCAATTGAGAATTTATGAACTTCAACGAATTCATCGTCATCTAGATTCATTTCGCCTACTTCTAAATTATCAGCAAAATAAATCGTTAATTTCTCATTTGAAAAGCCAGGAGAACCATACATATCAGTAACATACTGTAAATCTTTAGCAATGTATCCTGTTTCTTCTTCAAGTTCTCTTTTTGCTGCTTCTTCACGTTCTTCATCTTTTTCTAATTTACCCGCAGGTATTTCAAGTAGTGGTTTTTCTACTGGTTTTCTAAATTGTTTTACAAGTAATACTTCATTTTCAGGAGTAACTGCACATATTGCAACTGCGCCGTTATGATAAATCAATTCACGTTTAGATGTTTGTCCATCGGGTAATTCAACATCGTGGATTTCTAAATCTATAATTTTACCATTATAAATCACAGTTCTATCTATCGTTTTTTCGTTAAATTCCATTTATAATCACGGTCCTTTTAAATGTTTTAATAAATTGATAAACTTAATGCGTTAGTTAAAGTGTATCGAAAGGAGAAACTACATGCAAAAGAATATTTTGAAAAGTGGTTTAGAAATTTCTGAGTTAGGTTTAGGTTGTATGAGTTTAGGTACTGATTTTAAAAATGCCCAACCTATTATTGAAAGTGCAATCGAAAACGGTATTACTTATTTTGATACTGCAGATATGTATGATCAAGGTATAAATGAGGAAATCGTTGGCAAAGCATTGAAACAATATCAAAATCGAGATGATATTGTCATCGGTACAAAAGTTGGAAATCGACTCACTGAGGATGGTAATATCACTTGGGACCCATCTAAAAAGCATATTAAAGAAGGCGTAAAAGGTTCATTACAACGTCTTGGATTAGATCATTTAGATTTATATCAATTACATGGTGGTACTATAGACGATCCATTAGATGAGACAATCAGTGCATTTGATGAATTAAAACAAGAAGGTGTCATTCGAGCATATGGTATATCTTCTATTCGCCCTAACGTTATAGACTACTACTTAAAACATAGTCAAATTGAAACATTGATGTCTCAATTTAATCTAATCGATAATCGTCCCGAAAGTCTATTAGATGATGTTCACGAAAAGCAAGTTAAAGTATTAGCTAGAGGTCCTGTATTTAAAGGATTACTAACATCTAATAGTAATAATGCATTGGATAAAAAGTTTGCTGATGGTATTTTCGATTATACAAATGATGAGTTAGGAGAAACAATTGCATCTATTAAAGAAATTGAAAGTAACCTTACTGCCCTTTCATTTAATTACTTAACTTCTCATGATGCATTAGGTTCAATCATTGTTGGTGCAAGTAGTGTTGAACAATTAGAAGAAAATGTTAAGAACTACTATAAAGATGTTAGCTTAGATCAAATTAAAGCTGCAAGAGAACGTGTGAAAGACTTACAGTATACACAACATTTAAAATAAATTAATTATAGTTTGAGCCATTAATTGATGTCATATAACATTGATTAATGGCTCTTTTTCTTTTATGAATTATATTCTATTTACTTAGTGATTCGTTTTATTCTTAAACAATGAAGAAAAATGTTTCTCTAAAAATCTTGGAGCTAATTGATATAGTTTTAACATATTGTGCATCCATGATGGTTGGTTAATTTCTTCTTTCTCTAAAATGATACCTTCTACTATTCTAGAAGCTAGTTGTTTCGAATTAATCATGATTGAGCGATATTGATTAAAATAAGATAATGACGGATCAGCTTTTTGATGAAAAGGTGTATCGATTGGACCTGGGTTAACAGTCATCACATGGAGATGTGGTTCTTCTAATCGTAAAGCATTAAGAATTTGGTTAAAAGCAGCCTTAGATGCACCGTAATGTGCTGCATGCGCTTGTGTGACAAAAGCAGCTTGGCTTGAAATGCCTATAATATGTGCGTGTTCTACTAGATGAGGTTTTAGTATTTTAAAAAGTAAATTGAAGCTAATGATATTTATATTATACGTTTCTATGATTTCATCGGTTGTATGAGCCGATAAAGATTTAAAATATCCTAAACCAGAACTATACACTAGTCCATGAATTGGAGATTTAATTTTATTCGATAAAGCCCTAATATCATTTTGATTTTGTAAATCACATTTTAAGACATCAACCAAATAGGATTGAGAACCAAAATTGATTTGCTGAAATTTTTCAATATTACGTGCAAGAATTGTTACTTTAGCACCTCTTTTAATAAGTTGATGTACAATTTCTAATCCCAGTCCACTTGTTCCTCCTGTAACTATATAATGTTGTCCTATCATGTTTAATCCCTCCTTCGTATATACCGTTTACAATTTATGTTACTATATATTTATATTCTTAAAGTATCATTATTTTATAATTAAAATGAAGGTGATGTGAAGTATATGAAACTTGTATTTTATGGTGCTGGTAATATGGCACAAGCGATTTTTACAGGTATAATAAACTCTAGTAATTTAGATCCTAATGACATTTATTTAACTAATAAGTCTAACGAGAAAGCTTTAAAAGATTTTGCTGAAAAATTAGGTGTCAATTATAGTTATGATGATGAAGCATTACTTAAAGATGCAGATTACGTATTTTTAGGCACTAAACCCCATGATTTTGAAGCTTTAGCTGAGAGAATTAAAGATTCAATTACAGAAAATAACCGTTTTATTTCTATTATGGCTGGATTATCAATTGATTATATTAGAGAACAATTGAATACTAATAATCCTTTAGCACGTATTATGCCTAATACTAATGCCCAAGTAGGTCATTCTGTAACAGGTATAAGTTACTCTAACAATTTCGGTCCTAAATCTAAAGATGAAGTTAATGAATTAGTTAACGCATTTGGTTCAGTTATTGAAGTTTCAGAAAACCATTTACATCAGGTAACAGCTATAACTGGAAGCGGACCTGCATTTTTATATCATGTATTTGAACAATATGTTAAAGCAGGTACTGAATTAGGTTTGGAAAAAGATCAAGTTGAAGAGTCTATACGTAATTTAATTATAGGTACGAGTAAGATGATTGAACGTTCAGATTTAAGTATGGAACAATTAAGAAAGAATATTACTTCTAAAGGTGGTACAACACAAGCTGGTTTAGATGCCTTATCTCAATATGACTTAGTAGCTATTTTCGAGGATTGTTTAAGTGCAGCTGTTGATCGCAGTGTTGAATTATCTAAAACTGAAGATTAATTTATTATATACTAAAACGCCGCAGAATTTGTCTCTGTGGCGTTTTAAATTTAAATTTTGAATGAGTCAAAATCATTAACGAATGTAAAGTTAGGTGTGTCTGTGGTATTTTTCAACTCATTATAAACTTCATCAATATATTCTTTTGTATATCTATTGCTCATATGTGTTATCAAACTTTGTTTAACATTTGCTTGGCGCATCAGTTCAAAGACATCATCTATATGACTATGATGATAGCTATTTGCGAGCGTCTTTTCCCCTTCAATATATGTTGCCTCATGTACCATAACATCTGCATCTTTCGCTATAATATGTTCGTTATGACATGGCTTGGTATCCCCAAAAATAGCAACGATTGGTCCAGATTTAGCATTTCCTTTAAACTGATCAGATTGGTATATCTTCCCATTAAATTCAAAAGTATCATTCATTTTAACTTCTTGATATTTAGGGCCAGGCTCGAGACCAATTGATTTAAGTGATTCTACGTCTATAGTTCCAGGTGTTGTAGGTGTTTCTAATCGATAACCGTATGACGTTATCCCATGATTTAAAATTTCAGCATGTACTGTAAAACCGTCATGATGATAATCTAAACGTTCATCGATTTCTATGTATGTAATTGGATAATTGAGATGTGATTCTGACAACGATAATGTTGTTTCTACATACTGTTGTATTCCTTTAGGTCCAATTAATGTAAGAGGTTTATTTTCTCCACCTTGAAAGGACCTACTCGTTAGTAATCCTGGAAGCCCAAAAATGTGATCTCCATGCATATGAGTAATAAAAATATGATCAACTTTACCTAATTTTATTGAATGATGAAGAATTTGATGTTGGGTACCTTCTCCTACATCAAACAACCAAATTGAATTGGAATAGGGTTCTAGATTTAAAGCAATTGCTTGCGTATTTCTCTCTTTAGTTGGTAGTCCGGCACTAGTACCGAAAAATGTGACTTCCATGCTCACACCTCCCTCTCTTCGATTCATTCTATCATATATAATGACAATTTTTATAATAAGAAATAAAATATAATTATCAATATTCCATTTGAGTACAACGTATTAGTTTTAATTTCATATCATAGTTTTACACATGTTTGTGAGTCGTATAATTTGGTAAATATGTATGATATCGATTATCATTTATTTAAATGATAAATTGCTTATGAACTTTAATAAAGCATATTATATGACCATAAGTTTTCTTTATCATATAATATAATAATCATATATCTTTTATAGAATTGAGGTTTTATTCTTGAGTACAAAACAAAAACACATACCTTGTTTAATTACAATTTTCGGAGCAACTGGTGATTTAAGTCATAGAAAGTTATTCCCTTCCATTTTCCATCTTTTCCAACAAGACAACTTAGATGAACATATAGCTATTATAGGGATTGGACGTCGTGATATTAGTAACGATACATTCCGTGAACAAGTTAAAGCGTCAATCCAAAATCACGTTAAAGAAACACAACGAATTGATGAATTCATGGAACATGTGTTTTATCATAAACATGATGTGAGTGATGAAGAAAGTTATCAATCATTACTAGAGTTTAGTAATCAATTAGATACTCAATTCAGTTTAAAAGGTAATCGTCTGTTTTATCTTGCTATGGCGCCACAGTTTTTCGGAGTCATTTCAGATTATTTAAAATCATCTGGATTAACTAATACTAGTGGTTTCAAACGTTTAGTTATTGAAAAACCATTCGGTAGTGATTTAAAATCAGCAGAATCACTAAACAATCAAATTCGTCGTTCATTTAAAGAAGAAGAAATTTATCGTATAGACCATTACTTAGGTAAAGATATGGTTCAAAATATTGAGGTATTACGCTTTGCTAATGCAATGTTTGAGCCTCTTTGGAATAATAAATATATTTCTAATATTCAAGTAACATCTTCAGAAATTTTAGGTGTAGAAGATCGTGGCGGCTATTATGAATCTAGTGGCGCTTTAAAAGATATGGTTCAAAACCATATGTTACAAATGGTTGCTTTATTAGCTATGGAAGCCCCTATTAGTTTGAATAGTGAGGATATACGAGCTGAAAAAGTTAAAGTATTAAAATCATTGCGTCAATTACGTCCACAAGATGTTAGAAAGAATTTCGTTCGTGGACAATATGGCGAAGGAGTAATTGATGGTAAACAAGTTAAAGCTTATCGCGATGAAGATCGTGTTGCAGAAGACTCTATTACACCTACATTTGTATCTGGTAAATTAACTATCGACAACTTTAGATGGGCAGGCGTACCGTTCTATATTAGAACTGGTAAACGCATGAAATCTAAAACGATTCAAGTCGTTGTAGAATTTAAAGAAGTTCCAATGAACTTATATTATCAAACTGACAAATTATTAGATTCAAACTTATTAGTTATTAATATTCAACCAAATGAAGGTGTATCACTACATTTAAATGCTAAGAAAAACATTCAAGGCATTGATACAGAACCTGTACAACTTTCTTATGCTATGGGTGCACAAGATAAAATGAATACAGTTGATGCATATGAAAATTTACTTTTCGATTGTCTTAAAGGCGATCCAACTAACTTTACTCATTGGGAAGAACTTAAATCAACTTGGAAATTTGTTGATGCTATTCAAGAACAATGGTCAATGGTGGAACCAGAATTCCCTAACTATGAATCTGGTACGAACGGTCCATTAGAAAGTGACTTACTACTAAGTAGAGATGGTAATCATTGGTGGGACGATATTCAATAAAAAGTTTAAATTGAAAATGTGACTAAATAAATCAAATAGTGAATGATTATAGTATAACTGTGATGTTTGATATCTTATCTCCAAACAAGTGAGTTGAGTTCATCAACATTTCAGTTTCTATAGTCGTTCACTTTTTTATTAATTTGATTTATTGATAGGCTTTCAGGTGTATATTTAGTCAAAATAATGTAGAATAAAAGTTAATGATTGAAAATAATTGGAGTGAATATATTGGACGTTATCAAGCAAATACAACAGGCAATTGTTTATATCGAAGACCGTCTACTTGAGCCGTTTAATTTGCAAGAATTAAGTGATTACGTTGGTCTCTCCCCCTTTCACCTTGAACAATCTTTTAAAATGATTGTAGGGTTATCACCAGAGGCGTATGCACGGGCAAGAAAACTCACATTAGCTGCTATAGATGTTAAACATAGTGCGAGTCGCTTGGTAGATGTTGCTAAAAAGTATAGATATGCAAATTCAAATGATTTTGCAAATGACTTTAGTGATTTTCATGGCGTTTCACCAATTCAAGCATCAACTAAAAAAGATGAACTCAAAATGCAAGAACGAATTTATATAAAATTGACAACTACAGAAAGAGCACCTTATCCATATAGACATGAAAAGACTGATGATATTTCGTTAGTTGGATATGCACGTTATATTGACGCTAAGGATTTATCAAATCCTTTTAATGTTCCTGATTTTTTAGAAGATTTGTTGTTAGATGGTCAATTAAAAGAGTTACAGCGTTATAATGATGTAAGTCCATTTGAATTATTCGTCATAAGTTGCCCTCTTGATTCTGGTTTAGAAATTTTTGTAGGTGTACCAAGTGAACGATACCCTGCTCATTTAGAAAGTAGATTCCTACCTGGTAGGCATTATGCTAAGTTTAATTTACAAGGTGAAATTGATTATACGGTGAATGAAGCTTGGTATTATATTGAAACAAGTTTGCAATTAACTTTACCTTATCAAAGAGATAGTTTATATGTGGAGGTATACCCATTAGATATATCATTTGATGATCCTTTTACAAAAATACAACTGTGGTTACCTGTAGAACAAGAAAATTATGATTATGACAATTGAAAATGTATAAAAAAGCATGCCCTTAATAATGACTATATGTCAGTATTAAAGGCATGTTTTTCATTAAATATAATTAAATTTTAAGCACAAAAGCTTCATAAGGTTGAATCTTATCAAAATTAACATCAGTATCATAATTGTGAAGTAATATATCGAATACTTTGATGTCGTCATCTAAATTAAGTTTACTTTCTTTATCAGTTAAGTTACCAACAATTAATACTTTTTCGTTATCAAGCGTTCTAGTATAAGCAAATATATTTGGATTATCAGCATCAATTAAATCAAATTGACCGTATGTGTAAATATCAGCTGATTTTTTTAATTGAATTAATGATTTATAAAAATTTAGAACAGAATTTTCATCTTCTAATTGGTCAGCAACGTTGATTTCTTTATAATTTGGATTGACTGGAAACCATGGTTCTACATTGGTAAATCCGGCATAATTATTGCTATTCCATTGCATAGGCGTACGTGAATTATCTCTGTTTTCCATTTTATACTTATCTAATAATTGATTAACATCTCCACCATTTTCTTTAACGATTTGGTATTCGTTTTTAACTGCAACATCATTAAAGGTTTCTATACTTTCGAATGGATAATTTGTCATACCAATTTCTTGACCTTGATAAATAAACGGCGTGCCTTGTTGAAGGAAATAGACAACAGCATGGCTAGTGGCAGATTCGTACCAATATTGACTATCATTACCCCATGTGGACACACGACGAGGTTGGTCATGATTTTCAATAAAGAGCGCGTTCCAACCTTTACCTTCTAGTTGCTTTTGCCAACGATTTAATACATTTTTATAAGCAGTAACATCAAATTGTGAATCTCCTGTACTCCATAAACCTAGATGTTCAAATTGGAAAATCATATTAAATTTACCATTAGTTTCGCCAACCCATTCATCGGCATTATCTGGTGTTACACCATTTGCTTCTCCAACAGTCATAATATCGTATTGAGATAATGATTCATCTTTCATTTCTTGTAACCAATCTTGAATACCAGGTTGGTTCATATCTACATCAAATGCCGGCGCATATGTTTTACCTTCTGGTACTGGTAAATCACCTGCTTCAAAAGTTTTCTTAATATGCGTAATAGCATCAACTCTAAAGCCGTCGATACCTTTTTCAAACCACCAATTCATCATATCGAATACAGCTTGTCTTACTTCTTTATTATTCCAATTTAAATCTGGTTGTTTTTTACTAAATAGATGGAAATAGTATTGCCCAGTATGCTCATCATATTCCCAAGTTGACCCGTTAAAAATGCTTTCCCAGTTATTTGGTTCGGAGCCATCTTCTTTCGGGTCCTCCCAAATGTACCAATCACGTTTAGGATTGTCCTTACTTGATTTAGATTCGATAAACCATGGATGCTCATCAGAAGTATGATTAACAACTAAATCAAGTATTAATTTCATACCTCTTTGATGAACGCCTTCCAATAAACGATTAAAATCATCCATTGTACCAAATTCATCCATTATATCTTGATAGTTACTAATATCGTACCCATTATCATCATTAGGAGATTTATACATTGGGCTTAACCAAATGACATCAATGCCTAGGTCTTTTAAGTAATCTAATTTCTCAATAACACCTGGTAAATCCCCGATACCATCATTATTACTATCTTTGAAACTTCTTGGATATACTTGATATGCTACTGCCTCTTTCCACCAATTTTTTGTCATTTGAAAACACACCTCTATTAATATTTTGTAATGAAACCGGTTTCTTTAGTAATTATTTTATCTTTAAAATGAAACGTCGTCAAAATATTTATTTTATATAGTAAATCAGTTACTTATATCTTTGGGAGTAATAAAAAGATTATAAAAAACGCCTTACATATGTATGTAAGACGTTAAAATAATTTATTTATTCTTCTTCAACCCATTGTGTATGGAATACACCTTGACGATCTTTACGTTCATAAGTGTGAGCACCGAAGTAGTCACGTTGTGCTTGGATAAGGTTAGCAGGTAAATCTTCTGAACGATAACTATCGTAATAGTTTACACTTGCAGAGAAACCTGGTGTTGGAACACCATTTTTAACTCCTGTTGCAACAACGTCTCTTAAAGCGTCTTGATAATCTGTTACGATATTTTTGAAGTAAGGATCTAATAATAAGTTTTCAAGGTTTGGATTGTTATCATAGGCATCTTTAATTTTTTGTAAGAATTGAGCACGAATAATGCAACCTTCTCTCCAAATCATTGCAAGCTCGCCTAATTTTAAATTCCATTCATGATCTTCACTTGCTTTTCTCATTTGAGCAAAACCTTGTGCGTATGAACAAATCTTACTCATGTATAAAGCTTTTCTAATTTTTTCTAAGAATTCTTGTTTATCGCCATCAAATGAAGCAGTTGGTCCATTTAGTGATTTTGATGCATTTACACGTTCTTCTTTGATAGATGAAATGAAACGAGCAAATACTGATTCAGTAATAATTGTTAAAGGAATTCCTAATTCTAATGCGTTAATAGAAGTCCATTTACCAGTACCTTTTTGACCAGCTGTGTCTAGAATCTTTTCAACTAAAGGTTCGTTATCTTCATCTAATTTAGTGAAAATATCACCAGTAATTTCAATTAAGTAACTTTCAAGTTCTCCTGCATTCCAATCTTTGAAAGTTTGAGAAATTTCTGTATGACTCATACCTAATAAGTCTTTCATCATTGCATAACTTTCAGCAATTAATTGCATATCTGCATATTCAATACCATTATGAACCATTTTTACATAGTGTCCAGCACCATTTGGTCCAATATAAGTTACGCAAGAAGCACCATCTTGAGCTTTCGCTGCAATAGCATCAAGGATATCACTAACTTTATTATATGCATCTTCTTGTCCACCTGGCATTAATGAAGGACCAGTTAAGGCACCAACTTCTCCACCAGATACACCCATACCAATAAAGTTAACACCACTTTCAGCTAAAGCTTTATTACGACGGATTGTATCTTGATAATTAGTATTACCGCCATCAATAAGAATATCATCGTCATCTAATAAAGGTAATAAACCATCTATTGTTGCATCAGTAGCAGGTCCGGCTTTAACCATTAATAAAATTTTACGGGGTTTTTCTAAAGAATTAACAAATTCTTCTAATGAATATGTTGGGTGGATACTTTTTCCTTTTGATTCTTCTACCATTTCATCTGTTTTTTGTCTTGAACGGTTATAAACAGATACACTGTAACCACGTGATTCGATGTTCCATGCAAGGTTTTTACCCATTACGGCTAAACCTACTACACCTATTTGTTGTGTCATATTACTTACCTCTCTTATTCGAATATTTCAATAGTATTGTATCACAAATTAAGTATTTACTTCACTAAATTGACCGTGCTATTCTGCTACGAGTTCAATTATTTTTAGAACTTGATTTGTTAATAAATTAAGGTCTTTTACTGCTATTCTTTCACTAGTAGTATGGATATTTTCATAACCAACACCTAAAATGACAGACGGTATTCCATAAGTATTGATAATACTACCATCTGATCCACCACCAGAAATAACAGTATCACCTTTAAGACCTAAACTAATTGCACTTGCTTTAGCAAATTTGGTTACTTCGGCATCATCACTAATTTTGAAACCAGGATAACTTTTCTCGATTTCTACTTGAGCTTGACCTCCAAGTTCACTTGCAGTTTGTTCAAAAGTATCTTTCATGTGTTGAGCTTGTTGTTCAATACTTTGTTCATTATGTGAACGTGCTTCTGCCTCTATAACAACTTCATCAGCCACTATATTAGTAGCAGAACCACCATGAAACTTACCTATATTAGCAGTTGTTAAGTCATCAATTTGACCAAGTTTCATTTTACTAATCGCTTTAGCTGCAATATTTATAGCGCTTATACCTTCTGTTGGCGTACTAGCATGTGCGGTTTTCCCTTTTATCGTTGTGTTGATTTTCATTTGTGTTGGCGCACCAACAACTGTAGTTCCAACGTCAACACTCGCATCAATTGCATAGCCAAAATCAGCATCTAATAAAGAAGTATCTAGTGCTTGGGCACCAAGTAATCCTGATTCTTCACCTACAGTAATAACGAATTGGATTTGTCCATGTGATAAATTTTGTTCGTTAATTGTAGTGATTGCCTCTATGATAGCGGCTAAACCTGCTTTATCATCAGCCCCCAAAACTGTTGTTCCATCTGAGTATACATAGCCATCATCCGCTACATTAGGTTGAACTTTAATTCCTGGCACAACTGTGTCCATATGGCTTGTAAAATACAACTTCGGAACATCTTTATCTGATAAATTGCTTCTTAATGTACAAACAAGATTGTTAGAACCTAATCCTTCTGTTTCACTTGCTTGATCTTCCTTAACTTCTAAACCAAGTGATTCAAATTTCTCTTTTAAAATGGGTTGGATGACTTGTTCATGTCCAGTTTCTGAGTCAATTTTTACTAATTCTAAAAATGTATTTAAGAGACGTTCTTTATTCATCTTTAATATTCCCCCTTAATCATATAACTATAGTTTAACTGAATTCTGAATATATCAAAAATAAATTGATTGCATTCTCGATTTAAATCATATAATGTTATCTTATAATTAGATTTCGTATTAAATTAAGACGCAATTTAATATGTATTAGGCAATTGGAGGAACACCTTATGATGAATAAAGTTTTACGTATTATTATTATTGTTATGTTGGTTGCTGTAGTTTTAGCACTACTACTTACAAGTTTAGTTCCTATGATGAATTAATCTGATATTAAAAGATGTTCTTAATAGAAGTAGCCAGTGGCATATATGCCACTGGCTATTTTTTAATATACTTATTAGTTTTTTATGCGAAGTTCTTAATTTCACTATGCATTTTTAATGAACCAAAGTGAGATTTAATATTCAAATATTCTTCTAATTCATTTAACAACTGAATGATATTAGCACGTGAATTGAGTGCTTGATGTGATGTTGGTAAAGGTAATTCATCTAATGATAGTCGTATTTCATATAAGGAATGTAATCTTAAAGCAGTATAATCATTACTATTGACGTTATGACCAATTTCACAAAGCAATTGTGAAATATGCTCTAAAATAGGATCTTTAGTTTGAATATTTTCTATTAAAAATTTCATTCGTTTTAATAATTCAACTTGTTCTTCTCGCATATCAAAATAATGATAATATGAGTTTTCATTTCTCACGAAGTGGTTTTTAACATCTCTAAAAGCTAAAGATTTTGCTTTTTTAATATTTAAAACCAGTGGTTCGAACGTTATATTTAGGTCATGGTTTTGTTGTTTGCAAGCTTTGTCAAATGCAATAAATACATCAGTAATTTGGTGTTCAATGTCATTTTTATAGCGTTTTAATGTTTTATCTAAACTTGGCATCATTAAGTTCATAATAAATGCTATACCTAGCCCAACAATGAGTAATAGTATTTCATTTATTATAAGATGTCCATCGATTGTTTTAGCATTAAAAACGTGTAATAAAATAACACAACTTGTAATGACACCTTCTTGTGCATTCAATACAACTGTTAACGGTATAAATAGCAATACTATTAAACCTAACACAATTGCGTGTTGTCCAAGTATGGAAAATATTGCAGAACCTAAAAATAATATTAATAAACAAGATACTAAACGTGAAATAATAGCAGTTAAAGAATGCATTTTTGTATGTTTTATACAAAGAACTACTAGGATCGCACTTGAAGCATAATTATCAAGGCCTAGTAGTTTACAAATAATAACGCCTAGAGTCATACCAACAGCTGTCTTGAGTGTTCTAAATCCAATCTTATAAGGATTTAACTTGAGCATCTAATTATGACCTCTTATCTTTCTTCACAATATTGATCAAATAATCCTTGTAATTGACTAATGACATTCATTACATCATGTCCTTCGATTTGATGACGTTCAATCATTTCAGTGATTTTACCATCTTTAATAAGTGCGAAAGAAGGACTTGATGGTGCATAACCTTCAAAATAATCTCTTGCTTGTTGTGTTGCTTCTTTATCTTGACCAGCAAACACTGTTACGAGTCTATCAGGTAATTTATCATAATGAAGTGCATGTGTAGCCGCAGGACGAGCAATACCACCCGCACAACCACATACAGAATTAACCATAACTAATGTTGTGCCATCTTGTTTTAAAACTTTATCTACTTCGTCTGCTGTAGTTAATTGTTCATAACCAGCTTCTTCAATTTCATTTCTAGCTTGATCTACGACTCCATTCATATATAAATCAAAATTTAAATCCATAAATTAGAATCACCTTTCATTTTTTTAATTTACTGTCTTTATTTTACTAATTATAGTTACATACTTCAACATGCTTGATTAACCTATATGATAATAGGCATAAATACTTCCTAACATATGAAAGCATTTATGCCTAATCTTATAGTTGAATTTACTCTTGCTTTATAAATCTAAATATCTTTTAATCATTCTGACCTTATGAACGGTAATGTTATTGTATAGAGTTAACTATATAGTAAGTTTAATAAATATTTGTATTTTCTACAGTATATTGTTCAACACGTTGCTTAATATGATTCATAAATTGACCAGTTTGTAAGCCATCTAAAATTCTATGATCAATAGAAATACATAAATTAACCATGCTTCTAATTGCAATCATATCATCGATAACAACAGGTTTCTTAACGATTGATTCAACTTGTAATATAGCAGCTTGAGGATGATTAATAATACCCATAGAAGATACTGAGCCGAATGAGCCAGTATTATTCACTGTAAATGTTCCACCTTGCATATCTTCTTGAGTTAATTTGTTATTTCTAGCTTTTTGAGCAAGTTCATTAATTTCTCTTGCTATACCTTTAATTGATTTTTCGTCAGCATGTTTAATGACTGGAACGAATAATTTATTTTCATGAGCTACTGCTATAGAAATATTAATATCTTTATGAATTTTAATTTCGTTACCATTCCAACTACTGTTTAACATTGGATAAGCTTTTAATGCATCCGCTACTGCTTTTACAAAGAAAGCAAAGAATGTAAGATTATAACCTTCATTTTTCTTAAAGCTATTTTTAAAGTGATTTCTAGTTTTCACTAGGTTAGTTGCATCAGCTTCAATCATCATCCAACCGTGTGGAATTTCAGTAGCACTTGTAACCATATTTTGAGCAATCGCTTTACGCACACCATTCACTGGCATTGCATTTTGAGTAGATTCGATTTGATCTTGTGAATGATTAGGTATAGTAGTTGATTTTGGTTCATTTTGTGGTTGTGCATGATTGTTATTAGTTTGATTTTCAGTTGGATTATTAATATAAGCTAATACATCTTTTTTTGTAACTCTACCTTCAAAACCTGTACCCGTAACCTGTGATAAATCGATTTGATTTTCAGAAGCTAATTTAAATACTACTGGTGAAAATCGTCCATTATTTTTAGGTTTGTCTGAGTTTTCTTTTGATGTCGAGTTTTGTTGGACACTAGATTGTGTATCTTGATGATTTACTTGAGTGTTTTCAGTTTTCTCTTGTTGTTTATTATCATTAGAAGTATTTTCTACATTATTTTCATTAGGTGAATCGATTTTACAAATAACAGTATTAATTTCTACTGTTTCACCTTCGCTAATAACTATTTCAGTAATTGTACCTGCAACAGTAGAAGGCACTTCAGCAGTTACTTTGTCAGTAATTACTTCACATAACGGTTCATATTCTTCAACATAATCGCCAACAGATACTAGCCATTGTTCTATAGTACCTTCATGTACACTCTCGCCTAGTTTTGGCATTTTGATATCCATTATTAAGCCTCCTTAAAATTCTGCGAGTTCTCGCATTTTCGCTTGTATTTTTTCTGGATTCATCATTAACTCGTTTTCTAATACTGGAGAGAATGGCATTGATGGTACATCAGAACCTGCTAAACGCATGATTGGTGCATCTAATTCGAATAAGCAATTTTCAGCAATAATAGCTGAAACCTCTGACATTACGCTACCTTCCAAGTTATCTTCAGTTACTAGTAGTACTTTTCCTGTTTTCTTAGCACGATCAATGATTGTTTCTTTATCTAATGGATAAACAGTTCTTAAATCAACAACTTCTACATTGATACCATCTTCTGCAAGAATATCGGCAACTTGTAAGCAATAATTAACCATTAAACCATAACAAAATACAGTGATATCATCACCTTCACGTTTTACATCAGCTTTACCTAAAGGAACTGTATAATATTCTTCTGGTACTTCTTCTTTTAAGAAACGATATGCTTTTTTATGTTCAAAGAAAAGTACTGGATCATTTGATTCAATTGAAGACAATAATAATCCTTTAGCATCATATGGAGATGAAGGGATAACGATTGTTAAACCTGGTGTTGATGCAAAAATACTTTCAATACTTTGTGAATGGTATAAACCACCATGCACGCCACCACCAAAAGGCGCTCTTATAGTAATTGGACATTGCCAATCATTATTTGAACGATAACGCATTTTTGCAGCTTCACTAATAATTTGGTTTGTTGCAGGTAAAATAAAGTCGGCAAATTGAATCTCTGCAATAGGACGTTTACCTAACATTGCAGCACCAATAGCTGTACCAACTATATTAGATTCTGCTAAAGGTGTATCAATGACGCGTTCTTTACCATATTTACTTTGTAGACCAAGAGTAGCACCGAATACGCCACCTTTTTTACCAACATCTTCTCCAAGAATAAAAGTATTTTGGTCTTTTTCCATAGCTACATCTTGAGCTTGGCGAATCGCGTCTAAATAAGTCATCTTAGTCATGATTGATACTCCCTTCTTCTTCATAAACATAGGCATAAGCTTCTTCTACAGAAGGATATGGTGCTTCTTCAGCAGCTTTAGTAGCATGATTAATGATTTGTTTATGCTCCTCTTCAATTTCTGCTAACCAAGCGTCATCAATAATTCCTAAATCTAATAAATGGTTTTTAAAATGAATATTACAATCTGCTTCTTTTAATCCATCACGTTCTTCTTGTGTTCTATATTTATCATCATCATCAGATGAATGAGCAGTCATTCGAGAAGTTACGGCTTCGATTAGTGTAGCACCTTCTCCGTTAAGTGCGCGATCACGCGATTCTTTCATCGCTTTATATACAGCTATTGGATCATTACCATCAACTTGTTCTCCATGCATACCATAACCTATTGCTCTATCTGATAGATTTTTAGCAGCATATTGTAAAGAATCTGGAACAGAAATAGCATATTTGTTATTAATAATGACACAAACAAAAGGTAATTTATGTACACCTGCAAAATTTAAACCTTCATGAAAATCACCTTGGTTTGAACTACCTTCACCAACTGTTGCAGTTGCTATGTTTTGTTTGTTGTCCATTTTTAAAGCTAAAGCTGCACCAACTGAATGTGGTATTTGAGTAGCCACGGGTGAACTTTGTGATAAAATCCCCTTTTCTCTGTGACTATAGTGGGATGGCATTTGTTTACCACCTGAATTAACATCATCTCTTTTACCGAAAGAAGCTAACATCGTATCTAAAGGTGTAATACCCATATATGTTACGAAAGCTAAATCTCTATAATAAGGAGAAGATATATCACCTTGTTTCATAGCGTAAGCCATTCCTATTTGAGTTGCTTCTTGTCCTTGACCACTAACAACGAAAGGAATTTTCCCAGCTCTATTGAGTAACCAAAGTCTTTCGTCCAGTTTTCTGCCAAGATCCATCCATTTATACATATTTTTTAGGTCTTCTTCTGTAAGGCCTGCTGACTTATAGTCAATCATGTCATTTCCTCCCTAATTATACGTGAATTGCTCTGTCTTCAACTTTTAGTCCAAGTTCCATCAATACTTCAGAAAGTGATGGATGGGCATGTGTAGTTAATCCGAGTTCTAATGAAGACCCATTCATAAATTGTAGTAATGATACTTCATTAATTAACTCAGTTACATGTGGACCTATCATATTTAGTCCAATAATTTCATCTTGTTCTTGATCAATAATGATTTCACAAAAACCATTTTGATTATCAATTGAATCAATCATGGCTTTCCCAATTGCTTTAAAAGATACTTTAAAATTCTTGGCTTTAATATTATCATTTTTAGCTTGTTCTAAATTTTTACCAATTGATGCAATTTCAGGATAAGTGTAAATGCATTTTGGCATTAAATCATAATTAACTGGAAGTGGAGCATTATCAAACATATGTTCAACTGCCACTATACCTTCTTTAGAACCAACATGAGCAAGCTGAAGTTTACCAATACAATCACCTGCTGCATATATATGTTTATCTTCAGTTTGTTGATATTGGTTCGTAATAATGTGACCAGATTCTGTTGATTTAATTTTAGTATTATTAAGTCCAATATCAGTTGTATTAGGCTTTCTACCAACTGATAATAGGATACGTTCAACAGTGATTTGTTCATCATTAATTTTAATTGTTGCTTCATTAGTTTCATCATTAATAGAAACACTTTGATTATCTAAGGCAACATTTTCAAAAAACTTAGTTCCTCGATTTTCGAGCTCATTCTTAATTGTTTTAGCAATTTGTTTACTTTCATTCGGTAAAATACGCTCATTAGCCTCAATTACGGTAACTGAAACACCTAAATCAGTTAAATATGAGGCAAATTCTAATCCAATTACGCCCCCACCTATAATAGCTATACTATTAGGTAATTGATCCATTTTTAAGATATCATCGCTAGATAAAATAACTTGATGATCAAATTGTAAAAATGGCAATTCTGAAGGAGTTGAACCGGTAGCTATTAATACAAATTGATTAGGAATCATTTCATTTTCGCCATCTTCAAATTCTACTGAGATAGTTCCACTTTGTGGTGAAAAGATAGACTCACCTAATATGCGTCCAGTTCCATTATAAATGTCGATATGGTTTTGTTTCATCAAATGTTGTACACCTTGATACATTTGATTGACAATTTCGTCTTTTCTTTCTAATATTCGTTCATAGTTAAGGCTATATTCAGGAACTTCGATCCCAAATTGCTTAGCGTGTTTCACTGTATGGAAGACTTCTGCAGATTTTAGTAATGATTTTGTAGGGATACAACCTTTATGTAAGCATGTACCACCTAAAAGAGACTTTTCTACAATTGCAACTTTCTTACCAAGTTGTGATGCACGAATTGCTGCCACATAACCAGCAGTTCCTCCACCGAGTACTACTAAATCATATTGTTTTTCAGACATTTGCTTACTCCTAACTCTATGTATAGAGAAATTCAATATACATGTGTTATTGAATATTCTCATATAAATTGTTATTAACTATCTAACGTTCTCTCAAATAAAACAATACTTTAATATTTTACATCAGTTAAAACATTTTAGAAATTCTAAAATGTTCATTTTTTTGAATAAAAAGTGACTAAACACATTATTTGTTTAAAAGAAATTTCAAAGTTTATGATTTTCTTTGATTTTGAGCAATCATTTCTTTTGCATTTTCTCGGGTAAGATCAGTTACGCTAGCTCCCGAAATCATACGTGCAACTTCATCAATTCTATCATCATCTTCTAATTCTTTTACTTGAGTCGTCGTACGATCTTCTGTTGTCTGTTTAGAAATAAGTAAATGATGATCACTCATTGTTGCAACTTGTGGTAAGTGAGAAATACATATAACTTGAATATATTCAGCAATATCACGCATTTTTTCTGCCATTTTTTGGGCTGCCTGACCAGATACTCCAGAATCAACTTCATCAAATAAAATAGCAGTTTGTCCTCTAGATTGAACAAATATACTTTTTAACGCTAACATAATTCTAGATAATTCGCCTCCTGAAGCTATTTTATTTAAGCTTTTTAGAGGTTCGCCTTTGTTAGGACTGATTAAAAATTCTACAAATTCTATACCTTCGATATTAGGTTCATCTAAGGGCTTGAATGATATTTCAAGATTAGCGTCTTTCATTTGGAGATTTTGAATTTCAGCGACGATGTGGTCTCTTAATTCTCTTGCAACTTTTCGTCTTTCTCCTGATAATGATTTACCTATTTTAATCACTTGTTTATATAAATCGTTAATTTCCTCGCGTAATTGTGAAGTACTTTCTTCATAATTTTCAATTTTACTTATTTCATTTTCTAACTTACCTTGGTATGCGATGAGTTCAGAAATATCTTTACCATATTTTCTTTTTAGATTATTAAGTAAATTCATACGTGATTCTAGTTCATTTAACATTTGCTCATCAAATTCTGTATTTGTCATTTCATCGTATAGTTCATGTTTTGCATCTTCTAAAGTATAGTAAAATTGATCCACTTCTTCTTTTAATTTTACATATTTATCTGGAACAATATCATTAATTTCATTTAGAAAATTACTTAATTCGTATAATCGATCAGTGATAGCATTTTCATCAGTTAGTGTTAAATGTGCATTATTTAAAGCAAGACTTAATTTTTCTGAGTTTTGAATTCTTTTTATATCTGTTTCTAACTGCTCAACTTCACCTTCTTTTAATGAAGCTTCAGTTATCTCTTCTAATTGGAATTTCATTAAATCTAATCTTTGTAATAATGCTTGGTCGGCTGATTCTAATTCCTCAAGCTCTTTACGTTTTGCTTTATATTGATTAAATACATTATGATATTCTGAAAGTAACTGACTATATTGGTCGCCAGCATAATCATCGAGTAACTGTAAGTGATACTTCTGCTTTAATAAAGATTGTGTTTCATGTTGACCATGAATATCTAATAATTCTTGCATCACTTTTCTTAAATCTTGTAAAGTGATTGTCTGATTATTAATTCTACAAATACTTTTACCTGAGCTAAAAATTTCTCTCTTTACTAATAAAAAATCTTCATCAATATCAATATTTAGATTTTGTAAGACATGAATTGCATCTTTACTGTTATCGATATCAAAGATACCTTCAATTATAGCTTTCTTTTCACCGTGTCTAACATAATCTGATGAAGCTCGCATACCAATGAGTTGACCAATTGCATCGATAATGATTGATTTACCTGCACCAGTTTCACCACTTAAAACAGTTAAACCATCTGAAAATTGAATTTCTAATTCATCGATGATTGCAAATTGTTTTATTGATAAGGTTTGTAACATAAATTCATCGCATCCTTATAATAAATTGAAAATTCTAGTTTTAATTTCTTCACTTGCTTCTTCATTACGACAAATAATAAGGCAAGTATCATCACCACAAATTGTTCCTAATACTTCTTCCCAATCGATTTGATCTAAAATTGCGCCTATAGATTGGGCGTTACCTGGTAATGTTTTGAGAACAAGAAGATTTCCAGTTCCTTCTATATTTACAAATGAATCCATTAAATATCTTCCTAATTTTTCTAAAGGATGATATTTACGATCATTTGGTAAACTATATACGTATTGACCTGAAGCAGCAGGAACTTTGATCAATTGTAGTTCTTTAATATCTCGTGAAACAGTTGCTTGTGTTACATTAAGTTCGTATTCATTTAAACGTTTTACTAATTCATCTTGTGTTTCAATTTGTTCATTCGAAATAATTTCTCTAATCTTTATATGTCTTACAGATTTCTTTGGCAAAATTAACACCTCTAGTTACGAATATTTATACAATTATTTTAACATATGCATTTCATATCTACTACTCATCACCATTCGAAATACTACTATAAATTAAGTTCAATAGGCATGATGATAATGATGTAATAACAACTGAAGATAAATTAATTAATAGTTAATTATATGCATTTTAGAAATATAGTGAATATTTATTGTATAACGACAGTGAGATTCTAATTAAAACATAAAATAAGGTTAACAAAAATTGAATGTAATTTCTGTTAACCTCTTATTGAAAAATTATTATAAGTACTAAATGGTTTAGTGATCTCGATTGTAAAATAATTCTACGATTTGTTTTAAGTTAGAAGTATCATATTTATCATTAATATTTTCTAAAGATTTAAGTGCTTCATTTTTATGATAATTTAACTTTTCTTCTGCACCGTCTTTATTTAATAGTGATACATACGTACTTTTATCATTTTCTAAATCACTACCAACTTTTTTACCTAATTTTTGTTCGTCACCATAGATATCTAATAAATCATCTTTAATTTGGAACATTAATCCTAAATGATCACTAAATTCGTTTAACATTTCTGAAGTTTGTTCGTCAGTATGAGCAATATCTACTGCACTCATAATTGCAAAAGTTAATAGTGCGCCTGTTTTTGTTCGGTGAATTGCTTCTAAAGTTGATAAATCTATTGCTTTGTCTTCACTTTGCATATCAAGAGTTTGTCCACCGACCATGCCTAAATGTCCGCTAGCATATGCTAAACGTTGGATGACTTTGATTTTAGTTGTATCGTTTATATTTGTGTCATTCGATACTAGATCAAAAGCTTTTGTTAAAAGTGCGTCACCTGCTAAAATTGCTTTCCATTCGCCATATACTTTATGATTTGTTAGTTTACCTCTACGGTAATCATCATTATCCATCGCTGGAAGATCATCATGAATAAGCGAATATGTATGAATCATTTCTAATGCTAAAGCAGTTTGCATTCCTTTTTGGTAATCTACCTCTAACATATCTAATGTAAGAAGTAAGAGAACTGGACGGAGTCTTTTGCCGCCTGCATTAAGTGAATAAAGCATACTTTCCTCTAAATCAGTATTTAAATTCGACTGTGGAATAGTTTCTTTTAGAGCGATATTAATCTCATTAATTAAATCATTCATTTGTAGATTCTTCATTATCTTGCTCCTCGTTTTCCTCTTGCATTAATTTGTTTACCTTTTTCTCGGCATCTTTTAATGTTGAGTCACACGCTGTAGATAGTTTCATTCCTCTTTGATATAAATCTAAAGATTCCTCTAATGAGACGGTTTCATTATCTAATTTTTGTACGATACTTTCTAATTCTTGCATCATTTCTTCAAAGCTTTGTTTTTCTTTACTCATCATTACACCTTACTTTCTTAACAATGGCGTCGACTTGACCATCTTTCATAGTTAATACTATGTCATCATTTTCAGACATATCTTTAGTACTAGTTATAACATTGTCATCTTTATTAACAATAGCGTAACCACGTAACATCGTATTTGTTGGACTTAACTGATTAAGTTGTTCTAGCTTAGATTTAAGTTCTTTTTTATATTGAGTTAAATCATAATTCATCTTTTGTGACAGACGAGATTTGAATTGATCATTTTGTTGCTGATTTCTAATAATAGATGTTTGTAAGTGTTTAGGATTAAATCGTTGCTTTAATAAATTGAGTTGATGTTGTTGTTGTTCTAATTTAATCGTTAATTTTTGTTTTAATTGCTTTTCTAAATCGTCTCTTTTTTGAATTTGTTGATCATATAATAAAGATGGTTGTTTGAATTTATAATATGATGACAAATGCTCAAGATGTTTCTTTTGCTGTTCGACATATTGTTTAATGTGTCTAGTTAATGTGAATTGATATTGTTTGATTTGTTGCAATAATTCATACTGGTCTGGCGTTGCCATGACAGCAGCTTGAGTTGGCGTTGCAGCGCGTACATCCGCTACAAAATCACTTAATGTAAAATCTGTTTCGTGTCCAACTGCAGAAATAATAGGTGTTTCACATTCGAAGATTGCTTTAACAACTTCTTCTTCATTGAAGTTCCATAAATCTTCAATGGAACCACCGCCACGACCAACTATAATTGTATCAACATCAAGACTATCAGCATATTTAATTTTCTCTATAATGTCTTCTTTTGCTTGTTGTCCCTGTACGAGTGTACTTATTTGTACTTGTTCAACTAAAGGATATCTACTATTAATTGTTGAATGTATATCTCTAATAGCTGCTCCTGTACTTGCTGTTAATACCGCAATTTTCTTAGGGAATTTAGGAATAGCTTTTTTATTATTATTATCAAAATAACCTTCTTTTGAAAGTTTCTTTTTGAGTTCTTCTAATTTTTGATATAAATTGCCTATTCCATCCAACTGCATCTTATTAACATAAATTTGATAGTTACCTCTACGCTCATAAACAGAGACTCGTGCTTCTAATAAAACTTCGTCGCCTTCTTTAGGTTCGAAGTTAAGTTTTGACGCACTACCTTTAAACATCATTGCACTTATGACACTTTCTTTATCTTTCACATTAAAATATAAGTGGCCGCTAGAATGTTTTTTGAAATTGGATAACTCGCCTTTGATTAGAACTGATTGTAAATGTGGATCTTGATCAAATTTGTATTTAATATATTTGGTTAATGTTGAAACTGTTAAGTAATCAGTCATAATTATCACTCAATTTTATTAGTTTATATTACTTAATACACCATTGATAAATTTATAATGGTCGTCATCACTAAATTGCTTAGCTAGTTCTACGGCTTCGTTAATGACTACTTTTGCTGGAGTTTCACTATGCAAAATTTCAAATGTTGCCATACGTAAGATGATACGATCTGTTTTTAGTAATCTTTCAAGTGACCAATCTTTAAGGTATGGTTTTATTTTTTCATCTAAAACAGGTTCATGATCCTTAACTCCAGTTACAAGCCAATGAATAAAATCGAAATCTAAATCTGGATAATCATCTTTGATAAAGTTTATAGCTTCATTAATTGTTAAATCTGTATCTTTTATCTCTAATTGAAATAAAGTTTGGAAAGCTTGGACTCTTGATTCTTTACGACTCATAAATTACTCCTTCAAACGTATTTATAAAAGACAAGGTACTGTTGAGAAATATTATTTTAATTTTAAAATCTCTGAACAAGTACCTATCTTAAGTTAATATTTATTTTTCTATTACTATTTGAGTAATATGAACATTAATTTGTTGTGGTTCAATGGCTGCCATTGTTGATATTTGATTAAAAATAGCAGTTTGAATTTGATTTGCGGTTTTGGAGATATTGATACCATGCTTAAGTGCACAATAAACATCAATATAAATACCGTCTTCTCTTGCATCTATTTTTAAATCTCTATTTAAATTTTTACGACTAATTTTTTCTAAGTTAGTATTTTTAAGTTCTGCAAAATGTCCTGTAATGCCATCTACTTCTGATGTGGCAATACTTGCAATAACAGATAAAACTTCTGGAGCAATTTCGATTTTGCCTAAATTTGTATGAGAATAATCTGCAACATTGACCATTGTTTTAACCTCCTATTGTTTGTCATCAGCCATAATATTATATTTTTCAAGGAATTTCGTATTAAATTCACCACTTCTGAATACATCATTATTCAATAATCTTAGGTGGAAAGGTATTGTCGTATCTATTCCTAAAACTAAATACTCACTTAAAGCTCTAATACCTGTCATGATAGCTTCATCGCGCGTTGATTCATGAACGATTAATTTCGCTACCATAGAATCATAATAAGGTGGAATTGTATAATTAGTATAACATGCAGACTCTATTCTTACTCCGAATCCACCCGGTGCTAAATACTGAGTAATTTTACCTGGAGAAGGCATAAAATCTTTATATGGATTTTCAGCATTTATTCTAAATTCAATAGCATGACCATTAATTTTGATGTCTTTTTGTTTGAATGGTAATGCTTCACCCATTGCAACTTTTAATTGTAATTTAACTAAATCAACACCTGTTACCATTTCAGTTACTGGGTGTTCAACTTGGATACGTGTATTCATTTCCATAAAGTAGAATTTATCATCATTTAAGTCATATATAAATTCGATTGTACCTGCGTTTTCATAGTTTACAGCTTTAGCTGCTCTAATAGCTGCATTACCCATTTCTTGGCGTGTTTCTTCAGATAATATAGGTGATGGTGCTTCTTCAACTAATTTTTGCATACGACGTTGAATTGTACAGTCTCTTTCACCTAAATGGATAACATTTCCGAAACTATCACCAATAATTTGGATTTCAATATGACGGAAGTTTTCGATGAACTTTTCTAAGTATAAACCGCCATTACCAAATGCAGTTTCCGCTTCTTGTTGTGTCATTCTATATCCAGTTTCAAGTTCTTTCTCATCACGAGCAACACGGATACCTTTACCGCCGCCACCTGCAGTAGCTTTAATAATGACTGGGTAACCAATTTTCTTAGCGACTTTCTTTGCATCATCGATATTATGAACTAAGCCTTCACTACCAGGTACAACAGGTACATTAGCTTTTATCATTTCTGCTTTCGCAACGTCTTTGATACCCATTTTTTGGATTGATTCATAGCTAGGTCCGATAAATTTTAGCTGACATGCTTCACATAATTCTGCAAAGTCAGCATTTTCAGCTAAAAATCCATAGCCAGGATGTACGCCATCACAACCAGTTGATGTTGCAATTGATAGGATATTGGGAATGTTTAAATATGAGTCTTTAGACAGGGTTGGACCGACGCAGTATGCTTCATCAGCAATTTGAGTATGTAAAGCGTCTTTGTCTCCTTCTGAATAGACTGCAACTGTTTGAATACCTAACTCATGGCATGCTCTTATAATTCTTACAGCAATTTCACCACGATTAGCGATGAGTATTTTCTTCATTATTTCACCTTGAATAACGGTTGGCCATACTCTACCATTTGTCCGTCTTCTACTAATATTTCTACTATTTCTCCTGAAATTTCAGCTTGAATTTCATTGAATAACTTCATTGCTTCTAAGATACAAACAGTTGTATCGTTGGAAACTTTATCTCCAACTTGTACATATGCACCCTCTTCTGGTGAAGGTGATTTATAAAACGTTCCAACCATTGGTGCGTTAATTGTTTCGTAATTGTCTGAAGCTGTTTCTTGAGTTTGATTATCTTCACTAGGTTGTTGCACAGGTTGAGTAGCATGTTGAGGTTGTGCTATTGATTGCGCTGGCGCTTGTGCTACTTGTGGCGTTATAATTTCAGTTTCTTTTTGTTTTTTTAAGTTAACTACGCTACCTTTGTTATCTTCAATGTTAATTTCAGTTAAGTTTGATTGATCAAGAATCTCAATTAATTCTTTTATTTCTTTAAAGTTCATAATTATTACTGACTCCTTCAGTTTGTTTTCATCTACCCGTCTATTTTACTTGAGTAAACCGCTCAATTCAAGCATGAGAAGATATCCTCTAATTTCATTTTAAATTGAGAGCGATATATCAACGATTAAATTGATAAGTAATATAAATAGATTAATCGTATATAGTCATTTGTAAAACATAAAAAACGTGAAAGATCGTATGTTGATTGCTTTCACGTTATTGTGTTAGTTTAATATTTTTTATTGAAAATTTGATTTAAAATGCTTATTGCTTTATCAATTTGTTGTGAAGTAATAGTAAGTGGAGGTAGTAATCGAATAACATTTTGGCCTGTTGGTAAAACAATTAATCCTCGGCGACGAGCTTCGTTAAATAATTGTTCTATATTTAATGTTGTTTCAATACCAATCATTAACCCTTTACCACGGATGTCTATAATATTTGGATTATCATTTAATTGTTTTTTTAATTTAGCAAGTAAAGTTTTACCTTTTAAACTAATTTGATTTAAAAATTCTTTATCTTTTACTATTGAGAGGGTTTCTTTAGCCACTGTCATTGCTAATTTATTTCCGCCAAATGTAGATCCATGACTACCATAATCAAAGGCATGGCTCAAACGACGATGTCCTATCATAGCACCACACGGTATACCATTTGCTAGCCCTTTAGCAGATGTAATAATATCAGGTTGAATACCATACTGTTCATATGCAAATAACGTTCCAGTGCGACCTATTCCAGTTTGAATTTCATCTATTATCAATAATATGTTGTTGTCTTTGCATAACTGATTTAATTGATTAATAAATGTTGATTGCGCCAGATGTATACCTGATTCACCTTGAATTAATTCGAGCATAATTGCTGCAGTATCACTAGAAATTAATGATTTAACACTTTCAATATCATTGAATTTGGCAAACGAAAAATGTGGAACACCATCACCAAATCCATATTTAATTTTAGATTGTCCTGTCGCTGACATTGCACCATAAGTCCTACCGTGAAATGATTGTTCAAAGCAAATTATAGATTGTTTACTAGTGAATTTTCGTGCTAATTTAATGGCTGCTTCATTTGCTTCGGCACCACTATTACAAAAGTAAACACAATAGTCTTGATCATCTACTAACGATTTTGCAACTTCTTCTTGTAATGTATTTATGTATAAATTAGGCGTGTGCCAAATAAGGTTAATTTGCTGTTGTAATGCATCAATAAGTTGTGGATGAAATCCTAAGTTTGTAACACCAATTCCTGATGAAAAATCGAGATATTTATTACCATTTTCATCGATTAGTTCATTGCCCTGTGCTTTTACGAATTCAATATTTGATCGTTTATAATTTTGAAATAAATAACTCATTAGATGTTCCCCTCTATGACTGTCCCTGTTAACAAGTTGTCACCTATGATAACTTTCTTGACCCCTGATTTTACTGTATCAACAGCACTTTCAATCTTAGGTATCATTCCACCAGTAATAATGTTTTCTTTTATTTTAGTTTGTACCTCACTTATATGTAATCGATTGATAAGTTTTCCGTTTTCTAAGACACCTTTTACATCTGTCATTAGAATCAATTTTTGTGCTTTTAGTGAAATAGCTATGGCAGTTGCTAAATGGTCCGCATTAATGTTGATTAATTCACCATTTATATGAGTACCTAATGATGCTAATACTGGGATATTATTTTTATTTAAAAGAGCATTAATATAATTTGGATTAATTTGTATAGATGTACCTACAGAACCATATATTTTATAATTCAAATACTCTGCTTTTATAAATGAGAGTTGCTTATCTTTTAAGTGATTGACTGTTATGTTTTGCTTCTTTAAATATGCAGTTAATTGTGCACCTACATGATTGAAAAGTGCTTCTTTTATTATAGGAAGATCTGATTTTGATGTTATTCTAAGACCATCCTTTTTTATTGTAGTATGGCCTGCATTGATTAATAATTCTTCGATCACTTTTCCTCCACCATGTATGATAATAATTTGATATCGTTGTTTAATCCAAATTTTTAACTGTTGTATTGTTTCAGGTGTAATGTTTTTTGTTGCAATACCGCCCATTTTTATTACTATAATTTTATTCATATTATTACCTCTAAGTTGTATATAATGCGTTTATTTTTACATAGTCATAAGTTAGATCGCATCCCCAGGCAGTTCCATTTTGATTTCCTTGATGCATATTGATAGAAATTTTAATATGATCTTTTTTTAATAGATGCTGCATTTGTTGTTTATCAAAAGGTTCAGGAGTTGAATGAGTCATAACAAGTATATCTTCAATAGCAATGTCTATATTTGTTACATCAAAGTTTGTCTCTGTATAGCCTATAGCGGCGAGAATACGTCCCCAATTCGGGTCTTCTCCAAAAATTGCTGATTTAACCAAACTAGACCCCACTACTGTTTTAGCAATCATTCTAGCAGATGTTTCTGTAGGCATTCCCATTACTTTGACTTCTATTAGTTTGGTTGCACCTTCTCCATCTTTAGCGATTTTCATAGCAAGGTTTCGCATGACGTGCTCTAACATATTGCAAAACGTTATGTATTCCTCCGTGTTCGGTAAAATTTCTTGATTACGTGCTAAGCCATTTGATAATACAAGTACTAAATCATTAGTTGATGTATCTCCATCTATTGTGATTTGATTGAACGTTTTATTAACATTAGTTTGTAATGCTAGCTGTAATGTTTCAGTTGATATATTTGCATCACAAGTGATAAACGCTAACATCGTAGCCATATTTGGATGTATCATACCTGATCCTTTTGCGACACCTGCCATAGTTATTTTTTGTTGATAAATTGTTTCAGTGATTACACAGGTTTTAGTAGTTAAATCAGTAGTTAATATAGCTTTTGCAAAGTGATGAGCGTTACCATTTTTATTTAACCGTCTAATCCCATTGTCGATGATATCCATTGGCAAGTGTTTACCAATGACACCTGTAGATGCGACAGTTACTAGATTTTGATTAATGTTCAGTGCATTAGCAGTGAGTTGTTGCATTGAGACAGCATCTTCCATACCTTGAGAGCCAGTACATGCATTTGCAATACCAGAATTAACAATAATAGCTTGTACTTTACCATTTTCCTGAATAATTTCATTATTTAAAATTAAGGGAGCGGCTTTAACTTTATTAGTTGTTTGTACATATGCAACACTTGCGGGTATTTCAGACACAATCCATCCTAAATCTAAGTTTTTCTTTTTTATGCCTGAATGAATACCATCTGCGGTATAACCAATAGGACTTGCTATGTTTCCTATGATTTCTATCATGTTGTTACTCCTTACTATACTATTGATGGTAAAGTGCGAAGGCCTTCTGTTTCATCAAAACCATACATAAGATTAATATTTTGAAGGGCTTGTCCAGAAGCGCCTTTGATTAAATTATCTAACGCTACCATAATTGTTAAAATATTCATAGATTTATTATATTTAAAACCAATATTTACAAAATTTGAACCAATCACATCTGTCAATTGAGGCATGTTATTCACTATACGTATAAAATACTTATCTTTATATGCTGAGTCATAACTAAGTTTAATTTTACTTGGATGAATGTCACTATTTAACTTGCAATATATAGTAGAAATAATTCCTCTATTAACAGGTATTAATGATGTAGAAAATTGAATATTCTGTAAATTTTTATCGTACTTTTTTAGCATTTGTAGAATTTCTGGTATATGCTGATGTTCATTCAATTTATATGTAATATAATTATTGTTTATATTTACAAAATGACTAGTAGTGGTTGGGTTTTTACCTGCACCAGATAACCCACTCTTTGCGTCAATGATGATTGAATCTAACTGAATTAATTTATCTTTTACTAGAGGTATAAGTGCAAGTTCTACTGCTGTTGCGTAACAACCTGGGTTTGAAATGAATTTTTGGTTTTTTATATTAGAAAATTCAGGAAGACTATATGTAAATTGTTCTTGTATATCTAATGAAACTGCTTCTTTCTTGTACCATAATTGGTAATCATCAGGAGGCAGTCTATGATCTCCGGATATATCAACGACTGGAAATTGATAATTAATAAAGTATGAAGATAATTGACTTGCTATTCCGCTAGGTGTGGCAAATACTACTAAATCTGCATGTTTCATTATGTAACGAGCATCAAATGGTTTAATTACTAAGTCACAGATACCTTTTAAATGTGGATAGATTTCAGATAGTTTAGTGCCAGTAGATTGAGTCGCATGTATAGAAACAACTTCTAAGTGGTTATGCGAATGGATAAGTCGCACTAATTCTAATCCAGAATAACCAGTAATCCCCACAATACTAATACGCATACTTAAACCTCTTTTCGTATTTTTATACAATTATATTGTATACTTATAAAATTATCAAGCCTACAATATAATATTTTAGTTAATTAAAATGCAAAAAAACACTCACAACTATCATTTCTGACAGTTATGAGTGTTGAAGAACATCAATTTGATGACTATCCTCTTGAAATGTAACTTCCGTCTCCAGTATTAATTACTAGAATGTCACCTTCGTTAACGAATAAAGGTACGTTCAATGTATAACCAGTTTCAACTGTAGCTGATTTTGTAGCACCAGTTGCAGTATCACCTTTAATACCTGGTTCAGTTTCAGTAACTTCTAATTCAACAGTTTTTGGTAATTCAAGTCCAATTACTTCTCCATCATAAGATTGAATTTGAACTTCCATATTAGCTTTTAAATAATTTAATTCATCTTTTAGATAATCGCCTGGTAATTCTGTTTGATCGAATGTTTCATTATCCATGAATACATGATTATCACCATCTGCATATAGGTATTGCATACGACGATTTTCAATCATAGCTTGTTCAACTTTTTCGCCTGCTCTAAATGTTTTTTCTTGAATAGCACCAGTTCTTAAATTACGTAATTTAGAACGAACGAATGCAGATCCTTTTCCTGGTTTTACATGTTGGAAATCAATTACTTTCCAAATACCATTATCTACTGATATTGTTAAACCTGTTTTAAAATCATTTACTGAAATCATTCAGTTTCCTCCTCAATATACACGCTTATTCTAAAATAATAAGGTCTTTTGTGCATTTAGTAAAGACTTCACAACCATTTTCTGTAATTAAAATATCATCTTCAATTCTAACGCCACCTAATCCATCAACATAAATACCTGGTTCAATCGTAACGCAATTATTAACTTGAAGATGTCCAGATGCTTTTTGTGAAAGCAATGGTCCTTCGTGTATGTCTAAACCAATACCGTGACCTAATGAATGGCCAAAATGCTCACCATATCCTTTTGCTTCAATGTAATTACGGGATAATGCATCTGCTTCTTTAACAGTTAAGCCCGGTTTAATTTCATCGATAGCTTTTATTTGTGCTTTTAATACTATATCATAAATTTCTTTCATTTTTGGATCTGGTTCACCTATCGCAAATGTTCTTGTTATATCAGAACAATAACCTTTGTAATATGCGCCAAAATCCAATGTGATCATATCGCCTTGCTCAATAATTTTATCACTTGCCACACCATGAGGTAAAGCGCCTCGATAACCTGATGCTACAATCGTATCAAAAGAAGGACCATCTGCTCCTAATTGTAACATTTTACTTTCTAAGGCAGCTTTGACTTCACGTTCTGACATACCAGCTTTTACAACTGTTAATATATAGTCATATGTTTCGTCAACGATTTGTGCAGCTTTTTTAATTATATCAATTTCTTCTTCTGATTTTACTTCTCTAATTTTTTCAATTGCATCAGAAATACTGATTAATGTAATCATACCTTTATTTAATTCGAGGTACGTATCATAACTCACCTCATGACCTTCAAAACCTACATTTTCTAATTTTTCTTTTTCAAGAATAGATTTGATTTCGGAAATCATATCATTTTTTCTATTTACAATTTCAAACTCAGTAGCTTGTTTTTTAGCTTGTTCTGTATATCTAAAATCTGTAACTAAATATTTGTGGTTTGATGAAATAATCAATGCCCCACTTGTACCAGTAAATTCTGATAAATATCTTCTGTTGTAATCTGAAAGGATGACAATTGCATCTAGTTTTTTAGATTTTAATAATTGTTGAACTTGCTCTAATTTATTCATATAATACCTCCATAATTAGTATAACGTTTGTACATTTTATTTGAATACATTAAAATGATAGCATAATCAATAAATAATATAATAGTTTTTAGTTTAGGGAGATAATCATGAAGAAATATATAATCGTGATTGGCGCATCTTGCTTATTAGCTGGTTGTGGTAGTCAAAATCTTGCACCACTAGAAGATAAAACTACAAAACTTAGAGATGACAATCATCAATTAAAATTAGATATTCAGCAATTAAATCAAGATATTAGCGATCAAAAATCTAAAATTGCAGGATTACAAAAAGATAAAGAAAATAGTAAGCAAACAGCTACTAATAAGAAAAAAGAAAAGAATTTAAATGCAAGCTCTTCTTATTATAATAAAGTTGCAAAATCTATAGAGAAGTATAATGACATAGATGCGGATGTGACTAAAAATAAAGGAAGTAACTCTATCCAAAAGAAATTATCAACAATTACATCTGATTTAAACGATGCTTATAGTACATATAAATCTGATATAGATGAAGACTCAATGACAAGTGAAGATAAATCAACGAAAAAAAGTATTAATAAGATAAATAAAAATATAACTTCAGCCTTTAGTGACATCGAACAAGGTTATCAAGAAAAAAATAAAAAGAAAATTAATAAAGGACAGAAAAAATTAGCTAGTGTACAAAGTGAAGTTAATTAGAATTAGGTGGATTTAAATGAAAAATATAATGTTTTATATCGTTATAGCGATTGCAGCATTTGGTTTGATAATGAATTTAGACGTATTTTTGTTTTCAATCGTTAAAATGTTAATTAGTTTCGCAGTTTTAGTGTTAATTATTTATCTAATATACTACTTTTTCTTTTTAACAGAAGATCAAAGAAAGTATAAACGAGCTGCAAGAAAATATCGTAAAAGAAATAAATAGTAATAAAAATAAGCAGTAGTCATTGATATCATTAATTTGATGATGACTACTGCTTTATTATTGATTATATTACTTTCTATATGTCCATTCATCTGAACGGAATTTTTCTTCTAGTTCTTTAACTTCGTTCATTTGTTCATCTGTAAGTGTTAATGGTTTAAATTCAATTTGTAAACCTTCTTTAAAACCTTCTTTAAATGCATCTTCCATTTCATTTAGGGTTATGTGCTTTTCTGAGATGTCGTTAATCGCTACCGCTTTATCTACAAATGCTTCTTTCATTTTGTTTTTTAATCGATCATGTTTAAAAATAAATAAGTCAAAAAGTTCGTCTACATCAATGTCTTGTAAAATAGATCCATGTTGTAGAATCACGCCTTTTTGTCGTGTTTGTGCACTTCCAGCAATTTTACGACCTTCAACAACGAGTTCATACCAACTAGGTGCATCGAAGCAAACTGAACTACGTGGTTGTTTTAATTTTTCTCTTTCTTCTTTGGAACGAGGAACAGCAAAATAAGTTTCAAAACCTAAATTTTTAAATCCTTCTAATAATCCTTGAGAAATAACTCTATAGGCTTCAGTTACAGTTGTAGGCATTTTAGGATGTGATTCAGGAACAATAACACTGTAAGTTAGTTCTTTGTCGTGTAACACACCTCTTCCTCCAGTTTGTCGTCTCACTAGTCCATAGCCTTTTTCTTTTACCTTTTCAATATCTATTTCTTTTTTTAATCGTTGGAAGTAACCTATTGATAGTGTCGCAGGATTCCATGTATAAAACCGTATGACCGGATCAATTTCCCCCCTAGAAACGAAATTAAGTAGTGCTTCATCCATTGCCATATTGTAATATGGATCTTTACTACCAGTGTTAATAAAATTCCATGTTTCTGTCATGATTAAATCCCCCATTAATAATTGCTTTAGTAACAAATTTGATTATAGCCCTATAATTACGAATAAATTATTAAAACATCTGTAAATGTATAAAAATATTTTGATAATTTGTTCTAACAGTCTTATAATTATAATATCGGTAAATTAGGGAGGATGCAACATGAGTATCTCTTTGTATATTGCAATTATTATTTTAATAATAATAATTGGTTATATGGTCGTTCAACAAATTCTTAATAAACGAGCTGTTAAAGAATTAGACCAAAATGAATTTCATAAAGGTTTACGTAAAGCACAAGTAGTTGATGTGAGAGAAAAAGTTGATTATGATTATGGTCACATTAACGGTGCTCGAAATATTCCAATTACTATGTTTAAACAAAGATTCCAAGGTTTAAGAAAAGATCAACCTATATATCTTTGTGATGCGAACGGTATAGCAAGCTATCGTGCTGCTCGTATGTTAAGAAAAAATGGCTATAATGATATTTATATGCTTAAAGGCGGCTATAAAAAATGGACTGGTAAAATTAAGTCCAAAAAATAGTCATTTGATATTTTTATGAAAATATTAAATGATTTCGGAGTAAAGATAATGTGACTTATATAAAGTCGCATTATCTTTACTCTTTTTTATGTAAAAAGAGCCCGTTAGTGTACTGGAATGATACACTAACGGGCTCTATAAAAATTATTATTTTTCAGCATGTAGATTTTCAAATTTAAGAATTGGTTTTCTTGCAGCTGTTGTTTCATCTAATCTGTCTATTATTGTAGTATGAGGGGCTTCAAGAACTTTATCTGGATCGTCTTTAGCTTCATTAGCAATTTGGATTAAAGTATCTGCAAAATGATCTAATGTCTCTTTAGATTCAGTTTCTGTAGGTTCAATCATCATACCTTCTTCCACATTTAATGGGAAGTAAATTGTTGGCGGATGTACACCGAAGTCTAATAATCTTTTAGCCATATCTAATGTTCTAACACCATATTGTTTTTGTTTAATACCACTTAACACAAATTCGTGTTTACAATATTGTTGATATGGAATCTCAAAATGATCATTTAAGCGTGCTTTTAAGTAGTTAGCATTTAATACCGCAGCTTCTGAAACTTCTTTAAGGCCTTTTGCACCCATTGTTCTAATATAAGTATAAGCTCTTAGATAAATACCAAAGTTACCGTAGAATGGTTTAACTCGTCCAATAGAGTTTTTGATATCATTATCATATTTATAATAGTCATTTTCTTTAATTACCATTGGTTTTGGTAAATAACTTGCTAATTCTTTTACAACTCCCACAGGTCCAGAACCAGGGCCACCGCCACCATGTGGACCAGTAAATGTTTTATGAAGATTTAAATGAACTGCATCAAATCCCATGTCTCCTGGGCGAACTTTATCCATAATAGCATTTAAGTTAGCGCCATCATAGTATAATAAACCACCAGCTTCATGGACAATTTCTCTAATTTCCATAATATTTTTTTCAAAAATACCTAATGTATTAGGATTCGTTAACATGATCGCTGCTGTATTTTCATTTACAACACGTTTTAAGTCTTCAATATCGACTTCTCCACGTTCGTTTGATTTTACGGTAACTGATTTGAACCCAGCAAATGATGCTGACGCAGGGTTTGTTCCGTGAGCTGAGTCAGGAACGATAACTTCATCACGATGACCTTCACCATTATTTTGGTGGTAAGCTTTGAAAATCATTAATGCAGTCCACTCACCATGTGCCCCTGCAGCTGGTTGAAGCGTAACTTCATCCATACCTGTAATTTCTTTAAGTTCTTCTTGTAAACTATAAATAATTTCAAGAGATCCTTGGATTTGGTTTTCATCTTGAAGTGGGTGTGCTTCACTGAAACCAGGAATTCTTGCTACCTTTTCATTAATTTTAGGATTGTATTTCATTGTACATGAGCCTAACGGATAAAAACCAGTGTCGACACCGAAGTTTTTGTTAGATAACTCTGTATAGTGACGTACTAAATCTAATTCAGCTACTTCAGGGAATTCAGCTTTATCTTTTCTAATAAATTTATCATCTAAAATCGATTCAAATGAATTGTTGTTAATTTCGCTTTGCGGTAAAGAATAGGCATATCTACCCTCTTTAGATCTTTCAAAAATAAGTGGACTTGATTTACTTACCATTAATTTCACCAGCTTTCTTAACAAATGTATCGATTTCTTCTTTAGTTCTTAATTCAGTAACTGCAATAAGCATATGGTTATTGAATTCACTTGAAACTACACTCAAGTCAAAGCCACCAATAATATCTTCCTCAGCTAAAGCTTTATTAACTTCAATAATTGGTTTATTAAATTCTACTACGAATTCATTGAACGAAGTACCTTCTAAAACATTAAATCCAGCGTCTTTAAATGATTGTTTAGCATAGTTAGCATGTTCAAAGTTTTGTACAGCTATATCATATATACCTTGTTTACCTAAAGCTGACATTGCAATAGATGAAGCTAGAGCATTTAACGCTTGGTTAGAACAAATATTTGAAGTTGCTTTATCACGACGAATATGTTGTTCACGTGCTTGTAAAGTTAATACAAAACCTCTGTTTCCTTCATCATCTTGGGTTTGACCAACTAATCTACCTGGTACTTTACGCATTAGCTTTTTAGTAGTAGCGAAGTAACCACAATGTGGTCCACCGAATTGAGATGGAATACCAAATGGTTGTGTATCTCCAACTACTATATCAGCACCGAATGATCCAGGAGGTGTTAATAAACCTAATGCTAAAGGATTAGCATAAACAATGAATAATGCTTTTTTATCTTCTATAAAGCTTTGAATTTTCTCTAAGTCTTCTATTGAACCAAAGAAATTTGGATATTGTACAGCTACTGCTGCAGTATCATCGTCAACTGCTTGTTCTAGTTTTTCTAAATCAGTTATAGTACCATCTAAATCTACTTCTACGACTTCAAATTCTTGACGTGTTTTAGCATACGTATTTAATACTTGTAATGCTTGATAATGTAATCCTTTTGATACAACAATTTTATTCTTTTTAGTGTGACTATAAGCTAAAATACATGCTTCAGCAAAACTAGTCATACCATCATACATAGAAGAGTTTGCTACATCCATATTAGTTAATTCACAAATTAATGTTTGGAATTCGAAAATAGCTTGTAGTTCGCCTTGTGAAATTTCTGGTTGATATGGTGTGTAAGCAGTAAAGAATTCTGATCTAGAAATCATTGCATCTACAACAGAAGGTGCATAGTGGTCGTACACGCCAGCACCAAGATAAGATGTGTGAGTTTCTTTTGTAACGTTTTTACTAGCAACTTTATTTAAACGTTTTAATAAAGTTGTTTCAGATTCACTCTCTCCAATGCCTAAATCTCTATTTAATAAAATATCTGAAGGAACGTCTCCAAATAATTCATCAATTGATTTTGCACCTATAGTGTCTAACATTTCTTGCTTATCTTGATCAGTTAATGGTATATAACGATGACTCAATTCGTCCACCCCTTTGTTCTATTTTTCAATTTGGTTCTTCTTAACAATTTTTGCTTTTACTTGTCTTTTTCTAATTTGAACAAGTACTTCTTTACCCATTTCAAACTCATCTCTATTGATAATAGCTAATGCGATTGATTTATCAGAAGAAGGAGATTTTGTTCCTGAAGTTACTTCTCCAATTTGATTACCATCTAAATCTAATACTTCGTATCCAGTTCTAGCAATACCTTTATCTAAAATTTCTAATCCAACAGTACGTCTTGTTGAACCATTTTCTTTTTGGTCTTTTAATACAGATTTACCGATAAAATCTTCTTCAATTAAAGGTTTAGCAGCAAATGCAATTCCACCTTCATATGGAGTAATTGATTCAGTTAAATCTTGACCATGTAATGGTAAACCAGCTTCTAATCTTAAAGTATCTCTAGCTCCTAAACCACAAGGAACTACGTCGTATTCTAATAAACCATTCCAGATATCTACAGTATCTTTAGCATCACAATAAATTTCAAAACCGTCTTCACCTGTATAACCTGATTGAGAAAGAATAACGTTTTTATTTAAAAGTTGAACATCTTTTTTAAATTCAAACATACCCATTTCAGAAATATCTATGTCTACTAATTTTTGAATTAAGTCTCTAGCTTTTGGTCCTTGCAATGCTAATTGACCATAATCTTTAGAAACATTTTTTACTTCAACATCAAATTTTTTAGATTGTTTTTCAATCCATTGGAAGTCTTTATCGGTATTTCCGGCATTAACAACTAATAAATAGTCATTATCTGCTAATTTATATGTAACCAAGTCGTCAATAATGCCGCCTTCTTCATTACATAAAGCAGTGTATAGTGCTTTTGAATCAGTTAGATTGTTAGTATCATTCGATAAAATATATTGTACAAATGCTTTTGCCTCTGCACCTTGGATTTGAACTTCTCCCATATGACTTACATCGAATAAACCAGTTTCATAACGAACTGCATTGTGCTCTTCTTTAATACTTGAAAATTGAACAGGCATTGCCCATCCACCAAATTCTACTATCTTAGCACCACTGTCTACATAATTTTGATATAATGGCGTCTTTTTTAACTCGCTTGTCATGTCAAAACCCCCTATATTTATTTAAAAACAGAGTAGCAAAACAATTGCTACCCTGTTTAAAGTTATTCTCCAGGAACGCGTAACAGTATTATCCTTTTGCCTGAGAGTTTCGTAGTATTGCTACTTGCACCTTCGGCGATAAAAGCTATCTTTTATTCTCTCTAATACTGATCAATCGCTATTTAATGAAGTTGTAATTTCTTGATAAATATCTGATACATTTTGATTACTATTCACTTTCATGAATGCGATTTCATTATATCTTGAAATCCTTGATGAATACAAGTTTTTTAGTTGATTTAGTGACTTATTATTAGCATTTGGTCTATGAGGATCATTAACAATCCTTTCAAATACAATTTCAATGTCACAATCTAACCAAATTACATTTTTTTGTAATTTTAATAAATCAAGAGAAGCTTGATTTTCAATTATTCCACCACCTGTAGAAATAATATCAAACTTATTTAAAGTGTCTTTTAAATATTTATACTCTAAATCTCTAAAGTGTGTTTCACCTTTTTCATCAAAGATTTGAGGTATTGTCATATGTTCTTTTAGTTCAATATATTGATCTAAATCCACATAACTTAGTTTTAATTGATTTCTCATGTAACTTCCTACTGTAGTTTTACCAGTACCCATGAAGCCTATTAATATAATTGGTGTTTTATTTAATTGCAACAACATCTACCTCTTTAAGCTTATTAACTATAACTTCTTGATATGTTTTTTCTAAGTTATGTGTTGTCTTTAATTTTAAACTATATTGGCTTACATAAAAAGATATAATGGTTAAATAAATGAAAAAAATAATCATTAAAAAAGGACTTATAAATGCTTTTTGCTTATAAATAGAGGGTTTTGATTTGTTTATAATTCGGATTTCCTACCTTCAGTATAATTTTGATTATGTTATCATTCGACTTTATTATTTTTTCTACAATAACTTGATTTAATAAAGTAACATTCCCCTTGCCGTTAATTTGTTTGTACACTTTATTGTTTTTAAATGTATATTCTACGCCACTTTCATTATTCCTTAAAATGAATGTATGATTGTTTTTTACAAATAATTTAAGATTATTTTGATTTATGTCTCTTATTAAATCTCTATGAAAGAATTCAAATTCTATCGAGCTGTTTTCGTTAGCTAACGCTTTATAATGACTCACTAGTTTTATAGTTAAGGGTAGTGAAGTAAGAATTACTATGGTAATAAGTAGAGCAAAAATCATTTCAATAAAAGTAAACCCTTGTATCCTATTTCTTAATACAATAGTTTTTCTTTTTTGGCCAATTTGAAACACAAATTGTTTGTTTAGACATTTTAACTTGAAATTGATCAATAAATACTCCTTGCTTTATTTGTTTTATATCGAATTTATTTAAGGCTACTATAATGACTTTTTGCATTTCTAATAAATCTAATTGATTTTGATACGTTTTAATAAGATGATTAATTGAACTCATGAACACAAGAGTAATCATACTCATGATTAAAAAGGCCAATAAACTATCTAATAGAACACTCCCCTTAATTTTATATTTTAATATACCTTATGCGCCCCTTTTCTATGTGAAATATTAATTTATAATTCCCATGTTTCATTTTTAAGTTTATTGAACCAAAATTATTAATATGTCCATCTTTATTAAATGTTAATAATTGTATCTTAGCTATATTGACTATTTTTCCGCCTTTAATTTTCAACTGATATTTTGAACCATGTTCTTCTTTTACTTTTATAGAATTTGTTTGGTTAGTAAATATTAATGAAATTGATTGTTTCTCATTGATAGCTTTAGATTTTAAATAATTCATTTGAGTTATCAGATGATTAATGTTTAATTCTTCGTTAGAAGCTGATACTGATAATAGTGTTTTACCAATAAGTGTACATGCAGTTAGTATAGCTAGAATAAACATAACCATTAACATCTCTAGATAAGTAAATGATGGTAAATATTTAATTTGCAACCGCTTCGCCATTATTAATACTAATAGTTTCTCCTGATTTGCAATTTTTTTGGTTTTCTTTAATAAATCCTTCAGAAATTAAATCTTGGATGGTATTAGGATTTCTATTGTGTTTTAAAGTATATGCTTCAATTTGACTATTAACCATTTTCACTTGAGCGTCACAACCAGTAGTTTGTATATGAGCGGTTTGTTTAGCTATATTGGGAATAATTAGAATAAGCAATAAGCTAATTATTAATAAAACTAGTAACATTTCAATTAATGTAAATGCCTTTTTGTTAAACAGTGTTTTGAATATCTTCAATTTATAAGTCCTCCTTACTATTTAATTGACTGCAACATGTCAAATATAGGTAGCATAATAGTTAAATAAAGTGCAACGATAAATAATCCTAATATTAAAAAGATAACTGGTTGAATGAATTTAATGTGTCTTTTAGCCATAGCTTCGAATTGTTGTATAAGTATCTGACTATATAGCGTTAATTCGATATCAAGTTTTCCACTTTTTTCTCCTTGTTCTATAAATTTAATCAAGTCATTTTCATAGCAATTTAATTTTTTTAATATATCAGGTAGATTTTCTCCTTGATAAGATTGGTTGAGTAACCTGTCTCCTAAAAATTGATGAAATTGATTATTCTCTGATTGTTTATAAATTCTAACGATTATCTGTAAATTAACTCCATTTCTATAAAAATGGGCAAACTCATTTGATAATTGATACGTTTTTAAAATTTTATAATAATGTTTAATAATTGGAATGTGACACATTAATTGAATTTGATTTTCTATAGTCATCTTATTAAAACGATATTTAAATATGATAGATAATATACATATTACACTGGATAAAATTATGATGAATAAAGGGAAAGTTGTAATAAAATAAGAAAGAATAGATTGTAATGGAGAAAGTTCTATATTCATAGATTGGTATAATTCTTTAAATTGAGGTATAACTGTAAAATTGAGTAACGTTAATATTAATATAAAAGTAATTATTAATACAATAGGATACTGTATCGTCTTTAAAACATTTTGAGTAACTTGTATTTGCTTTTTTAAATATCTTGTAGCTTCTAATAGAGAAAGTTCTAAATTTCCAAATCTTTCAGCTAAATATGTTTGTGTAACAATGTCACTTGAATAATCTAAGTATTTAAATACTTCCCAGCAAGTTGCACCTTGTTCTATTTTATTTAACACTTCATCATGTGATTTATCTCCTCTATATTTAAAATGTAGATTTAAAAATTTAAATGATTCGTAAAGAGTAAATCCATGTTTAAGTAATTGATGTAATCTATACACTAAATCTAATTGTTCAGATTTAGTTAGGCATTTGGCTTGTCTGAATTTAAATATATTTATCAGCAATAGTTTCACATATAATACCTTCTTTTGTCATATCATCTAATTTTGATGCTAATCGTTTAAAAGATTTTGGCATCGTTTGGTTATGTTCAAAAAAGTAATTAATTTGATTTTTAAACATTAGTTCACACACTAATTGTCTATGATTATGTGATGTTGTAATTAATCGTTGATTGGAAATTAAATTTATAGCTTGAGATAATTCTTGAACTGTTACTCCCATTTCTAATAATCTAAGTAAAGCCCCTCTACAATCATTGGCGTGTAATGTACTTAATACCAAATGACCACTTAGACTAGCTTGAAAGACATATTTAGCGATTTCGGCATCACGAATTTCTCCGATTAAAATAACGTCTGGATCACATCTTAAAATTGCTTTAAATGAACTAGCGTAAGTAATACCTGCTTTGTTATTAACAGAAATTTGAGTAATACCTTTTAAAATTTGTTCAACTGGATCTTCAATAGAAATAACATTTAGGTTTAACTCTTTTTGTGCATACATAACCATTTGATACATTAATGTACTCTTACCCGAACCTGTAGGACCAGTAAAAAGCAATAAACCTTGCTTCTTATTCATAAAATGTTTAAAATCTTTAAACTCGTATGTTTCCTTTTTACTTTGAAAATATTGAGGCACAATTCTTATAACACAACTTTCACATCCAATTGATAAAGGAAGGGTTGAAATACGTAAGTAATAAACTGACCTTAATTTATATGTATAGCGGCCACTTTGAGCGATTTGTTGTGTAGAAACATCTAAACCAGCTTGGAATTTCATAAACACCAATAACTTACGATATATATTAATATCAAGTGTTTCATAAGGTGTTAATGTATCATTTACTCTAAATTTAATATGAACATAATGCTCCATAGGAATAAAGTGTATATCACTCGCTTTATATGCAATTCCTTTATTAATTATTTCTTGAAATAGAATCTTCATAAAAACACCTCCTACATATATTAACGTAGGAGGTGTTAGTTTTACTTTAACCATTTAAAAATGGATTTAATTGTTCATCATCAACAGTTGTATAAGTACCGTGGCCTGGGAATAATGGTAAATCTCCATCTAATTCGAATAATTTATCTTTAATAGAATCTACTAAAGTTTCATAATCGCCTTTGTATAAATCTGTTCTACCAATACCATTATTAAATAATGTGTCACCGACTACTGCGAATTCTTTGAAAACAAAAGATAAACTTCCTGGTGAGTGTCCAGGTGTATGCAATACATCAAATGTAAAATCACCAATTTGAGCTGGTCCCTCATCAAGTGATTTTGGTTTGGCCTGACTTATAACTTGAGGCATACCATATTGTTTGAATTTTGATGCACCATTTTTTTCTGGATCATTTAAGAAGTCGAATTCTTCTTTATGCATATAAACTGGTACATTATATTTTTCTATAATATCGTCTAATGCCCCAATATGATCGTAATGGGCATGTGTCAATATAATAGCTTCTAAAGGTTTATTAATTTGATTTAATTTTTTTATAATTTTATCAGATTCACTAGATGGATCTACGAGTAATACTTTGTTTTCATTTTCAATAAAATAGGTATTAGTATCTACTAAACCTAAAGTTAAACTAGAAATTCTCATGATTTATTCCCCACTATTATCTAAATGTTTTTGTACAGATTTTAATTTATCATTCATCTTTCTAGATTTATCTCTGCGATCATCAATTCTTATATTTGTACAAACTCTATCTAATCCTTTATCAAATGGTAATTCATGTATTGCTTGTACAACTTCGAATAAATCCTTTAAATCACCTTCAATAAGTGTATTCATAGGTGTTAATTGATAATCGATTTTACCTTGATCTTTAAATTCTTTTAACTTTGTTTGAATTTCAGCGATGTATTTACTAACGCTTGGCCCTTCAGTACCTACTGGAATAACTACTACGTCAACAATTGCCATTATTTTACACCTTCCTTATCTAAAATATATGTTTTGATAAGTCCTGCTGCACCTGTAATACCTGCATCATTACCTAATTCTGCTTGTACAATTTCTGTTTCATGTTGAGCTGGATTAAACGTTAAATTACGATATTCAGTTTTAATATTTTCAACTAAAATTAAACCAGCTGTAGACATTCCACCACCTAGTACAATGTATTTAGGATTACTAGTAACACTAATAATACTACATAAATAAGCGATATAATTTGCTACTTTTTCAGTGATAAAGATACAGAATTGGTCACCTTCTTTAGCTGCATCAAACACAGCTTTAGCTGTAACTTCATTATCTTTTATAAGTTGTAAAATTGAAGATTTAAACGTTAATTTTGGATAATAAAAGTTAACTAAATTGACAACACCTGTAGCAGAGGCAACCGTTTCAATACAGCCTGATTTGCCACAGTTACATTTGAAACGTTGGTCGAAATCAGCTCTAAAATGGCCAATTTCAGCACCTGAACCATTATGACCATGTACTAACTCACCATTTGAGATAATACCTCCACCAAGGCCAGTACCTAATGTGATAGTTACAACATCGTCAGCACCATTACCAGCACCTTTATGTTTCTCGCCTAATGCAGCAACATTGGCATCATTATCAACATACACTGGACAATCGATGAAATTTTGATAGATTTCAGTGACATTAACATTGTTGTCCCAATGTAAGTTAACAGCTCCGTTAACGATGCCTGTTTCAAAATCTACAGGTCCAGGAACTCCAATACCAACACCGATTACATCAGACATGTTGTAATTTAATTCTGCAATTTTTGCTTCAAATGATTCATGTATATTTTTTAAAAGTAGTTTTCCTGTATGATCAGTAGTGTCTGTATGAATTGACCATTTTTCAATTCTATCTAGATTAGTATTAAAAATACCTAATTTACAAGTAGTCCCACCAATATCAGCAGCTAAAATAATTTTTGTCATTTATGTTCATTCCTTCTTTGGTTTATTATCAATATACATTTAAGATATTCATCTTTAGTTAATAATTCATAACTGTATAAAGATTTGATTTCTTGTAACATCATTTCATACATATCTTCTGGATCTTTGAAATAGATGATATATCCATATTTTTTTAATAATTGCAAAACATCATAGAAATTATTAATTTTACGAGTCACTTTTCTCACTCAACTCTTTTTCTAAATTTTTATATTGAGCATTTTGAGGATTAGCTTTTCTAGCTTTTTTAATATATTTTAAAGCTTTACTTTTATCTTTTAGTGAACGATTAGCAATTGCCATTTCATAATTCAATGCACCGGAATTAGGAAACAGCCTTAATCCACGTTCCCATTCCGCCATTGCTTCAGCTTTAGAACTTTTAGCAGCTGTAATTAAACCGCTTAGGTAATATGTTTGATCATCAGCGTAATCTTTTTTAATAGATTTATTTACAATTTTTCTAGCTTCATCATAATTACCGGATAACATTTGATCCCGAATTAATTTATCATAAATATTATCTTCTTTAATACTAAAAATTCTTATCTGCATTGCCACAAACAATACTAATAAAATAATCAGTAGTATCCAGAAAATATTACGGTTAACAGTAAAATAATAACCAATTAAGGTAATTAAGAGACCACCAATAAATCCGCCTAAATGTGCCATAACATTAATATTAGACATGAATATTGATAATCCGATTAAAATAACTAAAGCTATTAATAATTGGCCAATTACTTTTTTATCAAAGCTTTTACTTAAATATAAAATTGCAAAAATTGAACCAATAAGCCCAAAAATAGCACCACTGGCACCGACAGAAATCGTTGTGGTATTAAATGATAAAGAAACAAAATTTCCAAATATGCCTGCAAATAAATAGATGGCTAACATCCGCCATGAACCTAATACTGATTCAACTATTTTACCAAAAATAAATAGTGAAAGCATATTCATGAGTATATGTTCAAAATTAAAATGTAAAAACATTGAGGTAACTAAACGATACCATTCACCATGTACAACATTGAAATGTACTAATCCACCTACATCAAGTAATTTTACATCAGAAAATCGATTAAAATAAAGTATCATGCATAGCCATAAGACTATATTAATTATTATTAAGGAATATGTAACTGGTGAAAAGCGTTGCATATGTTTATCTAAGAGATTAGATGAAAGAACTTTGTTTCTATAAAAGATAGATGTCTTTTTAGAATCCTCTCGATTTATCATTTTAGATAAAATAACATTGGGCATTGCAAGTTCTAATTCCCTCTCATCACTAATCCTTCTAAATTTTATCTTCTGAGGATAGGTTTCATCTAATGATTCTGACGATAATGATTTATCAGTAAAATAATAAAATAGAATTGTTTGAGGTTGAAAACCAGCTAGTTGTTCTATATTTTCCTTATTTTCAATGACTCTGCTTTTATCAAACCGAATTTCCTGAGTCGTAGTGATATGATTCGAAAAAATTACAATTGTTTTCTTTCTTTTGTTACTTAACCAAATTTCTTGGTCATCTTTTTCTCTATTAATTACATCGTAGTTTAAATACCTAATCCAGTAATAAATGGTTTTCCAAAATTGCTTTTTAATGTTCATGTATGCCTCCATTGGTGGCTATTATAAATAATTAATTGATCGACCGGTTGATCGTGTGTATCGGGTTGAAAATCAGTTAATTGAAAATCATATAGCAAACTTATTGTATTGGTCTTGAAATTTGATAGAAAGCGATCATAGTAACCCCCTCCATATCCTATTCGATAGCCATCTTTTCTAAAGCCAACACCAGGTACGACGATTAAATCTAAATGATTGGAAGTATTTGATTCAGAAACTGAATGATTAATACCTTTTTCATCTTTTTCTATGTCATTAATATTTAATAATTGTTTAAAAGTCATAACTTTAGTCTGATAATTAACTTCAGGTACATATACTTCTTTATTAACGTTTAAAGCTTGTTGAATCATTTGATATGTATTTACTTCATGTGACAATGACAACACAAATCCTATAGAAGATGCATTTTGATATGCTTGAGAATTAATAAGTTCTGTGGCTAACCAATTGTCTGCCTCATTTTTCTGCATGCTATTATGCTGTTTCATTTTAGTTAAAATATTAGCTCTTATATTTTTTTTGCTCAAATTTTCACCTACTTTTACTACCCCATATTATAACGTTTATCTAATTTTATGTCATTATGTTGACTAAGATATTAACTTTTTAATGATATTAAAATAAGCGATTGTACAAATTTTGTTAAAAGCTTTGAATAAAATGAGGTTTTGTAAACATAAAATATTTGACTATAAAATTTAAAAAGACGAAATTCCGTCTGAGGAATTTCGTCTTTTGGTATTGAATATTTGTTAAATAAATTAATTATTTAGTTTCACGGTGTAAAGTTTGTTTATTATCACGTGCACAGTATTTTTTCATTTCAATACGTTCAGGGTTAGTTCTTTTGTTTTTTGTAGTGATGTAGTTTCTTTCACCACATTCAGTACAAGCTAATGTAACGTTAACGCGCATGATTATTCCTCCTTACCTTTTCTAAATACGACCTTTACATTATACCAATTACTTTATTAATTGCAAAGTAAATTTTAAGAATCTGTATCAATAGTTTGTAATTTATTTAAATTTTAATTATTTATCACTACTATTTTCAGTGCTATCTCCATTTTTATCTTTATCTTTGAAATAATAATTGATAACATCTCTTCCTAAGTCTCCACCGTTTAACCAAGGTGGTGGAACTGGTTGATTGGTATAGACAATAGAAAATGCTAGTTTTGGATCTTTAATTGGTGCATAACCAATATAAGTTGAGTTTACTCTAGATTCCCCATCTTGGAATACTTCTGCTGTTCCTGTTTTACCTGCTGAAGGTACAACTGTGTTTTTAAAGCTAGCATAACCGGTACCATCTTTTTCATTAAATGCCATTTTGAATCCGTCTTGAACTTCATTTATTTCTCTTTGAGAATTATTTACTTTATTCAATACATTACCTTTAATTTTTCGTTTTACCGGTCCTAGTTCATCTTTATTAGTTGAATCGTGTATAGACAGTCCAATATGCGGTTGAATTCTATAACCATCATTTGCGATTGTTGATACATATTGAGAAAGTTGCAATGGTGTATAAGTATCGTATTGACCAATAGATAAGTCTAAGTAATTACCTGGATTATTAGTTAATGGTTCAATTTGACCATTTGTTTCATTTGGTAAATCTATACCTGTTTTAACACCAAGACCAACTTGATTTAAACCTTTTCGAAGCTTTTGACCAGCTAATGTAATATCGTTTGGTAATGGCATACCAGAATAATATGGATCTCCAGCTAATTTTAAGGCTGTTTTAAACATATAAACGTTTGATGAATGCATAAGTGCTTCTTTATCATTTATTGTCACTCGACCATCTTTATTAAAGTATGAACGTTTAGTTAAACCGCCCTGGAATTTTAATGGTTCATCGACCATTTTTTCTCCTACTTTAATGGCATGATTTTGATAACCGGCAAGTAAAGTTCCGCCTTTTACCGATGAACCTACTGCAAATTGAGCAGTAAAGTTACCAATATCATAATCTGTTAATTTACCGCTTTTACTTATTTGTTTACCAGCCATAGCTAAAATGTCACCATTTTTCGGATCTTGAACAACTATCATGGCATTGTCCATATCTTTAGCACCTTGACTACGTAATTTTTCAATTTGTTTATCTAATAATGATTCCACTTTTTTCTGTAAATCAATGTCTATTGTTAATTGTAAATCATGTCCTCTAGAACCTGGATTAATAACTTCAGATTTTATTACTTTACCAGATTTATCTGTCGTATATTTCATTTGTTTCTTCTTACCACGAAGTACATCTTCATATTGATATTCTAAATATGATTTACCGACACGATCATTGCGTGAATAACCTTTAGATAAATATTGTTCAGTTAGTTCTTTAGGCAAACCTTCTGTAGATGTTGAAACTTCGCCAAATATACCTCTAAGCGTATCTTTATATGGATACTTTCTATCCCAATCCATAGATGTATTTACACCAGGTAACTTAGATAATTGTTGAGATACTGCAGCGTATTCTTTTTCTGTTACATCCTCATTTTTAATAGTTTGCGGATCTAGTGTACTACCTGCATTCATCTCACGGTATATAGCTAAAATTTGTAAATCTTTGTCAGATAAGTCATCTAATTGTTTTTTACCAATTTTCTTTCTTTGTTGTTCATCATATTGTTCTTGTGTAATGCTACCGTTTTCTAATAGAGATTGTTCTTTTTTCATTAAAACTTTAGCTTTTTCAGGGTGTAAAGTGACCCAGAAGTCTTTCTCGTCTCTATCAGTAATTTTGTCAGTATCCATTTTGATTAATGATGATAATTTTTTAGCTGTATCTAACATTTCTTTTTGTGAGGTTTTACGACCTCTAGTATATGTAATCGCCATTTTAGAGGCATTATCAACTAATACTTTACCATTACGGTCTACGATACGACCTCTAGGCACAGATTCGTTCACAGTGATATTCTCATCGCTTTTGATTAATTGCTTATAATGAGAACCCTGGGCAATCTGTAGGTAACCGAGTCTGAGTACTATAATTGCAAATATAAACACAACCAAACCAAAAATGAAATTAATTCTCCGGTTCATCGTGTTTCTTACTTTTTCATCATTTGATTTTTCCTTTAATCTTTTAAGCAAAACAACCTACCTCTATTCAAAGTATCTCTTTAAAATGATATATGAAAAACAAAAATTTTTCTATCATTTTGATAAAAAAGTGAACAGACATTAATTAAAACACTATCGTTTTTTATTTATGACGACCTTTTTGTAATCCTTATTTATAATTAATTTTACATTCAAATCATTTTCATTAATAGACATAATATCATATTAATCATAGAAAAAAGAGCCTAGAACATTATAACAATGTTCTAGACTCTAACATCAAAATATAAATTATTTTGCAGCGTTATATAATTCGTCAACTTTATTCCAGTTAACTACATTCCAGAAAGCGCTGATATAATCTGGACGTTTGTTTTGATATTTAAGGTAATAAGCGTGTTCCCAAACATCTAAACCTAAGATAGGTGTTTTACCTTCAGTTAATGGATTATCTTGGTTTGGAGTTGTAACGATTTCTAATTGCCCGTTATTTACTACTAACCAAGCCCAACCTGAACCAAAACGAGCTGCTGCTTTGTCAGCAAATTCTTTTTTGAATTCATCTAAAGAACCCCATTGTTCTTTAATTTTATCTACTACTTCACCTTTTTCTTCTGAGTTAGGTGTTAGTAATTCCCAGAATAATGAGTGGTTTAAGTGTCCGCCACCATTATTTCTAACAGCAGTTTGGATATCAGAAGGTACACTGTCTAAATTAGCTACAATTTCTTCGATTGATTTAGCTTCTAAATCAGTACCTTCAACTGCAGCGTTTAATTTTGTTACATAAGTGTTATGGTGTTTATCATGGTGAATCTCCATAGTTTCTTTATCGATGTGTGGTTCTAATGCGTCAAATGCATATGGTAATTTTGGTAATTCAAATGCCATAAATAATCATCCTCCTAAAATGTCTGTATCTTAATCATAACAAGCAGTCACAATTTCGACAATAAATGTGCTTAATATATAACTGCTAATTATTGTTACATGTATTATATATCTCAAAACGATGATATTTAAACATTTATTTACTATAATTAGTGAATTCGTACTAATGGAGTATGTTTTTTTAGTATTTATGTGTATTTTCGCTTTCTAATATAAAAACTAGCCATAGTCTTCTTGTCGATAGACTATGGCTAGTAAGATTAATGATTTACTTTTTGACATTTTTCACAAGTACCGTAAACTTCGAGTTTGTGAGTATGAATATCAACATTTGGTAAATATTGTTTAACTTGGTCAATTGGACAAAAATCAATAACTTTAGTATCACCACAATTTTCACATATAAAATGATGGTGATGATGATTAGTACAAGCGATTCTAAATTTCATTTCTCCATCTAGTTCAGTACTTTCAATAATTGCTAAGTCTTTAAATAAATGAAGGTTTCTATAGATGGTATCAAAAGATATACCTGGATAATCTTTATCCATAACTTGTTGAATATGTTTAGCATTAATGTATTTATCTTCTTTAACAAATATATTAAGCATATCGTTACGTTTATCTGTATATTTTAAACCATTATCTTTTAATATTTTAATAGCATCACTAGTGTTCATATTTACGATCCCCTTTTTGTGACTTTAATTTTAACTTTTGATAAGTCATTGTAATCATTAGCATAATGACTAATAGTACTACAATCACGCCACCAGGTGAAATATTAATGTAAAATGCGAGAACTAATCCAAGTATCACTGATAATTCACCTATGATGATACTAAGGATAATTAATTGTTTGAATCCTTTTGTCCAACGCATCGCTATTGCTACAGGTAAAGTGATTAACGCACTAACTAACAATATACCTACTACTCTCATAGAAGCAGAAATAACCATTGCAACAACTACAATAAATAAAAACTGAATCCATTTTGGTATTCCTATAACTTTACTATACTCTTCGTCAAAAGATAAAATAAATAACTCTTTATAAAATAAAGTTATGAATAATAAAACTAGTATTGTAATGAAGATAATTGTAGTTAAATCACTGAAATTAACTGCACTAATTGAACCAAATAATAGACCAACTATCTCTTGATTAAAACCATCTGCTAATGAAATAAATATAGCACTTAAGGCAATACCTGCACTCATAATAATTGGAATGGCAATTTCTTGATAATTAGTATATGAGGTACGCAATTTTTCAATTAATAATGCACCAATAATGGCGAATAATATTCCAAACCACATAGGATTAATGAAAGTTAGTGCTGGCAATACTGTTATAATAAACATGCCAAATGATATACCGCCCAATGTTACATGGCTTAGTGCATCAGCAATAAGTGACAACCTTCGTACTACTATAAAAGCTCCAATTAATGGTGCTATAAATCCTATTAAGATACCACTGATCAAGGAGTATCTCATAAAATCAAAGTTTAATAATGCATCTATCACGAGTTACACTCCTCAAATTTATTTCTATGAATCGATTCTAATTTAGGTACAACATTCTCTATCATGTTGATGATCAACGAATTGAACTGGGTGTCCATATATTTTGGAAATTTCAACCTCATCAAGAGATTTAAAATCTTCAGTCGTACCATGAAAATGAAGATGTTTATTTAAGCATGCAACTTCTGTTGCTGTATCTGCTACTACACCAATATCATGTGTAACTAATATAATGGTTATGCCTTCCTTTTTTAATCGATCAAGCGTTTCATAAAATTCATTTACATGTTTAGCATCAATACCATTAGTAGGTTCATCTAATACAAGCACGCTAGGATTAGAAATCAAAGCACGTGCAATAAGCACACGTTGTTGTTGGCCACCTGATAATTCTGCAATGTTTTTATCAATTAAATGTTCTATATTTAATCTTTCTAAAACATGTTCTACTTTCTTGATGTCTTTATTATTAAAACGTTGAAAAAGTTTTTTTGTTTTAGTTAAACCACTTAAAACTACTTCTTTAACACTTGCTGGAAAACCAGCTGTAAACGAAGAGGCCTTTTGTGAAACATAACTTATTTTTAGAGCTGATTTATTATTTTTAATAGGATGACCATCTATAAAAATGTCGCCGGATTGTAATGGCAGCAAACCAAGTATGATTTTTAAAAGTGTTGATTTGCCGGCTCCATTAGGACCAACAATTGCTAAAAATTCACCTTTGTTAATTTTAATATTTATATTTTCTAAGACTTGTTTATGATCAAAATAGTAATCTATATTTTTAAGTTCAAATACTGGTGTAGTCATTTTTTCACCTCATTGTATACTATACATGTTGATGAACTTAATGTAAATAGTAATGCTTACGACTAATAAAAGACGATACAGAAATATCTGTAACGCCTACTTTTAATATTATTAGTTTAAAATTTTATCTTTTAAATCTGGATCAAATGTCTGAGATTTTAACATTTCAATTTCATGTTTATAAGGTGGTTTCTTATTCTTTTTATCTTCACCAACATAAGGTGTTTCCAAAATTTTTGGAATGTCTTTGAAAGTATCGTGATGAACAACGTAATTTAATGCATCAAAGCCTATATGACCAAATCCAATATTTTCGTGTCTATCTTTATGTGCACCTTGTTCATTTTTACTGTCATTTACGTGTACGACTTTAATTCTGTCTACACCTATAATTTTATCAAATTCATTTAAAACACCATCAAAATCTTCTTTGATATTGTATCCAGCATCATGCGTATGACATGTATCAAAACAAATGGATAAGCGTTCATTATGTTTCACGCCATCAATGATACGAGCAATTTCTTCAAAGTTACGACCTATTTCAGAACCTTTACCTGCCATTGTTTCTAAAGCGATACGAACATTGTTATCATTTGTTAATACTTCATTCAGACCATCGATGATCTTTTGTATACCTACATCTGCACCAGCGCCAACATGAGAACCGGGATGTAATACAATATCTTTAGCCCCAATTGCTTGTGTACGCTCAATTTCGTTCTGTAAGAAATTGACACCTAATTCAAATACTTCTGGTTTAGTTGTGTTAGCAATATTAATGATATATGGAGCATGTACTACAATATTAGATAGACCATATTGTTCCATCACTTCATGACCTTTTGTAATATTTAAATCTTCAATACTTTTACGACGTGTATTTTGTGGCGCTCCTGTGTATATCATAAATGTTGATTCGCCAAATTTATGTGCTTCTTCAGCAGACCCTTCTAACATTTTTTTACCACTCATAGATATATGTGAACCTAATAACATCTTTTTCACCTATCCTTTTCTATTCTTTCTATCTTGACGATTTTGACGTTTACTGTATTGTTTACGCTCTTGTCGTTTCATTTTCTCAACTTCCTGCTTAAATTTCTTTTTATAACCAGGTTTAACTTTACGTTTGGTTTTACTACGTACTTTATTTTTAACTTCATTTGTTAAATGATCATCTTTACGTTGTCTAGTACGTCGAGTGTTATGCGCCTTGATAGGAGTAAGTTCATCATTTTTGATATCAACATTTTCGAAAACGTATCCTCTATCTTCGATTGCTGAAATATTTTCTTCTTCATCAGGACTATATAACGTAATAGCAACACCGTGATAATTACCACGACCAGTACGTCCAACACGATGAGTAAAGAAATCTATATCATTTGGTACATCGAAATTAATAACATGACTAACACCTTCAATATCAATACCTCTTGAAGCTAAATCACTCGCAATTACAAATTGGAAATCAAGATTACGTATGCGTTTCATTTGTTGTTTACGTTCACGAGGTGTTAATCCACCATGAATCATACCAACTTTGATACCTGCTTCATTTAATGAACGTGCTAATTCATCGGCATTGTCTCTACTATTACAGAATATAATACATAGGTATGGATTTAGAATATCTATTAATTTAAGTGTTTTTTCAACTTTGGCTGCACCTTTTGTAGGAATTAAATAAAATTCTATATTTTTCTTATTTTGAGACTGACTATCAACTTCTACAAAATCTGGTTGTTCTAAATATTTATTTAAAAATGGTTGTAGAGATTTAGGAATTGTTGCACTAAATACTGCAATATTTGAACTATCTTCTAGGCGAGATGCTATAAGGTCTACATCTTCAATTAAACCTAAATCAATCATTAAATCAGCTTCATCAATAATTAAATAAGAAGCTAAATGTGTGTGTAAATGACCACTTTTAGCTAAGTCATTAATTCTAGTTGGTGTACCAATAACTAATTGTGGTTGTTGATTACATCTTTGCTTGTCCTTTTCAATATCAGTACCACCAATAAATAGTTTTACGCTTACGCCTTCTTTAAAACTACTTAAATGATTAGCGGCTTGATATAGTTGTTGTGCAAGTTCTCTAGTTGGTGCTACAACAATAGCTTGTGGTTCTTGAATATTTATATCTATTAAACTAATTAAAGGTAATAAAAAGGCATGTGATTTTCCTGTACCTGTTTGTGACTGTCCAATAATATTAGTTTTCTTTAAAATTCTTGGAATAATTCGATTTTGAATTCCTGTCGGTTTTTCAAAATTTAAATCTTTAACTGCTTCAATCATACTATCTTCAAGACCGAAGTATTCGAATGGATGTTTTGCCATGTTATGACCTCCTTATAAGTTCAACTTTACTATTATAATGTAATTGATGAAGATTTTAAATATATGTGAAAGGATCTGTATTAATATTAGAAGCAACAACTTTGATATCATTTGAATTTTCTTCTAATAACCATTCCTGTAGTAAAAGTTTTAATCCTTCTTTCATCACATATTCACTATAGTGGTTGATATCTAATAAATTTATTCCTTCTATTTTCGCATCTAATGCATCATGGTGTTTGATGTCACCGGTAATAAATATATCGGCACCTAATTGAGCAGCTTTATATTCAAAACCTATTCCAGAACCACCAATCATAGCAACTTTACTAATCATAGCATTTGAATTACCTACGTATCGAACACTTGGAATTTGAAGTTGTCTTTTCACTTGTTCTACAAAGTCCTCAATTTTCATTGGTTCTTTTAATTCTCCCATTATTCCTAAACCGTAATTACCTTCTTTATTCAATTCAATAAAGTCATAAACTGGTGTTTCATAAGGGTGATAGTGATGGATAGCTCGCTCAGTTAACTGACGTTGTTGATAAGATATCATAAATTCTAATTTCACTTCATCAACGTATTCTATTTCATCAATTGAACCAATATACGGATCTGCATCACCAACAGGTTTAAATTGACCTCTCCCTTTACTTTCGAAGAAACAATATTCATAATCGCCTTCTTTAGCAAGACCAATATCATTGAGCTGTTGTTTAAATGTTTCTAGATGATCTTCAGGTATAAATGTTTGAACTTTATAGTATTGAATTGGTTCTTTATTAATTAACTGTGTATGTTGTAAACCAATTTTGGAAGCTAACATTGCATTTACACCATTAGGATTAACATCTAAATTCGTATGCATAGCTATTAAATTAATATTATTTTGAATAAGTAATCTGATTATTTCGCCATATCCTTGATTAGTAATTGATTGAATGCCTTTAAAAATAAGTGGATGATGACTAATAATGGTATTAACATTTTCATTAATTGCTTGTTGAACAACATCAATAGTACAATCTAATGCTGTTAATATTCCATTCACTTCTTGAGATTCATCGCCTATTAATAAACCTACATTATCCCATGATTCAGCAGTATTAAACGGAACATGCTCATCTAACATAGCCATTAATTCATTAACTTTCACTATTTAACACCTCTTTAATCAATTTTATTTCTGATTCTATTTCATTATATCGATGTAAGTGTAATTCTGGATTGAGTTGTTGCTTAATCTTTTCTAATGCCTTCAATTCTCTTTCCCATTTATTATAAAAATGTTTATTTTTATTTTCTAGTAAAATAGGACCGAATTTGAGTTCATATTCATTATATTCAAAAGGTGAAGTTTGGTATTCGGCTATAACTATTTCATAGATATGGCCTTTTTCTTCTAAAATGATTTCATCTAAAATTTTGTATTGAATACTTTGTAATAATGTTCTTACATTCTGAGTTTGAATATTACTTTGTAGTATTAATCTAGGATGAGAATGTAATTTATGTTGGCCTTCTTCTAATATTTTAGCTATTAAAGGCCCTCCCATGCCACATATCGTTATGTTATCTATTTGTTCGTTGTCACGAATTACGCTAAGACCATCACCTAGTCGCACTTCAATTTCATTATCCAGTTCATTGGCGTTAACATTTTTTTGGGCAGCTTCAAAAGGTCCTTCGATAACTTCACCAGCAATTGCTTTAGTACTTAGATTAGACTGAATAGCAAAAATAGGTAGATATGCATGATCGGACCCAATATCGGCAAGTGTACCTTGTTTAATAAATTCTGACACTTTTAATAATCTTTGGTTTAATGTGATCACTAAGGTATTCTCCTTTATTTTATTAAAATCATAAATGCCTCTATATGTATTAAAATAATAAATCATCGGTTTATAAAAAATAAAGACTGGGATAAGCTTTATGCCCCAGTCCAAAACTATTTAATCCATAAAGTCTTTAAGACGTTTACTTCTACTTGGATGTCTTAACTTTCTTAATGCTTTAGCTTCAATTTGACGGATACGTTCTCTAGTTACGCCAAACACTTTACCAACTTCTTCAAGTGTTCTAGTTCTTCCATCATCAAGACCAAATCTTAAACGTAAGACATTTTCTTCTCGGTCTGTTAAAGTATCTAAAACATCTTCAAGCTGTTCTTTAAGTAACTCGTATGCAGCATGGTCTGAAGGACTTTGTGCTTCTTGGTCTTCAATGAAATCACCTAAATGACTATCATCTTCTTCACCAATAGGTGTTTCTAATGATACAGGTTCTTGAGCAATCTTAAGGATTTCTCTAACTTTTTCAGGTGGTAAATCCATTTCTTCACCAATTTCTTCAGGTGCAGGGTCACGTCCTAAATCTTGTAATAATTGACGTTGAACACGAATTAATTTGTTAATTGTTTCAACCATATGCACTGGTATACGAATAGTACGTGCTTGGTCAGCAATAGCACGAGTAATTGCTTGACGAATCCACCAAGTTGCATAAGTAGAGAATTTAAATCCTTTATTGAAGTCGAATTTTTCAACTGCTTTAATTAGACCCATATTACCTTCTTGAATTAAATCAAGGAATAACATACCTCTACCTACATATCTTTTAGCAATACTTACTACTAAACGTAAGTTTGCTTCAGCTAATCTAGATTTAGCTATTTCGTCACCTTGTTCAATTCTTTTAGCAAGCTCAATTTCCTCTTGTGCACTTAATAAGTTAACACGTCCGATTTCTTTTAAATACATACGTACTGGATCGTTAATCTTAACGCCTGGAGGTGCACTTAAATCATTAGGATTTAATTTAGCATCTGTATCTGAATTGTCTTTTTCATTTACTAATGTGATATCATTGTCATTTAATTGATCAAAGAAATCATCCATCATATCAGAATCCATTTCGAAATTCTGTAATTTTTCAGCAATTTCTTCGTGACTTAAATGACCTTCTTTTTTACCTTTTTCAATTAATTGTTTTTTAACATCTTCCATTGTTAAAGTCGGATCAATTGTTTGTTTTTTAATTTTAACTTTATCAGACATGAAACGGCCTCCCGGTATTAATATAAACTTTCAATTTATTCATTTTTATTATTAGTAATTTGATTATAATGATGGTAATGCTAATAAAATATAGACTAAATTTCATATTTTCGTTTAGTTAAAAGCAATGTATTTTCAATGTTGCGTTAAATAAGCCAGTAGATTAATCATCTTCTGAAAAATATTACTTTCTTATGAAATATCAGTCAAAATAACTCCCTTTAAAATACATATAATTATTCTGAATAGTCATTTTTAGATATTATTTGTTTACCCAATGTAAATACATGGTAACCATTCATAAATCTCTAAAATACAACGATATCATAAATTTTTGTAAGATTACATTCTACTTTTGTTTTTATTAACAATTAATTGAAGATAATATTTTTGTAGTTCTGTATCTCCTATACGAGTTGCTTCTCGCAATTTATGATTTAAAACTTCTAAAGATTCGCCATCTTTATTCTCGTTCATGATATTAATATAATCTTCTAATTCTTGTTCAAATGGTTCTTCATTTAAGTTATATGAATCAAGTGATATCAACGCTTCTCTTAAGTCATTATTTTCTATATATTGAATCATTGTACTTAATTGGTAAACATCATTATTAGAAAAATAATCATGCAAAGTATTAAATATACGCTTGAAATACTCATTTGTAAAGTCGTCAGAATTGACTTTTTGATAGTAATTTAAAAATGTATCTTTATCTTGCATAAAGTGTTTTAACAAGGAACGTTCTGCCTTTTCATGACGATTCAATTGATTGAATTGTATCGTTTGTTGCGGTGGCTCGTTATAAAAATAAGATTGATCTGGGTAAGAAGACTGAACATTTTGTGTTTGCTGTTGATGAGCCACTTCATAGTCCAAAGTCTCAAAACTAACTTTAAACAATTCTGAAACGTCTTGCAATACCTTTTTCTGAAGTATGGATGAACGCATTAAAGCTATATCCTGAGTTACTTCTTTTAAATATCTTTCATAAGCCAAATCATTATTTTGAATTTCATCTTTATGTGTTTGAACTTTAAACAAGACGAAAGATTTTTTATCTTTTTGAACAAATTCTAGAAATGCTTCATTTCCATACTTTCTAATATATTCATCTGGGTCCATATCAGAAGGCAATTGAACGACAAATACATTTAAACCTTGCTCTAAAAGCGCTTGTCCAGTTTTTAATGTTGCTTCTTTACCTGCAAAATCTCCATCAAACATTAAAGTAATATTGGATGTTAATTTTTTTATGAATGTGATATGTTCATTTGAAAGTTGAGTCCCCATACTTGCTACAACAGATTTTAAACCAGCATGGTCTGACTTAATAACATCCATAAAGCCTTCAAGTAATATAATTTCATCATTTTTTCTTATATTTTTTCTAGCTTTATCGAGATTATATAATAACTTTCTTTTCTGGAAAATAGGTGTTTCTGGACTGTTTAAATATTTAGGCTCTTGATTAGTATAGGTTCTTGCTGAATATCCAACAATTCTTCCTTGAGCATTTTTAAGAGGAAAAATAATTCTATCTCTAAATCGATCATAATAGCTAAAGTTTTCCTCATTTCGAGATAAAAGTCCCGCTTCATACGCTAATTCGATATCATAACCTTTTTTCTCTAAAAAATCATGACAAAAATGAGACGAATTAGGCGCATAACCAATGCCTCTTTCTTTAATTAGTTGTTCTGGAAAATCACGTTCTTTCAAATAATTAAGCGCCTGTTCACCTTCAACTGTTTTCATAAGTGCATAATGGTAATATTCTTGCATGAGTTCATGCATTTCTATCATTTGTAAATCATCAGTTGCGATTTGTGTGTTTGTATTTTGATATTGGCTATTACCCACATCAACTGATATATTGACACGTTCGCCTAACTCTTTTACAGCTTCTGTAAAGGAAATATCTTTTATTTCTTGTGTGAATTGAAAAACATTGCCACCCTTTTTACAACCGAAACAATGACAGATTTGTTTATCTTCTGACACAGTAAAAGAAGGGGTCTTTTCATCATGAAAAGGACACAAACCGATATAATTGCGTCCTCTTTTTTCAAGTTTTACATATTCACTTACTAAATCAAGTATATCTGTCTTATCTTTGATTTCATTAATGACCGATTGTTCTATACGCAAAATAAATCACCTATTAAATATTAGTCTTAATATTATACCTTTTTTATGCATTAAATGAAATTATTTTGTTTTATTATTTTCAATATAATAGATGATGTCATTAGCTGTCTCTTCAATTGCTTTATCTGTTACATCTATAACTGGACAACCAACTTTCTCCACTAGTTCTTCAAAATAATTTAATTCTTCTTTTATTCGTGCTTCAGTAGCATATCTTGCTGTGTCACCAAGACCAAGTTGTTTTAATCTTTCTTTTCGTATTCTATTTAATTTTTCTTCACTAATTTTTAAAGCAATACATTTTGATGAATCAATATTAAATAGTGCATCAGGAGGTGTAACTTCTGGCACAATTGGTATGTTCATGACTTTATAACTTTTATGAGCTAAATATTGTGATAGTGGTGTCTTTGATGTTCGAGAGATACCTAAAAGGACGATATCTGCTTTTGGTAAACCTTTAGGATCTTTCCCGTCATCATATTTAACAGCAAACTCAATTGCATCAATCTTTTTAAAATAGGCATCGTCTAATCTATGGACAATACCTGGTTCATAGTAAGGTGTTTCTTCAATTGAACCAGATAATAAATCCATTAAAGGTCCCATAATATCAACTGATTTTAAATTATGTTCTTTTACTTTAGCTACCATATATTTTTTGATTTCTGGTTTAACCAAAGTATATACGATGATAGCATCTGTATCTTCGGCTACTTGAACCACTTCATCTACGTTTTCAAATGATTCTATGTATGGGTAACGTAAAAATTCATGTTTACATTGCTTAGGATTAAATTGTGAAACACCTGCACGAGCAACTAACTCTGCAGTTTCTCCAATTGAATCTGAAGCAACAATTATGTTTATATTATCCATCTATTAACCACCTATTCTTTAAATAATGATACAAATAATTTTGTAATTGTCGTTTTAGATACTCTTCCAACGACTTCATATTTTTGATTATCTTTTAATCTTACAATGGGAATAGCATCTATTTCTTTATCTATCATTTGATTAGCAGCATAGATAATTAGTTCACTTTCTTCTAAATAAGTAAGATTAGGCATACGAGTCATATTAACGCTAATCGGCATTGTATGAATATCATTTCCAATCATTGAAGCTCTCAATAAATCTTTTCGTGAACAAACTCCAATAAAATCATTATCCTTATTTGTGATAAACAAAGTACCAGCATCTTCTAAAAATATAGTACAAATGGCATCGTAAACCGACATATCTTCTTTTACCACTACCGGTTGTGACATATAATCCTTTACAACATACTGGCGTAGTTGTTCATGGATGATTTTATTTTTAGATTTGCCTGAATAATAATAACCTACTCTAGGTCTTGCTTCTAAAAATCCTGACATCGTAAGAATAGCTAAATCTGGTCTTAATGTTGCGCGTGTTAAATTTAATTGATCGGCGATATGCTCACCTGTTATTGGTCCATGTTGCTTGACGATTTCAACTATTTGTTCTTGTCTTTGATTCAGTTCTATAGGTCTTCACCCCTCTTATATACATTATATATTATAACCGTTATTTTTATTTGCCACAAATACATATAAACGCTTGCTATTAAATATTTAATCAATTAGAATAATTATAAAGCGAGCTAAGGATGGTGTAAGCTTAGCATATAAATATTGGCATAAAATTAAATTTATTTTAAAGCGAGTGGCTACACTAATTTGGGTGGAACCGCGGGTTAAATGATATTTTAATGTATATGAATTATACTAAATAAAAATTAACTCGTCCCAAGATGATTAAGCATATTTAATTGTGTTTTATTGTCTTGGGGCGTTTTTATGTGTAAGGAGAGAATTATTAATGGCAAATGATATGGAACAAATCGTACAACTTGCAAAGCACAGAGGATTCGTATTCCCTGGTAGTGACATCTATGGTGGCTTATCTAATACTTGGGATTACGGTCCACTAGGTGTTGAATTAAAAAATAATGTTAAAAAAGCATGGTGGCAAAAATTCATTACACAATCACCATATAATGTTGGTTTAGATGCAGCTATTTTAATGAACCCTAAAACATGGGAAGCATCAGGACATTTAGGTAACTTTAATGACCCTATGATTGATAACAAAGATAGTAAAATTCGTTATCGTGCAGACAAACTAATTGAAGATTACATGCAACAAGAAAAAGGCGATGAATACTTTATTGCTGATGGCTTAAGCTTTGATGAAATGAAAAAAATCATTGATGATGAAGGTATTGTGTGTCCAGTAAGTGGTACTGCTAATTGGACTGATATCCGTCAATTCAATTTAATGTTTAAAACATTCCAAGGTGTAACTGAAGATTCAACTAACGAATTATTCTTACGCCCAGAAACAGCACAAGGTATTTTCGTAAATTATAAAAACGTTCAACGTTCTATGCGTAAAAAATTACCATTTGGTATTGGACAAATTGGTAAATCTTTCCGTAATGAAATTACTCCAGGTAACTTCATTTTCAGAACACGTGAATTTGAACAAATGGAACTTGAATTCTTCTGTAAACCTGGTGAAGAAATTGAATGGCAAAATTATTGGAAAACATTTGCTAGTCAATGGTTAAAAGATCTAAATATTAATGAAGACAATATAAAATTACGTGATCATGATGCTGATGAATTATCTCACTATTCAAATGCTACAACTGATATCGAATACAAATTCCCATTTGGTTGGGGAGAACTATGGGGTATCGCAAGTCGTACTGACTTTGACTTGAAAAAGCATAGTGAACATTCAGGTGAAGATTTCAAATATCATGATCCAGAAACAAATGAAAAATATATCCCATATTGTATTGAACCTTCTTTAGGTGCTGATCGTGTAACATTAGCATTCTTATGTGATGCTTACGCTCAAGAAGGAGTAGAAGGAAGTAAAGATGAACGTACAGTCTTAAAATTCCACCCTGCTTTAGCACCTTATAAAGCTGCAATCTTACCATTGAGTAAAAAATTATCAAGTGAAGCAATTAAAATCTTTGAACAATTAAGTCAAACATTCTCAATAGATTTTGATGAATCACAATCTATTGGTAAACGTTACCGTCGTCAAGATGAGATTGGTACACCATATTGTATTACATTTGACTTTGATTCATTAGAAGATAATCAAGTTACAGTACGTGACAGAGATTCTATGGAACAAGTTCGTATGCCTATTTCAGAACTAGAGACATTCTTAGCAGAAAAAATTAAATTTTAATTATGTTGAGATAATTTCTCATTGATTAATACTAAAGACCGCAATCACAAGAGCTTTGTGATTGCGGTCTTTTATCTAGATTTTAAACTAATTATTTATCTAAATCATTTAATTCTAATCTTTTCAATTGATTGATTAACTTTTGACTTTTAAAAAACATGCCTGCATATTCTCTATAAAGCATTATCATTAATTCTGACATTTCATCTAAAATGTCTTGATGTATTTTTAGTTCATTCATCTTATCAATTGGTAATTTTAATAATATATCTAATAGATACAATGTTCTATTTGATAATTGTAATGCATGAGGGTCTTGATATGCTTCACTTTTTGAAATGGCACCATCAAATTTAAAACTATACCCTATTAATTGAGATTGGTCTGTATTGCCGCTAACAGCACATATATTAAACGAGGCAGAAAAACCATATTTATTCATACATTTGAGTAAGACTATGATAGACATTAATTGTGCAGATTGTCCTGAAGAAATTTTATTTAAAACAAACTGTAATAAGTCAAAATTAAATTTTGATATTTCTTCTTCTTCCATTGAACGGTCAATTGTTTCAGCACACAATGTCGCAAAGCTACTTTCATACAAATCAAGTTGTAATTCATAATGTTGATCAATGACATCTACAGAATTAAGTGTCCCCATACCTCGCCACTTATTATAAATAAATAAGCCATACACAAACATTTGTGTATGTGCTTGTAAACCTGTTTTAACTTTTTTAGCTCTTCTAGCCATCAGCGGTACTTTAGCGCCATGTTCGTTTAAAATCGTAATGATTTTATCTGATTCGCCGTATTCTACAGATTTTAAAATAATCCCTTTTTGTTTCATTAACATACTAACTCACCATCTTTTGAGTTAATCTTGATCTTCTATATATCCAATTTGGCGAATAAAATTAACTTTATTTCTCCAATCTTTCTGAACCTTAACCCATAGTTCTAAATAAACTTTAGAACCTAAAAGCATTTCTATATCATGTCTTGCACGTTTACCTACTTCTTTAAGTTTTTTGCCACCTTTACCGATAACAATCCCTTTTTGAGAATCACGTTCTACATAGATAGTAGCTTCAATACGTACACGATCTTCATCTTCTTTAATCATACGGTCAACATTTACACCAATAGCATGCGGAATTTCTTCGCTTGTTAAATGTAAAATTTTCTCACGAATGATTTCACCTACTACAAATTGTTCTGGGTGATCGGAAATTTGATCATCAGGATAATATTTTGGTCCCTCTGGTAAATAAGATTTTAAAACATCAATAAAATGATCAACATTTAAACCTTCTAACGCAGAAATTGGAATAATTTCAGTAAAGTCCATATATTTTTGATACTTTTCAATTTGTGGCATTAGCGCATCTGGATGAACTAAATCAATTTTGTTTAATACTAAAAATACAGGTGTCTTTAAATCTTTTAGCATATTCATGATATATTCATCGCCACGACCGATATCTTCATTAACGTTGACCATAAACATAATTGCGTCTATTTCAGAAAGCGTATTTGTTGCCACTTTCATCATATAATCACCTAATTTATGTTTAGGTTTATGAATCCCAGGTGTATCAATAAAAATAATTTGAGCATCATCTCTAGTCATTACACCCTGAATTTTATTACGTGTAGTTTGAGCTTTGTCAGACATAATTGCAATTTTATGACCTATAACTCTATTTACAAATGTAGATTTACCTACATTAGGTCTTCCTATAATTGAAACAAATCCTGATTTATGTTCTGTCATTTATTTAAATCCTTTCCAGAAAATCCGTATGGTAATAATTCTTTAACTGATGATTCTATCATATCACCTTTGTGATTAGTCATATATACTGGCATATCATCGTCGCATAATTCTTTCAATACTTGACGACATTCCCCACAAGGTGAAGATGGTTGATCAGCGTCTACAGTGACAGTAATTGATTCAAAATCACCGGGCTGATAACCAGCAGATATCGCAGAAACTAAACTAGCTCTTTCAGCACAAATTGACATTGAATATGCTGCATTTTCAACATTCGTTCCGTAAAATGTACGTCCATCCTTAGCTTTTAAATAGGCGCCTACTTTAAAATGACTATATGGTGAATAAGATCTTTGTTGTGCTTCTCTGACTTCTTTAAAATAATGAGATTGATAGCTCATGTTGCCCTCCTATAATAAGTTAATAAAATATGGAATAAAAACAATTAAACCAATTAATAAAGCTAAAATTGACACAATCATTACACTAAATGCGGCAATGTCTTTTGCATATTTGGCATAATCATGATATTCAGATGTAACAAGGTCTACGACGTATTCTACTGCAGTATTAATCGCTTCAAAAGCTAGGACTAAACTTATTGCTAATAGAATAAATAACCACTCTAAGCGATTGATATGAAAAATGAAGCCAAAAACAATTGCAATAATACTAGCATAAATGTGAAGAGAAAATTTTTGGTCTTTAATTAATAGTGTTTTCAAGCCATTGAGTGCATAGCTAAATCTTTTCACGATTAATCTCTCGTCAATCCATAAGCATTTAATATAGCATCTTGACGACCAAACATTTCTTTTTCATCTTCTTCATTCATATGATCATATCCTAATAAGTGAAGAAAACCATGTAACGCTAAAAACCCTAATTCACGTTCAAAAGAGTGACCATAAGACTCTGCTTGTTCTTGTGCAACATCCGTACATATTATAATGTCTCCCAATACTCTTGGAATATCAAATTCGCTTGTATCAATTTCTGGCTCATCTTCTTCTAAAGCAAATGATATTACATCTGTCACTTTATCTTTATCTCTGTACATTTTATTAATTTCTTGAATTTCAGTTTTATCAACGAAGGTTATGGATAATTCAGCATTTTCATTAATTTGCTCTTCTTGTTTAGCGAAGTTCAATAAATTTTCTATTTGTTCATACCAATCATCATTCACTAATTCTGTGTGATCACTAAAATCTATTGTAAACATTTAGTCCTCTCCTTCGTATCTATCTATGATTTTACTTACAAGTGGATGTCTTACTACATCGTCTTGCTCTAGTTTCATGATACTAATTCCTTTAACGCCATGTAGTTTTTTTACTGCTTCTTTCAAACCACTATTAACACCTTTTGGTAAATCTATTTGTGTTTGGTCACCAGTTACTACCATTTTTGAACCAAAACCTAAGCGCGTTAAGAACATTTTCATTTGTGCATGTGTTGTATTCTGTGCTTCGTCTAATATTACGAATGCATCATCTAATGTTCGACCACGCATATATGCTAAAGGCGCGATTTCAATAATACCTCTTTCAATGAATCGAGCTGTTTGTTCTCTACCTAATACAGTATTCAATCCATCATAAAGTGGTCTTAAATATGGATCAACTTTTTCTTTTAAATCACCTGGTAAGAAACCTAGTGATTCACCTGCTTCAACAGCTGGACGTGTTAACACAATACGTTTAACATTCCCTTTACGCAATTGTTTAGCAGCATATACAACAGCTAAAAATGTTTTACCTGTACCAGCAGGTCCAATACCAAATACTAAGTCATTTCTATTCATAGCATTGACATACATACGTTGTCCCATTGTTTTAGCGCGGATAGTTTTGCCGAACGCATCTTTTGTTATTTCTTCTTCATATAAATCTAAAAGTTGTTGAATGGTTCCATTTTCTGCCATCTTAATAGCAGCTTCAACATCTTTAAGCGTAATATTATTTCCCAATTCAATCACTTTTAATAAATTGGTTAGAACTAATTCGGCTTTTTCTACATGCTCAATTTTTTCACCTTTAACAGCGATTTCTTGTCCACGAGCATGAATTACGACATCAAAACTATCTTCAATAGCTTTTAAATGTTCATCATTATTTCCAATTAAAGCTTGGGATTGATTAATGTCGTCGATTTGAATTATTCCAGGCATAAACGCGCTCCTTTTCAAATTACAGTTTTATAATTCAATACACCCATTTTAAGGGCTAACATACTTATATTATACCATTCTTGAACATATATTAATTAAGATTCGTTTCAATTTAAATAACAATTTACTATAAAACTAGCTTTTTCAATAACGAAGTGAGCTATCATAGACTTAACCTTTTAAAACAAGAAGTGGTAATACAACTAAATTTTACTAAATTCTAAATATCTACTCAAATTTTATTAATATAAGTAATAAAAAAGATACTTCTAAATAGTATATTTAAACGTAGTATTTAATGTCTAAAAAAGCCCGAGACATTTCTGTCCCGAGCTATTACAAATTAAAGTTGTTTAGGTTTATTTAAAATTTCATTCCAAATAATACCATTCACTATTTCATCATTATCAAATTGAAAAGCTGACTTACTCATATTACGTTCTACATTTTGTGAATTGAGTAATTGTTTTAATCTGACTCTTTTCGTACGTTCTGAAAGATATTTATCATTAATAATATCTTGCGCCTTTTTCTCAATTAAAGCGAGCTGTTTTTCTTTTTCCCTATCTATCTCACTTCTTACATTCTTTAAATCTTGATGTAAATTTGATTCAAGATCTTTACGTAAATTTTCAGCGCTTTCATCTCTAGATGTTGATTGTTTTACAGGTTCACGCACTTCTTTTTCATTATGATAAGGTGTTGGGTCTGGTTTAGGAATGGAATCATCATAGTCAGTAGGTCTACGATGTAATTCTTCAGATGTAGGTTTACTGTTCTCTATTTCTTGATTCAATGGAGGAAGATTATCGTCAAATGTTCTTTTCTTTTCACTTGATGTTTCTCCATTAATTTCATCACTAAGTTCTTTAAATGTCTTTTCAAATTCTTCGAAAAAACCACCTTTTTTTGGTTGTTGGTTTTCTTTAGGTGTGGACGGTGGTTTTTGATTTTGTCTTTCTTCATGACTCTTATCACGTATGGTACTAATTATTGTTGCTATGATCGATATGACAAAAATAATTATCCCAATATTCATTTAATCACCCCACAATTATTGTTCTGGTGATTCGTCATCATTTTGATCAGTACGTTTATTAATGGCATTTCTCATGCCTGTGTCAGCTTCAATATTTTTTAGATTATAATAATCTTTTACACCAATGTTTCCAGAACGTAAAGCCTCAGCCATTGCTAATGGAACTTCTGATTCTGCTTCTACAACTTTAGCACGCATTTCTTGAACTCTTGCTTTCATTTCTTGTTCTGATGCTACTGCCATTGCACGACGTTCTTCAGCTTTCGCTTGTGCAATATTTTTATCTGCAAGTGCTTGCTCAGTTTGTAGATCGGCACCGATGTTTTTACTAATATCTACATCGGCAATATCAATTGATAAAATTTCAAATGCAGTTCCTGAATCTAAACCTTTACTTAGCACTGTTTTTGAAATATTATCCGGATTTTCAAGAACCTCAGTGTGGTGTTGACTTGAACCAATAGTAGAAACAATACCTTCACCTACACGTGCTATAATTGTTTCTTCACCAGCACCACCGACTAAACGGGCAATATTCGCGCGTACAGTGATACGTGCTTTAGCTTTAACTTCAATACCATTCATAGCTACACCAGCGATAAAAGGTGTTTCAATTACTTTAGGATTTACAGACATTTGAACTGCTTCTAAAACATCTCTACCTGCTAAGTCAATCGCTGCACCACGTTCAAATGGTAAATCTATGTCTGCACGTTGAGCAGCAATGTTTGCATCAACGACTCTATCTACATTACCGCCTGCTAAATAATGAGATTCAAGTTGATTTGTTTTTAAATTTAAACCAGCTTTATGTGCTTTAATTAAAGGACCAATTACTTTTCTTGGTGATACTCTTCTTAAACGCATACCTACTAAAGTACCGATACCAACATGAACACCAGCTGCTAAAGCTGAAATCCATAGGCCTACCGGTACAAATGAAAATAGTATTAATAAAGCTACAACAATAATGACTGCAATTATTATAAATCCAATACTAATCATTTTAACTCTCCTTTATAACTATTCTATTTCTCTTACTACGACACGTGTGCCTTCAACTTCAAGTATCTTTACTTGTCTGTTTCTTAATATGAATGTGCCATCAGAAACTGCATCAATACGTTCATCATCTAACTTAATGATACCAGCAGGTCTAAGGTCCGTGACGGTTTGAGCCGTTTTACCGACTAAATGAGAGCGATCATCGTGAGAAGTGAACCCTGATTCAGCATTAGTTGAATCTTTCAAAATAACTTTATCTAAAAATGGAATATTTTTCTTAAATATTTTCACTAATACCACCCATTCAATTATTGATAATATTAGAGCTACAATCACATTACCTAACATAAGTAGCAGGTTATTGCCTAACATCACAATACTAATTGATATGAGTATTATGCCAATAATACCTATGACTGCACCAACAATAAATAATTCGATAATAACGAATAAAACGCCAATAGCAAAAAGTATTACAGATAATATGTTGACATCACCTTTAATAAGAAAACCTAGAAACAAAATTAATAACGATAATGATGCTAAGATACCAATCATATTTATTTTTTTAGAATATAATTGATATAAAAACCCTAGAAAAATAATACATGTTAGAACAAGTGATACCAACGGATGGACAATAACGTTAGTTATATCTTTAACCCAACTATTTTCAGTTGAAAATTGAGTTAACAGTAAAGTATGTATTACATTTGAATATGTCACTATTTCACCTCACTCTCACCATAATTATACATGAAAACGCAGACATATTATAGTGATTTAGTAATATATAAAAATATTTATTAAATTAAATTTAAACTCAATTTATAAAAGTTAGTTTTCTATAGATAACAAAAAACACCTCAGTTATTACAACTAAGGTGTTTCATATTTATAATTAACATTCTTGTTGAGGGAGTCAACAGTGTTATTAATTATTTGAATTTACGTTTACGTGCAGCTTCTGATTTCTTTTTACGTTTAACACTAGGTTTTTCGTAAAATTCACGTTTACGTACTTCTTGGATAGTACCACTTTTTGAAACTGAACGCTTAAATCGACGTAAAGCATCTTCAAGTGATTCATTTTTACGTACTACTGTTTTAGACATCTGTATTTCCCTCCCTCCAAATATCAACGGAACTTTATATTCAATCGCATAGTAAAACTATGCTTTTATTAGTATAATATATCTGTAATATCCGGTCAATTACTAATATTTATATTTTTAAAATAATTAAACAAGTACTTCTTGTTCAGATTTGTTTGTAGCATGATCAACAATACGAATAGCTTTACCTTTATTTATAGGATAATTGGCTTTTTGAATTTTAACTTTCACAATTTGACCTATTAAATCTTCATTGCCTTCAAATTCAACTTTCATGTAATTATCAGCATATCCAACTAAAGTGTTTGGTGTTTCTCCACTTTCCTCAGGAATGACTTCAAGTACTTCATCTTCAAATTTAGATGCATATTCTTTAGCTAATTGATTACTTAATTCAATTAATTTATGCACACGTTCATTTTTGATTTCTTCATCGATTTGGTCGTCCATTCTTGCAGCTGGAGTACCAATACGAGATGAATATGGGAAAACATGTAATTCTGAGAATTTATGCTTCACAATAAAGTCGTATGTTTCTTGGAATTCTTCTTCTGTTTCGCCAGGGAAACCAACTATAACGTCACTAGTAATAGCTACATCTGGTAAAGCTTGATGTAATTTAGTAATTCTTTCTGAGAAGTGTTCCATTGTATATTTACGTCTCATACGTTTTAACACTGTATCTGATCCAGATTGTAAAGGTACATGTAAATGTCTTACAATCTTATTTGAGCTTTCAAGAACACTGATTACTTCATCAGTTAATTGACTTGCTTCAATTGATGAAATACGAATACGCTCTAAACCATCAACTTGATCTAAATCTCTTAATAATTGAGCTAAATTATAATTTTTTAAATCTTGTCCATATCCGCCTGTGTGAATACCAGTTAATACGATTTCTTTATAACCAGAGTTAACTAAAGTAGTCGCTTGTTCCACTACTTTTTCAGGATCTCTAGATCTCATTAATCCACGAGCCCATGGAATAATACAGAATGTACAGAAATTATTACATCCCTCTTGAATTTTTAATGATGCTCTTGTTCTATCTGTAAAGTATGGCACATCTAACTCTTCATATTTACGATTTTTCATAATATTACCAACACCATTAATTGGTTGACGTTCTTTTTGGAATTCATCAATGTAATCAAGTAATTTATGACGGTCTTGTGTACCTACGACTACATCTACACCTGGAATTTCCATAATTTCAGCAGAAGATGTTTGTGCATAACAACCAGTTACACATACTACAGCATCAGGATTTTTTCTGATTGCTCTTCTTATAATTTGTCTACTTTTTTTATCTCCGGTATTCGTTACAGTACAAGTATTAATAACAAATACATCTGCATTTGTTTCAAAATCTACTCTTTCGTAATCTGCTTCTTTAAATAATTGCCAAATTGCTTCAGTTTCATAGTGGTTAACTTTACAACCTAAAGTGTGAAACGCAACTGTTGACATATTGTTCACCCCATTAATTCTTTTTCATAACTTAACGCGCTCAATGCATATAGTGGCGCTGTTTCTGCCCGTAAAATTCTTGGTCCTAAACCAACTAACTGTGAATTTGATTTTAACATTGACACTTCTTCATCAGAAAGTCCGCCTTCTGGACCAAATATAAGTAATACACGATCTTGTGGCTTAAATTGTTTTAACATGTGTTTGAAATGACTATTTTCGTTATGTTTGGCTTGTTCTTCATAAGCAACAAGAACATAATCATACTGAATTATGATATCACAAATTGCCTTTGAATTCGATAGATAATTAATTTGAGGAATTGTTAATCTATAGCTTTGTTCTGCAGCTTCCTTGATTATTTTTTGCCATCGTTCTAGTTTTTTAGAGATTTTTGCATTGTTTAATTTAACAATAGATCGGTCCATTTCTACTGCCAAAAATTCACTGGCACCTAGTTCAGTTGCTTTTTGAATCATCCATTCATATTTATCAGCCTTAATCAAACCACTGCAAATAGTAATATGTTGCGGTAACTCAGTATTAATTTCTTGCTTTTCGATTAATTCTAACTCTATATTTTGATCAGATATATTAGTTATTTTACACGTATAAACATTTTTATCATTAAATGTGATTACTATTTTATGTCCTTCAGAATGGCGCATTACATTTTTAATATGATGCATATCTTCTTTATCTGTAATAAAAAAACGCTGACTTTCATCAGCGTTTTGATTAATAAAATATCTTTGCAAATTAGTCACTCACTTTCTGACCAACGATACATACCCAACCGTTGTCATGTTGAACTGAAATAATTTTAAAACCTACACGCTTCATATGTTCTTCAATTTCTTCATATTTTTCTTCAATTATACCTGAAGTTATAAAGTAACCTTCTTCATTGACTGTATTATAAGCGTCTTCAATCATTTCATCAATAATATGAGCTAAAATATTTGCAATGACAATATCAAATTTTTCATTTTCATCTTTTAATAAATTACCAGGAACAGCTTCAATCTCATTTAGACAATGGTTTTTTTCAAAGTTTTCTTTGGCTACATTAACAGCCATTTGATCAATATCTAATGCCTTTATCCTTTTAACACCTATCAAATGACTAGCTATACTTAATATTCCAGAACCTGTACCAACATCGATGACACTGTGTTGTGGAGTCACATATGTTTCAATAGCTTTTAAACACATACTCGTCGTTGGATGGTCTCCCGTTCCGAAAGCCATACCTGGATCTAATTCTATAAGTAACTCTTCATCTGATTCTTTATTGTAAGTTTCCCAACTAGGAACGATAGTAAATTTATTAGATGCTCGGAAAGGATGAAAATAATTTTTCCATTCATTTTCCCAATCTTCTTCTGCAATTGTAGTTTCACTTATATTAAAAATAGATTTATCTATATCTTTTAATGCTAGAATTTCTTCTTCAATACTAGTACGTAAATTCTCATTAAAATTCACTTCATTGAAATAAGCTTTTAAACGTACTCCCTTTTCTGGATAGTCCTCAGGTTTAAGTTCATAAATTTCACCGAACTTATCTTCTGGGGGATTGATTAAATCATTTGAGTCTTCTACTACTACTCCGTTAGACCCGTAGTTCTCAAGTATATCAGTAACCAAGAATTCAACCTCATGATTAACTACGATCGAAAGTTCCGTCCAATTCATTTTTGTTATTCTCCTTTGAAGAATCTTCTAGCTTTATCTTTAAAATTTGAATGCTGTTCATTTAGTTCTTCACCATTAATATCAGCAAATTCTTTCATAATTTCTTTTTGTCGTTCAGTCATTTTAGTTGGTGTAAGCACTTTAATGTTTACAAATAAATCACCGTGTCCATAACCATGAACATTTTTAATACCTTTATCTTTAAGGCGGAATTGTTTACCTGTTTGAGTTCCAGAAGGAATAGTTAATACAACGTTACTATTTAAAGTTGGTATTTTCACTTCGTCACCTAGTGCTGCTTGAGGGAAACTAATATTTAAATCATAGTAAATGTCGTCTCCATCACGTTTAAACACTTCAGAAGGTTTAACTCTGAATACAACATATAAGTCTCCACTTGGTCCTCCGTTTACACCTGGTGAACCTTCGCCAGCTAAACGAATTTGTTGTTCATTATCGACACCTTCTGGAATAGTAACTTCTAATTTAACTGTTTTATTTTCAGTACCTTTACCGTGACAAGTTGGACATGGCTCTTCAAATTCTTGTCCACTACCTTCACATTTAGGGCAAACTTGTTCAGTTCTAACTCTTCCTAAGATCGTATTTTGTTCAACTGAAACAGAACCTGCTCCGTTACAATAGCTACATGTTTTTTTCTTAGTACCAGGTTTAGCACCCTCACCATCACATGTATGACAAGTTACATCTTTACGAATTGAAATCTCTTTCTTACCACCGAAAACTGCTTCATCAAATGTGATCGTCATAGTATATTGCAAGTCGTCACCTTTGCGTGGTGCATTTGGATCTCTTTGTCTAGAGGCACCTCCGAAGAATGAACTAAATATATCTTCGAAACCGCCGCCACTGAATCCACCAAAGTCACCGCCGCCAAATCCTTGGCTGCCGAAACCACCTTGTGGACCATCATGTCCAAATTGATCGTAATTTGCTCGTTTGTTATCATCACTTAAAACTTCGTAGGCTTCAGATATTTCTTTGAATTTTTCATCTGCGCCTTCTTCTTTATTTATATCAGGGTGATATTTTTTTGATAATTTTCTGTAAGCTTTTTTAATTTCGTCTTTAGAAGCACTTTTACTTACCCCTAAGACTTCATAATAATCTCTTTTGGCCACAGTAACCTCTCCTTTTTTACTAACAAGATAAGTTTAACTAATTCATAACAACTATCCAAATAAAAAGCCAAAGCCAATGTACAATTGACTTTGACTTTTTTAAAATAGCTTTAATTGAAGTTGATTAGTTCGACTTAAATATTATTTTTTATCTTCGTCGTCTTTAACTTCTTTAAATTCAGCATCTTCTACAGTGCTATCTTGATTTTGTTCACCAGATTCACCTTGAGCTTGTTGTTGTGCTTGTTGAGCTTGTTGGTAAACTTTTGCTGATAAGTCTTGAACAACTTTTTCAAGTTCTTCTTTTTTAGCTTTAATGTCTTCAACATCTTCGCCTTCAAGAGCAGATTTTAATGCTTCTTTTTTGTCTTCAGCATTTTTCTTATCTTCTTCACCGATATTTTCACCTAAGTCGTTAATAGTTTTTTCAACTTGGAATACTAGGCTATCTGCTTCGTTTCTTAAGTCTACTTCTTCACGACGTTTTTTATCAGCTTCAGCATTTTCTTCAGCGTCTTTTACCATACGATCGATTTCATCGTCTGATAATGAAGAGCTTGATTGGATAGTAATATTTTGTTCTTTATTAGTACCAAGGTCTTTTGCAGTAACATTTACAATACCATTTTTATCAATATCGAATGTTACTTCAATTTGAGGTACACCACGTGGAGCTGGTGGAATGTCTGTTAATTGGAAACGACCTAATGTTTTGTTATCTGAAGCCATAGGACGTTCACCTTGTAATACATGAATATCTACTGCTGGTTGATTATCAGCTGCTGTAGAGTATACTTGTGATTTTGAAGTTGGGATAGTAGTATTACGTTCGATTAACGTATTCATACGTCCACCCATGATTTCAATACCTAATGATAATGGTGTTACGTCTAATAGTACAACGTCTTTAACATCACCAGTGATTACGCCACCTTGAATTGCTGCACCCATTGCTACTACTTCGTCTGGGTTTACACCTTTATGTGGATCTTTACCGATTTCTTTTTTAACAGCATCTTGAACTGCTGGAATACGTGTTGAACCACCAACTAAGATGACTTCATCAATATCTGAGTTTGATAATCCAGCATCTTTCATTGCTTGACGAGTTGGTTCCATTGTACGTTTGATTAATGAATCTGCTAACTCTTCAAATTTAGAACGAGTTAAGTTGATTTCTAAGTGTAATGGACCACTTTCACCAGCAGAGATGAATGGTAATGAGATTTGAGTTTGAGATACACCAGATAAGTCTTTTTTAGCTTTTTCAGCAGCGTCTTTAAGACGTTGTAAAGCCATTTTATCTTGTGATAAATCTACACCGTTTTCTTTTTTGAATTCTGATACTAAGTGGTCAATGATTACTTGGTCAAAGTCATCCCCACCTAATTTGTTGTCACCTGCAGTTGAAAGTACTTCAAATACGCCGTCACCTAATTCTAAGATTGAAACGTCGAAAGTACCGCCACCTAAGTCGAATACTAATACTTTTTGATCTTGTTCAGTTTTATCTAAACCATAAGCTAATGCAGCAGCTGTTGGTTCATTGATAATACGTTCTACTTCTAAACCAGCAATTTTACCAGCATCTTTAGTTGCTTGACGTTCAGCGTCATTGAAGTATGCAGGTACTGTGATAACAGCTTTATCTACTTTATCACCTAAATAGCTTTCAGCAGTGTTTTTTAAGTTTTGTAATACCATTGCTGAAATTTCTTGTGGTGTGTATGATTTACCTTCTATATCTACTTTGTAATCTGTACCCATATGACGTTTGATAGATTGTACAGTATTTGGATTAGTAATAGCTTGTCGTTTAGCTACTTCGCCGACTTGTGTTTCACCATTTTTAAAAGCCACAACAGATGGTGTTGTACGAGCACCTTCAGGGTTTTGAATAACTTTTGGTTCGTCACCTTCTAATACTGCTACACAAGAGTTTGTTGTTCCTAAGTCAATACCGATTACTTTACTCATAATAAAATTCCTCCAATTGTTATATTTATGTTTTCAATGTTTTTTCGCCAATATTATTGGTTTACTTTAACCATTGATGGTCTTAATACTCTATCTTTTAATTTGTACCCTTTTTGTAGTTCTTGAGTGATAATACCTGAACCATATTCAGGATTGTCATCTTGAACTACTGCCTGGTGTACATTAGGGTCAAATTCTTGCCCTTCAGATTCAATTTCTTCAAGACCATTGTCTTTTAAGGCTCTTAACAGACTTTCATGAACCATTTGAACGCCTTTTTGAAGTGATTTAAATGATTCATCTTCACCTTCAATTTGTAGTGCACGTTCAATATTGTCGATAGTTGGTAAAATATCTGTTAGTACACCTTGAGATTGATACATTTTATTGATTTTATTTTCGTTCTGAATTCTACGTTTATAGTTTTCAAATTCAGCATATAATCTTAAATATTTCTCTTCGTTGTCATTTGCTAACTTTTGTAAGTCATTAATTTCTTGATCTTTTGGATCAATGCTTTCATTATCAGTTTCTTCAGAAGAAACTGTTTCATTGTTTGATTCTTCTTGCGTTTCTACATCTTGCGTATTATTAGATTCAGTGTTATCAACTGAAGTCGCTGTTTCTTCAGATTGTGTATCTGTTGTTTGGTTGTCTGTTTCTGTTTCAGTATTTTGTTTCACTGATTCATCTTTTTCTGTCATTTTGTGCCCTCCAATACAATTCTAATTACGTTACCAAATTCGGTTAAGTAATTGAATTACATTTTGATAATGCATCGCAGTTGGTCCAATAACCGCAATTTGACCTTTGAGTTTCTCATCAAAGTGATACTGTGTTGATACTATTGATATATCACTTAAATTTTCATCTATTTCTTTACCAATTTTTACATTGATTTGAGAATTGGATATATCATCTAATAATTCAATAATTCTATTTGATTCGATATACTGCAAAATTGGTTGAATAGAAGATACATTAGATTCATTCAATGCATCAATCAGTTTAACCTTTCCACCCATGTAAATGCTATTACTTTGATTGGAAATGTGTAAATTCATCATTTTAACTAATTCTTTAATGAATTGTGCTTCATTTTGAGTTTGTGCGAATCTTTCTATTTCATCAATTTGACCTTTAATTAACTTATTATATTGATTTGATAGGAAATTGGATATCTTATTCAATTCATCATTAGTTAAAGGTAATTCAGATGTAAGATGCACATTTTCAACATAGCCTGATGAAAATACTAAAATCATTATTATTAAATGATTATTTGCTCGAATCAAATGAATATTATTAATAATGTCTTGATTATGGTTGGGACGAACAACCAACGTTGCATATTGAGACATCATAGATAGTTCATTTGCAAAATACGTTAATGCAGAAGAAGTATCATAATGATTCTCAATCATTAACTGATTTAAACGTTGAATTTTGTTTGAGTTTTGATGAGATGTTTGTTCTAATAATTGATTTACATAGTATCTAAAACCTAATTCGGATGGTGACCTTCCTGAAGATGTATGAACCTTTTCAATGAAATCCATATCTTCCAGTTGTTTCATTTCATTCCGAATTGTCGCTGGACTTACATTTAAGTCGTGACGATCAATTAAAGTTTTAGAACCAATGGGTTGTCCATAATCAACATAATCTTCAACAATTGCATTAAGAATGCTTAATTGTCTATCTGTTATCATGTTTTCACCTCATTAGCACTCTTTTCTCTTAAGTGCTAATTATAATTTATCAAATTGGTCAAAGTAAGTCAACGTTAAAGCATTAGAAATTTAAATTTATTTTAGATATTTAATAAAAATGCTTCAAAAACCTCGTTACCAATGACTTTACCTCTCTCCGTAAGATAAATATAATCTGATTTTTCCTCAATCAACTTTCTATTTTTTAAATCATTAATAGTTTGACCAAATACATTTTCAATTGATGTATTAAACTTCTCATTGAATTTAGTCATACTAACGCCTTGATTTAATCTTAGTCCTAAAAACATCTCTTCTTCCATTTGCTCATTTATAGTTGGTTCAGTTTGAGTAAGAAGAGGTACTTCTTCATTTTTAATAGCTTTAATATAATGATTAACAGGGTTAACATTTGTATAACGTACTCCATTTGTATATCCACTTGCGCCCGCACCGAAACCATAATATTCCTCATTTAACCAATAAACTTTATTGTGTTCAGATTCGTGTCCTTCAATAGCAAAATTTGAAATCTCATATTGATGGAATCTTGAATTTTCAATTTTATGCATTAATAATTGATACATTTCTGCACCTAAATCTTCGTTAGGTAGTTTGAGATGACCTTTCCTATACATATTATAAAATTGGGTTTTGGGTTCTAGTATGAGTCCATAACTAGATATATGATCAATATCCATTTGCATTGCTAAATCTAAACTATTTTCAAAATCTTGAAGAGTTTGTTGTGGTAAATGATACATTAAATCTAAACTAATAGATTCTATACCAGCATCTCTAGCATTTTTAACTGCATTATAAATATCTTCGGTTTTATGTGTTCTTCCTAAAATATTTAGTAGTTCTGGTTTGAACGTTTGTACACCCATTGATATGCGATTTACACCATAAGATTTTAGTAATTTCACTTTCTCAAATGTAAGTTCATCTGGATTTGCCTCAAAGCTGAATTCGCCTTCAATATTAAATAGATTATTGATTCCTGATAATAATTTTGTAAGTTGATCTATATTCAATGCAGTTGGCGTACCTCCACCAACATACATCGTTTTTAAATTGGTATTTGAATGTTTAGTACGTCTTTCCATTTCTAATAGTAATGAATCCAAATAGTCATCAACTGGTTGCTTATCAATAAAATATTTATTGAAATCACAATAAGTACATATTCTGACACAAAACGGTATATGAATATAAGCACTTTGTATGGTCAATTTAATTCCTCCACAAGATATGACTTTATTTTTATTAAAAAATTAGAGGCGGGATAGAATTAAGTTAAAAATCAATTCTGGTCCCACCTCGTATCAAATGTAAATATTTAAATCTTAATTAAAAAGTGTTTTTAAATACAAAATCACACTTAATAACGTCATTATTATTCTTCATCCATTTTAAGTACTGCTAAGAATGCATCTTGAGGAATCTCTACATTACCAACAGCTTTCATTTTAGCTTTACCAGCTTTTTGTTTTTCTAAAAGTTTACGTTTACGACTAATGTCCCCACCATAACATTTAGATAATACGTTTTTACCCATAGATTTAATGTTTGTACGTGCTACTATTTTTTGACCAATTGCAGCTTGTACAGGTACTTCGAATTGTTGTCTAGGGATTAATGTTTTTAATTTTTCAACTAGTGATTTACCACGTTCATATGCAAATTCTTTGTGGACTATAAAGCTAAGCGCATCTACTTTTTCACCATTAAGTAGGATGTCCATTTTAACTAAATCACTTTCTTTATTTTCAATAAATTCGTAATCAAATGATGCATAACCTTTAGTATTAGATTTAAGTTGATCAAAGAAATCAAATACAACTTCTGATAAAGGAATTTCATAAACGATGTTAACTCGAATGTCATCTAAGTAATCCATATTAACAAATTGGCCACGCTTACGTTGACATAGTTCCATGACTGCACCCACATAATCATTAGGTACCATCATTGTTGCTCTAACATATGGTTCATAAATTTTTTCTATACGATCACGTTCAGGCATTTGTGCTGGGTTATCAACTGTGACTTCAGATCCATCTTTTAGTATACATTGATAAATTACTGATGGAGCAGTTGCAATCAATTCAATTCCAAATTCACGTTCGATTCTTTCTTGAATGATTTCCATGTGTAACATACCTAAGAATCCAGTTCTATAACCAAAACCTAAGGCTTGTGATGATTCTGGTTCGAATTCTAATGAAGCATCGTTTAATTGTAGTTTTTCAAGCGCTTCACGTAAATCATTATAATTTTTATTATCAATTGGGAATAAACCACAATAAACCATTGGATTCATTTTTTTATAACCTTGTAATGGTTTCTCAGCAGGTCTATTCGCTAAAGTAATAGTATCACCGACACGTGAATCATCAACATTTTTAATACTTGCAATGATATAACCAACATCACCGACAGTTAATTCGTCCACAGGTAGTTGTTTGGGAGTATTAATACCTACTTCAGTCACTTCAAATTCTTTACCTGTTGCCATCATTTTAATCTTATCTCCAGCTTTTACTACGCCATCAATAATTCTAATTGATGAAATAACACCGCGGTACGGATCATATTCTGAATCAAAAATTAATGCTTTTAATGGAGCTTCTGGGTCTCCTTCAGGTGGTGGGACAACTTCTACAATTTTTTCAAGAATTTCTTCAATACCAATATTAGATTTTGCACTTGCAAGAACTACATCATCTTGGTCAAGACCAATAACATCTTCAAGTTCTTGCTTAACTCTTTCAGGTTCAGCTGCTGGAAGATCAATTTTATTAACTACTGGTAATAGTTCTAAGTTATTATCTAAAGCTAGGTATACATTAGCTAGTGTTTGTGCTTCTATACCTTGTGCAGCGTCGACTACTAAAATAGCACCTTCACATGCAGCCAATGATCTTGAAACTTCATATGTAAAATCGACATGTCCAGGTGTATCGATTAAATGGAATGTATATGTTTCTCCATCTTTAGCTTCGTATTTTAATCTAACAGCATTTAATTTAATTGTGATACCACGTTCTCTTTCTAAATCCATTGAATCTAACAATTGATCTTGCATATCTCTAGTTTCTACTGATTTCGTATTTTCAAGAATTCTATCAGCTAAGGTAGATTTACCGTGGTCTATATGAGCTATAATAGAGAAATTTCTAATCTTATCTCGTCTATTGTATCGTTCTTGCTTATCCATTATATCCTTCTCACTTTCATATTTATAACCCGTATTTGTACATCTTTGATATGATAACGTTTTTAAATTGTAAATGCAAACATCTAATTAATCGTTTAAATAAACCATTTACTTTGATAAACTAATACTTATATTGGTTTAAGTTTAACATTGCATACTTTATTATAAAGTGTAATGAACTTAATTCCAATACTATAATGTGATATTCATTTATTAGCATAGCCATTAAATAAATGATTGCACAAAGATAGTACATTTGATAAAATATTTCTTGTTGTAATCAAATATAATTTAATTTGATAAGTTAGTTCACTTTTAGGAGGTGACAGTAATGCCAAACATTAAATCTGCAGTTAAACGTGTTAAAACAACTCAAACTGCTGAAGAACGTAATATTTCTAAGAAAAATACTATGCGTACAGCAGTTAAACGTGCGAAATCAGCTATTGAGACAAATGCCGATAACAAAAATGAATTAGTAAGCTTTGCTATTAAGCAATTAGATAAAGCTGCTCAAAGCAACTTAATCCACTCAAACAAAGCTGACCGCGTAAAATCACAATTGATGAGCGCTAACAAATAATTATAAATAAAAGCTAGTTCACCTATTAGGTCGAACTAGCTTTTATTTTTTTATGTAACAACAAATCAATCTTATAATGATAAAATAAACAATTCTAAAATCAATTGTTTATCCATGTAAGACGATTTCAATTTATAATCAGTTTCTGCACAAGAATTTATAATATTTAAAAGATCTTCTAACTGATAATGTCTTACCTGCCCCAATGCTAATTTCACTCTATATGGATGGACATTGACTGTTTTAGCTATTTGTTGCCCACTATATCCTTTTTGACTTAAAATCTTACATTGGTAATATAACCTATAATTACTAGTTATCAATGCTAATAATTTAATTGGTTCTTCCTTCATATTAATTAAATCTTTGACCAATTGTATCGCTTTATTTTTTTGACGTTTTTGAATATATTCCGTTAGTAGAAACACATTTTGTTCTAAACTACGATTAATGATTAGATTCACATCATCTTTATTTATAGTTGGTCTATCACCTAAAAATAGCATTAATTTATCTAATTCTTGTGAGATAATATTAAAATTAATACCAGTTAACTCAATCATATTATTAAGTGCGTCTTGTTTTATATCCTTAAAATTGTCATTTAATTTTGATTGAATCCATTTTTTTATTTCTTCTTCAGACATTTGTTCAACTTTTTTTAATTGTCCATTTTTCTTGAGTGTTTTGGTTAATTTTTTTCGTTCATCTAATTTATTTTGAAATACTTCAAAAACTATAAGGTTTGCACCATCATATTTTTCAATAAATTCAAGTAATTGATCGGTATTTTGATTCAATTCTTTGGTAACCTTTTCACCCGTAAAGACATATGCATTCTGAACTAAAATTGCTTTTTTATCTGAAAAAAATGGCATTGTTAATGCTTCTTCAATGATTGGTGTAATTTCAGTTTCATATAAATTATATTTCACATAGTTGAAGTCATCTTTTTCTGCTTGTAAATATTTATTTATCATTTCTGAACTCTTTTTCTCAACTAAGTCTGGTACCTCTCCATATACCATAATGATATTGTCAGACATGCATTACACCCTTTCCATATAGTTCACATTAAGAAATTATATCACGTAATAAACTCTAACCTCTACCAATTTATTTTTGTTGCTTAGTTGATATTGATAAATCTGTATCTAGTTTAACAGTTATCTCCCCGTTTATTTGGGTATCTAAAACTTTACTTCCAGATTGACGTAAACGTGTAATTACTTCTTGATTTGGCAAATGATATTTATTACCTTTACCGCTTGATATAAGACTTATTTTTGGAGTTATGTGTTGTATTAAATTTGCAGAATTACTTGTTTTACTGCCATGATGCGCAACTTTCAAAATATCTATTTTAGGTAATTGATATCGATTTAACAGTAGTTCCTCATTATTAATAGTCATATCACCAGTAAGTAAAATAGTTTTATTTTTATATTTTAATAATGTAACAATTGAGTGTTCATTTTTATCGTCGCTTTCTTGAATATAAGTATCTAAAAATTCAAGTTTCCCATCTTTAATAGATAAAGAGTTGAGTAAGTTAATATCCATGAAATTGATACCATTTAACTGACAAATACTTTTAATATTTTTTAGGACATTTTTAGGATAACTTGATGGCTCTATAATAATATTTTTGATGTTTATATGATTACTTAAATATGATAATTCACCCATGTGGTCTAAATGAGGATGTGTAATAATTAAATAATCAATTGTAGATATCCCCTTGGCTTTTAAACTTGGTAAAATCTTATATTTGGTTATATTATTATTAGATTTAGTGTGACTGTCAGTTAGTTTTCCACCAGTGTTAATCATAATATTTAGATTGTACTCAGTATGAAATAAAATGCTGTCTCCCTGACCAACATCTAACATTGTTAACTCTGTTTCTGAAGGCCTCGATGTATATATAATTATTATAATGCTAAGAAAAATTATCGAAACAGACGTTAAAATATTTCTTTTAACGAATAAAAATAATGAAATGAACACAGAAATTATTAAAAACACTATTGCGAAAGTGTTTAACTCAGGAACAAAAATTCTAATGTACTTTAATGAAAGAAATAAAGAAAGAAATAGATCATGTATACGGTAACTATAATTTATTACTGTATTTAAAATTAATAAGTGGGTTGTGAAGTGGCTAAGAAAGAAAAATATAATCGCTAGCGGAAAGATAATAAGGCTATATAAAGGAACGAAAATTAAATTTGAAACTAATCCTATCCATTGAATTTGATTAAAATAGTAGACAGTAATTACTGACGCTCCTAATTGAGCTATAATTGTCACTGACATTAATAATTTTAGTCCAGTAAGTTCCTTTAATAATGGTGTAGAAATTATAAGGAAGAATGAAATAAAAAAGCTAAACTGAAAACCAATATCAAAAACTATTAGTGGATTGATAAAATACATTAATATAAAAATAAAAGAGATTATATTTAATGGTTTGCTTTTAAACTGTCTAGGAAGAATGAGTATAATAATGCCGACTAATATAGATCTAACTGCGCTAGGAGCAAAATCAGTATAAAAAGCATATAGAGGTAATATAAGTAGAAGTAAAAGCTTAATTAATAAATATGGTGTGTTCAATCTCACAAAAGCGGAATGTACTAAATAAATAATTGCAGCAACATGTGAACCACTTACTGCAAGTAAATGATAAATTCCTATTTCTTTAACATCGTCAATAAATGATTGATTTAATGTTGATGTGTCACCAGTAATCAAAGCTAGTAACCTATCGTGATAAACATTTTTTGTTTTACTCATTTGATTCTGAATATAACTTTGATGTTTGGCTATAGGATTAATTTTCTTGTTTTGTGTACAACTATTTAAATCTATCTGTTTAATAAATATTATAGACTGATTCGAATTTAATAACTGTAAATCTCCATTTATAGCACATCTATAATTATCAATATTCAATCGATTATAATCACCTTGATGTCTGTAATAAAACTTTACATTGTGGTCATGCCATTCAAGGAGTCCTTTATAGATATTACTTTCTTTGTTTAATTTAATAAAAGTTACTGCTTCATTAATATGTTTACTATTCTTAATATTTAGCATTTCTTGTTTATGTTTAGCAAGTGCTAAATTTAACATTAAAACACTAAGTAATACTGAGATACATACCAAGAATAGATATTGCTTAATTACTTTTTTCCTTATTAATAGAAACATTAGCAGACAAAGTATAAAAGTAGAGAGCACTTTGTTAAATAACCAAAGTATCCCTACTAGAAATGATATTGCAATATAAAACAATAAACTTAACCTTGAGTTAAATACTTTGCAACATAATCTGGTGAAAATGGAATTTTTTTGTATTCTATTCCAGATTGATCCAGTAACTTCATTGCATATTCGTGATTATGGTAATCTTCTGCGTAATAAATTGTCTTTATTCCTGCTTGAATGATTGATTTTGTACAATTAAGACATGGGAAATGTGTGACATAAATTGTTGCACCTTCAGTCGATACACCTTGCTTTGCACATTGTAATAACGCATTCATCTCAGCATGAATAGTTCTTATACAATGGCCATCTTCAATCAAACAACCCTCATCAATACAATGTACTTCACCAGCTACGGATCCATTATAACCGCCTGCAATAATACGGTTGTCTTTAACTATCGTCGCGCCAACCGATAATCTTTGACAAGTTGATCTTAATGCTAATAAGTGGCTTTGTGCCATAAAATATTCTTCCCATTTTATTCTTTCCATGATGATCTATGCCTCCATCGTACTTAATTAAAATAATAATTATAGCTTACTCATTTTAAAATCATAATGCAAATGCAACTCTTATTACACAGTAAAATAAGCCTTTAATTTTTCAAATGTTTTTGGTCCAAATCCTTTTATGTTTTTTAAATCTTCTATACTATTAAAAGCACCATTTTTATTTTTATAATCTATAATTTCTTTGGCTTTAGAAGGACCTATACCAGGAACTTTCAATAATTGCTCTTCTGTCGCTACATTCAAATTAATAGTTGATTGTGTACTATCAACCGTATTACTTGTAATTTGTTCTTGTATATTTTGAGAAGTCTTTTCTCCCTTTTCAGGTATGTAAATTAACTTTTGGTCTATTAATTTTTCTGATAAATTAATTTGTTTAGTATCAGCATTATTACTTAATTGGGCTTTCTTTAACAAGTCAATGATTCTATCAGAAATGTTCATTTTATATACATTGGGATGCTTTACTGCCCCCTTTATATCAACGTATATAACTTTATTTTCCTTTTTTGCATCAGAATCTTTAGTTTCGCCTTGATGACGTTTAGATAAAGTTTCTTTTTTATCTGTTTTATTACTATAACTATCTGTATTTGATTCAACATATGTTTGTTGACTTTTGTCTTCATTATGATTCATAGAATAAGATAAAACTGCTATAAAAATAATTGCTATTCCAATTCCAATATATAGTTGATACGGTGTCAAAATCTTTATTAATTGTTTTAATTTAGAAAGCAAAAAATCACCCCTTCATACTAATTAACGTATGTCAGCGTGATTTTACTTTATATTTAATGTTTTTGAGCTACAAAAAATAATCGATCTGCCTGTTCATCATCTTGATTCATATTGAAATCTGTAAACGTTTTGACTAAAGTTAATCCACATTTTTCCAATAATTGAGTATATACATCTTTTTCAAATGTACGTTGATAATGTTCTTCGTCAAATCTTTGATATAAACCATTTTCTCTTTCAATAAAAAATGACATTTGATGAATAACGCTTAATGGTTCCGCGCCTTTTAGAGCATCCCATCCTAAAAATAAATGTTCTGCTTCATCTATATAACTTTGGTCACTAAATAATGTAGTCATTTTAGCAACGGTATGTACATCAAATATTAACAAACCGTTATCTTTCAAATGGTTATAAACACATTTAAAAGTATCTTCAACATTGTCTAATGTAGGTAAATAGTTTAATGAATCACAAAAAATAGTAACAATATCAAATTGATGATCTAATTGAAAATTCGTCATGTCTCCTTCTAACCAATTGATTTGATTAGATTTTTGAGAGGCAATGGAAAGCATATCCGGACTAATATCCATGCCACTAACATTTCCTAAATCATTTAACATACATGTTAATGTACCTGTACCACATCCAATATCAAGGATATCGGCATGATGATTAGCATAAAATTGAACTATATCAAACCATGATTCATAAGGTTGATCTTGTGTGAGTTGATCATAAACCAAACTCATTTCTTCATATTGAGACATACTTAGTAAACAACCTGTCCGTATGATTCGATTGGAGCATCTTGATATAATTTCTCAATATTATAATAAGATCGTTCATCTTTATGGAAGATATGAACAACTACATTGGCAAGGTCAATTAGAACCCATCTTGCATCTTGATAACCTTCCATTCGTTTAACATCGATATCATGTTCATGAACTGCTTCTTTTACAGCTCTAGCAATTGACTGAACTTGACGATTATTATTACCATGACATAGAACAAAATAATCTGTCATATCACTGATACCTTGCATATTAAGAGAAATAATATCTTCTGCTTTTTTGTTCTCTGCTGCATCAACAGCAATGTTTAACAATTTGTCTGAATTCATTTAATCATCCTTTATTCTTTCATCACTATAGTTATAATAATTTAGACAAGCAATCGTAGCACCGTAAACTGTAATATCTTTTTGAATTAAAAATAGTACTGTACGCTTAGAAATTTCATAAATTGTTTTATCTAAGCTACCTTGATTGTATGCCATATCTCTGATTTCTTCAACTCCTGGAGTCTTACGACCAGGCTCTATATAGTCAGCTATAAATACTAGTTTTTCTGTTTTTGTCATTTGTTGACGACCAGTTGTATGATATTTAATAGCTAACAAAACTTCTTCATCTTTGACATCAAAGTCATTTTCCATTATTGCTGAACAAACCGGTCCATGCAAAATTTCTCCACCGTAACTCAATAAATCAGATTCTAAATCATACTGTCTCACTGTTTGATACATAGTACTTAAATCATCATATTTACAATAATCATGAAGTACACCAGCTAGTTCAGCTTTATCTTTATCGCCATCATAGATTTCTGCTAATTTTACAGCTGTCTCTGCTACTCTAAGTGAATGTTTAAATCGCTTTTCTGGCAATTTCTCTTTGACTAACTCTATAGCATTTTCAATTTTCATATAATCCTTCCTCTCGAATATAATGTTCAACGCTTTGAGGAACTAATATTTGAATAGACTGTTTCGCTTTAACACGTTCACGTATCATTGAAGAACTAATATCCATTCTAGGAATAGTGATAGATATCATACCTTCTTCAACAGACTGTACATCTTTCTCTCTATTAACCACTATAAATGTAATCAATTTCTTTAATTCATCAATATTGTACCATTTATCTAATTGATCGTATTGATCAGTGCCTATAATGAAGTAGAATTCACTATTAGGATGTGACTTTATTAATGATGATAACGTATCATAAGTATAGCTTTGCCCTTTTCTTTCTATTTCTTCTTCACTAATTTTACCAAAACCTAAAGTAGCAATTGCTAACTCTATCATTTTAATGCGTTGTGGTGCTTCTAGGAAATCAGAATGTTCTTTTAAAGGAGACATATAACTTGGTAAAAAATAAAATTCATCTGGCTTGATGACATGATACACTTCACTAGCTACCATCATATGAGCGATATGAATCGGGTTAAATTGTCCACCATATAAAATAATTTTCTTTTTCATTATGGTAACGTAATTTCTTTATTATCCTTTGATTCTCTGTATAAAACAATCATAGACCCTATGATTTGAACAACTTCACTATTCGTAGCATCACTTAATGCAGTAGCAAGTTCTGATTTATCATCAAAATTATTTTGTAATACGTGTATCTTAATTAATTCGCGATTCTCTAAAGTATCGTCAATTTGGTTAATCATATTTTCATTTATACCACCCTTACCAATTTGGAAGGTTGGATCAGTATTATGTGCTAAACTACGTAAATATCTTTTTTGTTTTCCAGTTAACATAATTAAACTCCTTTTAATTTATCTATTACTGATTGTTTCATCATTTTAATATCGGCTTGGTATCCAGTCCATATTTTGAAACTTTCAGCGCCTTGATATACAAACATGTCTAATCCATTATAAATCGGATTACCTTTATTTTCCGCTTCTAGTAAAATTGGTGTTTTATACGGAATATATACGATATCACTTACTAAGGTGTCTGTGTTTAAATTCTTGAGACTGATGGGTAATTCTTGATTATTATCCATACCAGCAGGTGTTGTATTAATAATAATATCGAACTCATCTAAGTGAGATTCAGCCTGTTCTAGAGTTATCTGATTAACATTTAAATGCCATGACTCAAATCGTTTCTTCGAACGGTTAGCAATCGTTAATTTCGGTTGAACAAATTTAGTTAATTCATTTGCTATACCCTTACTAGCTCCACCAGCGCCTAAAATTAATATATATGCATTTTCTAAATCATTATAAACTTGACGTAACCCAGTAACATAACCTATCCCATCTGTATTGTATCCAATCCATTTACCGTCACGTATCATTACAGTATTAACAGCACCAACAGTTGTAGATTGTGAATCTATTTCATCTAAATATGGAATAATACGTTCTTTATGTGGGATCGTAACATTAAATCCATCTAATTTTCTTTCTTTAATTATTTCTTTAATGTTATGAAATTGATCTTCAGGTATATCAATTGCTTCATAAGTATAATCCAAACCCAAAGATGCAAAATTATCAGTATGCATAAGTGGTGATAAAGAGTGTGAAATTGGATGACCAATTACTGCAAATTTCACGTTTATCCCTCCTTATAATATCGAATTTCTTAAAATGACATCTACATTTTTAGGTACTCTAACTATAACTTTTGCACCAGCATCAATTGTAATAAATCCTAGTCCAGAAATCATTACGTCTCGTTTATCTTTGCCTGTTTCTAATCGAACAGCTTTCATTTCACTCATATTAAATCGATTTGGATCATGAGGTGGTGTTAACAAATCTCCAATATGATTTTTCCATAAATCATTGGCTTTTTCTGTTTTAGTTCTATGAATATTTAATTCATTTGAAAAGAAACATATCAATGGTCTTTTTCCACCTGAAACATAATCAATTCGAGCTAAACCACCAAAGAATAACGTTTGTCCTTCATTTAGTTGATATACTCTTTGTTTGATTTCCTTTTTAGGTATAATTAATTTTAATTCTTTTTCTGTGACAAAGTGAGTCATTTGATGTGATTGAATAATACCAGGTGTATCAAACATAAATGATTTTTCATCTAATGGAATATCTATCATATCTAATGTAGTTCCTGGGAATCTAGACGTTGTGACAACATCTTTTTCACCTACACTAAGCTCTATCAATTTATTAATTAATGTTGATTTACCTACGTTAGTTGTACCTACAATATAGACATCTTCCTGTTGACGATGTTTATTGATTGAATATAATAGCTCTTCAATACCCTGTCCTTTTTCAGCTGAAATGAGTACAACGTCTTCAGACTCAAGACCGTATTTCTTAGCAGAACGTTTCAACCATTCTTTTACACGACGTTTGTTAATTTGTTTTGGAAGTAAGTCCATCTTGTTAGCTACTAAAATAACTTTTTTATTACCAACAATGCGTTTAACTGCATTGATAAATGAACCTTCAAAATCAAATACATCTACGACATTAACAACGATACCGCTTTTATCTGATAATCCAGAAAGTAAATTTAAAAAATCTTCGCTATCAAGTCCTACATCTTGTACTTCATTATAATTTTTTAATCGAAAACATCTTCTACAAATGACATCTTCTCTAAACATATTATGCTCCGGTACATAACCTGGTGCGTTTTTATCTTCTGATTGCAATGGTGCACCGCAACCTATACATTTCAATTCATCACTCAATCAATTTTCCTCCCATTTAATATAACCTTTTTTCCTGAAGTGATTTAATAATCTTCTTTCAATTAAGCGATTAAACTTGGTAATAAACCCGTCAGTACGTTTAACAGGTACAACCATAATCGTATATAAACCATTACGATTACCACCAAAAACATCTGTTAACATTTGGTCACCGACTACCACTGTTTCACTAGGTTTGATGTTCATTTGTTTAATCGCTTTTTTAAATGCTTTACCCATCGGTTTTCGAGCTTTACAAATAAAATCTACATTCAAATCTTTTGAAAATTCACCTACACGTTGTTCATTGTTGTTTGACACAATTGTGATTTGTATGCCTTTTTCTCTTGCTTCTTTAAACCATTGTTTAATTTGTTCAGTTGGCGCGACAACATCCCAACCTACTAGTGTGTTATCTAAATCTGTGATAATACCTTTTACACCAGTTTCAGCCAATTTATCAACATTGATTTCGAATACTGACTTTACATATGCATTAGGCATAAAATAATGTTTAATAATACCCATTGAATTGTCACCTTTACTCTTTAATTATAATTTTCCGACTAATAATTCTACCATTTCACTAGATGAAACAGCTGCTTTTCCTAAAAATTCCTCGAATGTCATATCTGCTTCGCCATTAGCTAAATCAGAGACAGCTCTCGTAATGATGAATGGAACTTTAAATTGATAACATGTTTGAGCGATAGCAGTTGCTTCCATTTCAACAGCCATTGCGTCGCTAAATTGAGTTTTTATCGTTTTTCTTTGTTCTGCACTTCCTATGAAACTATCACCACTTACAATAAGCCCAACTTTAGCATTTAAATTTTGTTGTTTTACAACTTCACTTGTTTCATTTATTAAATTTTGATTTGCTTCATATTTTTCTGGCATTTGTGGGATTTGACCCAATGCATAGCCAAATGCTGTAGCATCTGCATCATGGTAAGCTACATTATCACTGATTAATACGTCTCCTATAGATAAGTTTTCATCTAGTGCTCCGGCTGAACCTGTATTTAGGATGTATTTTGGATTGAATTTTTCGATTAGTAATGTTGTAGAAATAGCTGCATTAACTTTACCAATACCACTTTGAGTAATGACTACTTCTTTTTGATTAAGTTCACCTTTATAGAATTTAACATGCGCTACATTAATTTCGCTTAAATTCACTAATTTATCTTTTAAAATGGCAACTTCTTCTTCCATTGCACCAATAATACCTATCATTATTGTCCCACCTTATCTTATTATACTAGCATTTGTTATTCTATCACATTTTATAGCTTTCAACGACAATAGGTTAGTATTTAACTAATATATAATCGTATGTTTTAAGTTATAAAAAAAAGCGTTAATACTACACATTTATTAACTAAATGAATAATATTAACGCATATTTATTATCTTAATTTAATATTACAATCTTAGCCTTTCCACAAACTAGCTAAATCTTGCAATGAGAAGATGCCAGTTAAGATAGTTACTAATACTGCAATAATTCCGAACACTAACATCCAAGTAGGGTGTTTATAATCACCAACAATCGATTTCTTTCTACTCGCTATTAAAATTACACTTAATGTAATCGGTAAAATCCAACCGTTTATAACGCCTGCTATGATTAATAAGCTAACTGGTTTACCAATAAACAAGAAGATTAAAGTTGAAATAACGATAAATGAAATAACGATTAAATTATTTTTATTGAACAAAGATTTATGCATTGTCTTTAAGAACGTTGCGCTTGTATAAGCTGATCCAATAACAGAGGACATTGCTGCTGCAAAAATAACGAGTCCAAAAATGTTCTTACCAATTGGTCCAATCGCATGTTCGAACACTGAAGCTGGTGGATTCTCAGAACTTAATGTAACACCAGTTACAACAACACCTAAAACTGCCAAGAATAGTAAGGTACGCATCACACCAGTAGTTAAAATACCTGCAATAGCTGAATGATTCACAAACGGCAAAAAGTCTTTACCTTTTATGCCAGAATCTAAAATTCTATGGGCACCAGCAAAAGTTATGTAACCACCAACAGTACCACCTACAAGTGTGATAATTGGTAAAATCAACTTAATTGGATGTTCAGGAGCAAATGTATGTACTAGTGCATCACCATAAGGTGGATTGGACACTACCATGACATAGGCTACAACAAGAATCATAACAACTCCTAAAATCATAGACACAACATCCATAATTTTTTGACCACTTTTACTAACAAATATTAAGATAGCAAAAATAGCCGTTATCGCAGCACCCCATTTTACATCTAAACCAAACATCGCATTTAGTCCAAGACCTGCTCCGGCTATATTACCTATATTAAATGCTAAGCCCCCAAATGCAATTAAAATCGAGACAACTGTTCCAAGACCAGGCAGTATTTTATTAGATACTTCTTGGCCTCTTAAACCAGTTACAACAAGTACACGCCAAATATTTATTTGAGCTCCAATATCAATAATTATAGAAATGAGAATAGCAAATGCAAAACTAGCATAAAATTGTGCAGTAAATACTGCTGTTTGTGTTAAAAATGCTGGACCGATAGCTGATGTAGCCATCAAAAATACAGACCCTAATAACAACCTTTTATGATTTCTAGTAAATTGAGCTTTCCCATTATGATTTGATGATAGTTTTTCTCCCATCTAAAAACCCCCTATAAAGTTTGGATATCAATGCCTTCTTTCGTTAATTTTTCTCTTATTTTTGTTACGAATTCAAGCGCATGTGCGCCATCTCCATGAACACATATTGTGTCTGCTTGAAGAGTGATTTCCTTATTATTTTTTGAAATGACTTTATTCTCAGTTACCATTTTTACAACTTGTTCCAATGCTTCTTCAGAATCAGTAATCACTGCATCCGCTTCTTTACGACTTACAAGTTGACCATCATCTTCGTATCGACGATCAGCAAATACTTCTGAAGCTGTCTTTAATCCAACTTTTTCTGCTTCTGAAATAAGTAATGTATTAGCTAAACCAACAAATACAAGACTTGAGTCAAAATCATAAACTGCTTTAGCAATAGCATTTGCTATAGCTTCATCTTTAGCACCCATTTGGTACAATGCTCCATGAGGCTTAACATGATTCATTTTAACGTCGTGTATTTGACAAAAGCCATTTAATGCGCCTAATTGGTATACTACAATGTTATATATTTCATCAGGTGTCATATCTAATTTACGTCTACCAAAACCTTGTAAATCAGGTAAACCAGGATGTGCACCTATACCAATGTTATTTTTTTTAGCTAATTGAATTGTTTCATTCATTACATTCGCATCACCAGCATGAAAACCACAAGCAATGTTTGCTGATGTAATTAGAGGAAGAATATCTTTATCTCCACCAAAAGAATAATTACCAAATGCTTCGCCTAAATCGCAATTTAAATCAATTTGCATTATAATTCCACTCCTTTACTTATTTGATGTTTTTCAAGGAATTTAATATCAACATCTTTTGCGTCTCCATCTGAATATGCAGGATAGTTTAATACTGCATAAAGGAAATCTGCTGTTGTTGTAAAACCATCGATAACCATTTCATCTAAAGTTACTTTTAACTTTTGAATTGCGCTAGCTCTATCTGCACCTTTTACAATTACTTTTGCTACTAAAGAATCATAATAAGGAGATACTTTATATCCTGGATATAGAAGCGAATCTACTCTAACGTTAAAACCTTGTGGTAAGTGTAATGCATTTACTTTACCTGGTGTTGGTTGGAAATGCTTTTCAGGATTTTCAGCATTGATTCTTGCCTCAATTACATGACCATTAAACTTAATGTCTTCTTGTTTAAAAGGAAGCTCATCATGTTGTAGTAGATAAAGTTGTGCAAGTAATAAATCTCTGTCAGCACGCATTTCTGTAACAGTATGTTCTACTTGAATTCTTGCATTCATTTCAATGAAATAATGTGCATCTTCAGTAACTAAAAACTCAATCGTACCTGCACTTCTGTAATTTGAAGCTTGAGCAACTTTAACTGCATCATCACAAATACGTTGGCGTCTTTCCTCAGTTAGTGCAGCACATGGAGATTCTTCAATTAATTTTTGATTTTTTCTTTGTACTGAACAATCACGTTCTCCTAAATGAACAAAATTATCTTTTCCATCTCCAATAATTTGAACCTCAACATGTTTAGCAACAGGAATAAAGGCTTCTACATATACTCGGTCATCATTAAAGTATTTTTGTCCTTCACTTTTAGCTTCTTTTAACGCTTTTTCAAGATGGTCAGGTTCTTTAACAATACGTATTCCTTTACCACCGCCACCACTTGCAGCTTTTAAAACAACAGGATAACCAATGTCTTCTGCCAGTGTTTTTATTTCTTCTACAGTTTTAACTTCATCTGTTGAACCAGGTATAACAGGAACTCCAGCACCATCAACAGTTTGTCTAGCTGTAATTTTATCTCCCATCATTTCCATAGTTGTTTTATTAGGTCCGATAAAATTGATATTATTATCTTCTACAGCTTTAGCGAATGTTGTTGACTCAGATAAAAATCCATATCCCGGATGAATAGCATTCGCACCAGTTACCTCTGCAGCACCTATGATTCTAGGAATATTTAAATAACTATCTAGTGGATTTGCTTCACCAATACAAACTGCTTGATCAGCTAATCCTACATGTAAGCTATCTTCATCTCCTTTAGCATATACTGCTACAGTTTCAATGCCCATCTCTCTACAGGCACGAATAATTCTAACAGCAATTTCCCCTCTGTTTGCAATTAAACATCGATACATTTACTTGTACCCCCTTACTTCAACGTTACTAAAACTTGGTCATATTCAACATTAGTTCCATGATCGACAACAATTTCAGCTACTTCACCAGCAATATCACTAGTAACTTCATTCATTACTTTCATAGCTTCAATGTAACCAATAACATCGCCTTTTTCTACTTTATCGCCGACTTTAATTTGAGGTTCTGTTAATTCTTTACTATCTTGTAAAAAGAATGTTCCGACCATTGGTGATTTGATCGCATTTTCTTCAGATTGAACATCAGTTTTTTGAGAATCTTGTTGATTTACACCATTTGATGTCGCACCATTTTGAGCTTGAGGTACATTGGTAGGCTGTGCTAATACTTGTCCTTCTGTAAAATCTAATTCAATTTCACTTTCAAAATCTTTATATTTAAATTTTTTCACATCATTAGCTTTGACTAGTTTAATGATTTCTTCTATTTTTTTAGTATTCATTGATTAAATATCTCCTTTAAGTAGATTCGCTAATTTTTTTGATGTTTGTCTTAACATAGATAGTTCGTATAGCGGTTGTTTTTGTATATTTGATAATTCGTCTTCAAATTGCTCGTTAAATGTTGCAGATTCATTTATAGCATCTTCAATTGATATCCATTTAAATTGCACAGCTTCTCCTGGTTGTAATTGAACTAATTTATTTAATCCTAGTTGTGTTACTGTTGCAATTTTTGTATAGCCCCCAACAGTTTGTTTATCATTTAATAATACAATAGGGTTTCCATCATTTGGAACTTGGATACTGCCTAAGGCTACTGGTTCAGAAATAATATCTGCAGATTCTTCGGGTGGGATACTTTCACCTTTTAAGCGAAATCCCATTCTATCTGACATATCTGAGATAATAAATTCATTTTCAACTAATTTTGCTTTAGCCTCTTCTGAAAAAGCTTCAATTTGTGGCCCTTTGACAATATGAATCACATTGTCTTCATAGTTTAAATTTATTTCTGCAGCTTGACCTACATATTTCTTATATTTAGGTAATGATACTGTATCTATGACATCATCTTTCTTTAATGCACGACCTTTAAAGCCACCCATTTTACTTCTAGTATGCGTTGCATAACTATTTGCAACTTTTGGTATATCCAATGGTTGACCAAATGTAATGTAACCTCGAGCGCCTTTAATAGCATTACCGATTTCCAAAATATCACCTTGATGAACTTCATAGATGACTTGTGTCTGTATAGGGTTCCCGTTTAATTTTGCATTAAACTGTCCACCAGTAATGGTAAATGAATTATCACTTAAAAATTGTATAGATGGGCCTACAATTGTATATTCAAGTGAAGGGCCTTCATTACCGATTAGATGCTTAGCAATCAAATAGCTAAATTTATCAAGTGCGCCAGCTTCCGAAAAACCTAAATTCATATAGCCTTTTCTTCCTTCATCTTGAACGGTTGTGAACAAGCCTGGCTTTATAATTTTAATACTCATTGTCGTAAGTCACCCACTTATCTAATTCAAAATTTCCAGCATTAATATCTGCTTGAATTTGTTCAAATTCATCTTGTGTAATCGCTTTAAATTGAATATAGTCACCAGCTTCATAGATTGTCATTGGCTCTCTATCTAAATCAAATACTTTTAGCGGCGTACGTCCAATAATTTGCCAACCACCTGGTGAATCTAAAGGATATAAACCAGTTTGGTTATTCGCAATACCAACTGATCCTGCTTCAATTTTTACTCTTGGCTCTGAACGACGAGGTGTATGTATACGTTCGTCTAGACCACCTAAGTATGGAAATCCTGGCATAAAACCTAACATATATATTAAGTAGGGTTGTTGTGTATGTATCTGGATTACTTCGTCAGTTGTTAATTGATTACTAGAGGCAACTTCTTCCAAATCAGGTCCAAATTCTTCACCATAAACTACGGGTATTGTTACTACTTTTCGTTGTTGTAATTGATTTGATTCTGAGTCATTAAATTGATTAAGTTCTAAATTTTCAATTAATTTAGTGCCATCAATACTTGTGTTATCAAACGAAATCAAAATAGCTCTATATGAAGGTACTATATCTATGATTTCTTTATGATTTTGTTCCTTAATATATTGAACTAATTTATTTACTTTATTATATGTATCTTTAGTAATTTCATTATCAAAATAAATCATTAAAGATTGTTCATTTATCAATCTAGTTTCCAACTTACCAATTCCTCCCCTTTTATAGGACTAGTTTGTTGTGCTATATTATTGTATCATTTTATTTGCGTGATTGTTTAATAAATTATTCTAATTATTAGTAATAACCAATTTCTCAATTCATTCTAAGATTTACATTTACTAATAATAATTACTAACTATTCAAAAAATTCTTTATTATATTTAATCATAATAATTTTAATTTGTCACTGTAATCGTTATCACCAAATAAGTTTTCCTTATTAAAATGATTGCATTAAATTAAAAGATTTTTCAAATGTCTCACTTAAATATTAAACATTCCAAAAAATCGCAAGGGAGTGGGACAGAAATATAAAGCACTACTCCTAATTTTATTAGGTTAGTAGTACTTACACATTAGCTTTAGCTAAGGTGTACATTAATGGAACACATGAGTTGAACTCATGCGTAAGAAATACTAATTTCTAAAGAAAAAGTATTTCTTTATCGTTGTCCCACCCCGGCAAGGTTGACTAGATTTGAAAAATAAAGTGTCACTACTATTTTAATAGTTTAGTGATACTTACACACTAGCTTTAGCTAATGTGTTCCACTAAGGATTACATGAGTTAACACTCATGCATAAGTAATTCTAATTTCTAAAGAAAAAAGAATTACTTTATCAGTCAACTACTGCCTATATATAATTGTAGCCTGAGACACTGATTTTTGTCCCAGGCTGTTGCGACTATTTTTAGAATAGTTAATTATTTTATATCTACAATTTTAACGTTGATTTCTCCACCGTTTGGTAGTGGTACACGAACTTCATCGTCTAATTCTTTACCAATTAATGCTGACGCCATTGGTGATTCGTTTGAGATTTTACCTTTAAATGCATCCGCTTCAGCTGAACCTACGATTTGGTAACTTTCTTCTTCGTCTCCTGGTAGTTCGATAAACGTAACAGTTTTACCAATTTGTACTGTATTATTATCGCCTGTATCTTCAATGATTAAAGCGTTTCTAATCATATGTTCAATACGTTGGATATCTTGTTCAATAAAACCTTGTTCATCTTTAGCTGCATCATACTCTGAGTTCTCAGATAAATCGCCGAAAGAACGTGCAACTTTAATTTTTTCAACTACTTCAGGTCTTTTAACTGTTTTTAATTCTTCTAATTCTTGCTCTAATTTTTCGTACCCTTCTTGAGTCATTGGATATTGTTTTTGATTTTCCATTATGTCATCTTCCTTTACTTTTAAATACTATTGTTTACTAACTAAAGATTGAATCTTAGTAGTCATAATATCTATGGCTACTTTGTTACTACCACCTTCTGGGATGATGATGTCAGCATGTTTCTTAGTTGGTTCAATAAATTGCACGTGCATAGGTCGCACCACATTTAAGTATTGATTGATAACCGAATCCATAGAACGTCCTCGCTCATGAGTGTCTCTTTTAAGACGACGTAAAATTCTTAAGTCTGCATCAGTGTCGACATATATTTTAACATCCATCATATCACGTAACGTTTTATTCTCTAAAGCGAAGATACCTTCTACGATGATAACATCTTTCGGTTCAAATGCAATCGTTTGATCGCTTCTTGTATGATTAGCATAATCGTATGTTGGTACTTTAACTGCTTTGCCATTTCGTAAATCTCTTAGATTTTGAATTAACAAATCGTTATCAAATGCAAATGGATGATCATAGTTTGTCTCCAAACGTTCTTCAAAAGTTAAATGTGATTGGTCTTTATAATAATAGTCTTGCGCTAATAATGCAATACTATGACCTTCAAGATTTTTCATAATTTCATTTGTGACTGTCGTTTTACCAGAGCCAGAGCCTCCAGCAATTCCTATAATCGTCGTTTGTGTCATTAACCGATTTCCTTTCTCATCAAGTTGTTTGCATAGATTGGACGATCAACTTTAATTTGTACAATTTGTAATGGATGGCGCGCAGCATCAAGCTCATTACCTTCTTCATCATAAATGGTATCAACAACTTGTTTAAAACTTTCAATTTCCGGACCAAAAAATTCAATTTCTTGTCCAGGTTTAAAGTGATTTCTTTGTTGAATTGTAGCAATTTTTGTATCCTGATCATAATCTAAAACTAAGCCACAAAAATCATAAGGAGACTTTTTCGATTGTTGTTCTCCAAACATTTGTTCCTCATATCCTGGAGTACCTTCAAAGAATGCTGGTGCTGTATCTCTATTAGCACATTTATCTAATTCCATTAACCATTCAGGTTGAATTTTAAAATTGTCTGGGTCTTCAGCATATGCATCAATTACTTTACGATATACTGACACAACAGTAGCTATATAATGAATTGATTTCATTCTGCCTTCTATTTTTAACGAATCAATACCTAAATCCATCATTTGTGGGATTGATTCGATTAATTTTAAGTCTTTCGGACTCATTGCAAATGGGACGATTTGTCCATCTTCATAAAATAAATCAAGTTCACCATCTTCATCTACTTGTAGTAAATCATAATCCCAACGACAACTTTGACAACAGCCACCTCTATTGGAATCACGTGCTGTCATGTGGTTACTTAATGTACATCTACCAGAGTAAGCAATACACATAGCACCATGAATGAAGGCTTCTATTTCAATATCAACTTTTTCTTTCATTTCTTTCATTTCCATAGCTCCTGTTTCTCGAGCTAGAACTACACGATCTAATCCTTCTTCTTTCCAAAATTCAACTGCTTTATAATTAGATAAAGATTGTTGTGTGGATAAATGAATTTCTAATTTTGGTGCTACCTTTTTGCAAGTTTCAATAATAAGGGGGTCAGCAACAATAATACCTGTTGCACCTGTCGCTTCAAGATTAATAAGATAATCGTCTAACCCTTCCATATTATCGTCATGCGCAATAATATTAGTCGTAACATAAATTTTTGCACCATAACGGTTTGCAAACTCAACACCTTCAGCAATTTCTTCCATTGTGAAGTTATCAGCATTTGATCTTAAACCATATTCTTGTCCGCCTAAAAAAACTGCATCTGCGCCATAATGTACAGCAATTTTTAACTTTTCTAAGTTACCAGCTGGAGCAAGTAATTCTGGCTTCTTCATTTTAGTATTTGAAGTTTGTTTAACTTCTTCTAATGTCTTCATGATTCAGCCTCCTAATATACCGTATGCTTAAATAAGAAACCTTCATCAAATGGTCGATGTTCTGGTTGAATGTCTTCGATAGGATCTACAAGCATAAATTTTTCATCTTCATAAGTTTCAGGATCTTCATTATATAAATCTATTGCTTCTCTGTATTGTTGTGTAACAACATTGATATATTCTTCTGTCTGTAATATGCCGTCAATTTTAAATGAATCAATACCTGCTTCAAAAAACGGTTCTAATTCTTCTATAAGGCACATATCATTTGGTGACATAATATGTGTACCATTATAATCTTCAAAAACAGGATATTTATTTTCGCGTTCTTCATCATATAATAATAAATCATTTTGATTTTCATTACGTTGAATTTTCATTTGTCTATCTTGGAATGTATAATAGTTGCCTAATAACATTCTTTTAGATTGAAACATACATGTCATGCCATGAACTTGAACTTCTATTTCCACGTCAGCATATTCTTTTATATTTATAATTTCTTCCAGACTTAATTCTCTCGCTAATACTGCTCTTGTAGCACCTTTTTGTCCCCAATAGTTACACTGAAAATAGTTAGTAACAAGTGTTTCTGCATCCCAATGTAATGGAATAGGATTATTTTGTTGTTTAACATACATCACAACAGCTGGGTCACCAAAAATAATTCTATCCACACCAATTTGATGTAAAAATTGAATATAATCTTCTACTGCTGCTAAATGATAATTATGAAACAAACCATTAACTGCAGCATACACTTTCTTATCATTCTCATGGGCTAATGTTACTGCTTTTTCCATGTCTTCTCGATTAAATTCTCCTGGAAGTCGTAAACCAAATTTTTGCTCACCAATAACAAATGCATCTGCACCTATTTCTATTAGTGTTTCCATATGTGTTATTGACTTAGGAGTAACTAGTAATTCTGTCATAGTCATTCTCCTTTAATAGATATTGCTAAACCATCGTCCATATTTAAAAAGTTAGTTGTATATTGTTCATTTTGCATTAACCATTCATTAAATTGTTGTACTTTTTTAACCATTTGACGTACGTTACGTGAACGAACTATATCGATATTTGAGACAAAACCATGATATAAAACGTTATCTGTCACAACAATGCCACCCTTTTTAAGTAAAGGCGTATATAGTTCAAAAAATTTCTTCGATTGTGCTTTCGCAGCATCAATAAATAACATGTCAAACGTTTGAGATTTAACTTTATCAAATTGTTCTAATGCATCACCTTCAATTAACTCAATTTGATTAGTAAATTGATTAGAAGTGATATTATGTTTCGCTTGGTCTATCATTTCTGGGTCTCTTTCTATTGTAGTTACATGTATATCTTTAGACACTGAAGCAAATTGCATTGAACTGTATCCTATAGCCGTACCAATTTCTATAATCCGTTTAGTTTGATGAATACGTATAATTTGTTTGATTATTTCTAGTGTATTACGATCCACGATCGGCACTTGATTTGTATTTGCATATTCTCTTAAAAGTTCAATGTCATTATCATTAGTTTTATGTAAATTGAGAATATAACTTTCATTATTATCCATTATACAACGACTTCCTTTGTGTAAAATAACTACAATTTAAAAAGGCAATAAAATAAATCAGTCACAATATTGATTAGTAAAGTAACCAATGGCTTTGACTGATTGTAACTACGTACAAGTATTTTAAACGTTATGTTACATAACGATATATAAAATATTTAACTCCAAATATTTTACCATAAATTCTTTGTGAATATAAGTATAAATCTAAATGATAAGCATGTATGTAAACAAACTTTGAACAAATCATATATAGAAAAACTCCTTATGTCAGATATTCAATAGATATCGTTACATAAGGAGTAAAATTTAAATATTTATTCTAAGATTATTCATCAATTTCAGTATTAACTACTTCTTCAATCATATCCCATTCTTCATCTGTTTCGATTGGGACTAATTTACCACCGTCACCTGATTCATCAGGTTCATTTATCATTGGTACTAATTCAATCATGTCGTCTTCATCAGATTGTGCGCCTTCTTCAGCAAGTACTACATATTCTTTTTTGAATTCAGGATGATAGAATTCAAGCATTTTACGATAAAGAACTTCATTTCCATCTTCATCATATAATGTCAATAATTCTTCTTCATTGTTAATTTTTAATTCTGCATCGTGATTATGTTCAGTCATTTTATTTCTCCTTTTATTAAATAGAGTCTAGGTAGCCTTGTAATATAAATACGGCTGCCATTTTATCTATTACTTTTTTTCTTTTTTGTCTTGAAACATCTGCTTCTAGTAATGACTTTTCAGCTGCCATCGTGCTAAGTCTTTCATCCCACATGACAATCTCAATAGATGGTAATGCTTCTTGAAGTTTCTCTTTGTATTGTAACGAAGCCTCTCCACGAAATCCAATAGAATTGTTCATGTTTTTGGGCAAACCGATTACAACTGTACCGACATCATTTTTCTTGATGATTTCAACTAATTGTTCGATGCCTAATTCATTATTTTGTTCATCGATATGGAGTGTGTCTAAACCTTGAGCAGTCCAACCCATTAAATCACTAATCGCTATTCCTACTGTTTTACTACCTACGTCTAAACCAAGTATTTTATGCTTTAACATTGATACTATTCTTTAGACTCAGCTAAATAATTAGATACGAGTTCTTCCATAATCACATCTCTATCAATGTGACGAATTTGATTTCTAGCTTCATTTTGACGTGGAATGTAAGCAGGATCACCTGATAATAAATATCCTACGATTTGATTTACTGCATTGTATCCGCGTTCTTCTAGTGTTCGGTGGACATTCTCTAATACTGATTTGACATCTTCTTCTGGAATATCTTCATATTTAAATTTCATTGTTTTATCAAAGTTTTCCATTTCGTCACTCCTTCAATTCATAAATTGATTCCATTTTATTCTACACGAACTGTAACTAAAATTACATATTTTTAATGTAATCTTTAATAAAGCGTAATGATTCTGTGATATTTTCAGGTTGAGTACCGCCACCTTGAGCCATATCTGGACGGCCACCACCTTTACCACCAACGATTGGTGCCATATTTTTAATGATGTCACCTGCTTTAATTTGATCTGTATGAGTTTTAGGAACTGTAGCTATAATAGAAACTTTACCATCTACATTACTTGCTAAGACGATAATAGTGTCTTGTAATTTTGATTTAAAGTCGTCCATAGTTGAGCGAATTGCTTTAGCATTAGGTACTTCAACTTCTGTTGCCAATACTTTAAAACCATTTATTGTTTCTACTTGATCTTCGATATTACCCATTTTAAGATTTGTAATTTCTTTATCACGTTGTTCTAAACGTTTTAATAAGTTCTTTTCTTCTTCTTGTAATTGAGTAATTTTGTCTACAACTTGATCATCTGTTTTCACTTTAACTTGATCTTTAATAATATTGAATTGAGTTTGGATATGTTCTAAATATAAGAACGCTGATTTTCCTGTTAATGCTTCGATACGTCTAACACCTGCACCAGTACCAGATTCACTAACAATTTTGAATAAACCAATTTCAGCAGTATTGTCTACGTGAATACCACCACATAATTCTATTGAAAATGGTGCCATATTAACGACTCTTACAATATCACCATATTTTTCACCAAACAGTGCCATTGCACCCATTTCTTTAGCTTCATTAATTCCCATTTCTTGAATATGAACAGAAATACCTCTCCAGATTTCTTCATTGACACGTCTTTCAACCTGATCAATTTCATCTTGAGTCATTTGTCCAAAATGAGAGAAGTCGAATCTTAAACGGTCTGGTGCTACTAATGAACCTGCTTGGTTAACATGGTCACCTAAAACTTCTTTTAAAGCAGCGTGCAATAAGTGTGTGGCACTATGGTTTTTTTGGATAGAACGACGTTCATCTTTGTTCACACTAGCATCAACTTGTGCACCTTTTGTTACTTGACCAAATTGAATTTCACCTTTGTGTAAATTTTGACCATTAGGTGCCTTAGTAACTTCAGTCACTAAAATTTCAAAATGCTCATTACTAACAGTACCATTATCAGCTACTTGTCCACCACTCACTGCATAAAATGGTGTGTCTTTTAACATGAAGTAAATTGTTTCACCAGCATCTGCTTTTTCAACTTCTTCTCCATTTTCAATAAGGTGAATCAATTCTGTTTGATAATCTGTAGTATCATAACCAACAAAGTGACTTTCAGTAGTAATATTTTTTAATACTTCACTTTGAACTTGCATAGATTGTGAATTTTGGCGAGCTTGACGTGCTCTATCACGTTGTTGTTGCATTTCTGCTTCAAATGTAGCCATATCAACAGTTAAACCTTCTTGAATTGCTAACTCTTCAGTAAGTTCAATTGGGAAGCCATACGTATCATATAATTTAAAAGCATCTTTACCATTAATTTCATTATTAGTTTCTTTGGCTTTACTAATAAATCCATTTAAAATTGAAAGACCTTCTTCAAGTGTTTCATGGAATCTTTCTTCTTCTGATTTGATAACGCGTTTAATAAAATCACTTTTATCTTTGACATTTGGATAATAAGGTTCCATGATATCCGCAACAATATCAACTAATTTATACATAAATGGCTCATTGATATCTAATGTTTGGCTAAATCTTACTGCTCTACGCAATAATCTACGTAATACATAGCCACGTCCTTCATTTGCTGGTAAAGCACCATCAGCAATTGCAAATGAAATAGTTCTAATATGGTCAGCTATAACTTTAAACGCTACATCTTGCTCATCTTTTTGAAGGTATTTTTTACCTGACACTTCTTCGACTTCATTAATTATTGGCATAAATAAATCTGTTTCATAATTTGTACGTACATTTTGTGAGATAGAAGTCATACGTTCTAATCCCATGCCGGTATCAATATTTTTATTTGGAAGTGGTGTATAAGTATGATCTTTATTATGATTAAATTCACTAAACACTAAATTCCACACTTCTAAATAGCGTTCGTTTTCTCCACCTGGATACATTTCCTCTTCTGGATCATCTTGGCCAAAATCATTACCGCGATCATAGAAAATTTCAGTATTAGGTCCAGAAGGTCCTTCACCAATATCCCAAAAGTTACCTTCTATACGAATAATTCGACTTTCTTCTAAGCCAATTTGTTCGTTCCAAATTTTATAAGCTTCTGTATCTTCTGGATGTATTGTGACGTATAATTTTTCTGGCTCCATACCCATCCATTTATCGCTTGTTAAAAATTCCCATGCAAATTCTATAGCTTCTTTCTTAAAATAGTCACCAATTGAGAAATTACCTAGCATTTCAAAGAAAGTATGGTGTCTTGCTGTGAAACCTACATTTTCAATATCATTCGTACGAATAGCCTTTTGTGAGTTAACAATTCTTGGTTTCTTAGGTGTTTCTCGACCATCGAAATATTTTTTTAAAGTTGCAACTCCAGAGTTAATCCAAAGTAAACTATCATCATCGATAGGTACTAATGGTGCAGATGGTTCAACCATATGACCTTTTTCAACAAAGAAGTCTAAATATTTTTGTCTAATTTCGCTTGCTTTTAAATTTTTCATCCACGTACACTCCCTATATTTAGTTCATACACATTTTTATTAAGTTTATATTGGACACTAGTGTTATAAGGTAAACAAAAAACGTTCATCCACAAAAGGGACGAACGTTGTCGCGGTACCACCCTAGTTATAAGTTATTACGGTTAGGATTAATACTGCATTTATTAGAATATGAATTTTAATCAATTATTCCATGCTAACCTTTACTTATCACTTTAGTCACATATTTAAATTGACACAAAGTAGCGTTCAACAATTTTAATTGTGCTTTCCACCAACCAGCACATCTCTTAAAATTCAAAATTGTTTACTCGTCTTTATGCGAACTTAAGTTTATTTTAATTTTATTGTTTTCAAATGTCAACGATTAGCGAAATCATACGGTGAAGTTTCTCCCATATTAATCATAGGATCAATTTGATATATTGTTTCTTCAGTTAATTCTATAGTCATAGCCTTGTCTGAATCATTTTCATCATTTTCATCTGAAACATCATCTTCATAATGTATACCTTGTGAATCATTTGACTCATTATTCTCTTCAGTTAAAGATAAATCATAGGATTTTTCTTCAGTAAAGTATTGTTTTAATAAAGTAAATAATTGCGTTAATCTTTTCTGACCGTTTGTGTTAAGACCGATATCAAACGCTTGGGGATCACCTAATAATACTAATGATTGTTTCGCTCTTGTTAAACCAGTATATAAAATAGGTCTTTGTAGCATTCTAAAATATTGTTTAACTATAGGCATAATCACGATTGGAAATTCTGAACCTTGAGATTTATGGATAGATGTACAGTATGCATGGGTTAATTCGAGCATATCCTGTCTTGTAAAAGTAATTTCATTTCCTTCAAAGTCTACGACTAGTACATCCTTGTTTAAAGCATTTTCTTTTGCCCAGAAAATACCAACAATTACGCCAATGTCCCCGTTAAAGATATTATCATTAGGACGATTAACTAATTGTAGAACTTTATCTCCTTTTCTAAAGACAACATCGCCAAATTCGATTTCTCTAGTATCTTTTTCTTTTGGATTTAGAATAGATTGTAATATTTGATTTAACCTTTTAATACCTGCATTACCTTTATACATTGGTGCTAGTACTTGAATATCACTCATGTCATATCCTTTATTTACCGCACTGTTTACGACTTTCTCAACTACATTAGGTATTTGTTCTGTACCACAATTAATAAAACTTCTGTCATGGAATCGTTGTGTAATATCAATTGGTTGTCCTAACTTCATGCGATGTGCCAATTCTATAATACTAGATCCATCTTGTTGTCTATATACCTCAGTTAAATTAACCCTTGGAATCGTATTTGAGTCTATTAAATCTTTAAAGACTTGTCCAGGTCCAACAGAAGGAAGTTGGTCTTCATCTCCTACAAGAATAATTTGAGCATCTAATGGCACTGCACTTAAGAATTGATGGAATAGCCAAGTATCAACCATTGACATTTCATCAATTATAATCAAACGCGCATTAATTTCATTATCCAAAATATCTTCAGGTTGGGTATCTTGATTCCATCCAATCAATCTATGAATCGTCATGGCTTCTAATCCAGTAGATTCTTGTAATCTTTTTGAAGCTCTACCTGTTGGTGCTGCTAGTACAACTGGATAATCATCTTCTTGATAGTCATCGTAGTCTAAAGATATTCCGTGCACCTCTGCATATAATTCCACTATTCCTTTTATAACTGTTGTCTTCCCTGTTCCCGGTCCACCAGTTAGTAACATAATTTTAGAATTTATAGCCGTTTGTAATGCATCTTTTTGTGAAGCAGCATAGCTCACTTCATTATTTGTTTCGATATCACCTATATGTAATTGTAAATCAGATTGTTCTATTTCTTTTAATTTTGTAGTATGAGTTTTAATTCTATATAAGTTTTGAACACTTTTTAATTCTGAATAGTAAAGACTTGGAATCGATATTTTTTCTTTATCTACAATTAATCTTTTTTCTTCATTCAGTTGTAATAACATTGTTTGTAAATGTTCATGATTAATTTGGTTATCATCATTATTATTATTTTGTGTTAAAACATTAAAAGTTGCTGCAATAATTTGATCATTAGGTATATAAGTATGTCCTTGTTTAATACATTCTTCCTCTAACGTAAATAATAAACCTGCTTTTAAACGTTCAGGGTCATCAAATTTAATTCCTATTTTTTGTGCTAATTGATCAGCTTTACTAAAACCAATGCCTTTAATATCATAGACAAGTTGATATGGATTTTTGTCTAATACACTTAACGTTTCTGCACCGTAATATTGATAAATAGAACTAGCTAATTTTGGACCAAAACCTAAATCATGTAATCTAATCATGACTTTTTCAGATTCTTGATTAGAAGCAATTTGTTCAGCAATTTGCTTTTGCTTTTTCTTAGGCAAGCTAGGTACTTTTTCAAGAACACTAGCGTCGTTTAAAATGTCATTAATCGCATTTTCACCTAAAGTATTTACGATGTTTTGTGCTGTTTTTTTACCTATTCCTTTAAATAAATCACTTGATAAGTAACTGATGATTGCATCTTTAGTTTGTGGTAATTCTTTTTCGAATGTTTCGGCTTTTAATTGTTTACCATATCTTGGATGCTCAACCGTTTGTCCTTTAAATGTATATACATCACCTTCAACAACATTAGGAAGAAACCCTACCACTGTTGGCATTGTATCAAATGATTCGTTTGTCTCAATGGCATCCACCTTCAAAACTGTATAGTAATTATCACTATTTTGAAACAAAATCGCTTCTACAGTGCCTTTTATCATTGAATAATCAAATAGTGTAGGGTCAGTCATATTACTCCTCCTCTTCTTGCATAGTTGAAAATGTTTTTAAAGCATGTTGACTTAGTAAATGTTCTGGATCAATCTCAACTGCTTGCTTAAAATATGCTATCGCTTCATTTATAACTTCATTCTTCATGTAAGTAGCCAGTCCTAGATTGTAAATCGCATCTACATGTGATGAATCCAATGACAACACATAGTTTAATTGTGTTATTGCAGCATCAAACATTTCTAGCTGACACAATACTAATCCATACTGAAACTGTACTTCTGTATCGTGTTGTTGATCTTTTTCGGCTGCTGTCATTAAAAATGGTAGTGCCTCTTTATGAGCATTTAATTGATTAAAAGCCATTCCAATCATATAGTTACAATCTACAGGTTCCACATCATATTTCATAGCTTGTTGGTATAACTTAATCGCTTCATTATATCTACCTTGATTGTAATATACGTTACCTAAATTATAATATATTGCTCCATTTTCTGAATCAATCGTTATTGCTTTTTGAAAAAATCGCTCAGATTTCTCAATTTCACCAACATCTGCCAATACAATACCAGCATTAATATAATTTTCAGTAATTGATGGATCTTCTTCTATATTATCAAACAAAGCTTTTAATGCTTCTTCTAATTGGCCTTCTTTGATAAATTGATATATCGTTTTTTGATCTATCATATTTAAAATTACATCTCCTTAATTCTTAAATAATGATATAGGTATTATAAGATTTCATTTCAAGTTCAAACTTTTATTTTAATCATATTTTACCACTTTATGTATTTTTATATAAATGAATAGTCATGTTCTCAAATGGTCGAACACTACCATAATCATTCATATTAAAAAGCCACTAATTCAAAGAAACATTTCTATGAATTAATGGCTGATTTTTACACAACATAACTTAATTGACCTGATGTTTTATATACATCATCAATTGTTGCACCACCAAGACAAACTTCTTCATTATAAAATACAACTGCTTGACCAGGTGTGATAGCTCTAACTGGTTCATTGAAAGTTACTCTAATGGCTTCGTCATTTTCACGTTGTACAAATACTTTTGTATCTTTTTGACGGTATCTAAATTTAGCAGTACAGTAAAATCCTTGCTCTAAATCAATTTCATTTTCATTAACAAATGAAACATCTGAAGCAATTAAATAGTCACTGTATAATGCCTCATGATGGAATCCTTGTTCTACATAAAGGACATTATCTTCTAAATTTTTACCTACTACAAACCAAGGATCACCGTCTCCACCGATACCTAAACCATGTCGTTGACCGATAGTGTAGTACATTAATCCACTATGTGTACCCATTTTTTTACCATCTAATGTCACCATATCACCTGATTGAGCTGGTAAATATTGTGATAAGAATGTTTTGAAGTTTCTTTCACCTATAAAACAAATTCCTGTAGAATCTTTCTTTTTAGCTGTAGCTAAGTTTTGTTCTTCAGCAATTTCACGCACGCGTTTTTTCTCAATATCACCTATTGGGAACATCACTTTTGAAAGCTGTTGCTGTGAAAGTTGATTTAAGAAATAAGTTTGATCTTTATTATTATCAACGCCTCTTAACATTTCAACATGTCCATCGCCATGTCTTCTTATTCTTGCATAATGACCTGTTGCTACATAATCTGCACCTAATTTCAGTGCATGTTCTAGAAAGGCTTTGAATTTAATTTCTTTATTACACATAACGTCAGGATTTGGTGTACGCCCTTTTTTATATTCATCTAAAAAGTAGGTGAACACTTTATCCCAATACTCTTGTTCAAAGTTAACTGCATAATATGGAATGCCAATTTGGTTACAAACTTCAATGACATCATTATAATCTTCTGTTGCAGTACATACACCATTTTCATCGGTATCGTCCCAATTTTTCATGAAAATACCTATAACATCATAGCCTTGTTCTTTTAACAGATATGCTGTTACTGAACTATCTACGCCACCAGACATACCAACGACTACGCGAGTATCTTTATTTGTCACTACTATTCCTCCTTAAATTTATGGTATATTTTATGAATTTCTGCAACTATATATTTGACTTCTTGTTCGGTAGTCATTTCGTTAAAGCTAAATCTTACAGAATGTTTAGCACGTTCTTCATCTTCGTACATTGCAGCTAATACATGTGACGGAGTAGTTGAACCTGCTGTACAAGCTGAGCCAGATGATACATAAATCTGACTTAAGTCTAATAAAGTTAACATTGTTTCAACATCAATAAATGGAAAATATAAATTTATAATATGACCCGTTGTATCTACCATTGAACCATTAAGTTCAAATGGAATAGCACGTTCTTGTAAGCTAACTAAAAATAATTCTTTTAAATTCATTAAATGAATATTATTTTCATCTCTATGTTGTTCAGCAAGTTCAATTGCTTTTGCAAAGCCGACAATTTGCGCTAAGTTTTCTGTACCAGCACGACGTTTAGTTTCTTGTTCTCCTCCAAGTTGACTATACTGTATCGGAGTATTCTCTCTAACTAATAGCGCACCAACACCTTTAGGTCCACCAAATTTATGACCCGTGACACTCATTGTATCAAATTTAAAATCGTCAAAATTAATATCTAAATGACCGATTGCTTGAACTGCATCTACATGGAATAATGCATTTGTAGCTGTAACAATATCTTCTATATCATACATTTGTTGAACAGTACCTACTTCGTTGTTAACAAACATGATAGACACTAGAATTGTCTTATCTGTAATCACTTCTTCTAATTGATCTAAATCTATTGCACCAGTATCATCAACGTCTAAATATGTTACGTCATATCCTTCTCGTTCTAATTGTTCAAATACATTTAGTACGGAGTGATGCTCAATTTTTGTTGTAATTAAATGATTACCAATGTGCTCATTAGCTTTTACTAGCCCTTTTATTGCAGTATTATTAGATTCCGTTGCACCACTAGTAAAAATCACTTCGTTAGCTTTTGCACCTAAACATTGTGCTACTGTTCGGCGAGACTCATCTAAATATTTACGGGCATCTCTACCAATTGAATGAATAGAAGATGGATTCCCATAATGAGTTTGATATATGTTCATCATAGAATCTACTACTTCAGGTTTAACTGGGGTTGTTGCAGCATAATCTGCATATACTTCCATGTTTTGACACTCCTCACAAAATTATCAATGTTCCTATAATAGCACCTAGAAAACTATTTTTCTACCTATCTGTTTGATTAATAGTTACTTTAATTTTAACATTATCCATAATTAGTTGAAATTATTATTACGTATACTACCCATGATATTTATGAATCATTAATATTCTATTTTTCAATCAAAATCAAGAGACTAAAATACATATGAGCAGTTTATTATTTTAATCAAATAAACATTGTTATACTTCATATACTATTTTTACTATGGAGGCATGATCAATTTGAATAACTTAAAGGTTTCCGCATTAAACCTTGTCCCTATCAGAGAAGGACAAGAAGATAGAGAAGCTTTAAATGATATGATTTCATTGGCACAACAATTGGAAGATTTTGGTTATGAACGCTATTGGATAGCAGAACATCATAACGCACCAAATTTAGTAAGTTCTGCCACAGCATTATTAATCCAACATACTTTAGAGCATACTCAATCTATAAAAGTTGGTTCTGGTGGCATTATGTTACCTAACCATGCACCACTCATAGTCGCAGAACAATTTGGTACGATGGCTACTTTATTTCCAAATCGAGTTGATTTAGGTTTAGGTAGAGCGCCGGGTACTGATATGATGACAGCAAGCGCGCTACGTCGAGACCAACATAATGGCGTATATCAATTTCCAGAAGAAGTAGATCAATTACAAACATATTTTGGTCCAGCAAATCAACAAGCATATGTACGTGCTTATCCAGCAGTTAATAAAAATGTCCCTCTTTATATACTTGGATCATCTACTGATTCTGCACATGTTGCAGCTAGAAGAGGATTACCTTATGTATTTGCAGGTCATTTTGCACCACAACAGATGAAAGAAGCTATTGAAATTTATAAAGAATTGTTTGAACCATCTGATGTATTAAGTGAACCTTATGTCATTATAGGATTAAACGTAATTATAGGTGATACTGATGAAGAAGCTGAGTATCTAGCTACTTCAATGGCTCAGGTTATGGTTAGTATTACGAGAGGTAAAATGCAACCTGTTCAACCACCAACAAATGAATTAGATCAAATTTTAACACCAAGAGAATTAGAAATGGCCAAACAAAGAATTAAATCCTCTTTAATTGGGTCTGAAAGCACAGTTAAACAAAAACTTAAAGATTTCATTGATTACTATGGAGATATTGATGAAATTATGGGTGTAAGTTATATTTACGATCAACAAAAACAATATGATTCATATCAAAAATTCAAACATATTATTGATGCAATGTAATATAAATTCATAAGGAGTAAGGCATTTTAGATTTGCCTTACTCCTTTTTTCTATAAAAAAAGAGATAGCATTGAATGCTATCTCTAAAAAATATTTTAAACGATTATTTATCGTCTTTGTCTTCTTTTTTATCTTTGTCACCTTTACCAGTATCAGTATACTCGTTAATAGTGTCTTTCGCTTTGTTTACTTGCTCATTATCACTGTTTTTGAATTTTTCTGCTGCGTCTTTTGCTTTATCCATGAATCCCATAAATAAAAGCTCCTTTCGATTTTGAACAAATTTGTATTTTGTTAAAAGTTTAATTTTAACTTAAATACATCTTATATGTTGTTAATTTAATTAATTCAACAACTTATGTGATGTATATTCCATAAATACCACTTGTCTATAGAACTAAACATATAAAACCAAAAAATTTATATTTTTTTAGATTTTGGTTCGAAAGATAAGACTTATTATATAAGAAACTCAGATTATACATTTTGTTTCTTATAAGTAACATTCGGATTATAGAGTATAGGTAATCACTGTTTCATGTATGTTTTTGAAAAATTCTTTGGTGGGTCCCTTGCCCTTCTTGCTTTGCTCGTTGAAATTGGTTTTACCAATTTCTTTGTGAAGGGTCCCTTGCCCAGCTGGCTTTGCTTGTTGAAACTGACACGTCAGTTTCTCTCTGCTGGGTCCCTATATATAAAACATATAACCGTCGAGGTTTTGGTCGGTTTCTTTGTATTCCGCTAGGTATTGAAGTGTTGTATTATCTAATACGTCACGAACTGCATCTCTCATTCTGATCCATAATTGTTTTTGTGCTGGTGGTTCTGATTCAATACTTTCCACAAAAGTAATAGGCCCTTCTAGCAATCTGATTATATCACCAGCTGTAATTTCTTCTGATGGTAGTCTTAATTGATAACCACCTTTAGCACCACGAACGCTTCGAATTAATCCAGCATTTCTTAAGGGTCCCACAAGTTGTTCTAAATATAAATCACTTAAATTATTTTCTTCCGCAATGGTTTTTAATGATACACACCCTTGTCCTTCTCTTTTAGCAAGAGAAATCATTAAAGTTAAACCATATCTCCCTTTTGTTGATATTTTCATTGTATAACCTCACTTAATTCGAATTATTTATTCCCATTTTACCATTTTTTACGTTAAGATTATATTAGAAAGGTGTGACAAATGTGAATACTGAACCTTTAGCGTCTAGGATGAGACCTACTAATATAGATGAAATTATATCACAACAACATTTAGTTGGACCAACAGGTATCATAAGAAGGATGGTTGATACTAAACGACTTTCTTCAATGATTTTTTATGGTCCTCCTGGAATAGGAAAAACAAGTATTGCTAAAGCTATTGCCGGTAGTACTCAATATAAATTTAGACAATTAAATGCTGTAACAAACACTAAAAAAGATATGCAAATGGTTGTTGATGAAGCAAAAATGTCTGGACAAGTGATTTTGTTATTAGATGAAATCCATCGTTTAGATAAAGCAAAACAAGATTTTCTATTACCTCATTTAGAAAATGGGAAAATTGTCTTGATTGGTGCTACAACTTCAAATCCATATCATGCCATCAATCCAGCAATACGTTCTAGAGCTCAAATTTTTGAACTTTATCCATTGAACGATGATGATGTTCATATCGCTTTGAATAGAGCGTTAGAAGATAAAGAGAGAGGCCTTAAGTCTTATTCTCCTATTGTAGATGAGGATGCAATGACATACTTTTCAACTCAGAGTCAAGGCGATGTTAGAAGTGCATTAAATGCATTAGAATTAGCGGTTTTAAGTGCTTCTGAAAAAGACGGATCACGTCATATAACTTTGCAAGATGCTAAAGATTGTTTACAAAAAGGTGCATTTGTAAGTGATAAAGATGGCGATATGCACTATGATGTTATGAGTGCATTTCAAAAATCTATTCGGGGTAGTGATGTCAATGCGGCATTACATTATCTAGCACGTCTTATTGAAGCTGGTGATTTACCAACAATTGTAAGACGACTTTTAGTTATAAGTTATGAAGATGTAGGACTTGCTTCACCTAATGCGGGTCACCGAACATTAGCTGCAATTCAATCAGCTGAACGTTTAGGTTTTCCTGAAGCAAGAATACCATTAAGCCAAGCTGTGATTGAATTATGTTTATCACCTAAATCTAACTCAGGTATATCTGCAATTGATAAAGCATTAAGTGATATTAGACAAGGTAAAGTAGGTCAAATCCCCGATTACTTAAAAGATGGTCATTATGCTGGTGCAAAAGAATTAGGACGTGCAACTGGATACAAATATCCGCACAATTATGAAAACGGTCATGTTGTACAACAGTATTTACCTGATATACTTAAAAATCGAATTTATTATGAACCTAAAACTACCTCTAAAAGCGAACAACAATTTAAAGCCATTTATGAAAATTTATTGAATCAGTCAAAATAAACAAAAAAGATAGCTCTTCTTCAACGTATTAATTACGTATGAATGAGCTATCTTTTTATTTTATACCTAATACGATTATTAGTATTGTCCTTTATCTTTAATACGTCTCAATGGAATATCTTTTAAAATATCGTTAATAACGTAGCTTGAACATATTAACCCAACGACACTAGGTACATATGCATTTGATGATGGTGGCATTTGCCCTTTTCTATTAATTGCATTTTTATCGCCAACTGTTTCTTTTACATCTTCACGTATAACTATCGGACTTTCATCTGAAAAGACGACTTTAATTCCACTACGAATCCCAAGTCGTTTTAATCTATTTCTAATTACCTTTGCCATTGGATCAGTATGTGTCTTAGAAATATCTGCTATTTGGAAACGAGTTGGATCAATTTTATTAGCCGCACCCATGCTGGAAATCATGTCGATACCTCTTTCAAGGCACTCTTTCATTAAATGTACTTTATAAATAATTGTATCACTCGCATCAATAAAGTAATCTATATCATAATTATTAAAAATCTCTTCATAAGTTTCTTCAGTGTAGAACATATGTAGTGAAGTTACCTTACAGTCTGGATTAATTTGCTTAATTCGTTCTTCCATAAGTGTTACTTTACTTTGTCCAATTGTAGATGTAAGTGCATGAATTTGACGATTGACATTTGTAATATCAACATCATCTTTATCAATTAAAATGATATGACCAATATTTGTTCTGGCTAATGCTTCAGCAGCGAAAGACCCTACTCCACCAACGCCTAATACGGCTACTGTTTTACTTTTTAATAATTCAAGTCCTTCTTGTCCTACAGCTAATTCATTTCTAGAAAATTGATGTTTCATTTTAATCTCCTTTAACTAAACAATCTACTTTTATGTTATGTATATATTATTTTAATTTAAAAATAAAAATACGCAAGACCTAAGTCTTGCGTACCGATAGAGTCCGTAGATGTCGTAGTTATAAATAGCTTGATCATTCGGCCTGTTTTATACAGGTGGGTGCCCTGTTTCATGTTTTGCAAGTCCTCCAAATGAGGCGTGTGCGCTGCATGAAAACCTATTGGGCTCCCTGATCAAAGAGTGTTAGGCCCAAATAAAAAGCAAACTTACGAACATCACAGATGACTATCTTATGTCATTATATTACCACAAATCTCATGATAAAGGAATTAATCAACTTCGTATTTTTTTAATCATTTTTGTTAAGTCAATAATTAGACATAAACGATAAATGATAAATCTTAATAGTTTATCAATTAATGTCTAATACGTAGTGATAATTCTTCTAATTGTTTATCTGACACTTCTCCCGGAGCATCTGTTAATAAACAAGTAGCTGACGCTGTTTTAGGGAAAGCAATTGTATCTCTAAGATTAGTTCTATTAGTTAATAGCATAACTAATCTATCTAAACCTAACGCAATACCGCCATGTGGTGGTGCACCATATTTGAATGCATCAAGTAAGAAACCAAATTGTTCTTGCGCTTGTTCTTTGGTAAATCCTAATACTTCAAACATTTTTTCTTGTAATTCACCGTTGTGAATTCTAATAGAACCTCCGCCTAATTCATATCCATTTAATACAATATCATATGCATTAGCTTGGGCATTTTCAGGTTCAGAATCTAATTTATCAATATCTTCTTTCTTAGGTGATGTGAATGGATGATGCGCTGCTACATAACGTTTGCTTTCATCATCATATTCTAATAATGGCCAATCAGTTACCCATAAGAAGTTTAATTTCGTTTCATCAATCAAGCCTAATTCTTTTGCAAGTTTAATACGTAATGCACCTAAACTTTGTGCTACCACTTCAGGTTTGTCAGCTACAAACATAACTAGGTCTCCAGCTTCTGCATCAGTAAGTGATTTTAATAATTCAGCATCTTTGTCTTCAAAGAAACGTGCAATAGGTCCTGTTAAACCTTCTTCCGTTACTTTAACCCAAGCTAATCCTTTAGCACCGTATATGTTAACAAACTCTGTTAATGCATCCATATCTTTACGAGTATATTGTTCTGCAGCACCTTTAGCTACAATAGATTTTATTTCTCCATTGTTTTCAACTGTATCTTTAAATACTTTAAAGTCCATTTCATGACCTAATTGTGAAACATTAATTAATTCCATATCAAAACGTGTATCAGGTTTATCTGATCCATAACGATTCATCGCTTCTTCATAAGTCATGCGTGGGAATGGGCCTTCAACATCAATACCTTTAACATCTTTTACGACTTTACGTAACATTTCTTCACCCATAGCCATAACATCTTCTTGATCAACAAAACTCATTTCTATATCGACTTGAGTGAACTCAGGTTGACGGTCAGCACGTAAATCTTCATCACGGAAACATTTTACGATTTGATAATATTTGTCAAAACCACTAATCATTAATAATTGTTTAAATAGCTGTGGTGATTGTGGTAATGCATAAAATTCACCATCATGTACACGAGAAGGTACTAAATAGTCTCTTGCACCTTCTGGCGTTGATTTTGTTAAAACTGGTGTTTCAATATCATAGAATCCACTTTCATCTAGGTATTGACGAATTGAACGTGTTGTTTGATGTCTCATTTTAAAAGTTTGTGCTAGTTCTTGTCGACGTAAATCTAAATATCTATATTTTAATCTTATATTTTCATCTACATTTGTATTTTCTTCATTAATTGAAAATGGTGGTGTTTCAGATTTATTGATAATTTCAATATTTTCAACCTGCACTTCCACTTGACCTGTTTTTATTTTAGGGTTTACTGTTTCAGCATCACGTTTAGTAACTACACCTTGTACTTCTACGATATATTCTGATCTAACAGTTTCTGCAATATTTAATGCTTCTTGAGAAAAGTCTGGATTAAACACAATTTGTACTATACCTTCTCTATCTCTTAAATCAATAAAAATTAATCCACCTAAGTCACGTCTGTTATGAACCCATCCCTTTAAAGTTACTTTTTCGTTTAATAAGTTCTCTGTAACTAATCCACAATATGTTGTTCGCTTACTCATTTTAAAACTCCCTTTCTATTTATGAAAATAATCAACAATTTGATCTAATTGTATTGATTCAGATTCACCGGTTTCCATATTTTTAATATCAATTTGATTGTTTTCTAATTCTTGATCACCAATTACAATAGTATATTTCGCATTTAATCGGTCAGCTTGTTTCATTTGTCCTTTAATTTTTCTGTTCATATAATCTTTATCTGCTTTAACACCATTTTTACGTAGCTGATTAAGTAACTTAACTGCATATCGATCTGCAGCTTCTCCCATAGTTACTACAAATAAATCAAATTCATTTTCAACATCTAGTTCAATGCATTCTTCTTCCAATGCTAGAAGTAATCTTTCAATACTTAATGCAAAGCCAATACCTGTTTGACTTGGTCCACCTAATAATTCAAGAAGACCATTATAACGTCCGCCACCACAAAGCGTTGTAATTGCACCGTCATAATTAGGGTTATCCATCATCAATTCAAATGCTGTATGAGTATAATAATCTAATCCACGTACTAAATTAGGATCTTCTACGTAAGGAATACCTAAATCATCTAAATGTTTTTTTACTTGCTCATAATATGCTTTAGAATCCTCGTTTAAAAAATCAGTAATACGTGGAGCATTTTTAACTGCCTCTTTGTCTCTATCAACTTTACAATCCAATATTCTCATTGGATTAGAGTGTAATCGTGATTGACAATCTTGACAAAAGTCACCGATAACTGGTTCGAAATGTTTTACTAACGCTTCGTTATATTCTTTACGAGAATCACTATCACCAATACTATTAATCGCTAACTTCAAATGTTTTAAACCAAAAGATTCATATATATGCATAACCATCGCTAATACTTCAGCATCAATACTTGGATTTTCTGAACCAATTGCCTCAACACCAAATTGGTTAAATTGACGATAACGACCTTTTTGTTTACGTTCATATCGGAACATTGGACCATTATAATATAACTTCACAGGTTGATTTGGGTTACCTTGCATTTTATGTTCAATATAAGAACGAACTACACCAGCTGTCCCTTCAGGTCTTAATGTAATGCTACGGTCACCTTTATCTTTAAATGTGTACATTTCTTTTTGAACGACGTCAGTAGAATCTCCCACACCTCTAGCAAAAAGTTCAGTGCTTTCAAAAATAGGCGTTCTAATTTCTTGATAGTTGTATAGTTCCATTAATTGATCAAGTTTGTTCTCAATATAACGCCATTTGATTGAATCTTCAGGTAATATATCTTGTGTTCCTCTTGGAATTTTAATCATATTTTATCTCCTTTACTAATACTGAGCACGTTTATTTCGTTATAAATTTAAAAAATTAAATAAAAAAGCCCTTGCATAGTATTTAATACTACACAAGGGACGAATATCCGTGTTGCCACCCTAATTGATTTAGACATAATTGTCTCAAATCCACTCAAAACGTTTAACGTACGTTACCCGGCTTTACTTTGGAATAAAGCACCTCTTCTTGTGTTCAAAGTCATAAACTACTCAGTGTAACCTTTCAGCCTTATGGGTTACATTTCTACGTATATATTTATATACTACCTCTTTTGTTTATTCTTTCAAGAATACAATCGGTTTATTATTTATAATTCAATTATTATGATAACGAGTTTTCTAATGATTTGCAAGTTCTATGATGAGAAATATTGTTTTAGACCGTCAACAACTGCTTCTTCAACAATTTGTCTATGTAACTTATCTCTAACCATAACTTCATCTGTTGGATTGCTAATATAACCTAATTCTAACAATACTGCAGGAATATTCGTTTGTCTTAATACTTGATAGTTTTGTTGCCTTGCTTCTTTATTTGTAAGGAGGGATTTCTTTTGGATGCTACTACTAAGTGTTTGGGCTAGTGATTCTTGGTTATCTTGTAACCAATATACAGTTACACCGTTAGCGTTTGGGGAATCTAGCGAGTCATTATGTATGCTTATAAAAGCGTCTCCTTTGATATTCCTATCATCCAAAGACACATATGTATCATCAGAACGTGTCATTTTTACATGAGCACCTTCTTTTTCAAGTAATGCTTTTAACTCTTTTGCAGTTTTTAATGTATATACTTTTTCTAAACTTTTTGAGGAAGTATTACTTGAAGCTCCCTGATCACGTCCACCGTGACCAGGGTCAAGTACAATCGTTTTCCCTTTTAATGGATTAGATTTTTTAGAATTATCGGCATGGATATTTAAGTTAGTATGCCAACCAGCAACCCAACCTTTTTTGTCTCCAGCTTTATTCTTCACTTCAATCCATTTCCCAGATTTACCTATCTTTTCAAAGGTATCGCCTTTTTCAATTTTATAGATAACAGGATAAGCAGCATTTGGTCCTGTTCTCAACTCTGCGCTTTCAGTAATAGATATTGTGCCATTATCTTCATCATTATAATTTAAGAACATAAATAATAATATTAGAAACAACACAAAACAAATGACAACAATAAATGTAAGGCGATTATTTTGCCAACTTTTAGTTAACCATTTACTCAAGTTGTTCATATTACTTTGCCATCCTGACTCTCATAAATGATTGTAACAGGACCATCATTATGAATTTCTACATTCATATGTGTTCCAAATTCACCTGTTTTCACATTTAATCCATATGATCTTAATGCCTCATTGAACGATTCATATAATTCATTTGCTTCATCAGGTGATTTAGAATTTGAAAAGCCAGGACGATTACCTTTTTTCACATCAGCATATAAAGTGAATTGTGAAATAGATAATATTTCTCCTTCAATTTGTTGAATATTAAAATTCAGTTTGTCATTTTCATCTTCAAATAATCTAGCATTCGCAATCTTCTTGGCAACTGCTTGCACATCAGCTTCTGTTGATGATTTACCAACACCTACTAATAAGCAATAACCCTTTTTAATAGAATTGTGAATGTTGTCATTTGATACAGAAGCTTCTGAAACTCTTTGTACAACTACTCTCATTTTTCTTTGCACCTCTTAAGTTCTAGTTCCATACTCTTGTAACAGTATATACATCACCTAACTGTTTAATCTTTTCAACTACACGGTAAACATCATTTACATTTTTAACCATGACACTAATATTAATAACTGCATTTTTATCAATATCGGAACGGCCAGAAACCTTTATTAAACTACCTGCAGTTGAATTGACTGCTTGTAACACTTCATTTAATAGACCATTACGATCATATGCAGTAACTTCAAGATCAACTTGATAACGTTGGGTCGAATCTTTTGATTTAACCCATTCAACCGAAATTAATCTTTCTGTTTCATTTTTTATATTAGGACAATCTGTTCTATGCACTTTAATACCGTGACCTTTGGTGATATAACCTACAATATCATCACCTGGTATAGGATTACAACATTTTGATAGTTTAATTAGAACATTTTCTAGTCCTTCAACATAAACACCACTATCAGTGATAATATCTTCTTTTATTGGTACAGATTTAGTTACCTCTTGTGCTTCGTTTAGTGCTTTTTGTTTATCTAATATTCTTTGACGTTCAGTCAATTTATTAACAATTTGAACTGCAGTTACACCACCAAAACCAACTGCAGCATACAAGTCATCTTCATTTGCAAAATGATATTTTTCATTTACTACTTCTATATTTTTTTCAGTAAGAATATCATCAACTCTAAATCCTTGTTCTTTAATTTCCGCTTCAACCATGAATTTGCCCTTTTCAATATTTGAAGAACGGTCTTGCTTTTTAAAGAAACTTTTAATTTTACTCTTAGCGCTTGATGATTTAACAATTTTTAGCCAGTCTCTACTTGGTCCATAAGAATGTTTACTGGTTCTAATTTCAATGATATCACCAGTTTGAAGAATATAATCAATTGGTACGATTTTTCCATTTACTTTAGCACCAATCATTTTATTTCCTACTTCACTATGAATCGCATATGCAAAATCAATTGGTACCGCACCATATGGCAATTCTATAACATCACTTGCAGGTGTAAATGCATAGACTTTATCACTTTGTAAATCGTATTTTAAAGATTCCATAAATTCTTGTGCGTCAGATGACGTATGGTCTGTTTCAGCTAAGTCTTTTAACCAATTTAATTTATTTTGGAAATCCTGTGTTTTCTCATTTACAGTTTTACCTTCTTTGTATGCCCAATGTGCTGCTACACCATGTTCAGCAATTTCATGCATTTCGTAAGTACGAATTTGTATTTCTAGCGGATCGCCATTAGGACCAACTACAGTTGTATGTAATGATTGGTACATATTTTGTTTAGGCATTGCTATATAATCTTTAAAACGTCCTGGCATAGGTTTCCATAACGTATGTACAAGACCTAAAATTGCATAACAATCATTAATAGTATTAACAATGATTCGTACAGCAAGTAAATCAAATATTTGATCGAATTGCTTTTTCTGTTTCATCATTTTTCTATAAATACTATATATATGCTTTGGTCGACCATTGATTTCACCAACAATACTCATTTTATCCATTTCACCTTGAATTTGACCAATAGCATTTTCAATATATGCTTCACGTTCACTACGTTTTTTCTTCATTAAATTAACGATGCGGAAATATTGCACGCTATCAATGTATCTTAAGGCAGTATCTTCTAATTCCCATTTAATTGTATTAATACCTAGTCTATGAGCTAATGGGGCATAAATTTCTAGGGTTTCTTTAGAAATTCTAATTTGTTTTTCTCTAGGCATTGCTTTAAGCGTTCTCATATTATGTAATCTATCTGCTAATTTAACTAGAATAACACGCACATCTTTGGCAATGGCTATAAACAATTTACGGTGATTTTCTGCTTGTTGTTCTTCCTTAGAACGATATTTTACTTTTTTTAATTTTGTAACACCGTCTACAATTCTTGCAACTTCTTCATTAAACATATTTTTGACGTCATCAAATGTATACGGCGTATCTTCAATGACATCATGTAAGAAACCTGCAACTATCGTGGGTCCGTCTAATCTCATTTCAGTAAGAATTCCCGCTACTTGTATAGGATGCATGATATATGGCAGGCCATTTTTTCTGAATTGCCCTTGATGTGCTTCATAAGCAATATGATAACTTTTTAAAACATATTGATATTCACTTTCACTTAAATAGGACTTTGCCTTGTAAAGCACTTCGTCAGCACTATAAGGATACTCGTTATTCAATATAGACACCCCACTTATTGATTATATTTCTATCTCTGAACTTTATTATCGATTGTTATGTATTATGCCCTAAAATTAAAAATGATGATAAGAATTTATGCAAATTAAATTTAACTAACTCATTTAGTAAAGGCTTATCTAAAAAACATTTAAATGACTTTAAATAATAAATAATCATTAAATGTGACTAATGACTCAAATTTAAAAAGAAACAAAATAGCCATGTGACTCAACAATTTTGAATTGCTTTTATTTTATCAAAATTTATAGGTACTGATAAGCTATCTATCATGAATTAAAATATAATATTAGCTATATGATACTACAATTTTTTGAATAAATAAATGAATCTCAATTATATTGTAAAGCAACCCTACATTAATTTTATCTTCACTGTTTATATAAATACATTTGACTGGTCCGTTAATTCCTTAAATGCAAAAAACTAGTTCTCATATATCATATTATTAACGATAATATGTTAATAAGTGTGAGAACTAGCTTATATTCTTTAGTTTACAAGTTTTAAATTAATACTATTCATCGTAAGAAATTAAACTCATTACATCATAATCTTTAATTTTTTCAATACCGTTTAAATATTTTAATTCTATAATAAATGCAATGCCGACTACTATGCCGCCTAATTTTTCAACAAGTTTAATAGCAGCTTCGATAGTACCACCAGTGGCTAATAAATCGTCAGTGATTAATACTCTTTGGCCTGGTCTAATAGCATCTTTATGCATTGTTAAGACATTTGTTCCATATTCTAAGTTATACTCATATTTGATAACTTCGCGAGGTAACTTTCCTTCTTTACGAACTGGTGCAAATCCAATATCCATAGAATATGCTACAGGACAACCAATAATAAATCCGCGAGCCTCTGGTCCAACTACTACGTCCACGTCTTTTTCTCTTGCATACTCTACAATTTGGTCTGTGGCATAACCATAAGCTTTACCATTATCCATAATTGTTGTAATATCTTTAAAACTAACTCCCGGTTTCGGCCAATCTGGAACTTCAGATACATATTGTTTTAAATCCATTTTAAAATTTCCTCCTAATAATTATCTCCCAAATGTGATTTTATCCATTGATTTAAATGCGTAAAATCATCGTATAATAATAATTTTTCAACTTCTATTCTAGACAACCTACTTTGATACATCTGACTTGATTCTATGTCCTGTTTACTAGGTTGAGTCGCAATCGTTATTATACCATCATCTTCGTTAATAAATCCTAATTCTAAAAATACTTTTAACATAAATTTTAGTATATTTGCTTTAATATTGAGAAATTCGCATAACATCATACCTTCATTTGCTAAATTCATTTCTTTTTTATTAATTAAAGCTTTATAACATTTTTTAAATAATTCTTTGCTAGGCATACCTTCAAAATAAATTGAAGCTTTATGTTGGAATACGATATAAACTTGAGAGATTTGCGTTTGTTGTAAAGTAAGTTTTAGCTCATCAAGCGTCATTGGTAAATCTCTTAATACCATTTTCTCAAAATGATCAGGTACAGTTTCACCATAATAAAATTCATTTTCATTTAATTTTTGTGCTTTAGATTGAATCATAAAAGCAGTGGTTTCATCATTATTTAAGAAATCTGTATTTTTACTTTTACTTCGGTAGTCCAATATTTGCAATGTATCCATAGCAATATCTTGAACCATAAATTGAGGTGTTTGATTACCGTTCCACTCATTAATTTGAAGATTACCAATTAAATTTACAGGTTGATCAATTTCTAATTGAGATGCATATGCACCATTTTGCCAAAACAATGAAACTAAATTTGATTCACCTAATGTCATTTTTAAATGATTCTGTTCTTTTCCTATTGCTTTAAGAGATTTAATAGCAATATCTCTTATTTCAAATAACGGAGAAGTGAAATCCGTACCAAAAGGTCTTAATTTTTGAATATCTCTAATATTTTTAATTGTAATATCAGATTCATCTAGTAATACATCAACATTCTTACTTGGCTCTAGCGATGTTGTTTCACTTAAACGCGCCATCCAATCATTTAAGCCAGTGCGTAACTCATCTATATTATTAATGTCCATCGTCATTCCTGCAGCCATATGATGGCCACCAAACTTGCTAATTAAATCTTGGTGCGCACTTAATATTTCGAACATTGATACTTGTTCAATTGATCTTGCTGACCCTTTAGCATGATTCTGTTCATAATCAATATTTAATATTAACGTTGGCAAACTATATGTTTCTACAATTTTAGAAGCAACGATACCTAATACACCTTCGTGCCAATCTTCTTTAGCTAACAATAGAAATTGGTGACCTTGCTTAACATAGTCTTCTGCCATTGCAAGTGCTTCTTCTGTTATAGAAGCGACAATATCTTTACGTTCTTGATTAAAATGCTCTACTTGTTCTGCCAAGAATTCCGCTTCTTCTGGACTATCTGACATCAATAGCTCAGCAGCTAAAGATGCATCTTCCAATCTTCCTACTGCGTTTAATCTTGGACCAATAATAAATCCTATTGTTTCTTCTGAAATTTCATCATTGAAACTTGCTTGATTCAATAACGCTTTTATTGCTATAGGACAACTTTCATTCATTACTCGCAACCCATTTTGAACAATCGAACGATTCTCATCTGTTAAAGATACTAAATCCGCAATTGTTCCAATCGCAGCGTACGCTTTAAAATAATTTGGTACATTATCTAACAATGTTTGTGCTAGTTTGTATGCTACTCCTGCACCACATAAATATTTAAATGGATAATCAAATTCTGGATGCATTGGGTGTACGATAGCATATGCTTCAGGTAAGGTACGACCTATTTCATGATGATCGGTCACAATCAAATCTACACCTAAATCTTGTACCATTTTAATTTCATTATGACCTTGTATACCATTATCCACTGTAATAATTAGTGATACGCCTTCATCATAGGCATTTTGGAAGGCCATTTCATTAGGTCCATATCCTTCTGTAAAACGGTTTGGAATATACCATCCTACTTGAGCTCCTAACTTTTGAAGTGTATGTACTAATATTGTTGTAGAAGTAACGCCATCAGCATCATAATCTCCATACACAAGAATGCGTTCATTTTTATCGATGGCTTGATTAATTCGTTCAACTGTTTTGTCGATATCACTTAAAAGAGAGGTGTCATGATCTATTTCCACACCATTTAGTGTTTGTTGAATGCCTTCTTCGTCAACAATATGTTTACTTTCTAAAATTTTCTTAATAATAGGTGATAGTTTTAATCGTTTAACAATATCAGCAGTTATATATTCAGTTGGGTTATTTAAATTCCAATTATATTTAGATTTAATCATAAGTAACCTTCCTCATTTCCAAATGTCATTATATCTAAAATTGAAGAAAATAAAAAGGTTGAGCCTTTGTTGGGAAAATCTATTGCAGATTATATCCAACATTTATGCTCAACCTTTAGTTAATTATACTACTATTTTTTCATCATTTGATTTTTTCTCTTTATAAACAACTAGTTTATGATTAGATGATTTTTTCAATTGACGTTTTTTCATAATTCCCCATAGAGGAACAGCAATGAATACAGATGAGAATACACCTGAAATTAATCCAATTAATAATGCTAATGAGAAATTAAATATTGTTGGTGCTCCTAATAAAAGGATTGCCACAACAACAACGACTACTGTTAATACGGTATTAATTGAACGTGTCATTGTTTGTCTAATTGATCTATTAACAATATCATCGATTTGTTCTGATGTAGTGATGACCTTAATTTTATGAAGGTTTTCACGTACACGGTCAAACGTAACAATTGTATCGTTAATTGAATAACCAACTATCGTTAAAATTGCTGCGATAAACGTTAAGTCAACTTCTAAACGTAATAAACTAAATACAGCAACTATGATAAATACGTCATGTAATAATGCTAAAACAGAAGATAATCCCATTCTCCATTCAAATCGCAGTGACACATAGATAATAATACCTAATGCAGCATAAACTAATGCAAGCATTGCATTTTTGGCTAATTCTTGTCCAATCAGTGGTGAAACTGTATTGATTTGTGGTGTATCACCAAATTCAGATTTCATCTTGTCACTTAACTGATTATCTTTTGCTTGAGATAAATCTTGTTTGAACTGAATTGTCGCATTTTTACTACCAGATCCATTAATTTGAATTTGGTCTGCTTCTAATCCAACTTCTTTCACTACTTTTTCAACTTTCGATTGTGTTAGCGGTTCTTTTGATTGTAAATCAACACGCGTACCTGCAGAGAAATCAATTCCTAAATTCAATTTGAAAATGTACAGAATAACCAAACCTACAACAACGATTAAAATACTTAAACTAATGAGTGGTTTAGCTAATTTAACAAAATTCCATTTTTCAAATGAAGTTTTTAAATCATGCACATCTTTACCTTCACTAATATCATGTCTATCTTGCTTCTTAACACCGAATAACCAGAATTTTTTCTTAAATAGATTTGAATAAACAAGTAATGATAATAGTAATCTAGATAAGAATACTGCAGTTACGAAGATCATCAATATACCAAGTAACAGCATTGTCGCGAAACCTTTAACTGAGCTTTCACCGAAGAAGAATAATACTGCTGCGGCAATTACAGTTGTTAAGTTTGAATCGAAGATAGTTAAGAATGAACTTTTATTTGCTTTGGAATATGCTTGTTTAAGCGTCCTACCTATTCTCAACTCATCTTTAATCCGCTCGTACATGATGATATTAGCATCTACTGCCATTCCGACACCTAATACTAACGCTGCTAGACCAGGTAATGTAAGGACACCTGATATAAAGTTAAATGCTACTAGAGTTAGATAAATATATGTTGTTAATGCAATAATTGCCACTAAACCTGGTAATCTATAGAAACCTAACATAAATAGGTAAATTAGTGCTACCCCAACTACTGAAGCAAAGATTGTTTTATCTAAAGCGTCTTGACCAAATTCCGCACCTACTGAGTTAGAATAAATTTCTTTAAGATCAACTGGTAAAGAACCGGCATTTAATAGCTCTGAAATTTGCTTAGCTTTTTTAACGCCTTCTTGACCATGGAATCCACCAGAAATTTCTACACTGTCGTAATTAATTGGTTGATCAACATTTGCAGCTGATACGAATTTAGGATCTTTTTTGTTAGCTTCTTTTTTATAGCTATCGCCTTTTTTGAAGTCTAACCAAACAACCATCACATTATTTTGCTTTTTAGATATTTCTTCAGTTACTTTCTTAAATTTGTTTTTATCTTTGACTTTAAAAGTAACTGTTGGGTCATTTGTATTTTGTTTAAATTCTTGCTTAGCAGACCCTTGTTTAATATCTGCACCGCTTAATTTAACTTTATCATCTGCATCACGAATCGTTAAATTAGCTTGAGATGATAAAATCTTTCTTGCTTCTTTCTGATCTTTAACCCCTGCAAGTTGTACTCTTATCCTATTAGGATCTTCAACTTGGATTTTAGGTTCAGAAACACCTAATACGTTAACACGGTTTTCTAGGGTTTGCGCTGTTGATTGCAACGCATTTTTATCAATTTTATCACCCTTATGTAATGGATCAACTTGATAAAGTACCTCGAAGCCACCTTGTAAATCAAGGCCTAAGTTAACATTCTTAATTACATTCTTGTATGTAAGACCCATACCTGCGAACAGAAGGACTACCAGTAGTAAGAATGCAATCAGTCTACTACTTTTCTTCACATGAACACCTCATTATTTACTTATGATACTAGAATACTCGAAAAATCCTAATATTTGCAAGTCGGAATCAAAAGATTAACTTTTTACGACCTATTCATATTAACATACTACACTTTAGAGCGAAATTATTGGATACTTTCTTATTAGGAATTGATTTGTAAATCTAAAGAAAGTAAGCTATTTAGTTCACTATAAAATTCGCTTAATGAATTAAAATATATATAATTTTGGATAAAAATAAAAATACTGATACTACCTAAATTGATAGCACCAGTATTTATAATTAATAACAATTAAACTAACAAATTTTTTTACTTTATGAAGGATCAACTTGTTTAATAGCTGGTTTTTCAAAAGTCATTTCAGTACCGTGTCCATTTACTGTTACGACTACTGTTGTTTCGTCAACTGCTTTAACTGTACCTTTAATTCCACCGATTGTAGTAATTCTTTGGCCAGCTTCAACACGACTGATCATTTCACGATGCTCTTTAGCACGTTTTTGTTGTGGTCTAATTAAGAAGAAATACATTAGAGCCAATAATAAGATCGGTAATATCAATGATGTAAATTGCATGTTACATTCTCCTCTTTAAAAGTTTTTAGGGTTATCTACATTTAATCCATACTGTTCGAAGAATTCTGCTTTAAAATCTAAAAGTCTATCTTCTCGAATGGCTTGTCTAATATCTTCCATTAATTTTAGCAGAAAATGTAAATTATGAATAGTAGTAAGACGTATACCAAAAGTTTCTTCTGCTTTGATTAAGTGTCTTATATATGCTCTAGAATAATTTTTACATGTATAACAATCACAATTTTCATCTAATGGTCTTAAATCATCTGCAAATTTAGCATTCTTAATAACTAAACGTCCATTTGAAGTCATACATGTACCATTTCTAGCTATACGAGTTGGTAGTACGCAGTCAAACATATCCATTCCACGAATACTACATTCAATCAATGCGTCTGGTGATCCCACACCCATTAAATATCTAGGTTTATCTTTAGGCATGAATTGTTCTGTATGTTCAACCATCTCGTACATAACTGGCTTAGGTTCTCCTACTGAAAGGCCACCAATTGCATATCCAGGAAAATCTAATTCGACAAGCTCTTTAGCGCTTTGTTCACGTAAATCCTTATATTCACCACCTTGGATAATTCCAAAAAGTGATTGTTCTTCAGGACGAGCATGTGCTTTTAAACATCTTTCTGCCCAACGTGTAGTTCTTTCAATAGAATTTTTTACATATTCATATTCAGAAGGCATAGGTGGACATTCATCAAACGCCATCATGATGTCTGAACCTAAATCATTTTGAATTTGCATTGATTTTTCAGGACTTAAAAATAATTTAGAACCATTTGTATGATGTCTAAATTCAACGCCTTCTTCTGAAATTTTACGTAAATTACTTAAACTAAAAACTTGGAATCCTCCAGAATCAGTTAAAATAGGACCATTCCAATTCATGAATTTATGGAGTCCCCCAGCGTGTTTGATGATATCATTTCCAGGTTGCAACCACAAATGATACGTATTTCCTAAAATAATCTGAGCCTCTATTTGACGCAATTCTTCTGGACTCATAGTTTTAACGGTAGCTTTAGTACCAACTGGCATAAACATAGGTGTTTCAAATGAGCCATGTGGCGTATGTACAATACCTAATCTTGCACCTGATTGTTTACAAGTTTTTATATGTTCATATGTTACTGCAGGCATAAAATATATCCTCACATTCTTTTATATAATTAACATTGCATCTCCAAAACTAAAGAATCTATATTCCATTTCTACTGCTTTTTTGTATGCATTCAAAATGTACTGTCTACTACTAAACGCTGACACTAACATGACTAGCGTTGATTTTGGTAAATGGAAGTTAGTGATCAGACCATCTATAGCTTTGTATTCAAATCCAGGATAGATAAAGATATCTGTCCAACCACTTTTTTCTACAAATTCAGAGTGATCTCTACGTATTGTTTCTAGTGTTCTGGTTGAAGTCGTTCCAACAGAAATGATTCGATGACCTTTTGCTTTTGTCTCATTTAATAAATCTGCAGTTTGCTGTGTCATTTGATAATATTCACTATGCATTTCGTGATCATCGATATTATCTACACTAACTGGTCTAAATGTTCCAAGTCCAACATGCAAAGTGATAAATGCTATATTCACACCTTTTTCTTTGATAGCTTCTAATAAACTATCAGTAAAGTGTAACCCGGCAGTTGGCGCTGCAGCAGAACCGCTTTCTTTAGCATAAACAGTTTGATATCTGTTTGGATCATCTAAGCGTTCCTTAATATAAGGTGGTAAAGGCATCTCACCTAGTTCATCCAATCGTTCTTGTAAAATGCCATCATAATGCAAGCGCATAATTCTGCCACCTTGTTCTAACTCTTCAATACACTCAGCTATAATTTTGCCTTCTCCAAAGTTAAGTTTATTACCAACTTTGATACGCTTAGCTGGTTTTAATAGAACTTCCCAATCATTATCTTCAATTTGCGTTAACATAAGCATTTCAACTTTGGCACCAGTTTCTTCTTTCAAACCAAAAAGTCTGGCTGGCATTACTCTAGTATCGTTTAATACTAACGTATCTCCTGGTTCAAAATAATTGATTACATCTCTGAAGTGAAGATGTTCCATGTCACCGGTATTTCTATCTAAAACTAATAATCTACTTTGGTCTCTATTTTTTAAAGGTGTTTGCGCAATTAGAGATTCAGGTAAATCATAGTCGAAATCTTCAATATTCAACTTACTCCCTCATTTCATTATTATGACTAAAATGTTCATGCGCTAAAGGTGTTGCTTTTCTACCGCGTGGTGTACGTTCTAAAAATCCTTTTTGAATTAAGAAAGGTTCATATACATCTTCTATAGTAATACGTTCTTCTCCAATTGAGACAGCAATCGTATCTAAGCCCACTGGTCCACCTTTATATTGATTTAAAATACAGTTCATCATCTTATGATCAATATAATCTAAGCCATAATCATCTACTTGTAATAATTTTAATGCGCGTTTTGTAGTTTCAATATATATTTGATCATCTTCATTAACTTGTTGGAAATCTCTTACTCTTTTTAATAAACGGTTTGCTACACGAGGTGTACCTCTAGAACGCTTAGCTAATTCAATGGCACTTTCATTATCAATGTCTGTTCCTAGTACCTCAGCTGTTCTTATAATGATTTCCTTCAAATCTGCTTCATTATAGTATTCTAATCTTAAATGTACTCCAAATCGATCTCTTAGCGGACCTGTTAAACTACCTGCTCTTGTAGTCGCACCTACGAGTGTAAACGGCGGTAAATCGATACGTATACTACGTGCTTCATCACCTTTTCCTATAATAATATCTAGGAAAAAATCTTCCATGGCCGGATACAATACTTCTTCAACTACACTACTTAAACGATGTATTTCGTCTATAAAAAGTACATCTCCTGGTTGTAAACCAGAAAGAATAGCAGCCAGATCCCCTGGACGTTCTAAAGAAGGTCCAGAAACCGTTCTAATATTAACTTCCATTTCATTAGCAATAATATTAGATAACGTAGTTTTACCTAATCCTGGGGGACCATATAATAGAACATGATCTAAAGGTTCTTCTCTTAATTTAGCTGCTTTTATAAATACCTCTAAATTACTTTTGATAGAAGATTGACCAATATATTGTTTTAATTTCGTAGGTCGTAAAGATAATTCGAAGTCAGATTCTTCACTATGTACAGATTGATCGACCATTCTTTCATCCATATCATTTCCCCCTTTCATTTATTATATTAGGTAATTAAGATACCAACGTTTGTAAACCAATTTTAACTGCTTCATCAACAGAATTGATATTAGATTGTTTTAAAACCTTTTCTACTTTAGACAATTCACGTTTTGAGTAACCTAATGCTTCTAAAGCCAACATTGCTTCCTTAATCATAGGTTCATTATCTGTAGAATTAGAAGTAATATTCAATAATGTTTCACTATTTTCTTCAGTGATTTGAACTTTACCTTTTAAATCTAACACGATTTGTCGAGCAGTTTTTTTACCAATGCCTGGAAACTTAGTTAAATACGTATCATTTTCGTTTTCAATTGCTTGTTTTACTTCATTAGGCGTACTAGTAGCAAGTATAGCTAATGCTGACTTAGGACCAATACCAGTCACCTTAATTAAACTTAAGAACATATCTTTCTCTTCTTCATTAATGAAACCATAAAGTAATTGAGCGTCTTCTCTAACAATTAATGACGTATATATTTGAACTTCATTATCTAAATATTTTTGAAAACGGTATGAATTAGGTGTCTGAATCTCATAACCTACTCCGTTTACATCAACAACAACATGTGTTGGGAACAACTGTGTTAACTGCCCTTTAATATACGCGTACATTTTAGCACTTCCTTATTTACATACTCATGCTTATCAATTCAACTTTGGAAACATGTTCGATTTCTCTTAATGCTTTTATTACATCATCAATCATAAGTTCAGATGAAGACGCATTTAATGATAGAGTAATCGTCGCTTTATCTTCCATAGGTACACTTTGGTGAATTGTAAGTACTGATAATTCTAATTGAGAAATTGTATTTAATACTTGAGCCAACATTCCAACAATATCATTAACATATAAAATTAATGTAAATTCTCGATGATCTAATAATTTTTCATCAACTGGAAATATAGTTTCTCTATACTTATAGAAAGCACTTCTTGATAAACCGTATTGTTTTACAGCATCATAGATGGACAACTCAGAATTATTTTTCAAAGCATCTTTAATTTTCAGCGTTTTGATTACTGATTCTGGTAAAACGTCTTCGCGAATAAGATAAAATTTCTTATATTCTTTATTGTCCATCTTTCGCACTCCTATTCTATAAATTCAAATTCTCCACCAAGAATTCTTACAATATCTCCATTACTACAACCTCTTGCTCTAAGTGCATCATCAATACCCATAGAACGCATTTGTCTAGCAAATCTACGTACGGCTGGATCACTATTAAAGTCTGTCATCTTGAATGTTCTTTCAATAGCATTGCCACTAACAACATAAGCACCATCATCATCTCTAGTAATAGTGAATGTATCTTGAGAAGGAGTATGTTTATATACAACTCTGTTAACACCGACATTGTCATCTTCTTCAACTGAGAAATCAATATCTTTCACTTTATCTAATTGATCAGCAATTGTATAAAGTAATTGATCGATGTTATTTCTAGAAACAGCTGAAAGTGGGATAATCGTGTGTTCAGTACCTACTTCTTCTTTAAATAACTCTAAATTATCTTCAGCATCTGGCATATCCATTTTATTAGCAACAATAATTTGTGGTCTATCTTCTAAACGCTGTTTATATGCAACTAATTCTTTGTTTATCACATGGTAGTCTTCAACAGGATCTCTGCCTTCCGAACCACTCATATCAATCATATGAACGATAACTTTAGTTCGTTCAACATGACGTAAAAATTGATGACCTAATCCAACTCCGTCTGACGCACCTTCTATTAAACCAGGTAAATCTGCCATAACGAAACTTCTGTTATCTGGTGTTGATACAACACCTAAGTTAGGTTTAATTGTTGTAAAATGATACGCGCCAATTTTAGGTTTAGCTTTAGATACAATTGATAGCAATGTTGATTTTCCTACACTAGGAAAACCGACTAGACCAACGTCTGCTAGTAACTTCAGTTCTAAAGTTACATCAATTTCTTCACCGGGTTCACCTTTTTCACTGAAGTCTGGTGCTGGGTTTCTAGGTGTAGCAAATCGCGAATTCCCACGTCCACCACGACCACCTTTAGCTACAATTGCTCTTTGACCATCTTCTACAAGGTCTGCAAGTACTTCTTCAGTTTCTACGCTTTTAACAATAGTGCCAGGTGGTACTTTTAAAACCAAATCTTCAGCATTTCTACCGTGCATATTACTGCTTTGACCATTTTCACCTTTTTTTGCTTTAAAGTGTGTTTGATATCTAAAGTCTAATAAAGTTCTTAAACCTTCATCTACTTCAAATATTACTGAAGCACCTTTGCCGCCGTCTCCACCTGCTGGTCCACCAAATGGTACGTATTTTTCTCTTCTATATGCAGTAATACCATTACCGCCATCTCCTGCTTTAAGAGATATTTTGACCTGATCGACAAACATATATCTCACCTCTTTTACTTAAATTAGTTTTCATTATCTTTTTAATTATATCATTAAGTGTATTTGTAGAAAAATTTTAGTTCTACCAAAAATTGACTTTTTAAACAAAATAAAACACCAGAAGTATTCACTTCTGGTGTTATCTAGACAAAATTATTCAGCTACTGTATATACAGAAACTTGTTTTTTGTCGCGACCTTTGCGTTCAAATTTAACAACGCCGTCGATTTTAGCGAATAATGTATCATCGCCACCACGACCTACATTTTCACCAGGGTAAATTTTAGTACCACGTTGGCGATAAAGAATTGAACCACCTGTAACGTATTGACCGTCAGCACGTTTAGCACCTAAACGTTTTGATTCAGAGTCACGTCCGTTTTTTGTAGAACTTACCCCTTTTTTAGATGCGAAGAACTGTAAGTTTAATTTTAACATCGGGATACACCTCACTTATAATTTAATCTGATATTTTCATTATATTCTTCTTCAATTGTTTGTAAAGATACAAGCATTGCTTTAAGAATTAATTGTGTTTCATCGTTATCTGTATCAACACTTCTTATATGAAAATGACCACCATCATCGTCATAATCGATATCTGGCTTTTCAGTAGTCAATCCCATAATAGCATTAACACTACCAAATAATACTGCTGAAGCTCCAGCACAGACGATGTCATGACCATATTCACCATGATCAGCATGGCCATCCATAACGACATCTGTTACTTTGCCTTCATCATTAACTGTAATATCAACAGTAATCATAATTACGCGTTAATTTTATCGATAGTTAATTTAGTATATGGTTGACGATGGCCTTTTTTACGTTTAGAGTCTTTACGACGTTTGTAAGTGAATACAGTGATTTTTTTACCGCGACCGTTTTTATTAACAGTAGCTGTAACAGTAGCACCTTCAACAGTTGGCGCACCAACTTCAACTGAATCTCCACCTACAAATAATACTTTATCAAATGTGAAAGAATCACCTTCGTTTACGTCTAATTTTTCAACGTAAATTTCTTGTCCTTCTTCTACTTTGATTTGTTTTCCACCTGTTTCAATAATAGCAAACATACTTTGCACCTCCTATATTATAAGTCACGCCATATATAGGTGACATTGTCATTAAGTAAAGCGTTCGCACTCTTCGTTGTTTCATTCGTGATTCGAATCATTTATCTAAATAAACTCATCTCTCGCTTATTTCAACGCCTCGATTGTCAATCGCTTTCTTTCTAATGACTTTTAACTTGAGTAAAGCGTTCACTTCACTTCAAATCAATTTGTACTTAAACCTATATTTGAGCGGTTGTATGTAGCTTGAAACTACTCAACTACTGCATCTTACCATTAGTTATATTCTACTGTCAATCTTGTTTTGAATTTTTCTCATAAACTTTAACATAATAGGATACAAAATAATTAACAATATTAAATTAAGAATGAATGTTGGTAGTAATCTTAATAATAAGAACTCCAATAGGTTAAATTGGATAAACCCTATTACACCATAAATAATGGCAACATAAATTTCTAAAAATATAGTACTTAATAGAATTACAATGAACAACATCACTGTGTCTCTGTAAAATATTTTAAAGAGTCTATCCATAATTACTACTGCTAAAATGTAACCAAACATATACAATCCGTAAATGCTTCCTAAATACAAGTCAGTAATAAGTCCGAAGAATATCGCAAGTATAACAGCTACACCAAAACCTCGGTATATCGTTAAAATTAATAAATACATTAAAGTTAAGTGTGGCACAAATATCACGTCAATTTTACCGAAATGTATTGGGATTACTATTCCTATCACTGTATCTATATAGAATAAAATAATCCCAATTAAGAAATAATAAATTCCCCGCATTAGTTATCCCCGCTTTCGTCATCGGGAATTGTTGAAACATCACGTTTTGCAACATATACATGATTTAAATCAGATAAATCTGCACCTGTTTTCACTCTTACTTCTTTTGCTAAACCATATTGGTCATTTTCAACACTTGTAACTTCTCCTATGTATAAACTGCTTGGAAGTTGATCGGCTAAACCACTAGTGACTACTTTATCTCCCTTAGAGATACTATCTTTATTATTGATATCACTAATAACTAGCTCTTCGTTTTTTGCATCATAGTGATCGATTAATCCAAATACATTTTTAGATTTATGTTGAATATTCACAGATAGTTTACCAGCACGTGTATTTGTTGATATTAAATCTACTTGTGAAGAAAATTGGTTAACTTTAGTTGTTCTACCAACAAGTCCTTCTGAAGTCATAACTGCCATGTTATTTTTAATTCCAGCTTTTGATCCTTTATCAATTACAATCGTATTCATCCATTGATCCGGATTTCTAGAAATAACTGTTGTAGATATCGGATCATATTTAGATATATCTTTCATATCTAGTTCTTTTTTAAACTTCTTATTTTCAGCCTCTAATTGTTGATTTTTGGCTTCTAATTGTTTAATTTTATTCTTCGTTTCCTTTGATTCACCCTGATTAAAAAAATTACCAATAGCTCCAGTAACAAAATTCACAGGATAACTTATCAGTCGTTGCCCGAAAGATACAGAATCCCCTACATATTGCTCGGGAGGTGATTGAGATTGAGAGCGAATAGACAAACCAATTAATGCAATAAAAACAATTATTGCACATAAAACAACAATGAGTTTGTTATTTTTGAAAAATTTAAGCACCCATAACACCTCTTATAATACTTTAAAAATTTATTCTTCTTTACTATTCTATATTACTGCTGAAATGAAATAAAGCACTAACTCTCATTAAAAAGTAATTTTATTAATGCGTAAGATTAAAAAAATAAAATAAATCTCTCAAGATGCGTTTTGCTCTAGCTTTAGTCTTTTTAATGTTTGTTAACATTGATTAGTTTGTATATAAAACGGTATGTAACTCATTTTTCTTCTATACATAATATTTCAAGCCAATTATTAGTTAAAAATAATAAAAAAGCTACTAACTTAATTAAAGTCAGCAGCTTAAAAGCAAATTATTTCTAATTAATTACTCATTATTTTTTTGTTGTTTTGCTTGTTTTTCTTGTTCTTTACGTTCTTTTTTCTCATCTTCACTATATAATGTTTCTTCTTTTCTCCAACGAGCAAATAGATTTTGAGCTTTAGTTTGTTCGTTGGCACGTTGTTCTTTAGATTTTTCGACCATTGTCCACACCAACCTTTTTATTACTCTATATATAAAGGCTAACTCATTTGGAGCATGATTTCAAACATACACTACAATTAATGTTAATAAGCTTGATTATTTTTCAATTCAATATTTTGACCTAATTCATGTAAATCTTGTTGCATTTCAAATTCATTATTATAAACTCTGATAGAATCAGATCCAAATTTATATATAATAAATTCGTCTCCTCTTTGGCCTGCTAAATATTCATCATTGTAGCCCATTCTACCTATACCTGATACTGACATAAATTCTTTTTTATCTATCATATTAAATACATTCTTTATTTGACTTGTCGGTACGTTTTTAATAATATCATTATCTTCGAGTGAATAACGCTTACCATGTTGTGGTTGTTTAGAATTATTAACAGGGTTATCCATATTTCTTTCTGTTTGATTTGGAGGATTACTTATAGGGTTCCATTCTTGATCTCTTAAAAATGGCGCATACTTTAATGCGATATAAATAATGATTAAAATGGCAATGACTGCTATAATGTTTTTTATTATGCTAAATATGAATCTCATTATATATCCTCCCTTTCCATTTAAACTATTATATATAATCACAACGTAAAAATATATAGGGCTAGGGTTGTATCATAGATATATCTATAGACTGATGTCTTATTTATTAAAATTTATTATGATATAAATATGAGTTTCATGCTGTTAGGAGGTTTCCTTTATGAGTTTATTATCAATCATACTGATTGTATTACTTGTTATCTTACTCTTTAGAGTAGGTGTATCAATATTAAGATTTTTAATATCAGCTGGTATTATCATTTTATGTTTGTATCTTGTTTATCAAGGTATTGTATGGCTTATGGATAATTATGATAATTTAATCGCTTATATTCAATAATATAAAAGCTATGAAAATGAACAGTTTTATTGTGATGTTCAATCTTCATAGCTTATTTTTTTAAGTTATTTTTTAAACGTATTTGATAAAAAATTAAAGAAAATATAACTTAATGCAAGTAATACTCCCCAAATTACACCAACTATAATAGATCCAATAATGACAAGTAAAATGGAATTGTGGGATTTCGTTACCATTGTTCCGATAGTTGTTGTAATTACTATTCCGACTACAGAATAACCAATTGTGTGTAAAAATAATTTCAAATTCATAGCTTGGTTTTTAGCATTTAATCGCATAATAAATATAATTGGAATCAATACACCAATTATAAGAAATATAGTCATTTAAATGACCTCCTGGCTTATCTTTTCTCTTATTATACTATTCATTAAAAATTAATTCTAGAAACAGTTTATTCTTCTTCAAAATACCCTAACTCTACTAAACTTGTGAACTGGTTATCACCAATAATAATATGGTCTAATAAATGTATTCCTAAAATCACACCACATTCCCTTAATCTAAACGTAGTATTAATATCTTCTTCTGAAGGTGTCACATCACCTGACGGATGATTATGAACAACTATCATAGCATTGCACGATTCTTTAATTGCAACATTAAATATTTCTCTAGGATGTATGATAGAACTGTTCAAAGTTCCTATAAAAACACATTTTTGCTTAATAACCACGTTTTTTGAATTTAACAATAAAACATAAAAATGTTCCTGTTCTAAATCCTTTAATTTAGACATCATTAAATCTGCTACATCACTTGGACAAGTTATTTTTACGGATTCATGATGAGATAAACGATTCATTCTTTCACCTAATTCAAATGCTGCTTTCAAAGTAATCGCTTTATAATAACCTATCCCCTTCACTTTAATTAAGTCTTTAATAGAAAGTTTTTTTAAATCTTTAAGTGACGATGTATGACTTAATAATTCATTTGCTATATCAATACTTGAAAATCCTTTTCTACCAGTATTAATTAATATAGCTAACAATTCAGAATTTGATAGAGTGTCAGTACCATAAGTAAGTAAACGTTCTCTAGGTTTCTCTGATGTTGCCATTTCTTTGATTTTCATATAAATATTCCTCCTAAAAAATCATTCAATAGTGGAAAGTAACTAGATACAAAAATAAATTATAAAAATATAAATGGAATAAGCGGAATGCGAGTGATATTGGGATTCAAGAAGATTTTAATGAAGATTGAAATGAATCCTCCAATTATGAAAGTGAAAAGTACAATGTAAAATATATATTCAATAGGTAAAAATAAAGAGAGTATATTAAAGAGAAGAATGTCACCATATCCAATATATTGATGGATAATTAAATAGCAAATATGACTAATGATAAAAGTTAAAAAGAATGAATGTGGAAAAGTGTGATTTGTGAAGAACAATATAAGTAAGAACGTAATCAAAAAATGAATATTAATAGAGAAATAATCTATATCATTGAGAGACATAATTAATAAAAATAGATAGATTGTTAAATATATTTGGGGATTAGTATGGATTACATTGTAATAAATCAATGGTATGGGAAGCAGTGCTAGGATCTCACCAATTATATAATTATATTTCAAACGTTTATGGCAGCACCTTGAAGTACCTCTAAGTATGAGGAAACTAAAAATTGGAATTAAATCAATATATTTAATAGTTGTTTTGCAATAATCACATGTTGATCTTGATATTAAATATTGTAATTTTACTTTATCTATCGTCGAGAACTGATATAAAAAACTAAATAGTATCGAAGAGAAAAAAGCATAAACTAACATTAAGCACCCCTTTCAAATACATTATATCACAACAATAAAATAAGTAAATATTATTTAATTGTTATATAATACATAACCAACCTATATGAAACTAATATACAAAAAACTGCCGATACAATTTTTAATTTGTATCGACAGTTTAATAAAGCCTCTTAAAATATAAGGATAATACTGCAACTTACTTATTTATTCAAAATTTAATCTAGCTTTAACTTCACTTATAAAATATAAACTACCAGTAATGACGAGACCATGTCCATTATAATTTTCAATAAACTTCGTATAATCATCAACTAATTCAACATTTTCAATGTTTTTATTCTCGATGATTTCTTCTTTTGCTAAAGCTTTAGGAAAATTAAAATCAGTCACGTAAAATTTAGAAGCAATTTCTTCCAATTTATCTAACATGTCACTAATAGGTTTACCTTTAATTGCTGAAAATAATATATCAATTTGATCTCTGCCATAATAATATTTAATAGTATCAATTAATGCTTCTACACTTTCATTATTATGGGCACCATCAATAATCATTAAAGGTTGATCTTTAACTTGTTCAATTCTGCCTACCCAGTTTACATTTTCGATGCCATCTATCATTTTGTTAAAGTCTAATTCAATAATGTCTGCTTCATTTAATTCAATTAGTGCAGTTATTGCTAATGCAGCATTTTCTTTCTGATGATCACCTAGCATATTTAAAATGATAGTTTCTAATTCATAATCTTTATATCTATAAGTAAATTCATCGTCTTGAGAAACTACAACAATTTCTCTATCCAGTTCAATAGGTGTTGCATTTTGTTCAACTGCATAGTCACGAATATATTTCAAAGCATCTTCGTTTTTCACAGAATATATTATCGGTGTATTAGGTTTAATGATATCACCTTTATCTTTAGCTATATCTAAATAACTATTTCCTAAAATATCAGTATGATCTAAACCTATACTCGTTAAAATAGAAATAATTGGATTAAATACATTCGTTGAATCATTTTTTATACCTAAGCCCGCTTCGATAATAACAAAATCAACAGGGTGTATTTCTCCAAAATATAAAAACATCATTGTTGTAATAATTTCAAATTCTGTTGCATTACCAAGCTCAGTTTCTAGTTCTAAAGTTTCACTTACAGGTTTTACACGAGAGACAAGTTCAACAATCTCGTCATTTGTAATTGGTTGGCCATTTAAACTTATACGCTCATTAAATGTTTCGATATAAGGAGAAGTAAAAGTCCCTACTTCATAATTATTCTCAACCAATGCTGATCTTAAATAAGCCACAGTTGAACCTTTGCCATTCGTACCACCAACATGTATTCCTTTTATATTATCTTGAGGATTATTTAGTTTTTCTAACATCCATTCCATACGTTTCACGCCTGGTTTGATGCCAAACTTCGTTCTTTCATGTATCCAATAAAGGCTTTCAAGGTAATTCATGACACATACTCCTATGATTTTAATTGTTCAATTCTTGCTTTAACACCATCATATTTTTCTTTATAATGCTTTTGCTTTTCTTTTTCTTCATTAATAATTTTTTCGGGTGCTTTATTTACAAAGTTTTCGTTGGCTAATTTCTTATCTACTCGGTCAAGTTCACTTTGCAATTTATCTAATTCTTTTTCTAAACGAGCAATTTCTTTATCCATATCAATTAATCCTTCTAAAGGTAAAATGACTTTGCCTGCTAATACTACAGAAGTCATAGCTTTTTCAGGAATTTCGATATTCACATCTATATTTAATTCACTAGGATGACAGAATCGTTCAATGTAATCAGCATTTTCAGTAAGTGTTGATTTAATATTTTCATCTTTAGCTTGAATCATAATTGGTATCGCTTTAGATAAAGGTGTATTAACTTCAACTCGTGATTGTCTTACTGATTTAATAATCTCAACTAGTTGTTGCATCGTTTGTTTACTATCATCAAACATTAATTCTTGGTTTACTGTAGGCCATGCTGCATTAACAATTGTTTCTCCTTCATGAGGCAAGCTTTGCCAAATTTTTTCAGTAACAAATGGCATAAATGGATGCAACATTCTCATAATACGATCTAATACATAACTTAGTACAGAACGTGTTGTTTGTTTTTGTTCTTCATCTTCACCATTCATTGGTATTTTACTCATTTCAATATACCAATCACAGAACTCATCCCAAATGAAGTTATATAACGCACGACCTACTTCACCGAATTCATATTTATCACTTAAATCAGTCACTGTCGCAATCGTTTCATTTAATCTAGTTAAAATCCATTTATCTGCTAAAGATAAGTTACCAGATAAATCGATATCTTCAACATTAAATTCTTCCCCAATATTCATTAAACTAAATCGTGCTGCATTCCAAATTTTATTAATAAAATTCCATACAGATTCAACTTTTTCTGTTGAATAACGCAAATCTTGTCCTGGTGCTGAACCAGTAGCTAGGAAGTATCTTAAACTGTCTGCCCCATATTCATCGATAACATCCATTGGGTCTACACCATTACCAAGAGACTTACTCATTTTGCGTCCATCTTCTGCTCTAACTAAACCATGTAATAGAACATCATTAAAAGGTCTACGATCTGTGAATTCAAGACCTTGGAAAATCATACGAGCTACCCAGAAGAAAATAATATCATAACCAGTTACAAGCGCATTGGTAGGGAAATAACGTTTAAAATCATCAGCATCAGTATCTGGCCAACCTAAAGTTGAAAACGGCCATAGCGCACTTGAGAACCATGTATCTAAAACATCTTCATCTTGAGTCCAGTTCTCAATATCTTCTGGCGCACTTTCACCTACAAAAATTTCACCTGTTTCTTTATGATACCAAGCAGGAATTTGGTGGCCCCACCATAATTGTCTTGAAATAGTCCAATCACGAATTTCTTCCATCCAACGATTAAAAGTATTTTCAAATCTAGGAGGATAAAAATCGATACGATCATCAGTTTTTTGATTATCTAACGCACGTTGTGCTAATGGCTTCATTTTTACAAACCATTGTGTTGATAAATATGGTTCGACTACAGCACCAGATCTTTCAGAATGTCCTACTGAATGTTCGTGCTCTTCAATTTTAATAACTAAATCTTGCTCTTTTAAATCTTCAACTAGTTGTTTACGACATTCGAATCTTTCAAGTCCTTCATATTTTCCAGCTTTATCATTCATATGACCTTTTTCATCCATAACGATGATGTTTTCTAAATCATGACGTTGACCAATTTCGAAGTCATTAGGATCATGTGCAGGTGTTACTTTCATTGCACCAGAACCAAATTCAATATCGACATATTCATCTGCTAAAATAGGTAGTTCTCTTCCCACAATTGGTAATATAACTTTTTTCCCTATAACATCTTTATATCTTTCATCATTAGGGTTAACAACAATCGCTGTATCACCTAACATTGTTTCTGGTCGAGTCGTTGCAATTTCAATATATCCATCGCCGTCTGCATACGGATATTTAAAATGATAAAACGCACCTTGAACATCTTCATGAATAACTTCAATATCAGATAATGCAGTACGCGCTTGAGGATCCCAGTTAATAATACGTTCTCCTCTATAGATAATACCTTTATTATAAAGATCTACGAATACTTTTTTAACAGCTTTACTTAAGCCATCATCTAAAGTAAAACGTTCTCTACTATAATCAAGTCCAAGTCCTAATTTAGACCATTGTTGGCGAATAAATGAAGCGTATTCTTCTTTCCAATCCCAAGCTTGTTCTAAAAATTTCTCACGACCGATATCATGACGAGAAATACCTTGTTCATTAAGTTTAGCTTCAACTTTAGCTTGAGTAGCAATTCCGGCATGGTCCATACCTGGTAAATATAACGTGTCATATCCTTGCATACGTTTCATACGTGTAATAATATCTTGTAATGTAGTATCCCAAGCATGACCTAAATGTAATTTACCTGTCACATTAGGTGGTGGAATTACTATTGTGTAAGTTTCTTTATTTGTATCTTCTGATGGTTTAAAGTAACCATTTTTCACCCATTCATCATATCTTCCCGCTTCTACTTCGCGTGGATTATATTTTGGTTTCATTTCCATATTGTTGTTTCCTCCTCAAAAAATAAAAAAGAACACCCTTCCTATTATCATAGGACGGATGTTCCGTGGTACCACCTATATTCAAGAAAGTATTTTAGATTAAGATTTTATCTTATCCTATACTTTCGAGCACTCTAGAATTGATTAACGCTCAAACACGCTTTTGCCTACTATCGATACATCTATTCAGCAAAAGAACTTAGTGGGCTACCTTCAGTAACAATTATCTATGTATTTTCACCAACCATACACTCTCTAATAAATAATTAAAACCTACTCTTCCCAAACATTATATTCATTTACTTAATTATAGTATAATGGAAATTCACATAAGTCAATCTATTAGGAGGAATTTTATGAACCCTTGTGCCTTTGGTACTAAAGATCCTATTTATATTGAATATCATGATCAAGTATGGGGACAACCCATGTATGATAGCAAAGATTTATTTAAATTATTAGCCTTAGAATCTCAACATGCTGGACTGTCCTGGCTTACTATATTAAAAAAGAAAGCGTCGTATGAGGAAGCTTTTTATCAATTTGAACCTAAAAAAGTTGCATCAATGACTGAAGATGATGTCGATAGATTAATGGATTTTCCTAATATTATTCATAACCGTAAAAAAATAGAAGCTATTATTGGCCAAGCTAAAGGTTATTTAAAAATTGAACAAGATTATGGTAGCTTTAGTGACTATTTATGGTCATATGTTGATGGTAAACCTATAGATTTGGGATATGAAGTACCTGAAGATCGAATTACCGTTGATGAACGTGCAACTCAACTTTCTAAAGATTTAAAGAAATACGGATTTAAATTTCTAGGTCCAGTCACAGTATTTTCATTTTTAGAAGCTGCAGGTCTATATGATGCACATTTAAAAGACTGCCCTCAAAAACCTAAGCATTAACTGGCTATAATATAAGCGCATATAATTGGTATACAATCACACCATTTATATGCGCTTATTATAATTTATTGCTGTCTAGCTCTATATTTTAGGAAATAATTGATTAAAGGCGCTATTAAAAATAATATAAAAAAGATTCTAAATATATGATAACTTGAAATCATAGCTACATCTGCACCAGTTTCAATAGCAACCAACACTATTTGACTCATACCTCCTGGGGCAGCCCCTAGGAATAATTCATTAATAGAATCATGCGTGAATAGATGTAATACACATACCATTATAAATGCAGCTATAATGAGCATTATATTTTGAAATGCAATAGCAACCGCAATTCTTCCCTTTAAATCTGAAAGTAGTCTTGCAATTTGTAATCCTATTCTAATCATATAGATTACTTGTGCAGAAACGAGTAACCAGTTGTCTAATGCAAAAGTAATATCAGTAGATATATTCCATATAATTAATACAACAATTGGTGCTAATAACTGTTTTGTAGGAAAATTAATTTTTGTCATTAGCCAATATACTAAAATAATGGAGACAATTAATATACAAACTTTCCAAAAATTTAGTACATGAGTTAGCGGTTGCGCTTTAACTATATGTCCTTCAATACTTTGATCGTTTTTAAAGAAATATGAAATTAATGGGACTAAGATGACTACAAATATAATACGTGATGTTTGCGTTAAACTCACTACTAGTATATTCGCTTTTTTATCTTCTTCAGCCATGACTAACATTTGGCTCAATGCTCCTGGAATCACACTCAATATAGCCGTTTCAGTATTAACTTTAGCTATTTTTTTAAAGAAATAAGCAATTAATAATGCTAAAACTAATAATAATACTGACACTAATACAATTGAAAACCAGCTTGCTTGAATATCTTTTATTACAGTTCTAGTAAAAGTAGAACCAATTTGTACACCTAAACAAATCAATCCGATTTGGCTTAACCAAAATGGCCATTTTATATCTAATTTAAATACTTTAATACATAAAATGGCGGCTATGATAGGACCGAACATAAATGGCAATAAGATATGTGATACTTTTAGAAGCAAACTTATCAACACAGATAATACCAATATTATCAGGTTATTTATATATATTGTTTTCATTCACACACTACCTTTATTAAAGTATCAGGATTTATTATAATTACGTTATTTTATTATACCAATACTAGCTATATATTAAACGAGCCATACTCATTTGCTTAGCAAAAAGTATGGCTCTTTTAATATAATTCAAAACATCAATTTCTATTTTAAATAATTAGTTATTTTACAATTCGACTTAATGAATTATCAAAGGCTTGAATTGTTTTTTCAATATCTTCTTTAGTGTGTGCAGTTGATAAAAATGTACCTTCAAATTGAGATGGTGGTAAGAATACGCCTTCTTTTGCCATTTCTCTATACATCTCACTAAATAATTTTAAATCACTTTTATTTGCTTGTTCAAAGTTTGTAACTGGACCTTCATTTAGGAAGTATCCAATCATTGAACCAGCACGGTTAACAGTAATTGGAACATTATGTTTTGCAAACACTTCTTTTAATCCTTTTTCAAGCAAGTCACCTAATTCATTGAAATAATCATATGATTCTGGTGTTAATTGACTTAAAGTTTCGTAGCCACTTGTCATTGCTAAAGGATTACCTGATAAAGTACCCGCTTGATAAATATTTCCTACAGGAGCTATTTGGTCCATAATTTCTTTTTTACCACCAAATGCGCCTACTGGTAAACCTCCACCAATAACTTTACCTAAACATGTTAAATCAGGTGTTACACCAAAATATCCTTGAGCACAGTTATAACCTACTCTAAAACCAGTCATAACTTCATCAAATATCAACAGAGAACCATATTCATTAGTTATATCTCTTAGACCTTGTAAAAATCCTTCAACTGGAGGAACAACACCCATATTACCTGCTACTGGTTCAACGATGATACCCGCAATGTCATCACCATATTTTTCAAAAGCAAGACGTAAAGATTCAAGATCATTATAAGGAACTGTGATAGTATTTTTAGCGATACCTTCTGGTACACCAGGTGAATCTGGTAAACCTAATGTAGCAACACCTGACCCTGCTTTAATTAATAATGAATCACTATGTCCATGATAGCACCCTTCAAATTTAACTATTTTATTACGTCCTGTATAACCACGTGCTAATCTTAACGTATCTAATGTTGCTTCAGTTCCTGATGATACCATTCTAACTTTTTCAATTGATGGAACTCGATCAATTACTAATTGCGCTAATTTATTTTCTTGTAATGTTGAAGCGCCGAAGCTTGTACCATTATCTACAGCTTTGTGAAGATTTTCGATAACTTGTTTATTTTTATGACCTAAAATAAGTGGCCCCCAACTAAGTACATAGTCGATATATTCATTACCATCTATATCGTAAATTTTTGAACCTTCTGCATGATCCATAAAAATAGCTGGTGTATCTACTGATTTAAAAGCACGAACCGGGCTATTAACACCACCTGGCATTAAGTCTTCAGCAACTTCCATTGCTTTAATTGATTTTTCATATCCCATTGTATTTGCCTCCTCTTTATTAATCATTTGGTTATTTATCTAAATACTGGCAAATATCTTTAGCAAAGTAAGTAATAATCATATCTGCACCAGCACGTTTCATTGAAACCATTTGTTCCATAACTACTTTTTCTTCATCAATCCAACCATTTAAAGCAGCTGCTTTAGTCATACTATATTCCCCACTTACATTATATGCAACAACAGGAATATTAGTATTATTTCTAACATCGCGAACAATATCTAAGTAACTTAAAGCTGGTTTAACAATCATCATGTCACAACCTTCTTTTAAATCACTTTCTAATTCTCTAAGCGCTTCTAAACGATTGGCAGGATCCATTTGATATGTCTTACGATCTCCAAATGAAGGAGCAGAATCAGCTGCATCTCTAAACGGTCCGAAGAAACTTGATGCATATTTAATACCATAACTCATAATTGGTACATTTTGATATCCTGCATCATCTAATCCTTGTCTAATTTCTGTTACAAAGCCATCCATCATATTACTTGGTGCTATGATGTCTGCACCTGCTTCTACTTGAGAAATAGCAGTTTTAACTAATAAAGGTAAAGATTTATCATTATCAACATCATGAGTATGATCATCAATGACACCACAATGACCATGGTCTGTATATTCACATAAACATGTGTCTGCTACGATTAATAAATCACTGTACATTTTTTTAGCTATTCTAGTTGCTTCTTGAATGACACCATTATGATCATATGCACCAGAACCAACATCATCTTTTTCATTAGGTACACCGAAGAACATAATTGCTCTAATACCTAAATCATAAGCTTCTTTTATTTCTTCATGTAATAAATTCAAGCTAATTTGATATATACCTGGTAGTGATTTAATTTCACTTTTCACATCATCTTTTTCAACTACAAATATAGGATAAATTAAATCTTCTTTTCTAACATGTGTTTCTCGCACCATATCTCGCATTGTTCGAGAAGAACGTAATCTTCTATGTCTATCAAATTTCATTTTTGTCCCTACTTTCTAATATTTTATCTATTATCGACGCTAATGTTTGTTTATTTGCAACCTTTACTGTTTGATTAAAAGAATGAAGTGTTTCAGCCGTTTGCTTACCAATTGCAAAGTAATGATCAAACTTAGGTATCGGGTCTTCATTAAAATAATAACGCACTGAAGACGAACTTGAAAATGTTAAAGCATCAATTTTTTGATTATTGATTAGTGATTTCACTTCATTTATATGTTGATAATTAGGTATAGGTTCATACAAGTCAATTTTAACTACATCATTTGTTTTTGATAACTCATCATATAAATACGGTCTAGCTTGTTTACTAGAAGGTAAAAGTATCTTTTGATTATATTCTGAGAATTGATTTATAAATCCTTCTTGTGAATAATCTTTTGGAATAAAATCTACTGATATATCTAATGATTGACAATATTCAGCAGTTTTTTTACCTATTGCAGCTACCTTATGATAATTTACCAAATTCATATATTTTAAAAAATATTTGACTGCATTTTTAGACGAAAAAATAAGCCAGTCATAGTTATTTTTTAACAAGTTTTCATCAAAATAAAGTGATTGTATGTCTATAAATGGTTTATGAATAATCTCAACCAAATCACTTTGAAATTTACTTGTTTGTGTCATAACTATAACTGGTCTCATTTTTAAGTGTCACCTCGAAGATTATTGTTCTTCATTTAATTTTCTAATAATTTCATAAGCACCTTGTTCTTTTAAAACACGACTAACTTCTCTACCAAGTTCTACTGGAGAAGTACCTATAGCAGTATGTTCATATCGTTCAGTACCATCAGGTGTCATGATTAATCCTGTAAATTCTATTTCTTTACTGCCATTAATCGTAGCATAACCACCGATAGGAACTTGACAACTACCATCCATCTCAGCTAAAAATGTTCTTTCAGCAGTCACGCATTTTTCTACATCTTCGTTATGAACTTCTTTTAAAAGTTCTAACAATTCAGTATCATCGCTTCTACATTCAATACCTAATGCACCTTGACCAATGGCTGGAAGTAAAATATCTTTATCTAAATAAGTTGTCACTATATCATCTGACCAACCCATACGTTTTAAACCAGCAGCGGCAAGAATAATTGCATCATAATCTTCAGTTTCTAATTTTTTTAGACGTGTATCAATATTACCTCTAATCCATTTAATTTCTAAATGTGGATATTTAGCTAAAATTTGAGCGCCTCTTCTTAACGAACTTGTTCCAACAATGCTTCCTTCTGGCAACTCTCTTAGAGGAGTATGATTTTTAGAAATATATGCATCAAATGGAATTTCTCTATCAGGAATACATCCTAATGTCAGTCCTTCTGGAATAATACTTGGGACGTCTTTTAAAGAATGTATAGCCATATCTATTTCTTTATTGAATAATTCGTTTTGGATTTCTTTAACAAATAAACCTTTGCCACCAACTTTAGATAACTGTTTATCAACAATACGGTCACCTTTAGTTACTATTTCTTTAATTTCTATATCTAAGTCAGGTCGTACTTGTTTCAATTTATCTATAAATTGTTGACTTTGTGTTAAGGCTAGTTTACTTCTTCGAGATCCAACCACTAATTTACGCATTTTGCTGCCTCCTAAACAATCACTCAATCTTATTATATATTTCAATGCTATTAATTTTAACTACTATTAATTATGAGAAATGAGTAGTAAAAAACAAATTAATCATGCATAAACAGAATAAAATAATATTAAAGTATATAAGATATCTTTGAATGAAAACTTTTCTCACTCTAAATATTAAATAAATACCATACAATATTGTAATGATAGTTGAAAAGATAACTTTAGGATCAATAAAGATTCGTTCTCCTACAGAGAAAACACCCCATTGAGCGCCTAAAATAATACTAATTATGAGTATAATCCAACCTGCTAAAGTTGTAAAAAATACAATAGATTCAAGTGTGGCTACACTTCCGATTCTAAAGTATTTTTGATCAAAATTCTTTTCTTTTAAATTACGATATTGAATGATATAAAGTAAACAATTTACAAATGCTAGTGCAAAAAAGGCATAACTCAATATAGCTAAACCTATATGAACAAGTAATAATTCATTGATTACTGCAATTTGCTGAACTTGGCTATGATATCTATTAGGTTCAAACGTAATCATTGCCATAAGGATAAAACCAATTAAATTTAAAAAGAAAACAGAAAAATTTAATGTTTTTATTAAATTCAAAATCAGTGATATTGAAATAATAATCCACGTCAACGAGAAAAATACGTCGAATAAAGAACCTAATGGCACATGTTTTGTTTGTATAATAAAAACAGATAAAGAGATTGTTTGTAAAACCCAAACAATCCCTAATGTATACATGCCAAATACTCTAATCTTATGACTTTTACGTACAAAATCTAGAAAATAGCAAACAATGCTTATCAAATATATAATTAATATTATTTCATGAAATCTAATAAACAGGTTTTCTTGCATATCATCACCATATTAATATGCTTATTCAAAACTAAAAATTCGACGAGCCGAAATTTCTTTAGCCTTACTTTCTTTGTGCTGTCTTGCTTGTTCATAAGGATTTTCAGCTTCTATGTCAAAAATGCTTTGAAAGAGCTCTAATTTTTCGTTACTTTTCTTATCACTACTTAATTCTTTAGCCTGCTTAATAGGATCTTTTAACATTTGGTTAATAATACTTTTCGTATGTTTAGAAATGATTTTTCTTTCTCTTTCTGATAAATCAGGTAACTTTCTATCAATACTATCCATAGTCTCAGATTGAATATTCATTGCTTTTTCACGTAATGCTCTAATAACTGGTACCACACCTAACATATTTACCCAATCATTATGAGTTTCAATCTCACTAGGTATTTGCTCAACAATAGTTTTTGCAGCTAACTGACGTTCTCTTAAGTTCGCATCTACGAGTCCTTTTAAATCATCTACGTCGTAGTTGAAAATATTGTTAATGGCATCAATACCTGGTTCTATGTCTCGTGGAACTGCAATATCAACGAGTAATAAAGAATCTAATTTACGATGATTAGCAATAGATTCAATCATATCATTGGTAATGATATATGATTCTGAGCTTGTAGAACTGATAACAATATCAGCATGTTGTAATAAAGTTGGTAATTCATCTAAAGATTGATAGTTAACTTGATGTTTTTCAGCTAAAGTTTTAGCTTTACTCAAAGTTCTATTAACAATAGTTATATCTGTAATTCCTGATCCTAAAAGATTTAAGAGTGATAGTTCACTCATTTCCCCTGCACCAACAATGACAGCTTGTTTATGTTTTAGTTTTCCGAATACCTTTTTAGCTAATTCAACAGCTGCATATGAAACACTAACAGCATTATCTGCAATATCAGTTTCACTATGCGCTTTTTTAGCAAAAGTAATTGCCTGTTTAAATAAATGATTAAAAATTGTTCCTGTTGTACCTGTTTCTTGAGCTAAGAAAAATGCATCTCGCATTTGACCAAGAATTTGTGTTTCACCAAGTACAATAGAATCTAATCCAGAAGTAACTCGCAATAGATGTTCTACTGCTTCGTCCCCCACTTTAACTTCTGACATATCTTTAATATCATCTACTTCAAATCCAAATTTACGTGCTAAAAATCTTTGGACGTAATAACGACCTGTATGGATTTGATCAACAACGGCGTATACTTCAGTACGATTGCATGTAGATAAAATAACATCTTCTAAGATGGATTTAGTTTCATATAAATCTTCATGGGCTAATCGTAAGGCATCATCTCTAAAAGCAACCTGCTCTCTTAGTGCTACATCAGCAGTTCGATGATTAATGCTTATTGCTATAAAATGCATTTATAACGCCCTCCATATACTTACAATAACACAAGTATAACACATTTGAATCTTTTATTAAGTCGATTGCTCAAATAAATTAGAAAGATTCTAATCTACATTCAATTTTTTGTCAAAATTGTTACTAATTTCTTTAAATCTCATAAAAATATTGTATATATTGAAATGTTTCTGTGAATATTTAAAGTAATTATAAATAAGACTCGATAAGATCCCAAATTTGTTGTTGTTTATTATTTTTGACAGAAGAATAACTTACAATCGTATCGCCATCTTCTAAATCTAATTTATGTTTAATATTAATTAAATGCTTTTGTACTTTCCCTTTAGGAATTTTATCTTCTTTAGTACATATAATTAGCGTCGGTATATCAAAGTGTTTTAAATAATTATACATGAGCACGTCATCTTCAGTTGGATTATGTCTCAAATCAACAAGTTGGATAACGAGTTGTAATTTTTGACGTGTTGTTAAATATTCTTCAATCATTTTGCCGAATTTTTCACGTTGTACTTTACTTACTTTCGCATATCCGTAACCGGGCACATCTACAAACACAAGCTGGTCATCGATATTAAAGAAATTTAATGTTTGAGTTTTACCAGGTTGTTGTGAAGTTCTTGCCATGTTTTTACGACCTATCATACTATTAATAAATGATGATTTCCCCACATTTGAACGTCCGCTTAATGCAACTTCTGGTACTTCTGTTTCTGGGTACTGTTCTTCTTTGACAGCACTTATAATTAAATCTATATTATTAGGATTAATTTTCATTGGTGATCCTCTCTTTACTTATTTCTCACATTAACACTTTACCATTACTCCTATATTAATGTCATCCTACATTTTCAAATAGAAGTAAATCACTCATTTTCTAAACAAAAAAATAGAGCCACAAACATGTGACTCTATTTAAACGTTATTTATGCTGATGTTTTACTATCATTAATTAGATTACCTTCTGAATCATATAATTCAGGTTCAACTTCATCATTGATTGTTTTTTCGGTAATGACGACTTTAGTAACATCTTCTGATGATGGTACATCGTACATAATATCAATTAGTGCTTCTTCAATTATTGAACGAAGACCACGTGCCCCTGTTTTACGTGCAATAGCTTTTTCACTAATAGCAGATAAAGATTCATCGCTAAATACTAATTCAACGTTATCTAATTCAAGCATTTTAGTATATTGTTTAACTAATGCATTTTTAGGTTGAGTTAATATATTTTTAAGTGCATCTACATCTAGCGTTTCTAAATTAGCTACAATTGGAACACGACCGATAAATTCTGGAATTAAACCATAAGACTGTAAATCTTCTGGTCTAATTTGTTCTAGTAATGCTTCTTCATCATATTTGTCTGCTTCATTACTAGCAAATCCAATTACTTTTTCACCTAAACGACGTTTAATTACTTCATCGATACCATCAAATGCACCACCAAGGATGAATAAGATATTTGTAGTATCAATTTGAATCAATTCTTGGTTCGGATGCTTACGTCCACCTTGAGGAGGTACACTAGCAGTCGTACCTTCTAAGATTTTTAATAGTGCTTGTTGAACACCTTCACCGGAAACATCTCGTGTAATTGATGTGTTTTCAGATTTTCTTGCAATTTTGTCAATTTCATCAACGTATATAATACCTTTTTCAGCTTTGTCTATATCAAAGTCTGCTGCTTGAATTAAGCGTAATAAGATATTTTCAACGTCGTCACCAACATAGCCAGCTTCAGTTAAACTAGTAGCATCTGCAATTGCAAATGGAACATTTAATGTTTTAGCTAATGTTTGTGCTAATAATGTTTTACCACTACCTGTTGGTCCGATTAATGCGATATTACTTTTTTGTAATTCAACATCATCTTCATTAGGGCCTAGTTGTTGAATACGTTTATAGTGATTATATACAGCTACAGATAAAGCTTTTTTAGCCTTTTCTTGACCGATTACATATTCATTTAAATGGTCCATAATCTCTTTAGGAGTTGGTAATTCTGTTAATTCTTCTGAAGAATTTTGTGCTAATTCTTCTTCAACGATTTCTGAGCATAGTTCAATACACTCATTACAAATATACACGCCACTTCCTGCAACTAATTTCTTAACTTGATCTTGATCTTTACCGCAGAAAGAGCATTTTAAATTTTCTTCATCTTCATTGAATTTGAACATTCTTTTCTACACCCCTATTCCATAAAGACTATACTAGATAGCATTCTATAATGCAACATAATAACATTCAATTTATTTGCTTAAAAAATAGGAAAGAGTGGGACTGAATTCAAACTGTTATAGATTGAACTCATGGCCCCACCCCACAAGATAGATTATCTTATTAAACCTTCCAATTATTAATATAAGAATAATAATATTAAATGTTTGTTGCTGTAGAGGATATCTATAAATTAGTCTTCTTTACTACCTTCAACTAATTTTGCATTATCTTTTAATAAGTCAATTACTTTTTGAATACGAACATCGTTTTTCACGATATCAGTATTACCTAATGTGTTTTTAATATCTTCTACAGAGATATTAAATTGTTCGCTCATTTTTTCTAATTCTTTATCGATATCTTCGTCAGTAACTTCGATATTTTCAGCATCAGCAATTGCAGTTAATGTTAAGTTTGTTTTAACACGTTGTTCTGCATCGTCTTTCATTTGTTCTCTTAATTGAGATTCATTTTGACCTGAAATTTGGAAGTAAGTTTGTAAGTCTAGACCTTGTTGTTGAATTCTTTGGCCAAATTCTTGAACCATACGATCTAATTCTGTATCGATCATTGCTTGAGGAATGTCGATAGTAGCATTTTCAGTTGCTTTGTTAATAGCTTCTTCTTTTTCAGTGTTTTCAGCTTCTGTTGCTTTTTGTTCAGCTAAACGTTTACGTAAATTTTCTTTGTATTCATCAACTGAATTTGCTTCAGAATCTAATTCATTAGCTACTTCATCGTCTAATTCAGGTACTTCTTTATATTTGATTTCATTTACTTTTGTTTTGAATGTAGCTTCTTTACCAGCTAATTCTTCAGCATGGTATTCTTCTGGGAAAGTAACTACTACATCTTTCTCTTCTCCAGTTTTCATGCCTTCTAATTGTTCTTCGAAACCTGGGATAAATGAACCTGAACCAACTTCTAAGTCGTAACCTTCAGCTTGTCCACCTTCAAATTCTTCACCATCAACTGAACCGCTGAAATCAATATTAACAGTGTCGCCATTTTCAACAGCGCCATCTTCTTTAACAACCATTTCAGCCATATGACTTAAACTATGGTTAATTGATTCATCTAATTCTTCATCAGTTAATTCAGTTTCTTGTTTTTCGATTTCTAAACCTTTGTAGTCACCTAATTTAACTTCTGGTTCAACAGTTACAGTAGCTTCAAAAATGAAATCTTTACCTTTTTCAATTTGAGTTACATTAACTTCAGGTTGAGCAACAGGTTTAATATCTGTTTCATCAATTGCTTCACCATAAGCTTCAGGTAATAAGATGTCTACTGCGTCTTGATATAACGCTTCAACGCCAAAACGTTGTTCGAAAATTGGACGAGGCACTTTACCTTTACGGAATCCAGGTACATTAATTTGTTTAACTACTTTTTTAAATGCTTGATCTAATGCTTTATCTACTTTTTCTGCTGGAACAGTAACTGTTAATAATCCTTCGTTACCTTCCTTTTTTTCCCAAGTTGCTGTCATGTATAAATACCTCCATGAATAACTATTTTATTTTTTCAACTTCCCTATTATAGCATAGGTCAATTACGTACACAAACATTGAAATTGCAACGTTTGTGAAATTATTTACTACTTATTTCAATTAAATTTCACGTTAAATGATTTATTTCTCTTTTGCAAGAAATTAAATTCGAATTCAACTTTCTAATTGTTTTATAAAAGTTAATGCCTCTTCTTTCACCACATTCTTTTCTATACCAATCATTCCTTTAAAATAAACATCATATGCGTTTGTCCATTCATCAATGGTAAATATTTCTTCTATATTAAGAGGATATAATAATATAGAATGATTGTTCATAATGTGGTTCGCCTCGTCTACAATATGTAAAGCACCGTCTTCTAATTGATTAATCACTTCAGGTATAATTCGAGTTTTCATAGTTGTATGTTCAAGACCTTTTAAATCTTTTGGTTTAATTTCTGATGTATAACCGTATTTATCAATTCTTATAGGCTCCTCTGATTGAGCGAATCTTAAATACTCTATCATTAAACTTATAATATTATTTTCAAAGGAATAATTGTTTAATAAATAATTTATCGATTCTTTAAAGTCAAAATGTCCATTATCTATTAATTGAAGTAAGATATGAGTTTGTTCTCTGGTACTTAAGTGATTAAATTCAGTTAAAGATTGTGAAAGTTGTTGTTTATTAGATTGTAACTGAGCTTGTGCATATTCTTTTAAAGGAAATAACTCCATTCTTGTCTTATGATCACGCACTTCATCTATAATTTGATTTATGACTTCAACAGCTTCATAGTATTGTTCTAATCCATTTAAACTTTTAACGTAATAAATCATTAAATCATCATATCTGTTTAAACCTTTTTTTAATAAGATGATTGCTTCTTCTCTCAATTCTAAAAATGCATTCATTTGATATAACATGTTGCATTTTGTCATAGCCAAATTTTCATCTAAATCGAATTGACTTTCATATTGTTCAAATAGATTATACATTTCATCAAAATTTTGCGTTAACTCAGCTTGTTTGATTTCTTTTTTTAATTTTCCCTCTGATAATGGAAACGGAATGATATCTGACATTCATTTTGCACCTCAATTATTATAAATCTTGAAGAATTAATGCACTCCATGTCTCAAAGTCATCATAAGATTCAATTTTTCCTTTTTCAATCCATTTAATTCTTAAAGTGTCTGTTTCTTTAGCTTCTACATCGTTAGAATTCACAGTGATTTTAAAAACAACACCCATGTGAACTTTACCAACGTCGTTATTATCGTCATTTATGAATCCAATATATTCCATATTTTGAGAATCTTCTGTAGATAGACCTACTTCTTCTTCTAATTCTCTTTGAGCGTTGACTCGTAATACTTCATTGATTGAATCTGCTCCGACAACATCATTCATGTGTCCACCTACACCTATAGATGATTGTCCATGTAAACGTTCTTCTCCTCCACCAGATAGGCGTTCATAAACGAGAATTTCGCCATTTTGGTTTTCTAAAAGACAATATGAGATAAGTTGTTTATAGTCTGGGTTTTCTTCCATATCTCCTCTACGTTTAACTTCATAATGACTTAATGAATTAAAAATATTATCGCCTTTTACATCACTTTTCGATAGAAAGCCATTAAACGCATTTGTTTCATTATCAAAAAGAGTTGTTCTTGGTACTACAATAATTTGCTCATCAAATTTAGACATACTTTTCTCCTTTATACTTACTTTTATGAATTCATTCTATCAAACTTATTTTCAAATCGCGATTTATAACTTTTCATTGTTTTATAAAATTATAGTTAAATATAATATTTGGTCGAAGAAATATAAATAAAAGCTGGGACATCATAAAATGTCTCAGCTTTTATAATTTGATAAAGATTAGAAAGGTTTTCCTATCTTATCAAAGATTAATTTATTTTAAAGCGTCTTTAGCTTTTGATACTAATTCACCGAAAGCTTTGTCGTCTGAAATAGCAATTTCAGATAACATTTTACGGTTAATATCGATGTCAGCTTTTTTCAAGCCGTTCATTAATTTTGAATAGCTCATGTCATGTTTACGAGCTGCTGCATTGATACGTGTAATCCATAATTTACGGAAATCACGTTTACGTTGACGACGGTCACGGAATGCATATTGACCTGATTTCATGACTTGTTGTTTAGCTACTTTATATAATGTATGTTTTGAACCGAAGTAACCTTTAGCTAATTTAATCGTTTTTTTACGACGTGCTCTTGTTACTGTTCCACCTTTTACTCGTGGCATATTAAATTCCTCCTTAGATTCTATCTACGTTATTAATCGATAATCGTTAATTTCATTATTTTTTATAAGATAATAATTGTTTTACGCGTTTCATATCACTTTTAGAAACTAATCTACTTTTACGTAATTGACGTTTCTGTTTAGTGTTTTTGTTTGCGAATAAGTGAGATGTGAAAGCTCTTGAACGTTTTAATTGACCTGAACCAGTTCTTTTAACACGTTTTGCTGCTCCACGGTGAGTTTTCATTTTAGGCATGATTCATTTCCTCCTAGAAATTAATTTAATTATTTTTCATTAATTGGTGCTAACATAAGGAACATTTGACGGCCTTCCATTTTAGGCTTCTGTTCTACAGTAGCAAGGTCTTTACATTCTTCAGCAAATTTTTCTAATTGGCGTTGACCAATTTCTTTATGCGTAATTGCACGACCTCTGAAACGAATTGAAACTTTACATTTATCGCCTTTAGAAAGGAATTTACGTCCATTTTTCAATTTTGTTTGGAAATCGTGTTCCTCAATTGTTGGACTTAAACGAATTTCTTTAACGTTAATTGTTTTTTGTTTCTTCTTCATTTCTTTTTCTTTTTTCTGTTGTTCGAATTTGAATTTACCGTAATCCATAATTCTAGCAACAGGTGGTTTAGCATTTGGTGCTACGATTACTAAATCTAAATCAACACGTTCAGCCATTTCTAAAGCTTCTTGTTTTGATTTGACACCAATTTGTTCACCATCTTGACCTACTAAACGAAGTTCTTTCGCGCGAATTTTCTCATTAATTTGAGTTTGATCTTTTGCTATGGTTGACACCTCCCAGTATTTTACGAAATTGTCCCAAGCAAAAAGAAGAGCGAGTATCACTACCCGCTCTTCTTCACACATTAATTGTGTAACATGATTAACCTGCCAACTGCTTACAGCGTCGCTACAGGTGAGAAGCGGGAGCTTCTACTTGGTTCGTTTCGTATTCAACGTTACTAATCATACCAACTATTAATGTATTCGTCAACTATTTTTTTATTTAATCATGATGTCTTACTTCTTCCATAGACACATCTTGACGTAAATCCACTTTTTCTAATGGAATTTTTTTAGTTTTATATCTTACTTTATGATAAATAAAGAATGCTAAAAATACTGGGATACCCATATAAGTAATGATAAATCTATTGATATCAAAATCACCAGTCTTAATGAAATCAACATCTTGACCTAAAATAACAATAACACATAAGAATCCAGCAAATATTGGACCAAATGGGAATAATTTAGCTTTATATTTCAATTTAGACTTATCATAATTTTGTTTATCAAATGCGCGTCTAAATCTATAATGACTGACTGCAATACCTACCCACGCGATAAAGCCAGTCATACCACTAGCAGCTACAATATAGTCATAAGCATCACCACTTAAATGTTGTAATAAAAAGATAATAATTACAATTATTCCAGTGATTGCTAGAGAAATATAAGGTACACCATTTCTATTAGTTTTTGAGAATGATGCATATGCTAATTTATCTTTACTCATAGAATATAACATTCTTGTAGAAGCGTACATACCTGAGTTACCTGCGGATAATACGGAAGTTAATATAACAGCATTCATAAATGATGCTGCAAATGCTAAGCCTGCATTTTGGAATACTAATGTAAATGGAGACGTTGATACGCTGCTATCTCCTCCCATTAATGCATTGCTATCATAAGGAATTAACATACCTATAATAAATATCGCTAGAATGTAAAATAGTAATATTCTCCAAAACACTTGTTTAATTGCTTTAGGTACAGCTCTTTCTGGATTTTCAGATTCTCCTGCTGTGATTCCTATTAACTCAGTACCTTGGAAAGAGAACCCTGCAACTAAGAATACACCTAAAATTGATAATAAACTACCGCCTAAATTACCACCTAATATTGGGCCTTCGCCTTTTGTAAATGTTTCAAAGCCTACAAATTTACCGCCCATGATTCCGACAATAGTTAATAAACCTATAATGATAAATATGATAACAGTTACAACTTTAATTAATGCAAACCAGTATTCGCTTTCTCCGTATACTCTAACCGATAGTGAATTCAATGCAAAGATAATAACAAGGAATATACAACTCCAAATCCATGCTGGTACACCTTGCATTGGTGACCAATATTGAATCACTTGTGCTGCAATTGTAACGTCTGCAGCTACTGTAATAACCCAGTTAAACCAGTAATTCCAACCTAATGCGAATCCTAATGATGGATCAACAAAACGTGTTGCATATGTACTAAATGAACCAGAAACTGGTAAATATGTTGCCATTTCTCCTAATGATGTCATTAAGAAAAAGACCATGGCACCAATAATGGCGTATGCTAATAGTGCACCTAACGCACCAGCACTATGAATAGCACCACCAGAAGTCATAAATAGTCCAGTACCGATACACCCTCCTATTGCTATCATGGAAAGATGTCGATCTTTTAAACCTCGTTGAACGCCTTCATTCTGATTTTGATTTTTACTCATAGAAGAATCCTTTCCTTGTATTTAGAGGCTTCAATGTTACTTTTTCAAAGCAAAACTAAATGCATGACTTTCGTTAAAATTGCTAGTTTCATTCAATAATTAACTTTATCATTGCAAATAAAAAAGTGGCTACATACCTTTAAGATATGCAACCACTTTGCTTTTATCTATATTAGGTAGCACATCACATTAAGTGACAGTACAGTTTCTTTCGAAAACTGTCCCAACAAACGTCTATTATGGTTAACGTTTGTTTCGGCAATATTACCTTTGACTTGTTCAACATTCGTTCCATACAACTTCTGACAAGCTACTATTTAATATTGCAACCTCTAACTCAACTTTTATTTTAACTACCTTGTAATATACATGAACTGACTGTTAATTTCAAGTTTATCTATGTTTTTTCAAACGAATTTCATCAACTAAATTCCAAATGAATTCATCTTTTTCTAAAGTTTCTTGATCTTGTGAACCATATTGGCGCACATTTACTTCTTTATTTTCTACTTCTTTATCTCCCACTACTATTTGGTAAGGGATTTTTTGCATTTGTGCTTCACGAATTTTATATCCCATTTTTTCATTACGGTCATCGATTTCTACACGTACACCTTGAGATTTTAATTCGTCTTGAATTAATCTAGCATAGTCATAATGTAAATCAACATTTACTGGAATGATTTCTACTTGTTTAGGTGCTAACCATGTTGGGAACGCCCCTTTTGTTTCTTCTGTTAAGAATGCTACAAATCTTTCCATTGTAGATACAACACCACGGTGAATAACCACTGGTCTATGTTGTTCTCCATCTTGGCCAATATAAGTTAATTCAAAGCGTTCTGGCAATAAGAAGTCTAATTGTGCAGTTGATAAAGTTTCTTCTTTACCCATAGCTGTTTTAACTTGAACGTCTAATTTAGGACCATAGAATGCCGCTTCGCCAATTGCTTCTTCATAAGTAAGTCCTAACTCATCAGAAGCTTCTTTAATCATTTTTTCAGCTTTTACCCACATTTCGTCATCATCGAAATATTTTTCTTTATCTTCTGGATCACGATAACTTAATCTGAAAGTATAATCTTCAAATCCAAAATCTTTGTATACATCTTGAATTAAATTAACAACACGTTTAAATTCTTCTTTAATTTGGTCAGGTCTTACGAAAATATGAGCGTCATTTAATGTCATACCTCTTACACGTTGTAATCCAGATACTGCACCACTAGCTTCATATCTATGCATAGTACCTAATTCAGCAATACGAATTGGTAATTCACGATAAGAATGTGGTTTGTTATTATAAACCATCATATGGTGTGGGCAGTTCATAGGACGTAGTACCATTTCTTCTGTCTCATCTAATTTCATTGTTGGGAACATATCCTCTTGATAATGATCCCAGTGACCTGATGTTTTATATAAATCTACGTTAGCGATAACTGGTGTATAAACATGGTCATAGCCCATACTTACTTCTTTATCAACGATATATCTCTCGATTTCACGGCGAATTGTAGCACCATTTGGTAACCATAATGGTAAACCCGCACCTACAAGTTGATTATTTGCGAATAAATCTAATTCTTTACCAATTTTACGGTGATCACGTTCGCGACGTTCTTCTAACATTTGAAGATGAGCTTTTAGATCTTTTTTATCGAAAAATGCTGTACCGTAGATACGTTGTAACATTTTATTGTTACTATCGCCACGCCAATATGCACCAGCTGTAGAAAGTAATTTGAATTCTTTAATTTTTGAAGTAGAAGGTACATGTACACCTCTACATAAATCAGTAAACTCGCCTTGAGAATATAATGTTACATTTTCATCCTCTGGAATCGCATCAATTAATTCTAACTTGTATGGATCGTCTTTGAAGAAATCTTTAGCTTCATCTCTTGATACAACTTTACGTTCTATTTTATGATTTTCATCCACTATTTGTTTCATTGTTTTTTCAATTTTTTCAAAATCGTCAGATGAGATTTTTTCTTCAGTATCAAAATCATAGTAGAATCCACCTTCAATAACTGGACCTACGCCAAATTTAACGTCACCATATAATCTTTTTAAAGCTTGTGCCATTAAATGAGCAGTTGAATGACGTAAAACTTCTAAAGCTTCTTCGCTACCTGGTGTTACAATTTCAATCTCACCATCTGTTTCTAATGGACGTGTTAAATCTACCATTTGCCCATTAAATTTTCCTGCTACTGCTTTTTTACGTAATCCAGGACTTATTGATTGCGCTATATCTTCTGTAGTAGTGCCTTTATCAAATGCTTTTGAATTGCCATCTGGGAATTGAATATTAATTTGATCCATACTATAACCTCCTAAAATATGAAAATCATATCGTTGACTTATTGAATAAATATCAAGTTGTAACGAATGTGAGAAAATAAAAAAATCCCGCCCCTAATACAGGGACGAGATCGTCGTGGTACCACCCTAGTTGAACGTCAAAATATAACCAAAAGATTACATTCAACGTCTTCTCTACATAAGATAACGGTCTTGAGCCGAGCATTCATTACAAATGCCATACATTAAAGTAGTAATAATTTAATATATTAACCATATTCTCATCAAGTAATGGCTTTCTGTGTAATAGTGATTAAATTATCTTATCTTCAACAGTTTCAACGATTTAGATTTAATTCCATTATACAATATTATTTAAAAATATCAATTGTTTCTAAAGTTTTCTCCCTTTAAGAAATATGGTGTTGATAATGTTTTAATTCTTTCAATAATTCTAGCAGCCTTAGTTTTTTCAGCGCCTTCACGTGTCATTGATAAATGATGCTCTAATTCTTCATAACTTAAGTTTGAAGTGAAAAATGTAGGTAATTCATGAACCATTCTATAATGTAACAATGGTCCTATCACTTCATCTCTAACCCATGGCGTAACTTCTTCTGCTCCGATATCGTCTAACATTAAAATATTAGCTTCACGTATTCTTTGTAATTTTCTTTCATAACTACCATCTTTGAAACCACCTTTTAATGTTCTAATATATTCTGGCAGATAGACAATAGTAGATGGTACTTTTTTAGCCTTAAGTTGGTTAGCTATAGCACCTAGAATAAATGATTTTCCAGTACCAAAAGGACCATATAAATATAAACCTTTAACATCTTCGTTATTAATCAATTTTTTACAAATATCATTAACTTGCATTGCTAAGTCTAATCGATTACGTCCAGTCGTATAAATGTCTTTTATTTTAGCGTTTAATGTATCACGTTGCATATGATGTGATGTAATTAATTGAGAATTAAGACGTTCTTCATCATATTTAATTTTACAAGGACAAGGTAAATAACGAATTTTTATACGTTCATTTTCTACATATAATTCTGGTACATGACCTTTAACAAAATTTGGGCATTCGTTATAACTATGACCGTCATAATGTTTTTGTTGATCTTTATATTCTTGTAAAACATTTAAATCCTCATCAATAATAGCATTTGTTATCTCTGATTGATGTTCATTTAAAAATGTCTTAACGTCAGGATCATTAACTACTTGTTGACGTATTTTTGCAATTCTTTTTCCGAAATCTTTATTTGACCCAACAATTTGCTTAAAACTTTCCATCTAATCCTCCTCCCAATCTTTATTTAATTGTTCTAGAAATGCTTGTCGATCTTTTTCAAATTGATCATCAGTTTCATCTTTTGAATGTTCTGCAGCATTTGGATTGTCTCTTTCTTCTAACCATTTAGGTGTTTTTTCTCTAGAGACTAATTTACTTTTTCTATTATATCCTTGATAGGAATTAGATTTTGATTCATATGTTGGTTTAGGTTGGTTTACCTTCAAGGCATATTCATAAGCCTGTTTGGCTGTAGTAATCCCTTTTTTCTTCCAATTAGAAGCAATCTCAAAAATATACGATTTAGGTAATTTCATATCTTCTTTAAGCATTACGAATTGTAGCAAGATATTAATCACACCAAAATTCATTTTCTCTCTATGAATTAATTCTTCAATCATATTTTTTTGTGACAAAGTTGGTTCAGATTCTGACCAAGAAGCTAACATATCAATAGGACTTGTTTGTTCTAATAAATCTAACCAAGCATCTGTATCATTTTCAGGATCTTTATCTTCTTTATTTTGTGTTGCCGTATTGTTTTGTTTAATATTCTGATTTAGTTCTAATTTAGGTAATTGATTATCATGTTCTATTAAATAATATGAACGAGCTTGTTTACGCATTTCTTCAAATGATAATTGTTGTGCACTAGTAATCGAATTTAAAATAATATGTTTCATTGCATCTACTGTTAATCCATAAAGTGTTGCAAGTTGCATGATTAAAGCTTTAGCATCTTTAGTCACTATTTCACTTGAAATAAAATGATTATGCAACATGGATTTTAACATTTCAAAATCAAATGATTCATTCGATAAATCGATACCAGCATATTCTCCTGATTGAGGTATATTTTGAGTATCGACATCTATTATTTTATTAGGAACATGAAATACATCTGTAAATTTTCTTGTCGTTTGTTGATAATTCGATAAATCTTTATTTTCTTGTTCAAAATGCTTTTTTAAAATTTGATATCTTTTTTTATCAACCTCACTGTAAAGAAATACTGATAACATAGGATCATTAAAAAATTGATATGCAGAAGGAGGTTGGACAAGTTGATAAACAAAATGAGTTTGTTGTTCTTCATGCTTAACAAATGATTTCATTAATCCGATCGCTTCTAGTAAATCCATTTGATTTCTAAATTCTAATAAATTTTCTTTTAATTCGTTCATAATTACATAGTGAGTTAAAGCTTGTTCATTATCATTGGAAAATTGGTGCATAAAATGATATAAACCAATGGCTTGTTGTCCAATTAACGGTGTAAAAAGACGATTAAGTATCTCTAGATGTTGTGAATTTAAATGGAAATTTTGTATAACTTCAAAACTGTCTTGTGGTCTTAATCCAAATTCAAAGGATTGTAATCCCATTTATAAATCACTCCGTTTATTATCATTCAAAATCCCTTGCATTGAAGCTAATAATTGATCTATATCTTTAAATTCTTTATATACTGAAGCAAATCGAACATATGATACTTGATCAACATGCATAAGTAAATTCATAACATGTTCCCCTATTTCTCTTGATGATATTTCTGTGTGACCTTCATCTCTAAGTTGCCATTCAACTTTATTAGTTATATCTTCAAGTTGTTGATATCTTACAGGGCGTTTTTCACATGATCTAACCAAACCGTTTAATATTTTTTCCCTTAAAAATTGTTCTCTTGTTCCGTCTTTTTTTACTACAATTAAAGGACTTACCTCTATATGTTCAAATGTTGTGAATCTTGTACCACAATTTTCGCATTCTCTTCTTCGACGAATTGCATTTGCGTCGTCTGCGTGACGAGAATCGACTACTCTAGAATGCGTTGAATTACATTTTGGGCATTTCATAATTGTCACCCTTTTCTATTTTAATTATTCTCAATTATACTATAAAATCATACGTTAAAAAAGAAAGCGCATTTGAGATAAATGGTTCAAAATGTGTAACCTATTTTTAAAAAGTGGCTATATTAACTTAAAAATGAAAACAAATATACTTAAATTTCTCTTCATTTAACAATTTGTCTAATGAAAATAGAAACATCTAAATTATTATTCTAAAGCTTTCTATAAAAAATTAAAACTGCCAACCTAATCCTTATGTTTGGATTTGATTGACAGCTTCAATATATTTATTTTTACCAATTTTAAACTGCTTCTACTGCACTTTGTGAATCAATTAATTTACCAATTTGTTCAGCTACTTCAACAACTCTATTTGAGTAACCCCATTCATTATCATACCAAGCAATTACTTTAACTTTATTATCTCCCATAACCATTGTTGATTGTGCATCAATAACAGCAGAGTTTGGATTAGTATTGAAATCTACTGAAACAAGTGGTTCAGTTTCTACATCTAACACACCATCTAGATTAGCATTTTTGAAAGCTTGATTTACTTCATCAACAGTAACATTTTTTTCTAAATCTACAACTAAATCCACAAGTGATACGTTTTTAGTTGGTACTCTTAAAGCCATACCATGTAATTTACCTTCAACTTCAGGTAGCACTTCTTTTAATGCTTTTGCTGCACCAGTTGAAGTCGGAATGATACTTTCATTACATGAACGCGCTCTGCGTAAATCTTTATGTGGGTTATCAATATTTTTTTGATCATTCGTAATAGCGTGAACTGTAGTCATTAGACCATTTACTATACCAAATTCATCATTTAAAACTTTGGCAACTGGTCCGATACAATTTGTTGTACAAGATGCATTACTAAAGATGTCAAATTCATTTACGTCTAATTTATCGTCGTTGACACCTTTAACTATCATTTGTACATGTCCACCTTTAGAAGGTCCAGTTAATAATACTTTTTTAGCACCTGCATTAATGTGTGCGATTGCTTTATCACCATGATTAAATTTACCAGTCGCTTCGATGACAACATCTATATCTAAGTCTTTCCATGGTAAATTTTCAGGATTTCTATCTGAAACTAATTTAATGTCTTGGTCCTTATATCTAATACCATCCTCAATAGCTTCTACTTTTTCATTATATTTACCATGTGTTGTATCATAATTGATAAGATGTGCAATTGTTTCAGGTGGGTAACTAGCATTAATTGCCTTTACATTTAAGTTATCATTTTGTAAAGCAATTCTTAACACCATTCTACCAATTCTACCCATTCCATTAATTGCAATATTTGTCGCCATTTAAAGCACCCCTTGATCATTTATTTATATGTTATACTTTATGGCATTAGTATAACATAATAACATCATTTTGAAAGCGTTTACTTAAACTTTACAAAATATTTTTATAATCATATGTAATAAGCAAACATTATCAAAATAAAAACTCAATGCCCTTAAAAGACATTGAGTTTAAAATGATAATTTACTTTTCTATGAAACCTTGTTCGCTAAGTAATTTCTCTAGATTTTGCTTTAATTCTAATTTATCTCCTAAATTATCAATGACATGGTCAGCCATTCTACTTTTTTTATCTATAGAAATTTGACTATAAACACGTGCTTTTGCTTCTTCTTGGGTTAAGTCATTTCGCTCCATTAAACGATCAATTTGAATACTTTCAGAAGTATAAACAAGCCATACTTCGTCTACAGTATCTTGTAATTCATTTTCAAATAGAAGCGGGATATCCATTATGACATTATGGCCTTCTTCAATATATTGTTGTTTCTTTTCATCCATAATTTCTCTAACAATCGGATGTACAATTTCATTTAGCACTAATCGTTGATCAGGATTATTAAAGACTAAGTCTCCCATATACTTCCGATCCATTTCACCATTTTCATCGATAGCTTCTTCTCCGAATGTTTCTCTTACCTTTTCTAAACCTGTTGTACCTTTAGCAACTGCTTCTCTTGCAGCTGTATCTGCATCAATCACTTTAAATCCAAATGCAGTTAATAATTCAGATACAGTAGATTTGCCTGATGCAATACCACCAGTAAGTCCTATTACTTTTGACATATTTTCACGCTTCCTTTATTTCTGACAAGTCGGGCAATAGTGACTATTTCTTGATGCAATGACTTCAGTTTCGATTGGATGCCCACATACCTTGCAATATTTTTGTTTGTATACATTAAGATGTAGCTGCATTTCACCTGTTTTTCCATCAGCATGTCGATAATCCGAAATGCTGGTACCACCGTATTTTATACCCTCATTTAGTACTGAACGAACATGATAAAATACCATTTCTTTTTCTTGGTCAGTTAAACTTTGAGTTAGTCGATGTGGTTTTATACCTGCTCTAAATAAAGCCTCACAAGCATAAATATTTCCACAACCAGAAATGACTTTATGATCTAGAATAACCTGTTTAATCGGTTTTTTAATATAACTTTTTTTATTTGTACAATCTAAAAAATGTTGTAATGCATCATCATCAAATGGTTCTGGAGCTATTTTTAAAAATGATGGATAGGACTCAAAACTGCTAACATTTCTTATCTCTCCAAAACGTCTTATATCTGAATAAACTAATTTTTTGCCATTGTTTAGTTCAAATATCACTTGCCAATGTTTTCGATAATTAGGTGCAGTAATTTGTTCTAAATCATCTACAATGAAGAATCCACCAGCCATACCTAAATGACTAATTAAAATACGATTCTCATCATTTTGTTGAATATAAAAGACGATGTATTTACTTCTTCTGTCGATTTTTATAATTTTATATCCTTCAGTTAAACGTTTAAAACTATCAAGTTCGATTCCCTTGATTATGGTTTCTCTACCATTCTTTTTTCCATTAATAACACTTTCTGAGAATTTTACTTTATCAATAATTGTATTAATGGCGTATGGTTCAATACCTCGTTTAACATGTTCTACCTCAGGTAATTCTGGCATATTAATACCTTCCTTTATTTTGCGTCATACCAAGTTTCACCATAACTAGAATCTACCTTTAAAGGCACATCTAAATCAAGTGCTGATTCCATAATATCTTCAACAAATTGACTAAATGAATCTACTTCTTCTTTTGGTACTTCAAATATCAATTCATCGTGTACTTGCAATAATAATTTTGCGTGATAATTGGTTGACTGTACTTCTTCATCAAATTTAACCATTGCAAGTTTAATAATATCAGCAGCACTACCTTGGATTGGCGTATTCATAGCAGTTCTTTCCGCAAAACTTCTTAAATTGAAGTTACGGCTTGTAATATCTGGAATATATCTACGGCGATGTAATAGTGTTTCTACATAGCCTTGTGCTTTAGCATCTTTAACAATATCTGACATATATTGTTTCACACCAGGAAAACTATCTAAATAATCATCGATAAAGATTTTTGCTTTTTTACGAGTTATACCTAAACTTTGACTCAATCCGTAATCACTAATACCATAAACGATTCCGAAATTAACAGCTTTTGCTTGTCTTCTCATCAGACTGTCTACTTCGTCCGCTTCTACATCAAACACTTTCATAGCAGTCGCTGTATGAATATCATGTCCATTTATAAATGCTTCTTTCATACTTTCATCTTGAGTAATATGAGCTAGTACTCTTAATTCAATTTGTGAATAGTCGGCAGATAAAATAACACTATCAGATGACGTAGGTTTGAATGCTTTTCTAATTTTTCTACCTTCTTCTAGACGGACTGGTATATTTTGTAAATTAGGATCAATACTAGATAATCTTCCAGTTTGAGCTAATGTTTGATTAAAACGTGTATGAATACGTTTGTCATCACTGATTACTTTTTGTAACCCTTCAACATAAGTCGATTGTAACTTAGATAACTGGCGATAATCTAAAATATAATCGATTATTGGATGTTGCCCTTGTAATTGTTCTAAAACATCAACTGCAGTTGAATAGCCTGTTTTAGTTTTTTTAATTACTGGTAATTGAAGTGTCTCGAATAATACTACACCTAACTGTTTTGGTGAATTGATATTAAACTCTTCTCCAGCAGCTTCATGTATGTTTTTAATTAGTATATCTAATTTTTCTTGAATTTCTTTTTCCATTTGTTGTAAATCTTTTGCATCAGTATAAATACCTATTTCTTCCATTTGGCTTAAAATACGGGCTAAAGGTAATTCTATATCTGCTAAAAGAGATACTTGGTTGTATTCTTTTAACTGACTTTCCATTTCAGTTTTAGAGGCAAAAATAGCTTCTGTAATCGATGCCACATGCTTATTAAGAATAGCATTGTCAGGAACATGATGCTTTTTACCTTTACCATAAATCGTTATATTATCTTGAACATAATGTTGACCGTAATGTGTAACTACTGAGTTCACATCGTCAATTGTTCTAGATGGATCTATAATATAACTCGCTAGCATTACGTCAAATTCAATATTTTGTATGTCAATGTTTAATCTATGAGCAACAACATAAGTTTTCTTAGCATCGTATACTATTTTCTTTGTATTAGGATTTTCCAACCATTGTACTAAATTTTTATATTGTGAAATTTCATTTGCATCAATAACAACATGTAAATCTCCAGTATGGAAACCAAACTTAAGGATATTATCTCTTAAGTAGTTACTATTTTCTAATTCAAAATGAATGGTTGCTTCTTCTAAATTTGAAAAATCAACATGTTCAAAATTTGGTTCAATATCAAATTCCTTATCTTTCTGTTCCTCAGTAGCCTCTACATCTCCAATATCTGCAAGTAGTTGCTTAAATTCTAGCTTTTTAAAGAGCTCAATTTTATCTGATTCATCTACTTCAGAATCCATTTTAGTATCTGCTAATTTAACTTCAATTGGACTTTCAATATTAATTGTAGCTAAATCTTTACTCATTAAAGCGTCTTCTTTACTATTTTCGAGCTTTTCTTTTAATTTTTTACCTGATACATCATCTAAATGATCGTATACACCTTCTACAGTATTAAATTGATTAAGTAGCTTAATCGCTGTCTTTTCACCAACACCTGCCACGCCTGGTATATTATCAGATGTATCACCCATTAAACCTTTCATATCAATAATTTGGTTAGGTGTTAAACCATTATATTTTTCTGCAATAAACTCTGGAGTATAATGATCAACATCTGTAACACCTTTTTTTGTATAGTAAATAGTTACATGATCAGTAGCAAGTTGAGTTAAATCTCGATCGCCGGTAATAATTATCGTTTCAAAGCCAGCTTCATCAGCTTCGCGGCTCAATGTTCCTATAATATCATCGGCTTCATAATTTTCTAACTCATATCTTTTAATATGGTAAGCGTCCAATAATTGACGGATGTATGGGAATTGCTCACTTAGTTCTGGTGGCGTTTTTTGTCTTCCACCTTTATATTCACTATATTTAGAATGTCTGAAAGTTGTCTTTCCTGCGTCAAACGCCACTAAAAAGTGATTGGGTTGTTCTTCTTTTAGAATTTTCTCTAGTAACATTGCAAAGCCATATACTGCATTTGTATGTATGCCTGCCTTATTTGAAAGTAATGGCAAAGCATAGAATGCTCTAAAACTTAAACTATTACCATCAATTAATACTAATTTATTCACTATCTAAACCTCCAGCACATATTTAAATATATTTTATCATAAACAAGGTACTGTCAATAAATATTAAGTACCGTTATTCAGTTTCTGCTATTTCTACATATTAAAAAACATCCTAATATGAGCGTTAACCCACATTAGGATGTTTCATTATAATTGATTTAATCTTCATCAATAAAAGATACTTTAAATGTAGACCCTTTATTTAATTGACTATCAACACTAATTCTACCATTATGTGCTTCGACAATGTGTTTAGTTATAGATAAACCTAAACCAGTGCCTCCAGAATCTCTACTTCGAGCTTTATCTACTCTATAAAATCTTTCGAAAATATGCTTTTGTTCTTCCTGAGTAATTCCTATACCAAAATCTTGAATTTGTAAATTTACTTTCTTACCTTGACGATATACCTTTACAATTACTTCACTATCATTTGTTGAATAGTTAATTGCATTAGATAATAAATTAGTTATAACTTGAGCTATTTTATCTTCATTCGCTTTAAAAATAACATCATTTTCTATTTCTGGTATGATGTCGATATTTTTACTTTGTGCTTGATTTTGTAAATGTTCAATTGTTGTATAAGCTAGTTCAGAAAGATTTAAATAACTCGTTGCGATATCTGTTTGTTGCTCAATATGCGATAAGTCTAGTAAATCCATCACAAGTGACTCAATTCTATTTGATTCTTTTAAAATGATATTTAGGAACATATTTAATGATTCTTCATCATTTTTAGCGCCTTCTATTAGCGTTTCTGCAAACCCTTTAATTGAAGTGATAGGCGTTTTAAGTTCATGTGACACATTAGCAACAAATTCACGACGCAAATTCTCCAATTTTTGGATATTAGTAATATCATGTAATACAACTACCATACCTTGAAGTTTCTTTTTAGATTTTGAGAGTATCGGTACACAAGAAACATCAAAATACTTTGTATGTACGTTATTGATATCAACTTCAATTTGTTCATAAATAACTTTCTCTGTTCTAAAACTTTCTAGTATTAATTTCTCAATTGGATCGTTAATAAAACCAATATAACTTTTATTTTCAACACTTTGTTCAGGACTAAACACTTCATAATAAGCTGAATTAGCTACAACTATATCTCCATGTTTATCTATCATAAGTACAGAACTAGGAATGTTTTCTAAAGTTGTTTTCAGTCTATTAGATTGTATTTTTTGTCTGTTATTCAATTTTTGTAAACGTCTTGCGAGTTCATTTGTTGTAACAAATAATGCTTTTGTTTCTTTAACGTTACTTTCTGGTACACGTACATGATAATGACCATCAGCTAAAAGAGAAGTTGCATAGGTTACTTCATTAATAGGTCTTATATATGTACGATGAATACTTCTACTTGCTAGATATTCAGTGATTAATACTATAATCCCTACAATTGATAGATACTTCCACATTTCTTTTTGTAAATCTAGTATTTCATCATTAATACCACTTATGTATACTGTTTTATCTCCAATTTGACTTTTAAATGTATACTTTAACCCTAATTTAGTATTTTTATGAATCAAATTGGAAGGATTTGCTTCGTTATCTATCCGTCCATCTAATGAACTATTTTTATCAGTTGTAAAAATAGTTTTGTCATTTTTCTTAATGACTATTAAATTTTCTTGATTGTTTGCAATATTTTTAATTTCATTCTGTTTACCATTATTATACATACTAATATAGTTGCGTGATTCTTTTTTAAGTTCTTTAGTCTGACTTTGTGTTAATGTTTGATAAATCATGTTGTGGACAATAGCACCCAAACCTATAAAGCTAATGATTGTGATAGTACTAATCAAAAGTAATATGCGATGATAAAACTTTAACATTATCTTTTAGGACGCTCCAATTTATATCCTAATCCACGTACAGTTTTAATTAATTTGGGTTGTTTAGGGTTTTCTTCTAATTTGTCTCTTAAATGACTAATGTGAACATCAACGATACGTGAATCGCCAGCAAACTCATAATTCCACACAGAATTTAACATATGCTCTCTAGTGATCACTCGTCCTTGTCGTTCAATCAGATAAAGTAATAACTCAAATTCTTTAGGCGTTAATTCTAATAATTCATCATCTTTATAAACTTCAAAAAATTCTGGTCTAATTCGAATAGAGTCGATAATGATATCTTCCTCATCGCCTTCACTCTGTTCTATTTCATTTACAAATTGAGAGCGTCTTAAAATAGCCTTCACTCTTGCCACTACCTCTCTTGGTGAGAAAGGTTTAGTCATATAATCATCAGCACCAAGTTCTAAACCTAACACTCTATCAAATTCATCATCTTTAGCTGTTAGCATAAGAATAGGTACTAAATTTTTATCAGATCTAATCGTTTTACAAACCTCAATACCATCTTTTTTAGGTAACATAACATCTAATACAATTAAATCCGGTTGAGATGATTCAACTTTTTGTAATGCTTCTTCACCGTCATAGGCTACTTCTACTATGTATCCGGCTGTTTCTAAATTATATTTGAGTAAAGTAACGATTGATTGTTCATCGTCAACGACTAATACTTTTTGTGACATGGTGTGCCTCCCCGTTTAAATTACATGTTTATTATAACTGATGTTTAAATAGAAATAATATACCTATACATCAAATTTACATAAACTTAACAATTAAATTAATACAAAGCTTTTATTAAGCTAATATATGAAAAATATTGTCTTTTCATTAATTAAGCTATCATTTTTTTATAAGAAATGATATTAAAAACTAATAATTTACAAAATCTTAATAAAAAGACGAATTGGTTTCCCAATCCGTCTTTTCTTGTATCTTATTATTTTAAGTTTTTAATTAATTCATCAGCAAATTCTGAAGTTGAAACTTCTTTTGCACCATCCATTAAACGTGCAAAGTCATAAGTAACAATTTTAGAAGCAATTGTTGCTTCGATAGATTCTGTAATCTTATCAGCAGCTTCTTGCCAACCTAAATGTTCTAACATTAATACTGAACTTAATAATTCAGATGATGGATTTACTTTATTTAATCCAGCATATTTAGGAGCAGTACCATGTGTTGCTTCGAAAATAGCATGACCAGTTTCATAGTTAATGTTAGCGCCTGGTGCGATACCAATACCACCAACTTGTGCAGCTAATGCATCTGAAATATAGTCACCGTTTAAGTTCATTGTTGCAACTACTTCATGTTCTGAAGGACGAGTTAAAATTTGTTGTAAGAAGATATCAGCGATTGAATCTTTAACAATAATTTTACCTTCTTGTTCCGCTTTTGATTGTGCTTCATTAGCAGCGTCTTTACCTTCTTTTTCAACAATTTCATCATATTGTTGCCAAGTAAATACTTGATCACCAAATTCGTTATGAGCTAAATCATAACCCCATTGTTTGAATGAACCTTCAGTGAATTTCATGATATTACCTTTATGAACTAAAGTTACTGCTTTACGATTATTATCGATAGCGTATTGAATCGCAGCTCTTACTAATCTTTCAGTACCTTCTTTTGAAACTGGTTTAATACCAATACCTGAAGTTTCAGGGAAACGAATATTTGTTGCACCCATTTCGTCTTGTAAGAAATCAATTACTTTTTTAACTTCTGGAGTACCTTCTTTAAATTCAATACCAGCATAAATATCTTCTGTATTTTCACGGAAAATAACCATATCAACATCTTGTGGACGTTTAACTGGTGATGGTACACCTTGGAACCAACGTACAGGACGTAAGCATGTAAATAAATCTAACTCTTGTCTTAAAGCAACGTTTAATGAACGAATACCTCCGCCGATTGGAGTTGTTAAAGGACCTTTAACAGCAATTAAATATTCTTTAATTGTATCTAAAGTTTCTTTAGGTAACCATTCTCCAGTATTGTCATATGCTTTTTGTCCAGCTAGTACTTCTTTCCACTCAATACGTTTTTCACCGTTATAAGCTTTTTCAACTGCTGCGTCAATCACGCGGCTAGCTGCGTTCCAAATATCTGGTCCGATTCCGTCACCAATAATAAATGGAATAATTGGTTCGTTAGGTACATTTAAACCGTCGTTAGTTTTAGTAATTTTTTCTGCTGTCATACATTTGACCTCCAAGTAATTTTAATAAAATTCATTTTACAATATAAATGATTAATTATCTTTCTTCAATAGGTAGATATTTGCGATCAGTTTCACCAATATAATTAGCTCTTGGACGCATAATTCTATTATCTCTATATTGTTCTAAGATATGCGCAATCCAGCCTGATGTACGACTTACTGCGAAAATTGGTGTGAATAAGTCATGTGGAATATCCATACTGTGATATACAGTAGCACTAAAGAAGTCAACATTTGGAATTAATCCTTTTTCTTCTTTAATACGTTTTTCAATAGCTAATGACATTTCATATAATTCACTTTTACCAGTTTCTTTAGTGATTTTTCTACTCATTTCGCGTAAATATTTGGCACGTGGATCTCCTTCTTTATATACACGGTGACCAAATCCCATAATTTTTTCTTTGTTAGCAAATTTTTCATCTAAATACTTGTCTACATTATCTAAAGAACCTACTTCTTGTAACATTGCCATTACACGTTCATTAGCACCACCATGTAAAGGTCCTTTTAATGAACCTACAGCAGCAACAATACCAGAATACATATCTGATAATGAAGATACTGCACAACGAGCAGTAAATGCAGATGCGTTTAACTCATGATCAGCATGTAAGATTAATGCTTTATTAAATGCTTCTTCTTCGATATCTGTAGGTAGTTCACCTTTAAGCATATATAAGAAGTTCGCTGCATAACTTAAATCAGAATTTGGTTTAAGTGGTTCTTTACCTTCACGTACTCGTGAAAATGCAGTTACTAATGAAGCTACTTTTGCTTGAATACGAATAGCTCTTTCATATTTCTTATCATCAGATTCATCTTCAGCATCTGGATCAAAATGAGCAATGTATGAAACTGAAGTACGTAAAGCTGTCATTGGATGTACTTTATCAGTTACATATTCTTCAAAGTGTTTGTATACTCTTGGATTTAGAGTCATATACTCATATAATTTAGACTTAAGTTCTTGTAGTTCTTCTTTATTTGGAAGTCTATAATTCCATAATAAAAAAATAATTTCTTCGAATTGGGCATTTTCAGCAAGATCATCAATATCATATCCTGCATAAGTTAATTGGCTATCTATAATTGAACTGATTTTAGTTTCAGCTGCAATTACCCCTTCCAAACCTCTTTGTAATTCTGCCATGATAAATTTCCCCTTTACTATTTCTTTATGAAATGGCTTTCAAATAGTATTATAGCTAATTATTAAGATTTTGTGAAACAAATAAATCTCTTAAATCATGAATAATTACTATTGCCCAATGGTTTCACTATGGTCGAATAGCTCTTGAAATGGCTTTATATCAGTATTTCAAAACATAAATTTGTATGAGATTCTAAATAGATAAGAAAGTTTTTATTTGGTTATCGTGTATGATTACAAATTTCTAATTATAAGGCAGTGTATTTCGACACTTTTTTATTAAATGAATTGTATAAAAACCAATATAAGTGCATAATATAATTATATAAAAAGTAAGGGAGAGGTCTTATGGCTGAAAATCTACAAAGAGAATTGAGCAATCGTCATGTGCAATTAATTGCCATCGGTGGCGCTATTGGGACAGGATTATTCCTGGGTGCTGGACAAACGATTGCTATGACGGGTCCCTCAATATTACTCACGTATATCTTTATAGGATTCATGCTTTTCATGTTTATGCGTGGGTTAGGCGAAATTATAATTCAAAATACTAATTTTAAATCTTTTGCAGACGTAACTAACAAATACATTGGACCATTTGCTGGATTTGTTACAGGTTGGACTTATTGGCTATGTTGGATTATAACAGGTATGGCAGAAGTAACTGCTGTAGCTAAATATGTTAGTTTTTGGTTCCCTGCAGTTCCCAATTGGATAAGCGCATTATTTTGCGTTTTAGTTCTAATGTCATTTAACTTGCTTAGTGCTAAATTATTTGGAGAATTAGAATTTTGGTTCTCTATCATTAAAATCGTCACTATTTTAGGTTTAATTGTTGTAGGTGCCGTCATGATTTTATTTGCATACAAAACTCAGTTTGGTCATGCAAGTTTAACTAATTTATATAGTCATGGAATATTCCCTAAAGGTGCATCAGGCTTCTTTATGTCATTCCAAATGGCAGTATTCTCTTTCGTTGGTATAGAAATGATAGGTGTAACTGCTGGTGAAACAAAAGATCCTGAATCAACAATTCCTAAGGCAATAAATAGTGTACCTATTCGTATTCTAGTATTTTACGTAGGTGCCCTAGCTGTTATTATGTCAATTATTCCTTGGGATAAGGTTGATCCTGATAACAGTCCATTCGTTAAGTTATTTACTTTAATTGGTATTCCATTTGCAGCTGGATTAATCAACTTTGTAGTATTAACTGCAGCAGCGTCATCTTGTAATAGTGGTATATTCTCAAATAGTAGAATGTTATTTGGTTTATCAGATAAAAAGCAAGCGCCACCTGCTTTTAGTAAAACTAATAAAAATGGTGTGCCTCATGTAGCAATCATTGGTTCATCAGCATTATTACTAATTGCAGCATTATTAAATTATATCTTCCCAGATGCAACATTAGTATTTACTTATGTTACTACTTTATCGACTGTATTATTCTTAATCGTATGGGCATTAATTATTGTCGCTTATATTAATTACAGTAGAAAGAATCCAAAATTACATAAAGAATCTATATATAAATTACCTGGTGGTAAATATATGGGCTATGTGATTTTAATATTCTTCATCTTAGTATTTGGGTTATTATTTGTTAATGAAACAACTAGACGTGCAATTTACTTAACGCCTTTATGGTTCATACTGTTAGGTTTCATGTATTGGAGATATAAAAAAGAATCTCAAAAACTGAATGATTAATTTATCATTGAGTTGAGTTTTAAACTTAAAAGAGTCAGTAAATGAGTTTTATAAATTCATTTACTGACTTTTTTGTATAATTATTTTATTTTAATTTACCTATACATATTAAAAAGGATCGTAACTACCAAGTTAAAATACTTAGTTGTTACAATCCTTTTTGCATTTTCAATTATCTAGACGATAATTTTATATATTATAGTACGTTAGCATAACCTTCGAATACTTTACCGTTTGCAGCATCTACAGTAACTAACATATCATTTTTAATTTCTTTAGTAGCATTTTCAACACCTACAACTGTTGGAATACCTTTTTCAAGGCCAACGATTGCACTAGGTGATGTAATACCATTTTCTTCTGTAATTAAACCGATAGCTTGGTCTACATATGGTACTAATGTTTCATCTACAGAGTTTGTAACGATGATTTTGTCGCTTAAATCAACATCTTTTAAATCACTTGCTGAATCAGCAACAATAGCAGTACCTACAACTGATCCACGGCCAACACCTTGCCCTTTAGCAATTTCGTCACCAACTAAATGGATTTTCATCATATTTGTTGTACCTTTTTCACCTGTTGGAACACCTGCAGTAATAATGATTAAGTCACCATTTTGTACTCTTTCTGTTTCAACAGCAGTTGCTACTGCATTATTTAATAATGCATCTGTGTTCTTACGTCCTTCTTTAACTACAGGATAAACACCCCATACAATCGCACATTGACGAGCTGTTTTTTCACTAGGAGTAACAGCAATAATATCTGAATGTGGACGATATTTAGAAATAGTACGTGCAGTTGAACCACTTTCTGTTGCAGCTACAATTGCTTTAACATTTAAGTTTAGAGCTGTATGAGCTACTGAAATACCAATAGCATTTACTAGTGAAGTTTCAACTAATTTAGTTCTATCAGATAATAATTTTTTATAATCTTGTGCTGCTTCTGCAGATACTGCAATGTTTCTCATAGTTTTAACTGCTTCTTCAGGATATAAACCTGCAGCTGTTTCACCAGATAACATTACTGCGTCTGTACCATCATAAATAGCATTTGCAACGTCACTAGCTTCTGCACGTGTTGCACGTGGGTTACGTTGCATTGAATCTAACATTTGTGTTGCAGTAATAACTGGTTTACCTAATTTGTTACATTTTCTAATTAAATCCTTTTGAACCATAGGTACTTTTTCAGGTGGAATTTCAACACCCATGTCACCACGAGCAACCATTAAACCATCAGATACTTCAAGAATTTCTTCAATATTGTCAATACCTTCTTGGTTTTCAATTTTAGGGAAGATTGTAATATTAGCTTTTTCTTGTTCTAAGATTTCACGGATATCTAATACGTCACTTGGACGACGAACAAAGCTTGCTGCGATAAAGTCTACATCTTCTTTGATACCGAATCTAATATCATCAGCATCTTTATCAGTGATACCTGGTAAATTTACTTTAACACCTGGTAAGTTAACACCTTTTTTATTTTTTAGTTCACCAGTGTTTAAAATGTCACATTTTACTTCACCATTATCATGATCAATATCTTTAACTTGTAATTCTACTAAACCATCGTCTAATAAAATGTATGATCCTACTTGTACATCATTAATTAAGTTGTCGTAAGTTACAGAGAACTTTTCAGGTGTACCTTCTACTTCACTCATACTTACAATAACTTCTTTACCTTTTTCTAATTCGATAACGCCATCTTTCATGTTATGAGTACGAATTTCTGGTCCTTTAGTATCTAAAAGAATAGCTACAGTTTTATTTAAACGTTTAGCCACTTTACGAATTGTATCAATTCTACCTTTATGTTCTTCATGACTACCATGTGAAAAGTTTAAACGTGCCACGTTCATACCAGCGTTAATTAATTTTTCAATCATTTCTTCTGATTCAGATGCTGGTCCAATAGTACATACAATTTTAGTTTTTCTCATTTTATAATCCTCCTGAAATTTATATAGATAACTCTTTAGCTAGTTGGTAAATTTGTTTATCAAATTTATGATCAGAATGACCAAAGATTTCATCAAATGGTGTCGCAGTTAATTGGTTATGTTTAATACCAACACCTTTAGCTGTTTCACCACTCATTAATAATTCAACCGCATGTCCACCTAATCGTGATGCTAATACACGATCAGCACCAGATGGGCTACCGCCACGTTGAATGTGACCCAATACTGACACTCTAGTATCAATATTTATATATTTACTTAATTCTTCAGCACATTCTTGTCCGCTCATACAACCTTCAGCAACCATAACGATTGAATGTTTTTTACCTCGTTTAATTCCTTGTTCAATCTTCTCAGCCACTTCTTTAATTTCTGTATTAACTTCTGGTACAACAATTGTTTCTGCACCAACAGATAAGCCAGCCCAAAGTGCTAAGTCACCACAATCACGTCCCATTACTTCAACGATAAATGTTCTAGCATGACTTGAAGCTGTATCTCTAATTTTATCGACTGAATCAATAATTGTATTAAGCGCAGTATCAAATCCAATAGTAAAGTCAGTACCGTTAATATCATTATCAATCGTTCCAGGAATACCGATTGTTTGTATTTCTTTACACTCTTCGCTAATGCGTTGAGCACCACGGTAACTTCCGTCTCCACCGATTACTACTAAACCTTCAATTTCTCTTTTACGTAGATTCTCGATTGCTACTTTACGTACATCTTCTTCTTTGAATTCTGGACATCTTGCTGAGAATAAGAATGTCCCACCACGTTGAATTGTATCTCCAACTGAGCCTAATTCAAGTTTATGAATATCGTCTTCAACTAAACCTTGATAACCATGATATACACCATAAACTTCAATATTATTGTAAATTGCTGTACGTACAACTGCTCTAACAGCAGCATTCATCCCCGGTGAATCTCCACCGCTAGTCAAAACTGCAATTTTCTTCATGACGACATACCTTCCTATATCTAGTTTTATCTTCAACTCTAAATTACCATAAATTTTTTACTTCTTCCATCAAAAGAAAGTACTTATGTAGATGTAAACGTTTTTAATTATGAATTTTATATTAACAATAATAAAAATAGAGCAATAGTCTTCATTTTAACTATCACTCTATCTAATATTTATTCTACATAAGATCCAATATTTCTAAATTTATTAAAACGATCTTCTGCTAATTCATCTTTATTAAGTTTTTCTAATTCATCTAAATGTGCCACAAAAGCCTCTTTAATAGTTTGAGCTTGTTCTTCAACTTCTTTGTGCGCACCGCCTAAAGGTTCTTTAATTACGTCATCTATAACATCAAGTTGGTGTAAATCATTCGCCGTAATTTTCATTGTTTCTGCAGCTATTTTGGCTAAATTGCTATCTTTCCATAATAATGCAGCAGCTCCTTCAGGAGATATAACAGAGTATGTACTATTTTCAAGCATTAATACTCTATTAGCAATACCGATACCTAGCGCACCACCACTACCACCTTCACCGATGACTATTGCAATGACAGGCACTTTGAGTGAGGCCATCTCAATCAAATTGGTAGCAATTGATTCACTTTGTCCTCTTTCTTCTGCTGCTTTACCAGGATACGCTCCTTTAGTATCAATAAATGTAAAAATAGGTCTGTTAAATTTTTCTGCTTGTTTCATCAAGCGTAATGCTTTTCGATAGCCTTCTGGATGTGCCATACCAAAATTACGATAAATATTATCTTTGGTATCTTTACCTCTTTGCTGTCCAACTACAGTAACAGCTTTACCATTTAAATAACCAATACCACCAATCATTGCTGGGTCATCTCTAAAATTACGATCGCCATGTAATTCTATAAATGAATCAAAAATCTTTGGTATATAATCTAATGACGTAGGTCTTTCTTGCAACCTTGCAATTTGAACTCTATCCCACGGTTTCAAATTTGTATACACTTTTTTAGTTTCGCGTTCTAAAGAAGCTTCTAACATATCGATTTCTTCTTGCAAATCAACATCGTTTTTTTCTTGAGATTCTTTTAATGAATCAATTTTCTTTCTTATTTCAAAAAGTGGCTTTTCAAAATCAAGCATTAGCTTCTCACCTCTTGATGTAGATTTAAAATATTAGCAAGTGTAGTTCTCATATCTTTTCGATGTATCACTTTATCTAGTTGACCATGCTCTAATAAAAATTCTGCTGTTTGGAAATCTTCAGGTAATTTTTCATTAATTGTTTGTTCAATTACTCGACGTCCTGCAAAGCCTATTAGTGCTTTTGGTTCACTTAGATTGATATCACCAACTGATGCAAAACTAGCAGATACACCACCTGTAGTAGGATTAGTGATATAAGAAATATAAAGTAAACCTGCATCTGAATGTTTCTTTAGTGAAACACTTGTTTTACCCATTTGCATTAAAGAAATAATACCCTCTTGCATACGGGCACCACCACTGGCAGAGAATAAAATAAATGGTAAACATTGTTCTGTGCAATAATCAATAATTCGACAAATCTTCTCACCAACAACTGACCCCATACTTCCCATTCTAAAACGAGCATCCATAACTGCCACACCATACTTAACACCATCTAATTCGGCAGTACCTGTTACTACAGCTTCATTTAAGTCAGTTTTTTTCTGATCTTTTTCAATTTTTTCAATGTATCCAGGGAAATCTAATGGATTTGCAGAAGTCATCCCTTTATCAAATTCATTAAATGTACCTTCATCAGAAATCGCTTCAATGCGTTTATATGCAGATAAAGAAATATGATGGTCACAATTAAAGCATACATTTAGGTTTTCATCTAATTCTTTGGTATACATAATTTTTTTACATTTTGGACATTTAGTCATGATTCCTGCTGGTACGTCATTTTGTTTTGAGTCTTGAACCGTTAAATATTTCTTTTTCTTTGTTCGATTAAAAAAATCTTTAAACATAGGGAAACCTCCAAAAACCTTTGACCCTTATTAGGCTTAATTTTTTCATGTAGATTATATTGTTATGTATAAAATGAATAAATTATAACAAAAGTGAGAGAGAAAAATATAAAACTACTTTTGAATATGATTAGGTATATTATCATCTTTAACCTAGTTAAAACGATACCGTTTTACATTTTTCTTAAAACATATACAACTATTTTTTTAGTATGACATGTTTATTAATCTCCCACTCTCATTACAACTATAATTATTTTAAGTCTGTTAATTTCATTGTTTTATCATACACATCTTGTGGGTCAACTTCAATTCTAGCAACACCTGATTCCATAGCCGCTTTAGCAACTTCTCTAGCTACAGATGGCGCTACACGTTTATCAAATGGACCAGGAATACAATAATTTGGCTCTAATTCATCACTTTGAATTAAGTCTGCAATAGCTTCTACGGCAGCTTTTTTCATTTCTTCATTAATATGTGTTGCCTCAGTATCTAAAGCACCTCTAAAAATACCAGGGAATGCTAATACGTTATTGATTTGGTTAGGATAATCTGAGCGACCTGTTCCAACTACTTTAGCTCCAGCTTCTTTAGCATCATTAGGATTGATTTCTGGGTTAGGGTTAGCCATTGCAAAGATTATTGGATCTTTAGCCATACTTTCTACCATTTCTTTAGATAATAAATCTGCAATAGAAACACCAATGAAGACATCTGCATCTTGAATAACTTCACTCAATTCGCCTTCTATTTTGTCTTTATTAGTCCACTTAGCTACATATTCTTTAGTATCATTCATACCATAACTTCTGCCTTCAAATATGGCACCTCTAGAATCACACATAACCATATTTCTCACACCGTATGAATATAACAGTTTTACAATTGCAATACCTGCTGCACCAGCTCCGTTGAGGACAACTTTAATGTCGGCTAAATCTTTATCTACAATTCTTAAGGCATTAATTAAGCCTGCTGTAGTTACAATAGCTGTACCGTGTTGATCGTCGTGAAAAACAGGAATATTAGTTTCTTTTTTTAATCTTTCCTCAATTTCAAAACAACGCGGCGCTGAAATATCCTCTAAATTGATTCCTCCATAGTTAGGTTGAAGTAATTTTACAGTATTAATAATCTCATCAGTATCTGTTATATTAAGCGCAATTGGAACACCATTAACACCAGCAAAACTTTTGAATAATACTGCTTTACCTTCCATAACTGGAATACTTGCTTCCGGACCGATATTCCCTAATCCTAAAACAGCAGTACCATCTGTTACTACAGCAACTGTATTACCTTTTATAGTATAGTCATAAACTTTTCTTTTATCTTCATGTATTTCTTTACAAGGTTCGGCTACACCAGGTGAATAAGCTAAACTTAATTCATCTTTGTTTGTAACTTTGACATTAGGTGTTACTTCTAATTTACCTTGATTCTTTTTATGCATTTCTAATGCTTCATCTCTTAAAGACATGCTATTCAACCCCTATTTATTTTTTTAGAATTAACTGAGTAAACAATTATCAATCATTTTTAACTGTAAACAGATTGCATTAACAATGTACTTTTAAAATGTATTTAAAAATGTCAAAAATTTAGCAACTAGCTAAACTTTGAATCAACATTTCTTCGTTACTTTTATAATTATTTTTTCTGCTGATCATTCATATTTTATCATTATTTTATGTATAAGATAATGACAATTACAAACAAATAGTACAAAAAACAATTACAAAATAAACTGATGATTAAAATATAAATCATCAGTTTACTATATCATAATTTAATAGTAGTTAAAAGTTATATAAATCGGATATCACTAGGTTTGAATAACTGTATTAGTTCCCTCATATTTTCAGAATTTTTATTAATAAATCCTATACGTGACATTCGCTTAGATTCATCATCATATGCTTGTACTTCAATAGTTTGTTTTGTCTTTTCTTGGTCAATATATTGTTCAAATCCTTTTGCTTGTTCAATATGTCTTACGATAATTTGATTTGAATGTGTGAGTTTATGTGTCTCAAACGCTTCTTCACTGTATATGTCATTAATAATAAGCTGATTCTTACCATTTCTTTTATCAAATTTCCCTTGTATGACATAAATGTGTTCTTCTGACAACTCAAGTTCATATTTTTTAAATTGATCTGGGAAGATAACTCCATCCATCAAATGTAGACCATCATTTAATGTCACAAAAGCCATATTTTGCCCATTTTTTGTTCTGATACGCTTAATTTGATCAAATTGCACTAATATAGGATGGTAATTTTGAGCGTTATTCAATCTGTAAATAGTTAAATATTGCTTTTTATTAAATTCTTTTTCTACTGGATGTTTCGAAATATAAAAACCTAAATATTCTTTCTCATATTCGCTGATTAATTTGTCTGGTAATTCATCTTTTTCTTCATAATCTTGTTTAGGCGTGAAGAAATCAAATAACATATCATCTTGTTCAATATCAGTAACTTGATCAATAACTTGGTCAATGGACTGTAATAACGTAGCACGGTTTTTACCAAATGTGTCAAACGCACCTACTAAAATCAATGACTCTAATAATTTCCTAGTTTTGACTCGTTTAGGTAATCTTCTGGCAAAATCAAAGAAATCTTTAAATTCACCGTTTTGATATCGTTCGTCAACAATAAGTTTAACGCTTTGATATCCAACACCTTTAATAGCACCTAACGATAAATAAATTCCGTCAGATGTTGCTTTATAGAACCAATGACTTTCATTGATATTAGGAGGCAATATCTTAATATTTTGATGCTTCGCTTCATCAATCATTGCTGACGTTTTTTTCTCACTACCAATAACATTACTCAATATATTAGCGTAAAAGTAATTTGGATAATGAACTTTTAGATAACTCATAATATATGCAATTTTAGAGTAACTAACGGCATGTGCTCTTGGGAAACCATAGTCAGCAAATTTCAATATTAAATCGAATATTTGTTTACTCATATATTCGTCATACCCATTTTGTAACGCACCGTCAACAAAGTGTTGTCTTTCACTTTCTAGCACTGCTCTATTTTTCTTACTCATAGCACGTCTTAAAATATCTGCTTCGCCATAACTGAAGTTTGCGAACTTACTTGCTATTTGCATTATTTGTTCTTGATAAATGATTACGCCATAAGTATTTTTTAAAATGGGTGCTAAATCTTCATGTAGATACTGAACTTTAGAAGGATCATGTCTGCGTGTAATGTATGTAGGGATCTCTTCCATCGGCCCAGGTCTATATAATGATGTGACGGCAACGATGTCTTCGAAATGTTCGGGCTTCAATTTTTTCAATACACTTCTAACACCATCAGATTCTAATTGGAAAATACCTGTCGTATCACCTTGGGATAATAATTCAAACACTTTATTATCATCAAATGGAATTTGTTCAATATCTATATCAATGTTCAAATCTTTTTTCACTTGGTTCACAATTTGATGTATAATTGATAGATTTCTAAGTCCTAAAAAGTCGATTTTCAATAGACCAATACGTTCAGCCTCAGTCATTGTCCATTGTGTAAGCAATCCAGTATCTCCTAATGTCAATGGCGCATATTCATAAAGTGCGTGATCATTAATAATAATACCTGCTGCATGAGTTGAGGTATGACGTGGGAGTCCTTCTAATTTTTTACACAAATCAAACCAACGTTCATGTCGATAATTTCTATGAACGAATTGTTTAAAATCGTCATTTTGATATGCTTCATCTAAAGTTATCCCTAATTTATGTGGAATGAGTTTAGAAATTTCATTTAATGTTATTTCATCAAATCCCATAATACGACCTACATCTCTAGCTACAGCTCTAGCTAGTAAATGTCCAAATGTCACTATTCCAGAAACATGAAGTTGACCATATTTTTCTTGGACGTATTGAATAACTTTTTCACGTCTTGTATCTTCAAAGTCAATATCAATATCAGGCATTGTTACACGTTCAGGATTTAAAAATCTTTCAAAAAGTAAATTGAATTTTATTGGGTCAATTGTAGTAATTCCTAATAAATAACTTACTAGTGAACCAGCAGATGAACCACGACCAGGTCCAACCATGACATTATGTGTTTTAGCATAATGAATTAAGTCACTTACAATGAGGAAGTAATCTTCAAATCCCATATTCGTAATAATGGCATATTCGTGTTTTAATCTGTCTATATAATGAGGAAGATTAAGATTCCACTTTTTTAGTTGTTCTTCTAACTTCATCCATAGATATTTTTTTGAAGTTTCACCATTAGGTGTTTCAAATTGCGGTAGTAGTGATTGGTGATAATTGAGTTCTGCAGTACATAATTGAGCTATTTCATCAGTTTTTCTAAAAATGGATGTATCTAAACCAAGATTATGTATTTCTTCCGAAGTGTAAAAATGCTCGTCAAAATCTTCCTGTTCCCCTACTAAATCAAGCTTACTATTATCTTTAATTGCTTGTAATGCAGTTATTGTATCTGCATCTTCTTTATTTAAATAACGTGCAGTATTTAACCATACACACTCTCTATTGTTTATTTGGACTGAATTTTGATTTATGTAAACATGTTGCTTAAAATCAAAAGACTCAATTAATTGTTGATGTTGTTCTTCTGCATTTTTAAAAATAATAATTAAATTTGCTTCGTATCGTTTTAACCAATCAATTGAAATATCTACTTTCTCTTTCATTTTTATCGCTGAAGATAATTGATATAAATCTTTTAAACCATCATTATTTTGAGCTAATAATACTGTTTCTATTTGATATAAACCATCAGTTAATAATACAGTCATCCCAAATACAGGATGAATACCCGCTTCGATACAAGCATCATAAAACTTAGGATAGCCATACAAAACATTTGTATCTGTAATTGCAAGTGTATCTACACCTTCTCTTTTGGCCTTTTCAACTGCGTCTGTAATTTTCAAACTGGAGTTTAATAAATCATAGGCCGTATGAATATTTAAATATGCAACCATGTTTGTATGACTCCTTTCTTTAAGTGATTGTACTTATAATTTTTGACGTAAAGCTTTGGCTAGCAAATCAAATTCTTCCCAACTATAAACAGAAACGCCAGAAGCATTAGGATGGCCTCCACCGCCAAAATCACTGGCAACATCATTTATGACAAATTGTCCTTTAGAACGTAGACGACAACGAATTTGATCTCCTTCATCTACACCGAACATCCAGATTTTAAGACCACGGATATCAGCAATGGTATTGACGAACTGTGACGCTTCATTAGATTTAATATTAAACTGTTCTAAAACATCTTTAGTTATACGAACTTGACAATAGCCATCTTCAAATAACTCAAAGTTTTGTAAAACATAACCTTGGAATGGCATTAATCTAGGGTCTTTTTCAGACATTTTATTAAGCTCAGCATTATGATCAAATGGGAATCCAATTAGTCTTCCAGCAATTTCCATTGTGTGTTGTGTCGTATTATTAAATAAGAATCTTCCTGTATCCCCTACAATACCTAAATAAAGCACACGTGCAACGTCCGCATTGATGATGCTTTCGTCATTAAAGTGCAGGATCATATCATAAATAATCTCACTTGTAGAAGACGCATTAGTATTTACTAAATTAATTTCTCCATATTGATCAACAGCAGGGTGATGATCAATTTTTAACACTCTCGCACCTAATGCATATCGTTGATCATCAATACGAGGCGCATTGGCTGTATCACAAACAATTACAAGTGCATCTTGATAAGTTTCATCTTCAACTTGATCAAATGTTCCAATAAAATTAAGTGACTCTTCTGCTTCACCTACTGCATAAATTTCTTTATCAGGAAATTTAAGTTTTAAATAATATTTCAAACCTAATTGAGAACCGTATGCGTCTGGATCTGGTCTCACATGTCTGTGTATGATAACTTTGTCTGTTGATTCTATTTCTTTCATAATATCATTCATTAGTATTTCCATTTATATTGACCCCTCTTTTATATCATTGATTAATATCCTTCAAACATTTGACAAATGACTGATGCATTAGCAACTTTTTCATTTTGACAAAACATTGTAACTTCTAATTTAGCAAAATATCTTCCCACATCTAGCATTTCGTACTCAACATCGATACCAGTTTCAATTGGCACAGTTTTTAAATAAATAATATTCAAACTTTCAATCATGACATTGCCTTTTTTATACTTTCTCATTTCATGACGTAAAGTTTCTTCTATAATACCGACAAATACGGCTTTACTTAGTGTGCCATAATGATTAGTTAATAGCGGCGACACATCCGTCTGAATACTGTCATGGTTAATTGTAATATGTTTCGCAATTTGATCGTTAATCGTCTCACCAATTTGAGGTTGTCGTCCTAATAATTGCATAGATTTTAAAACATCTTGCCTATTTATAACACCAACTGCTTTTTTATTATTATCTGTAACTGGTAAGAGTTCAATACCTTCCCAAATTAATAAGTGTGCACAACTAGCCACAGTATTTGATAACTTAACACTAATTGGATTTTTAGTCATAACGTCTTCAATTAAATCATTTTCATTCATATTTATCATTTCTCTACTAGTGACAATACCAACTAGTTTATAATCATTATTCACAACTGGAAAACGTGTATGTCCTGTTTCATTTGCAATTTGTTTATAGTCTTGTAAAGTCATAGAGTTCATTAAAACTGAAAGCTCATTAATAGGCTTAACAATATCTTCAACTACTAAGATTTCTTTACGAATTTTTTGATTAAACATCGCACGGTTAATAATATTTGCAACTAAAAATGTATCGTAGCTAGAAGAAAGAATAGGTAAATCATGTTCGTCAGCATATTTTATCACTTCTTTACTGGGATAAAATCCACCAGTAATTAATATTGCTGTTCCTCTTTTCATCACTTCAAGCTGAACTTGTTCACGGTTTCCAATAATGAGTAATGTTTGTGGACCAATATATCTTAATATGTCCTTTAACTCCATAGCACCAATTGCAAAATTTGAGACTGTTTTATTAACACCGTTTTTACCTGCAATAATTTGACCTTCAATAATATTAGCAATTTCATTAAATGTTAAATTATCAATTTCATCACGATTTCGCTTTTCAATTCTAACTGTACCAACTCTATCTATTGTTGTTACTAAACCAAGTTGGCCCGCATCTTTAATAGCTCTATAAGCTGTACCCTCTGAAACAGTTAAATCTTTCGCTATTTTTCTTACTGAAATTTTCGAACCGATCGCTAGCGATTCAATGTGTTTTAAAATTTGTTCATGTTTAGTCATAACGTTACCTCTTCTTAGAACAATGTTATGCTTATTATAACTTTTTAACGAGAAAAAATCATTGAAGCGCACTTTCGAATTTATAAAACTTCTATTATAAATTAACATCTTTTGTGAAAAGATAATTTTATTAAAATTACTTTTAATTTAAATGGAAATATTCCCCTATTTTTATTAGAATGGAGATAAGGAGGGATAGACTTATGTATAAAAATATATTATTAGGTGTAGATACTCATATTAAAAATGAAAAAGCTTTAGAAGCTGTTTCTAAACTTGCAGGTGATGATACTGTTGTAACTATTTTAAATGCCATCAATGAACAAGATGCTCAAGCGTCAATTAAAGCTGGTGTGCATTTGGATAAAATCACTGAAGAACGTAGCAAACGTTTAGAAAAAACACGTCACATTTTAGAAGATTATGGTATTGATTATGATCAAATCATTGTGCGTGGTAATGCAAAAGAAGAACTAGTAAAACATGCTAACAGTGGTAAGTATGACATTGTTGTCGTTAGTAACCGCAAAGCAGAAGAAAAGAAAAAATTTGTACTTGGTAGCGTAAGTCACAAAGTTGCTAAACGTGCAACTGTCCCAGTACTTATCGTTAAATAACATGTATTAATTTGCTAATATTTATTTCAATATAAATGCGTAGTTAATAACGTCATACTATAAAACATCCTTGGCATTCATACCAAGGATGTTTTTATATCTATAATTAAAATTGAACTTCTTGACCAGGTTCTAATATTTGAACTTCACCAACATTTACAGCGTCTTTAAATTGTTGAGGATCTTGTTCAATTAATGGGAAAGTATTGTAGTGTACAGGAACTGAGATACTTGGTTTAATAAATTCATTAACTGCATATGCTGCATCATCTATACCCATAGTAAAGTTGTCACCGATTGGAACGAAACATACATCAACTGGATGACGTTTAGCTATTAATTCCATATCGCTGAATAATCCTGTGTCACCAGTATGATAAATTGTTTTACCTTCTGCTTCAATAACAATACCCATTGGCATACCAAGATATACTGGAATACCATTTTCATGTGTATAACTAGAACTATGGAATGCTTGAACATATTTAACGCTACCGAAATCTAATTCAGCTTTACCGCCAATGTTCATTCCACGTACATTTTCGACACCATAATAAGTAGATAAATATCCAGCTATTTCTGCACTACCTATCACTGTAGCGTGATTTCTATTAGCTAATTCTACAACATCGCCAAAATGATCTTCGTGACCATGCGTTAAAATAATATAATCAACTGCTAATCTTTGTTCATCTAAATCACATTTATCATTACCTGAGATAAATGGATCTACGATTACTTTCTTACCGTTGCCTTCAAAATAAATTGTTGATTGACCATGAAATGATAGTTTCATTATTATAGCCCTCCTAAATAATTATGTATTTATTATACCCTAGCTCACCATTTTTATAACACGTTTGGTATTTAATAATATGAAACTTTGAAATATATGATTATTTGGAATAAAATTAACTTAATCTTGTATAGGAGGTCAATTTCATGTCAAAAATTAATGATATCGTCAATTATTTACAAAAAGAAAATGTAGATGCTGCATGGATTACTACACCCTTAAATATATATTACTTTACTGGTTACCGTAGTGAACCACATGAAAGATTATTTGCACTGTTAATTCAATCAAATGGTGAAACTGTTTTATTTTGCCCTAAAATGGAAGTTGAAGAAGTTAAACAGTCACCTTATGAAGGAAAAATTATAGGATATTTAGATACAGAAAATCCGTTTGATTTATACCAACAATCATTTAAACAAATACTTATAGAAAGTGAACATTTAACAGTAAAACGTCAACGTGAATTGACGAATGCATTTCAAATAGAGCATTATGGCGATATAGATCAAGTTATTAAAGATTTAAGAAATATTAAATCTATTGATGAAATTAAGAAAATAAAACATGCTGCTAATCTTGCGGACAAATGTATTGAAATAGGCGTTGCTTATTTAAAAGAAGGCATTAGCGAAAGAGAAGTCGTTAACCATATTGAAAACGAAATTAAGAAATATGGCGTAAATGAAATGAGTTTCGATACTATGGTTTTATTTGGTGATCATGCCGCATCTCCTCATGGTGTACCTGGTAATCGTAAACTGCAAAATAATGAACTTGTTCTTTTCGATTTAGGCGTTATTTATGAGCATTATTGTAGTGATATGACTAGAACGGTACAATTTGGAACACCTTCTAAAGAAGCTTTAGATATATACAACATTGTATTAGATGCAGAGGAATCTGCGATAGCTGCAATTCGTCCAGGCGTTAAATTAAAAGATATAGATAAAATCGCTAGAGATATTATTGATAATGCAGGTTATGGACAGTACTTCCCTCATCGTCTTGGACATGGTTTAGGACTTGAAGAACATGAATATCAAGATGTTTCTAGTACTAATGATAATATTTTAGAAGCGGGTATGGTGATTACTATTGAACCTGGTATTTATGTTCCGGGTGTAGCCGGTGTGCGTATCGAAGATGATATTTTAGTTACTGAAAATGGTTGTGAAATTTTAACGCATTACACAAAATAATTATTGTTCACAATAACAATAATAATCCCTCAAATGATTCTCCATTTGAGGGATTATTTATATATCATTTTTATTTAATTATAAATTATGATTTTAATGCATCTTCTACAGAAGTATAAGGCATATCAAATGCTTCTGCTACACCTTGATGTGTAACATGACCTTTATATGTGTTTAAACCTAATGATAATGCATGATTTGATTTAAATGCTTCTTTATAGCCTTTATTAGCTAATGTTTGAGCAAACGGTAATGTTGCATTATTAAGTGCTAAAGTTGATGTTCGAGGTACTGCCCCTGGCATATTGGCAACAGCATAGTGAACAACACCATGTTTAATATAAGTCGGATCATCGTGAGTTGAGATTTTATCAGTTGTTTCAAAAATTCCGCCTTGGTCGATTGCAATATCAACGATCACTGAACCATTTTTCATTTCTTTAATCATATCTTCAGTTACAAGATTAGGTGCTTTAGCTCCTGGAATTAATACTGCACCAATCACTAAATCACTTTCCTTAACATATGTTTCAATATTTAAAGGATTAGACATAATAGTATGAATTCTACCATTAAATTGATCGTCTAATTCTTGTAATCTTTTAGGATTCACATCTAAAACAGTGACATCTGCACCTAAACCTAATGCTATTTTAGCAGCATTTGTGCCAGCTTGACCGCCACCGATAATTGTTACTTTTCCTTTAGGAACACCTGGTACGCCACCAAGTAAAATTCCCATACCACCATTAAATTTTTGTAAGAATTCAGCGCCAATTTGAGTTGCCATTCTTCCTGCAACTTCACTCATTGGACTTAATAAAGGTAATGAGCGATCAGGTAATTGTACTGTTTCATACGCAATACCAATCACTTTGTTATCTACAAGCGCTTGTGTTAATTTTTCTTCATTAGCCAAGTGTAGATAAGTGAATAAAATGAGTCCTTCTTTGAAATATTGATATTCTTCTTCTAATGGTTCTTTTACTTTAACAACCATATCAACATCCCAAACTTGAGAAGCCTCTGAAACGATGTCAGCCCCTGCTTCTTTGTAATCTATGTCTTCAAAGTAAGAGCCCATTCCAGCATTTGTTTCAACTAATACAGTGTGTCCTTGTTCAACCAATGCATGTACACCACTTGGTGATAGACTCACTCTGTTTTCATTATTTTTTATCTCTTTAGGAATACCTATTTTCATTCCTCACACCTCCACTATCATATTAACCCTAAACACTACTAAAACTCAAATGAAAGCGCCTACAAAAATACACAAAATTGTTAATTTTTCGAGTTAAAAATTCTGAAAAGTATGTTAAAATAAAATTAAGAAAAGACGAAAGGGGTACTGACTATGATTACTTACAAAAATATTTTAATCGCAGTCGACGGTTCACACGAAGCAGAATGGGCCTTTAACAAAGCAGTTGGGGTTGCTAAACGTAACGACGCAAAACTTACAATTGTTAATGTTATTGACTCTAGAACATATTCTTCTTATGAGGTATATGATGCTCAATTTACTGAAAAATCTAAACACTTCTCTGAAGAATTATTAAAAGGTTACAAAGAAGTTGCAGCAAATGCTGGTGTTACAAACGTTGAAACGCGTTTAGAATTTGGTTCACCTAAAGCGATTATCCCTAAAAAAATTGCACCAGAAGTTGGTGCTGACTTAATTATGAGTGGTACTTCAGGTCTTAATGCAGTTGAACGATTCATCGTTGGTTCTGTTTCTGAAGCTATCGTTAGACACGCACCTTGTGATGTTTTAGTTGTAAGAACAGAAGAAATTCCAAATGACTTCCAACCACAAGTTGCAACTCCACAATTACGTGAAAGATATTCTAATTAATATTAGTTTAGGTTATATAGACTCACCTTTTAATTAAGGTGAGTTTTTTATTTGTTTTATAGTTAAATACGCTGAAAAAGAACATTAGTTAGAAAAAATACCACTATCTAACTTTAGATAGTGGTATTTTTAGTTACACTTAATTTTTTTATTTTGACTCAGCATTTTCTGATGATTCTTCTTCTACAGATAAGCCACCATATTTAACTACGTCTCTTGAAATCATAACTTCTTCATCTGTTGGTACAACGAGTACTTTAACAGGTGAATGTGGGTAATTGATTTCGCCTTCTTCACCATGAAGATTTTCATTTTTCTTAGGATCCCAATAAACGCCCATAAACTCTAGTCCTTCTAACACTTTACCACGAATGATATGTGAGTTTTCACCTATACCAGCAGTAAACACAATTACATCTACGCCATGCATTCTTGCTGCATAAGAACCGATATATTTATGGATTTTTGAAGCGAATAAATCTAATGCAACACGTGATCTATGACGTCCATGTTTAGCTTCTTCTGTTAAATCACGTAAGTCACTTGAAGTACCTGTTAATCCTAATAATCCAGACTCTTTATTAAGAATATTTAACACTTCATCAGCATTTTTACCAGTTTTCTCCATAATATATGGAATTAACGCTGGGTCAAGGTTACCTGAACGTGTACCCATAGTTACTCCTGCTAATGGAGTGAATCCCATTGAAGTATCAATTGATTCTCCTCCATCTATCGCAGCAACTGATGCACCATTACCAATATGACATGAAATAATGCGTAAATCTTCAATTGGTTTACCTAAGATTTCTGCTGCACGACGTGAAACATATTTATGACTAGTACCATGGAAACCATATTTACGAATTCCGTAATCTTCATAATAACGATAAGGTAAACTATATAAATAAGCCTGTTCAGGCATAGTTTGGTGGAATGATGTATCGAAAACCGCTACATGTGGTATTTCTGGTAAAAGCTTTCTAAATGCTCTAATACCCATCAAGTTAGCTGGGTTATGCAATGGTGCTAGCTCACTCAATGCCTCAATTTGTTCTTCAACTTCGTCAGTTACTACAGCTGATGAAGGAAATGTTTCGCCACCGTGTACAACTCGATGTCCTGTCCCTTGAATTTCATAGATATCTTGAATAATATTATGTTCTTTGAATTTCGCCAACATAATATCTACCGCTTCTTCATGGTCTTTGATATCTTTGACTTCGGTTAGTTTTTCCCCTTCAACTAAGATTGTAAAAATTGAATCTTTCATACCAATTCTTTCAACAACGCCTTTGGTAACTGTTTTTTCTTCAGGCATTCTAATAAGCTGGAACTTCAAAGAAGAGCTACCAGCATTAATCGCCAAAATTAATTTTGACATAATATTTTGTCCTCCATCGTTTGTTTAATTATATTTTTCATAGTTTATTTTATCATTAACACAGTTTGAATTCTATACTGTTACAGATTATTTTTTTGTATGATTTGTGTCCATCCACTGATTTAATTCAGACATAAAACCTTGGAATTGTTGTGGATTTTTGAAATCAGGAATATTAGCTAAAAATACTTCAACTGGTTTTGTAACACCATTTTCTTTCTTTTGTAAAATCAATATAGATTTACGAGCTTTCTCATTTTTAAATAATGTTGATGGTAAATTAAGAAATGCTTGCATCTCTGTTTCTGTAGTAATGAATTTTTCTAACTGTTTCACATGTTCTCCTGAAAATAATTCACTTGGAACAACTAAAAATGCATATCCTGCCCCTTTTAATGCATTTACAGCTTGTTCAATAAGTAAATAGTGTGAGTAACTATGTCCCTCTTCGAAACCTAATTTCATTTCTTTACTACGTTCGTCAACTGGATAATACCCAATTGGTAAGTCACCAATAATGATATCTGCTTCTTCTAGTGGTAATGGCATAATAGCGTCTTGTGGGTAAACATCAAACGGGATTTCAAGATAATTTGCTAAATGCACACTAACTCTTGATAATACAGGATCCACTTCTATAAGATGATGCATAATTGTTTTATCGGTTAATACTTCTTTAACAGCCGCACTTAAATGTCCAGCACCACTAGCAATATCGACAACATGCATCTCTTCTTTATTTTGCTTAAATCGTTGCACCAAGAATCCTAAAATAAGTCCAATAGAATCTGGTGTGATTTGATGGTTCGCTTGAATATTTTCCTCTTGCATTAAACTTAAATATGCAAATTGGAAAGCTTTTCTTCGATCTTGCAATGTTGCTTGTTCCAACATTTCTCGTTGGCTTGTATAAACGTCTTCCATAGCTAAACCTAGATTTTCTATAAAACTTTGCCCATTTTCTTGATTTAAAGTTTTAGCTTTTTCATCTAAGTGCTGGAATAACTTTTCCATAATCGTATTTTCTTCAGTCATTTTAATTCCCTCTCTATAAAAAGTGCCCATCATTTCGATAGTGAAAATCAATATTTTATCATTTTATCACTTTTAAAAAGATGGGCACTTACTATTCAAATCGGTATCTAAAATTTAATTCTTATAAATTTTTATATGCTTCTAAAGCTTTATCAAAATCTGGGAAGTTTGTTCCTTCATTCACAATTTCTTTATAAACCACTTTATTATCTTGATCTAGTACGAATACAGAACGAGCTAATAATCTCATTCCTTCCATTACTACACCAAAGTTCTCACCAAATGATAAGTCTCTATGGTCGCTTAATGTAACAACATTTTCTAAACCATTAGAAGCGCACCATCTTTTTTGTGCAAATGGTAGGTCAACTGAAATTGTTAATACAACACCATCTTCTTGTGAAGCTTCTTCGTTGAATTTACGCGTTTGTTGGTCACATACACCTGTATCAATTGATGGTACAACACTAATTAATTTTTTCTTATTAGCATAGTCATCTAATGATTTTTGATTTAAATCATTATCTAATACTGTAAAATCAGGTGCAATATCTCCTACATTCACTTGTTGTCCTGATAATGTTACTGGATTGTTACTAAAAGTAATTTCAGTCATCGTTATGACCTCCTATAAATAATTTTCATACATTTATATCATACGATAACAGTAAGACTAAATTCAATTTTAAACTTTTATATTTTAAAAATTTATCCGTGTCATTACGTGTGTTAATCATGAATATCTTATCCACACTTATTTTATTGAAAATAAAAAAGCAAATCAAAAGATATTTTAATACAATGTGCATTAATACCATTCTTGATTTGCTTTATTATAGTTATTTAATTTGTAAGCAGATGTATAATATAATCATATGCATTTTTAACAATTAAAACTGCTGTAACGATTATAAATAATACTTTTACGTAACCTACGCCTTTACTTATTGCAAATTGGGCTCCAACATATGAACCTACTATCATACTTATCGCCATAATCATTCCATAAAAATAATTTACTTGTCCTAATGACATAAATAATATAAGTGCACCTATGTTCGATGCAAAATTAAGTACTTTAGCATTACCTGCAGCACTTAAAAAATCAAAACCAAACATTAGTAATACAAATAACATAAAAGAACCTGTGCCACCACCAATAAATCCATCATAAAAACCAATGATGAGATAAGCTATAACAAACATAGTTGCTTTTATAGGTGTAAAAGAAGTAAAGGTACGTACTGATCCCCAGTCCTTTTTAACAAGCGTATATATAAATACCAATGACAAAGCGACTATGATTAATGGTTTTAGCAATTGTGCAGGAAGCATTGTTGCTAAATATGCCCCGCCCACTGAAGCCACAAGTACAAAAGGAAATAATTTCGCTACAATCTTTAAATCTACATTGCCTGACCTAACGAATTTAATTGTACTCGTTAATGTTCCAATAGAACTAGCTAATTTATTTGTACCTAATGCAACTGCAGGTGGCAGCCCTATTGCTAATAGTGCAGGGGTTGAAATTAAACCTCCACCGCCTACAACCGAATCAATAAATGCAGCTAAAAAGCCAAATAAAACTATGATTAATATAACGTATACATCCCATCCCATGACATGACCCCTTTACGCTAATCTATTAAAATAAATCTTCAATTAAAGCATCAGTTGTTTTATCTTTTTCAGATTTATAATTTTTATCTATAGTTATCGTTTCAATATTTTCAACTGCTTCGTCAACCATATCATCGAAATTAAATACACTTTCATATTCTACAACTTTATCAAAATCAGGTTCTGTAACAGGATTTTTAGGTGTGAAAATCGTACAACAATCTTCATATGGTTGTATAGACACCTCAAACGTACCAATGTCTTTTGCTTTTTTAACAATGTCTTCTTTATCAAGTGTTAACAATGGTCGTAACACCGGTGTTGACGTAACATGGTTTATGGCATACATACTATTTAATGTTTGACTAGCCACTTGACCTAAGTTTTCACCGTTTACAATACCCAACGCACCAATTTTATGAACTAATTGATCAGCCACTCTCATCATCAAACGTCTTGTAGATGTCATTGTATATCTTGGATGAACTGATTTATTAATTTGCTTCTGTAATTCAGTAAAAGGTACAATATGCAACTTAATTGGACCCACACGTTCTGATAAAATACGTGTTAATTCAATGACTTTTTCCTTAGCCTTTTCACTTGTGAATGGTGGACTATGGAAATGTATGGCTTCAATAGTTACGCCACGTTTCATAACTTCCATACCAGCAACAGGTGAATCTATACCTCCTGATAGCATCAATAACGTCTTACCACCAGTACCTACAGGTAAACCACCTGATCCTTGTATAACATCTACATATAAATAAATTGCATCTAATCGAACTTCTACTCGAATTTCATGTTGTGGACGTTTAACATCTACTGTTAAACCTTCAACATTTTTTAATACTTCGCCACCAATTTCACGTTGTAATTCATAAGTGTCTTTGTGGTACGATTTATCAGATCTTTTGACGTCAATTTTAAATGTAGAACCTTTTTCAAATGATTGTGCTAAACGCACAGCTACTTCAGCAATTGCTTGATCATTTTTTTCTGCTTTTAATACTGGACTGATTGATTTGATACCATATACTTTTGATAAACGGTCAATGATTTCATCAATATCAGCTTCATCTGATAATTCAATATACATACGGTCTCTTTTACCTTTGATATGAAATCCTTCTAGAGGTTTTAACGCTCTAGTCACATTGGTTTTTAATTGGTTAACAAACTTTTTACGGTTAGAACCTTTAAGCGTTAACTCACCATATCTTACGATTAAATGGTCGTATTTCATTATTTCAACAACTCCTTGATTTCTTTATATATTAGTTCAAATTTTTCTTTAAATGTATCAATATCAGCTTGTGTGGTAGTTTGACCCATTGATAATCGGATACTGCCTTCGATTTGCTTTTCCGGTATTCCCATAGCTAATAATACTTCATTCAGTTTTCCTCTTTTAGAGGAACATGCACTCGTAGTAGAAACCATTATATCTTGTTTAGAAAATGCATTAACTAATACTTCGCCTTTTACACCAGGGAAACCTATATTAATGATTTGTGGCGCTGCATCTTCTGGAGAGTTTATTTTCACACCAGGATAAGTTTCAACCATTTCTCTTATTTGTTGTTGATAAGAAGATAATGTTTGGTTTAATTGTTCAGTTTGTTGAACAGCTTGATTGATTGCTTTAACCATTGATACCGCCATCGGTAAATTGACTGTGCCGCTACGAACACCAAATTCTTGTCCACCACCATGAATAATTGGTTCGAGATTATGAGCTGTTCTAGTAATTAATAAACCTTGCCCTTTAAGTCCGTTAAATTTGTGCCCACTTAAACTTAAACTATCAATTCCGTCTAATTTTAACGGGATTTTTCCTAGTGCTTGTACGGCGTCAATGTGAAAATGTGCTTTTGGATATTCTTTTAATATGTTTACGATTTGTTGAATGGGTTGAATTTGTCCCATAATATTATTCACATACATACATGTTACAAGCCCTACACGATCATTCATCAATGCTTTGAAATGTTCAATATCTATTTGTCCATTAGGTTTAACATTGACATATTTTAATATGAATCCTTCTTTTTCAGCTAAATATCTTACAACTTCTAATACAGAAGGATGCTCTAATACTGACGTGATAATTTCATTAGCAGTATCTTTTTTACGATAAGCTATACCTTTCAAAGCCATATTGTTCGATTCAGTTGCACCACTTGTGAAAATAATATCATATAAATGATTTAATTTAAGTGCTTGATTGATTTGCTCTTTTGCTTGTTGTAATAGTTTTTCAGCTTGAAGACCTGCTTGATGAGGACTATTGGGATTGAAATAAAGTGATTCATTAACTTTCACAAAAGAATTCATTACACTTGAATCAACTTTTGTAGTAGCTGCATTATCTAAATAAATCATTGATAACACTTCTCTTTCTTGAAAATTTTTAAGTTTAATCTAAACATTTAGGATAATCATTTCTATTTTTTATAGCGTTTTATCTCGTTTATTTATATTAATAATTATTATGTATTATTGAGGTATTTTACCATTTAATATTCTAAATAAGCATACTCAAGCATTATACTATTTTTTTATAAAAATAAAAGACATGACTTCCAATTATATGGAAATCATGTCTCTATTAATTAATATCAATTATTCTTTAATTACTTGTTCTTCAATATGCTTAGTAATTCCTGGTTCTACACTTTCAAGTGCTTGTTCTGAAATTTCGATTGAACGTTTGTAACGGTTGTTTTTAAATAAACGTTCCGCTTCGTTTAAGCTTTTATCAATGCTTTGGTAATCTTTACGATATCTATTACCGTATTGGATTAGTTTTTCAGCGTAAACTGCATTAACTAATACATCATTAGCTTCATCTTCAAATGTGTTCATCTGAATAACAATTTTAGCAACTTTGTCTTTTAATTGTTTTACATGTATTGGTCTATCACTAAATTGTTCATCTACTTCACGAACTTCATAATCTATTTCATTTTTCATAATAATGAATCTTTCCGGAACACTTGGCAAGTTAGAAGCAAGTAATCGGCGATAAACTTCTTCTTTTTTAGATTGTACGCGAATTAAATTATCTTCAGCTTCTGCTTCATCTTCACGTAATTGAATTAAATGATTTTGTAGTTTATCTTGTTTTTCATTAATAACGCTCACGTGATCTTCTAGATATTGTAAATTATCTTGTACTTCACTATAGCGAACTGCAGATTTAGACATTTCTTTAAGAATTTCATCATATACAGAGATAAGATTTTGAATTTCATTTTCAAATTGTCTTACGCTTTGAACATCTGATTCATTAATATAATAATTTTCACGAACATATTCAATTTCTGTTTTCAATGTATAATTCATGTCTTTGGCTTTAAATAAATCATCAGTGATAACATCTTTAGTTTCTTCTACTTCATTTTTAGCCTTAACTTCATGTTCAATTAAATCATACATTTCATCTAATTTATCATTGATATATTCAAGTTTATCATTTGCTTCGTTTAATTCTAATCTACTAATCATAGGTTCAACAAAACTTAATTCTGTTTTCAAGCTTTGAACTGTTCCATCAACTTTGACATGGTCTAAATCGTATCCTTCTACTTTTAGATCTCTGCAACCATATTTCAAGTCTTGGAATTGACCAGGTAATTCTTTTTGTGCTTCACGGATTAATTCTGGAATTTCTTCCATATATTCTTTTAAACTTTGCATCTCTTCATGTAATGCTGAAATATGATTGTGTGCTTGCACATAATTGCCATCAGCTTTTAATACTTCATATTGAGATAATTTAGGTTCAAAATTTTCAATTTCTGTTTCCAATGGATTTGCAGCTTCACCATATTGATGACGATTAGCTAAAATATCCCTTTTCATTTCACGATGATCAACTTTGCACTTTTCATATAACGATTCATTATCTTTATGTAGTGCTAAAATCTCATCTACTTGTGAAACTTGGTTATTATAACTAGCTTCATATTGATCCATTAATTCGTGAGCATCATCGATTTCAGCTTGAGCACCTGAAAAATTAAACTTATCTAATAACTCCTCAGCATTGTGAATTTTTTCCTCAACAGGAGCTAAGTAATTATTAGTATTTTCTAAGTTGTCTTTTTTCATTGCGTCGTATTTAGTTTTAGTTTCACCTTTCAAGTTTAAGCTTGATAATTTTTTAATGTTTTGGTCAAAAGGTAGAGTTTCAATTTCAACTTTACGTTCTTCAGCCTTTTCAATGAGCTGTCGTTTGTTCGAGCGCAAATAAAACATTATACCTACAGCAATCAGTATAATAACAATTATTGCTAAAATGATATATAACACCATATGTACTTCTCCTCCTATGTTATCATTCATTATTATAACGTAATTTATCGTTTCATTAAATCAGAAAATGTATTTATTGATAGAATATTTTAAACACCTTATACTATTGTAAAATATTATTTAAGGGGACAGGTTATGATAGACATTAAAAATACAAATTATGACTTATTACAAAAACAGCTCTCTAGTCTAATAGAAGATGAATCTAATTTAATTGCTATATTAAGTAATGCCTCTGCGCTTATTAATGACAATATGGATAAAGTTAATTGGGTCGGCTTCTATTTAATAGAGGAAAACGAACTTATCTTAGGTCCTTTTCAAGGTCATCCTGCTTGTGTCCACATTCAAATCGGAAAAGGTGTATGCGGAACTGCAGTCTCTACTAATGAAACACAAGTTGTGAAAGATGTCCATCAATTTCCAGGTCACATTGCTTGTGATGCAAATAGTAATTCAGAAATTGTTGTACCAATTCATAAGGATGGTAAAATTATAGGCGTTTTAGATATTGATGCGCCAATAAAAAATAGATTTAATGATCAAGATAGAATAGGATTGGAAAAAATCGTTTCGATTATAGAAAATCAAATATAACTAATTTAGTATAAAAGTATTGACTCTTCTATATAAACTGGTACAATGAAATTTGTGTGAATTAACGAAAATAGCAGTTGTATATTATTGAGCGCTATGTTGTTCCCAATGTGGACGTGTCGTGTAACTGTCGCTATAAGGTGAAGACACATAAAACAACATATCTTAATAAGCATATAACACTCTTTTTTGTTTATTCATAACAACAAAAAAGAAAAAGGAGGAGTCTTATTATGGCTCGATTCAGAGGTTCAAACTGGAAAAAATCTCGTCGCTTAGGTATTTCATTAAGCGGTACAGGTAAAGAATTAGAAAAACGTCCTTACGCACCAGGACAACATGGTCCAAACCAACGTAAAAAATTATCAGAATATGGTTTACAATTACGTGAAAAACAAAAATTGCGTTATTTATATGGAATGACAGAACGTCAATTCCGTAACACTTTTGACATCGCTGCTAAACAATACGGTGTACACGGTGAAAACTTCATGATTTTACTTGCAAGTCGTTTAGACGCAGTAGTTTATTCATTAGGTTTAGCACGTACTCGTCGTCAAGCACGTCAATTAGTTAACCATGGTCACATTGAAGTTGATGGCCGTCGCGTAGACATCCCATCATATTCATTAAAACCTGGTCAAGAAATCAGCGTTCGTGAAAAATCACAAAAATTAGATATCATTACTGAGTCTGTTGAAATCAACAACTTCGTACCTGAATATTTAAACTTTGATGCTGACAACTTAAAAGGAACTTTCGTTCGTTTCCCTGAACGTAGCGAGTTACCAGCTGAAATCAATGAACAATTAATCGTTGAGTACTACTCAAGATAATTGGTTTATATTTTCCACCCAATTTCCTTTTGGAGATTGGGTGTTTTTTATATCTTTTAATCTTTAAAAAAGGAGAAACTAACGTTATGTTTGTTTCCCCTCTTCTATTTACAATTTATCTGGTATATCTGTTATAAGGCCATCCACTTTTAAGTTGATAAGATGATTTGCATCTTTCGTCTCATTAACTGTATAAGGCATAACCTTTAAATATTCGCTATGTGCTTTGTCCATAAAATGTTTATTTACGAGACTAAAGTTAGGATTTACATAATTGGCTACTTGAGCGATTTCTTTAAAGTTAGGTAACTTATACCAATATTTTTTCTTACTAATTAATACTCCTAATTCATATTCTATTTTCATATCTGAAAGTTTTTTCACACTATTAAAATCAAATGATTGTAAAATCACTTTTTTAGTTGGAACTTTATATTCTTTAAGTTTGTCTACAATCATTGTTTCAATACCTGGGTATTGACTTGGCTTTTTAATTTCAATAAGTAATGTTTTAGAACTATTTGAATGTAATTGTAACACTTCATCAAATGTGGGAATGGGTATATGATTCGGTTGACCATCATGATTTGATCCGAAATCAAATTGTCTTAACTCAGCTAGTGTATAATCTTTTACTTTTCCCTTTCCATTAGAAGTACGATCAATTGTATCATCATGAATTACAACTAGTTTTTTATCTTTAGTATAATGCAAATCAATTTCTAACATATCAATCGGTAAATCTAACGCATGTTGATACCCAATCAATGTATTTTCTGGATAATCTTTAGGTAATCCTCTATGCGCGATTAACTTGAATGATTGGTTTGGTCGTTCAATTGTCATGAAAGTCACCTTTCTTTTAATTTGTTTAGATATATTCTAAACTTAAATTACCATAATGACACAGGAGGTCAATTTAAATGGTTCAACATGATTTTAAAGTTCAAACAAAATGGCATGGTGGTAGAAATGAAGTTGGCAACGTTACAGGTGATATTATTAATGAGCAAATATCTATACCTAGTACACTTGGCGGAAATGGTGTCGGTACGAATCCAGACGAATTATTAGTTAGTGCTGCCTCTTCATGTTACATTATTTCATTAGCAGCTACACTTGAAAGAGCAGGTTACGATGATATTTCTATAACACAATCATCTATAGGCACTGCTATATTTGAAAATGTTAAATTCAGAATGGATTCCATTACGCATTATCCTGAAATCGAAGTTGCACCACATAATAGAGAAAGTCTTGAAAATCGATTACCTAAATTGTTAAAAATTGCTGACAATAACTGTATGATCTCTAACTCAATTCGCAATAACGTTGCTGTACATATTAAACCAACAATTAAATAATACATTCTAGCTATCAGTTCTTTTGTGATTAATAGTAATCGGACTGGTAGCTTTTAATTTTATCTTTTAAATTTTCAGAATATTTGTTAAAATAATTAAATCTTACAGTTGGAGGAATATTTTATGCATTATTATCAACCCCTTTTACTTACACCTGGACCAACCCCTGTACCTGATGAAATTATGGCTCAAATTCAATTACCTATGGTAGGTCATCGTTCTCCCGATTTTGAGACGATTGCTTAAGAAGCATTTAGCGGCTTAAAACCGATATTTGGCGCACAAAACGATATTATAATATTAACTTCAAGTGGTACAAGCGTACTTGAAGCAAGTATGTTAAATATCGCTAACCCTGACGATCATATTGTCATTATAGTTTCAGGTGCATTTGGTAATCGGTTCAAACAAATAGCTGAAACGTATTATAGCAATGTGCACGTCTTTGAGGTTACTTGGGGAAAATCAGTTAATGTTGACCAGTTTATAGACTATATCAAATCACTAAATGTAAAAATAACAGCTGTGTTCTCTCAATTTTGTGAAACATCAACTGGCGTTTTACACCCTATCCATAAACTAGGAAAATCACTTAAAACATATGATAAAGATATCTTTTTTGTAGTGGATGGCGTTAGCTGTATTGGAGCTGTTGAAGTAGATTTAGTCAAAGACAATATAGATGTCTTAGTTTCAGGTAGTCAGAAAGCTATTATGCTACCTCCTGGATTGGCATTTGTAGCTTATAATGATAGAGCAAAGCAAAGATTTAACGAAGTAACTACACCTAGATTCTATCTTGATTTAAATAAATATATTGATTCAGCAAATAATCACTCAACGCCTTTTACACCTAATGTTGCGCTATTTAGAGGCGTTAATGCATATGTTGATTTGGTTAAACATGAGGGCTTCAACCATGTTATTGAAAGACACTATCTTATAAGAGATGCTCTCCGTGCTGCTTTAACAGCCTTAAACCTTAAATTATTAGTTGATGATGATGATGTAGCTTCCCCTACTGTCACAGCTTTCATTCCTAATACAAAAGATGAACTATCATTAATTAAAAACCAACTTAAATCCCGATTTAATATTACAATTGCCGGAGGACAAGGACATTTAAAAGGGAAAATCCTAAGAATAGGACATATGGGTAAGATTTCTCCATTTGATATATTATCCGTCGTATCAGCTTTAGAACTAATCTTTACTGAAGCAAGAAAAACTAATTATATCGGAACAGGTATATCTAAATTCATGGAGGTGATTCATCATGAGTCATAAAATTTTAGTGTCCGACCCTATTTCAAATGAGGGTATAAAGAGTTTATTGGAAGATGAACAATTTGAAGTTGATATCAAAACCGATTTATCAGAAGATGACTTAATCAATATTATTCCCGAATATGAAGGATTAATTGTACGCAGTCAAACACAAGTTACGAATAAAATCATTCTAGCCGCTTCAAACTTAAAAGTAATTGCAAGAGCTGGCGTGGGCGTAGATAATATCGACATCGACTCAGCTACTTTAAAAGGGATTTTAGTAATCAATGCACCAGACGGTAATACAATATCTGCAACCGAACATTCAATCGCAATGATTTTAGCTATGGCTCGAAATATTCCTCAAGCGCATCAATCTTTAAAATCAGGTGAATGGAACCGTAAAGCGTTTCGTGGTACTGAATTATATAACAAAACATTAGGTGTTATTGGTGCAGGTCGTATTGGTTTAGGTGTAGCCAAACGTGCGCAAAGTTTTGGTATGAATATCTTAGCTTTTGACCCTTATTTAACCGAAGATAAAGCAAAAACATTAGACATTAAATTAGCAACAGTTGACGAAATTGCTGAAAATGCCGACTTTGTCACAGTCCATACGCCACTTACACCTAAAACGAAAGGTATTGTAGGTGAGGCATTTTTCAAAAAAGCTAAGCCAAACTTACAAATTATAAATGTTGCAAGAGGCGGTATTATTAATGAACAAGCACTTGTAAATGCATTAGATCAGTCACTTATTTCTAGGGCAGCAATTGATGTTTTTGAACATGAACCGCCTACAGATTCACCACTAATTGAACACGATAAGATTATAGTGACACCTCATTTAGGAGCTTCAACGGTAGAAGCTCAAGAAAAAGTAGCTATATCAGTTTCTAATGAAATGAAAGATATTCTTACAAATGGTACTGTCAAAAATGCCGTTAATGCACCTAAGATGGATTTGAATAACGTAGATCAAAACGTTAAAGATTATTTATCTTTAGCTACAACACTTGGAGAATTTGGAATACAATTATTAAGTGGTGCACCAAGTAAAATTACAATGACGTATGACGGTGATGTTGCAAAAGCAGATACTAGTCTAATTACAAGAACTATAGTTACTCATATATTAAAAGAAGATTTTGCAGATGAAGTTAATATTATAAATGCCCTTGCTTTATTAAATAAACAAGATGTATCATACAATATTGAAAAGAATAAAAATGATTCTGGTTTCAGTAATTATATTGAATTATCATTATCTAATGATAAAGATTCAATTAAAATCGGTGGTACAGTATTAGCCGGTTTCGGTCCTAGAATTGTTAGAATTAATAACTTCTCATTAGATTTTAAGCCTAATCAATATCAAATTGTTACATGTCATAATGACCAGCCTGGTATTGTAGGTAAAACTGGAAACTTATTAGGTTCTAAAGGTATAAATATTGCGTCAATGACTTTAGGAAGAACCGATGAAGGTGGACAGGCATTAATGATTCTCTCTATTGATCAACAAGCACCTCAACAAATTATTGAAGAGTTAAATCAAGTCGTACCATTTAATAAAATTATAAGTACCAAGCTAACGATTTGAACCTTAAAATAATTAAAGCTACAGAAATATATGAATGTTGTATCCAGTACATCACTCATGTATTCTGTAGCTTATTTTTATAATAAAATTTGTCTTAATTCACCAACATGATTAATAATATAATCCGCTTCATATGACTCTAATTCTGATTTAGCTTGCTTACCTTTTAATCCTGTTAATGTTCCTATAAAAGTAGCACCAATTTTCTTAGCACTTAATAAATCTGCTAAAGAATCCCCTACTATAAAAACATCTTCTTTATTTACAATATCATTCTGTACCGAAGCATATTTATAATATTCTTCTTCTTTATTACCATTTAATGTAGCAATATAACTAAAAGGATTAGGTTTACCTAATGGCTTATAATTAGGATATAAATTCTCTGCCTTCATCACTTCACTTGCTGTCACAATGTGATTATTGTCGAAGTATGGTAATAATTCTAATGATTCAAAAGGCACAAGCGTTTCAGTTCTAGGTCTACCTGTTGCTATTGCAATACGATAGCCTTCATTTTTCAAATCATTAAACAAATTTTGCAATTCTTCAACTGGACGAATGACAATTTCTTGATGTATAAAGCCAGTTTTATCACTATTATATGCTGGTTGACCTTCAACAGTCTCGAATAGGGTTGATCCTAAATACCATTCTTGATATATAGATTGCGTTAAATACCATAATGAACTTTTAAATTCAAATAGTGATACATTACTCACACTAAGCTCACTTTTAGCAAATTCCTGTAAAGATGCAAAAATATTCTCTTTCCCACTATCAACCGAATTTAAAAAAGTAAGTGGTAAATTATAATCAATTTGATAATCTTTGGTTATAGACTGACCTATTAATTGTAATTGCGATGGTTTTATAGACTTTGTTTGTAATACATTTTCAATCTTGTCTAATGGCAGTAGCTTTAAGATTTTAATAAAATGTAGACAAAATACAATATAGAGCATATCCCAATTAGAATTAAGACCTAATGATTTTAATTGATGCAATACTTTATCATTCACAAAGATGTTAGACCTTACATTTGAAATTATGTCATCATCAAGATGGTTTAAATTATTGTTATTATCCAAACCTAAATAATTATTATCCATTAGCAATTCATATACTGTTAATGCCGAAACATCAAAACATCTTTCTTCACTTAAAAATACACCATCAACATCAAATAAAACTGACTTCATCTATCTTACTCCCTTTCAGAAAATTCTGATACTATATAATATACATGGTGAAAATAAATAGAGCAAATTCAAAAATGAATTTGCTCTACTTTAATATTATTGTTCCATTTGTTTTTCAATTTCATCTGCTACTTGTTGAACATGTGTACCTATAATCACTTGCGTAGAATGTTGACCACTTTTAGTTACACCAACAGCTCCAGCGTTCTTGATTTTTTGTTCATCAATGTTTGAATTGTCTTTAAGTTCGAGTCTTAGTCTTGTTGCGCAATTAGTTAAGGTAGTAATATTTTGGCTACCACCTAAACCTTCCAGTATTTGTGAAGCTGACTTAGTATATTTACTTGTTTTAGTTGGTTTACCATTATCATTTTCTTTTTCAATAGCATCTTCGTCTGTTGGATCAGCTAATTCATTATCTCCACGACCAATAGTATTTAAGTTAAATACTTGAATAACAAATCTAAAGATGACGTAGTATAAGATAAAGAATACAACACCTTGTACTAGTAACATGAGTGGATGATTAGATACTGGATTAATTAATGATAATAGATAATCTATAAGACCAGCGCTAAATGAGAATCCTGCTGTCCAATGGAATAGTGCTGCAATAAATAGTGATAGACCTGTTAAGAAAGCATGAATAACATATAATACAGGTGCTACAAACATAAACGCAAATTCAATAGGTTCAGTGACACCAACGAAGAATGCAGCAATAGCACTTCCTAAAAACCAGCCATAAACTTGCTTTTGTTGTGAAGTTTTAGCAGTATGATACATCGCTAATGCCGCTGCTGGCATACCAAACATCATAATTGGGAAGAAACCAGCTTGATATCGACCTGTTATACCATGAACAGCACCTTTACCAGTTTGGAATTTACCGATATCATTAATGCCAATTGTATCAAACCAAAATACAGTGTTTAATGCATGATGTAGACCAGTTGGAATTAATAGTCGATTCGCTACACCATATATAAAGGCTCCAAATGGCCCCATACCTACAATCCATGTTCCAAATGTCATGATTGCACCATATACAACTGGCCAAACAAATAATAATATAATTGCTAAGAAAGTACAGAAAAAGGCTGTTAGTATTGGAACTAAACGTTTCCCACTAAAGAACGATAATGCAACTGGTAATTCAGTGTCACTAAATTTATTATAGGTATATGCTGCAATTAAACCAATAATAATACCTACAAAAACATTAGCATTATCCATTTTTTCAAATGATAAATCTATGGAACTTTGTTTCATATGTAAAATAGGTGCTAAATTTTTAGGTGATAGTACTTGTGTAACAACAAAGAAACCTAATGCTGCGGCAAGTGCAACGGCACCATCATTTTTCTTAGCCATACCAATTGCTACACCAATGGCAAATAGTATTCCCAATTGCCCTAAAATAGTTGTACCCACTGCTACAAAAAATAGAGCTACTTGAGGTAAAACATGTAATGCATTAAGTGCGTTACCAATCCCTACTATAATCGCTGCAGCAGGTAAGACAGCAACAGGAAGCATTAATGAACGACCTAAGTTCTGAAAAAATTTATACATTCAATTCTCCCCTTTTCGATTGAATTACAACAATTATGTATTTGATATCCAAAACTATATAATTCAACGTTATTTATAGTTAATATTTAATGAAAGCGTTCTTAAATGCCGTCACATCAATTATTATCCTTAAATATTGTATCAGAATAAGAAGATAATTAAAATTGCTAATACGCTCTAATTATGAACTTTTCAAGATATTTAATTAGTGATTTTTTGAAATCTTTCTTTTTAATTCGAAAAAAAGATATTAAATACATCTATAAATAGCTTAATATTTAACTTTATATTAATTCATTTAAAATAAATTATACAAAATGTATTATACACAACATTTTGTTTGTTTGATAAAATAAAGTCAATATTTAAGGAGGATGGTGCAACGTGAAAAAGTTTTTAGTTTTAATTTCAATTTTAAGTATATTATTAGTAGCATGTTCTAGTAGCCCTACTAAACAAGCTGAAGGAAAATGGCAAAATAGTGATGGAGATATCATTACGATTAAAGGTGAATCACTCAAAGTCACTATTGACGGTATGTCACTTGAAGGGTCTATTAAAGATGATAAAGACCATAAAAATTTAGCTAAAGCAAATTTAGGCGGAGAAACAGGATATTTAAAAGTGGGTAAAAAGGCAATATATACGATTGACTCGCCTGATGATAAACCAGACAGTGAAGATAAATTCGAGAAAATTAAACAATAAGTTAAGTTTTACAATTGTTAGTACTTATTTATTTTATTAATATCACTGAAAATTAAAAGGTTGGATAATGATTTATTCGTACTTGAATCATTATCCAACCTTTATTGTTTTACTATAAATTTTTAGCTATTTCATTTAATTCTTTTTGAAGCGCAGTTGTTCTACGTTCAATTTCTTTAGTTAAATATTCTACTTTTTCATTTCTCTTTAACTCTTTAGGAATATCACTTGTATCAATTGGCTCTCCAAATTTAAGTAAAGCTTGCCCAGTCACTAATCCATGTAATGCTTTAGGTCCTACATATGCAGCTGGTAAAATAGGTGCTTTACCTAACATAGCTATTGTAGCTGCACCTCTTTTTAATGGTGCACCTTCCATTGATGTTCTATGACCTGTTGGGAATATGCCTACAGTTTTATTTTCTTTTAGTAATTTAATTGGTCGTTTCAATGTACTTGGACCTGGGTTTTCTCTATCAACAGGAAACGCATTTAATGAGCTCAGGAATTTCCCGCCCCATTTATTACTAAATAATTCTTTCTTAGCCATATAGTTAATTTGATTTGGATAAATTGCCATACCTAACATTATAACCTCGTTATAACTTTCATGTGTACAAGTCACAACATAATTATTGTCTTTGGGAATGTTTTCTTTACCAATAACAAATAGTGATTTGCCTAATTTAACTAAAATAAAATATAAAATACTACTTATCACTTTATACATCGTTACACCTACTTATATAGTTTTCTATTTAACATATAGATTTTATCATTTACCTGCAATATGAACAAGATAACTTCTAAATAAGTCTAAAGTCTGATAGCAGAAGACTAGCGTTTTTGTGAAAAAAATTACATAATTAAGAGTAGAGATTATTAAAATTGGAGGTCAAATATGTCAGATTATACACAATCGAATCAATCTTATGATTCTCAACAACAACCATCTCGATATAATAAACCTAAGTTTCCGTGGTTTAAAACCATTTTAGTTGCATTAATTGCAGGTATTATTGGTGCCTTACTCGTTCTTGGAATTGGTAAGATACTTAATCAAACTGTATTAAATCATGATGGTGCAACGGTTAATGAAGCGTCAAATAGTAAAGGCGGTAATCAATTAGATGGAAAAAGTGATAAATATGATTCTGTCCATGAGATGATTAAAGATGTTTCTCCAGCTATTGTTGGAGTTATTAATATGCAAAAATCAAATAACCTTGATGATTTATTAAAAGGAAAAACTTCTAAACCAGAAGAAGCTGGTATAGGTTCAGGTGTTATTTATCAAATTAGTGACGGTTCTGCTTATATCGTAACAAATAACCATGTTATTGATGGTGCATCTGAGATAAAAGTACAATTACACAATTCAAAACAAGTTAAAGCTAAACTTGTCGGCAAAGATGCTGTTACAGACATTGCTGTATTAAAAATAGATAATACTAAAGGTATCAAATCAATCGATTTTGCAAATTCATCAAAAGTTCAAACAGGAGATAGCGTGTTTGCAATGGGTAACCCACTCGGTTTAGAATTTGCAAATTCAGTCACATCTGGTATTATTTCTGCAAATGAACGCACAATTGATGCTAATACGACTGGTGGCAATACAAAAGTAAATGTACTTCAAACTGATGCAGCGATCAACCCAGGTAATTCTGGTGGTGCACTTGTAGATATTAATGGTAATTTAGTTGGTATCAACTCAATGAAAATTGCATCTGAACAAGTCGAAGGAATTGGATTTGCTATTCCTAGTAATGAAGTAAAAGTTACAATTGAGCAATTAGTTAAGCATGGGAAAATCGAACGTCCATCTATTGGTATAGGATTAATCAATTTACAAGATATCCCTGAATCATACAGAAAAGAAATGAATACCGATAGTCAATCTGGTGTTTATGTTGCTAAAGTGAGTCATGATAGTAACCTTAAAAAAGGTGATATTATAACAAAAGTTGATAATAAAACTGTTAAAGAAGATACTGATCTAAGAACTTATTTATATGAACATAAGAAACCCGGAGAGCATATTAAATTAACAGTTATCCGAGATGGTAAAACTAAAAGTATTCATGTTAAATTAAAAAAACAAACACAAACATCTACACAGTCATCTTCAGAAAGACAAAGTCAATTTGCACAATGATAGTAAAACAAGGTATTGATGAAATTAAGATTCATCAATACCTTGTTTATTTTTAGTTAAAAATAACGCTGGAATTAATATAAATAAAATAGCTATCACAGAAACCACAAATCCTTCATGAAATCCTGTTAATTGCTTACTGATAACATCATGCATAGCAGATTTTGAAATGTTAGAAGCGACTACAGTAGCGATAATGGCTGTTCCAAAACTAGCACCAACATTCTCTATCATGTTGATGCCAACACCAGCCTCTGATAATTGTGATTCTGACACACCTTTATATGCATCTGCCATCAATCCAAGATTTATACCACCCACGCTACATCCTCGAATAAATAATATTAGAGATATCCACCAGATAGATGTATGTTGATCTACAAAAGCTAATGGTAAAGTGCCGATAATAGCAATCACAATACTTATCATAATAACGTATTTTGCACCTATTCTATCAATATATTTACCTATATATGGACGTGTGATCAACATCCCTACCCCTTGAGGTATTAATGCTAAAGCTGCTTCGATTGCAGAATAATGTTTAAAAGATTGAAAGAATAACGGCAGTATAACCATTGGTCCCATAATACCTATATTAGCCAAAAGTAATCCTAACATTGAAGCTGAGTAAGTTTTACTTTTAAATAAGTTAATAGGTAATATCGTATTAAATTGATTTCTTAAATTATAAATGACATAACCAACAATAAATATCACACCTACAGTTATACAAAAGACTGCTAAAGGATCCAAAAATGTACCTTTATCTCCTGCTTCGGTGATACCATATATTAAACTTGTACTAATAATTCCTAACATAGCAATTCCTATAGCGTCTAACGATTTATCTTTGTTAAATGGTTTAAAAGATGGTACGTATTTCATCATAAGTGGTACCGAAATAACAGTTACTAATATATTAATAAAAAACATCCATCTCCAAGATGCAAAGTGAATAATAAAACCACCTAACGTAGGTCCTAATATAGGTCCAAAGATCATTGGGGTGCTTACAATAGCCATTACCTTACCTATATGTTCTTGACCTGCAGTCTTAACTAATAAAGTAAACATAAGAGAAGTGATAACACCTGCACTAAAACCTTGAACAATTCTAAATAGAATAAATACGTTAACTGAATTACTAAGTCCAACCATTAATGAAGTTAAACCGAATAATGACATTGCTATTATAAATACATTTTTACTATTGAATTGATTCATTAACCAACCAGAGAATGGAATAGCAATAGCTAAAGCTAGAATATATCCTGTAATTCCCCATTGAACAATATCAATACTAGTATGAAATGTTTGGTTTAATTGTTTGATACCAATGTTGATCATCGTTGAATCTAACATTGGAGCGATAGCACCTATAGCAATAGCCCATGCTGCATGCATCGTTTCTTTTGGAATTTGTTGACTTTGTGCTTTATATTCTGACATAAATTGACTCCTTTTTGTTTCTACGTCAACAAATTTACGCCTATTTTGTTTCCTTGTCAACAATAAAAATTTGAAAAATAAAAATGAGGCATCAATAATGCCTCATTCTCGAAACTATAACTTTCTAAATTTATTTAAAGTTGTAATTCATTTTTCTTAATTTCATCATCTAAATGGTTATTATATCTTTCAATAAATTGATATATACTATCAAATTCTTCTTGTGATAAATTGTCGAATACCACTCGATCTCTTGCTTCAAACTTAGCATGTAGTTGCTGATGTGTGTTATAAACTTGTTGACCTTTTGGTGTAAGTCGAAAATATATTTCTTTTTTATTACTATCGCTTCGATAACTTTCAATCAACGATTTTGTTTGAAGACGTTTTGTCAATTTACTTATGGCACCTCTTGTCATAAATAATTGTTCAGTTAAACTTTTAACATTAGGGTTTTTTAAGTCATGTATGGCTTCAATACAATGAACTTCACTTGATTTGTATTCTTTTAGAGCTTCTTGCATTTCATCTTTATTTAGCCAAGCAATTTTATTAAACATGTTTCTCAACCCTATCATGATGACTTCTTCTTTATTCAAGTTTTAACCTCCCACACACCAATTTAGATCTTTAGGTAATTGATTCAAGATCTTAAATAAGTTATTTGTAATTAACCATAAAGTATTTCTTTTTACCTCTACGAATAATAGTAAATTCGTCTTCGATTTTGTCTTGATCTGAAAGTTCATAATTTACATCTTGTTGACGTTCACCATTAATATAAATTGCGCCATTATTAACATCTTCACGCGCTTGACGTTTTGAAGTAGCAATTCCTGTTTCAATTAATGCTTCAATAATATTTGTAGTTTCTTTAGATAATTCAACTTGAGGTACATCTTTGAAACCTTCTTTTAATTCTTTAGCTGATAATGATTTTAAATCTCCACTAAATAATGCTTGTGAAATTCTAATGGCATCGTTTAAAGCAGCCTCACCATGGATAAAACGAGTTACATTTTCAGCTAATGCTTTTTGTGCTTCACGTTTATGTGGTGCTTCCTCTTTTGATTGTTCTAATTGATCAATCTCTTCTTTACTTAAGAAAGTAAAGTATTTTAAGAATTTTATTACATCTTCATCTGATTGGTTTATCCAAAATTGATAAAACTCGTATGGGCTTGTCTTTTCTGCATCTAACCAAACAGCACCAGATTCTGATTTACCAAATTTCTTACCATCAGATTTAGTTACTAGTGGAATAGTTAAACCATATGCTTCAGTTTGTCCATACATACGTCTCATTAATTCGATACCACTTGTAATATTACCCCATTGATCTGAACCACCTACTTGGATTTTACAATTTAATTCACGGTTCAAATGACCAAAGTCAATTGCTTGTAAAATAGTATATGTGAACTCTGTATAAGAAATACCATGTTCTAATCTTGTTTGAATAGAATCTTTTCCTAGCATATAGTTAACACCGACATGTTTACCATAATCACGTAAAAAGCTAATTAACGAGATTTGACCCAACCAATCTTTATTGTTAACTAAAGTTGCACCTTTATCTGTACCGAACTCAAATAGTTTATGCATTTGTTGACTAATACCTTGTACATTAGCTTCTACTTGTTCTTCGGTTTGTAATACACGTTCTTCTGATTTACCAGATGGATCACCAATCATACCTGTACCGCCACCGATTAATACAATCGGACGATGACCATGTTCTTGGAAACGTCTTAAAGTTAGAAATGGAAGCAAATGACCAATGTGTAAACTATCTGCTGTTGGGTCTGCACCACAATATAAAGCTACTTGTTCTTTATTTAATAATTCTTCAATTCCCGCTTCATCAGTTTGTTGATATATAAGTCCACGCCATTTTAAATCTTCAATTAATGCATTTGACATTATTCAATTCCTCCTAAAAATATTCTTTTATTATCATAAGTTTAGATGTAAGTGTGATTGAAAGATAAGCCTTTTAAGTTTAAATGGTTCATATCATATTTTACTGAATATCTAAATATCAATAACTTTCAAAGTTACTATAATCAAAAGTGTATTAGATATACAATTAAACAAAAAAATGCCCCTACATCTCATCAATGTAAGGGCGCATTTGCACGGTACCACCATACTTAAATTTAGGCTTCATAAGTGAATCATCCACAATTCTAAAACTAATTCATTTGTTATAATACTCAAACGTTTAGTTATCTAAGTGTCCAAAATTGTTGGATATTCTTTAACCTAATATCTCTCTTAATGATACGTTCATTAATCAAACGTCAGACTTGTAATAAAAAGGTGTATTCACAAAATAGAAAATATTAGTTCACAGCAACCACTAACTCTCTGAAATTCTCTACAAAGCTACTTGTCCTTCATCTGAAACTTATGTATTTGAATCTAATTATAGTTAACATTATTTTAAAAGTCAACTTACCGAGTATGATATAATAAGCTAAAATAAGGAGGTTTGCTATGGATAATATGAAACAACATCGGCAACATGATAATTTGTTTCGATTTGAAAAATTATATAAACGAATTAAACACATCATTGTTTCAGTTTTTATAATCGGTGTAGTGTTTACACTTATTATCTTATTAGCTGCCCTAGTTTATTTTCACCAACTAACTAAAGAAGCATCATCAATAAGTGATAATGCATTAAAACATAAAGTCATTCACTTTGCTGGAGATGATTTAATTAATTATAAAAACAAGGACATCTTATATGAATATGATCATTCACTTAATCCATTAATAGTAGGTCCTAAACATGTGAATCCAGATGTTATTAAAGCGTTAACGTCTTCAGAAGATACTTTATTTTTCCAGCATAACGGCATTCTTCCAAAAGCCATTTTAAGAGCAATGTTTCAAGATTTATCTCAGAAAGAACATAGTTCTGGTGGCAGCACCATTACACAACAATTAGTTAAAAATCAAGTGTTAACTAATGAAAAAACATATAGTCGTAAGGCTAATGAAATTATACTAGCTCAACGACTTGAAGATATATTAAGAAAAAAAGAAATTATCTACACCTATTTAAATATTGTTCCATTTGGACGAGATTATAACGGTGCTAATATCACTGGTATTTCATCTGCATCTTATAGTTTATTCGGTGTTTCAGCGGAACATTTAAATATCGCTCAATCCGCTTATCTTATTGGGTTATTACAAAGTCCATATGGTTATACACCCTATGACGAAAATGGTAACTTAAAACCTGCAAATGAAATTGAATATAGCATACAAAGACAACATTATGTTCTAAAACGTATGCTAGTAGAAGAAAAAATTACAAAGGCAGAATATCAAAAAGCAAAACAATATAATATTAAAACTCATTTATTAACTAAACCTAAAAAATCATCAAATTAAAAATAACCCCTTGATAATATTCAATAAATTATCAAGGGGTTAACTATATATTTTAGAATAATCCTATTGCATGTCCATCATCAGTTACGTCCATGTTTAATGCAGCAGGTTTTTTAGGTAAACCTGGCATTGTCATAATTGCACCTGTCAATGCAACGATAAATCCTGCACCAGTTTTAGCTTCTAATTCACGGATTGTGATTTCGAAATCACTTGGTGCTCCTAATGCTGTTTGATCATCACTAAATGAGTATTGTGTTTTAGCCATACAAATTGGGTAATGATCCCAACCATTATCTTTAAATTGTTTTAATTGTTTTTGAGCTTTACTAGTGAATGTTACTTTTGAACCGCCATAAATTTCTTTAACAATTGTCTCAATTTTATCTTCTAGTGGTTGTTCTAATTCATAAAGTGGTTTGAAATTTTGTGGTTGATCTAGAACTTCTAGAACTTCATTAGCGAGGTCAACTCCGCCTTTGCCACCTTTTTCCCAAACTTCAGTTAGAGCAATTCTTACGCCATTTTCTTTTGCCCATGATTTAACAAATTCTACTTCAGCATCTGTATCATGAATGAATGCATTAATTGCAATAATTGGTTCTACACCAAATTTTTTAATATTATTAACGTGTCGTTCTAAGTTAACAATACCAGCTTTAACTGCATCTACATTTTCTTCTTTCAAGTTATCCTTAGTGACTCCGCCATGCATTTTTAAAGCACGAACTGTTGCCACTAAGACGACAGCTGAAGGTTCGAAACCAGCTTCACGGGCTTTGATATCCATAAATTTCTCAGCACCTAAATCTGAACCAAAGCCTGCTTCTGTGACAACAATATCAGCTAAGTCTCTCGCTGTTTCTGTAGCTAAAATAGAATTACAACCATGTGCAATGTTAGCGAATGGGCCACCATGAACTAATGCAGGTGTACCTTCAATTGTCTGTACTAAGTTAGGTTTAATTGCATCTTTTAAAATCATAGCTAATGCGCCTTCAACTTTTAAATCTGCAACGGTAACTGGTTTACGATCGCGTGTATATCCAATTGTTATTTTACTTATTTTTTCTCTTAAATCTTTAATATTACGACTTAAACATAAAATAGCCATAATTTCTGAGGCAACAGTAATATTAAATCCATCTTCACGTGGCACACCGTTAGTTGGACCACCTAAACCAACGTTTACATGACGTAGTGCACGATCATTCATGTCTAGAACACGTTTCCATTCAATTCTACGTTGATCTATGCCTAAGTCATTACCTTGGTGTATATGGTTATCTATGAAAGCAGATAAAGCATTATTTGCAGTAGTAATAGCATGGAAATCACCATTAAAATGTAAGTTAATATCTTCCATTGGTAATACTTGTGCATAACCGCCGCCTGTTGCGCCACCTTTAATACCAAAAGTAGGTCCTAAAGCAGATTCACGTAAAGCTACCATGACACTTTTCTTTAGTTCATGGAAAGCATCTGATAATCCTACTGTTACTGTTGATTTACCCTCTCCAGCTGGAGTTGGACTCATAGCAGTTACTAATACTACCTTACCTTTATTGTCTTTAGGTTTAATTTGGTTTATATCAATTTTAGCTTTATAATGTCCATATTGTTCTAAAGCTTCATCTGAAATTCCTGCCTCATTAGCAATTTCACTAATAGGTCTTAATTTTGATTGGTTTGCAATTTCTAAATCTGATAAATGTGCCAACTTATTTCAACCCCTTATAAATATTTATAAAATTATAAAAATAAGTGTAAGAATCAGTTATGTACATGATTCAGTTGCTCTTACATCTTTAATAATAACCGACTTATTTATTGATGTCGAATATTTGATAGCGTTTTCAAAAATGCTATCAAATTCTACATATAAAAGGACCTAAAAATAATTAGGCCCTTTTCGCTACTTATTTACGTTAATGTGTGAAAATAGAGTTTTGTAAATTCATTTTTCTAATGTTAATTTTTAATCTTCCATTGTACTTAAGTCACCAGCATCTAAATCTAATTCCCAAGCTTTTAATACACGTCTCATAATCTTACCTGAACGTGTTTTAGGTAGTTTATCTTTAAACTCAATTTCTCTTGGTGCAGAGTGTGCAGACAATCCTTCTTTCACAAATTGGCGAATATCATTTTTTAATTCATCAGTTGGTTCATAACCTTGTCTAAGTGCTACGAATGCTTTAATAATTTCACCACGTACAGGATCTGGTTTACCGATGACACCTGCTTCAGCCACTGCTTCATGTTCTACTAACTTAGATTCAACTTCAAATGGACCTACACGTTCACCAGCAGTCATAATCACATCATCTACACGACCTTGGAACCAATAATATCCGTCTTCATCTTTATATGCAGAATCCCCTGAAACGTACCAATCTCCGATAAAGTAAGAATCATATTTTTCTGGATTTTTCCAGATAGAATGCATCATAGAAGGCCATCCTTTTTTGATTGCTAAGTTACCCATTCTATTAGGTGGCAATTCTTTACCTTCATCATCTACTATAGCTGCTTCAATTCCAGGTAATGGTTTACCCATTGAACCTAATTTAATGTCCATAGCAGGATAGTTAACAATCATATGTCCACCAGTTTCAGTCATCCACCAAGTATCTAAGACACGTTTGTGGAATACGTCTTTAGACCATTTGATAACTTCTGGATTGAGTGGCTCACCAACAGACAAGATTGAACGTAATGATGACAAATCATATTTTTCTACAATATCGTCACCAGCACTCATTAACATACGTAAAGCCGTTGGTGCAGTGTACCAAACTGTTACTTTAAAATCTTGAATCATTTTGTACCATTGTTCTGGCGAGAATCGACCACCAACAATACAGTTTGTAACACCATTTAACCATGGAGCAAAGACACCATATGACGTTCCAGTTACCCAACCTGGATCTGCTGTACACCAATAAACATCATCCTCTTGTAAATCTAATACATATTTTCCAGAAATATAGTGAACTAACATTGCTTTTTGAACATGTAGCACACCTTTAGGTTGACCGGTAGAGCCAGATGTATAATGTAAAATTAAGCCATCGTCTTCATTTAACCATTCAATATCAAACTCATCACTAGCTTTTTTAAATTCAGTATTAAAGTCAACATATGCCTCATCCACTTCGTCATCTACTACAACAATTGTTTCCAAGTTAGGTAATTTATCTTTTGGAATTCGTGGTAATAATGCTTTATTTGTAACAATGACTTTAGCATCACTATTTTCAAGTCTGTCTGCCACAGCTTTTTCCATAAATGCTTCAAATAGTGGTCCAACAATTGCACCAATTTTTAAAATACCTAAGAAAGCGAAATACAATTCTGGTGTTCTTGACATGAAAATAAATACTCTATCCCCTTTTTGAACATTAGCTTTATTTTTTAAAACATTGGCTGCTTTATTTGAGTATTTTTTCATCTCTTCAAATGTGTATGATTCATGACGACGTTCGTCTTTATAGTTTAATGCTATCTTTTCTCCCTTACCCTCATCAACATGTCTATCTATACATTCATACGCCATGTTGATTTTTCCTGTCTTATTCCAAGAGAATGCCTTTTCAACATCTTTCCAATCAAAGTTATTATACGTTTGTTCATAATCTTGCAAATTATAATTTCCAGGTTCACTTTTATATACTTCAACTTTCATAAGAAAATCCCCCTTCGATTTATGAAATCGCTTTCTTTATAGTGAATTATACATATAATTGTCACATTATTCAAAACATTTAATTATAATTGACATCATTTTTGTCATTTTACATCAAGAAAAGTATAATAAGTATAAAGAACAAGGAGGTTTTAATTAGGAGGTGAAGATATGCAACATATAAAATCTTATATTAAAGAGAATATATACTTAGAAGATCAGCATTTTATAATAGAAGGCCCTGTTTCATATTCTTTTTTGAAAACGCTTACTTTCGACGATGGATTAAATGCATTTAGATCCTACAATGAACAATTTGAAGCTTTATTAGAAATTACTACGTTACCTGAAGGTAGAGTTTATATTATTCGGAGAGACAAACATATTATAGGTTATGTTACGTATCATTATCCAGATGAATTAGAAAGATGGTCTACTGGCCAACTCCCCTATTTAATTGAGCTTGGTGCAATCGAGTTAAGCAAAGGTTACCGTCATTTACATTTAGGTGGGAGATTAATTCAAATCAGTTTATCAGCTGATGAATTTGAAGATTATATTGTCTTAACAACTGAATATTATTGGCATTGGGACTTAAAACATGCCCAACTAGATGTATTTGAATATAAACGGTTAATGCAAAAATTAATGCAAAAAGGCGGTTTAGAAGTCTTTGCTACAGATGATCCAGAAATTACAAGTCATCCAGCAAATTGTTTAATGGCTAGAATTGGTAAAAGAATTAGTTTAGATCAACAACATGCTTTCGACGATATTAGATTTCAAAACCGCTTCTTTTATTAGCAGATTGAAAGGAATGAGCTTATGAGTAATAAAAATAAAACAGGTTATGTATACTCAGATGATATTTTAAAATATAGATTTAATAATGAGCATCCTTTTAATCAAATGCGTTTAAAATTAACAACTGAACTTTTAATAGATGCACAGTTTTTATCTAATGAAAATATTTTAACACCTCGAATTGCTACAGAAGATGAACTCGCTTTGATACATCGTTATGATTATATACAAGCGATTAAACATGCATCACATGGCATCTAAAGTTCTGAAGAAGCTAAAAAATATGGTTTTAATGATGATACAGTTCCATTTAGACATATGCATCGTCATTGTTCTCGTATTGTAGGTGGTGCTTTAAACTTAGCAGATAAGATTATGGACGGTACTTATACAAATGGTTGTCATTTAGGTGGTGGCTTGCATCATGCTTTACCAGGTCGTGCAAATGGCTTTTGTATTTATAATGATGTAGCTATAACAGCTCAATATTTAGTTAATCATTATAATCAAAGAGTAATGATTATTGATACAGACGCACATCATGGAGATGGTACTCAGTGGAGTTTTTATACGAGCAATGATGTATTAACCTATTCTATCCATGAAACTGGTAAGTTTTTATTTCCTGGTTCTGGACATTATACTGAACGTGGTGAAGATATCGGTTATGGTTATTCAGTCAATGTACCATTAGAACCATATACAGAAGATGAATCATTCTTGCGCTCATTTAAATCTACAGTTGAACCTGTCATTGCAGCATTTAAACCAGATATCATTTTAAGCGTCAATGGAGTGGATATTCATTACAGAGATCCGCTAACACATATAAGTTGTACTTTAAATTCTTTATATCAACTACCTTATATAATTAAAGCACTTGCTGAAAAATATACTCATAATAAAATAATTATGTTTGGTGGCGGAGGTTATAATTTATGGAGAGTTGTGCCTCGTGCCTGGAGTCATTTATATTTAAGTTTAATTAATGAGCCTATTCAAAAAGGTTATTTACCATTAACTTGGATTAATAAATGGAAACATTATAGCTCAGTGACACTTCCAAAAAGATGGGAAGACCGTTTGAATGATTATACGTATATACCTAGAACTGATGAAATTTCAGAAAAAAATGCACGTGTAGCAGATTTAATAGCAAGTTGGTATGATTTTACATCCAAATAATTTCACCCCATAAATTAGTTATCAGTCTAATTTATGGGGTGTTTATCACATAGTACGTATATTATTTAATTATTTTGTCGTACCACGATATTCAATTCTATGAGGTAAAATCACATTAGGTTCTTCAATTTCCTCTTCATTCATATACTTAGTTAATAATCTCATTCCAACAGCACCAATATCATATAATGGTTGTATTACACTTGAAAGTTGTGGTCTAACCATTTCTACTAAACGCGTATTATTAAAACTAACGATTTGTAAATCTTCAGGAACTTTTATACCTGAATCTAATGCGCCGTGTAACACACCGATCGCTTGTTCATCACTGATTGATAATACAGCATCAGGTAAGTTATCTTTCATTTCATCAAAAACTTTCATGCCTTCTTTGTAACTTTCAGCCCCTGTTAAATGAAGCGCATCTTCTAATATTAGATTATTATCAGATAGCACTGTATTTAAACCATCTAAAACATCTTCTTGGGCTTTCTTAGAATAATCACCACCAACTAATGCAAATTTCTTAGCACCTTGGTCAATTAAATGTTGTGTTACTTCTTGAGCAGCTTTTTCAAAATCAATGTTAACAGAAGCAACATGATCATCTTTACCATTCGTACCTGATACAACGACTGGTACTGATGATTGGTTGATTAATTCTTTGATTTCTTCTGAAATTGTACCTCCTAAGAATATAATACCATCTACTTGTTTACTTAAAAGATTGTTAAAAATTTCTTTTTCTTTTTCAGGATCATTATCTGAATTTGAAATGATTGAATGATATTTATACATTGTAGCAATATCTTCTAAACCACGTGCAAGTTGTGAATAATAAACATTTGAAATATCAGGAATAATCACACCTACAGTCGTAGTTCGTTTACTAGCAAGCCCACGTGCAACTGCATTTGGACGATAGTTTAATTTTTTAATTACTTCATTCACTTTATTTCGAGTTTCAGGCTTTACGTTTTGGTTACCATTAACAACACGAGAAACAGTTGCCATCGACACTCTGGCTTCTCTTGCCACATCATAAATTGTTACTGTCATAATTTCCTCCTTGCAAGCGTTTTATACGCTATTATACCGTGTTTTCATATTATTTTCAAAGTTTACCATATTTAAAGATGCAGTGAAATAAATTTGTTTTGTTGTTCACATTTCTGTCAGAAAAATTGTAGATTTAAATTATATTCACTTTAAAACAAAATTTCTAATGATGCATATTAAAAGATATATTTTGTACAAATAAATTAAATTCAAACCAAAAATAGCTACTTCATTACAAAATACCTTTTGTTCAATGAAGTAGCTTTAATTTCATTATCGATTATTTTAATTTCTTTTGGTTATATAAGTCTGCTAGTGGTTTTAATTCATTATAAAATTTATTAAATTCTTTTAAATCCATTTGTTGTCCTGCATCACTTAATGCTACTGAAGGATCTGGATGTACTTCTGCCATAACGCCATCTGCTCCTACAGCAAGTGCAGCTTTTGCAGTCGGTAACATAATGTCTTTTCTACCAGTACTGTGTGTTACATCGACCATCACAGGTAAATGTGTACCTTGTTTTAATATTGGTACAGCAGAAATATCTAATGTGTTTCTAGTTGCTTTTTCATATGTTCTAATTCCACGCTCACATAAGATAATATTTCTATTACCTTGAGATGCGATATATTCTGCAGCATATGTGAATTCTTCAATTGTTGCTGATAATCCACGTTTTAATAAAATTGGTTTATTTGTACGACCAGCTTCTTTTAAAAGTTCAAAGTTTTGCATATTACGTGCACCAATTTGGAAAACATCAAGATATTCATCTGCAACTTCAAAATCATTTGGATTTACGATTTCACTAATGACATTTAAATTATATTTATCTTTAACATTTTTTAAGATTTTAAGACCTTCAACACCTAAACCTTGGAAATCATATGGGGACGTACGTGGTTTAAACGCTCCACCACGTATAAATTTCTCACCTTTTGCTTGTAAATCAGCAGCAACTGTATCTACTTGTTCTTGCGATTCTACTGAACATGGACCAAAAACAAATGATTTATAACCTTCTCCAAATTTACCTCCATTATCAAAATGAACAATTGTATCTTCAGGTTTTAATTTTCTAGATACGTATAAATGTTTTTCATTCTCTGATTTTTGTAAATCTGTAGAGGCTTTAAAAATTTCTTTAAATAATTGTTTAATCACATTATCATTGAACGGACCATTATTCTTATCTAAAAGATCGTTAATCATTTCCTTTTCACGTTGAGGGTCATATACACGTGTACCCTGTTTAATTTTTTCTTCTCCAATTTTTTGAGCTAGTTCACCACGTCGAGATAATAACTCTAAAATCTGATCGTTTAATGAGACAATTTCTTGTCTGTAGCTATCTAATTTATTACCCATAGTCATTCCACCTCTATACTATTAGTTGCACATTATATGTATCACTTTAAAGCGATAAAATAAATGTATTTACGAATCATTCTAACAATTAACATTTTATTGTTCAAGTTATAATTGTCGGAATTGATTAAATTTTCTAAAAATATGATAGTATTATCATATTCCCATTTATGAACACATATTTTAAAAAAGAAAAAGAGCAGAACGTCATACATCCTACTGTAAATGAATGATGGGTTCCACTCTAATATGTTATACATTTAATTTTAACCACTAAAATCAAATACTAACCAATGAGTGCTTATATTAATATCATAATATTAACTTATATTAAATACAAACTAATTAGTCATTAAAAGTACGTTTTTCGATTTTACTAGTTGTTTTTTCTACTTTTTGTTGAGTAGATTTTGTTTTATCTTGTTGTGCTTTATTTTGATTAGATGATTTTGTTGTTTTCTTAGTTGATTTTGTTTGTGCTGTTGTTTGATTACTATTTTTTTTAGTTGATTTTGTTGTTGCTTTAGCTTGACTATTAGATTTTTTAGTTGATTGATTATTATTTTGTCTTGTTACGACACCTTTATCAAACTGTGCTTTACTTTGTTTTTTTGTTGGTTGCTTAGTACTAGATTGTTTAGATGATGATTGTGCTGATTTATTATTTTGGTTAGATTTTGTTGTTGTTTTAGTAACTAAATTAGGTACTTTAGTCATCGTTGATTTTGCAATTGGTGCTTCTTCAAGTAATGCTTTAGTTAATTGAGATTCTTTAGAACCTTTAGTTAATTTACTTTTTTTAGTTTTAGCTGCACTTGCTAGTCTATTAGCAAATGAACCATCATTATTTTTTGTTGATTGTTCTTCAGTTTTAGTTACTAAATTTGGTGTAGATTGTTTATTATTTTTGGCTACACCCTGTTCTTTTGTTAAAGCTTTAGTATTAGCTGATACATTAGCATCATTATCTAATTTTGTTTTCTTCGTTTTAGCTGCACTTGCTAATTTATCTGCATTAGATTGTGTTGATTTGCTAGCTTTTTCTTTTGATGGATCAGATAGTGAAGATTCTTCTTTAATAGCAGATTTTGCCATTACAACTTCTTCAGATGATACGTGTTGATTACTATTTATATGAGATTGTTGTTCCTCATTCTGACTTTCTTCCTTAGCTTCTTGAATTTTACGTGCTTGTGGTGATTGGTCTGCTAAGCTATCTTTATTTGTTTCAGCTTGAATTGCATTTTGTTGTGCTGCTAACTCTGTAGCTGATGGCGTTGTACTAGATTGTTGTTCTTTATTTTGCGCTTCTTGTTTGGCTTGTTGTATTTCACGTGCTTGTGGTGACTGATCTGCTAAACTATCTTTATTTGTTTCAGCTTGAATTGCATTTTGTTGTGCTGCTAATTCTGTAGCTGATGGCGTTGCATTAGATTGTTGCTCTTCATTTTGCGCTTCTTGTTTGGCTTGTTGTATTTCACGTGCTTGTGGTGACTGATCTGCTAAACTATCTTTATTTGTTTCAGCTTGAATTGCGTTTTGTTGTGCTGCTAATTCTGTAGCTGAAGCATCTGATCCAGAATTTCCTTCTGCTTCTAATTTTGCTTCTTGAATATCTCTAGCTTCTGGTGATTGATCTGCTAAATTATTGTCGCTTACTTCTCTTTGGATTGCGACTTTTTGTGCTGATAATTCATCAGATGAGATACCATCTTTTGATTTATTTCTGAAGTTTTCAACTTGGTTTTTAACAGATTCAAAACGTTGTTCTGCTTGAGATTTGTAATTTAATGCTTTTTCACGTAGTTCTTTTTCTTTAGCAATCGCTTGATCAGCTTTTTCGAAAACTTTCAATTTGTAATATAACCCTAAAGCTGAACCTACTAAAGCACCGGTAATAAAGCTTACAACAAAATCTTTACGTTGTGGTGTTTGATTATTTATACGAGTATGACGGCTGTATAAATCATTTCCAGTATTATTTCTTTCAAAATCATCACGATTATAGTGTTCCATGATTTATTCCTCCCTATAACAAATGCACTTAAACAAGTAACAACCTCATTTAAGTGCATTTAGTTCATTCTTATTAATTATTTGTCAACACGTGTAGTATAGCTATGATCTGTATCATTTGCTACTGTGTTTGCTTTGTAATTTGCACTTCCTCGACGGTAGTGTCTATTTTGCCATTTGTCAGCAATTTCCATTGCCACATTTGACCATTGTACTACTTGAGAAATTTTATCTTCATTTTGAGATACGTTGTGTGTAATAGAATTAGTTACACGGTCAACTGAACCATTTAATGTTTGAACTGAGTCACCAATACCTTTAACAGCATCAACTACAGAATTCAAACGATCAACTTTACCTTGAATATCTTCAGTTAAACGGTTAACTTTATGAAGTAAATCAGTAGATTCTCTTGTAATACCTTGTACTTGACCTTCAACACCATCAAGTGTTTTAGCCACGTGATCTAAATTTTTCTTAACAGAAATTAACACTACAACGATACCGATACATAAAATTAAGAACGCTATCGCAGCGATAATTCCAGCAATTGGTAAAATCCAATCCATTAAAAACGCCTCCTAAATACCTAATTATAAAATTCATTAATATTTAATACCCTTGAGAAATCATTATAAACATATTAGAAATCTTTTTTTATACCTAATTTATTTAAGTACGCTTTTTGGATTTTTTGTATATCTCCAGCGCCCATAAATAATATTACAGCATTATCAAATTTCTCTAATACATCTATACTATTTTCATCAATTAATGCTGATCCATCAATACGATCAATCAAGTCTTGAATCGTCAATTCACCAGTGTTTTCTCTAATTGAACCAAAAATTTCACATAAGAAAACATGGTCAGCTGCGCTTAAACTTGTTGCAAATTCTTCTAAGAATGCTTGAGTTCTTGAGAATGTATGTGGTTGGAATACAGCAATAACTTCTTTTTGTGGATATTTTTTTCTAGCTGTTTCAATTGTAGCATTAATTTCTCTTGGATGGTGAGCATAATCGTCTACTAATACTTGATTTGATACTTTTGTTTCATTAAATCGACGTTTTACACCACCAAATGTTTCTAATGCTTCTTTTATATTATCAACATTCATTTTTTCTAAATAACTAATAGTTACAACAGCTAATGTATTTAGAATATTATGGTCACCATATTGTGGTGATAGGAATTGATCATAAAATTCACCATTAATATAAACATCAAATTGTGTACCTTGTTCAGTGATTTGTATATTTTTAGCATATACGTCATCAGTTTCTTTTAAACCATAATAATAAATTGGTACATCCGCTTCTAATTTTCTAAGATATTCATCGTCGCCCCATGCAATGATAGCTTTTTTAACATTTTGAGCCATTTCTTGGAATGCATCAAAAACGTCATCAACATCTCTGAAATAATCAGGATGGTCAAAGTCAATATTTGTCATAATTGCATAGTCAGGATCATAACTTAAAAAGTGACGTCGATATTCGCAAGCTTCGAATGCAAAATAGTCACTGCCAGGTAAACCCATTCCTGTACCGTCACCTATAAGGAATGAAGTCTTTTTATCTCCATTCATCACATGAGATAACAATCCAGTTGTTGATGTTTTACCATGTGCACCGGTAACTGCTACCGAAGTATATTGGTTAATTACATGGCCAAGAAAATCATGATATCTAATCACATCTAATTTAAGTTGATGTGCTTTGACTATCTCTTCATGTGTATCAGGGAAAGCATTACCCTGTATAATTACCATATCTTCTTTAATATTGTTACTATCAAACGGTAAGATAGTTATACCTTTATTTCTTAGAGCAACTTCTGTAAAAACATAAGTTTCAATATCTGAGCCTTGCACTTCATGCCCAAGATCATGCATGATTTGTGCTAATGAACTCATGCCAGAACCCTTAATTCCGACAAAATGATAGTGTGTCATTATAAAACTCCTTACTAATTTTTAATCTTGATTCAAATCCGCCTCAGTAATATAAACATCTCTAGGTTTAGAACCGTTCGCTCCAGATATATAACCTAGTTGTTCTAATTGATCTATGATTCTCGCTGCTCTATTATACCCAATTTGGAAATGTCTTTGTACTAACGAAGTAGAAATATGTCCTTCATTAATCATGAACTCACACACATCATCAAATAAATCATCTTGTGCTTGAGTTTGTGTTTTCTTTAATAATTCTTTTTCTTCAAATAAATAATCAGGTTCACGTTGCTGTTTAATGAAATCTACAACGTCGTCAATTTCTTCATCTGAAACAAATGTACCTTGAACACGGATAGGTTTATTCATACCGCCACCAAGATATAACATGTCGCCATATCCTAATAGTCGTTCTGCTCCTCCGCTATCAAGAATAGTTCTAGAATCTACACTTGATGATACCATAAATGCAATTCTAGTTGGGATATTAGCTTTAATTAAACCGGTAATAACATTAACTGATGGTCTTTGTGTGGCAACAAGCATATGAATACCACATGCACGCGCTTTTTGAGCTATTCTCGCGATGGATTGTTCTACTTCTTGTGGCGCCATCATCATTAAATCGGCTAATTCATCTATTACTATAACAATTTTTGGCATTCTTTGTTCATAAGGAGCTTTCTTATTGAATGCTGTAATATTTCTAACGTGATATTGAGCAAATAATTTATATCGACGTTCCATTTCTTCAACAGCCCATTTTAAACTTTGTGTGGCTGCTTTAACATCTGTAATTACTGGTGACACAAGATGTGGCAAATCATTATATGGTGCTAATTCAACCATTTTTGGATCAATTAATAATAATCTTAATTCTTCCGGGTGATTTTTATACAATAGCGACATTAAAATACTATTAATACACACTGATTTACCTGAACCTGTTGCACCTGCAATTAAAGCATGAGGTGTTTTAGCAATGTCCATAAGTAATGGTTCATTGTTGATGCGATAACCCATTGCAACTGTCAATTTAGATTCAGCATTTTTAAATTGATCTGAATCTACAATTGATCTCAAATTGACTTTGGCAGGGTTTTGATTAGGTACCTCGATACCTACTAAACTTGTACCTGGTATCGGCGCTTCGATACGTATATCTTTGGCTGCTAACGCCATTTTAATATCGTCTTGTAAAGCAGTAATTCTTGATACTTTAACACCTTTTTCAACTGATAATTCAAAACGGGTCACACTTGGACCTTCAGTAACATTTTGAACTTCTGCAGGAACATTGAAATAATATAATGCATCATTTAATTCTTGCTTTTTATCATCAATCCACTCTTCATTTACTTCATGTGGTTCTGGTGATTCAAGCAATTCCATACTAGGTAAATTAATATTTGGACCTTTTCTTATAGTGGGCTTTTGAACTTTAATATTTTCATTATTATTATCCACTTCTCCAGATGTAACCTTAGATGTAGATGCATGAGTATTCTCTCGTTTGTCTTCATTGCGATTATCTGAATCATTTTCATTAACATCATTGGAAGCATGTTGCATAGACGAACTATCATCTTCCATATTTTGATTAATTCCAACATTATAATCGCTCTGAGCCATTTGCACATTCTCATTATTGACAACGTCATTTGCACTTAGGCTATGTTCACTTGCAGTTGAATTTGAGTCACTTTCATATGTTGTTTGATTTAGTTCATTTGTACGATCAGCTGAAGGCGCTTCACTTTCACTTATATTGTTTGATTGTTGATTTGATTCAGAGTGTTCTGATGTATTGTATTGCTCTGACGATGCTTGCTTAATATTATTTGATTGTGTCGAATTTGATTGACGTTCAGGCGTTAGATTTGGAACATGAACTGTGCGAGATTTTTTCTTATCTATCATACGTTTTTTATCTGAAGGCGTCATAACAACATTAAATGGCTTACTACCTTTTAATGGCTTGCTAGTTTGTTCAGAATGTAGATGCTGATTAGTTTCTACGCCTTTATTTTCACTATTAACTTTATCAAAATTCTGATCAGAACTTTCTGATTGATTATCATTTATAGATTCAGAATAGCTATTTTCTGAACTACTTAAGTTTTGAGTATTATCATAAGATGAAGCGACAAATTCAGATGTTTCATTACTATTATTAGAGATGAAACTATCACTTAATGATTCATCACTTTCTAATACTGATTCTGATGTTGACATTGTTTTATCACTATTACCTAAATTGCTATCTTGAATATGTGGATTTCGCTTTTTAGCATATTCCGTTTCATGATCGACGCTTTGAGTAACTGCATTATGACCACTTCTTCTATTCAAGTGCTTATGATCATTAAGTTGTGATGTCTCACTATCATATAGAGATGAAGATGTATGTTCTGAAGTAGAATATGTTGTTGGTTGCTCACTATCATCTAATTCTCGATAATCTGCATCATCTATATTATTATCTTCATTTTCTGATATTGATGTTTTATCACTGTAATGATGTTTTGCATTTTCTGAACTAATTGTAGAGTCACTTTGACTAGATTCAGAGTCTTTCTGGACGGTAGTTGTTCGATCATCATATATGGATTGAGATGAAACATAGTTAGTATCAGTTGTTTCTGAGCCATTATCTTGTTCTGTTACATCAGTCACAGTAACATCGTCATCATTTACTTGATGTCTTGGTTTAATATCAGATAAATCGATTTCTTCATAATTGTAATGAGATGTTTCTTGTTGATCTAGGTCTGAATTTTCAATTGCATCTGTTTGATTTATTGTTTCATTATTGTCATGCTCGTTAATCATAGCATTGCTATCATCTTGAGATTCCATATCTAATGAACTTTCACCAACATATTGTTGTGCTTGTTTGGCATACATTTCATCAATTGCTTTTTGTATACTATCTTCATTGGTCTCTTTATTTTGTTGTCTCTTTTCTTGCAATGCTTTTTTAAATCTACGCTTTTGAAGCACTTTTCGTTCACGTTCTCTTCGAATTTCTTCAACAATTTGAGATGCATAGATATTGTTAATATTAATAGTATTATCTTTAGTTGAATGGTTAGGAGTTGAGTTAATTGCTTTTTCATCTCCCACTGACGATGTTTGTTGATTTATATTCTCATCATGTTTTGAATTACTATTTGCACTAGTTTCTTTTACATCATTCGATTGTTGATTACTTGTAAAGTTGCTTTGGGATGTTTCTGCAGTGTATCCATCGTTGTCACTAGAATGATTAACATTTGAACTCATTTTATTATTAGTTTCTTCTTCATTGTCTTTAGGAGGTATCATGCCGTTTTCAATTGGTCGTCTTTTCATCGTACCAAAAATGGCTGATGGTACTTCTGAAGCTTTAAAATCACTTTTGTGATATGTATACTCCGGTTGCGTTTTATAATTTGATTTAAAACGTTCGGATTGTAATTTCATTCTTGGTTGTGATTTTGAAGATGTAGCACCATTATTAGATTTGTTATCTCCTAATGAAGTAGGAGAAATTTGGCGGTGAGTTGATTTAGTGACATAAGGATTTGTTACTTGTTTTCTTCTAGTTTTATTTGAATTAGATTGTCGAGACGAGTTCACATACTCATCGTCATTGGCATGATTCCTTCTACGACGATGTCTCTTACTTTCTTGAGAAGTTAAAGTTTCATTATCATCATTTTTCACATAAGATTGTTCCCCATCATTCATAGATGTATATTCAGACCCCACATTTTCTGATTCAAAACCATTAATAGGAAATCGGAATTTACCTTTTGGTCGATGATAGATATCATTATTTTGTGGCAGTAATGAGTCATGATTAGAATCATTCGATTGAGTTGCCTGGCGTCTTTTATTTTTATTTCTTAATATATCTTCATTTGAATCATTATCTTCGCCAAATAATTTATCAAACCAGCTCATACTTTCACGACCTTCCTTTGTTATTCAAAAAATGCTTGTCCAATATCATAGCTATCATCTAGCACCATAATACCTTTTTCTTTAGGAGCATTTGGTAAATCTAATTCTTTCATTGAACAAATCATACCGCTAGATGCAACGCCTCTAAGTTCTGCATCTTTGATTACCATACCACTTGGCATTACTGCGCCCACTTTTGCTACAACTACTTTTTGTCCTTGTTCGACATTTGGTGCGCCACAAACTATTTGTAATGTATCATTACCTACATTGACATTGAGTACACTTAATTTATCAGCGTCAGGATGTTTTTCTTTTGTTTCTACATAACCTACAACAAATTTTGGAGATAAATCAGCATTCAATTCATATGTGAAACCATTATTTTTAATCATTTGTTGTAATTGATTAACGATTTCTTCAGTTAATTTAATGTGTCCATTACCTTCTAATTGTATATGAGTAGATATATTAAAGAAATTATACCCAACTACTTCGTTATCTTCGTTAGTTATTTCTACTACGTCGTTATTCTTTTTATAATTGAATTCGCCTTCTGTAGGGTCGATTTGTAAGAATGCAACATCTCCTACACCATTTGGATTAAAGAATAAATTCATTGTATATATCTCCTTTATCATTATTTATTTTTATTATTATTTATTTTTATCATTAAATTTTTTACGATTAGCTTCTAATCTTTGTATGACGTTAGGGTCTCTTTTTTGTTTATTGTTTTTCCCTAATATGAATATTGGTTCAAGATGACCTTTGTCGTATCCAAAAGATAAAGAAGTAATAGGGACAAGTCCTTTTGTGAAAAACTCCATAGTTAAATGAGCCATCACATCATAGCCTGTTTTGTTGCGTATATCAGCAATGACTAAAACATCTTGATGAGGCACTGTTACTAACATTTCGCCTTCACAATGATCTTGTATATCATTTAAAAATGATGTATTAAGTATGCGACTTGCATCATAACCATCATTAGAATTAATAAAATAGAATATATTACCTTTCACTTCATCGGTACTATATTTATTGTCAAGCTTTCTTACATTAAAAAGTGACATTTCTTTAATCTGTTGTTCTGTCATTTTCAATGTTTCTAACATACTTGCATCAATAAGTCTATATGACTTTCCTAAATCTAATGCGTAATAGATATTAGTTTCAGCAGTATGATTTTCATAAATGAATGCATGGCCTTCTTTAGTCTTTTTATCAAAACTTGTAGCACGAATCACCGGCATAATTTTAATTTCATCAAGTTGTTCTATACCTTGATCAGCCATTTGAGCAATTGCTTCATCTATATAATATATAATTTCATCTACAATTTTTTCTTCTTTTTCTTCATATTTTGCGACAATAGCGTTTAATTTAATTGTGACACCTTTATGATTGTCTTTTCTATAAATTCTTAATGTTTCGTCTTCACGATCGAATTTATAATTTACATCTAAATGATTCAAACGCTGTTTAATTTTATCTCTCATTTGAAAGACATTCATTCATATCACTCCTATTTCGCACCTTTTAATAGTTTACAATAAATCAAAGAATAGTAACAGAAAAAAACAAGTTTTTAAATATATTTTTCAACTATTCAATTAAATATATTGTGCTAAAAATTGATCTATTTGTTCAATGGATTTTCTTTCTTTACCAATATAACTTCCTAGTAATTCTCCGTCTCTATAAACTAAGAAACTTGGGATACCCATAATACCATTTTCTATACAAATATCTAAAAATTGATCTCTATCTACTGATACAAATTTAAAAGATTGATATTTCTCTTCTAATTGTGGCAATTCTGGTTCTATTATCTTACAATCAGGACACCATCCTGCTGTAAATTCAAAAACTGTATTTCCTTGCTTTAATTCTTCAAATTGTTGTTCTGTTTCAAGTTGTATCATGTTTTTCACTCCTATATTACTGATATTGTAATCGTTGTATTTGTTCTTCATTTAAATTCGTAATTGATGCTTTTAATAATTGACGAGCGGCATAATAATCACGGATATCAAAAACAGCATCTGTACTATGAATATAACGTGCACATACTCCTATTACTGCTGTAGGAATACCATCATTTGCTTTATGGATTTCACCGCCATCTGTTCCTCCTGGTGACATATAATATTGATGCGGAATATCATATTGTTTTACTAAATTTAATAAATAATCTCTAAAAGTAGGTCTGAGTATCATCGTACCATCTTTGATACGAATTAATGTCCCCTCCCCTAACGCACCAGATAATTGTTGCTTGCCTTTTATATCATTTGCAGGAGAACAGTCTACTACAAATGCAATATCCGGTTGAATTAATTCTGCTGATGCTTTAGCGCCTCTTAAACCTACTTCCTCTTGTACATTGGCACCAACATATAAATCAACATCTAATTCTGTATCTTTCAGTAATTCTAATATTTCGATAGCAATGAGACAACCATATCGATTATCCCACGCTTTTGCACTATATCTATATTCTGATAACTGAGTAAATGGCGTAGCAGGTACAATTGTGTCGCCAATTTCAATACCTTTTTGTCTAACTTCTTCACTCGAACTTGCACCTATATCTAACATTAAATCTTTAATTTGAGGTGCTGCTTCATTACCAGTTCTAAAATGTTTTGGAATATTGGCAACGACACCAATAATTTCTTCGTTTTTTCTATTTTTTACTTTTAATCTTTGTCCCTGCCATATATCATTTGCTACGCCGCCTAAATTAGTAAATTGGATCATACCATTATCTGTGATATGTGTAATCATAAATCCAATCTCATCCATATGAGCTGCTATCATTACACGTTTAGCATTAGCTTTAGTTGATTTTTTCACACCATAAAACCCACCCATTTTATTATCTACAAAATGATCTACATAAGGTGTCATTTGTTCTTTCATATATGTTTTAACATCATCTTCAAATCCTGGTGCACCATGTAATTCTGTCAGATGTTCCATGCGTTCTAATGTTTTACTCTCTTCAATAGTCATTTGATGTTTCACTCCTTATAATTTATTATATCATCTTCATTATGGTAAACTAATAATATGAATCATGGAAAAGGGAGATACATTAATGAAATGTTTAAATTGTAAAAATATATTAATTGTAGGTGCTTGTACGGTAGTCATTTTATCAGCTGGCGTAATTGTTTACCTAAATAAGAAAAAATTTTATAATCCCGATAAGTTATTAGAAGAAGTCAAAACATACTTTATGGATGTCAAAGGTTCATATATTGTACAACAACCTCTTAACGATCCTAATATTAATGCTAATAAACCTATTTATCTTGGCGGTATCTCCGCAACTAAAAATGGTAAATTAGTAGATTATGATTTTTATGCTGATGCATATACTGGTGAAGTTTTAAATATTATCGAATTATAAAATTAAAATTTACATAAAAAATGATAGGTTATAGTTTATTCATTATAGTATCACTTTTCTTAATGAACTAAACTATAACCTTTTTTCAACTTAATACTGACGATATGAACGTTTGATAGATGATGTAATTGAATGATCCTTGTGATTATATTTAACTGCGAAATAGTTTTCGTCATGATAATAGAGGAACCAGTAATCATTTAAAACATAATAAGGTATGAGTCTTTCTTTTTCACGAATTGAAGTCATTGGGTAATCATCGTACGCGGTAACCCATAATGGATTTTGGTGTGCTACTGTTGGGAAGATGTCAGCCATATGCACAGCTTTTTCTCCTTCACTTTCAATAGTAACTATAGAGTGACCAAAGCTATGACCACCAGTGTGTATCATTTTAATTCCTGATACCGGTTCAATCTCTTTATCAAATAAAATAATATTGTCCTGATAATCACCTTGATTCTTTTCCCAATACGTCGCTTTACTACGTATATTAGGCGCTAAGAATTCATGCCATTCGTCTTGTTGAATATAATGAGTAGCATTTTTGAATCGTGCATTTCCATTTGAATCAGTTAGTCCAGCAGCATGATCATAGTGTAAATGTGTCATTAACACAATATCAATATCATCAAGCGTTAAACCAAAATATTGTAATTCTTCTTTTATAAAGCCTTCTTGAGTTACGCCATAATTTCTTTTTTGTTTGTCAGTTAATTTACCATTACCTACACCTGCATCGATTAAAATATTATATTGAGGATGTTGAATAAGAATTGGATGTGTTGGTGTATGAACTTGATTCTTATCATTCACACTATACTTTCTAGTCCATAATGGTTTAGGTACAACGCCAAATATGGCACCTCCATCAATATGAGTATTACCCCCATTAATATCGTTAATAGTTAATGCTCCTAATTTCATAAAAAGACACCCTCCCACTCATTTACTAAATTTACTCTTATTAACAAACTTAATACAATAACGTATATATAGCAATTAATGTTAAAGTTCTTATTGTACATTTTAAAGCAATTAAATATATGGAGGACAATAATGCAATTTAAACGTAATAAGATTATTCTGTTGTTTACGACAATTTTTATTATTATTGAACTCATTCTTATTTATTCAACGTCAATTGTTTCATCAAATTTAGGTTATAACATCATCATCTTGTCCAATTTAATACCATTCATAAGTATGATGTTCTTAAAAAGTAAAAAATAAGACAAGACCCTTTTGATGGGTTTTGTCTTATTTTAATGATTTCTTTAACCTTACATCTTTATCTATGTTAAGGTTATCAATCGTTTTAATTTTAACTATTTTTTAATAGCGTGAACAATATAATTCATATTTGATTTATGTTTGCGCATTGTTTTAAACATAGTTATAAACATATGACGGTTTTCTTTTTTTAATGCATTTTTTAAAATTTTTAAAGTTCCTAGTAAACCTTCATCTCTTAACATGCCAACTGGTGACATCAATGATAATGGTCCTATTTTTGATTCAACTTGTGAAAATCCTGCATCTTTAAATAAACTATACCAAATTTCTAACGTTAAAGGCGTCACTTTCATATTGATTGCTTTACTCAATTCATTAACTATAACGTCCTCATTATCTCGATTTATAATAGCAATATCGTGTGTAAGTACAATTCCATTAGGTTTAAGTACACGATAATATTCTTTTAATACTTTTTCTTTAACCTTATAAGGTAACATTGTTAGCATTGCTTCGTTTAAAATAATATCGAAACTTTCATCTTCAAAAGGTAAATCCATCGCATTTGCTTGTGTTAGATGAATATAGTCATTTAGATCGTTTTTATCTACGTTTTGTTGACCAACTTGTAATGCTGCTTTATTTAAGTCAACTGCTTCAATTTGGCATTGGTATTTTTGAGCTAATTCAATAGACGTTGTACACATATTACATGCAACTTCTAAAACACGTTTATCATTTGAAAAACAACCTTTATCAATTAACCAATTGGTAGCTAAAATTCCACCTGGACGTAAACGTTTTTTCCCGAGTTGAGCTAAAAATGTGTGACCTGCAACTTTTTTACCATATATTAAACACCCTTTCATTAATTAAAATTTATTAAATAAGACATGGTTTTCAAGATGAACATGTTCATGTGTTTCACGCTCTAAATTTTCAAGACGATTATATACGAGTCTCCAAGTTTGGCACGCTTCACTAGGTGCTTGATATTGATTAGTTAGTTCTCTCATATCCTCTAATAATTGTCCAGTTTGTGTATGGTCATTAACTAGGCTTTCTATAATTTTCGAAGCATCATCAACGTGTTCCCCTCGTGAAATTTTGATTAATGCTGGAAAGTCGTGATTATCTTCTTCATCCATATGCTCAAGCATTCCATCTCTATATTGACGATATAAATTTTGCAATTCAATTAAAAATGGATGGTTAGGTCCATGTACCTTAGCTACTTTTGTAACGTATGGAGATAGATTTTTAAATTCCTCACGCATCGTTTCATGATAACGAGACTGTATATATTGAATTAATGATGGCACATCAAGATATTTAACATTGATATTACCTTGTGATTCATTAGGTAACTGGTTAATTTCATCTAAGATAGTTTGTACATCAACTTTTTTATTTTCAACGGCTTGCTCAATTGAAATATTGCCTCCACAACAAAAATCAATACCATATTTTCTGAAAATATCGGAACTTAATGGCATGTCGGTTACGACGTCAGCAACAATTGTATCTTTATTAATCATTTTTATTCCTCCCTTGATCACTTTTAATTATACTAAATAATATTCATTATCAATTACGTTTGTGAAATTATTCACTTATTTGTCGAAAAGATATTACAAAATTTTGAAAGTCAATTTTTTTAAAAAGTTAAAATAATATTAATGAAATTAATCCTAATAACTAAAATAATGTCGCTAGTTTTAATTTAAATCATTAAACTTGGACAAAATAAAACCTGAGACATCAATAAATGTCTCAGGCTTATAATCATATATTATCAGTATTTGGCTGAATATTATTATGAAATTTTGCTTCCATTCGATATATTCTAGAACCCTTATCCGAAAACTTCTGTTCGTATTCGGTAAGGATATTATCCTCATCGTCTTCTTCGTGAAGGTTTAAATTCATCTTTGTAAAATACATTCCGAATTGAGACATACTTTCTAAACTAAAGGCAAAAAGACCTCTATTATCAGTTTTAAAGTGAATTTCACCATCATCAATTAAAATTTGTTTATAAAGCGCTAGATATGTATGATAAGTCAATCTACGTTTAGCATGACGTCTTTTTGGCCAAGGATCAGAAAAGTTTAGATATATTCTAGAAACTTCCCCATCTTTAAAATATTCATTAAGTTCTATCGCATCATTACAAATCATTTTGAGATTTGTTAAGTTTTGCTCTTTTACTTTATCAAGCACTTTATACATAACACTCTTTTCACGTTCCATTGAAATAAAGTTAATCTCTGGATGTTGTGCGGCAAGTGTAGTGATAAATTGTCCCATACCGGAGCCAATTTCTATATAAATAGGTTGCTTCTTATCAAACCATTCTTCTATATGTCCAGCATGTGAACCATCCATATCTACTAAATCTGGATGGTCCTTTAAATAATCTTCCGCCCATGGTTTGTAGCGAACTCTCATAATCAAATCTCCTTAAATAAATAAGTTACTATTCATAACTTCATTTAAAAATTCAAGCCATGTATTCATATCTTTAAAACGTTTCTGTTCTTCATACCATTGAACCATACCAATTGATTGAATCACAGTGTACCATTTCATACGTTTATTCAAGTTCAAACTTTCTTGTACGCCGTAAGTTTCGAACCATTTAGACCATTTCTTCTCGGGAACGTAATTGTAAAGCAGCATTCCGATATCAATAGCTGGATCTGCAATCATTGCACCTTCCCAGTCCACTAAAAATAGTTCGTCTCTATCAGATAACAACCAATTATTATGATTAACATCACCATGTACGACAGTAAAGAAACGAGAATCTAAATTTGGTATATGCTCTTCTAAATATGTTAATGCTTTTCTAACAACATGATGTGTTAACACTTCTCTAGATAAAGAGGCATTAATTTTATTAAGCATAATCTCTGGCGTAATAGGTTCCATTTCCATTCTTTTTAACATTGTAAGTAATGGTTTAGAATTGTGGATTTTTTTTAATATTTTGGCTACTCTAGGTTGATGCATTTCGTTCGCACTTAATTCGCGACCGTTTTTCCAATGCTGCGCCGTAACTACTTCGCCGGTTTCTATTCTTTTTGTCCAAACAAGTTTAGGTACAATACCCTCTGCAGATAAAGCTGCAATAAAAGGATTCGTATTTCGTTTTAAAAACAACTTTTGTCCATCTTGTTCAGCCATATAGGCCTCTCCAGAAGCGCCTCCAGCTGAATCTAATGTCCACCCTAACTGATAAAACTGCTCCAACACGTTCACCTCACTTTCAATTAGAAAATGGCTCCAGAAATATGTTTTCAAGAGCCATATATTCTAATTTATATAAACCGTATAGTCGCTCTACACGCTTGTTAAAATTTATTTTACAGTTTTTGTGAGTTGGCTATTTCGTATATTTTTGTCCCTAAAAATACGCTTGAAAATTGCGTCCTCATTTAATATCACTCATAGAAGATTTTATAATTTTTACCATCATATTTCAACTAAAAATGAGAAACTAAAAGACACATTTTACTAGTCCGCTCATTAAATATTTATAAAACTACTTTGAATTAGATTATAACATATTTAGAGTGAGATAGTTGTGGAAATTTTGATAAATGTTCAACTTATATACTATGTGTTTCTATATACTGATTGAATCCTTCTTGTAATTGTCGCGTAACAGTGCCTACTTTACCATCTCCGACATCTTCCCCATCAATTTTAACTACTGGCATAACTTCAGCAGACGTACTTGAAATAATAACTTCATCTGCATTTTTTAAGAAATCAACAGTAAACGTTTCTTCAATAAATGGAATATTTTTATCTTCAGAAATCCATTTAATGACTCTTCTCGTAATTCCGTTTAAAATAAAATTATTTATAGGATGTGTATATATTTTTCCATCTTTAATGGCGTATACGTTACTTGAAGCACCTTCTGTTACAGTTTCTCCACGATGTTGAATCGCTTCACTAGCATTGTATTTAACAGCAAATTCTTTAGCTAAAACATTACCTAATAGGTTTAAACTTTTAATATCACAACGTAACCAACGAATATCTTCTGTTGTCATAGTATAAATACCATTTTCTAAATCTTCATATGGTCTATCATAACTTTTCGTAAATGCCATGATAACCGGTTTTACTGGTGGTGTTGGGAATGAATGTTCACGAGGTGCAACACCACGTGTAGCTTGAATATAAATACCGCCATTTTTAACATCATTTACTTCTAAGAGTTTACGAACTAATTCAATTAATTCATCAACTGTATAAGTAAGATCTAATCCAATTTCGTTAGCACTTCTTAAAAATCTCTCGAAATGTTCTTTTACAGTAAATAGTTTACCTTCGTAAGCACGAATATATTCGTAAATTCCGTCACCAAAAACATATCCTCTATCTTCGTATGATACTTTAGCTTCATCTTGATTTAAAAATTCACCATTAATAAAAACTTTTGTCATAAATTATCCCTCCACACATAATGAGTATAACGCTTCAAGGTATATACTCGTTGCATTAAATAGTTGTTTTTTCGTGATGTATTCATTTTTCTGATGCATTAAGTCTTCTGAATCATTAAACATTGCCCCAAAAGCGACACCTTTGTCTAGGTTTCTGGCGTATGTGCCTCCCCCTATTGTGTATGGCTCTGTCATATCTCCAGTTTGGTTTCTATATGCAGTTACTAATTTTTGAACAAAAGGATCATTTTTATCTACATAGTGTGGTTTTTGAACTTTACCCATTTCTACTCTAAATCCTAATGGTTTAATTTCATTAGTAAAACGTTCTATAGCTTCTTCAAATTCAAAACCTTGCGGATATCTTAAATTTATTCCAAATCGGCCAGCATTTTCATTATCATAATTGATAACACCTATATTAGTAGTAACTTCGCCCATAATATCAGTATGGAATTTCATACCCATTTTTTCACCAAAATGAGAAACATGTAAATATTGATTACTAAAGTTTACAAAGTCTTTAGCACTTTTATTTAAGTTTAATGTAGCTAAAAATTCTAATAGATATAAGCCAGCATTTACACCTAATGAAGGATCCATACCATGAACAGCTTTACCTTCAATAGTTAAAATAAGAATTCCACTGTCAACTGTGCTTTCACCTTGTAATTGATTTGATTCTATAAAATATTCAAAGTTTTGAATAACATCAGTCATGTTTTCTTTAACTAAAACTTTAGCTTCAGCATGATCTGGAACCATGTTATAACGTTGTCCAGAATTAAATGAAATTAATTCATAATCTGGTTCATCTACATCTTCAGCCATTTCATTTTGAACTAAATCAAATGTAGTGATACCTTTCTCACCATGAATAGCAGGAAATTCAGCATCTGGTGCAAATCCTAGTGCAGGCATTTCCTCCGTTTGGAAATAACGGTCTGTACATTTCCAATCTGATTCTTCATCAGTTCCAATAATAATATGAATTCGTTTCTTCCAGTCGACCTTCATATCATTTAAAATCTTAACTGCATAATAAGCTGCTATTGTAGGTCCTTTATCATCTAGTGTACCCCTTGCTATGATTGACTGGTCTGTAACAACTGGGTCAAATGGATTTGAATCCCAACCGTCACCAGCAGGTACTACGTCGACGTGGCAAAGAATACCTAAGAGATCGTCACCGTTACCCGCTTCTATACGTCCGGCAATATGCTCTACGTCATGAGTAGAAAATCCATCTCTTTCAGCCAATTTATACATATAGTCTAATGCTTCTCTAGGTCCAGGTCCTACAGGCGCATCATCACTAGCTTTACTGTCATCTCTTACACTTTCAATCGACAACAAACCTTTTAAATCTTCAATTATTTGGTTTTCGTATTCTTGAACTTTTTCTTTCCACATTCGAATTCGACTTCCTTTTTTATAAGTTATTTACTATTTTACATGAAGTTACAAGGAAACTACAGTAAGACGTCAGAAATATTACGAAATTTTCTAAATTTTTATAACTAAATAAAACCCTATGTACTATCTCTTATTGGAAATAGTACATAGGGTTTCAAGTTAACCAATATTATTTGTTATCATCTAACGCATTTTTATTATTTTTTAAGTCATCTTCTGAAACGACACGTAAATTATTATTTACTGTTGCGCCACCTTCATCATCAAACTTACCTTCGTCTAGGTCGTCTTCTTTTTTATCATCTAAGTTTGTGAATTTAGTTTTTTCTTCTTCTAAGAAAGCTTTAGGGTCATTTTTTAATCTTTCTGCATAACCTTTAGGATCGTTTTTCACGTCTTGAATTGTTTCATTAGCTTTCGTACTTAATTGATTAGCTAAATCTTTAGCATTTGCTTTGTATGATTCTGGATCTTCTTTATATTGATTATACTGTTCTTTTAATTTATCTCTACTTTCTTTACGAGATAATAATACTGCTGCTGCAGCGCCGCCTAAACCTAGAACTACTCTAAATAAATTTGTACCTTTTGCCATAAATTACACCTTCTCTTTCTTTAGTTTAACAATAATTTAAAATCATTTTCTATTAATAAACGATATTCTCCTAATTCGAGTGTTTCATCTAACTCTAAATTAGCTATTTTAATACGTTTTAATTTTAATACCTCATTTTCTATCTCATGAAACATTCTTTTTACTTGGTGGTATTTACCTTCATATATGGTAACACGTGAGAGCTTGTTTTCAATTATTTCTAATTGAGCTGGCTTCACCTTTCCATCAGAAAGTTCTATACCTTTTTCGAATAATTTAATATCATTTTCCGATATGGAATTTTGAGACACAACTTCATAAGTTTTAGGAACGTGTTTATGAGGACTCATCAAATCATGATTAAATTGCCCATCATTAGTAATAAGCAATAAACCTTCTGTATCTTTATCTAATCTACCGACAGGGAAAATCCCCAAGTGTTGATACTCAGGGATTAAATCAATGACGGTTTTATCTTTGTCATCTTCAGTGGCAGAAATGACACCACTTGGTTTATTTAACATAATATAAATTTTATCAATATATTTAATAACTTCCTCATTAACTTTAACTATATCTACTTCAGGATTGATATGGGTTTTTGATGATTTAGTCACGCTATCATTAACTTTCACATGACCTTTTTTCAAGTTTTGTTTAACTTCGTTACGTGTGCCAATCCCCATATTAGCTAAAAATTTATCAATTCTCATCGTAAGAACCCAACTTTACGTCTAATTTTTTCAGGTATTTCTCCTAAAAATTCATCAGCAAATTTAGTTTTTATTGTAATTCCACCATAAATTGCAGCACCTACGATAACACCAGCAATAATTATAATTAGATATCCTACTTTACTTGGTGCTAAGAATAGCTTACCAATAAAGAAGACAAGTTCTACACCTATCATCATAATGAATGAATACAAGAATATTTTTCCAAAATGAATCCAACTATAGCTGAACTTAAATTTGGCATATTTCTTTAAGATAAAGAAGTTGCAACCAATTGCGAATAATAATGCAATTGACGTACTAAGTACTGCACCTGGTGTACGTAATAACATAATTAGAGGATAGTTTAATATCAACTTAATAGCCACTGCACCCAAGATCACATATACAGTTAACTTCTGTTTATCAATACCTTGTAACATTGAAGCCGTCACACTTAATAATGAAATTAAAATTGCTACTGGAGCATATATGAATAACAATCTACTACCATCAAAGTTAGGGTCATGACCTTGAACAACTGGATCGTAGCCATAGAAAACTGTAAATAATGGTTGAGCTAATGCCATAATTCCTATACTAGCAGGAACAGTAATAAACATAAGCACTCCAATAGATGTTCTTATCTGTCTATGCATTTCATGCAATCGACCTTCTTCGTATGTCTTAGTAATATAAGGTATTAAACTTACTGCAAAACCAGCACTTAAAGATGTAGGAATCATTACTATTTTATTTGTTGACATATTCAACATATTAAAGAAAATATCTTGTAATTGTGAAGATACGCCTACAATAGATAAAGCTCCGTTATGAGTAAATTGATCGACTAAATTAAATAACGGGAAGTTTAAACTCACAATTACAAATGGAATACTATATTTTATAATTTCTTTATACATATTTCCGTAAGATACATTTATATCTGTGTTATCTGATAAAACCATTTTATCAATATGTTTCTTACGTTTTCTCCAGTAATACCATAATGTGAAAATACCTGTTATCGCACCAATAGCTGCTGCAAACGTAGCTATACCATTAGCCATTAATACAGTACCATTAAAGACATTTAATACTAAGTAACTTCCGACTAAAATGAAAATCACACGTGCAATCTGTTCTGTAACTTCAGATACTGCTGTTGGTCCCATAGATTTATAACCTTGGAATATACCTCTCCAAGTTGCTAGTACTGGTATAAATATAACAACCATACTTATAATTCTAATAATCCATGTAATATCAGCAACTGACCAACCATTTTTATCTGATGCATTACGTGATAGTGTTAATTCTGAAATATATGGTGCTAGGAAGTATAATAGTAAAAATCCTAGAATACCAGTTATACTCATCACTATAAAACTTGATTTATAAAACTTCTGACTTACTTTGTATGCACCTAAAGCATTGTATTTAGCAACATATTTTGAAGCTGCTAACGGTACGCCAGCTGTTGCTACAGCTATTGCAATATTATATGGCGCATAGGCATAAGTAAACGGTGCCATATTTTCTTGTCCACCAATTAAATGGTTAAACGGAATAATAAATAGAACACCTAGAACTTTCGTAATTAATATACTAAATGTAATTAAGAAGGTCCCACGAACCATTTCTTTACTTTCGCTCATTAACTATCTTCCTATCTTTAAAAGTTTATTAAAGTTATTTAACTTCATATCTTATTCATTATCATTAGCTTACATTAATATAAAATATATCACAAAAACTATTTGTGTTAATTGATTTTATCATATTTTTATTAGTAAACACGCTTTTGATAAAATAAAAAGCAATCTCAAATCTTAGCTAGTCGATTTTTATGTATGATACTTCAAGTTTCCTATTATAATTCTCATTTTATTCATTGTCATCTAATTATACAACTTCTATAGCATATATTTTTCTATTCAGATACAATAGTGATGAATATTTATTGGAGGCAGTTAAAATGTATCAAACAATCATCATCGGTGGTGGCCCCAGCGGACTAATGGCTGCTGTTGCCGCTAGCTCTAGTAGTAACCAAGTTCTCTTGTTAGAAAAAAAGAAAGGACTTGGTAGAAAATTAAAAATTTCAGGTGGTGGTCGTTGCAATGTAACCAATCGCTTACCTTATGAAGAAATTATTAAAAACATTCCTGGAAATGGAAAATTTTTATATAGTCCCTTCTCTGTTTTTGATAATGAATCTATTATTCATTTTTTTGAGAGTCGTGGCGTAAAACTCAAAGAAGAAAATCATGGGCGCATGTTCCCTGTATCAAATAAAGCGCAAGACGTCGTTGATACTTTAGTTGATACGATTAATAAACAAAATGTTACAGTTAAGGAAGAAACCACTGTTCTTAATGTATCACAAGATAATGAGGGTATTTTTTCAGTTGAAACTGCACAACAAACTTATAAATCTAAAAGTTTAATTATAGCAACTGGTGGTACGAGTGTACCCCAAACAGGTTCGACTGGTGACGGATATACTTTTGCAAAATCGCTAGGCCATTCTATTACAGAATTGTTCCCTACCGAAGTACCTATCACTTCTCCTGAACGTTTTATTAAAGATAAAACATTGAAAGGACTAAGTCTCAAAGATGTAGAATTATCCGTATTAAAAAAGAATGGCAAAAAAAGAATTAGTCATCAAATGGATATGATTTTTACACATTTTGGTGTCAGTGGACCAGCTGCATTAAGATGTAGTCAATTTGTTTATAAAGAACAAAAAAATCAAAAGAAACAAGATATAAAAATGGCACTTGATGTCTTTCCAACTATGAACGAAGATGAACTTTCACAACATATTAGAAAATTATTAAAAGATGAACCTGATAAATATATTAAAAACAGTCTACATGGGTTAATTGAAGAAAGATATTTGTTATTTATTTTAGAACAAGCTGAAATTGATAATGAAACAACATCACATCATCTTTCAAATCAACAATTAAATACAATAGTTAAGTTATTAAAAGGATTTTCATTTAATGTTAATGGAACTTTACCAATTGATAAGGCGTTCGTAACTGGTGGCGGTGTTTCTTTAAAAGAGATAGAACCTAAGACTATGATGTCGAAATTGTCTAAAGGCCTTTTCTTATGTGGTGAAGTGTTAGATATCCACGGTTATACTGGTGGATATAATATTACAAGTGCATTAGTTACTGGTCACGTAGCAGGTTTAAATGCTGGAAAATATGATAATTTATTATAAATATTTGTATATAAAAACAGAGTTTAGGATTAATACCTAAACTCTGTTTTATTTATGATTTTATTGTATCAAACTTACAGTTTAACTATTTTATTCTGATTTATCTTTCTTTTGACTTAGTCGTCTGCTAACTATAGCAGCACCAGCCGCAAAGGCAATTCCTGCCACTGGTATGTGACTATCGTTTTGTCCAGTTTCTGGTAATTGTTTAGCTTCTGATGTTGAGTTATTGTCGTTCTCTTCACTTTGTTCAACTGTTGATGAAGTAACTTGTTCATCGATGTTTTCTCCATTTTTTATAGGAGTATTATCTTCATCAGTATTGCTTCCAGTGACTGTTGTTTGTTGAGTTGGAACATCATTATCATTATCTTTGTCTTTTTGAGGTGTTTTTACCGGTTCTTGGTTTGGATCTTTTTGAGGTGTTTTTTGAGTTACTTTTGGAACAATCGCTTCAATTTGTTTGATTGTTTCTTCTTTAACTTTTAACACATCTTCATTTGATTGGGCTTGATCTACTTGTTCACCAATTTTAGAAGTAAGCTGGCTTAATTGACTCAATGCTTTATCTTTTTGTTCTTGATTTGCTTGTGAATTATTAATCTTTTCTTTTTGTTCTGCAATCTTATCATCTAATGCTTTGATTGTTTCTTCTTTAATTATAGCTTTAACATTCACTGATCCTAACTTTAATTGAGCATTTTCAACCACTTCGTTAATGTCATTACTATTATTGGCATTTTTTATTGATGCTAATGATTCATCTTCAATTGCTTTCACTCTATTAATTGCGTCTTCTTTTTCGTCAGTAGTAGCTTTTGTTGAACTTTGAATTAATGCAACTTGGTTATTAACAAATTTCGTTACTTCTGATATAGCTCTAGGTTTAACAACTGTATCCACTTTGATAGCTTTAATTTGATCTATAAAGTTTGATTTTGCATTCGCTACTTCTTCATTAGTATTTTGTACATTTAATACAGCTAAACCTTTTTCTAAAATATTATTCAAATTTTCTTTAGCAGCTAATTTTTCACTTTCTACTGCATCTTCATTTGAATCAATTGTTTCTTTAACTTTATCCGCTTCTTCTCTTAATGCTTTTGCTGCATTAGAAATTTGTTCAACATTAATGACAACTTGATTTAAATCATTCATAGCATTCGCTTTGATTTGAGCTACATCAATGTCAGATGCTGCATTTTCAATTTCATTGTTAGCGTTATTAACAATAGTATCTACTTTTTGTGCAGCTTCTTCAGATTCATCAAGTGTAGCGCCTAATGTTTGTCCAAATGTTTCTTTTAATTGATCAGCAAGTTGATTAATAGATTCAATCGCATTTGGTTTAGTTACAACTTCTGGAGTGACCTGATCAATTTCTGCTTTACCGTTTGACACTGCATCATCAACTTGTTGATTTGTATCAGCGTTATTAATGTTAATAAATGCAATATTTGCTTGTTCTCTAGCACTATTTATAGCATTATCTTTTTCTTGAGAAGTTGCTTTGTTATTTTCATTAATAGAATTTTCTTTAGCTGATAAAGCATCACGAATTTCTGTAATGGCATCTGACTTTTTAGTAAATGTGAATTCAAAACTATTAATATCACTTAAAGCTTGGTCTTTGGCAGTTGTTAATTGTTGTACATTTGTAGCTTGGTTAATCGCTGTGTCATCTTGAGCTTTTATGTTATTTAAATTAATCAATGTAGCTGTAATTTCTTCTTGTGTACCATTCACAGCATCTTGTATTTCATTAACTTTATCATTGTAAACATCATTAACTTCTTTTAATGCATCTCGTCTTAATCCACCTATTGGTTGAACATTTTGTAATGCATTAATTCCATTAGCTTTAGCTTCATCAACTTGTTGATTAGTTTGTGCTTGGTTCACTTGTTCTTTAGCTTTAGATAAAATAGCTTGTACTGTTTGTTTAGCATCATCAATATCTTCTTGACTATTATTTTGAGATTTATCTAACTCAGCTTGTTTTAAATCTGCCGCATCTGTTAATTCTTCATTAGCATTTTCTTTCTTAACAATTGATGGTGTAAATTGATTGATTTCTGTTATTGCATTTGTTTTAGCTTGATCTACATCATTGTTAGTGTTTGCTTGATTAATATTATTGATAACTTTAGAAGATAATTGATCTAATTTATCACCAGCTAATTGCTTTTCTTCAGCAGTAGCATTGGCATTTTGATAAATTGTATCTTTTTGTTGATTCAAGATGTTTAAAGCTTCTTTTTTAGCATTATCTTTGACTGTAGTTTCTGGTTGAATGGCTTGAATGGTTTCATCGTTAGTTTTAACTGCATTATTAACGTCTACAATACTTTGAGCGTTAGTAACATCTGTTAAACCTTGTTGTAATGCATTATCAACTTTTGTATTTGCTGCTTGTTTTTCTTCTTCAGTAGATAAAGGACTATTAGCAATTTCTTGCTTTTTAGCATTAGCTTGATTTTGTAAATCTTGTTTTACAGCAGTTTTAACACCTGTATCTGCAGTTATTTGATTGATATTGTCGATACCTTCATTCTTTTTAGTTTCAACATCTATAGCACTATCTACATCAGTAACAGATTGTTTCGCATTATTAAGAGCTCGATCGATTAATTGATTTGCCGCATCTTTTTCTTCAGTAGTTACATCTTGATTTTGACCTACTAATGCTTTTTGATTTGTAGCAGCTTGATCTAATGCAGCTTTAGCATCACCTTTAGTCTGTGTTGCTGGAAGTGTGTTACTAATAGCTGTTATACCATTTTGTTCAGCTGTAGCCACTTGTGCATTTGTAGTAGCCGCATTAACTTCATTATTGGCGTTTGTAACTACTTGATTTAACTCTTGTAAAGCAATCGCTTTTTCCTCTGAAGTAGCATTTGGTTCGTTGTTTATAATATATGTTTGTTGTTCCTGTTTAGTTTGAATATTTGATAAAGCTGTCGTTTTAGCATTACTTTGTGGTACTACTAAATCTATATCTTGAATGGCTTGATTTTTAACTTGCGCTACCTGTGCATCAGTAGTAGCTTGGTTAATTTGTTCATTTGCTTTTGTAACAATTGCATCAACATTATTTGAAGCTTCTTGTTTTTCTTCATCAGTTGCATGAACATCATTAGGGAAAGTTTGTTTACGTTGATCAGCTACTTGGCTGATTGCGTCTCTCGCATCTTGTTTTACATTCACAAATGCTCTAACTTGGTTGATGTTAGTAATCGCATCATTTTTAGCATTATCAACGGATTGTTTACTCAAAGCTTGGTAAACATTATTAGTACCTTGACCTACTGCTCTATCTACTGAATCAACAGTATCATCACGTTCTTCTTTAGTCATATCAGGATTTTGAGTTAGTTCTACTTTGCGTTGTTCACCTAAATTTTCTATTTCAGCCATAGCATTATTTTTGTATTCTTGTGATGGTAAAATTGAAGCTATTTTAGCTATTTCTTCATTTTTAACATTTTCTACATCCGCATTTGACTGTGCTGCATCTATAGCTTGGTCAGCTTGAGTTTTAGCTGTTTGTAAGGCTTGAAGTGCTTCATTAATTTCTTCAGTAGTTGTACCTCGAGTTGCTTGTATAACCGTTTCTTGTTCAGTAACTTTTTGAGCAATTTCTGCTTTTGCAGCAGGTTTGACTTGAGCATCTTGTTGTATTTGGTTAATCTCTGTTTGGTTAGTTGCAACAGCATTATCTACATCATTATTAGTAGCTGCTTGGTCAATATCATTATTGGCTTTTGCAACTGCTTGATCTATCTTAGCGTTAGCTGCATCATGTTCTTCAGTAGTTGAATTAGTATCTTGATTGATAAGTTGCTTTTGATTATCTGCATCTTGAGCAATAGTTGTTTTTGCTTGTTGCTTTTTAACAGTTGCAGGTTCAATATTATTGAGTTCATTTAAACCATTTGTTACAGCAGTTGACACTTCATCATTAGTTGTAGCTTGATTGATATTATTATCAATTTCAGCTTTTTTCGGATCTAATTGATTAATTGCGTCAGCTTTTTCTTCTGTTGTTGATTGATTTGAATTATTAATCGCTTGTTTTTTATCACTTAGTGCTTGATTAATTTGGTCTCTTGCAGCTGGTTTCTTTGCAACAACAGTGCTAGCATTTTGTAAGGCTTGTACAGTATTATTTTTCACATTATTTACTTCGTCTGTTGTATTAGCAGCTGCAATGTCAGTATGTGCCTCATTGGCTAAACTATCTACTAAATTATTAGCTTCTGTTTTTTCTTCTGTCGTAGCATCTGCATAGTTATTATTATTATGTTCTTTTTGTTGTTGTGCTGCTTGATTAATTTCGTCATTCGCCGAATCTTTTACGGCCGTTTCTGGCGTAATTGCATTAATTTGATTTATACCTAATTCTTTAGCTTGATTAACTTCTTGATTTGAAGAAGAATGATTAATGTTATAAGTTGTAACCCCTGCTAATCCATTTACTTTTTCTTTTGCCTTCGCTTTTTCTTCTGTTGTAGCACCACTATTTCCATCAATAGTACTATTATGTTCAGTTGCAGCTTGATTAACTTCAGAAATAGCAGTTGGTTTCACAGTTGTAGTAGGTTCAACTTTTCCAATTGATGTAACATTTTGATTTTGAATATTATTTATTTCATCTTGTGTATTAGCACCATTGATGTTTTTTAAGGCCTGGTGTTCAACATTATGAACTTGGTTTACTGCTTCTGCTTTTTCTTCATTTGTAGCATTTGGGTTATTATTAATATTTAAGATTTGATCAGCTACCTTTTGAACAATCGCATTACGTGCAGCTTCTTTAGCATGTGTTTGTACAGTAATATTATCAATAGCAGTTAAACCATTATTTTTTGCTGTAGTAACATCGTTTTCAGATGCAGCTTGTTGAATATTATTATTAGCATTAAATTGTTGGTGTTCAACGTCTGTTAATGCAACTTGCTTTTCCTCTTGTGTTGCTTCTGCAGTAGTATTAATTGATTGGTTTTTGTCAGTAGCTTTTTGATTAATTTCATTAGTAGCGACTTGTTTAGCATTATTTAATGTTTGATTTTGAGCATTATCCACTTGGTTATTAGCTACTACATTATTATCGTTTGTACTATCTCCCACGTCACGTTTACTTCTTTTCTTAGGAGACTGACTTGTTTCTACTGTTGCGACTGGTTTGTTTAAACCTTCTGTTGGTACTTTACTATTTTGATTTTCATTATTTAATTCAGTTGGTAATTTTGGTGTTTGTAAGTCATCTAACGAAACGGTAGGTTGTACAACTTCTTCGGCTGGGGTATTAACTTCATCATTTGTAGTAGTATTATCTTGATTACTAACGCCTTCCCCACTATTCACAACAGGATTATTAATATTTTCAGTTGTTGCGTCTTGGTTATTATTCTCAGTAGTAGCTTGATTAACGTTAGGGTCAACTACTTGATTTGGGTCACTGAATTGGTTGTCTACATTATTAGTTTGCTCTTGATTAACGACAGCGTTATCGACTTGGTTATTAGCAACCCCATTCTCTACTTCTGATGCTTCAGCACTATTAGTATTTACGCCTAAAAATGCTACTGTAGCAATTAATGCTGAGAAAATACCAACATTAAATTTTCGAATACTAAACTTTTGTTGTTTAAATAAATTCATAATGATTGTCCTCCTAGGTGTAATTTCATGATGTAAAACATTAGAATTATATTTAGATTTCAAATAGGTTGCACACCTTTGTAATATGCACAACCTATTAAATTTAATAATTATTTTATCATCAACCTAATTATAAATCTAGTATAAAAATATACTTATTTAATAAGAATTAAATATTTATAGCATGAAGAATTAGGTATGTTTTATCTATCTTTATCAAAATTAATTGATGAAGTATCAAACTTTTTATTTTTTATAATCTCTTAGTTTTAAACTTCTTAAATATAACCAAATTCCAAAAGTAAATGTGATTCCAGCTAAAGGTAAATGATTATGACTTAAGCCAGTATCTGGTAATTCACTATTTAAGTTAGAACCAGGTGCTGAAATCTGTTTTTCTATATAGTTTTTACAATTAGTCATTGATCTAACCGTATCTATTTTGATATGAGATTTAAGTGGCGATATTTTAATTCCTTTTAATTTTTCTATCGTTTCAATAACAATTTGTCTAACTTCATCATTTGTTTTTGCTTGTTTGATTCTTATATCTGCTTCTTCTAATATTGACGCGATTTTTCTCATAGCATTATTTACAGCATTGGGATCAACATTTGTTAAAATTCTAATTTGATTTTTAACTTCATCAGCTACTTGATTGATGTCTTTATTTGCTTGAGGTTTAACTTCTATATTAGGTTTAATTGATTCAATGATCTTAGCTTCATCTATATAAACTTGATCCACTTCACTGTTTGACAATGCATTATTAATAAGTTCTTTAGCCTTTTCTAATTCTTTTAGCACTTTAGTAATAGCCAATTCTTTCTCTTCTTTTGTCGCTTCATTTATTTGGTTAATTAATTGTTCTTGATTATTCGCAACTTGTGAAAGAAGTTCATTTGCTTCTGGTTTTTTAACCACTTTAACTTGAACATCATTAATAGCTTGAACCCCTTGTTCTTTTGTTTTATTTACTTGTTGTGTCGTTATATCTTGGTTAATTTGACTTAATGCTTGTTCTAAAATTTTCTCGATTTCTGAAATTGCTGCTTCAATTTCATTGGTAGTGGCGTTTAACGTCTCTTTTATATTTTTAATCTTATTTTGACTAGTTTCATTTAATAATTGTCTTGCATTAGTTTTAACTGCAGTAGATGGCAATATTTGTTGGATCTTATTGATAGCTTCATCTTTTGCTACTTCTACTTGATTATTATTTCTTAGATTGTTGATGTCATTGATTGCCTGATTTGCCAAACGATTAACTTCATCATTAGCTTCATCTTTTTCTTCTTGCGTTGCATCTTGAACTTTACTAATAACTTCATCTTGATTATTGATGGCTTGGTTAATTTGAGTTCTTGCTTCTTCTTTAACTACAATTTTAGGCAAAATAATAGAAATTGCAGATTCTCCATTATTTTGTGCCAGATTAACTTGACTATTCATTGTCGCAGTATTGATTTGGTTAATAATATTTTCAACAGTAGCTTTAAGTTTTTCTAAAGCATTATTTTTTTCTTCATTTGTAGCATCTTCACTATGATTAATTAATTCCGTTTGCTTTTCAGCAAATTCTTGTATTTTAATTCTTGCATCTTGTTTTACAGTTGGTTGAAAAACAGACTGCTCAATACTTACTAATCCATTATCTTTAGTAGTTGCTACTTCTTGATTTGTAGTGTCTTTTGTAATTTGTTGATTCAAATCATTTAATAACGTATTCATTTTAGTCATAAATTGATTTTTTTCTTCTTGTGTAGCTTCTTGATTTTCAAGTACTGGTTTCTCTTTATCTTGAATGGCTTTAGATATAGTTTGTCTTGCATTAGTCTTAATAGCAGTAGATGGCGATATCTGTTGTATACTTTGTATGCCATTATTATATGCCGTTTCCACCTCTTGATTTGTATGAGCTTGATCTATATTTTTAATTGATTGTTCTTTGGCTTGATTCACCAATTCTTGTGCCTCATTTTTCTCTTCAACCGTGGATTCATCACTATTTTGAATGAGCTGAGTTTGTTTATTAGATTGATTTTCTATATTATTTCTTGCATTAGTTTTCACTGTTGTCTCAGGTAATGTATTATGAATCATTTCAATTGATTGCTGAGTAGCATCTGTTACTTGTTGATTTGTTTGCGCTTGATTAATAGCATTATTTGCTTGATTGAATATTTGATTTAATTTTTGTAATGCTGTATTAATTTCTTCAACAGTTGCATCAGGTGTTGCATTAATCACTTGTTGTTGTGCATTTTTTGCAGACTCTAACGAATGTCTCGCATCTGGTTTCACCACTACATCAACTTGAACAGCATCTATGGTTTGAATAGCTTGTTCTTTGGCTTGATCTACATCGTTGTTAGTTTGTGCTTGATTTATAGCTTCTAGAGCCTGTTTCTTTTGCTCGTCTAGTAATTGAATTGCAGCTGCTTTCTCGTCAGTCGTTGCATCGGGTGTTTGATTAATTTGAGATAATTTATCATTATAATGTTGATTAATTTCATTACGAGCATCAGGTTTTTTAACGATTTGTTCTTGTATATTGTTAATCGCTGCCGTTCCATTTTGTTGTGCTTCATCTACTTGAGCGTTAGTGTCTGCTTGATCAATATGATTAAGTGCATCTGCTAGTTGTGTATCTACTTCATTAATTGCGGCTTCTTTTTCTTCAGTAGTTGCATTAATATTTTGATTTATGTCTTGTTTTTTATCAGTAGCTAATTGGTTTAATATCGCTATTGCTTCTTGCTTTTTAGTAACATGTGGTTGAATATTTCCTAAATCATTAATTGCTGCATCTCTTAAAGCTTCAACCATAGGTGTAGTACTTGATGTATTAATATCATTTATTACTCTATTTAATAGTGTGTTTACTTGTGCAATAGCTTCATCTCTTTCTTCCTTAGTAGCACCTGGTGTGGCGTTAATATTATTAATTACTTCTGTTGCTTTTTCATTAACTGCCGTTCTAGCATCTGATTTTACCTTTGTGGCTGGTTGAATACTTTGAATATTTTGTATAGACGTATCTTTTGCATTTTCAACTTCTTGATTAGTATCCGCGTTTTCTATATTTTGAATACCTTGATTAAGTTCTGTATCAAGTATTTGTTGTGCTGCTTGTTGTTCTTCTATAGTTGCATCGTTATTATTTGCAATTATATTAAGTTGTTCTTGTGCTTTTAAATTCAATAAATTTTTAGCATTTGTTTTTACTTGTGTTTCTGGTTGAATGCTTTGAATTGTATTTATAGAATTATTTTTAGCTTGGTCAACTTCATCATTTGTATTTGCATTCGTAATATTTGTATTAGCTTCTGTTAAAGCTTGGTCAACTGCTTGAATTGCAGCTTGTCTTTCTTCTAACGTTGCATCTGTATTGGCGTTAATTTCATCCTTCTTTTGTTGTGCTACATTAGCAACTGCATCACGAGCATTTTGTTTAACTATGGTAACTGGATTAATGATATTAATTGCATTTACACCATTATCTTTAGCTTGATCTACGTCGCTATTTGATACACTATTATCAATTTCACCTATAGCTTGATTAGTTGTTTGATTAAGTTCATTAAGTGCAGCCTCTTTTTCTTCTTGAGTAGCTTCATTATTTTGATTAATTTCTTGACGTTTCGCTGTTGCTGCTTGGTTAATTTCAGCTTTTGCGTTGGCTTTATAAATATCAGCTGGTCTATCTGTATTAATCTTATTAATTGCATTATTTTTAGCTGCTTCTACCTGTGCGTTGTTTTGAGCATTATCAATATTAGCTAAAGCAGTAGTTACATCATTATCTAATTCTTCTAGTGCCGCTTCTTTTTCTTCAGTCGTAGCAACTGTATCTTGATTAATCAATGCTCTTTGTTCAGTAGCTTTATCGTTTACAGCCTGTCTTGCATTAGGTTTTGCTATAGGTGTTCCTGTATCTCCATTTAATATATTTAAACCTGCATTTTTTTCATTTGTCACACCATCATCAGTTGTTTGATCATCAATATTATTGATAGCATTATCTCTATCTTGTTCAATTTTATTAATTGCCGCTTCTTTTTCTTCATCTGTTAGTTCATTATCCTGATTAACAGTATCTGTCATATCATCGGCTTTGTTATTAACTGCACGAGCCGCTTCTACTCTACTAATTAAAGTATGTTGCAATTGATAAGTTAATTGATCAATGTCTGCTTGAGAGACTCTCTGATTAATTGGAACATTATTTCTAGATTCATCTAAGATGGTTTGAGCTCTTGCTTTTAACGTATTATATTCATCTACAGAAGCAATGGTATAATTCGAAGCTATGACTTTAGTATCTACAGCTCGTTGTAATTCATCTTTATTCATAACAATATCTATATTATAAGGTTCTAAATTGACATCACTCGGTGTTGGAGGAGTATCGAAATATTCTTCAGCAAAAGTTTTATATACTAAATTGTCTTGGAAAGTAACTTGTCTTGGTGTTGGAACATTATTAACACGTAATTTATAGTTAATGTTCAAATTTTTATTAGGCATTAATGATGCGTTATTTGAATTCGTTTCATCGCCATTACTTTTTATAGTGATTGTACGAGTTGTTGGGTCATATGTAGTAATCATCGGATTTAACATATTTCCTGAACCATTACCAAATGGCAATTCTGTAGTAAGTGATTGGTCGACATATTCTATACCTTCTGGTAAATGAATAGTATAAACAAATTCGTTTGTATTCATTGAGGCTGCAAAATCACCATCGTTTTTCAATGAAGTTGAAACATTGAATTCTCTATTATTTACTGCCTTTGTTTCTATATTTCTATTTTCAACATATATATGCGAACCAGAAAATAGACCTACATTATCTATAAAATCATAATATTTATAGCCATCTTTGAGTTGATAAACACCCGCAATATCTGTGATAGCATCGTTATTAGGTATAAATTGAATTTTTAAATGTGTAACATTATCAGGTACTTTAAATAATCTCGATTGAGCTCTTGTTGATACTGTTTTTTCTCCAATTATATTATCGTCATCAGCATTTCTAATAACAATATTTACAGCACCTTGCCTATTTTTAGTTAACATTGTAGAAAAATCAAAGACTAATTCAGAATTTGGATTGACTGTTAAAGTCTTCTCAATTCCATTAAAATCTCCATGATCATTAGGATCAGCACCATTGGCTCTACCTAAAACAATGACATTGTTTTGAGCTTGATAATTTTTTTCGTCACTTGAATTAAACATACCAGACCTAACCAAAGTATGACTTATAACACCAACTTTACCTCCGTTTATAAGATTAAATCCGGGTAATTGTTCAACAATAGTAACTGTAGGGTTATTTCTACTTTTACTTGGAGTGACCCCAATATCATCAAAAGTTAATACCTCGTTGATTGCGTTAGGACCAGTATTATTTATTTTTGGATCAATCACAGTGGTTGAATTAACTGTACCACCTGCATTATTATCAACAACTGCACGTCGACTTCTTTTCTTAGGTCTATCTGCTTTAGGCCTTGATTCTGTTACTAATTTAGGTTGATTTTGTTGAGTTTCTCCATTCACTAAATTTTCAGGTAATACAATATCATTATTTATGCTATCGAGTTGAAGTTTTGTTGAATTGTTTGTGCTAGGGTCAAAATTATTATTAGTTGATGATTCAGTCGACTGTTCTTTACTTAAATCAGGATTTGTTTCAGAGATAGATTCATTTCCTAGTAAGTCATTTGCATTGCGTTGATTATCATTAACTTGATTGTCTATCGTACCATCTGATGTATTAGCGACATTATTATTTGTCACATTATTTTGATTAGCAGTTGTTAATTCATTAGTATTTGTTTCACCTGTAAGTGCAGTATTAGGCGTATCACTATTGGTATTTAATTCATTTTCTTCTGCTAATGCTTGATGAGTTTGACTTAAAAAAAGTGTAGTACCAATAATAGTTGAAAAAATGCCTATGTTAAACTTTCTAATACTGAATTTCTGTTTCCTAAATAAATTCATTAATTGTTCCTCCTAGTTGTATCGTCTTTGTTGTTTATAATTAATGAGCGTTTATGATGCATATGTATTAAATGAATCAATTTGCTATTTTAACCAATATAATGAATTGATATTCACTTTGATTTTATCATCAATTTTATTCAAATTCTAGTATACATAAATTAAATATTATAGTACACGTTTTAATTTATTTTTAACATATTTGTCATGTAAATTTTTCAACGTTATCAAATAAGATTTCATAAAAAAAGAGTTAGATTTGAATACCTTAATATAAAAGGCATTCAAAATCTAACTCTTAAAAATCACTTTCCAATATTAAATGTTTTTAATTTCTAATCCTTCTGTTCCCCATTCATTCATGCCACCTTCTACATTAACAGCATGAATATCATTATCTTCTAAATATTCAACAACTCTAGCACTGCGTGCGCCAGCAGCACAAATTATATAATAAGTTTGATTTGAATCGAATTCTTTTAAGTTATCAGGAATTTCATTCATAGGAATAGTCTTTGCACCAGGAATAATCCCCATTGCAGTTTCATTATCATTACGTACATCTACAATATTAATTGGATTTGAATCCAATATTTTTTCTTTCAACTCATCAATTGTAATTGATTCCATTATTAAAACTCCTTTTAAAATATTCTATTTAGCAACAATGTTGACTAATTTTTGTGGTACAGCAATTATTTTTTTAATTTCTTTACCTTCAATACTCATTTTAACATTATCATTTGCTAATGCTAAATCTTGCATTTCTTCTTTAGATAAGTCTTTAGGAATTTCAATTTTTGCTCTTAATTTTCCATTAACTTGGACCACGATTTCTACTTCATCATCGACTAGTAGCGATTCATTATAAGTTGGCCAAGGTTGATAAGTAATAGTATCAGTATGACCTAATCTTGACCATAGCTCTTCTCCGATATGAGGGGCTATTGGTGCTAACATAGTTACAAATCCTTCAATATAAGGTTTGTAAATTTCTTCTGCTTTGTAACAATCATTGATAAATACCATTAATTGACTAATAGCAGTGTTGAAACCTAGGCTATCAAAATCTTCTGTTACTTTTTTAACAGTTTGGTTATATGATTTATCTAAAGATTTATTATTAGTGTCAACAATTTTGTCAGATAAAGTGCCGTCTTCTTTAACAATTAAACGCCATACTCTATCTAGAAAGCGACGTGAACCATCTAGTCCCTTATCACTCCATGCTATAGCTGCATCTAATGGTCCCATAAACATTTCATATAAACGTAATGTATCAGCACCATGAGAATTCACTATATCATCAGGGTTAATAACATTTCCTTTAGATTTACTCATTTTTTCATTACCTTCACCTAAAATCATTCCTTGGTTATATAATTTTTGGAATGGTTCTTTTGTAGGGACAACACCTAAATCGTAAAGTACTTTATGCCAGAATCTTGCATATAATAAATGCAATACTGCATGTTCTACGCCACCAATATATAAATCTACTGGTAACCAGTGTTTTAATTTTTCAGGATCAGCAATCATTTTATCGTTTTTAGGATCAATATATCTTAAATAATACCAACAACTACCTGCCCACTGAGGCATAGTATTCGTTTCACGACGACCTTTCATTCCAGTCTGTTCATCAACAACATTTACAAACTCATCTATATTAGCTAATGGAGATTCACCAGTACCTGATGGTTTGATTTCGTCAGTTTCTGGAAGTAATAATGGCAGTTCTTCTTCAGGTACTGTAGACATAGAACCGTCTTCCCAATGGATAATTGGTATTGGTTCACCCCAATAACGTTGTCTACTAAATAACCAATCACGTAATTTATAATTAACTTTCTTTTCTCCTGCATGATGATTTTCTAATAATTCAATAGCCTTAGAAATTGCTTCTTCATTATATAATCCATTAAGTTCACCGGAGTTAACATGTGGACCATTGCCAGTGTATGCTTCAGTTTGAACATCTCCACCTTCAATCACTTCAATGATAGGTAATTCGAATTTCTCAGCAAATTCATGATCACGTTCGTCATGACCTGGTACTGCCATAACTGCACCTGTGCCATACGTAGATAGAACATAATCTGCAATCCAAATTGGTAGTTGATCACCAGAAATAGGATTGATTGCATAAGCGCCTGTAAACACACCTGTCTTTCCTTTAGCTAAATCTGTACGTTCTAAATCAGATTTTTTTGAAGCTTCTTTTTGATAAGCTTTGATTTCTTCTTCTTTATCATCACTAGTAATTTTATTAACTAGTTCATGCTCTGGACTTAATACTAAAAATGAAGTTCCGTAAATTGTATCTGGTCTAGTTGTAAAAACTTCAATTTTTTCATTAATACCTTTAATATCAAATGAAACTTTAGCGCCTTCTGAACGTCCAATCCAGTTACGTTGCATATCTTTAATTGATTCAGGCCAATCTAAATCCTCTAAATCTTCTAATAAACGATCCGCATATTCTGTAATTTTTAGTACCCATTGTTTCATAGGCTTTCTATAAACTGGATGACCTCCTCGTTCAGATACACCATCCACAACTTCTTCATTTGATAAAACAGTACCTAAAGCTGGGCACCAGTTTACAGCTACTTCATCAACGTAAGCTAAACCTTTGTTATACAATTGTATAAATATCCATTGTGTCCATTTATAATATTCTGGGTCAGTTGTATTAACTTCTCTATCCCAATCATAACTAAAGCCTAATTCTTGTATTTGACGTTTAAATGTTTGAATGTTTTGTTGAGTGAATTCACGAGGATCATTACCTGTGTCTAATGCATATTGTTCAGCAGGTAATCCGAATGCATCCCATCCCATCGGATGAAGCACATTATATCCTTGCATTCGTTTATAGCGTGAAATAATATCAGTTGCAGTATAACCTTCAGGATGACCTACATGTAGACCTGCACCTGATGGATAAGGAAACATATCTAATGCATAAAATTTCTTTTGACCTAAATTATCCTGTGTTTTAAACGTTTTATTCTCTTCCCAATATTGTTGCCATTTCTTCTCAATTTCGTTGTGATTGTAATTCAATACGTTTCCTCCTATTCAATAAAAAGACACCTCTCACTAATGATAAAGGGACGACCTAAGCCGCGTTACCACCCTTTTTCGCATTTTCAGCGCACTTCATTCAATAGTAAGAGATGTCATAATTAAATTCGTTATATTTTATAATGTTATTTTAGTCCTTAACACTAGTTCTCACCACACTAGCTCTCTGTAGAAAAGCGTCTAATAACATGTTATTACAAATTAATAGTATGTGATTATGCGTTCGATTGCAAGAGGTTACTACTAATTTTTAATTAATGTAGATATATTAATAATCCAGATATTTTTTAGCTGCTTTACTTTTAGTAAATAAACTTAAAATAATAATTGAAATACCAAGTAATAAAATGATTGTTAAAAACATTATTCTCATATTAAACATATCTACTAACACCCCACCAAATAATGGTCCAAGTGCTTTACCAACTGTAGAAGCTGAATTGACTATACCTTGATATTGTCCCACTTTGCCTTCTGGAGCTAATTGATTAGCTATCGTTGGAACAGCCGGCCATACAAACATTTCACCAAACGTTAAAATAACCATACCTATAACAAATATAGAAAATTGATGCGCAAAACTAGTAACTAAAAATGAACACATAAAAATAATAATACCAACAAACATTTGCTTTTTTAAATTACCTTTTAAAAGAACGATTACTGGTCTAATTAATGGTTGTGCAACTAAAATCATAATACCGTTTATTGTCCATAACACACTATATTGCGACATAGAAATATGGATAGATTGTGTGAATGACGCTATAGTTGTTTCCCATTGAATATAACCAATCCAACAAATAGCAAAGACAACACAAACTAAAATTAATGAAACAAATCGGCTAACGTTCTCTTGATTTTTCAAATCAATATTATCTTGTCGCTTAAGTTTAGCATTTATTTCTAAATTAAATTGTGTGATTGCAACTAATGCAAATAGAACATACATAATTAAATTTGCCATAAAAATATAATTAAAACTAAATTCAGCAACAAATCCACCTAACGCTGCACCTAATGCTACGCCGATATTTTGAGCTAAATATATTGCGTTAAAGGTTTGTCTACCACCATTAGGCCAAACAGCTCCGGCCATGGCATAAATAGCGGGTATAATCATTCCGCCACCGAACCCAAGCAACACAAGCCATACAGCGTACCAAGGCCAACCATGGAATAAATTTAATAACGTCGTACTAAATAAACATGTAAATGTACCAATAAGTATTGTTTTATAACCACCAAGTTTATCAAATAATACACCGCCAAGTAGGTTGCCTACAACCATACCTAAAGAATTAATTAATAAAACTACACCAGCAATTGTTAAACTTTTATTAAGTTCTTCTTTCATGTAAATCGTATTTAATGGCCACAAAAAGCTGGCGCCCGTAATATTTAGAGCCATCCCAATTACAAGCCACCATACTGATTTTGGTATATTCATTTATTGAGTCCCCTCTTTATATTTTTCTCAATCTATAATAGACACTATAACATTAAAGTATGTTAAAATCTTTACTTAGATACAAAATAGAAAGGAAAATGTCTTATGGGTAATTACTTCCCGTATGCTTTTGAAGATAAAAGATATCATACTTGGAACTATCATTTGAAAAATAAATTTGGTCGCAAAATTTTCAAAGTAGCTTTAGACGGTGGATTTGACTGTCCCAATAGAGATGGCACTGTAGCGCATGGCGGTTGCACATTCTGTTCTGCTGCAGGTAGTGGCGACTTTGCAGGAAATCGTGCTGACCCAATTGAAGTTCAATTCCAACAAATTAAAGAACGTATGCATGAAAAATGGAGCGAAGGTCAATATATCGCCTATTTCCAAGCATTTACAAATACACATGCACCTGTAGAAGTATTAAAAGAAAAATATGAGCCAGTATTAAAAGAAGAAGGTGTTGTTGGTTTATCAATTGCAACACGTCCAGATTGTTTACCAGATGATGTTGTAGAATATTTAGCTGAATTAAACGAGAGAACTTATTTATGGGTAGAGCTTGGATTACAAACTGTTCATCAATCCACTTCTGATTTAATAAACCGTGCACATGATATGCAAACGTATTATGAAGGTGTAGCTAAGCTACGTAAACACAATATCAATGTTTGTACGCATATCATTAATGGTTTACCAGGGGAAGATTATGAAATGATGATGGAAACTGCTCGAGAAGTTGCACAAATGGATGTTCAAGGTATCAAAATTCATTTACTCCACTTATTAAAAGGTACTCCAATGGTGAAACAATATGAAAAAGGTATGTTAGAGTTTATGTCACAAGATGATTATACTAATCTCGTATGTGATCAACTTGAAATTTTACCTCCAGAAATGATTATTCATCGAATTACCGGTGATGGCCCTATTGATTTAATGGTAGGTCCAATGTGGAGTGTTAATAAATGGGAAGTTTTAAATGAAATTGATAATGAACTAGCACGTCGTGATTCTTATCAAGGTAAAAAATTTGTGCAAAAGGTGAATTCATGAAATTAGAACGTATATTACCTTTTTCTAAAAGTTTAATTCAAAGCCATATCACTGAATCAAGTGTTGTTATAGATGCTACTTGTGGCAACGGTAATGATACCTTATTTCTTGCACAAAATGTACCTAACGGCTTTGTTTATGGTTTTGATATTCAACAATTAGCAATCACAAATACAGAGCAGAAAGTAGCTACATTTTCTAATGTAAAATTAATTAAAGATAGTCATAACAATGTAAAACAATATATTAAGGCTGAACATATTGGTAAAATTGATGCAGCTATATTTAATCTTGGCTATTTACCTAAAGGTGACAAATCGATAGTCACTACACCTAATACAACTATTAGTGCTATTAATAATATTTTTGATATTTTAAGTGACGAAGGTATTATTATTTTAGTGATATATCATGGACATGATGAAGGTAAGATTGAACGTGATGCCTTAATGGATTATTTAGTACAAATAGATCAAAATCAAGCACATGTTTTACAATATCAGTTCATTAATCAAAGAAACAATGCGCCTTTTATATGTGCATTAGAAAAACGTGCTAACGTTTAATATAGTAAAAGGATCCGAAGTTACTTCGGACCCTTTTTTTACTATTCAGATGTTAAACTGATAAAATTGAATTTAAACTTGTCTGCATATGTTCTGATTTGCCTGTAATCGTCTTAGCAATAAAATCTAGCAATCCATCTTTTTGTTTAGCAAGTTTCTCGTTGAAATGAATAATTACTGTACGTTCATCATCTTGTGGACGCTCTTTATAAATCCATTCTGAATTCACTAAATTGTTATAAGTTCTTGTTCGTTTATAAGGCTTAATTTCAACAAACTCATCCATTTCTTTTAACGTCATTGAACCTTTTTCCCATAGGTTTAATAAAATTAAAATTTCTTCTTTTGACATATCATATTCTCGTTGAATAGTTTCAAAAATAGAGCTAACATCTGATAATAGTTTGTCTAATTGCAAAATACCGTAAACTCTTTCATTTTCCCTTTGATTCATAGTAAACTCTCCCAAATTACAAGTATAAATTAATATTTCCTAAAGTAACCGATCCCCGAAATGACGCTATCGGTTAATCAAAAAATATGCTTTATAGCTTGTACAAATTTAACTGAATGCTTAATAAATGAAATGATTAACTGAGACATATGCATATGTTATAAATAAAAATATAATTTTGTAAAAATTAGAAACACTTTAATACACATAGCCTCTTTACATATTAAAATTATATTTTTTATCCAAACAAAATATATCAATACTACAATAAAATTGCAACTACAAATTAAAAAACATTCTACGTATTTTTGCCTATCAACCTTATAAAAAAGTGAATTAATATCCTACTATTTAAGTAGGTGTTTATATATCTTCTATCTCTTCTTCCTCAACGATGAAGCCCATTGTGTTAACACTATTATTTAAAAATGTAAGTACATAACGCATGACTTGATCACGTTCTGGTTCATTATGTATTTCATGATACAGACCATTCCATACTTTATAATATAATTCATTAGTAGCAAGCTTATCTTTTAGTTCTTTTGTGGCAGAAATATCAGAAATAATATCTTCTGTACCAAACATAATTAATGTCGGTAGTGATTTAATATCTTTAATGTGTTCCATTGTTTCTTTCATTGTTTCACTGACTAAGTTATACCAATGATATGTCACTTTTTTTAACATTAAAGCATCATTTTCAGTTTCTTCAATGACCTCATCATTACGAGTTAAATCTTGCGCTGTGATACCAATTTTAAAACGAGTATCTTTAGATGCTTTACCAACATTAGAAAGCAATTTATTCTTTCTACCTTTGCCTGATTGATTAAATTCTAATAGTGGTGAAATTAACATTAGTCCTTCAATAGGTAATTCAACACGTTCAAGTAAATTTAATAAGATTAACCCACCTAAACCAACTCCAAGTACAAATGTTGGAATTTTATATTCATTGGCTATCTTAATCCACTCTAGAACATTTTCATGATATTCATTAAAATCTTCAATTTGACCTTTATTTGCTCGAGATGTCTGTCCTTGTCCAGGTAAATCACCCATAATAACATGATAACCATTTCTTCTTAACATCGTAATGACATAAGCATATCGACCTGTATGTTCTAATATATTATGAGCAATGACAACAACGCCTTTCGCGTCATTTTCAGTTTCCCACTTCCACATTCTATAATTGCTCCTTTATCAATAGTCTTTAGTATCATAATTATAGCAAAACATAACAATTGAATGCCATTTTAAATAATCAACTTATTTATTTGGTATCAAACCATTTACTTTTGATGTAATTTTGCAATAAATTTTATTAATTTCTTTATGTAAACGCTTTCTTGAATAAATGTTTCATGATACACTATTTTTAAACAATGATTGTTATTGGGTTATGGAGGTATGTACGATGGGAGTTTTTAAAAATATATTTATAGCTTTGTCTAATAACAAATTTTTAAATGACGCAGCTAAGCAAGTCGGTCCTAGAATGGGTGCTAATAAAGTTGTTGCTGGGAACACAATTCCACAATTGATAGAAACAATTGAATATTTAAATGAAAATAAAATTTCAGTTACTGTGGATAATTTAGGGGAATTTGTTACGACTGAGAAAGAAAGTCAAAAAGCTAAAGAAGAAATCCTTGAAATAATGGAAGCTATCAATCAATATAATGTTGATGCACATATGTCTGTTAAATTAAGTTTGCTAGGAAGTAATTTCGATTTAGATCTTACATACCAAAATTTAAGAGAAATTTTACTAAAAGCTAACGAATATGACAATATGCATATTAATATTGATACTGAAAAATATGATAGTCTTCAACAAATTGTAGAAGTATTAGATAAATTAAAAGGTGAATTTAAAAATGTAGGAACAGTTATTCAAGGTTATTTATACGATGCCGAAAAACTGATAGATAAATACCCTAATTTACGATTAAGATTAGTTAAAGGCGCATATAAAGAAGATGAAACAATTGCGTACCAAACTAAAGAAGACATCGATGCTAACTATATTAAAATTATCGAAAAACGTCTTTTAAACGCAAGAAATTTTACGTCAGTTGCTACTCATGATCATGAAATCATTAGCCATGTAAAACAATTTATGAAAGAAAATCATATTGAAAAAGATCAAATGGAATTCCAAATGTTATACGGTTTCCGTTCTGACCTAGCCCAATCAATTGCAAATGAAGGCTATCATTTCACTGTTTATGTTCCTTATGGTGATGATTGGTTTGCTTACTTTATGAGAAGATTAGCTGAAAGACCTCAAAACTTATCATTAGCTGTAAAAGAATTCGCAACGCCAGAAACGCTTAAAAAAGCAGGATTATTTTCAGCAATTGTACTAGGATCTGCTTCTATTTTAGGCTTAATTTCAAAGTTTATTCGTAAATAAGAAAACAAAAACTCGGTTGAAAACAACCGAGTTTTTATAATTAAAATTGTTTTATTAAATTAGCCATTTCGATTGCGCTTACTGCTGCTTCTGCACCTTTATTACCTGCTTTAGTTCCAGCACGTTCAACAGCTTGTTCAATACTTTCAGTTGTTAATATACCAAAAATGACTGGTACATCTGTTGCTTCATTTGCTTTGGAAACGCCTTTCGCCACTTCATTACAAACATAGTCATAGTGTGATGTTGCACCTCTAATTACACATCCTAATGTAACAACCGCATCATAATCACCTTTTTGAGCTAGTTTTCTTGCCACCATAGGGATTTCAAATGCACCTGGTACATAGGCAACATCAATATTACTTTCATCAACATCATGTCTAATAAATGTATCTTTTGCACCTTCTAATAATCTACCAGTGATAAAATCATTAAATCTACTAACTACGATAGCTACTTTTAAATCTTTACCTATTAATTTACCTTCAAAATTCATTTTAATATCCTCCTAAATTAAATGTCCCATTTTTTCTTTTTTAGTTGTCATATAATCATGATTATATTTAGTTTCTGGTACTATAAGTTCTATACGTTTTTGAATATTAATACCGTATTCTGTTAAGCCTTCAAATTTCTTAGGATTATTACTTAACAAATTTACTTTTTCAACGTTAAAGTATTTAAGAATTTGTGCAGCAATATTATAATCTCGTAAATCATCATCAAATCCTAAAGCTAAGTTAGCCGTTACAGTATCATAGCCTTTTTCTATTAATTCATATGCTCGTAATTTGTTCATTAGGCCTATACCTCGACCTTCTTGAGGTAAATAAATAATCATTCCACCATGTTGTTCAATATATTCCATTGAAGCTTCAAGCTGTGCACCACAGTCACATCTTTGACTATGGAAAATATCTCCAGTAAGACACGCTGAATGGATACGAACATTTTCATGAGGACGAACTTCTCCTTTAGTCACTACAACAATTTCTTCATCACTAAAGTCAGTCGTAAAACCATACATATCAAAAGTACCAAAGTCTGTCGGCATTTTAACTTTTGCATTTAAATTCACATGTGATTCATTAATACGTCGATACTCTATTAAACTTTCTATAGTTATCATTACCAAACCATGTTTTTCTTTAAAAGCTTGAAGATCTTCGCCTTTTGCCATTGTTCCATCTTCATTCATAATTTCACAAATAACACCAGCAGGTTTAGCACCTGTCATTTTTGCTAGATCTACTGCCGCTTCTGTATGGCCATTTCTTTCAAGTACGCCATTGTCTTTAGCAATTAATGGGAACAAATGGCCAGGTCGGTTAAAGTCTTCAGCTTTAGATTCATCATTAATTAAAGCTCTCGCAGTTAATGTTCTTTCATGAGCACTAATACCTGTTGTTGTATCAATATGATCAACACTTACAGTAAAATTAGTCCCGAATACATCTGAATTGTTTGTTTCCATTGGATTTAAAGATAACTTATCACTGATACTTGAACCAATTGGTGAACAAATTAAACCTCTTGCTTCTTTAGCCATAAAATTAATAGTTTCATCTTTCATCCATTCAGTAATTGCAATAAGGTCTCCTTCATTTTCCCTATCTTCGTCATCGACTACAATTATACTGTCTCCTTTTTTTAAAGCATCTAATGCATGTTCAATTTTGTCGAATTCCATATATTATTTCCTCCCCCTAAAAACCAAATGCTTTTAGTTTTTCTTCAGTCAAATTAGATTTATTTTGCTTAAATATATTTTCTACATATTTAAAGAGCACATCTGATTCTAGATGAACTTTATCTCCTACCTTTTTATTCGATAAAATAGTAGATCGTCTTGTTTCAGGAATCAAATGAATATCAAAAGCATCTGAATGGAGATCAAAAATAGTTAAACTTGTTCCATCGACAGTTATAGATCCTTGCTTAACCATTTGATTAAGTAATGACTTGGATGCTTGAATTTTAATAATCATAGAATTAGCAGATTCATTAATTTTTATTATTGTGCCTAAGTCATCAACATGACCTAAAACAAAATGGCCACCAAAACGTCCATTTCCACTCATAGCACGTTCTAAGTTTACTTCGGTATGACGCTGTACGTCAGCAAGATAGGTTTTATTTTCTGTACCTTTAATCACTTGTACAGAAAACGATTGTTCATCAAAATCTATAACAGTCAAACATGCACCGTTTACACTAATTGAATCGCCAACATGCACATCTTCTAATATTTTGTCTGCAGCAATAACTAAAGTTCTAACTGATTGCTGAGTACGAACTTGTTGAACAGTACCAACTTCTTCAATGATGCCTGTAAACACCTGCAATCACTTCTTTCGCAAGATTAATTTAATATTTTGATTAATTAACGTGGAATTAACAATTTCAAATTGTGTAGTGTCTGGTAGTGCTATCGTTTTATCAGTTTTGAAAAATTGATATTTACCAGAACCACCTATTATTTTCGGGGCAAAATAAAGTACTAGGTGATCTAGATGATCAGATTGGAGAAATTCTGAAGTAATTTCGGGACCTGCTTCGACTAACAATTTCCCGATACCTTTTTGATATAAGTCTTTCAAAATTGACTCAATATCACATTGATTCATATATATTATAGTTATATTATTTTTTTCTGTTGTTAACGTTTTATTCTCTGTGTAAATCCAAATTGGAGATGAGTCATCATTGAAAAGTTGTTGTTGAAAATCCAACTTACCACTTTTACTTAAAATGACACGAACAGGATGTTTACCATCTTCAATCCGAGTAGTATATAAAGGATCGTCTGCTTCAATCGTTTTTCTTCCTGTTAATACTGCATCGTGGTTATGACGTAATTGATAGACATCCTTTTTAACATCTTTGTTAGTAATCCATTTACTTTCACCATTATCTGTAGCCTGTTTCCCATCTAAGCTTGCTGAGACTTTAACTGTTAATTCTGGTATCTCATTACGTTTAGCAGTAAAGAAATCTTGATATAGTTGTGCGGCTACAGCGTTATATTGAAATTCAACTTCAATACCTGCATTTTGTAATATGTCATCACCTTGTGATATTAATGTTGTATCTTTAACAGCATAAATCACTTTTTGAATTCCTGCTTCTATAATTTTATTTACACAAGGAGGAGTAGAGCCATGATGTGTACATGGTTCTAATGATACATATATTGTTGCACCTTTTGCTTCTGATTTCGCCATGTCTAAGGCTTGAACTTCAGCGTGTTTATCGCCTTTACGCAAATGTGCACCAATACCTACAATTCTGCCATTTTTGACTACTACAGAACCTACAGGTGGATTTACACCAGTTTGACCATCAACCATTTGTGCAAGTTGGATGGCATAATTCATAAAATTACTCAATATATCACCTCTAAAATTAAAAAACCTTATACCATTGAAAATTATTGTTTCAAGGCATAAGGCAATTTATATATCTTTATAAAAGCATATTTATACTTAACATAAACATACTTCATTAAACACATACTTATACAAATATATGTTAGTGTCGATAATCGTCATTCTTTCTCCCATCCAGACTTTAACTGTCGGCTCTAGATTCTCACTAGATCAGCCACTAACAAATGTTAGCAGGTCGCAGGCTTTATCACTGCCGGTTGGGAATTACACCCTGCCCCGAAAGAATTGAATATGAAATTGTTAAAGGTTAATTGAGTATCGTAATCTCAATGACTACAATTCAAATTCTACTACACCTATTTCAAAAAAACAATTACTATACATTGTACTTAATTAAAGAGATAGATTTAATTTTAATTATCAAATTTTATTTTTAACTATAATCAAATACCAGATAAGTATTTAATTTTATTAGATATTTAAGGATTAATGATTCTCTTTATCAAGGTTATCCAAATCTTGTTGTGTTTCATATAATCTATCAACAGCGTTGGCTACTTGATTCACAATCATTTTGACACCGTTTCTAAGTTTATTAACCCCATTAGTCATTTGACCTATAGCAATAACATTCGTTAGTGTACCAAATCTAGGGCTAATCACTTGGTTTGTCTCTGGTATGATTTGAATACCGCCCATTGGATGTGCCTGAACAATTTGTCTATTTTCAAGATTTAGTATTAATTGATCATCTTCATCCAGTTCATTTAAATGAGTTTTAGAACCAGTAGCGTTAATAACCACATCAAAATCTTCAATATCTTTTTCCTCTTCATATTGTAAATGGAATAATCCATCGTCGTGATAAATGTTTCTTAAATTTTTACGAATAATTAATGCTTCGTTTTCTAATAAATCTATAAGTAAACGGGCAGTTCTAGGAGGCATAGGATTGGAATTAAGTTGAATTATTTTTGTATAACGACGATTAAATTCTTGTTGATCTTCAATACTTAAACTATTCCAAATCCAATTTAAATTCTCTTTTAACAGTTCAACGATACTTTGAAATATGCCAATTTCCTTTTCATGTTCCAAATCAAATTGTAAATCTTTAATGTGGTCTCCAGTTCTTCTATTAACTAGTTTTTCAAAATTAATGCCATAATCTTTGCATTCTTTTAAAAATAAATCAACTGCTGTATCTAAAGGCACATTGCCATAATTTTGAGCTTGTATATCATTGAATCGTTGTTTAGTTAAATGAGTAAATTCTATATCAACCATTTTACCTCTTACACTAGGTAAATTTGCTGAACGACTTGTCATTAGTATAGGCAATTTAGGATGGTGAGCAGAAACATATCTGATGACATCTAAACTTGCCAGTCCAGTTCCTATAATTGCAATACTATCATTTTCACTAACATCATCGAGAGAATGATATGTAGGATAAGGTGTCGGTTTAAACCCATCTATCCCTTTTAGTCGATATGGATCATGATATGCAAAAGTGCCAAAAGTTAAGAATAAATAATCATATTCTCTCCATTCTTTCATATCATCTGACGTACAAACATAATATTTTAGATTCGTTTCATCAACTTTAGAACTTGTAAAAACTTCATGAACTTTATTGTTAATGATTGTAATATTTTCATATTGATTATTAAATTGAGACAAGTATGATTTCATATAATGTCCAAATACAAATCTCGGTAGATATGTAGGATTATCGAATACAAATTCATTTTGATCTTGATACCATTTCCAAAATTCTTCTTCATCGTCTAAATTCAAGCTCATCTTTTTAGAAGGTAAATTGATTAATAATTCACTACTATCATTTTGGAATGGAACTCCTTGTCCCATATTTATACGGTCATCATAGACATCTACTTTTAATTTTTCAAAATGTTCATGTTTTACAAGTTGTCGTAAAACACTAACACCTGCAGTGCCCATACCAATTATAGCTACACGCATTATGACATCATCCTTTTTTCATTTCTATATCTCTAATTTGATTACAACAACATATATATTTCAGAGATTTTATAACTGTTGTTATTGATTTCACATTATTTCTTATATATCCTAATCAGGCAAAGTTTAATCTTCTATTATCTGTGATAAAATTTCTTTATGAGGTGATTGATATGAAATTAGTGGCAAAAATCATAGTTCTGACAGTTATTATATTTGCTTGGATAACAAGAAACAACAAAGCCAAATAATCAGCACATAAAAAACACCTGCGCCAATTAAATGCCGCAGGTTAAATTACATATCCTTTTTTATTTAAAATTCAAACTTGATTTTATTCTTATTAGAAAATTAAACATTCAAATAGATTATTATTTATTATCTTTTAAATGACTTTTATCATCTTTATACACATAAAGTTTGAAGTATTTACCTTCTGTTTTCATGTCTTTATAAAAATCAGCAATGATACTGGCATTACTTTCAGCCCATTTAATATCTGTAGCATATTGATGTTCACCTGGATTTTTAGGATTCCATCTCATGCTATATAATGTGTCTTGATCTTCGTGTTTTAAGAAATGATTATGAATGAAATCTGCACCACCGTAAATTGCTTTTTGCGGTGTATCCCAACCATGTTTCTTCGCATATTCTGCACCTGTTTTTACAGGGTCACTATCTAATGCGCCAACACCATAGAAGTTATAGTATTTCTTACCATCAATTTCTACACCTTTAGACAATTCACTTTTAGCAGAACCTGTTTCTAATAAAGCATGTGAAATTAAGTAAACTTCATTTACATGTTTTTCTTTAGCTGCTTTTGTAAAATCATCAGTGTGTTTTAATAAAGTTGGTCTATCAATTAACATTCTTTTAATTCTTTTTTCATCAATACCTTGATATTTAGATAAATCTAAAAATTGATACTTTTGTTTGTCATTGTCAATAAATTGACTACTATCCATAGCTGTTTTAATTTCAGTTGATGATGCATCTCTCCACGCATCATTATTTTTATTAGATACTTGTTGACTCGTATAGTTGTCTATTTGTTTCTTCGCAGCTTTATCTAATGTTACATCTAATTTCTCAACTTTTTGTTGTTCTTTAACATGTTTAAAGAATATTTGGTCAGAAACCATTGAGAAAAAGATAATAGCACCTACTGCAAATATGATAAGCAATCCTAAAATTGCAACTATAGATCCCTTTTTGTGCTTCGTCATATTCACACCTCTTAGGTCAATGTTGTTATACTTTTCATTTGTATTACGATAATAAAGTTTAACATTATTAATTATGAATCACAATTTAATATATACTTTGTTACAAATTCATAAATAAAAAGTAATAAAATTGAAACTTTTGAGTATAAAAAAGAGAAATAGACATGATTTTGTATCCATTAAATAGATTGATTAACACTTCAATCAATTGTATTGAATATGTTAACTATTGTCATTTAGCAATATCTATTCAATTAAATTGTCTAAATCTCATCCCATTTTTATTTATTATGATTTTTATAATCCATCATTATGAAACTTGCAGCTTGTGATCTATTCTTATAAAAATATTGATTTAAATCTATTGTACCTTCAATACTTCCTTCTCTATACTTCATTTCATTAGTAAAATTATTAATCATCACAAAGTCTGAACGATCTTTAATTCTATCTAAATCATCATTACGTGCGAAAAAATGTTCTAAATTTAAGTGTGCGTAATCCATTTGTACCTCCTATTAAATTTTGCTCTATATTAATAATACGACATGTTTTTGGTTGTTTTTGAATACATATTTATTTACTATGACTTCTATTTAACACCTATTTTAATAATTTAGCAAATGAAAATTTTCCCAATCTATTTTAAATTCAATGTATCCGGAAATATACACTTTTATGTACATAAAACTGGAGTAAATCTTGGAATTTAATATTATTTATCAAAAGTATAACAAAATCATACATTATTTGTTAACTAGGTATCAAATCACTTATAATTATGACGAGTTTTATCAATTACTATTAATTCAAATGTGGCACTTATCGAATAACTATAATCCCTCAAAATCCAACAAATTTTCCTCTTATCTATTCATCAGATTAAACTACTATCTTATTGATATATTCAGAAAAGAAAGTAACAAAATTAAAACTAGTGATATTGATGATTATATTTCTAGTGAAATAGAACCATCTCAACACATCAATAATGAATCACTACTAATACAAGATATTCATTATTTATTAAACTCAAAAGAAAAGGAATGGCTATTACTAAAATTATCTGGATATAAACAATATGAAATTGCAGAAAGAATGCATCTATCTTTGACTACTATTAAAAAAATTAAGAAGTCAGTGCAATCTAAAATCTCAAAACATTTACATTATACTCTTAAAAAGGAATGAAACAATGAATCATTTAACTACAACTAACTTACTATATATACAAACAGAAATAAGCGATAAGCTATCCACTAAATGGCAATATAAGCAATATGACATTTCTCTCCCTATTTCAATCAACAATACGTTAGACTATATGCTAGAATTACATCAAAAAACGTTACCTCTTCAAAAGAAAATCGCCAAACGCTTACTTCATATAAACAAAAAAATTCCTATTTATGTATGTGATCAACTCATTTTATTTCCTCTAAAACATCGTCGTTCTCCCATTCAATATTACATAAACGCTTATCATATTACTGGTATACAAACCAAAAATAATGGCACATTAATTATGTTTTCAAATGCTACTCATCTTTTAGTAGATGAACCTTATCATGCTATATTAAAAAAATGGCAAGAAAGTTTACTTCTTTGCCATTTAATTACACAGTCGTATTCTTCTTATTGAATTTATATTCTAATAATTTTTTAGTAAAAAATGCAGTTACTTTCTTAATTAAGAATATCGCTATTAACATTAATATAATAGCGCCTATAATGATGAGTACAACAGTCACAGTTGATAAGTTAACCTGGGGATGAATGAAATAATTTACCGCTGTTAAACTTGTTATAAGGCCAAATAAAAAGCCACCTAATAAAATGACATATGTAAATACAATTCCAATCAATAATATAAATAAACTAGCTGAACTAATATGTTTTTGGCTATACACATGATCTTTTAAAAACTGATTTGAAAACCTTATTGGTTTATTCAGCGTGTCACTATCATTATGATTAACTTTACTAATTTCATCATTTAATTGAGCTTTCTCTTTGTTATTTAAGAACCATAACTGCTTTTGTACTCTAGCACTAAACGAATTTTTATCCATAGCTAGAATTGCACCTCATATCTATTAGATTATCTTTACATCATAGATGAAATTTCTAATTCAATCAATTCAAATATTCAAATTACATTAATAAAAAGCCAACCTTGTGTACACTATAGACAATCAATTCTAATAGTGCCACTAGCTTGGCTTTTAAATTTAATCCGATAAAGATACTAATTAAAGCAATTATAAAATTGATAATCCTGAACTTTGGATATCTTTAGCAAAACCTTTAACAGTATCAATTGATAGTTCTTCAACGTCTCTACCTAAATTATTGTTAACTTTTTTAACTACATCGGCTGGACAAGTAATGATGTCAGCACCAATTTCGTCTGCTTGAATAACATTAAATAATTCGCGGCAACTTGCCCATAATAATTTAACACCTTTTTTACTATGAGTTATCTCTACTGATTCTTTCATTAATGGTAATGGATCTACACCAGTATCTGCAATACGTCCTGCAAATACTGACACATATGTTGGTACTCCTTCTGTGACAGCTTCAGTAATTTCTTTAACTTGTTCAATTGTATAAACTGCAGTGACATTTAAACGTACTTGTTTTGCAGATAATTCTTTGATTAATGGAATTGTTGAAGTACCGTTAGTAGTAACAATAGGAATCTTAACAAAAACATTGTCACCATATTGTTTAAGAATTTCCGCTTCTTTAGCCATTGTCTCTAAGTCATCTGCGAACACTTCAAATGAAATAGAAGCGTCAGGAATTTCTCGAACAGCCTCTTCCGCAAATGCTTTATAATCTGTTACTCCTGCTTTGGCCATTAAACTAGGATTCGTTGTAAATCCATCAACCTGTTTATTTTTATAAGCAGCTTTCATTTCTTCGATATCTGCTCCATCCGCAAATACTTCTACATTTAGTTTTCTCACTATGTATTCCTCCTTCAATTTCAATACTAAATTTGGATTTCCAATGTATTGAATATCAAATTCATATATGATTTATCTTTGGTTTTTATTTTCGTTAACAAATCATTTATAAATAATTTATATCATGCTTTTGAAATGTAAGCGAATTATTTGCCTATATAAAAGCATTTTTGTATTTTACATTTTATTTTCTATACATTTATACTATTCTCATATCCTAAAAAGTGGTAGTATATTGTAATGATATCCATCGAGGAGGTTACGCATGTCAAAATCTAAACTCTACTTTTATATAACTTTATTATTATTAGCGATAAGCTTTTTCTTTAATACAAATAATCCATTTTTAAATAATGTGTTGGGTTCTTTCGTCAAATTAATTATTGCATGTAGTGTCATTAATGTCATTGTTCTAATCATTTCAATCATTTTTGCGGACAAATCCATTAAACATTCACGAGACAAACAAGGTTGGATTAGAATTGGTAGTAAACTATTACCATTTATCATTCTTATTGTGATTATTATTCATATTGTATCGTCATTAAATACTTACGGATTCCTTTCTTAAAATTTATTGACGTATACTTTATTTGTTAGAGCCATTTCAGATTGAAGTGGTTCTTTTATTTATTTGAGTAAATGTTTATTAAAGGAGTTATTACTTTGCAATATTTATACATTTTTGTAGGTGGTGCGTTTGGTGCTTTATTAAGATATTTATTATCATTTTTTAATCATGGTCACCAATTACCAATAGGTACATTAACAGCAAATATCATCGGTGCTTTTTTAATGGGATTTTTCACAGCACTATCTATTAAATTATTTCAATCACATCCCCTATTTAAAAAAGCTATAACAACAGGTTTCATGGGAGCTTTAACTACATTTTCTACTTTTCAATTTGAATTAGTTCAAATGTACAATCAACAAAACTGGATGTTATTAATTATTTATGCAGTGATTAGTTATATTCTTTGTATTTTATTATGTTTATTAGGTAAGAAATTAGGTGAACGTTTATGATTACTACAATTTTGTTAGTCATGTTAGGTGGAGGTATTGGAGCAATTCTACGTGCTAGTATTTCTAACTATTTCAATCAGTTTCAATCTGTGTTGCCAATAGGTACGCTTATAGTTAATATTGTAGGTTGTATATTCATTGGTACCCTATCTGGTTTATCATTACATATACAATGGATAAACCCTTTTTTAATCACAGGTATATTAGGAGGTTTAACTACATTTTCTACCCTCTCTAATGAACTCGTCGGAATGTTATCACCTAAATTCAAACCTACATTGTTTATTGTATATTCTACTATTCAATTCATAGGATCATTCTTAAGCTGTTATTTAGCTTATCACCTTATTTAAAAAATAGAAGAAGATACTTTTAAAGCCACGTCCTCTTTATGAGAAACGTGGCTTTAATTGAATTTATTGTCCGTTAAATTCTGCAGGATCAGGACCAATTCTTCTATCTTCATTTAATTGGTCAAGACGATTCATTTGATCTTCGTTAAGTTTGAAGTTTAGAATATCTAAATTTTCATCTATACGATGTGGTGTTACTGATTTAGGGATAACTACTACATCATGTTGATAATTCCAACGAATAATCACTTGTGCAGGTGATTGATCAATTTCTTTTGCAATAGCATTAACAGTGTCATCATCTAAAATTTGTGCGTTCATTAATGGTGACCATGATTCCATAACAATATTTTGAACTTCCATATATTGTCTTAATGAACTTTGTGTTAAATATGGATGAAATTCAACTTGATTGATGACAGGCTTTATTGATACTTGTGCTAGTAGTGCTTCAAAATGGTCTACATTAAAATTGCTTACACCGATATTTTTAACACGGTCTTGTTTATATAAATCTTCCATCCCTTGCCATGTATCTATCATTAGTGCTTCGTTAGTACCTGGCCAGTGCATTAAATATAAATCTAGATAATCTAAGCCTAATCTTTTTAAGCTACCTTCATACGCATCCTCTACATTAGTTCTACCAAAATCTTCTAACCATAATTTTGAAGTAATAAATAAGTCTTCTCGTTTTAGACCTGTAGTTTCTAATCCTTCTTTAATACCTTGTCCTACTTTTTCTTCATTACTGTAAACTTTTGCTGTATCAATGCTTCTATAACCATTCTCTATAGCATGTTTAACAGCCTTAGTACAATCATCATTATTTTCGACTCTAAACGTACCTAGTCCTACTCTTGGCATTTCATGACCATTATAAAATTTAATTTTATCCATGGATTTTCACTCCTTACATATAAAAATATTTATACATTATCTATACCCGTATCCGATGATTAAAATTCAATATTATAAAAAAGCTAGTAAAGTGTCATACACCCTACTAGCTAAAATAATTAGTTAAATGATTCAATTTTATCCATAATATCTTGTAAATCATCGACGTTATATTGAATACGTCCATGGAATACAAATTTATTAAAGAATTCGTTAAGTTGTTCAGGTCCAACTAATACTTTTACATTACTATTCTGAGCATAATTTGAAATCGTTACATCATCTTCATTTTTAGGATTAAAGTATAAAATAGAAGTTGGTGTGTATTTAGTATTCAATTTATTTTGTAAATCTCCAGCTAATTGTTGTATTTGCTGAATTTTATCTGAATAGTTAACAAATGATAATGATTTTTGATCATCATTTTGATCTAATACCAATGTTTGTGGCGTAGATTTATCTAAATCTAGCGTATTAAATACTTGTTCCATAGTTGGTAACTCTGAAAATTGTGCGCCACTAATACCATTATAAACATGACCTTTTAATAATTGAGAATCAATGATGTATAAACCAGTTCGTGTTAATACGAGGTGACTAATTCTTTCAATATTATTAAATTCATTAGTTGGCAAGAAAATATTTGCCATTATATGCATATCTTCTGGGCGAATACGCTTTTCATTAACAAGACGTTCACGAATACCAATTAATCTCATGTCTGTAACATATTCACTATGATTTTTAGAGAATAATTTTAATGCATCAATTTCTCTTTCTTTACTACTTACTGTAGCTTCATAATCTTCTTTTTGTTTAGTGACTGTCTTTTTGTTTTCTATACGTTCTTTTTCTAATGTTTCCTCATGAGATGCTTTTAAGTTTTGTTCTTTTTGTTGATATTCTTCTTCAGTTTGTTTCTTTATCTTTTTCTTTTTATTTAACGTGATTAAAAATAAAACAAAAAAGATAATTGCAATCACTACTGCAACGATTAATCCTATTCCAATGGGTGAAGATAAACTCATCACATCAACGCTCCTTTTAAATTATCAATACAATCAATTATAAATCATAACTATGATATTTTCGACATTTCGTTATAATTTAATTGATTATATTTTACCTATCCCAAATATTTTAATTATTTTAGGCTTGGTTTATTGAATCTTTCAAAACGTTGACTTTATCTAATTTTTCCCAAGGTAATAAAACATCAGTACGTCCGAAATGACCGTACGCAGCAGTTTGTTTATAAATAGGTTGTTTCAACTCTAACATTTTAATAATTCCTGCAGGTCTTAAGTCAAAGTTCTCTCTAACTGCTTCTACTAATTCTGTTTCACTGACTTTACCTGTACCAAATGTATCAATTGAGATTGACACAGGTTCAGCTACACCAATAGCGTATGCAAGTTGTACTTCACATTGTTCAGCTAATTCAGCTGCAACAATATTTTTAGCAACGTATCTTGCTGCGTATGCGGCAGAACGGTCTACTTTAGTTGGATCTTTACCACTGAAGCATCCTCCACCATGTCTAGCATATCCACCATAAGTGTCAACGATAATTTTACGACCTGTTAATCCTGCATCACCTTGAGGTCCACCAATTACAAATCTTCCTGTTGGATTGATATAGAATTTTGTTTGATCATCTAGTAAATTTTCTGGAACAGTAGGATAAATGACATGTTCTTTAATGTCATTTTGAATGTCTTCTAATGTTTTATCTTCAGCATGTTGTGTTGAAACAACAATTGTATCAATACGTTTTGGTTTGTCATTTTCATCATATTCAACTGTTACTTGAACTTTACCATCTGGACGTAAATAATCTAGTATTTTATCTTTACGAACATCTGATAAACGTTTAGCTAGCTGGTGTGATAAGAAAATTGGTAAAGGCATATACGTATCTGTTTCGTTAGTTGCATAACCAAACATTAAACCTTGATCTCCTGCACCTGTTGCTTCAATTTCTTCTTCAGTAATATCATCGCGATATTCTAATGCTTTATCTACACCTTGCGCAATATCTGGTGATTGTTCATCAATTGCTGTTAATACAGCCATTGTTTGTGAATCATAACCATATTTTGCACGTGTGTAACCAATTTCTTTAATTGTTTCTCTTACTACTTTAGGGATATCAACATAAGTTGTTGTTGAAATTTCACCAGAAATTAAAGCCATACCTGTAGTTACTGTTGTTTCACATGCTACACGCGCATTAGGGTCATCTTTAAGAATTTCGTCTAAAATGGCATCGGAAACTTGATCGGCTATTTTATCCGGGTGTCCTTCAGTTACTGATTCTGACGTGAATAATCGTTTATTGTTAGTCATGTTTTGCTCCTTTTAAAAATTTATTACGATAATTCTCTTTTATTTGAGCTAAATAAAAGAGCCTTCTGCTAACTAGTATCTAGATAGAGAGAAGGCTCTTATACGTCCATTCGCTCTTATCGTTCAGACAATATAGGTCTGCAAACGGTTTGGCACCTTTCTTTTCTATACAAAAAAGAGGTTGCTGGGTTTCATTGGGTCCATGTCCCTCCACCACTCAGGATAAGAGAATCCGTTAAAATTAATACTACATAATTAGCGAATTAATGTCAATTTTAGAATTAAGTTATTTTAATGAAAATTTACGGTGGATTAATTAACTTAATATGTTATACTATTGAAATGTAAAGGCTTACATTACAACTATCTGGAGGGATTAAGTATGTCGATCGATACATACTCTGAAACTATTAAAATCAAACAATTATTAGAAAAACCATCTACACAGTTTCAATTATCTACAACTCAACTTTACAATAAAATCTTAGATAATAATGAAGGTGAACTTACTGAGTTGGGCGCTATTAATGCAAGTACCGGTAAATACACTGGGCGTTCACCTAAAGATAAGTTTATCGTTACAGAACCTTCATATAGAGATAATGTTGATTGGGGAGACGTTAATCAGCCGATAGATGAAGAAACATTTTTAAAACTTTATAACAAAGTATTAAATTATTTAGGTAAGAAAGATGAACTATACGTATTTAATGGTTACGCTGGAAGTGACAAAGATTCACGCTTAAAACTAACTGTAATTAATGAATTAGCTTGGCATAATCTTTTTGCACATAATATGTTTATACGTCCTGAATCAAAAGAAGAAGCTAAATCTATCAAATCAGACTTTACCATTGTATCAGCACCTCATTTTAAAGCTGACCCAGAAGTCGATGGTACAAAAACAGAAACTTTTGTTATCGTTTCATTCAAACATAAAGTCATTTTAATTGGTGGTACTGAATATGCTGGCGAAATGAAAAAAGGTATATTCTCAGTTATGAACTATTTATTACCAATGCAAGATATTATGAGTATGCATTGCTCAGCAAATGTTGGTAATAAAGGTGACGTAGCATTATTCTTTGGTTTATCAGGTACTGGTAAAACAACATTATCAGCTGATCCTGATAGAAAATTAATTGGAGATGACGAACACGGCTGGAATAAAAATGGTGTGTTCAATATCGAAGGAGGTTGCTACGCTAAAGCAATCAACCTTTCAAAAGAAAAAGAACCACAAATTTTCGATGCAATTAAATATGGTACCATTTTAGAAAATACTGTTGTCAAAAATGATGGCACGGTTGATTTTGATGATAATAAATTCACTGAAAACACAAGAGCGGCATACCCTATTCACCATATAGATAATATTGTATTACCTTCCAAAGCAGCTCATCCTAATACAATTATCTTTTTAACAGCGGATGCTTTTGGTGTCATTCCTCCAATTTCAAAATTAACTAAAGACCAAGCAATGTATCACTTCTTAAGTGGATTCACATCTAAATTAGCTGGTACAGAACGTGGCGTTACTGAACCTGAACCATCATTCTCTACTTGCTTTGGTGCACCATTCTTACCATTACATCCTACAGTTTATGCTGATTTATTAGGTGAATTAATTGATAAGCATGAAGTTGATGTTTACCTTGTTAACACAGGATGGACAGGTGGTAAATATGGCGTTGGTAGAAGAATAAGTTTACATTATACACGTCAAATGGTTAACCAAGCTATTTCAGGTAAATTAAAAAATGCAGAATATACTAAAGATGCTTCATTTGGATTAAATATTCCAGTGGAAGTAGAAGATGTTCCTAAAACTATCTTAAATCCAATTAATGCATGGAGTGACCCTGAAAAATATAAAGCACAAGCTAATGACTTAATTCAACGTTTTGAAGAAAACTTCAAAAAATTCGGCTCTGAAGTAGAACATATTTCAGATAAAGGTGCATTTAATAAATAATGGTAAAAAGCGCGACAGAAAATTCATTCTGTTGCGCTTTCGTTATCTTTATCATTTTCAATTTGATTCATCCATTGATGAATATATTCAAGTGTTTCTTTCAAAGCAAATGGGCGTGGTACATGTCCTTCTTTCATTTGATAAAAAGTATCAAAGTTTGCTCCAATCTCATTTAAGCGTCGTTCTAAATAATAAGCTTGATGTATACCAACTTGCTTATCATTTCCACCATGAACAATAAGTATTGGCGGACTTTGTGGCGTAATATTATGTATTGCCTCTCTATCAGTATAATTTTGAGCATCTTTAATAGGATGTCCAACCATTCGTCTTAACATCCCTCTTAAATCAACACGTTCCTCATACATTAAATAAATATCAGATACCCCACCCCATATAATATAACTATTTACAGGTAAGTCTTGAAAAGTTAATAATCCTTGTAAACCACCACGTGAAAAACCAATCATATGAATAAAGGCTTGTGGATGCTTTGAATACAGTAAACGAATGAGCTCAGTGACATCATTTAAATCTCCACGATAAAATTCATCTTTGCCTTCACTACCATTGTTACCTCTATAATATGGACCTACAACTAGAGTTTCATCATTAGCAAACTGCATTAGCCTTGCAGCTCTGACACGCCCTACTTGTCCTTTACCACCTCGCAAATAGATAACAATGCGTTTTACTTTTTTATAAGGTGTCATCATTAAAGCTTTGACATTAAGATGATCAACTTGATAGGTTATTTCATCAAAATGATGTGTCCTCATCTCTATTGGCATTTTTTTAACTTTAATAAAATCCAAGTGTCTTCACCCTTTCATAACAATGCAAGATAGCATCATCTTTAAGTAAAAAGCTTTTTTTATTATCGGGAATTGATTCAACTGATTGAAATAAACATGGACCATCTGTTTCTAGATAGTCAGATTGTTCTTTTAGCGTATCAACTTGTATAAAATATACATCTTTCACAAAATCTATATTACTATTTGTTTCAACTTTATATTGTGCTATATATTTAATATCGATAGCATGAGCACCAGTTTCTTCATACAATTCTCTCCGTATAGCATCAATACTAGTTTCATTGAGTTCTCTTTTGCCACCAGGAAATTCAATACCTCTAATTTTATGACAAGTAAACAATAATTGATGTTGATATACTGGAATAGCAAGTACATGATTACCCGTAGGAACATCTTTATTTGTTTTATATGTTAGGTGTACCTCTCTTTGGTCTTTATCTAAAAACTTCATGTACATCACATCCCTTTATAATATGTTAAAATACCTATATTCTAAAATTTGCTCGGAGGCATTATTATGAAAAAATTATTTCTTGCCTTAATACATTTTTATCAACGTTTTATCTCGCCATTAACGCCACCAACGTGTCGATTCTATCCAACATGTTCAGAATATACACGAGAAGCGATACAATATCATGGTGCATTCAAAGGATTATACTTAGGCATACGTCGAATATTAAAATGTCATCCTTTACACAAAGGTGGATACGATCCAGTGCCACTTGCAAAAAACAAATCGAAATCACATCATGCTAAACACAATCATCATTAATACATTCTAATTTTGTACGATTAACTACAGGGGGATTGAATTCTATCATTCCCTCTTTTAATATACCTTCATTTTCTACAAAATCATTTTCAAAATAATAACCCATTGGTGTCACATCTCCAGGATAATCCCCATGTTGAGCTAACATTGCAGTAAAATATCGGCTTAACCCATATTCATACATACCACCAATCACAACTTTCACCCCTTCTTTATGAAGGGTTTGTATTGCATCTAATACTCGATCAATACCACCAAGTCTAAATGGTTTCAATATAACTACCTCTATTGGATATTCAGATATAATATTTTTGATTTCTTGAGTGGAAGTGGCCTTTTCATCAAGAGCAATAGGTGGATAAGGTTTTCCATTAATGCGTTTGATATCATCTAATGATTGAAATGGTTCTTCAATATAAAGAATATCATGGTCTATATTTTCTATAATAGATTGATATTGTGTCAGATTAAGGGATTCATTGGCATCTATAGCCAAATCAAAACTAAAACTAAGTGATTGTAAATTATCGATGTCTGAAATTAATTGATTTGAATACTTTAATTTAATTCGCTTAGGTTGTGTTTGAGCCAAACGATTTAATTGTATTTCAGTCATACCGTTTACAGTTGCACCATACGGAACTTTAAATGATTCAAGTTTATAATATTTTTGATAGATAGCCATCATAATTGTACATCTTGCTGCTGGATAATCATTTAAAAGCTCGAGTGATGATTGCCATTCTTTAAAAGTTGACATTTCTTTATTCTTTATACGATCATACCATTGTTTAATGTTTTCTTTTACGGAATCAATAGTTTCATTATCATACCATTGAGTTTGAAATGCATTACATTCTCCAAAATATGCATCCCCGTGATTATCAATGAATTCAATGACTAATGTTTTTCTTGTTTCTAATTTTACTTTAGGCGTTACAATTGGTGATTTAAAAGGCTGATTATATAAGTAAAAATTTAATTGATTAATAATCATTTTTTTCTTCCTTTTGTATCATTTTATTTCTTTGGAGTTTACCTGTAGAAGTATATGGCAATTCTTCAACTTGATAAAAAGACTTTGGTACTTTGTACTTTGCTAAATGATCCAACATATATTGTCTTAATTCGATTTCATTAATTTTTGTATCGGCAATATAATATAATATAGGTACTTGTCCCCACGTATCATCTGATTGACCAATACAAACAGCATCTTCAATGTTTGGATAATATTTAGCTATAGATTCAATTTGATAAGGATATATATTTTCGCCACCACTGATAATTAAATCCTTACGTCGATCATAAATCATAACAAAACCATCTTCATCTATTTCAGCTATATCCCCTGTTTTGAAAAAGCCATCTTCAAATGTATCTGTTAAATTAACAGGATATAAATAGCCATTCATTACGTTGTTTCCTTTAATTAATAATTCACCATGTCCATTTTGATTAGGTTGCTTAATTTTCACTTCTACTTTATCACTAGGCACCCCTACAGTATCATAACGTTGTGCTAACATATCTGGCGTTGCTGTTAAAAATTGTGAACACGTTTCAGTCATACCAAATGAATTATAAATAGGTAGTTTGTAGTTTAAAGCTTGTTGAATTAAATTTGCTGATAGCTTTGCACCACCCAATAAGATTTTTTCTAATTGATATGGACTCTGTAATCCAGCATCCATTAACCATTTTAAAGTTTGTGGTACAAGAGAAACATGCGTAATATTTTCATTTTGAATAATTTGAAGCATTGTATCAGTATTATACTTTTCTAAAATACGTACTGTAAATCCTTCTATAACACTTCTTAAAATGACACTCAGACCTGATATATGATATATCGGTAATACAGATAACCAAATCGTCTGCTGATTATAACCTAAACTTTCCTTACAACCTATTGCACTTGCGAGATGATTTTCAAAAGTTTGAGGGACAGCTTTTTGAGGACCAGTAGTGCCAGATGTAAACATGATAGAAGCAATGTTTTCTAATTGAAATACATTAGAATTTATATTTTGAGGAGATAAATTTTGAATATCCTCAAGCGTATATATATCAAATTGATCCATTTCGAGTGTAGTTGTCGTTACTATTGTGCTCACTTGTATAGAATTCATTTGAGCAATAATTTCATTCTTTGTTAATCGTGTATTTATCATAGCAATTTCGATATTGGCGATCCAACATGCATGTATCAATACTAAAGATTCAATACGATTATTTATATGTAACCCTATTCTCGTTTGATTAAGGTTTTGTAGTTGCTGTGCTAAATGAAATGCATCATCATATAATTCCTTAAATGTCATTTGATGTGCGCCATCTGTAACAGCTATTTTATCTTTATTTTTTACTGATTGATCTTTTAACCAGAAGTTCACAAGTCATTCCTCCAATTATCATTACAAAGATAATTATAACGATTTTAACGCATTCTATCAGTGATTAAAGCTTGAATTTAGAAATTTGAATTTAATAATAAGATATATCACTCTTTGTTAACACATTTGAATTCATAACTGTCTAATTTCGCAGAGAAATGTTACGTTTATGAAAATAAATTTATAAAATAAGAATAAATAATCTATGATAATTAAAAATGATTTATATTAAAAGTAGCTTACATAGGAGGTGAATAGTAATGGAAAATATCACAGCTATCATCAAAAAAGCAGTAGAATTTTTCAAAGGTTTATTTGAAAATAAATAAACTACATTTATTCATCTAAGGACATAACAATGTAAGACCTATATAAATTAATCCTAGAATTTACCTTTGGGTATGATTCTAGGATTTTCTTTATAAAAAACTAAATCAATTGAAAACTTTACCCTTTCTTTATAAATTGAGTCAATTTTCAATAGACTCAACTAACACCTGATTACTTTAACTTTTTATTTAGAACTTACACTTATAGAAGCAGATTTAATATGTTGTAATTCTTTCTACAATAGAAAATTTTAATACTGTTATGCTAATATAAAATTATAAAAATCAAAAAGACGACATGCTATAACATGTCGCCATTGAACCCGTTAAAAAGACGGTGACTCAAATTATATTAGCTATAAAAATAACCATCTAACTCAGTCAAAGTTATAAATGATGGTTATTTTTTATGATTTATTTTAATTATTGTAACCATTACCTCAATGTGTGTAACGATAAATGTACCGAAACCTATCATAAGGCTTAATGCGTCTACAATAGAAATCACAATAGGCGTCCCTTTCTAAAGATTTAAGTAATGCCATCATAGGCACCACCCTCTTATACTCAGATAGCCACCATCAACTTAACTTGTCCAAGATATATTATAACATTTTTATTTTGTTTTAATCATATTAATGATAAGTAAAATCAAAGTTGCTATATTAATATAGAATGTTAACTTTTTTCTCAATTCTCTGCTCATGACTTTCACCTCTTATAGAACAATTTTTATTATAATTTATAGAAATTTTCAGATATAGTATAAGATCAAGGTTTACTACTTATATACCTTTCATTTAATACGGATCTTTACTTCCACTTTCATTTATTTTAAATCCTCAATGATATCTAAATTATCTCTATTTACGAATAATCAGTTCACATTTAATCTATTTTTCTTCTTAAATTTAAAAATATCGACTTTCGATTGTGATGATTTTACTTTTTATTTACTAAAGTTATAATCATTCTACACCATTATATTATTTTAGTATATAATAATATAATATAGATATACAATTTTTATAAAAATAACAGAGATATCTTTGCTTAAGAATATATAACATAAGTATGTTTATGTTTATATAAAAATTCACACAAAAACAAGACCATATATTGAAAACTCAATTTAACAGTGATTAATACTTAAATAATTACTTATTTAAGTATGTTAAAAAAGAAATAATTATGTTTGTAACTTCAGGTATGTACGCTTAAATTTATAATTATAACTGGAGGAAATTAATGAAGAAATATGATGTAGCTATAATTGATTTTGAAATTATGAATAATGAAACAAATAGTCCTTGTGAAATTGCTATTAATTTAGTGAAAGGATTAAAAATTATTGATACATATAGTACATATATAAATCCTAAAAATAATTACTATGATAATGAAATTGCACTTATTCATAAAATACCTAAGAAAGTAATAGAAGCAGCGCCAAAATTTGAAGACGTTTACGATCAAATTAAACATTATATAGAAAATAGTAGCTATGTAATAGCTCATAATGCACACTTTGATGTATCAGTTTTATTATCAACTATAGAACATAATAAATTCCCTATGATCAAATTCATATACATAGATAGTATTGCAATATTTAGAAAATATCTTAACCTTAAATCTTTCAGTATGAGTAGTTTGTGTAAAACATTCAATATATCAACAGATAACTTGCATTCAGCTCAATATGATGTAAAGGCATTAACTGCTATTTTACTAATAGTATCGGAAACAAATAATTATAAAAGTATGTTAGAACTTATACAAAATATGGATCATTCATATATAAAGTATAGTGAATTCACTAATATTCAATATGCTTTGCCATCATTTAGAAAATATAAAAGGCCTACTCTATCAGTTATAAATCAGTATAAAATTTTACATCCTAATAACATTCATTTACTAGATAAAAATATTGTATTCACTGGAGAATTCAAGTCTGGTAAAAGCAATTTAATGATCAAAGCTAGAGAAAACGGAGCAATAATACGTAGTGATGTATCTAAAAAGACAGATATTTTAATTGAAGGAATTCAAGAAGAAAGATTTAAAGGAACTGATGGATTAGTTAGTAAGCAAAGAAAAGCACGAAAACTGATATGTGAAGGATACAATATTAAATTACTTTCTGAAAATGAGCTATTAAATTTATTAGAAAGCGAGAAAATATATGATTAAAAAAATAACAACAACTAAACACACATATTTAATTGAAGAAACATATTCACAAGGCGATAGAGATTGTTATTTTGGTAGATCTATTCTACTATCGATTTATGTATCCTTTAATATAAAAACAAAGTCAAAATCTGGTGAATATTACTTAAGTAACATTCCTAAAAGAATAGTATTAAGAAATAAAGTAATTAAAGAAGAAAAGCCTACTGATTTAGAAATTAAGTTTTGGCAATTTATGAATACAAAGAAAACAATAAATTATTCACAAGAACTAGCACTAAAATACAAAATAGTAAATTATATAAAATTTTATTTCATATTAAGTAATTTTAAATTCGACGAGTCCTCTAGCTGTAGAATTTATTATGACTATAACAATCTATTTAATAGATGAGGCCTAATTAAAAAACAGTAAATAAACTAAAGTTACAACAATAAAAAACATGTTATTTTAATTCGATTTATACACTTATTTGCTAAAAATCTCACAACATAAAGTTATAGATTTCCTCAAAATAAAAAAGAACGTTGATTTAACAACGTTCCCCTATTTCAAGCTTATCAGATTTTCACTGATTTTAAAGTATGTACGGAGAGTGAGGGATTCGAACCCTCGAGACGCTTGTGGCGCCTACACACTTTCCAGGCGTGCTCCTTCGGCCAACTCGGACAACTCTCCATAATATATAATATGATAAATAAAAAAACAGAAGCGATATTTCACTTCTGTTTGTATGACTCCTACGGGACTCGAACCCGTGTTACCGCCGTGAAAGGGCGGTGTCTTAACCGCTTGACCAAGGAGCCATGGCTCCACAGGTAGGACTCGAACCTACGACCGATCGGTTAACAGCCGATAGCTCTACCACTGAGCTACTGTGGAATAATAATGGAGCGGGTGATGGGAATCGAACCCACAACATCAGCTTGGAAGGCTGAGGTTTTGCCATTAAACTACACCCGCATATAAAATGTGAAATGTAATACGATTATGGGGCGGTTGAAGGGAATCGAACCCTCGAATGTCGGAACCACAATCCGATGCGTTAACCACTTCGCCACAACCGCCAAAAATGACGAATGGTTCAGGACAGAGTCGAACTGCCGACACATGGAGCTTCAATCCATTGCTCTACCAACTGAGCTACTGAACCACAATAATAATGATGGCGGTCTCGACGGGAATCGAACCCGCGATCTCCTGCGTGACAGGCAGGCGTGTTAACCGCTACACTACGAGACCTATTAAAACTATGTATTGCGGGAGGCGGATTTGAACCACCGGCCTTCGGGTTATGAGCCCGACGAGCTACCGAACTGCTCCATCCCGCGATAATATTATTTTTGACTACTTGATTATTGTACCATTATTAACTTAACAAAGTCAATACATTTTTTAATTTAAATTTACAATCTCTTAAATTTCAAAATGTTTGATACATCAAATTAGCTTTAAATCGCTCTCGCTTAACACTTTATTAGTATATTAATTTTAAAACTAATAGTCAATAATTATTTACAATTAAAATGTGTAATAATTAACTAGTTAAATCATTTTATAACAAAAGTGTGCAAATGGTCACAAAATCACTTGCCAACATCATCAAATTAAACTTTTTACACATGTTATAAATCTTAAAAAGAAACATTTCTTAATAAAGCTTATTGATTTTGCGACGTATCTACTGGAACATTCCTTCAAATAAATCCTACTAACATTGGTTTAATATACATGTTTAGTTATCTTTTAGCACTATATTAACACCGATAACAAAACACTTATTGTTTATATCTGATTAAACTTTATAAATACCTCCCCTCCCCTACTCATATCAAATTATTGTGTCATTAGTCCTTGCATACGATCTTGTAAAGCGGTAAATGTTGTAAAACCATCTTCTTCCATGAAATGACCGCCTTCTTCAACAACACGAATATGACCTTCTAGTGTATCCATAAGTCTTTTTGTTTCTTTATATGAAACATGCTTGTCACTCTTTGAACAAAGTCCATAAAAGTAGTCTACTTTATTTTTGACAGTATCATAATCTATGGTTACATCTTGTAAATCTATATTTTCATCAATATCTTGTGCATCGTCTCTAAATCCAGCAATACTGAATAAACCTTCAATATTTTGATTTAAACTTTCAATAAATTTTAAACTTGTGATTGTTCCAAATCCATGTGTCACAAAATATGTATCTTTTTTCCTAACATTTATTTGCTGTTGCATTTGTGTTACCCACATATCTAGATTAGCAGGTGTATCTGCTTCTAAATTAAATAATGTAACCTCATAACCTTCTAATGTTAAATTATGTCCTAACCATTCATACCAATGATTATGTGCATTGCCTACACTTGAATGAACTATTATTACGTCTGTCATTATTATCAAACCTCACATTATATAATTTAAAAAATAATCATGACTCATTTTACTTTATTTTATAATAAAAGCACTTTAAAAAGATATATTTATCCCTTCAAAGTGCTTAATTGATTTGTTAATTGATCAACTTTAATTCTTCTAGCATTTCATCAACTGCTTTATGTCCTTGTTGAATACAATCTGGTAGTCCAACTGCTTCAAATGGTGCACCAGTAATTTTTAAACGTGGATAAGTTCGTTTAATATGCTGTTGTATTTCTCTAATTTGCTTAATATGACCTACATGGTATTGAGGCATACTCTTAGGCAAACGATTAACAATGGTAAATTCTGGGTCACCTTTGAACGTCATCATCTGTTGTAAATCTTGACGTACAATAGATACAATTTCTTCATCTGTATGATCATCAACAACTGTATCTCCTGGTTTACCAACATAAGCTCGGATTAACACTTTTCCTTCTGGAGTTGTAAATGGCCATTTTTTTGAAGTCCATGTACATGCTGTTATGCTTGTATTACTTGTTCTAGCAATAACGAAACCTGTTCCATCATAAGTATTTTCAATATCCTTTTCATCAAATGCAAGTACCACTGTTGCTACTGTCGTTGAATCCATTGTATTGAAATAATCAAATGCTGGATCATGGTTAAACCAGTCCATAAAGACTTGTTGTGGTGTTGTTACTAATACCCCATCATAAAATTCTTTTTTGCCATCGACAATTACTTGATAGTCAGTTTGAGATATAATAATATCTTCAACCTCTGTATTATATTCAATATTGACACCTTGTTTTGTTACAGCTTCAACTAAAGCCTCTATGAACGAACTAAGTCCGTGTCTAAATTGCTTAAATTGACCTTTAGGGGCACCTGGATATAGTTGGCGTTGTTTAATACGTTGTTCCTTCTCATCTTTCATGCCTTTGATTAAACTACCAAAAGCTTCTTCTTTTTCTTTAAAATTAGGGAAAGTACTCATCAAACTTAAATCATCAATATTTGTACCATAAATGCCACCCATTAGTGGCTCAATTAAATTTTCAAGTACTTCATCACCTAAACGCTGTCTAAAAAAGTCACCTACTGAAATGTCATCTTCAATCTCTATAGGCTTTTTAAATAGATCTAGACCTGCTCGTAACTTACCTAATGGAGAAATCAATTTTGTTTTTATAAAAGGTTCTATATCCGTAGGTATTCCCATAATAGAACCACCTGGGATAGGATATAATTTATTTTTAGCATAAATGTATGATTGACCTGTAGTATTCGTAATCAAATCATCGCCTAATCCAATCTCCTTAGCTATATCAGTCATAATAGTTTTTCTACCTAAGTATGATTCGGGTCCTAATTCAATAGTATAACCATCTTTACGATACGTTTGAATTTTACCACCTGGACGATTATTTGCCTCATAGATAGTAACATTTAAGTTAGGATTTTGTTTTTTCATATAGTAAGCACTTGTTAAACCGGTTATACCTGCTCCGATGATTGCTACATTCTTACTCAAAATCATTCACGCTTCCTTCTATTAAAATACTGTTTTAATTTCGTCTACAATCGCACCAATAAATAATGGATGCGTATTAGGCATCTCTGGACGATAGTAGTTTGCACCTATGTCATCGCACACTACTTTACATTCATGGTCATTGTCATATAACACTTCAAGGTGTTCGCATACAAATCCTACTGGCGTATAAATAAAATGTTTATATCCATGTTCATTAAATAAATCTCTTGTTAAATCTTGAACATCAGGTCCTAACCAAGGTGTACCTGTATTACCTTCTGATTGCCAACCTTCTGCTACGTGGATAATATTTGATTGCTCTTTTAATTGTACTGCAGTATCATGTAACTCATTTGGATAAGGGTCATTATTTTTCTCAATTAAACCTTTTGGTAAGCTATGAGCTGATACTACTAATACAGTGTCATCATGTTCTTCTGTAGGAATTTGTTCTAATGTGTGATTGATTTGATTAGTCCAAAACTCTAAGAATTTAGGTTGATGGTAATAATGTTTTACATGATGTAATTGAATACCATATTTTTCAGCTTCTTCTTCTGCACGTTCATCATAAGATCCTACTGAAAAACTTGAATAATGTGGTGCTAATACAACAGTGACCGCTTCAGTAATTCCATCTTTATGCATAGATTCAACCGCTTCTTCTATATACGGTGAAATATGTTTTAGCCCTAAATATAATTTAAACTCTACATCTTCATAAGATTCATTTAATGCATCTCTTAATGCTTCTGCTTGTCTGTCTGTTGTTCCAGCTAATGGAGATAATCCCCCAATAAATTCATAACGATCTTTTAAATCTTGTAGCTCGTCATCTGTTGGTTTTTTACCATGTCTAATGTCAGTATAATACGGCTCAATGTCACTTTCTTTATAAGGTGTACCATATGCCATTACTAATAAACCTATTGTTTTACTCATTTATAAAACCACCCTTTAGTCTATTGCTATTACTTAATCTATTGAAATTCATAATGCTAAATTACTGATGTGTATAGTCGTGAACGAATTGGCTTACTTTACGTAAAGTTTCTGGTTGAACTTCTGGGAACACACCATGTCCAAGGTTGAAAATATGTTGTCCTCTTTCCATGCCTTGATCTAAGATATCTTTTAATCTTTCTTCTATTACATCCCATGGTGCTAATAATAATGAAGGATCTAAATTACCTTGTAGCGTCTTAGTTACACCAAGCTGTTGTGCTTGTTGTATTGATGTTCTCCAATCAAGTCCCAATACATCTATAGGTAAATCATTCCATTCATTGATTAAATGACTAGCACCCACTCCGAACAAAATAACTGGAACATCATGTTTTAATTTAATGCCTTTAACTAACTTGTCCATACCTGGTTTAATATATTTTCTATAGTCTTGAACATTTAATGCGCCGACCCATGAATCAAAAATTTGAATTAATTCAGCACCAGCTTCTACTTGTGCATTAGCATAATCTATCGAAACCGCTACTAAATGATCCATTAAAGCAAACCAAGTCGCTTCATCACTGTACATCATAGCTTTTGTTTGATTATAGTTTTTAGAAGGGCCACCTTCTATCATATATGAGGCTAGTGTAAATGGTGCGCCAGTAAATCCAATTAAAGGTACATTTAATTTTTCTTCAGTTAACAGTTTGATTGTATCTAAAACATATGGCACATCTCTTTTCGGATCTATCTGTGATAACTTTTCCACGTCTTGGACTGTTTTGATTGGATTTTGAATAACTGGACCTATTCCAGATTTGATTTCTACATCTACACCAATAGGTTTTAAAGGTGTCATAATATCTTTATATAAAATTGCTGCATCCGTATTGTAATTATCAACTGGTAAATGTGTCACATAAGCACATAGTTCAGGTTGATGAGTAATTTCAAACAGTGAATATTTCTCTTTTAATTTACGATATTCAGGTTGAGATCGCCCTGCCTGACGCATAAACCAGACTGGTGTATGAGAGGTCTTTTCACCTTTAATCATTTTTAAAATAGTATCATTCTTACTATGTACCATATAGTCCTCCTAAATTAAAATCATTCTTATCTATAATAGCATATACTTAGTTCTTTCGTATTTTAATGTGCTTAAATGTCATAAAAAAGACATAGTAAAAAGTTTTATAAATTAATTGTATCTACCTAGCTTATCTCATAATTTTTCATTTTGTTAAAGTGTATTAGTATTTTAATTAAACATTTAACAGTAATGATATAAATTAATAGCAATTAATTTTAGTTTATTTTGTAAAAAATCAATTCATTTTTATACATTTATTTCAAAATTAAGACTTTGAAGGTAGAAAATAAAAATTTATAATCGTATAATTAATTAAAATAAGGGAGGTAAGGATCATGAATTTATATACATCGTATGGTACTTATGGTTTTTTAAATCAAATTCAAATTAATAATCCAGATCATAATCTATTTCAATATTCTGCTTCAGATACATCAGTTATTTTAGAAGAAACTGAAGGCAAATCTGTACTGAAACATCCAAGTGCTTATGAAGTTTTATATAGTGTGGGTGAATTTAATGAAGAACATTTCTATTCTGCACTCTTCATACCTTCATCTGAAGATCATAAAAATCAATTAGAAAAACAACTTCTTCATTTTGGTGCTCCATTTGATAACTTTGGCGGTTTCAAAAGTTATCGATTATTGAGACCATTAGAAGGTAATACTTATAAATTATATTTTGGTTTTGCGAATAGAAGTGCTTATGAAGATTTCAAATCATCAGATTTATTCCAAGAGCACTTTTCTAAAACTGCTTTAAATCAATTCTTTGGATATAGCGGTCAACATTCAAGTTATTTTGAACGTTACTTATATCCTGTAGATCATCAATAATAAAAAAGGTTGTCCTATAGCGAAGTAATTCAATTTCGCAAATAGGACAACTTTTTTAATCTCGTAATAACGTTTCTTGATATTTTAGTTTTTTAATTGTACTTCTAATAGTCAAATAGCCTACTAAGAAAAATACAATTGAGAAAAAGAATAATGTAGGATTCATAATTGAAAATGCTATTGTGAATACCACACCTATAACTATCATAAGTCTATAAAGAAATTTTTCGTATCCTTTAATTACAATAGTATCTGGTGCTGGCCAAACTTGAGGCCAGAGACCATAAGCTTGTTGCGTATAAAACTGTGACATTTGCAATAGCGTGATATACATAAATAAACTTCCTATTAAAATACCTACAATAGGATGAGAAAGCCATATGATTAATACAACTGCGATTAACATTAATCTTATTATAATGCTAAAAGCATCTCTCCCTCTTACAAAACTTCTCATAAATAAATATAAGTACATTTGATTGGCATTAAATTTTTTGCCTTTTGGTACTGGTAAAATAAAATCTAAATAACTACGACGTACTGCTGTCTCTCTTAAATGTTTAACATCTGTAAACATATTCACGAATTTATAATAATTCGTATGATGTCTTTGCTCAATCGCAATCATTCTTTCCCACGGGTATAATTGTTTAGCTACCTTACCTTTTAGTACAACAATTAACACTGCCATTGCAATCGTAATTAATATCCCTAAATAAAAATGTAAGCCTAATATTATATAAAAATTAAGGCTTAAAATAATGAAAAAACTCACATTAACTATCCAAGTAGATACACCTAATTGATATAAACACCATCTTAAATGCAATACTATATATGGTGTTAATAAGGCAACTAACGCAAATGCAATATAATATTGAATATTACTTTCACTTAATTGATAGAATAATGGGAAGGGAACAATAAGAATAAGTAATAACATCATTATTCTAGTGAAATAACTATAATTAATACTTAATGTCATGTATCGTTTCATATATTTTTCAAATGGTAATAGAAAAATTTGGTCTGCTTCTTTTAATAATGTTCTTAATGGAAATAATGATAACAAGGCGATAATAATACTTGTAATCATAGCATAATCAATATGTTGAGGTATATGCTTCAACCATTCGCCATACCCCATTATAAAAGCACCAAATAATATTAATAAAAATACTGTAAAGTGACCATTGAAAATGAATTTATTATAATAATTCTTTTCCTTTCGAATCGCTTTCTGACGTTTCCTGAATAATGTAGTTGCCTCATTAATCATTGGCATTTCCACCTTGAGTGACGTGAATATAAATATCATCTAGTGTGTGTTCTTTCAATCCTGTTTGTTCTCTTAACTCTTCTAAATTACCAAATGCTACAACTTCACCTTTATCTAAGATAATAAATCGATCACAATAACGCTCTGCAGTAGCTAAAATATGTGTACTCATAAGAACTGTACGTCCTTCATTTTTCTTTTCTACCATTAAATCGAGCATTGATTGTATACCTAATGGATCCAATCCTAGAAATGGTTCATCGATAATGTATAATTCAGGATTCACAATAAATGCACATATAATCATGACTTTTTGTTTCATACCTTTTGAAAAATGACTTGGAAAAACTTTTAATTCATCTTCAAGTCTAAATACTTTTAATAAAGGCTTTGCCCTTTCCATTGCTACTTCATGTGTAAGACCATAAGCCATCGCAGTCATTTCTATATGTTCTTGTAAAGTCAATTCTTCATATATTACTGGTGATTCTGGAATATATGAAAGTTTTCTACGATATTCTTCTATATCGTCATTTATATTTGTTTCTGAAATTGATAGTGACCCTGATGAAGGCGTTAATAATCCTAACATATGTTTAATTGTAGTACTCTTTCCAGCCCCATTTAAACCTATCAATCCAACTATCTCACCTTTATTTAATTCAAAATTGATATCTTTAATAACTGGTCGTTTTCCATAACCACCTGTTAGATGTTCTACTTTTACTGTCATAAGGCACCTCCACGAAAACTATTGTACCAAAAATTATGTTTTACTCCTAAAATTAGCTATGAAGAATGACGTTTTTTCCTAAGTAATGCTATAATGTATTTTAAGATGAAACGAAGAGGAGTGTTATCAAAATGTCTGAAACAATTTTCAGTAAAATTATTACTGGTGAAATACCAAGCTTTAAAATATATGAAAATGACTATGTCTATGCATTTTTAGATATTTCTCAAGTTACAAAAGGACACACATTATTAATTCCTAAAAAAGCTTCTGCAAATATTTTTGAAACAGATGAAGAAACAATGAAACATATCGGCGTTGCGCTACCTAAAGTAGCGAATGCAATTAAAAAAGCATTTAATCCTGATGGTCTTAATATTATTCAAAATAATGGTGAGTTTGCTGATCAATCTGTATTCCACTTACATTTTCACTTAATTCCAAGATATGAAAATGATATTGATGGTTTCGGTTATAAATGGGAAACACACGAAGATGAATTAAATGATGATGCTAAAAAAGAAATTGCTGCTCAAATTCAAGCCCATTTCGAATAATCATGCATAATCTGTATTAAAATGGGTATAAGATGAATAATACTATTATCCGAGATATAAAAGTGAGGAGAATTATAATGAAAGTAACACGCGTATTATTTGGTATTGGCGTAGGTGTTGCCGCAGGTTTCGCAGTATCTTTAAGAAATCGTGATGACCAAAGCGTTAAGAACAATACTATTGATGGTAGCCAACCTACTGGCGCTCAATCTGAGTTACAACGTGAACTTGAAACTATGAAACAATCATTTAACGATATTTTAAATTATAGTTCACAAATTAAAAATGAAGGTACTGAATTTGGTAGTTCAATTGGTGACGAAATCAAAACTTTAATTGGTAACTTCAAATCTGATATCAACCCTAATATCGAAAAATTACAATCTCATATTGAAAATTTACAAAATCGTGGCGAAGAAATTAGTAATACATTTTCTAAAGAGAAATAATTTTTTGTACTATAATGTTTCCCCCTATTCAAGAATAATTATTTGGATAGGGGTTTTTATTTTATTAATAACTTTGGAACATAAGTATTAAATTAAGAATGTTCATTTAATCTAATCTGCAAATAGATATTGACTTCATACAAATTTCAATAGATAATACGAATCATATATTGATTAAGAAGTGAGGCATGACTCATGTTTTTATGTACAAGACAAATTGATATTCATGAACGTTTTGGCATACCTAGAATTGCCTTCATGAGTATTGTTGGTACTATTATAATGTTTTTAGTTAGTTATGAAATCATGTATTTCTTTAGTGATACACCATTATCTGACAAACATTTTCTTATTGTTTTAGCAATTACATTCTTTATGTATCCACTACATAAAAGTGTACATCTGTTATTTTTTATTCCTTATTATAAATCTTTTAGAGTACATAAATTAACGCGAAGAAAATGGATTCCATATTTTAATACTTACGTTAATACACCTATTCATAAAATTTATTTTTGTATTAATTTGATTTTACCTTTCATTTTAATATCAATGTTGTTCATCGCTTTGTGTGTGAAGTTCCCGCAATATGGACATTATTTTATGTTTTTATTGGCACTTAACTTTGGTTTTTCTATTTTAGATTTAATGTATTTAAAGATACTTATTTTCTCTAATTATGGAAATTATATTGAGGAACACCGATCTGGTATCCACATATTAAAGAAAGAGAAATTTGTTACAACAGTATAATGATCTTTATATTAAAATTGGACCCTCTCATATGGTCCAATTTTTATTTTATATAACAAAATTATTCATATGTTTTTTAATAAAACTAGTACTATAGTCCTAAAGAGAGGGTTATGAATTGGTACGCCTCATTTTATATGTTATATTTTACTTGATTATATACATAAAGGAGTTAACAACTTATGAAAGCATTTAATAAAATTATGATACCTGTAACTGCAAGTGCCCTTTTATTAGGCGCATGTGGATCTGATGCAACTGATTCTAAAGAAAATACTCTTATTTCATCAAAAGCTGGCGATGTTAAAGTAGAAGATGTGATGAAGAAAATTGGTAAAGACCAAATCGCTAGTAAATCCTTTAGTATTGTATTAGATAAAATTCTTGCAGATAAATATAAAGACAAAGTGGATACTAAAGATATCGAAAAAGATATTAAAAAAGAAGAAAAACAATATGGCGGTAAAGATCAATTTGAAAGTGTCTTAAAACAACAAGGAATGTCTATGGATGATTATAAAGAACAAAAACGTTTATCAGCTTATCAAAAAGAACTATTGAACGATAAAGTTAAAGTGTCAGATAAAGAAATCAAAGATAATACTAAAAAAGCCTCTCATATCTTGATCAAAGTAAAATCTAAAGATAGTGACAAAGAAGGTTTATCAGATAAAAAAGCAAAACAAAAAGCTGAAGAAATTCAAAAAGAAGTATCTAAAGATCCAAGTAAATTTGGAGAAATCGCTAAAAAAGAATCTATGGATAAATCAAGTGCCAAAAAAGATGGTTCTCTTGGTTATGTAACTAAGGGCCAAATGATGGATAGCTTCGATAAAGCACTATTCAAACTTAAAGAAGGCGAAGTATCTAAAGTAGTTAAAACAGACTACGGTTATCATATTATTAAAGCAGATAAAGAAACAGACTTTAACTCTGAAAAATCTAACCTTAAATCTAAAATTTTAGAACAAAAAATTCAAAAAAATCCTAAATTATTAACTGATGCTTATAAAGATATATTAGACGAATATAATGTAGACTATAAAGATAGAGATATTAAAAAAGCAGTTGATGATACTATTTTAGATCCAGACAAAATAAAACAACAGCAACAACAGTCTTCTCAAGGTGGCGCTAGTTCACAACAAGGTACAACTGGAATGACTGGCTCTTAAGATATATCTTCACTAAAATCTTTTTTAAATGTAACATTTTGCAATAGTACAAACGCATGTTATAATGTAATCAACAAAGATTTCAGTATGGAAACACCAATCCCCTCACTATTTGCGGTAGTGAGGGGATTTTTTAGTGTGACTACAATTGTCGCCTATTTACTTATCGTTACGATGCCGTAGCCAATGTGCAAACAACGTAACCATACAACCACTGATAACAGTAGTCATAATATGAACAAAGATTTCAGACATGGAATGAACACCCCCTCTCATCGTCGAAGTGACGCCTGAGAGATAGGCGACATGATTATTATATCATCAAAAAATACATTTTAAATATAAAGATTGTCTGTTTAGTTTAAATTACTTTTGAATAACAAATATTTATAATTTAAAAAGGTGATGTAGCTCTTCATTGAGCTATATCACCTTTTCTGAACTTCTAATCTAATTGTGTTGGATTGTAAAATTGTCTATTTTCAAGTCCAAAAATTCGTTCTGTAAATTGACCTTTTTCAGTTTTCTTAAATGCTTTTTCAAACATATTCATTTTAGCATCAATATTATCTATGAAAAATAAAATCTCAGCCTCTTTCAAATGAGGCATTTTAGGTGATCCAAATTCTAATTTACCATGATGAGCAAGAATCATATGTCTAAGCAACATTACCTCTTCTCCATCAATACCAAGCTCTTTAGCTGCTTCAGCTACTTCATCACTTGCAATAGAAATATGGCCTAATAAGTTTCCTTCTACAGTATAAGTAGTTGCTACTGGTCCACTAAGCTCTTTTACTTTTCCTAAATCATGTAAAATAATAGCACTATATAAAAGACTTCTATTTAATAATGGATAAATATCGCATATCGATTTAGCAACACGTAACATCGTTAAGACATGATAACTTAAACCACTAGCAAAATTATGATGATGGGAACTTGCTGCCGGATACGTAAAGAAGCTTTCTTGATATTTTTTAATTAAATGTCTTGTTATGCGTTGTAAACTGGCATTCTCAATATCAAGCATATAATGAGAAAGAGCTTCTTGAATTTCTGCTGGTGTCATTGGTGCGCCATCAACAAAATCTTGTGTATTCATATTTTCTTCAGGCGTGGCTAGTCTTATTTGATTTACTTTCATTTGTTTACGACCACGATAATTAATAACATCACCTTTAACATGCACTATTTCTTCAGGTTTTAATGTTTGCATGTCTTCTTTAGTCGCAGTCCATAATTTAGCTTCAATGTCCCCACTCTTATCTTGCAAGAACAGTGTCATATAATCTTTACCTTGAGCTGTTACACCTTGCGTTGCTCTATGAATTAAAAAGAAGTGATTAACCGAATCACCGGGATTTAATTTTTCTACATTTCTCATTATTTCCCGCCTTTCTCAAATTTATTTAAAGTAATCATTTCTTTATTTGGAATGATATTATCATTTGTACATGTAAAGTATAAGACTTGATAATCTTGAGATAATTCTCTTAAATAGTTCAACATTCTTTCTTTACGTGCTTTATCAAAATGTACAAATGCATCGTCCACTATAATTGGGAATGGATAATATGGTTTTAAAACTTTGATTAAACTTATTCTAAGTGCAACATATAATAATTCTTTTGTAGATTGACTTAGTTCTACTGGTTGGAAAATTTGGCCATTTTCATGTTTCACTTGAATTGCCTCTTCTGAGTAATAAATATTTGTATAAGCATGATTAGTAAGATTTTTGAAAATAATAATCGCTTCATTGATGACTTGTGGCAAACGTTTATCTTTAATTTGTTTAATATGCTCATCTACTAAACTTTGTAAGTAGCTTAAACTTGCCCAATCTTTAGCAATATCATTCATTCTATTTTTCAAGCTATGATATTCATGACGTAAATTAGTTAGTGTCGTATCTGTTTCCATATTATTAATTTGCGCATTTAAATCACTAACTTCAGCTTGCATATCAAGATATTGTTCATTATATTGATCTACTTGTTGCGCTAAAAGTTGATTTTCTTCGTTTAATTGTGCGCTAGTTTTTTCACTTAGTTGTGAACTAGATTCATAAGAATAATTTTGATTTTCTAGATATTTAGTTAAATCGTTAAAACGTGTCATTTGATTTGTATAAGTTTGGTAATTTTCATGATGTTGATAAAAAGCTTCTTCATTTGAAACATTTATATGATTAAATAATTCTTTAATCGTATTATTACTTTCATCTAAATGTGAACGTAATTGAGTTAATTCATTTTTAAGTAATTTGCTCTGTTCACTATTTTTATACCATTTCTCATTATTTTCTTCTGCATTTTTTAACCATTGTTTGACATCATGGAAGAATGACATCTTATTGAAATAAGTAAATTGAGATTGAGTTACTGCTTCAGCATGATTGTAGAAAGCTTCTATATCATTTACTAGTTGATGTCGTTTGCTATTAAGATCATCTAAATATTGGTCATTTGACTTAATTTGACTCATTGTGCTAATACTTTCAACAATAAGATTATCTGATATTTTAGGTGATAAATGTAACTCTTGTTTAGCTACTTCAATACTATTATTGATTTCTTCTAAACGTTGTTGTGCTTTAGATAATGAACTTTCTATATAGCTTGACTTCTCAGCTAAAACGTCTTTATTTTTCAAAGCGTGTTGCCAATGGTCACGAATACGAAATTGTTCATCTAAATCGAAGTCTAAATTATAATCTTTTTCCAATTCTTGTAATTGATTTTCTAAATCATCAATTTCTTGAGTAATTGTTTCGCTATAATCAACTTCTTTAGATTTCACTAAGAAAATACCTACGATAAATACTACTGTTAAGATTGCAAAAATAATACCAAACAACATATTTTGAGAAATAAATGCAAAGACAGTTAACGCTGCACCTACAATAGCTAATAAAATAAAAGCCCATCGTAATATATTCTGGCGTTTATTTTTTCTTTCTTGTTCGAGTTCAAATGTCTCTTTTAATTTTTCATATAAGTTTTCTTTTTCGTTTAATTCAACGATTTGTTGTTTATGTTCTTTTTTCTTCTCGAATGTTTCTTCGGGAACAAGTTGACTTTCTAATTGTTCAAGTTCATTAGTATTCGCACTCTGATCTATTTTATTATCTTCAAGACTTCTTTCTAATTGTTGAATATATGCAACTTGTTCTTGCTTATCCTTCACTTGGTCACTAATGTGACTCTTCATAGCTTCGGAACTATCTACTTGGTGATGCGTTTCATTCCACCCAATATTTGACTGCATACTTTCTTTATCACGTTGTTTATCAGAAATTTCTTTTTCAATAGATCTTAATTCATACTCTTTTTGTTTAATCTCATTTTCTTGTTGATATAAACTATTAAACGCATCAATATCAGATTGTTTTACCGGTTGAAGTGATTGATTTTCTTGTTCAATTTGTGATAATTGTTGTTCTCTTAAATCAATATCTCTTACTAAGGATTGTTTATGAGCTTTAGCAGTTTCATAACGATCGATACCTTTTTCAGGAAAATGTAATGGTTCTATATTAAGTGCTTGTTCAAGTTGTTTCCATTCTTGAGTTTGATCATGTAAAGCTACTTCTTTCTGCTTAGCTTCATGCATTTTAGAGAGTTGATTTAAGTTTTGTTTTAGATTATCAAGTCTTCGAGATGACTTATCTTTTTCATCTACTAATCTATGATAAGTATCTAACTTTGCTTCTTCTTCACGTATTTGTGCTTCTAATTGTTTCAATTGTTCGACTTGTTGATTGATAATTGGATTTTTACCAGATTTTTTATAAAATTCGTCTTTTTTTAAGCTGATTGTATCTCTCATACTTGTAAATTCAGTTGAGCCTAACGCACCCGCTTCTAACAAATAATCTTGTAATTGTTTTTCATCTAAATTGCGATGAATATCTTGTAAGCCTAAAACGTCAAAAGAGAAGATACCTTGATACGTTTTCTTAGAAATATAATTCAATTTCTTTTGAAGCCATTCTTCATCTCTAACTGTACCATCTTCTAGATAAACTTTAACGTCACCTTGGGCGCTTCCTTTAATACGTTCAACTTCAACGATACTATTATCATCTAACTGAAGCTTCAGTTTACCGCCATATTGATTACCTAATCTAGGCTCTAAACGAGGTTCTTTAGACTTTTTAGTAGGAAAACCAAATAAAATTGAATGTATAAATGCTTGAATTGTAGATTTCCCAGTTTCATTATCACCAAAAATTTCAGTAAATGACTGATTAAACTCAATTGTACGTTGAACAAATTGTCCATATCCATATATTTCAAGTGATTTAATTATCATTATGTTCACCTCTCATGTCTGCCTTTAATAAATCTTCAGCATGATTAACTAATTCAGTTTTATCAAATGAAGTATAGTCATCTAAATATTTAGATGCTCGTGGATTTAAATATAAATCAGACATAGCTTTATCAAAAACAGAACTGTCATCTAATAGGTCTTTTGAAAACTCTTTGACTAATGGAGGTTCATCATTTGTTGCATATTGGATGTTCAAATCTTCAATAAAGACAAAGTCTTTTTCATGTTCTTCATAGTCTGAAATCATTTCTTCAACTTGTAATACATCTTGAGGGGATAACATCGTTTCACTCTTGATAACAACATTTAATCTATAGAATGCTTTACCTTCATCGCGTACTTTATCTTTAAAAGATTGTATTGCTTCATATAACCCTTGCTTTGTAGTTTGTGTCGTTTCAATTGTAGCTTCTTCAAATTTGATATATTGTGTCGGATAAAATTTAGTTTTTAGTTTTAAATTGTCCCCTTGTATAAGTAGACAACCTTTTTCACCTTTTTCATTAAAATGTCTTCCTTGAATATTACCAGGATAATTAATTACAGGCATATCACTTAACTGTTGGCGTTCATGAATATGACCTAACGCCCAATAGTGATATAGTTTATTATTTAAATCTTCTAATCTAAATTCAGTATATCTATCTTTAACTGATGATTTACTATAAGTTCCATGAAGTACACCTATATGTATTCCTTGCTGACCTTGACTTGATGGGAAACTATCAATTTTATTTTCATAGCTTGCCTCATTTTGGTAACTAAAACCATGGATAAAGATTGTTTCTCCATCTTTAGTAATTGCTTGATATGTTTCTACTTGATTTGAGAATACCGAAACATTTTTAGGCCAATTTGATGAAATTTTAGTAGATAATGGATCATGATTACCATGACAAATATAGACAAAAATTTGTTCTTTTTGTAAACGTTCAAATTGTTCTTTTAAAAATACTTCTGCTCGTAATGTACGATTTTCTTTATCAAATAAATCTCCAGCAATAATAATAAAGTCCACTTCTTCTTGTAGTGCTAAGTCAACAATTTGTTGGAAACTTTCATATGCGCTTTTTTGTACATCCTCAAAAATCTTAGGACTTAAATGGCTTTTAGATTTAAAAGGACTGTCTAAATGTAAATCCGCACAATGTATAAATTTGACCATAAGCTTTATTCTCCTTATTTAAGACACTTTATAACTGCATTAATTAAAAAATGTAGTTAAAGTTATAAAAACGAATTATCTTTTTAATTATTAAGTTATAACTATTTATAATTTTCCTTTATATCTACTCATTTTACCATATGTGAAACGCTACAGTCGATGCAGAACCACGTTATTAATAAATTACATAAAAATAAGCTACAGTACTTTATCTCAGTACTGTAGCTAGTATAAATCATTACGCGATTAATTAGTCAGCGTAAATTTCATCTAATGGTTTAACGATGATTTGATTGATTTCTTGGAATACTTGGCTCATTTTTTGCTCAGCTTGCATTAAAGCTGAAATGTTTTCATCTTTTTCGATTGCTTGAGCTTGTTCTTGAGCTTTTTGTAAGTCTTCCTCAGGAATTTCTTCACCTTGCATTTGTTTTTGTTGGAAGCTCATTTGAGTTTCACGGAATTCATCAAATAATTTTTTTGATTCTTCATTATCTTTTACTTTAGCGTAAGCATCTTTGATAGCTTTGTATTCATCACTATCTCTTAATGCTTGTTCTAATTGGTTTGCATAATCATATAAATTTACTGCCATTGTTAATTGCACTCCTTTGAGTTAATTTGTGTTTTAACACTCTTCAATAATGTAACACATATTATTTAGTTAGACAAAGATTGCGACTATTCCTTGGAATATACCTATTATTCCTCCAAGTATGAATCCTAGAGACATAATTAATTTTAACTCTTTATTAGCTATATCTATAATAATTTTTTCAATATAGTCTAAATCAAACGTATTAATCTGATCTTCTATAAGTTGTCTTAAATTAATTTTACGCATGATAGTTGATAAGTTACTTGATAACTGGTCGATAATTATCATAGTGAGTTTACCTGACAATTCATTTTCTATATATTTAATGAATTGAGGTGCCAAGTTATTTATTGGTTGTCTTGCTTTATCATGCAAATTGAAATGTGTGATGATTAATGTAGAGGTTGTTGTTGCCATTTGTTTAAATTGATGATTTGCTACTAACTCACCTAATCGTTTATTTTTGAATGTTTCAACTTCATTTTTTATAATTTGCTCAATAATGATTTTAGCTTTTGGATGTCTTGTCAAACGAATTAATTCTTGTTGAATACGATCAGCAATACTTTCTCGTGTCATGAACATTTGTAATAAGCCTATTATCTTACCTTTTTCATTAAAGAAAGTATCTAACATTTCATTTATATCACGAGTTCCTTTAGGTGATGATAAATAAACACGTGCACGGTCACAAATTAAATCCCCTACTTCATCTAACCTCTCATCAACAAGATTAATTAATTCTTGGGGCACGATATCTTTGATAGCTTTTTGCTGATTGGATTCATAATATTGATTCAGTATCTTTTCTACTTTGGCTGGCATTTGATGATCGATGACATCATCTATATTAAAATCAAATTTATTAGCAATATTATAAATAGTCATATCATCAGACTTCAATTGAGTTAATTGATTCATAATCATTTCATTTATCGCATCTTTAGCTTGTCCATCATTCAACTTTTGTCTGATAAGCTCCTCAGTGAGTAAATGTTCTTCTATGACTTGCCCAATTTTATTAGCAATTTCATCTCTTCTTTTTGGAATTAAACCAGGTGTGAATGGAATACGCATTTTAAAAATATAATATGGATTAAATGGATGAAACAACATTTTTATTGCAATCACATTAGTTATACCACCAATAATAGCACCGACTACCATCATAAATAAGATGATAAATAAAGCATGCATGACAAAGACTCCCTTCTTTTTGAAAATCATGATTCATTATAGCATGTTACTGATTTAATTAGAGATAATTAAAATTATTAAAAACTTACAGGTTATATAAATAAAAGCCTAAGTCTTCATAATCGATGACCTAGGCTAATATGTATAACGAATAACTAAAACATCTTCTAACTATTTAAAAGTGATTAAATCGTTTTAAGATTCTACTGTCACTTTTACAGAAATTAAATATGAACTAACTCTTCTTTAGCATTTCTATTGAAATAAGTTTCTGCTTCTCTCATTTTTGAAGTACCAAAAATAGGTTGTTTTTCAGGATTTAACACACGATAAATATTGCTTACTTTATTACTTTGTAGAATATAACCGCTTCTAGTTTCGATTGTATTCCAATAAATATCACTAGTAGTTGAGTGATTTGGGTAAGCACAGTGGTTTCTAGAAATAGTTTGTACGATTTCTAAAGGATCACAACCAAATGTACTATTCAATACATCAGAATCTCTAAACAAAGCACAAATAGAAACACATGTTGTCCAATTAGGTAATACGCGTTCTTTTTCTATTTGAACTAATGTTTTCTTTGATAGTCCAATTGTTTGAGCCATTGTATCTTGTGTATATCCTGCTTCTATACGAACCATTTTAAATTTTGTTTGAATTAAATCTGTAAAACTCTGTCTATCCATTCTATTATCTACCTTTCTTGAAAAGAATTTATATCCGGACACAAGAAATTGCAATTATACACATTTCTTGAAACACAAATTACATCTTAATATATTTTTAAAGAAAATAAAAGAGTCAATTTTGTTTTATCGGTATTTTTATTAAAGGCAAAATTATCAAAATAATTAAACTTTTAACATTATTGATAGTTAGAAAGTTATTTTTACATTAAAAATTGAGCTTGATTTTTAGTGGTTAAAACTACATTTATTAAATCAATTTATTTTCCATAGCATATATTGCTGCTTGTGTACGATCGCTCACTTGTAATTTACTAAATATGTGACTAACATGGGTTTTTATAGTCTTTTCTGATACAAACAATGTATTCGCGATTTCTTTATTTGTTTTTCCTTTGACCATTTCTTTTAATACTTCAGTTTCCCTCTTAGATAACTTATTAGTAAAATGTGGTTTTGTACTCATAGTATCGATGACACGTTTAGCATTGAGATGAATGATTTTTTCTCCGTCAAGCACTTTATGAATTGTTTCAATAAGTTTCTGAGGTTCTACATCCTTCATTTCATAACCATCCGCACCTTTTTCTAATGCTGATATCACGTGTTCATCATCTACATAGCTTGTTAACACTAAAATTTTAATATTGGGATAATGTTTCTTTAAATATTCTGTAATTTCAATACCATTCATATCAGGCATTACTAAATCTAGTAAAACGATATCTGGTAATTCATTTTTCTCTAAATAATGTATAAATGATTTTCCTTCAGCAAATCCTTGAATTACTTCAATATCATCTACAGTAGATAATAAAAATTCTAAACCTTGTCTCACAATATGATGATCATCAACTAATATAATTTTATGCATAGTTATACTCCCTTAAAAACTTAGTTCAAAGGTATTTCAATTTTAATACGCGTACCTTTATTTATTTTTGATTCTATTTGTAATTGTCCTTTTAATAAATCAGTTCGTTGTTGAAGATGCTTAAGACCATTTGAATTGTCTTTGGATTGATGATTATTATCAAAGCCTTTGCCTTCATCTTGAACAATTACAATAAGCGTTTCTTTAGTTTGTTTTAATATTAATTCGACATCTTTAGTATTAGCATGTTTTCTTACATTATTTAAGCATTCCTGTACCATGCGATATACATTTTCCTCTACTAGATTAGATACATCTACTAATCCGTCCACATGTACAGTTAAATTAAGTTGTAGTACATTACTATATTGATTCAAAGCTTGTAACATACCTTGTTCTAATCCGACCGGTTTTAATTGCCATATGAGGGCACGCATTTCATTTACGGCATTTTGACTCGTTTCTTCAATCGTTTTAAACGCTTTTTTAGATATTTCTTCATTTGATATCTCATAAGCTGCATGGGCAGTTAATTTTAATGAAAATAACATTTGATTTACCGAATCATGTAAATCTCGAGCTAATCTATTTCTTTCATTTATTCGAGCATTTTCTTTCTCTCTATCAGTAAGCATAATCCGTTTTATTGCTGAGCCTATTTGAAAAGCAACAGATTCTAGTAATGCTAAATCTTCTTCGTTGTAACGAACTTTATGTGGTGTCGCAACGTTTAATAAACCAAATTGTTCTTCCCCAGATCTTAATGGTACAGTCGCATGATGTGTGATACCATCTGTTTCTTCATGGTGTGCACGATTCGCTAAATTAATTCTAGAACAATTAATAATATTAGATGCTTTTGTTAATTTTCCATTATGATATGATCTCACACACCAACATGAACCATTTGTCATATAATGACATTGATTATTTGTTAATGCTCCAGGTAAATTTATGCTCGATACTAATTCGTGATTACCCGCTTCATCAATAAAGAAAATCCAACCCGTTGTAAAATCGCTGCCCTCAATTAAATATTGAATTGCTCCTTGCATCATACTATACACTTCTGTTTCTTCATTTAAAAATTCAGCAATTTCTTTAAGGAGTGCTAAACGTGTTGGTTTTTCCATAGTTACCTCCGATTTTAATTTATATATCTATTCTATTATAGCGTTTAAGTTTATATAAACAAACATATCACCAAATTCTTTAAATTATCAATTAGTTAAAGGACTCTGATTTCAATTAATTTTATATTGCTGTCATATATTTTGTGATATGATAAATAGTAACTATAGGAGGATTTTATGAAATTTACAATACCTGAAAATTATGATCAATATACATTGAGAGAGATTTTCCAAGATTTGAAGTTACCTAAGAAGGACTTACATTTATTAAATATGTCTAAAGAAATCACTATTAATGACGAAGCTAGCCAATTATCTAATAAAATACATACAGGTGATCATATATTTATACCTACGCCTGATGAGAAAAGTAATTATTTACCTAGTTATCGTTATGCACAAGTTTTTTATGAAAATGATGATTTTGCAATCGTCCTAAAACCTAAAGGTGTCAAAACACATCCTAATGACTTAAAAGAAAGTAATACATTAATGAATCATGTTATATATACGATTGACAGCGAATATGTTGAACCTATTCATAGATTGGACCAAGAAACGGTTGGTTTATTAATTGTAGCTAAAAATCCTATAATGAAGAAAATACTAGATAGAATGCTTGAAGAAAATCAAATCACACGAATTTATAAAGCGCATGTTAAAGCGTTATTACCAGTTAAACCACAAACTATCGATAAACCAATCGGTAAAGACAAATTCCATCCAAATAAGAAACGTATTTCTAATACTGGACAACGTGCTATTACTCATATACTTTCATCAAATATGATTAAAGAAAATGTTTGTGAATTAGAAATTAAATTAGATACTGGTCGAACTCATCAAATTCGTGTTCATTTGGCTGAAATTGGACATCCTGTTATTGGTGATCCATTATATGGTGATTCAACTTTAAGACAATTGGAATTACACAGCTACAAAATTGAGCTGCAACATCCTTTTACTAAGGAATTCATTTCAGTTAGTTTAGATGACGATATCTCATAAATAAAAGCTAGGTTGATTATTAATATAATTCAACCTAGCTTTTTGAAATTTTTATACCTCTAATGTGGATCTACCATATCTTCTGGTTTAATCCATTCTTCAAATTGTTCTTCAGTTACATGGCCTGACTGAATTGCTGATTCTTTAAGCGTTAATCCTTCTTTATGTGCTTTTTTAGCAATTTGAGCTGCTTTTTCATAACCGATATGAGGATTTAATGCAGTAACTAACATTAATGATTGATTTAAATAATTATTGATGTTTTCTTCTATAGGTTCAATTCCAACTGCACAATTATCATTAAATGTTTGCATACCATCTGCAAGTAAATAAATTGATTGTAAAGTATTGTGTAAAATAACCGGTTTAAATACATTTAATTCAAAGTTACCTTGAGAACTTGCAATTCCGACTGCAGTATCATTACCCATGACTTGAACAGCTACCATAGTTAACATTTCACATTGTGTTGGATTAACTTTACCCGGCATAATTGAAGAACCTGGTTCGTTTTCTGGTATAGAAATTTCAGCTAAACCAGCTCTTGGACCTGAAGCTAACCATCTAACGTCATTAGCTATTTTCATTAAATCTGCTGCTAATGCTTTAAGTGTTCCATGTAATTGGACAACTTCATCGTGTGCTGTTAAAGCATGGAATTTATTTTCAGAAGATACGAATTCATAACCAGTATTTTTTGAAATAAATTTAGCAACTTTATCTCCAAATTCTGGATGTGCATTAATTCCTGTACCTACTGCTGTACCACCAATAGCTAAGTTTAATATATGTTTTTTAGATTCACTTAGTAATGTTTCACATTTATCTAACATGTATCTCCAACCGCTAATTTCTTGGCCTAATTTAATTGGTGTAGCATCTTGTAAATGTGTACGTCCGATTTTTATGATAGATTCAAATTCATCTTCTTTTTGTTTGAATGTTTGACGTAAATTTTTTAATGCAGGTTCTAATTTAGTTTCAACTTCGTGATACAAAGCGACATGCATTGCAGTTGGAAATGTATCATTAGAACTTTGTGATTTATTAACATCGTCATTAGGATGAATTGATTCATCGCTATTATGTTCTTTTAAATATTCATTAGCTACATAACTTACGACTTCGTTAACGTTCATATTACTTTGAGTACCGCTTCCTGTTTGCCATACTACTAATGGAAAGTGTTCGTCCAACTCACCATTTAAAATTTTATCGCATGCATATACGATTGCGTCTTTTTTAGCATCACTAAGTTTACCTAATTCATTATTAGCTAATGCAGCACCTCTTTTTAATTGTGCAAAACCATAAACTACTTCAATAGGCATTTTTTCTTTACCTACTGGGAAATTACGTTTACTTCTTTCTGTTTGCGCACCCCAATATTTATCTGCAGGTACTTCAATTTCTCCAAATGTATCATGTTCAATACGTACTGACATTTTATTCTCCCCTTATTTATATTGTTTGATACCAGTATATCACTATTTAAATTACCTTATCAATTTAGAACTAAACCGTTTACATAATAAAATTTTACAAAAAAATCTAGCTTCAACAATTTTATTTAACTGTTGAAACTAGACTCTATTATTTTTTATTGAAATTTTTGTTTTGTTGCTTGAACAGTAGCAATTGCAGTTAAAATATACAATATCGCACTTAAAATAACTGTAACTGGACTTATTTGAATTAAAATTCTCAAGAAGCCTGTTAAACCATTATAAAAATCATTTAATGTGTAGTATAAAATTCCAGTTATAGCTAAACAACAAATTACACTTATAATGATTCCAGATTGATTACTCTTAATAAAAGTTTGCGCATTGACATCATCAATTAAGCCATTTGAAAGATTCAATTGCAATTGCACGATTTTGAATAATAATGGTAAATATAATGCGCCAAGTGCTAATGGAAATGCTTTAATTGATATTAAACTTATAATGACCGTAGCTATCATTAAATGTTTCCAATACTTTCCTAACATACACGTTCTCCTTATATATATGACTATTCAATATCATATCATAATATAAGTAGATATTTTATGCATTTTTGAAATACAAATTGTAAAAATATCATACAATTAATAAAAGCGCTTGTAGTAGACTATGCTAATACAAGCGCTTGATTAATGATTATTCTTCTAAATCAGAACGAACATCTGAATCATGTGATTGGTTTAATTTATCTTCATCATTTTCCTCAGAAATTTGTTCCATTTCTTTACCTAAATCTTTTAAATCATCTAAATCAGTTACCATAGCATTTTCTTCTTCATGATAATTAGTTTTAGAATCTTTATTTTGTGTCATACATAGAACCTCTTTTTCACTTAGTAATTAAGCAAAGCGAGCAGTGAAGTATTCTTTAACATCTTCAGGTAATCCAGCCGCTGCTTCTTTATCTAAAATAACGTTAACCATGCGATGAGCTTTTAAATCTGCTGGTTCATAATTAGACTTACCATTTTCATTATATAATTTTTCAACTACTTCGCGTTTATTGCTACCAGTAACAACTAAGAAAATTTCACGCGCTTCTAATAATCCTTGTCTTACGCTTACATCAAGGTTGCCATTCTCATCAATAGAAACTACTTGTAACACTAATTTACCTTTATTTTCTTTTGTTTTAATTTTATCAGAAATAAATTCATTAGCATCTTGATTATAAGATAATGAATAAATTTGGCTTTGAGGTACGCCTAAAGCTTCATAGTATGATTTATTTTCATCATAATCTAAAATGTTAATTTGACTAAAATCAACTGCATGTAACTCAACGTTCTTTTTAAGTTCATCTAATACAGGTGCATGGTCTTTAGTTAAGTGAACACCAGCGATAGTCATAGGATTGTTGTTAAACTGTTTTCTCAAAATGTCTGCTGTATATTCAGCTACTCTTTGTTTATCTTCGAATACTTTAAAGTTCATTGCCATTTTAAAATACACTCCTCTTAGTTTGCTATACATAGAATAGTATGGTTAATATTAATTCATTTATACCCTTATTATATTTAGGTTAAACTAACCTATGTTTATTGAATATTATTTTCTCATCAATAAATATAACATGTTGATATAATATCCTTCATCTACTTTGAACTTAATCTATCATTTTTTAAGATAAATCAGGGAAAGATTGTTGTCTTAAAGCTTCATAAATAAGTAATGCTGCCGTGTTAGAAAGATTTAATGATCTAATTTTATCACTCATAGGTATACGTAATGCTGTTTCTTGATATTTTTCTTTAACCCAATCCGGTAACCCAGTTGTTTCTCTTCCGAAAATAAAGTAATGATCGTGACTTGTATCTGAAAAATCAAAATCACTATATGTTTGTTTACCAAATTTAGTAAGTAAATAATAATCTCCTTCAGTTTCATCAAAAAATGATTCTATATTTTCATGGTATGTAATATTAACATGTTCCCAATAATCTAATCCTGCTCTTTTTAACATTTTATCGTCAGTACTAAACCCTAAAGGTTTAATTAAATGTAAATGTGTATTGGTACCTGCACACGTTCTAGCAATATTGCCAGTATTGGCAGGTATTTCAGGTTGAAATAAAACAATGTGATTTGTCATTTATTTTTCTCTCCTCATTTCCAAGCCTTTCTTCATTTCAACTTGGACTTCTTCTAATTCATCATGATAATGTGTTTGAATAAATTCACGTGCATTTTCACCATCAATTTGTCCAATTGCCCAAAATGCTGTTCCTCTTATCATTGGTCTTGGATCATTTAATGCTACTTCTTTTAACTCAGGTATAGCACTTTCTTCATTAAAATGTGCTAAAGCTAAAATAGCATTACGTTGAATTGGTTTTTTTCCTCTCCAAGCACCTGCTAAATGTCCATAGGTTGCTTTAAATTCTTTATTACTCATTTGTAATAACGGTATTAATCGAGGTTTCAATATTTCTGGTTCTAAAACTATATCATCATGTTGAGTATTGATTCCTTTATTTTTTGGACATATTTGTTGGCACGTATCGCAACCATATAAACGATTACCTATTTTATATCTATATTGATCATCTAAATACCCTTTTGTTTGCGTTAAGAAGCTAATACATTTTTGACTATTTAATTGACCATTACCTACTAATGCTCCAGTGGGACATCTATCAACACAAATAGTACAGTCACCACAACTATCAATTAATGGATCATCAGGTTCAAATGGAATACTAACAAGCATTTCTCCTAAATAAGTCCACGTACCTAAATCTGGATTAATTACAAATCCATTTCGTCCTACAAATCCTAAACCAGCTCGTTCTGCAACCGCTCTATCAGATAATACACCAGTATCTACCATAGATTGAATCTCAACATCTGGAACAACTGATCTTATATACTCACTTAGTTGATCGAGTCGCTTTCTCATAATTGTATGGTAGTCTTGTCCCCAAGAAGCTCTTGCAAACATACCACGTCTATCACCACGAACACTTTTAGGTGCACCTTTAAGTTTATTTGGATAGCCTACAGCAATTGCAATAATGGATCTTGCAGTTGGTAAACTTAATTTGGGTTCAGTCCTTAGTGCAATGTCAGACTCTTCAAAACCAGATGCATATCCCTTAGCATGATAGTCTTCTAGTTTTTGTTTTAATTCGTCAAAAGGATCGGCAGTAGTAAAACCTATACTGTCGATACCAATAGTATGCGCATAATCAATGATATCTTGTTTTAACTGCTTTACATCCAAAATTTTGCCCCCACAATAAAAATATACTCTTGTTATTCTAACATATCAGTAATTAATGATGTATGTATCAGATTTAAAAAACAAGCAAACACACAAAATGTTCACTTGTTTATTGACAAATTATATATTATTTTTCATATAGTTATAAAACTCTTGCTAAGAAATTTTGAGTTCTTTCATTTTGTGGGTGTTCAAATAGTTCGTTGGGTTTACCAGATTCTACTACCACTCCGTCAGCCATAAATATTACTTTATCACTTACCTCTTTAGCGAATCCCATTTCATGTGTAACCACAACCATAGTCATACCTTCTTTAGCTAGATCTTTCATTACTTTTAATACATCACCAACAACTTCTGGATCTAGGGCTGAGGTAGGTTCATCAAATAGCATAACATCCGGTTGCATTGCTAATGCACGTGCAATAGCAACTCTTTGATTTTGTCCGCCTGACAACTGACTTGGATATACTTCGGCTTTTTCTTTTAAACCCACTTTTTCAAGTAATTCCAAAGCTTGATTATTCAACTTATTTAACTCTCTCTTTTTTAAAAGTTTTGGAGCTAATATGATATTATCTTTAACCTTTTTATGTGGAAATAAATTAAAATTTTGGAATACCATACCTATTTTCTGGCGTAACTGGTCTAATTGTATACCTTTATGCGTTAAATCATTACCTTCAAAAATAACTTGTCCTTTAGTTGGTATTTCTAGTAAATTCATACATCTCAGTAATGTACTTTTACCACTACCAGAGGGTCCAATAATTGCTACAACTTCTCCTTGCTGTATTTCTAAATTAATGTCTTTTAAAACTTCATTATTACCAAATTTCTTATTTAAGTTTTTAATTTTAATCACTGGCCATCATTCTCCCCTCTATAAAATTCATGATTCGTGATAAAGTAAATGTAAGAATAAAGTACATACCTGCTGCTATTAATAATGGTGTGAAAGGATCAAATGAAATACCTTGGACAACTTGAGCATTAAACATTATTTCACCTACACCAATTGTAGATACAATTGATGATTCTTTTATTAATGTGACAAATTCATTACCAAGAGCAGGTAGAATATTTTTAATTGCTTGAGGCATAATGACAGATCTCATTGTTTGATTGTAACTTAAGCCTAAACTACGAGCAGCTTCTGTTTGTCCTTTGTCAATTGAATTAATACCTGCACGAAATATCTCTGCTATATATGCTGAAGCGTTAATGACTAACGCAATGATTCCACAAATTAACGCAGAAATATCTAGTCCAAGTGCTGCGGTAGTACCAAAAAATACTATAAAAACTTGTACTAATAGTGGTGTTCCCCTTAAAAATTCAATGTAAATTGATGCCAACCAAGATAAAGGTTTAATTTTGCTTAATTTCATAAGCGCAATAAAAGCTCCTAAAATAGCTCCTAACACTACCCCAATAATTGAGATTAAAATCGTATTTTTTATACCTTTAATGAAAAAGCTTTTATATTTTGTATAAAAATTACCATCATCTTGCATATCTTTTGATGCTTGAGTCATATATTGATCTATTAAATGTTTATCATTGACTTCATCGATAGTTTGATTAAGCTTTTTTAATAAAATGGGAGAATTTTTAGGAAGCGCAATACAAGTGGGTTTCTTTTCTTCATTAAATGTCACATCTGAAAAAGCAAGTTCTGGATTTTGTTTTATGTATGCTTCTGCTACCGGCTTTTCTAAAATAGCTCCATCTGCTTTATTGCTTTTGACAGATAATATTGTTTCAGGCAATTTATTTAAAGAAGTCACGTCAGCATTTTCTATCTCTGTTTTTGCTATTTTTTCTTGATCTGTACCCTTTTGGACAGCAATTCTTTTATTTTTAAAATCGTTAATATCTTTTAAATGACTCTTTTCTTTTTTCTTAACCAACATAATATTATTAGTCATCATATAAGGCTTTGTAAAATTTACTTCTTTTTCACGTTCAGGGGTTGTTGTCATTCCTGAAATGATAATATCAATTTTTCCTGTTTTTAATGCACCTAGTAAACTATCAAATTGCATATTAATAATCTTTAATTTCAAATGATTATCTTTAGCTATCTTTTTGGCTAGTTCAATATCAACACCAGCATATTCAGTTTTACCGTTTATATTCTTTTCAAATTCCATTGGTGCGTAATCTGCTGATAGACCAACACGCAATACGCCACTTTCTTTGATTTTTTTCCAATGTTCGTCGTTTTCTTCAGCATGAGTATTGTTTTGAGTATTTGTCAATAATGAACCTACAAGGATTATAAATACCAAAAATACTTTAATAATATATTTCATTAAAGCATCCTTCCTTTTTAATATTCATTATTATACAAATTTATACATTAATATGCAATATAAATTTTTAAATACATAAAAAAAGCATAGCCATTAGGCTACACTTTAAGCAAATTTATTCTTTTGGAATTTCAAATTTATATATTTCATCATTGTAAGAGTGTATAAATTTTTTGCATAATTCATGGACTACAAATCCACTTATGAAAGGAACTATAAAGTATCCAACAAATAATAATATAATATTAGTCATTTGGTCACCAGACATACGATTTAATGCATTAATAGGTCCAACTAAGCCTGTATATCCAAATCCAGCTGAAAGTGGCGTCCCTTTAATTCCAATCAAATACGCAGTTATACCAGTCACTATTCCGTTAATTATCAATGGTACTGCAATAATTAAGTGTTTTAAATAAACAGGAATCATCATTTTTGCTGCTCCAATTAATAATACTAAATTAACCCCAATAGAATTTATTCTTAATGAACCAAATAAAAATGTTACGCATGCAGCTACAATTCCCATATTAGCAGCACCACTTCCCAAACCAGTTAAACTAATAGCAGTGGCAATTGCTACTAATGAAATAGGTGTTACCATCAATAAAGAGAAAGTTACGCTTATTAAAATTGACATAGTTAAAGGATTCAAATCAGTAAATGAATTAATAACTTTACCAATAGTATGAGTGATAATTTGAACATAAGGTAATGTAATGAGTCCTATTGTTCCACTGACTACCGGAATTAAAACAGGTAAAATAATCATTTCGAAAGATCCCAATTTACCTTGAAGAATTAAATATAAAAAACATGCTATAATCACGACTAAAATAATATTAATAATATCTCCAATACCTTTTAACATGATAGTCTGACCATCAAAAACAATTGCCCCTGACCCTAACATAGCAGAAGCTCCTATTATCGCTGCTCCTGATCCATTAAATTTAAATTGATGCGCAGCAAGTACACCAACAATAAAAGCCATGAATGATTGTACTACAGTAACAAGTCTAAAAATACTTTCAAGCAGCTCGTTACCATCTTTAAAAAATTTCAACAATTCACCAAGTAAAGCATTTGGCAATAATGCAATGACTACTCCTGCCCCTACTGCATTTAAAATATTACTAAAAAAACTTTTACTACCCATTTTCGAGCTAGTATTACTCATTATAGACCTCCAATTAATAATGTTAGAATTATCATATTATAAAACTCTTTCTACTACAATCACACTTTTTAACAAAGATAAGACAATATTTTTAAACGTTTTAAATTCTTCAAATCATTAGTATTTATTCCTCTATTCTTTAAAATATCTAAAAGTATAAAAAAAGAGTGAAAACATTGGTTGAACAACATTTTCACTCACAATACATAAGGTATTTATATAATACCGGCGGTCGGGATCGAACCGACACTCCAAAAAGGAACGGGATTTTGAGTCCCGCGCGTCTGCCAATTCCGCCACGCCGGCTCAATATAAAGAAAAAACTTCCCACTTGGAAGTAATTGGAGCGGAAGATAGGACTTACACCTATACCTCATTCCGGGAAGGAATGTGTTCTAAGAGTTGAACTACTCCCGCTTAATATAAAATTTGGAGCGGAAGATAGGACTTGCACCTATACCTCATTCCGGGAAGGAATGTGTTCTGAGAGTTGAACTACTCCCGCTTAATATAAAATTTGGAGCGGAAGATAGGATTTGCACCTATACCTCGTTCCGGGAAGGAACGTGTTCTAAGAGTTGAACTACTCCCGCTTAATATAAACCTGGAGGCGGCAACCGGATTTGAACCGGTGATAAAGGTTTTGCAGACCTCTGCCTTACCACTTGGCTATGCCGCCAATAACTGGGCTAGCTGGATTCGAACCAGCGCGTGACGGAGTCAAAGTCCGTTGCCTTACCGCTTGGCTATAGCCCATTAATAATAAGGGCGGTTGAAGGGAATCGAACCCTCGAATGTCGGAACCACAATCCGATGCGTTAACCACTTCGCCACAACCGCCATGACAGGGGCAGTAGGAATCGAACCCACACCAAAGGTTTTGGAGACCTCTATTCTACCGTTGAACTATGCCCCTATTTAAATATGGTGGAGGGGGGCAGATTCGAACTGCCGAACCCGAAGGAGCGGATTTACAGTCCGCCGCGTTTAGCCACTTCGCTACCCCTCCAAGAGATGGTGCCGGCCAGAGGACTTGAACCCCCAACCTACTGATTACAAGTCAGTTGCTCTACCAGTTGAGCTAGGCCGGCTTGTTAAATGGTTCAGGACAGAGTCGAACTGCCGACACATGGAGCTTCAATCCATTGCTCTACCAACTGAGCTACTGAACCATAATAATAATGGCGGTCTCGACGGGAATCGAACCCGCGATCTCCTGCGTGACAGGCAGGCGTGTTAACCGCTACACTACGAGACCTATTAAAACTATGTATTGCGGGAGGCGGATTTGAACCACCGACCTTCGGGTTATGAGCCCGACGAGCTACCGAACTGCTCCATCCCGCGTTAATAATAAATAATAAAAACGGAGGAAGAGGGATTCGAACCCCCGCGGCCCGTTAAGGCCCTGTCGGTTTTCAAGACCGATCCCTTCAGCCGGACTTGGGTATTCCTCCATGATTATAGGTAAAATGCTATTAAAATAAAATGGCGGTCTCGACGGGAATCGAACCCGCGATCTCCTGCGTGACAGGCAGGCGTGTTAACCGCTACACTACGAGACCAAATATAAAACGGAGGAAGAGGGATTCGAACCCCCGCGGCCCGTTAAGGCCCTGTCAGTTTTCAAGACCGATCCCTTCAGCCGAACTTGGGTATTCCTCCAAAATTATATGGACCTTGCAGGACTCGAACCTGCGACCGAACGGTTATGAGCCGTTAGCTCTAACCAACTGAGCTAAAGGTCCTAAATATAATCTTACAACTAATAAGTAGTGGCGGTGGAGGGGATCGAACCCCCGACCTCACGGGTATGAACCGTACGCTCTAGCCAGCTGAGCTACACCGCCGTTATCTAGTTTGTAAATTTAATATGGTGGAGACTAGCGGGATCGAACCGCTGACCTCCTGCGTGCAAAGCAGGCGCTCTCCCATCTGAGCTAAGCCCCCATAATTAAACTAATTAATTGTTACTATCGGGAAGACAGGATTCGAACCTACGACCCCTTGGTCCCAAACCAAGTGCTCTACCAAGCTGAGCTACTTCCCGTAGAATAAGCGCGCCCGATAGGAGTCGAACCCATAACCTCTTGATCCGTAGTCAAACGCTCTATCCAATTGAGCTACGGGCGCATATTAACAATATTATGGTGCCGAGGACCGGAATCGAACCGGTACGGTGATCTCTCACCGCAGGATTTTAAGTCCTGTGCGTCTGCCAGTTCCGCCACCCCGGCACTATAAAATGGAGCAGAAGACGGGATTCGAACCCGCGACCCCAACCTTGGCAAGGTTGTATTCTACCGCTGAACTACTTCTGCATATGCGGGTGAAGGGAGTCGAACCCCCACGCCGTAAGGCGCTAGATCCTAAGTCTAGTGCGTCTGCCAATTCCGCCACACCCGCTATTAAAATGGTGAGCCATAGAGGATTCGAACCTCTGACCCTCTGATTAAAAGTCAGATGCTCTACCAACTGAGCTAATGGCTCTAAAACTGGTGCCGGCCAGAGGACTTGAACCCCCAACCTACTGATTACAAGTCAGTTGCTCTACCAATTGAGCTAGGCCGGCTACTAAAATGGTGGAGAATGACGGGTTCGAACCGCCGACCCTCTGCTTGTAAGGCAGATGCTCTCCCAGCTGAGCTAATTCTCCAATATATTTGCCTGGCAACGTCCTACTCTAGCGGAACGTTAGTCCGACTACCATCGGCGCTAAGGAGCTTAACTTCTGTGTTCGGCATGGGAACAGGTGTGACCTCCTTGCCATTGTCACCAGACAAATGGAATGTATTATACATTCAAAACTAGATAGTAAGTAAAATGATTTTGCGTCGCAAAACATAAAATTGATTAAGTCTTCGATCGATTAGTATTCGTCAGCTCCANTCTTGTGAGTGTTCTTTCGAACACTAGCGATTATTTCTTATGAATTCAAGCTTTAAAACTCTAATTCACTCGGTTTTGCTTGGTAAAATCTATATTTTACTTACTTATCTAGTTTTCAATGTACAATTTATATGGTGGAGACTAGCGGGATCGAACCGCTGACCTCCTGCGTGCAAAGCAGGCGCTCTCCCATCTGAGCTAAGCCCCCAAATAAAATATTGAATTAATGGTGGGCCTAAGTGGACTCGAACCACCGACCTCACGCTTATCAGGCGTGCGCTCTAACCAGCTGAGCTATAGGCCCATTAATTATTTGTAAAACAAACAATCAAAACTGAATACAATATGTCAATGTTATTCCTTCATCTTCTACGAAGATGTTCCGAATATATCCTTAGAAAGGAGGTGATCCAGCCGCACCTTCCGATACGGCTACCTTGTTACGACTTCACCCCGCCAGGATCAAACTCTCCATAAAAAATTATGATGTTTGATTAGCTCATAAAACTAAATTAATTGTTGTAACTTTCGTTACATTATTGGAATTAACGTTGACATATTGTCATTCAGTTTTCAATGTTCGTTTTTTTCACTTACAATATCTTATTATATCGTGTCCGTTTTGTTAAGTCAAGAATAAATTTAATTTCTTTTTTTAAAATTAAATTGTTGTTTAATAACTCAACAAGAACTATAATATAATGTTTAAGTTGAAAGTTCAATAGTCAAAATTACACTTTGTTAATATTTCATTTAAAAAGTTAATAAAACCTTTCAAATAACTTAACATCATTTTGACGACTTTTATATAGTATCAATTAATTTGTTTATCGTCAACGAATTTCATACACTATTTTGGTTTAAATTTACCACTATAGTAACTATTAATTGTTTGAGTGCACAATAATCTCATATATTCTCTATTTTAATATACAGTATATTAATCTAACTAATCTTTTGTAATTCTCCCTACATTCTAGTTTGTTTATTTAACATTAACGATTTCTCTTTTATTTTAATCTGTCTTTCCTAATAAGCGTCTAAAATATAAATCTAATTGTCACATCATAATTTCGTAATTAATCAGTGCTCATGTTATACAGATTGTTCAAGTAAATAAAAACCATGTCTATTCTTATTTAGAATAAACATGGTTTTATTTAAAACTATTATTTGTGTAAGAATATAATGTATAAGTAAACAACTTATTATTCTTTTTCCTTACAATCTTTACAGATCCCATAAATTTCCATACGATGATGTGTTACGTCGAACTCTGTTACGTGCTGTGCTAGTTGTTCTACCTCATCTAATTGAGGATAATGAAAATCAACAATCTTTCCACACTTTTCACAAATAATGTGGTAGTGATTATGAGTATTGAAATCAAAGCGACTTGATGAATCACCATATGTGAGTTCTTTAACTAAGCCAATGTCTTTAAATACTCTTAAATTGTTGTAGATAGTCGCAACACTTATATTAGGAAAATCTGGTGAAAGTGCTTGATATATTTCGTCGGCACTTGGATGTGTTTTTGAAGAAATCATAAATTTAATAATTGCTTGTCTTTGAGGAGTAATACGGATTCCCGCTTTTCTCAATGATGTAATTGATTCTTCAAGCTCATGTTCTATAGATTCTAATTCCGCACTCATTTTTTCACCATCTTTCTAGTTAATAATTATTATTACTTAATATTAATATAACTGTTGCGAATTAAAATTGTCAATATAACTGCAGTATTTTAATTAATATCCCTTATTTAAATCAACTATATTCTCAATTAAATCTTTGTTATTGAGAAAATGTTTCAAGTTATTCACAAATATATCCGTTACTTCTTTATTTATATTATTATCATTACCAGTAATGTGTGCTGTTATTGTTACATTATCTAATTCATATAATGGATTGTTTTCATCTAATGGTTCATTTTCAAATACATCTAAATAAGCATGTCTAATTAAGTTTTCTTTCAATACTTTTAGAATTGTAGTTTCTTTAACTATAGTACCTCGTCCAACATTAATAAAAAGTGCATCGTTACTCATTTGTTTAAAGTGATCATATTGTAATAAATGAATTGTTTTATTTGTTTCAGGTAAAGCATTGATAATAATATCAACTTCTCCAATAACTTCATTCAATTTTTCTATTTTATATACTTCATCGAACCACTCTTTATCTTTTCCGGAGTTACTCAAACCAATTACCTGCATATCAAATGCTTTGGCTAACTTTGCAGCACGACTTGCAATCGCACCAGTACCTAAAAATAATACTTTGTCCCCACTTAATCGTCTTCCTACCATTTTAGAATCATACACTTTATTTTGTTGGTTAATAAATGATGTTCTCATTTTTTTATAATCATCTAATATGAACGCTAAGATAAATTCAGAAAGTTGTTTTGCTTGTACTCCCCTACTATTAGTTAGTTTAATATTATGATTTTTCAAATAATCTAATGGTAATGAATTAACACCTGTCGCATACCATGCGATCCATTTAAGATTTGGGCAATCTTTTAAAAATGATTCATCTAATTCACCATCATAACCTATTAATATATCTAAAGATTGTCTGTCTTCAAATGGTATATTTTTAGATTTTTTAATAAACTTAAAATCTACTTGTGGGAATTTCTCTACTAACTCATCTTCTAATTCGCCTAATCTAAACAGACTTACAACCTTCATAGATTATCACTCCAATATATTTTTTAACTCATCAATCTGTGTTTTAACCTTAACTTTCTCGATAACATCTTTTATAATTCCTTTTTCATCTATAACAAATGTTGTACGAACTATTCCCATACTTTCTTTACCAAATGATTTTTTCAGTTGATAAACCCCAGTCTCTTTAGAAAGTAAGAAATCTTCATCTACTAATAAATCAAAGTTTAACTGATGTTTTTCTATGAAATTTTGATGTTTTTTCTTAGAATCTCCACTAACACCATAAATATTCACGTTTAAATCATTAAAAAGTTCGATATTATCTCTAAAATCACACGCTTCTGTTGTACAAGTAGGTGTATTATCTCTTGGATAAAAGTAAAGTATTGTCGTTTGTCCTTTAATTGTTTCGTTCGATACTAATTCTCCATTCTGATTTTCTAGAGAAAACTCTGGGAACTTATCACCTTTTTTTAACATTTAATCACCTATTTCTTCATTATGTTAATTTTATGATACGATAATAGTCGACAATATTAAATTAAAAGAGGTTGATAAAATGAAATTTACTGAAAGCGAAAGACTTCAGGAATTATCTAATGAATATATATTAGGTGGCGTTAATTCACCTTCTCGTTCTTATAAAGCAGTTGGCGGTGGAGCTCCTGTAGTAATGAAAGAAGGTAAAGGCGCTTATTTATATGATGTAGATGGTAATAAGTTTATTGATTATTTACAAGCTTATGGACCAATTATTACTGGTCATGCTCATCCACATATAACTAAAGCTATCCAAGATCAAGCTGCTAAAGGTGTGCTATATGGTACACCAACTGAATTAGAAATCGATTTTAGTAAAAAGTTACGTGAAGCTATTCCTTCATTAGAAAAGATCAGATTTGTTAATTCTGGTACAGAAGCTGTTATGACAACGATTAGAGTTGCTCGTGCTTATACAAAACGTAATAAAATCATTAAATTCGCTGGTTCTTATCATGGCCATTCTGATCTAGTATTAGTTGCTGCTGGTAGTGGTCCTTCACAATTAGGTTCCCCCGATTCAGCTGGTGTTCCTGAAAGCGTGGCTAGAGAAGTAATCACAGTACCATTTAATGATGTTGAATCTTATAAAGAAGCTATTGATCATTGGGGAGATGAAATTGCAGCCGTTTTAGTTGAACCTATTGTTGGTAACTTTGGCATGGTTATGCCTGAACCAGGATTTTTAGAAGAAGTGAACCGTATTACTCATGATAATGGCAGTTTAGTAATTTATGATGAAGTCATTACAGCATTTAGATTCCATTATGGTGCAGCACAAGATTTACTTGGTGTGATTCCTGATTTAACTGCATTTGGTAAAATCATTGGTGGCGGACTACCAATTGGTGGATACGGTGGAAGACAAGACATTATGGAACATGTTGCCCCACTAGGCCCTGCATACCAAGCCGGTACTATGGCAGGTAATCCACTATCAATGAAAGCTGGTATTGCATTACTTGAAGTATTAGAACAAGATGGCGTTTATGAAAGATTAGATCAATTAGGTAAACGTTTAGAAGATGGGCTACTAAAATTAATAGACAAACATAATATTACTGCTACTATCAATCGAATTTATGGTTCATTAACGTTATACTTCACTGATGAAAAAATTACTCACTATGAACAAGTAGAAAATTCAGATGGCGAAGCGTTTGCTAAATTCTTTAAATTAATGCTTAACCAAGGTATTAATTTAGCACCTTCAAAATTTGAAGCATGGTTCTTAACTACGGAACATACAGAAGAAGATATTGATAAAACACTAGAAGCAGCTGACTATGCATTTAGTCAAATGAAATAAGTGCTATATCATTAACCATATTTGCTCCCTCATTGTAATCATTTTAAATGGACTTTGAGGGAGCTTTTATCATTTTATAAAAATATCTTTAGTTAAACTGATTGTGTGTTCATTTAAAATAATTTGACTAGCGATTTGTTATATAATGTTATATTTCAAAAGCTACACTATTGTATTCACTTGAAATTTATGATTAGTCAGTGTATAACAATAATGAATACGAATTTAAAATTTTATTCAATAAAAATAAAAGGAGCGCTTCTTTTTGAGACTAGGAGCTCGGATTTTTAAAACAGGTATAGCAATCATACTAGCTATGTCTATCGCTTCTTTACTTCCTAATAATATTGGTCTAAAAGCATTAGCCGGTGTCAGTGCAGTTGTCGCAATGCAACCTAGTGTTTATAAGTCTATTAAAACTGTTTCTGATCAAGCTATCGGTAATATTATTGGCGCATTATTAGCTGTTACCATGGTTACAATCTTTAGTAATAATTTTATAATTATGGGTGTTACAGTTATCGTATTAATCGCAATTTTATTCCGATTTAATCTTGCACATGTTGCTACATTAGCAAGTGTCACAGCATTAATCATTATGGGCCAAGTCTCTGGTTCATTTTATGTCGCTGCATTTTACAGATTTGTTTTAGTTATGATTGGAGTACTAAGTTCTTCAGTAGTAAATTTATTATTCTTACCTCCAAAATTCGAAACTAAAATTTATTATAATTCTGTAAATATTACCTCCGATATCTTCGTTTGGTTTAAATTGGTATTAAATGACACTTCTGAATTTAATAATATTAAACAAGATGGCGATCAACTGAATTCTAGAATCGATAAACTCGAAAAGATTTACGACTTCTATCATGAAGAAAGACCTTTATTAAAAAAGAATATATTTGAACAATATAGAAAGAAAATTCTATTTAAAGAAGTAGTAAGAACGACTAGATTAGCTTATGAAGTATTAAACAAAATGTCACGTTACCCAAATGATTTACATCAACTAAATAATCAATTGTTATTACAAATTAAATTGGAATTAGACTCATTAATTGCTTTCCACGAGCAAATTTTAAAAAGTTTATCTAAAAAGGCTAAATTTAAAGTCACACAATTGCAATATGAAGTTGATAACCCACTTAAAAAAGAACTTATGACTGCTTTTCAAAATGAATTAATTCAAAATCCATATCAAACTAATTATTCTTATGCTAATATTATGCAAATTATCGCAGCAATAGAAGAATATAGATATCATTTGGAACATTTAGATAGACTTCGTATTAGTTTCTTTACTTACCATCGCAATGATACTGATATTGATATTGCTGATGAAGATTTTGACTTATAGCTTTTAAACTTATTTAATTATCAATCTAAGCTATTTATAAATTAATTAGAACTATATAGCAAAAGAGCTTAAGGCAATTCAACATTTGCCTTAAGCTCTTTTTTATTATTATAAATTTTGTATGCTATATAAATGCTCATAAGCACCTTTTTTATCAATTAATTGTTGGTGTGTACCCATTTCAACAATTTCACCATTTTCTATAACTACAATTTTGTCTGCATGAGTAATTGTTGAAAGTCTATGTGCTACGATTAACGTCGTACGATCTTTACTTAAAACATCTAGTGCTTCTTGAATAATTGCTTCACTTTCTAAATCTAATGCACTAGTAGCTTCATCTAAGATTAAAATTGGTGGATCATTTAAGAATATACGTGCAATAGATAGTCTTTGTTTTTGACCACCTGATAATTTCACGCCACGTTCACCAACTTCTGTGTCGTATCCATCTTGAAGATTCATTATAAATTCATGAGCATTAGCCATTTTAGCTGCTTCAATAACTTCTTCGTCTGAAGCATCAGGTCGGCCTAGTAGAATGTTCTCCTTAACCGTATCGGAAAATAAGATATTATCTTGTTGAACTAAACCAATTTGATTTCTTAGGCTACCTGTTAAGAAATCTTTAACATTGTGGTTATCAACAAGAATTTCTCCTTCTGTAACATCATAAAACCGAGGTATTAAATTAATAAGTGTTGACTTACCTCCACCACTCATTCCTACGAAGGCAACGGTCTCACCTTTATGAATAGTCAAATTAATATCTTTTAAAATGTCTTGTTCATTTTCATTATATTTGAACCCAACATGTTTTAATTCAATTTGACCTTTTTTAATTTCGATTGGTTGAGCGCCAATACCATTTTTTATGTCATAATCTTCATCTATTAATTGGAAGACACGATCCATTGACGCAAAACTTTGAGTTAATGTTGTAAAAGAAGATACTAATCGTCTTAAAGGACCGAATAATTGTTCTAAATAACCAACGAATGCAGCTAATGTCCCTACTGTAATAGAACCACTTATTGCTAAGTAAGCACCGACACCAATGACAATAATTGGGCCTATATCTGTCACAGTATTAATTGCAGCAAAAGAATATGCATTCCATCTCGTATGTTGAAATGCTTTTTGTAAAAAGTTTTTATTACGGTGATCGAAATTACCCGCTTCATTATCTTCAATTGCAAAGCTTTTAATAACAGACATTCCTTGTACACGTTCATGTAAAAATCCTTGAACTTCTGCTAAAGCTTGAGATCTTACTCTTGTTAATTTTCTTAAACGACCAAAGAAGAAATAAACCGTTAAGATATAGAATGGGAAAATAAATAATGCAGCAAAAGTCAGTTTAACATCAAGGAAGAACATAATTGTTAATGCTATTATTATTGTTATGCAATCAAGCCAAATATTCATTAATCCTGTTAAAATAAAATCTTTTGTTTGTTCCACATCATTAATCACTCGTGAAATAACTTGCCCTACTTGGTTATTAGCATAGAAACGTGCACTCAATGCTTGTAAGTGATTATAAAGTTGCTTTCTTATATCATATAATATTTTATTACTTGTCCATTGAGCTAGATATTGTCTTATAAATTCAATTGGCGGTCTAACAATTAAAAAGATAAATAGGGCAATACCTATAACTATGGCTAGGTGTGAGTATTTTTCGCTATCACTAAGTGAATGATTATTGATAACACCATCTATTGCATATTTAATAAGCAATGGAATTAACATTGGTATACCAAATTTAATAATACCAACTATAATAGTAGCAATAATACGATATTTATATGGTTTAACAAACTTTAAATATCGTTTAATCATTATTTTAATCCCCCCATATAATATTTTTTAAATTGATCTTTTTAAAATTGAACAGAGGTTGGATATGATGAATCGCCTTGGAATATCATTTCAATTAATCATTAGTATACATAAGCTAATAATTAATTAAATTATTCCGCAACAATTGACTAACATATCTCAACCTCTGATTGATACGATTAACAAATATAATTTTAGTTAATAGAGATTGTTTTATCTAAACTATCAATGTTTATTTAATTAAATCAATGCAACATTGAATAATATAAACCATCTCATATCGTTTTACATCTAATTTGCTTAATAATCCCTAATTTTTTTATATCGCTCTTTCCAAACTTTGATAAAATCAGGAGCGAAAGGCCCTTTTTTCTGTTCTATCCACTGTTGTAAAATATCTACACTTCTTCTTAAAATAACATCTATATCGTGAGGATAATTCATTTGATTCATATGTTGCTCATACTCATCTTCATCTAATAAATGGTATTTCCCATTAGGATAAACTTTAATATCCAAATCATAGTCGATGTATTTTAAGGCTTCTTCATCACAAACAAATGGTGAAGATAAATTACAATAATAATAAACACCATCTTCACGAAACATACAAATCACATTAAACCAATATTCAGAATGAAAATAGACAATAGCTGGTTCTCTTGTAATCCAAGTGCGGCCATCACTTTCTGTTACTAACGTGTGATCATTCCCACCAATAATCACATGATCTGTACCTTTTAAAATGGTTGTTTCAGACCAAACGCGATGAATATTTCCATCATGTTTATAACTTTGAATTTTGATGTCTTGTCCTTCTTTAGGTATGGATTCTTTTACCATACTCCACACCACCTTTATACTTTTTAACCATTTAGATTATATCATATTTTCAAACTACTTCTGTACTTTCACGCCATTAAATTTAAGTATTAGTTAGATTTTATTGGATTATAAATAAGTAAAATGATTTATTATTATTTCTGTTTTGAAGAAACCTATCCTTCAATAAATTGATATATTTTATCCATTGATACTGGAAATGAATAATCATCTCGATTAGATAAATCAAACCAAACCATATTATCAGGTAAAACCTTTTCATTTATATCTATAGTTTCAGGCACACTATAGACTTTAATATTCCAAGTTAAGTGTGTAAATTGATGTTTTAATTTAAATATATGTTCTGGTAAAGGTTCTATGTCATGTTTTAGTTTATGAGATATTTCTGAAATAGCATTAGAGGCTTCAAACATTGGAAATTCCCACATACCATTCAATAACCTTTCCTGTCTTTTTTCTAATAAATATTGTCCTTTATGATTTCGAATTAAAAAGACACTTTGTTCAATGGTTTTCTTTTTAAGATTTTTGGTTTTAACTGGTAAATCTAATACTGTTCCTTTATCAAAGGCTTCACAATTTTCTTGAACTGGACAAAACATACAAAGTGGGTTTTGAGGTGTACAGATAAGCGCACCTAATTCCATCATTGATTGGTTAAACGTTCCAGCTTCCTCTTGAACATAAGGTAATAACTGTTGTTCAAATGTTTTACGTGTAGATTGGAGCTTTATATCACTGCTATCATTATTTAATCTTGACCAAACTCTAAAAACATTACCATCAACTGTAGGGAGTGGATGGTCAAAGGCTATACTCATTACTGCTGCTTGAGTATATGGTCCGACACCTTTTAAAGATTTAAAATTTTCAGGATCAGATGGGACTATTCCATTATAATCACGTTGTACTTCTTTGACTGCATGATGAAAGTTTCTTGCTCGGCTATAATAACCAAGTCCTTCCCAATATTTGAGTACCTCATCCTCATTTGCTTCACTCAAATCGGCTATTGTAGGAAAACGATGAGTGAATCTATCATAATAATCTATAACTGTTTTGACTTGTGTTTGTTGTAACATAACTTCACTTAACCATATATAATAAGGATTAGTAGTCTCTCTCCAAGGCATTGAACGTTGATTGTTATTAAACCAATGTACAATATTATCTTTGAAATTTTCTTCTAAATACATATATTTCCTTTCCTGAACAATGATTTAATGTTTCAATTTGATTTTAATGGATATTTTACTTACATGATAAATAAGAATAACACATTATTAATGTGAGTTGATTTTGTTATTCTAACTTTTAGATTATAATATATTATAAATTAAGATGAAAAGAGTGAACATAAATGGACACAGCCACGCACATTGTTATTGGAGTTGGACTTACTGCACTTGCAACTCAAGATCCAGCGATGTCAGGCACATTCGCGGCAAGTGCCACAACACTGATTGCAGGTTCCCTTATACCTGATTGGGATACGGTTTTAAAATTAAAAGATAATTCAACTTATATTTCCCATCATAGAGGCATTACGCACTCTATTCCATTCACTATATTATGGCCAATATTAATTACATTTTTAATATTTGTTATATTCAACCACACATCCCCATTACATATATGGATGTGGGCACAATTAGCAGTTTTTTTACATGTGTTTGTTGATATTTTCAACTCATATGGAACACAAGCTTTAAGACCAATTACTAATAAATGGATACAACTCGGCGTTATTAACACGTTTGATCCAATTATATTCATTATATTATGTATAGGCGTGGTGTTATGGGTATTAGGAGTACATCCTTATTTGGCATTCTTTCCAATAATCGGTATTTTAATCATTTATTATATAATCCGATTTAAAATGCAATCTTTCTTAAAGAAACAAGCATTAAAGCAAATTAAACAAGAGCATAACCCTGTAAAAGTATTTGTAATTCCTACAATGAAATTTATGGAATGGCGTATTGCTATTCAAACAGACGAACATGATTATGTTGGTAGATCACATGGTCGAAATATTGTTTTTAGTGATAAAGTTAAACGTCAACATTTATCTATCGACTCATTATTATGGAAAGTTAAAAGTAATAAAGATATAAGAACATTTTTAAACTTTTCTTCTATATATCGTTGGCAAACAACGCCATTAGATGATGGTTCTACAGAAATTCGATTAATGGATTTAAGATATTTAAATAATGATCATTATGCATTTGTTGCTATTGCCCATCTAACATCTCAAAATGAAATAGATCATTCTTATATTGGTTGGGTATTTAGTGAAGACAAATTACAACGTAAATTATTCGCAAAATAATAATAGCCAAGGTTCAAGGACATGTAATAATGTAATCCTTAAAAGTAAACTGCTTAAGTTAACTTGATGGATATGCAAAATACATGAGTCCTATACCTTGGCTTTTTATATTTTAATTATTATTTTTATCAATTTCACTATTGTCACTATCTTTTATATGATTAGCATTACTTGAAAAATGATTAGATTGAATAGTTGATTGTGTATTTTTATTTCTATATTTAGCATGAGCTACAAAACGAGATAACGCAAAATTAATTAAACATAATATCAAGATGAAACATAGTATATATAAGTGATATGGTATATTAGCTAGACTTACTCTGCCAAACAACACTGATTGTGCTAAGCCATTAGTTACATAATAAAATGGATTTAACATCAATACATGTCCAATCATTGTCAAATGTGTTTTAGGAACATAAATAATTGGTACTAAAATAAATTCTATAACACAAAATATATAAAAATATATATCCGCTTTATGATTTAAGATTTTTACTAAACCAAATAACACTGATAGGAAACAATTTAACACTATTGTTACTAACATAAAATATATTGTAGCTAGTAATGAACTTTCAAAATTAATTGGTTTCCATATTGCAATAATTGTCATAAGTACAAATAGTAAAATACCTCCAGCAATTGTAGTAACTACTATGGGTGTTACTGGGGATATTTTAAACGATTTAGTAATCATATAATCTTTAGCGTATATTTTATAACATAAAAATAAGCTGAGGACGATGTACCCAAATGCTAATAAAGTTAAAAGTCTATATAACCATACACCTTGTATCATTTCTGTTGCGTTTGTCACCTTGAAAAATATTTCTACCGCAAATATTAAGACTAATCCAACTATAAAACTTACCGTAAACCATTTCCATAAGTTTTTAACATGTTTTAAAGAATAATTTAAAACGTGTGGTAAATTTTTAAAATAAATAATTATACTATCGATCATACTTACACCTACAATTCAATATATATCCACTTATTATCTTTCATATCGGCAATAAAGTATCCATCACCAGATTTACAAATCCAAACATCTTTATTAATGTTGAATTTATCTTTCAATTCTTTTTTATTAACAATAGGCATCACAAAACCGTTTAACTGATCATCATCATTAAAAATCATCTTAATCGGTTGAGAAGTTACATCAGCAACAAAACGATTATCTTCTTCAGGGACTAGTGATTTTTTTACTGTATCGTGGTCTTTGTGTAAATGACTATTGAAGTATTCTACATACTTACTATAGTTGGATTTAATATATGGAGATAAAGTTTTGAAACTATGCTTTTCATACAAACCAGCTGGATTAAAATACTCTAGTTTACTTTTAGCTACGGTATAATTTTTTCCACTTTCATTTAATCGATAATTTTTACTATTTTCTCCATCAATAGTAACGACACTATATTTAGGTAAGGTTAGATTATTTGAACCTGAAATTTTAACGCTTCCTTTTAATGCTATTCCATAAGCTAATTTATTTTCATATGTATCTTTAGTTTGTGTTTGAAGTGGAGTTTGATTCCCCGCTGAGATATTTATTATTCCTAAATTATTAAATAAAAGAATGCCCATAAGTGCTAATCCAATTATAAAACTGGTCATTAAAGTCCAAAATCTTACCAAAAATATTGGTGGTTTGGCATGATTATAGCGTTCAATTCTTTTAAAATTATAAGTCATCTCAGGCATTCTTGTTCGACTTTTTTTCCAATCAAGATCAAATGATGAAAGTTCTTCTTTTGATTCAATACTTTTTCGGTCTCTTTCATGATCTTTAAATACAGGAATTACTTGTTTAAGAGACCCTTCCATACGAATCTGTCCGTGTGAGACCCAAGTAATATAGTTACTCACTTGTTCTATTTTATCAACGTCATCATCAATAAAAACAATCGTTTGGTTATGATTGATATAATCATTTGATAGCTCTATCGCTCGATTTGTAAAAGATTCATCTAAATATTGAAGAACATGATTCAAAATAATGATATTGGATTTAGATGATCTGGCTATACTTAGTAGTAACTGAGCAAATTCTTGTTTGGTTAATTGTGAAACGAGTTGTTTTTCATCTAAATGGGCATATTGAATGACTTGATCGTATTTATAATCAGAGACTTTATATGGAAATAGTTCAACAATGTGCTTAACGTAATCTTTCACAGTTTGGTTTACAATTTTTCGGTCTTCAATATCTCCATAATATACATGATCACTTTGAACTAATTTTCCTTTATCAGGGTGAATAGATCCTGATAATAATCTACCTATTAATTTTTTAGAAGAACCTGGTTCACCGATAATACCTAAGGCCTCACCTTGATAAATATGTAGTGAGACATTATTTAAATCAATATCTTCAGCGGCGTATCCAAAAGGTAAGTACCATTTTTTAGTTTTTTTATTTCTATAATAATGAGTAACTTTAAGTAACTTTAAAACGATTGAACTTCCCATTTCTTTTCATCCTTCTATAATTTTAATAATGCAATTGGTAAACCTTCTTCGGGTTCGCTACTTTTAATTCTAAATCCCCAAGCGAATATACCTTTTAATCTTTCCACTTTAAAATATTGATCACTGCCATCATTTAATTGATAGATTCTGCCTAATTCAATTTTATTACGATCAACTAAATAACTTTCAGCTACAATTACTTTACTTTGATAAACGTCATATTCATTCAAAATACCGTTCATTTCTGCTTTTCTCATTTTTTCTTTATAAGTTTGTATTTCATGTCTTAATTCTGGCTCAGACATTTCACTCAATTTCTTCTGTTCCATTTTCGATACCACTTTCTTCTAATTTAGATTTAATTTTATCATATTTATAGCCTTTTCTCATAAGCGTTTCTATCGTTTTTCTTACTAGTTGTTGCCCTTCATATTTTCTTTGATGCTTTTGATATGTTTTTTCTAAATCAGTTTGTAACATATCGTCAAGTTGTTCTTCGTCCTGTGAAAAATCAAGTTCATCCATGGCTTGTTTGATTTTTTCTATCGTAAATCCTTTTTGCATTAAAGCAGTCATTGTTTTTTGTTTAACTTTTGAAGTTGGACCTTTTTTAGTTTTAATTACTTTACTCGCTACTTTGATGATATCTTCCATTGGTTGTTGTTCTATGTATAGAGCAGTATATTCATCTATAATATTAGTTTCAATACCAGCTTGATACAATTTTTGTTTATAAGTTTCAGGTCCCTTATCCGTTGTATTGATCATAGTGTTTTTCAAACTTTCAGCATAATCATAATGATCTATTAATTTTTCTTGGTAACAATAATCTATCACTTGTTGCAGCGCTTCTTCAGAAATATCATTTTTTATTAAATGTTGACGTACTTCTCTTTCAGTACGCTTTCTAAATGAAAGATATTGAATTGCTATATTTAAACCTCTTCGATAATGGTCATATTTTTGAATCTGCTCCATTTCTGCAGCTTCTAGTACTTGATCTTTCTTTAAATTAAATTTAACAAGTGTATCAATATCTATCCCCATCTCAAATTGATTATCGAGATATAGATTAAAACGTTCTTTGTTCTTCTTTTGTACTTCTAATTTAGTGATTTTAGGCATGATACACCTCCTCATAAACATTGTATATATCATATTATGACATAGTTCAATCATTAGCAATAAAGTCACGCTTTATAAAAAATAAAACCCCTATCATATTTACAATGTTCAACATTACATAGTTACTGTAATTTATTCGTACTAACATTGCATATGATAGGGTAATTGTTATTGACCTAGTTGGGCCATTGCTTCCTCATATTGGTCATCGGATATATAATCAAGTTGTTTCATTTTTTCTAAATTGGTTTTAACTCTATTCGTAAAATTATCTGACATGTCATTAATATTATATACACTTGGCGCATTAACTTTGCTTGCTAAAATTGCGCTTTGTAATACACTAATTGTATTCAAATTTTGATTGTTTTTATTAGTTGTTGCGCCGAAGTAATGATTTGCTGCACCTTCAACAGTATATTGATTATCTCCAAAATATATATTATTTAAATAAAAACTAAGTATCTGATTTTTATCATATTGTTTTTCTACTTTATGTGCTACAAACAGTTCTTTTACTTTTCTTGTGAAAGAACGTTCGTTATCATAATAATAATTTTTAACAACTTGTTGTGTTATTGTACTACCACCTTGAACATCATGATCACTCAAAGTAGAAAATAAAGCTCTTGTTGTTCCTTTAAAATCAAATCCATGGTGTTTATAAAATCTTTCATCTTCTAATGAAATAAAAGCACCTCTGACATATTTTGGCATTTGATCTGCCGAAACATAATCACTTTTATTTTCAATCGATTTTAAATCGTCTACATTAGCTCTCGATGATAAAAAAAACATTAATCCTAAGAATAATACTAATATAATCGCTAATGTAATAAGTATTTTTAAAAAGATACGTTTACTTTTCTTTTTTTTAGGTGGTTTCCCTATTGGTTGATAATAAGTATTATAGTGAGGTTCACGCATATCTCGTTGAGGGAATTCATTAGATTGTGCATATCTGTCGCTTCTTTTCATGCATTTACTCCTTTACTCAAACTCACTGTTATAATGTGAGTTTACCAGTAGTTGAAACCATTAGCTATAGTTTATAGTAAAAATCAGTCCCAAGGTGTACATATTTGACTATTATTTAATATATACAATTCACTCATTTATTACTTCCATATCAACTTTTACAAATAAAAAAGACTTATTGAACAAAATCAATAAGCCTTTAGATTTAATGTTTTATACTAAACAATCATTAGTCTTCTAATTGTTTTACGATTTCTCTATTGAAATCATCTAAATCATCTGGTGTACGACTTGTAACGATATTGTTATCAACAACTACTGATTCGTCTACAACGTGCGCACCAGCATTAGATAAGTCTTTACGTACATTTAATACTGCAGTTAATGTACGACCTTTTAAGTCATCAGTATCAATTAATACTTGTGGTCCATGGCAAATTGCAAATGCTGGAACATCATTAGAAGTGAAGTATTTAGCGAATGTACCAAATCTACCTTCTGCATCACCACGTAAATGGTCTGGTGCAAATCCACCAGGAATTAGAACAGCGTCATAATCTTCTGGTTTTGCTTCGCCGATACCAACTTGAACAGTTGCTTTTTCACCGTGTTTACCAACGACTTCTTCGTTAGCATTAGTGCCAATAACTACTGTTTCAAATCCAGCATTTTCTAATGCCTCTTTCGGACTTGTAAATTCTATATCTTCAAATTCATTTCCTAATAGAACTGCTACTTTTTTACTCATAATATGATCACCTTTCTATTGTGCGATTATATTTATTGTATTCACGTTTAAGTTTAAAGTTAAACATCTTGTACTAAATTTTTTAATCGTCACTAAAGTGTCATTAATTATGATTAGTGAATTATTTGGAAACTTGTTTTACTTTTTCTTCTAATTGATCTAGTAAACCAATCCATTCATCAATGTCTTCAACACGCACTTCATCAGGGTTTACATGATCAATATCCTCGATAAATTTGTTTAATCTCGTTTTGATTTGTTCTATAGTTTGTTGTTCACTCATTTAAAATAGAGCTCCTTTGAAATTTATTTTTGTTATATTTATCCTAACAGAATTTGACAAAAAGAGATATAATCTTAATAATGTTTACTGTACTTTTTACAAATTTTAAAGAGCTGACACAGGTTTTGAGGAAACTTGAAACATAGTATTTATAATATGGATATATTGAAAAATTTTAACTAGTATATATGTTCACAACTCCTCTTTGTCACACTCTTTTTAGGAGAAGTTTTAATGATAATAACAAATAAAAAACCTATTTCAATACACAATGATCCTTGGGAAGCTTATAACGATGTCATTGATAATGGCCAACTCACTTTAAGTAATATCGAATTTACAACAACCAATTTATGTAATATGAGATGCAGTCATTGTGCTGTTGGTTACACTTTACAAACTAAAGATCCAGATCCTTTACCAATGGATATTATATATCGCCGTTTAGATGAAATTCCAAATTTACGTACATTGTCTATAACAGGTGGCGAACCTATGTTTTCGAAAAAGTCTATTAAAAATGTAGTGAAACCACTATTAAAATATGCACATCAACGTGGGATATATGTACAAATGAACTCTAATTTAACGTTACCACAAGACCGATATCTTGATATTGCAGAATATATAGATGTTATGCATATTTCACATAACTGGGGAACCATTCAAGAATTCACAGATGTTGGCTTTGGAGCTATGAAAAAGCAACCGCCAATTAAAGCAAAATTAAAACTATACGAGCAAATGTTAGACAATGCAAGAACTCTTTCTGAACAAGGAATGTTTGTATCTGCTGAAACAATGCTCAATCAAAGCACATTACCTTACTTGGATAAAATTCATAATGAAATTGTTAATGATATGAAGTGTAGTCGACATGAAGTACACCCTATGTATCCAGCTGATTTTGCAAGCTCTTTAAATGTCTTATCTTTAAAAGAAATGAAAGAAGCGATACATCATTTATTAGATATACGTGACCAGGATACTTGGATGTTATTTGGTACATTACCTATTTATCCATGTATTAATGATGAAAACGATCAACAATTATTACAACGTTTAAGAGATGCAAAAAATGTCACAATGAGAAATGACCCTGATGGGCGTAGTCGTTTAAATGTAAATGTATTTACAGGTAATGTCATTGTTACTGATTTCGGAGATGAAAATGGTACTATTTCAAACATACAAAAAGACAGATTAACAGATGTATTTAATCAATGGCTCACTTCTGATTTAGCCCAATCTTTAAATTGTCATTGTTCTGAATATCATTGTCTGGGACCAAATGTGTTAGTGAAAAATATGTATTACCCTGATACTGATTTCCGCCAAAAAGAAATTGAAATGCATGCAAAACATATCTTTTCATAATTTATAATCATAATGCTTAGCAAACTAAAAAGACCTAATGAAAAATTTATAGTTTCATTAGGTCTATTTATATGCAATTCTAAATAAGCTTTTATCTAATTTTCAATATGTTGAATTTTAGATAAATACTCAATAGTGTTTTTACTTTCATCACGTCGTTCTTTGCGACGAGCGACACGTTGAGGAGCTGTTTCATGGAACCATTTTTCAACTTTATCTTCTGGATACACTTGAGGAACGCGTACAGGTTTACCATTCTCATCTAAAGCTACAAAGGTTAAAAAGCTAAGTGCAGCTAATTTACGTTCTCCTTCAAAGACATCTTCAATAATAATTTGCACACAAATTTCCATTGAACTACTACCCGTATAAGAAACCATTGCTTCGTATGAAAGGATGTCCCCATTCTTGATTGGTAATAAGAAATCTACTGAATCTGTTGAGGCAGTTACTACTGAATTACCAGCATGTTTCACAGCAGTAATTGCTGCAATTTCATCTACATTTGCCATTAAAATACCGCCAAACATCGTATGAAGATGATTAGTATCTTGTGGATACACTTGACTTGTTTTAATACTTTTAGATTCAGACATTGCTTTTTTATTTACTTGTTCTTTAGTCATTCATATCTTCCTATCTCTCTATGAAATTTCCCTACTGTACTTGGTATTTACGACTTATTTTGCCCAATTTCCGTTTTCGAAAACGAGTTCTTTTGAGCCATCTTCTAAAATACCATAAATGGTTAAATCAGCACTACCTATCATGAAATCTTCATGAACATTTGAATCATTTAAACCACTTGCAATTTTTTCTTCAGTTGTCATTTCAGTTCCACCTTTAATGTTGAAACCGTAAGCAGATCCTAACGCTAGATGACAGGATGCATTTTCATCAAATAACGTATTATAAAAAATAGTGTTTCTATTTGAAATTGGAGAATCATCTGGTACTAGTGCTACTTCTCCCAATCTACGTGCACCTTCATCTGTATTTAATAAATCTTTTAAGACATCTTCGCCCTTTTCTGCTTTAAAATCAACAACAACTCCATCTTTAAATGTTAAAGTGAAACCGTCAATGATATTACCGTTAAAGCTTAATGGTAATTTATTTGTTACATAACCATTTACATTATTTCTATCTGGCGCTGTGAACACTTCTTCTGTAGGGATATTAGCAATAAATGCTTGTTGATTTCCATTTACATAGCTAGTAGCATCTTCCCATATATGTCCCTGTGGTAACCCTACAACTAAATCTGTACCTTCAGAAATATAATGTAACGCTTTATATTGTTTATCTTGCATTCTTTTAGCATGTTTACTTAAATTACTTACATGTATTTTCCAATTTTCTACAGGGTCATTACCATCTACTCTTACTATATCAAACACTTCTTCTATAAATGTTTCATAAGCTTCTTCTACTGATTTATCAGGGTATACTCTTTGAGCCCATGCTTTTGATGGAAATGCTGCAACCACCCAAGGAAATTGATTTTTTTGGCTTGCTTCCATATATCCTTTATAACCTTTGGAATATTGCAATTGAAATGCTTTCAATTTATTAGAATCAATACCATTTAATAAATCTGGGTCTTCAGTTAATATTGCAAGGTTTGCAGCGCCTCTTTCTACATAATCCATACGTGCATTAACATCATAAGATTTAACTTCATTATTCTCAAAATGGTCTACAGTTTCGTATTCAAATTTCATACGTTTTAATTTTGGGTCTGAATAATCGACTCTTACATCTGATGCACCAGCTTTATATGACTCTTCTACAACTAGATGAGTTAATTCTAAAGCTTCGACAGATGAGCGTATAAATACTGGCTGTTTTTCTTGAACATTCATGCCTACTTTAACTAGTAGTTTGGCATACTGTTTCAATTTTTCTTGGTAGTTACTCATTTAGACTCCTCCTTTATTGTCTTAATTCTCCTAGTGCATCTGCAATAGCAGTCACTTCGCTAGGTGAAAATGAATCTTTTGAAGTTACAAATTGATGTATTTCTTTAATTTCATTTTGATCAGCATCTTTAAATTTATCAGGATCAATAAGCGCTTTATTAACTATATTTAACTTTTGTCTTATTTCGGTAATCATTTCTTCATTTGTAGTTGCCAAACTTCTCACCTCTTTACCTTAGTATTCTATCAAACTAACATAATTTATGGAACTTTAATAGAATTTGAAAAAATTTGCTTTCTAATTGTTTGAAGAACCAGTAAAATGGGGATATAATTACATAGTTTGGAGGAATTAATATGGTAGACGTAGCTTTCGTATGTCTTGGTAATATCTGCCGTTCTCCAATGGCTGAAGCAATCATGAGGCAAAGACTACAAGACAGAGGTATAACTGGTGTTAAAGTTCACTCTCGTGGCACTGGAAAATGGAATTTAGGTGAGCCCCCTCACGAAGGGACTCAAAAGATTTTAAATACACACGGCATTCCATTTGATGGTATGATTAGTGAACTTTTTGAACCAACAGATGATTTTGACTATATTATTGCAATGGATCAAAGTAATGTAGAAAATATTAAAGCAATTAATCCTAGCATAAAAGGACAATTGTTCAAATTACTAGAATTTAGTAATATGAAAGAAAGTGATGTACCTGATCCATATTACACTAACAATTTCGAAGGTGTTTATAAAATGGTACAATCATCATGTGATAATTTAATTGATTACATCGTCAAAGATGCAAATTTGAAAGAGGGGTAAAATTATGGAAAACAAATTCATTCCTGGAGTATTATTAGGCGCTGTTATCGGTGGCGTAGCAACATTAGCTGATAAATCAACTCGTAATTCTTTAAAACAATCATTCTCAAATGTTAAAGAAGGTAAAAAATCTCAAAAACCTTCTAAAGTAAGTAGCATTAAAGATGAAGTTATGTACTGGAAAGATGTTATCGAAGAAATTCGTCGTAATAACCCAGAGTTAGAACGTTCTATTAAAGATGCAAAAGATACTTTTGTTAATAGAAAAAATGAGCGTATTGGAAAATAATAGTTAATTATTAGATGAATTATGAATTAGAATTTTGTAATAATAAATCACTATTTCTTAATTAACTATTCAAATAGAGTGAAGATATTCAATAACTGTTATCCCACTCCATTGAAACGGGGGTGAGTTTAGAGGTTGAGCTATTAAATGATTTTTAGCTTATTGGTAACTAAAATTAGTCTCCAATAACCAAAAATTAACTCAACTTCATCTCACTCCCTTTCTTTACAATTTTAATTAAATTAAAATGTGTTTAAATATAATATTCAAATTATTAAAGGAGATTGTTATGTCAAAGAAAGAAAAAACAAGTTCCAACTTCCTTAATTCTGCTAAAGAATATGAAGATAACAAAGATCAACAAAATAGTGATAACAAAATTAAAGTCGATCGTACATACATTGAACCTCAAGAATTTCAATCTAAGACACCAAAAAAGAAGAATCAGGTATTCTTCCTTTCAAGATTAAACAAACCTGCAAAGTATACTAAAGATTCGAACTTTTTCTCTTATTTGGTATATAGAATTGGTAAGGACGATGCATCAGGTTTAGCAGCTCAAATGACATATCACTTTGTTCTTGCTATGTTCCCTATGCTCATTTTCTTATTGACTTTATTACCAGTTTTTAATATCGATCAAAGTCGTATTACTGATATGTTAAGTAGTGCACCATCAGAAACATCATCAATTATTAAAAGTGTTATAGGCGATGTTACTAAAAATTCAAGTGGCGGCTTACTATCTGTCGGTCTGATCTTAGCAATATGGTCTGCATCAAATGGTATGACTGCCATTATGAATTCATTTAACGTTGCTTACGATGTTGAAGATAGCCGAAATGGTATTTTACTTAAGCTTTTAAGTGTTGTATTTACTATTGTAATGGGATTTGTATTTTTAATAGCTATGGCTTTACCTACCCTTGGTTCTGCTATTAGTCATTATTTATTCGGTCCATTAGGTTTAGACTCACAAATTAAATGGATATTTACTTTACTTAGAGTGGTATTACCTCTAATCATTATTTTACTATTATTTATAGTATTGTATTCGGTAGCACCTAATGTTAAAACTAAATTTCGTTCAGTATTACCAGGTGCAATATTTACATCAGTCATTTGGTTACTAGGTTCATTTGCATTTGGATGGTATATTTCTAACTTTGGTAATTATTCTAAAACTTATGGTAGTATCGCTGGTATTATTATTTTACTGATCTGGTTATACTTAACAAGCTTTATTATTATCATTGGAGCAGAAATTAATGCTATCATTCATCAACGTAATGTAATTAAAGGCGAAACACCTGAAGAAGCTGCTTTAAAACATGATGATAACAACCAAAATCATTATAATGAAGATACAACTTATGAATATAATGATAACCGTGAATTAGGTTCACAAGAAGATTATAATATCGATAAAGATGCTAAAGATAAGTACCAAGAAGATCAAAGTACAATTAAAGATAAAATTGTAGATAAATTTAAAAATAATGATTCCGAAGAAGATAAAAATTCTTAATTATTATATATTAAAGGCCAAGACGGATTGATGTTCATCAACCGCTTGGCCTATTTGTTTGTAAAATTTTATATCATGTAATAACTATCTTTATTGGATAAGATTATGTTGAAATGCATAAATTACAGCTTGTGTTCTATCTTGTACTTCTAATTTACTTAATATATTACTAACATGTGTTTTAACAGTTTTAATTGTAATATGTGAAGCACTAGCAATTTCCTGATTGGAATAACCTTTTGCAATTAATAATAAGATTTCCATTTCTCTTTCTGTTAACATTTCATATAATTCTGCACGTTTTTTCATTCTATTTCGCATTTTCACTAATACTTCTGGTTCAAAAACAGATTCACCATTATAAGTTTTACGAACCGCTTCAGCTATATCACTTGCACTAGTTGTTTTTAAAATATAACTATCTACACCTGCATCTAAAGCACGATAAACTTCTTTATCTTCAATAAAACTTGTTAACATAACTACTTTAATTTGTGGTAAATCTTTTTTTATTTCTGTTGTAGCTTCTACACCATCCATATCATCCATTAGTAAATCCATCAATATTAAATCGGGTTGCAATTCATGCGCTTTAGCTATTGCATCTTTACCAGATTCTCCTTCACCTACTACTTCAATGTCGGATTGTGTTGATAAATAACTTGATATCCCTATCCTAACCATTTCATGGTCATCTACAAATAATACTTTAATCGCCATAAGAATCCTCCTTGTTCAATGGGGCTTTAACTTCTATACGTGTTCCGGAATCAGGTAACGAAACGATATGGAATGTAGCACCAATTTCTAATGCACGTTCTCTCATATTTTTTAAACCATAGCTTTGTTCCAATTTTTCATCTACATTAAAGCCTTTACCATTATCTTGTATACGTAATAATAAATAATCTTGCTTATTAAATAGTTCAACCGTCACTCTAGTGCCATTAGAATGTCTTAATGTATTTGAAATAGCTTCTTGAGTAATTCTAAATAAATGATCTTCGATACCTTTAGGAACTTTAAATTCTTGTATTTCATGTACAACTTTCATCGGAACTTTCTTTTGAAGATCTATAACTAAATCTTTAATTCCTTCACCTAAGGACTTATCTTTCAACCCTAGAGGTCGTAAATGTAATAATAAAGCTCTCATTTCAAGTTGTGAATCTTGTACCATTTTCTCTAAAACTGGAATTTGTTGGTCTAATGGGGGTTCTAATTTAGTTTCTTTAATCGCTGATAACATCATACTCGCAGCGAATAATTGTTGACTTACTGAGTCATGTAATTCTCTAGCTAGACGCTGCCGTTCATCTTCAATAATCTTTTTAACTTTTACATCGTTCATGTTGTAGTTTTCATTTGTTAAATTTTGTGTTTTCATTCTTAATCGATGTAATTCCTGATTTAATGGTACAAGTGTATGATATATTTCCAGTGTTTCACTATATAATTCTATATTTTGGTCATTGATACCAACTGTTTCACCTTCAATAGATCGTTCTATTTGAGAATTAATCCAGTCATTCTGTTGATTAATTTTATAAGCTAAAACAGAGCCTACAATGATACATAATAATATCACTATGATATTTAAAAATAAGAATACAGGTATGCCAAAAATCTGTGTATAGAACATACCTTGAAAATAGATGATGTTAACAAATACTTTATCAATAAATAAAAATGCGGTTAACATACTATACGTTAAAATGAGCATAGAGCCTATTGCTCTTATATAGTGATTCATCTATAAATCACCTCTACGTCTCCAATAAATGTTGATACGTAGACATTGACAGTGTAATTTTCTTCTTTAGTTTTCTCTTCAACATGTATATTATTATTCTCTATTTTATATGATTTTTCATTAACATATGCTGATCCATAAAATGCAGCTGCATGTATATTGATATTATAATTTAATGGTACGATCACTTGTACCTTACCTAATATATGTCTAACAACAATAGTATTATTATCTTTGATATTTGCTGCTTTTGTTAAATCAATATGAATGTCACCAATTCCATGTTGAATTTGGACATCTTCCCATTTATATACATAGACAGGTGTTCGTTGTTCTCCAAACCATTTCTGTTTAATGAATGCTGGAGATGACACTTCCTCTTCTGTTGCCGTTACTTTTAATGGTTTGAATTTAAAAATTAAGTATCTAACAATTAGCAATAATAAAAATATAAATAAAATGATAATCGTATATTTATTAGACAATAAAGTGAAAGCGATTAATAGTGCACCAATCCAAAATGCAAGCAAGCCCCTCACTTTATGAAAATATATATATCCTACATAAACTAGCACGCATCCTAATAGTAAAACGAGTAGGAACCCTATCTTTTCAAAGAATATATAATAAAAATTAGCAATAATCATTAATGCTGTAAAAACTATCAACAATTCTGTTGATATATATTTATGGGTCATGGTTCGCCACCTTTCTATGCCACAGCACTCATATAATGAATTAAATGACACTCTTTTTCAATAGTCATTTTTTCTTTTGTCTGTTCACTTATTTTAGTTTCTATTTGTGCATAATAAGCCTCAATATGATTTAAGTAATTTCTTAATGCTGCAATTTCATGATCATGTACTTCTTCTGCACATTGGATATTATATAAATCTGCTATATCTATATATTTATTTTCTAATGCTAAAGATATACTGTCAATTAACTTTTTGAGCTGTGCTCTCTTCCCATTTAAATATGCTATATAACTTTCAATACTTTTTATTTTTTTATCTAGTTTCATTTTATATTCATCGATATTATATCTTAATGACGATTTAAAAATGTGATTTAAATAATTCTCCATATAATTCATAGAACCACCTCACCATTGATTAGGTTCTATTATAAAACAATTCCGAAACCTTAAGTAATAGGCTCCGGAACCATATCGTATTAGTCCTTTAGTCCTAGATTAAATCATAATCATTTACTTTAATTATTTAAGGACTGTCTTAATTTTATATTAATTATCTATTTTTGTTGTTAGTAAAGGACCATCTTTAGTAACAATGACAGTATGTTCAATTTGAGCAACATAACTTTTATCACTTGTTTCAAATGCCCATTCATTTTTACCTTCAGTTACAAACGTAGCTTTAGATGAAATAAATGGCTCAACTGCAATGACAAGTCCTTCTTTTAATAATGTTTTATCTTTTGGATCATAGTAGTTCATGACATGATTAGGTGCTTCATGTAATGATTGACCTACTCCGTGACCTGTTAAATTCTTAATAACTGTTAAATCATTTTGACGCGCAGTTGCATGAACTGCTTTACCAATATTACTTAATTTCGTGCCTGGTTTCACTTTAGCCATTGCATTTTCAAATGCCATTGTCGCTACATCACATACCTTTTGTTTTAAAGGATCTGATGCTTCACCTACAACAAATGAAATGCCTGTATCAGCATAAAATCCGTTTTTTAGTGCTGATACATCAATATTAACTAAGTCACCTTCACGAATAATACGTTTCCCTGGAATACCGTGAGCGACTTCTTCATTCACACTAATACATGTTTGACCTGGGAAGTTTTCGTCATGAATTGGTGCAGATAATGCGCCATGTTCTTCAAACAATTCTTTTGCAATATTGTCTAATTCTTTAGTTGTAATGCCTGGTTTAGTTTCAGCTTGCATTGTATCTCTTACTTTAGCGCAAATATATCCAATTTCTTTTAGAGCTTGTAGTTCTTCATCTGTTTTTACAATCATTTTTATCCCGTTCCTTTATATTTATATTCTATCTTATTATAGCAAAAATTTTTTGATATACTAAATATGAATGCATTATAAAGTATTTATTTTGTTTGTATAAGAAAGAGAATTTGAAAAAGCGATCTACGTTTTAAAAATTCCCTTTTTAAGGGGGACAACAACTTGAATGAAAAATGGTATAAACATATTATTGGTGCACGTACAATTAAGACAGGCTTAGCAACCTTCTTTACTACTGTGTTTTGTATGTTATTAAACTTAACACCAATTTTTGCCATATTAACAGCAATCGTAACCATAGAGCCTACTGCTAAAGCATCTATTAAAAAAGGCTATCGTCGTTTACCAGCTACAGTTATTGGAGCTTTATTTGCTGTTGTATTTACATTTATTTTTGGGGATCAATCACCGTTTGCATACGCCTGTAGTGCAACGTTTACGATATTGGCTTGTACTAAATTAAATCTACAAGTTGGTACAACAGTTGCTGTTTTAACTTCAGTTGCTATGATACCTGGTATACATGAAGCTTATGTATTTAATTTCTTTTCACGTTTATTAACTGCTTTAATTGGACTTGTTACTGCAGGACTTGTAAATTTTATGATTTTACCGCCTAAATACTATAGTCAATTAGAAGATAATCTATATAGATCTGAAGATAAAATGTATGACTTATTTAACCAACGTTGTCATGAGTTACTACTTGGACGATTTCAATCTGATAAAAGTAATAAAAAAATCATTCAAATTAGTAACTTAAACCAAAAAATTGACTTATTAACTGGATATCAACGTGATGAACTTACTTATCATCAAAATAAAGCCGAAGATTGGAAAAAGCTTAATAAACTAACTAGTAGGGCTTATACTAATAGATTATTAATGACACACCTAGCCAATATTATTTATTTACCTAAAGATGCCTATGTATTCTTTACTCCAGATGAAAAGTTAGCAATATTAAAAATAAGTACAAGTATTAGCCACATTCTATGTGATGGTACATTTAAGCGTGAACGTAAATCAGCTTCAACTTTAAAATCTTCAGTAAAACAACTTGAAGAATTCGATCAGAATCAAATTAAAAGTCATCTTATATATGTAATTTTATTAATTTATAAAATATTAGATCATCGCTATGCGTAAAAAATATTTTCAAATGAAAGAGACTAGGACATAAATCCTAGAAAAATAGCCAGTCAATGAGTTTATCCAAAAAACTCATTGACTGGCTTCTTTATTTATAATACTTCGTATTATCGGCTCGCTTTCTTAGGGGACAGCTTCAGCCTGTAGTCTTCAGCTTGTCCTGTTCCCTTAAGTGTCTCGCCAAAATACATCGAATTTATATGTAATTTTACATCAAAACACTTTAAAAAATAAGGCCCTTTCGTATAATTTAATAAACATCACTAAACTAAATTAACGAGGTGCCTTATGTATAAAGATTATAACATGACTCAACTTACACTACCAATGGAAACTTCAGTTCTTATCCCCACAAATGATATGTCACGACATGTTTTAATACTTATTTATTTTTGTTTGCACGATCAATTAAAACTTGTTTAGCCGCTTCTTCTTCTGTGTTGTCTAATTGTTTTGGTTCAAATGGAATACCTTTTCTTTCACAGGCTTTCTCTAATAGGTAATCAGTGATTTCATGATTTTTAGGTAAAATCGGACCATGTAAATATGTTCCTAATAAGTTCTTATAATGAATACCTTCTTGTCGATCTGTATCATTATTACCGTATCCATGTGTCACATGTCCTAAAGTACCAAAATTATGGAATGTTCTACCGCCATGGTTTTCAAATCCTACAATTGTACCAAATGTATCACTTTCTATAATAATATCTCCAGTTAAGCGATCTTCTTTGGATTCAGTATAAAAGTCTAAAATGCCTAAACCATCAAGTTCTGTCCCATCAGGTGTAATATATTTTGTTCCTAAAAATTGATAGCCACCACAAATTGTCAGACCTGGCATACCATCTTCAATTGCTTCTTTCAGTGGTGTTTTAATTTTACTTAATTGTTTCGTTGCTAGTGATTGTTCACGATCACTTCCCCCACCGATAAAGAAGATATCACAGTCATCAAATGTAACATTGTCTGTTTCATTGATCTCAACAACTTTAAGCTGAATATCACGTTTTTTAGCTCTCATTTTTAATGCGATAATATTACCTATATCGCTGTATAAGTTTAATTTATCAGACATAAAATGATAAATTGTCAATTCATGCTTCATTATGATTGTCCTCCTTCAAAAGAACGATTCAATTGTTCTAGCATTGGTGATAATGAAGTATAGTTTGGAATGGCAACAGTAAATCCTGTGTAATCCATTGTTTTAGCAGTTGCTTTATAAATATCTCTTTCAAGTACTACTGGAACATCTACTTCTGCTAATTTCAATCTTAATTGTAATTCTTCAGCACGATTTCCTGTTACTATGATAGCTTCTATATCTTGATTACTTAACTTCTCAAAATCAGCATCATATATCCAAGAAGTGTCTCGACCATCTGCAGCATTGTCATTTAAACTAATAACATACACTTTACGTCCTTCTAATTGTTCACCTACTGATAAGCTAGCATTCATTCCAGCTGGATTTTTCGCTAAATTAATCATTGCTTCTTTTTGGTTCAATGAGAAGTATTGCATACGTCCATTGTCAGAGGTATATGTTTCAAAACCTTTTTGAATAGATTCATCATTTAAACCAAGTTCTCTTAAAACAGTATATGCTGCTAGCGCATTATAAGCATTAAAATCCCCTGCTATTTTCATATTAAATGACGTTTCACCAATATTTAATTTAAGGAATGGTGAAGTTTCAAATGAAGTCACTTCATATTTAGGTTGTTCACGCTTAAATCCGCATTCACAATGATAATGACCGATTTGATTGTAATGGATATAATCGTATTCAAGTAAACGACCACAATTTGGACAATATCTACTTTCGTTCATAGTACTTTGTTCAAATTCATGTGCGTGTGCTTTCATGCCATAATAAACACGTGTTTCACTAGCAATTTTAAGACGACTAACAAACGGGTCATCGGCATTTAATAATAATTTGATACCTTTATCGCTAATTGATTTAGCAATATTGTTAACCATGATGTCTATTTCACCAAATCTGTCCATTTGGTCTCTAAAGAAGTTGGTAAATACCATCATTGACGGCGTTACTTCTTTAAGTACTCGTGGTATTGATCCCTCATCTATTTCAATAATTGCAATTTTTGTTTGCTTTGTTGTTTGCATAATAAAGGCGGATGTAATTCCTGCTGCCATGTTCGCACCTTCATTGTTATGGATAATATCGATATGATTGGCTTTTAATGTGTGTCCAATTAAGTTAGATGTCGTCGTTTTTCCGTTAGTACCACTAATAAATACAATATCATCTACTTGTTCGGCTAATTTTCTTAATATATTTTGATCGACTCTACGTGCGATTTGACCTGGTAAGTCAGTTCCATTTTTACCCACGGCTCTACTTGCCTTACGCGCTAACTTCGCTAAATGGGTTGCAGTCCATTGTCTCATTTGTTTCCTCCCTATTACTATTCACTCGCATAATTATAACACGCAGAGGGTATAACTAAAAAGATTCTCAATTAAAAAGATAAAAATGCACCCTAGATTATAATAATTATTATTTACGAATGAGAATAAGTTTGTTATACTCAGTTTAGTTAGTAAGGAAAGTAATTAAATTATTTAATATGAGGTGAATAAAAATGTTAAACAAAGAACTTTTAGATGCATTAAATGAACAAATGAATCATGAGTATTTTGCTGCTCACGCATATATGGCGATGGCATCTTATTGCGATTCAGAATCATATGAAGGTTTCGCAAATTTCTACATTCAACAAGCAAAAGAAGAAAGATTCCATGGTAAAAAAATCTATGACTACATTAATGATCGTGGTGGTCATGCTAAATTTACAGCATTACCAGCACCTAAAGTTGATTTCAATTCTATTTTAGAAACATTTAAAGATGGTTTAGCTCAAGAACAAGATGTTACAAAACGTTTCTATAATTTATCTGAAATTGCACATAGAGAAAAAGACTACGCTACTATTTCATTCTTAAATTGGTTCTTAGATGAACAAGTTGAAGAAGAATCAATGTTTGAAACACACATCGATTATTTAAATCGTATCGGCGACGATTGCAATACTTTATATCTTTATGAAAAAGAACTAGCAACACGTTCATTCGACGAAGAATAATACAATTAGGTTTTATTGAACTCTAAAAGTTATTTTTTAATAGTTGAATAATAACTAAAAGGTTTGTTTCCTAACTTATTTAGGAGACAAACCTTTTCTTTTTTGAGGAGGTTGTGGTGCTTTCCTTATTACTTCTTTAATTGGTTGTTCTACATAAGTGATATGTGTCATTTTGGTATAGACCATCTATTCATCCTTTTCCTATTTTAATAACTATTAACTCATCTCTTTCTCTAATTTAAAATATGTTTTATGAAGTCTGATTTATTATGATTTAAACTCATTTTGATGTAAAGTAAATGATATTAGTCATGTATTAAAGGAGTTGTCATATACAAAATGAAAAATGCATTTGTTGCGTTGGACTTTGAAACTGCTAACGGTAAACGTACCAGTATCTGTTCAGTAGGTATGGTCAAAGTCATTGATAATAAAATTACAGAATCATTCCATACATTAGTTAATCCAAATGATTACTTCTCAGAACAAAATATTAATGTTCATGGTATTCACCCTGAAGATGTAGTCTCTTCTCCTGATTTCGCTTATGTATATCCATATATGATGCAATTTATAGAGGAACTTCCCGTAGTTGCACATAATGCAGCATTTGATATGAATGTATTGCATCAAAGTATTCAATCAATTGGTTTAGAAACACCCCATCTTACCTATTTCTGTTCATATCAATTGGCCAAACGCACGGTTCAATCTCACCGATATGGATTGAAACATATGATGGATTTTTATAAGTTAGATTTTCACGGTCATCATGATGCATTAAATGATGCTAAAGCTTGTGCTATGATTACATTTCGATTATTAAAACACTATGATGATTTGTCTAGTATGTTAAATATTTATGGTAAAGATTTAAAAGATAAAGGCTAATAATGAAGTATTTTACTTACATTACTAGCCTTTATAAAAAGTCATATATTGTCATATTTCGATAAGCTGATTGCTCTAAATTTCCTACTGTTACACCAATTAATCGGATTGGTATATCAGGATCTTTTAATTCTGTATAAAGCGTATAAGCAATATTATATATATCAGTCTCTGAATTAACTGGATCTCTTAGACTTGTCTGCTTTGAGAGTGTTTCATATTGGTATGTTTTAATTTTAACTGTCACCGTTTTTCCGGATTTTTGTAATTTATTAAGTCTCTCTGCTGTTTTCCCTGATAATTCCCAAACCTTTCTCAAGATTTCATCATCATCATTTACGTCTGTTGCAAAAGTACGTTCAGTTCCAACTGACTTACGTATTCTTGTAGCTTTCACCTCATTGTAATCTATACCTCTTGCCTTATTATATAGACCTCGTCCTCTCTTACCAAATAAACGTATTAATTCAAACTCATCCTTATTATATAAATCTTGCCCTGTAAAGATATTATTATTATGCATAACCTTTTCAGACGCTTTACCTACTCCTGGAAATTCCCCTATGTCCAAATTCATTAATATATCGTGAACGTTGTTATAATCTATCACTGTAATACCATTGGGTTTATTCATACCACTTGCTAATTTAGCTAAAAATTTATTATAAGAAACTCCTGCTGAAGCAGTTAATTCTGTTTGTTCTAAAATATCTCTTCTAATGAAATTAGCAATTGTTGACGCAGGTAAATCCGGTCTAACTAGATGTGTTATATCTAAATACGCTTCATCTAATGACATAGGTTCAACTATTTCAGTATAACTACGAAATATATCCATTATTTGTTTAGATGCTTCTCTATATGCATCAAATCTACTCGTAACATAATAACCATTCGGGCATAATTTATGCGCTTGAGACATGGGCATAGCTGAATGTACACCGTATTTTCTTGCTTCATATGATGCTGTGGAAACCACACCCCTATTACTTGCTTTGCCACCGACGATCACAGGTTTTCCTTTTAATTTTGGATTATCTCTCATTTCAACTTGTGCAAAAAAGTAATCCATATCAATGTGTATAATCCTTCTTTCTTCCATGTATTCACCGCCTTTCGTTCAATATTATCTATTACTCTCATTATAAATTGTAAGACAACATTTCACGAACTTCATGCTTTGTTTTACAAAACAAAAATACCACCTCCTCAAATTAGAGGGGCGGTATTATACCTTTTTCATTATTCATGATGCATTTCATTAGGTTTATGTTGGTATAAATATAAACCTTCATCGTATTTTTGAATATATTTAAATTTACTAGCAAGTGCAAGGGAAACTAATAAAATATCAAATACACAATAACCAACGTGAATACTAAACATAAATATTAATGATGAGTAGGCATATGTGCTAATAAGTACTAACAATATAGAACTAATGATAATTAATGGAGCTAACATGATTATGCTAAATTGCCATCTATTAAAGCAACTTTCAGTATATTGCAATATCATTGTTCCCTTTTTATATTTCAATTGAGGCTTTTCACCTTTAGAAAATAAAATGAATAAAATATGATGTATAAATTCATGAACAATTAATAAAATCACAAATCCCGCAAAACCATAAACTAGATTTAATAAAATATTTTGTTCTATAATATGAGTTATTTTGTAAGCCCATTTATATGTAAATAAAATAACAAACATAACTAGTACTATTTGCATTAATACAAAACGACGTAAGTTTATTTTATCTGGAAACAAATCAATTTTATGCACAACCAACCCTCCATTTATCTCTAAATTTAACATTAGTATACAACGTTTAATAGCGATACTAAAGCTATTTTCAAGAAAGTAAGTTGCTTGTAATATAATTTTAATAATCGTCTTTATATAGCAATCAACAATAGTTAAAACAGACTATTTTCTTTCAAATAATGCAACTGTTTCTATATGAGTCGTTTGTGGGAACATATCTACTGGAGTAATTTCTTTCAAATCATATTGTTGACTAAGTAATTGTGCATCACGTTGTTGTGTAGACGGATTACAAGAAATATATACAATACGCTTAGGATTTAATTCTAATAACGTTTTAATGAAAGTTTCATCGCAACCTTTTCTTGGTGGATCGACCATTACTACATCTGGTCTTATTCCTTCTGCTTTCCATTTTAGAATAACTTCTTCTGCTTTCCCACAGACAAAAGTTGTATTTTCTAATTGGTTTATAGTCGCATTTTCTTCTGCGTCTTTGATTGCAGATGGTACGACTTCCACACCATAAACGTGCTTAGATTTTCCTGCCATATATAAACCAATTGTTCCTATACCACAATACGTATCCAAAACAATTTCATTGCCCGTTAACTGAGCGTATTCTAATGCTTGGTTATATAGTTTTTCAGTTTGATGTGAATTAATTTGATAGAAAGATTGATCGCTAATATTAAATGTTATTTCACTTAGCTTATCTTCAATTTCATCAGTACCATAAAGTGTAATAGATTTACGCCCCATAATAACATTTGAATGTGCATCGTTGATATTTTGTTTAATACTTGTTACATTGGGATGCAATTTAACTAACGCTTCTACTAATTGATTGGCTTGTTTGAATGCTTTGCCATTAGTAACTAATATAATCATCATTTGATTTGTATAATGACCTGTTCGTACAACCAAATGACGTAGTAAACCTTTTTTAGTCTTTTCATTATAAACACTGATATTAAGTTCAGATATGAGTTGTTTTACATCATTCATAACTTGTTGATGTTTCTCATCTTGAATTAAGCAACTATCCATGTCAATAATGTCATGGCTACGTTGGCGGTAAAACCCCATTATAGGTTTTTTATTATTATTTAAACCAATTGGTATTTGTGATTTATTTCTATATCTCCACGGGTCTTCCATTCCAACAGTATCGTGTATAACTGTATCGTTAAATGATCCTTTTCGATGAAATAAATTGATGACTTGCTCTTTTTTCATTGTGAGTTGAGCTTGGTAAGTCATATGCTGAAGCTGACACCCACCGCATTTATCATAATAAACACAAGGGGGTTCTACACGAGAATCACTCTCTACAATTACATTTAGAAGTTTACCTATCGCAAAATTTTTCTTCACTTTAATAATTTTGTATTCTATTGTTTCGTTAATTAAGGCATTAGGAACAAATATAGGATATCTATCAATTTTGACAACGCCATGTCCTTCATGAGTTAAATCTAAAACTTGGCCTGTTTTTATTTCATTTTTCTTTAATGTTTCCAATTTCTTTCCCCCACATATGAAAAGGCTAGGACATGTTATTTTTACTATCCTAACCTTGTGTTAATTTCATATTTATTATTATTTGTCTTCATTCTGTTGATGATCTTCTGATTTTAACTGTGGTGTTACTGTTGGTTGATCAATTAATTCTTCATTATGAATGTCATGAGGTGTAAATACATCAATATGTCGTTCTAAATTCAAGAAGTTTGCTGGTAATTTACCACCATATTCGCCATCAACATTAAGTTGCATATCTGTAAACGATGAAATATTGATTGATTTTGCTTTTTCATATATTACTTTAGGATGTTTTGTATGTTCGCCTCTTGATGCTAAGGTCATGATATGCCCTAATTCTGCTAGGTTAGCTTTTTCAACAATAATTAATGTGTAATAACCATCGTCTAATTTTGCATCAGGAACTAATTTTTCAAATCCTGCCATAGAATTTGTTAAACCTAATAAGAATAATAATGCTTCACCTTGAAAGACTTTATCATCATATTCAATGCGTAAGTCAACTGCCTTCATTTGTGGTAACATTTCGAATCCTTTAATGTAATAGGCAAATGATCCTACGATTGACTTTAATTTACTAGGTGTTTCATATGATACCTGTGTAAGTTGGCCACCTGCTGCTAAATTGATAAAATAACGATTGTTCATTTTACCGATATCAACTTTAGTACTATGACCTTCAATAATCACATCTAAGGCACCCATAATATCATTTGGTAAATGTAAGGCACGTCCAAAATCATTTACTGTACCCATAGGTATAATACCCAATCTAGGTCTATTAGGTTGTTCTGCAATACCATTTACAACTTCATTTAAGGTTCCATCCCCACCAGCAACAATTAAGATATTATAATTGTTATAGAGTGCACGTTCTGCTTCAAGCGTCGCATCACCTTCACGCTCTGTTGCATAGGCACTAGTTTCATATCCAGCTTTTTCTAATTTTATTAAAACATCAGGTAACATTCGTTTAAAAAGTTCTTTACCAGATGTCGGGTTATAAATAATTCTTGCTCGTTTTCTCATATCATATCCCTCGACTTCATATACTCATATTCAATATTAAATGATTTACTCACGAGTTAAAAGTATTTTTTAGAAAAACTTGGTACTTTAGTACCTTAGTTTTTCTTATGCATTAGCTTTAGCTAAGGCGTTCCTCTATTTTCTTAGCAATTTATTGCTTAGAAGTTCTTATGCATTAGCTTTAGCTAAGGCGTTCCTTAGCTTTTCTGGTACTTTAGTACCTTAGTTTTTCTTATGCATTAAATTCATCTAAGGCGTTCCTCTATTTTCTTATGCATGAACTTTAATTCAAATGTTATTTTATGTACCTAATAGCTTTAACTATTAGGTAAGTCATACTAATTTTGCTTTGCAAAAAAGTATGGCTTTGTATGAATGAACTTTAATTCAGTCGTTCTTATATATATCTATTAACTAAGTCATCACTCTTCATTCTACAAAAAGAAACACTAAAAAACTCCTACAACAATTAGTTTACACTAATCGTTATAGGAGCAAAAATCAAACCTATTATCTTTTATCTAATTCTTGTTTTAATAATTGATTTACTTTTTGAGGGTTAGCTTGTCCTTTTGAAGCTTTCATAATTTGTCCAACTAAGAAGCCCATTGCTTTACCCTTACCATTTTTATAATCTTCGACTGATTGAGGATTATTATCTAATGCTTCATTAACAAATTTTAATAAAGTTGCTTCGTCAGAAATTTGAACTAAGCCTTTATCTTCCATAATTTGTTTAGCATCTCCACCGTTTTCAGCTAATTCTGGGAAGACTTTTTTAGCAATTTTACTGCTCATTGTTCCGTCTTCGATTAATTTAATCATACCTGCTAAGTTTTCTGGAGTTAATTTAGTATCTAGTAAATCAACTTGATTTTTGTTCAAGTATTCGTTTACGCCACCCATTAACCAGTTTGAAGTTAATTTTACATCTGCTCCATGTTCAATTGCACCTTCAAAGAAATCAGACATTTCTTTTGTAAGTGTTAATACATGTGCATCATATTCGGGTAATCCTAAATCATTAACATATTTAGCTTTACGTTCATCAGGTAATTCTGGAATAGTTTGACGAACACGTTCTTTCCACTCATCATCAACATATAAAGGTACAATGTCTGGTTCTGGGAAGTAACGATAATCGTCAGATCCTTCTTTTACACGCATTAAAATTGTTTTACCAGTTGATTCATCAAAACGACGTGTTTCTTGGCCAATTTCTCCACCATTTAATAATTCTTCTTCTTGACGTTTTTCTTCATACTCTAAACCTTTACGAACATAGTTAAATGAGTTTAAGTTTTTCAATTCAGCTTTTGTACCGAATTCTTCTTGACCATAAGGACGTAAAGAAATGTTAGCATCACAACGTAATGAACCTTCTTCCATTTTACAGTCAGATACGCCAGTATATTGAATGATAGAACGTAATTTTTCTAAATAAGCATATGCCTCTTGTGGAGAACGAATATCTGGTTCAGACACAATTTCAATTAATGGTGTACCTTGACGGTTTAAATCAACTAATGAGTAACCATCTTTATGTGTTGATTTACCAGCATCTTCTTCCATGTGTAAACGAGTAATACCAATACGTTTCGTTTTTCCGTCTACTTCGATATCAATGTACCCATTTTCACCAATTGGTTCATCAAATTGAGAAATTTGATATGCTTTTGGATTATCTGGGTAGAAATAGTTTTTACGGTCAAATTTAGAATTAGTTGCGATATCCATATTTAAAGCCATTGACGCACGCATTGCCCAATCTACTGCTCTTCTATTTACAACAGGTAATACACCAGGGTATGCAAGGTCAATTACATTAGTATTTGAGTTAGGTTCTGCTCCAAAATGCGCTGGTGATGGAGAGAACATTTTTGAGTCTGTTTTTAGCTCAACGTGAACTTCAAGTCCGATAACTGTTTCAAAATGCATTATTTCCACTCCTTATAATTTTTCATAAGCGTCATGTAAGTTGAATTGTGTTTCATATTGGTATGCAACACGATATAACGTCTTTTCATCGAACGGTTTACCTATAAATTGTAATCCAATTGGGCGTCCGTTTGATTGTCCACAAGGAACAGAAATACCTGGTAAACCTGCTAAGTTAACTGGTGTTGTTAATAAGTCATTAGCATACATTGTCAATGGATCGTCAATTTCGTCACCTAAATCAAATGCAGTTGTTGGTGCTGTTGGTCCTACTACAACATCATAATTTTCGAACACTTTATCAAAATCATTTTTAATTAAAGTTCTAACTTTTTGTGATTTTTTATAATAAGCGTCATAATAACCTGAACTTAATGCAAATGTACCTAAGAAGATACGGCGTTTCACTTCATCACCGAAACCTTCTGATCTAGACATTTTGTATAATTCTTCAAGTGATTGTGCTTCTTTTGAATGATAACCATAACGAATACCATCAAAGCGAGCTAAGTTAGCTGATGCTTCTGAAGATGCAATTACATAATATGATGGTATACCATATTTAGTATTTGGTAATGATACTTCTTCTACTTCAGCACCTAGTGATTTTAATGTTTCTACAGCATTTTTAACTGATTTTTTAACATCTTCACTAACACCTTCACCTAAATATTCTTTAGGTAAAGCTACTTTTAAGCCTTTAATATCTTTACCAATTTCAGAAGTGAAGTCTACATCATCAACTGGTGCACTAGTAGAGTCATTAGCATCTATTCCAGAAATTGCTTCTAAAACTAAAGCATTATCTTTAACATTACGTGTTAATGGTCCAATTTGGTCCAATGAAGATGCGAATGCAACTAGCCCAAAACGTGATACACGACCATAAGTTGGTTTCATACCTACGATTCCACAGTATGAAGCTGGTTGACGAATAGAACCACCAGTATCTGAACCTAAACTAAATGGCACTAATCCTGCTGCTACAGCTGCTGCTGAACCACCAGAAGATCCACCAGGTACAGCTGAGTGATCAAATGGATTTACAGTTTTCTTGAAATAAGATGTTTCTGTTGAACCACCCATCGCGAATTCATCCATATTTAATTTACCAATTAATACAGCATTTTCATTATGCAATTTGTTCATAACTGTAGATTCATAAATTGGTACAAAACCTTCTAACATTTTGCTTGCACAAGTAGTTTCTAAATCTTTTGTGATGATATTATCTTTAATTCCCATTGGGATACCAAATAACTTACCTTCCATTTGGTCTTTCTCTTGTAATTCATCTAATTCTTGTGCTTTTTTCATTGCGTTTTCTTTATCTAAAGCTAAGAAAGATTTAATTGTTGGATCTGTTTCTTCAATTGCATCATAAATATCACTAACTATTTGTGATGGCTTAATTTCTTTATTTTTAATTAAAGTTAATAAATTCTCAACAGACTCATAGCGAATACTCATCTTAAGCGTCCTCCTCATTCATGATGGCTGGAACTTTAAATTGTCCATTTTCAGTTTCTTTTGCATTTTTTAATGCTAATTCTTGAGGAATGCCCTCGATAGCTTTATCTTCACGTAATACATTTTGTAAATCTAATACATGATATGTTGGTTCTACACCTTCTGTATCAGCACTATCATTTTGTTTAGCAAAATCTAAAATACTTTCTAATGTATTGGCCATTTCATCCGTTTCTTCAGGAGAAATTTGAAGTCTGGCTAAATTAGCTATATGTTCAACTTCTTCACGTGTTACTTTAGTCATTAAATAAAAGCCTCCTTATTACTCATTCATCACTAAATTGTATCAAATATTCATTTAAAAATCTAAGTATTTATTGAGTGATGGCAATTTAAATAACTCATTTCATATCTTAGGTTGATATTTATTCAAATATTGGAGTGAAATAAACTCGAACCACATCGATTGTTAATTGTGTTTTTGTTACTTATTTATAAATAAAAGCATATTTATTGAAAAAATATCACTAAGTATATCTTTGGATACATTATTATGCATAATTAATAAACAATAAACAACACACATTTATTAAAGTATCCTCTTTACATAAAGCACTTAAAGTTGATTAAAAACAAAATTTTATTTTTTCACTTTTCTAAACTTTTAACTATAATGTATAATATTACATGTGACACAAATAAATACTTATATAAGGGAGTGTTTAAAATGCTATATTTGGGGACAGCACTTAATCAGCAAGTGAATGCAAATTGGCAAACCTATATTATGATTGCCATTTACTTCATTATTTTACTTATTATTGGGTTTTATGGTTACAAACAAGCTACTGGTAATTTAAGCGAGTTTATGTTGGGCGGTCGTAGTATAGGACCTTATATCACTGCATTATCTGCAGGAGCTTCTGATATGAGCGGTTGGATGATTATGGGGTTACCGGGGTCGGTATATAGCACTGGTTTATCTGCGATGTGGATAACAATTGGATTAACACTTGGCGCCTATATCAATTATTGGGTCGTTGCACCTAGGTTAAGAGTTTATACAGAAATAGCGGGAGATGCTATCACCCTTCCAGATTTCTTTAAAAACAGATTAAATGACCAACAAAATATCATTAAAATTATTTCAGGTTTAATTATTGTTATATTTTTTACGTTATATACGCACTCTGGATTTGTTTCAGGTGGAAAGTTATTTGAAAGTGCGTTCGGCTTAAATTATCATTATGGATTAATACTTGTAGCTATTATAGTAATTTTCTACACTTTCTTTGGAGGATACTTAGCCGTATCAATTACAGATTTTTTTCAGGGTGTTATTATGCTAATCGCCATGGTTATGGTACCAATTGTTGCGATGATGCAGTTAAATGGTTTAGATACTTTTAGTAGAGTTGCTGAAATGAAACCTACTAATATGGATATTTTTAAAGGGACAACAGTAATTGGAATTATTTCCTTATTTTCATGGGGCTTAGGCTATTTTGGACAACCTCATATTATCGTACGTTTTATGTCTATTAAATCACATAAATTATTACCTAAAGCAAGACGTCTAGGTATTAGTTGGATGGTTATCGGACTTTTAGGAGCAGTAGGCGTTGGATTAACAGGTATTGCATTTATATCAGAAAGAAATATAAAAATGGAAGATCCAGAAACGTTATTTATTATTATGAGTCAAATTTTATTCCACCCACTTGTTGGCGGATTTTTACTTGCTGCAATTTTAGCAGCCATTATGAGTACTATTTCTTCACAATTATTAGTTACTTCAAGTTCTTTAACCGAAGATTTTTATAAACTTATTCGCGGTGAAGAAAAAGCAGCTACTCATCAAAAAGAGTTTGTAATGGTTGGTAGATTATCAGTATTAATTGTTGCCATTATTGCAATTGTCATTGCGTGGTACCCAAATGACACTATTCTTAATTTAGTTGGTAATGCATGGGCTGGCTTTGGTGCATCATTTAGCCCGTTAGTATTATTTTCATTATATTGGAAAGATTTAACTAGAGCTGGTGCAATTAGTGGAATGATTAGCGGAGCATTGGTAGTTATTATTTGGATTGCTTGGATTAAACCTCTAGCTTCTATCAATGAATTATTAGGTATGTATGAAATCATTCCTGGATTTATAGTAAGTGTCATCGTTACTTATGTCGTAAGTAAATTAACAGCTAAACCAGGTGACTTTGTAAATAACGATTTAGCTAAAGTGAAACAAATTGTTAAAGAAAAATAGAAACTAATATATTAGGGTCCGAGAACTTTATATCTCGGACCCTAATTTTTAGTTAAATTTAATTATGGTAAATGTGTACTTCTGGTTCTTTATCGTCTTTATTTTTACTAATCAATGCGCGCGGATTATTACCATCTTTAATTCTAATTTCATATTCATCTATATTATCAAAATATTTCTTAGCCTGTTCTGTAACATATTGAGTAATACCAATTGTCTCAGCTTGACCGTAATAATCTATTGGTAAGTCAACTGTTAATTGTTTTGCTTTTTTATCAACAAATTTTACTTTACCTACTGCTTGAGTAAAGTTAGAAAAGTAAGATTGTAAATTATCATTAAATTGTTTGAAATTATTATTTAATGATTCATCATAGTCAGCCGCTGTTGAAGATGGTAATAGAGCAGTTTTTTCATTGATTGATTTCCAATCATTGATTTTAGTTTGACCATCATCTGCAGTCGCACCTGCTATAAATTCTCCAGGTGTGATAGATTCCTGACTACTTTGTTTATATATAGCGAAGTGAATTGGAATATCTTTTAAATCACTGTTTTCTCTTAATCTTGATAACATTTCACTTGCCATTGCCTTACCTTGCTTTTCTATTTCTTTGTCATCTAATTTTTTACTATAGGTTTCACCGTCTTTTTCCTTTTGGTAATAATATTTGCTATTCATTGCTAAACCAATCGTCATACCTTTAATGTTCTTACCTTTTGAATCGCTATTACCATAGAAATCTTGTTCTAAAATATTGGATAAATATGCTGGTGACTTTTCTGCTATTTTAGTTGGATCTGTTTCCCCTTGGTGAGAAGGATTAAGCCCTAAGTTTTCATTAGCTTTTTTCTTTTTCTTTTCCTTCTCACTCATGTTATCTATTTCTTTTTTAGTATATTTAGGATCCAAATATGCATTAATCGTTTTTTTATCTAAAAATTGTCCATCTTGATATAAGTATTTATCTGTTGGAAAGACTTCTTTACTTAGTTCTAATAGTCCAGATTCGAAACCTTCACTATTATAACTATTTGCCATATTATCTTGTAAAAGGCCACGTGACTGACTTTCTTTAAAAGGCAAAATAGTACGATAATCATCGCCTTGAACATTTTTATCCGTAGCTACTTGTTTCACTTGTGATGAATGACTATCTTTTGATTGATTTGTGTCTTGATCTGACTTTTTGTCTTTATCATTACTGCATGCGGTTAGAATAAAAATTGTCGAGATAAGTAAAATTATTGTTCTCTTCATCGACGTACCTCACTCATTATTGATTTCCTTTTGTTTTGTCGCAAATTCATCTTCAGTCCAAATTTCTGTTCCAAATTTTTCAGCTTTAGTTAGTTTAGAACCTGCATCAGCACCAGCAATAAGTAAATCTGTACTTTTGGTTACACTATTAGTTACTTTGGCACCTTGCATTTGTAACCATTGTGATGCTTCATTACGTGTCATTTGTTCTAATTTACCTGTTAATACAATCGTTTTACCACTAAATTCTGGATGCCCTTCAATTTCTGTTGTTTTGACACCTTTGTATGTCATATTAACATTTTTATCTTTTAGTTTTTGAATTAATGCACGAATATCTTCATTATCTAAATAGGTAACAACAGATTGAGCTAACTTATCGCCTATATCATGGATGCCTACCAGTTCTTCCTCTGTTACTTCAATTAGTCGATCCATTGTTTCATGTTTCTCGGCTAATACTCTGCTTGCTTTAACCCCAAGATGTCTAATACCTAAACCAAATAATAAATGTTCTAGAGATTGTGATTTTGCTTTATGAATTGCTTCAAGTAAATTTTCAACTTTTTTACTTCCCATGCGATCCAGTGGTAATAAATCGTCTTCAGTTAAATAGAATATATCAGCAACATCTTTAATTAAATTATTTTCATAAAGTTGTTGAATAATCTTAGTTCCTAATCCGTCTATATTCATTGCTTGGCGAGATACAAAATGAATTAGTCCTTCGATGAGTTGTGCCTGGCATTTAGGATTAATACATCTTAAAGCTACTTCCCCTTCTATCCTTACAAGTTCATGATTACAACTTGGACAATGTATTGGCATATGATAAGTTTTGGCATCATCAGGTCGACGATCTAAAATACTTTTTACAACCTCTGGAATAATATCGCCAGCCTTTTTGATGACTACGCTATCTCCAATTCTTATATCTCTTTCATGAATTAAATCTTCATTATGTAATGAAGCTCTTGAAACTGTAGTTCCCGCTACTCTTACTGGTTCAAGTATCGCGGTTGGTGTTACAACGCCCGTTCGACCTATACTTAACTCAATGTCCAATAGTTCAGTTACAACTTCTTCAGCAGGAAATTTATATGCAATAGCCCAACGTGGAGATTTTTGAGTGAATCCCATCTCGTCTTGTTGTTCTAAGTCATTCACTTTAATGACAATGCCATCTATATCATAAGATAATTTTTCTCGCTGAGCTGTCCATTTTTCAATATATTTCAGAACGCCATCTATATCAGATACTCTTTCACGTTCATGATTAGTTTTAAAACCTAATTGATCTAATTCATCTAAGGCGCCACTTTGAGTTGTCGCTTCAAAATCAGTAAAGTCATTAATGCTGTATAAGAAAACACTTAATTTTCTTTTAGCTGCTAATTTAGAATCTAATTGTCTTAATGAACCTGCTGCTGCATTTCGAGGATTAGCAAAAGGTTGTTCACCGTTGTTTTCCTTTTCTTCATTTAAATTCATAAATGATTGTCTTGGCATATATGCTTCTCCACGCACCTCAAAATTTAAGGGTTCTTTAATTTTTAATGGAATAGCATGTATCGTTCTTAAGTTTTCAGTAATATCTTCTCCAGTTGTACCATCTCCACGAGTTAAACCTTGTACAAAACGGCCATTTTGATATTTTAATGATACAGCTAAACCATCAATTTTAAGTTCACACATATATTCTACTTTACCTATATTATCACGTATACGTTGATCAAATTTTCTTAAATCTTCTTCATTAAAAGCATTCCCTAAACTTAGCATTGGTGTATCATGATTTACCTTTTCAAATGTAGATTGGGCTTCCCCTCCTACTCTTACTGTAGGTGAATCTGGCGTTTTATATTCAGGGTGTTCTTCTTCTATATGAATAAGTTCATGTAATAATTTATCGTATTCACTATCAGGAACTGATGGATTATCTTGAACGTAATATTCGTAACTATATTGATTTAATAAATCATGTAATTCATTCACACGATTTTGCATATCATTCATCCACTAGTCCTCCTTTTTTTCAATTGGTGCAAATTGAGCTAGTAATCGCTTAGGTCCTTCTGATTTAAATATAATATCTAATTCTACAGAACCATTTTTTTCATTAACGTTACTAACCATACCTTCTCCCCATGCTTTATGAGTAACTTTATCTCCTACTTTCCAGTCAGAAGAAGTTACTTGTTTTTTAGATGAAGTTGTTCTCTTACTAAAGCCGCGTTTTTGAGTTGGTTTCGCCATAGGTTGAATTGTTTGTCGTTTACTACCAGAATGACTTTCCATTAAATCTTCAGGAATTTCTTTTAAAAATCGAGATGGCATATTGGATTGAGAACGTCCAAACAACATACGTGTTGTTGCGTTAGTAATGTATAGTGTTTCCTCAGCTCGTGTTATCGCTACATAACAAATTCTTCGCTCTTCTTCCATTTCATGGTCGTCATCACTTTTAATTGCTCTAATATGTGGGAAAAGCGATTCTTCCATTCCCATAATAAATACAATCGGAAACTCTAACCCTTTAGCAGAGTGCATTGTCATCAATGTAACTCCTGACTCTGTATCCGCTTCATCAATGTCAGCAACAAGTGATAAATCTGTTAAAAAGTTGATTAATGATTGTTCTTCAAGTGGTGTATTTTCTTCATAATCTTTAGGCACTGACATAAATTCATCTAGGTTTTCTAAACGACTACGTGATTCTAGAGTTTGTTCTCTATCAAGCATATCTCTATAACCTGACTTAACTAAAACTTCTTCCACTATTTCACTTATTTCAAGAAATTCTTGCTCTTTAATTAAATTTTGAATCATTTCATAAAAAGAAATACATTCTTGAGTAACTTTTTTAGATAGTCCTATAAAATCAACTTCACCTAAAGCATCGAACATACTTATATTGTTTTGAACTGCATAGGTTTGTATTTTTTCAACTGATGATGGACCTACACCACGTTTTGGGACATTAATAATACGTTGTAAACTAATATCATCATTACTATTGGCAATAACTCTTAAGTAACTTAATAAATCTTTAATTTCTTTACGATCATAGAATTTTTGGCCGCCAACCATTGTATAAGGTATATTAGATTTCATAAATGTTTCTTCTAATACACGTGATTGCGCGTTCGTTCTATATAATATAGCCATATCACTATATTTCTTTCCATTACGCTGATGTTTCATAATTTCTTTTACTACGTATTCAGCTTCATCACGTTCTGTTGTTGCTTCGTAATAATTTATTTTGTCTCCGCCTGTATTAGCAGTCCACAATCCTTTTGGTTTTCTTTCTGTATTGTTTTTAATGACTTCATTGGCAGCATTTAAAATTGTTTTAGTTGAACGATAATTTTGTTCTAAGAAAATCGTTTTGGCATTAGGATAATCTTCTTCGAATGATAAAATGTTTTGAATATCTGCACCACGCCAACCATATATAGATTGGTCTGAATCACCAACGACACATAAATTTTTAAATTTATTGGCTAATAATTTGATTAATGTGTATTGTGCTTTATTGGTATCTTGGTACTCATCAACATGAATATATTGGAATTTATTTTGATAATACTCTAAAGCTTCAGGTACTCTTTCAAACAAATTAATAGTAGTCATAATTAAATCATCAAAATCTAATGCTTCATTTCTTGATAATTGTCGTTGATATCCTTTATAAACTGTAGCTACCATTTGTGAATGATAGTCATTTGCTTCATTTTGGGCATCTTCTGGTGTTTTTAATTCGTTTTTCAAATTACTAATAGCGCCTATAAACATACGTGGTTCAAAACGTTTGCTATCAATATTTTCATTTTTCAATACATCTTTGATAACAGATTTTTGGTCTGTTGGGTCAATAATAGTGAAATTACGTTCTATTCCTATACGATCAGCATCACGACGTAAGATTCGAACGCACATTGAGTGGAATGTAGACATCCAAATGACTTGAGCTTCTTCACCAACCAATTGTTCAACTCTTGCTTTCATTTCTTTAGCTGCTTTATTAGTAAATGTAATTGCCAAAATATTATAAGGTGATACATCTTTCTCGTCTAATAAATATGCGATTCTATGTGTTAGTACTCGTGTTTTACCAGATCCTGCACCTGCCATAATTAATAGTGGGCCTTCTGTAGTTCTGACAGCTTCACTTTGCTCTGTATTCATATTTTTTACTAATGAATTCATTTACTAGACTCCTTTACCTTAACTGTTTTTAATGCTTTTTTTATATCTTTATAAATAATATCTCCAACAACTATAGTATCGGCATACTCAGCCATCTCTTTGGCTTGAGATAAAGTAGTGATACCACCACCATAAAATAGCTGTGTTGTCGTTAGCGTATCTTTAACTGATTTCACTGTGTCTACTTCCCCATATTTTCCACTATTTTCTAAGTACATAATGGGAAAACGATATAATTCATTAGCCATTAACGCATATGCATCTATATCATTTATATCTAATTGTGTATTAGCATTTGTTCGTTGTGCAACTTTGCTATCTTCATTCATTACAAGATAACCCTCAAATATTACCTCATCAAAATCAATGACATGTCCATATTCTTTCAAAGCTTCGAGGAGCATTCCATTATGGTATTTGACATTATTACTATTCAATACTGTTGGAATAAAATAAAAATCAAAACCTGGCATAACACTCTCTATATTTGAAACTTCTAAAACAAGTGGTAATGGGTAACGTCTAACTCTACTCATTAATTGAATGACATTATCTTCTGTCACATTATCTGTGCCCCCTAAGATAATAGCATCAGTGTTAGACATACATATTGCATCTAAATCATTGTCAGAAATAGTCTTTGCGGGGTCTAATTTAAATACATGGCGCCATTGTTTAATGTTATACATTACATGAAACTCCTTTTTTTAACATACCTTAAATTATATCATTTTTAACTTTTTAGTTCTAAACAGATATCGTGAAAATGTACAACTTATTTCTAAAATTTTTAAGAATTGATAAAAAAGGAAACGATCGTCAACATATTATCGTCGTTAAACTTTAATGTTGCGATCGTTTCATCTTATATTATTCTTTTGTATCGATATTTAATCGATTTAAAATCATCGTGTAAGCATCATTACCCCATTGTAAAGAACGTTTTACACGAGATATTGTTGCCGTCGATGCGCCAGATTCTTGTTCTATAGTTGCATATGTGTATCCTTGTTTAATCATTTTAGCTACTTGAAGTCGTTGAGAAAGTGATTGAATTTCATTCACTGTACATAAATCATCGAAAAACTGATAGCATTCTTCTCTATTTTCTAATGTAAGAATTGCATCAAACAATTCATTTAATGCATCCCCGCGTAATTTTTCAATTTGCATCGTAACAGCTCCTATATGCATATTCTTTTATCATTTTAACTTACTAATAAGTTAAAGTGTAGTAGTTTTATGATAAAAAGTATAGGATTTTAAGTTAATCACTTATTATTCTAAGCCAGCTCTTTTGAAAATAGTATCTACTTGATTTAAATGATGTTTAGGGTTAAAGCATTCATCTAGGTCTTCTTTAGATAATATATCTGTGATTTTGCTATCTTGTTCAATAAGTTCTCTAAATGGTGTTTTAGTTTCCCAAGATTTCATCGCTTTAGGTTGAACTGTATCATAAGCTTCTTCACGTACCATACCTTTATTTATAAGTGAAAGTAGTACACGTTGAGAATAAATTAAACCAAATGTTTTATCAATATTCGCTTGCATATTTTCTTCGTACACAGTCAAACGATCAACAATGTTAGTAAATCTATTTAATGCATAGTCTAAAGCAATTGTTACATCAGGTAACATGATTCGTTCAGCTGATGAATGTGAAATATCACGTTCATGCCATAATGGAACGTTCTCATATGCAGTAGTGATATAACCACGTATAACACGAGAAATACCAGTAATATTTTCAGAACCGATAGGATTACGTTTATGTGGCATTGCTGATGACCCTTTTTGTCCTTTAGCAAATGCTTCTTCTACTTCACGAGTTTCAGTTTTTTGTAAGTTTCTGATTTCAACTGCAAATTTTTCTAAAGAAGTAGCTATCAGTGCCAATGTTGCAATATAGTAAGCATGGCGATCACGTTGTAATGTTTGTGTTGAAACTGGTGCTGCACCTAAACCTAAATGTTTACATACATAGCTTTCAATTTCAGGTGGAATATTAGCAAATGTACCAACAGCACCACTCATTTTTCCTACTTCAATTTCTTCTCTAACTTCTTTAAAACGTTTTAAATTACGTTGCATTTCTGTATACCATAATGCCATTTTTACACCAAATGTAGTAGGCTCAGCATGTACCCCATGTGTTCTTCCCATCATTAAAGTGTATTTATAATTTTTTGCTTTGTCTTCTAAAACTTTAATAAATCTTTCTAAATCTTTTTCAATAATATCGTTTGCTTGTTTAATGACATAGCTTAATGCTGTATCAACTACATCTGTAGAAGTTAATCCATAATGAACCCATTTTCTTTCGTCGCCTAATGTTTCTGAAACTTGTCTAGTAAATGCTACAACATCATGTCTTGTTTCTTGTTCAATTTCTTTTGCACGTTCAACATCTACTTTGGCATTTTGACGTATTTTTTTAACATCTTCTTTAGGAATATATCCTAACTCGCTCCATGCTTCTGATGCTAAAATTTCAACTTCAAGCCATGCTTCATAGCGGTTTTGGTCTGTCCAAATAGACGACATTTCTTCTCTAGAATAACGTTCAATCATTGTTTAAGCTCCTATCATATGTGTATTTATAATTTTATTTCTAAAAACTGTACATTAAAAACGAATTTCCGTTTATAGTTCGTCTTTTATCTTTCGCTTTTTATTTTAACAGAATCAACCTTATTTGTGTAATTCTAATATACTTATAATCATATTTTATTTCATCTTCAAAGTGAACACAATTATCAATATTAAAAACCACTCAAATCATTAGATTAGAGTGGTTTTCTTAAATATTATTCTGTTATTTTTTTACCGATAAAAATAATATCTTGTTTTAGTACTTCAAGACTACCGTCTTTATTTTCTTTATAAATGGGTTTCTCAATTCGTCTTGTTGGCATATACCCTTCATCTTTCATTCGTTTCAGACAATCTGCAATGGTTTCGTTGTCATTAACTTTGAACTTCATGTTCAACAACACTTTCTAATTCTTCTGGTTCGTATGCTTTAAGTTTACGCTTACGCACTCCTTTAACCCAGAATCCACCATGAATATTTCTTGGTTCATAAGCAATAATAAATGCTTTAGGATCTAAGTTTTTAATAGTATCCATTAATTTTAATTCATATTTTCTTGGCGTTAATACTTGCATCACCAAACGACTTCCATCCCGGCCAAATGCTTCATAGTGGGTAACACCATAACCTAAATTACGAAGTTCATTTGGTAAGTCTAACTCGTATTCAGAAGATGTTGCATTGACAACTGTATATCCAAGCGCAAGTTTTTCTTCAATTTTCATACCAACAATGATACCTATTGAAAAACCAAATGCATAAGCTACAATATTTTGAATTTGATCTAAACTAGACATTACTAATCCTAGACCTACGACGTAAATTAAAACTTCAACGAAACTTACAATCGCAGCTACATAACGGTACCCTTTTAAAGTTAATATTGTTCTCATTGTTAAACATGTAACGTAGCATACATTAATAACAAAGATTGCAAACACCATTAACCAGGGATTTTGAGCAATCGCTGACATAATATTCCCCTTTTCTTACTTGAAATCCAAATTATTTTAACAGTCATTTTAATCTTTGTCACGTCAAAGTTAAAATTCATTCTATTAAATTAATATCAATGTTTTATTTTCATTTTATGTGAATTAACAAAATTGAACCGTAAACATATACCAACATGCTCATGTATATTTACGATTCAATGTATCGATTTTCAATTTAGTTTTTAGGCCAAGTATAACGAGTGTATGCGAGTTCTCGTTTATGAGCGTTTTTAATATAATGATTTTCAATTTTCTCTTTTGCTTGGCTTGAAACTTCTTTACCTTCTAAATAATCATCAATCTCATTATATGTTACTCCCAATGCTTCCTCGTCAGGTAATTGAGGTTTATCTTCTTCTAAATCTGCAGTTGGAATTTTTTCATATAAATGTGCAGGTGCATCTAAATATTTTAGTAACGCTCGTCCTTGTCGTTTATCTAGACCGAATAATGGAGCTATATCAGCTGCCCCATCACCATATTTCGTATAAAAACCTGTAATATTTTCAGCTGAATGATCAGTGCCAACAACTATTCCAGATTGATTTGAGGCAATAGAAAATTGTACTTTCATTCGTTCGCGTGCTTTTTCATTTCCTTTTTGGAAATCTGTTAAAGTGATCCCCGCTTCTTGTAATGATTTAACGCTCATATCTACAGCGGGTTTAATATTAACTGTGATCGTTTGATCAGGATTAATAAATTTTAATGCATCTTCAACTTCGTCTGCATCTGATTGAACACCATATGGAAGTTTAACTGCTATAAATTGACACGCTCTACCTTCTTCACGTAATTCATTTACAGCTAATTGTACTAGTTTACCTGCTAATGTTGAATCTTGTCCTCCAGAAATACCCAATACTAATGATTTGATAAAATCATGTGATTGTACATATTTTTTTATAAAATGTTTAATTTCTTGCACTTCTGTTTCAACATCAATTTGAGGTTTTACTTTCATTTCTTTTACTACAATGTCTTGTAAATTACTCATGATCTTCCTCCATTTCTTTTACGTGTTCTGCTACTTCAAAGATGCGTTTATGTTTATTTTCCCAACAAGCTGTACTTAAATCAACCGGATATTCTTGTGGATTTAAGTAACGTTTATTTTCATCCCAAAATGTTTTAAGTCCTTCATTTAAGTAACTTTGAGCTTCTTGTACGCTTGGCAATTCGTATACGAGTTGTCCATTTTCAAAAATAGAATGATGTAAATCAATGGCTTCAAAATCTTTGATAAATTTCATTTTAAATGTGTGAACAGGATGGAATAATTTTAATGGTTTTTCTTTTCTAGGGTCTTCACCATGTAACGTTATATAATCTCCTTCTGCTTTACCTGTCTTTTTATTTATAATTCTATAAACATTTTTCTTACCTGGTGTAGTTACTTTTTCAGGATTGTTAGATAATTTAATACGATCACTATATGTGCCGTCACTATTTTCTATAGCAACTAATTTATACACTGCACCTAAAGCAGGTTGATCAAATCCGGTAATTAATTTAGTTCCAACGCCCCATGAGTCTACTTTTGCGCCTTGAGCTTTTAAACTTGTAATTGTTTCTTCGTCTAAATCATTAGAAGCAATAATTTTAGCATCTTTAAATCCAGCTTCATCTAACATTCGACGCGCTTCTTTTGAAAGGTATGCAATATCACCTGAATCTAATCGAATACCTATGAAATTAATTTTGTCTCCTAATTCTTTAGCTACTTTGATTGCTGTAGGTACACCAGATTTTAGTGTATGGAATGTATCTACTAAAAAGACACAATCTTTATGTCGTTCAGCATATTTTTTAAAAGCAATGTATTCATCGCCATAAGTTTGTACTAAAGCATGCGCATGTGTTCCTGAAACAGGAATACCGAATAGTTTTCCTGCTCTTACGTTACTTGTTGAATCAAAACCACCTATGTATGCTGCTCTAGCCCCCCATAAAGCTGCATCTAGTTCTTGGCCACGTCTAGTACCAAATTCCATTAATATATCGTCACTTGCAATTTGACGAATACGACTTGCTTTAGTAGCAATCAATGTATGGAAATTAATAATATTTAATAATACTGTTTCTAAAAGTTGTGCTTGAATTAATGGTGCTTCAACTCTTAGCAAAGGTTCATTACCAAAACATATTTCACCCTCTTGCATTGAATGAATATGTCCTGTGAATTTTAAATTTTTAAGATAGTTTAAAAAATCATCTTGATAACCGATAGTTTTTAAATATTCAATATCAGTATCTGAAAATCCAAAATTATCCATAAAATCAATTACACGTTTAAGACCATTGAATACAGCGTATCCACCATTGAAAGGCATACTTCTGAAATATAAATCAAAAACAGCCATTCTCTCGTGAATGCCATCATTCCAATAACTTTCTGCCATATTTAATTGATATAAATCATTTTGTAGCATTAAACTGTCGTCTTCAAATTGGTACACTCGTATCTCTCCATTCGACCATTCTTTTATAATTATTTTATCATAATTCAATTTATCTAGGTAATAACTGAGATTATAACCCAATCATATTTTCAATTTAATAATTCATTACATAACTTTTATCTATCACGGTATTTTTATGCTGAACGTTACGACAAATTCATGACAATTGAATTTATTGAATGTGCATTTTCTATCTGTAGATTATAATACTTATGAGGTGTTTCAAATGTTAATAGACAAAGCAACGACATTTATTAAAACAATGTATTCAGAACTCAATTATTCTCAAGAAGATATCGACAAACGAATCAATGAAGTGACAGAAAGCATTCAACAAACTGGAACATATAGACATACTACAGATGAGTTAATTTATGGTGCTAAGATGGCTTGGAGAAATTCGAACAGATGTATTGGCAGATTATTTTGGGAATCACTTAATGTTAACGACGCAAGAGATATTACCGAAGAAAGTAATTTTATTGATTCTATATGTAATCATATTGAAAAAAGTACTAATGGCGGAAAAATTAAACCTTACATCACTATTTTCCATCCAGACCATCCGCCCAAAATTTATAACAATCAGTTAATTCGCTATGCAGGTTATGAAGAAAAAGGAGATCCATCAGAACGTGAAATCACTCAACTTTCACAACATTTAGGATGGCAAGGTGATGGTGGAGATTTCGACGTTTTACCACTAATTTATCAAATTGGTGAAGGTCCAATTAAATACTTTGAATATCCAAAATCTTTGATTAAAGAAGTACCTATTGAACATGAAAATTATCCAAAATTAAAAGAATTGAATTTAAAATGGTATGCTGTCCCTATCATTTCAAATATGGACTTACAAATTGGTGGAATAACTTACCCTACAGCACCATTTAATGGTTGGTATATGGTTACTGAAATTGGGGTTAGGAATTTTACTGATAGTTATAGATACAATTTGTTAGAAAAGGTTGCAGAAGCGTTCGAGTTTGATACACTTAAAAATAATTCTTTTAATAAGGACAGAGCACTACTGGAACTCAATTACGCGGTCTACCATTCTTTTAAAGCACATGGCGTGTCAATCGTGGATCATTTAACTGCTTCTAAACAATTTGAAATGTTTGAAAAAAATGAAGAAAAACATCAACGACAAGTTACAGGAAAATGGTCTTGGCTTGCACCACCGATTTCACCTACGCTTACAAAAAATTATCATCATGGCTTTGATAATACGATGCGAGACCCTAACTTTTTCTATAAAAAATCGAATGAGACGAAGTGCCCTTTCCATTAAATCATTCGAGGTGAAGGTATGAAGATATATTATTTAGGTCCGAAAGGTACATTTTCGTATTTGGCTTCTCAAAAATATGTTGAACAATTGAAATTGCAAAATATCGATTTTGTACCAAAAGCTAATTTATATGAGGTTATTAAATGTGCATCACAGGATGACGATACTATTGGTTTAGTACCTATTGAAAATTCTATAGAAGGAACCATTAATATCGTAGCTGATTCACTAGCTAAACAAGACGTTTATGCACACGGTGAACTCCTTTTAGATATTGATTTTGCGTTATATGGACAATCAGGTAGCCAAATTGAAGATATTAAAAAAGTCTATTCTATAGCACCCGCTATAAGTCAGACATCAAATTATATTATGAATCATCACTTTGATTACGATTATGTAGATAGTACTGTAAAAGGATTTGAAATGATTAGTAAACATGTAGGTGCCATAGCACCTGTCAATAGTGGTGAAGATTATGGTTTTCAACAATTAGATACACATATACAAGACTTTCCACATAATGCGACACGTTTCTTAATTATTACAAACCATGCCCAATTTGATGTAAATGCAAATACTACTATGTTTTTAATTACTCCGAAGTTTGATAAACCTGGATTACTAGCTAGTATATTAAATACCTTTGCTTTATTTAATATTAATTTATCTTGGATTGAATCACGCCCGCTTAAAACCAAGCTAGGTCAATATCATTTTTTTGTACAAGCAGAGGCCCAATTATCTAATGATATTGAAAAAGTAATAACTATCTTAAATACATTAGATTTTGAAACAAAACTAATCGGTGCATTTAGGAAATAATTATATGTAAATAGTGCTATTTTCATTTTAGTATTCTAATGAAAATAGCACTATTATTTTTATTTAATATTTTCAACATTCTCTTTTTCGATAGTAACTAAATGATCATCTTGATTTAAAGTGAGATGATTAATGTCTTCAAGATGTATCTTCTGTGTTTTATCATGAAATGTGTTACCAGCAATAAATACATTATTATGTTTTATATTGTTATAGCTTCTAATATGAATAGCATCTTTTTTCATTTTCCCTATAAATTCATTACCTATTACATTAAAGTTTGTACCCGCTTGTGCACCCATATCTTGACCTGTGAATGCATCAGCAGCATTCTTGCCATCCTTTACTCCTAAAAAGCGTATACCCCCATTACAATTTTTAAACTGATTTTTAGAAATAAATGTATTTTGTGATTTTAATGGAGTTAACGCGTATTCTTGAATACTATCAAAAATATTATTTCGAATGTGAATGTTTTCGTAAAAGCAATCATATCTAGATGCATGTGAACCAATAGCTCTATTCCAAGATTTCATTTTAACATCATCTGAAGGTCCAAAATAACAATTTTCTATGACTGCATTTTTAGTAATTGTCCCATCAGTTGTACCAAATTTGGGAAAAGCACCTGGTACTTGAATATCTAATTGGACTGCTTCTGAGAAGAAACGGTCACCATCAACATCTAAGAATCCTTCAAATGAACAATTCGCTATTCGTAGTCCATTTATACCACACGCATCAATTGCATGACCTCCAACAACATTTTTAAATGTAACACCAATAAATTGTATATCTTCTGCATGACCAACACACACCGCAGTATTATTATAAGGATACTTACTTCCATTCATATCAAATGTTCCACCTTTAATATGTATGTGACTATTACCAGTGTATCCACGATAGAAAATATACGGTTTCCCATTTTTCAAAAGCGCGTCTTTACTACATCTCAATAATTTTGTTTCATCATCTAATAGTAATGTTGTTGAATCATATATCACTAATGCTTTACCTATATGGTAAGTCCCTTGTGGGATATAAACTGTATGTTCACCATTTTTAGCTTTATTAAGTGCACGCTGTATTGCTTTTGTATCTTTCGCTTTATTATGACCTTCTGCGCCAAAGTCTTTCACATTTATGAACATGCAATATCTCCTTCGATTAATAATTAATTGTAGTGTTCTTAATAAATATATATACTATGATTAATCTTATAAAACATTTTTAGACCAATTAGATGAATATTTTAATTAACTTAACCAAATTAAATGACTTTTATATCGAAATAGCTTGATATGCTTGATTTAGAGAGGATGTTATAAAATGACTAAAACAGCATTAATTATAGTAGATTATTCAGTAGACTTTATAGCTGACGATGGAAAATTAACTTGTGGCGTACCTGGACAAAAATTAGAAAACTTTCTCGTAAACCGTATAAATCAATTTAATGAAAACCGTGACGATATCTTTTTTATGATGGATTTACATTATGAGAATGATGATTTTCACCCTGAATCAAAATTATTTCCACCCCATAATATTGAAGGATCGGTAGGACGACAACTTTATGGTGAGGTCGGTAAACTTTATGAATCTATTAAGACTCAAAACAATGTTCATTTTTTAGACAAAACACGATATGATTCATTTTATGGTACACCTTTAGATAGTTTACTCCGCGAAAGAAATGTTAATAAAGTTGAAATCGTTGGTGTTTGTACTGATATATGTGTATTACATACGGCTATATCAGCTTATAATTTAGGGTATGCTATTCGCGTACCTAGTAAAGGCGTAGCATCATTCAACCAGTCAGGTCATCAATGGGCTTTATCACATTTTGAAAACTCATTGGGCGCAGAGGTAGAAGAATGAGCTAAAGTCATGCTAAAATAACTATATATAATATTAATAAATTAACAATGAATAAGGGAGATATTTATCAATGGCAAATACTTACATTTTTGGACACAAAAACCCAGATACAGATGCAATTTCTTCAGCAATTATTATGGCTGATTTCGAACAACAAACTGGTAATACTAATGCTAAAGCTTACCGTTTAGGTGAAGTTGGTGCTGAAACACAATTTGCTTTAGATCATTTTAACGTTAAAGCACCAGAATTATTAGAAGACAATTTAGATGGCCAAGAAGTAATTTTAGTTGACCATAACGAATTCCAACAAAGTGCTGACTCTATTGCTGATTCAACAATTAAGCATGTTGTTGACCATCATAGAATCGCTAACTTTGAAACAGCTAGTCCTTTATATTACAGAGCTGAGCCTGTTGGTTGTACAGCAACAATCCTTTACAAAATGTATAAAGAACGTGGATTTGAAATCAAACCTGAAATCGCTGGTCTAATGATCTCAGCAATTATTTCAGACAGCTTATTATTCAAATCTCCTACTTGTACTGAGGAAGACGTAAATGCTGCTCAAGCTTTAAAAGACATCGCAAACGTTGATTTAGATGCATATGGTTTAGAAATGCTAAAAGCTGGTGCTTCTACTACAGATAAATCAGCAGATGAATTATTAGATATGGATGCTAAATCATTCACTATGGGAGATTATGTAACTCGTATTGCTCAAGTTAATACAGTTGATATCGACGAAGTTTTAAACCGTAAAGAAGAATTAGAAAAATCTATGCTTGAAACAAGTGCTGAAGAAAAATATGACTTATTCGTTTTAGTTGTAACTGATATCATTAACAGTGATTCTAAAATCTTAGTTGTAGGTGCTGAAAAAAACAAAGTTGGAGAAGCATTTAATGTTCAATTAGAAGATGATATGGCGTTCTTAACTGGTGTCGTTTCTCGTAAGAAACAAGTTGTACCACAAATTACTGAAGCATTAACAAAATAATTAGATGATAAATTCAAAAAATAGTTAATCATTTTTACTGAGGCATTTAACAATGCTTCAGTTTTTTTATTTTTCACTCATTAAATGCAAAATTATTTTTGTTAAATTAGGGTATAGATATGTTATGAATCTATTTGGGAGATGTAAAAAATCTTGATTATTCTAAATATTAAGGAGGTTTATCTGTTTGAATTCAATTGAGCAATTATTTAACAATAGTAAACAGTATTTCAGTACACATCAAACTAAAGATATTAAATTTAGAAAGCACCAATTAAAAATGCTAAGTAAAAGTATTAAGCATTATGAAAATGATTTACTTGAAGCCTTACATACCGATTTAGGTAAAAGTAACGTCGAAGCTTATGCTACTGAAATTGGGATTTTATTAAAAAGTATTAAATTAGCACGTAAAGAACTTAAAAATTGGTCTAAAACTAAACAAGTAGATACACCGTTATATCTTTTCCCTACTAAAAGTTATATTAAAAAAGATCCATATGGGACTGTACTAATTATTGGTCCGTTTAACTACCCTGTTCAATTAACTTTTGAACCTTTAATAGGCGCCATTGCTGCAGGTAATACTGCAATTATTAAACCATCTGAGCTTACACCAAATGTATCTTCAGTTATTCGTAAAATTATCGAAAACACTTTTAAACCTGAATATATTGCAGTTGTTGAAGGTGGAATTGAAGAAACAAACGATTTAATCCATTTACCTTTTGACTACATGTTTTTCACTGGTAGTGAAAAAGTAGGTAAAATTGTTTATCAAGCTGCTAGCGAAAATCTTGTACCGGTTACACTTGAACTCGGTGGTAAATCCCCTGTCATTATAGATGAAACAGCTAACTTAAAAGTAGCTAGCGAAAGAATTGCTTTTGGTAAGTTTACGAATGCAGGTCAAACTTGTGTTGCTCCTGATTACATTTTGGTAGATAAAAAAGTAAAAGATGATTTTATTAAATCATTGAAACAAACAATTACAGAATTTTATGGTTCGCAAATACAAAACAGTCCAGATTTTGGAAGAATCGTAAATAATAAACACTTTAATCGTTTAAATGATTTACTTACACAGCATCAAAATAATGTCGCGTTTGGTGGTCATAGTGATGAATCTGACTTATATATTGAACCAACTATTATAGATGATGTTGAGACTTCTGATTTAATTATGCAAGAAGAAATATTTGGTCCATTGCTACCTATCATTAGTTATGAACAATTTGATGATGCATTTTCTATAATTCAAGCACGATCTAAACCATTAAGTCTTTATTTATTTAGCGAAGATGAAAACTCCACACATCGTGTACTTAATGAGCTTTCATTTGGTGGTGGTGCAATTAACGATACATTAATGCATTTAGCTAATCCAAATTTACCATTTGGTGGTGTTGGTCTATCTGGTATGGGTCAATATCATGGAAAATATTCATTTGATACATTTTCTCATGATAAATCTTATACTTTTAAATCAACACGCTTAGAATCTAGTCTATACTTCCCACCTTATAAAGGAAAACTCAAGTATATTAAAGCCTTTTTCAAAAATTAATATTTATGTATAAAGAATCCCTCAAGTTATGGTAACTTGAGGGATTCAATCTTATAGTTAAAAGATAACGCAAACACCTTCTGGCGCATTTGTTGCCTCATCTATTAAAGTTAATGTTCCTTTATTTTTATCTCTTTCAAATACAGTTACTTTAGATTGACCTTCTTGATGAGCGCAAATTAAATATTGATCTGATTCAGTAATATTGAAATCACGTGGAAACTCATCGCCACTTAATACAATATCGACAAGTTCAAGTTTAGCCCCATTTTCTAATACTTTATAAATAGCAATACTATCATGGCCACGATTACTTACATATAAAAATTGTTGATCATGTGATAAATGAACCGCTGCTAATTTTGTGGCACCTTTATAATCCTCAGGAATCGTTAAATGACGTTCCAATTCTTCAAAATGGCCATCATTATATTTTGTCACACTTACGATATTTGATAATTCATGTACGACATATGCATAATTTCCGTTTTCATGAAAAGCAATATGTCGAGTTCCATCAGCTGGGGTAAACTGAGAAACAGCATGTTCGTTTAGACCATTATCTCCATAAGTATATGCCACAATGCGATCTGTACCCAGGTCTGTTCCAACTACATATTTACCATCTGGTGTTTCATTTAAAAAATGAACATGTGCATGATCTTGTCTTTCATGTGGTCCAAGCGGAAAATCATGTTCTAATTCTTGAATCAATTTTTCTATTTCTCCTGTAGTAGGGTTTAATTTATATATTCTTGCTAATCCTGCACCATAAACCGCTTCAAATAGAAATGCACCATTTGTCGATACTTGTATATAACAACCTGTTCCATTTTGCGAAGCTAAGCATTTATTTATTAATGTTAATTGACCATCATTTCCAATTTTAAAACTTGCGACACCACAATTATCGCCTTCTTTTGTTATCGCATATAAAAATTGATCGTTTCTTGTTAAATAAGTAGATGCCTCTATTTGATTTGCTGTTTCTACTTGTGTCATTTGGCCTTGTTGTTCATCGAAATCAAATTGATAAATACCTTGTCCATTGTTTTTAGTATATGAACCGATATAACCTTTTGTCATTTTAAAACGCCTCCATTTCACTTATCTCTATTCTATTAAATTTAGACGTCTAAAGACAAACTTTTAAGTACAAATTACGACATAAAAATATGTGAGGCTTAATTTAAATTGATTCGAATGTGTTGAGAGACTATTTTTGATGGAATAGGAAATTAAATCTTGCAAAATAGAACGTATGTTCGTATAATGTAATTATAAATATCGAGGTGATTGAAAGATGATTAATGATTTAAATAATAGTCAATTGGATTATCGAAATATACCACGTAACAAATTAGATAGAGATATTCCTAAGGGACGTGGCATGGTTAAATGGGCACCATTTGCTACACTACCAGAGCAATTTGAAACAATATATCAATATATTATTGACCAAAATAAAATTGAACGCCCCATACTTTCAGAAGACCAATTATCTGAATTGAATTTTCGTTTATATCAATCCCTTCAATTAAACCAACCTGTTATCGTTAAATATTATGACGCTGGTTACTTTAAATCAATCGAACTTAATATTGAGCGTATTGATGCCATTACTTTTGAAGTTGAAGGCTATCAATCACATTCTTCTGAGAAATATAAACTCTCTATATTAGATATTATAGCTATTTCCCCTTCTTAAAAACTATTTTAAGGTAAATAAAAAAGCCACTGATGACTATCTCATCAGTGACTCTTAATTAATTTGAAGTCAAATTAATTGTTATTTTCGATATCTGAAACGATTTCTTTAGTTTTTCTTTCGATATCTTCAAAGTCTTTTTTGAAAATATAAGCAAATGCAACTACACCTACACCTGCAACAACTGTAGTAATAGCTACTAAACTAAATACAAATTTAAATAAACCTTTAATAAAGTTCCACATTAAAATTCACCTCTATATTTGATATGCATATCTACAATACCATATGATAGCATATTTATCGTAATCAATAAATACATACCCTTTGTACTGATAATATAAGCTTCATTTCATCAAATTTATGATAGTATAGACATATAAAAAAACGACTGATTTAAAAATCAGTCGCTATTTCATAATTAATGAAACTATCTGTTCCACCAAGTACTAATTGCAGCTTTTGCACGTTGATACGCTTTATACATAGTATCACCCCTAAATAGATAATTTAAATATTATCAATAACTAGTTACAATATTATTATATATAAATTTACTTAAAATAACAATTAAAGTAATATTAATATTTTATTACAATATGTAAATTTTTATTAAGGAGCATATTTATAATGCAAAAAGTTCAAACCGATATAATGACACATAGAGGATCCCACTATGATTTAGGTGTTCAAACCGGTAATTGGTTAAAACAAACCGAATTATTAAAGAATCGTGAACAAGAATGGAAAAAAAGAATACCTCGATTTGATATAGACATTAATGAAACCCACTCAATCTTTCAAACATACGCTCCAAAAATTTGGGAAGAAATTATGGGAATGCAAGATGTATTAAAATTACCTACACGACAAATGATTTTAAATTTTGCTCATTATCGTTTCACAGATTTAAAAGATAGTGGTTGTACTGTATTTAGAGGACAAGATTATATTGTTCGAAATTATGATTATCACCCCGCAACATATGATGGTAGATACTTATTATTTCAACCTAATGATGGAGGATTAGCGCAAATTGGTCCCACTTCAAGAGTCACTGGTAGAATGGATGGAATGAATGAAGCCTGTTTAGTTATGGCATATAATTTCATGCACCGTAAAAAGCCTGATAATGGTTTCGTTTGCTATATGATTGGAAGATTAATATTAGAACTTTGTAAAGATGTAGATGAAGCCATTCAACTATTAAAAGACCTTCCACACCGTAGTTCTTTCAGTTACATTTTAATGGATAAAGAATTAAATAATGCAATAGTTGAAGTTACACCAAGAGATATCCAAGTACGATACGATAATATCTGTACTAATCATTATGAAATATTAACCCATGAAAACAGAAACTATACTCAAGAATCCAAAGAACGATTGGCACGTACAGTTAATCAAACTCATACTCAATTAGATAAACACGAGGCATTTAAACTCTTTAATGATCCACAATATAAAATATATAGCAAACTTTTTAGAAGTTGGTCAGGTACTATTCATACTACTATGTATGAACCAAAATCCCTAACTGCATGGATGACTTTAGGTGAAAATAAGGCCCCATCTTCTATTAATTTTAATGACTGGTTAAATGGTATGGAATTACAACAAACATCATTTGAAGGTTTAATTGATAGCGACTTAACGTTTGCAACATATTAAAAAAAGTACAAAAGGAAAGTTTAAATTATTTTCCTTTTGTACTTATCTCATTTTTATTTAATCGTGATATCTCCATCAACAGTATAAAATTCTAAAACATTGTTACTTTTCCCTACTTTACTTTCATGGAAGTTTTTATTTTTAATTAAAGATTGTCCTTTACTTGGTTTCAACTTCAATAAGGTATCTTGAGGTTTATCTTTATATTTAAAACTAATATTTCCATCTTTCGTGGAAGCTTTTATATCAGATTCAGATGGCATATTTTTAAAATTAATATCTCCTTGATTTAATAGGAATATGGAATTATTAATTTTGTTATGTCGAGTATTAATTTCACCTTTGTCTATGTTAATATGCGTATCTTTAATTTTAGAGTTATTCATTGAAAAATCTAAATTTTTAGCTTTAATATCAGAATCATTAAATTCACTTTTGTTTATAAATATTTGCCCATAATTATTATTTATTAAAGATTTTTTCACTTTAATATCTTCTATAAAGTAATTTCCATTTATAGAATCTACAGATAATGTGTTTAACTTTTTATTGGGTACTTCAATAACTATTAAGTTATCTCTTTTTCTAAACGGATTTAAATTAATAGCATATCCTCTATTTACATTCTTTTTCTCTGTCACTTTTAAATTCTCTTTGTTTTTATTAACTTTAACGTTGCTGTCTCCATTATATTTAACTTTAAATTTTGGACCTTTTACCAATTTAACATTAGCATATTCTGATTTTATAGATATATTTTTAAAGTTATAATTCGGATAGGTTTCATTAAATTTCTTTTCTTCATAATTTTGTTTCTCAAAGGCAAACCATGTGATAGTTGCACCTATAAAGAAAACAATAAAAATGATAAGACCTGAAAACATTAGCTTTCTCATCTTTGAACGCGTCCTTTAATTGTTTTAATATACCATTTCAAATATTTTAAAATAAGTCTATAAATTCCTTCTAACACTTTAAAAGTTAAGACTATCAACATTAATCCTAAACCAGAATATGCAATAGAAAATAAAATATTACTGGTAGAATCATGTATACCTTTATAAATGGAAGATATAACTAAAATTAGAGGCATAAAAATTAAAAATACTGAAACAATCAATAACATCACAAATATCAAACTAATTAAAAATACTGGGATTAGAACTAAAAATATAGATAATAAACCTAAACTTAGTGAGGCTGTAACAGCTCTAATGATGTTATGAAAAGTCGGTTTAACTTCCGCATATTCAATCGCACTACTAGCTTTAACTTGTTTAGCTATATCCTCAGGTTCTTTAAGTTCTTTTACTATTTCTGCTTCAGACTTTCCTTTCAATTCTTCTTCATAAAAATAATGTTCATAGTCAAACATTTTTTTATCTTTTTCTTTCTTGGGAAGTTCATCTAGGGATACTTCTAATTCATTTAAAAATGTGATTTTATCCATAGTATTGTCACTCTTTCTGCCAATTTTTCTATATTAGTTGCAATACTAATGTCCAACTATTCTCTACTTACTAAAAAACTCGATACGTTTTACTATATCATCTTTATATAAAATATTTAATTTCATGTGGTTATCGCGGTCTCTGTATGTAATAGATTGATAATTTTTACCTATTTTATTTTTTTGATAATTACTACCTAAGGAATTAATAGCTTGATCAATATGGCTACCAATTTTAACATCAAAGTTAGTAGGAACATCTTTATCTTTAACTAGTACAATTCCTTTTACGATATTTTTCTTTTTATGAACTTTTAACGTTAAATCATTATGTTCTCTATGATTATAGAACGTATAACGATCTACTTTAATATTTTTATTTACCTTATAATTTTTCTTATGAAATTGATCATTTAAATGTATACCATTTATTGAAGTATTTGATAAATCGACAATTTTTATATTGTTATAAATTGAAATACCAATAAGAAGTAAGATACTTAAAATTAAAAATAGTATCGTAATTACCCAACGATTCTGTATACGCAATGATGGTCACCACTTTCGACTTATTATATTAAATATAGCATAAGGTTTATTTACTTTCATCTTACGTCATACTTTTCATTAAATGAGAGAATTTTTAAAATATTTTAATTTATTTACACTTTAGAAATTGGTATAATGTATAAAATAATTAAAGGAGGTTTTTACGATGACTCGTTTAGAAACATATTTCAAAAAAAGCCAAGACATCGGACCTTATATTGAACAAATGCAAGAAAATAAAGATAATCTAGTTTCTATTTATAATTCTTTTAAGTTACCTGAAGATGATGAGAGATTAGAAAAATTAAAATCCTCTAATTATTCTAATGTATTAGTAATTACAGAAGATTGGTGTGGCGATGCAATGATGAATCTACCAATACTTAAGCATATCGCCGAAGCTCTAAATTTACATGTAAAAGTATTCCACCGCGATGATGATACTCAACTTATCGATCAATATTTAACAAATGGAAAATCTCGTTCTATACCTATTTTTGTATTTTTAAATGATCAATACGAACAAGAAACAGTTTGGGGTCCACGCGCTAAAGAAGTTCAAGCGTTTGTGACAAACTTACGCGAAGACACATTACCAAGTAAAGAACATCCAGATTATGATGATAAAGTAAAAGAAACACATTTAATTATTTCTAATCGATATAAAACAGACTCATCTTTTTGGAGTGCTGTGTATAATTCAATCATCGATCAAATGCTATATAAATAAATCATATTTAAGATGAAGCTATTTAATTTTAAGTAGCTTCATCTTTTTTAAATTAGTCTCCAATTTAATTTTTAACATGTTTCTTCTACATAAAAACCGGGACCATATAGCCCCGGATGATAACAATTTATATATCTCGTTTTGCGGCATATAATACATTTGCAATAAATAATACTACAATTGACGCTATAGATATAAACCATTGCCAATGTGAAAATGATATATCTGATGAAGTCATTTTCTCAGTCAAATAAGTGAATGGAATATATTTAAATGACTTATGAATGTCATCACCAATATTTGGAATTAATCCAACAAGTGGTTGGATAAATGGAACAATTAATAATAGGAATATACCTAAAGTAAATATAACAGCTGGTTTCTCAACTGCTAATGTAATTAAGAATAAAAATAAACCAAAGAATAGGAAGAAGATAAGGTAAAACCAAATATTTGTTAAAAAGTTATCTCCATCTATACTTTTACCTTTAGTAGTTGCTTCTATAATAATAATTACTAAATATTGAATTAATGTAAATAAAAATGAAATTAAGATCATAGAAATTGTTTTAGCAATAATATAACCAATTCTACTGCTCATTTTGTTCATGTATAATTGAATTGTACCTTGTGAATAATCTCTAGTGATTGTTTTAATGATAAATAATAAACCAGCGAATAAGAATAACCAATTGGCCATAATAAATACCATCGTATAATTCACTTTATGACCAGGATTATAATTTGCCATCATCGTAGCTTGAAAAACAGTTAAACCTACCACAAGTATAAACGCAATATACGTAAGTGGACTTTTAATAATACTTATTAAATCGTGTTTTACTAATTGTAACGCTCTCATTATTTATCACCTCTTTGATTGATATTAAAGTAAGTATCACGTAATGAGCTTTTACGTGTTTCAATATATTTAGGATAAATATTGAGTTTAGCAAGTGATTGTATTACATCTTTATAGTTACTTTGTGCTTTAATAATAATCTCACCATTATCTTTACTAGATTGTTGAACATGGAATTTTTCTGTCAATATTTCTAATGATTTTCCAAAGTCTTCTTTATCAATCGTAATAATTGTACTATCTTTAGGTCCACCATCTTTCATATTCACATCTTGCACAAATGTGCCATCTCTTAAAAATACTGCTCTATCACAAATCAATTCAATATCTTCTAACTTATGACTAGAAATTAAAATTTTCATCTCTAATTGTTTAACAAGTGATTGAATCGTTTTAAGTACGTCTATAGAACCATCAGGATCCATACCATTTGTTGGCTCATCTAAAATTAAGTATTTAGGTTTATTCATTAGAGACACCGCAATTGCTAATTTTTGTTTCATTCCCATTGAATATTTTTTAACTTTTTTCTTGATATAAGGTCTCATACCAAAAGCATCTATAATGTGATCAGCATACTTTTTATCGAAACCTTTACCTAATACTTGTGCAAATAATTTTAAATTATATAAACCAGTTTTATTATCATACAATTTAGGATGTTCTATTAAATAACCTACATTTTCATCATTTGGCAAATTAACTTTACCTTCAAAATTAATAATATTTCCATTCATTACTTTCATTAAGGTTGTTTTACCAACACCATTTTTACCAATTAGCCCTACTATCTGACTATTGCCGAAATCAAAATCGATATGATCAATTACCGTATTGTGTCCATACTTTTTTGTAATTTGTTCTAACTTCATTGTAGACCTCCTTTAATGAGTACGTTTTTTTATTTTATTTATTTGAATGATGTAATTAATAATTAAACCTATGAGACTTAAAACTAAAAATCCATAATTTAAAAAATATGAATAAAAGTATGGAATTTGACTATGGTTTAAAAATATATAATTAATTAAAATGAGTATAACGGATAAAAGAAAAGGTAATACAAACATAATTAAAATAATATATGCTATATAAGATACACGTTCTGTTTTAAATTCAGTACTCTTCCTAAATGCGATTGGAATAGACAAAAAGTTCGCTACAATATAAGCATATGTAGTAGAAAAGTAAATTGAATTTGTCTGTATTGAGTCTGATTCGTAACCATATAAAGTTATGACTACTGCACCAAATAAAGTAAATAATATACATGTAATATAATTTGCATTTAACATATTTTTTCTAGAGACTGGTAAACTAGCAAAAAATAAAAATGCTTTGTCGCCACCTAATCGTCTATGAAATCTAAATAGATGACCTGCATCAAGTAAAGATACAATCATTAAAACTAATCCTATTGGTATTGCAAACATTGACTTTAATAACGGATTAGGTTTCATTAAAAATATATAAATTGGATAAAATAAAATGAGTGCTGTGTATAAAGATAATGTTAAATATCTTAATTTTACATTTCTAATCAAAAGTTGTTTCATTTGATAGCCTCACTTTCTTTAGTAAAGGCATGAGTGGAATTACTTTTATATTTTTCTAAGTAAATCATCAATTCTTCAATGCTAGGATTTTGAATTTCAATTTGACTACCAAACAGTTCTTTAAATATACTAGCATACTGCGTTAATGCTTTATAACCAGTTCTTCTACTTTCTTTATAAATCAATAGGTCTTCTAACTCATTATCAAGGTCCTCATTAAAACCTTTGACTATTTTAAACTGATTAATTAAATCTTCTAAAGAATCATTTAATATGATTTCTCCATCTCGTATATATACTAAATAATCTGCAATTTTTTCTAAATCCGAAATAATATGTGTTGAAATAAAAACTGTTTTTTCTTCATCAATCAGTTCTTGTTGAATAATTTCTAAAACTTCATTTCTAACTATGGGATCTAATCCTGATGTTGGTTCATCTAATACAAATATCTCTGAATGATGACTAAAAGCAATTGCAAGAGACAATTTCATTTTCATACCTGTAGAAAATTGATTGATTTTTTGTTTATATGGTAATTCAAATTTATGTAGATAATGTTGAAATAAATCTTTATCCCATTTTTTATAAAATGGAGATATGATACTTTCTAATTTCTTTATAGACCACTTTTCATTGAAATAAGTCTCAGAATAAACAAAACCTATTTTATTCTTTAAATCAATAGGATTATTTATCATACTATCCCCTAAAATCGAAATACTACCGCTATCACATTGCATTAAATCCATAATTAATCGTATGACTGTTGTTTTCCCTGCACCATTAGCACCAATGAATCCTGTCACAAATCCACGAGGTACTTCAAAAGATACGTTTTTAAGTTGAAAATTATGATCCGAGTAATTAACTTTATTCAATTCTATAGCGTTCATAATTATTCCTCCTCATATATTAAAGAAAGAATTTCTTGAAGTTCTTCCAAAGACATTCCAATTGTCTTCGCTTCTTTAGTCATTGATTTAGCTAAATTCTCAATAACGAAGAACTGTTTTTCTTTAAGAATTGAATTATCTTGCTCTTTTACAAATGTGCCTTTACCTCTTATCGTAGTTACAAATCCATCTTTCTCTAAATCTTCATAAGCTCGTTTAGTTGTAATTAAACTCACTTGCAAATCTTTTGCTAACTCACGCATTGAAGGTAAATGTTCACCTGAAGATACGTATCCTTTTAAAATATTCTCTTTAATTTGTTGTTTAATTTGTTCATATATGGGATGTTCACTGGTGTTTTTCAAAATAATTTTCATTGATGTCCCCCTTTTCTTCTGTATATATACAATATACACACTATATACACTTTTGTAAAGGGTAACTATTAAAATGACTGTATAGAGAATTTAACTAGAACATTTAAATGCATAGACAATATATATACACAGTAAAAAAACAGTATGAACATTTTCATACTGTCTAAAATAAATTATTCAATTCACTTAAATTATTATTTCCTTTTACGGCGATCATTATTTCTGCTAATAAATGCACAAATCATAAACATAATGGCTGCAAGTAAAAGTTTTATTCCTGAAGATTCGTTACCTGTAGCTTGTAAGTAATAACCAATAATGAATAATAAGACTGCTAATACTACAAATATTTTAGTCATATGCTTCACTGTACTCACCTCAATAGTATAAATTATATCAAATTTTGTTTTATAGATGTACTCTATTCATTTATTATATTGATTGCGATATGTTTAACGTAATGTTACTATAAATTTGTATCCACAAATTATACTACACAACCCCAAACCTGGTACCAGCAGGCTTGGGGTTATTTTTGTGTACGGTCATCTATTTGTCTTTCCAATTGATTTCTAACCAAATTCTAAAGACAACTAGTAGTCCACCTGTTAATAAAGTGATAATTCCATCTTGCCACCACGTCATTATACTACACCTCCCAAATGCAAAGTGTCATATATGTCGATGACCTAAGATTATCTTAACACAAAAACAGAACGTATGTTCGTATTTATATTAGAAAATCTTTTCAATAACTAAATCTTAACTAAGAATACTTTATCTTTAGTTAAATTCAAGCTAATATAAAGATAATGACTTTATTTTATAAAAGCGAGGTTATTCAATATGAACCCATTAGCCCAAAATTTAAATGAGCAACTTAATAATTCAAATCCAGAAATTTTACATATGCTTTCTGATTTGGGTCAAAAAATGTTTTATCCAAAAGGTATACTTTCTCAATCTGCTGAAGCTAAAAGTACTCAATATAATGCAACTATTGGGATGGCAACTAATGATAAAGGTAAAATGTATGCAGATTCATTAAATCAAATGTTTAATGATTTAACACCAGATGAAATTTTTCCTTATGCACCACCTCAAGGTGTCGAAGAATTACGTGACTTATGGCAAGCAAAAATGTTAAAAGACAATCCAGATTTAACTAAACAAGTAATGACACGTCCAATTGTCACTAACGCACTTACACATGGTCTTTCACTTGTAGCAGATTTATTTATAAATTCTGGAGATACTGTTTTATTACCTGAACATAATTGGGGAAATTATAAACTTGTTTTTGATACTCGTAATAATGCAAATATTTCAACTTACCCAATTTTTGATGAAAATGGACATTATACTACTGATGAGTTAGTTAAAACATTAGAATCTTATAATCAAGATAAAGTAGTAATGATTCTTAATTATCCTAACAATCCAACTGGCTATACACCTAATAAAGATGAAGTACAAACAATTGTTAAAGCTATTGAACAATTGGCTAGTAAAGGAACTCAAGTTGTAGCTGTTATCGACGACGCTTATTATGGTTTGTTTTACGAAGACGTATATACACAATCCTTATTCACTGCATTAACTAATATCAATTCTAAAAATGTGTTACCTGTACGATTAGATGGTGCTACAAAAGAATTCTTTGCTTGGGGATTCCGTGTTGGATTTATCACATTTGGTGTTGAAGATGAAATTGCAAAAGATGTATTGGAAACAAAAACTAAAGGTCTAATTCGTAGTAATATTTCAAGTGGACCACTTCCATCACAAAGTGCAGTTAAACATGTATTGAAGAATAACGATCAATTTAATAAAGAAATCGAGCAAAATATTACGACCTTACGTGAACGATATGAAGTTACAAAATCAGTAGTTTACGACGAAAAATATGCTTCACACTGGCAAGCTTATGACTTTAATTCTGGTTATTTTATGGCGATAAAAGTTAAAGATGTTGACCCTGAAACATTACGTAAACATCTGATTGAACAATATTCAATTGGTGTTATTGCATTAAATCAAACAGATATACGTATTGCGTTTAGTTGTGTTGAAAAATCTGATATTCCTCATGTATTTGATTCGATTGCAAAAGCTATTGATGATTTACGTTAAAGTTAAGATAAAAAGGTTAGACCAAATAATGGTCTAACCTTTTTAATATTGGTAATTAAGTTGTAGTTATATAAAAATCAATAAAATAAAACCTATAATTGCAAATGAAAATGGTCCAAATGTTTTTAATTTATCTTTTATAGTTATTCCCATAATACCATCAATTAATTGAACTAATACTAGTGAAAATTGCAATGAAGTAATACATAATGTACCTCTAATTTTTAGTAATTTTAAAAATTTTTATTACTATTCAATTCTATATTAAGTCAATTTAAAAGTCTTTCTTTTTGGGTCTGAATTTCAAAATTGTTAAACCTAAAATTAATATTAACTGATTAGTAGTACGAGTTGTCCCAGTATTTATACTACCTGTTTCAGGTAATTGTGACTTTTTATCTTTTATCGTTTTAAAACTATTTTCTTCTACCTTCACTGACTTAGATTCTGATAGAGTAACTTTATTAGTCTGTTTAGAAGAGGGTTTAAATGTAATAATTGCCTTTTGTTTATTAGAAATAGTTATTTGGACAGTATTACTCTTTTCACTATTTCTAATTGAACTATTAGCAAGGATTTTACTACCGTTGAGTTTGTTAATATCTTTAATGGTAATTACACCAGTTTTCTCATTAATATTGATACCATGGATTTTTTTATTAAACTTCCACGTTTTTCCAATTTTATTTGAAGTAATATCTATAATTTTTCCATTCGGTTTTACAATATTTATACTTACTTTATCTGTATTATCTTGTGGTGTGATTGTTATATGCTTCTTTTGTTTATCTAATTGGATTATCGGTGGTTTTGGTGCAGTTTCTTTATAAGAAACTTTAGCAGTAACTTCGCTTGGATCACTATTTCCTTGTGTGGCTTGGATTGTGACATGGCTACCGTTTTGAACACCGTCATGAGTTATTGTGATTACACCTTTAATAATATCAATGTTAATGCCTTTTACTTTATCATTTAATGACCATTTGTCTTCTGCTTTTGTTGCGATTATTTCTTTCTGTTGACCATTTGGATCTATATACTTCACTACCATTTTGTCTGTATTATCTTTTGGTGTAATTGTTACACTAGCTTCTTGGTCATTTGTTGTTATTACTGGTGCGGCTGGTGTTGTTTCTTTATTTGGTACTTTAATAGTTACTTCACTTGGATTGCTATTTCCTTGCATGGCTTTGACGGTTACTTCGCTGTCGTTTTGAACGCCGTCATGAGTTACTGTAACTACACCGCTAGTATTATCAATGTTAATGCCTTTTACCTTATCGTTTAGTGACCATTTGTTTTCTATTTTTGTTGCGCTTATCTCTTTCTGTTGACCATTTGAGTCAATATACTTCACTACCATTTTATCTGTATTGTCTTGTGGTGTGATTGTTATACTTGCTTCTTGGTTATTTGATGTGATCACTGGTGCGGCTGGTGTTGTTTCTTTATTTGGTACTAGTGTAGTTACTTCGCTTGGATTGCTATTTCCTTGTGTAGCTTGAACTGTGACATTACTTCTATTTTGAACACCATCATGAGTTATAGTGATTACTCCATTTGTTCCATCAATGTTTATACCATCTACATTATCGTTTAGTGACCATTTGTCTCCATCTTTTGTTGCTACTACTTATTTCGAATCACCATTTGGATCTATATACTTCACTACCATTTTGTCTGTATTGTCTTGTGGTGTGATTGTTATACTTGCTTCTTGGTCATTTGTTGTTATCACTGGTGCGGCTGGTGTTGTTTCTTTATTTGGTACTTGTGTAGTTACTTCGCTTGGATTGCTATTTCCTTGCGTGGCTTGAACTCTAACTTCGCTACCATTTTGAACACCATCATGAGTAATAGTCAATAAACCTGTTGTTGGGTTAATTGCAAAGCCTTGTGGATTATTTTCTATTGTCCACTGTTCCCCAACTTTCGTAGCTACTACTTCTTTCGAATCTCCATTTGGATCTATATATTTCACTACTATTTTATCTGTATTGTCTTGTGGTGTGATTGTTACACTAGCTTCTTGATCATCTGATGATATAACTGGTGCGATAGGTGTTGCTTGTTTTAAAGGTATTCTATCTCTAGCTATTAAGCTAGAATCACTATTTCCATAATTTGATTCTGCGGTTACTTCACTGCCAACTTGAACTCCTTCATAATTAACAACCACTTCTCCGTTAATATCATTTATGCTTATGCCTTTAGGATTGTCGTTTAATTCCCAATGATCACCAATTTTTGTGGCAACTACTTCTTTTGATTCTCCATTTACACCAATATAATTTATCGTCATTTTATCAGTATCGCCTTGTGGTTGAATTATCAAACTAGCTTCTTCTTCATTTTTAATAATTGCTGGCTCAGGTGGTGCAATCTCTTTAACTGGCATGATTGCCCTAACTAAATTACTAGGATCACTATTTCCTTGTGTAGCGCTAGCAGTTATCTCACTATGTGGTGCGACACCTATATAATTAATAGCGATTCCGCCTGTTTTAGGATTAATAGTAAACCCTGCAGGTGGCTCATTTAATATCCAATTATTTCCTTCTTTTTTGGCAATTAATTTAGACATCATTCCATCAGGATTAACATAATTTATTTCTACTTTATCCGCATTATTTGGCGGTGTAACAACTGTATACACATATTCATTGTTAGTAGTTATTTTCGGTTCTTGATGAGAAAGTAGTTTAAGATTTATTTTTTCTTGTTCTAATTCAGTTGTTAGTTGGTTTATAATTTCCTGACTCTTTCTTTCTGCTATTGGCGTATTATTTAATGCTTCATTTAAAATGGATTTAGCTTCTTCTAATTTAGCTTTTAAATTATTTACAGAATTAGCCGTAAATTCAGATTCATTAATAGTACTTAAGTATTGTTTAATATTATTATATTTATCGTTCAATTCTTCTTTATACATCAAAATATCAACTTGTTGTTGATTAACAATATTAGCACCTATTTTTTGAATATCATTACCTCTATATGGGGCATCTGTTTTGTACGTTACATTTCCATTTAAATCAATTGTATTCGGTTGTGTAGCAGGAAAATCAATTGTGTAAGTTATATTTTTGGTAGCACCTGCATCAATTTTGCCAGCATCGAGAGTTAAAGTGTTAGTAGCTTCATCAAAATTTGTACTTACGTCAGTTGCAGAAATAAACTTGGAACCTGCTGGAAATGACACTACGTATTTTGTTTCTTTAGATCGAAAATGTCCTTTATTTTCAAGTGATACTGAAATCGTACCTCTAGCATAATTTGAGTTTGCAGAATCACTTCTAAAATCATATTTGATTTCATCAACATTTGAAGTTATATATGCACCACTATTAGCCCTTACTCTACTAACTATTCCACCATATAAATAACTCTTATTAGTTCCAAATCCTTGTTGAGCACCTGTTTGAGTAGAAGTTAATATTTTCACATCAGCAACAGGTAGAAATGCAAGTCTTAATCTATTAACATCTTCAGGTACATTAATCATGAACGATAATCTTCCTGTAGGATATTTCCCCATACCATTAAGTGTCTTATCATAGTATACCTTTGAACCATCTACACTAGTTACTTTGGCTTTAACTCCTGGCCAAGAGTTAATGACATTTAAAGCTGAGGAAACATACTCTACTACTAATTCTGAACCTGGATTAACGTCGATATCTTGATAAATACCAGCTACTCTTGGATCTAGTACTTTTCTATTATAACCATCAGTAGTTCTAGCTAATATTACGCCATATGGTGCGTTAGAATCACTCATGAAGGAACTATATTTTTTCCCTGCAGTTGTCAAAGTCATTGGATATTCAGGATCTGAAACAGTTGATAAACTATGCCATCCATCAACTCCTGTAACTACTGTAAGCTTATCTGTATTACTTGGTAAGTTTCCTCCAGTTACTTGCTCAAAATTACCATTTCGCAGTTCAGTGTTTATTTCATTTTTGTTTAATGGATCATTACTTTTATCATTATTAATAGGTTGGTTAGCCGATCTAAAAGATGTATCTCTATTTTGGTTTTTTATTGTACTATGTCTGTTATTCTTATTAGGCTCAGTATTATTCGCTGGTATTCCGTTAGTCACTAATTGATCGTCATTATTTATTAAACGATTCTTTTTAGTTTCATTTAAATCTACGTTATTTTCTCTTTTTAATAGTGAAGCCGAATTAATAAATTCTTGATAATAATCATCTATTTCTTTTTGAGTAGCTTGATTTTCAATAAATTGATCAGCATTTACTAACTTAGTTTTAAATTGTTGAACAGAATCATTCGTTTTATTTGATAAATCAATGTTCTTATATTGATTTATTAATTTCTTTAATTTTTCATTGTTTCCAACCGATGACTCTTCTGACTTTATATTATTGCTTCTAAATTGATTTGTTTGATTAGAATCTATTTGATTGTTTTCATCATATTCTTTTTGGACTTGGTTTGCATCAATTTGATTATTAGTTTCTCCACTTGCCTTTGAATTTGTGCTAGCGGAGTTACTATTTTTTTGTGCTTCAAAATTATTGGTCGTTAGTGTATTTGTTTGATTAGTTTCCTCTGCAGCACTTGCGCTATTCATATGACCAAATGATAAATATATAGATGCTACAGCAATACTTGTAGCACCATATCCTCTTAACTTTCTAATTGAAAAAATTTTTTGTTAACTTCTTCTTGGTTGTAATTTCTAGGTTGATTCACTTTTAATTTTTTCTCCTTTTTGTCAATGTGATTATATTCAAGTAGCGTGACGTTCGTTTATACCATTCAATAGCAAATTAAAATATTTTGAAATAAAAATTACAATAAATAATATAACATCTAGTAAGTGGTAAGACAACTATTTTATTTTACTAAAAACTTCACTATTTATAATAAATTATTAATAAAATTTTAATTTTTATATTATGAAACCTTCATTTTATATAAAAAGAAAAACTTTCTAGCAGTTTTACCACTAGAAAGTTTTTTTTGATAGATTTCTATTTGATGACACTTTAAAAATTTATTATTATCTTTTATTTAATTTACATCATACCTGGCATTCCGCCACCCATTCCAGCTGAATCATTTTGATCTTTGTCAGGAATAGATGCAACAACCGCTTCAGTTGTTAAGAACATTGCGGCTACACTTGCTGCATGTTGTAAAGCTGAACGAGTTACTTTAGTAGGATCTACTATACCTTCTTCAAGCATATTAACCCATTCATTTGTTGCTGCATTAAAACCAACGCCTGTTTCTGCATTTTTTAATCGTTCAACAATGATTGAACCTTCTAAACCAGCGTTTTCAGCAATTTGTCTTACAGGCGCTTGTAATGCTTTTAAGACAATATTCACACCTGTTTCAACGTCTCCTTCTGCTTCAATTTCACTTACTTTTTTGTAAATATTAACTAAGGCAGTTCCACCACCAGCAACAATTCCTTCTTCTACTGCAGCTCTAGTTGAGTTCAATGCATCTTCAATACGCAATTTACGCTCTTTAAGTTCTGTTTCACTAGCAGCACCTACTTTAATTACTGCAACACCGCCAGCTAATTTAGCAAGGCGTTCTTGTAATTTTTCTTTATCAAAGTCAGAATCCGTTTCTTCAATTTGAGCTTTAATTTGACTAACACGAGCGTCGATGTTATTTTCATCGCCGTCACCGTCAACTACAGTTGTATTATCTTTAGTGACTTCAACTTTGTTTGCAGTACCTAACATATCAATTGAAGCATCTTTTAAATCTAATCCTAAATCATCAGTAATCACTTGAGCACCTGTTAAAATAGCTAAATCTTCTAACATTGCCTTACGACGATCACCAAAACCAGGTGCTTTAACTGCAACTGCCGTAAATGTTCCACGCATACGGTTTAATACGATATTAGTTAACGCATCACCTTCTACTTCATCAGCAACAATTAAAATTGGACGATTTGATTGAACAACTTGTTCTAATAACAGTAAAATATCTTGGAATGATGATATTTTCTTGTCAGTTACTAAAATATATGGTCTTTCTAATTCAGCAATCATTTTATCTGAATCTGTTACCATGTATGGTGATTGATATCCTCTATCAAATTGCATACCTTCAACGACTTCTAATTCAGTATTAAATCCACTAGATTCTTCAATTGTAATAACACCGTCATTACCAACTTTTTCCATTGCTTCTGAAATGTATTTACCAATTTCTTCGTCAGCTGCAGAAATAGCACCTACTTGAGCAATTTCATTTTTATTTTCAACTTTTTGAGAAATATCATGTAATGCTTCAACTGCTACTTGTACTGCTTTATCGATACCTTGTCTTAAACCAACAGGATTAGCGCCACTTGTTACGTTTTTAAGACCTTCTTGAATCATCGCTTGTGCTAAAACTGTTGCTGTTGTTGTACCATCACCGGCAATTTCATTAGTTTTATTAGCGACTTCTTGTACTAATTTAGCACCCATATTTTCATAAGGATCTTCTAATTCTATTTCTTTTGCAATTGTTACACCATCATTTGTAATTAATGGTGCTGTGTATTCTTTGTCTAATACAACGTTACGCCCTTTTGGACCAATAGTTACTTTTACAGCATTCGCTAATTTATCTACACCGCGTAACATTGATTGACGTGCATCTTCTGAAAATTTTAAGTCTTTAGCCATTATGTCTGACCTCCAGTATAATAAGTAATTTCATGTTTTAATTTGTATGTTTTATTTATTCTTCAATAATTGCTAATATGTCATCTTCATTTAATACGATGTATGTTTCATCGCCTCGTTTAACTTCTGTTCCTGCATATTGTTGAAATACAATTGTATCTCCTTCATTAACTTCAGGAGCAACTCTAGAACCATCGTCTAATAAGCGGCCTTTACCCACTACTTTAACGATACCTTCATTTGATTTTTCTTTAGCACTATCAGTTAATACGATACCGCTTTTTGTTGTTTGTTCTTGTTCTTTTCTTTCAATAATCACACGATTTCCTAATGGTTTAAGCATGATTGTTCCTCCTCGTGATCACAAATTTTAGCACTTTGACTTTTAGAGTGCTAAACTACTTTTAATAATAATCAAATTTGGTCAATATTTCAAGTCAAAGCACTCTTAAATAATTTTGTACATTAAGTTTATTTACGATAAAATAAACTATAAACAGAAAATCGGAGGTTCATTATGAATAGATTTTGGGTATCTTTATTAACGATATTCATCTATGCCTTAGCTCAATTCTTACCTGGTATCATTTTAGGAAGTGGATTAGTTCATCTTGAAAAAGGCATGAAAACAACTCAATTTATGATATATACGCAAGTTTCATTATTTATTATTGCAGCTATCATAATTATTTTAATCAATTTAAAAATTAAAAATCCTACTAAACTTGAAGCTGGTTTTAAAGAACCTAAACGTTATATTTTAAGTTGGGCATTACTTGGTTTTTGTATCGTTATGCTTTATCAGGTCGTTGTTAGTTTAATTTATGTTGCGATTACAGGGCAACAACAACCGAGTCCAAATACAGAAAGACTTATGGCAATCGCAAGACAAATGCCAATATTTATTTTATTAGTTTCAATAGTAGGTCCAATTTTAGAGGAATTTGTATTCAGAAAAGTACTCTTTGGTGAATTATATAACGCGATTAAAGGAAATCGAATTGTTGCCTTTTTAATAGCTTCAATTGTTAGTTCCCTTTTATTTGCATTAGCACATAACGACTTTAAATTTATACCAATGTATTTTGGTATGGGCATGATTTTCTCCTTAGCCTACACTTATACTAATAGAATAGCTGTTCCAATAATCATTCATATGCTACAAAATGGAACGGTAGTAGTTATGCAAGTCTTTGGTGGAGAATCACTTAAAAAAGTCCAAGAACAAGCCAGTTTTATAATCCAATTGATTTTTAATTAGATATTTATATAACAATAGAGCCAGTCACTATTTTCAGTGATTGGCTCTATCTATGTTTAATATACTTATTTTAATTATACTTCTTCATCTTCTTTTCTACGCTTAAATATAAATGCAATGATAACGCCTATAAAAATAGCTATGATACTACTACTTAGTGCAATTATAGTTCTATTCATTTTTGTATCTTTTTGATAGCTCTCTTTATGTTGATTTGATGTGTTTACTTTATCGTCGCTATGATTTTTAAAAGCGCTTGTATTTTTATCTTCTTTATCTTCTGGCTTTTTAAGTTCTGGCATTGAGCCAATATCTCCTGTAATTAAAGCTAAAACTTGTTCATCTAAGTTTTGATAATATGCTTTTGAATCTAAAGGATTAAAATACTGAAATCTGAAGTAATTTGATTTTTGCTGTAAAGAATTGAGGTATTGATTTCCACTAAACGTTTCTTTTCTAAAGATATTATAAATATCCCTATCAGATATAGCTCCATCCGAATCATTTAATTGATGAATTTGATTAATAACAAAAGGATTATATTTATAAGAACCATTTGCTAAAGAATTAAATCTTCTAATTAATGACTGTTGGTTTGACGTATGTTCAAATCCTTTTTGACTATTAAATATTGATTCAGGATTGTTCCACATAAATCTATTACTATCATATGTCGATGTATTACCTTGTGAATTAGATTTTTTTAATGGACCACTTGATTGGTTTGAATCATCAAATTTCGGCATTAATTGTATTAAATTATTATTTTGATAACGTCCATTATATTGGTTATTTGATGAGTTTTGTGAATTACTTGGTCTTTGGTACTTAGGCAGGTTTGGGACTCTATTATCAGAATTAGACTGATTTTGATTTACGTTACCGGATGAATGGTTAGATCCATTTGAGTTGTTTTGTTGATGATTGTCGTTTGTAGGTTTCTGATTTGAATTAGGTTTGTTAGGTTGATTACCATTTTGACCTTGTCCATTATGATTTGGATTATTATTATCTTGATCTTTACTAGGTTGATGACTATTTGTGCCTCCATTGTGATCATTAGACGGTTTGTCATGTTGATTTGACCCATTATTTTGATTATTGTCGTGGTTGTCATCCTTACCACTGTTTGAATCATTTGAGCTATTATTATCGTCTTGATTGTCGCCTTTACCACTATTTGAATCGTTTGAGCCATTATTATCGTCTTGATCATCTTTGCCAGTATTTGAACCATTATTATCTGATGAATTATTATCATTTTTATCATTTGATTGATTATTGTTTGAATCTGAATTGTCGTTTTGATTAGATCCATTATCATTTCCATTGTCGGAATTACTTTGACCGCTATCGTTGTTGTCATTACCATTTTGTGAGTCATTTTTTCCATTTGAGTTTGATGAATCATCATTATTATCAGCGTTACTATTTTGGTTATTGTCTTTACCAGAATCGCTATTATTTCCTGAATTATTATTTTGTTGGGCTGAGTCTGAAGGTTGTGATGAATTATCATTTGTATTTGAACCTTCATTAGATGCATTCGAATCATTTGTTCCTTCATTAGTGTTATTATCAGAATTTGTGTCTTGATTTTCATTTGAAGATGATTCATTAGTCTCTGAATTAGTTTTATTATCCTGAGAACTAGAAGTATTATCATCTTTATTAGAGTTATTTTGTTGGGCTGTATCATTTTGATGTGTTGTATTAGGGTTTTCAGCTGCATGGACTGAATTACTAATTAATGAAGTACTTAAAATCAATGCAAAACTTGACAACATTATCTTGCTTTTGGGTTTATTATGCATTAATAGTCACCTCCTCCTACTAATTGTTTACTATTCAAGTATATATAAATTATCCTAAGAATGCATTGATATATGTTTATTGAAAAATAATATTAATACTTTTGAAATTTTCTAGTAATTATTTGTTTACTTTGATGAGTATAATATTTATACTTAAATTATAAATAGTTATTAACTATAACAAAGGAGAATGATTATGGGTTTATTTAGTAAAAAAAATGATGAAGTATCATTTAATGATGCTATGGAACAACGTCGTACCATTTATAATTTAGAAAGTACAATTTCAATAGACGATTCAGAATTAGAAGAATTAATTGCACATGCTGTTAAACATGTACCTTCAGCTTTTAATTCACAATCAACACGTATCGTTTTATTATTAAATGATAAAAATGAAAAATTCTGGGAAAACACTAAAGAAATTTTAAAAGAAACAATGGGTCCTGATCGTGACTTTGAACCAACACGTCAAAAAATTGATAATTTCAAACATTCATATGGCACAATTCTTTATTATGAAGATAAAGATGTTATTACTGGTTTACAAGAAAAAATGCCAAACTTCTATGATAATTTTGAAATTTGGTCTAACCAAACTAATGCAATGCACCAATATGCAATTTGGACAGCATTAGCAACTAAAGGTATCGGTGCTTCATTACAACACTATAATCCAATTGTTGATGAAGCTACTGCGAACGAATTCAATATTCCTAAAACTTGGAAATTAGTTGCTCAAATGCCATTTGGTAATGTGCGTGAAGAAGCTGGCGAAAAAGATATTAAACCAGTTGAACCTCGTTTCCTTATCAAAAGATAATTTTGTATAATATATGTAAGTGAGATAAATTCTGCTATGGATTTATCTCACTTTTTTGATATATAGCAATTTATTTAGTATCTTATAGTTAATCTTAATTGAGGAGTGATATATATGAAAGTTCAGTTATTTCAAATATATATCGAGTATGGTCAAGCAGAGCAAAATAAAACCAAAATCAAACAATGGTTTGAAAATGAATTAGAAAATGATACTGATGTTGTCGTCCTTCCAGAAATGTGGAACAACGGATATGCATTAGAAAAATTAAATGAACTTGCAGACAAAGATTTAAATGACAGTTTACCGTTTATCTCTAATCTCGCTCAAACTTATCAAGTTGATATTATTGCTGGTTCTGTATCAAATCAAATTGGTCAAAATATTTATAATACCGCCTTTTCGGTCCTATCAAATGGCAAGTGTATTAATCGATATAACAAAGTTCATTTAGTGCCTATGCTTAGTGAACCTGACTTTATGTCTCCAGGTAAACAAGTGCCTGAACCTTTTGAACTTTCAGATGGAATTTTAGCTACTCAAATCATTTGCTATGATTTAAGATTTCCTGAATTACTAAGATATCCTGCACGAAGTGGCGCTCAAATTGCATTTTATGTAGCGCAATGGCCAACTGTAAGATTAAATCACTGGCTAGCATTATTAAAAGCACGTGCAATTGAAAATGATATGTTTGTAGTAGGTACAAACAGTTGTGGTAATGATGGTCAAACTGATTATGCTGGTTATTCTATTGTCATAAACCCAAATGGTGAAGTTATTGCAGATTTAGGAAGTGATGAAAGTACTTTATCTATAGATATCGACGTTAATGAAGTATCAGAACAACGTCAAGCTATTCCAGTTTTTGATAATTTAAAACTCAATTTATATAAATAATAGCTAAACACGCTTAACAATACCTCGTTGGGCGTGTTTTTATGTATAAAAATAAGCCGTGAGCTTGGGAGGAACTCACGGCTTTAGATAACTTATTATTAAGGGAATGTTTTTACAGTTATTTTTCAATCTATTTTTTGGGGATGTTATTAATTATGAAAAATTTTAGTGAATTTATCTATTTTATAATGATAAATTGAATGTTGTTTACGATAGCTTACATGCTAGAAAATACCTAATTAAAGGTAGCTAAGAATAATACGTAACACTGAGTCCAAGGAAAACTACAGTTTTATTAGTAAATGTTTCGTCACCTACTAATGTTATAAGTTACTAAGTTGGGAGGCTTAATAACTTACCTTTTATACGAAGAAAACAAAGTTATAATGAATTTCTATTATTTAGCGAATTTTTTTACTGTATCTAAAATCCATTTTACAAAATCACCAATTGTTGAAATGATATCTGCAGTCATTGAAATCACTCCTTCCTATTGAATATTGTAAATCCTAAATACTCATCTTAACTAAGTTAAAAAATTATTTTTGGAATTTTTTAACAGTGTTAATGATTAATTTTACTAAATCACCGATTGTTGAAATGATATCTGCTGCCACTGAAATCACTCCTTCCTTTTAGTAATGGAACTAGAATTACTTTAGTAAATAATTCTAATAAGTAGATTAAGCAATTTTTTCAACTCTATTTCCATCACATCTCTGTGATATGAGTCTATTAAAACATGGTTATGATTAATTGAATTAAAAATTTCCTAACTCGTAATATTTTATACTAAACTGTAAACCTTTTTATGATAAAATACTTTTTAGAAAGTTCATTATACAGTTAAGTATATATTTTTGACAGTTAGGCATAAACTCCAAAAAGAGTTGCACAAAATTGTATAATGATACTCAAGGAGAGTAGTGAACAAGTGAAAATAATAGATACAAAAATTGATCAATTTGCCAACTACTTGCAACAAAGAAATAACTTGGATCGTATACAATTTCTAAAAGTTCGTTTAGGTATGCAAGTTGTTGTAAGTAATATTGCTAAGTTTATCGTAACCTATGGATTAGCTTTAATATTCCATGTATTTTGGTACACGCTTGTAACTCATATTGCGTATGTGATTTTAAGATTTTACGCTCATGGAGCACACGCTAAATCTTCTATATTATGTCATATACAAAACATATTAATATTTCTTATTATGCCATGGTTAATTGTGAAGTTATCGATAGGTCACTTTACAATGTTATTATTCGCGTTAATCGGATATTTCATTGTAATTACTTATGCACCTGCTGCAACAAAAAAACAACCTATACCTAAACGCTTAGTGAAAAGAAAACGAATACTCTCCATTGTTTTATATATGTTATTAGTTATTATTTCGTTTATAGTTAAAGAACCATATTCACAATTAATTTTATTTGGATTAATTGTAGAATCAACTACATTACTACCTATCTTTTTCCCTAAGGAGGATTAATACTATGGAAACTTTAGTTAATTTATTTTTAAAATTTTTCACATCAATAATGGAATTTGTTGGATTAGTTGCTGGAGCAAATCCTTGTGCAGCTTATTTTGATGAGCCAGAAGTACCCGAAGAATTAAGCAAATTATTCGAATAATATTGATAGAAAGTGTGCTTTAAATGGAGCATTTAAATCTAATATCCACTGCTGGATTACAAGTAATGTTATTGTTTTGGGTTGCAAAAATTATTTTAAATATTAAGTTCAAATTTTGGGATTATATAATCATTATTGGTATTATAATCCCTTCAATTATTATGTACTACTTTTTTAACAAAACTGGTTTAATATTTATATTCATTGCTATGTTTATATTTTATTATTATAAGGTTAAATTGTATTCCTTTATTATTACCTTAATTAGTAACTTAGTAATGTATTTAAGTAATTTTTTATCTGTAAGTTTATATCTTACTTTAGCTAGTATATTTAATGATAGTTATTTACTATTCACTATTCATTTAATCACTTTTTATTCTATTGCTTTACTATTAGCTTATTTTATTAGAACTTTATTCAAAAAACTAAAAGAATCTTATCTTTCGTTAAATAAAACATATATTACTATTATTTCTGTTGTATTATCATTTTCTTTTGTGTTCTTTTACATAATTTCACAAACTGACATGAGTGCACCTAATAGTTTAAGATTATATGCAATTGTATTCGTTGGATTAATCATCTTTTTAAGTATTATTATTTTCATTCTATCCATGTTCACTCTACGAGAAATGCGTTACAAACGTAACCTTCAAGAAATTGAAACGTATTATGAGTATACTTTAAAGATAGAATCTATTAATAATGAAATGCGTAAGTTCAGACATGATTATGTCAATATCCTTTCTACGATGTCTGAATTTATTCGTGAGGATGATATGCCGGGCTTACGTCAATACTTTAATGAACAAATTGTACCGATGAAAGATAACCTACAAACACGTTCTTTAAAACTTAATGGTATAGAAAAATTAAAAGTTCGTGAAATTAAAGGTCTTATTACAACAAAAATTCTACAGGCTCAAGAAAAAGAAATAGCGATCAGTATCGAGGTTCCAGATAATATAGAACGTATTGATATGAACACGATAGAATTAAGTCGAATTATTGGCATCACTTTAGACAATGCCATTGAGGCATCTGAGCCGCTTGATGATTCATTAATACGTATCGCTTTTTTCAAAGAAGAAGAATCTGTCACACTTATTATTATGAATAAATGTGATGATGATATTCCACGCGTACATGAGTTATTTGAAGAAGGTTTCTCAACAAAAGGAAAAAACCGTGGACTAGGTTTATCAACCTTAAAAGAAATTACTGATAATAATGAAAATGTACTGCTAGATACAGTCATAGAAAATGGCTTTTTTGTTCAAAAAATTGAAATTATAGAGAAAGAATCATAAGGATGTGAAACTATGAAAATTTTCATTTGCGAAGATGATCCAAAACAAAGAGAGAATATGACTTCAATTATTAAAAATTATATCATGATTGAGGAAAAACCTATGGAGCTTGCTCTCGCAACTGATGATCCTTATGAAGTGCTTGAGCAATCAAAAGAAATGAATGATATCGGTTGTTATTTCTTAGATATCCAACTCGAAGCAGATATTAATGGTATTAAATTAGGTAGTGAAATTCGCAAACATGATCCTGTCGGCAATATTATCTTTGTTACAAGTCATAGCGAACTAACATACCTCACCTTTGTATATAAAGTGGCAGCGATGGATTTCATATTTAAAGATGACCCAGCAGAACTGAAAACACGAATTATTGATTGTTTAGAAACCGCTCACACAAGACTTAAGTTATTATCAAAAGAAAGTAATGTTGAAACAATCGAATTAAAACGTGGAAGTAATTCAGTGTATGTACAATATGACGATATTATGTTTTTCGAATCATCTAGCAAATCACATCGTTTAATCGCCCATTTAGATAATAGACAAATCGAATTTTATGGTAATCTTAAAGAATTAAGTCAATTAGATGACCGCTTCTTTAGGTGCCACAATAGTTTTGTAGTTAATCGAAGAAACATAGAATCAATTGATTCAAAAGAACGTATTGTCTATTTCAAAAACAAAGAACATTGTTATGCATCTGTTCGAAATGTTAAAAAAATCTAGTACACCTTTTCTATTTTATTAAATGATAAAACCATCCGTAATTACTATACGGATGGTTTTTTGTATATATTCTATAATTGATTTTCTAAATCAGCTAATGTTGGAATACTTTCAATAGCACCATATTTTGTTGTTACTTGTGCAGCGACATTATTACTAAATTTTAAAATTTCGTCACCGTAATTTTTAAACAATTGTGGAATATCAATTGCTTGTTGTTCTAAAATTTTACTAATGACAGCCCCAATAAATGCATCACCTGCACCAGTCGTATCAATTGCTTTAACTTTCACGCCATTTTGATGTTTTTCAGTTCCATCTTTTAAATAAATAGATGCACCATTAGGCCCTTTCGTATAGATAACTGCTTTAACATTTCCTTTAAATAACGAGTTAATTGCTTGTGACTCATTTTGTTCGCCAGTTATAAATTCAATTTCTTCATCTGAAACTTTAATAATATGTGCTTTCGGTATAAACTCTAAGATTGCATTTCGGCAATCATCTTCATTATCCCACAATGGCAGCCTTACATTAGGATCAAAAATAATTGTTCCTTCTTCCTGTTCAAATTTTTCAACTAATGCCAAATGCGCTTTTTTCATTGGGCTTTCTACTAAATCTACTGAACAAAAATGTAGTACATCTTCTTTAGTAACTTGTATTTTATTGATATTATCTGCATCATATAACATATCTGCGGATGGCTTACGGTAAAATGAGAAATCTCTTTGACCATCTTCTTTTAAACTTACAAATGCAAGTGCTGTATTAGCCTCATTTGTTCTCTCAATATATTGAGTACCTACACCAATGTCATCAATTGTTTCAAGGATAATATCACCGAACGCATCATTGCCTAATTGAGTTATCATTTCTGCATGTCCACCAAGCTTTTGTACAGTACATGCAACATTACATGGTGCCCCTCCAACTTGACGTGAAAATTGTTCAACATCCTTTAATGCTTTATTTGTCACAGTTGGCATAAAATCAATTAATGCTTCTCCTATTGCGAATAAACGTCTCATTGATTGTCACCTTTCAAATCATATTTAGTAAATTGTAAATATACTTGTCCTGATTCTGTAGATGTTTTAATGCCTGTTGCGTTATTATCTGGGAATATTCTTGAAGTTAATACACGTTCACCATCATTACAGAAAATCTCAATACTTGAGGTATCAACGTAAATACGTAATTGTGATAGTGATGAATCTAGCTTCGTACTACGAGTCGTACCCTCAACATTACCAGGTAACAAACCACTTTCGGTACGATCAAGCGTTAAAGTATTCATTTGCTTATTATATGAAATCACAGTTGATTGATTTTTAGATGTTCTTAATTCGAAATAAATTTCTGAAGCATCATTTTCTAAAATATCTATAATCAATTCATACTGCTTACCTTCATATGGATGTAATTTAGTTGTGAATTTATTAGCATATCCTAAAGCTGTTTCTTTGTTGTAGCGTAACTTTTCTAAGCTTTTAATAGGACGTTGTTTTAATTTACCATTTTCAATATTTAATACTCTAGGAAGTGTTAGACAGTGTGCCCAACCTTCATCGTCTGTTGGGTATGTAGTATCTGGTAATCCCATCCAACCAATTAAAATACGCTGTCCTTTTTCATCTAAAAATGTTTGTGGTGCATAAAAATCAAAGCCTTTATCTAACTCTAAAAATGCTTCGTGATCAAAGTTAAGTGTTTCAAAGTTTAAATCTCCAATTAAATAACCTGATTGATAAATATTTTGATATTTATCTTCTTCACTTTCAATGCCTTGTGGACAAAACATTATGACATCATGTCCATCTAACTCGAAATAATCTGGGCATTCCCACATATATCCAAATTGATTTAATTTTGTTTTGATTTCGCCGAGATAGTGCCAATTCACTATGTCTGTAGTTTGATATAGTAATAATTTACCAAATTCGTCATTTGTCTGTGCGCCTATAATTGCGTAATATTTATCATTATGACTAAATACTTTAGGATCTCTAAAATGGCTTGTATATCCTTCAGGTTGATGGCTAATGACTGGTTTAGGAAACTTTTCTACAGTACCGTCATCTTTAAGTCTAGCTATCATTTGCGTTGCTTGTCTTTGCCAATCATGATCACGATGATTACCTGTATACATATAATAAAGATGTCCTTGGTATTCAAAGGCACTACCACTATATACACCATGGCTATCATATTTTGTATCTGGGCTTAATATAACACCTTCAGGCTGAAAGTGTACTAAGTCTTTACTCGTATAATTATACCAATACTTCAATCCGTGAACTGCACCTAGCGGAAACCATTGGTGAGAAATATAATATTTTCCATTAAAATATATTAAACCATTTGGATCATTTAATAATCCCATCTCTGGTTGAATATGATAAGTTTGTCTATATGGAGATAATTGTGTTTGTTGTTTTAATTCCAATAACTTGTCGCTATCAATATCTTCCATACGTTGATAACGCTCTTCTCTAGTCCATTCCTTCATTCATATCCCCCTAAATATATTAATATTAATTGTTAGTTTTATTCGATATCGTTTACTTTAAATGACATTAATATTTTATCATTTTTACTGGTATCGGTTCCATATGAATTAAATAAAATTTATAATTTCACTGGAATAACCACTGATTCTTCAGTTTTTTCATTTTTTATTAATTGTCTTACTTCAGTCATTGCACGTTTACCAGCTTCAAAATAATTAAATTGAATCGTACGAATTGAAGGTGAAACAATTTGAGTCATCGGATCCCCACCAAATCCATGAATGATAGTAGGTTTACAATTTCTTTCAGAATTAAAGCTATATTTATGAATTGCTAATGCAATCGCATCTGTAGCACCAACGAGTACGTCAACTTTATCTATTTGAGACAAATATTGTTGTACATCTTCTAAAGCATTTTCATATTTGAATGACGTTTCAAAAATACTTGGTTTGATTTGATGACTTGCCAATCCATCTAATAACCCATTTTTACGGTGAATACCTACAGCGATATCATTTTCAGTGACACTAAAGAAGTGCACATAATGAGGTTGTCTTTGGCCAATCCAATTTCCTACAGATAAACCAGCTTGATAATCGTCATGTGTAATACTATGTAAGCCTGGATAATTTTGTCCCACTATAATGATAGGTACGTCAGCTTTATCAATAACTTCTAAATGACTCTCCGTAATATCAGTTGCCATTAATATGATGGCATCTACTTTACTGCGTGATAATGTTTCTATAGCATCTATTTCCGCTTCAATCTGTAACCCAGTATAGTTCAATAATAATTGATAATGGTGTTGATGACATTGCGAAACGATACCTTTAATGGTTTCATCTACAGCATATGAATTCATTCTTGGAATAATAGCTCCAATTAAATGTGTCTGTGTTGCTCTCAAACTTTGTGCAAATTGATTGGGTTGATAATCGTGCTCATTAATGATTTTACTTAGTTTTAGTCGTGTTTTCTTACTAACAGAACCATCATTTAAATATCTTGAAACGGTACTTTTAGATACGCCTGCTAACTTCGCTATATCTGATATATTTTTCATAAAAATTACTCACCTATCATATTTTGGAAAACTTAGTACTATTTTATCACATATGTAATCGCTTTAAATACCTATTTATTCTATTAATTTAAATATGATAAGTGAGTTCCAATCAATATTTTACTAACCAAATAGAAATGTGTTTCATACTTCTACTTAATATCAAGTTAATCTTATTCTAATTTTTAATATGTCTATTAAATTTATTTAATTCTCCGTAAAAATAAGCATTTTCTCCATGTACTAATTGATCTAAACCTGTTCGATCTTCAGTAGGAGTCGTCGCTAATGGTGTGAATATTCTGATTATTTTAGCTATTAAAAACGTCATGATGCCACTGAAGGCAATCACTGTTATTACTGATAATATTTGTATACCTAAAATTTTAAAGTCTCCACTATAAATAAATCCATTTTGTATTGAATCATTCACTTGATGTGATTGAAATATGCTTGTACAAATAGCACCCAAAATACCCCCTATACCATGAATTCCAAAGGCATCTAATGCATCATTATATTTGAGTTTGACTTTAATATAATTAATTACAATATAGCAAATAATGCCACCTATTATCGCAATAAACATACTACTTAAATAGCTAACATAGCCTGCTGCTGGTGTTATTGTAACTAAACCAGATAGACTTCCAGATAATAATCCTAATAAACTTGTTGTTTTTTTCAATTTATATTCAATTAGTAACCAGCCAAATGCACCTGCGCTTGCTGCTATAACTGTATTAACAAATGCAACAGCAGCAATTTTATCATATGTAAAAGCACTACCCACATTAAATCCATACCAACCAATCCAGACTAAAATCCCGCCTATTAATGTAATGAGTAAATTATGAGGTGTTGGCTTTTCTTGTTTCTTTCCAATGCCAATCATTATTCCTAATACTAAACCTGATACGCCTGAGGTAATATGTACAACAGTCCCTCCTGCAAAATCTAAAGCACCTAATTGACTAATCCAGCCTTTTCCCCAAACCCAATGAGCTACAGGACTATATACTAAAATCACCCATATAAATACAAATATAAGATATGGAATAAATTTCATTTTTTCAGCTACTGAACCCGATAATATAGATACAGAAATGGTACAAAACATCATTTGGAATAACATAAACAACGATAACGGTATATGTGCATCAATTGAAGTTGAAATATCGAATCCAACATGGTTTAATCCGAAGTATTCTAAACCACCAATCCAATTATTTCCTTTACTAAAACTTAAACTAAACCCTATTATTGCCCATGCGAAAGTAACAATAATAATAGCTGACATACTTTGCATTACTGTATTTAATACATTTTTAGATTGTACTAAACCACCGTAAAATAAACTTAATCCCGGTGTCATTAACCAAACTAATAAAGTACATAAAAATAAAAACATTGTATCATTTAAATTCATATGATCACTCCTTTGAAAATATATTACTAATACTTTCAAAGAAATAGCAAAAATCGGTCATATTTCCTTTCATAGCATGTTAGAAAATATGACCTATAAAATTAAATTCCAATATAAAATAGAAAAAAGGAACAAGCATCTTTCATTGGATACTCGTTCCTTTTGAAATCTATTTAATTAAGCTTTTTGAACTGTAATCGTCCATGAAGCATCGCCTAGCTGTTCGTAATTAGTTACAGGGTAACCATTTTCAGCAGCCCAATTTGGAATTGCTTCTGTTGCTTGAGTACAATCAAAATCAATTTTCAATTCATCACCTGAATCTAATTCAGTCATTTTCTTTTGTGCTTCTATTAATGGGAAAGGACACACCATTCCTACTGTACCTAATTCATATACCATGTTATTTCCTCCTTAAGTTGTTTGTGTATGCTGTTGTAGTGTCGTTTTAGGCTGTTTAGTTGTAGATTTTTGTAATTGTTTCATAGGTTTAACAAAAATAAAATAACTCATAAACCATACACCTATAATCATAGAGCCAAGTGCAATCCAACCTTGCCAACTCATTGTTGCTGTTTCAACTAGACCATTACCAATTGAACATCCACCAGCGACAGACGCACCAAAGCCCATAAACGCACCACCTATGGCACTATTTCTAATTGTTTTTTTATCTGGTAAACGCCATTTAAATTCTTTAGAACCTTTTGCGGCAATATAAGATCCTAAGAATATACCAATAACCAGCAATACTCCCCAATCTACGAATTTTGTATTACCACTTATTAGAAAGTTTACGATATTTGAAGATGGTGTAGTAATACCTAAGCCATGATTTCTACCTGTTGAACTACTCATTGGCCATGCTAATAATGCGATTAATCCTACTGCGATTGCAGCTGCAAATGGGTGATATCTTTTTTCAAATAGATAATGTCTTAAGCCTGTATATTTTTGTTTTAATTTTGGTACTGCAACTTTAGGTTTTCTAAGCGTTTTAGTAACAAAATAAATTGTAATGATAGCCAATATTACAATTAAAATCCAATGTGGAATGTGTAATGTTTCGGACATACTCGCATTTACATTTGTAGGCTTATTAATGAAATTTAATACTGGTGAAAGAATACCTGTTTTAGTAATTGCACTTGTTAATGCATATAAAATAAGTGCTATCCAGCTACCAATTAAACCTTCTCCTGCACGATAATATGTTCCTGTAGCACATCCTCCGGCTAATACAATTCCAATTCCAAATACAAAGGAACCTATTACTGTACCAATTACTGGAAAAGTATGGGATGGCACAGTAAGTAATCCTAAGCTAGTTAATATGAGTAAACCAATACTTTGTACTGAGATTGCTATGAGTAAAGCGTAAAACATTTTATTACTCTTTTGTACATACATATCTCTAAATCCACCGGCTAAACAAAATCGGGTTCTTTGCATAACGAAACCTAACAAAAGTCCAACAATTAAACCACTAATTATCATCCAAATCATTTTATCACTCTTTTCCGATAAGTTTACTAGGTATTATATCCAATTAAGTGTTTTTTTTCAAGATTATAATTTCATATTTCATTATTAAATTCATTCTTTGTGTTCAAAGCTCATAAAAAAACACACCCTATCTATTGATAAGATGTGAGCTAACTAAATTACTTGTATGTCATCTATTTGTTGAACAAGCTCTTTTAATTCATTAGCTTTCAAATGACTAAATTTATACCATTCATTTCTATAATATATGAGTAATTTATGACCCAACAAGCCTTTTCTAACCTCATAACGAATCATTTGCTTTACATTAATTTCTAAATTGAGTGGATTATGATTTGTATAATATGATTTAAATACTATCGTTTGCTCTGACAAAACTAACTTACCAGGTATGTATATTAATGAAGGTAGATGTGCTTTATAAGTACATCCCACTTCTAATATTGGTTTATTAGTCATTTCACAGCCTCCTAAATCATATTTTTATTAATCATAATTTCTCATAAAGAATAACAATGATTGTAATTCAATACCTAAATCAATATGATGCACTTGTACATCTTTAGGGGTGTTAACTCTTGCTGGCGTGAAATTCATGATTCCTTTAACACCAGATTCAACAAGTTCATCTACTACAGTTTGTGCTACATGTTCAGGTGTAGTTAAAATAACTACATCAATATCCAAGCTTTTTAGTGTTTCCTTAATAGTTCTGCTATCTTTAATTACTACTTTTCCTACTTGTTCGCCTATAACATTTTTATCTACATCAAATGCTTCAGTAATAGACATTTCATCATGTATAGAAAAGTTATACGTTAATAGCGCTCGACCTAAATTACCTACGCCGACTATAGCAATTTTAATATCATTACTTCCGTTAATTTCCTTTTTGAAGAATTCAATTAAACTATCAATATTATAACCGTATCCTTTTTTACCTAATTCTCCAAAATATGAAAAATCCCTACGAATCGTAGCTGAATCTATTTGTAATGCTTCACTAATCGTTTTAGAATTAACACGATCGATTCCTTTACTTTTTAAATTACTTACAAATCTATAATATAATGGTAAACGTTTTAAAGTTGCTCGAGGAATTTTAACGTTACTTGCCATTTTATAAGTCTCCCTTCGACGCTATAACTGGTACAATTATTATTAAATCAACGCAAATATGTTTGCGATAATAAAATTTCAAATAATTGTTTACAATGAATACTTGCTAATTATACATTAATAAAATTTAAAAATAAATATCCTAGTTTCAAGACATGACTTAATACTGTAAAATAAAGAATAATATGATTAACAAATTTTTAAACATATCAAACTATATTAATAGTTTATAATGATATCGCTAATATAGAAAGGTGAAGTCGGATGATACTTTTACAACTTAATGACATATCTAAATCGTTCGATGGTGAAGATATCTTTACTAACGTTGATTTTGAAGTTAAAACTGGTGAACGCATAGGTGTAGTTGGCCGAAATGGTGCTGGTAAGTCAACGCTTATGAAAATTATAGCAGGTACTGAAGATTATGATAGTGGTCATATTTCAAAAATTAAAAATCTTAAAATCGGCTATTTAACTCAACAAATGACATTAGACTCAAATGCCACTGTTTATGAAGAGATGTCGAAACCATTTGAACATATTAAAAATATTGAATCCCTTATTAAAGAAGAAACTGATTGGTTAGCTAAGCATGCTGGAGATTACGATACACCAGACTATCAATTACATATGGAAAAATATGAATCTCTATCTAATCAATTTGAACAACTTGAAGGCTATCAATATGATAGTAAAATTAAAACAGTCCTTCACGGTTTGAATTTTAATGAAGAAGATTTTGATAAGCCTATTAATGATTTTAGTGGTGGTCAAAAAACAAGATTATCACTTGCACAAATGTTACTTAATGAACCTGATTTGCTATTACTAGATGAACCTACTAACCACCTTGATTTAGAAACAACAAAATGGTTAGAAGATTATTTAAGATACTTTAAAGGTGCAATTGTCATAATCAGTCATGACAGATATTTCTTAGATAAAATCATTACTCAAGTTTATGATGTAGCCCTAGGTGAAGTAAAACGTTATATAGGTAACTATGAACAATTTATACAACAAAGAGATAAATATTATGAAAAACGTATGCAAGAATATGAAAAACAACAAGAAGAAATCAAACGACTTGAAACGTTTGTTGAAAAAAATATTACACGTGCATCTACAAGTGGAATGGCAAAAAGTCGTCGTAAAACATTAGAAAAAATGCAACGCATCGACAAACCTATGATTGATGCTAGAAGCGCTAATATTCAATTTGGTTTTGATAGAAATACTGGTAATGATGTTATGCATATTAAACAATTAGAAATTGGTTATGACCAAACGCCTATTACCCAACCTATCACAATGGAGGTTTCAAAAGGAGACCATATTGCCATTATTGGACCTAATGGTGTTGGTAAAACGACTTTAATTAAAACAATTGCCAATCGTCAATCCAAATTGGCAGGTGACATCACATATGGTGCTAATTTAAATATGGGTTACTATGATCAAAAACAAGCTGAGTTTAAATCAAATAAAACTATTTTAGATTATGTTTGGGATCAATATCCAAATATGAATGAAAAAGATATTCGTGCCGTATTAGGTAGATTCTTATTCGTTCAAGATGATGTCAAAAAAATTATAAATGATTTATCAGGTGGCGAAAAAGCAAGACTTCAACTTGCTTTATTAATGTTACAACGTGATAATGTTTTAATTTTAGATGAGCCTACCAACCACTTAGATATAGATTCAAAAGAAATGTTAGAACAAGCGCTAGAGCATTTTGAAGGGACTATCATCTTTGTTTCTCATGACAGATATTTCATTAATCAACTAGCTAATAAAGTATTTGATTTAGATCATGATGGTGGCAAAATGTATCTAGGTAACTATCAATACTATATTGATAAAACAGAAGAAGCTGCCGCTTTAAAAGCCCAAGAGGATAAAGAATCCCAGTCCGTTCATCAACAAAATAATAACCAAATAATGACAAATTCATACGATGATCAAAAACAACGTCGTCGAGAACAACGCAAAATTGAACGGGAAATTGAGCAACGAGAGCAGATAATTGAAACTTGTGAAACTAAAATTGAGTCTATTGATAATGAATTGATGCAACCTGAAGTATATAGTAATCCTGTTAAAGCAAATGAACTAGCTGAACTAAAATCTAATACCGAACAAGAATTAGAACAGGCTATGATTGAATGGGAAGAATTACAAGAAAAATTATAAATATCCTTTTTACTATCAGACATTAAAATGTGGATTTTCTACATTTTAGTGTCTTTTTTCTAATTATTGAATTGATATTTATTAACATTAAAAATCCCCTTATTCATAGCTATCCACAGAGTTATCCTAGTTATCCACAAGTAATATGTTACACATTTTTTAAGTTATTCAGAAAAAATTAGCTAATATCCACAGTAAATAACACTACTTATCCACAAGTTGTGCACTATTTGTTGATAAGTACGCATGTTCCCTATTGACATTAAATTAATACAATCATTACATACTTCATTGTTTCTTAAATAATGATATGAAATAATTACGTTAATAATACATAAAGGAGCTTTTTTATGGATGATGTCCGTTTATTTCTATTATTTGTGTTAGGTGTTGTTTTATTAACTACAATAGTGTGTATTATTTCTGCGATTTTTAATAAAAAACAACTCGTTACAAAAATTAATCAATTATGGCCCAATCGTCAAAAATTAGAAAATTTTATTCGACCTAATGCCAGATATGATTATCAATATCAAACATATCGTTCTAATTATGATGAAAATTCGCTTATAGATAATAAAACTTGGTCAGATTTAAATATGGATGCATTATTTCAATCTATGAATTTTAACTTTACAGCCATTGGTGAAATGAGATTATATGCTACTTTACGTGGTATGTTTAAAGCAAATAATAAAGAATTAAAACGTTATTTTAAGCATAATCGTTCATTTAGAAATCAAGTTGCTTTCCATTTAGCACAAATTGGTAAAAGTGTGTATCCTCACTTCCCCGATCAATTAAAACCAATTAAGGGCAACATCTTATTTATGTTTGCACCATTATTACCAATTATCGCTTTAGTCTATACGTTTATTAATACATCTAATGGAATTATGGTACTCGTATTAGCTTGTGTTTTTAATATTATTTTATCTGTGAGTTTAAAAAAGACTTATGAGCAAGATTTGAAAACTATTTTTTATACTGCAAATATTTTAAGTCAAAGTAAGAAATTAACTGAAATTGAAGGAACACCAGATTTAAATGTAAACTTTAATCATTTTAAAAGTGCTCGCTATTTAAGTGGCTTATTAGTAAAAATAGAAGGTGGCGATTTTGCATCTGCCTTTATTTTATTAATTAAAACTGTTTTCATGCTAGATTATACAATCTTTCACATTATACAAAATAGTTATTATAAATATTTAGAAGAAGTATTAAATTGTTATGATTATATTGGTCAGTTAGATAATCATTATGCTATTTCTTTATATCAAGAAACTTTAGATGAATATTGCGAACCTGAAATAATACAATCACAAGATACACAACATTATTTATGTGATTTTGAAGATTTAACGCATCCATTAATTACAGATGCTGTACCGAATGATTTATCTATTAATCAAAATATTTTATTAACTGGTTCGAATGCTTCTGGTAAATCTACCTTTATGAAAGCAGTGGCACTTAATTTAATTTTAGCCCAATCAATAGAGACTGCTACAGCCTCTCAATTTAAATATGTACCTGGCTTAGTATTCACATCGATGGCTAATGCAGATGATGTTCTATCTGGAGATAGTTATTTTATGGCTGAACTTAAATCCATTAGACGTTTATTTAATATTTCAACTGATAAACAAATATATTGTTTTATAGATGAAATATTTAAAGGCACAAACACAACAGAAAGAATTGCCGCTTCTGAATCGGTATTAACCTATTTAAATAATATACCGAACTATTATGTTCTAGCGGCAACACATGATATTGAACTATCATCATTATTAAGTCCAAGTTTCATTAATTATCACTTTAATGAGTCTATTAAGAATGATTCTATTGATTTCGATTTTAAAATTAAACCAGGTAAGGCGAATACTAGAAATGCAATAGAGTTATTGAGACTGACTCAATTTCCTAACGATATATATAAGCGTGCTAAACAACAAGTTGAGAATCAATAAAATAAGTCAGTAGTTTGAGAATTATTTTTCTCTCACTACTGACTTTTGTTTTATAAAGTAGATTCTATTGTAAAATCTTCTATATCAATATTATTTTGGCCATTCATAGCCATATCACCACGTTTACCAGCTAAATATAAATAGTGACCTGCAGCACCAATCATTGCTGCATTATCAGTACATAATTTTGGTGCTGGTATTGTTAATTGAATATTATTTTGTTCACACTGACTGGCTATACTTTCTCTCAAGCCACGATTACTGGCTACGCCACCAGCAACAATTAGTCGATCAACATTATAAGCTTTACATGCATGAATAGCTTTAGTAGTTATTACTTCTACAACACTATTTTGAAAACTTGTTGCTACATTTTCTGGAATTATATCTTGTCCCTTTTGACGTTGGTTATGCAATTGATTAATGACTGCACTTTTCAATCCACTAAAACTAAAATCATAGCTATCTTTTTCTAACCATACTCTAGGAAATTGATAAGTGTCTTGGCCTTTAGCTGCTAATTGATCAACTTGAGGTCCACCAGGATAAGGTAAATCAATTGTGCGAGCTACTTTATCATATGCTTCACCTACTGCATCATCTCTTGTTTCACCTATTACTTTAAAATTTAAATGATCTTTCATATAAACTAATTCTGTATGGCCACCTGAAACAATTAAGGCTATGAGTGGAAATGTGAGCGGTGTTTCTAAATGATTAGCATATATATGTCCAGCAATATGGTGAACAGGTATTAATGGGATATCATATGCAAACGCTAAAGCTTTTGCAGCATTAATGCCAATAAGTAATGCTCCAATAAGACCTGGTCCTTGAGTTACAGCTATAGCATCGATATCTTTCATAGATACATTAGCCGTTTGTAAAGATTCATCAATCGTTGTTGTAATCCCTTCAACATGATGTCTACTTGCAATTTCAGGCACAACTCCACCGAAACGTTTATGACTCTCTATTTGACTTAAAACCGTATTCGATAATATCTCTGTTCCATTTTTTATAATACTTACACTTGTCTCATCACAACTTGTCTCTATTGCTAATATCAAAGTTTGATTATTATTCACTTAAATTCACCCACATCACTAATGCATCCTGCCCTTCTCCATAATAATTTTTTCGTTTACCACCATATTGAAATCCTAGATTTTGATAAACATGTTGCGCTACTATATTATCTATTCTTACTTCTAAACTCATCATTTCACATTTGTGACTTGCATAATTCATAACATATTTTAATAGAAGTTGCCCTAAACCATAACCTCTAAATTGTTCAGTAATTGCAATAGTAGTAATTTGTGCTTGATCAATCACTATCCATAACCCTAAATATCCTATGATAGTATTATCAAATTCTATGACAAAATAATTTGCAAACTCATTCTTTTCAATTTCATGATAAAATGCATCAATTGTCCATGAACTATCGTTAAAACTATTTCTTTCTATGTCAAACACCGACGGAACGTCATCTATACTCATTTTTCTTATATTTAACTGTTCTTTTGTTGGTTTATCCAATTTCTCTCTGCCTCAGTTATTTTATGATATTTTGGAACAAAACTATGAATATCAGCAGGTTGACTAATAAGTTCACTCATCACAGATGCTTGTGGTAATTGATCTATATAGTCCCCTTCTAATAAATGAGATAACTTAGAAGTATCTTGTCCTATAAATAGATATTTTTGATTAAATTCATGTAATTTTGATTTTAAATCTTCAATAGAAATGTATTGATCTTCTAAAATAGTTTCTAATGTTCCATCGCTTTGTCTTTGGTAAATACCCGTATATACTGCCTCACGTCTTGCATCAAATATTGGTACTAAAAGTCGATAATCTTCTTTTATACAAGCTGCTAGTGATTTTAATGAAGATACACCGTACAATTTACAATTTAATGCGTAAGCAAGTGTTTTTGCAGTAGTCACACCAATTCTTAAACCAGTATATGATCCTGGTCCTTCTGCAACAACAATTCCATCTAAATCATGTTTTGAAATACCACTTTGTTCAAACAAACGTTGGATTTCAGGCATGAGCTGCACTGAATGATTTACTTTGGAATTATTATTAATTTCAGCAATTGTTTCATTATTGTTTGTAATGGCAACTGATAAAGGTTGATTGGAAGTGTCTATCAACAATAATTTCATTGTTCAAGTGCCTCCTTCATAGCAATATAATGATTGCCTTCAGCTTCAAGTGTAATTTGACGTTGGCTTTCATCTATAACTTTTATATTAATAACTAAAGCTTCTTTTGGTAGTAAATCTTTGATAAATTGACTCCACTCAATCACTGTAAGAGCCTCATCTTCAAAATATTCATCAAATCCTAAATCTTCTTCTGAATCTTCCAATCGATAGCAATCCATATGATGCAACTTTAAGTTTGTACCTTTATAAGATTTAATAATATTAAAAGTTGGTGAATTAATCGTACGTGTAACACCCATAGCTTGACCAATAAATTGTGTAAGTGTCGTTTTTCCAGCACCTAAATCTCCATTCAATAAAATTAAGTCGCTTGGTTCAATTAACTCAACTAACTGGTTAGCAAATTGTTTCATTTCATCTTTGTCTTTAATATTAATCATAGGCCATTCTCCTATTAATGTTTTTCATTTTCCAAGAATTTTATTAACTTATTTAGTGTAACAAATTTTGACGCTAATTTCTTCGTTAACATGATTAACAATTTTTTAAAATGAATTGTAAGAAAATTCTAAAATATTATTGACACGCTTTTCTCTATGTAGTAAATTAAGTTTATAAATTTTAAAACAATTCAAACTATTCAGAATAAATTACCATTCAGTGAAGGGAGTATAATAAAATGACTAATCACACATATCAATATTCAACGACAACTTCAAACAATATTATTTTATTATACTCTCAAGGGCTGGAACTTTAGTAATTAATCCTTTTACTAAATGTTTAAGTCCTATTTGTAATTGAATGGGACTTATGAACGTCCCAAAAAATTTTGGGGCGTTTTTTATTTTTCTAAAATAATCCACGGGGGAATTAATTATGCGAAGCGACATGATCAAAAAAGGAGATCACCAAGCTCCAGCAAGAAGTCTTTTACACGCAACGGGCGCACTTCAAAATCCAACTGATATGAACAAACCATTCGTTGCTATTTGTAATTCATATATCGATATCGTTCCAGGCCACGTACATTTAAGAGAACTAGCAGACATTGCTAAAGAAGCTATTAGAGAAGCAGGCGCTATTCCTTTTGAATTTAATACTATTGGCGTAGATGATGGTATTGCTATGGGACACATTGGAATGAGGTATTCTCTTCCTTCTAGAGAAATCATTGCTGATGCAGCAGAAACAGTCATCAATGCTCATTGGTTTGACGGCGTTTTCTATATTCCAAACTGTGACAAAATCACACCTGGTATGCTACTAGCAGCAGTTAGAACAAATGTACCAGCTATCTTCTGTTCAGGTGGTCCAATGAAAGCCGGTTTATCTGCCCAAGGTAAAGCATTAACTTTATCATCAATGTTTGAAGCTGTTGGTGCTTTCAAAGAAGGTTCTATTTCTAAAGAAGAATTTCTAGATATGGAACAAAATGCCTGCCCTACTTGCGGTTCATGCGCTGGAATGTTTACAGCCAATTCAATGAACTGTTTAATGGAAGTCCTTGGGTTAGCTTTACCATATAATGGCACTGCCCTAGCAGTTAGTGATCAGCGTAGAGAAATGATTCGTGAAGCTGCATTTAGATTAGTAGAAAATATTAAAAACGACATCAAGCCAAGAGATATCGTAACTAAAGAAGCTATTGATGATGCTTTCGCATTAGATATGGCAATGGGTGGTTCAACTAATACAGTACTTCATACACTTGCAATTGCTAATGAAGCTGGAATTGAATACGATTTAGAACGAATTAATGAAGTAGCAAAGCAAACACCTTATTTATCTAAAATTGCTCCAAGTTCATCATACTCTATGCATGACGTTCATGAAGCTGGTGGAGTTCCAGCAATTATCAATGAACTAATGAAGAAAGAAGGCACTTTACACCCAGATAGAATTACAGTAACCGGAAAAACATTAAGAGAAAATAATGACGGTAAAGAAATTAAAAATTTTGATGTTATACACTCACTAGAAAAACCTTATGACAAAGAAGGCGGTTTATCTATCTTATTCGGTAATTTAGCTCCAAAAGGTGCAGTTATCAAAGTTGGAGGGGTAGACCCATCTATTAAAACATTTACTGGAAAAGCAATTTGTTTCAATTCACATGATGAAGCTGTTGAAGCAATTGATAACCATACTGTTCGCGAAGGTCATGTTGTAGTTATCAGATACGAAGGGCCTAAAGGTGGTCCTGGAATGCCAGAAATGTTAGCTCCAACTTCTTCAATTGTTGGGAGAGGTTTAGGTAAAGACGTTGCATTAATTACCGATGGAAGATTTTCAGGTGCAACAAGAGGTATTGCTGTAGGACATATTTCTCCAGAAGCAGCTTCAGGTGGGCCAATTGGATTAATCAGAGACGGAGACGAAATCACAATTGATTTAACTAACCGAACTTTAAACGTTGATCAACCTGAAGAAGAATTATACCGCCGTAGAGAACAACTAGAACCATTTAAAGCAAAGGTTAAAACAGGATATCTTGCACGTTATACTTCATTAGTAACTAGTGCTAATACGGGTGGAATCATGCAAGTACCCGAAAACCTTATCTAAAATTAGGAGTTGATTTTCATGACTAAATTAAGTGACATGCCAGAACACAATACTTCAGAATCAAACCAACCTATCGACACTATGAAAGTGGCAGAATCTAGTAAACCTGAATACTTGAAAAACCAAACACTAAATGAAATGAGACCAGGATCTGAATTGTTAGTTGAAGCGTTACAAAATGAAGATGTAGAATTTATTTTTGGATATCCTGGTGGTGCAGTACTACCTTTATATGACACATTTTACGATGGTAAAATTAAACATATTTTAGCAAGGCACGAACAAGGTGCAACACATGCTGCCGAAGGATATGCACGCGTTTCAGGTAAAACAGGTGTCGTCGTCGTTACTAGTGGTCCTGGAGCAACCAATGCTATAACAGGAATCACGGATGCTCATAGTGATTCTTTACCTTTAGTTGTATTTACGGGACAAGTCGCTACACCTGGTATCGGTAAAGACGCATTCCAAGAAGCTGATTTATTATCAATGACTACCCCTATTACTAAACAAAACTATCAAGTAAAAAAAGTAGAAGACATTCCTAGAATTGTTCATGAGGCTTTTCATGTCGCAAATACTGGTAGAAAAGGACCAGTAGTCATTGATTTTCCAAAAGATATGGGTATTTTGTCGACTAATGTAGAATTATCTGAAACTGTTGATTTACCTGGATATCAAGTCAACACAGTAGCTGATTCAAATGATATTGAAACATTAGTATCTTATTTAAATAGCTCTAAAAAGCCTCTAGTCTTAGCTGGAGCTGGAATTAATCATTCAAAATCTAATGAACTATTAACAAATTTTGTAACTCAACATAAAATCCCTACTGTCACAACATTATTAGGTTTAGGTGCAGTACCATACGATCATCCCCTATTTTTAGGTATGGGAGGTATGCATGGTTCATATGCAAGTAATATGGCATTAACAGAGTGTGATTTATTAATTAATTTAGGTAGTCGTTTCGACGATAGACTTGCCAGTAAACCTGATGCATTTGCACCAAATGCAAAAATCGTTCATGTAGATATTGATCCTTCTGAATTAAATAAAGTGATAGATACAGATTTAGGTATCGTTGCAGATTGTAAAAATGTATTAGAACAATTAGAAAACGCTAATGTTCAAGTACCAAATCATGATGACTGGTTGCAAACTTGTGAAACTAACAAATCAAGTTACCCTTTCAAATATGAAAAAGATAACAATGACTCATTTTGCAAACCTCAAGAAGCTATCGAATATATTGGACATATTACGAATGGCGACGCAATTGTGACTACTGACGTAGGTCAACATCAAATGTGGGCAGCTCAATTTTATCCATTCAAAAGTCACAGTCAATGGGTTACTAGTGGTGGTCTAGGTACAATGGGATTCGGTATTCCATCTGCAATTGGCGCCCAACTAGCCAGACCTGATAAAACTGTTGTTTGTTTCGTTGGTGATGGTGGTTTCCAAATGACTAATCAAGAGATGGCTTTACTGCCTGAATACGGCTTAAATATTAAAATAGTCTTAATTAATAATGGTACGTTAGGTATGGTTAAACAGTGGCAAGATAAATTCTTTAATCAACGTTTTTCCCATTCCGTATTTAATGATCAACCTGATTTTATGAAACTATCCGAAGCATATGGAGTTAAAGGATTCTTAATTGATAAACCTAATCAACTTAAAGAAACACTCGATGAAGCTTTCAACTATAATGGTCCGGCACTTATCGAAGTGCGTATCTCTCCTATCGAGCCAGTAAATCCAATGATTCCAAGTGGTAAAGCAAATCACGAAATGGAGGGATACTAATGAGAAGACATTTAAAGTTAGAAGTAATGAATCAAGTAAGTACATTAAATAGAATTACAAGTGCATTTGTTAGATTACAGTATAATATCGAAGAATTACACGTTAAAAAACGTAATGATGACCCTAACGTTTCAGATATGGAACTCATTGTTAATATTGATGACGAAGAGTTATTAAATATTTTAATAAATAAGCTTAAACAACAAATTAATGTTTTAAGTGTAGAGCAACATTCAGCATAAATTATGATTAACCTTTGATGCGCTAGTGTTCATTAAAAACAGTATCTTAAACGAGCTGCTATCATCACTAGTTAATCGCCTTAAAATTTCGGAATATTTCAAATTTTTAAATTATTTTGGAGGAATTTATTATGACTAAAGTATATTATGACGAAACAGTAAAAACAGACGCACTAGCAGGTAAAAAAATTGCAGTAATTGGTTATGGCTCACAAGGTCATGCACATGCACAAAACTTAAAAGACAATGGATATGATGTTGTTATTGGTATCCGCCCTGGACGTTCTTTTGATAAAGCTAAAGAGAACGGCTTTGAAGTATTACCTGTTGATGAAGCAACTAAACAAGCAGATGTGGTTATGGTACTCATCCCTGATGAAATTCAAGGTGATGTTTATAAAAATGAAATTTCACCAAATTTAGAATCTGGAAATGCCCTAGCTTTCGCACATGGTTTCAATATTCATTTTGGTGTTATTCAACCACCCGAAGATGTTGATGTATTCTTAGTAGCACCAAAAGGCCCTGGTCATTTAGTAAGACGTACATTTGAAGAAGGTAGCGCTGTCCCTTCCTTATTTGGAGTACAACAGGATGCAACTGGCCATGCTAGAGATATCGCATTAAGTTATGCAAAAGGTATCGGATCTACACGTGCTGGAGTTATTGAAACTACATTTAAAGAAGAAACTGAAACTGATTTATTTGGTGAGCAAGCTGTACTTTGTGGCGGTGTTCATAAATTAATTCAAAGTGGTTTTGAAACACTAGTGGAAGCTGGATATCAACCTGAACTTGCATATTTTGAAGTATTACATGAAATGAAATTGATTGTTGATTTGATGTATGAAGGCGGAATGGACAATGTTCGTTATTCAATTTCAAATACAGCCGAATACGGTGATTATGTATCTGGTCCACGTGTGATTACGCCAGATGTTAAAGAAAATATGAAAGCCGTATTAACAGATATTCAAAACGGTAAATTTGCTAACAGTTTCGTTGAAGATAATAAAAATGGTTTCAAAGAATTTTATAGAATGCGTGAAGAACAAGCTGGTCATCCAATTGAAAAAGTTGGCCGTGATCTACGTGATATGATGCCATTTATTAAATCGAAACGAATTGAAAAGTAATGGATTAAGGAGTGAATTAAAATGAGTAGCCATATTCAAATATTTGATACAACGCTTAGAGATGGTGAACAAACACCGGGAGTCAATTTTACTTTTGACGAACGTTTAAAGATAGCGAAACAACTTGAAAAATGGGGAGTCGACGTTATTGAAGCCGGCTTTCCCGCTTCAAGTACAGGAAGTTTCAAATCGGTAGAAGCGATATCTAAAGCTTTAACAAAAACAGCAGTATGTGGCTTAGCTAGATGTAAGAAATCAGATATTGACGCAGTTTATGAAGCAACAAAGTTAGCTACTAAACCTCGTGTCCATGTTTTTATTGCTACATCTCCTATTCACTTAGAACATAAATTAAAAATGACACAAGAAGAAGTTTTAGCATCAATAAAAGAACATGTTTCATATGCTAAAAAATATTTTGAAGTTGTTCAGTTTTCACCTGAAGATGCAACGAGAACTGATATTTCATTTTTAATAAAAAGCGTACAAACTGCTGTAGATGCTGGTGCAACTATCATCAATATCCCTGATACTGTTGGTTTTAGCTACCCTTCTGAATATGGACAAATTTTTAAAACATTAACTGAATCCGTTCATTCTGATAAAGAAATCATTTATAGCGCTCATTGTCATGATGATTTAGGTATGGCTGTCGCAAATAGTCTTGCTGCAATTGAAGGTGGTGCAAGACGCATTGAAGGTACAGTAAATGGTATAGGAGAACGTGCTGGTAATGCGGCACTTGAGGAAGTTGCTTTAGCTTTATATGTTCGTAAAGATCATTATGGTTTTGAATCACAAATTAATTTACAACAAACTAAAAATACTTCTGATTTAATTTCACGATATGCTGGTATTCGTGTTCCAAGAAATAAAGCCATAGTTGGCCAAAATGCCTTTAGTCATGAATCTGGTATTCATCAAGATGGTGTTCTAAAACATCGCGAAACTTATGAAATTATGACGCCACAATTAGTAGGTGTCAGTACAACTGAATTACCACTGGGCAAATTATCAGGAAAGCATGCCTTTACTGAAAAACTAAAAGCATTAGGTTATGACATTACTTCTGAAGATCAAGTCAATTTGTTTAAGCAATTTAAAGCAATTGCTGATAAGAAAAAAGCTGTATCTGACCGTGATATTCATGCTTTAATTCAAGGTTCAGAACATGAACAAAGTGCCATTTTCCAACTTGAAACTTTACAACTTCAGTTTGTATCAAATGGTCTTCAAAGTGCAGTAGTTGTTATTAAAGATAAAGACAATAATATTTATCAAGATTCAAGCATTGGTACTGGCTCCATTGTCGCTATTTATAATGCTGTTGATAGAATATTTAAACGTGAAACAGAATTGATTGATTATCGAATAGACTCTGTCACTGAAGGTACTGATGCACAAGCTGAAGTTCATGTTAACCTTATCATCGAAAATAAAGAAGTTAGTGGTATAGGCATTGACCATGATATTTTAAAAGCTTCTTGCAAAGCTTATGTTGAAGCCCATGCAAAATATGTTGCTGAAACAAAAGAGAAAGAAGGTATCCAATCATGACCTATAACATTGTTGCTTTACCTGGAGACGGCATAGGACCAGAAATACTAAATGGAAGTCTAGGTATCTTAGAGAAAATTAGTCAGAAATATCAATTTGATTATCACATAGATACACATCATTTTGGAGGAGCAGCTATAGATAACTATGGTACTCCTCTAACTGATGAGACGTTAAAAGCTTGTCAAAATGCTGATGCAATATTACTGGGAGCTATTGGTGGTCCGAAATGGAGTAATCCAAATTTACGTCCTGAACAAGGATTATTAAAACTTAGAAAATCACTTAATTTATATGCTAATATTCGCCCCACTATTGTTACAAATGGAACAAGTCACCTCTCTCCACTTAAACAAGATCGAGTTGAGGGCACAGACTTAGTTATTGTACGAGAACTCACTGGCGGACTGTATTTTGGAGAACCAAGAGAACTCTCAGAACATCATGCTTTAGATTCTTTAACTTATACCCGTGATGAAATCGAACAAATTGTAAGAGTTGCATTTGAGTTAGCACAACAACGTCATAAGAAATTAACATCTGTAGATAAAGAAAATGTGCTTTCTTCTAGTAAACTTTGGAGAAAAACTGTTGATGAAGTTAAGAAAGATTATCCTGACGTAGAAGTAGAACATTTACTTGTTGATGCATGTAGTATGCATTTGATTACGCGACCAACACAATTCGACGTTATCGTAACTGAAAACTTATTCGGCGATATTTTAAGTGACGAAGCTTCAGTTATTCCTGGTTCGCTAGGATTATCTCCATCAGCAAGTTTTGGTAAAGATGGAACTAGACTTTACGAACCTATTCATGGATCAGCACCTGATATAGCAGGAAAAGATATTGCTAATCCATTTGGAATGTTACTATCTTTAGCTATGTGCTTAAGGGAAAGTTTTAATGAAGTTGCAGCAGCTAATGAGTTAGAACATAAAATTTATCAATTTATTAGAGAAGGAAAATGTACGTCAGATTTAGGAGGAACATATCGTACTTCCGAAATCATTAAACTACTAAAAGAAGATTACACTTAAGGGAGGCGTCATCTTATGGGACAAACACTATTTGATAAAGTATGGGATAAACATGTCTTACATGGAAATGTAGGTGACCCTCAATTATTATATATAGATTTACATCTTATACATGAAGTTACTTCGCCTCAAGCTTTTGAAGGATTAAGATTACAAAAAAGAAAACTACGTCGTCCAGATTTAACATTTGCTACTTTAGATCATAATGTACCTACTATTGATATTTTTAATATCAAAGATGAAATTGCAAACAAACAAATAACTACCCTCCAAAAAAACGCAGAAGATTTCTGTGTTCATATATTTGATATGGGGTCAGATGAACAAGGAATCGTACATATGGTCGGCCCTGAAACTGGTCTAACTCAACCAGGTAAGACGATTGTTTGTGGTGATTCTCATACAGCCACACATGGTGCTTTTGGAGCAATTGCATTTGGTATTGGAACAAGTGAAGTTGAACACGTTTTTGCTACTCAAACGTTATGGCAAACAAAACCCAAAAATTTAAAAATTGATATTTCAGGAAAGTTACCTAATGGAGTATATGCAAAAGACATTATCCTCTATCTTATTAATCAATATGGTGTAGATTTTGGTACTGGATATGCTCTAGAATTCACCGGTGAAACAATCAAAAGTTTATCAATGGAAGCTAGAATGACTATTTGTAATATGGCTATTGAAGCAGGTGCAAAATATGGGATGATGCAACCAGATGATATTACATTTGAATATGTAAGAGGACGTCAATTCGCTAAAAATATAGATGAAATGATACCACAATGGAAACAACTTTATTCTGACGAAGATGCCTATTTCGACAAAATTATTAATATTGATGTTACAAATCTTGAACCGCAAGTCACTTGGGGTACCAACCCAGAAATGGGTGTTAGCTTTAGTACGCCATTCCCTGCTATTAAAGATTCTAATGATGAACGCGCATATCAATACATGGGGCTAAAGCCAGGTCAAAAAGCCGAAGATATTGAATTAGGATATGTCTTTTTAGGGTCATGTACAAATGCTAGAATATCAGATTTAATTGAAGCTAGTCATATTGTAAAAGGAAAACAAGTACATCCAAATATCACTGCTATTGTCGTACCTGGTTCACGTACTGTAAAAAAAGAAGCTGAATCGATGGGTCTAGATAAAATTTTTAAAGATGCAGGATTTGAATGGCGTGAACCTGGATGTTCAATGTGTTTAGGAATGAATCCAGACCAAGTTCCAGAAGGTGTTCATTGCGCATCTACAAGTAATAGAAATTTTGAAGGACGACAAGGTAAAGGGGCCAGAACACACCTAGTTTCTCCTGCAATAGCTGCAGCAGCAGCAATTAACGGAAAATTTGTAGATGTTAGAAAGGTGGTTATATAAATGGATATAAAACCAATTACCACTTATACAGGTAAAATCGTGCCATTGTTCTATGACAATATCGATACTGATCAAATCATTCCAAAAGCTCATTTAAAACGTATATCTAAAACAGGTTTTGGTCCTTTTGCATTTGATGAATGGCGTTATTTACCAGATGGAACTGATAATCCAGAATTTAATCCAAATAAGCCAGAATATAAAGGCGCAAGTATTCTTATAACTGGAGATAATTTTGGTTGTGGTTCCAGTAGAGAACACGCTGCTTGGGCATTAAAAGATTATGGATTCAGTATTATTATTGCAGGAAGCTATAGTGATATTTTTTACATGAATTGTACAAAAAATGCTATGTTACCTATTAAATTAGATAAAACTTCTCGAGAGCATTTAGCAAGCTTTAAAGAAATTACAGTTGACTTACCAAATCAAACAGTTTCATCGCCGGAGAAAACTTTCCATTTTGATATAGATGAAACTTGGAAAAATAAACTCATTCATGGATTAGATGATATAGATATAACATTACAGTATGAAGATTTAATTGAAAAATATGAAAAAGCACATTAGGGTGGGACTATTATGACATTAAAAACAACAGTTTCAACAAAAGATATCGATAAAGCTTTTTTACGTCTTAAAGATACAGTAAAAGAGACTCCTTTACAATTAGATCATTATTTATCTCAAAAATATGATTGTAAAGTATATTTGAAAAGAGAAGACTTACAATGGGTACGTTCATTCAAACTAAGAGGTGCCTATAATGCTATCTCCGTATTATCTGAAGAAATTCAAAATAAGGGTATTACATGTGCTAGTGCAGGCAATCATGCTCAAGGTGTTGCTTACACTGCAAAAAAGTTAGATTTAAATGCTGTCATTTTTATGCCAGTAACTACTCCCCTACAAAAAATTAATCAAGTTCAGTTTTTTGGAAACGGAAATGTAGAAATAAAATTAACTGGTGATACCTTTGATGATTGTCTAGCTGAAGCATTAGATTATACTAAACAACATGATATGACATTTATCGATCCATTTAACAATGTTTATACAATTGCTGGTCAAGGTACCCTAGCTAAAGAAATTATACATCAATCTCAAGATGAAAATATTGAGTTTGATTATTTATTCGCAGCTATAGGAGGTGGAGGACTAATCTCAGGTATTAGTACTTATTTCCATGATTATTCTCCTAAGACCAATATTATTGGCGTAGAACCTGCTGGGGCTAGTAGTATGTATGAATCTGTTGTCGTTAATAATAAAGTAGTTACATTGAAAGAAATTGATAAATTTGTAGATGGTGCATCAGTAGCTAGAGTTGGTGACTTAACATTTGAAATAGCTAAATCTAAAGTACATGACTATGTTCAAGTAGATGAAGGCGCTGTATGTTCAACAATACTTGATATGTACTCTAAGCAAGCTATTATAGCAGAACCCGCGGGTGCATTAAGTGTTGCTGCTTTAGAAAACTATCGTCAACAAATTAAAGGAAAAACTGTAGTTTGTATAGTTAGTGGTGGTAACAATGATATCAATCGTATGAAAGAAATTGAAGAACGATCACTTTTATATGAAGAAATGAAACATTATTTTATCCTTAATTTCCCTCAAAGACCAGGAGCTCTAAGAGAATTTGTTAATGATGTGCTCGGCCCTCAAGATGACATTACCAAATTTGAGTATTTAAAAAAATCATCTCAAAATACTGGTACAGTTATTATTGGTATTCAACTTAAGGATCACGCAGATTTACAACATTTAAAAGAAAAAGTAAGTATATTTGATCCTTCAAATATATATATTAATGAAAACAAAATGCTATACTCTTTATTAATTTAACTAGTGTAAAAACTAATCGGAGTTAAGTGGAATAATTTCCATGTAACTCCGATTTTATTTTATTTAAAATTTAGTCTTTATTCTTTATGAAAAATGGTTAATAAAATTTTATTAGAACTATTTAAACTGCTGAGCTAAACTTGATTTGAGTCAATCATTCGCATTTTTCTTCTTTTTCGTCTCTCTCTTACTCACTTAGCTTGACTAAGATCGTAGCGTTCCTTTACCCCAACTTGCATTGCTTGTTGAATTTTCTACCAAAATTCTCTTTGTTGGAGCCCCGCTCTTCATTGATGATTTAAAGCACTTCACTTTTTATGTATTAAAAAAAGAGACCTTACGGTCTCAATGCGGCTCATCGCATCCTATTATTTGCCTAGCATATATAGTTGTACTTAATAGCTAAAGCTATTAAGTACAACAATGCGATTATAAATCGCTGTTTTGCTTTAGAACGTTAGTCTGCTACCATCGGCGCTAAGGAGCTTTCTCAACTCGAGATAAACGCTCGCATTCTTCTTCTTTTTCGTCTCTCTCTTACTCACTTAGCTCGACTAAGCTCGTAGCGTTCTTTNAGCAAGCTCCTTATCTGTTCGCTCGACTTGCATGTATTAGGCACGCCGCCAGCGTTCATCCTGAGCCAGGATCAAACTCTCCATAAAAAATTATGATGTTTGATTAGCTCATAAAAACTAAATTAATTGTTGTAACTTTCGTTACATTATTGGAATTAACGTTGACATATTGTCATTCAGTTTTCAATGTTCATTTTGTAAATATTGGAGCGGGTGATGGGAATCGAACCCACAACATCAGCTTGGAAGGCTGAGGTTTTGCCATTAAACTACACCCGCATGTAATTAAGTTATTTGGTGCGGCCGAGAGGACTTGAACCTCCACGGGATTTCTCCCACTAGGCCCTCAACCTAGCGCGTCTGCCATTCCGCCACGACCGCTGGCAAAACGCTTTAAAATATCGAACTACTTTTTAATAGCATAATATATTGTAAAACATTTGAAATGTTATGTCAACAAGTTTTTAATATTAAATTAATAATCTTAATTAACTTATAAAGTGATGTGTTTTGTTAACGCAACGTTATTTATAATAAATCATTGTAAAGACTATGTCAATAATAAAAATTATTAAAATTTCAAAAAGAGTACTATAGCAATATATTAACCATAGTACTCCTTGTTATATTTGATACTATTAATTTGCATTTAGATATTTGTAACTCATTTAGAAATGTGATCAGATAGTTTTAATTTTCCTCCACATTTTCCACATCTCATTTTATTTACATCTACTTTCCTAATTCTTAAATATTTTGTAAAACAATTTTTACATGAATATATATAATTAGCTCTTTCTTTATAAGATTTTGTAGGTGTACAAAATCTTGGTGCCCCTACTTTACTACTCAAAACTTTAAAGTCACTATCTCTATGTTTATAACCTTTTCCAGTTAAATGTAAATGATAATGGCATAATTCATGTTTTATTATATCAATAATTGCTTTCTTTCCATATTTTTCATATTGCTTAGGATTAACTTCAATGTTATGAGATTTTAACATATATCTGCCGCCAGTAGTTCTTAGTCGACTATTAAAGTATGCATCATGTTGAAAAGGAATTTTAAAATATTCAATGGATATTTCACACACTAAGTTTTTTAGTTCTTGATTATTCATTTGGGTTAATCATTGTCAATGCAACTTTATCCTTTTGTTTATCAATGCTCAATATCCAAACTTCAACTATATCCCCAACACTAACTATATCTATAGGATTTTTTACAAACCTTTTAGATAGTTTTGAAACGTGAACGAGTCCATCCTGTTTTACTCCAATATCTACAAATGCTCCAAAATCCACAACATTCCTAACGGTACCACTAAGTTTCATACCTTCTTTTAAGTCTTCAATAGATAGTACATCGGATTTTAATATTGGTGTTTCAAATTCATCACGTGGATCTCTATTAGGTGCTTTTAGAGAATTTATAATATCTTCGAGTGTTGGCTCACCTATATTAAGTTCTTCAGCCAATTCTTTTATATTAACCGAATCTAGTTTATTTTTTAATGTATCGTTACCTAAATCCTTAACTTTTAGATTTAATTGTTTAAGTAACTCATATGTTGCATTGTAGCTTTCAGGGTGAATAGATGTATTATCTAACGGTTCTGTACCATCAACTATTCTCAAAAATCCAATACTTTGTTCTAAAGTTTTTGCGCCTAGTCTTTTTACTTTTGCAATCTCTTTATGGTGCTTGATAGCTCCATTTTCTTCTCTATATTCAATAATATTTTGTGCTATTTGTGAAGTCAGACCAGATACATATTGTAATAATGAACGAGATGCTGTATTTACATCCACTCCTACTTGGTTAACCGCTGTTTCTACTACAAATGTTAATGCTTTTTCTAGTTCTTTTTGGTTAACATCGTGTTGATACTGACCTACACCAATTGATTTAGGGTCAATTTTAACAAGTTCACTTAACGGATCTTGAACCCTTCTTCCGATTGATACTGCACTTCTTTCTTCAACTTGGAAATCAGGAAATTCAGCTCTTGCAATTTCAGAAGCAGAATAAACTGATGCACCCGCTTCATTTACTATTATGAATTGAACATTCAATTTATATTTTTGTATTACATTGGCTATAAATTGTTCTGTTTCTCTACTAGCAGTACCATTTCCAATTGCAATAAGTTGAACACTATAATCATTAATCATCTTAACGATTACTTTTTCAGCATTATCTAATTTATTTACAGGTGGGTGTGGGTATATCACATTTTTAGCTACAAAAGTACCATAAGGGTTAATCACCGCTAATTTACAACCAGTTCTAAACGCTGGATCAACACCTAATATTTGTTTACCTTTCATAGGTGGTTGTAAAAGTAAATTCCTTAAATTTTCACTAAACACATCAATGGCATGATTTTCCGCCTTTTCAGTTAAATCGCCTCTTATTTCTCTTTCTATCGAAGGCATAATTAACCTTTTTAAGCTATCTTTGATTGCATCTTTAACAATATATGTGGCTTCAGTTTCTTTTTTAATTTCTTGTTTTTCGATATCTTTTTCTACTTGCGTAGTATCAAATTCAATTTTTACAGTTAATACTTTTTCTTTCTCGCCTCTATTAACTGCTAATACTCTGTGATTAGCCATTTTTTTAATAGGTTCAGCATAATCATAGTACATAGCGAAAATTTCTTTTTCATCTTCAGCTTTTTTCTTCTTAGTAGTTACTATTTGTCCTTGGTGATAAACATTTTTCAAGATTCTTGAACGATATTTGGGGTTGTCAGAAATTTGTTCAGCAATAATATCTTGTGCCCCTTGAATTGCCTCGTCAATACTTTCAACTTCTTCATTAATGTAAATTTTAGCTTTAGCTTCAACCGCTTCGTCAAGTTGAGGTTGTAAAAGCCAAGTAGCAAAAGGTTCCAATCCTTTTCTTTTAGCTTCAGTAGCACGTGTTTTTTTCTTTTGTTTATATGGTCTATATAAATCTTCTACACGTTGTAATTTTGTTTGTTTTAGAATATCATTTTTCAGTTCATCAGATAGCATGCCTTGTTGTTCGATACTATGAATGACTTCTTCTTTTCTCTTTTGTAAGTTAACCATGTATTGATATTCATCTGAAATTTGTTTGATTTCAACTTCATCCAAGCCACCTGTTTGTTCTTTACGGTATCTTGCTATGAAAGGAACAGTATTTTTATCCTCTAATAATTTTAGTACTGATGTAATTTGTTTTTCAAAAAAATTGTACTTTTCGATGATTGATTTAATTAAATGATTGTCCATTGTTCTACCACACTTTTTCTTTAATTTATTTTTTTATTTTAACATAATCCGTTAATTTCATATTGCTTAGATAGGTTTCATTAATAAAATTCTTTTTAAAACCTTGTTTAAATTAAAATAAGATTACTACTTCTTCATAAATATAGTACTCATTTAGTATCTACATTTTACTGAAAAAATAATAACCTTATTTTTGTTATAATATTTTAAATTTAATTATTTACTGATTAGCTGCTTCTTGCAACTTTTTGATTGCAGTACGTTGTAATCGTGATACATGCATTTGGCTCAGACCTATACGTTCACCAGTTTCTTTTTGACTAAGACCTTCGATAAACGTACATTGTATGATTTCTTTTTCTCTATCTGATAATATTGGTAGAATTCTTTCTAGAATCATTCGTTTTTCAGTAAGGTCATAATTATCATCTTGTTGACCCATAATATCCAACAATGTAACTGTTGAACCATCTTTATCTGCTTCGATTGAATGATCTACACTTAGCGCATTATAACTTTGGCCCATTTCCATAGCTTCAAGAACTTCTTCATCAGTAACTTCTAAACGTTCAGCAATCTCACTAATTGATGGTGAGCGTTCTAATTCATTTGTAAGTTCATCACTAACCTTCTTTATACGAGGACCAATTTCTTTTATACGTCTTGGAACATGAACACTCCATGTTTTGTCTCTCAAATATCTTTTAATTTCACCAATAACTGTTGGCACTAGGAATGCTTCAAATTTTCGATCAAATGACAAATCAAATCTATTTATAGCACCTATTAAACCAACCATTCCCACTTGAACTAAATCTTCATGATGTGATTGACCTTTAGAGTATTTATAAGCTAATGATTCAATTAGTTTTCGGTAATGACGAACTAATTTATCTTGAGCGCCACTAGTTTGGTCTTCTTGGTGTTCTTTAATCCATTGGTTAATCTGTTCAGGTGATACATCATTAACTGATTTCGACTCTTTCGTCATTATTTCGCACCTGCTCTTTTTTAATATACTTAGTCATACTTATCGTAACACCAGATTCTTTGTAAACAGTAACCTCATCCATAAGGGATTCAATTAAGAATAAACCTAATCCGCCTTCACGTAAGAAATCTACATTTTCGTTATTATCGTATGGTCCTAAGTTAGACTTAGTAGTTTCATAATCAAAACTTTCACCTTGATCTGAAATAACAATTTTAATTTTATCGTCAAATACTTCAAAGCACAAATTAATCATGCCTGTTTCAGGATTATGTTTATAAGCATGTTTTACTGCATTAGTTACAGCTTCACTAACCGCAATTTTTGAATCTTCTATATCATCATATGATGCACCTGCTCTGGTAAACACACCAGACAGTGTTAATCTAATTAAACTTACATATTCGGCAGAAGCTGGTAACCGCATTTCAATATAATCTTGTTTAGATTGCATGTTACTCTACCTCCGTTCCTTCATTAACATGCATTAAATCTTTTAATCCAGTAATATCAAAGAGTCTTCCAATACGGTCAGATACTCCTAAGATATAAAGCTCTTTATCGTTTTGATTTAATGCTTTTAGTGTTCCTACAAATAGACCTAAACCTGTTGAGTCCATATAGCTTACATTTGCTAAATTTACATGGATGTCATGTGTACCTTCTTGTCTCATTGGCACAAGTACCTCTTCTAGTTCAGGTACTGTATAAACATCAAGTTCTCCGCCAACTTTAACTTCATAATATGTATCATGTGTGACAGTTTCAATATTAAGATTCATTTAATTACACTCCTAATTGTATTTCGATTCTTCTAGTTTACTATTCAAGAATAATTATACCCATTGTCATAATTCCTTAATCATAAATTAAAGTTTAATTCACTCGTTTTATAATCAATATGGTCATATCATCTTTTTTATGAGGATTTTGTACTTTTAAAATAGCTTCATAAATAATTTGAACTATGTCCTGTGGGTGCATATGCTTATATTTTTTAATAAGATTCAATAATGTCTCTTTTTTTATAAATTCGCCTTCTTTATTTCTAGCTTCAGTTACGCCATCCGTAAGAATTATTACTAAATCATCAATATAAATAGGAATTTCTTGTTGGCTATACCGTGTTTGTTGACTAATACCTAACACGCGTCCTCTTACTTCTATTTCTTGAAATTCTTCAGTTTCAGCACGATAAACGTATCCAGGTTCATGTCCAGCTGAACTACAATATAATAAATGGTTCATTTCTTCATATAAACCATAGAACATTGTAACGAACATATTTTGATTTACGTTTTTTTCAACAACACGGTTAAGTCGCTTTAAACCTTCACTTGGTAATTGTGAATGTCCATAAGAATCCATACCAAATTTAATCATACTCATAGCTAATGCAGCTGGAATTCCCTTCCCAATGACATCTGCAACGGCAAAACTCATAGTTCCATCATTATGATCAATTAAGTTAAAATAATCTCCACTTACTTTTTGAGCAGCAACTGAAATAACGCCAATTTGTATACTATCAAACTGAGGAATATCTGTTTTAAACATAGTTTGTTGTAGTCTAGAAGCTAAATCAATTTCTTTATCGTGGTATTGTAGTTTATTGACTAATTTTTGATAGTCTCTATAACTATATCCAAATCCTTTAACAACTTCCTGTAAAACATCTAATGTGTTAAGTGCCTCATGTTCAGCTATGTCTAATGAAGAAATATAATTTTTATGTATTTCAACAATATCTTCTGGCAAAATATCTTTTTTTATAACTTCATTAGTGAATTCTTCACACTTCTTTATTAATTGTGTTTTGTTATTCGTGCTTAAGCTTTCATCTATCAATTTTTTATAATCTTTTTTAAATTCTTCCACGATTTTTGCCTCCTAACTACAACATTAATACTTGTTTCCCAATCGCTACATTTATGTTTTTTAATAGCATTACACAGTTTTGTTAACTATCTAAAAAAGACTTTAGGAGTGGAATACCTAAAGCCATATAACTAAACTTAAGACATCCTTTTATAATAAATAGTCCTTCGAAATAACTATCATTGCTCTTAATATGTTAAAAATGCATGGTTTAACAATTAAAATAAATTAATTAGTTAAACATTCATGCAGTTATAATTATTATAAAGTTATTGTCTTTTATTTCATTATTTTATTTGTATTTGTTAAATACATACAATAATTTAAGTCTTTGGATGATTAAAATTATGTAAACCTAGACTGATGTCTAGGGCGTAATCTACTTCTTTCATTTTGTTTTCTGACAAATATGTGAGCTTTTCTTTCAAACGATTTTTATCTAACGTTCGAATTTGTTCAAGTAAGATTACAGAATCTTTATCAAGTTTATACTTCTTCTTTTCTATTTCTACATGTGTGGGTATCTTAGCTTTGTTAATCCTTCCAGTAATTGCTGCAACAATTACTGTTGGACTATATTTATTACCTGTGTCATTTTGAATAATAACGACGGGTCTTACTCCCCCTTGTTCGGACCCTTGAACAGGTGATAAATCTGCTAGATAAACATCTCCTCTTCTAATCATTCATTCTTAGCGTTAGAATTTAAATATGTTTCATTGCAATCGCACGCTTCACATTCAATTGGAAAAGCTTCGGTTGCTAGGGAGAGATTTAAATCAGCCATTTGTGCATAACCTTCTTTTAAAGATTGCTCTAAACTGTAACTTCTATTTTGATTAAAAGATAACATACAAAGAACCTCCATTGGTTTCAAAAGTAGCGTTTTTTAAGGTTTATTGATTTATCTTAATAATAACAAATTTTGAAAACAGTGACTATACTTATTTTAATAATTCATTAGTTATCTCAGTATTATCATTTTCATAATAAATACGTGGCAATCTTCTTGATAAATTACATAAGACTTCATAATTAATCGTATCTTGTTTCTTAGCTAATGCTTCAACAGATTGATTAGTATCTGAATGATTATCTAATAATATAACTTTATCACCAACTTTAACTGTGTCTGGGACTTTTACAATTGTTTGATCCATACAGACTCTACCAATCACTTCACATTGATTCCCATTAACGTTGACGAAAGCTCCTTGCATTGAACGTAAATAACCATCTGCATATCCTATAGGTAAAATGGCAATTCTTGTTGGCTCGGTTGCAGTAAATGTGCTGCCGTAACTAACAGATTCACCTTCATTTAATGTTTTTGTTTGAACAATTTCACTGACTAATTGTGTACTTGGCTTTAGATGAACTTTAACATTTTGATTTACATATTCTGATGGATAGTATCCATAAAGCGATATACCTAGACGAATAGCATTACAAAATTGTCCATCCATTAATAATGAACCAGCAGAATTTTGAGTATGAATATATGGCGGTTTGTCGACTTGATTAACTATATTTTGAAAAAGTTGGTATTGGTTGGCCATAGAATCACCAGGTTCATCAGCACTAGCAAAATGTGTATAAACGCCTTCGAACACTAAATCTTCATATTTACTAATAATATCTACGACTTCTTGATACTCTTCTACATCTTTCATTCCTAATCTGCCCATACCAGTATCAAGTTTTAAATGCAGCCATAACGCTTTGTCATTTTCATCAGAAATATTCTTAATTGATTCTTTTAACCATGCTTTCGATGGAACAGTCAATGCAACACGATGTTGTATAGCTTTATTAATATCTGTTGGTGGGATAACCCCTAATATTAAAATTTTAGCTTTAATACCATGCATACGTAGTTCGATTGCTTCATCTAAGGTTGCTACTGCAAAGAAAGAAGCACCATGCTCCATTAAATGTTGAGCGATTTTAACACTTCCTAAACCATATCCATTAGCTTTAATTACTGAGATAACAGTTTTATTAGCATGCAATTTATCAAAAGTCTGATAATTGGATAAGATTGCATTCAAGTCTATATTTAAATATGTCGATCTATAAAATTTTTCTGACATAATCTTATTTCCTCCTTTAAAGCCTAACAACTCATTTCAAAACTTCACCTATTTGAATTGTTTATTATCATCTAATTGTTCTAATAACACTTGGCTCATTGCATAATTATCAGTGTGAGTAATACTGACATGAACTCGAAAATCCTTGTAATCAATACACGGTTTACCTAAGTTATTGTTATAACAATTGATATCATTAAAAGCTATTGTTTTCCCTAAACCAGTTCCTAGCGCTTTACTAAACGCTTCTTTAGTTGAAAATCTTCCAGCTAAATATTCTATTTTACGTTTTTCCTGTGTGAATTGATTAAACGTCATTAATTCATCTTCTGAAAGAATTCTTTCCACAAATTTCATCTTTTGTTTATTATATACTTTTCTAATTCTTTCTATCTCTATTAAATCTACACCTATTCCATATATCATTTTTCCGCCTCATTATTTTAGATGCTACATTACTTTTTTATTTTACATCATATTGATTATTATTTTGATTATTTCGTCTTTCTTTAATTAATCGTTTTATTTGCTGAGCATTCTTAATATTTATTAAAGACATTTCAGAATTGCCACCAGCTGTTGATAAAGTAATTGTTGCAAGGTTATATTTCCTCATTATTAAACCTTCATTAACATCAATATTCTGAATTCTAAAGAAAGGAATGATATTCGTATTTATAAAAAATATACCTGTTCTAACATGGATTTCATTTTCATCAATTTTATATCTAAAGTTTTTATATCTAAATATAGGAATGATTATCAATGCTAAAATACAACATATAATAAACAATACAATTTCTCCAATTATTAGTGACCAAGAGTCTGATATATGAAAGAATTTCCAGTTTAAAACTAAAGTAATAATGAGAATAACAAAGAGTATACTTAACCATATTAGATTAGCCATTATCATCACTTTTTTAGCTTTATCATCCATATAATTATAATTCGACATGTTGGTCACCTCCTACATACCAAGATTTTAGATATTTAATTGTTTTTTCATCCTTAAATTTTAACCCTATTGATTGATGACTGGCTCCTTTTGCAATTAAAAATGCAAAATTGCCAAGTTGATTTCTAATTAAAAGTGGATGTGCATCAATTTCCATACCAATGATTTTGTCATATTTTACATAATATCTTTTGATACTGAATAAATTTGATTTTTGAATTGTTAATTCATCATTTTTAAGCTTTAAGCCTGATAACTTAATATAAATTAAAGCTTGTATAATTAAAGCTATAATGATAATACCTATAAAGAAAAATGACCATGCAGACCAAAAGTAACTGCCTATTATCCCAATGATAACTAATATGATAGATGGAATTAAGAAATGTCTATGAAATCCTTTCCATGGCATACCTAAATTTGCAGTTTTAAACGCCATTTCAGGTATTAAATCATGTATAATCTCATAAGCCATTTTGCGCTTTATAAAAGGAATGATCATTATTTCACCATCACTACTAGTGTCGTCTTCAAGTTTTTCATCAATATCACTAGTTATTAATACATGTATAGCTGTAAAACCGAATAATTTTCTAATATAAGATTGGCGTTCAATAACAGCTTGTATGCGATTTGTAGGTACAGTTATATTCTTTTTTGTTAATAATCCATATTGAATTTTTAATTGATGTCCTTCTTGTGTCATGGTGTAACCATAATATCTAATTAAATTGATTAATGCCCCCACTATGTAACTTAATATCAAAATCAATCCTACTACTATGCTTATTACAATCGCTATAGCATTAGCAAAACTGAATAATTCATTTGTAATTCTATTCCATGGAATAAGATTAGAAAAACTACCTACAATTGGTGAAATAGTCGCTAATGCAACTCCTATAGCTCCGCTTGATAAAGACATTAATATTAAATTTTTAAATGATAATTTAAACACGCGTTTTCGTTGACCTGGCATATCATTTTCAAAATTCCCTTGAATGTTATCGACGCTTGAATCCACATTTAAATAAGAATCAAGATTAACATCCTTTTCATCATTATTACTTAATTGATTTTGTATGTCTTTAATTGTGTTTTCTATTTCAATACTTTGTGTTTTTGAGATGGTTGAAAGTTCTAAACCATCACTAGGTGTTTTTATCTGTAACTGCACACCACCAACAATCTGATTAATTATATCTTGAGAAGTGTCTACAGATTGAATACGACTTATATCTAATTCTTTACGTTCTTTATTAAATATTCCTGTAGTCAATATGAAATGATTGTTCTCTATCCAATACCGAGTATTATATACTTTTAAAATTTGACCAATAAACGATATTAAGAAAAAGATAGTTAATAATGCGGGAACAATATATTCACGTAAATTAGTAAAATCAAAATCTTTAAAATTAAAAACTAAAAATATAATGATAACTATAAAATTTTGTTTGAAAGCTTCTATCAATCCGGAAACATATGATATCGGATGCAATTTTTGCGGACTATACATCATATTCTGCTCCTCTCAATTGACTAAATATCTGTTCTTGTATAAATTCTGCTTCTTCTTCGGATACAAATGGAAGTTCAAAACTATGACCAGCAGAAACAAATGTTATTTCATTAATTTTAAACTTTCTCGCTAAAGGATTAGTATTTATTTGTAAAAATTGTAGTCTTTCAATTTTAGAAATATCTTGATGTTTAAAGAAAAAAGTTGACTTAACTTCTATGACATTATTTTGAATTCTATAAAATAAATAATTGTATTTAAGTAAAGGACTTGAAATCAATCTAATTAAACTTACGATCCATAACACTATGTATATGTATATAATAAAGTGCCACCAATTAAATTGATACCAAAGATAAAAAAGAATAGCATAGATAATTATTTCAATAATAAAACTGAGTCCCGCTGTTAAGAAGTAGTATGTTAAAGCATTTTTTGGACTTTTATGAAATGTACTATTCATTAATTTAGCTCCTTTATAATTTTTAACCACATTATAGCATAGTCAATTTTTCTTCTAAATGTCGCTTCATTTTTATTAACGTTCATCACTTAAAAATTACTTTTATTTTCTATTCGCCAAGACAAAAGTAAGAAGCACACAATTAATTTAAATTAATTGTGTGCTTCTTTAGAAAACAAATTATATATTGAGTATTGATAAATTTTTATTTTTGATGGTCAGCGAATGTGCGACCTTTCATTGTTTTGTTTGAGTTTTGAGATGATTTATCTTTACGATCAAACTTTTTATTATTATTCTTCTTTGAAGAGAAACCTTTTGATGAACGTCTATTTTTATTATCGAATTTACCGCCACCACGTTTATTATTGCCTCTTCTAGAATTATTATTTCCTTTAGAGTTACGTCCTTTACGTGATAATGGTTTTTCGAATGTTAATTGAACTTCTACTTCATCGTTTGCTTCAACTAATTCTTGTAATAATGATGCAACTAGTTCAACATCGTTATACTCTTCAAGTAATTCACTTGAAATTCGTTGTAAACGTGGTTCGTTTTCTTTAGACATCCAGTTTTGAACTTTTTCTTTGATGTCATCTTCACGTGCTTTTAAGACTTCTTTACGATGGGGTGGTCTTAAAGCATTCATTCTTCTATTGTTAGCATCTTCGATTTGACGAATATAATCCATTTCAATTGGATTCACAAAAGTAACAGCGATACCTTCTTTTCCGGCACGACCTGTACGACCGATTCTATGAGTATAGCTTTCAGTATCTTGTGGAATATCGAAGTTATAAACGTGACTTACGCCTGAAATATCTAATCCTCTCGCTGCTACGTCTGTTGCAACTAAGATGTCGATTTGATCATTTTTGAATTTTTTCAATACTTCTAAACGTTTAGCTTGAGTAATATCACCATGTAAACCTTCAGCTTTATATCCTTTAGATAATAATGCACTTGTTAATTCATCAACACGGCGTTTTGTACGTCCAAATACAATTGCCAATTCTGGTTGATGTACATCTAGGAAGTTTGTGAAAGTATCGAATTTTTCTAATTCTTTAACAATTGTGTAATATTCGTCGATTTGAGGATCTGACATTTCATTATTCATTGTTTTAATAATTTTAGGTGTTTTCATAAATTGTTGTACTAAAGTTTGGATAGCTTTAGGCATTGTTGCTGAGAATAGCATCGTTTGACGTTGCTCAGCTGGAATTTTATCCATAATAAATCTCATATCGTCGATGAATCCCATGTTCATCATTTCATCAGCTTCATCCAAAATAAGTGTATGAATATCATTAGTTTTTAATGTACGTCTATTTAAATGGTCAATAACACGTCCTGGAGTACCAACAACAATTTGTGGACCTTTTTTTAGTGCTTTAATTTGACGTTCGATTGGCATACCACCAAATACTGTAACGACTTGTACATTTTGACCTTTACTAAATACTTTTAATTGCTCTGCAACTTGCATCGCTAATTCTCTAGTAGGCGCTAGAATTAATGATTGAACACCTTGTTCTCCAACTACCTTTTCAATTAAAGGTATTCCAAACGCACCCGTTTTACCAGTACCTGTTTGGGCTTGTCCAAGGATGTCGTATCCTTCTAACGCATAAGGGATACTATCTTTTTGGATAGGAGTTGGCTCTTTAAACCCCATTGATTCAAGCGTTTGAACCGTTTTATCCGAAATCCCTAGTTCTTTAAAATTTTGCAAAATAATTCTCCTTTTACCTGTTTATTTCTCAATATACTTATTTGCATATATGTTCATTTATGTTTTATCAACTTCTTAATAGTACCACCTAACATTTATTATAGCAATAAAGCAGTTGGTATATAGTGGTGAATAATGACTCTTAATTATGAAACATTTCCTTTTAAAATGGTGACGTGCATATATTGAAAGCGTTCCATAAATATATTTTATTTTTTAAATAAAAATAGTAAGACTACTATGTTATTCCCATTTAACTTAGAAATTAACATATGTCTTACTATTGGAATGTAATACTTTTTATTTAATTAGTGCATCGACTACATCTTCTAATTTCATGCCTCTTGAGCCTTTAATTAAAACTTTATCATTTGGTTGAACGATATCAGTAATATGAGAAATAAGTTTATTTTTATCTTCATAATGATAAGCCTCGCCCACAAATTGTTTGCCTGCACTATGAATAAATGCCGCTTCTTTACCAAACGTAAATAATTGGTTGACATCTTTATCGTGTAAATAATTTCCAACTTCTTCGTGCATTTGTTTACTATTGTCTCCTAATTCTAGAACATCACCTAGTACTAACAATTTGCGGCCTTCCATATTACTTAATGTATCTATTGCTGCTTTCATACTAGTCGGGCTAGCATTATAAGCATCATTGATAACAGTTATATGGTTCTCAGTTTCATGTCGTTCCATTCTCATACCAGTTAACTTAACGTTTTTTATATTGTTTTGAATGACGTTATAGGATAAACCTAACTCATGTCCTACAGCAATTGCTATAGCTGCATTTTTCATATTATGAATACCTAAAATGGGTAATTCATAATGTTGTTCTTGATTTATTGTAAAAGCAATACCTTCAGTTGAAACGTTATCATCAACTTGACACACTAATGTATTATCTTGTTCTAAACCAATACTTATACATTTAGCTTGTTTAATTTTATCAACATGAGGTTTTAAAAGCGGTTCATCGCCATCATATATAAATGTGCCTTGTGCTTTAAGACCAATAGTAATTTCTGATTTAGCTTGAGCAATACCTTCACGAGAACCTAAATCTTGCATATGTGATTCCCCAATATTAGTAATTACTGCGATATCCGGTTCTGCAATTGAAGACAATAATTCTATTTCATGGAAACCTGACATGCCCATTTCTAAGATTGAAATTTCAGTATCTATATCTAAATCTAAAATGGTTAAAGGCATTCCAATTTCATTATTATAGTTTCCTTGTGTCTTTTTCACTTTATATTCTGTATTTAAAACACTCTCTATCATGTCTTTAGTTGTCGTTTTACCATTTGAACCAGTAACTGCAATTACTTTTGGATTTACATGTTTTAAATAAGCTTTAGCCAAATCTTGTAATGCATTTAATGTATCTTCAACCCAAATAATTGGGCCATTTACTTGTTCAGGCGGTGTAACATCTTTTTGATAAAATGATGCACCTGCACCATCATTAAGTGCTTGTTCAACGAAACGATGACCGTCTACATTTTCGCCTTTAAAAGGTATAAAGAGCATACCTTCTTTTATCGCTCTGGAATCTATAGTGACACCATGAATGGAATGATCAAGATATTGTTCATCTATATCACAATCAATCCATTCTTTAATTTGTTTTAACGTTACGTTTATCATCTAAAGCAACTCCGTTTAATCGATTTTATATTTATTTTTCTTTTTATCTTCGTGTCGTTCTTTAGCTAAGCTTATTAATTTAGAAATTAAATCAGCATAAGATAAGCCCATATTCTCCCATAAACTTGGATACATACTAAATGAAGTAAAGCCTGGCATAGCGTTTGTTTCGTTAATATAAATTTGATTGTCTTTTGTAACAAAGAAATCCGCACGTACTAACCCTGAACAATCAGTTGCTTTAAAAGCTTCTAAAGCCATATTTCTTAATGTCATTTGAACATCTTGATCTAAGTCAGCAGGGATTTGTAATTGAATTTTACCGTCTTTGTATTTTGATTTGTAATCATAGAATGCAACATCTTTAACTACTTCACCAGGCCAAGTAGTTTCTGGATAGTCATTACCTAAAACAGCTACTTCAATTTCTCTTGCGTCTATTCCTTGTTCAATAACTAACTTACGGTCGAATTGGAAAGCTTCTTCAATACCTGATTTTAATTCTTCTTCATTATTACATTTGCTTATACCAACACTTGATCCTAAGTTTGCAGGCTTAACAAATACTGGGTAAGTTAATTTGTCATTAACTAATTTAAGAATATTATTTTCATATTTTTCGTATTCACTTCTTAAGAAACTTATATATGGTAATTGAGGTAAACCTCTATGTTCAAATAATTGTTTCATTACTAATTTATCCATTGAACTTGAAGCTGCTAATACCCCATTACCTACATATGGAATATCCAGTACTTCAAATAAACCTTGGATTGTACCATCTTCACCATTAGGTCCATGTAATAATGGGAATATAGCATCGTATGATTTGCCTAAACTACCATTGCTTAACAATTGTGAAATTTCTCCTGTTGGAATGTCATTAATACGTAATTCATCAGTTGATTCAATATGATGAGTAATATTATCTTGTTTTTTCCATTCGCCATCATTTGTTATATAAATAATATCTACTTGATATTCATTTTTATCTATTGCATTTAATACATTTTGGGCAGTTAAAATAGAAACATCATGTTCTGCACTTTTTCCTCCATAAACGATACAAATATTCTCTTTTGTCATTTCGTTTTCCTCCAATAAACGCTCATCTTCAGCGTTATATCATTTTAAAATTTTCACTATTTAATTATAAGTATTTAGTCTATACATGCACTTCTCTGAAACTTAATATTATCATATTTGCTATGACTTTTGCATTTTATAATATAATAATGTAACGAGTATCTCTGACGAATTAAATAACCTTTCTAAACCTTGAACTAAACTTCACATTAACTTTTCAAAAATAAGGAATCGTTTTCAAACTTGATATTCTAGCAAATTTCAAAAAAGTCATGTAAAATCGTTATATAAATATGGATAAAATATTGATGCCTACATCTTAGATGAGACAAAAATAATTATCTTATAACGTGTTATAAAAGGAGTAAAATATGAAATATTCATCCCGTCAAGAGCCTAACAAACATTGGCTACTTAAAGTAGACTGGATATTAGTAGCAATTATTACATTGTTAGCAATATTTAGTGTCGTATTAATTAGTTCTGCCATGGGCGGCGGACAGTATAGTGCTAACTTTAGTATCAGACAAATCATGTACTATATTTTAGGTACTATAATGGCTATTATCATTATGTTCATTTCACCTAAAAAAATAAGAAATTATACATATTTGCTTTACACAATTTTCTGTATTTTACTGGTAGGTCTATTAATATTACCCGAAACAGCTATAACACCTGTGATTAATGGCGCTAAAAGTTGGTATAGTTTAGGACCTATAAGTATCCAACCATCAGAATTCATGAAAATTATTCTTATATTAGCATTATCAAAAGTAGTAGCACGTCATAACCAATTTACGTTTAACAAGTCATTTCAATCTGATTTAATGTTATTTTTCAAAATCATAGGTGTATCGATTATTCCTATGGCATTGATTTTATTACAAAATGACTTAGGTACAACTTTAGTTATTTGTGCAATTATTGCAGGCATCATGCTAGTCAGTGGAATCACTTGGAGATTGCTAGCGCCTATCTTTATTTCAGCAATAGTTATTGGTGCTTCTGTAATTCTTGCTATTATATTTAAACCTTCTTTAATAGAAAATTTATTAGGTATAAAGATGTATCAAATGGGACGTATTAATTCATGGTTAGATCCTTATTCATATAGTAGTGGAGATGGTTACCATTTAACTGAATCGTTAAAAGCTATTGGTTCAGGTCAATTATTTGGTAAAGGTTATAATCATGGTGAAGTCTATATTCCTGAAAACCATACCGATTTTATTTTTTCAGTAATTGGAGAAGAAATGGGCTTTATTGGTTCAGTTGTACTTATATTATTATTCTTAGTGTTAATTTTTCATTTAATTAGATTAGCTAGCCGAATTAATGACCAATATAACAAAGTATTTATTATTGGATATGTATCTTTAATCGTATTCCATATATTACAAAATATTGGTATGACGGTTCAATTACTTCCAATAACTGGTATCCCATTACCATTTATAAGTTATGGTGGTAGCTCACTTTGGAGTTTAATGACAGGTATTGGTGTTATTTTAGCTATTTACTATCATGAACCTAAAAAATACCAATCCATTGAAAAGTAACTGAATATACGAAAAATAGAGTCAAATCCTATAAACTAGGACTGACTCTATTTTTAAACAAAAAAAGGCGCCATTTTCAATGACGACTTCATCTCACAATTAAAATGCGCTTACTGACCTAAATCCAATTCACTTATTTACATTCGTGACTGATTTGTTTTGTTGCAGGCAATGTATTAATAATGTCTAAACGAGATTTAGTTTTTTTAATATTTACACCTAATGATGATAATAAATTAACCACATTTTGAATTTTCTCTGAATTCTTCACTAATAACACCTCGTTTGGTTGACTTCATATACATCATACCCCAAACAACATCACTTTACTACATGATTTTAAAAATTTATTATAATCTTTAACTTTTATAACTTAAACTTAGTCATATTAATATATAATACTAATGATTAATAAAGCACTTTAAATCCAGAATCATAAATTTCTTTTTCGATACTATTTAAATTAGCAGGTGTCTCAAATTCAACTGAAATGTGACCATTGCTTAAATCTACATTTGCATCATATACACCTATCATTTCCTTTAATATTGTTTCCATTTTGTTAGCTTGTTCAGTCGTTTTGATTCCTGAAGTATAAACGATTTTTTGTTGCACTTTATTTCCCTCAATCTTTCATTAATTTTTGAAAAGTTACAAGTAACTCTTCCATGGCTTCTTCTTGATGACCATTATTGACTTTTTCAGTTATACAACTCTTCATATGTTGTTCTAATAATTTAGTAGCTACACTATTTAAAGCTGAACGTGTTGCTCTAATTTGTGTTAAAACATCATCACAATAAACATCTTCTTCTATCATTCGGTTGATAGCACGAACTTGTCCTTCAATTCTATTTAATCTCGATTTCAAATTTGTTTTAATTTGTTCTGAGTGATGTGCATGATCTTGTTCTGTCACTTTCGTCACCTCTTAAATGATTTCCATTTTATCCTACTTCTCTATAACAAATTAGTCAATTGTAGCCCTTTCAAATCTCTCAACATTATAATGATAAATATATGACTTCATGGTACAATTATATAGTTAAAAACTTTTTTAAAAGATTTTATTTTTACTAAAAATATAAAACAATAAGGAGGCATTTTATGTTCGAAATATTCACTATGACACTTGCTCAATCTAACCTCATTATTAATATTGTTTTGATTGGTGCATTTGTATTAAATTTGGCCTTCGCTTTTACAATTATATTTATGGAAAGACGCACTGCTAATTCAATATGGGCTTGGTTATTAGTTCTAGTATTTTTGCCTCTATCAGGTTTCATATTATATCTATTGTTTGGACGTCAAATTCAAAGAGACCATATTTTCACATTAGATAAAGAAGATAAAGTCGGACTTGAAATGATTGTGGATGAACAACTTGAAGCGATTAAAGATAAAGATTTTTCAAAAGGAAATCACCAAATCGTTAAATTTAAAGAAATGGTTCAAATGTTGTTATACAATAATGCCGCATTCTTAACGACAGATAATGAAGTTGAAATTTATACAGATGGTAATCAAAAATTTGATGATCTACTAGAAGATATTAAAAATGCTAAAGACTATATACATATACAATACTATATTTTTCACAGTGATGAATTAGGTAAAACGATTTTAAAAGCATTAGAAGATAAAGTTGAATCTGGCATTGAAGTTAAAATGCTGTATGACGATATGGGGTCAAGAGATTTAAGAAAGAAAGATTTAAAGTCTTTCAGAGAAAAAGGTGGCCATGTAGAAGCATTTTTCCCTTCTAAACTTCCCTTAATCAACTTGCGTATGAATAATCGTAATCACCGTAAAATAGTTGTTATAGATGGCAAAATAGGTTATGTAGGCGGATTTAATGTTGGTGATGAATATTTAGGTAAATCCAAAAAATTTGGTTATTGGAGAGATACTCATCTCCGTGTCGAAGGTGACGCAGTTAATGCACTACAATTAAGATTTATACTTGATTGGAATTCACAATCTACACGTGACAATATTACGTATGAAGAACGCTACTTCCCCGATGTTAATTCAGGTGGAACTATAGGTATACAAATTGCCTCTAGTGGACCTGATGAGGAGTGGGAACAAATTAAATATGGCTATCTCAAAATGATTTCTTCAGCCAAAAAATCTATATATATTCAATCACCGTATTTTATACCTGATCAAGCATTTTTAGACTCTATAAAAATTGCTGCCTTAGGTGGCGTTGAAGTAAATATTATGATACCTAATATGCCAGATCATCCCTTTGTTTATTGGGCAACTTTAAAAAATGTAGCATCACTACTCGAAGCTGGTGTTAACGTTTATCAGTATAATAATGGATTTTTACATTCAAAAACATTAATTATTGACGATGAAGTTGCTAGTGTTGGTACTGCAAATATGGATCATAGAAGTTTCACACTTAATTTCGAGGTAAATGCCTTTATATATGATGAAGGTATAGCTAGATCACTAAAACAAGCTTTTATTGAAGATTTAAAGGTATCAGATCAATTAACAAAAGAAATTTATGAACAACGTAGTTTATGGATTAAGTTTAAAGAAGGTATTTCTCAATTATTGTCTCCAATTTTATAGGAGGTATTTAGCCCTAAAGATAGATCATAATCAAAGTTAACCTGAGACGTAAAAGTGTGAAAGTCTCAGGTTTCATTATGAAAAGGAAAGGATGTCTGTATGAAAGATGAAGAACGAATCAGTCTAGCTAGCCAGTATATGGAATCATTTCATAAAACTGACTATAGCGGTCATGACATTGCACATGTTTATAGAGTACATTCAATGGCAAAACATATTGCTTACAATGAAGCTATCAGCAACACTTTAATAATCGAATTAGCCAGTCTTTTACATGATACTATTGATGCAAAATTAGTAGATACAACGTCGGCTAAACAACATTTAAATCAATTTTTAGATAAACTTGAAATAACTCATTCAGATCAATCTCATATTCTTCATATCATTGAAAATATGAGTTATAAAAATGGTGCTAACAATCATGTTGAATTAACAGTAGAAGGACAAGTTGTTAGAGATGCTGATCGTTTAGATGCTATTGGTGCCATAGGTATAGCTAGAACTTTTCAATTTGCAGGCCACTTTAAAGAACCAATGTGGACTGAATCTAAATTACCCAAAAATTTTAATGATGATACTTTATCCACTTTATCACCTTCAGCAATTAAACATTTTTACGAAAAATTATTTAAATTAAAAGATTTAATGCACACGAATACTGCTAAACAAATCGCTATTCAACGTCATGATTTTATGGAACATTTTGTTTCACAATTCTTATCCGAGTGGCATCAATTATAGAAAAAAGCGACAAATCATTGATTTGTCGCTTTTTATTATTATTTTTTATTTTTTTTGGATACTACTTGAGTATTTTTACCTTTTTTATTTGATGACTTACCGTCTTGATCAAATTTTTGTAGTAAAGGTTCAACTTCTTTTTTAGCAAGTTTAGAATAGTACATATTAGCAAAGTGTGTTTGCACAACTAAGAATGCCGCACTGACTGACCAATATAAACCTAATGCTGAAGCAGAACTTAATGAAATCCAAATAATCATAATTGGTGACACAATCATCATCATGTATCCCATTTGACGTTGTTCTTGAGGCATTGTTTTACTTGATACATAAGCTTGGATAAAGTATAAAACACCTGCAATAATAGTAATCCAAATATCTGGTTTAGTTAAATTAAACCATAAGAAATGTGGATGTACTGATAAACCACTAACTAATTTATCTTTTAGAACAAAGTATAATCCCATGATAATCGGCATTTGAATGAGCATTGGTAAACAACCAAGCATACTCTTCATTGGATTCATATCATATTTTTTATAAACTTCCATTAATTCTTGGTTAGCAGCCATTTTCTCTTCTTGAGTACGAGCACGCTTAACTTTTTCCTGAATACCATCTACTTCAGGTTTTGCAACTTTCATTTTTTCACGCATCATATGACTATTTTTATAGTTTGATAACATGAATGGTAGTAACACTAAACGTATAACTATTACTAAAATGATAATAGCTAAACCATAATCATTGTTTAAAACATCGTTACCTAACCACTGTAATAAGTGTTTCATAGGTTCAACGAACGTATTATAGAAAAATCCACTACGAGCTCCAGGTTTAGAATAGTCACAGCCTGCTAAAAAGACCATTAAACCTAAAAACAAAGGTAGCAACGCTTTTTTCTTCATTTTTCCACCTCTATTGTAATATTCACATAGGTTTTATTCTATCATACTCATACCATGGTATAAAACAAAAAGTGGAAAAAATTAATGATTAATTGAAATATTTCTTAAATTCATTAACAGTGTTGTCAATATTCTGGCTTCTACTTATAGCTGAAATAATTGATATACCGTCTGCATTAGCATCTGCAATAGACTTAACATTTTCCTCAGTAATGCCACCAATTGCAACTATTGGAAATGCACCAATTCTTTGTCTTAACTGTTTAATCATCTCTGGACCAACTGGTTCACTTGCATCACTTTTTGAAGGTGTATTAAACATAGGACCTACACCTATGTAATCAACATTTGTTAAATCAGACGTTTCATATTCACTTATATTACCAACACTAAGTCCGATAATTTTGTCTTGAAAGTCATAGGCAAAAGCTTTCACGTCTTCATCATCTTGTCCTACATGTATACCATCAGCATTAATTTTTTTTGCTAGTGATACATCATCATTAACAATAAAAGGTACATGATAAGATTGACATAATGATTGTAATTCTTTTGCTAATTTCTCTTTTTCATTATCTTTCAAAGCATTCTCGCCCTTTTCTCGAAACTGAAACATAGTTATTCCAGCCTCAAGTGCTTGGGTTAAAACAGTTTTTATTGATTTTTGTTCAGGTATATCTTGAGTTCCACAGATAAAATATATTTTTAATTGTGACGCTTTAAATTCCACCTAATCAACCTCTTCTTTTTTAACATATTTTTCATAAGTCTTATAATCGAGTAAATACATTTGATCTAATAATTCAGGTAAAAATGAACCCGGACCTTTTACTTTATCTTCACTTGCAGCAATTTCACCTGCTATATTATAAAAGCTTACTGCTTCGATAAGCGTTTCATGTTTTGGTTTAGTATTTCTGAATAAGAAACTCGCAATGATACCACCTAATAAACAACCTGCACCTGTAATTTTAGCTGACATAGATGAGCCATTTGAAAGTTTTGTCATTTTATTATCTTGCATCACAATATCATGTTCACCTGTAATTACTATAGCAGTTTGATATTTTTTATATGCATCATTTGCAATGTCTAATACATTTAATTCACTGTCTCCATCTGTACCTTTCATTGTTGTATTTGAATCGACTAGTGTTAAAATTTCAGAAGCATTTCCTTTGATTACAGATACATCCACTTCGTCTAAAAAGCGTTTACAAAAATCTTTTCTATACTGTGATGCTCCAACTGCGACTGGATCAAAAACAATAGGAGTTTCTAATTCGTTAGCAATTTTACCAATTTTTATTAAATCATCTTCATTATTATGTGTAAGTGTCCCAATGTTTATAAGCAAACCGCCCGCAACTTTATAGAAATCTCTCGCTTCTTCAGGCGCTTCACTCATTGCTGGACTTGCACCTATGCTTAATAAACCATTAGCAGTAAAATTTTTTACAACATCATTGGTATAACAGACGATTAGTGGATTTTCATTTCTAAGTTTTTCTAAATTATTCATCATCTAACCCTTCTTTCTTAAGATATGCGAAGTGATTAACAGGGCCACGACCTTTACCTATTTCTGGTGTATATTTGATACTTAATGAAATGAATTTTTTAGCTTTTTCTACCGCTTCATATATAGAACGACCTTTGGCTAATTCTGCTGTTATTACTGCTGAAAATGTACAACCAGTACCATGTGTATGTTTAGTTTCAAAACGTTCATCTTCAAATGTATAAACACCATCTTGCGTAAACAGAAAATCTTTAGCATTATTTAAATCTGCAGAATGCCCGCCTTTAATAACTACGCCCTTACTTCCAATTTCATTAATGAATATATTACCTGCTTTACGTATATTTTCTTCTGTATCAATCTTGATACCAGTTATTTCTTCAGCTTCTGGTATATTTGGAGTAACGACATCTGCTAATGGCAATAAAGTATCTTGAAGTTTTTGTTTGGTTTCATCATTCATAAGAGAGTCTCCACTTTTAGCAAGCATAACTGGATCAATAACATATGGAATTTCGGGATATTGTTGTAAGTAACTTTGTACTAAATGCATTGTATCTTCAGTTGCAATCATTCCTGTTTTAATTGCATGAGGTAATTCATCATTAAATATACTTTCTAATTGTTCTTTTACCCATGATGTCTCAAGATTATGAATATGCTGAACCCCTAATGTATTTTGAGCGACAATACTAGTTATTGACGCCATGCCATACACACCACAAGAATGGAATGACTTAAGATCTGCCATAACACCTGCTCCACCTGTTGGGTCTGTACCAGCAATTGTTAATGCTATTTTAGGCTTATTCATATTTATCACCTCGATAATTCCATTTTTCATCTATATAAGCCATATTGAAAAAGTTTCTCTCATGTAGTGTACTTTGCAAGAAGTTCTCTTTAATTTCATTTTTTTCATTTTCAGTACATTGTTGAGTTAAACGATCCATCAAGTCATCAAAGACACGGACTAATTCATCCATTTCTGTACTATAAAATTCAAACCAATCAACTGTTTTTTCATCACGATTTAAATTTTGATCTTGCATTGCTCTTTTAGCAATAACGGCATAAACATAAGGGCATGGCGCCATTGCAGCAATCGTATAAGCAGCGTTTTCATGTGCATAAGCATTATAATACATATGTTTGATGTAGTGATCTCCACTTGGTGGCCATACTTTTTCTTTAACAATTTCATCATATGGTTCATTTATGAAAGCAGCTAAAGATTCATGAGCGGCCACTTCACCTTCTAACATAAATTCTATTTGATCAACCAAAAATTTCACATCTTCTAATTCTGACATTTTAGGTATCAATAATGCATATAAATTAGCAAATTCCTTTAAATACGAAGCATCTGCACGCAAATACTGTCGAACGGCTTGTTTCGATAATTCACCATGCAATAAATCTTGAATAAAACCATCGTTGTAAATATCTTCAATAATTGGTTCTGCAGCTACCCTTAATTCTTTAGAAAAACTCATCACAAATTGCCTCCTTGAAATAAAAAACTACTTCCCAAATAGGAAAGTAGTTAATATCAAGGTTAATATGCGCCTTTAATAATAAATACTACTTTCCTACGTTGGTGCTAACCAAATCAGGTTGTAAGGGTCTGAATAAAATTCATCTCAGCCATAAGGCTCCCCTAGTAGTTTTCTTTTTAATTACTGTCATATATAACATTAGCAAAATAAATACATGAAATCAATTATCTAAAAGTTTCATTTATTAATTTAATAAAAATTCATAGACAATTGAAATTTCCACGTTTTTAAACTAAGTCATTTTTATGATAAAAAAATTCACCCTATCAAAATAGGGTGAAAGAAATATCTTATATTATGCAGTTACCCATTGGCTTGGGCCAGCTGTATCATATAATTTTTGAGCTGCAGCGTCTTGAACATGTTCAGGAGCACTTGAAGCTGGTTGACCTTGATATTCAGATGGAGCTACTGAATCCCAAGTTGATTGTAAGAATTGATACTTACCTGAAGCACCAGTTGATGGGTTTGTAGCATGAATGTCGCCACCTGATTCACGTTGAGCGATTTGTTTTAAGTGATCATTTACGTTTACTGATGAACCACTTGAAGCTTCGCTTGAGCTTGATTGATTATTTGAAGTAGTTTCTTGTTGTGGTTGTTGAGTTTGCTCAGTTTGTGGTGCTGAAACTTGTTCAGGTTGAGTTGATTTTGATTGTTGTTGATTGCTTACTTCTTGTGCAGAAGTTTCGTTAGTTGATGCTGAAGCTTGTTCACTTACATCTTGTTGTGGTTGAGCTTGAGTATTTGAAGCTTCAGTTGATTGACCAGATTGGTGATAATCCCATGAGAAGTTTGTACCATCTGATTCAAAGTGATAAGTGAAACCATTGTAATCGAATGTATAGTTATAAGCACCTTCTTGGATAGGGCTTTCGTTTAATGTTTGATCGTTTGATTGAGCTTTTTGAGCTAATTCTGCTTCATTAATATTTGCTTCGCTTGCGTGTGCGTCGTGTCCAGCATTACCTGCTACAACGCCTAATCCTACAGCTAGTGATGATGCAATAATTGTTTTTTTCATTATTAAAAAATCCTCCTAAAAGTGATTTGTTTTCTTTAACTAATTTACAAATACTACTGTAACATCCATAAATTCCTTGCAGGTTACAGCCAAATAAAAATGAAAGCTAGTTTTTTACGTGCGAATTACATTATATTTTAGTGTAATTTTAAATTTTATCCTTTATGAAAACTGCCATGACAGTTTATATAATACATGTGTCTGTGATGTGTTTGTAATACAATTGAAATCTATCAGATAATTCTGACGTGAATTGAATCAATTTTCCTGTATAAACTAATAAATAAACGACCTTTTTTAATATTAATTTAAAAAAGGTCGCTCGAGTATAATTGAAAGATGATAATTTATATTAAGATAGGATAAAGTATAAATAATTGGGAGTTATTGAATAATTAATGGATGTCTAACCTATATTAAAGAGTTCATTTGACTCTTCATCATATTCGTTAGAGAGGATATTGGATTCTTTTGCCTTAGAGGACATAAATTTAATTGTTTCTACATATAGTTCTGTTACAAAATGAGTCTGGTTATCTTTTTCATATTTTCGCGATCGCATTTGACCAGTTATTCCTACTAGTGAACCTTGATGTGTATATTTTTCAATGTTACTTGCAGTTTTGCCAAAAGCTTTACAATATAGATAATCGCATGCAATCTCATTATTTTGATCTTTATAATTTCTTTCAGTAGCTACACAAAAAGTTGCTACTTTATTACCGTCCTCCTTTTCATAAATTTGGGCATCTTTAGTAAGTCTGCCAACTATAACTATTTTGTTTAACATGTGTCACCTCCTCTTACCTATTATAATAATTATTTCTCTCATTACCGTCAAAATGCTATTTTTTCAAAATATATAGCTATTTACCCTTAATTTTTGATATATTTAAAGAAAATAATCAAAAATTGTATACTCCAATTAAAAATAAATCATTTTTTGTAAATATAAAACAAATGGGAAGTGACTTTATGAAGACATTTAAAGCTGTACGTTTTCAAATCGTAAGTGAAAACGGTGGTGTGACTGAATATGAGTTAGAAGATGGTGTCATTATTAATAAAGAAGGTAGTGGCACTGGTTGGTTACTAGAAATTGTAATTTCAAATGAACATTATCACACGTTTAAAGACTATATAGATAATGATAAATTATTAGATATTCGTGTCGTAATTACTAGACCTGCAAATGATCCTGCATTATTTGATGCCACTGTTAAAAGTGTTAAGCAATTTGATAAAACAATGTCAGTCGTATTTGAATGCCATATCTATACTTTACGTCAAGTTTATGCCGAAAGTTTATTAGAAGAACTTGTCGATGATGGATTAACTGGTGAAGAATTGAAAAAAACATTCAACCGTATGATGCAATCTAAACCTAAACTTAAAGATGAAAAATTTGAAAGATAATGACGCATATTAAAAGCCTACAGTCAGAATATCCTGATTGTAGGCTTTAGTTTATGATTTATTTTGCATCTTGTATTGCAAATGTTAGTTCACAACTACAAGCCAATTGGCCATCTACAGTTGCTTTTGCAGTTCCTTTACCAATTGGTCCTTTAATTTTAGTTATTTCTACTTCTAACATTAGTGTATCTCCTGGTGTAACCTGTCTTTTAAATCGACATTTATCAATACCTGCGAATAAAGCTATTTTACCTTTATTTTCTTCACTGTTTAACATTGCTACTGCACCAGTTTGAGCTAATGCTTCAGTAATTAATACACCAGGCATAACAGCGTAATCTGGAAAATGCCCTTGGAAGAATGGTTCATTACCTGAAACTTGTTTTAATCCAACGCAACGTTTACCTTCTTCGTATTCAACTACTCTATCTATTAATAAAAATGGTTGTCTATGAGGGATGATTTGTTTTATTTGATTATAATCGAAAATTGTTTCCATGATGTTTAAACCTCCATATTTGAATGAAAAATTAATTAATCATTAATGCGTTCGATATCTGCACCTAATGATTTTAATTTACCATGTAAGTCTACATAGCCTCTGTCTAAGTGTTTTAATTCAGTTACTTGTGTTGTTCCTTCTGCAACTAAACCAGCTAAAATTAATGCAGCAGCCGCTCTTAAATCAGTCGCTTTAACTTGTGCACCTTGAAGATTGCTTTTACCTTCAATTTTAGCACTTCTACCTTCTACATCGATGTTTGCATTCATTCTACGAAACTCAGCAACGTGCATAAATCTATTTTCAAACACTGTTTCTGTGATTACTTTGTGACCATTTGCAGTCAATAGTAAAGCCATCATTTGAGATTGCATATCTGTAGGGAATCCTGGATGTGGTAATGTTTTAACATCTACTGGGTTTAAATCTCCATCAGCAGATACTCGGATACCATCTTCTAAATATTCTAAGTTAACTCCCATTTCTTCAAGTTTATAAACTAAACTAGACATGTGTTCTTTGATTGCGTCACGTACAATGATGTCTCCACGAGTGATTGCGCCAGCGATTAATAATGTACCTGCTTCAATTCTATCTGGAATAATAGAATGTTCTACACCAGTTAAATGATCGACACCATGAATTGTAATCGTATCAGTACCTGCTCCAGTGATTTTACCGCCCATTTCATTGATATAATTAGCTAAGTCAACAATTTCTGGTTCTTTTGCAGCATTTTCTAATACTGTTTTTCCTGAAGCTAATGAAGCAGCCATGATTAGGTTTTGAGTACCGCCTACACTTGGAAAATCTAAATGTATAGAAGCACCTTTTAAACCATCTTTAGCATTTGCATAAATATTTCCATTTTCTAAATGAATTTCTGCACCTAATGCCTCGAATCCTTTAATATGTTGTTCAATTGGACGACTTCCAATTGCACATCCACCTGGTAAAGCCACTATTGCATGGCCTAAACGAGCTAATAAAGGTCCCATTACTAAGATACTTGCACGCATTTTACTCACATATTCATATGGTGCTTCTTCATTTAATGTATTAGTAGCATCAACTACTACCGCATTTTCTTCTTTTTTATACGTAACATCAGCATTTAAAGTTGATAATACGTTGTTTATAGTTTCTACATCGCTTAATGCTGGTACATTTACTAATTTACTAGTACCTTCTGAAGCTAATAATGAAGCTGTTAATACAGGTAAAACTGCATTTTTAGCACCTTCTACTTTAACTTCACCTTTTAGTTGGTTACCACCATTAATTACTATTTTATCCATCTTAAATCCTCCACTTAAATCTCCTAGTTATTTACATTTCCCTACTATATAAAATTTATCATTCAATAATATATTATATCCGTTTTTCATTATGAAAAAACTAAAAAAGAACTATTTCATTATATATTTTAATTGAGTGGAAAACTGTAACAAATCAATTATAAAATTACTAACACTAGTACCTAATAATATAGCAAAAAATATCATGCATATTTGAATTTGTTTCGTATAACCTTTTTTAAAAAATTGATCGAGGCGAATTGCATTTAATGCCCAGTAAGCTATACATATACATATCACATGTAAAATTAAATGTATTATCGCAAATTGTCCTAGATAATCCATATTTTACTCCTTAGAATTGATTACTGTATAACATTGTACATGAAATAACATAATAATGATACTACTATTAACTGCAAAAACAGAAGATTTGTATGTATATTAAAAGGCTTGGAAATACCTTAAATGGTGAATTTCCAAGCCTTTTATAATTTATTTAAGTTCAGCCACACGTAAACGGTTATTTGCACGTTCTAACGCTCTTTTGGCTCTATTTATGTCACTATTATCATCATTATCTAAATGTGATTCTGCTCTTGCTTTCGCTAATTTAGCTCTTTCAACATCGATTTCAGTAGCAGTTTCAGCTGTTTGGACAATAATTGATAGTTGATGTTGTCTAACTTCTACAAACCCATCACTAACAGCTACATATTCATTTCCATTATGAAAATTCACTTTTACGTAGCCAGTTTTTAATGCAGAAACGGTTGGAATGTGTCCATTCATCACACCCATTTCGCCAGCTGTAGTTTGTAAAACAGCTAGTTCTACATCATCTCGTTCATAGATAGAACCATTAGGAGTGACAATTTCTAGGCTTAATGTATTCATTATCCATACCTCCTAATTATTAGACTTCAACACCCATGTCTTTAGCCTTCGCAATTACATCTTGCATGCTACCTACTAAACGGAATGCATCTTCAGGAATATGATCATATTTACCTTCTAAGATATCTTTGAAATCAGCTACAGTTGTTTTAACTGGAACATAAGATCCTTTTTGACCAGTAAATTGTTCAGCAACGTGGAAGTTTTGTGATAAGAAGAATTGAATTCTACGTGCACGTTCTACTGTTTGTCTATCTTCTTCAGATAATTCATCCATACCTAGAATCGCAATAATATCTTGTAATTCTCTGTATTTTTGTAATGTAGATTGTACATCACGTGCAACTTCATAATGCTCTTGTCCAACTATTGAAGGTTCTAATGCTCTAGAAGTTGAAGCTAATGGGTCAACAGCTGGGTAGATACCCATTTCTGTTAATTTACGCTCTAAGTTTGTAGTTGAATCTAAGTGAGCAAATGCTGTTGCTGGTGCTGGGTCAGTATAGTCATCGGCTGGTACGAACACTGCTTGAATAGATGTTACAGAACCTTTATTTGTAGACGTAATACGTTCTTGTAATTGACCCATTTCTGTAGCAAGTGTAGGTTGGTAACCAACGGCTGAAGGCATACGACCTAATAACGCTGATACCTCTGAACCTGCTTGCGTAAATCTGAAAATGTTATCAATGAATAATAAAACGTCTTGTCCTTGTTCATCACGGAAGTATTCTGCCATTGTTAAACCAGATAAAGCAACACGCATACGTGCGCCAGGTGGTTCGTTCATTTGACCAAATACCATTGCTGTTTTCTTAATTACGCCACTATCGCTCATTTCATAGTATAAATCATTACCTTCACGAGTACGTTCACCAACACCCGCGAATACTGAAATACCACCATGTTCTTGAGCAATATTGTTAATTAATTCTTGAATTAATACTGTTTTACCTACTCCGGCACCACCGAATAATCCAACTTTACCACCTTTAATGTAAGGTGCTAATAAATCTACAACTTTAATACCTGTTTCAAGAATTTCTACTTCAGTAGATAATTCATCAAATCCAGGTGATTGTCTATGAATAGGATCACGACGAACTGAATCATCAAGTTTTTCTTCTAAGTCAATCGTGTCGCCTAGTACGTTAAACACTCTTCCTAGTGTTTCATCACCAACAGGTACACTAATGTCTTTACCTGTATCTTTAACATCCATGCCTCTTTGAACACCATCAGTTGAATCCATTGCGATTGTACGAACAACGTCATCACCTAATTGTAGTGCAACTTCTAGTGTTAAGCTAACTGTTCCTTCTTCTTTTGGAACTTCAATAATAAGGGCATTATTAATATCAGGGACTTCGTTATGTTCAAAACGAACATCAATGACAGGACCCATAACTTGAGTTACACGGCCAATTCCCATGCTATTTTCCTCCTTTTAATTTTATTCAAGTGCTGCCGAACCACCAACAATTTCAGTGATTTGTTGTGTGATTGCTGCTTGTCTAGCTCTGTTATATTCTAATGATAAGTCATCAATAAGTTCTGTAGCATTATCAGAAGCATTTTTCATTGCAGTCATACGTGACGCATGCTCACTTGCTTTAGCATCTAAAATCGTACCATATATTAAACTTTCAACATATTGCGGTAAGATGACGCTTAAGATAGATTCTTTATCGGGTTCAAATTCATATGTAGACATATGACCATGACCTTGACTTGAATCTTCTTGAGATAATGGAAGAACCTTTTTAGTAGTAGGTTTATTTTCTAATACACTGACATAATGACTATAGTAAATATTCAATTCATCAATATTTTCTTCACTATATAAATCAATTGCGTGTTTTGCTAGCGCTTGAACAGATTTAAATGAAGGTTGGTCTGGTAGTTCAACTAATGAATTTTCTATTTCGTAGCCTCGTGTTTTAAGGAAGTCAACACCTTGTTGACCTAAAACAACAATGCTATATTCACTACTATCATTATGCTTTTCTTTGATGTCACTTATTAATTTTTTAAGAACGTTGGCACTATAAGCACCCGCTAATCCTTTATCACTTGTTATGACAAGATAACCACTACGTTTTACATCTCTTTGACGAAGCATAGGATGGTTTGAATTCTTGTTAGAACCAGCTACTGCTGTAATAGCATCTTGCATTTTATCCATATAAGGCTTGAATTGTTTAGTATTGTTTTCAGCTCTACGTAATTTAGAACTTGAAACCATGTTCATCGCCTTAGTGATTTGTTTCATCTTTTTGGTTGATTTTATACGTGTGTCTATTTCTTTTAGAGAAGCCACTATCTCACCACCTTTAATTACTATTCTTTATTATTCTGATTTACTAAAGCTTTTTTTGAATTCGGTAATTGCAGAATCAAATTTATCAGCATCTGGTAAAGCACCAGTTTCTCTGATTTCAGAAAGTAATTCTGTCGCATTTGAAGCTGCCCAGTGGTTTAATTCATCCTCAAAACGAGTAATATCTTCAACAGGAATATCGTCTAAATATCCTTTAGTTAATGCAAAGATAATTAATACTTGGTTTTCTACAGGAAGTGGTTTATTTTGATCTTGTTTTAAGATTTCAACAGTACGTTTACCACGTTCTAATTTTTTAGCTGTGAATTCATCTAAATCAGAACCAAATTGAGCAAATGATTCTAATTCTCTATAAGAAGCAAGGTCTAAACGTAAAGTACCTGCTACTTTTTTCATCGCTTTAATTTGAGCAGAACCACCAACACGTGATACTGATTGTCCAGCGTTAATCGCAGGTCTTACACCTGAGAAGAATAAATCAGATTGTAAGAAAATTTGTCCATCAGTAATTGAAATAACGTTTGTTGGAACATAAGCTGAAATGTCTCCTGCTTGAGTTTCAATGATTGGTAACGCAGTAATAGATCCGCCACCTAAATCATCATTTAACTTAGCTGCTCTTTCAAGTAATCTACTATGTAGATAGAACACATCACCAGGGTATGCTTCACGGCCTGGAGGTCTACGTAATAATAATGAAAGTTCACGATAAGCTGATGCTTGTTTAGTTAAATCATCATAAACGATTAAAACATGTTTACCGTTAAACATGAACTCTTCGCCCATTGTTACACCTGAATATGGCGCGATATATAATAATGGCGCTGGTTCAGCTGCTGATGCAGATACAACGATTGTATAATCTAAAGCGCCAGCTTGTCTTAATTTTTCTACATTGGCTCTTACAGTTGAATCTTTTTGACCAATAGCTACATAGATACAAATTGTATCTTCATTTTTTTGGTTTAAGATTGTATCAATTGCAACAGTTGTTTTACCTGTTTGACGGTCACCAATGATTAACTCACGTTGACCACGTCCAATTGGTACTAATGCATCGATAGCTTTAATACCAGTTTGTAATGGTTCATCAACTGATTTACGATCCATTACTCCAGTTGCTTTTTTCTCAACTGGTCTTGTTTTTGTTGCGTTGATAGGACCTTGTCCATCGATAGGTTGACCTAATGGATTTACTACTCGTCCAATTAGTTCGTCACCTACAGGTACTTCCATAATACGTCCTGTACGTTTAACTTCGTCACCTTCACTAATATCTGTGTATGGTCCTAAGATAACCACACCAACATTAGATTCTTCAAGGTTTTGTGCTAAACCGAGCACGCCGTTTTGGAATTCTACTAGCTCACCAGCCATAACGTCATTTAATCCGTGAATTAATGCGATACCATCACCAATTTGTAATACTGTACCAACATCTGTTACGGACATTTCTGACTCATAATTCTCAATTTGTGAGCGAAGTAATGCACTGATTTCTTCAGCTTTTATGGCCATCTATGTCACTCCTCTTTATTAATTAGTTTGCTCTTTTAAATTTACGTTGTAATTGAATAAGATCATTTTTAACACTGCCATCCATAACAGTCGTGCCGACCTTAACTCTAAAACCACCAATTAAATCTTGATTAATTTTAGTACTAACAATTACTTTAGATAAGTTTGTTTGTTGTTTAACTAGTTCAACGATTTTTGATATTTCTTCATCATTTAAATCATATGTTGATTCTATTAATGTGAAATCTTGATTGTTATGTTGATTATACTGTGATTGAAAAGCTTTAAAGACATCTTCAATGTGTGAAAGATGACGATTTTCCGCTAGCACTTTCAACATATTAACAATGTACTGATTAGCATTACCATAAACCTCTCCTACAAAGTTTTGACGCTTTTGTAATGTAAGTTTAGGATTGCTATCAATGGCTTTTAAATCATTAATGTAATCGAATGAAGAATGACTAATTGTTTCTAATTCTTCATAAATGCTATCCAATTGATTTGTATCTGCAGAAACATCAAACAATGCCTTTGCGTATTTGTCAGTGATTTTTGTCATTATTTATCGCCTGCCTCTTTTAGATACTTTTCAACTAATTCTTTTTGATCTTGCTCTGAAATTTCTTTTCTAAGAACTTTAGAAGCAATAAGAACTGATAATTCAGATACTTGGTTATTAATATCTGCAATGGCACGTTCTTTTTGACTATTAATTTCACTTTGAGCAGTTTCAATCATGCCATTAGCTCTAACGTTTGCTTCATGAATGATTTCTTCATGTTGTTTACGTGCTTGAACTTTCGCATCTTCTAGAATTTTTTGAACTTCATCTTGAGTTTCTTTAAGTGTCTGTTTATTTTCTTCTTCAAGTTTTTGTGCATTTAATTTAGCTTGTTCCGCATCGTCGATATCTTTGTTGATATCACGTTCACGTTTATCCATTATTTCTTTTAATGGACCCCAAGCAAATTTTTTCAATAACGCTAATAGGACAATAAAAGTAAAAATTTGAACTATTACTGTGCCCCATTCAACGCCTGAAGCTGCACCGATAACGAACATATTAGCTGTTGCAGTCACGGGATCATGACACTCCTTTCGTCAAAATAATCATTAAGCAATAAAAAATAAAACGAACGGCGAGAGTCTATTAGACTTCGCCTTAAATAAATGTCTTATCCAGCAAATGTCATGAATGCAATTACAACACCGATGATAGGTAAAGCCTCAACTAAACCAACACCAATGAACATAATACCCATTAATTGACCACGAGCTTCTGGTTGACGTGCTACACCTTCTACTGTTCTAGATACGATAAGACCGTTACCGATACCTGCACCTAATGCTGATAAACCAATTGCGATTGCCGCTGCGATTAAATTCATAATAAATTTTCCTCCTAAGATTGTATATAATTTTTAAATTTAGTGTCCATCTGCCACTTTGTGTGACATGTAAACCATTGAAAGCATAATAAAGATATATGCTTGTATTGTACCTACAAAGATTGAGAATCCTTGCCAAACAATTAAACCAGGTATACTAATTATCCAACCCCATGCTGGTTCTTGGAAGAATAATCCAGCTAATAAGCTTAGTAATAGTTCACCTGCAAAGATATTACCATATAAACGTAGTCCAAGTGTTAATGTTGAAGTAAACTCTTCAAACACGTTTATAATTGCAAGTGGCCAAAACGGTTGAACATAACCTTTGAAATAATTCTTTGTACCACGCATTTTAATACCATAATAATGTGTTAATAGAATAACAGTAGTTGACAATGTCAATGTAACTGTTGCATCTGCGGTAGGTGATTTCCACCATAAGTAGTGATCTTTAGTTACTATTGCAAATGGTAAACCTAACATATTAGAAATGAAGATGTATAAAATTAATGTCACTGCTAAGAAGTGAAAATGTCCACCTTTTTTCCATGCCATATTACCTTCGATGATGCCTCTAACAAAGTCAAAAACCCATTCAATAAAGTTCTGTTTACCAGTTGGTCGTTTCTTTAAATTACGTGTACAAATAATTGCTAGTAAAAAAACGAGAACTGCTGTAATTAACACCATCATTACACTTGCCATGTTAAATACAAGGTCAAAACCGAAAATATCCAAACTTACTTTCGGGTCTTTATGATCCATATTCTCACCTCTTTCGTTTTAAATTTTACTCCCTATTAAGTAGAGGGCGACAGATGATTACGATATAAGAAATCATTAGCCCTATTAACACCCCAATGATATTGATGTGATCTTTAAAGAAAAACCATATTATACACACGACAATAGCCACTAAATATCTCCACATATTTCCTGTTGATATATGGTTTGACTCAGCTTTTTGTGCATGAAATAAATAGATCTCAAAGATGTATGTATTAACTAAAGATCCACATGTACCAATAATCAAACCTAATAAAAAAGGATGGGGTGAAAAGAGATACAATATACCTAATAATATCAATAAATAGAGATAATATTGTATATATTGTTTGAAAATGATGTAGAAACGACCCATTTGTTTGCCTCCGAGTGTCTTATACAATCATGTAAACCGTTCCACTCATACAATCTAAATGATAATATAGCGCCTACAACGGTGTCAATTCTATTCAAATTGTTGTTGAATTTTAAGCTAAAATTGTCACAAATTAGCCACATTTAAACGGTATACATCTTTTATTGTTTAAAATCTTTTGGTTTTTCACTTATTAAATCAAAATAATATTTGATATGATTTACAATTCTATCAGAAGCGCTTCCATCTCCATATGGATTATTTGCCTCACTCATACTCTTGTAAAGGTTTTTATCTTCTAACAATTTTTTGGTTTCTTTATAGACATTATTCATCGAAGTACCAACTACTTTTAATGTACCAGCTTCAACACCTTCAGGTCTCTCAGTATTATCTCTTAATACTAATACTGGTTTGTGTAATGAAGGGGCTTCTTCTTGAATCCCTCCAGAGTCTGTCAAAATGAGATGCGCTTGTTTAGCAAAATTGTGAAAATCTAAAACATCTAAAGGTTCAATAAGTTCTATTCTGTCATGTTTGCCTAAAATATGTTGTGCAATATCACGAACTTTAGGATTCATATGCACTGGATAAACAACTACGAGTGACTCATCTTCATCTACAAGCTTTCTAACAGCTTTAAAAATATGTTCCATTGGTTCACCAATGTTTTCGCGACGATGTGCAGTTAATAACAATATTCTTTTATTCTTATGTCTATTTAAAATGTCAGAATGATAATCGTCATTAACTGTATAATTTAATGCGTCAATCGCTGTATTACCAGTTACCACAACTGAGTTTATATCCTTACCTTCGTCAAGCAAATGTTTCCTAGCATTGAAAGTCGGTGCAAAATGAATGTCAGTTAGTACTCCTACCATTTGTCTATTCATTTCTTCTGGATAAGGTGAATATTTATCATAACTTCGTAATCCAGCCTCAACGTGACCTATTGGTACTTGATTATAAAACGCTGCTAGACTTCCTGAAAATGTAGTCGCTGTATCTCCGTGTACCAATACCATATTAGGTTTAACATGTTTGATGATAGATTCCAATTCAATCATTGATTTTGAAGTTATTTCCGAAAGTGTCTGTCCTTCTTTCATAATATTCAAATCATAATCAGGAACAATATCAAACGTTTTTAATACAGCGTCTAGCATTTCTCTATGTTGAGCCGTAACAACCACGCATACTTCCAACTGCTCATCGTTTTCAATCGCTTTAACTAGTGGCGCCATTTTAATAGCTTCCGGCCTAGTTCCAAATATAGTCATAATTTTTTTCTTCAAACGTATCTATCTCCGTTTTCAATATCTATTTCGTACCGAATAATCGATCTCCTGCGTCACCTAATCCAGGTGTAATATAAGCTTTGTCATTAAGTTTCTCATCTAATGCTGCAATATAAATATCAACATCATCATGAGCTTCTTTCATTTTTTCAACACCTTCTGGCGCAGCAATTAAGCACATGAAACGAATATTTTTGGCACCTTTGTTTTTCAATGAAGTAATAGCTTCTATTGCAGATGCTCCTGTTGCCAACATCGGATCCACAACGATGATTTCACGCTCATCAATATCTTGAGGCATTTTAGAGAAGTATTCTACTGCTTTAAGTGTTTCAGGATCACGATATAAACCGATGTGCCCTACTCTTGCTGCAGGAACTAAACTTAAAATACCTTCAGTCATGCCTAGTCCAGCTCTTAAAATAGGTACAATTGCTAATTTTTTACCTGCTAAGCGTTTAGCTGTCATTTTAGTTACTGGAGTTTCAATTTCAACATCTTGTAACTCTAGATCTCTTGTAACTTCGTATGCCATAAGCATACCAACTTCATCTACTAGTTCTCTAAACTCTTTAGTTCCAGTACGAGCATCACGAATGTAACTCAATTTGTGTTGAATTAATGGATGATCAAATACATGTACTTTACTCATTTTCATTTCCTCCAATATTCTGTATATCCTTGTATTTTATTGATATAAAGGATATTTTTCAGTTAACGCTAAAACACGCGTTTTTGCTTCTTTTAATTTAGCTTCATCTTCATGATTTTTCAAAGCTAAACCAATAATTTTTGCTACTTCTTCAAATGCTTTTTCATCAAAACCACGAGTAGTGGCCGCTGGTGTTCCTAATCTAATACCACTTGTAACAAATGGCTTTTCTTGATCAAATGGAATAGTATTTTTATTGCAAGTAATGCCAACGCTATCAAGCGTTTCTTCTGCAACTTTACCAGTAATATTTACAGAGCCTTTAACGTCTACAGCTACTAAGTGATTATCTGTACCACCTGAAACGATTCTAAATCCTTCTTTTGAAAGGGTATCCGCTAATGTTTGTGCATTTTTAATCACTTGCTTTTGATAAACTTTAAAATTATTGTCTAAAGCTTCACCAAATGCTACTGCTTTTGCTGCGATAACATGTTCTAAAGGACCACCTTGAATACCAGGGAAAATCGTTTTATCTATTGCCTTTTTGTATTCTTCTTTACATAAAATCATGCCACCACGTGGTCCACGTAATGTTTTATGTGTTGTTGTAGTAACAAAGTCAGCATATTCAACTGGGTTTTGGTGTAAACCTGCAGCGACTAAACCAGCAATATGAGCCATATCCACCATTAATTTAGCGCCAACTTCATCAGCTATTTCTTTAAATTTTTTGAAATCAATTTGACGTGAATAAGCAGATGCACCTGCGACAATTAATTTAGGTTTATGTTCAATTGCTAATCTACGTACTTCGTCATAATTAATAAGTTCTGTATCTTTATCTACACCATATTCGACAAAATTATAAGATTTACCACTAAAATTAACTGGTGAACCATGAGTTAAATGACCACCGTGACTTAAATTCATGCCTAAAACAGTATCTCCATATTCTAATGCTACTAAATAAACTGCCATATTAGCTTGAGAACCAGAGTGAGGCTGAACATTAACATGTTCTGCTCCAAATAATGCTTTAGCACGGTCGATTGCTACTGATTCTGTAACGTCTACAAATTCACAGCCACCATAATAACGACGGCCTGGATAACCTTCCGCATATTTATTAGTTAATACAGATCCTTGTGCTTCCATAACAGCTTCTGAAACAAAGTTTTCAGATGCAATTAACTCAATATTATTATTTTGTCGATTAAACTCTTTCTCAATAGCTTCAAAAATCACTTTATCTTGCTTTTCGATGTAAGACATATAATCCCCTTCTTTCAACTAATTAATTATATTTTGCACGTTCGCCACCAATTTTTTTAGGTCTTGATGTAGCAATAGTAACGATTGCTTCCCCCACTTGCTTAATACTAGTTCTAACTGGCACACAAACATGTTTAATGTGCATGCCTATTAATGTTTGACCAATATCTATACCTTTCGGAACTGAAATATGTTCAACAACAACTGGGTCTTCCATATGTTGATATGCGTATGTAGCTAAGCTACCACCTGCATGAACATCTGGTACAACTGTAACTTCTTCCATTGTTAGTGGATTAAAATCGGATCTTTCAATAGTGATTGCTCTATTAATATGCTCACACCCTTGAAATGCGAATGAAACACCTGTCTGTTGTTTCACTTTTTCTAACTCTTTAAATATTGATTCAGCCACTTCCATTGATCCAACAGAACCAATTCGCTGACCAATAACTTCAGAAGTTGAACAACCAATCAAGCATATCTCATTTTCATTAAAAAAGGACATTGCTTTTAATTCGTCTAACAACATTGAAAAATCTTGCATTTGAAACCCACCCCCCTAAAAAAATAAAAAGGAACATAGCAAAATTGCTATACTCCCTTATTATAACGTATTTAAAGCGTAACATATACTAATTATATATAATTCTCTAACAGAACTTTTGGGTCGATTTTCATAATTAAGTCATAAATTTGGTTAAATGTTTGTTGATAAGTAAACTTGTCTCCACCATAAGGATCATAAATATCATCTACTTCCCCTACAAATTCACTCAAAGTAAATACATTTGGAAGAGCATCAGTACCATATTGAGACAATATAATGTCCTTATGCGATTTAGACATTGTTAGAATAATATTAGCATCTATATCTTCTCTAGAAAAACTCTGTGTTAATGAAGGTTGAGGCAAATCATTTTCAGTTAATATTTCTTCAGATAACTTTGAAATAGGTTGTTGTTCCATAGCAAATATGCCTCTTGACTCAATGGTAATGTCTAATTTATTAAATACTGATTGTGCAGTACTTTCAGCCATGGGACTACGACAAGTGTTACCAGTACATACAAATATTAATTTCATAAAGACACCTCATTAACAATCTGATTTCCAGCAGCTTTTAACATTCTATTCATGATAGCTTCAGTGTTATCATTTTTTTCAAAACCAAAAATATATGCTTGAACAATATCATCTCGCTGATCTATATCATGTAAAATACTATATATTAAATGATTTGCTTGTTTGATATCATCTTTATCTTCACATAATTTAATAAAAATAGATTCTTTAGGTAAATAATGACTTAAACTTTTAGGAACAACGAAAGCTGTTTGATTCCATTTATCATTATCTGGAATTTTCTGGCTTAATCCTTCAAGAATAGTTATCGGAGTATCTGGTGAATAATGTTTATATTTCATACCAGGTGCGATAGGTTTAGCACTTTCATTAAAATCTGATTGTGCAATACTATGAGGTATAATTGTTTCAATCATAGATTGTGTAACTGATCCTGGACGTGCAATTCTAAAAGGATACTGTGTACAATCTAATACAGTGCTTTCTAATCCTTCTTCACTTTGATCACCATTTATAATGCCATCAATTCTACCATTTAAATCATTAAATACATGGTCAAAGGTTGTAGGAGATGGTCTACCACTAATATTTGCACTTGGTGCAGCTATAGGCTTATTAATTAATTGTAATAAACCCCTACCAATCAAGTGGCTAGGCATTCTTACAGCAATAGAATTTAGTCCACCTGTTACTTTTTCACATAAATATCCTGATTTTAGAGGTAAGATAAATGATATAGGTCCCGGCCAAAAAGCATCCATTAATTGTCGTACTTTTGGGTCTAACTTATCAATGAAACGATCCATTTGAGAAATATCATGTATGTGTACAATTAACGGATTATCTGATGGTCTTCCTTTAGCTTGATATATTTTACTAACCGCTTCTTGATTAGTAGCATCAGCACCTAAACCATATACTGTCTCTGTTGGTAGTGCTACAAGACCACCATTTAACACGACATCTTTGATCTCTTTTATATATGGATATTGTTCGATATTTTTACTATATTCTCTTAAATCCCATATCTTAGTTTCCAATTTCAAATCACACCTCTTTCCCATAGTTAAATTAAAAATAAAAAGGAGTGGGATAGCTTTATGTCTTTCATTTTATACATGAAAGAATGCTCATTCCCACCCCATTAATAACGACGTTTAATATACATCAAGTTTTGATTAACCTTGCATATTTATATTAAAACGAATAAAAATAACAACGAAACTTATCTATTATCACTTTTATTTACCATTTTATTTCTAAAATTCTATCAAGTTGATTGATATCTTGATAAACTGCTACTTCTTTATCGGGATACATGTTATGAACGATTTCTTTTAAAGTTTGCCCTTGATTATAGCCAATTTCAAAAACAACATGTGCCTTTGGAAGTAACACTTTAGGTAAATCTTCTAATATAGACTTATAAATTGCATAACCTTCACTTTTAGCAAATAAAGCTTGATGCGGTTCATAATCGACAACTGTTTTAGACATATCTTTTACATCTTTCACATCAATGTATGGTGGATTAGAAATAAGGCCGTTTAGTTTAATGTTTTGTTCAATCAATGGTTTCAAAGCATTTCCTTGCATTAAATTAATATACACATCAAATTGTTCTGAGTTACTGCGAGCTACATCTAGTGCATCCTCATATAAATCTGTAGCGATAACTTTTAAAGAAGGCTTTAACATTTTCAAACTAATGGCTATAGCACCACTACCAGTACCAATATCAGCTATAGTATCGTCATTTTGACATAAATTTAAAAAGTGGAGCATGACTTCTTCTGTTTCTGGTCTTGGGATTAAACATTGATCAGAAACTTTAAAACGTTGTCCATAAAACGATTGAAAACCAACAATATATTGTATTGGTTCACCTAATAACATTCTTTGTAAATTCAATCCGAATTTAGCTTTATCAGCCTCAGACATCTCATCATTCATATGTATGAGATAATCTGTTCGTGTCCAATTAAATGTATCTAATAATAACCACTCAGCTCGTGTCTGTTCAAAACCCTTCTCTTTTGCTAAAGAAATAGCGTTTGCCAAATAATCTTTATAACTCACCATTGTTTAATTCTTTCAATTTATCTGTTTGTTCAGACAATGTTAAAGCATCAATAACTTCATCTAAATTTCCTTCCATGATTTGACTTAATTTTTGTAAAGTTAAGCCAATTCTATGGTCAGTTACACGGCTTTGAGGATAGTTATATGTTCTGATACGTTCTGAACGATCTCCTGTACCTACTGCTGATTTTCTTTGTGAAGCATATTTTTGTTGTTCTTCTTGTAACTTCATGTCATATAATCTTGCTTTTAATACTTTTAAAGCTTTTTCTCTGTTTTGTATTTGTGATTTTTCTGAAGAAGTAGCTATAATACCTGTTGGTAAGTGAGTAATACGTACTGCTGAATCGGTAGTATTGACGTGTTGTCCACCTGCACCACTAGAACGATACGTATCAATTTTCAAATCTTCATTTCTAACTTCAATTTCAACATCTTCTACTTCTGGCAATACTGCAACGGTTGCTGTGGAAGTATGAATTCTACCACCTGATTCTGTTTCAGGTACACGTTGAACACGGTGTGCGCCATTTTCAAATTTTAATTTACTATACGCACCATTACCTGATACTGAAAAACTAACTTCTTTATAACCGCCATGATCACTTTCAGAAGCTTCAACAATTTCAGTTTTGAAGTTATGCATTTCTGCGTACTTAGAATACATTCTCATTAAATCACCAGCAAAAATTGCCGCTTCATCCCCCCCAGCTGCTGCTCTAATCTCAACGATAACATCTTTCTCATCATTAGGGTCTTTAGGAATTAGTAATAATTTAAGTTGTTCTTCCATTTCTGGTAATTCATTTTTCAATGTTGCACTTTCTTCTTTTAACATTTCAACTTCTTCTTTATCCGAAGTTTCATTCAACATTTCTTCAATATCACTTAATTCTTCTTTTTTGCTTTTGTAGCTTCTGTAAACATCTACAGTTTTTTGTAAATCTGCTTGTTCTTTAGAATATTTACGTAATTTATCTGAATCATTAACGACATCAGGGTCACTTAACATTTCATTTAATTGTTCATATCTTTCCTCTACAATTTCTAATTGATCAAACACTACATTTCCTCCTTCTCATTTTCACTTGGAGCCACTATGTGATGTGCTCTACATCTAGGTTCGTAACTTTCATTTGCACCGACTAGAATTATTGGATCATCTGCTTTAGCCGGTTGCCCATCTATAAGTCTTTGTGTTCTACTTGAAGGGCTACCACATACTGCACAAACAGCTTGTAATTTAGTCACGTGCTCACTTAAAGATAATAATTTAGGTATAGGTTCAAAGGGTTCTCCTCTAAAATCCATATCTAATCCGGCTACAATAACCCTGTGACCATTATCTGCAAGTTGTTGTATGATACTTACAATATTTTCATCGAAAAATTGAACTTCATCAATCCCTATAACATCTACGTGTGATACATCATGAATGAGTATTTCTCTAGCTGTTGCAATATTGATTGCTTCAATAGCATTTCCATTATGTGAAACTACCTTTTCTTTATGATAACGATCATCTATAGCTGGTTTAAAAACAATGACTTTCTGTTTAGCATAAATACCTCGTCTTAAACGACGAATAAGTTCTTCTGATTTACCACTAAACATACTTCCGGTAATACATTCGATCCATCCGGAATGATAAGTTTCATACATTAAACGTTCCACCTTTTTTCAAAACATAATCGCTTAATTATATCATATTTTGAAATTTCATAAATGCTATTTTAACAATTGATTCGTTAAATCATTTTTGAAAATTTGCTTATAACTTATTTACTGGACTGGCTTATTTAAATGTTATATTAACAATCATACTTTTTCACTCACTTTAAGTTATATATTAATTACGGTAAAAATGCATTATTAACATGATTGATTTCTCACTATAAAATAAAAAAACTGCCTACAAATCCATTACAATGGCGTAGACAGTCTAAACTTAAATTAGTTATTATTTGATTTAAGACCAAATTTTTTGTTGAAGCGTTCCACACGACCATCCGCAGCAGCGAATTTTTGACGTCCAGTATAGAATGGATGTGAATCAGAAGAAATATCTAAACGAATAACTGGGTATTCATTTCCATCTTCCCACTCCATTGTTTCTGAAGATGTTTTAGTAGAACCACTTAAAAATTTAAAATCTGTAGTAGTATCTAAAAAGATAACTTTATGATACTCAGGATGAATTCCTTGTTTCATTGTTTTCAGCTCCTTTGCCCTGAACCATCTGGAACAGAGTTATTTGTGAGTTTTTTACCCAATACTGTGTAATTATAATAGTATTTAATGTAAAACGCAACCCTTTGTAACATTAAATAATAGGTTTACCTGTTTTCGTACTTTCTTCAGCTGATTTTTGTAATTGTTCAAAGAAATCTTTATTATTTTTTGAACGTTTTAACTTACGAATAAATCTTTCTGTAAAATCAGTAGAATCAGTAAATAGATTTCGAAGTTGCCATAATGTATCTAGTTCTGCTTTGCTAATTAATAATTCTTCTTTACGAGTTGAGCTTCTACCAATATCAATGGCAGGGAAAATACGACGTTCAGATAATTTACGGTCTAGATGTAATTCCATATTTCCAGTTCCTTTGAACTCTTCATAAATCATATCGTCCATTCGTGAACCTGTATCTACTAGTGCTGTAGCTAAAATAGTTAAACTACCACCCGCTTCGATATTTCTAGCTGCACCAAAAAAGGCTTTAGGTTTGTGTAGTGAAGCTGGATCAAGACCACCAGATAAAGTACGACCACTTGGAGGAATAACTAAGTTATAAGCTCTAGCTAAACGTGTGATAGAATCCATTAAAATAATAACATCTTCACCAATTTCTACTAGACGCTTTGCTCTTTCTAATAATAGCTCTGCAACTTTAACATGATGTTGAGGTGGTTCATCAAACGTTGAATGTACAACTTCTGCAGATTCTACAGAACGTTCAATATCTGTAACCTCTTCGGGTCTTTCACCTACTAATAAAACAAATAATTTAGCATCTGGTTTATTTGTAATAATTGCGTTAGCTATTTCTTTTAGTAAGGATGTTTTACCAGCTTTTGGTGGCGCTAAAATAAGACCACGTTGACCTAAACCAATAGGCGTAACTAAATCCATAATTCGTGTGGAATAATTCTTAGGTTCTGTTTCTAGTAAAATTCTTTCATCTGGATACAAAGGCGTCAACGCTTGGAAGTGAGGACGTTTTTTTACTTCTTCAGCATTATGATCGTTTACAAAGTCGACCTGTAACAAACCATAATATTTTTCATTATCTTTTGGCTTACGGACTTTTCCTGTTACTTTATCGCCTCTTTTTATTTCAAATCGACGAATTTGACTTGCTGAAATGTAGATGTCTTTTTCACCCTTAGAATAGTTTACAGTTCTTAAGAAACCATAACCATCGGGTTGGATATCATCTAAAATACCCTCCATATAATAATTGCCATCTTTCTCCATTTGAGCTTCCATGATAGCTAGTACAAGTTCTTTCTTATTTAATTTGCTGTAATTAGTTAATTTTAAAGATTTCGCTTTTTGAGTGAGTTCTTTTGTAGTGTTGTTCTTGTATAGTTCGTGGAAAGATTCATATTGAGGAGATGTTCGTTCTCTTTCAGGCATAGACTTGCACCCATTTCCTTATTTTTTGTGGTAAAAAGATGATGATAGAACAGTGAACGAAAATGATTTCAAAGTTTTTCGTTAATGTAATTCATTACCTTCTAAATACTAGAATAACTATAGCAAATTTTTAATTTAAATACAAAATGATTTTTTGAAAAGTTAATATAAAAATGCCAATGCACAAATATTCTTCAATATTGTACATTGGCATGATTGATATTAAACCTTATTCAGATTTAACTTTATTTATTTATAATAACCTGCGATTGATTTAACTTCTAAGAATTCTTCGATACCATAGTCGCCCCATTCACGACCTAATCCAGATTGTTTATAACCACCAAATGGTAGATCTGGTTTACGACCTGCTTCGTTAATTTCCACTGTACCAGCTTCAATTGAACGAGCCACTTTGTGTAATGTGTCTTTGTCTTTACCAATAACATATCCAGCTAAACCATATTTAGTATCATTTGCAATTTCAATAGCTTCGTCTAAATCGTTATAAGTGATAACTGACATTACTGGTCCAAAGATTTCCTCTTGAGCTATAGTCATATTATTATCTACATTGATGAAAATAGTTGGACGTGCGAAATATCCTTTTTCTAATCCTTCTGGTTTACCAGGGCCACCATAGAATAATTCAGCACCTTCTTCAATACCTTTATCAATATATGATTGAACTTGGTCAAATTGTTTTTTACTAATAATAGGACCAACTTGAGTACCTTCTTCTCTAGGGTTACCTACTTTAACAGAACTGAATTGTTCTTTAACCGCTTTTAAGAAGTCTTCTTTAATACTATTAGGTACTAAAACACGTGTACCTGCAGTACAAACTTGTCCTGTATTATTAACAACTTTACCAGTAGTTGCTTTAGCTGCGGCTTCAATATCTACATCGTCTAATACGATATATGGTGATTTACCACCAAGTTCTAGTGATACTTTTTTGAAGTCTTTAGCTGCTTTTTCCATAATTTTTGAACCTGTAGGACCAGAACCAGTAAATGACATCATTCTTACTTTTGGATGTTCACTAAGTGGATTACCTACGCCTTCACCATCACCATTTACTAAGTTAAATACGCCTTTTGGCATACCTACTTTATCGAAAATTTCAGCTAAAATTACTGCTGCGAATGGTGTTTCTTCAGATGGTTTCAACACTACTGGACTACCTGCTGCAAAAGCTGCAGCTAGTTTAAGTGATGTTTGGTTTGTAGGGAAGTTCCAAGGTGTTACTAATCCTGACACACCAATCGCTTCTTTAACAACTAAATCATCACCACGACGTTCTTCAAATTCGAAATTATCTAAAGCGTCTCTTGCTGCTGTAAAATGGTTAAGACCCATTTGGTAGTGTACATTTTCAGAAACTGATAATGGTGCACCTAATTCATCAGTAATCGCTTGAATTATATCTTCTTTTCTATTTTCATATTCTTTAACGATTTTATCTAATAAATCTCTTCTATATTCAACCGTACTATGACGGAAATCTAAATATACATTATCAGCTGCTTCTACAGCTTTGTTGACATCTTCTTCATTACCTTTGGCTACTGAGCCAATAACTTCTTCAGTTGCAGGGTTAATTACATCTATTGTTTCACCGCTAGTACTATCAACCCATTCACCATTTATATATTGTTTAGTGAATTGTCTCATCAAACTTCACTCCTTAGAATTGTTATACAACTATTCTAACCACTTTTATTAAAAGTTAAACATATCTGCTCATCATATTAAATTGAACTTGATTTGTTTTGTTTTCACTTTTTATTTAAATTAAGTAACAAAAAAAGAGATAGAGACATAAAAGTTCAACACTTCAGACAACCAATCAATGCTTTCCGAAGCAGGATTTTTAACAAACACTCAATAATGTTGTTCTAATCCTAAACGTTTATGTCCCAATCTCTTTCAAAAATCAATCACACCATCAAATACTATATGCAATTAAGTATTTTAACGGTTTAGAAACTATACGTAGTACAATTTATAAGTACTATTTAACAGTTTCAGGTTCTGGTTCAAGATTTATATTATTTTGAGCCCATTCTTCAATTGGTTTTAAAGATGCGGCTAATGAACGTCCTTTATCAGTTAGTTCATAAATAATAGTAACCGGACTAGTAGAAATTATTCTTTTTTCTACTAAACCCCAATCTCCTAATTCAGTCAATTTTATACTTAGTGCACGAGGCGTGATTGTTTTTAAGTCTCTTTTCAAATCGGAAAAATGTGCAGATTGATCTTCACATCTTGATAAATAATTAATAATCAAGCCATTCCAACTGCGTCCTAAAATTTTAAAAGTTTCTTCTAAATAAGGACAAACTTCCATGATACTCACCTCTCACTCTAATATCTTAATACTAATGCACTTAAATAAGTGCTTATAATTTTAAGTATATTAATTATACCACATTTTTTAAATAGTTTCAGTCCAAATATCTGCACCTAATTGTTTTAAATGCTCAACGATTTGTGTATAGCCACGATAAATATGTTTCACATTATAAATAGTCGTTACACCTTCGGCAATTAAACCTGCTACTATTAAGCAAGCCCCTGCTCTTAGGTCACTTGCATATACTTCTGCTCCTTTAAGTTTTGAAGGTTTAATCGTCGCAGTACCATTATCTTTATTAATGTCCGCTCCCATATGTTGTAACTCCTCAACATGCTTAAATCTCTCAGGATAAATCGTATCAGTTACAAAAGATGGCCCTTTAGTCATAAATAATAAAGGTGTGATGGGTTGTTGTAAATCCGTTGCAAAACCAGGATATACTAATGTTTTAATATCAACGCTTTGGTAAGGTTCATTCTTTCTGATAATAACCTTTTCGTCGTTCAACTCAATATCGACACCCATTTCCTTTAATTTAGAAGTTAAAGCTTCTACGTGTCTTGGAACTATATTATTGATGACTACTTCTTCACCAGCAGCTGCTGCCATACACATATATGAGCCTGCTTCTATACGGTCAGGAATCACTTGATATTCAGTACCATGTAATGTATCAACACCAGTTATTTTAATTGTTGTTGTACCTGCTCCTTTAATTTGTGCTCCCATACTAATCAAGAAGTTAGCTACATCCACTACTTCTGGTTCTTTTGCTGCATTTTCTATAACCGTTTGCCCCTCTGCATGTACTGCAGCTAGCATAATATTAATAGTGGCACCAACACTTACCATATCTAAAAAGATATTTGCACCTTTTAATTGTTTAGCTTCAATTTTCATTGATGTATTACTTGATTCATCTATTTCAGCACCTAAAGCTTTAAATCCTTTTATATGCTGATCAATTGGACGGGGACCTAAAGGACATCCACCCGGAAGACCAATAACGCATTTTTTAAAACGACCGAGCATCGCACCCATCATATAATATGAAGCTCTTAAAGATTCAACTTTGTTATTTGGAAGTGGCGCGTTTTCTATTTCAGTGGTATCAATATCTAATTTTTTACCATTTAATTTAGTTTTAATATTTAAATCTTCTAGCAAGCTTACAAGTGTTTCTACATCAGAGATTTGTGGTAATCCATCTAAATTTACTTGCCCTTGAGCTAATAAAGTAGCCGGAATAATTGCTACTGCACTATTTTTCGCACCACTTATCTCTACTTCACCATTAAGCTTCTTTCCACCTCTAATTTTGATTACTTCTTGAGCCATATTTTTATCTCCTTTGTTTCTATCGTTTATTAAAATTTCACATTATTTGCATTATAAAATAGTTTTACTTTATTTGTAAAATAGTTCATAAATATTAAAACATCATAGCCATTTTATTCAATATACACCATTGAATATGATTAAAATGTTATTTACTTTTACCTCATGCGATTTACTTGTTTTTATTTAAAAATGACGTTTGCCTTATAAAATACGTAATAATTATAGCATAAAAAACAAGCCATTAAACCTAAGTTTAATGGCTTGTTCATTGATATTAATTATTTAGCACGGTTTGAAGTACCGAATTCTTTAATTTTACCTTTAACTGTTGCTTTAATAGCTTCACGAGCAGGTCCTAAATATTTACGTGGGTCGTAAACTTCAGAATCATTGTTTAATACATCGCGAACAGCTTTTGCTGAAGCAATTTGGTTTTCAGTGTTTACGTTAATTTTAGCTGTACCGTAAGGAATTGCTTTTTGAATGTCTTTAGTTGGGATACCAGTACCACCATGTAATACTAATGGTAATCCAGTTGATGCACCAATTTCTTCCATTTCTTTGAATCCTAATTTAGGTTCGCCTTTATATGGACCGTGAACTGAACCTAAAGCAGGTGCTAAAGTATCAATTCCAGTTTTTTCAACTAGTTCTTGACATTCTTTAGGGTCTGCGTAGATAACACCGTCAGCTACTACATCGTCTTCTTGTCCTCCAACAGTACCTAATTCAGCTTCTACTGATACGCCTCTTTCGTGAGCATATTCAACCACTTTAGAAGTGATTTCGATATTTTCTTCGAATGCACTATGTGAAGCGTCAATCATAACTGAAGTGAATCCAGCGTCGATAGCTTCTTTACATTTTTCAAAGCTTGAACCGTGGTCTAAATGGATTGCAACTGGTACTGTGATGTTTAAGTCATGCATTAATCCTTCTACCATTTTAACTACAGTGTAGAATCCGCTCATGTAACGAGCAGCACCTTCAGATACACCTAAAATAACTGGTGCATTTTCTTCTTGTGAAGCTTCTAAAATTGCTTGAGTGAATTCTAGGTTATTTAAGTTGTATTGACCAACTGCATAACCATTTTCTTTTGCATCGATTAACATTTCTTTCATTGAAACTAAAGGCATTATAGTTCCTCCTTGAGTGCTTATGCACGTATTTTTCAAACTCATTATAACAAACTTAATCCTTAATTGCATTCGAATAGATGATTTAAAATTTACAATTTTCACAATCCTTACTACATCTCATTTTGCAAACGTATACAATTAAAATTATTTTTAATCATTGCATTCAATGAGACGTTTATTTAAAATATTTTAATGAATAGAATGGAGGTTAATTATGTCAAAAATACTCAATACACAATTAATTGGCATCTTCGATAGGATCGAAAAACAGTCTTTAGATATACAAATGGGAGCTCAATGCTTAGTCCAAGCTATTGGTGGCGAAGGTCATGTATATATTAAAGGATATGAAGATTTAAAATTTTACGAAGACTTTATATTGAATAGTAATGAAAAATTAAAATCCAGTCGTGCATTAGCAGATTTAAAACATATGAATGATTTAGATACGACTGATAGAGTATTTTTATTTTCTCCTACATACAACGATGACGTTGAAAAAGATGTTCAACAATTAATTGATTTAGATGTTGATTTTGTCCTTATATGTAATCGCCCAAAAAGTGATGACTTTCCAGAGCATTTAATGCATTTCATCAATTTATCTACCCCAAGACCTATCGTTTACACTGAAGACTACGATAAAATTGTTCAACCTCACCCTATCGCGTTTAACTACATTTATTACGACATTTATACACAAATGATCGAAATGACACGTGATTTAGAATTATAAAATATTTATCAAAAAAACGCTGAACATAAAATTCTTCGACAAGTGAAAAAAGGTAATTTCTATTGAAATAATATAGAAATTACTTTTTTAGTATTTTAAATGTAAAGTTACTTATAAATACGTAGTATTTATGGCAAGACTCCTGAGGGAACAGTACTAGTTGAAGACCTTACAAATTCTCACAGATTTATCTGTGTAGTATTTCTGGCTGAAACTGTACCCTCGGAATGCGAAGCCATACAATACGAAGTATTGGGTATAAAGAAAGCACTAAGATGATTAAAATAAATCATCTTAGTGCTTTTATTTTGAGATTTATGTCCTGGCGTGTTTTTCGTATTATTTTTGTTGATGTTTTAATGATGCTTCAACAAAAGCTTTAAATATTGGTTGAGGTCTGTTAGGTCTTGATAAGAATTCTGGATGGAATTGACAAGCAATAAAGAAATCTTTTTCAGGAATTTCTACCATTTCTATTAATCTACCATCTGGACTAGTACCTGAGAATACCATGCCATTAGCTTCTAATTGTTCTCTATAATTATTGTTAAATTCGTATCTATGACGATGTCTTTCTTCAATATTATTTTCATTGTAAATAGAATGTGCTAACGTACCATCTTTAATTGCACATGGATATAAACCTAATCTTAATGTGCCACCTAAATCTTCAATATCTTTTTGTTCTGGTAATAAATCGATGATTGGATGTGGTGTACTTGGATCTAACTCTGCTGAATGTGCACCTTCTAAACCTAATACATTACGTGCAAATTCTACTGTAGCTAACTGCATACCTAAACAAATACCAAAATAAGGAACATTGTTTTCACGTGCATATTTAATAGCTGAAATTTTACCTTCACTTGCACGGAAACCAAATCCACCTGGTACTAAGATACCGTCTACATCTGATAAATAACTCTCAACATTATCATCTGTTACAAGACTTGAATCAATCCATTTAACAACGACATCTTTTTTGAAAGGATAGCCTGCATGTTTAAGTGATTCAACGACTGATAAATAAGCATCTTGCAAGCTTACGTATTTACCTACTAAACCGATAGTAATTTTACCATCTAAGCTATTTACAGTATCAAGTAAATGCTGCCATTCATCTAATTGAGTTTCATATTTAGCATTTAATTGTAAACGTTTGATGACAATGTCATCCATATCTTGTTTACTCAATTGTAACGGGATTTCATAAAGTGAGTCTGCGTCACGACACTCAATAACGCTTTCTTTATTAATATCACAGAATAATGCAATTTTATCTTTTAAATCTTGAGTCATTTCATATTCTGAACGAACTACAATTAAGTCTGGTTGAATACCTAAACCACGCAATTCTTTAACACTATGTTGTGTTGGTTTTGTTTTCATTTCACCGGCAGCTTTAATATATGGTAATAATGTACAATGTACATACATAACATTTTCTCTACCTAAGTCGCTTCTAATTTGACGAATTGCTTCTAAAAATGGAAGAGACTCAATATCACCTGTTGTACCACCAATTTCAGTGATAACTACATCTGCATTTGTACTTTCTCCAGCTAATAATAAACGTTCTTTAATTTCATTTGTAATGTGTGGAATAACTTGCACTGTTCCACCTAAATAATCACCGCGACGTTCTTTTTTCAGCACGTGAGAATATACTTTACCAGCAGTTACGTTTGAATATTTATTTAAATTAATATCAATAAAACGTTCATAGTGACCTAAGTCTAAATCTGTTTCAGCACCGTCATCTGTAACGAATACTTCACCATGTTGATATGGACTCATAGTACCTGGATCAACGTTTAAGTATGGATCAAATTTTTGAATCGTAACTTCAAGACCTCTATCTTTTAATAATCTACCTAATGATGCAGCAGTAATTCCTTTACCTAAAGACGAAACTACGCCACCTGTTACAAATATAAACTTTGTCATAATTTGACCTCCTGAATTTTTAATAAAGCATTTAAATTAAGTATGTATTTAGTTTATGAGGAACGATGTGTACGTGCGATTTACTTTGATTCGTTTTATATCATAGTCTATTTAATCATTCGTTTTAAATAATACTTATTCTACAATATTAATTACCTCATTGGAATCTTGTTTAATTAAAAATAAAAAAAGCTCCCTCTCACATATCAGTAAGGGGAGCGTATTACATTTATACACGTGTCCTATTTAAAGGAGCCCAAATAAAATTCTATCATTTTTAGGATAAAAGTCAATTAGAAATTTAACTTTGATATTCTTCGTCATCTTCCTCATCGTCGAAGTCATCTTCGTCTTCATCTTCTTCGTCAATGACAATATCATTTTCATTAATATCATCTTCAACTTGTTCATCTTCAGGATCATTTAATGTTTCTTGATCATCTGTGACTGCTGGAATATCATCATCGTCATCCGCTTCATCTTCACCTAATAATTTAAGGTTTTTATCTTCTTCATCGTCATCATCAAGAATATCAAATTTTTGAATAGTTGGCGCGATTTTTTCTTCAATATCATCTACTGAGTACCAATCACGAATACCCCATTGGTTTTCACCAACATTTAAAAATCGACCATCTGTATTTAAATCAGTATAGAATTGTACTACACGATTCTCGATTTCATCGTATTCATAATTACCTAATTCTCTAAATTTATCGATAATATCGTATAAATTCATTGTGTCGCCTTTTTCATTTAAAAGCGTATAAGCCATATCAATAAATGATTTCTCATCTACCATTTCTTTTGTGTAATCTTTAATTTTCATTATAAAATACTTCCTTTCAAAGGATTTTCATCTTAAATAAGTTGGTCAAATTTCATTAATTAATAGTAACAAAAATAAATTATAAATGACAATCGGTGTTTACGCAATCTCTGTTAATAATTTATATACTTTTCAAATAAAATATAATCTTCTGCTTGTTCTACTTCTACAAAATTACTATTAATACATAATGGACTTAATTCGTTATTTTCTCCATATAGTGTAATGGATAATACTTTAATATTATCAAAATGTTTACGTATATAGGTTGGTAATTGTCTTAACGCGCTTTCAGCAATTCCTTCATTTCGATGTGTCTTATTTACTTCAATGCCTGAAATACGCATACGGTCTTCAACTTGTTCAATACCTATGAAACCAACTTTTTCACCATCTTTAAGTAAGTTGATTAAATGAATATTCGCCTCTTCTGAAGACTCATTTTCTTCTAGTTTCAAAGAGGATACATGTTTAGAATCCAAGTCCAAATAATATAATCGTTCTTTTCCAATTGGCCCTTCCTCTTTAGTAGCTGCATGCATAAAACCTGCACGTTCATATACATTCCAAGCAGATTGATTTTCAGCATCGACCACTAAATATAAGTGGTTAAAATCTGGGAATAGTGTTTGGACATACTGAGGTAGATACATCATCATTTTAGTACCGTAGCCATGCCCTTGATAACGCTCATTTACTGATAATGATCGAACATAGACGACATTTTCTGGCGTATCATAGCCTTCATGTTGATAATATTGATGTAAAACAAAGAAACCGACAACTTCCCCTTCGCTATTTTTAGCTATATTAGCAACTCGGTCTTCATCATTAAGTGCCTCTTCTAATACTGATTTAGGCAATGAAGAATATATTTGTTGTCTTTCGCTCAATTCAAAATTTAATATATCTTCACGGTATCGCTCTTCAAAAACTTGAATTGTAATATCTTCAAATTGCTTTTTTGTAGTCATAAGTCAATCCCCTATTCATTTAATACTCACTTATTATATATTACTTTACCCTATTGTAATACTATTTCTCATATTAATCGAAATTACTTACACTTAAATTATCATTTTAAATATAACTGTCTTAATTAAACAATTCATTTAATAGGCCTAACTTCAACTTAATAAATAATGCAATACGTTTGATAAATTTGTATTTTAAGTTGAATATGAAATAAACTCTTGTATTTCGTTTAATTTATTATACTATTATGGGTGATGCATTTTTGATTTGAGGTGGGAGTAATATGAAAATAGGAATCGATGCTGGTGGAACGTTAATCAAAATCGTTCAAGAATCTGAACACCAACGTGAATATCACACTGAATTAACTGTCAATATTGATAAAGTAATAAAATGGTTAAATGAAATCGATTTTGAAAGTTTAAGCTTAACTGGAGGTCAAGCAAGTATTATTGCAGAACACATCTCCAAACCAACACAAATATATGTTGAGTTTGATGCTGCTTCAAAAGGGCTTGGAATTCTACTAAATGAACAAGGACATGACATCAATCAATATATTTTTGCTAATGTTGGAACAGGTACGTCTCTTCATTATTATGACGGTGAGCAACAACAACGCGTAGGCGGTATCGGTACTGGTGGCGGAATGATACAAGGTTTAGGTTATTTATTAAGCCAAGTAACAGATTATAAACAATTAACAGATTTAGCTCAAAATGGTGACAGGGATTCAATAGACTTGAAAGTAAAACATATCTATAAAGATTGTGAACCCCCTATTCCTGGCGACTTAACTGCAGCTAATTTTGGAAATGTCTTACATCATGTGAATGAAGATTTTTCAATTGAAAATAAACTCGCTTCTGTAGTTGGTGTTGTTGGCGAAGTGATTACCACAATGGCAATTACTGTTGCTCGAGAACATCAAACAGAAAATGTAGTTTACATAGGATCTTCATTTAATAACAACCCATTATTACGTAAAGTCATAGAAGATTATACTGTATTGAGAGGATTTAAACCTTATTATATTGAGCATGGTGCGTTCTCTGGAGCTATAGGTGCTTTACATTTAACATTAGATCATTAACTCATAAAAGGAGTGAATTGAAACTTATTTATTTCAATTCACTCCTTTTTATCTTAGCAAATATACTATTCAATTAGGTTGTCATTTCATTTGATAGTTTTTGTGCGGATACCACTGTACCAATCACACCAGGTTTTAAATCTATGCCTACCGCTTTGTCATCATCGCGTAATTTATCAAGCCAGTCGTCAAATACACTTGTCTCAATCTCAATTAAATCGCATTCTTCAAAATCTTCTTCTTTTACTTTTTGCGCTCTTTTCTTCAAGCTCCATACAGGCATAATTTGAGGTTTATTTTCTCTATCATCTTCAATTAAGATAAAATTCTTTTCACTTTTATTTGTCAGACCATAAACATGGTCATATTTAGCAACATCTTTAACAAATTCTTTAATTCTAATTTTATCAAGTTCAGACATTAACTCTCTCGAAATTTCATAAATATTGACTAGTTTTCCACTCTGTTCATTAGTTATATCTATGAGTACTTTATCTGTTTCATCAAATAATTCATCTAAATCATATGCGACAAAACGGTCTAAATCTATTTTCACTATCTTATCATAACTAATGTCATTATCATTTAAATATTGTTTCGCCGTTTCATCATCAGTCCAAACAGTTACATATAATTGTTCATTTTTCGTTAAACGTACTATTTTTTTATTTTTAGAAGCAAAATATAAATGTTCATTAATTAACATTTCTTTGAAAAATGGTTCTTCTTTGTAAGACATTTTACACCCTCGATTCATATATTATATTTTATCACTTAATAAAAATATTAAATGACTCATTTTCGTTAGTCAACAGAGCGATGATGCTATACCGTACTTATTCATTGATTAGATTAATCATTTATACTAATTAATGATATTATTAGTTTTTCTTTTTTATAAAATACCCTTGAAAATTAAGCTATTGTACTTAAAATTCAAGGGTCGCTATTTTATTTAACTTTTAAATCATTTAAAAATGCTTCTTCCATTTGTTGAATATATGCTTTATCTTTACCATGCCATATACATCCAAATCTTGAATTGACTTTATTGACGCCATACCAGTCACCATCGTAATAAGATAACGGATATAATACACCTTTTTTCACGTATTTAAGAATGGTGTTAAAGAAATGGTCATTATTACCATCAGAAAAGTAACTATAAAATTTATGGTATCCATTAGTTAATTCATCAGCTAGTAATAACATACTAGTAGAACCATTTTGTCTAAAGTTTAAATCTATTGCGTAAACATCATTATGTTCATCTAATAACAAGTCAAACCCTGCCACACCGAAGAAACCTAAACTTACTCCTATTGACATAATCTCTCTACCAGCATCAATGACGTGTTGTGGTACATCTTCAACGTTTTCATTACCATTATAAAAGCCATATTCATTGGTTAATTGTCTAGCTGTTCCTAAATATTGAATCCCTATATCTTCTGAATAAGCAAATTGAACACAGTAATTTTGAACAGCTTCAATTTTTTGTTCAATGATTAATTGTTCTGTAGCTTCAGTTGCATCTTTAATACGTTTTTTAGCCTTAGCTAAATCTTGATTATTATAACAGATCATCACTCCGTATCCACCAGCAGTTGGTAAATCGTCTCCCGGTTTAATAACAAATGGATAATTCCAATGTTCTATAGCTTCATCGAATTGCTCTATAGGTATAATTTCTCTTTGAGGAAGATATTTACCATTCGTCCATTCTGGTATTCTTGCTTTATTATTCAAAGCTACAAATACATCTTTGTTTAAAGCGTAGTATGATTTTTCAAGTACATCTTCGTCATGTATATATTGAAAATATATCTTTTTTCTTTCTTCATGTGCTAATTTTTTAATTAATGATTCATATGTTTGTTGATCACTAAACTTATAAATACTTGGTGGAATACGTTTTCCTACCTCTTCAAATAATTTCTCTAGCTTATCAGTTACACTTGCTTCATGCACTATAACGGGAAACTGATTCGCAATAAGTAATTCTCGCCCTGTTAAAAAATTAGACTGATGTTCATCTGGTTTAAGCCATGGGTTAGAAATGTATGAAGGTCTAGAAGTATATACTACATTATCCTGGTATAAATCACTTAAAGTTAATTTTGGACTATATACATTTTCACTCATTATTTCACATGTCCCTTCATATGATGATGTTCTTCAACAATTTCATTGAATAACGACGTATCATTTATTAATTCTAAACCCATTAATGCCATAATTTTTGCCCCTTTAATTAATGCTTGATCCCCTTGTAAACTTGCTGCCGCTTCTCTAAAACGATGCGTATGACCTACAAGATTTCTAGAACCAATTTTAATATGGGGATGTATTGTTGGAACTACATGGCTGACATTACCAGTATCTGTAGAACCATAACCAAAATCATCATCAATGACCGCTTCTCCCATTTCAGTTGCGTATTTCTCAAATAAATCATCTAATTTAGGAGATTTAATAAGTTCATTCACTCCATTTTGAATAGGACCAAATTCATAGTCGCAACCCGTTTGAATAGCAGCTCCACGTGCAATTTGTTTAACCTTTTCAGTTAATACGTCTAGCTCTTTTCTTGAAGTGGCTCTTGTATAAAATCGTGCATGTGTAAAGTCAGGGATGATATTGGCAGCTTTACCGCCATCTAAAATCACACCATGAACACGCTGACTTTTTTTAATATGTTGTCTAAGTTGCGCTACACCATTGAAATAAGAAATCATTGCATCTAATGCATTAAGTGCTTCATCTGTATTTTCAGATGCATGCGCGCTTTTTCCGTAAAATTTCACATCTAATACATCTACTGCAAGTGTATTAATCGTTCTATAAGTTTCGTTGCCAGGATGTACCATTAAAGCAATATCAATATCATCTATTATGCCTGCTTTAACGTAAGAGGCTTTGGCACTACCATTCTCTCCACCTTCTTCTGCTGGGCAACCTAAAACAACTACAGAACCACCTATATGATCAATAACTTGTTTTAAAGCAATACCACCTAATGTACTTGCAGTTCCTATAATATTGTGACCGCAAGCATGTCCTAAACCGGGTAATGCATCATATTCTGCTAAGAAACCAATCACTGGTCCTTCTTTATCAGATTCATATGTTGCTATAAAACCTGTAGCATGTCCTGCAATATCAGTTTCGATTTCAAAACCATTTGCTTTTAATGTATCAATCAATGTTCTAGATGCAAAAATTTCTTCATTTCCTAGTTCTGGTCTTTCATGTATGCGATGACTCATTTCTACATATTCGTATTTATTATTTTCAATATAATCTAATATATTTTGCTTTTCGCTCATATTACCAAACTCCCATTCTACTAATCCACTATCTTTCTAAAGATACCCATAAACTTTATCGTTCAATTAATTATTACTCATTTTATCGGATTTACTTTTAAATGTCATTACATTTATTAATGTTTACACAATTTTCTTACAATTCAAACTTGTAATTTAACCATTAATCATTCTTATCTTAAAATTGTAAAAACAAAATAGTATTGTTACAATTTAGTTATTCATTAAATGAGTTTGTACGTATATTCAAGGAGGGTAATATAATGGCAAAAATGAACGTAGAAAGTTTCAATTTAGATCACACTAAAGTGGTAGCACCATTTATTAGATTAGCAGGTACTATGGAAGGCTTAAATGGCGATAAAATTAATAAATATGATATTCGCTTCAAACAACCAAATAAAGATCATATGGAAATGCCTGGATTACATTCTTTAGAACATTTAATGGCTGAAAATATTAGAAATCATACAGATAAAGTTGTTGATTTAAGTCCAATGGGTTGTCAAACTGGTTTCTATGTATCATTCATTAATCACGATGATTATGATGATGTATTAAACATAGTTGAAAAAACATTAAACGATGTTTTAAATGCAACTGAAGTTCCTGCATGTAATGAAGTTCAATGTGGTTGGGCTGCAAGCCATTCACTTGAAGGTGCAAAAGAAATTGCACAAGCATTCTTAGATAAACGTGACCAATGGCATGATGTATTTGGAGAAGGTAAATAATAAACTTAATCATAAAAAAAAGACGTTATCCTAAAATGGATAACGTCTTTTTTTACATATTGCTATTATTATAATTTTTTAACTAACCCCATAATAACGAATTGTAGAGGTAGTCTTAACCATAAAGCCCATGCTGGTACTTGTTTATCTCCTAGTGGTAATTTCTTTCTAGCCATATAAACATTAGCTGGTAAAACTGCTAATAGGAATAAATTAATACCTTTTTTCAACCAACTTGCTGGGCGTTTAATTAATAAAGCTACACCAAAGAATATTTCAAATACACCAGTGACAAGAACCGCTGTCTTTTGTAATGGTAAATAATCAGGAACAATCGTTCTAAAATTTCTTTCATGTGTAAAATGTAGTACACCTGCTGATCCAAATACTAAACCTAAAGTCCATCTTAATAATTTCATTCGTGTTCCACTCCCATTTCTTTTAAATAACTTTTTCCATATTCGGGTAATTCTACGTTGAAATTATCTGCAATTGTAGCCCCAATTGAGCTAAATGTTGTATCACCTGGTAATTCATGATAGTCCTTAATTTTTGGACTAAACATTAATACTGGTATATATTCTCTCGTATGGTCTGTGCCGTCTGCTGTTGGGTCATTACCATGATCTGCTGTTATAATAACTAAATCATCTTCATTTAAATTTTCGATGAGTTCAGGTAATCTTTCGTCGAAGTCTTTAATCGCTTGAGCATAACCTGGTTTATCGCGTCGATGTCCATAAAGCGCATCAAAGTCAACTAAATTTAAAAAGCTTATACCATTGAAATCTTTTTTAACTACATTTATTAATTGATCCATACCGTCCATATTACTTTTAGTACGAATAGCTTCTGTAACGCCTTCACCATCATAAATATCATTAATTTTACCGATAGCGATAACATCGTAATTGTTTTCTTTCAATGAATTCATAACAGTTTTACCAAATGGTTTTAATGCATAGTCATGTCGATTAGAGGTACGTGTAAAGTTACCTGGTTCACCAACATATGGACGTGCTATAATTCTACCGATTAAATATTTAGGATCTTTTGTTAATTCTCTAACCTTTTCACAAATATCGTATAGTTCTTCAAGTGGGATAATATCTTCATGTGCAGCAATTTGAAGTACTGGGTCTGCACTAGTATAGACGATTAAATCGCCAGTTTTCATTTGGTGTTCTCCCCACTCATCAATGATTTGTGTACCTGAAGCGGGTCTATTGGCAACAACCTTACGACCAGTCATTCTTTCTATTTCTTCAACTAATTCATCTGGAAATCCATTAGGATATACTTTAAATGGTTGCATAATATTTAATCCCATAATTTCCCAATGACCAGTCATTGTATCTTTTCCAACTGATGCTTCACTTAACTTTGTGTAAAAAGCTTGTGGTTGGTCAACTTTAGAGACAACTGGTAAAGAATCAATATTGCCAAGACCTAATTTTTCTAAGTTAGGTAATGACTGATTAAATCCTTCAAGTGTATGTTTTAAAGTGTGTGAGCCTTCATCATTAAATGCTGCAGCGTCAGGTCCTTCTCCTATACCTACCGAGTCCATTACAATAAGATGAACCCTTTTAAATGGTGTAGTCATTATTTACATCTCCTACTCCGTAATTATTTTTTGAATTAATGTTGGTGTATGACTTTCACTATCAATTCTAATACTTTCATTCAATTTATCAAATATATCATCAATATTTTCTTTATTACTATGAATCGTCAATATAGATTCACCGGCTTTGACTTTGTCGCCAACTTTTTTATTTAATACTATGCCAACACTTAAATCAATCACATCTTCTTTAGTCTGTCTACCGGCACCTAACATCATTGATGCAACACCTATCTCATTTGCAATCATTTCTGTTATATAGCCATCTTGTTTTACAGCGTAATCAATTTTAAATTTTGCATTAGCAAGATTTTCTGGATGATCGACAATAGAAGCATCGCCACCCTGATTACTAATAAATGATTTAAATTTTTCCAATGCTTTACCGGATTCAATAGATTGTGTTAGATATTCACGTGCTTCATCAAGTGTTGATGCTTGTTTAGCAAGTACTACCATTTGTGATCCTAGAGTAAGTACTAATTCCGTTAAGTCATCTGGACCTTGACCTTTTAATGTTTCAATAGCTTCTTTTAATTCTAAACCATTACCAATAGCATTACCCAGTGGCTGGCTCATGTCTGAAATAATTGCCATCGTATTTCTACCTACATTATTTCCAATTCGTACCATAGCATGGGCTAAAGTTTCTGCATCTTCAATCGTTTTCATAAATGCGCCGCTACCAGTTTTAACATCTAAAACAATTGCATCGGCACCAGCCGCAATTTTCTTACTCATTATAGAAGATGCTATTAAAGGAATAGAGTTGACTGTTCCTGTAACATCTCTTAATGCATATAATTTTTTATCTGCAGGAGTCAAATTACCAGATTGTCCCATAACGGCTACTTGGTTTTCATTAACAAGTTTAACAAATTCATCTTCTGATAATTCAACATGGAAACCTTTTGCTGATTCAAGTTTATCAATTGTACCACCAGTATGTCCTAATCCTCGTCCACTCATTTTCGCGACTGGTACACCTACTGAAACCACTAAAGGAGCTAATACTAGTGTAGTAGTATCACCAACACCACCTGTTGAATGCTTATCTACTTTAATTCCATCAATATTTGATAAATCAATGACATCGCCTGAATTTACCATCGCCATAGTTAAATTTGCACGTTCTTCTTCAGTCATATCTTGGAAGAAAATAGCCATTGCCAAACTAGATGCTTGATAATCAGGAATATCGCCATTCGTATAACCTTTAATGAAAAAGTCTATTTCTTCTTTTGTTAATGCATACCCGTCACGTTTCTTTTCAATTATATCTATCATTCTCATAAACAAAGCCTCCTTTTAGATGGTTGTTTCTTGATTTAATATGATTTACTTTGCTGAAATGATTTAATAGTTTGAATCAGACTCTAAGCCTTGGATAATTTGTACACCAGCACTAGCTCCAATACGTGTAGCACCAACTTCTAGCATATTATTAAAATCTTCTAAATTTCGAACACCACCAGATGCTTTTACTTCTAATGCTTCTCCTACAGTATCTTTCATTAATTTAACATCAGAAGCTGTAGCGCCTCCACCAGCAAAACCAGTAGATGTTTTTACAAAGTCTGCACCAGCTTCTTTTGCAATTTTGCAAGCTGTTACTTTTTCTTCATCAGTTAATAATACAGTTTCAATTATGACTTTTACTGTTTTACCATTTGATGCTTTTACAACACTTTCAATATCATCCTTTACTTCATCTAATCGACAATCTTTTAATGCACCAATATTAATAACCATGTCTATTTCAGAAGCACCATTTTCAATGGCATTTTTAGTTTCAAACGCTTTTACTTCTTTAGTTGATGCACCAAGTGGAAAGCCAATTACCGTACAAACGAGTACGTCAGTTCCTTTTAATTGTTCAGCTGAATACTTAACATGTGTTGGATTTACACAAATCGATTTGAAGCCATATTCTTTTGCTTCATTAATAATTTTATCAATTTGTTCACGTGTTGATTCAGGCTTTAATTGTGTGTGATCTATAAATTTTGCATAATTCATTAAAAGGTCCTCCTCACTTATTTACATTGAATACAAACTCTATATTTTTCTATGTTAAGCGAATGTATTCAATAAACATACCCTTCATATATATAGTACAAAAATTAGCAAAAAAATTAAACAAATGTTATCTTAAATATGATTAAGTAATTAAGGAGAAGATGACAAATGACAAATGGTACACCTCATATTCAACCAAATGGAGTAAAAATCGCTAAAACTGTATTAATGCCCGGAGATCCTCTTCGTGCAAAATATATTGCAGATAACTTTTTAGAAAATGTTGAACAATTTAATGAAGTACGTAATATGTTTGGATACACAGGAACTTATAAAGGAAAAGAAATTTCAGTAATGGGTTCTGGTATGGGTATTCCTAGCATTGGAATTTATTCTTATGAATTATTCAATTTCTTTGATGTTGAAACAATCATTCGTGTAGGTTCATGTGGTGCCTTGCAAGAAAACGTTAATTTATATGATGTCATCATTGCACAAGCCGCTTCAACTAACTCAAATTATGTAGATCAGTATCACATTCCAGGTCATTTTGCGCCGATTGCTGACTTTGATTTAGTTACTAAAGCCAAACAAGCAGCTGACAAAATTGGTGCTGTATCACATGTTGGTAACGTATTATCATCAGACACATTCTATAATGCAGATGATAAATTTAATGATGCATGGAAGAAAATGGGCATTTTAGGTATTGAAATGGAATCAGCAGGTTTATATTTAAATGCTATTCATGCTGGCAAAAAAGCATTAGGCGTATTTACTGTTAGTGACCACATTTTAAGAGATGAAGCTACAACAGCTGAAGAACGTCAAACTTCATTTACTCAAATGATGGAAATAGCACTTGAAATTGCCGAATAATTAAAACATAAAAAAATAGAGATTAAGTGATGTCTTTCATAGATAACACTTAATCTCTTTTTATAACCTCAAGAATATTACTATTATTAGTTTAATATTAAAAAGCATGGTTCATCGTCAAACCATGCTTTTCTTAATCGTCATTATTTACCAAGGTAAGATTGTAACATCCAATTATGTTTATCTACTGAAGTTTGCATACCGATAAACATATCTTCAGAAACATCGTCACCAGCTTCACCAGCAACTTTTATAGCTTTTTCTAATTGATTAGAAATGTTTGTGAAGTCTTTAGATAATTCTTCTACCATTTGTTCAGCAGCATAACCTTTTCCTGCTTCATCAATAATTGACATATCTAAACTTTCTTTCATAGTACCAACAGGGTTACCGCCTACTGCTAAAATACGTTCTGCTAAATCGTCAACATATTGTGCTGCTTCATTATATAGTTCTTCAAATTTAACATGTAATGAGAAGAAGTTAGGTCCTTTTACATACCAATGGAAATTGTGAAGTTTAGTATACGCTACAGTCCAGTTTGCAACTTGTTGATTTAATTCTTTTACTACTTCTTGATTATTTGCCATATTAATATACGCTCCTTTGAGTTATCGTTTTATTGATTATACATACATTATATTAGAATTATTATAATCTGTAAAGGAATATGACACTTTAATTTATAATAATTCTAATCTAGTTCATAAACCTTTCACATTTATATTACCCCAATAAAACATATTTAAAAACTGAAAATACATTTATTTTTAATTTAACTAATATTTTCATTCTCAATTAGTCGTTTATAATTGAGAATTAACTAATTTAATCTTTTGATTATTATCTAAAAAGAATGATGCCTCATAATCATTTGGTTTATGCCAATGTGTCTTCCACATTTTATCTCTATTATTTGCAAATAATTGATAACCGAAATTCCTAATTGGTTTAGGAATAATACGCAATAGTACACCTAACAATTTATACTGATTTGGTAGAGATGTAATTAATGATGCTATTGCTGTTGATTGATATTCCAAATGATCACCATCTAGAACTATCACACTATTTCTATTTTTTGCTTCTGGATGTTTATCAAATAATTTTTGACCATAGTCACCTTCTAAAGTAGCAAATTCGTATTTATGTGATAATCCATTTTGGATTAGCCATATTGCATAGTTATAACAATATACACAATTGCCATCATAATAAATAATTGCCATATTAAACACCACTCCTTACTTTCTCATTATTCATTTTTCCTATTTGAAAATTTATAAACCAAATTAAGCCTTTCATATACAAAAAATAAGTTGATTTTATGAAAATCTACTAATTACCGTTACATAACTTGAATGGCAATAGTTGAACGACTTCATAAAATCAACTTATTATTAATCTTGGTTAACCTTCACAATTCTAGTATATTTTAAGAATTGTTGTGTATACTTCTCTTGTATTTCTTCTAAAGTGTCGTATGTGACACCTATAATATGCCAATTCGGGTTAAAATGATAAAATGAGTCTTTGTCTTTAGACCATTTAATCATATTACCTTCTTTATTATATCTAGGCAATGTTACTTCATAACCTTCTAGTACGTTAATATATGTTTGGAATATATCTGGATCGATTCTATTAAAGTTATCAATAACAAGGTAACTTTTATCTTTTTTAGGCATATTTTGAGTTATAAAACCTTCACGATAGTATAGAGCGCCACTTTCATTAGGTAAATACTTACCGTATAGCATATCTTCACTAAAATCCGGATGGCCTGTTGTAATGATAGGATTAGCATTTGTTTTTTGTAATAAATCATTAGCGGCTTTTAAGCCTTCTTCTTTTTTATCAACTACTAATAAAATAAATGGTTTAAGTGTATTTTCTTGTTGGTTTTCTTCTAATAAATGAGATTTTTCTACAGTTTCAAATGGATTTTTAATACCATTATTATCGCTCATTTCTAAAATAGCGTCATATTGTACTTGTGACATACTTGCAATAGCTTGTTTTGCATTTTCTTGAAGAAAATATAAGTTTTTAAGTTTAGGGTGTTTATTTAAATAACTCAATGAAATTGGCGTAATATGTTTACCAAACATGATTTCAATTGCCGTACTATTAGTTCTACCAGGAATTGGTGGCTTTTCATGTATGTGTCTAGAAACCTCACCAATACCTATAACAGATTGGTTTTGGTATTTATTGTAAATAATTACATTATCTCCAACTTCTAATTGTGTGTAAAAATGATATCCATTTCTTTTAATGCCATTATATGTATGAGTAAAAATAGTATAATTTTTACCAGGTTCAAAATCTTCAGTTTCAGACATAAAGAAATAACGCGGTATTTTTGTTTCGCCTTTTCCAAGTTGAATGATTAAATCAAATTCTTCTTTTCTAATTTGATTAAATAACGTTTCTTTCATATTACTCATACGAAAATCTAACGCTTCGCTTCGTTTTAAATAATCAGTTGTTAAAGGTTTTAGTACTTCATTAAAACGAAATTCAACTCTAATTTTATTTTGGGCGCCAGCTTGGACACTAATGATTTCACCAAAACCAAGTAGCCCTGTATCAGTTTGAACTTGATAAAAAATGACTTGGTCTCCAGCTTTAGCTTTTTTAAATGCTCTATATCCTTGAGTTGGATTAAATTGCGCACCTGATTCAAATAATGTCGTTTGACCTACTAAAGGTTCATTATGATTCCACCTATTATAACCACAATTTAACCAAAAGTAATTAATTTCTTCTGTCATCACGAATCTCCTCACCTTATTATATGTAAAATAAGTTTTTGTAATTACCTTATTATATCTAACAAAACGATGCTACTACAACTATTTTCACATATTTTATTAAAAAACAGACCAATGACACTTATCATTAGTCTGCGCATGTGTATACTATCAATAAAAATTATTATGCTATTTAATGTGTAGGTAGGAATGAGCCTAATAATGGTAACAAATTAATCATTATGCCGCCTATTGATAGCATAAAACTACTTTCTTTGTCTCGAATTGTAAGAATAGCACTAATAACTCCCACAATAGCAACTATTCTCGGTATTATAAATGATGGATAATGTGGCATATTAAAAAACACACCTGCACCTGAAATGACACCACATAATAAAGAAATATATAAAAATTGTTTCATAATTATGAACATCCTTTGTATTAAATATATAAGTTTATATATAACTAATAATTAAAGAAAAATCTCCTTCAAATATATTATCGAGATCTTCTGAAGTTAATACAAAATGACTTCCTTTTTGTATATTAAATACTTCACCATCTGTAATAAGTTTACCTTCGCCTTCAATTACTGAAACTAAGCAAAATTCACGTGGTTTCATATAATTTAATGTGCCAGAAATTTCCCATTTTACTATAGTAAAGAAATCATTAGATACAATATGCGTACATTGGTGACTTTCTATAATTTCTTTTTCTGGAATAATATTAGGTAAATCACTATTAAATTCCATCACATCTAAAGCTTTTTGTATATTTAACTCTCTAGACTCGCCTGTATGCTTGGCTCTTTTATAATCATAAATACGATAGGATATATCGGATGATTGCATCACTTCATATGCGATAATTCCTGATCCTATACTATGAAGTGTTCCAGCTGGTACAAAATAAAATTCGCCAGGCTTAACTGTTACTTTCTTTAAATCATTTTCAAATGTTCCTTGTTCTAGTTGTTGTTGAAAAACTTCTCTAGATTCTGCAGTCGTCCCTAAAACAATTTCAGAGCCTTCTTCCGCATCAATAATGTACCAAAACTCTGATTTACCATATTGGCCATTTTCATGTTCATAAGCATATGAATCATCTGGATGTACGTGAATAGATAAAGGCGATTCAGCATCTACTATCTTTGCGAGCAATGGAAAATCTTTACTTGGAAATTCACCGAATAATTCTCGATGCTCTGCCCATACTTTATCTAATGTTTGGCCTGCATAAAGACCATTGGTAATTTCATTGGTACCATTGGGATGTGCTGAAATACCCCAGCATTCTCCAATATGTTTGCTAGGAAGATTGTACCCAAATGATTCTAATTTATTACCACCCCATAATTTTTCATGAAAAATAGGTTTTAAAAACAGCGGCATTACTACACCTCCATTACTCTCGTTGTATATGTTAATCAATTGTTAGTGATATAAAAATCTCCTAACATAGGTTCTAATAATATGTATATGTTACTTTAGTTTGAAATGTTATAAACTCATTTCAACTCACTACATGTGATTGTATCATAATTCATAATTCAATGGTTATGTTGATTTTGATAAATATTTACAAGACAATATTATCTTTATATTTTAATTAACGATTCTATTATAAAATGATTGGTTCTCGTTATTATAACAATATCTTGCAATGATGATAAGTTATAAAATTCCTCATTTTAATCATAAAAATATTCCATGTTTATTATAAATAAAAAAACTTAGGAGACGATTGTAATATATCCCCTAAGTCATTTTATAATTTGAACTTATAATTAATTATTCATATGCTTTTAAAGCATCTTCAATTGTTGATTCTCCAGATAAAATTTGGAATTCTTGATTACTGAATTTATCTGAAGTTACAACATATTTTAGAACTCGTGCAACATCTTCACGTGGAATTGTGCTATAACTATCGAAATATAAATCCGCTTTAATTTTTCCAGTTCCTGCATCATCTTTGAGTCCACCTGGATGTACAATTGTATAATTTAAATCTGAATGTCTTAAATAATCATCAGCATAATGTTTTGCAATCGTATATGGTTTTAAATCCCCACTTGCGTCAAACGCTTCTCTTCTTGAATCATAAGTTGAGACCATAACATAATGTTTGATACCTGCTTTTTCACTTGCTTTGATTGTTTTAACAGCACCATCTAAATCTACATAAAAAGTTTTGTCTGCACCTGTACTTCCACCTGAACCAACAGAGAAAATCACTTTATCAAATGATTGGAATTTGTTTGTTAAGTCTTCGATACTATCATTTTCAACATCAATATTTAGAGCTTTAATGTCATTATTTTCTAATTCTGACACTTGCTTATCTTTTCTAACACCGGCAGTAAAGTCAACATTATCTTCTTTTAATTGATCTACTAATTTAGAACCTACGCCACCGTTAGCACCAATTACTAATATACTCATTCCAACGTCCTCCTTTTTTTTCTTGTAATAACTCATTTACCACTTAAATATCCAATTAAACTTCCATTATATTATTGACCTTAATTTCAAACCATTGTATATTAATATATGAACAAGTATTCATATATTAAGAGGTGTTCGTTTGACTGAAAGTAAACTTGAAACATTCCATCATCAAACATTAGAAAGAGTTACTGATATTTTCAAAGCTTTAAGTGATATAAATCGTATTAGAATCATGGAATTGTTAGCAACTGGTGAATCTAGTGTAGGGCATATTTCACACACATTAGACCTATCACAATCTAATGTTTCTCATCAACTTAAATTATTAAAATCAGTCAACCTAGTTAAATCTAAACGACAAGGTCAAAGTATGATTTATTCTTTAGATGATCAACATGTCTCTACCCTATTAAAGCAAGCTATTCATCATGCGAGTCATCCAATAGAAGGTGAAAAATAATATGACAACACAACATCATCATGATCATTCTCATGGTCATGTACACACAAATAATAAAAAAGTTCTATTTATCTCGTTTCTTATTATCGGACTATTTATGTTAGTAGAAATCATTGGTGGTTTTTTAGCTAATAGTCTTGCATTACTGTCCGATGGTTTTCATATGTTTAGTGACTCTTTATCACTTTTTGTAGCATTAATCGCATTTATCTATGCAGAAAAACATGCAACTACATCTAAGACTTATGGCTATAAACGTTTTGAAGTATTAGCAGCACTTTTTAATGGCGTGACGTTGTTTGTCATTAGTATTTTAATAGTGATAGAAGCAATCAAACGATTTTTCGCACCACCTGAAGTACAATCGAAAGAAATGTTTATTATTAGTTTAATTGGTTTAATCGTTAATGTTGCAGTTGCAATTTTAATGTTTAAAAGCGGTGACACGTCACATAACCTTAATATGAGAGGCGCTTTTTTACATGTACTTGGTGACTTATTTGGCTCTATCGGTGCGATTGTAGCAGCCATTTTGATTTGGACATTAGGTTGGACTATCGCTGACCCTATCGCTAGTATTTTAGTGTCCATCATTATTTTAAAAAGTGCATATGGTATAGCTAAATCTTCAATCAACATTTTAATGGAAGGAACACCTAGCGATGTTGATTTAGATGCAATTATACAGTTGCTAACAAATCATAGCGCTATCCAAAGTGTGCATGATTATCATGTTTGGACTATTTCTAATGATTTAAATGCCTTAAGTTGTCATGCAGTTGTTGCTGATACGTTAACTATCAAAGAAGGAGAACAACTACTTAAGCAAATTGAACATGACTTATTGCATTTAAATATCCAACATATGACGATTCAACTTGAAACAGCAAATCATGATCACGATGACGCGACATTATGTTCAGGCATTCATGGACAAGAACATCATCATTAAATAAAAAAATTGCCTCTCCAAGCTTTAAATTAACTTGTGGAGAGGCAACTTCTATTTTATATAAATTTATCAAATATAAAATCTCTAGCAGGTACTTGTTTAGCTTCAAATCCCTCTAAAAATTCTTCATTATCAAATGCAACTTTAACTCTTTCAATTGAAATATCAGTTTCTGTAATAGTAACAATACCATAAACAGCATTTGAACCGTTATTTAATCCAACAGAACCTGGATTAAAATACATTTTATTTTTATCGTCAAACATATGCAATCTGTGATTATGACCAAAAATAATTAAATCTGCATCTTTATCTGCAAATAATTGTGTCATTTCTTGTTCATCATCTTTGACTATAGGACTAAAAGGTACTTCATCTATAGGAGAAGATAATTTATCATTTTCAATCTCATAGTGTATAAATAACACTTTTTTACCGCAAATTTCTTTTTCGATAAATCGAGGTAATTGATTTAATTCTTCATAATATTCTTCATCTAAATGGCTAGCAATCCATTGATGATGTTCGTAAAACTTATCTTTTAAATCTTCCGGATAAGGAGTGCCGTTTACAACCGACATAATAGCTTCATCATGATTACCTGCAATCATTTCCATATCATCGCGATCGAAAATATGGTCTAATACTTTGTTTGTTTCATGTCCGATTCCGATATTATCTCCAAGATTATAAATTTTTTCAATATCTTCTCTACTATCAATATCATCTAATACAGTTTCTAATGCATCAAAGTTACCATGTACATCAGTTATAATTGCAAATTTCATGATGATATCTCCTTTCATATTAAATTCATTAGAACATTTTAACACTTAATACCCTATTATGTTAGATATTAATTTGAAAAAGTCCAAATTTTTGATATTGTATTTATATTAACGAAAAGGAGTGCTTAAAATTTGTTTAAATATTATAACTTAGCATTTAAGAATGCTAAACCCCAGAATCTTAAAGCAATATTATTTACATTAATAAGCTTTATCGTCATTTTCTTAGTCGGTAGAGTTGCAATGGCTATGATTGGCCAACAAATGATGCAATTACAAATGATGATGCAATTCGGTCAACCAGCAGGACCATTACTTATTCCAATTATTGGTGTAGCTGTATTAGTCATCTTATTATTTATATTTTTAGGTTATCAGTTATTAGCTGGTGCTATAAATGTTATTTCTAGAGCTATCAGAAAAGATAAAGTTAAATTCTCTGATTTATTTATCGCCTTTAAAAAAGGTCACTATGCTAAAAGTTTATTACTAGCATTAATTACAATATTAATGATTGTTATCATGTCAGTCATTTTATATTTTGTAAATAAATTATTAAACTTGGCACTTTCACCATTAGTTAGTGCTTTACAAGGTCCTTTAAGCAAAATGGATAATCCAATGCCAGCATATTTAACATTCCAAATTGCTGTAACATTAATCGTTGGATTTATCACATCTATCTTTTATTGGTTCTTCTTTGTTTTAATCATTAATTACACTGCAGCATATACTGAAAATCCAAAACAATCTGCTATGACAAGTGTTAAAGATGGATTTAAAGCAATTAAGAATGGTCATAAAACATGGTTGAAATTCTTTATTGGTATTTTATTAATTAATTTACTAATAACAATTATTACTCGTGTACTAGTAACGTTAGTACAAATGGCAACTGGTAGTATGTCACAAACTGTTGCTCAAATCTTATTAGTAACACTTCAAATCATTGTTATTTTAGTAACACTATTTATCTACTATGCTTTACTTATGGGTATCGTTCAATACTTTATTCGCCGTGGCGAAAAAGTTACAACTAACTCTAAAAAGAATAAAGCTAATAAAGCAGTTGCAAATAAAGACACAAATAATAAAACTACAAAAACACAAGATTTACAAGATACAACTAAAGATAAAGTTGATCAACATTCATCTGATTTAAAAGATAACGCAAAATCTACTACTCAAGATTCTAAAAAAGAATTAAACGATAAAGCTACTCAACACAAAGATGATTTATCAAATTCTACAACATCTCATAAAGATAATTTAGAAGAAACAGCTAAAGATACAATTGATAAAAATAATCCTAATAATAAATAATTAATAATAAAGGTCGAAGTACAAATATTTAAAATTGTACTTCGACCTTTTTATTATATCTATTTCAATCAATATCTTAACTTAGAAAATGTTTTTTTAAGTATTTGGCTGCGCCATCTTCTTCATTAGTATATTCAGTTACATCGTCTGTTAATGATTGAATTTCTGTACGAGCATTTTTCATTGCAACTGTATAATGTCCAAATTCAAACATAGCTCTATCGTTATCACTGTCACCTATCACAAGTGTTTCTTCTTGTTTAATATTAAAGTATTCAATCATTTCTTTGATACCTGTACCTTTATCAGTATTATAAGCCATTGTTTCAGCGTTATAACGTGAAGAGTTAGATACACTAATATTTAGTAATACTTTATTTTGTTGAAGTTCATCACGAAAACGACTAATTTTATCTAAGTTTGTATTAAATAGATATATTTTTGAATAATCCTTTTCAGGAAATTGATCTACCCATTGAATTTTATCTTTTATGGCTTCTCGTCTTGATGCCCATTCGCTTTGTCCTACATTATTAGGAGGCGTTTCACTGCCACTCACCATTTCACTCATCCAAGATTGATCTTCTTTTAATACTAGGCGTTGTTCACCAAATGGGAATACTTCATAATAAATGTGATGTTGTTGTGCTAATTTCACAATTTGATTCACAGAATCTAAAGACATACTATGCTTAAATATATTTTTATCATTAACTTCACCAGTTGTACCGTTGGAACTTATAATACCATCAACTAAAAAACCTTCTGGTACTAGTTGATGAATTTCAGAATATGAACGCCCAGTCGCTAAGAATACTTTGAATTCATTATCTCTTAGTGAATTAATGACGTCTCTAGTATATTCAGATGCTCTATTATCTTCATGTAAAATTGTACCATCCATATCTAAAAATATCGCTTTTATGTTGTCCATATAATCCTCCAATATGTTAAGTTCTATATTACTTAAAATTTTGTCACTTATTTAAGAAAAGTGCAATAAAAATAATCCCTTTTTAGTCAACTCATAACTAAAAGGGATTATCCTTATATCAACATGTTAAAGTTTCTTAATACCAAAATTATGGTATTCATCACTTTTAATTTTTAAATTTATTCAACTGTAACTGATTTTGCTAAGTTACGTGGTTTATCAACATCAAGATCTCTGTGTAGCGCTGCATAATAAGAAATTAATTGTAGTGCTACTACTGAAACTAATGGTGTTAATAATTCATGAACATGAGGAATGACATACGTATCTCCCTCTTTTTCTAAACCTTCCATTGAGATAATACAAGTACTAGCACCACGTGCAGCAACTTCTTTAACATTACCACGAATAGATAAGTTTACATTGTCTTGAGTAGCTAAAGCAATAACTGGTGTACGATCTTCAATTAATGCAATCGTACCATGTTTTAATTCACCGCCAGCAAATCCTTCAGCTTGAATATATGAAATCTCTTTAAGTTTTAATGCACCTTCTTGACTGACATTATAATCAATAGTACGACCAATAAAGAATGCATTATGTGTTGTCTCAAGGAAATCAGTAGCAATTTGTTCCATTACAGGTGCATCGTCTACGATAGATTCGATTGCAGTAGTAACTTTCGCTAATTCTCTTAATAAATCAATGTCTGCTTCACGACCATGTGTTTTAGCAACTATTTGAGCTAAAATAGATAATACAGCAATTTGTGCTGTATATGCTTTAGTAGAAGCTACGGCAATTTCTGGACCTGCGTGTAATAATAATGTGTGATCCGCTTCACGTGATAATGTTGAACCAGATACGTTAGTTATTGTTAGCGCTTTATGACCTAATTTTTTAGTTTCAACCAATACGGCACGACTATCTGCAGTTTCACCAGATTGTGAAATATAAATGAATAATGGTTTTTCAGATAATAAAGGCATGTTATAAACAAATTCAGAAGCTACGTGTACTTCTGTTGGTACACCTGCCCATTTTTCTAAGAATTCTTTACCAACTAAACCAGCATGATAGCTAGTACCAGCAGCGATAATATAGATACGATCAGCTTGTGCAACATCATCTACTATGTCTTTATCAATTTTTAGATTACCTTCGTCATCTTGATATTCTTGTATAATTCGACGCATAACAGCTGGTTGTTCGTGAATCTCTTTTAACATGTAGTGATCGTAAACACCTTTTTCAGCATCTGATGCATCAATTTCAGCAGTATAAGCGTCACGTTCTTGAACTTGACCGTTAATATCCTTGATAATAACTTCATCACGTTTAACGATAACAATTTCATGGTCATGAATTTCTTTATATTGATTAGTTACTTGTAACATAGCTAATGCATCTGATGCAATGACATTAAAACCATCACCAACACCGATTAAAAGTGGTGATTTATTCTTAGCTACATACATAGTATCTTTATCTTCTTCATCTAATAAACCTAAAGCGTATGAACCATGTAATAATGAAACAACTTTAGTAAATGCATCTTCTGTTTCAAAACCTTGTTTAGAGAAGTATTCAATTAATTGAACGATAACTTCTGTATCTGTTTCAGAAACAAATTTAACATCATTTAAATATTCATCTCTTAATTCTTCATAGTTTTCAATTACACCATTATGTACTAGTGTAAAACGACCAGTAGTTGATTGATGTGGATGTGAGTTTTCATAGTTAGGTACACCATGTGTTGCCCAACGAGTGTGACCGATTCCAACAGTGCCATCAATATCACTACTATCCGCTACTTTGCGTAATTCTGCAATACGACCTTTTTCTTTAAATACTTTAGTGCCTTCGTCGTTTGCTACAGCAACACCAGCTGAATCATAACCTCTATATTCTAATTTTTCTAAACCTTTTAATAATAATTCTTTGGCATTATCATAGCCAATATATCCTACTATTCCGCACATATTTACTTTTCCTCCAGTTATTGAAATAACGTTAGTAGCAATGATTTATTACTTATAATTTAGTTTAGTAATCTACTATCATTAGCGTTCATATTTGTAGTAACTTTTATCTTAGTTTAACCACACTTGAAAATAAGCGTGATAAATTATCACACTTAAACTTCTAACGTTTTTCATTTTATATAATATTAATTGGCGATCTTATTAACTTTGTCCAATAGGTTACCCTACTGTTTTACTTAATAAGCTAACGAATGAGCCACATCCGGGATAGCATCCGCCGATCTATTCGATCACTATCCTCCTCGTCTACAAGTTATAAATGTACGCTATAGAAATTTATACAAATAGATTTAATTTCTAATCCTCACATGTCATTAATAGCTTGCACAGGCGCTTTGTAATATTGTTTTACTATCCTCCCTTCCATTAGAACCTATTGTACAATGTAGTTTGTCTTAATTGCAAATATTTTCACAAGGTTTTTGTAAAAAATATGTACTACCATTTCCATTTAAAATTCATTGTAATAAAGCTTTTAATTTACATTATCTTTACCTATATATTATAGAATGATTGTTGTCATGATTATTATGACAAATTTGAATTTTGTTCTTGTTGTAGTAATTGTCTACTTAGATTTACAATAAATATAGTCAAATACTAATTAAAAAAGAGGTGTAGATATGGCTCAGAAACAAGAAAACAAAGGTTTTGGCCGTAAAGTTCAAGCATTCGGTTCTTTTCTTAGTAGTATGATCATGCCAAACATTGGCGCGTTCATCGCTTGGGGATTTATCGCTGCTATATTTATAGACAATGGATGGATGCCTAATAAAGATTTATCTCAATTAGCTGATCCTATGATTAAATTTTTAATCCCATTATTAATCGCATTTAGTGGTGGACGTTTAATCCACGGATTACGTGGTGGTATCATTGCTGCTACATCAACTATGGGGGTTATCGTAGCATTACCTGACACACCAATGTTACTTGGTGCAATGATTATGGGACCATTAGTTGGTTGGTTAATGAAAAAAACTGACGAATTTGTTCAACCTAGAACACCACAAGGTTTCGAGATGTTATTCAATAACTTCTCTGCTGGTATCCTAGGTTTCATCATGACAATTTTAAGTTTTGAAATTTTAGCTCCAATCATGAAATTCATCATGCATATATTATCAGTTGCAGTTGAGGCTTTAGTTCATGCTCATTTACTTCCAATCGTAAGTATTTTAGTTGAACCAGCTAAAATTGTATTCTTAAATAACGCTATCAACCATGGTGTATTCACACCACTTGGTGCTGACCAAGCTGCTACAGCAGGTCAATCAATACTTTATACAATTGAATCAAACCCTGGACCTGGTTTTGGTATTTTACTTGCATATATGTTCTTTGGTAAAGGAACTGCAAAAGCTACTTCTTACGGTGCAGGAATCATCCACTTCTTAGGTGGAATTCATGAAATTTATTTCCCTTACGTATTAATGAGACCAATGTTATTTATCTCAGTTATTTTAGGTGGTATGACTGGCGTTGCTACTTATCAAGTAACTGGATTTGGATTTAGAAGTCCAGCGTCACCAGGATCATTTATCACTTATTGTATTAACGCACCTAAAGGTGAATTCCTTCATATGTTATTAGGTGTAGTATTAGCGACATTAGTTTCTTTCGCTGTTTCAGCAATTATTCTTAAGTTCACTAAAGAACCTAAACAAGATTTAGAAGCTGCTACTGCTCAAATGGAAGCAACTAAAGGTAAAAAATCAAGTGTGTCTTCAAAATTAACTAATAAAGATAATAATGACTCATCAGCTAAAGCTACTACTGCTGGTGCTGCAACAGGTGCTGGCGCTGCAGGTGCTGCTACTTCAACAGAACAATCTGATGATGAAGATAATGCTTATCAATTATTAGATAATTATAATACTAAAGATGTTGATGCCCACGATTACAGTAATGTTGACCATGTTATCTTTGCATGTGATGCGGGTATGGGTTCTAGTGCAATGGGTGCTAGTATGTTACGTAATAAATTCAAAAAAGCTGGCATCTCAGATGTAAATGTTACAAACACAGCAATTAACCAATTACCAAGTGATGCTCAATTAGTTATCACTCAAAAAACATTAACTGACCGTGCAATTAAACAAGTACCAAATGCAATTCACATTTCAGTTGATAACTTCTTAAACTCACCAAGATATGAAGAATTACTAAATAACCTTAAAAAAGAAGAACAATAATTTTTAAATATTAATATTAATGGAGGATACCGCCATGTTATTGAGTACACGTGAAAAAGAGATTATAGAACTTTTAATCAAGTATCACGGACAATATGTCACTATATATGACATTGCTCAACAACTGGCAGTGTCCTCTCGTACTATTCATAGAGAATTAAAGCACGTTGAATCATATATAGATACCTTTTCAATTCAACTTGACCGAGTTAACAAAAAAGGTATTCGTTTAAATGGGGATCAACAAGCTATTCAAAGCTTAAAATATGAAATGACGCAACAACAAACTATAGACTTATCAGTTGAAGAACAAAAGGTCATTATTTTATATGCTCTTATTCAATCTAAACATGCCGTTAAACAGTATAGTCTTGCTCAAGAAATCAGCGTTTCTATCCAATCATTAGCTAAATTATTGGATGAATTAGAACATGATTTAGAATCATATCAATTATCCTTAACACGAAAACGTGGCGAAGGTGTTATGTTAAATGGTACTGAATCTAAAAAAAGAGAGTTCTTAAGTCAGCTAATGGTAAATAATTTAAATAGTACAAGTGTTTATTCAGTTATTGAAAATCATTTTGTCTATCAATCATTACATCAATCTCAACAATCACTTGTGGATTTAGACCGAATATTTAAAGTTGAGAGAATTCTAATGGATTATTTAGGAGAGCTTCCCTATTCACTAACAGAATCTAGCTATCTCACGTTAACCGTTCATATTGTACTAAGTATTACTCGTATGCAAAACAATGAATATGTATCACTTAATGAAGATATTTATCAATCGGTAAAACATACATTTGAACATGAAGTAGCTAGTGAAATTGCTAAACGTCTAGAAGATTTATATGATGTCCAATTCAACCAAGCTGAAGTCACATTTATTACCATTCACTTGCGGGGTTCAAAACGTAAAGATACTAAAGATACTTTATTTGAAGATAAGAAAAATGAACAAAAAATAAAATCTTTCGTGCAAAACGTAGAAGAGATTTCGGGTCAATACTTTGATGAAAAAACTACTCTAATTAATGGATTATCATTGCATATTAATCCAGCAATTAATCGTTTAGAATCAAATATTGAAACATATAATCCTTTGACCGATATGATTAAGTACAAATATCCAAGACTATTTGATAATGTGAGCAAAGCATTGCATGTTGTTTGGCCAGAGTTAATCTTTCCTGATAGCGAGATTGCTTTTATTGTCCTTCATTTTGGAGGATCAATTAAAAACCAAGGACATCAATTTTTAAATATTTTAGTCGTCTGTAGTAGTGGCATAGGTACAAGCCGTCTATTAGCAACTAGACTTGAACAAGTGTTTAGTGAAATTGAACGAATTACACAGGCTTCTGTAAGTGATCTAAACGTGCTTGATTTATCTCAATACGATGGTATTATATCCACCGTAAATTTGGATATAGATAGACCATTTTTAACAGTTAATCCTTTACTCCCTGATTCTGACATAGGATATGTCGCTTCATTTTTAAATACTAAAGAAGCACACCATATGAATCAAAATGAAGGAAAAGAATTAATTAATTATTCACCTGAAGATATTATGGAAACAATACGTCAAGGTTTAAAGTTAGTTGATTCCGTGAAAATAGAATATAAATCAGTAGATAATTGGAATCAATATTTATCTGATTACCTAGTAAGTCATCGTATTATTGATGATGGTCAGTCATTCGCTGAATTATTACAACATCGGTTGGAGGAAAATCCTAATTGGATACTAAGCCCCTACCCTATAGCTATTCCTCATATGAGAGATTCAATGTTTAAAGAACCATGTATCCTCATAACTATTTTGGAGGAACCTATAAAGATGAGTAATATTCAAAATGACAATGACTACATTAATTATATGTTAAGTATGTTTATTCCAGATAATGCAATCATGGTAGATCTTGTTAGTACAATTTCCGAAACACTAAGCAACCATTTGGAAAACTTAGATGATTTTATGAAAAATCCACATGACTTTAAAATTATACTGGAAAAGCAATTTTTAAAACGAATTAAAAAACAATTAATTTAGGAGTGTATTTATAATGAGCGAATTATTCAGTAATGAAAACATTTTTATTAACGTATCAGTAGCAAGCCAAAACGATGCAATCGAGAAAGCAGGACAAGCTCTAGTTGATAGCGGAGCTGTAACTGAAAATTATATTCAAGCAATGAAAGATCGTGAAGATGTTGTTTCAACATTTATGGGTAACGGTTTAGCAATTCCTCACGGTACTGAAGAAGCTAAAGGAAATGTTATTCAATCAGGCTTAAGTTTATTACAAATTCCTGAAGGTGTTGATTGGAATGGCGAAGAAGTTAAAGTTGTCGTTGGTATCGCTGGTAAAGACGGAGAACACTTAGACTTATTATCTAAAATTGCGATTACTTTCAGTGAAGAAGAAAATGTAGAACGTATTATCAACGCTAAATCAGCTGACGAAATTAAACAAGTCTTTGAGGAGGCTGATGCATAATGAAAGCAGTACATTTTGGTGCCGGTAATATTGGTCGTGGATTTATTGGATATATTTTAGCTGATAATAATATTAAAGTTACATTTGCAGATGTAAATGATGAAATTATTAATGCATTACAAACGGAACATGAATACGATGTTATTTTAGCAGATGAAGCTAAAACAACTACAAGGGTAAACAATGTTGATGCGATTAATTCTGCTAAACCTTCAGATGAATTGAAACAAGCTATTTTAGAAGCTGATTTAATTACAACTGCTGTTGGTGTTAACATTTTACCTATTATTGCAAAATCATTTGCTCCATATTTAAAAGAAAAAGAAAACCATGTTAATATCGTTGCTTGTGAAAATGCTATTATGGCTACAGATACACTTAAAAAAGCTATTTTAGATATTACTGGTCCTTTAGGCGACAATATTCATTTTGCAAACTCTGCAGTTGATAGAATTGTTCCATTACAAAAAAATGAAAATATTTTAGATGTTATGGTAGAACCTTTCTATGAATGGGTTGTTGAAAAAGATGCTTGGTATGGCGAAGAATTAGACCATATTAAATATGTTGATGATTTAACACCTTATATTGAAAGAAAATTATTAACTGTTAATACAGGACATGCTTTCTTAGCATATGCTGGTTATAACGATAATAAAGCAACTGTTTTAGATGCAGTTCAAGATAGCACTATCGAAGCTGGTTTAAGACGTGTACTAGCTGAAACAAGTGATTATATCACACGTGAATTTGATTTTTCTAAATCAGAACAATCTCAATATGTAGAAAAAATTATTGAACGTTTCAATAACTCTTATCTATCTGATGAAGTAACACGTGTTGGTCGCGGAACTCTACGTAAAATTGGTCCTAAAGATCGTATTATTAAACCATTAAATTATTTATATGAACATAATTTAGAAAGAGATGGCTTAGTTAAAGCAGCTGCCCTACTTTTAAAATATGATGATAAAGCTGACCAAGAAACTGTTGAAAAGAATAATTATATTCAAGAACATGGTGTAAAATCATTCTTACAAACGTATGCTAAAGTTGAAGGACCATTAGCAGAAGAAATTGAAAAAGAATATAATGAACTTATTTCAAAATAATATTTGTTGAATAAAAAATGGACCAGATGTAAGCTTCTGGTCCATTTTTATTATATATATTTAAAGAACGTGCCTTTTCATTTATGGCACGTTCTTTATTTGAATTATTTATCTAAACCCATTTTGTCTTCTACGACATCAGCAATTTGTTGGGCATATCTTTTTGCATCTTCATCTGTTGAAGCTTCAACCATTACTCTTACTAATGGCTCTGTTCCAGAAGGACGTACTAAAATTCTACCTTCTCCATTCATTTCAACTTCAACTTTAGTCATTACTTCTTTAACATCAATATTTTCTTCAACGCGATATTTATCTGTTACTCTTACATTTATTAATGATTGAGGATATGTTTTCATTTGTGAAGCTAACTCACTTAATGATTTACCTGACATTTTGATGATAGCTGCTAATTGTACACCAGTTAATAAGCCATCACCTGTTGTATTATAATCCATTAATACGATATGACCTGATTGCTCACCACCAAGATTATAATTTCCTCTTCTCATTTCTTCTACAACGTAACGGTCTCCAACTTTAGTTTTATTAGATTGAATGCCTTCATTTTCTAAAGCTTTATAAAAACCTAAATTACTCATTACAGTTGAAACTATCATATTATTATTTAATTCTTGGTTTTTATGCATTTCTTGACCAATAATAAACATAATTTGGTCTCCATCAACGATTTTACCATTTTCATCAACAGCAATAATTCTATCTCCATCTCCGTCAAATGCTAAACCAAAGTCACTTCCAGTTTCAAGAACTTTTTTTGCAAGAGCTTCAGGATGTGTAGAACCACAATTTTCATTAATGTTGTATCCATCTGGACTACAACCCACTGTTTCAGTATCAGCTTCTAAATCGCCGAATAAAAATGGTGCTAAAGAAGATGTAGAACCATTTGCACCATCTAAAACAATTTTCATACCTTCTAAATTAACATCTACAGTAGATTTTAAATAACTTAAATATTTTTGTGCACCTTCAAAGTAATCTGAATAATGAACGATTTCTGTACCAGTTGGTCTTGGTAAACTTGGATTTTCTTGATCAAGTAATTCTTCGATTTCATTTTCTTGATCATCTGATAATTTGAAACCATCAGAACCAAAGAATTTAATACCATTATCTGCAACTGGATTATGTGATGCAGAAATCATTACACCTAATTCTGCGTCCATTTCTCTCGTTAAATATGCTACACCTGGCGTTGAAATAATACCCAATCGCATGACTTCAGCTCCAATAGATATAAGTCCTGCAATGAGTGCTGATTCTAACATTTCTCCTGAAACTCTTGTATCTCTACCAACAAGGACTCTAGGGTGATTTTCCCCTTTATTATGTGCTAATACATAACCACCATATCTACCTAGCTTAAACGCTAGTTCAGGTGTTAATTCTTCATTTGCTACACCTCTGACACCGTCAGTACCAAAATATTTTCCCATGTTTTACTCTCCTTTTATTTCTTTCAATTATTTAACTGTGATATAAGCTTTTGTTTCTTCAGGGTTAACCCTACTTACACTTTTAGGTAAATCAAATTTTACAGTTTTCTCAGTGGACTCTGAAATATCATCTAAGTCTATTTCAGCTGTAATATTATTTATACCCTGTATATCTTCTCTACTACCATAAATTTCAACTTCATCGTCATCTAATTTAACATTATCTACCTTTTTATTGTCTTTTAATTTTCCAGTCGTCTTTGTGTTAACTTTAACCTTTTTACTATAAGGTTTAACAGACACTTTCAAATCAACTTCATCTGGGTTAATAGAAACATTCATTTTATTTAAATCTTTGTCATAAGCATTTACTGTAGCAATATCTTTAGTATCTTTACTTATTTTACTAGAATTTTTGAATGTTGCTTTTAAGTAAGCAATTTGTTTTAATTGTTCTTCTCCACCAGTTACTTTAACTGTTTCAGGTGAAATTTTTTGATTATCAATTTGGTAACCATCTGCAATATCACTTTGACTTACATCAGGCTCTACATGCATTGTTTTAGTTATTTTCTTTTCTAATGTGATGTTGGCTGATTTAGGTTTAACATTATAATTAATGCTATTATTTAAACCTTTAACTTGAAATTTCTTTTGATATTTACCAGCTTTTTCACCTGATAAATCTACAACAACTTTTAAATCATCGGGATCTTCAATTTTTAATAACTTTGATTGTGGACCAGAAATATTTACATCTACTGTGTCTGGTACATGTGTAGCGTGTAAATCTTTATGGTTATATATCGCTTCTACTGGAACATCTTGTATTGTTTTTGTTGATTTCTGTGATATATCATCAGAGTTAAAGATATTCCCAAATACATTATTCACTGATAAGAAGAAAAATATAGCTAATATCAGTGCAACGAATCTTAATCCCCATTTACTTTCTAACATATTAATTCACACCTTTCTTTTGAAAGTGTGTGCCAAACCAATGTTCAGATAATAGCTCTTCAAACACTTCATTTGAAATATCTCTTCTTAACTTACCATCAAAAGTAACTGAAATATCACCAGTTTCTTCTGACACAATAACTGTAAAAGCATCAGATACTTCTGAAATACCTACAGCTGCTCTATGTCTTGTACCTAAACTTTTAGATATTTTAACACTATCTGATAATGGTAAATAACTTGCTGCTGCTGCTATTTTAGTTCCTTGAATTATCATTGCACCATCATGTAATGGTGTATTAGGTATAAACACATTGGTTAATAATTCTTGAGAAATTTTAGAATCCATAGGAATACCTGTTTCAATATAATCTTGAAGACCAGTTTCCTTTTCAAAAACTATAAGTGCTCCAATACGACGTTTAGCCATATATTGAACCGCTTTTGATACAGATTGAATTAATTTCTCTTCATCTTTAGTATAGGCGTTGGTATAACGTTTTAAGAAACTACCTCTACCTAATTGTTCCAAAGCTCTTCGAATTTCTGGTTGGAATATTACAATTAATGCCAATACTCCCCATTGAATCACAATGTCAAACAATTTTGAAGTTGCAGTCAAATTTAGTATTTTACTGATTTGTTGACCGATTACTATTACAACAATACCTTTTAATAATTGTATTGCTTTTGTACCTTTAAAAACTGTAATCAGTAAATAAAGAACATACCACACAATCAATAAATCGAGGACACTAGTTATGACTTTTAAAGTACTAAAATTTTGAAAAAAATTGGAAAAATCCATAACATCTCCTCCGATAACATTTTCCATATTATTCATTATATCAATCATTAGAACACGTGTCATATGAACACTAATAAAAATGAAAAAAACTTGCATGTCGATTAACATGCAAGTTACATAAATTAAATTATAGTAGTGTTTCTCCAAAAAATGTACCAAGTAATGAAACAGCTTGTTCCGCTGTATTGTTATGTAAATCAATTAATGGGTTAACTTCAACTAAATCCATAGATGTAATCATTTTGCTTTCATGAAGTAATTCAAGCGCAAAATGACTTTCCCTATAACTTAAACCACCTAACACTCTTGTACCGGTTCCTGGTGTTTCTGTAGGGTCTAATGCATCAACATCTAAAGATAAATGTAATCCATCGACATTTCTATTTTTTAAATATTGTACAGACTCATTTATTACAGACTCAATACCTAACTTATCAATATCAGCCATTGTATAAGTTTTAATATTTTGTTCTTTAATATAATGACGTTCCCCTTTATCTAAATCTCGCATACCAATAAGAACAACATTTTCAGGTTTTAGTTTAGGTTGAAAATCATTTAAATTCACAAGTTCACTTGGCCCTTCTCCAAGTAATATTCTTAATGGCATACCATGTATATTACCAGATGGAGATTCATCAGGAATATTTAAATCACCATGTGCATCATACCAAATTACCCCTAAATTAGAGTAGTGTTTACTTATTCCAGAAATAGAGCCTACTGCAATAGAATGATCGCCACCTATCACTAGAGGAAAACTATTATTGGATATAGTTTGATCAACTTTATCACTTAAAGTGTTTGAAACTTGAACAATTTCATCATAGTTTCTTAATCCTTCTTGCTCAGAGTTGAATTTTTTTAAATCTATTGTCGGTACATCAATATTACCTCTATCACTAACATTTAGACCAATATTTTCTAATCTATCTTGTAAACCAGCATACCTTATTGCATCTGGACCAAGATTGACTCCTAATTTTCTTTGACCAAATGTTGAAGGTACCCCAATAATATCTATATTTTTCATCTTATTCTCCACCTCTTTTAAGTATTAGTTATAGAATAATGTATTCGTTTACATAAAACAATAAAAAAAACATCTTTCCTAAGAAAGATGTTTTGAGTGAGCCATAGAGGATTCGAACCTCTGACCCTCTGATTAAAAGTCAGATGCTCTACCAACTGAGCTAATGGCTCTTATGGCTGGGCTAGCTGGATTCGAACCAGCGCGTGACGGAGTCAAAGTCCGTTGCCTTACCGCTTGGCTATAGCCCATTAAGATGGTGGAGGGGGGCAGATTCGAACTGCCGAACCCGAAGGAGCGGATTTACAGTCCGCCGCGTTTAGCCACTTCGCTACCCCTCCGACATATTTATTTAAACAAAATAAATGGTGGAGAATGACGGGTTCGAACCGCCGACCCTCTGCTTGTAAGGCAGATGCTCTCCCAGCTGAGCTAATTCTCCATTAAAATGACTCCTACGGGACTCGAACCCGTGTTACCGCCGTGAAAGGGCGGTGTCTTAACCGCTTGACCAAGGAGCCATGGCTCCACAGGTAGGACTCGAACCTACGACCGATCGGTTAACAGCCGATAGCTTACCGCCGTGAAAGGGCGGTGTCTTAACCGCTTGACCAAGGAGCCATGGCTCCACAGGTAGGACTCGAACCTACGACCGATCGGTTAACAGCCGATAGCTCTACCACTGAGCTACTGTGGAATAATTATATATTTGCCTGGCAACGTCCTACTCTAGCGGAACGTTAGTCCGACTACCATCGGCGCTAAGGAGCTTAACTTCTGTGTTCGGCATGGGAACAGGTGTGACCTCCTTGCCATTGTCACCAGACAAATGGAATGTATTATACATTCAAAACTAGATAGTAAGTAAAATGATTTTGCGTCGCAAAACATAAAATTGATTAAGTCTTCGATCGATTAGTATTCGTCAGCNATTTGCCTGGCAACGTCCTACTCTAGCGGAACGTTAGTCCGACTACCATCGGCGCTAAGGAGCTTAACTTCTGTGTTCGGCATGGGAACAGGTGTGACCTCCTTGCCATTGTCACCAGACAAATGGAATGTATTATACATTCAAAACTAGATAGTAAGTAAAATGATTTTGCGTCGCAAAACATAAAATTGATTAAGTCTTCGATCGATTAGTATTCGTCAGCTCCACGTGTCACCACGCTTCCACCTCGAACCTATTAACCTCATCATCTTTGAGGGATCTTATAACCGAAGTTGGGAAATCTCATCTTGAGGGGGGCTTCATGCTTAGATGCTTTCAGCACTTATCCCGTCCATACATAGCTACCCAGCTATGCCGTTGGCACGACAACTGGTACACCAGAGGTATGTCCATCCCGGTCCTCTCGTACTAAGGACAGCTCCTCTCAAATTTCCTACGCCCACGACGGATAGGGACCGAACTGTCTCACGACGTTCTGAACCCAGCTCGCGTACCGCTTTAATGGGCGAACAGCCCAACCCTTGGGACCGACTACAGCCCCAGGATGCGATGAGCCGACATCGAGGTGCCAAACCTCCCCGTCGATGTGAACTCTTGGGGGAGATAAGCCTGTTATCCCCGGGGTAGCTTTTATCCGTTGAGCGATGGCCCTTCCATGCGGAACCACCGGATCACTAAGTCCGTCTTTCGACCCTGCTCGACTTGTAAGTCTCGCAGTCAAGCTCCCTTATGCCTTTACACTCTATGAATGATTTCCAACCATTCTGAGGGAACCTTTGAGCGCCTCCGTTACCTTTTAGGAGGCGACCGCCCCAGTCAAACTGCCCACCTGACACTGTCTCCCACCACGATAAGTGGTGCGGGTTAGAAAGCCAACACAGCTAGGGTAGTATCCCACCAATGCCTCCACGTAAGCTAGCGCTCACGTTTCAAAGGCTCCTACCTATCCTGTACAAGCTGTGCCGAATTTCAATATCAGGCTACAGTAAAGCTCCACGGGGTCTTTCCGTCCTGTCGCGGGTAACCTGCATCTTCACAGGTACTATGATTTCACCGAGTCTCTCGTTGAGACAGTGCCCAAATCGTTACGCCTTTCGTGCGGGTCGGAACTTACCCGACAAGGAATTTCGCTACCTTAGGACCGTTATAGTTACGGCCGCCGTTTACTGGGGCTTCGATTCGTAGCTTCGCAGAAGCTAACTACTCCTCTTAACCTTCCAGCACCGGGCAGGCGTCAGCCCCTATACATCACCTTACGGTTTAGCAGAGACCTGTGTTTTTGATAAACAGTCGCTTGGGCCTATTCACTGCGGCTCTTCTGGGCGTTAACCCTAAAGAGCACCCCTTCTCCCGAAGTTACGGGGTCATTTTGCCGAGTTCCTTAACGAGAGTTCGCTCGCTCACCTTAGAATTCTCATCTTGACTACCTGTGTCGGTTTGCGGTACGGGCACCTGTTATCTATCTAGAGGCTTTTCTTGGCAGTGTGAAATCAACGACTCGAGGAAACAATTTCCTCTCCCCATCACAGCTTGACCTTATGAGTGCCGGATTTGCCTAACACTCAGTCTTACTGCTTGGACGTGCAATCCAATAGCACGCTTCGCCTATCCTACTGCGTCCCCCCATCGATTAAAACGATACTAGGTGGTACAGGAATATCAACCTGTTATCCATCGCCTACGCCTGTCGGCCTCAGCTTAGGACCCGACTAACCCAGAGCGGACGAGCCTTCCTCTGGAAACCTTAGTCAATCGGTGGACGGGATTCTCACCCGTCTTTCGCTACTCACACCGGCATTCTCACTTCTAAGCGCTCCACATGTCCTTGCGATCATGCTTCAACGCCCTTAGAACGCTCTCCTACCATTGTCCTACGGACAATCCACAGCTTCGGTAATATGTTTAGCCCCGGTACATTTTCGGCGCAGTGTCACTCGACTAGTGAGCTATTACGCACTCTTTAAATGATGGCTGCTTCTAAGCCAACATCCTAGTTGTCTGGGCAACGCCACATCCTTTTCCACTTAACATATATTTTGGGACCTTAGCTGGTGGTCTGGGCTGTTTCCCTTTCGAACACGGACCTTATCACCCATGTTCTGACTCCCAAGTTAAATTGATTGGCATTCGGAGTTTGTCTGAATTCGGTAACCCGAGAAGGGCCCCTCGTCCAAACAGTGCTCTACCTCCAATAATCATCACTTGAGGCTAGCCCTAAAGCTATTTCGGAGAGAACCAGCTATCTCCAGGTTCGATTGGAATTTCTCCGCTACCCTCAGTTCATCCGCTCACTTTTCAACGTAAGTCGGTTCGGTCCTCCATTCAGTGTTACCTGAACTTCAACCTGACCAAGGGTAGATCACCTGGTTTCGGGTCTACGACCAAATACTCAACGCCCTATTCAGACTCGCTTTCGCTACGGCTCCACATTCACTGCTTAACCTTGCATCAAATCGTAACTCGCCGGTTCATTCTACAAAAGGCACGCCATCACCCATTAACGGGCTCTGACTACTTGTAAGCACACGGTTTCAAGTTCTCTTTCACTCCCCTTCCGGGGTACTTTTCACCTTTCCCTCACGGTACTGGTTCACTATCGGTCACTAGAGAGTATTTAGCCTTAGGAGATGGTCCTCCCAGATTCCGACGGAATTTCACGTGCTCCGTCGTACTCAGGATCCACTCAAGAGAGTATATATTTTCGACTACAGGATTATTACCTTCTTTGATTCAACTTTCCAGATGATTCGTCTAATATATACTTTTGTAACTCCGTATAGAGTGTCCTACAACCCCAACAAGCAAGCTTGTTGGTTTGGGCTCTTCCCGTTTCGCTCGCCGCTACTCAGGGAATCGATTTTTCTTTCTCTTCCTCCGGGTACTAAGATGTTTCAGTTCTCCGGGTCTGCCTTCTGATATGCTATGTATTCACATATCGATAACATGACATAACTCATGTTGGGTTTCCCCATTCGGAAATCTCTGGATCAACGCTTACTTACAGCTCCCCAAAGCATATCGTCGTTAGTAACGTCCTTCTTCGGCTTCTAGTGCCAAGGCATCCACCGTGCGCCCTTAATAACTTAATCTATGTTTCCATCCTACAGGAAACGCGTTATTAATCTTGTGAGTGTTCTTTCGAACACTAGCGATTATTTCTTATGAATTCAAGCTTTAAAACTCTAATTCACTCGGTTTTGCTTGGTAAAATCTATATTTTACTTACTTATCTAGTTTTCAATGTACAATTCTTGTGAGTGTTCTTTCGAACACTAGCGATTATTTCTTATGAATTCAAGCTTTAAAACTCTAATTCACTCGGTTTTGCTTGGTAAAATCTATATTTTACTTACTTATCTAGTTTTCAATGTACAATAAATGTTTGAATGTTGTATAAACATTCAAAACTGAATACAATATGTCAATGTTATTCCTTCATCTTCTACGAAGATGTTCCGAATATATCCTTAGAAAGGAGGTGATCCAGCCGCACCTTCCGATACGGCTACCTTGTTACGACTTCACCCCAATCATTTGTCCCACCTTCGACGGCTAGCTCCATAAATGGTTACTCCACCGGCTTCGGGTGTTACAAACTCTCGTGGTGTGACGGGCGGTGTGTACAAGACCCGGNACTGAATACAATATGTCAATGTTATTCCTTCATCTTCTACGAAGATGTTCCGAATATATCCTTAGAAAGGAGGTGATCCAGCCGCACCTTCCGATACGGCTACCTTGTTACGACTTCACCCCAATCATTTGTCCCACCTTCGACGGCTAGCTCCATAAATGGTTACTCCACCGGCTTCGGGTGTTACAAACTCTCGTGGTGTGACGGGCGGTGTGTACAAGACCCGGGAACGTATTCACCGTAGCATGCTGATCTACGATTACTAGCGATTCCAGCTTCATGTAGTCGAGTTGCAGACTACAATCCGAACTGAGAACAACTTTATGGGATTTGCTTGACCTCGCGGTTTAGCTGCCCTTTGTATTGTCCATTGTAGCACGTGTGTAGCCCAAATCATAAGGGGCATGATGATTTGACGTCATCCCCACCTTCCTCCGGTTTGTCACCGGCAGTCAACTTAGAGTGCCCAACTTAATGATGGCAACTAAGCTTAAGGGTTGCGCTCGTTGCGGGACTTAACCCAACATCTCACGACACGAGCTGACGACAACCATGCACCACCTGTCACTTTGTCCCCCGAAGGGGAAAACTCTATCTCTAGAGCGGTCAAAGGATGTCAAGATTTGGTAAGGTTCTTCGCGTTGCTTCGAATTAAACCACATGCTCCACCGCTTGTGCGGGTCCCCGTCAATTCCTTTGAGTTTCAACCTTGCGGTCGTACTCCCCAGGCGGAGTGCTTAATGCGTTAGCTGCAGCACTAAGGGGCGGAAACCCCCTAACACTTAGCACTCATCGTTTACGGCGTGGACTACCAGGGTATCTAATCCTGTTTGATCCCCACGCTTTCGCACATCAGCGTCAGTTACAGACCAGAAAGTCGCCTTCGCCACTGGTGTTCCTCCATATCTCTGCGCATTTCACCGCTACACATGGAATTCCACTTTCCTCTTCTGCACTCAAGTTTTCCAGTTTCCAATGACCCTCCACGGTTGAGCCGTGGGCTTTCACATCAGACTTAAAAAACCGCCTACGCGCGCTTTACGCCCAATAATTCCGGATAACGCTTGCCACCTACGTATTACCGCGGCTGCTGGCACGTAGTTAGCCGTGGCTTTCTGATCAGGTACCGTCAAGACGTGCACAGTTACTTACACGTTTGTTCTTCCCTGATAACAGAGTTTTACGATCCGAAGACCTTCATCACTCACGCGGCGTTGCTCCGTCAGGCTTTCGCCCATTGCGGAAGATTCCCTACTGCTGCCTCCCGTAGGAGTCTGGACCGTGTCTCAGTTCCAGTGTGGCCGATCACCCTCTCAGGTCGGCTACGTATCGTTGCCTTGGTAAGCCGTTACCTTACCAACTAGCTAATACGGCGCGGATCCATCTATAAGTGACAGCAAGGCCGTCTTTCACTATTGAACCATGCGGTTCAAAATCTTATCCGGTATTAGCTCCGGTTTCCCGAAGTTATCCCAGTCTTATAGGTAGGTTATCCACGTGTTACTCACCCGTCCGCCGCTAACGTCAAAGGAGCAAGCTCCTTATCTGTTCGCTCGACTTGCATGTATTAGGCACGCCGCCAGCGTTCATCCTGAGCCAGGATCAAACTCTCCATAAAAACTTGTGAGTGTTCTTTCGAACACTAGCGATTATTTCTTATGAATTCAAGCTTTAAAACTCTAATTCACTCGGTTTTGCTTGGTAAAATCTATATTTTACTTACTTATCTAGTTTTCAATGTACAATATCCTATTTTCAGTCAAGCGTTTGCATTCGGCTTTGTTTTCATCATTTTAAATACTCATTTACAAAAGTAAACTCCGTTTTAAAATGACTCAACGCATTGCCTGCGAATCGCTTTCTTTGAAAAAGGCTGATTTGAATGTTATATGAACATTCAAGACTGAATACAATATGTCAATGTTATTCCTTCATCTTCTACGAAGATGTTCCGAATATATCCTTAGAAAGGAGGTGATCCAGCCGCACCTTCCGATACGGCTACCTTGTTACGACTTCACCCCAATCATTTGTCCCACCTTCGACGGCTAGCTCCATAAATGGTTACTCCACCGGCTTCGGGTGTTACAAACTCTCGTGGTGTGACGGGCGGTGTGTACAAGACCCGGNCCACGTGTTACTCACCCGTCCGCCGCTAACGTCAAAGGAGCAAGCTCCTTATCTGTTCGCTCGACTTGCATGTATTAGGCACGCCGCCAGCGTTCATCCTGAGCCAGGATCAAACTCTCCATAAAAAATTATGATGTTTGATTAGCTCATAAAAACTAAATTAATTGTTGTAACTTTCGTTACATTATTGGAATTAACGTTGACATATTGTCATTCAGTTTTCAATGTTCATTTTGTCGCAATCTCTTACATTGTATTACTTTCAAAATCGAAAGTCAACATTTAATTAAGATTACTTTTATAAGTTTAATTGATTTAATTCATCTTCGCAATAGTAAGTTTTACACTTTTTTAACGAAGTTTTAATAAACTTAACTTGCCGTTTTTAACGACTTTTATATAATATCAACTTTAAGATTTAAAGTCAATAATTAATTTAAATCTTTTTGAATTGCTATATGTGAATTAATAACTCACAAGAAATTATTCTAACAGGATTTTTCTAAAATGCAATAGAAAAAGCGCATAAAATCTTTATTAATTTTATACGCCTTTTTACAATTGATTATTTTTGTGTAGTTGCTATTACTTTTTGTGCTATAGTTTGGTAAATTTTACCTAAACGATCTTCAGGTTGATAAATAGATGGAGAAAAGTCATTTGGATTCCAGGTTGGCTGTTCTAAAGGTAACTCTCCGAACAATTGTGTATTTAGCTCATCAGCTAATTTAGTACCTCCGCCTTTACCAAATACGTATTCTCTGTTACCTGTTTCTTTACTTTCGAAGTAACTCATATTTTCAATTACACCTAAAATTGAGTGATCAGTGTGTTTAGCCATAGCACCTGCTCTTGCGGCTACGAATGCTGCTGTTGGGTGTGGAGTTGTTACTATTATTTCTTTACTTGACGGTAACATCGAATGAACATCTAACGCTACATCTCCTGTACCAGGTGGTAAATCAAGTATTAAATAATCTAAATCTCCCCATCTTACTTCAGTGAAAAAGTTAGTAAGCATTTTACCAAGCATAGGTCCTCTCCAAATAACTGGAGCATTTTCTTCAACAAAGAATGCCATTGATATAACTTTAACGCCATATCTTTCTACAGGAATCACTTCTTTACCTTCTATACCTGGTTTTTCATCAATACCCATCATATCTGGAACACTAAATCCATAAATGTCAGCATCTACTAAACCTACTTTTTTACCTTCTCTTGCTAAAGCAACAGCTAAGTTAACTGCAACCGTTGATTTACCAACGCCGCCCTTACCAGAAGCAATTGCAATAAATTCTACTGGGTTATTTTTAGATAATAGTCCTTCTATTGTTTTAGGTTTTTCTGTGCCTTTGCCTCTATATTGTTCTACTGTATCAGCAGGTAATTCTTCAAATCTAATTCCAACAGTTTTAGCGCCGTTTTCTTTTAATACTTTAACTATTGCCATTTGAAGGTCTAATTGAGGTTGACCTCCTAATTGAGCCATAGCAATTTTGACACTTACATGTTCAATTTCTTCTTTAATAGAAACATCTACTATACCGTCTGTTTCTTTTAAAGGTACATCAATAATTGGATCTTTTAACTCTCCAACTAATTCTTTGACTTGATTTACCGTTAACAAAGTAAATCCCCCTTATTTATATTGTCTTAACTAAATAAACATATTTTGTCATTACCTAGTCTATCTTTTTTAGTATAAGACTTTTTTTAAAATAAAAAAAGAAGTTAGCTTAATTTAATAACTAACTTCTTAATAAAACTAATCCTATTAAATATCTCTAATATTTTTTGACTTATTTCTTGATTCTTTAATGAATAAAGCAAAACAGAATGCAATAACTACAAAGACTGTAACAAGTGCAAATGACACATCTACACCAGCAGCAACAGTTTGACGTTGTATCATTTCTTTACTACCTGATGTAGCAATTGTTGATCCTAACCATTTTGAACCCATGCTCATAAAGGTTACCATTAAAGCCGTACCTAAAGAACCTGCCATAACTCGTCCAAAGTTCATGATAGCTGTACCATGTGAAATATCGCTGTTTTTTAACGCATTTATACCGGCAGTATTAATAGGCATCATAAGTAATGAAACTGCAAACATTCTAATAGCATAAATCACAATCAAATACGTATATGATGTGTCCGCTTTTAGGAAGCATAATAAGAATGTACATATAGTTAATATTATAAATCCTGTAATAATTAATGGTCTTGGTCCATATTTATCATAAAAACTACCAGTAAATACAGACATTAACCCATTAATAATTGCACCAGGCATAATCACTAATCCTGATAATAATGCAGATAATGCTAATGCGTTTTGTACATATAATGGAATAAGTAATGCTGGGCCAACCATGGACATCATCACAATCATTGAAGTAATTGTACTAAAACAAAATACTTTGTTACTAAATACTTTCAAATTTAATAATGGATTAGATATAGATAATTGTCTCCTAACAAATACTAATATAATTAAAACACTAATGATTAATGTACAAATAATAACCGGGCTACTAAAGCCTAAACTACCTGCACTACTAAATGCATATAACATCATACCGAATCCTAATGTTGAATATACAATTGAGCGTTTATCAAGTTTCGTTTTCTTAGTATCGTTATAGCTTGAGATAAAAATAAAACCAAAGATAAGTGCAACTAAAGCAATACCTACAATAATAATGAATGGTACTCTCCAACTCACATGATCAATAATCAAACCTGTAAATGTAGGTCCAATCGCTGGCGCAAACTGAATAACTAATCCAGCAAGCCCCATTGCAAATCCACGTCTTTCTCTTGTGAATAACGTAAATAATGTAAATTGCATTAATGGCATTAATACGCCAGCACCTATAGCTTGAATTACTCTTGCAGTCATTAAAACACCAAAGTTAGGTGCTATAGCAGCTACTATTGAACCAATCAAGAAAGTTCCCATTGCTGACAAATATAATGGTCTCGTTTTGATTCGATCCATTAAATATGCAGTTAAAGGAATCATGACCCCATTAACTAGCATAAAACCAGTAATCAACCATTGTGATGTATTCTCATCAACTTTTAACCCTCTCATAATATGGGGTAATGCTGTATTAAGTAATGTTTGGTTAAGGATTGCCACAAAAGCACTAATCAGCATTACAGAAACAATTAAATTCCTACGTCTTTTACTAATTTCTATATTGCTCACGTACATAATCTCCTTTATTCAGTAATAGTATACAATTCAACCAAACTTTAAATAATTATTCAAATATACTGCTTACTATTTTTTATTATTTAGATTAGTACTATCAGGATAAAATATTTCCTTACATATATATAAGAAGCCTATTATAATCATAATTACCCAAAATTTAATATCAATATAAGTGTAATGCACGTGAATAATGAAATAAAACAATACTGTAGTAACTGAGTAGGCAATTAAATGATATGTTATTCCTTGAAAATACGGATTTTGTGGGAGACGTTTTCTAAAATAGTCCATTAGATGTTCAACTGCAAATAGCGTGAAATATCCTAATACGATATAACTACCATAATAAAAAATATTGTCATAAAAGCTTTTATTATATCCAAAGTAGCCTAACTTGAAATATATGAGTAACCTACTTAACCCATATAACCCAAATCCTAAAAACATTAAAAATATCGTTCCAGAAATTATAAAAATAGTTAGAACAATAAGTGTAGATATTAAATTATAAAATTTATCTTTAAAAAACTTCATTACACTTATCCCCCTAATTTATTCAATACAAATGTATTTTACCACTAATTAATGACCTTATAAAATTATAAAAAATGAGAAGCTAACATGAAGTAAATATAAAGTATCACAAAATCATGAATTAGTCTTACCGTCGTTTAATACAAATATATGTTTAGAGCCTAAGGCACTTAAATATGCCCTAGGCTCTTTTATAGTTTAATTGCTTTGTTTTATATATATTAATGCCCAGCTAATAATTAAAATTATTTCTACAGCAATTACAAAACTTAATATATTTTGTAGATCTGACCCAAACCAACCTGCTTTGATTGCATATAAATAGCCCATTAAAGTTGAACCTATTGATGAACCTAAATTTTTAGTTAGAGAGTAAAATGACATCATTTTCTTCATTTGATTTGGAGTCGTTTCTTCCTGAACTATAACACTGTCTTTTGTGTAAATATAACCAAAACCTACACCAGCTAAAATAACACTAAGTGCAATGAGTAATGGTAATTTTAAACCGAATAATATGATAATACTTGATACAATAATTAAAGTAAAAGCCGATAAATATAGAGTCTTTCTTGTTAAGCTTTCTTCGACTTTACCCAAATAAAAATTAAATATTGTCCAAGCTACTGAAAGCGGGAATATAACTAGGCCACTTTGTAATGGGCTGATACCTACTTTTTCTTGTAGATAAACCGGTATATAAATATTGAATCCCATAAGACATAACGCAGTTAATAAATCCGTAATAAAGACTAAAGATATTGATTTATTAAACTCGATTACTGGTAAAAATGGGTGATCACTTTTCTTTTCAACTTTATATAATAAAACAGCTACACACACTGCTAAAATCAAACTGACTATATTTAAAATGAACATCGTTTGATTTAATAAACCGTACATTAATAAACCAATAAAAATATAAAATAATGTTAAACCTTTAGCATCAAAATTAATATTTTTATTAACCTCTTCCTCTTTAAAGTTAAAGGTAAAAATAATTAATATAATCGCAATGATAGCTATAGGTAAGTTAATAAAAAATAACCAGTGCCATGTTGCAACTTCTAATATACCTCCACCAACGAGTGGCCCTACTATACTAGAAATTCCCCAAACACTACCAACAATACCCATTACTTTATATCTTAAAGGAATTTCAAAAGCTAATTTAGGTACAATTTGTGATAGAGACATAATCACTCCAGCGCCAAAGCCTTGTATAATTCTTGAAATAATTAATAATGTAAACGTATCGCTTAAACCAGACATCAAACTCCCAATACCAAATAAAATCACACCGCATATCGCAACAAACATGATTTTAAAACGTGATATAAATTCACCAACTATTGGGTTAGCAATGACTAACGCAATAAAGTAAACAGTAACTACTAACGAAATATGTTTACCTGCATTTAAATCACGATTAATACTAGGAAGTCCTAGAGATATAATAGAGGTTTCAATTGCAGCCATGAACATAATCATAATTAATGCAATGACTGTAACAATAGATCTTAATTTCATTATTTTACTCCCTTTCGTTTTCTTTCAACTCAAACAATAATATAGACTTTATGTTGATAAAACAATCGTATATTAGTATGAATTTTTGAAAATAAAAATGACGAGGCCAATCCCCGTCATTTTTGTCATACTTTTATTTCATAAAAAATAGAATGCCAATCAAATGGAAAAAAGAAGCTACCACTATAAATATGTGCCAAATCATATGGAAGTATGGACGGTTTTTCTGAGCATAAAACCAAGCTCCAATAGTATATGAAAGGCCACCTAAAACAATAAATAAAATAAATAACCATGATGTTCTTAATATGATGATAGGTGCAAAGATTACACCTACCCATCCCATTACTAAATATACAATTAAACTCAGTTTGTGATTAACATGAGTAGCCAGTGATTTATATAAAACCCCCCATACTGTAGTACCCCATAATAGTAAAAACACTAACCAACCGAGCCAACCACCAATCACATTTAATAATATAGGTGTATAAGTTCCTGAAATTGCTATATAAATCATACTATGATCAATAATTCTCAACACATATTTTTGCAATGTGTGATTAGCCATAGCATGATATATAGTTGAAGATATAAACATTAAAAATATACTAATTACAAATATAGATATACTTGTTGATAAAAGGGCGCCACCCTTATTATAACTATGAACAGCAGCATAAGGTAATATCATCATTGTAATCAGTGAGGCAACACCGTGAGATATAGAATTACCTATTTCTTCACCGAATGACAGTGGCATGATGTCTCTAAATGAACTTTTATTAGTGTTATTTTGATGTGTTTCTGAATTTGCCATTTGCTTATCCACCTTAATTTAGATCATGTTCATTCTTTTTAAATCAGCAGTAGCTGTTTCTACGCTATCTTTACCTTCTTTGTTTTTTAAAGGTGAAAATTCTTCTTCTCTAGGAACTTGTAGTGTGATAAAACTTGTACCATAACGGAATATATCAAAATAAAATAGTTCAAATTTTAAAGTTGGTTGTTCTATTACACCAAAATCTTCATCTAGTTGTTTCAGATTTTTTATAGCTATATGATACGGTAATTCTCTATCTACTGCACTCATAATAAATCCTAATTTAAAAGCATGTATTCCGATATTAGCATTTTCAAATTGATTAGCTATATTTGGGTCTAGTTCAGAGTATTCAAGTACAGTATCTTTACTATCTTTGTTTACAAGTCTTCCTACACTTTCGCCATGTTTAGGTTGAATCGTTTTAGATGTAATATCTTTATTGTTAGCAACAGTGAATCCTGCAAACATAGGATCTAATACTTTTACTAACACATTATCAATATTATTTAAGAATACATATTTCACATTATCTTGTTTCATCTTGTCAAGATAACCCGCTTTTTTAAGCGATTTAAATATACCACCATTACCATTTGGCGTTTCCATGATATGTCCAGTTTCATTTAATACAAGTTGACCCGCTTCACTTAAAGCTACAATATTATCTTGTTTAAAGAAATGAATCTTTTCAGGGTCATATTTAAAATAGTTATGTTGAGCAAAGTAATCTTTAGTAGCTTCATGATTAATATCACTTGTCATGATGTACCAATCTATCGTATGTCCACTTTGTTCTTTTAAATCAATCAATTGACGTGCCTGTAGTTCAAATAAACTAACACCTTCAATTTCAAATGAACCTTTTGGACCAGAATAACCTAATCGAGTTCCTTGACCTCCAGCCATCAATACAACAGCAAACTGCCCATTTCTAATTGCTTCAATGCCTTGTTCTTTGTATGTATTTATCGTTTTGTTATCCATATTAGACTTTACTGAATACTTAACTTCTGAAACATCCGAAGTATCATCAATTGTTTGTCTATTAACATATAAGTTGTTATACATTTTTTGAATGTCTTCTAAATCTAGCGTTTCAATTTTCTCTTCAAGTGCTTGTTTTTCATTAGTGCTCATTAATTTTTCATATTCATATATATGCTGTTGATTAAATTTCTCTAATTTGTTTTTGTCTAACATCAATTAGTCTCCTTATGTAAAATATAAATTTTCGCTCGATAACCTTATCATAAATACACTATACAATTTTTAATCATTCGCAAAAAAGTATCTCCAATAATGTATGATATCATTTACTCCAATTTGAAAAAACACATAAACAGCACCAACTGTTAATGCAGTAGCAAGAGATAAATCTACAAGCCCACCTGTTTTAAAGTTAATCGGCATTTTAATTGTGATTGGTAAAGGATATAAAAATTTTACTCCTTTAGGTGTAATCATATCTAGTATAACATGTGAAAACAAGCCTATGATAATAGCTACTCCATAATATACTGGCGTATCGATGAGATATAATAAAAAACCTATAATACCAATAAATAATAAGGAATGGGTGAATGTTCGATGTCCAAAAATAAGTCGAATGAAAAAACTAAGTAATTTAAATTTCTGTCCAATTTTACTTTGTGTATGACAAATATCTGGTAACAAACTAGAAATCACTGATAAGACAACCACTGTTACTGATGAAAATAAGTCTGTATGAAAATACTGAGTTGTTAATGCGCCTACTAATAAACCACACGATGCATGTGTCTTTCCAGTCATAATTACCTCTCCTTTAATAGCAATATTTTACCATATTTAACCACTTTATACGAACGTATTTTCGGTTACTATTCACTAAATCAACATCATTCCAATTAGTATGACTTAATTTATAAAAAGTATCACATTATGTGTTGAAAACGTTTCCAAAATAATATATGATATATGTACAAAAATAATTAAAGGATGTGTATTGAATCATGGCAATGACAGTAAAAAAAGATAATAACGAAGTAAGAATTCAATGGAGAGTTGCAGATATTAAAATACCTACAAACGAAATTAAAAATATTTATCAAGACCAAGACATCCATGCTGTTCCAAACGCTGAAGGTAGAGAAATCTCTAGAATAGGTTCTACTTTTGGCAAAACAAATCGAGTTGTAATTGATACAGCTGACCATGAATACATTATTTATACTCAAAATGATCAAAAAGTTTATAATGAGCTAACTAAGTAAACTCTAAAAATAGGTTTACTTCTGTATATATCGGGGCAATAACTTAGCATTTCATAATGTTTTAAGTTATTGTCCCCTTTTGTTTTTATTAATGCTGTAACAAGTATTATAATTTATATAAACTTAAGTAATAATAATAGTATTTAATATTAATAGAGGAGTGATATAAATGTTCGTAGTAACTAATCGTATTACTGTCAAACAGGGATTTGCTGAAAAAATGGCACCAAGATTTACAAAAGGTGGGAAAATCGAATCGTTAAAAGGATTTAACAAGATTGAAGTTTGGCAAGTAGAGAAAGATGATGACACTGAAGATATGTATGTTAACACATGGTGGGATACTGAAGAAGATTTCAAAAATTGGTTAAATAGCGATGCATTTAAAGAAGCACATCAACGTCCTAAACAATCAGATAATAAAGAAGCTTCCCCAGTTATAAAAAGTGAAATTGTAAAAGCGAATGTTCTTTCTGTTCTTAATCCTTAAACTTTAATTTATAATAAAAACCAAGTAGCTGCATTTTAAAATGTATATGTTAAGTTTTGTTACTAACACTTATACACTTATATTAAATGACTACTTGGCTTTTTTAATTATAGAAATAGATGTGCAATTAAAGCTATGATAGGTAAAGTGATAACCGTTCTGATTAAGAAGATAATAAATAATTTCCCTATATTGACCGGTATTTTAGAACCTAGAATAACCCCACCTACTTCAGATAAATAAATCAATTGTGTAATACTCAACGCACCGATAACAAAACGAGTTATTTCGCTGTGTGCACTTTCAATTAAAATTGATGGTAAAAACATGTCAGCAAAACCAATTAATATGGTTTGAGATGCATGTGTCGCCTCGGGAATTTGAAGTAATTGTAAAAATGGAACAAAAGGTTTTCCAATATATTCAAATAGAGGTGTGTAATTAGCTATTATTGTTGCTATTGTTCCTATACTCATAACTACAGGTAAAATAACAAACCACATATCTATAACCGTTTTAAATCCTGATTTAAAAAAGTCTTTTAAACCTGGTGCTTTGATTCCAACTTCAGTTGCCATATCGAAGCCATGACCAATTGCTGTTTTACCTTCTGGCAACTGTTCAGTTCTAGCATCACTTGAAACTTCTTTTGCATATTCATCAGGAATTTTATTTAATGGCCAAATTCTAGGCATAATCATTGCCGCAATTAAACATGATATAATCACGCTTAAATAGAATAAGAAAAATTTATCTTGCATTTTAACTGTGTCAGCTATAATTATCGCAAATGTAATTGAAACAACACTAAATGTCGTGGATATCACAGTTGCTTCTCTTCTAGAGTAAAACCCTTCTTCATATTGACGGCTTGTAATTAATACTCCTACTGTACCATCACCTATAAATGAAGCTAAATTATCTACTGTTGATCTTCCCGGTAATGTGAACAATGGACGCATAATGGGTCTAAATAATGGTCCCAATAGTTCTAGTAATCCATACTCCATTAATAATGGTAAAAATAATGCTGCAAATAAAAACACAGCAACTAATGTAGGTAATAGACTTGAAAATACAAGACCTCCAGTGTCTTCTGAATATATCATCTTAGGACCTATTTTCAAGAAAGTAACCCAGGCAAATATCACTGCTAACAATCTTAAAATCATCCAGCTGATATTAACATTGAATGCATTATACATTAAACCTGTTGGATTCAATTTACTTTTTAAAACTGTAGAACAAAGTAGTGTTAATATTGCTGATAATGTAATAATTGTGACGATAATAATAGGCATAGCATCACCGACAACATCTTTTAACCAATTGGCTAAAAATGCGACAGGTAATGTTGTTTGCTTTTTGCCATCTTGTTCAACTGGTATAGGAATTAAAAATAGTATAATTCCGATAAGCGACATTGTAATAAATTTTATTCTACCTTTAATAATCTCTTGCTTAGTGTGTCCATTCATTTTATGTCATCCATTTCTCTCTATTTATAATTGCAATTTTATGTATTCATCCATTTCAATAAAATTATTGAATGTTTTATTAATATATATACACTTTTATGAATAATTAAGTATTTATAACTATACTCGATTTATGTTCAAAGCGCAATGATATTTCGCTAATTATTATTATTTATCCATTAACAATCAACGTATGATTAACTTCAAATTGAAAATGCACCAAGCAACATCATACGATGCTGCTTGGTGCATCTTATTAATTTATGCTGTACTGTTCGTTCATTATTACATTTTTCTTAATAGGAATAAGAAATATGGCGCACCGATGATTGCGATAATGACACCCACAGGAATATCTAACGGTGGATGTATACCTCTTGCTAAACCATCGCCAAATGTTAATAATATTGCTCCAATAAAACCTGACATAATAACAACATGCATATTTTTATGTCCGACTAGTTGTCTAGCAATATGTGGTGAAATTAAACCTAAGAAGCTAATACCACCCACAACTGCAATAGAAGCTCCTGCTAGCATTACAGATAAAATAAGTAACACCATTTTTAACAGTTTAACTCTTGCACCTAAAGCTAAAGCAACATTATCTCCTAAACCTAAAATATCTAATTGATGACTAAGAATTAGAATAATCGGAAGTGTAATTACAAACCAAGGAACAATAGATAAAAAGTTCGAAATATTATGTCCATATAAACTTCCTGTTAACCATACTAATGCATTATTTGCATCCATAGGATTTCTAATTAATAAAAATTGTACGATAGCTGTACAGATAGCACCAATAGCTAAACCAATTAAAGCTAAGTTAGAACCTTTGACATCAAATTTAGAAATCAAGAATGATAAAATCAAACTAATAATTAATGCACCAAAGAACGATCCGATTGGCAATACTGCTAAGGGTGCTGATGGAAATAGCATAATGATAATAACTGCTGCTAAACTTGCACCTTTAGATATACCTATTACATCAGGAGAAGCAAGAGGGTTTCTAACAACGCCTTGAATTACTGCACCAGATATCGCTAAACTACATCCGATAATCAATCCCAATAAAGTTCTTGGAATTCTATACTCATTCAAAATAAAATTATCTTGTGTAAATATACCTTGTATTGCTTCAATAGGATTAACGATTACTGAACCCACACACAAACTAAATAAAGTACTTAGTATTAATAGTATAAATACAATGCTATATCTAATCATATGCTTCTTTTTTGTCATATGCGTTTCACCCCTCTAACAGTAATTAATAAGAAGTAAAATGCACCAACGAAAGAAGTTACTATACCTACAGGTGACTCAAATGGATAAGTGACTAGTCTTGATAACACATCTGAGAATAATAATAAATCTGCACCAATGATTATAGTGAGCGGAATCATTAAAATATAGTTATTATTGATATAACGTTTTACTATGTGTGGCACAATTAACCCTACAAAACCTATTGGACCAGCAATTGATACTGATAAACCTGCTAATATAACAACTAATAAACCTAATATTAATCTAACGACTTGAATTTTCTGACCTAGTCCTTTAGCAATATCATCACCTAATTCCATGATTGTTAATTGACGTCCCATAAGCATAGTGATAATCATTGCTACAATTAACCATGGTGAAATGACAATAATTTCTGGCCATTTCACGCCAGACAATGAACCTACTAACCAAAACATAACAGATGAGTTTGAATCTTCATTTAATAAGATAACACCTTGTGTCATACTACTAAAAAATAAATGGACTGCCATACCAGCTAGTGCAAGTTTGACTGGTGTCATAGATCTAGTTGAACCTGACAAAGTATACACGGTTAAACCACCTAGAAATGCACCAATCATTGCTAATATCATTGAATAATTTTCAAGAGCTGGCACAAGAACAGTGATTAGTACAATGACAAAAGATGCCCCACCATTAACACCAAATATTTGTGGTGATGCTAAGGGATTTCGAGTTATAGATTGCATTAATAGTCCTGCTAGACCTAAAGCGCCACCTATTAATAATCCTGCTAACATACGAGGCATTCTTGAATTATGTATTAAAAATGTCTGTTCCGTATCCGTATGTCCTGTAATATAATGAACAATATCTTTAAATACTATATGAGAAGAACCAATCGCTAAATTTAAATAAATACAAATAAAAAGAAAGCACACACTCACAATATATGTGAGTGTAGTGCGTTTTCTTTTATTTTGTAATATAGCGGATTGACTACTTTTATGCTTCATAGTCATAATTTTCCACCTTACTTATCTTCTTTATTTTGATCCTTTTTAGAAATTTCTACTAATTCTTTGGCCATTTCTTCAGAAGAAATTAAACCACGCGCTCTTGCCCATAGGTCTCTGTCTACAACACTTACTCGATCATGTTTAACTGCATCTAATTTTTTCCAAACTGGATCTTTTTGCATTTTTTTGAATGTTGGTTCATCTGGACTTGCTTTATCAGTCATAACAAACATACGTCCAGGATTAACATCTAATAATGTTTCAAAACTCATTTCAAGATAAGGTCCTTTTAAGTATTTACTTAAACCTTTAGTTACTTTAGGAGTTAAGGCTTCTTTGAATCCTAATTCTTTTAAGAACTGACCTACATATGATTCACTTGGATGTCCTAAGAAACTTGATTTTGCTGCTACAGCTGGTAATACTTTTTCATCTTTGTTGAATTTAATTTCTTTTTTGTACTTAGCAATTTTCTTGTCATGTTCTTCTAAACGTTTGTCACCTTGTTTTTCTTTACCTAGTGCTTTAGCGATTGTTTTGAAAGCATCTATATTATCATCGTAGTCACCATCAAAGCTTTTCAATTCTATTGTCGGCGCAATTTTACTTAAATCTTTGTAGATACCTTTATGTCTGTTGCTATCTGCAATGATTAAATCTGGTTTTAATTTACTAATTTTTTCTAAGTTAGGTTGTTTACGTGTACCTACTGAAGTATAATTTCCAATTTTATCTCTAAGTGGTTTGATAATACGTTCTTTTTTATTATCATCAGCAATACCCACTGGTTTTACATTCAATGCTGCTAATGCATCAACAAATGAGTATTCAAGTACAACTACTCGTTTAGGATGCTTAGGTACTTTAGTAGTGCCCTCAGCGTGTTTAATTTTCACACCATCTTTAGGTTCTTTACTACTAGAGCTATTTGAACTGTCGTTATTTCCACAGGCAGTAACTAAAATTAAAGCAAATAATATGCCAATTATGCTAAAAATCTTTATTCCCTTCATGATTCCACTCCTTATTGTATGTATATGCTTTCATATAACAGTTTATTGATAACGATTATCATTGTCAACATACTTTTTATAATTTTTGAAATTAATTTGAGTCCTCTGAATACATTTTAAATATATATTACTTTTCGTATTAATAATTAGATGGAATTGGATTTTTTAAGAGAATAAAAAAAGAGTAATCAACACTGTGTGCAAATTTAACCAAGTTTGCATGTGTCGGTACTCTTAATTATTAAAATTTATATTTAATTATGATTTATGCATTGAACATAAAGACTGATTAAAACTTTCTATGAGGGTTTCTACTTTTGAATCTAGTATATAAACTTTTTCAAGATTTTTATTATACATTGAGCGTGATAATGCTTCATAACTTAATTCGAATTGAATCATATCACCTACTTGATAATGATCCTGATTATTTAAATCAATCATTAAATGGTCACTAGACGCACCCATTATATGAATATCATTTGCAATCGGAGTAATGTGAGTCGTATCTGTATCTATATATCCAATATCAACAATAGCTTGTAAATATGATTGATTTGTTATGTGATTTAAACGTGGTTTAATTTCTATAACTTCCGCTTCAAGTACAATGGTATTTTGATATAAATGTGCTACTGGTTTATCTGTAGTAGTATCGACACCTCTAAATAGTGTTTCTCCTATTCGTAATTCATTTATTTTACCTAAATCATTATACATTATTAACGGTAACATACTTGAGTTGCCACCTGAAACGATGGTCATACGGTAACCTAATTCTCGTTCTATAGCACTAACAAATTTATTTATCATAAACACATCATCTTCAATTGGTAATTTTGATTTGAAACACATGAAGTTAAATGACACGCCTACCAATTGAATATGAGATAGTTGTAAAATTTGTTCAATATATTTTACGACATCATAAGTTAATATACCTTCTCTACCATCTTTCCAATCAACCATTAAAATCACTTGATGTTTTATATCTAGTGTTTTAGCAATACGATTGATTTCAAAAATAGTGTTTAATTCAGTTTGTATACTTATTTTTGTACATTGAATCATGTCAGCTAACTTAGATTGTTTTGTGGATCGTAATATAGTATAAGAACAATTAAAATCATTTAATTGACTGATATTTTCTAATCTGGAATCTGCGAAATGTGTGATTCCTAAATCAATTAATTTTTGTACAATTTGTCTATCTCCAGCTATAGATTTAATCACTGGTGTAAAATGTATTTGCTTAGAATCTAAAATTGTTTGAAGTACTTTGGCATTATATTGTATTTTTGATAAATTTATTTTTAAATTTGCCATGTACTACACCTCTTTTTTTATTGGATTGTCCAATTCTGTATTTAAATACTTTTTAACTTTATTTTCCATTCTCATACTTAATAATGCTTTAACTGAAATCGTTGAACCAAATAGTACTTGATATAATGCATGCGCATGATTTTTATTACTATCAATAGCTGATTCTACTTCTTGTTGCACAATCTTAAATAAGTTATTCTCATTAACAAAATCATATTGATTAAAATGATGGATTAATTCAGCCAATTGATTTTGAATCACTGCATGTTGGAATTTAGCTATAACCGCTTCAATATTTTCAGCTATTAAACTTTCATTTGTTATTTCAATGTGCGGTAATTTTTGCTGAAGCGTTTTGATATCTATACGTGATCCACCTAGATCTCTTACTAAAAATGTAATTTGATAGTCAGGCCCAAGATTAACTATTGTATTTTGCATATGAGCTTCTAATGCAATACCGTAATCTTGAATATACGCAATGAGTGGTTTCACTAAAGTACGTGTATATTCACGCATAAAACGTTCAATATTATCTTTAGTAAGTTCATTATCTAGCCATTTAATATAACTATCTACAACCACTTCAAGATCAACTGGATTACGATTAACTAAACTCGCACTGACAATCGTTGAACCTACTTGATTTAATTCTGGTTTTTCTCGAATAATACAAGCGAGTTGTCGAGCTAAATCAGGATCTGTATTAATATATTCTCCAAATGGTTCTGCAGCTACTTTTAACTCAGGATAAATATTCAGCATATCTTGTAATGCATAACTTAATTTCGGACCATCTACAGTTGTTACAGTAGATACAGTTCGTACAGCACTAGTAGCTTGAACATTTACTGGAAGCTTAACATGGAAAGGTCGTTTTAATAATTCCATAGTTCTAAATGATAATGTTGCTTTTGAATCTACTGTAAATGGAGTTGGGATTAATATTTTTTCACTTATCCACGTTTTAAATTTATCTCCAATCACATGGTCATACTGCCAAGGGTGGACAAATATTGCTCTATAGTCATCCACATTCAAATCAAAAGGATTTAAAAAATGTTGTATTTTATCTTTTAATTCTGGGATGACATTATTTATTATAAATTGGTCATCCCCTTCCATGGATGTCGTAACCATTTCCGAAGAAGAAACTAGCATAATATGTAATGGTATAATTTTTTCGAATTCCGGTGAATATCTACGAACCTCATCCTTAGTCAGCGGTAATTTCGTTTTAGTTAGAGGGTGAGTTGGATGTCCTTCAATAACTAAACTTTCTGAATAACTTAAATCATCAGTAGTATCATTAGCATTTAAATGTTGTAACCAAGTAAAAAAGTTTATAGTATCTGGTAACATAGAAAATTTCATACTCTGATGTATAAGTGATTTTCTATTATTGAATTGTTTATATGTTTCGACAAAACTGTCTCTACTATGAATTAATTCTCGGTATAAACGATCAGATATTTTGATATCAAATTGGTCATTTAATATTTTTAGTAGCTGTTCTAGGTTACTAATTTGGATTTTTTGTTCAGCACATTGATATGTAAACTGTCCATCAAATACATATCTTTCCAACATACTTTTTCTTAAAATACGGCCAGTTAATACACGGCCATGATATTGTAACTCAATGTTTTCAAATGATTTATTTATTTTGGCATCTTCTGGACATATCTGTTCTTTGATGATTGCATTCAATATCCGATGCTGAATATTTTCATCCGCAAGTAACCATTCATTGCGCTCCATTATGAAATTCCTCCAATTTTAGTAATTCGTTGCATTAAGTAAAAGATGACTGAAATAGCTACAGTACTAATGCCCATAATTAAAAATGTATTTAATACACCGAATTGATCCGCAAAGAAGCTCATAATTAAACTTCCTAAAGGTATCATGCCGCGATCCATCATAACAATACTTAATACCTTACCCCTTTCGTTATCCTTAACACTATTTTGGAAGTAAACTCTATTGGTTGTTCTTGCCCATTGACTAAACAATCCAATTAACGAAATACAAATAAACATCACAACTAAATTGTGAATAATAATTCCTAATAATGCTAAGCCAAATAGAAAAGAACTCAAATAATACATTTTTACTGCATTAATATGATCAAGTATTTTAGGTAAAATAATAGTGGCAACAATACCGCCTACCGCACAACAAGTCATAGCTATACCAAATATTTCAGATTGACCTGGAAATACATGATTAGTAAGAACAGGTAAAATTGTCGTATAACAAAAACCAGTTGCCATAATTAAAAGAGATGTGATAAAGATTTTACTTGCTTCTAAATTGTGTTTGAAATAATTCATCACTACTTTAAGTGACATCTCTTTATTATTTTTACCTAATTCTGTTGCTTTAATATGAATCGGTATACATAGACCAACTGCTAAGAGATAGCAAAGTGCTTGGGCTAAAAACGTTGTTGGTGCATGATAAGCTGCTAATATAACACCAGCAATTGCAGGACCAATTGAACGGCAAATATTGATAATAAATGAGTGGAATGAGACAGCTTGTGTTGTTGTAATTTTATTAGATAACTCTGGTAAAACGGCTTGTCTAACCGGTGTTTCAACAGCACTTAACATTCCACGTAACGTAGCATATATTAAGATAAAATACACAGGAATATTATCGATGGTATAAGTTAATACACATAATATTGCTGTAACTAAAAATGATGAAGATATTGTAATACGTAATAAATTTCCTTTATCATATTTATCAGCAATAGAACCAGCCCATACACTTAATATCAAAATCGGTACGAGTCGGCAAAAATTAACTAAACCTAAATAAACTGCGTTATGATATGTAGTAAGCACAAACCAGTTGAGACCGATTTGCCCAATCCAATTCCCCAAAAACAGAAGAAATGAACTGGAAAAGAAAAATTTTGCCATAAATTTCACCTGTCTTTTTAATTGATAATAATAATCATTATCATTAATATGGATTATACAAATCTTATTAATTTTTGTAAAATATTTTTTTAGAGGTGAAATATGAATTCAATTAAAAACACAAATAAAAATAATTTATATATGACTAAGGATGAGCAAGATGCATATGATTTCTTAAGTCAATCACATCCAGAATGGGCAAATCATTTTATTAATCAAATTGCTAATGGTCGTGATAAGGTTACACAGCGATTAGTTACATCTATACATAGAGAAAATCTTGTTCATGGTAATGATCATAGTAGAATACTTAATTCTGATAAAATTGAATCCTTACCTTGCGAAACTACTAATGTTTTAGAAATAGAATTTAAGTCTGCACAAAAATTACTATATGCCCCTATTAGTGGTCAGCATGCTTTCAATCGTGTAGATGTGAAAGGTCCATTTTATTATAAATATAATACAGAATCAGATCAGACATTTCATCGCGTAGAACATCCAAATGATATTCTAGATTGGATATTAATTGAAGCACCAGAATTAAATAATGAGGCAAGTAATCAATTTAAAGATGATTTAAATAATAGTGCGGCTAATATGATATTCGCAATGAGCTACCAGTCGTATTCAATGCAAGACGAGTCAAGAACTTTATTCGACATTATAAAAAGTGATGAGGACAGCTATTTACGATCTGAACAAGCTGTTATAGAAGGTCACCCACTACATCCCGGTGCTAAATTGAGAAAAGGTATGAATTCAAATGAAACATTTATGTATTCATCAGAATTCTCACAACCTATTTCACTTAAAGTAATACTCATACATCAACATTTTTGTAATGTTCAATCATTGTCAATGTCATATAACGACACTATTAAGCAATTGTTTCCAAGTATGTATCAAAAACTTCAAGAGGAAATGCAACAACATCATCAGCTTAATATAGATGATTATCAAGTTATGATTGTCCACCCTTGGCAATATGATGAAGTTCTAGACCGAGATTATCACGATGAAATTGCTCAACAAATGATTATCAAATCACAATATACTTTACCTTATTATGCCGGTTTATCATTTAGAACTTTAATGCCTAAAGCGCCTAATAGTGATCCACATATCAAACTATCAACCAATGTTCATATCACAGGCGAGATTCGTACATTGTCTGAACAAACAACACATAACGGTCCTCTTATGACAAAAATTTTAAATCAAATTTTAAATAGTGATGCAACATTCAAACCGTATGATTCATCAATTGTTGATGAAATTGCTAGCATTCACTTTTATAATTCTCATGATCAAGATCCGTTACAAACAGAACGTAGCGAACAACTAGGTACATTATTCAGAACAAATATTAATAGTCAACTTAAAAATGGAATAATATCTATGATTCCATCTAGTTTAGTATCTTATTATCCATACAATACAGAAGCACCAATCGTATCTCTGATAAAGTTATATCAAACTCATTATCAATATACGTCATATGAAAGTGCTGCTCGAGCATGGATGAAAGAATATAGTAAAGCGCTTTTAGGCATTGTAATACCGCTATTAACCAAATATGGAATTGCACTTGAAGCACATTTACAAAATTCAATTGTTCATTTTAATGAAGATGGTTCTTTAAATCACTTATATGTAAGAGATTTTGAAGGATTACGCATTGATGAAGCATATTTAAATGATATGGGATATTCAACAGATGATTTTCATGAAAAATCTCGCATTTTAACTAACTCTAAAACAACTGTATTTAATAAAGCATTCTATTCAACAGTACAAAATCATTTAGGTGAGTTAGTATTAACTGTTGCACAATCATCAAATTCTAATGATTTAGAAGCAAATATTTGGAAAGATATTGCAACTATCATAGAGCAAATTTTAAACGATATTACTCATATTTCAGAAGAAAGAATTTCAGAAATCAAAGACGTTATGTTTGCCAAAACGATTGATTATAAATGTGTTACAACGATGCGCTTAGAAGATGAAGCACATGAATATACTTATATTAAAGTGAACAATCCATTACATGTTTAATGTATAGAATTTATAACAGTTGTCAGGTTGTCATTAATAAATTATATAACAAATTAAAAAATCCGAGAGACACTCATATGAAGGTCTCTCGGATTCTTTTATTTAATGATTGTTCAACCAACTAACTTGAATGACAGATTATTGTAAACCTTGTCTGTCGTTATTGTTGTTGTTTTGGTTGTTATCTTTTTCATGTTTTTGTTGCCATTCTTTTTTAGTCATTACATCGTCAACTTGCATGTTAACTTCTACAACTTCTAAACCAGTAATATATTTAACTTGTTCTTTAACTAAGTCTGTTACTTTACGGAAGATTTTAGGTGCTGATTCACCATATTCTAAAATTACTTTTAAGTCGATTGCAGCTTGTTTTTCGCCAACTTCAACAGAAACACCTGTTGTAACGTTATTACCACTTGAGAAAGCGTTAGTAAAGCTATCAGTGAATCCGCCTTTCATGTCTAAGATACCTTTAACTTCACGAGCTGCGATACCAGCGATTTTTTCAACAACTTCATCAGAGAAAGTTAATTTATTTTCAAATTGTGGTTGTTGATTTTCTTGTTGTTGTTTTTGTTGTTCTTGTTTTTCTTTTTCGTTAACACCTGTTTGGTTATCGTATGCTTGTTTTGCTTTATTGTTATCTACTGCCATTTTGCATTCTCCTTTATCAATAAAATGTTTAATTGTTAGTTTTATAAAAAGTTAATATGAATATCTTAAATGTCTAGAGTTACGTTAACTCCATCTATTTAGAAAATTCAAAAAGTCTTGTGTACGGTCTTTAATATACCCAATACCAATTCCTATTAAACATAAAACAATTATTAAGATTGTTTTCCAAAAACCTAAAGTTAGGAATAATATAGCTATAAGTAAAAATGCTAAAAATCCAATGATTCTCCATTTAAAAGTTTTCAATATGTTAATAAGTTGTTGCGTAGAGTCTTGTCCATTTTGGTTATTATTGTTAGCCATGATATCCCTCCCTTACAACACTCTTGGACCAGAAGTTTTCTGATCTTTGACGTTTACTTCTAATTTTCTTACTGGCATTTCAGTAAAGTGTTCAACATTCTGTTTAATATCTGAACGAATACTTTCTGTTAAAGATGTAGCTTGTACATTGTTTGGTACAAAGAAATCTGCTTTTATATCAATAAATGATTTCTTTTTCTTATTGTACATTTTTGAGACAACATTAGGTTGTCTAACTTGATCGTATTTTGCAATAGTATCGTAAACAGTTTTTTCAACAGCTTTTCTTGATACATATACATGTCCATCATCAAATTCTTTATACAATCCAGGTTTTCGATACGTAGGTTTGAATATGCTTAATACTAATATTAAACCGATTAATATTAATAATCCTGCTAGCCCAATCAATAGTGGTTGGAACCAATTGAATTGTAAGAAGTAGTCTTGGTATTGAGAAATACGACTGTCTTTAACATACATAAACAATAAGAAACCAACAATGACTACGATAAGTAAGCCAAGGATAAAGTTTTTAAGTCTTTTCACCTCGTATGACACCTCCTCAATTAATATTTTACTTTTTAGTATCACACAAAATGAGTACCCTATCATAAATAAAGTAAAACCAATAATTTAAAACTAATTTATCAGTTTTAATATTTAATTAAGTACTACTTATATGCTTTATTCCCAATTAATTGTTATTGAAAACGTTTATTTCAAAAAATCTTAAAATATTTTTTATCTTTAGTATTATTAATTACTAATAGAACAAATACGTTTTACTATTATTTCATAATATAATCTTTAAACCATATATTAACTAAAGAAGTCGATTGAATACTCGTGATATTCAATCGACTTTCCTTTAGTCAACTTATTTTTATTCAATTTAAATATTAATGACTAACTTACCTATCATTGATTGACTCTCTAATATTTGATGCGCTTTATATAAATTATCTTCAGTTAGACCATTTAATACTTGTGTCGTAGTTGGTTGATAATGTCCCTGTTCTACTTTAATAGCTATATCTTTTAAATATTCATGATGTTTAATCATGTCGTTTGTTTGATGAATAGGTCTAGCAAACATAAATTCATGTGAGAACGTAATGCTTTTAGGCTTAAGTAAGTTTAAATCTTGTTTATCATTAAAGGCTACTATAGTTGCAATATGACCTCGTGGTTTAATCATATCAATCATTTTTTCATAATACATATCAGTATTAAATGTACAGAAGATATAATCTACTTCATTAATATCATGTTCTATGAGTTGTTGTTTTAAATCTTCTTTATGATTTAAAACAATATCAGCGCCCAAATCATAACACCATTTTTGGGTTTCTTCTCTAGATGCAGTTGTTATCACATGTAATCCATAATATTTAGCTATTTGTATAGTGATACTTCCAACTCCACCTGCAGCATTAATAATCAATAAAGACTTACCTTTATTATCGTCTGGATTATATGAGATATTAAAGCAGTCGAATAATGTTTCTGATGCAGTGAGCCCTGTTAAAGGCAAACTCGCTGATTGTTCAGCTGAAATATTATTAGGTGCGTGTGCAACTAAGTTTTCTTGTATCAATTGATATTCAGCATTAGAACCATGTTGATTCGGTGAACCAGAATACATCACAGTGTCTCCTACTTTGAACATTGTGACCTCATTTCCAACAGCTTCAACAGTGCCAACTGCATCAAAGCCTAGTATTCTTGGTGATTGTTCGACAGGCAACAGTCTTTGTTTCGTATCAACTGGGTTGACACTTATACTTTGTACTTTCACTAAAATATCATGTCCTGAAGGTGAGGGTGTATTCAACTGAAAAGTTTTAAACTGATTACCTTGATCTAAAGTAAATGGGTTTTCAAATCCTATTGCTTTCATATTAAGCCACCTCTATCAATATTTATAAATAAATATGAGCTTTGTTTTCTTTTAATTTTAAAGAATTTATTCAACATCTGCTACTTTAATTACTTGCTTACCGAAGTTATCTCCAGTAAATAAGTTTCTGAAAGCATTAGGAACTTTATCAAAACCTTCTTCAACTGATGTTTGTGTTTTAATTTTACCTTGTTGTACCCACTCAGCTAATTGTTCACTTGCGTTTTTGAAATCATCGGCAAATTCGGCTACTAAGAATCCTCTCATCATAGCTTGTTTTTTCACTAATGTTCCTTGAATTCTTGGTCCAATGTCTTCTTCAGGGTGATTATATGCAGAAATAGAACCGCATACAGGTATACGCGCATGACGATTTAAATGCTTGAATACTTCATCACTAATTTGGCCACCAACATTTTCATAATATACATCAACGCCATCAGGTAATGCTTGTTCTAGATTACTTGAAAATTGATTGTCTTTATAATCAACACCTGCATCAAACCCTAATGTGTCTGTTAGGTAAGATACTTTTTCTGGTCCACCAGCAATACCAACAACACGACATCCTTTAATTTTAGCAATTTGACCTACAACAGAACCGACCGCTCCAGATGCCGCTGATACAACAACAGTTTCACCTTCTTGAGGACGACCAATATCTAATAATCCATGATAACCAGTCTGTCCTGGCATACCTAGTACACTTAAATATAATTCTAACGGTACCTCAGTAGATGGTACAACTCGTACTTTATCACTAGTTACAGTATTATATTTTTTCCATGGTAATACGCCGGTAACAATATCACCTTGTTTAAATCCATCTACTTGTGATGCAGTTACTTGTGCTACAACGTGACTTTCTATAGTTTGTCCTATTTCAAATGGTTGAACATAAGAATCTCCTTTAGACATTCTTCCACGCATATATGGATCCACTGAAATATATAATGTTTTTAGTTGTACTTCACCATTTTTAGGCTCAGTAATATCTATGTCTTCATATTTGAATGTATCATCTTGTGGCATACCTTCAGGGTATTTATTAAAAATAATTTGTTTATTATCCATGAAATCATCCTTTTTAATTATTGATAATATTTAAATACCTCAATTCAAGATGTCTAAATCATGCCAACTTAATTGTATAAGAAAATAAAATTTTAAATTAAGAATGAATCGTGTTACTGATTTCTTAAAAAATATAAAAAAGTACAATCTCTAGCTGTTTTTGACTTAACCGTTTAATTCTAACAATTAAGTACGAATTCATATCAGTTAGAAACTGTACCTTTTTTTATTTAGCCCATAAAAATTCTACGATTTCATCGGCAACTTTTTTATTTTCGTGTAATTGACTATGTTGAGCAGATTTACCTGTATATTTAGATTCTTTATAACTTTTAACACTATTACCAATTAAGTATTGAAGTGACTTTGATGAACTATTAGAGACACGTCCATCCGAATGTGTGCCGTCTTTTAAATCTCCATATATATTCAATACCTTGATATCTTTATTTTTATAAATATTTTTCAGCGGTAATAATTCTTTAAAATTATCAGTCATTTTGTTTGGCTTACCTTTTTTATCAACACTAATTTCATTTACTTTTTCATTTAGATTTAATACGCCGTTAAAAGTACCTGCTATATTAACCTCTTTATTTAATTGTGGTAACTTTTTATCTGTACCATACATTTTCATGAAATATGCAAAGGATAAGTTGCCCATTGAATGACCTACGAAATTGTATTTCTTTATTTCATATTTTGTTTTTAACTGGGATAAAACATTTTTAATATTTTTTGCGTTTTGTGATGTGTCCCCATTTTTATTATCTTCCAATTCTATTTTAATAATAGGGTTTATAGCTTTTGACTTCATATGTCCTTTGAAGTTAACTTCACCATTGCTATCTACCTTAGCTGTAATTACATTTTGGGTTACACCCTGTTGAGTTGCTTGTTTTACCATAAACGTTTCAGACTTTTCGCTTCCACCATATCCATGTAAAAAGATAGTAGCCGTATGACTTTTTATAAAACGTTGATCGTTTACTTTAGTAGAATGATGTTGACGTGTAATCATCACTGTAGCAATTGCAATGAATGCGATGATTAAAATACTTATAATTAATAGCCATTTTGCTTTCATTAGATTACCTCTTCTATTTTATATATTCTATTAGTATATAGTATTTTTACAACCACCGCACATAAAAACAAGGCGCATTATTTTAAATACACCTTGTTTTATAAGTTATTTTATTTCTCTTGTTTCAGCTACTTGTTTATACCAATATGCGCTTTTCTTCGGATAACGTTCTTGTGTATCAAAATCTACATAGAATAATCCATATCGTTTTTCATAACCATTTGACCATGAGAATACATCCATTAATGACCATAAGAAATAACCTTTTACATTAGCGCCATCTTTAATTGCATCAGCAATAACATTTAAATGTTGCTTAATGTAGTCAATTCTAGCATCGTCATGAACTGTTTTTTCAGATTCAATAAATTCATCTTTATAGCCTAATCCATTTTCAGTGATATAGATTTTATGATAATTCGGATAATCTTTTACAACTCTCATAATTTGATCATATAAACCTTGAGGATAAATCATCCAATCCCAGTCCGTTCTAGGTACATCGACATCAAATTCTCTTTGGCCAACACCTTTTAATTGGTACTTTGATCCACCTTTATCTCCAGTTGAATTATGTGTGATGAGACATTCACCATCATATGCTTTCATCCAATCGCTCATGTAGTAATTGATACCTAAAAAGTCATTTAAATCTTTAGCAGCGTCTAAAATTTGATAGTCTTCTTCTTTAATATCTAATTTACCACCATTAACAGCTAAAATATGTTGAACACCTTCCATAGTTTCTCTTGAATATTTACCTAAGTATGTTGCATCTAAAATAAATTTATTGTGAATGATGTCTTCTAATTCTGCTGCTCTAACGTCTTCTGGGTTGTTAGGATTTAATGGATATTTAGTCGGCAATGCATGTACAACACCAATTTCTCCTTTATAACCACCATCTTTAAATAACTTTACTGCTTTAGCATGTGCAACCATCATATTATGATGTGATTGAAATACTTTTCCGAAATCGTATGTAATTCCTGGTGGAAATTTTCCAACTAAGTATTGTCCATCACCAATAGGTCCAATTTCATTAAAAGTAGTCCAGTATTTTACTTCTGGAAACTCTTTGAAACAATATTCAGCATAATCTACAAAATATTCAATGGTTTTACGGTTTAAAAAATCACCATCTTTATGCAATACTTCTGGCGTATCAAAATGATGTAACGTAACAAATGGCTCTACATGACGTTTATGGCATTCTTTGAATAAATTATGATAGTATTCTACTCCTTTTGGATTAACTTTCCCAAATCCTTTAGGAAAAATTCTTGACCATGCAATTGATATACGGATACCATTAACACCAAATTTTTCACTTAATTCTAAATCAATTGGGTATCGATTATAAAAATCACTTGCTGGTTCAGCAGTATACCAGTAATTTTCTTCTAGATAAGTATCCCATGCAACACGTCCTTTACCATCAGTTTGAGTTGCTCCTTCTGCTTGATATGCGGCAGTCGCTCCACCAAAAATAAAATCTTCAGGTAATTGTTTAGTCATTATGAAAAACGCTCCTATCTAATTTTCAAATTGTTTTTGTACAAATGCTAATGCTGCTTGTCCATCACGTGTTAAATTAATGTACTCGACACCTTGAGTTTTAACTAATTTAATACCTAATTTATCAGTGTCTTGTTTAATATCTTCAAAATTGGATGCTACTTGAGGTGCTAAAATGATTAATTGATAATCTTTCATAATATCGTTATGTGCACCATATCCTCCAGCAGCTGCTTTAACTGGAACATGATATTCTTCTGCTGCTTTATTAAGTGCATTAGCTAGTAATCCACTTGTTCCTCCCCCAGCACAAAGGACTAATACATTCGTTTGTTCTGTAATATTATTAGTTAAGTCAGATGTTGACTCTGCTTCTGTATTAGAATGTGAAGCTAATATTGCATCTGCTTTTTTAGTATCAAAGTTAGCTGCTACTTTATCTTGTAATTCGCTATTACTTTCTTTATTACCAGCTTCTTCTTCTAAAATTTCATTATCATAAACTTTTAAGAATGGATAATAAATAATAATATCCACAATAATTAATACTAATGCTAAGACAAATGATAATAATGCAAATTGTGTACCCATGACGATACCTAAAGGTGCCGGTGTAGTCCACGGTAAATTAACAGAAAAACTATTCATCCCTAATACATCTACGAAAAATTTAAAGATCCATACGTTAACAATTGGTGTTAAAACAAATGGAATAAAGAATACAGGGTTTAATACTAAAGGTGCACCAAATAAAATTGGTTCGTTAACACCAAAGAATGTAGGTACCACAGACGCACGACCTATAGCTCTATTTCGTTTAGATTTAGCTATCCACATAAACATAAATGGAACTACTAATGTTGCACCTGTACCACCCATAGTTACGATAAACATTTGAGTACCAGAGGTAATAACATTGTCTGCGTGTTCACACGCTTGAATTAACTTAAAGTTTGCTTCAATGTTTGCATATGTAATAGCTGCAATAGCTGGCTCTACAATAGATGGACCATGTATACCAACAAACCAGAACAAAGCAAATGCACCAAAGATAATTGTGATTCCAATCCATCCGTTTGCTGCAGTAAATAATGGTTCGAATACTTTAAGAACCGCTGCCGCAACATTAGTTTCGATTGTTGCTCTAACAGTTAAATCAAATCCATAAAGAATTAAAATGACTGCTGAAAATGGAAAAATATCTTTAAATACTTGAGATATGTTTGGAGGTACTTCTTTAGGCATTTTGATAGTAATATTACGTTTAATAAAGAAGTTATAAACAATAACAGTTACAAATGCAGAAATAAACGCTGTTAATAAACCTTTTGTTCCTAAAAATGCGTTTAAGAATCCACCTTCTTTAGCAGGATCTGCTGCTAAGAATAAAAATCCACAAATTGACGCAAGCATAGTAGAAATAAAGTTAATTTGATTCGTACTTTCTAACTTGCGGTTATATGAATCTGTTAAAGATTTGGCAGTTGTTCCAGCAACTAATAATGCTACAAGACCCATTGTGTAGTTATAAGGCTTCATTAAAATGCCTTCCATCTCTTTATCCCACTTAAAGCCAAATACATTCGGTACAAATGCAATCAATAGGAATAAACTTGAAAATAAAATAACAGGCATTGCTGATATAAAGCCATCACGAATGGCTCTTAAATAAATATTTCTCGATAACTTTTCAAAAAATGGTTTACCCTTTTCAATTTGAGCAATTAACTTTTTCATCAAGGTCTTCACCCTCTTTTATATAATTCAATTAAATGTGACATCACATCTTTTAATAATATAGTTGTCATTAAATGGTCTTGACCATGCATCATTGTCACACTATATGCGATATCCTCTCATTGGGCTTCTTTAGCCAAAAGACTTGTTTGTGCTTTGTGCGCGTCTGCAATAAGACCTTTTCCTTCTTCAATTAAAGCTTCAGCTTTATCGAAGTCTTTATTTTGTGCAGCAGTCAATGCTTCTAAAAATTTAGACCGTGCATCTCCTGCAAAAGCAACTATTTCAAAACCAATTAATTGTACTTCTTCTCTATTCATGAGCGATATACTCCCCTCAATTTAAATTATGTTATTTCCAAGATGTCGCTGTTTGAGTTAGTACTTTGTTAAGATCATCTATATTTTTAAATCCTGTTGTTCTTAACCATTCACGTGCAGCGGCTTCACCTTGTTCAATATATACTTGAACTGCACCAGCCCATGTTGCACGACCGCATAGTACACCATTAAATTTAGCCCCTGATTCATGTGCAAATTTTAATGTTTCTTGGAATAATTCTGCAGAAACACCTGCACTTAAATAAATGTATGGAAGATTCGTTGATGCTTCTTGATTTCTAAAATGTTGAGCCGCTTCTTCTTTGGTATAAACAACTTCTCCATCAGTAAACCCTTCAACATATTGCATATTTACTGGTACTTCAACTTTTAGTACGTCCACATTAAAACGTGGTTCAGAGAATAATTTCATAGCTTCGTTAACCTTTCTAGGTTTAACTTTTGCGTATTCAACACTGCTATTATCTGAAATATTGTCATCATATGATAAAACTTCTAAGAAAAATGGGATATCTTCTGCAACGCATTCAGAACCAATTCTTTCAATATATGCTTGTTTTTGAACATTGATATACTCATCATCATCAACGTCGTAGTAAAGTAAGAATTTGACTGCATCCGCGCCTTGTTCTTTTAAACGTTTAGCTGACCATTCAACTAAACAGTCAGGTAAGCGACCTTTAGCATTTACGTCATAACCTGTTTTTTCATATGCTAATAATAATCCGCAGTTTTTATTTCTAGCTTCAGTAGCTGGTAAACCATATTCTGGGTCTAATAAAATAGATGATGCATATTGTGTAAGTTCTTCAGCTACAAGTACTTTTAATTTTTCAATTTGTTCAACTGTTGGTTCAGTTGTTTGGAATTTAGACATCATTCGCTTTAAAGCACCACGTTGGTCAAATGCTAATGCTGAAATAACACCATTTTCATTACTTAATTGTGAAATTGCTGTCGTTTTATTTTGAGTTTTTACCATTATTTACACCTCTAATAATTCAATTTGATGATATAATTCGTCATAGTTTTTGATATTGACATATCCTGTACGTGATTCTTGAGCATTGAGCATACCTAAGGTGTTAGCTTTTTTGAGAAGTTCATCATCACTTTCATTGTTTAACAATGCAGAAGCTATACCGGCAACTGTAGAATCTCCAGAACCAACTGGATTTAATACTTTAATAGAAGGTATGTTGACTTTGTAATATTGATTATGATGCTTAGCGAACATACCCTTTGCTCCTAATGAAACAATGACCCATTCTATATCTTTGAATAATGAATCATTTACTGCTTGTTTTAGCCCATCTATACTTTCATCAACAGGTTGACCTAATAACTGATATAGTTCATCAATATTGGGTTTTATAACAGTTGGCTTATGTAATCCTTTTAAAGAAGATACTAATGTTTCTCCAGAGCTATCTAGTATTAATGGAACCTGTTCATCATGACATTTTCCAATAATCTTCAAATAGTAATTGTTATTTAAACCTTTAGGTAGACTTCCTGAAATAACAACCACTTTAGTTTGTCGAATCAATTCATCAACGTGTTCTAAGAAGTTTTGTCCTTCTTTTTTACTAATAGTTGGCCCTTTTTCCAAAATTTCCGTTTGCTTACCTTGATGTAAAATAGCAATACAATTTCTAGTAACATCTTTAATTTTGAAAAAAGAATGTTTAATATGTGAGTCTTCTAATTGTTGTTCAATAAATTCGCCCAGTTGACCACCGATTAATCCACTAGCTATAACTGATTCGTTTAGTTGATTCAATACTCGAGTTACATTGAGTCCTTTTCCGCCAGCAGTTTTATCAATGTTCGATACTCGATTCACAGTATCAAGCTGAAAATCTTCAATAGCATATGAAATATCTACAGACGGATTTAAAGTTAGTGTTAATATCATATGTGTCTTCCTTTAATCGTGATATTCGCCTTTATCCCATTTTTCTAAAAATTCATTAAAGAAATTAGGGTTCGTTTGGTCTTCGTTATGTGTTTCTAAATGTTTAATTTTCGCAATTAATTTTTCATTTTTTTCAGAAGGTTTATACTCTGCTTCAATGAAGGCTTCGATAATGTCACACATTAAAAGTTCACCAATGATTTTACCTCCAAAACCAATGACATTTGCATTTAGCTCTTCCTTGGCATAAAGGGCAGAAGTCATATCTCTTACAAGTGCGGCTCTAACACCTGGTACTTTATTAACTGCATTGTTTATACCAACACCAGTTCCACAAATACAAATACCTAGATCCGCATTCCCACTTGTTACTTGTTCACCCACTTTTTTACCAAAAATTGGGTAATGAGTTCGCGCGAAATCATATGTTCCTACATCGATAACTTCGTGACCTTTTGATTTCAAAAACTGTGAAACTTCCATTTTTGTATCAGTTACAATATGATCGCAACCTAATGCTATTTTCATTGTTAATCCTCCTCTAATTAGCACATTTTATTAAGCATATCTACGCGTATTTGGTGACGCCCGCCATCGTAGTGTCCATTAACAAAACCTTTAACTACATTTTGTGCCAATGTGTCCCCTACGATTTCTGAACCTAACGTAATCATTTTTGAGTTATTATGACCTCTTGTCATATATGCAGATCTTTCATCTGACACTTCCGCAGCGATCATACCTTTAATTTTTGTAGCAACCATAAAGCTCCCAACTCCGAACGCATCAATTGCGATCCCTAAATTGTCATCATTCTTTTGTACTTCTTTAGCAATGGCAAGTGTAGAATCTACAAAATCTAAATCTTTACCTTCAGTAACGTCTAAAATATCAAAATTACTTTCTACTAAATATGTTTTAATTAAATCTTTTAAACGCTTACCATCCACATCTGATCCAATTATGATTGTCATAGCAATTCTCCTTATCAAATATAGTCATTAAAAGCATCTTATATATATTTAAAGAAAAGGCTTTCAAATCTTTACGTTTAAATTATAAACTTAAACCAACATAAATTCAACATAATATGTTTGTATTTTGTTTGAATTAAACACTTTTCCAAACATTTGTAGCTAAATATTCGATTTTTCACAGAAAAATGTTTTATTATGTTGAAATTCGTTTAATAAGTAATTATTTCAAACAAAAAACCTCGAATCGTTTGATTCGAGGTCATTTATTCTGAAAGTAATATATTATTCTACTACTTCTATATATGTTTTAATTTGTTCTAGCTTCTCTTGATCTTGATTATCCATTATAACTGCGGTCAGATCATCCAAGTGACAAATTGAAGTAAAATCATTTTTTCCTATTTTGGTATGATCTACTAGTAAATATTTCTCAACTGAATGTTCTACTGCAAGTTGCTGTGTGTAGGCTTCATCTAAAGAAGATGTCATAACACTGCCTTTATTAACACCATTACTACTAAAAAACATTTTACAAAAACGAAGCTTTTCTAATACTGAGTTTGCCATTTCACCTACAAACGCTTCTGTTAAATGTCTCATTTCTCCACCTAGTAAATAAACTCGGAAATTAGTTGTTTGTTTCTCTAATAATATTTTATAAACGGGCAAACAGTTTGTTATCACTGTTAAAGAATGATGGTTTATTTCTTCGGCAAGAACTTCAATCGTCGTTCCTGGTCCAAAAAATAATGTATCACCATCTTCAATTAAACTGGCTGCTTTTTTAGCAATATATCTTTTTTCTTCAATTTGGTGTGTGTGCTTTTCTTTATGTGACATTTCTTTATATTGAAAATTTGAATTACTACGTGCTCCACCATGTATTTTCGTTAAAACACCTTGGTTTTCTAATTCAACTAAATCTCTTCTTACTGTCATATCAGAAACATTTAAACCTTCAACGATTTCATTAGTCCTCACTGTTCCCTTTTTATTGACTAGCTTAGCAATCTCATCTAAACGTTCGTGCTTATTCACTAAATAAATACCTCCTTACATTAGGCCAGTGTCATCATTCAATTTCCATCTTTTATCAATATTCATGATTATTCAATAGTAAAAATACTGAATCTACCTAATCATTTACTAATTTTAATTGTATACAAAATACATTGTTCAACTGTATTTTAATAGTATGTATAAAATCACTTCAATATCTTTAACATTATTACTATAATATATAAATGTAAAGAAGTCATATGTTAAAAGTGATATGCTGTATAATCTATTTTTTACAAGAAGGTGTATTTTTGAATAATAAAATTGAAAGTTTAAAACAACTAATTGATAACTCTGAGAAAATTGTATTCTTTACGGGTGCTGGTGTATCTGTAGCAAGTGGGGTTCCAGATTTCAGATCTATGGGAGGTCTATTTGATGAAATTTCAAAAGATGGCTATTCACCAGAATATCTATTAAGCCATGATTATTTTGTAGATGACCCTGATGGATTTATCAATTTCTGTCATAAAAGATTAATTTATGCTGATAAATTACCTAATAGTGTACATGAATGGATTGCTCATTTAGAACATAACGGTCAATCTCTTGGAGTTATTACTCAAAATATTGATGGATTTCATTCAGATGCAGGGAGTAAGCATGTTGATGAATTACATGGAACATTAAACAGATTCTATTGTCCTAAATGTCATAAGTCATACACTAAAAAAGACGTACTTGATAGACAGTTAAAACAATGTGACACATGTGGTAGTACTATTAGACCTGACATTGTTCTGTATGGTGAAATGTTAGACCAATCAGTGATTATGAATGCATTACAAAAAATCGAAAATGCAGATACGTTGGTTGTACTTGGTACTTCATTAGTTGTGCAACCTGCAGCTGGATTAGTATCAAATTTTAAAGGTGACAATCTAGTTATTATCAATAAAGATACTACACCTTATGATAATGAAGCTTCTCTTGTTATTAATGAGGATATGGTAGATGTTATCAATCAATTGAATAGTTAAACATTAAAAAGCACTTCCCGAAGATTCGAGAAGTGCTTTTATCTTACTTTTAAAACTTAATATTATAAAATAATAGTTGAATTATCATGTGACCTGTTACTTTTAAAAATTTCTAAATATAAATCTTGTATTAAATTAATACTTGTGAGTATAGTTTCACCTTGATTGAGTTTATTAATTTGTCTATATGATTTCTCAGATAAATGATTTTTAATTGCTTCCATTTCATTTTTATGGGTAAGTCTATGGATAAATAATGTTCCGATTTGTCCAAGTAATTCTTTTGGTACATCGTGAGGATTTTGTGTGGTTAAAAATAAAAATATTCCTTTTTTACGTCCTTCTCTCGCAATAGATGTTAATCCCATTTGGTAATTATTATTTAAATCGTTTTTAGCATATCTATGCACTTCGTCAATAAATAATACAAAACCGTTATTATCTCTTTTTTTTGAATCAATAATGTAAGAACTTATCATATCGATTATCATTGATCCAATACTTTCACTAATACCAATAGTCGATGTATTGATATACAAACTATGAGTTTCATTTTTTAAAAATTTATCAATTTCTTCAATTAAATCAAACTTATTATCTAGTTTTTCTGAAAAAAACTCTGTTAAACGCGTATTTGATATTTTATAAGTAACCTTCTGTACTAGCCACTGCTTTTGGTTAAATTGAAAAGAGGCAGTAGTGTATTTTTTCATACTCTTATCCATTTCAACTGCTTCTTCAGTAATTTGTTGTGATAGTAAAGTTAGGTCAAAAGATTTATCCTCATCCGTTAAAGTTTCAATTTCTTCTAATACTGTTTTAATTTCCTTACCAGCCTTTTTATATGGAATTTTATTTTTTTCTTTTTTTTGATACCGAAGACTTATTATTGCATCAGCTAATACGGCTGGTTGAGTAGAATCATTGGTTTCAAAAAGGGTTGCCCATTGAATAAATGATAGACGTCCAGTACTTAATACTGTATCAATTCCTAAATTTAGTTTTGTAAATCCTTCATCTTCATAAAATGAATTAGAATATTCTCCTGTTGGATCAATAATTAATACTTTTTTTTTATTTTGAATTAATTTATCTAAAATTGATAATGATGAAGTAGACTTTCCACTGTTAGTAGTACCAATTGTCATTAAATGTCTATCAAACAACGTACTTGGACGCAAGGAAACCTCGTCACCAGACACATTTGAAAGTTTCGCAAACGATGTCAACTTAACTTCAGGATTTTTTAAATCCTCCTCTTTATTTTCAACAGAATTTAAATAAATCTTTATTATTTTTTCATTAGCAATAAAAACTTTGTCGGTTAATCCAACTGTAGAAAATCCTGCTAACTTGAATTTTTCACCATTATTTTCCATTATTCCTATAATATCCAAAGTTAATTCTGGATATATTCTTTCTGCATTATTTTTTAACAATTCTTTATGAACACTTTCAGAATTGGGAATTTTTGACTGGTTTACTTCTCCTAAAAAAATCCCAGAAACAGAGTCAATAACAACAAGAAAATTTATTGTATTTGGAATTAATAATTCTTTTCGAATCTTTCTGAATTTAAGCCAAGAAAGATTTTCAACTTGAACAACACTTGAATTTCTATAAACTTGAGAAATCATACCTAAATAAAAGTCGTTTTTATCATTATTTTTATATAGAGTATCAATCATCGTTTTCACCTCTAGTGAAATAGTCTGTTAAATCCATATTCATTGTAGCTTTTAAAAATGCAATATTATAATCATCGTTCATTAAATCCAATAGATTTTTCCAATTTTTATTAGGTTCTTTTGTATCAATATTAAAATCTGTAATTAACAGTGATAAACTTGGTATGGCTTTAATAGCTTGAATTATCATTTGAGAGATATGATTGTCAGCAAAGCTAAAACCTGAGGTGATTAATATAGTATTTGGTCTACGCAATAATTCTTGAAACTTAGAAAATAATTCGAAATATGGTTTCTCATAACTTTGCATATATTTATTTGAACTTGGAAAAATCATAATCGGTTCTTCAATTTCTTTTTTATTACTTCGAACAATATTATTTCCATCTCTCTTCCATGTTAATGAACCATGAATTTTTAATAAATTAATCACTGATTTTTTATATGCTTCTTTTTGAGATTTGACAACTGATATTGGCTTAGATAAATTCCAATCAAACATATCTATATCAAAAATAGGTTGATGTGAAAAAGTAAATCCATCAAATACAGTAAAATTCAAATTATAGGCACTTTCTTCGATAACAGTATCATAATTAGTGGTAACTACTGAAAGGCGATTTGGTGTCACATGTAATTCGGTTAATTGTTTAATTAATTTACCATGCTTAAAACTATTCTTGTCATAACTATAAGATGTTTTATCTTTAATTACCTCAATAATTTTCTTGTATGATTTATTAAATTTGTATTTTTCTTTATCTGGTACAAATTGTAAATAAGATTGCATACGTGATAATAAGTCTTCTAAATTAAATATATTATTATCACTAGAAGTATTATAGTTGCACATTGAACAAATCTCTTCAATAGTATAATACTTAGGAGGTTGTAATTGCTTTTTAACTTCTTCCCCTAACATTTCAACAGTATGACCAAAGTTAGGATCTTTATCTCCAACTACTGATGCACCAGCTCCTGCAAGTAAAATGATATTATCAAAATGCCCCATAAACATAAAAATTTCTTCTTTAATTAAATATTTAAAATCTTCTTCATTAATTGAGTTTTCTTCATCATTAAGAAGTTCTTCAGAATTCTTAAAGTATTTATTATCTTTATTTTTTGAAAAATTAGTGCTTGTGTTTTTAAAGTAATTTATCATTAGTTCACTCATTTCTATGTATTTATTTACAATTTAAAATATTTTAAATTTTAAAAGAAAAATTAGATTTTAAATATTTATTTTTACAAAATACATTCTTTTATTGATTTCACAGACTCTTATGATAACAATATTTAATTACAAATAAATATTTAATTGTAGAGTTAAAATTGCTTCATTAAATTTCCTTATTTTTATTTTACTTGCATCTTCGCATAGTTTACTTTAATTTATTATTTATTGCTTTTCTCAAAACTTATATTTTATTACAGTATATCAATTTCTTACCATTATTGATATATTCCAACTTATAAAGTTACACATTTCTTTTTTATTATTAAATTTATATTTGTTATCTCAACGTTTAAATTCATCATAAGATAAGAAAATTCATCTTTAATTATATATGATACTTTAAATGATTTATTTCGCACAAAAAGCACTCCTCGAGAATTTGAGAAGTGCATGTTTAGCTTTCTTATTAATTTGTAAATAGTCTTAAGTTTTTAAAATATTAAAAATAAAAGTTCAAGAAGAAAGATTATCCAATGTTAAATATGATTTGATATCAATATTTAAAAATAACCATGTAATAAAAATTTTTCAGGGATATCATTGCAAATTATTAACACCATAAAATAGACTAGTCAATTACTTCAAATTTTGGTAATTCTTCAATTAATTCTAATGTTTTCATACTTACAGTAATAACAGATAATAACAAATTTAAAATATATTTCGGATCATCACTAAATTCATTTGGATCATCCGTAATTCCTGATTTTTTATCTGTTTTAACACGATATTGATCAATGATCCATTCTATTGCTGGACGTCCATTAACAACATATTCATAGGCTCTTTTAGGTATGTTTGAAACTGTAATATGTTCATTATATATAATGGTATCTAAAACACCCTTTTTAGGATGTTTCATTTTTTCAACTCTATAAGTAGTCGGTCTATCATTATTTATTACTACTTCTACACCATTCCAACTAGGTTGATTTTCATAATTTAAGTGTAACTCAGTTAATTTTTTACCGATTTCTACATATTTTATATGATTCTTTAGTAGTGGTATTCTAGGAGATCCTTTTAATAATTCTGATTTATAGACTTCTTTATAAGTAATAGAATTTAAAACCGCATAGACATAATAAAATAATTCCTCTGTTTAATTAAAAACATCAAACCAAACAAAGTTCATATTATCCATATCAGATATCTCAAATAAATGATCAGATCCTTTAAATTTTAATGACTTAAATAAGATTTGACCGTTTGATTCAAGGTGTTTTTCAGGAATAAGATTTGAAACAATGGACGTAAATTCATTTTTACTACCGTTTCCAGGAACAACAATCATAACACTATCATCTTTAATTTGATATCTGTGATATTGACTAGGCATCTCTATCAACCTCGTATCATAATATAGCCATTTTTTTACAAAAGGTCTATACATACTTAATGCAAAATTACCTTCATCAAAAGTTAGTTTTGTTCCATTTTTAAATTGTTTAAGTAATCCTCGAGTCCATTTAATAAATGATTCATCCCGATTTATTTTGTTCAAACTGTCGCTATCATTTACTAGCCTCATAAGTTCATTATCATAATTATTTATCATTCGTTTAATATTTTTACCAACCTGTTTTCGGGAAAAGCCATATACCCAACTATCTCGGCTCGTAGCTAGTCCAACCAATCTAGATTTAAATATATTCTGTTTTTCTCCAGATTCATTTAAAGGTATATATTGCTCATACTGCTCATCTTTTTGATTGATCCAATCGTTATTCTTATCTGGCACAATAGAATTCCAATCTAATTTGTCTATTGATTGATTTGTCTTTAAAATGTTCAGTTTGTCATCACGGCTCAAATAGTCGCCAATATCATGATAATAAATTTTATGATTATCACTTCCATCTTTTACAAGAATAGAAATTGCTATAGGTGTTCTACTACCTGATCCAAATATTTTCCCCCCTTCTTTTCTAGATAACTCCCCTTGAGTCCGTTGATCTCCACGTAAATTTAGAATATAAAGATGATTAAATTCTTCTGATAATACTTTTCGGAAACCATCGGTACTTTGGCTATCAATAAAAGACCCATTACTTACAAATCCAATAACACCTTGTGAACCTAATCTATCTGTGGCCCATCTAAACGCCTGAATATATGAATCATATATTGCGTTTTTAAGTGTTGCAGTAGTATGCTTTACATATGTATTTTTAATTTTCTCAAAAAGTTTAGTATAATATATATTTGCATTATCATCATTCGTACTTAACTGCTTAGCAGAATATGGTGGGTTCCCAATAATAGCCGTAATTGGCATTTCTTGTTGTTTTTTTAATCGTTCATCGTTAGTACCAAAATAATCATCATCAAATGTATTTTCAGTTTCTGTACTTTCAAACGTATCCGTTAAAACAATACCTTCAAAAGGTACATATCCTTGTTCATCTCCATTAATATCATCAAATGTAGATTCAATATTAATAGCAGCAATATAATAACTTAATAAAATAATTTCATTAGCATGTAATTCTTGCGTAAATTTACTTGTAATATCCGCCAATGTAATTTCACCATTATTCATTAGTTCTTGAAAATAAGCCAACGTACGAACAATGAATGTTCCCGTTCCGGTAAATGGATCCAATATATGGACTCCTTCACTTGCTAATGATTTTCCAAAGTGCTTTTTCAGTACATCATCTACTGACTTGACTATGAAATCTACAACTTCTATAGGAGTAAATACTATTCCCAAGCGTTCAGTAGTTGATTTAAATGCTGTACTAAAAAATTTATCATACAGTGTAATAATGATTTTTTGTTTATCTTCAGATTTTTCAACACCTTCAGCGCGCATTTTTACTGATTCATACAAGGGTTCAAGGTTTTCTTGTTCCTTTGCAAATCCAGCCTTCTCTAATTCTTTTACAATATTTTCCATAGCTAATGAAACAGGATTATTATTTACAAAACTATATTCATCAAAAAGTGCTTCAAATACAGGCTTTGTAATTAAATGTTGAGACAACATTTCAGTAGCTTGATTATCATCAATACTTTCATTGATATTATGCTGTAATGAAGCTACAAACTTTTTGAATTCAATTGTAATAGGATCTTTTTTGTCACTTAATTTGTTTTTAATCCAACTAATTTGTCTTTGAGCAATCTTGGCTACATCAGCAGACCAATTTTCTAAATACTTTCTATCTCCTACTTTTTGAACAATCTTACCAAATATTGCACCTTCAAATTTATCCCAATCAAACTCAAGTTGAGTTTGTTCAAATTTTTGTGTAGATTCTGTTCCCTTACTTATGTTTTCAATATTATTTTCTTCATTAGGAGCACTACCAATACCAATTACTTCTAATTGTTTGGGTTTCGCAATATTTAATTTATCAATCATTGCTTCAAATCGTTCATCTACTGAGCGTAATGCATTAATAATTTGCCAAACAGTTTCGTATTGTTTATTGTTATCCAATATTGTTTCTGGAGTCTCTCCTGCTGGTATTACAACAGGTAAGATTATATATCCGTAATCTTTGCTTTCAGATTTACGCATAATACGACCAACTGCTTGTACAATATCAACTTGTGATTTTTTTGGTGCAAGAAAAATAACTGCATCTAATGTGGGTACATCAATACCCTCAGTAAGAAATCGAACATTTGATACAATTCTAGCTTCATCTATTGGTTTGTTTGAATCTGCTAACCAGTCTAGCATTTTCCCTTTTTGCAACGCATTCATAGACCCATCAGCGTGTTGCATTGAAAGTTTAGTTGTTTGTTGATCTTTTGAAGAACCTATATACTCATTTACAACTTCCTCAAATTGTTTAGACACTTTCTTAGAATCTTCAATTGTTCTAGTGAAAGCAATAGCTCTTTCTAATGGTGCACCGTCAAATGGGCTGTTCTTTATAGGATTTTTATATCCATTACGACGCATCATTCCATTCCAAATACCAACAATTCTTCCAACATCATCAATATTAAGTCCATTTTCTGGATCTGCTAATGTTTTTTGCATATCTTTTTGAATAGCCGTTTCATCAACAGCTAAAACCATTACTTTATAATCTGTTAAAATTCCATGTGATACAGCTTGTCCAAATCCCATACGATAAATAACTTCGCCGTATTTTGATTCATCATCCATAGAAGATAACAATATACTTTTATCTTTAGCATTTTTCTTAGCATTATCACCATAAATCTTTGGCGTTGCCGTTTGGTACATCCTTAATTTACCTTTAACTTTCTCATTATCATGTACTTTAGTAAATGCGCTGGCATCTTTTTTCATTTCATGGGCACCAGTAGTTCTATGTGCTTCATCAGAGATAATTAAATCGAATTCAGGGAATCCTTTTTTTTGTGCATCACTTATTACATCAATACTTTGATATGTGCTAAATACAACTAACATATCTCGATCAGATTGAGTTTCCTTTACGTCATACCAGTTCTTTAATAATTGGTCTTTGGAAGTTGTAGCAGGATAGCCAATATCAGTAGCTTTGATATCTTCAGTTCCATCATTTCCTCTTGAAGCATCCCTGTCAGATGTAACAGCCATACTTGCAATTTTTAATTCAGTATCATTATTCCATCCTCTAAGTGTTTGAGTTAACAATTGAATACTTGGCACAAGATATAATACTTTAAATTGATTATTCACTTTTTTAGATAATGCTTCAGAAATTTTCAAACTTGTAAAAGTTTTCCCAGTTCCTGGCGCCATTATTAATTGACCACGATCATATTTTTCAAAATGATGAATAGCATTTTCTAATGCGGTTTTTTGGTAGAAACGAAGTTCTTTAGGTTTTTTAATAGTTAATTCTTCTGGTCTTTCAAAATTAAAATCAGACCAATTTATTTGAGAATTTCTCAAATCTGATAAACCAAGTATTTCTATATTTTTTTCATGATTTTCTATGGTAGATTTTGCATTCTTATTCCAATTATCTACTGTAGAAATGATTAATCCACCTTGATAATATTTAGAACCAGTTTCAGCAACAAAAGAATTAATTTCTGATTTTCCAATAGTATTTTTATGAAACTTTGCTTGTATCGCTATTAAATCCCCGTTATATTGTTCAGCTACTAAATCGACACCATTATCTCTCTTGTCAGGTAAACCTATATCATTAGGTACGTCTCTTAGTTCCCAAACATTTTTATATAATGCCTTATATGTAGGCTCATTTTTTAAATATGCTAGAACTAATTTTTCAAAAAGAGTACCTTTTTCACGTTTTACATTGTTTGAGGTTTTCTCTATTTGTTTAAGTAAAGTATCAAAACTCTTAATTTTATCTTTTGTATTCATATAAACCTCCTAGGAGTATTATTTTCTTATTATCTCATATATAAAATACAATGAATATCAAATTTTGAATAATTTTAACTAGCACGTTGATTTATTAGATACTCTCAAAATAATTGAATATATACTTAAAATTTCCTTAAATAATTTATTAACCATTAGAAAAAGGGCAATGTTTTAATCAATAAAAGATTTTAAAATTCATTTTCAAATTTATGAGTATAGACTTTTGATAATGTTCCTAAAATAAAGTAATTTATATAATTTTAGTAATTACATTGTCACGATAACTTCTATATTGTATCAACATTTATTTCCAATAAAACTCCATGAATTTTAAATTTTTAAATAAATAAAATTTAATAATCAAATGAAGGTAATTCAAATAAAATTAGTAACGTAACTTTTGAAATTTGTTTTATCCCAACAAAAAAAGCACTTCTCAAAAAATTGAGAAGTGCTTGATTTATCGTTCTTATTAATTGTAAACAAATCAGATAGCGAAAAACTTCGCAAACAATTTGTATATATTAACGTTTTGAGAATTGAGGAGAACGACGAGCTTTTTTAAGACCTGGTTTTTTACGTTCTTTCATACGTGGGTCACGTGTTAATAATCCAGCGCGTTTTAAAGAACCTCTGTATTCAGGATCTGCTTCTAATAATGCACGAGCGATTCCGTGACGGATTGCTTGTGCTTGTCCTGTGAATCCACCACCGTGAACGTTAACTAAAACGTCATAGTTACCTTTAGTTTCAGTAACATCGAATGGTTGGTTTAAGTCTAAGATTAATGATTCAAATGGTAAGTAGTCACGTACGTCACGGTTGTTAACTTTGATGTTACCTTCACCTGGTACTAAACGTACACGTGCTACTGAGTTTTTACGACGGCCTGTGCCTTTATATTCAACTTGTGCCAATGTAATTTCCTCCTTCTAATTAACCACGTAACTCGTAGTTTTCTGGTTGTTGTGCAGCGTGTGGATGTTCAGCGCCACCATATACAAATAATTTTTTACCTTGTTTTTCACCTAAACGGCTGCTTGGTAGCATACCTTTAATTGAATTTTCAAGTAAACGTTCTGGGTTAGTTCTTCTTAATTCACCAGCAGAGATTGATTTTAAACCACCTGGGTGATTTGAGTGACGGTAATACATTTTGTCCTGCTCTTTGTTACCAGTGAATTCGATTTTTGAAGCGTTGATGATGATTACATAATCACCTGTATCAACGTGTGGTGTATAAGTTACTTTATTTTTACCGCGTAAGATAGATGCTACTTCTGATGATAAACGACCTAATGTTTGGCCTTCAGCATCGATAACATACCATTTGCGCTCAATGTTTGATTCATTTGCCATAAATGTTTGACGCATAATAATTGTCCTCCTAAAAATAAATGTTTCGTTTTAGTCTCTAGACAAACTTGTTTAACAAAAGTTACTTCGTATTGTCTAAATTCTATTTGTTTGAATTAAAAATTTGTTACGATTTAAAGCGTAGATTTCATTTATTTTGTTAACTGTTGTTCTATTTTGCTTATATATCTTGTAACACAATAAGATTCCGGGGCTTATCGTGGGGTGGATATAAAACAATACCGTTAATAATCTTATAATTTCATAGACCTTTTGTCAATGCAATTCAATCATTTTGTAATGATTTTTTATAATGTATTTTAATATGCTCACCAAAGTCGTTCATTAACTCATGATCAGATAAATATATTTTCTCTAAATATAGTCCATCTGATGGTGCAGTAAAAGGAATTTTATTACGATTTTTCTCTTCAAGTAATACAGGTATTTCTTCAGGTTTTCTTTTTCCTTTTCCAACTTCAATTAAAAATGCTACTAATACACGAACCATATTATACAAAAATCCTGAACCAGTAACTACATAATCAAAACCATCTTCTGTTTTGATAATTTTACTTTCGTATAATGTTCGTACTTTACTTTGAACTTCTGTTTTTTGAGAACAAAAACCTGTAAAGTCATGAGTTCCAATAAATAATTGAGCTGCTTTATGCATTCTATCTAAATCTAATGTTTCGGATACATACGTTTTTAATCCACTTTGAAATGGATTCCGATGTTCGGCTTGATATACTTTATATCTATACTTTTTTCCTACACAATCATAACGGCAATGAAAATCTTCATCTACGTGTTGAACACTTTTAACATATATATCATCTGGCAATGCACTATTCATCGCATATTGCCATTTATTATTTTCAATATTTAAGTCAGTATCAAAATGAAAATACTGTTGATAAGCATGCACTCCTCTATCCGTTCGACTAGAAGGATGTATTCTTACATGACGTTTATGCATTCTTTTAAGAATTTTTTCAAATTGTTGTTGTATTGTGCGACCTTGTTGTTGTATTTGAAATCCTAAAAATTGATTACCTTGATATTCTATTTCTACTAATATACGCAATGCTTTTACACTCCAAAATATTTAATTAACAATAGGATAGCTAATATAGGAATGAGTAATAATAATGTACATGTATCTCTCAGACGCCATTGGAGCATTCTATAGCTAGTTCTCTCAGCATGAGCATCGTACCCTCTCACTTCCATAGCTATCGCTAATTCTTCGGCTCTCTGGAACGCAGAAATAAACAATGGAATCAGTAACGGTACAAATGCCTGAATTCTTGCTACTAATCCACCTGAACTTATCTCTGAACCTCTAGATTTTTGAGCTAAAATAATCTTATCTAATTCGTCCATTAATGTAGGTATAAACCTTAATGCAATAGACATCATCATACTTAATTGATGTACAGGTATTTTAAGCCATTTGAGTGGCGTTAATAACTTTTCAAATGCGTCAGTTAAATCTATTGGACTAGTCGATAAAGTCATTATTGTAGCTATCATTACAATAAATATCAATCTTAAAGAGATAAAAATACCTTCCAATATCCCCTTACTTTCAATAGTTATAAAGTTCCATTGAAAAAGAATGATACCACCTTTAGTAAAGAATACATGCATTAAAAATGTAAAAATTAGAAAGATAAATATAGGTGTTAAACCTTTAATCAAAAACATAAAATTAATTTTAGCCATTTTCATAATGATTAAAATAAGAACAAAAAGCCATGCATATGTTCCGAAAGAGTGACATAGAAAAATAAATATAATAAAAGCAAATACAAATATCAATTTTGCTCTTGGGTCTAACTGATGTATAAATGAATTGCTAGGGAGATAACGTCCAATAATTAATTTATTTTTCATTTTGCCACTCCCTATATAAATCAACAAATTCTTCTTCAGTTAACGCGGTTGAAGATAGTTTAGTTTGATATTTAGTTTCAAAATCTTGCTGTAAGCGGACAACATCAGGCATAGTTATATTCCACTTTTTTAGATTATCTGGTTCACTAAATAACTTGCGAGGACTTGTTTTAACCTTGATTTCACCTTTTTGCATCACAATGACCTCATCAGCATATCTTGCTACATCATTCATATCATGCGTAACTAAAATAATAGTTTTATTTTGTTCATTTTGTAATTTTTTAAGCAATGACATTACTTGATGTCTACTTTTAGGGTCTAAACCAGCTGTTGGTTCATCGACTACTATAATATCTGGATCCATAGCTAATATTGAAACTAAAGCTATTTTTCTCATTTGACCTCCAGACATTTGAAATGGTGATAACGACATCACATTTCTTGAAAACCCTAAATCAAGTAACATATCAAATGCTTTTTCTTTAACTTGCTGAATATTCATATTAAAATTTTTAGGCCCAAATTCAATTTCTTTTTCAACAGTATCTTCAAAAAGCTGTGATTCAGGAAATTGAAAAACCATTCCAACATTCTGGCGTATTGGTCTCAAAACTTTATCCTTTGATTTGTGATTAATATAAATACCATTAAAATTTATATCACCACTAGTCGGTTTTAATAAAGCATTAATATGTTGAATTAACGTTGACTTACCACTACCAGTTTGACCGACAATCGTATAATAATGACCTTTTTCAAATTCAACTGAAATATTTTTTATAGCAGTATATTCATAAGGTGTGCCAAGTTGATAAGTATAACTCACTTTATTCATTTTAAAACTCATAATAAATCAACCAACCCTTCATATGTAACGAATGTTGATTTACCAGTTAATAGTTGATTCATCTTCATAGAAAACGGTAATTCAAGACCAATTTTATTTAAATTAACTATATCATCATATATGTCATTAGGTTTACCTTGTTTATACACTTTACCTTGATTCATAACTATAATATTATCAGCACTCATTGTTTCTGATAAATCATGTGTAATAGAAATAATCGTTATGTGTTGTTCACGTTGTAGTTCTCTAACTAAATCAAGTAAAGATTTCTTTGCCACTGGGTCTAACATTGAAGTAGCTTCATCTAAAATAATTATAGAAGGACTTAATGCTAACACACTAGCTATAGCTACTCTTTGTTTCTGACCACCAGATAACGAGTGAGGTTCATAATCAGCTAAATCAAACATATCAACTTGTTTTAAAACTTTGTCTACTTTTTCATGCATATCATTATATGGTATAGACAGATTCTCTAAACCAAATGCAACATCATATTTAACAGTTGAACCAACAAACTGATTATCTGGATTTTGGAAGACAATGCCTATTTGTTTTCTTACTTGTGTAATCGTTTCTTTAGTTACACGTTGGTTATTTAGAATAATATGACCTTCATCACAGTTTTCAATTCCTACCATTAGTTTAGTAACAGTTGATTTACCAGATCCATTGTGTCCTACTATACTTGTCCATTGGCCACGAGGAATATTAAATGATACATCATTTAACGTGAAGGCAGAATCACTTTGATATTTAAATGATACATTACTAAATTCAATAATATTATCTTGATCCATCACATTTATTCCTCCCCAATGTAGTAATTACCTTTAATATTTTACATGATTTATAAACATATGTATACTTCCACAATTTGTTTATTAACATTTTCATTTTCTTATTTAAATGATTAAACACTAATTAAAATAATTTTATAATTAAAAAAGCTGAGAAATAGTATCTCAGCTTAAAATAAAAAAGCGCGCACCCCATCAGTTTTGTTGAGTTCACGCTTTAATTTAATATTTAGTTTGATGGGGTACTCTGAGCTAGACAAAATCTGTATGTGGCAGATTTTATCGTTGCACTCATTTGCTTTATATATAAGTAGTTAGTGTATTTATAATTAAATTATACTAATTCGATAATTACTGATTCAGCACCGTCACCACGACGAGGGCCTACTTTAAGAATACGAGTGTAACCACCTTGACGATCTGTATAACGTTCAGCGATTTCACCGAATAATTTTTGAAGAGCAGTTTGAGTTGATTCATCTTCATTTAAGATTTCAACATTTTGTAATGTTTTAGCTGCATTACGACGAGAAGCTAAATCTCCTTTTTTACCTAAAGTGATTAATTTCTCTACTACACTGCGAACTTCTTTTGCACGAGCTTCTGTTGTTTCAATACGTTCACTTACGATAAGTGCTGTAGCTAAGTTACGTAACATAGCTTTACGTTGATCAGAAGTACGACCTAATTTTCTGTAACCCATGAGTTAACCTCCTTTATCAATCTTCTTTTCTTAATCCTAATCCTAAATCTTCTAATTTATATTTAACTTCTTCAAGAGATTTACGACCTAAATTACGCACTTTCATCATGTCAGCTTCAGATTTATCAGCTAACTCTTGTACAGAATTGATTCCTGCGCGTTTCAAACAGTTATATGAACGTACAGATAAGTCTAATTCTTCGATAGACATTTCTAATACTTTTTCTTTTTGATCTTCTTCTTTTTCAATCATGATTTCAGCATTTTGAGCTTCATCAGTTAGACCTACAAAGATATTCAAGTGTTCAGTCATTATTTTTGCTGCTAATGAAACTGATTCTTGAGGAGTGATTGAACCATTAGTCCAAACATCTAAAGTTAATTTATCAAAATCACTACTTTGACCTACACGTGTATTTTCAACTGTATAGTTTACACGTTCAACAGGTGAATATAGTGAGTCTACTGGAATTACACCAATTGGTAAATCACTAGTATTATTTGTTTCAGCTAATGCGTAACCTCTACCCTTATTAGCAACAAGACGAACTTTTAAATGTCCACCTTTAGAAACAGTAGCAATTTTTAGTTCTGGATTTAGAATTTCTACATCACTGTCGTGAGTAATATCACTTGCAGTAACTTCGCCTTCATCCTTAACATCGATTTCTAAAGTTTTATCTTCTTCAGAATAGATTTTTAATGCTAATTTTTTGATGTTCATAATAATTGTAGAAACATCTTCAACTACATTATCTACTGCTGAGAATTCGTGTAACACGCCTTCAATTTCGATGTACTTTACTGCTGATCCTGGTAATGAAGATAGTAGGATACGACGTAAGGAGTTTCCTAGTGTAGTACCGTAGCCACGTTCAAGTGGTTCAACAACGAACTTACCGAATTTAGCATCTTCACTAATTTCAATTGTCTCAATTCTAGGTTTTTCGATTTCTATCATTTACAAATATCCTCCTTATATACGTCGACTAGATTTATAATGTTTGCTCAGTGACCTGTAACAACACAACAATAAATTAAACGCGACGACGTTTTGGTGGACGACAACCATTATGAGGTACTGGAGTAACGTCTCTAATTGCTGTTACTTCAAGTCCTGCTGATTGTAACGCACGGATAGCAGATTCACGGCCTGGTCCAGGTCCTTTAACTGTTACTTCTACAGTTTTTAAGCCATGTTCCATAGCTGTTTTTGAAGCTGTTTCAGACGCCATTTGCGCTGCGAATGGTGTTGATTTTTTAGATCCTTTGAATCCTAATGCACCAGCTGATGACCAAGATAATGCATTACCAAATTCATCAGTAATCGTTACAATTGTATTATTGAATGTTGAACGGATGTGTGCAACACCACTTTCAATATTCTTTTTCACTTTACGTTTACGAGATACTTGTTTACGTGCCATTTATTTTTTGCCTCCTTTACCGATTATTTTTTCTTGTTCGCTACAGTTTTAACTGGGCCTTTACGCGTACGAGCGTTGTTTTTAGTTTTTTGACCGCGAACTGGTAAGCCACGACGGTGACGAATACCACGGTATGATGAAATTTCCATTAATCGTTTAATGTTTAAGTTTTGCTCACGACGTAAGTCACCTTCAACTTTGTAGCTATCTACTACTTCACGGATGCGACCTAATTCATCGTCAGTTAAATCTTTTACGCGAGTGTCTGCTGATACGTTAGCTTCTTCAACGATTTTTTTCGCAGTAGAAGTACCGATACCATATACATAAGTTAAAGAAATAACAACGCGTTTTTCACGTGGAATATCCACTCCTGCAATACGTGCCATATACATTTACACCTCTCTTTTATTAACCTTGTCTTTGTTTGTGTTTAGGATTTTCACAAATTACCATTACTTTACCTTTACGTTTAATGACTTTACATTTTTCGCAAATTGGTTTTACTGATGGTCTTACTTTCATTTTAATACCTCCCTATATTATGGAGTGACGATTATTTATAACGATAAGTAATTCTACCGCGTGATAAATCATACGGAGACATCTCAACAGTTACTTTGTCGCCAGGTAGAATTCGAATGTAGTTCATTCTAATTTTACCACTTACATGTGCTAAAATTTCATGACCATTTTCTAATTCTACTTTAAACATTGCGTTTGGTAAAGTATCTAATACAGTACCTTCTAATTCAATAACATCTTGTTTAGCCATTGATTAACTTCCCCCTTTTTGCAATAGTAAGGTTATCGTCAATAGACAACTTCAACGATACGAATCTATTTGTGACTAGTTTTAATAAGTTTAACAAAAATTACGGGAATTATTATCGTCATTTGTCACTCATATTAAATTTTATACTACAGTTTAATTAAACATTCACATCATCATAGATCGTAAAAGCTGATCTATTGTAATTGATCTAAGATATCAATGACATCAGTAGTAACCTCTTCAATATCTTTTGAACCATCAATGTTATTCAATACACCTTTATTATCGTAATACTCTAATATTGGTTTAGATTGTTTAACATTAACTTTCAAACGATTTGAAACAGTTTCCGGATTATCATCTTCACGTTGATATAATTTACCACCATCAAGATCACAAATACCTTCAACTTTTGGAGGATTAAATACAAGATGATAAGTCGTACCACATTTCTCACAGATACGACGACCTGTAAGACGATTCATTAGTTCTTCCTCTGGGACTTCAATATTGATGACAGCATCAATACTTCTATCAAGTTCAGCCATAATTGAATTTAAAGCTTCTGCTTGATCAATAGTTCTAGGGAAACCGTCTAATAAGAATCCTTTTTTTGCATCGTCTTCAGAAATTCTTTCTTTAACGATACCCACAGTAACTTCATCAGGGACTAATTCTCCACGATCCATGTATGATTTAGCTTCTTTACCTAAATCAGTCTCATCTTTAATCGCTTTTCTGAACATGTCACCAGTCGATATATGTGGTATTGGGAATTTCTTAACAATTTCACTCGCTTGAGTACCTTTACCTGCACCAGGTAAGCCCATTAAAATGATATTCATAAGTGCCCTCCTACAAATTATCTACCACCAAAGCCTTTATATTCTTTTTGATTTACTTGTGCTTCTAAAGATTTCATAGTTTCAATAGCAACACCGATAACGATAAGAAGACTAGTACCACCAATTTGAATAGATCTTGGTAAGCCCATGAACTTCGTAGCTAAGATCGGTAAAATCGCAATGACTGCTAAGAAAATAGAACCAACAAACGTTAAGCGATAAAGAACTTTAGTAATATATTTTTTCGTTTGTTCACCAGGTCTGATACCTGGGACATAACTACCTTGTTTTTTAAGGTTGTCAGCCATTTTTTCTGGATTAACTTGTACAAATGCATAAAAGTATGCAAATGCAATAATTAATACAATATAGATTACCATTCCTATGTTACTTGATGGATTTGCAGTATCTGCAACTTGTTGAGCCCATTCAGCTTTAGGGAAGAATAGCGTCAACGTTCTTGGTAATAAGAAAAATGCCATCGCAAAAATAACAGGAATAACACCAGCTGAGTTAACTTTTAAAGGTAGATAAGTTGCTTGTGAACCTAATCGTTGAGCTGTTTGTTTCTTCGCATATTGGATAGGAATTTTACGTTTTGCTTCAAGTACAAATATAGCACCTACTGTTAACAATACTAATGCTACAATTAATGCTACTATTTTTAACCAAGCTAATGAAGTATCTTCTTGACCAACAAATGCTTGTTGACCTGCTTGAATAATGCTTGAAGGTAAAGTTGATAAAATACCTGCAAAGATGATAAGTGAAATACCATTACCAACACCAAACTGAGTGATTTGGTCACCAAGCCATATCAAGAATGCAGTTCCTGCTGTTAAAGTAAGTGCAATCAATAAATAAGTTAGTACAGATTGGCTTACAATTAAGCGTCCTCCGTATAAATTATTAAATTGAAATGACATACCAATTGACTGAATGAATGCTAATATTATAGCGAAATAACGTGTTACATTGTTGATTTTCCTTCTACCTACATCACCTTGTTTCGCCCATTCTGAGAACTTAGGAACAATATCCATCTGTAATAATTGCATTACGATAGATGCAGTAATATAAGGCATAATACCCATCGCAAATATTGAAAAGTTCTTCAAGGCTCCTCCACCGAATGTATTAAGTAAATCAGTGACACCTTGAGAACCTTTTGCTGCTTGATCAAAAGCATTAGGATTTACTCCAGGAGCTGGAATGTAAGTCCCAATCTTGAATATAACTAACATTGCTAGAGTAAAGAAAATCTTGTTTCGAACTTCTTTAGTTGTAAAGAAGCTCACAAGCGTTTGAAACATTAGATCACCTCGTGTGCTCCACCTTTAGCATCAATAGCGTCTGCTGCTGAAGTTGAGAACTTATGAGCTTTCACTGTTAATTTTTTATCTAGTGAGCCATTACCTAGTATTTTAATACCAGATTTTTCATTCTTAACAACACCAGATTCTACTAATAAAGCTGGAGTTACTTCAGTACCATCTTCGAATTGATTAAGTTGGTCTAAGTTAACAATAGCATATTCTTTACGATTTATGTTAGTAAAACCGCGTTTTGGTAAACGACGGAATAATGGTAATTGTCCACCTTCAAATCCAGGTCTTACTTTACCACCTGAACGTGCTTTTTGACCTTTATGTCCACGGCCACTTGTTTTACCATTACCAGTTGCTGCACCACGACCTACACGGTTACGTTCTTTACGAGAACCTTCTGCTGGTTTTAACTCATGTAATTTCATGTCGGCACCTCCTTAATTATTTTTCTTCTATAGTTAATAAATGTTTAACTTTGTTGATTTGCCCACGAATAGCAGGGTTATCTTCAACAACTACTGAACTGTTAGTCTTTTTAAGACCTAAAGCTTCAACAGTTTTACGTTGTGTTTCAGGACGACCAATAACACTACGAGTGAGGGTAATTTGTAATTTAGCCATAACTTATTTTCCCTCCTTAATTATATAATTCTTCAACTGTTTTGCCGCGTAATTTCGCAACATCTTCAGCGTTTTTAAGGTTTTGTAAACCATTTAAAGTTGCACGAACCATGTTAATTGGTGTGTTAGAACCTAATGATTTACTTAAGATATCAGTGATACCTGCTAATTCTAATACCGCACGAACTGGACCACCAGCGATTACACCAGTACCAGGAGCTGCAGGTTTCATAAATACGCTACCTGAGCCATAACGGCCAGTGATTGTGTGAGGTGTAGTACCTTCAACACGTGGAACTACAACTAAATCTTTTTTAGCTGCTTCAACAGCTTTTTTGATTGCTTCAGGTACCTCTTGAGCTTTACCAGTACCGAAACCTACACGACCATTTTTGTCTCCAACTACTACTAATGCAGTGAAACGGAAACGACGTCCACCTTTAACAACTTTAGCAACACGATTGATTGTAACAACGCGTTCTTCAAATTCTTTCGTTTCTTCTTCTCTACGAGCCATGTATTTGTCCCTCCTTTAAATTAAAATTCTAAACCGTTTTCTCTAGCAGCTTCTGCTAATGCTTTAACGCGCCCGTGGTATAAGTAACCTCCACGATCGAATACGATTTCTTTAATTCCTTTATCATTTGCTTTTTTAGCAATTGTTTCGCCAACTTTTGTTGATAAATCAACTTTAGTTGCTGATTCGCTAGCGATATCTTTATCTTTAGATGAAGCTTGAGCTAATGTTTCGCCTTTAACATCATCGATGATTTGTGCGTAAATGTGTTTGTTTGATCTATATACATTTAAACGTGGCTTTTCAGCTGTACCTGATAATTTAGTACGAACACGTGAATGTCTTTTCAAACGCACTTTATTTTTATCAATTTTACTGATCATTTTAATACTCCTTTCTTTAGAGTGTTATCTATTATTTACCAGTTTTACCTTCTTTACGGCGTACGTATTCACCTTGGTAACGAATACCTTTACCTTTATAAGGTTCTGGAGGTCTTACTGAACGGATGTTAGAAGCGATTGCTCCAACTTGCTCTTTAGATACACCAGAAACTTTAACAGTTGTATTTTTCTCAACAGCGAAAGTAATGCCGTCTTCAGCTTTAATTTCTACTGGGTGAGAGTATCCAACGTTAAGTACTAAATCATTACCTTGCATTTGAGCGCGGTAACCCACACCAACAAGTTCAAGTGTTTTTTCAAAACCTTGAGAAACACCTTGTACCATATTATTTAATAAAGCACGAGTTGTACCATGATCTGTTCTGTCATCTTTAGAATCAGATGGTCTTACAACTTCAATTGTGTTTTCTTCTTGTTTAAATGTCATTCTTTCATTTAATGTTTTTGATAATTCACCTTTTGGACCTTTAACAGTGACATGATTATTGTCAAAAGTTACTGTTACGTCACTAGGGATGTCAATAATTTTCTTACCAACACGACTCATGTTATGGCACCTCCTTATTATTTATTACCAAACGTATGCGATAATTTCTCCACCAACATTACGTTTTCTTGCTTCTTTATCAGTGATTACACCTTCAGAAGTTGATACTAATGCAATACCTAAACCATTAAGTACTTTAGGTACTTCGTTAGCTTTAGCATATACACGTAAACCTGGTTTTGAAATACGTTTTAATCCTGTGATAACACGTTCATTGTTTTGACCATATTTTAAGAATAAACGAATAACACCTTGTTTATCGTCTTCTACGTATTCAACGTTTTTAATGAAACCTTCATTTTTTAAGATTTCGGCAATTTCTTTTTTGATATTAGATGCAGGTAATTCTAATTTATCGTGACGAACCATGTTAGCGTTTCTTACACGAGTTAGCATATCTGCGATTGGATCTGTCATTGTCATTGATTGTTGCCTCCTTTCAGACTCTTTTTATTACCAGCTAGCTTTACGTACGCCAGGAATTTGGCCTTTATAAGCTAATTCACGGAAACAAATACGGCATAATTTAAATTTACGATATACAGAATGTGGACGACCACAGCGTTCACAACGAGTGTATTCACGAACTGCGAATTTTTGTTTTTTTTGTTGCTTAGCAACCATTGAAGTTTTAGCCACTTAATTAGCCTCCTTTTAGAGATTATTTACGAAATGGCATACCGAAGTTTGATAACAATTCACGAGCTTCCTCGTCAGTGTTAGCAGTAGTTACGATAACAATATCCATTCCTCTTACTTTGCTTACTTTATCATAATCGATTTCAGGGAAAATTAATTGTTCTTTAACACCTAATGTGTAGTTACCGCGACCATCGAATGCTTTTTTAGAAACACCTTGGAAGTCACGTACACGTGGTAATGATACTGAAATTAGTTTGTCTAAGAATTCATACATTCTTTCTCCGCGAAGTGTAACTTTCGCACCGATAGGCATACCTTCACGTAAACGGAATGTTGCAACTGATTTTTTAGCTTTAGTTACTAATGGTTTTTGACCAGTGATTTGTTCTAATTCTTCTACAGCGTTATCTAACACTTTAGAGTTTTGAACAGCGTCACCAACACCCATGTTCACTACGATTTTGTCAATTTTAGGTACTTCCATTACTGAACTATAGTTGAATTTTTTTACTAAGTTCTCAGTAACTTCAGAATTAAATTTTTCTTTTAAACGGTTCAAAGTGGATCCTCCTTTCAACTAGTAATTAATTATTAGATTTGATTTCTTCGCCAGATTTTTTTGCAATACGAACTTTTTTACCATCAACAAATTTGTAACCTACACGAGTTGGTTCGTTTGTTTTAGGGTCTAATAATTGTACGTTAGAAACATGGATAGCTGCCTCTGTTTCTAAAATTCCACCTTCAGGGTTTAATTGAGTTGGTTTTTGGTGTTTTTTAATAACATTAACACCTTCCACAACGACACGGTCACGTTTAGGTTCAGTAGCAACTACTTTACCTTCTTTACCTTTGTCTTTACCTGCGATAACTTTTACGTTGTCACCTTTTTTGATATGCATGTGGGCACCTCCTTATATATTTTGGTTAATTGATTTTATAGTACTTCTGGTGCTAATGATACGATCTTCATGAAGTTACCTTCACGTAATTCACGAGCAACCGGACCAAAGATACGAGTACCACGTGGGCCTTTGTCATCACGGATGATAACACATGCATTTTCATCAAATTTGATATATGAACCATCGTTACGGCGTACACCTGATTTAGTACGTACTACAACAGCTTTGACAACTTCGCCTTTTTTGACAACGCCACCTGGTGTTGCATTTTTAACAGTACATACGATAACATCGCCGATGTTCGCTGTTTTGCGACCAGATCCACCTAATACTTTGATTGTAAGAACTTCACGAGCACCAGAGTTGTCTGCTACTTTTAAACGTGTCTCTTGTTGGATCATTAGTTAAACCTCCCTTATCTCTAATCTTGTATTAAATAATTACTGACTCTTCAACAATTTCTACTAAACGAAAACGTTTTGTTGCTGATAAAGGACGAGTTTCTTGAATTTTAACAATGTCTCCTAATTTAGCTGAATTGTTTTCATCATGAGTTTTGTATTTTTTTGAGTATTTTACTCGTTTACCGTATAATTTGTGTGTTTTGTAAGTTTCAACAAGTACAGTAATAGTCTTGTCCATTTTGTCAGAAACAACTCTACCTACATAAACTTTACGATCATTTCTTTCGCTCACTTTTGTAACCTCCTCTTTCAATTAATTATTGATTAGCCTTACTTTGTTCAATTTCTCTTTCACGAGCAACAGTTTTTAGACGAGCAATCGTTTTTCTTACTGTGCGAATACGTGCCGTTTCTTCTAATTGACCTGTAGCTAACTGAAAGCGTAGGTTAAAAAGCTCTTCTTTTGAAGATTTGATTTGTTCTTCGATTTCTGAAGTGGTTAAGTCTCTAATTTCCTTAGCTTTCATTTGTTTCACCACCCAATTCTTCACGTTTTACAAACTTAGTTTTTACTGGAAGTTTGTGACTTGCTAAACGTAGTGCTTCGCGGGCAACTTCTTCTTGTACCCCAGCGACTTCAAATAAGATTCTACCAGGTTTAACGACTGCAATCCAGCCTTCAACCGCACCTTTACCAGCACCCATACGTACTTCTAAAGGTTTTTTAGTATATGGTGTATGAGGGAAGATTTTGATCCAAACTTTCCCACCACGTTTCATATAACGAGTCATTGCAATACGAGCTGATTCGATTTGACGAGATGTGATCCAAGACGTTGTAGTAGCTTGTAAACCATACTCACCAAATGTTACATAGTTACCGCCTTTAGAACGACCAGTTGTTTTAGGACGATGTTGACGACGATATTTAACACGTTTTGGTAGTAACATGATTATTTTCCTCCTTCACTAGTGTTCTTAGTAGTAGGAAGAACTTCTCCACGATAGATCCATACTTTAACGCCTAATTTACCATAAGTAGTATCTGCTTCAGCGTGTGCGTAATCGATGTCAGCACGTAATGTATGAAGTGGAACAGTTCCTTCAGAATATTGTTCAGCACGAGCGATATCTGCTCCGCCTAAACGACCTGATACTTGAGTTTTGATACCTTTAGCACCAAGTTTCATAGCTCTTGTAATAGCTTGTTTTTGTACACGACGGAATGAAGCACGGTTTTCTAATTGACGTGCGATATTTTCAGCAACTAATCTTGCATCAATATCAATTTTCTTGATTTCAATTACGTTGATGTGTACTTTTTTATCTGTTAAAGCATTTAATTTGTTACGAAGTTTGTCAATTTCTGAACCGCCTTTACCAATTACCATGCCTGGTTTACCAGTGTGAATTGCGATATTAATACGGTTAGCTGCACGTTCGATATCTACGTGAGAAACTGATGCTTCTTTTAATTCATTATCAATAAATTTACGGATTCTTAAATCTTCGTGTAATAATGAAGCGAAATCTTTTTCAGCATACCATTTTGCTTCCCAATCACGGATGATACCAACACGAAGTCCGATTGGATTAATTTTTTGACCCACAGTATTCCCTCCTTAGAAAGTTATTAAGCTTCTTTAGCTTCTTCTTTACCGTCACTTACGACGATTGTAATGTGGCTTGTACGTTTGTTTATCGCACTTGCACGTCCTTGCGCACGTGGGCGGAAACGTTTTAAAGTTGGTCCTTCATTAGCATAAGCTTCTTTTACTACTAATTCATCTGTGTTCATGTCGTAGTTATGTTCAGCATTTGCTAAAGCGGACATTAATACTTTTTCGATCACTGGTGATGAAGCTTTGTTTGCTAATTTTAAAATTGCAATAGCTTCTCCAGCATTTTTACCTCTAATTAAGTCAAGAACTAGTCTTACTTTACGAGGTGCGATTCTTATTGTTCTAGCAACCGCTTTTGCTTCCATTAGGATTTCCTCCTCTACTTTTTAAAAATTATCTTCTTGTTTTTTTATCGTCAACAGCATGACCTTTAAATGTACGAGTTGGTGCGAATTCACCTAATTTGTGACCTACCATATCTTCTGTTACATATACAGGTACATGTTTACGTCCATCGTATACTGCGAAAGTATGACCAATGAAATTTGGGAAAACTGTAGAACGACGTGACCATGTTTTAATTACTTGTTTTTTTTCACTTCCGTCTTGTGCTTCCACTTTTTTCATTAAGTGGTCATCAACGAAAGGTCCTTTTTTAATACTACGAGCCATTTGGGCGCCTCCCTTCTTATTCTGTGCGTGCAGCAATTAAGCCGCACACCCAAATAAGTTAATTTTATTATTTTTTCTTACGTCCACGAACGATAAGTTTGTCTGAAGATTTTTTACCACGACGAGTTTTCTTACCAAGCGTAGGTTTACCCCAAGGTGACATTGGAGATGGTCTACCGATTGGAGCACGTCCTTCACCACCACCGTGTGGGTGATCGTTAGGGTTCATTACAGAACCACGAACTGTTGGACGGATACCTTTCCATCTTGAACGACCTGCTTTACCAACATTTACTAGTTCGTGTTGGATATTACCAACTTGTCCAATTGTAGCACGGCAAGTTGAAAGAATCATACGAACTTCACCAGAGCGTAATCTGATTAATACGTATTTACCTTCTTTACCTAACACTTGTGAACTAGCACCAGCTGAACGAGCGATTTGTCCACCTTTACCAGGTTTTAACTCAATATTATGAATTACAGTACCTACAGGAATGTTTTGTAATGGTAAAGCATTACCAATTTTGATATCTGCTTCAGCACCACTTTCAACTACTTGTCCTACTTGTAATCCTTTAGGTGCGATAATATAACGTTTTTCTCCGTCAGCATATACTAATAAAGCAATGTTAGCTGAACGGTTTGGATCGTATTGGATTGAATCAACTTTAGCGTTGATACCATCTTTGTTACGTTTGAAATCGATAACTCGGTATTGACGTTTATGTCCTCCACCGTGATGGCGAACAGTCAATTTACCTTGGTTGTTACGTCCCGCTCTTTTCGGTAGCGGTTGTAATAATGACTTTTCTGGTGTAGTTTTCGTAATTTCAGCGAAATCTAATGAAGTCATATTACGACGACCATTAGTTATTGGCTTATATTTTTTAAGAGCCATTGTCGTTTACCTCCTTATTGGTAATGTTTTAGTTGAATAAGTCGATTGAACCTTCTTTTAGTTTAACAATCGCTTTTCTTCTTTTATTTGTGTAGCCTTGGTAACGGCCCATACGTTTTTTCTTAGGTTTATAGTTGATGATGTTTACATTATCAACTTTTACGTCGAAGATTTCTTCAACAGCAATTTTAACTTGTGTTTTGTTAGCACGAGTATCAACATCGAAAGTATATTTATCTTCCGCCATTGCTTCTGAAGATTTTTCAGTGATTACGGGGCGCTTAAGAATATCTCTAGCTTCCATTATCCGAGCACCTCCTCAACTTTTTTAGCAGCAGCTTCAGTAATTACTAAACTGTCAGCACTTGTGATATCTAATACATTTAAACCTTGAGCAGTTGTTACTTGAACACCAGGGATGTTACGTGCTGATAATTCAACGTTAACATCTTCGTTTTCAACAACAACTAATACTTTTTTAGGTTGTTCTAATGTAGTCAAAACATTTTTGAATTCTTTTGTTTTTGGTGCATCAAATCCGAATGCATCAACAACTGTAAATCCATTTTCTTTAACTTTAAATGACAATGCAGAACGTAATGCTAAACGACGCATTTTCTTAGGCATTTTATATCCGTAACTTCTTGGAGTTGGTCCGAATACAATACCACCACCGCGCCATTGAGGTGCACGAATTGTACCTTGACGAGCACGACCTGTTCCTTTTTGTCTCCATGGTTTACGTCCACCGCCGCGCACTGCTGAACGGTTTTTAACTGAATGTGTACCTTGACGTAATGAAGCACGTTGTAAATTGATAGCTTCGAAAAGGACACTATTGTTTGGTTCGATTGCAAAGACTGCATCGCTTAATTCAACTGAACCACTTTTTGATCCGTCTACTTTTAAAACATCATAATTAGCCATTATGCATTTTCCTCCTTTCGCTTATTGATTATTTATTACCTTTTTTAATTGATTTAATTGAAGTTGAAATTTCTACTAAACCTTTTTTAGGTCCAGGTACATTACCTTTTACTAAGATTACACTGTTTTCAGTGTCAACTTGTACTACTTCTAGGTTTTGTACAGTAACTGTGTTTCCACCCATACGGCCTGGCATTTTTTGACCTTTAAATACTCTTGAAGCATCTGAAGCCATACCTACAGAACCTGGTGCTCTGTGGAAATGAGAACCGTGAGCCATTGGTCCACGAGATTGTCCGTGGCGTTTAATAGCACCTTGGAAACCTTTACCTTTTGAAACACCTGTAACATCAATGATGTCACCAGTTTCGAATGTATCAACTGAGACTTCTTGACCTACTTCGTATTCATCAACATTAACGTTTCTGAATTCACGAATGAAGCGCTTAGGTGCTGTGTCAGCTTTTTTAGCATGACCTTCAGCTGGTTTATTAGCATATTTGTTAGTTTTTGAACCTTTTTTATATGCTTTTTTATCTTCAAATCCTACTTGGATTGCGTTGTAACCGTCAACTTCTTCAGTTTTCTTTTGTAATACAACGTTTTGTCCTGCTTCTACTACTGTTACTGGGATTAATTCACCGTTTTCTCCAAACACTTGTGTCATCCCGATTTTTCTTCCTAAGATTCCTTTGGTCATCGAAAGTCCACCTCCTAATTTTTTCTATTATAATTTAATTTCGATGTCTACACCAGATGGTAAGTTTAAGCCCATTAGAGCATCAACTGTTTTTGGTGTTGGGTTAACAATATCGATTAAACGTTTATGTGTACGTTGTTCGAATTGTTCACGTGAATCTTTGTACTTATGCACGGCACGGATGATTGTATAAACTGATTTTTCAGTTGGTAACGGAATTGGTCCAGAAACATCTGCACCAGAACGTTTAGCAGTTTCAACAATTTTTTCTGCTGATTGATCAATCACACGGTGATCATAAGCTTTTAATCTGATTCTGATTTTTTGTTTTGCCATAATTTTCCCTCCTTATTCGTCTACATTTAAGTGATAGACTTCTCCACGAAAACTATCTCACACAGCGCCATGGCAAAGCGGCCGGGTGTGTCAGTAACCTTTCGCTTCATCGCGTTATTTAAAGTCCAACATTAGATATGTTACATGAAAAACACTGATAAATCAATTGTTTTCATTAACTTTTTTCTGTTTTGTCTAACACATACTTTGTTATTGTACTTTAAATGTATCTCTTGTTCAACCTTTTTAGGGAAATTTTTATATTTAAATATGTAATTACAAGACTAAATTTAATCATATTAATATTAACCTTAATCATTTTCTATTATAATAATAGAGAACGGGGGTGAATCATTTGAAAAACGGTATTAAGCTTGCTCTATCCATTATTGGCGTCTTCCTAGTTATATGTGAGTTCTTTTATGGGATTCCTTTTTTAGGTGGCAGTGTAATTTTAAGTTTTGGTTGGCAACCTCTATTATTTAACGCTTTTCTCTATTTGGTTTTAACGATTATTCTATTAGTTGATAAACAAAACACAATTAAACCAATGGTCATTATACCTATTTTAGGTATTATTGGTTCGTTTGTCGCATTCATTCCATTTATTGGTATGATTATACATTGGGCTTTATTCGTATTAATGATTTTCTTTGTATTTATAGTCTTAGCTGCTCCAACTTATGTTCCTAATAAAAATGCTCGCGTTATTTATACTCAATATAAAGATGGTCATAAGTCTAAATAAACTTGAATTCATTTCACAACTAAAAAAAGACGTTCGTACTATTTTAAGTACGAGCGTCTTATTTTTTATTTAGCCATGTACGAATACAAAGTATAAGATAAATAATACCATTAATACATACATAATTGGATGTACTTCTTTATGTCTTTTACTAATAATCATTGTTATTGGATAAAAGATAAATCCACAAGCTATACCTGTTGCAATTGAATAAGATAAAGGCATCATGATGATTGTTATAAAAGCAGGTACAGCGACTTCGAATTTTTTCCAATTGATTTCCGCAAAGTTTGCAGCCATTAGTACACCTACCACTACCAATGCCGGTGTAGTTACAGCACTTGTTACAACTGCAATTAGTGGACTAAAGAATAAAGCTAGTAAGAAACAGCAACCTGTAACAATACTTGCGAATCCTGTTCTTGCACCAACTGCAACACCTGACGTAGATTCTATATAAGAAGTAGTCGTTGTTGTACCGAATATAGAACCAACAATTGTAGCTAATGAATCTGAAAATAACGCTCTACCTGCTCTAGGAAGTTTATTATCTTTCATAATTCCTGCTTGAGTTGCAACAGCTACTAATGTTCCTGCAGTATCAAAGAAATCAATAAATAGGAATGTTAGAATAACAATTAAAAATTGAATAGTAAATAATTGACCTGGATCCTTAAATGATTCAAATGCAGCTCCGAAAGTTGGTTTAATACTTGGAACGTGACCTACAATGCCAGTTGGCGTATGTATTTGTCCAGTTATCATTCCTACTATTGCAGTAATTATCATACCTATAAATATAGAACCCGGTACTTTTTTAGTGTATAAAATAACGGTAATAACAATACCAAATATTGCTAATAATACTGGTGCTTTCGTTAAATGCCCTAGGGTAACTAATGTTGAATCATTTTTCACAATAATTCCTGAACTTTGTAAACCTACAAAGGTTATAAACAACCCTATTCCAGCAGAAACAGCCATCTTCATTTGATAAGGTATTGCGTTAATAATTATTTCCCTTAATCCGGTTACTGTTAATATTGCAAAGAATATACCTGAGAATAGAACGCCAGTTAATCCGACTTTCCATGGTATCCCCATTGTAAGAACTACTGTAAATGCGAAAAATGCATTTAATCCCATGCCAGGTGCTAATGCTATAGGGTATTTTGCTATGAGTCCCATAAATAGCGAACCTACAAACGCAGCTAAAGCAGTCGCAACAAAAATGGCTCCCTGATCCATTTTCATATCTTCAGATACACCTTTGACTCCTGCTAGGCTTAATACTTGAGGGTTTACAGCTAGTATGTACGCCATTGATAAAAACGTAGTGATACCACCTAAAATTTCTTTTTTAAAGTTAGTACCATGTTCATCGAACTTGAAGTATTTTTTCACGGCTAATGCTCCTTTTTTTGAAATACTTAATAAGTTTAATACCAAATCTCTAAAATGACAATACTAAATACGAACTTTAGTTATATTCTTTTTCCTTTTGTTCGAATTTATTTATAGTTTTAGATTTTTCAAAGCATCTTTGAACGGATTATTGTCTAATTCTTCTTGTTGATTCATGTATTTCTTCATTTCTTTTTTAGAAACTTTATCGCTTGATTTTTCTTTCATACGTTTATCCATTTGAGCTTGTGTTTCTGAATGACCACATGTACATCTATATGTCGCATCCTTACCTTTACCAAATAAAGTCATTTTCTTTTTACAGTTAGGACAACGTGCATTTGTTTTTCTTTGGACATTTTTCTTTGTTTTACAAGATGGATCTTGGCATACCAACATTTGTCCATTTTTAGTTTTAACTTTAATCATAAATTTGCCACAAGTAGGACATTCTGTTGTAGTTAAATTATCATGTTTATATTTTTGTTCGCTATTCTTAATTGTGTTCACTACTTCTGTTGTTAATTCTTTCATTTCTTTTATAAACTGCTGTTTATTATATTTACCTTTTTCAATAAGCAATAATTTTTCTTCCCATTCAGCAGTTAATAATGGTGATGTTAATTTTTGAGGTGCTAATTCTAAAATTTGTTTACCTTTTGAAGTTACTTTAATTTTACCATCTCTTGATTCTATTGCATTCATATTAAATAGTTTTTCAATGATATCCGCACGTGTCGCAACAGTTCCAATACCGCCTGTTTCCTTCAGAGTATGTGCATGTTTTTTATCCTTAAGTTGAATATAGTTTTGAGGATTTTCCATCGCTTTTAATAATGTTCCTTCATTAAAATAGTCAGGTGGTGTTGTTTGATGATCTTTAATTTTAGAATTTGAGACAGTGACGACTTGATTGTTTTTAAAAGGATGTTGAGTAACAACTGATTGCTCATTTTCTTTTAAAGCCTTATACCCTAATTGTTTTGTAACTTTTTCTTGTAATACAAATTGATAACCATTAACAGTTAAGTATACTTTAATACTTTCATATTCATAAGGAGGCATTAAACTTTCTAGAAATCTTTCTACAATAAGCATATATATTTTACTTTCTCTATTACTTAATTGTGAAAAATCAGGTCTTATCTCAGTAGGTATAATAGCATGGTGATCTGAAACCTTTTGATCATTAAATATATGCATTTTAGCGGAATATGACTTTCCTATTAAATTACGAACACTTTCTTTATAGTCTGTAGCTAATAAGGCTTGTAATCTTTCTTTTATTGTAGAAACCATATCTGCAGTTAAATAATTGGAATCTGTACGTGGATACGTTACTAATTTATGTCTTTCATATAAATTTTGTAACGTATTTAGTGTCTCTTTGGTCCCCATTTTATATCGATTATAAGCGTCTTGTTGTAAATCAGTTAGATTATAAAGTGGCTTAGGAAATGTTTTCTTAATTTTAGATTCAACTTTTTCTATATTACCTTGCTGTTTATTTATTTGATTCATAATATTTTTTAATTCTTGTTGGTCGGTAATTCTTTGTTTTTTTGACACATAATTAAATTCAAAACCATCCACTATAGCTGTAAGTGTGTAATAGGTTTGTGGTTTAAATTGATTAATTTCATTTTGACGAGATTGTACTAGTTGAATTGTTGGCGTCTGTACGCGTCCAAGTGACAACTGAGCATCATATTTTGTTGTTAATGCTCTTGTTGCATTAATACCAACCACCCAATCCGCTTCACTTCTAGCTAAAGCAGCTTCGTATAAATGTTGATATTGTCTTCCATCTTTCAAGTGGTTAAATCCATCTTTGATTGCTTTTTTAGTTACTGAACTAATCCATAATCGTTTGATTGGCTTTTTATTTCCCACTTTATCTAAAATCAATCTTGCTACAAGCTCTCCTTCTCTTCCTGCATCAGTAGCAATTATAATTTTATTCACATTCTGATTAAGTATTAGTGATTTTACAGTCTTAAACTGTTTACTAGTTTTACCTATAACTATTGTTTTCATATGTTTCGGAATTATAGGTAAGTCTTCAAGTTTCCATTCTTGATATTTCTTATCATATTGTTCTGGTGTTGCATTAGTTACTAAATGTCCTAATGCCCATGTAACAATATATTGATTATTTTCATAATAACCATTTCTTTTCTGATTAATATTCAGTGCATTTGCAATATCTCGAGCTACTGATGGTTTTTCCGCTAAAATTAATGATTGCATGAGTTATAGTTCCCTTTCTATATTTAATACATTTTAAGTTTATGTTTGATTAATTTGCTTTAAGAATAGTTACCTTAATTGTAACATGTACGTATATATATTAACTTTCATTTCAATGCAATTACTCATATAATTAAATTAATAAATACGGTACGGAGGTAAGAACATGGATATTATTCAGTTAAAGGACCCTAAAAAAATAAAAGCTTTTATTGAAACTGCTGATTACCAAGTAACTTCCTATTTATATAAAATACCTCAACAATTTGCAGAATTTGATCATTTATTAGAAGAAGCAATTAAAACTCCTGGTGCTTTTGCCATTTCTGATAATAATCAAATAAAAGCATTAATCATTGCGATTTCTTATGAATCGCATAAGTTTAAAATAATTGGCCCTTTTATAGAGCCAAATTTTGACATCACTCCACAGTTATTTCAAAACCTATTCAATGCAATGACAGAAAATCAACCTGACAATGCTATATATAACTTTTCATTTGAAGAAGGCGTTCAAACTTATAAACCTTTTATTAAACAAATAAAAGCAAGTTATAATTTTACTGACTATTATTTAGAGGCACATCAAGATATTGGTGAATTAGATAATGAACAAAATATCATAGAATATCAAAAAGGTTTCCATAGAGCATTTGCAAAAATGCATCATAAGACATTTAAACATGATGCAATGGAAGCAAATGATATTGTTAATACATTAGATGAAAATAATAAGCTATTTCTTTTTGTAAGCGAAGGACTTTTAAAAGGTTATTTATATCTACATGTTAATCCTCAAAAATCTAAAGCAGAAATTAAATATTTCAGTTCTCACATAGATTATCGAATGAAAGGAATTGCTTTTGATTTATTGGAATATGCTTTGCATTACGCTTTTTCTCACTATGAACTGCATAAAGTTTATTTTAAAATTCGAAATAAAAATAGTAAGCTCGTAGAACGTTTTAATGAACTTGGTTTTACTACTAATTATGAATATAAAAAGTATAAATTAGAACCACAATACATTCATGAAAATGCTACTAATCCAGAAACTTAAATATTGATTGAACTTGGGAGTAGGACAGAAATAAATTTTGGAAAATTTATTTCTGTCCTACTCCCTTTTTTACTTTTCTAAAATAAGCCGATGTTTTTTACTATTCAACTTAATTGTTTTAGAATTAACTTCAAGTGTTATTAAAGGGGAAGCACTTAATTCGTTTATTTAGGAGAGTGAGAAACATATGCAGTTTCTTGATATTTTAATAGCATTATTACCTGCACTATTTTGGGGTAGTGTTGTAATAATCAATGTATTCGTAGGTGGAGGCCCCTATAATCAAATTAGAGGTACTACTTTAGGTGCACTCATTGTTGGTATTATTTTATTACTAACAGGTAATGCAGCATTTGATGATTTAACTGTTATTATTGTTGGATTATTCTCAGGTGCATTGTGGGCATTTGGTCAAGGTAACCAATTGAAATCTGTTAATTTAATTGGTGTTTCAAAAACGATGCCAATTTCTACTGGTATGCAATTAGTTGGTACTACTTTATTTAGTGTTATATTCCTAGGCGAATGGAGTACAATGATACAAGTCGTATTCGGACTGATTTCTATGATCTTATTAGTTTCAGGTATCGCATTAACATCATTAAAAGCTAAAAATGAAGGTAAATCAAATGATCCTGAATTTAAAAAAGCAATGGGTATCCTTCTAATTTCAACAGTAGGTTATGTTGGCTATGTTGTACTAGGAGATATCTTCAATGTTAGTGGTACAAAAGCACTATTCTTCCAATCTGTTGGTATGGCTATTGGTGGTTTCATTCTTTCAATGAATCACAAAACGTCTATCAAGTCTACTGCCCTCAATTTAATTCCTGGTATTGTATGGGCAATCGGTAACTTATTTATGTTCTATTCTCAACCTAAAGTAGGTGTTGCAACTAGTTTTTCATTATCTCAATTATTAGTTATCGTATCTACACTTGGTGGCATTTTTATTTTAGGAGAGAAAAAAGACCGTCGTCAGATGATGGGTATTTGGTCAGGTATCATACTCATTATTATTGCAGCAATTATTTTAGGTAACCTAAAATAAAACATTTTTAGGAGGCATTTCCATGTTTAAAGAATTAGAAAATAAAGTTGTTATCATTACAGGAGCTGGTAGTGGTATCGGTAAATCTTTTGCAGAAAATTTTGGTAAAGCCAAAGCAAAAGTCGTACTTAACTATCGTTCAGATAAACACGATGAATCATTACAAGAATCTGTAAATATCATCAAACAAGCTGGTGGAGATGCGTTACTCGTTCAAGGAGATATGGCTAAAGAAGAAGATGTCATTAATTTAATCAATCAATCTGTAGACCATTTCGGTACTTTAGATATCATGATTAACAATGCTGGTTTTGAAAAAGCAACACCATCGCATGAAATGACGATTGAAGAATGGCAAAAAGTGATAGATATCAACTTAACAGGTGCGTTTATAGGTTCACGTGAAGCAGTAAAACACTTTAGAAAAGAAGATAAGAAAGGTGTTATTATTAATACTTCAAGTGTTCATGATACTATTCCATGGCCAAATTATGTTCACTATGCTTCAAGTAAAGGTGGATTAAAATTAATGATGGAATCCATGTCAATGGAATATGCACAATATGGAATTCGTATTAATAATATATCCCCTGGAGCAGTTGTTACTGAACATACTAAAGAAAAATTCTCTGATCCAAAAACTCGTGAGGAAACATTAGAAATGATTCCAGCTAGAGAAATTGGAGATGCTCAAGATATCGCTAATGCTGCATTATTCTTAGCATCAGACTTAGCTAGTTATATCCACGGAACTACTATTTATGTAGATGGTGGTATGACAAACTATCCAGCTTTCATGGGAGGTAAAGGCTAAGTCAAACAATAAACCATGCAATTTTCATGTGTAACATACATTAAATTAATGTAGTGTGTACTCATGAATTGCATGGCTTTTTATATATAAATAACTATTTCTATTTATTATGAAACAAAGAACGCTTGATAAACATATATAATAACAATACTTATAACAATTGATAAATTAGTTACCATCCCTATTAAGGGTAGTGTTTTATATTTGAATTGTATTGAATAAGGAATAATTGCCACACCAACTGGTAATAACCATGTGATAAGCAATGTCGTTTTAATCATCTGATCTGAAACTGGTAAGAAGAAATATACAATTAATCCAGCAATAAGACCTATTCCATAATGAAGAGAAAGATATTTGATTGCTGCAGGTAAATAAGCTTTTTCAATAGTAAAGTTCAACATAACGCCTAATAAAATCATAGATAGTGGCATATTAGCTTTTCCTAAAATTGAAAAGAAATCAATAGACACATTAGGTAAATGAATGTTCGCCATATTAAGTATAAACATAACAATATAAGTAACCAGTGGTACAGATTGAATTAATTTCTTAACTAAGAATTTAAAATTGAATTGGTCACTTCCCTCACTAAAGTAACTTCCAACAAAGTAAGTGAGACCAAACATAATAACTGCGCCACCAATATCAACCATGCCAAAATAAACCATTCCCTTACTTGGCCATATAGCATCTACTAATGGATAAGCAAATAATCCAATATTCATAGCTCCAATCATCATACCAACAGAACCACGCATTTGATTATCGTATTTACGGAAACTCCAAATAACAATTATTTTTGAGACCACACCGTAGATAATCATCATAATAGGTAAAATAGAAAATGATAGGTTTAAATCAGCTTTATTTAAATTCACGATAACTAAAGAAGGTAAAGTTACATTTAATACTATTGTTGAAAGCACTTGGCTATCTGTTGCTTTCAAATAATTAATACGCTTTAAAAAATAGCCTAAAGCAATTAAAAGAATGATCATTACAAATTGTTCTGTCATATTAGCCCTTCTTTCACGTATCTCAACACTTTCAATTGATAACTTTAACACATTTGCTATAAATTTTAGAACTAGTTTGTTTCATGCTATAATTTAATCATACTTTAATTTAAGGAGCGATTGTATAATGGATTTAGAAAGTAAATTAACAGAACTAAAATATGATTATACTAGACTACAAGGTGACTTAGAAAAGCGCGAGTCATTAAATCAAAATATCGATCCTTTAGTCAATCAGCTTGAAGAAATTGAGAAAGAAATGGCCAATGTAAGAAAGCAAATAAATGAACAATAATTAATTACATGTCACAATTTAACTACATTTCTTTAGACATCCTAGTCATAAGTATGTGAACGTGCTAATATATATTCGGAAAAGAAAGGATGTCAACTCATGAAATTATACTTAATTTTATTGCCTTTACTATACTTAATTGTAAGTTACATAAGTATATTCAAGATGAATTCAATTTTCACTAGAATTTTAAGAATCATAATGGGTATATTATTGTTATTTGTTGTAGCAATTACAACGATGCAGTTCCCTAGTGAGAACTGGTGGGTATTTATAGTGTTGCTACTTTTAGTTGGAAATGTAGAAGTTACTGCATTTAAAACACTTAAGAATGATGATAAAGGTGTTAATATTTTAAATATATTATCAATCGGTTTGTTCGTGATTTATATCATTCTAACTTTAATTTTATACTAAAGTAAAAAGCATCATTCCTTTTTGGAGGAATGATGCTTTTTTTATTATTTTCTGTTTAGTTTACGATAAATTTTATCTTTAATTGTGAATAAAATTTCGTAAATTACTGGAACAACAACAAGCGTTAATATTGTTGAAGATATTAGTCCTCCAATAACAGTTGCTGCCATTTCTTTAGATATTAAGATAGAACTATCTTCACCAAATAACAACGGTACTAAAGCACCTATAGTTGCTATTGCTGTCATTAATATAGGACGAATTCTCGTTCCTCCCGCTTCAATTAAAGCAGTTTTCATATCCATGCCTGATTTTTCATTATTAATAACTCTGTCTATCAATACAATGGCATTTGTAACAACGATACCAATTAACATCAACATACCAATTAAACTAGGTACTGAGATAGTTTCACCTGTAATCACAAGTGATAATACAACCCCTATAATTGTAAATGGTAATGAGAATAAAATAGTGAATGGTGCTAATCCACCTTTAAATGTAATTACTAAAATGAGATACACTATAATTATTGCTGCTAACATAGCTATTGCAAGTTGAGATATAGCAGAGTTGATGTCATCAGTTGCGCCTCCAAAATTCACTTTTACGCTATGTGGTTTATCAATTTTATTAATCTTAGACATTACTTTTTGTGAAGTACCACCTACATCACTTGTCGTAATCTTACCTGAAACTGTAGTTGAATAATCACCATCTTCTTGAGTCAATTTACTTGGTGTAGTTGATTTTTTAAGACTAGCAATTTCACTTAATTTAATTGAACCACCTGTTGGTTTTTTCAATTTAATATTTTCTAATTTACTTTGTGACCAATCAGTTTGCTTGTTTTGTTTTACTTTAACATCTATTTTCTTACCGTTTTCTTTAACTGTTGTAACTGTTTTCTCTGGTAAGTTTTCATTTAAATTCATCGCAAGCTGACTAGCTGATATTCCATTATCTGCCGCTTTATTTTGGTCAACTTTTACTTCATATTGATCATATGTTTGAGATAAATCTGATTTAACATTATTAATACCTTTTACATCTTTCATAGTACTTTCAATTTTATGAACAGTACCTTTAATAGCATCTGTTGAAGGACCTTTAACTGTTACTTCAATAGAATCATTTCCAGCCCCAGTACCTAAATCTTGGTTCTTCCATTGACCAGGATGTTTAAATGAATCAACATGTTTTAATACTTTATCTGGCTCTTCTTCAAAGTTTGGCGTATCTTTATCATAATCTACCATCAACGCCATACTATTTGTACTACCAGTAGGATCAGATGGTGTTGGCCCGCCTACTGAATATTGAACAGTGTTAACTTTATCTTTAGATTTTAAATATTTTTGAACTTGTTCACCATGTTCAAGCACTGATTTTTCAGTTTCACCTGGTTTAGGCGTATAAGTTAACGCCATGAATTTATTATCACCTGATGAAATATAACTTGTACCTAATTTTGCAGCACCTAAGCCAATACTTCCAGCTAGTAATACAATACTAATTATGATGACGATCCACTTATGATTAAGTGACCAATTTAATACCTTTTGATATCCCTCACTGACTACTCCATGCTTTTGTTTTTGAGGTTTAGTTTGGATTCCTTTTCTAAATAACGTAGAACCTAGTGCAGGAACTACTGTGATTGAAACTAATAATGAAGCTAATAAACTGAATGTAATTGCGAGTGCGAATGGTCTGAACATTTCACCAACAGACCCTGACACAAATGCTAATGGTAAGAATACAATAATAGTAACCAATGTTGAAGATAGTATTGGTTTAAACACTTCAGTTGTTGCGCTTATGATTAATGAATCACCTTTGAGTTGTTCATTTTTATCAGATAAACGTCTATATATATTCTCAACCACAACGATAGAATCATCTATCACTCGTCCAATAGCTACTGTTAATGCTCCTAAAGTCAATATATTTAGTGACACATTAGATAATTTCAATGCTACGAGTGCAATTAATATTGACATTGGTATTGAAATGACTGAAATAGCTGTTGTTCGTATATTTCTTAAGAATAACAATATAACTACGATAGCTACGATTGTTCCTAATGCTGCTTTTTCAATCATTGTATATAAAGAATCTTCAATTGGTTTAGCAGTATCCATCGTTTTAATAGCTTTCATTTCACTATTATTTTTTTCAAATTCATCTACTTTTTTCTGTACATCTTTTGCAACTTGAACGGTATTAGCATCTTGAGCTTTTGTTATTTGTAAATTTACTGCATCTTTTCCATTCGTTTTCGAAATGGATGTACGTTCATCACCAACCGTAATATTAGCTACGTCTTTTAATTTAAATGTAGGCATAGAGCCTGATGAACTTTGTTTAGAACTACCAGCGGACGCTGATGATTGATCAGATGGCATTAAGCTGTCGCTCTCTCCATCGTCGCTGCTATCACTACTTTGTCCTTGTCCGGCAATCGTTGCAGGGATTTTTAAGTTTTTCAGTGCATTGACTGATGTAAACTGTCCATCGACAACGATAGATTTGTCAGTATCTCCAAATTGGAAAAGCCCTAGCGGCGTTTCTCGAGTCGCTGTTTTTAAATAGTTTTCGACATCATCTGCTGTAACACCTTTTTCATCAAGTTCTTTTTGCTTGAACTTTAATGTTACTTCACGATTTGTTTGGCCATTTAATTGAGCATTTTGAACACCATCGATTGTTTGTAATTTTGGAATAAGTTGCTGGTTTAATTTTTTAGTTACTGATTTTAAATCATTATCTTTATCTGTTAAAGAATAAGCTACGATAGGAAATGCATCCATAGAATTTCTTGTTAATTCAGGATCACTGACCCCGTCTTTGAATTTAATTTTATCAATTTCTTTTTTTAACTGTTCCTCAGCTTTATCCATGTCTGTATCATTATTATATTCTACAGTTACAATTGAAGCATTTTGGATAGATTCAGTTTTAACGCTTTTAACATATGCCATCGATCTAACTTGACTATCTATTTTACTGCTAATCTCATCTTGAGTAGTTTGTGGTGTGGCACCAGGCATTGTTGTTTGAACTGAGATCATAGGATTCTCTACGTCCGGTAATAATTCAAGTTTTAACTTGGCACTAGCATACACTCCACCTAAAATAACGAGTAATACCATCAAGAATATTGCGAACTTATTGCCTAAAGAAAATTGCAATAGCTTTTTGATCATATAATTAGTGTCCCCTTTTATCAATTTATATATAGTGCTATATTCTATTATTTTAAAAAATGATTCTAAAAAAATCTGAACGTTCTTTATTTATAGAATCGTTCAGATAATAAAAAATCTATTTACGCTTTAATTTTCGTGATAGTTTAATTTTAGCTTTTGTTAATTTTGGTTTAACTTGTTCAATAAGTTGGTAAAGTGGTTGATTTAAAACATAATCAAATTCACCAATTTTTTCACTTAAGTAAGTTCCCCATACTTTTTTAAATGTCCATAATCCATAATGGTCTGAATCTTTGTCTGGATTATTATCAGTTCCACCAAAATCATATGTTTTAGCTCCGTGATCACGAGCATATTTCATCATAGTATATTGCATATGATGATTAGGTAAGAAATCTCGGAAGTCATTAGATGAAGCGCCATATAAGTAATAAGATTTACTACCTGCAAACATTAATAATGCACCTGATAAATAAATACCTTCTGGATGTTCTTTTTCAAGTCTTAATAAATCATCTTTTAAATCTTGAGATTTTTTAATTTTATTATTAGCATCATTGATTTTATTTAGTGTTTTTTTATCTTGCTTTTTATTTTGAAGTTTTTCAATTTCATTTTCTAATTCTTTAATTTCTGAATTCACTGTTTCAAGCACTGGTTTTGGTTCTAATTTAACTAAGAACAATTCTGCATCGCCATCTTCATGTAATGCATCATATATATTTTCAAAGTAACTAATATCTCTAGTTAAGAATCCATCTCGTTCTCCTGTAATTTGCATTAAATGTGCGAATGTTTTTAATCCTTCTCTACCAGCTCTTTCAACTTTCGTACCTCTTTTTAATGCTAATCTCACTTTAGAGCGATTTCGTCTTTCAAAACTTTGAATAATGTCTTCATCAGATTTATCAATTGGTGTGATCATTGTCATTCTTGGTTGAATATATTCTTTAGATAAACCTTCTTTAAATCCTTTATGCTTAAATCCTAAATTACGTAAATTTTTCAATGCTTCAGCACCGTGTTCTACTTCAACGTCTGGATCTATTTTAATTGCGTAAGCTTTTTCTTCTTTAGCTACTTTTTTCGCTTCTTCTAATAATTGTGATAATGCTTCTTTATTATCGTAATCAGTTACAAATCCTCTAGATACATAACATAATGTAAATGGTAGTTTCGGAATTTTTTTGAATAATAATTGTCCAACGCCCTTAATTTCACCATTTTCACCTATCGCAATTCTTCTTGAATACCATCCAGTCAATTTCTTTGTTTCTGCCCATTTCGTAAGTTGCAGTAAATCGCCATTTGGATGAGATTTTACAAATGCGTCATGTTCTTGATTAGTGATATTCATCTTTTCCATGGTTTATAATATCTCCTTTTTATTAACAATAACTATAATTATACAACGTCTATCTATGAGTGTCGATAAAACACATAAATGAATCTACAACAACATTAAAAACATGTTCTTTAATTCCTATAAGTTATTTTATTTCAGCTAAATAATTTTTAAAGCAGTTTTAAAATTGGTATAATAAAACACTAAAATTCTTACGAAAGAGGTGTTCAAATTGCGTCCAACGCTATTAATTTTATTTATCATCTTAAACGCTCTTATCATTGTCATTAGTTTGAATAATGATTTAACAGTCCAATATTTTAGCTTAAGAGTCATACTGGCTGCATTTAGTTTCGTTTTATCATTGTTCTTTTTACTTATTAGAACAACTCAATTTAGCATGTATTTAAGTATTGCTTCGATTATTATTGTAGTTGTCCATATCGCCATTATCATACAAAGTGCTTATACTTATCTATATTAATTATTAGGTTCAAAACGATATTTTGCACCTCTTATATATATTGAATAAGGTGATGTTGCTTCAGCGTCTTTAAACACGATAGTGTGATAACCAGATTCTTTACCATCTTCAATTCTAAAGTACATTTGATCTTCTTTTAAAATTAAATCAGTGTATTTATCAGTTTCATTTACAACTTGCATATCAAACCAATTTTGCCAGTTTTGTACTGTCTTTTCTCGTTGACTAGTAGTAATCATTATCATCTCTATAGAGAATTGGGTTTGATATAAAGGTCTTAACTGTGCATCTCGATTAGCTTCACCTTGATCCCATTGTATGAAAAATGGTGGTTTAACCATATAACTAGGATCAGCAATATATAAAAGTCGCCAAGTTATTTTTTCACCTTTTTTAGTTTCTCTCTCCATATTTACTGGACCGATAACTTCTATATTACGTTCTTCCAGTGTTTGCTTAATAGCGTCAATATTATTTGTTCTTAAACAAATGGTTTTGAATCCTTGTTTAAAATGATCTTGAGCTATTTTAGTAGCAAATGATACTCTTCCCTCTTCAGTTTTAGCTAATTTCTGCAATTTTTCTTGATCTTCTACATCTAAAAATTCTATGTAATTTCCATTTATATACGATAACTTATTAAATGTTCCAAATTTATTGTGTTTTCCACCTGAATGCAACGTGATAAGGTTACCTGGAAACTTAAATTGCTCTAATTGATCAATATAATGAATGATATGATCAAATTTCAAATCCATCTTTTTGTCCCCTTTTTATTCATTTCTCAGTTCTTATTTTAACAAAATTGAAAGTATTATACTTCTAAAAACTTACTTTAAATTGGTATTGAAAAATATTGCTTTTAGTTTTATAATGAATCTTGCGTTTCAAAAAGGTTAGCTAAGCTAACTAAATTATAAATTTTGAGGTGTGCTCATGATTAACAACAAATTTTTCAATAGTTTTATTAGTATTTATCGACCTTATATTAAATTAACTCAGCCTATATTAGAACGACATAATATTCATACTGGCCAATGGCTCGTTTTAAAAGATATTGCGCAATTTCAACCAACGACCTTAGTTAATATATCTTATCGTCGTGCTATAGAAAAACCGACTGCTAGAAAATTTATTAAAGTTTTACTCGAAAGAGAATTAATTTCTTATACTACTGGAAATGATAAACGACAAAAATGGTTAAGTTTAACTGAAGAAGGTCGACAATTTTTTGAAACTATCAATAAAGAGGTAAATGAAATACAGGATGAAATTATTGAAAAATCTGGTATAAATGAGCAACAACTGACAGAAATTACTAATTCAATGTCAATTATTTATGAAACAATACTAAAGGAGAGTCAAGAATGAGTGAAACTTCATCTATTAAAGCACCTATCTTTACTAAACGCTTCAATCTTAATTTCATCATAAATTTTTTCGTGTACTTATGTATGTATTTATTGATTGTAGTCATCGCAGGCTATAGTAAATCTGAATATCATGCATCTGATAGTTTAGCTGGACTAGTCGTGGGGTTATTTATTGTGGGATCATTAATTGGTCGTTTTGGAACGGGTAAATATGTAAATACATTTGGTCCTAAAAAGATTTTAATGTTTGGTCTTTTCTGTCTTGTAATAACTCAAGCATTGTATTTTATTCCTGGTAATATTTATTTCTTAATGTTTGTACGTTTAATCAACGGTATTGCAACTGCAATTGCTACAACAGCAACTGGTACTATCGCAGCTTATGTCACACCACAAACACGTAAAAGTGAAGGCATTAGCTTATTTTCACTAAGTTTAGTTTTAGGTACAGCTGTTGGTCCTTTCTTTGGTATTTTGTTACTGAATGCATTTTCTATCACCTTACTATTTACGTTATGTATTGTGTTAGGCATTTTAGGACTTATCTTATCCTTATTTATTAATATTGATTTTAATCCTACGAATAAAGAACAAAATTCCACAAGTTCAAATGGCTTTAGTATTCATAATTTCATCGCTAAAGAAGCTGTACCAGTTGCAATTGTTATGTTATTAGTTGGTATTACTTATGCAGCGATATTAACGTACTTACAAGCTTTTGCTGAGCAACGTGATTTAGTCAGTGCGGCTAGTTACTTCTTTATTTTCTACGCAGTGGCTTCTTTAGTTACACGCCCTATTGCCGGTCGTTTAATGGATAGTAAAAATGAAAATGTAGTCGTTTACCCTTCATTTATTGCTCTTATACTAAGTTTCATTTGTTTAATGTTTAGTTTTAATAGTGGATTATTATTACTTTCTGGTGTATTACTAGGTATTGGTTACGGTAACCTTTCTTCATCAATGCAAGCTATTTCAATTAAAGTATCACCTTCATTTAAGTATGGCTTAGCTACATCAACTTACTTTATCGGATTAGATGTTGGTATTGGCTTCGGTCCTTCATTCTTAGGTTTATTTACACATATGATTTCATATAGTCAAATTTATGGAGCAATGGCTATTTTAGGCATTCTAACTACAATTGTATATTTCTTTGTTCATGGTAAAAAAGTTAAAAACACATATTCATATGAATAGTAGTTACTACAAATAAATTAAAAAGCTAGAGACATCACATTAAAGATGATGTCTCTAGCTTTTATTTTTTATATTTAGTTTGCAATACTAATTGCTTCGATTTCGTTTATCATTTTATCCATTAATTTCTTTTGCTTTGCGTTAAAGAAGTAGTAAACTTGTCGCTCATCTGTTTCTGAACGTAATTTTGAAATAAGTTCTTTTTTATAAATCTTACGGATAATCACATCAATTTTACTTGTGTCCCATAACATTTCAAAATGTAACGTATCTCTTAATTCTTTACCACTAATCTTCTCACCTTCAAAGACTTTGTATAAAACGACAAATTCTTCAATTGAAGTGCGATAAGATGTTTTTAACCAGTGCTTAAGTTGACTTAGTTCTCTTTCAGATGCAATAAACCCTTGTACTTTATTATTCATATTAAAATGCCTCCTATGTTGATTCTTAGATGTTATGTTTGTATTGTACAATTAAATTGCTTAACTTTATTATATAACATAGTAAGCATTTTATCTATTACAAATATTAAATTTAAGTCTAAATTTTGTTTAGAAATTCAACATTTTAAAGTACATGTTTAATAGTGAAAAGTATATAAAAGTTATTGTATTGAAATTACGAGACACATATAATCTATAAAAGATTTTATGATTGTATAAATATGACTCTATTTTTCCACTTATTTAAATTAAAATTTAATACTATCCACCAATATAGTTCATATTAATCTTATTACGTTTTCTATTTTTTACTGTTTGTTCTGTTCGTTCATCTGAATATCGATCATCTCTAATGTGCCAAAGTGCTTTAAATTGCTCTAATAATTCCTCGTCTGTTGCACCAGAGCGCATAAAGTTCTTAACATCAAATCCTTCTACATCCGCAAATAAACATCCGTAAAATTTACCATCTGAGGATAAACGGGCTCTCGTACATGTTGAACAAAATGATTGAGATACACTAGTTATAAGTCCAAACTTCACTTGATTATCTTTGTGACGATAGTATTTAGCTACTTCCCCAAAATATTTAGGTTCTACAGGCTCAACTTCAAAATGTTGTTCAACCATATTTAACATTTCATCTTTACTCACTACTTTGCTAAAGTCCCAGCCATTGTCATTACCGACATCCATAAATTCAATAAATCTTATTTCAATAGCTTTATCTTTAAAATATTCAATCATAGGTATGATTTGATCATCATTCACGCCTTTTTGAATAACGACATTCACTTTAACTTGTAAACCAATCGAAATCGCATAATCAATCTGTTCTAATATTGTAGAAGCTTTAATATTTCTATTATTAATTGCTTGAAAGACTTCATCGTCAATAGCATCTAAACTCACATTAATACGTCTAAGGCCTGCATTATATAAATTTTGACCATGTTTTTTTAAAAGTAATCCATTAGTAGTCATACCTATATCTTCAATGCCTTCTATTTGATTCAGTTGCTCAATGAGTTGATAAAGATTTCTTCTTAATAATGGTTCTCCACCTGTTATTCTTATCTTTTTAACCCCTAATTGAGCATACAATCTAGCAATTCTGACCATTTCATCAAAAGACAATAATTCATCTTTAGGTAAAAAGACAAAATCATCGCCAAATATTTCTTTTGGCATGCAATAATCACATCTGAAATTACATCTATCTGTGACTGATAATCTTAAGTCTCTTATCGGTCGACCAAGTTTATCTTTAATTTGCTCCACCATAATGGACCCTCCTTATTGATCTAACTGTTGTTTTAAAGTGTCCAAATCTTGTTGAGAGTTAATATTATAATACCAATATGACGGTGCATCGATGTCTTCTACATTAATCCAATCTACATTCATTTCTTCATATAATTGCTTAAAACTATAATCATCAGAACTCAATATTTCTTCAATAACATTTTTCGTCTTAGGACTATAAAAGCCAATCGTCGGAATCATATATCCATTTGACTTAACCGTTGCTATATCTATTTGATCTTCAATAAGATGAGACATCATAAATTGATATAGTTGATTTATGGCTTTTTCGTTTATCATCGGTGTATCAACTGATACTACGAAAAATAATTCTTCATCCGGGTATTGTTCCATCACTGACATTATGCCTGCTAGCGGTCCTTTTCCTTTATAATTGTCTTTATCTACAACTATATTTTGATATTTAAATTCATTTTTAAGTTGACTATTCGTACTAATAATAATGTCATTAAACATATTTGTTGATTTAAGTACATTCACTATTCGCTGATAAAACATTTGTCCGTCAACTGAAGCAAATGCTTTAGGACGCCCAAAACGACTTGATTGGCCTCCAGCGAGTATAATTGCTTTCATTTATTTATCCTCCACTCACTGGTGGAATGAGTGCTACAGTATCACCAGGTTCAATCTTATCAGTTAATTTAACGAATTCTTCATTAACTGCAATTTGAAATTGCTTATGTGCCATTTCTGGATAATGTTCAACAATCATCACTTTAAACGCTTCTACAGTTAAAGGATCTGAAACATCTATTGTTTCTGACTGTTTATTAGCTATATCTTTTAATTCTGCAAAGTAAAGTACTTCCAATTTATTTCCTCCCATTAGCTTCATCATAGTCGCCTTTTTGATGGCCTTGCCATTCAGCACCATCTTCCCATATCTCTTTTTTCCATATTGGTACTATTTCTTTAATTCGTTCTATGGCATATTCATTCGCACGATATGCATTTTTACGATGAGGAGATGATACCACAATTAAGACAGCTATATCTGATATCTCAAGAGGACCAATTCTGTGTACTATAGTTGTTATAGTACCTGGCCATTTTTGTTCTATTTCTTGACCTATTTGAGCCATTTTCTTTTCAGCCATTGGAATATAAGCTTCATATTCTAAATACTCAGTTTTTACTCCTTTAGTCCATTCACGAACATGTCCAGTGAACGTCACCATTGCACCTTGATGTTCGTTTAGTGTAAATGCACGATATGGCTCTATTTGAATTGGTTCTTTAACGATTTCAAATTGTTTCATTGCACTCAATCCTTATGTGTCACTTTATTTATTAACCATTCATCAAATAATTGATAAGCATTAGGTTCATTTAATTTTATCTTATAACATACATTGTTTAAATGATTTAGCTTTTGCAATTGTGATTCACTGTTATAAACTATGATTTTTTCATATTTTTCATCCTTAAAACCTTCAACTAAAATGATGTCATAATCAATTGTAACAGAGTCTTTAATAATCTTTGAAAGGCTTTGTTCATTAATTCTAGTTACAGTTTGTCTATATTCATGCCCTTGTATAATGCTTTGGTCCGCTCCTGATTCAAAGTGTTTCATATGATCCACATGTTGTCCTTGTAACTCAATATCCGAACCAGTATGCCCATGATGTTTTATTGTCGCAACTTTTAACTCTAGAGATTTTAATTTATTAATTGCATGCATCATAAGTGTTGTTTTTCCAGAATTTTTAAATCCGACTATTTGAAGAATCATATATTCAATTCCTCTTCATAAGCAGATGATTCTGTAAGTATAACGTCTACTAGGTGTCCTTTTTTAAACCCTCGTGTTCCTCCTGGCAACATAATCATTGAATTTGAATGAGCAATAGCGACTACTGCACCTGATTTATTAAATCCAGATGGAACAACTGTAGCGCCAGCAGATGTAAATGTAGCTTTAGCACGTATAAATCTAGTAAATGGATTAGCTTTAGTAAAATCTTCCATTAATGTAGCTTTAACAATTTGAGGATAAACTGCATTAGCGTTCATCATTTGATTAATTGCTGGTTTTACAAACAATTCAAATCCTGTGAAACATGCTGAAGGATTACCGGACAAACCAAATAAATATTTATTATTAGCAACTGCAACAGTTGTCACACTTCCTGGTCTCATTGCAACTTTATTAAATAATACTTCTGCATTCAGGGCTTGATAAATTTCAGGTAAGTAGTCAAAATCTCCAACAGATACGCCACCTGTAGTAATAACAATATCATGTTCATCCATCGCTTTTTTGACGACTTCAATACTACTTTGTAAATCATCTTGCTGAATTTGATAAGTACCTACTTTTAATCCAAATTGTTCAGCTAATGCTTTAATCATCGGACCGTTTGAGTTTCTAATTTTACCAGGTTGAAGCTCATCTTCCACTTCTAATAACTCACTACCTGTCGCAATAACAGCTATACTTGGTTTCTTCCATACTTCAATATCTGTATAACCATATGTTGCTAATACAGCTATAGCTCCTGGATTGATTTGTTGTCCTGCTTTCAAAACAAGGTCTCCAGTCTGTGTTTCTTCACCTTTCAATGAAACATTTTCATGTTGTTCAAATGTCTTTCTAATTGAAAACGTATCTTCTTGTTGTACAGTTTGTTCAAACATGACAACTGCATCTGTTCCTTCAGGTAATTGTGCACCTGTCATAATTCTTACCGCTTCATGTTCACCAACTTTTTTATCAGACACGGAGCCAGCGCCAATATGATCAATCACTTTAAAATGTACACGATTTTCACCACTTGCTCCTATAGAGTCTTGACTTCTAATCGCAAATCCATCGTATGGTGATTTATTAAATCTTGGTATATCATAAGTAGCTACAATGTCACTTGCTAAAATATGGCCAGTACTTTGATTTAAAGGAACTGAAATTTTGCTAGAATTTATATCTTGTTTTACAACACGTTGAATTGCTTCTTTAACGGGAATTGGACTTCTTTTTTCAAATGTCATATGATCATCTCCAAAATATTTATTTCGTGATATACTTGTATCGATAAGGAGGGTTAATATGTCAGATTTTACACACATTAACCAACAGGGTAATGCGAAAATGGTTGATGTTTCAAATAAAGAAATTACAAAACGAACAGCAATCGCTTATTCCAGCATTATAGTGAACGAAACTATTTATCAACAAATTGTTCAAAATACTAATGCTAAAGGTAACGTATTAAATACTGCACAAATTGCTGGCATCATGGCAGCTAAAAATACTTCTACAATAATACCAATGTGTCATCCGCTTCCATTAACTGGTATAGACGTCGCTTTTGAATGGGATACTTATCAATCTAACCAATACGAATTGCATATAAAAGCAACTGTATCAACAACCGGAAAAACAGGTGTAGAAATGGAAGCACTAACTGCTGCATCGGTAACAGCTTTAACAATATATGATATGACGAAAGCAGTTGATAAAGGAATGACAATAGGTCAAACTTATTTAGCTGCTAAATCTGGTGGTAAATCAGGCGATTACAAGCGTCCAGAATAATAAATAAAATAACTGTATACTTAAATGGGATTGAAGCAATGAAACTTTGACTTCAGTCCTCTTTTATATTATTTTGTTAATTCATGAACTAGATGATTTAATTCTGGCTTAATAAGTTTATCCATAGCTAATTTAACTGCACCAGTTGATCCTGGAAGTGAAAATAACAGTTTATCCTGATGTGTACCTGCAATTGCTCTAGATAAAATAGCTCTCGTGCCTACATCTTCTGTATAACTTAAATAACGAAACATTTCCCCAAATCCTTCAATTTCTTTATCTAATAAAGGACGTACAACCTCAATTGTCACATCTCTTTGTGCTATACCTGTCCCACCAGTCGTTATAATGACATCTATATCATTCTGTTTTAACCATGTGGAAAGTTGTTCATGAATATCTTGCTGATTGTCTTTTACAATCTTATAATAGTCATCTTTCACATTAACATTTTCATTTTCTAATAATGTTTGAATAAGTTGTCCACCTTTATCAGTATTATAATCTCTTGTGTCCGATACAGTTAAAATTGCCACTTCAATGTCTCTATCTAGTTTAATATGTTGATGCATGATTTCTCCTCCTTAAATGTTTACCCAAATAATTGATTGATGAGTTTAGTAGCTTCGTTAGGACTAGTTAATCCATGTATTAATAATCGACCTCCATTAAATGCTACGATTCTATAACCTTTAAATGAAAATACAATCATATATGGATTTTGTTTAAATTGAATATGGTGAGAATTTAAAAATGATATAAGCATTTCCTGGGTAATATCTTTATTAATATATTGCACTGTATCTCTGCCACATAATGTTGCATACTGACGTTGACTATTATTCAAATAAGGATAAGTAGGTGATTGTCCGCAGGTAGAACATGAGTCATTTTGCATATTTTTAAAACCAATGGCATGATGATATCCTTCCCACACATCACCATATTTTAATTTAATATCGGTAGCTTGATGCGTGAGTATTTTCAATGCATCAGTGATTTGAAAACTAGTTGTCATTGTTACAGCCGGTTGTATCACACCTACAGTATCGCAAGTTAAATTAATTGAAGGTAAATGTGGTAATAAGCAATTAAAACATGGTGTATTTCCTGGAACAAAGGTAGTTTGAGCATAAGTACTTTGTACAACTCCCCCATAAATCCATGGAATTGAATTTTGATAAGCAAAATCATTAATAAGCTGTCTTGTATCAAAATTATCAGTTGCATCAATGATTAAATCAATTCCAGATGTATGTTTATCTAAAAAGTAAGCATCTACGTGTGAGACAAATTCATTGATTGTCACATCATGTCGAATTGATTCTAGATGTTTCTTGGCAGCAATGACTTTAGGGAGCATATCAAGTGCGTCTTGCTCAGTAAATAAAGTTTGCCGTTGTAAATTACTATACTCAATATAATCTCTGTCAACAATCGTAAGTTGTTGTATGCCGGCTCTTACTAAACCTTCTGAAACATGTGTGCCTAATGCACCCATCCCAACAATCATCACATGTTTTTGACTAATACTACGTTGACCTTCGACACCTATATGTTTATATAACATCTGTCTTGAATATCTATCTTGATTCATTTCCTGATTCATTTTTGAATCTCCCTTGAAGTATGTTATCTCCATTATAAATCTTGTATCTCAAAGTGACAAAACCTCAACATAAAAAGTTCCCATCAAAGTTCTCATTTTTCAATGTTTACTCTGATAGGAACTTATTAAAATTGACTCTCATTAATTTTGATTAATAATTGATAACTTATTATATTTAAGAAATCATAATCATTTCGTCTGCAAGTTCTTTGGCTTCTTCATTCGAATGTGTAACAAATATAATAGGAATTTGCCACTCATTAAAAATCTTTCGAACTAATGCTATGCTTTCACGTTTAGTCTGATCGTCTAAACTAGAAAATGGTTCATCGAGTAGTATTAAATCTGGTTTTATACTTAAAGCTCTTGCTAAAGCAACACGTTGTGCTTCCCCACCTGATAAGGTGATTGGATAATGATTCATTAAATGTTTTATATTTAAAGTTTCTAATAAATTATCTATATGTTCTGATGAAGATGTCATAAATGTAATATTCTGTTTCACAGTGAGATGTGGAAACAATTGATAATCTTGAAATAAATAACCAATTTGTCTTTGTTGAATTTTTATATCAATATGCTTTTCAGTTTCGGTTAGTACACGATCATTAATTTGAATCATTCCATCATCTGGTTTTTTTAAACCGGCTATCATATTTAATATAGTCGTTTTGCCTATTCCAGACGGTCCTTGGATTGAATATATTTTGGGAACCTGATCTTCAATGTGAATATGAATTGGACGTTGATTAATTTGATGTGTAATATCAATATTCAACATTTAATCACGCTCCCTAAACTTATCATAATTTAATAAATTGATTGTCATAATAACAACAATAGAGAATGCTACTAGAACTAACACCCACAACCAAGCTTGATTTTCTTTTCCTTCAACAACTAAGAAATAAATTTCTAGTGGTAACGTATTGGTTTTATTAGGAATATAGCCGGCAACCATTAAAGTTGCTCCGAATTCACCGATAGCTCTAGCGAAACTCATCATAATTCCTGATAATATATAACGCTTAGATAAAGGTAATACTATTCTATAGAAAATCTTTCCTTCACTTGCTCCCATTGTTCTAGCAGTATCCAACATACGTTTATCAATGCTATTAAAACCTTGAATTGTATGTTGATACATCAGTGGAAAACTAACAATAACAGATGCAATAACAGCTCCAGTCAATGTAAATACTACTGGTAAATGCAATATATTACTGAAGAATTTTCCTACAATACCTCGTGGTGAAAATATAATTAATAATATGAATCCCATTACAGTGGGCGGAAGAACAATAGGTAATAATATAAAACTTTCAATGATTTTAACCCATCGTTTCTTACGATGATATAACCATCTTGATACAATAATTCCAAGTACCATTACAATCAATGTACTCAAAGTTGCTACTCGAATCGATAGCCAAAATGCAGTTAAGTCAGGCATTAAAAACAACCCCTATGCTGAGAACTGATAATCTTTGATGATTTGTTTAGCTTTGTCTGATTTTAAGAATTCCATCCATTCTTTAGCTAATTTTTTATCAGAAGTCGCTCCTGCTTCATAAGTAATTGGTTTTGATAATTTTACTTCTTTAATTTCTTTTACTGAATCAATTTTCTTTTTATTTTTATATAAATCTGTTTTATAAACAAATCCTTGTTGTGCGTTACCTTTTTGTACATAGTTTAATACTTGTTTAACGTCTTTTGCGTAAACTACTTTGTCTTTTGTTGCATCCCACAAATTATTTTCTTGTAAGTATTGTTTACCATATTTACCTGCAGGTACTGTTTTGATTTGACCTAAAGCTAATTTTTCATTATCTTTTAAATCTTTAACAGATTTATAATTTTTATCTTTGTCGCCTATAAGTACTAATTTATTTTTGGCATAATTATATGTATCATGCGCTTTCTTTTTATCTTTTAAGATATCAACATCTTTTGTGTTAGCTGACATAATAACGTCTACTGGTGCACCTGATTCAACTTGTTGTCTTAAAGCACCTGAACCACCATAGTTGAAATCAACTTTAGCATCTTTATGATCTTTTTCAAATTCTTTTTTCAATTCTTTACTAACATCTGTTAAACTTGCTGCTGCTGAAATTTGTAATTCTTGTTTCTTATCTTTACTGTCAGATTTTTCACTTTTCTTTCCATTATCTGATGATGAATTCGAACATCCGGCTAGAACCAAAAGTCCCATTAACAAAATCACAAATAAACTTTTAATCTTCACAAAAATTCCTCCTTAAAGTACATTACACTTCGAATTTAATAGATTTATATTTTATTTGAAGTTAATATCTATATGTAGATTATATACTTTAATTTTTTAAATTGAAATAACTATCAAAGCAAATTTATTTATATTTTGTGAAAAACGCACTAATATAGAATTTATAGTGATATAAAGGAGTTACAAAATGAATAAAGATGTTTCATCCAATCAGCACATTATTAGATTTGAAAATGGTGAATTAAAGGATACTGTAGATACTTATGTAACAGAATTCCCATTAACTATCATGGTCAATGGTGAAGAGTTTGCAACTGTTATTTGTAGTCCTACTAATATGGAAGAATTAGTATTGGGTTTCTTAGCATCAGAAGGTGCATTATTAAAAAAAGCAGAACTAAAATCATTACAAATAGATGATAGTAGAGGGTTTGCCCATGTTGAACTAACAAAATCGCTAAATGATCGATTCGAATACTCTAGTAAACGAATGATTGCATCATGTTGTGGTAAAAGTCGTGAATTTTATTTTCATAACGATGCTGCTACTGCTAAAACATCCTTATCTAATATCACTATTACTCCTCAGCAAGTTTTAAATATGATGACTCGCTTACAAACTGCCAGTACAATATTTAAGCAGACAGGCGGATTGCACAATGCGGCTATTAGCGATGGTGATAACTTCTTTGAACATCGTCAAGATATTGGTCGTCATAACGCGCTAGATAAATTATTTGGATTTTGTATACAAAATAATATTCCTGTAAGAAATAAAATTTTAATATTTAGTGGTCGTATTTCCTCGGAAATTTTAATTAAAGCTGCCAAAATTGGCGTAGGCGTTATTTTATCTAAATCAGCACCAACGACATTAGCTGTACAATTAGCAGATGATTTAAACATTACTGCTGTTGGATTTATTAGAGACGGTAACTTTAATATATATAGCCATCCAGAACGTATAAAAGCTGCTGGTGATTTCAATTAGTGTTTGAAATCAACAGCAGCTCTTTTTATATATTTTCTTTTAATATTTGATATCTAAAACTTCTATATACATAACCCTGTTTCAAATACATATCTTTAACTGTATCTTCACCATCTGCAACTAAAATAACTGGGCGTTGCCCTGCTAATTCCCCTATATACGATTGCATTGTACGACCGATACCATTTCTTTGGTAATTTTCAAGTACGCCAAATCCATCTATTTCTACAGAGTTTTTATTTTCTATCACATCGACAATACCTACTGGCTTATTTTCTAAATATCCAATCATAGGCGTTGCTTTCATGTTATCAAAGTTTTGTCTAATCTTTTCAACATTTTTTTTAGCATATTTTTTGCCATATGGTAATGAAAATTGATAGAAAATATCAAGATAATCATTTAAGTTAGTACGATTTACTTTGATTAATCTTACATCTTGATTTCTACTTAATTGGGCTAAGTCATTTGCTTCAATGATATAGAATTCTAATACACCAAGTTCAAATCCTAATTCCTTAAACAGTTCAAACCACTGTTCATTAAGTTGATCGTTCTCAGGAAAGTAAAAAGATAAGTGATTGGAACCTTGTGCAACATGCATTTCCTTTTGGGTTTCAATATCTTTCAACCATTGAACTTGTGATGGGCACTGATGATATAACCAAGTATTGTTGGCAAATTGAAGTGCATCTGATGGTGTTAAATAAACGGTCTTCATTGAATCTTCTAAAAAAATATTACCTTCCAAATATATATCAGACATCGTCAAATGCTTCATAAATATTACCCCATCTCAGCAGATAATTAGAATTGTTATGATTCTATATATGAAACATTGTCTTACACTGATTTTATTTTATCAACTGTTTGAATCGAGAGTGATTAAGTAAAGTCGCTCCTATTAAGCTTGCAATAATTGCTTTAACTATATCCCCAGGCATAAAAGTTAATGATAATACGAAGGATTTAGAAATAGGTATATTTATAATGAATCCCATTATAATGGTACCTAGTATATCTAATCCAAGCACACCAATGATAATAGTAGCAACTAATAGCGTTATAAAGTTTACTTTATGTAAATATTTGTCTCTTATCCATCCGATAAAGAAAGCTACAACTGGATATAAGAATAAAAATCCTGCTGAAGGACCTGCGAAAACGCCGATACCCCCTCTACCACCTGATAACACTGGTAGTCCTACTGCAGCTAACAGTAAAAATACAACAACACTTAAAGTTCCTAACTTTCTTCCTAACATTATTCCTGCTAAAAATATCCCTATATTTTGCAATACAATTGGTACTGGCATAATTGGTAAAGGTACTGGTGGTACCAAACCTAAAATACAAATGATGGCTGCCATCAAAGCTGTAAATACTAATTCTTTTGTACTCATCATTTCATCCTCCTTACATGAGAATGATTATACCATTAATGTAAACTTAATGGAATAAAAAGTTTACATTAGTTGACACGTTTTGCTAAATCACTTATATAATTAAAGAAATTATTTCGCTCTACATAATTAATCACATTAACCTCTCGGCCATCATTACATTTAAATGTTCTACCTTGACTTGGACCATGTGCTATAACATCTACATTCAATTTAACTGATTTAGTTAATTTAGGATTACCTACATAAGCTGTTGTTAACACATCCCATAAAAAGTAAGTCGAATTTGTTATAAAATGTGTTAATGGTGGTACAGCTGCATAACTAACACCTAAGAAATCAATACCTGTATAATGACGTTCATCTGCCCAACGTTGTCTCACTTCTAAAGTTAAAGGAACTTGATTGGTGCTTTCTAAAGCTACCATATCTATCTTGATATCACTATCAAATACTGTTTTCACCGCTTCTGGATCCCAAAACGCATTCCATTCTGCCGTGCCGTCATGCTCTGGTTCTTCAACATTACCCTTTTCTAAAAATGTTCCTCCCATCCAAACTAATTTATCTACTTTGTTCACTATAGTTGGTTGTATTTTTAATGCTTTAGCTAAGTCAGTTAAAGGACCAGTAAATAACAATGTAATTTTTTCTTCAGTATTTTGAAGAATGTTAATGATATCTTCATAAGCCTCAAGATGATTTTCTTTTGAATTTGTTAAAGTAACTTTTTCATTTAAAATTGGTAACGCGTCCATGAAAAATGCATGCATTCTCCAATCCTTAGGAAATGGATTTTTCCCTCTTTCAAATGATGGTGCAACATCAAGTTTTTGATTGGAAAAGCGATTGATAATCTTGATAGACGCACTTAAAGATGGTTCTAAATAGCAATCTGCTCCAATCGTGCTTACACCTACAAGTTCTATTTCTTCCATTTGTAAAAGTAAGAATAAAGATATAAGATCATCAACGCCACCATCATGATTAAAATAAACTTTTTTCATTGTTTTTCTCCTTTTTATTATTTTATTTCTTTCAATTTATATGTAATTATATCGAAATCACAAACAAAATTCATAATTTACTACTACATAAAAGAAGTTGAGACACAATTTGCGTCTCAACTTCTAAGTTATTGATATCGTTTTTTTATTATCTTTTTATTTAGTATCCATTAATTTTTTCTTCAAATCTTTACGCATGAAGTCTAAGCTATATGGATCATTATACCAGTATGTTTCTGCTTTAACTTTAATCACATTACCATTTTTAACTGCAGGTAAGTTTTTCCACATATTTGTTTTTTCATATGCAGGTGTTGCTTTACCTTCACTTGTAGATACAATGTAATCGCCAGCGTATTGATCAACTTTTTCTTGTTTAACTTCAGCAAATCCAGCTTTTTTAGTTAAATCATCAACTGATTTTGGCATTTTAAGACCGAATGCTTGATATAAAATTTCTCCGCCACGGCCCCAATGGTCGCCGTAAGTGTATAATTTTTTATCAAATTCATCAAAGATAGTTACAGTTTTATCTTTACCAATTTTATCTTTAATCTCTTTGCCGTCTTTAGAAGTTTGATCTTTCCATTCTTTTTCCCATTTTTTAACTGCATCTTCTTTACCTAGTAATTTACCTAGTTCTTCTTGTTGTTCTAAGTAACTATGTTTCGCATAGTTAAATGGTACAGTTGCTGCGATTTTTTTATATTTTTTAATGTTTTTATTTTGATCTAAGACAATAATTAAATCTGGTTTTTCTTTTGCAACTTTTTCGACATCATCGTCTCCAACTTTAGTTACACCTTTAAATTTGTCTTTCAAAATATCACTTTGATCGACTTGATTACTTACTGCTACTACATTTCCACCTAATTTTTTCACGCCACCAGCATATGATGGAGCTACAACAGCAATTCTTTTTGGATCCTTAGGAACTTTTATTGTTTTCCCATCATCCGTTTTGTAAGATTTCTTCTCAGAACTCTTTGAACTATCGTCTGAGTTGTTACCACATGCAGCTAAAACTAACACTAGTGCTATTAAAGGTAATAATAATTTCTTCATTTTTTCCTCCCATTGAAAACGATTATCAATTTCATTAAAATTATACAACTTTACATATATTTTTACAATAAGCAATTTCACCAGTTTTTTTAAATTTTAATAAATTTATTTCAATAAAGTAACTTATTACTATATTAATCCTGTAATGCTTTTTGCAATATTAGTATATGCCATATCTTCCATCGGAGGATTATGAAGACCTGCGCGCATATCTCGATAATATCTTTGTAATGGTCTTTCCATCTCAAGACTTTTTGCTCCTACAATTCTCATTGCTAAATCTACAACTTCCAATCCTTGATTTAATACAAGTACTTTACTTGCAGAAGTCTCATTCCAAATTTCTGTGTCTTTCTCATATAATTGATAACCGTGGGCAGTACTCCATAAAAAATGTCTTGCCGATAATAATAGAGATTCCATTTTACCTAAATTTTGTTGAACTGTAGGTAATTCTGCAATAGTTCCTTCTATACTATTCGGACTATACGTTTTAGTGAAATCTACTGCGTAATTTCTAGCTGCTTGTGCGATTCCTAAATAGACACTAGGAATATGCAAAATCCAACCATTTGCTCCAGGTTTACGTTTCTGTTCAACAAAATATTTATGAGGAATTTTTACATTATTTAACACTAAATCATGACTTTCAGTAGCACGCATACCAATCATGTTCCAATTATCGGCGATGTCCACGCCTTCAACATTTCTTGGAACTAAAAAGAATCCTACTTGATCTAATTCTTCTACATATGCTCCTACAATAAAGTGTGTTAATGCCTTACTCATTGAAGTAAATGTTTTGACACCATTTAAAATATAGCCGTCTTTTTCTCTTACTGCATGAGTTGCCGGACGTCCTCCGCGTGTAGGGCTACCAGTTTCAGCTTCACTTACTGCACGATTAACGAGTGCGCCTTTTTTCACTGCTTCGGCAAATTCTTCTAATAATTCAGGTTCCCACAATTGTTGTTCAAATAATTGACCCACTACACTTAAATGCCAACCTATTGATAAGGCAGTTGCGCCATCTATTTCTGCTAAATAAGTTTGCAAAATAACCATATCTTCAATCGTAGCGCCTTCACCGCCGTATGCTTTTGGTAATGTTAATAAAGTATATCCTTCATTAATTAACCACTCTATATTTTCAAATGGAAAGCGTGAGGCAATATCATTTTGCTCCGCATACGATTTAAACTGCTCTTCTATTGTTTTAAACTTTTTTATCCATTTATGTTGTATCTCTGATTGCACCAAGAATGACTGTGTCATTATTTTCACCTCATCATAGTATTAATAGCTTGTTAATTATCCTTAGTTTAACACTCAACATTATTAAATAAAAGGACTGATATTTCACAATTCCTACTTTACCGATAAGAATTAATGTGATAAATTTACTTTAATATATTTGGGAGGCTGATACCTTGATACAAGTAGAACATTTATCTCATTTTTATCATTCAAATCAGGTTTTAAAAGATATTAATTTTTCACAAGAACAGGGAACCGTGACAGCTATTATTGGACCTAGTGGTTCAGGAAAAACAACTTTACTTCGTACTCTCAACGCACTCGCAACTCCTTCTAAAGGTTCGATAACGATTGATGATTATCAATTTAATGCTGAACAACATACTAAAAAAGATATTTATCATCTTCGACAACAATCAGCAATGGTTTTTCAAAATTATAATTTATTTAAAAACAAAACCGTATTAGAGAATATTACTGAGGGCTTAATTTATGGGCAAGGTAAAGGAAAAAGAGAAGCGATACATATTGCTGAAGATCACTTAAATATGGTGAATTTATTAGAACATAAAGATAAGTACCCTATCCAACTATCAGGAGGTCAAAGTCAACGTGTTGGTATAGTACGTGCACTTGCATTAAATCCTAAAGTACTATTATTAGATGAACCTACATCTGCATTAGACCCTGAATCAATCCAAAGTGTATTAAATCTTATACAACGTATTGCACAACAAGGAATGACAATGGTTATAGTAACTCACGAAATTAGCTTTGCTGAAGCTATTGCTGATCAAATTTTATTTATTGATAACGGAGAACTAGTCGTACATGGTTCACCAAGTGATGTTTTATATAATCAAGATAATGACCGTATCCAACGTTTTATACAACGTATTAGAACGGAGGTAGATGTAAATTGAAACGATTCTTCCCCTGGTTAGTATTAATGAGCGTATTTATATCTACTATAGCTTTATCTGCATGCTCAAATGATCAATCACAACGTGCTACTAAAGCTCATCCAAAAGAAATCAAAGTAGCGTTATCGGCAGAAGTAAATCCTCCATATTTATATACTAATAAAAAGAATGAATTTGTAGGACTTGATATGGATTATATGAAATTATTAGAGAAGAAATTACCACAATATCATTTTAAATATGAAGTTGGTGAAGAAGAATCTAACCTAGTAGGTATAGGTTCTAAAAAATTTGATATGGGAATTAATTGGTTCTTTAAAACACCCGAACGCGAAAAACAATTTTTATATCAAGATGTTCCTTACAGTTATGCATTACCTATGCTTGCAGTTAATAAAAATAATCATGATATACATCAGCTTAGCGATTTAACTAATAAGAGATTAACTCCAATGGCACCAAGTGGTGGTTTATTTTCTATATTAAAACAATATAACAAGTCACATAAAGAACCTATCAATATAGATACGATTCAAGCACCTTCTAATGGAGATAATTTAAAAATGGTTGGTAATCATCGACGTGATGCAATGTTTTTAAATTGGAATACATATAAAGCGATTCAAGAAAAAGTAAATGAAGATGTTAAAATTGGTGGCATTATTAAAAAAGAACCGCTTCACATCGTTTATAACAAAGATAATCAACAATTACATGATGATATTGATCAAGCTACTCAAGAATTAAAAAAAGAAGGTAAACTTCAAAAATTATCTAAAAAATATTTTGATATTGATGTGTTTGATGATTTAGAAAATATCAATAAGCATAAGAATCAATTGGAGGTGCAATAATATGTCTGCCACACAATGGTTAGATTTATTTAATCAAGTATTACAACAACTTCCTATTACTCTAGTAATGATTATAAGTGCTTTAATCTTTGCCATTATATTAGGACTATTATTAACAATGATTCGTATTAAGCAAACGCCTATATTGGCGCCTTGCGCCAGAATATACCAATCATTTATGAGAAGTACCCCACTTCTACTTCAATTGTTTTTAGTATATTTTGCATTACCTCAATTTTTATTAATATTTCATATAAACATTAATCACTTTGACAGATTATTTTTCATAATATTAGCTTTTAGTCTTCATAGTGCTGCTTATTTATCAGAAGTCTTTCGAGCTGGTTATTTATCTGTTGAATATAGTCAGATTGAAGCTGGATTATCAGTAGGTTTAAGCTATCCGAGAATACTAAAAAATATTATCGTTCCACAAGCTTTACGTAACAGTATTCCTAATTTAACGACTCAGATTATAGAATTAATTAAAGATACATCGTTAGCATTTACTATTGGAATTATAGACATGATGGGACAAGTTCAACTTATTATTGGCAATAATTATGGTTTAGGAATGTTAGAAGTATATATTGTTATTTCTATTATATATTGGATGCTCGCTTTGATTGTTCAAGGTGTGTTTACATTAATTAATAAAGTTTCAGAAAAACCATATCAAGCATAGGAGGCAATCAAATGTCATTCATTTTACATACCTTCATTGAAGTTTTAAAGGGTGTACCAAATACAATTGCAATTACACTTATAGCTATGTTGATTGGTATTATTATAGGTACAGTATTTGCGATTATTCGATTGCAACGAATACCTGTACTATCTCAATTAGTAATCGTTTATAATTCATTTTTCAGAAGTACACCGCTCATAGTTCAATTATTCATTTTCTATTATGGTTTGCCAGCACTTATTCTATGGTTCAACTCAATTTTTCATACTTCACTTAATCCAGATATGGCACATCCATTGATGATTGCTGCAATCACCTTTGCATTGCATGCGACGGCCTATTTATCAGAATCTATTAAAGGTGGTTTACTTTCTATTGATCCTAAACAAATTGAAGCTGCTCAAACTGTAGGTTTATCTAAATGGAATGTTTATAGACGCATTGTTTTCCCTCAAGCGTTTGGCTATGCATTACCTAATATTGAAAATCAATTTATTATGTTATTAAAAGGAACATCACTTGCTTTTGCTGTACAAGTAACAGAAATTATGGCGATAAGTACTGAAATTGCTAATGAAGGTTATCAATTTGTACCAGTATATACAGTAGCAGCGATATTTTACTGGGCATTGGAAATTGTTATTGAGTATGTGTTCCATAAAATTGAACATCGCACAACACACTATTTAACATCTTAATAAAAAATTATGGGACTCACTACTTTAATGGTGAGTCCCATAATTTTTAATTAATTTCTACTTCCTATATCTCTATTTTGACGGCCTGCAAATAACATAATCCATGTTGCTAATATAAATGGCATTGTTAATGAAGGTAACCCAAGAGGTTCAAGCATTGTGTTCAAACCTAGATTTAATAGTACTGCTAGTAATAACCCTAAAAAGGCAGAAAGATATGTATTAATTGACGTTTTAAATGTTGAGCCTAAAGCTATTGCAGTTAAAATTAAATTATATCCAAATAGTCCTTGGTTGATGTTATCAGTGTTACCACCTAATAAACCAACAATTAAATAACCAATAATACTTCCTACAATTGCAAAAACAAACGCTTTTCTTGAGCCAATTAAAATACCAATAAGTATTAATAATCCAGCCCATACACTAGGTATTAAAAATACTTCACTAAACCCATCTAAAATGGAATGTAGTAAATTTAAATGATGACCAGAATTACTTGTCACTGGTTTAATGGTGTTTGGTAATAAATTTAATGGTGTTTTCACAGCTTTTACTTGTTCAGATATAGAAACTGCAAACCACGTCACAATGACAAAGGGTGCTGTAAGCATTGCTATTCCGTATGGCTTTAACCATTCTCTTATTGCTGATCCAACAGGTAATGTTAATATTGTTGCCATCAATGTAATTAGAATACCTGCCCAGTTTTCATTTAAAAATAATGTCAAAGCTATTGCAGTTAATACAGGATTAAAACCTGCTAATCCATTATCTATTTCTTCTTGAGAATAGTTAATATATGGCGCAAGTATGTATGCAATGATACTTCCAATTAATGCACTTATACCGACTTTCCAATTACCAACAAATAATGCAATTAATATAAAAAGCCCTGTGTAATGATTATTAATTAATAAAACTTGTGAAATGTTTTTCAAAATGATTTGAATGGATTTCATGAACTTTTCCCCCAATTCGACAATGAATATGATACAACAATTTAATATTAATGTGTATTAATTTGATATAAAGAATGAAAATGTTTTACTAATTAAAAAATTCAAATAATATTAGTAAACGCGCTGTAATCATTAAAAGTTTTGCCCATTTTAATTAAATTTTTAAATTTATGGAATCGTTATACTTGTTTAAAATTAAAAATCGTCCTAATATAAAATTTGCAAGTTTATTGCGAACTTTATTTCGGGAAAGAAGGGATTATTTTGCACTTTACACAACGTGAACAAGATAAACTAATGATAGTTGTAGCTGCAGAAGTTGCTCGTCGCAGAAAAGCGCGAGGACTTAAATTAAATCATCCAGAAGCACTTGCATTAATTAGCGATGAATTATTAGAAGGTGCTCGTGACGGTAAAACTGTAGCTGAATTGATGAGTTATGGTAAAACAATTTTAAATGAAGAAGATGTTATGGATGGGGTTGCAAGTATGATTACTGAAATTGAAATTGAAGCAACATTCCCAGATGGAACTAAATTAATCACTGTCCATCATCCAATTGTCTAAGGAGGACATAAGTATGATTCCTGGAGAAATTAGAGTAAAAAAAACAGATATTGAAATTAATCCAAATTCACCTGAAACAGTTATTGAAGTTAAGAATGTTGGAGATCGTCCTATTCAAATTGGTTCACATTTCCACTTTTTTGAAGCTAACTTAGGTTTAGAATTTGAAAGAGACAAAGCATATGGTAAACATTTAGATATTCCAGCTGGTGCCGCTGTCAGATTTGAACCTGGCGATGTAAAACACGTGCAACTAGTAGAGTATTCTGGTAACCGTAGAATTTATGGTTTCCGTGGATTCGTTAATGGTCCAATTGATGGCTCCCGTGTTTATCGCCCTACTGGTGAAGACGACGAGTACGCTGGTGTTTATAATGACGAAGGTCATGAAAATACCAATAAAAAAGGTGGTAAAAGATAATGAGCTTTAAAATGACTCAATCACAATATACAAGTTTATATGGTCCAACAGTTGGAGATGCAATTAGATTAGGCGACACTAACCTATTCGCAGAAGTTGAAAAAGATTATGCCAATTATGGTGACGAAGCAACTTTCGGTGGCGGAAAATCTATCCGTGATGGTATGGCTCAAAATCCTAACGTGACTCGTGATGATAAAAATGTAGCCGATTTAGTTATAACTAATGCAGTCATTATTGACTATGACAAAGTAGTTAAAGGTGACATTGGTATTAAAAACGGCTATATTTTTGCAATCGGTAAAGCGGGTAATCCAGATATTATGGATAACGTCAATATAATCATCGGAAGTACAACAGATATTATTTCTGCTGAAGGTAAAATTGTTACAGCGGGTGGTATTGATACACACGTTCACTTTATTAACCCAGAACAAGCTGAAGTTGCTTTAGAAAGTGGTATCACTACTCATATTGGTGGCGGAACTGGTGCATCTGAAGGTGCAAAAGCAACTACCGTTACACCTGGACCTTGGCATATACATCGTATGTTAGAAGCTGCTGAAGCATTACCTATCAATGTAGGTTTCACAGGTAAAGGGCAAGCTGTCAATCATACAGCACTTATTGAACAAATTCACGCTGGGGTTATTGGTTTAAAAGTACACGAAGACTGGGGTGCAACGCCTTCAGCTTTAAGTCATGCTTTAGATGTTGCAGATGAATTCGATGTCCAAATCGCTTTACATGCTGATACATTGAATGAAGCTGGATTTATGGAAGACACTATGAAAGCAATTAAGAACCGTGTGTTACACATGTACCATACTGAGGGTGCTGGTGGTGGTCACGCACCTGACTTAATTAAGTCCGCTTCATATTCAAATATTTTACCTTCATCTACAAACCCAACTCTACCTTATACACATAATACTGTAGACGAACATTTAGACATGGTAATGATTACTCACCATTTAAATGCTTCTATTCCTGAAGATATTGCATTCGCGGATTCTCGTATTCGTAAAGAAACAATTGCTGCAGAAGACGTATTACAAGATATGGGTGTATTCAGTATGATTAGTTCTGACTCTCAAGCTATGGGTCGTGTAGGTGAAGTGATTACACGTACTTGGCAAACTGCACATCGTATGAAAGAACAACGTGGTGCTTTAGAAGGCGACTCAGAATATAATGATAACAATCGTATTAAACGTTATATTGCTAAATACACTATTAACCCTGCGATTACACATGGTATTTCAGAATATGTTGGCTCAATTGAATCAGGTAAATTAGCCGACCTTGTATTATGGGATCCTGCGTTCTTTGGCGTTAAACCTGAACTTGTAGTTAAAGGTGGTTTAATCAATGTAGCAGTTAACGGTGATGCTAATGGCTCTATTCCAACTTCAGAACCTATGAAATATCGTAAAATGTATGGTCAATATGGTGGTAATATCACTCATACAGCAATGACTTTCGTTTCTAACACTGCATTTGAAAATGGTATTTATAGACAACTTAACTTACAACGTATGGTTAGACCTGTTAAAAACATTCGTAATTTATCTAAAGCAGATATGAAAAATAACAGTGCAACACCTAAATTAGATGTTGATCCACAAACATATGAAGTATTTGTTGACGGTGAAAAAATTACAAGTGAAGCTGCTACTGAGTTACCATTAACTCAAAGATACTTCTTGTTCTAGGAGGAAAATTGTTAATGATTATAGAAGAAATTCAAGGCAATATTGCTAATTTATCAGCTGATGAAAAAAATAAACATGTAGAAAAAGTTTATCTAGAAAATTCTGACTTAGTTAAACGTATCCAACGCGTAAAAACGGATCATGGTAATGAAATTGGTATTCGTTTGAAACAACCTATCGATTTACAGTACGGTGATATTTTATATAAAGATGATACAAATATGATTATCGTTGATGTAAATTCTGAAGATTTACTTGTTATCAAACCACGTACATTAAAAGAAATGGGAGATATTGCCCATCAACTTGGTAATCGTCATTTACCTGCACAGTTCACAGAAACTGAGATGTTAGTACAATATGACTATCTCGTTGAAGATTTACTTAAATCTTTAGGTATTCCTTATAGTCATGAAGATAGAAAAGTAAACCAAGCGTTTAGACATATAGGACATTCTCATGATTGATCATCAAAATTTACGCTTATTTCAGTTCTGTGATTCACAGTTTCCAACCGGTGCATTTAGTCATTCATTCGGCTTGGAAACATATATTCAACATGAAGCGGTACATGATGATTTAACATTTGTTCAATGGTTAAAATTATTTTTAAATGAACAGCTAACTTATTCTGATGGTTTAGCAATGAAAATTGTATACGAAGCCTTAGACAATAATGATGTTGATAAAATCTTACGTATGGATCGACTTATCTTTGTTCAAAGTTTACCTAAAGAAACTCGTGTCGGAGCTAAACAAATGGGCACAAGAATGGTGAAATTAGCTATGGAATTATACGATAGTGAATGGATTCATTGGTATCATGAACAAATGAAAAATAAAAAAGCTAAGCTACATCCAGCAATTTGTTTTACTATGCTTGGTCATTATTTAGGCGTTGATATTAGTACAATTATTGATTATTATCTCTATCAAAATGTATCTAGTCTCACGCAAAATGCAGTAAGAGCTATTCCCTTAGGTCAAACTGCCGGTCAAAAAGTTGTAACTCAAATGATTCCTTATATAGAAGAAACACGAAATCATGTTTTATCTCTTGATGAAAGTGACTTTGGTATGACTGCGCCTGGATTAGAATTAAATCAAATGGAACACGAAAATGTAAATGTAAGAATATTTATTTCATAGGAGGTCAAATATATGACTGAACCAATTAAAATTGGAATTGGTGGACCTGTTGGTGCAGGTAAAACTCAATTAATAGAAAAAGTTGTTAGACGTCTAGCTAAAGATATGAGCATTGGCGTTATAACAAACGATATATATACAAAAGAAGACGAAAAAATCTTAGTCAATACAGGTGTCTTACCAGAAGATAGAATTATCGGTGTTGAAACTGGTGGTTGTCCGCATACAGCAATTCGTGAAGATGCTTCTATGAACTTTGCTGCTATTGATGAATTTTTAGAAAGAAATGATGACATCGAACTTATTTTCATTGAATCTGGTGGCGATAATTTAGCTGCAACATTTAGTCCTGAACTTGTTGACTTTTCAATTTATATTATCGACGTTGCCCAAGGTGAAAAAATTCCACGTAAAGGTGGACAAGGTATGATTAAATCTGATTTCTTTATCATTAATAAGACAGATTTAGCACCTCATGTTGGCGCTTCTTTAGACCAAATGGCTGAAGATACAAAAGTATTTCGTGGAGACAGACCATTCGCATTTACAAATTTAAAAACAGATGAAGGCCTAGATGAAGTTATTGAGTGGATTGAACGAGATACGTTACTAAAAGGATTATCATAATGTCTCAACAATCTTGGACAGGTCAACTTGATTTAACAGTTTTTAATAATGGTAAACGTTCTGTAGCACGTGACATCTTTTTTGAAAAAGCATTAAAAGTCATACGTCCTGTTTACCTAAATGGGTCAACTACCCCTACTTTCTATATTGTTAATGTAGGTGGTGGTTACCTTGATGGTGACCGTTATTCTATGAATTTCAATATTGAAGATAATGCTAGTGTCACACTAACGTCTCAAGGTGCTACAAAAATTTATAAAACTTTAAAAGATCATGTTGAACAATATCAAACTTTCCAATTAAAACCTAATGCTTATATGGAATACGTAGCTGATCCAATCATTGCTTATGAAAATGCTAAATTTTATCAACACAATCGTTTTGATTTAGATGAAACAAGTGCGATGTTTTATACCGATATTCTCACACCTGGTTACTCATCAGATGATAAAAACTTTTCATATAAATATATGCATTTAGTTAATGAAATTTATATCAATAATGAACTCGTAACATACGACAATCTTATGTTAAATCCTGAAAAAAATTCAATTGATTCTTTAGGTTACATGGAAAATTATACACACTTAGGCTCAGCATATTTTATTCATCCTAGTGTAAATCAAAAATTCATTGATGAAATTTATAATCAAATTAAACACTTTGAGAAAGAATTAAACTGTCGATTAGGTATAACGCAATTACCTACTCATGGACTTTCAATTAGAATTTTGTCTAACCGTACGCAGTATATAGAATCCATACTTGAAAAAGCCCAATCTTATATTGCTAATGAACTGTATGATAGAGAAATTAACTTTTTAAGAAAATATTAAATTAAAAGGCATGGTTACAAATGTAACCATGCCTTTTTCAAGCTAAAAAATAAGGATGAAGCTATATTATGTAGTTTAGATGCTATTCAATTTGTGATCAATGGATACTCTTTATCGTATTAACAATAAAAACACATTCACTAACCATTAAATAAATCTCTTTTCTATTTAATAAACTTTCTTACTGATCAACATCTATCATTTCCTAGCTACCCTATTAAATGGAGCATATCATATAAATTTATATACTCCATTCCACTTCTCAATTCCAAAACCTACTTTTCCATTACATCAATCACCTGAATTTGAACCCTTAATATAAGAAATACAATATAATAAAACGAGTTACTTAGATATATTGTTCTAATTCATCAATGAGCTTTTTAATTTTATCTTTTTGTTCTTTAGTTACATATACTATAACTGTACGTTCATCATGAACACTTCTTTTTTTCGATAATAAATCTAACTCTTTTAGTTTTTGTAATGCTTTTGTTAAGTAATATGGTTTAAATTCAGAACATGTCGCAATTTCTTTAGAAGAAATCTCAGTAGAACCACTTTTTAAGATATAATTCAAAATATAAATTTCCTCATAATTCAAATTATATTTCTTTTTAGTGTCTCTAAAGAACTTTTTCACTTGAAATGTAGCTTCTACTAAATCATTAATATTTTTTATTTTTGCCATTTTAAAAACCACTCCTCTGATGCACATCTTGTTGTAGCAAGGCTCACATAATTTCATCTAACTGAATTGAACTCCACCCATGTTACAAAGTTCATTTTAAACAAACAAGTATAAAAATTCAATAATTTTATTACTCGAATTTGCATTTATATATTTATTACTTTTCACAAACATTTATTTAACTTTATTCAAGGTTATTAAAATATGCATATCAAAATTTTAATACTTTTAATTATTGGTTATATTTTAATTATTTTATAATAACTATCTGATTAATTGACTTTTTAGAAGTAATTCTACATGTTTAAACTTTTAAAATAAAAAAGCGATAAGCCAGAAAAAATTAAGAATTAATTTATTCACGGTTTATCGCTATATTAATAATTTTAATTCAGCTGATTTTGAAACTCTAAATTACTTTGATTGTAATTTTTCTTTAACAAAATCAACAAAACTTTGTACATCGTTAGATTTAAAATCGTGCATTGGAATTTTACCAATATTGAAATCAAAAGTGATTGTTTTACCATCATATTGTATATCATTAACTTCATCATACCCAATACTTCTATAATAAAATTGTCCATTCATATCTACATTCATTATAATTCTTTCTGAAGTAGCTATAAATGCACCTTCAAATTGTGACTGTCCTCTAACTTCGTAATCCATAATACCTAATACAGAAGGTCCTTTTTTCTCTGTTGGAAATAAATCATTGGGATTTACATTATCTAAAATCATATGTTAACTCCTTCTATTACTTACTAATTTACAAGTTCTTCATTCCTTGTTTTAAAGTATTGTAACATGATTCAATAATAGAAAGTATTAAGGATGCTTTACAATCGTTCAATTTTAATATAATCGTTCTTTCATCTTCTAAACTACGTTCTTTGATTATATAGCCTTTTTGATTTAACTTTTTTATTATAGAACTTAAAGAAACTATACCTACTTGAGTTTTATATCTCATATACTTAACTGTCATTTTATTATCATTATTAAGTAATATTGCTAACAAATACACCTCTTCCAAAGAGAGATTATTAATCATTAATTGTTCATCCATATCATCAAGTACCTCACCACATTTAATAAAATATAAAATGTGGTTACTTACTCTCTGATTTATAACTATCTTTCGAGATTCTAGCATCTCATCAATTTCATTAAATAATAAATGAATTTTATTCTTCTGTTGTTCTGACATAGTAATAACCAATTTTCGTTGATCTTTGTCATCACGTTCTTTTGATATCCAATTGTTTTGATACAAATATTGCAACATTTTTAAAATTGAAAATTTCGATCGCTTATTATACATTTCGAGTTGGCTAATATCTATATGCTTATTTTCATCATATAAATATAATATAAAGTAGAGTAATTTAACATGATTTATAGTTAAATGGTATGAATATTTTAAATAATCATTAGCTAATTTAACTAACATATAGTGTGCTACAAAACAGTTCATTTTCACATATGACATGACATATCTTCCTCTCTACTAATCAGTCATGCATAATTAACTAAATCAATATTTTAATATGTGCTATTGTCATACTTGGTAATCGAATTAAGCTTTCTTCTATGTCTTTTTTAGTCATTTCGCCAATCCAATAAAGGTTCTCTATTTTCATTTCACTTACAATTGATTCATTATCGTTTTTCATTGGTTTCATAAATGTTTGATAATTAATCATGTTAATTTCAGCATGAGTGATTTTATTAATACTTGAGAAATTTAATTGAACTTGCTCAACATTTGGATTTTTGGAAATAGGTAAATCAAATAGTGCAATACATTGATATTCATTTTTATAATTAGTAACTAATAATTGTGTATCTAGATAAACTATATCCCCTCGTAGTTGATTAAAAATATTTAGCATAAATAAAATGGAATCTGACAATGAAATTTGAGATGACTGTTTTTCTTTCAAATCTAAATGTTGCCAATATAAATGAATAGATCTCATATTACATAGATGTTTAAATATATTTTCAAATTTTTTAAATCAACTATATCAATAAGTTCTTTTGTTGTATTTGTAAATAAATTACTTATCATTAACTTATTTGGTTGCGCTAATTTGATTTTATCTGTCTGATTTATTGGAAGAATAATATAGTCAACGAATGTTTCAACTTGTTCAACTATTGCTAATTGTTCTTCATTAGGTCTCCATAGCAAAATGTGATTATCAAAATATGAATTTAAAATTTGCTTAAATTCTTTTATTTCAAATAAACTTAATTCATGCATTAAAAATTCAATATTTTCATTTCTAAAGCGTCTTGATACTTGAAACAACGTATTCATTAATTGTTGTAATGCTATTCTTTCTTGCGCTGTAAAATACTTAGATTGTTTAGTTTTGATTTTATAAACAGGCGTCATATGTACATCGTCCATTAATGTCAACAATTGAGTTATGTTATCTTCAAATATTTTTATATTTTGCATAATTAAGTCAAAATCAATGTCAATAATAAGATGTATCTCATTACTTCTATAATTCAATTTATTTTTTAATTTTAATAAATCAAAATGACTCAACGTCATTAATTTATTCATTTCTATATAAAGTTGATATGGAAAAATACAATTCTGTTTGTCTTGCGCAGAAAATTGAATATCACATTGTATAGATGTGTTATTAGAACTTTTCTCTATATTACGTATAAGTTTAAACACATTTTCGTCCAATTTAATTTCTTCAGTTTCATTATTTGAGATAGATGTTCCTATGTATTTCTTTCTAATTAATTTAGGAGTTTGTCCATAAGCTTCTTTAAAAAGTTGTATAAATCGAGAATAATGATTAAACCCATGCTTACCAGCTATATCTTCAATAGGAAGATTCGTTGAAATAATATCTAATAAACAAAATCTAAGTCTAATATGATTTAAATATTGATTAAAACTATTGAATGGCGTATGACGAAACATTTCTGTTAATAATTGGCTAGGTATTTTTGTAGCAGACACGAGATCACTTTTAATAATTTTTTGTGAATGATTCTTAACTAAGTATTCATGAACTGGTTCAGCAATAAAAGATAATTTTTCATTATCATTAATATTTGAATCAACTGAACATAGTTCGATACACAAGTATTTAATAACTTTATCTATCGTCATGTATTGAGTTTTATTGATACATCTTAATTCAATTAGTTTCTTTAATAACCAAGATATTCTTGTATGATTTTCTGAATTAATTTCTCCACCTAATAAACTCGTCCCAGGAGTCATGAATCTCATAAAATCCTTTGCCGAAATTTCTATTAGACTAGTTATAGCTTGTTCTTCACTATTAATTTGATACACATCATTAATCATAATAAGTGCAATGCTACCGGTTTGCATTTTATATCTTTTTAAGTTGATTAATATATCTCCATTCCCTTTCAACCAATAAACAAGTTTAACATTTGTCTCTTTACTATTATTAATAATTAAATTCTTGAAAACACGAATTGAATAATTTTCTATCATTTAAATTCCTCACGTTGCATATAGACATATTTCTAATCTTTATTTTGTCCCCATTTCTTTTAAATCTTTAAATTAGATAACATCTATCTTCTTACTTAATTGTATAATGGTTCAAAAATTTATAGTAGCAATTTATTTTAATATTATATCAATTTTTAATTATATTTAAATAGCATGTTTTGAACTATATGTTACTTTATCCATATTTCTTAATATTTTATCACTGCTCATTCATCTTACTTTGATTTTAAAATATGCACGTTAGTCAACGTATGATTAAAAGAGGTTGTCTCACACTTAAAAATTTTGTTTATACTTTTCATCTATATTCAATTTAAATTTTCTGTAAATTTACAGATATGTAACACATCATTTTGTAACTTTTTTAATATATTTGATAAATAGCTTAACCACTATATTTATGTGCCTTTCATGTACTATTATATTAATTTTAAATTGTGTAACAATATTAGCATAAAATTACAAATCAATAACAAGGCACACAAATTCACTTTTTTTTGGTAAAGTATGTCTTGTCGTTAACAAACGAAATAAAACTTACATAAACTATAGCTTTGATGCTATTTAAACTTTTTAAGCATATTTTAGGAGGATATTTATCAAATGAAAAAAATCGCTACAGCTACAATCGCAACTGCAGGAATCGCTACTTTCGCTTTTGCAAGTCATGATGCTCAAGCAGCAGAAAATAATAACGGGGGCTACAACCCAAATGACCCAAGTTCATATAGTTACTCATACACAATCGATCAACAAGGTAACTACCACTACACTTGGAAAGGTAACTGGAGTCCAAATCAAGTAAACCAAAATAATAGCTACGATTATGGTTACAATACTCAAGCTTACAATTACAACAATAATAATTACAATAGTTATAACAATAATTACAATAGCTACAAAAATAGTTATGATTACGGCTATAATACACAAGCTTATAATCAAAACAACCAACGTACAGGTGGTCTTGGTGCTAGTTACTCAACTTCAAGCAGCAATGTACATGTAACTACTACTACTGCACCATCATCAAACGGTGTATCATTATCTCAAGCATCTTCAAATGGTGGTAACTTATATACTGCTGGTCAATGTACTTATTACGTATATGATCGCGTAGGTGGTAAAGTTGGATCAACTTGGGGCAATGCTAATAACTGGGCAAATGCTGCTGCAGCTGCAGGTTATACAGTAAATAATAAACCAGCTGCTGGTTCTATTTTACAAACAACTCAAGGTGGATATGGTCACGTTGCATATGTTGAAAGTGTAAATAGTAATGGTTCAGTACGTGTATCTGAAATGAATTATGGTCATGGTGCTGGTGTTGTTACTTCACGTACAATCTCAGCTAGCCAAGCCGCTTCATATAACTACATTCACTAATCAATTTTAAATATTAATAAAAAGAAGACCGAACTATAAGTCACTTTCTAGTGATTTCATAGCTCGGTCTTCTTATATTATATTAGTGCAACTATTATTTACTCATCAAAAATGTCGTAACTTATCATTCGACATAGTCAATAACCAAACGAACCAGGTAATATCAATATATCTCACCTGGTTCTTTGATTATAAACAAATTCAAATAAATTTCTTGATTAGTCTTTCTCATAATAATTGGCAATTTATTAATATGTTGTTTAAAAGAATTCGTTTAGTCTAATATTTCACGGTTAAATTCCGCTACAAAACTTAACCCCTACTCTAATTAGAAGGATATTTATCATAGTTAAAACATAATGAAGATATAATCGCTACAATTTATACCTATGTAATTGTTTTAACGTATTTATTACTTTCCACTTATTTATTAATTTAAACTTCATTTTTATTAATTTTTTTAATTCCTATTCCTGTAAAGCCATATATCACTGCTATAATTGCGCAAATGTAACAAGGAACTGTCCAAATAAAGAAGTCATTAACATTTACATTTAATTGTTGTGCATAGTATATACCTGAAGTACCCCAAGGAATTAAAGGTAACACCATTGTACTTGAATCTTCTAAAGTTCTTGATAACACAGTTTGCGATAATTGTCTTTCCTCAAACATTTCTTTCATTAAAACACCAACCATAATGATGACGATAGAAGCTACACCTGCTGCAAAAACTAACATAAGACAACATACAACTGTTATTAAAATCAGTGTCCCTACTGAATTAACACCTTTAGAGACAGTTTTTAACAATACGTCTAAACAACCTGTTCTTTCTACTATCCCCGCAAATGCATAACCGCAAAATATCGTAACAATAATTTCGGTCATACTCATCATACCGCCTTGCTCAATAAGTGCTTTAACATTATTCGACACATGGCTATGATTCGTCATTGTATGGCTAAAGCCATTAAATGTCGCTTTAAATCCATCAACGATATTGAAATGATTATTAAATGTACCGACTAATAATGCACTTAAACTTGATATTAACATCGCAGGTACTGTAGATATTTTACATAGTAAACAAATGATTATAACAATTAAAGGAATCCATACAAATACATTGATATGATATATCTTTGCAAGTTCATGTAGTAATTGTTCAATTTGTTTAGGATTAGTTTGACTATGGTAGCGTAATCCAGCAAAAAACCAAACAATTAAACCTATGATTGATGCAGGAATTGTTGTCCACATCATCGATTTGATATGTGCAAAGATATTCACCTTTGTAACTAAAGCTGCTAAATTGGTAGTATCAGAAAGTGGCGACATTTTATCACCAAAAACAGCTCCAGCAATAATTGCACCGGCAGCCATACCACTATCAATGCCTAATTGATTTCCTATTGATATTAAAGCAATCCCTGCAGTGGATGCAGATCCCCAAGCAGTCCCTGTTGCTACTGAAGTAATTGCACTAATTATAAAAGCTGATACTAAATAATAACTCGGATTTAAGAAATTAAGACCATAATAAATGAGTGCCGGAACTGTACCTGAAAACATCCAGCTACCAACTATAATACCTACTGCTAAAATGATAAATATAGCTGGCATTGCTGTATTTAAACGTTTAGAAATTCCTTCTTCCAAATCTTCCCATCGTAAGCCTACACGGTATGCAATACAAGCTGCATACGCAGAAGAGATCAATAACAATACTTGAATAGGTATGTTAAATATTACAAAACCAGTAGTTACTACTATTACCATAACTATAATAGTAGATATCGATTCTAAAAAAGTTGGTTGTCTTTTCATATATTTTCCCCTTATCTATACTTTTCTTTTTGAAACAAGACCTCTTTCCTTTCAATATTTTTGACATGTAATTATTCTAAATCTAATTTATCTAATCCTAATTCTTCTACAGTTAAACCATCTTCAAAGAAATCACGTTCTAATATAGTAGAAGCAATGACAATGACTGCATCTATATTAGGTGTAGGTACATCTATGACACGGCCTAAACTTGACCATAGCACTAGACCATATGCAATATCCTCTGTCAGATATCTATTTTCCACATGATTAGGACCTGGAATTTGAGAAAATACTGGACTGGTATTAAATAATCTATTTAATGGTTCGTCTTCATCTTTACGTTCTAAATACCCTCTTTGAATTCTTGATTCTTTAGCGGTTTCTAACTCAAAACCTAATTTACGTCCTAAATTTAAACGTTCTAATTCAATGCCATGAAGTAAACGTACCGTATGTTTTGTTATTCCTTCTTTATATAATGAGAACTCTTCTGCATAATCTATACGACCTACATTTAATAAAGTTGGTCCTGGATGAACTTCGGGGTTACCATTTTCTAAATTAGTTTTAAGTAAACTTTCTTCTTTAACTAGGTTTGGATAAATTTCTGATACTTTATCATAACTATCATTCAATTCTTCTCTGTTAAATGTTGAGAAATAAACTCTACGTACGTTTAAAGATAAATCAACGCGTGCTTCATTAAAGTCAACACGAGTCCCATATGTTAATGTATTCGCTTCTGCAAAATTAGGCATAACATCAATATGTCTGTCTTCTAATACATTCATAAAACGAATAGATGCCATAGAAGCTGCAATGTTAAAGAATATTAATTGATCATTTGTCACATGATAAGACATCACTTTTGCATAATATTCTATAAATGAAGAAGGAATAATAACTTGAATAATTTCTGCATCTTTCATTACATCTTCAATATCATCACTAATATTAGTGAATTCTATAAATTTTTCTTCGCCTTCATTATTAAAATCAAACCCACCACGTTCAAATGCTTTATTGAACTTTTCAATAGATTGATTTCGGCAATATAATTTAACATCATGCCCTTTGTCTACCATATCTAAAGCAGCTGTTACTGCACCATTACCTGATCCAATAATTGCAATTTTCATATAAAAACCTCTTTCTTATTTATATTTCATTAAAAAGGTGGAACTAAAATGGCTTTATAAAAAGTTATCCTAGTCCCACTCTATACCTTCGTAAATCATTAATAATTTTACATTTCTACATTATAATTGTTAATACAATATGATTAAACTATTTATTTAGTTTAGTCACCATTTACATATTAAATTTATATATAAACTTAGGTTACAGAATACTTAATAATGACGAAACTAATAATTTTATATATCCTATTTTATAATAAATAAACCTGTAGATAGACGATAAGACAAATCATGTTATTGTATAAACTAAAAACTTATTTATTAATTTATAAACATTTGATATAGTAAAGATGTAATAAATTTTATTTACATATAAAATGGAGGTATTCCTATGGCAGAACAATTTCAATATAATGAAATATCTGATCAAACATCTCAAATGATTGATTCGAACGATGAAGATTCACGTCTTATGTCTATGCTAATATATCTACTAAGTTTATTTAGTGGCATTATTGGACCGATTATTATTTGGGTTATTAAACGTAAAGAATCTAAACTTGTTGATAAAGCTGGTAAGAACTATTTTAATTTTGCTATTTCGTATACTATTTGGACAATCATTCTTACAGTAATTATGTTAATACCTTTTATTATCGGTTTAAGTATGAATAATGATACTGCCGCAATAATTGGCATCATCTTCTATATTGTTGGCATAATTGCATTATTAGTTCTATGTTTACTATCATTTATTTTTACTATCATTGCATGTGTAAAATATTATGGTGGTAAAGAATATTTAATTCCTTTAAGCATAAGATTTTTCAAATAATTTCTGGATAATTTATTACAACCTCTTGTAATATATGTTTTTTAGAAATGTTACTTAAATTAAAAAAATAGATTAACAACGCCATTGTAAGCGTTAACTATATTTATTACCATGATTTTTGTTTATTACAACAAGAGTCATGGTTTTTTTAATTTAATTACGATAGTGTAACAACACACACAAAGTCATTGATATCTGTTAAAGTTACCCTTGTCGTAAAACGATTAAAACTTAAATTGGTAAATGAAGATGATATTTGGATCGCTACACCATATCACTTTACATATTAATACCAAACAAATTCGGGAGGATATTTATCATGAAAAAAATTGCAACTATTACTACATTAACAGCAGGCATTGGCGCTGCATATTTCGGTACAACATCTCATCATGCAGATGCTGCTGAATTTAATCAACCAAATAATCAATCATATAATACAACACAGACTTCAACTACAACTACTACAACATCTACTACTACACAGAATTCTTCATCTGGTAATTTATATACTGCTGGTCAATGTACTTGGTACGTATATGACAAAGTCGGTGGAAAAATTGGTTCAACTTGGGGAGATGCTAGAAATTGGGCATCAGCAGCACAACAAGCTGGTTATACAGTAAACAACACACCTAAAGCAGGATCAATTTTACAATCATCAGCTGGCGGCTACGGTCACGTTGCTTATGTTGAAAATGTTAGCAGCGATGGATCAGTTACAGTTTCAGAAATGAACTATAATGGTGGACCTTTCTCTGTTAGTACACGTACTATCTCAGCAAGTGAAGCTGGTTCATACAACTATATCCATATCTAATATTGATAGTAATTTGAATAATGAATAAAAACTTGTAAATGATTAATTAATCATTTACAAGTTTTTTTATGTTATAACACTTACATTTTGCCTCTTATCACCGATTTTGAGAGAATAGATTTATTGTCATTTTATTAGGAGGAATACAATATTGAAATGGTTAAAAGTCATTTTAGCAGGATTAGTAGAAATCATATGGGTTACTGGTTTAAATAACGCTGATTCATTTATTAGTTGGTTAGTAACCCTTATTTTTATATTTTTAAGCTTCTATCTTGTGATTGATACTACTAAAAGCTTACCTGTAGGTACTGTATACGCTTTTTTTGTTGGTATAGGAGCTGCAGGTACAGTTATTGTTGATATGGTCTTTTTCAATCAACCTTTTACATTTATTAAATTATTTCTAATTATATTATTAATATTAGGAATTATCGGTTTAAAACTTTCAACGAATGAAGATGTTGAAGGAGGTCATCAATAATGGCATGGATATATCTCATCATCGCTGGTTGTCTAGAAATTACTGGCGTTGTATTTATGAATGAATGGTCTCGAACTAAAAATAAAATATTTATGATTTTAATTGGGATAGCTTTTGTCTGTAGTTTTAGCACATTGAAGCTTTCAATGACTGAAATACCTATGGGTACTGCTTATGCTATTTGGACAGGCATTGGTACAGCGGGAGGTACTATTATAGGTATGATTTTTTATAATGAATCTAAAAATGTGTTTCGTATTATTTGTATTGCTATGATATTAGCTGCTGTAATCGGATTACGATTAATAAGTTAATTTGACCTATTCTTATAGTTGAATTAATTGTTAAGACTCGTATCTTTTTATATACTGTTGATAAAAGGAGTGATTAGGATGGAAAAGGTATTTATCGCAGGTGCAATTCCAGAAGTTGGATTAGAACTTTTGAAAAAGCATTTTGAAGTAGAAATGTATGATGACGAAGGTTTAATAAGTAAAGAAGCATTGATAAATGGTGTTAAAGATGCAACAGCATTAGTAAGTTTACTATCAACAAACGTTGATAAAGAAGTTATTGATAGTGGTAAAAACTTAAAAATCATTGCAAATTATGGTGCTGGCTTCAACAATGTCGATATTGACTATGCACGTGAAAAAAATATCGATGTTACAAATACGCCGAAAGCTTCAACTAACGCAACAGCTGATTTAACAATTGGTCTTATCTTAAGTGTTGCGCGTCGTATCGTTGAAGGTGATGAATTATCTCGTACTAAAGGATTTGATGGTTGGGCACCTTTATTCTTTAGAGGACGAGAAGTATCTGAAAAAACTATTGGTATTATAGGTTTAGGTGAAATTGGTGGTGCAGTTGCAAAACGTGCCCGTGCATTTGATATGGACGTGTTATACACTGGGCCTCACCGTAAAGAAGAAAAAGAAAGAGATATCGGAGCTAAATACGTAGACTTAGATACTTTATTGGAAAATGCAGACTTCATTACTATAAATGCTGCATACAATCCAGGTTTACACCATTTAATTGATACTGAGCAATTTAAGAAAATGAAATCAACGGCTTACTTAGTAAATGCAGGACGTGGCCCTATCGTCAACGAACAATCATTAGTACAAGCACTAAAAGATAAAGAAATTGAAGGCGCTGCTTTAGACGTTTATGAATTTGAGCCTCAAATCACTGATGAATTAAAAACATTAAAAAATGTAGTACTAACACCTCATATTGGTAATGCAACATTTGAAGCAAGAGATATGATGGCTAAAATTGTTGCTAACGACACTATTAAAAAACTTAATGGCGAAACGCCTCAATTTATTGTGAATAATAAATAATGGTAATTAAAAACTTTATGTCTCTGACACAAGTACTGCTAATCTAATAAAATTCTAAACTAACTCATTATTTTTCTTTAGATTTATAAAGAAATTTAGTTTGATTAGAGGCAATTTTATTAGGTAATATCTTCATAGCAGTATTTCTTAATTTAACCATTAAGCTATTTTGATATTGAGCTATTTTACCGATTTTGCGAGATTTTTTAATCACTTTAGATGTATGATTGACTCTTAATTTATCATAACGTTCTAGTGCTTTAGTAAAATCATATTCTTTTAGACAATTAGCTAATACAATTGCGTCTTCCATTGCTTGGCCTGCACCTTGTCCCATATTTGGAGTTGTAGCATGTGCAGCGTCACCTAATAAAATAGTACGTTCTTTTACAAAGGATTTGAGTGGTTTCATATCATAAATATTGTTTAATATAATACCAGTTTCACTTTGTTTATCTAGAATATGTCTTACTTCATTTGGGTAATGGTTAAAACGCGCTTGTAAATGTGGTTTACCAAATGATTTGTATTTAAGATCATTTTCTTTGGTATTAATTGTTATAAACCAATACGCTTGATTGCCTACAAGAGGAACAATACCTACTCGACCTTTTCTACCCCAAAATTCTTTTGCTACAAATGGATCTTCTAATTGGACATCATCCACTAAACCACGAAAACATGTATAACCTTGATATTGTACTTTACTTTGTTCATCTATAGTATTTCTCACAGTGGAATGAATACCATCTGCACCAATACACAAATCAAATGCTTCACTTTCCTGTTTAATAAAATGTAACGTCACCTTTGAGTTATTATTATCTATTTTAGTTACATTATGATTTAAGTAAATACTGTCAGGTTCAACGTACGATTGAATAATATTAATTAGTTTTTGACGAGATAATGTCACATTAAGTGTATCTTGTTTAAGAAAAGCAGTCATTAATGGATTATTTTGTTCATCAAATGTTTTCATTGCTGTTAAATTTTGACCTGCATTTTTAATACCTTTAGCTAAATCGTGATTATGTAATTTTTTAATCACATTATCGCCAATACCTATCCCAGCACCTATTTCTCTAATAGCGTCGTTCTTTTCATATACTTTAACTTGATGACCTTGTTCTTGTAATAGTGCAGCAGCAGTTAATCCACCAATACCTGCACCGACGATTGCGATTTTCATATGATTCCACCTTATCATTGTGATTCTAATATATTTTATCACATCTCAAACTTTAAAAAAATTCGGTCCTTACAACTTAAATTTCAAATTTCACAAAAAAGGAAGTATACTACATCATTACAGATGAATAGTAACTTCCTATCTAACGTTAATCTTTTGTATTTGAAACCGACTATAAGTAAAAATCTTTTCTAACTTTATCTTTTTTTATACCAAATTGTTCGTAATATTTTTTTATAAACTTGGCAATATTATCTGCCCAATGTATATCACTAGCATATTGATTTTGTCCGGGTTCTTGTGGATTCCATCTCATTTGATACAAAGAAATTTGCTGATTTTCAAAATATTGCTTTCTAACAAATTTTGCACCACCTAAAATAGCCTTTCTAGGTGAATTCCAATCTTGCTTTTTAGCATAACTTTTACCAGTATGCACTGCATTTTCATCGAAAGCACCTATACCATAAAAGTTATAATAATGATGTTTACCATCTTTAATGCCATGAGCTAAATCTGATTGTCCATTACCTGTTTCAATAATAGCATGACTGATTAAATAAATAATATTTACTTCGTATTTATCTTGGGCATCTAAAAAGCTTTTTCCTTGTTTTTCTAATATACCTTTACCTTTTAGTATCTTATTTACTTCCGCTTCTGACATAGGAACCTTTTCAGATATGTCCATGTATTTTAGTTTATTGTCACCACGGTGAATTGACATTGCTTTTTTAATATCAGATTCATTCGCCTTTTTAAATTCACCATTTTCTTCTTTTGTATTTAGAACACCTTTATTTTGTTGTCTTGATACTGCTTCATTAAATGAAACACGTTTATCATTGTTAAATAAATTAGTATCGAAAATAATATACAAAATACCAAAAATAATAATTAGTACAATGATAACTAATGTACTCAAGCGGGCTTTACTCATATTTTTCATTTATTCAAAGCTCCTATTTATAACTATTTAGATAATACGAAATAAGCAACGACAATTGCCACGACAACTATAAAGAAAGAAACATTAATAGCAATCTTCATTCCTGTTTTATCTCTGAAGAGTACATTAAATATAACTAAGCTAATAGCTAATGACACTGCAAAAAAAGTAATGGCTAAAACTAATTTCAACATAATTAAAAAGATAATACCTATCACTAATAACACGTTGGATACAATTGCCATTGCTTTTAATATATTAGGATTTATCATACGACACCTCTATTCTTTAAAATAATATTTAATATACATGATACATGATTTTTTAAATTTCTGTCGACATAAAGAAAAGAGATCAGAACATCATAGGAGAATATGCTTATCCTAGATAAAATGTTCTGACCTCAAATGTTAATTAGTCTTCTCGAGACATGCCTTTTAATAAGTTTAGCATGTATGTAAGACTACGATTCATATCATCATCTTTTAATACACCCATTAAGCTTCTAATCGTTGTTTTAGAGTTAGGGCTTGCTTGATTTGCAACATGCATACCTTTATTAAGTTTATTAAGCATTTCACTTAAATCTTTAACATTTAAGTCTCCTAATAAGAATACTAATGATGCCATATTTGAAAGTAATCCTGTATAAATATCTTTATTAAGTTCAACAGCAAATTTATTAATAATTACTTGTCTACCTTTAATACCACCATTTAATGCATCTAATATTTTCGCTTCATCTAATACTTTAACTAAGCGTATGGCTTTTAAGATACTGTCTTTGTTTTCAGATATAGCATCCAATACTTCGTTAAGACTTTCTGCTTTAACTTGTTCGGGTGACTTTTGCATACGTTTGATTTCAGTTATTCTTTCTGCCATTAGTCATTCACCTGATTTCCCGGGAAAACATAGTCCTCACGATCCCATTTTTTATCAACTCTAACACTGTATTGTGGATTACGTTGTTTATCTACACGGAAGTTAGTTGGATTCAATGGTGACTTACCACGTTTAGAAATCACTTCCATGCGAGCGCTAGTTCGTTTATATGATGGTGTATCTGTTTCAGGATCCACATCACTATTCGTAAGTGCATTGATCGCACCCATAGCACCATTTTCAAGGGCGTCATTATTTAATGGAATATAAATTTGTTTGCCGCTCACTCTATCAGTAATATGTGCTAATAAAGTAGCTTCACCTGATTCAGAAATGAATTTTAATTCTGCGCCTTCATGAATACCTCGATCTTTAGCAAGTTCTGGTGAGATTTCAACAAATGCGTTAGGCATTTTATATTTAATCATTTCAGTTTGATACGTCATATTTCCTTCATGGAAATGTTCTAATAATCGACCGTTATTAACGTGAAGGTCATAAACTTCATCTTCTTTAAAGTAATTATCAAACGTTAATGGATAAAGTTTAGCTTTACCATTATCAAAATTAAATCCTTCTAAATAAAGTAACGGTTCATCTGTGCCATCTTCATGAACTGGCCATTGTAAACTATTGAACCCTTCTAAACGCTCATAACTTACACCTGAATATAAAGGTGTTAAACGCGCAATTTCATCCATAATTTCGCTAGGATGTTGATAATTCCAATTAAAACCTAAGCGATTAGCAATAAGTTGGAAAATTTCCCAGTCAGGTTTAGAATCGCCTTTAGGTTCTAAAGCTTTATATAAACGTTGGATACGACGTTCTGTATTTGTGAATGTACCATCTTTTTCTAATGATGGGCTTGCAGGTAGTACAACATCAGCATATGTCGCTGTATATGTTAAAAATTCATCTTGAACTACCATAAAGTCTAATTTTTCGAAAGCTGCTTGAACGAAATTGATATTTGAATCAACGATACCAGTATCTTCACCGTATAAATATAGTGAATTGATTTCACCATTATGAATACCTTCAATCATTTGGTGGTTATCACGACCTGGTTTTTTATTTAATTCTACGCCATATTCTCTTTCGAATTTAGCACGAACATCATCCGCTTCAACACTTTGATAACCTGTAATTTTGTCTGGCATACTACCCATATCACTACAACCTTGAACATTATTATGTCCACGTAATGGATAAGCACCTGTACCTGGTTTACGATAGTTTCCTGTAACTAATAATAAATTAGAAATAGCAGTACTTGAATCACTACCGATATCTTGTTGCGTAATACCCATTGCCCAACAAATAGATACTGATTCAGCTTTGGCTACTTCATTAGCAAATTTAATTAAACGTTCTTTTGGAATACCAGTTGTTTCTTCTGCAAATTCCATAGTGAATGTTGACAATGATTCATAATACTTATCAAAATCATCTACCCATTCATCTAAAAAGTCTTTGTCATGTAAATCATGGTCGATAATATATTTTGTTACTGCACTTAACCAAACTAAGTCAGTTCCTGGTTTAGGTTGGTAGAATTCGTCAGCACGTTCAGCCATTTCATGTTTTCTAATATCAAACACATGAGATTTTTGGCCAAATAGTTTTTGTGCACGTTTCATACGTGACGCGATAACTGGATGTGCCTCGGCAGTATTTGTACCAATAAGTACAGTCATAGCTGCTTTTTCTAAATCTTCAATACTACCAGAATCTCCACCGTGTCCAACAGTTCTAAACAACCCTTTTGTTGCTGGTGCTTGGCAATATCTTGAGCAATTATCAACATTGTTTGTACCAATAACTTGTCGTGATAATTTTTGCATTAAATAAGATTCTTCATTAGTTGCCTTAGACGAAGAAATAAATGCTAAATGATCTGCATCATATTTTTCTTTAATTTTAGTAAAGTTGTCAGCGATTACATTTAACGCTTCATCCCACTCTACTTCATGGAATTGTCCATCTTTACGTACTAAAGGTTTAGTCAAACGTTGATCTGAATTAATATGGCCCCATGAGAATTTACCTTTAACACATGATGCAATTTTATTTGCTGGTGAATCGTGTGAAGGTTGTACTTTTAATACTTCTCTATCTTTAGTCCATACTTCAAATGAACATCCAACACCACAATATGTACATACAGTTTTAGTCTTATTGATACGTTCTTTTCGCATTTCTGCTTCAGAATCTGAAATGGCAAATAATGGGCCATATCCTGGCTCAGCCTTTTTAGTTAAATCAATCATAGCAGCTAATGAACCTGGCTCTGTATCAGTCATATAACCAGCATTACCTTCCATATTGACTTCCATCATTGCATTACATGGACATACTGTTGCACATTGACCACAAGATACACATGAAGATTCATTAATAGGAACATCATTATCCCAAATTACTCTTGGATGTTCTCTGTCCCAATCAATACTAATTGTTTCATTAACTTCTATATCTTGGCATGCCTCTACACAGCGTCCACATAAAATACATTGGTTCGGATCGTAACGATAAAATGGGCCATAATCTTTTTCATATGGCTTTTCTTTATATTCATAAGTTTGATGCTGGAGCCCCCACTCATCCATCGTATTATGAATTTCACAATCACCGTTGTTATAGTCACAAACTGTACAGTACAACATATGTTTTTCTAAAATACGATCTAGTGCTTCTTTTTGAGAAGCTTGAACATGGTCAGTTGTTGTATTAACTGTCATTGGTCTATCGATTGATGTTCCACATGCTCTTTCAATTTTGCCATCTATTTCTACTGTACAAGTATCACATGTTTGAATTGGTCCCATTGATTCGTTATAACAAATCGCTGGTACAAATGTATCTCTTGAACGTATGAATTCTAATAAATTGGTACCTGGTTCAACTAAATAATCAGTTCCGTCAAGGGTAACGATTAAATGTTCTTTCATACTTTCACCCCATTATATATATTTCCGTAATTGCTAACGTCATTTTCTTTTATTCCTATCCAACTACATGCCCCACATATATGAATAGATAGAATCATATTAATTGTATAACTTAAAACATACAATGTTAAGGACTTTTTACATTTTAATATAAAATTAAAGCTTTTGAGAATTGCAAAAAAAGAACAATGGTATTAACTATTAACACCATTGTTCTTTATTAATTGAAATTATGAACTTTTATTACATATTTAGATTTTCTTTTAATAAATTAGCATTTTCTTGAAGAGAGCTATCGCTTGGCACAAAATAATATAATCCATCGTCTTGTATACCACCTTGTCCATCTAGTTGATGACGATTAACTGTATCATTTGCATCTTTATATTTACTTCTAATAGTATTCAGTTCACCTAATGATAAATCTGTCTTCACATTTTTTTGGATTTCATTCATTAAAGATGGGAAGTGTGCAATAGAAGATGCGCTAGTCATTTTATTTGCCATAGCTTCTAATATCAGTTGCTGACGTTCTTGACGTCCGAAGTCACCACCAGCACCTTCTTCTTTACGACTTCGAATAAAGCTCATTGCTTCTTTTCCATTTATGTGTGTTTTCTTTCCTTTTTCAAAATGAACGCCATTAGTTGTAAAAGTATCATTGCTGACAACATCTATACCGCCAAGTGTATCAATCATATCGTGTAATCCATCCATATCAATGGTTGCATAATGATCAATAGGTACATTCATTATTTTTTCTAATGAATTGATAGACATACTAGGCCCACCATAAGCATAAGCGTGCGCTATTTTCTCTGTTGTACCCTTTCCTACAATTTTAGCTTGTGTATCTCTAGGAACACTAACTATTTCAGTTTTTTTCTTTTCTGGGTTAATTGATAATATCATAATCGTATCACTACGAGAGCCGCCACCCTGTGCCTTACGTTCAGCATCTGAATCTACACCAAATAGTGCAATCGTAAATGGATCACCATTTTTTAAATTAACCTTTCCATCTCTCAAGTGAGAATGGTCTCTATCTAAAGGATTATGTATTTTATCGCCAGTGATAAAAATTTTAGCAACGACATAAATCACTGCTACTAAGGCTAAAATAAATAAAATTCCAATAAACCAAACTAAAATTTTTGCGGGTAGACTCATTTTATTTTTTTCTGATCTGCGCACACCCATCACTCCTTTTCCTTAACTGTGTCACATACTACATACCTTAATTATTATATAATAGAAAATTAATTTTACTATACTTCTAAAGTCTTATTATACAAAAATTAATTTAAAAGAATAATCTAAGTGTCAAATATGGACATCATATAGTGATGAGGCAATATATTTATAATATTACTTTCTGTATCCAGAACCACTATTCAAAATTTCAAGGACTTCTTTATAACATCCTTCATTACTTATAATAAATGGCGCTGCAGTTGATAAGTCTATTTGTTTGCCATCCAATGAACTCATTTTTAAACCAAGTTCTTTTGCAAATAAGAATTGAGCTGCGATATCCCAAGGTTTAGGATTAGTATTGATATGTGCACCAAATTGACCTTTAATCACTCTTAATGAATCTAAACCACATGATCCTATAATTCTATGTCCAAAGGATGCCTCATATAATTCATGCATTGTTTCATCATTCAACACTTGTGTATTAAATGATATAATGGCATCTTTTATATCTATAATTGGCGGGGCTAATAATATTTGGTTATTATCATATGCACCTTTATTTTCAATCGCTTTATATAAATGTCCATGTGGATAATCATAGATATATGATAATTTAGGTTCTCCATCTACGAAATAACCCAGAATTATACAATAATCTTCTTGCTGTTTAACTAAATTCGCTGTACCATCTATAGGATCCATAATCCATACATGGCCTTGCCTAGGATCAATCCCTTCATTGCTCTTTTCTTCAGCAAATAATTGATGATCTGGTAAGTGGTTACTTAAAAATTGTTGAAATTCATTTTGGATTTGCTGATCAACATTCGTCACTAAATCAAATCGATTTAATTTTGTTTCAGTATGCATATCAAAAATTAATTTAGGGATAATATTGTCTATATTTTCTAACCATTCTGTAACCATTTGATCTATATCATTTAGTTGATAATTAGTCATCTATAACACCTCTTTATTTTTTTTCTATTTATCATTGTATGTTCAAATTTTATTTAAAAACTATAATTCATTAAAATCTACTCTAACACAGTCATAATATATTGTACTTAAAAATTTTAGCCCTACATTAACATTATTGACATAAAAAAATCGGCTAGTCTTATGCTAGCCGACAAATAGAAAGGAAAGTAAGTAATAAATATTGAAGATGTTTTAGTGTAACTCGAACGATTATCAGCTACCTGTTATATAGCTCTACCCCTTTGTTAATCGCTCCCCCTGTTACAAATAATATATTAACATAAACTTTTTTTGTTTGTAAGCGTTTTCTAAAATTTTTTTGGGATATTTTTCACTTTTTATTTCTAAAATAAGCTACAAATGTCATCATTGTCGCTTATATGATATAATTATTGTAATATGTAATGTTTATTGGAGGTGACTTTCATTGAATAAATTAGAACGTCAAAATCGACTGATACAAGAAATTCAGCAAAGTAATAAGATTACTGCTTCTGAATTAGCAAAAAGATTTAAAGTTTCAAAACGTACAATTCTTAGAGATATTGATGATTTAGAAAATCAAGGTGTACAAATACATGCATCACATGGCAGTCAAGGCGGCTATAAAATTCAAGAATCACAATCAAAAATCGCGCTAACTTTAACAGATGCTCAACTTTCTGCATTATTTCTTACTTTAAATGAAAGTCAATCTTATTCAACTTTGCCCTATGCGAAAGAAATTCAGGCTATTTTGAAACAATGTTTAAGTTTACCGCAAACACGTATACGCAAATTATTAAAAAAGATGGACTATTATATAAAATTTGAAGACACTACTCAGGTTACATTACCCAATATTTTTTCTGATATTTTAATATACTGTTCTGAGCGTAAAGTGATGCTAGTAGATTTTTACGAAGAAGATCGAACTGTTGCTGAAAATGTAATCTTTATTGGATTGTTGTGTAAAGATGGTCAATGGCATGCTATCGTATTCGAAATTGGCTTAGGTTCCACTAGAGAACTTTTAATAAGAGATATACAAGACATTTCTTATTCATTCGAAAAAACAATTAAAACACAAGATATAACAATTGATAACTATCAGCAATTTTTATCAGACACCACCAGAAATATAAAGAACCACTCCTAATTCATTAGGCTAGTGGTTCTTATGCACTAGCTATAGCTAGTGTAATCCTTTATTTCACTCCTAATTCATTAGAGGTACTTGCACTTTAGTGCGTAGTAACTCTTATGCATGAACTCTTTAGTTCATGCGAACCTTTTGTTCTTAATAGCTTTTTGCTATTAAGTAAGTCATACTAATTTGTTACACAAAAAGTATGACTTTAAATGATTTCTATAACTATCTCACTAGGCGACAATATACATATAGCCTGTGACATCTTTTATGTCACAGGCTATACTTCGTTTTTCTAATAAACAATAAATAGCGTCCATATAAATGATATGAGGTTATTTAATATGTGAATGGTAATTGAGGACGCTAAATTTCTTTTAGCTTTTAAATAACTAACCACCAATATAATTGCTAATATAAAGTATGCCCCAAATTCAAATGGTGATTTCGCACCACTAACATGTATTAAAGTAAACGTTACTGCTGAAATAATCCCCATAAAAATAAAATTAAACTTCTTACCTAACTCTCCGATAAGAATATGTCTAAACACCAATTCTTCAACAATAGGTGCAACAATGACAATTAAAAGAAACGCTATAGGTAAAAATAAAGGTATTTTGAATAATTGATCAAGTGCTAATTCATTTTGCGTTTCACTATACTGTAATGACTTCGGTAAAAATTGCATCAACCACTCATAAAGCGATGATGCCCCAAGTGCTATAAGCAACATGGCAATTAATAATATCCAATGCTTTTTTACATAATTAATTCCATTATTAAATCTTTTGGAAAATGATTTTAAATGCATTAGGTAAAAACTTAAAATTGCAATAATATAACTCATCACTTGTGCAACAGTCGCCATCATTGACTGCATTAATTTATCTGGGTGAGTATAATGTATATTTAATATCCCAAAACCTACCATAGAAAATATTATCAAACCAATGAAGATAATTGGTATTAATAACAAATCTCTCCACGCAATATCTTTAAAACGATACCCTTTGTTCGAAAGTTTCATATTATGTATCCTTTCTTTTTATCATTATATCTAAACGGAGGCTTTATGAATTCACAAGAAACATTTACCCACATAGAATTAAAATTAACTCAACTCATTATGATAACTGAAAAATTAAAGTATTATATACTTTTTAATCATAACAAATTCGAGACTACATTAAACGAATTTACCACTTTACTCATTGAAGAATCTCACTGGATGAACTCACAATTATCAGATCAATTTAAACCTACTGATCCAAATTTAAACAATTATAAAAACTTAATCACCTTTCTCAACGAACATCCTTTTAACATTACAAAAAATGGAGACAGTTGCCAAACCATCAATTATTATCAATTAATGATTTTCGACAGTTTAACTTATTATAAATCTTATACCAATTAAAAAACTTCTTTCTCTACAATATTTAATGAATACACATTAATCTCTAAACAACTATTTATTTTAATTTTTATTGTTTTTTAATTTTTTTGTAAAAATTTTATACTTTATTCTAATATGCAAATTGTAAATTAATAATATTAGCGTTATAATCGGATATGATTAAGCAATTATTTGAGGAGGATGATCATGCTTGGTTTCTCGGTATCTATAGGACATAGATTGAATGAATCTTATATTCTATCAATGGTATCTCAGGGATACGATACCATTTTTACTTCCCTTCAAATACCAGAAGAAGATGATCAATTTAAACTGTCGCATTTGGGAGAATTGTGCCAGTTATTATCGCAATATTCAATCACTTTTATTATTGATGTAAATCCTTCTTTACTTAATCACCACTTTTACAGTTTATTAGATCAATTCTCAAACGGGGAATTTGTTATTAGAATTGATGATCAACTTAATGTGAATCTTATCCTTGATATTCAAAAAAGAGGATATCAATGTTGTATTAATGCTAGTACAATAACGCATCATATATTATCTACTATTTATAGTAATCCAAATATTCGAACACTTATTTATTGTCATAATTATTATCCTAGACCTGATACAGGATTAAGTTTGTCATCACTTCAACAGCAAAATAATCTTATTCATTTGTTCGATCCAAATGCTAAGATATTTGCCTTTATTCCTGGAACAAACTTAAGAGGTCCTCTATACAAAGGCTTACCTACAATAGAAAATCATAGGCATGAACATGCTTTTCAAGCTGTACATGAACTACAACTAACTGGTATTAATACTATCGTTATAGCTGACAATGGTTTGGAAATCAATTTAGCTAAACAACTTTATCAAATATTTGTTCAACATCACTTTGTATTGCATATCAATAATGTCGAAAATAATGATAATCATTTATTAAATCTATTATATGCAAAACACCATGTAAGAATTGATTCGCCCGAACATGTCTTACGTTCTCAAACATCTAGATTAATGGTGAATCAGAAAATTACACCTATTGGTATCGAACAACGTTTGCCTGGAGATATTACTATCGATAACCACCTCAATGGTCGTTATGAAGGTGAACTTCAAATTATTAAAACATCTCTTCCAGGACATTCAAATATCAATCGTCTTGCACGTATTTGTAAACAAGATCTTCCTTTTCTTAAGATCATGCAGCCAGGCGATACTTTTGAATTTATATGTTTAAAGGAGACATAAGCATTGAATGATTTAACAACTGAATCACGTAACGCACAAACAATGCATTTAGATGAAATGTCAATTCAAGATGCACTTAAAACAATGAATCAAGAGGATCAATTAGTTCCTAAAGCTATAGAATCTATTATTCCAAAGTTAACAAACGTTATTAATGAGTCAATTGCAAAATTTAGTCAGCACGGTAGATTGATATACATTGGTGCAGGAACAAGCGGTAGATTAGGTGTACTAGATGCTGCTGAATGTGTACCCACTTTTAACACTTCACCAAATGAAGTAATAGGTATTATTGCTGGAGGCCCTAAAGCGATGACAAAAGCTGTTGAAGGTGCCGAAGATAATGAAGCGCTAGGTCAAAAAGATTTAGAGAATATTGGTTTAACTGAAAATGATATGGTTATAGGTATTTCTGCAAGTGGGCGCACACCTTATGTTAAAGGTGCTTTAACTTATGCTAACAAAGTGGGTGCTACTAGTGTTTCAATCTCATGTAATACAGACAGTAAAATGAGTAAAGTAGCGCAATATGCATTAGAAATACCTGTAGGTCCGGAAGTACTAACAGGATCAACACGTTTAAAATCAGGAACGGCACAAAAACTCGTTCTCAATATGATTTCTACAATGACAATGATAGGTGTTGGCAAAGTTTATGATAATTTAATGGTAGATTTAAAACCAACCAATCAGAAATTAATTCACCGTTCAATACGCATCATTAAAGAAATATGTGATTTAAATGACGAAGAAGCAAAGTTACTCTATGAAAAAGCCGATAAAGATATTAAAACTGCAATTGTCATGAATTTAAGTGACATAACCAAAGATGAAGCACAACAAAAATTACTACAACATAATGGAGTGATTAAGCAAGCCATCAAAGGTTAAAGGAGGCTAATTCCATGAGTAAAGAAGAACGACTTGCTCAAGAAATTATAAAAGCTGTAGGTGGCATCGAAAATATACAGCGAATAATGCATTGTATGACTAGAGTTCGATTAACTATCAATGATTCAAGTATTGTAAATTACGATAAACTACATCAAATTGAAGGTGTCATGGGGATTGTCGAAGATGATCATCTTCAAATTATTGTTGGTCCAGGTATTGTTAATAAGGTCGCTAATAAAATGGCTGAATACAGTCATGTACCATTGGGTGAAGACATCAATCATTCTGAAAATCAAAGCTATAAATCACAAGCTGAACAACTTGCTAACGAAAATAAAAAGCATTATCAAAATTCAAGAAAGCAAAGTAAATGGCAACGTATTTTAAAGTCCATTTCTAACATCTTTATCCCCTTAATTCCGGCATTTATAGGGGCAGGTTTAATCGGTGGTATAGCTGCAGTATTAAACAATATGTTAACTGCGCACATGATATCTGGAGATTTCATGAAACAACTTGTTACCGTATTAAATGTTATTAAAGACGGTATGTTAGCTTACTTAGCCATTTTCACTGGGATTAATAGCGCTAAAGTATTCGGTGCTACACCAGGTTTAGGTGGAGTTATAGGAGGTACAACATTATTAACAGGTCTAACCGATGAAAATCCTATAAAAAATATTTTCACAGGAGAACCTCTTGTTGCTGGTCAAGGTGGAATTATAGGTGTTATATTTGCCGTTTGGATCTTAAGTATCATTGAGAAGAAACTACATAAATCAGTACCAGAATCAATAGATATTATTATCACACCCACCCTATCACTACTTACCATTGGTTTATTGACGATATTTATAATCATGCCAATTGCTGGTTTTATATCAGATGGTTTAGTGCATGTTGTGAATTGGGTGATTGACGTTGGTGGTATCTTTAGCGGATTTATTATTGGTGCCTTTTTCCTTCCATTAGTCATGTTAGGACTTCATCACGTTTTTACACCAATCCATATCGAGCTTATTAATAGTACTGGCGCAACCTATTTACTACCTATCGCTGCAATGTCTGGTGCTGGTCAAGTTGGTGCTGCCCTTGCTTTATGGGTACGCTGTCGTCATAATCAACCACTTAGAAATACTTTAAAAGGCGCATTACCCGTAGGTTTCTTAGGTATAGGGGAACCATTGATTTATGGTGTAACGTTGCCACTCGGTAGACCTTTTTTCACTGCATGTCTTGGTGGCGGTATTGGCGGTGCTGTTATTGGAGGAATTGGTCATATAGGCGCTAAAGCTGTTGGACCTAGTGGCTTATCTTTATTACCTTTAATCTCAGACAATATGTATCTAGGTTATATTGCTGGTTTAATTTCAGCATATATAGGTGGCTTTATCATGACATTTTTATTTGGAACTACAAAAAAAATGAGAAACTCTAACAAACTGGGTGATTAAAATGACGAACATTTTATATGAAATAGATAACCAGTATCCCTATTTAACAAAAAACGAGAAAAAAATAGCAAATTATATTCAAAATGCACCACACGAAGTCATAAAGATGAATTCTCAAGATCTTGCACAAGAACTTGATACGAGTCCATCATCTATTATCCGATTTAGTAAAAAATTGGTAGATGGTGGTTTTCAAGAATTAAAAATCGAACTATCAAAGTACATGCCTAAAGAAACAACTGTTTATAATGTTGAATTAGTTGATAATGAAAGCACCTCATCACTTAAAAAGAAGATGCTTGCTCGTGCAAATGGTGCATTAACTAAAGCAAATAATAATCTGAACGATAAAACCGTAGATCTCATTTGCGATCAATTCAAACATTCTAATAGAATATTCATTTATGGATATGGTGCATCTTTTGTCGTAGCGACCGACTTATATCAAAAGCTTTCACGGATTGGTATGAATGCACAACTTGCACAAGAAACACATATTTTCACTACGATGCTTGCTTCTTGTGATAGTCGAGATTGCGTTATTTTTATCACAAACAATGGAACACAAAGTGAAATGCAATCTATTGCTAAAGTAGTTGAAGATTATCATATTCCAATTGTGACAATAACTAGTTCACCCAACAATACCATTTCTCAAATGTCAGATATCGTACTAGATTATGGTGAAACTGATGAAAATGAAATGCGCATGGGCGCTACAACATCTTTACTAGCACAAATGTTTACGATTGATGTTCTTTATTATCGATATATTGCTTTAAACTATCAATCTTCTTTAGACTTTATTACACAATCTAAAATGGCATTAGATAATTATAGAAAGCATCTTTCTAATATTGACTTTAAGCATTAATTAAATAGGATTAAGTTTAGACTAAATTATTGTCTAAGCTCAATCCTATTGTTAATTATATACATTTCAAATATAGAAAAGCAGCACTAACGCAAGTTTAATGACGTTAATGCTGCTTTTTAAATTGATTTTATTTTAATGTATTATCTTTTTTTAACTTTTTCTCTGCTTTATTATATCTAATAAAGTAATAAATAGTTACAGCAGTTAAGAATACGATACCAATTACTACTGATACTACAGTTTCTTTATTAAATAACATACCGATTAAAACAATAATTAGAAACGCTATTGTTAAGTAACTTGCAACTATACCACCTGGCATTTTAAATGGATGGTTTTTAGTTTCACCAGGATGTAATTTTCTAAAACGAATATGACTGATTAAAATCATAAACCAAGGAATCATACCAGGTAAAATTGAAGCACTATACACATATACAAATATACTATCTGCACCTTTAATAAACAGTGGTAAAATAACGTTTAATAAAGCTCCAATTAAGATTCCTATAGAAATTGCTAATACCGTATAAATTGGTACACCATTTTTCATAACTTTAGTAAAAATCTTAGGTAGTTGACCTTTACGTGCTAATGTATAAATCATACGACTCGCACTAAAGATTCCTGAGTTACAACCAGACATTGCTGCTGTTAATACTACAAAGTTAATTAAACCAGCTGCGAATGTGATACCGACTTTAGCAAATGTTGCTACAAACGGACTTCCGATGCTTCCTAACTCATCCCATGGATAAACTGTAACGATAACAAAGATGGCACCAAGATAAAAAATAAGTATACGCCAGATAACACCGTTAACTGCTTTTACAATATTTTTATGTGGATCTTTAGTTTCACCTGCTGAAATACCAATTAATTCAACACCTTGATATGAACCTATAACGATTGATAGTGCAAAGAAGAAACCGACTATACCATTTGGCATAAATCCACCATGTGACCATAAATTAGAAAAACCAACTGGATGTCCACCATTACCTAAGCCAAATAATATTAAACCAAAACCTGCTATAATCATTAAAACAATTGTTATAACTTTAATTAAAGCGAACCAAAATTCAAATTCTCCAAAGGCTTTTACTGATACTAAGTTAGCAGCTGCTAATAATAAAATAGCTATAACCCCTGGAATCCATTGAGGTAAATTCGGGAACCAATAATTCATATATTCTCCGACAGCTATAACTTCACTCATACCTACGACTACCCACTGGAATATATTACTCCATGCTGTCATATATCCAGCTGCTGGGTGTATGTAATCACTAGCAAATGTAGCAAAAGAACCAGTTGTTGGATTAATATAAATCATTTCTCCCATAGCACGCATGATTAAAAATAAAAATATACCCGCAATTAAATACGCAAATATTACTGACGGTCCTGTCCATTTGATTGTACTTGTTGCTCCCATAAACAAGCCAACACCAATCGTACCGCCTAGTGCAATCATCTGCATTTGACGTGTACTTAATCCCCTTTGTAATTCGTTATTCTCCATGTTAATAACACACCTCTTTTTTACTAGGATAAAATAATAATAAACTTATTGACGCAATTATACTATAAAATGACAAAATTGAAACAATATTTTAACAATTTATTGAAATCGCTTACAAAACTATTATGACAGTCTTTTGCAAACCCGCAATTTTACTGGATTTGCAATAATTAATTAATTTCAACTTTTTTGAAAATTTCTTTAAAGAGATTTACTTTATGGTTCATTTTAGGTTTATGATATACTTTTCATATATTTATTAAGGAGTACATTATGAGTAAAACATTAATTCAAAAAGCATTAAAAATATCAGTCATATTTTTAATTATCTTTTTCTTACTCAATTATTTTTCTGTTAAAAACCCAAATCTACTACCATTAATTGGTAAGTCACTACTGGCAGCAATTGTTTTCTTTATCATATATGTAGTTGCGTTTACCATTTTAAATTCTCCTGAGAGAAAAATGAAATTTGGAACTACTTTGCCAATAGCCATTATTATTGGATTAATTATTGGTGCCATGATTTCACATATAAAAATAGGCGTTTTAATAGGGATTATAGTGGGTATCATCGCAGGATTTATTTGGGAATATATTGAAAATAGGAACGGAGGACAAAGTTAATGTCTGTCATTATTGGCGTAATTATTCTTATCTTATTAATTATTAGTTTAATACCAAATTATAACGCTTTAAAATTAGCTAAGTCTCAAGGACAAAAAACCACTCGTTTTGCTATTATGGTTGGTATTGATGCGATATTAATTGTATTGATTCTAGTTACCTTGTTATTAAAAATTATGTAAATGAAATATTTTAATCAGTAAAAATCCGCTTCAAACTGAGTAAGATCTACTCATAATTGAAGCGGATTTTTTATAATCTACCTTGTAATAATAAGAAATATCCAATTGTCGCTAATATTAAATATATCATCGTACCAACAAGAAAAGATCGCACATGTATGTGTAAAGGAATACGTTTATTAAACATAGGACCTAATATCAAGTTTCCAATACCGATAATGATAGGTCCAGCTATGAAAAACAGGATAGTATAAAACATACCATACCTCCTATTTACGACTAAAGAAGCGCTGAACAATATTATCGAAATCAATATCTTTAGCTACATAATTAACAGTAGAAAAGTCTTGTTCTTCAGTCATAACATTTGTATTTACAATAACATCCAAACCGGCACTATTTGCAGCCGTTGCACCATTTACTGAATCCTCAATCGCTAAGCAGTTTGTCGGATTATAATTTAGTTGTTGTACTGCTGTTAAATAAGGTTCCGGATTGGGCTTAACATTTTCAACATCTTCTCTACCTACTATCACTTCTATATATTTATCTAAACCTAGTTTATGAAATGTAGGTAATATATCTTCTCTATGACTACTAGTCGCAATTGCCATCGGTATATGGCGTTGCTTTAAATATTCCATTAATTGTTGAATCGTTTCTATTATTGGTAAATGTCCACTTGTATCATTATGTTCTTTATAAATAGCTGCTTTTTTCTCTGGGCCAATAAGTGCTTCAAGATAATTATGAAGTTCAGTTGCTGCCCCACCTATTGATCTTCTATAAAATTCTAAAGTAATTGGTGATTCATTATGTTTAGTTAAATGTTTATTAATGATATCAAAAAGATGTTTTTCTGTATCGATTATAGTTCCATCAAAATCAAAAACAACTGCTCTATACATATGCGTACTCCTTTATCTTTTTATAATAAAAATTAAATCTCAATGTCTCATATTTTAACATAATCTAGATACTATCTTAGTTAAAAATGGGATTTAATCTTCAGATAAATGAGTCAATTAAATATCTTTACTTCTAGAAGACCAATATTTTGCAAGAATAGGTCCTGAAATATTATGAACTAAGCTAAATACAGCGCCTGGCACAGCAGCTAAAGGACTAAAATGAACTGTTGCAAGTGATACTGCTAAACCAGAATTTTGCATACCTACTTCTATCGCTACGGCTTTTTTATCTTTATAATCCATTCGGAATACTTTAGCTAATACATAACCGATTGTATAACCAAGAATATTGTGTAAGATAACAACTACAAAAATTAACAATCCTGTTTTCAAAATTTGTGTTTTACTACCTGCGACTACAGCTGCCAAAATAAGAGAAATGGCAATAACAGAAATTAATGGTAATGCTGTAGCTGTCTTTTGAGCAAAACGTCTTGCTACCTTTTGGAATACAAATCCTATAATAATTGGAATCAATACTACTTGAACGACTGACCATAACATACTGGCAAATGAGACCTTCAACCATTCATGTGCAAAAATATAGATTAATGCTGGTGTAACAAAAGGCGCAATTAAAGTTGATACACTCGTTATCGCTACAGATAATGCTACATTTGCTTTAGCTAAATAACTCATTACATTACTAGATGTTCCACCTGGACAGCATCCAACTAAAATCACACCTATGGCAATTTCAGGAGGTAATTGAAAGCCTTTAGCAATAAGAAATGCTAAGGTAGGCATAATCGTAAACTGTAAAATAACGCCAATAATGACAGGTTTTGGTGATTGTAAAACAATTTTAAAGTCTTTAGGATCTATAGTCATCCCCATTCCTAACATAACAATCCCAAGCAAGTATGGTACGAAACCACCTAATATTGAGATGTGTGAAGGAAAAATAAATCCAAGCACAGCAGCAAATAACATCCAAAATATAAATGTTTTTGTCGCAAATTGACTGATTCGATTTAACATATAAACACACCCTTAATAGTTAATAATGACAAATATTATCATAACTATTTATAATGGACAATGTTATTTTCAGAATTTTCTTATATTTTAAGTTATTTACGGTCCCTGTAATTAGATTTTAATAAAGTCCTTTAATCCATGATACTCATAGTATTGGCTAATGAAATATTCTTTTTTACTAGTCTTCATTCAAAAGTCCTAGTGAATATCAAAAAGAAGCATGGTACAATCATTTTAAAGCAACAAAAACTATTACCCTACTTAACAATAAATTTCTTAACCATGAATGTTAGCAATCGGGAGGCATAACATGTTGATAGACAAATTTGAAACTTACATTATAAATATCGCAGATTTAAAATCTCGATCATCTCGCAAATCATTATCAAAGCTATGTAAGCAGATTAAATTTTGCGAATCCTTTCAATATCAAATATTTAAACAACAAGGTATGTATGCTTTAGAAGTGAGCTTACCAAAACAACAATTACCTTATTTTATTAGCTTTTTAAGTTTTCATAATTTCACTATTTATCAAATATTATCACCAAAACAACTTGATGAACTACTTGATTCAGATCATTTATATCAATCAGCTAAACGATTTGAACTATCTATTGACGGATTACAAGATGCTTTTATTAAAGACAAAGTGATAGATATAATGAATATGTTTATGAATCATTATGATATTAGTTATACATTAAATAAAAATTGTGCAAGTATCATTTGTCCACCTGAAGTTTTTTCTAAATTATTACATACAGTAGCAACACGTAATATAGATATCCTATCAGCTGGTTATAAATCTAAAATGATTCATAAAGCTAGAATTTCCTAATTCAATTAACTATAAAAGGGATTCCAAAACGATATATTTTGGAATCCCTTATTTTTATTTATTATTTATCATTTTCATCATAAACCAGATGTTCAAACGATTCTCTAACCTGTGGTACAGACATTCCTACTACCACTTGAACACTTTTACCACTTTTAACTAGACCGTGAGCCATTTGATTATGTGTAAAATAACTACTATCTTCTACTTTATTTTCATCTTTCACAGTTAAACGTAATCGAGTTGTACAGTTAGTCACATCTTTAATGTTCTCTTTACCGCCTAAACCATCTAAATAATATGCTGCTTTATCATCATACTCATTTCCAGTTGACGTATGTTTTGTAGCATCTTCTTGTCCTTTTTTCTCTTTATAATCTTGTTTAGAGAATAGTTTAACTTCTTCTTCATTTTTGCGTCGTCCAGGTAATGGAATATCAAATTTTAATATTAAGAATCTGAATAAAACATAATATATACCTACGAATATAAGTCCTATTACCACTTGAATCACATACGTCATCCAGTGTTCTTTACCAAGTGGTATCCAGTTAGTAGCTAAGAAATCTAGGACGCCACCACCCATATTACCAACTAAACCGAAACCGTACATAATTGTATCCATTGTTGCAGCTAACAATGCGTGTAATACGAATAAGAATGGTGCGATAAATAAGAATGTAAATTCTAAAGGTTCAGTAATACCTGCTACAACAGCTGTTAATGTTGCAGGTATTAATAAAGCTGCTACTTTTTTACGGTTTTCTTTAGGTGTTGTTGAATACATAGCTAATGCAATACCTAAACAACCAAATACTTTACCATTTCCTTGTAGCATAAAGCCATATGGAAATTGTTCTTTTAATGGTTTACTGCTTTCGGCAAATTGATTTAAATGTTGTAACCATTCCGCTTTAAGTCCATGATTCACGACTACTGGTCCAACTTCAATTGGTGCATAAATAAAGTGATGTAAGCCAGTAGGTATTAATACCCTTTCTAAGAAGTGGTATAACCATACTCCTACATAGCCTGAACCAATAATAAAATGTTGGATAGATGCAATACCATTTTGAATAGTTGGCCATACTACGCAAGTAATTGCAGCAACAGGTAACATCACAAAGAAAGAAATCGTTACTACAAATGTTAGACCTTGGAACACACCTAACATTTCTGGTAAACGTTTACTATAGTAGCGATTATGTATCCAAGTAATGATCCCTGAAATGATAATACCACCTAAAATATTAGTATCTAATGTCTCGATACCCGCTATTGCTTTTAATCCAGTAACATTTTCAACGCCTTTTTCCAAGTTAGCACCAAATTTATGTGGCCACTGAGTTAATATCGCATTGATAAATGTGTTAAACATTAAATAGCCCATCAATGCTGCTAGTGCGGCATGACCTGGTGCTTTTTTAGCTAATGATAGTGGTAATCCTACTACAAATACGATTTCCATATGATTGAAAATAACCCAACCACCGGATTCTATCACTGACCAAAATTTAAACCAAAATGTATGTTGATCTGCTAAACCACCCATTATGGTAGGATTTTTAAATAAAGTTGCAAATCCAAGGACAATACCAAAGAAAGCAAACATTAATACCGGCACAATCATTGCGCTACCAAATCGTTTGATTGCATTCATTATAATAACCTCCACATCTCAATATCGTTTTATTCGTGTCAAACCTCGGATTTATAAACAAGGTGTCACCGAAATATCTTATATCTAATATATAGTAAACGCTTACATACTCACAATGTCATTGACGTATTTTGAAAGTATTTTGTATAATCAGATTATGTTTTCATATGATGAAAATTTTTTCAACATCAATAAACGAGGTGTCATTATGATTTTAGATGAACGAGTTAATATGAATTTTAATCAACTTAATGACAACGATTTGCAAATTGCACATTTCGTTAATAACCATATAGATTTATGTAAAAATTTAAAAATACAAGACTTATCTCAACACACACATGCATCTAATGCGACTATTCACCGCTTCACGCGTAAATTGGGGTTTGATGGTTATAGTGATTTCAAATCATTTTTGAAGTTTGAAAGTGAAAAGAAAAATCAGTTACCATCTGACTCTATTGAATCTTTTAGACAAGAAATTGAAAATACATTTAGTTATTTAGATAGAATTGATTATGAGTTATTAACAAATAAAATGAACGAGGCTGGAACAATATACTTATATGGTACAGGGCGAGCACAAATGAATGTGGCTGAAGAAGCACAACGTATCTTATTAACTATGCACAAAAATATTATTATTCTCCATGATGTTCATGAATTAAAAATGGTTTTAAACAAAACAGTGCCTCAAGACCTGTTCTTCATCATTTCTTTATCAGGCGAAACATTTCAACTTAAAGAAGTAACTCAACTATTAAAATTACGTCAAAAATACTTTATATCAGTAACAACGATGAAAGATAATACATTAGCCCAGCAAGCCGATTATAATGTTTATGTCTCTAGTAATACTTTCTATTTAAATGATGGCACTGATTATTCTAGTTTTATCAGTTATCATATTTTCTTTGAAACATTACTTCGAAAATACAATGAACGTAAAGAAAAAGAAGAACTCAAATAAAAAAACGCAAGCATCGGTAACCTAAATGTTTAGGTTAAACCAATTTGCTTGCGTCTTTTTAATTATTTTTTTGTTCTTCAATTTCTTCTAATACAGTATTCATTTTATCAAACATCAATTCGAAACCATGTGCTGTAGAGTCATGATATTCTTTCTTTTTCTGTTTGTACTCAAGATTAGTCAATCTTCTTTCACGTTCAATATAAGATTGGTAATAGAAAAACATTTGTGTGCCACCTGATTCACGTTCGAAGAATTCAACTTCAATAATATCTTCTTCGTTACTTAATCCAGGCATACCAATAGTCATTTTGACAAATTCATCCATCACTAATTCTTCATAAGTACCTTCAATAATATTTTGCTTACCATTTCTACTATCTACAATGCGGTACTTACCGCCTTCTTGAACGTCAGCTTCAAATGATTTATTCGTACGTTTAGACGTCATAAACCATTGTTTTAAAATATCTTCTTTTGTCCAAGATTCATAAATAGTTTCAGGTGAATATTTAAATAAACGTTCAATATCAATTTCTACATATTCATTTTCCACATTATACTTTGCCACTATATGTCACCTACTTTCACTCTTATTTCTATTCTAACGTATTTACTCAAACTTCCAAACATTTATCCTTAAAAATGCTTAATCTTTATACATTTAATCTAATTTACCATTAAACCCTATTATTTAAACATCTCTATTATAGAAACTAAGGATAACATTACTTTCATAACAACCATTTAAAAAATCCGAGACTTAGTTCAGTCTCAGATTTATATTAAAATATGATTCATTAGTCAACATTTACGCTATCGTTTTTTTAATTTTGGATAACCTAAGATGATTGCTATTAATCCACAAATACCTAACATAATCGGATAAATACTATAAGGTACTAGTAAAAATGGTGAGATGCCTGCTACTCCAGCTGCTGAGATTACTTGTGGACTGTAAGGTAATAATCCTTGGAAGCAACCGCCAAATATATCTAATATACTTGCTGATTTACGTGGATCAACATCATATTCATCAGCAATATTTTTGGCTAATGGACCTGACATAATAATTGAAATCGTATTATTAGCAGTTGATATATCTGCAACACTGACTAAACTAGCAATACCTAATTCCGCGCCTCGTTTAGATCTTACTCTGTCTCTAACGAAATTGAGCAACCAATCAATCCCGCCATTATGTTGTATCAGACCGACTAAACCACCAATAAGTAAAGCAATCATTGCAATATCTTCCATTCCGATAATACCTTTGGATACTGCATTCAATAAGCCTTTCCATCCGAAAGAGCCGTCGATAAGGCCAATCATTCCAGATAAAACTGTCCCACCAATCAGAACAATAATAACATTAACGCCCACTAGTGCTAATATCAGTACAAGTAAGTACGGAATGACTTTAACTAATTGGAAATCATAACTTTTAGAATGATCCATGGAAATTCCATTCGTTAATAAAAATAGAATAATAATTGTTAAAATCGCACCTGGTAATACAATTCTAAAATTGACTTTAAATTTATCTTTCATCTTTGTATGTTGCGTACGTACTGCTGCAATCGTTGTATCTGAAATCATAGAAAGGTTATCTCCGAACATCGCACCGCCAACTACTGTTGCCATTGCTAGTGCTGCTGATACGTCAGTAGCTTGTGCAAAACCAAATCCAACAGGCGCAATCGCTGCAACTGTTCCAACTGAAGTACCCATAGAAATAGAAACAAACATACAAATGATAAATAAACCTACAATGATTAAGTTTTCAGGAATAAGTGACAAACCAAGATTAACAGTTGAACTCACGCCTCCCATTTTCTCTGTAGTCGTTGAGAAAGCGCCTGCCAAAATAAATATAAGCATCATCAAAATAATATTTGAATGTCCTGCGCCTTTAGTAAACACTTCAACTTTTGTAGCAAATTTTTCTTTACGATTCATTAACAAAGCTACGATAACAGTTATTGTAATCGCTACATTTAAAGGCATAGTGGTGAAATCCCCTGAAATAATACCTACACCTAAAAATAACAACATAAATAATAATAAAGGAAATAACGCCCAAGCATTACCCTTCTTAGTTTTTTCCATAATTAGACCTACTTCCTATATTAATAAAAAATACCTCTTTTCTAATTATTTAAGAAAAGAGGTTTGCCTTCAATTACTATCCCCTTATCTTCAAACCTCAATTGGTTTCTGGAATTGGCACATTATTATATGTTGCCGAAGCTTCATAGGGCCAGTCCCTCCACTTCTCTAGATAAGTGATTTGCATTTAAATTTTACGTTACAAGATAATTCCAATAACGTCAATCATAAATTATAATTTCGTCGTAAAGTATTTATCATAGATAATTAATCCTATTGCTACTAATAATAGTAATCCAACGGCTATACCAAAGACAATCCACCATTTTAGATAAAGTGAGATTATCATAGCTATAATAGAAATAATGGTAACGATTATGGCTACTATTTTAAGTTGACGTTCAAGTTTTTCAGAAATGACTTTATACTCATGATTAGATTTTTTTAACGTTTGTTCATCGATTTTTAATTTAGTTTCTAAAAAGTAAATGAATGAAGATGCTAATAATAATAGTAAAAACCCAATCCAAGGGTTTGCGCTTTGTAATAAAGCTACTGAAGCAAAACCTATATAAAAAATCCCTGCAATACAACCTAATAATCGATCTATGATTGGACTAATCCATATCTTGTTATGTTTAATATTTCGATTTACAAAATATAAATTCTTCAATATATTGCTAATAACGAATATTGGTACTACTAAAGAGAAAAACCATTTAAATGATGGGAAGAATGGAATAAAACTTATACCTATAACTAATGCAATAAAAGGAATTAATCTAATGATTTGATCTTTATTCATATAGTGTGCTCCTTTATATTTAAAAGATATTTATACAACTAACTAATCACTTTCCCCTATTATTTCTGATTACTGTAATTAAAGTTAAAGCACTTTACATAATTTTATTATTTATTTTGTATTGTAATTATACATTATTCGCATTTAATTTCCAAATTCATTTTGAATTTATTTAATTTAAACTATATGTTAAACATAAAAAAGTCGATAAAGCATCTTAGCTTTATCGACTTAAATTTCAATTATCCATTTAAAATTTCTAATCTATTTGAATGCCGCCTGTGACACCAAATACTTGTCCAGTTGTATAACTAGATTCTTCTGCAGCTAGTAAAACATAAGTACCAGATAATTCAACTGGTTGACCTGCTCTACCTAATGGGGTTTGTTGACCAAATTCAGGAATATTAGATTGTGGTTGGCCTCCTGTAATTTGTAATGGAGACCAGAATGGACCAGGTGCGACGCAGTTAACTCGGATACCTTTAGGACCAAGTTCTTCAGATAAACTTTTAGTTAGTGAAATAATCGCTGCTTTTGAAGCGGCATAGTCGTGTAATATTGGGCTTGGATTATATCCTTGTACAGATGATGTTGTAGTAATTGATGCACCTGGTTGTAAATAATCAAGTGCTTTTTGAACTGTCCAAAAGATTGGGTATACGTTAGTTTCAAATGTTTCTGCGAATGATTGTGTATCAAATCCTTTAATGTCATCATGATATTGTTGATGACCTGCCACTAAAGTTACATTATCCAATCCACCTAATTGTTCATAGGCTTCTGCGACCATGTCATAGTTAAATTGTTCATTTCTAACATCACCAGGGATAAGCACTGCTTGTTGTCCTGCTTCTTCAATGACGTGTTTAACTTCTTGTGCATCTTTCTCTTCACTTGGAAGATAATTAATTGCGACATCTGCACCTTCTTTAGCATAGGCTATAGCTGCTGCACGTCCAATAGCTGAGTCGCCACCTGTGACTAACACTTTAAATCCTTTTAATCTGTCATGACCTATATATGATGTTTCACCACAATCTGGCTCTGGTGTTAAATCACTTTGCAAACCAGGGAGTGATTGTTCTTGTTTTTCATATTCAGTTGTTTTAAATTTATTTCTTGGATCTTGTGCTGACATTTCAAAATCATCTCCTAATATCTATATGTTCTGTTTATACCCAAGTATATCTACTCTCTAATCATTTTTAATTTTTCTAAAATTTAATTTAATAAAAAACACAGTTACTATTGATTTCTTTTTAAAATACAATAGCAACTGTGTTAATTTTATTGATTTAGTAATTTTTTAACTAACTCTACAAAATATGAAGGAACCTTTTCCAATATACGTTCATCCGGATCAAATAGAGGATGATGTAAATCATATTCACTGTTTGAACCAATAAATGCAAATACACCAGGATAACTTTCAGTGTAGCCTGAGAAATCTTCTCCGATTGTCAGTGGCAAGTCCATAATTGAAACATTATAACCAACTGTTTCTGCCACTTCAATTGCGGTCTCTGTTAACTGATCATCATTAATAACAGTACCAGGCAATCTAGTATATTGGCATTCTACTTCTATATTAAATGTCTTCGCTAGGCCACTCGCTATATCTTTCATTCTTTGTTCAATATAATCTCGATGTTCAGGTTTAAATGATCGCACAGTTCCTTGTACATATGCATGATCTGCAATAACGTTCCATGTATTCCCACATGAAATTTCTCCAATAGTAACAACTGCGCTATCAAACGCAGATAAATTTCTACTTACAATTGTTTGTAGACTATTGATAAGCTGTCCTAATGCTACAGTTGGATCATTTCCTTGTTCAGGTTTAGCAGCATGTGCCCCTTTACCTTTAATTTTAAATTCAAATCGGTCGACAGCAGAAGTAATTGCTCCTTTTTTAATAGCAAATTCGCCTATATCCATTGTAGGATAATTATGAAAGCCTAAGACCGCTTTGACTCCATCTAATGCTCCTGTTTTAACTATTTTTCGAGCACCATAACCTAATTCTTCAGCAGGTTGAAATATAATTCTTACACGTCCGTTTAATTCATTTTCTTGTGCTTTTAATTGAGTTGCCACACCTAAAATACTAGCCATATGTATATCATGACCACAAGCGTGCATAACGCCTTCATTAGTAGAAGTAAATTCATGTTCTACTTGTTCATTAATTGGTAGCGCATCTATGTCTGTTCTGACAGCTATTAATTGCTCGCCTTGACCTACTTCAGCAACTAATCCAGTATCTAATGGTAAATCTAATATGGTAATGTCGTGTGCTTCTAAAATACGTTTAAGTCGTTGTGTCGTTTCATATTCCTTTTCTGATAGTTCCGGAAATTGGTGAAAAGTCCTTCTCCAATTCACATAATCAGTATAATTAGTCATTTGTAACATCACCCTTCTTAAAGAGATAAAATATAATATAATAAATAATCGTGCCCACTATTACACCTATAGCTAAATTATTAGTCATAAGAATAAGTATGATAGTTAATAACATAATACTACTATGCATAATCGGCGCTTCTTTAATATGACTCACTGTACGTCTATCGAATGTATTAAGAGAAACTGTTACTAATACAACAGCTAGCACTACCATTGGAATTAAACCAACTATTGGCCCTAATAACACCATACATAATACTAATAAAATACCAGTCATTAATGTAGATAGCCGAGTTGTTGCGCCCATTTTATAATTAAATTTAGATTGTCCTACTAACCCACTAGAACCATAACCACCGACAATACCTACGATAATGTTAGAAATTCCTTGTCCTCTTATTTCTTTATCTTTATTAGATGTTGTGTTACTGATTGCATCCATCATATTCGCAGTTAAATTAGTTTGAATGACTGCAATCACTGACATCGTAAATGCATACTTAAATATAATCAACCAATCAAAAATTGTCATTGATGAATTTAGGGATGTTAATTGTGGCATTTTAAATTTAATATTAGCTAAATCGTGAACATACTGTAAATGTGGGTGAATCATTGTCGTTAATAACGTAATGATGATAATAGCTACTAATGGTGCAGGTATGGTTTGAATCCATTTTCCAGATAGATAAATCACTATAAAGGTTAAACACGCAACGATATATGTAGATAATGATACACCGAATATATATTTAATTTGAGTAGTTAATAGTAATATCCCCAATGCATTCATAAAGCCAATGACAACAGTTTTAGGGATATAATTAAGTAATTTATCTATATGACAAAAGCTATATATAATTAAAAGGACACCCATCATTATTGTTGCTAAAAATAAATAATGTGTGCCATATTGATTAACTAAAGGTGCACCTATAATAGATATGCCACTACTTGGACCTGAAACCATTGCAATTCTTTTTCCCAGTATACTCATTAAGCACATCATTAACCCACAACTCATTAATCCAATTGAAGGTGGAACATGAACAATAAAAGAAAATGCTATAGTTACAGGTAATAAAGCTAACCCCATTAAAATACCGGAAAGTATGTTTTGTCGATATTGGCCTTGCCATTGTTTTAAGTATTGCGTTCGTACCAACATCATGTGTAGCCAACTCCTTATAAATTCATGTTAACACAATTGTCAAACTATTCTAATAAATGTACATTTTTTCTCTTATATATAAAAAGAACCGTGTCTTCATATCGACACGGTTCCACATGGTTAAATTATGAATGAATTAATCTAATGAAAATTCGTTATCAACAATGACTCTACCATCTTTGATAACTTTTTGTGCATGGTTAATACCAAAGTGATAAGGAATATATTCGTGGTTAGGTGCATTCCAAATAACGATATTGGCTTTGTCACCTTCATTAATTGTACCTGCATCTAAATCAATCGCTTTTGCTGCATTAACTGTAACAGCATTCCAAACTTCATTTGGAGATAGTTTTAATTTTAATGCAGCAATCGCCATAGCTAATTGTAAGTTATTCGTTACACTACTACCTGGATTGTAATCCGTTGCAATAGCAATTGCACCGTTATTATCTAACATGCCTCTTGCATCAGCATATTCATTTTTATCTAAATAAAATGTTGTAGCTGGTAATAGTACTGCTACTGTATCACTGTTTTTTAATTTTGCTTTACCTTCAGCGCTTGAAGCAACAAGGTGATCTGCAGAAATGGCATTTTCATCAATTGCTAATTCTAAGCCACCTAATGGGTCTATTTCATCAGCATGAATTTTCACTTTGAATCCTGCTTCTTTAGCTTTTTGCATATAATGTCTAGATTCTTCAACTGAGAATACACCTGTTTCACAGAAGATATCTGCAAAATCAGCATATTCCTTAACTTCTGGAAGTAATTCAATCATTTCATTTAAGAATGCTTCATTTGATTCTGCTTCCTCAGGTACTGCATGTGGTCCTAAGAAAGTATGTTTCATATCTAATCCATATTTCTCAGCTAAACGATTAGATACTCTTAATTGTTTAAGTTCATTTTCTTTATCTAAACCATAACCACTTTTACTTTCAACACCTAATACACCATGTTGAACCATAGTTAATAAGTCATGTTCTGCTTTTTTGAATAAGTCATCTTCGCTAATTTCACGTGTAGCTTTTACTGTTGAAAGAATGCCACCGCCAGATTCTAATATTTCTAAATAAGATTTCCCTTGACGTTTAAGTGACATTTCGTGCTCTCTTGAGCCACCGAATATTAAATGCGTATGTGCATCAATTAAGGATGGAGATACTACTTTACCAGTAGCATCTATGATTTGTTCTGCTTCATATTTATCTGTATAAGGGCCAGAATAAACAATCTTTCCATCTTTTACTACAACTGTACCATTTTCAATAACATCTAATTCATCAAGTTCTGCACCTTTTAATGGACGATCAGTAGATTTTGGTAAAATAAGTTCTTTGATATTTTGAATAATTAAATCATTCATTATTTATCCTCCGTTTCATCGATCATAGGAATTTTGATGCCTTTGTCTTTCGCAGTTTGAATTGCGATATCATAACCAGCATCTGCGTGTCTCACTACTCCCATACCCGGATCTGTAGTTAATACACGTCCTAAACGACGATCTGCACGTTCTGAACCATCAGCTACAACAACCATACCAGCGTGTAGAGAATAACCCATACCTACACCGCCACCGTGATGGAATGAAATCCAAGAACCACCAGCTGCAGTGTTAATTAAGGCATTTAATACCGCCCAGTCACCAACTGCGTCACTGCCATCTCTCATACCTTCTGTTTCACGGTTTGGACTAGCTACTGAACCTGAATCTAAGTGATCTCGACCGATAACGATTGGTGCTGAAATTTCACCGTCACGAACTAATTTGTTTAGTGCTAATCCCATTTTCGCACGTTCTTCATAGCCTAACCAAGCAATTCTTGATGGTAAGCCTTGATAAGCAATTTTTTCTTCAGCTAAATCTAACCAACGAATTAATTTTTCATTGTCTGGGAATAATTTTCTCATTTCTTCATCTGCACGTTCGATATCTTTTGGATCTCCACTTAATGCAGCAAAACGGAATGGTCCTTTACCTTCACAGAATAATGGTCTAATGTATGCTGGCACAAATCCTGGGAAGTTAAATGCATTTTCTACACCATTGTCGTAAGCAACTTGACGGATATTATTACCATAGTCAAATGCTACTGCACCTTGTTTTTGGAATTCTAACATTAATTCTACATGTTTAGCCATTGAGTCTTTAGATAATTCAACGTATTTCTTAGGATCTTCTTTACGTAATTGTTTAGCTTCTTCTACTGAATAACCTTGAGGTACATAACCATTTAATGGGTCATGTGCACTTGTTTGGTCAGTAATGATATCAATTTTGAATCCTTTGTCTAAAATAGCTTTGTGTAAATCTACTGCATTACCAACTAGACCGATTGATAAAGCTTCCCCTTTTTGTCTAGCATCTTCAGCTAATTTTAATGCTTCATCTAAATCTTTAGTTTTTATATCACAGTATTTTGTTTCTACACGTTTATCAACGCGAGTTTCATCTACTTCAACACAAATTGCCACACCATTATTCATTGTTACAGCAAGAGGTTGAGCACCGCCCATACCGCCTAATCCTGCAGTTAATGTTACTGTACCTGTTAAATCACTGTTATATTCTTGGTTACCAAGTTCTGCGAAAGTTTCATATGTTCCTTGAACAATACCTTGTGAACCAATATAAATCCAACTACCTGCAGTCATTTGTCCATACATAATTAAACCTTTTTTATCTAATTCATGGAAGTGATCCCAGTTTGCCCATTTAGGTACTAAAACTGAATTTGAGATTAACACACGTGGTGCTTCTTCATGAGTTTTAAATACTGCTACTGGTTTACCAGATTGTACGAGCATTGTTTCATCTGCTTCTAAGTCTCTTAATGTATTTTCGATTGCTTCAAATGCTTTCCAGTTACGTGCCGCTTTACCGATACCTCCATAAACAACAAGTTCTTCAGGATGTTCAGCTACCTCTGGATCTAAATTATTATAAAGCATTCGTAATACCGCTTCTTGTTCCCAACCTTTACACTCGATATCTAAACCTTTTTTTGCATGAATTTCTCTCATTACTATCTCTCCCATCCGAAATAATATCTATAAATTCAAAGTTTTTAATATGTACACTTATAGAATAACCTAAATAATCAAATAATTTAGACTATTGAACATGTACTAAATTAAGTTCTTACACGCCCATTATATTATGCTAAAATATAGATAACAAATATAAATAAACTAATTATTTATAGATATAAACTATAACTAACTGGAGATGACTTATGAAAATTATTCAATTAGAGTACTTTTTAGCCGTTGTTAAATATAATAGTTTTACAAAAGCTGCCAATTTTTTACATATTAGCCAGCCCTCTTTAACAGCTGCTATTAAAAAGATGGAATCAGATTTAGGCTATGATTTATTCATGCGCACAACAAAGGATATTAAAATAACCGAAAAAGGTATTCAATTCTATAAATATGCGGAACAATTAGTTCAACAATATCGATCAACAATAGAAAAGATGTATGATTTAAATATTTCATCTGAACCGAGAATTAAAATTGGTATTTTAGAATCAACAAGCCAATGGATGGCAAATGTTATTCACGCTCATCATACTCAATATCCAAATCAACAATATCGTATTAATGAGGTACATGATCAACATCAATCAATTGAGCAACTTATTAACTTTGATGTGCATTTTGCTTTAACAAATGAAGAAATTAGGCACCAAGATATTACTTCAATTGCACTTTACAAAGAATCCTATATTTTACTAACACCTAAAGATGCTTTTCCTAAACAAAAGACAATTCAACTAGATAATCTACCTTTAATATTACCTAATAAAAGCTCACAAGTTCGTAAACATTTAGATGATTATTTTAATAGAATGAGTATACATCCTAATATTATTATGGAATCTGATCGTTTTGAGTCAGCTACTAATTTTGTACATTTAGGTATAGGATATGCTGTTATTCCACGATTTTATTATCAATCGTTTAATACTAGTAATTTAGACTATATTAAAATACGTCCTAATTTAGGTCGCAAAATTTATATCAACTATTTAAAAAAGAGAAAGCACTCTGAACAAGTACTTTCTCTCATCGAACAATGTATTGAATATTGGAATTTATAATAAGAAATGGTGTACTAAGTTAGCAATCAGTTTCGCAGTTCTATTATCTTGATCATACTTAGGATTCATTTCTGCGATACTAACTGATTTAACCTTATCACTTGGTACAATACGTTTAGCTAATTCAAAAACTGTGTGTGGATAGATACCTAATACTGCTGATGCGCTGACACCTGGTGCAAAGGCACTATCTACAACATCCATACAAATTGTAAACATAATCACGTCATGATCATGAATAAAGCGTTCAATCATATCTTTAATTGGTGGGGATACTTGATGTAGCAATTCATCAGCATAAACAAATGAAATGCCTTTTTCCTCTGCGTAGTCAAATAACCCTTGTGTATTGCCACCTTGAGATATACCTAGAACCATATAGTCGGCATTATCATCTTGTTCAAGAATCTGTCTAAAACTAGTTCCTGACGTTGATTCTCCTTCATCACGTGTATCAAAATGGGCATCAATATTAATAACACCAATGGATTGATTAGGATAAACTTTTCTAGTAGCTAAATATTGAGCATAAGCAATATCATGGCCGCCACCTAGAAGAAATGTTTGTTTGTGATTGTGAATAGATTTCGCTGCTAACTCTGCAAATTCTTTTTGTGTATCAATTAGTTGTTCGTTATCGTGCTCTACATTTCCGTAATCAACAATTTGTTCACATTGATTTAAATCTGGTAATCCTGCAAATGATTGTTTAATCGCATTAGGGCCTTCTTTAGCTCCAACTCGACCTTTATTTAGTTCTACGCCTTTATCAACGGCATAGCCTAACATACCTACACCTTTTTGTTCATTACTATACTCCACATTTCTTAAATCATTAAATTGAATCGTTTGAAAATGTCTAAATTGTTTAGAATCTGTTTCACTATCAAGTCTTCCTGTCCATAAGCTTGGTTCGGCTTGTTGATACATTGCTCTTCCCCCTTGATTTCATTCACTAACATTATATTTTAAGTATAACTTTAGCTTATTTTTTATTCAATGTAGTTATTTTATTCCCGATTCACTGAAATTTAATTACGTTTATAATTCATTCCTATTACATTTTGATGATAATTGAAATAGACAATTTATCTAACATCTTATAACATGTATAATTGTAAATAAAAATAATAATTGCTTGTTTCCGTAATGGAGGTTACATAAAATGAAAAACAATCGAATTTCTGGGTTTCAATGGGCAATGACAATATTCGTATTTTTTGTCATTACGATGGCCTTATTCGTAATACTTAGAGATTTTCAATCGGCAATTGGAGTAAAAAGATTTGTCTTCGATATTACTGATCTTTCTCCTTTTATCGCTGCAATCATATGTCTACTCGTCTTTAGATATAAAAAAGATCAGATGGCGAGTTTAAAACTATCATTGAGCCTTAAAGTTGTGGAGCGTATATTACTCGCTTTAATCATACCTTTATTTATATTTATCATAGGTATGTTCTGTTTCAACACGTTTGCAGATAGTTTCATACTTTTACAGGCATCAGATTTATCAGTTTCAATAACTGCTATTATAATTGGCCATTTAATTATGGCATTTGTAGTAGAATTTGGTTTTCGTTCATATTTACAACATATTGTAGAAGTTAAAATGAATACTTTCTTTGCAAGTATCGTAGTTGGTATCATTTACTCAATCTTCAATGCCAATACTACATATGGAATAGAGTTTGCTGGTTATCATTTCTTATATACATTCGCATTCTCTATGATTGTAGGTGAATTGATTCGCGCAACTAAAGGTAGAACAATTTATATAGCTACTATTTTCCATGCTGCTATGTCATTTGGTTTAGTATTCTTGTTCAGTGAAGAAGTTGGTGACTTATTCTCTATGAAAGTCATCGCATTGGCTACTACTGCAGTAGGTTTAATCTATATTATTTTAAGCTTAATTATACGTGCCATCTTCTATAAAAAGACAAAACAAAGTTTAGACGAAGTTGAACCTAATAATTATTTAGATCACGTTAATGACCATTCTAATGATAGTGAAACTAATAATGAAAATAATCATAATGATATTCAAGAAGATGACGCATCTGATTCTCGTAAACATGATCAATCCTCTGATAATGAACAACATTCTAAAACGTCTATTGATGATGAACAAGAACATGACAATGATTCTTCTGATTATTTAAGAGAACATACTTCTTATAAACAAACACGCCGTTCATCACGTCGTTCATCAGTTGTATCTGAAGCACAGGATGAAATCAAGGACTCTGAAAATTCTAGCCCTAATAACAAATACTAATTATATTAAACTCGTCTTATTCAATTTATTGAATGGATGAGTTTTTTGTTTTAAATATAGATATTTGGGGGTAAACTCTTTCAGTAATAATTTAATTATAACTATGAGTTTAAAAGGAGTAATACAATGAATATAAAAGCTAGTAACAACCCTATTACAATTATCGGTGGTGGCATTGGTGGGCTGACTTTAGCTAGAGTGCTATATGTAAATGGTATTCCTGCTAAAGTTTATGAATCTGATGCCTCTCGTGATGCAAGAACTCAAGGTGGACAATTAGATATACATGAATATAATGGACAAGTTGCCTTAGAAAAAGCTAACTTATTGGACGAATTCCAATCAATTATACAAAAAGGCGCTGATGCCTCTCGCATCGTTAACCATAATGGTGACATACTTTTAGATTTACCGGATGATGAATCAAACGGACGACCTGAGGTATTACGTGGTGATTTAAGAGATATATTAATAAATTCTTTACCAGAAGATATGATTGTTTGGAATAAAAAAGTGGATCATGTTGAAAAATTAGATGATGCGAAATATAAAGTGGTATTTAGAGATGAGACATCTGTAACTACAGACAAACTTATTGGTGCTGACGGTGCTTGGTCTAAAGTTCGAAACATCTTAACAGATATTAAGCCACATTATTCTGGTTATACATTTATTGAAACGTATCTATATGATGTAGATAATCAATATCCTGAGACTGCTCAAAAAGTAGGTAAAGGTGCAATGTATGCTTTATCACCTAATAAAGGTATTGTTGCACACAGAGAAGCTGGAGACATCCTTCACACATATGTACAAATGAAATGTGATAGTGAATGGATCGATAGTATAGACTTTGCAAATGGTGAAATAGCGACAAAAACAATTGCTGCAGAATTTGAAGGTTGGTCACCAGAAGTAACTGCCTTAATTACTGAAGCGAATAGTTCAATTACACCTCGTAAAATTAATGCGTTACCTGATACACATCGTTGGGAACGTCAATCAGGGGTTACTTTAATTGGTGATGCTGCACACCTAATGGCTCCTTCTGGGGAGGGTGCTAATTTAGCCATGTTAGATGGAGCTGAGTTAGCTGAATTGATAGCTGAACATAGTAATAATTTTGATAAAGCAATCGAATTATATGAAGCAAAAATGTTCCCAAGAAGTGAAGCCGAAGCAAAAGAATCTCATGAATTATTAGATATTTGTCTTGGAGAGAATAGTCCTCAAAGTTTAGTTGATTTATTCAAAAGTGCTCAATAAGAATAAAATTTAGAAAAAGAGCCTTAAGATGTTCTAACAAACACCTTAAGGCTATTATCTATATAATATAAAAGTAAAAATTTTATTATTGACGGTACATCTTTTTAACACCTTGTTGTGTGCCTATAATGGCTTCGTCAGTAATATCAAGGAAATAACCTGTTTCTAGCACACCCGTAAGATGTATTAAAAACTCATGCATTTCATAAGGGTCAACACCTTTTGGTAAAGCACAGTCTAAAATATAGTTACCATTGTCTGTAGTTACAGGCACATCTTCAGTAACACGTCGTTGCACGATTACTCCCTCAATCGTTTCTATTTTTCTAGCAACCTGATACCAATTAAATTTATCTACTTCTACTGGTAATTTAAATGTTTCTCCTAAATAATTGACTACTTTATTTTCATCAGCAATAACGACAAAACGGTCTGCCATTTCATCAATGACCTTTTCTCTAAATAAGGCACCGCCACCGCCTTTAATTAAGTTGAGGTTTGGATCGACTTCATCTGCCCCATCAATAGCTAAATCAATTTTTTCAACATCATTTACATCAACAATTTCAATATTTAGTTCTTTAGCTAAAAAAGCAGTCTTATTTGAAGTACAAACACCTTTGATGTCGTAATTCTTTTCTTCAACAAGTTGTGCTATTTTAGGCACTAACAATTCAATTGTACTACCTGTACCAATTCCTAGTGTCATACCGTCTTCAATTTGATTCAAAACATCATTCAATGTCATCATTTTAAGTTGTTTTACATCATTCATTACGTCATGAGCCTCTTTTCTAAATCGTTTACATTTCCTATTTTACATGACTTTTTTGATTTAACATACCTTATTTATCGTTTAATTTTTAATATATTTTAAAATTTTACATAAAAGTCTTGAGATATAGTAAACTATCATTTAAATACTTTAAGAGGGAGAATAGAAATGATACCTGTTTACGCTATTTCAACTGGGAAAATAGAATCGCTACAATATAAAGACTCAAAACCAATGCAATCAGCTATTAATAAGCGCCCTTTCGAAGGAGATATGTGGTTATCTAAACTAGGTTTTGTTGATGATGAACAAGCCTATAAAGACCACGGTGGACCTGATAAAGCAGTCTGTTGCTTTAGTAAATCAAACTATGACATGTATAAAGATGATTTAGAAAAACTGCCTGATTATGCAATGTTTGGGGAAAACTTAACTATTAAAAATTTAGATGAAAATGAAGTTTATTTTGGTAATCAATATCGTTTGGGTGAAGCAATTATAGAAGTATCGGAAATCAGAGAACCTTGTTGGAAAATACAAGCAAAATATGGTTTACCCAATTTAGTGAAGCGCATGTCTAAATCAGGAAAAACAGGATTTTATTGTCGCGTAATTAAAGAAGGATTTGTCAGTCAAAATCATCATTTAGAATTAATTAAAGAAGCAGACCCGAAGACTCAATTATCGGTTCAAGAATTAAATGATATTTATTATAATGATAGAAAAAATACTAAGAGAATTTCACAAGCTTTAAAAAATCCATATTTATCAATGAAAAGATATGAAAAATTAGAAAAGATGTACCAACGTGCAACAAAATCATCATAATTAAAATACTTTCTAAGTATAAAGAAAGAGTGAAACCAATGGAATCAAAACCGTAGGCTTCACTCTTAATAATTACTTTTCATTTATTTCATAACTTGTTTGAGAATAAAATGTATCATTGGCTTTTAAAATAGACGAAGCGTCTTCACCATACATATTAATATCATTTGGTAAAAATTGAGATTCAATAGCTAAGCCAGAATGTGCCTTATAAATATTAGAATCACTATTCCAATCTTTTGGTTGATTAAATGTATATAATACATAATTTGGCATATCAGTTTTTACATCTAATTGAAACTCACCGTTATCAATTGATAATTGATGGCCTCCAACTTTGAATGGATGATCCAAGCCATTAAAAGTGTCAATTTGTTGTGCTAGTTGAGCATGTTTACTTTCAAATATATCTTTAAAGTATATATCACTACCATTAAAAATTTGATGTAAATCTAGTGTTTCATCTGTATTTATTAAATGTTGTTCATTAAGTTGATACATATTCAATTCAGAACTATATAGACGGTGATTATCGATAACATTATTATCTCTGTTCAAATTAAAATAAACATGATTCATCGGATTAAATAATGTTGTCTTCGTTGATGTAGCCTCATATTCAACTGTCCAACAATGATCGACATCATAAGTATGGGTAACTTTAACATCCATATTTCCTGGGTAATTATCATCTGTTTCCTTTAACGTTGTCTTAAAAATAATTTTTACTTGTCCCAATTCTTCGACTACTTCATAGTCAAATAACTTTGTATCTAGCCCGTGACCCCCGCCATGGATATGATGATTACCATCATTTGCTTCTAATTGGTATTTTATTTCATCTAATGTGAACGAAGCATCGGAAATTCGACCACCGTATCTTCCTATAGTCGCTCCAAATTTAAATGGATTATCAAAATAAAATTCGTCCGCTTCAACAACATTCCCTAGTACAATATTATTATCATGATATTTCCATGATACTATTCTTGCACCAAAATTTGTAAATACAATTTTCGTTTCTTCATTATCAATTTTAATTAAATCAACACCATATCTTTGATGCTCAATTTCAACATTCATTACTTATTTCTCCCTTTCAAACACGTTTTATTAAGCCCTATGTGGTAATAACATTATTAAAACGCCAATTACACATACTACAGCACCCAATACATCGTATTTATCTGGCATATTTTTATCAATGAACATAGACCATACTAAGCTCATGACAATAAATATACCGCCATATGCGGCATAAACTCGTCCAAACGTTGGAAATGATTGTAACGTCGCAATCACACCATATAGGATGAGTATGATACCACCAATAATACCTAGCCACGATGGCTGACCTTCTCTAAGCCATAACCATATTAAGTAGCCGCCTCCTATTTCACAAAGACCTGCTAATATAAAAATCATCGTTGAATATAACATCGTTCTATCTACTCCATCCTAATAAGGGGTTATATTAATCAATTATGGTTGATGATGTGTATCAATCAGTTATTATTTTATATTAACTTCTTTGCTAACTCATACACATTGTTACACTTTTTCACCTAATATTCCATAGATAATTACAATTTAAAGAGGAAGAATGTTATGTAAGCTTTTTCAAAATGACATTAACACTCTTCCCCCTCTTTTATTTATTTTTTCATTACTTTTTTAATTGAGTTAATAAGACCTTTTTCAAATGTTAAAACTGAATCTTTGTATGTTTTAATAGCAATCCATAACAAGATCACCATAACTACTAATGAAATCAACATACTTAATACAATTTCCCAAATTTGTAATTCCGTCGATTGAGCGCGCACCAACATTTCAAATGGGGCTAAAAATGGAATAAAGCTTGTAATTTTAGCCAATAAAATATCAGGTTTATATATACTGAAAATAGCTATATAAAATGCAATCATTGCAAATAAAGTTAAAGGCATTAAGGTTTGATTAATGTCTTCTATTCTGGATGCTAAAGAACCTAAAATGGCTGCTAATAAAACATAAGTTAATATACCGATAATCACACTTAAAATGCCTACTATAATAATTTGCCATGATATGTCACTCATTGATAAATCAAAACCTTTGAGCATACGCTTTAAATCAAAAGCATATATACAAATGATTGCAACCACAATTATCATAGCTATTTGTGTAAACGCTACTGCTATGACACCTGTTATCTTAGCCATAATATGTGTTATCGGAGACACACTCGTAATAATCATTTCTATAACTCTTGATGTTTTTTCAGTTGCAATTTCCATAGCCACTTGTGTTGCATAATTGAAAATAATAAAAAACATTAGCATTAAAATGGCATAAACAAGAATCATATTAAATACTTTTTGGCTTTCACTTAATTGTTGTCCTTTATCATCTGATAAGATGTGGCTATCTACTTTACTTTGAGATTGTAATTTTTTTAAATCATTATCGCTAAGATGCAATTTCGATGCTATTAGTTTTGACTGAAGATTTGTAAGTAAACCAGTCACTTTTTGTTGTTTTTCTTGTGAAACGTTATCTTTACTCAAAATGGTCGCTGAAAGTTGATGGTCTTTATCCATTTTGATGATATAAGCTTCCTTTAATTTTTCACTTTTGACTTGAGATTTCGCTTCTTTTTGACTCACTCTTTCAAACGTTGCTTCCTCATCAATCACATGGCTCTGTTGCTTAATTGCTTTATATAATGGTTCATTATTGGTTACGACACCTATATGGTCATCATCACCTTTGAACATATCTATAATTTTGTCAGCATTTGATAAAGCTACCATCAAAATAATGACAATAACCATAAATATCATAAAGGATTTAGATTTCACCTTACTTTTATATGTTAATCCAAATGTAGCCCAGAATTTATTCATGAAGATCACCTACCTTATCAATAAAGATATCTTTCAGTGATGGTTCTAACACTTGAAAGCGACGCACATAACCATGTGTTATAACTTGATTGTATATAGATTCAGCTACAGACTCATTTTCTATTGTTAGTTTAATGTCATATTTATTCACTTCTACATCAATAACACCTTGAATGCCTGTTAATTCTGGCATTGATTTATTAGTTTCGATAATTACCTGTTTATATCCATGAGAAGATTTAACTTCTTGTATATCGCCTGAAACTACTAGTTCTCCATGATTTAAAATACATACATCATCACATAATTCCTCGACATGCTCCATACGATGTGAACTATAAATAATCGTCGAACCTTGGTTATTTAAATCTTTGACCGCTTCTTTTAGTAGTTCAACATTGACTGGATCTAATCCACTAAAAGGTTCATCTAAAATAAGTAATTCAGGTTGATGAATCATACTTGCTAATAACTGAATTTTTTGTTGGTTACCTTTGGAAAGTGAATCAATACGTTTATGACGATTTTCAGTAATTGCAAATCGATTTAACCAATAATCTATATTTTTCTTAATAGCTTTTTTAGACATACCCTTCAAAGTAGTAAGATAAGTTAATTCGTCTTCAACAGTCATTTTTGAATGCAAACCCCGCTCTTCTGGTAAATAACCTATACGATTGTACATCGACTTATCTATTGTATGTCCCTCATATGTAATGTGACCTTCTGTTGGTTCACTTAATCCTAAAATCATTCTAAATGTAGTTGTTTTGCCAGCACCATTACGTCCTAAAAACCCAAGCATTTTTCCTTTCTCAAGTTCAATCGATATATCATTAACTGCTGTAAATTGATTAAATTTCTTTGTCACGTGTTCAATATTTAATGACATGGTTACCTCCCAAATTAATGACTTAATTCTACATAAATATAACATTAATAAACTAATTAATGAATTTAGAATTTACAATATGTCACACTTTACATTCATTTATGTAAGCACTATCATTAATCATATCGTAGAACATTATTTTATTGATAACTTCTTTAAGATAAAACATTACATAAAGGGGATAGACATAATGAGTTATAGTATTGGTATCGATTATGGCACAGCATCTGGACGTGTTATTTTAGTAGATACTTCAGATGGAAAAATTATTTCTAGTTATGAAGAAATATACCAACATGGGACAATTGCTGAAGAATTAGGTGGAGAAACTTTACCTCATAATTACTTCTTACAACATGCTGGCGATTATCACAATGTTTTAGAAAATGGTGTTAAACATGTATTAGAAGAAAGTCAAATTAATAAAGATGAAGTAATCGGAATTGGCGTCGACTTCACAAGTTGTACTATTGTCTTTTTAGATGAAAACTTCAAACCTTTACATATGAATGAAGATTTAAAAAATCACCCTCATGCTTATGTTAAATTATGGAAACATCACGGTGCCCAAGATGAAGCAACACAAATGGTCGAAGCTAATGAAAAAGCAAATCAAAATTGGTTAGACTATTATGGTCACAGTGTTAATAGTGAATGGATGATACCTAAAATTCTTGAGGTAAAACATAAAGCACCTGAATTATTAGAACGTGCTCATTATATTATGGAAGCCGGAGACTATATGACAAGCTTGCTTGTTAATCAAAATATCCGATCAAATTGTGGTATAGGATTTAAAGGATTTTACGATGAAGTCAATGGATTTAATTACGATTTCTTTGAAACTGTAGATTCAGAATTACCTCAAATTGTAAAAGATAAATGTGAAGCACCGGTTATTCAAATTGGAGATAGTGCAGGTTCATTATCAGAATACTACCAAAATTTATGGGGATTATCTTCAAATGTTCAAATATCACCTTATATGATTGATGCACATTCTGGCGTATTAGGTGCAGGTGCCATTGAAAAAGGAGAATTCACTCCAGTCATTGGTACAAGTACTTGTCACTTAATGTTAGACCCTAAACAAGAACCCATTCCATCAATTACAGGTTCAGTTAAAGATGCTATTATACCTGGATTATATGCATATGAAGCTGGGCAAGCTGCTGTAGGAGACTTGTTTAGTTACTCTGAACGCATGGCTCCACATGAAATTGTTGAAGCCGCGAAGAACAAAGATATGGATGTATTACAATACTTAGAAACACTAGCAGAGCAAATCCCTGTTGAAGAACAACATGTAGTCGTGCTAGATTGGCATAATGGTAATAGAAGTATTTTAAGCGATAGCCATTTAACTGGTAGCGTCTTTGGTTTAACATTACAAACACCATTCGAAATGGTACACCGTGCTTATTTAGAATCAACTGCATTTGGAACTAAAATGATCATGAAACAATTCGAAGATAATGACATTCCAGTTCATACAGTATATGCGTCAGGTGGTATACCTAAAAAAAGTAAATTACTCGTAGATATTTATGCCAATGTATTAAATAAAAAAGTAGTTGTATTAGAGTCCTCTAATGCTACTGCTCTAGGTGCTGCTATGTTAGGAGCTAACGTCGGCGGTGCTTACGAAACATTACGAGATACTGTACAACATATGAAACAACCAGTTTATTATGAAAAACAACCAGATCCTGAAAAAGTAAAACATTACGAAAAATTATTTAATAAATACCGACAACTTCATGATTTATTAGGTAGAGAACATGCTGAACTATCTTATATTCATGAAACTGAATAAGCAACTTTAAAAACAGCTATCCTTGCCTTTGTTTATCAACATGGCAAGAATAGCTGTTTTTAATTTTTAATACTTTTATATTTAAATGTAATGACTAATGAAATAATAACAATGAACAGGATTGAAATATAACTAGATATTGGCCAATGCCCCATTATTACTTCAATAACTATATCAACAATACTGACTACCATTAAAGCAATTAATTGCCAAATTGTATTACTCGCATATGCATTAACAATTCTACGTCTCTCATATTCATCACTGAAGTTATAATTAGGCAACATATTTAAAGAACGTTCTTGTGTATTAATCTTTTCTTTTGCTGAAACTGTCGGTGTATCAGATATTTGAATACGACTGTCTTTCATCAATATCATCATTATAATTGGAATAAGCAATCCTAAACTAGACCAACTATTAACCATCCCCTCACTGCTTACCACTAAAGGGATAATTACATTATTAATGACGATTAAATAAATCATGAGCACTATAAAAAATATAATGTGTTTCTTTCTGGCTTTACGATTTAAATAGTTTTTCTCATTTTTATTATTTACGTAAATTATTGTAGTATCCGTTGTTTCTTTATTTAAAGATAGTTTACAGACTGTCACGATTAATATAAGTAAACTACCTATCAAATATGGAGACAAATATTCACGTTGAATATCAAACATTGCTTGGAAATAAAATATACAGGCAATTACAAATATAGATATCGCACTCGTTTTTGCTAAATGATTTTTGAATAAATTATTTTTGAATTCATCTTTAAATTCTAATTTATTAAAAATAACTATTCATCTTCCCAAAATAAGTCGTTTAGTGTGACTGACAATGTTTTAGCTATATTTATACATAATTTTAATGACGGATTATATTTATCATTTTCAATCATATTAATTGTTTGTCTGGAAACCCCTATTCGTCTTGCTAGTTCTAATTGCGACATCTTTTGATGTGCTCGATATTGTTTCACTCTATTCAACGCATTCATCCGCTTCTTTCGATAAGTATTATCTTAATTTTACTAAATCATTTATCTATAAGTCAAATATATACGACATTAACTAGAATAAATGATGATTTCTTATATAAAAAGCTAAGGTCTCACTATGACCCTAGCTTTACATTACTATTTTAAATTTCATTATTATCATAATTATGTTTCTTATTTGCTTTATCTACTGGATTATAATTATTATCACTTATCATTTCAGACCCTTCATATTTTGGACTTGGTCCATAAATATTTGTTTCTCTCTGACTGTTTAAACAACAAATAACAATATTATAAATACCAAAAATCCAAGAGATGATTGTAATTAACCAATAGATTAGTAATAACCAACCATTTTCTGAATGTCCAGTTGCATTGACAACCCAATTAAATATATTTAAAAATACTGCAATACCAAATCCGATCATAGGTATCCACATTGTGCGTGAAGTATCATGGAATCGACGGGCTAATATAGCTAAATTCGGAATAATTGTCACTAGTGAGTAAATGGCTAAATATAACACGGATATCACTAGACTAAAGACACCAATACTAAGTGCAGTCGTACTTTGACCTGAAGAGATACCTATAGTCAGCCCTATTGCACCAATAATCAATAAAATAATACCAGGACACATAAATATTAAATGCCATAATTGCATAAACCAATATTCACTACGTCTTGATCTACCTTTAAAATTAAAATAATTTGACCAATATAATTTAAATGATGCTTTAAAACCAACTTTCTCTCTCATCTTAGCTGCTCCTTTCAAATCATCAATTCAATTTATTTTATTACTCATATCAATTTTGATACATTAATTAAGTAATAATATTGTTAATACGGTCATTGTATCAAATAGATAGACCTAAAAAAATATAAATCAAATATTTTTTAAGAATTTCCAAAATAAATTATAAAAACAAATATTTTTATAGAGGAGTTCCATTATGGATTTTAAAGAACGTAATACAACAGATATTGCAAAATCATTATTAGGAGTCCGTGTCATTTATCAGGATAATCATCAAACTTATAGCGGTTATATTGTCGAAACTGAGGCTTATTTAGGTTTTGAAGATCGCGCAGCTCATGGCTTTGGTGGTAAACAAACACCTAAAGTTACTTCATTATATAAGACTGGTGGAACAATTTATGCACATGTCATGCATACACATTTATTAATTAACTTTGTTACTAAAGATAGTGGTGTTCCTGAAGGTGTGCTTATTCGCGCAGTAGAACCAGAAGACGGGATTGAAGCTATGAGAATCAATAGAGGCAAAGATGGATTTGAATTGACTAATGGACCAGGAAAATGGACGAAAGCATTTAATATTCCGCGTGCCATTGATGGATCTACTATCAATCAATGTCGCCTATCAATTGACATAAAAAATCGGAAACATCCTAAATCGATAGTTGAAAGTGGTCGTATTGGTATTCCAAATAAAGGAGAATGGACAAATAAACCACTTCGCTATACAGTCAAAGGTAATCCATATGTATCTCGCATGAAAAAATCAGATTTTCAAAACCCTGATGATACATGGAAATAAAGGAGAGGATAGCACTAAAAATAGTGCCATCCTCTCTTTTAATCAATTTTATTTTACCGTAATATCTCCAGAATCATTAGATAAATTGACTTTGTTGTCTCCTTTACCTATTTGATGTTGTTTTAATTCTTTATCATATATATTCGTATCTCCAGAATCGTTTAAGGCAGTAAATGATGTGTTTTTGGCTTTGTTTTTATAATTTATATGAATATCTCCACTATCATTTGATACATTTAATGGTTGATCAGGAATACTTTGTTTCATTTCTATATCTCCTGAATCATTTTTTATTTTACCTTTTGTGAAATGAATGTGTTTCATTAAAATATCACCCGAATCATTATTGACTTTCAAATCACCTAATTTACTATCTGTCAAAGTGATATCTCCAGAATCAACATTGATATACGTTTTCTTACTAACAACATTATCAACTTTGATATCCCCCGCGTCATCTTTTATTGTTAGTTCATTCATTTCTTTTGGTAAGGTAATAATAATTTTATTAGTGAACATAGTGCCTATTCTAAAATTGATATTAGATTGATTATGTTGGTCATTAATATGCCATGTTTCTTTTTCGACTTTACTATCTACTTTATCGTCTGAACTACCAATTGATTTTATCGAAAATGTCTTACCATGCTTTATTTCAACATCACTATTCTCAACATCCAATTGAATAGATTTTATATTGTCTTTATATTCTTTATTTAATTGCGTTTCATGATGTGCTGAAGATAACTTCTTACCTTGAGAAATAAGACCTATACCAAAACCAATGCTCAATATTAAACCAATTATAAAAAGTGTGATGATTAACTTTCTCATGGATGAACACTTCCTTTCACGAATGAGACATTCCATTTAAGATACATTACTGTTAATTTTAAGAACCATTTAATGAGAAGAATAGTAATTGCTAATAACATTAAACTAATACCAAACATTAATCCCGCCATATAAACATCATATAAAATAATTGAATTTGAGCCTTCAGTTGCAAATTTGATAATTAAAAATATAGGTGCACTGAAAAGTATTAATGTAAAAACAATTAATGTGAAAAAAATCATTAAAATGAAGAATGCTGGTACTAATACAATAAAGAAATTAAAAAGTCCTAATCCCATCACTGCTAATATAGCTTTAAATATACTTTTTAAATTAGACTTCTCATCTACCTTTTCGATAGCCATAGTGGCGTTCAATTCTTTAGCAATCATTTTAGGATCTCCTAATTGTTTAGCTATATCTTCTTCAGATTTCCCTTCATTTTTACCACTTATAAAATGAGTTTCATATTCGTTATAAATATCTTGCTTGTCAGTATTATCCATATGCTTTAAATTAGCGACCAATTGCTTTAAATATCTTTCTTTATTCATTTGATTCACTCTCCTCAATAAACGTATTTACAGCATTAGAAAACAACTGCCATTCCTCTTTTAACGTCGCCAATCTTCCTTGGCCCTGTTCTGTAAGACGATAATATTTTCTCGCTGGACCTTCTGTTGATGGCTGATAATACGTAGATAGTTCACCGTTTTTAACTAATCTTCGTAATAATGGATATACAGTTCCTTCAGCAATTTTCATATAACGTGAGATATTTTGAACTAATGAATAACCATATTGATCTTCTCTTTTGATAATGAGCAAGACAATTAGTTCTAACGCACCCTTCTTAAATTGCGTATTCATAGGCATTCCTCCATATTTCATTTTAGGTACTAAACATTACACAGTAGTGATTATCTATAATATAGCACTCACTACTGTACATTGCAAGGTACTAAATAATAAATCCTCAACATAGGATATTCTTTTTTAATAATTTTAATATTATTTCTGATAATATCTATTGAAAATTAATACTTTTATGTATAAATACAAATAATATTTATTCTAAAACTAGATTTAATGGATTTATACGTGTATACTAGGTATAGTGGCTTTTTATAACGCTTACATATTTTAATTGAATAACACTTAAACATAGGTTTTGGAGTAACTTCTAAGGGGGAGTTAAAATGTTAGAATTAGATGCTATTACCACATTATGTTTAGCATGTATTTTATATCTGATTGGTCAAACAATCATAAACCATGTCTCGTTTTTAAGAAGAATTTGTATTCCAGCACCAGTGATTGGTGGCTTAATTTTTGCAATTTTAGTTGCGATTTTAGATTCCTTTAATATAGTTAAAATTAAATTAGACTCATCATTTATACAAAATTTCTTTATGTTAGCCTTTTTCACAACAATTGGATTAGGAGCATCATTGAAATTATTTAAAGTTGGTGGAAAGGTCATGTTATTATACTTTATGTTTTGTGGTATTATGGCTTTCTGTCAAAACGTCATTGGTGTTTCCTTAGCTAAAGTATTAAATATCAAACCATTATTAGGTTTAACAGCAGGGTCTATGTCAATGGAGGGTGGTCACGGTAATGCCGCTGCCTATGGTAAAACAATTCAAGATATGGGCATTGATTCCGCTGTAACTGCTGCTCTTGCTGCCGCAACATTAGGCTTAGTATTTGGCGGTTTAATTGGCGGACCTGTAGTTAAATTTTTAATCAAACGTTATAACCTCAAACCTGAACATAGTGATGATTCATTTAAAAACTATGGTGAAGTTGAATATAATCAAGCACTTCACGAAAAATATAAACCAACACAAATTTTCTTTATACAGTTTACAATTCTTGTATTCTGTATGGCACTCGGTACATACATAGGAAATACGTTTACTGATTTAACAAATGTTAATATACCAATGTATGTAGGCTCAATGTTCGTCGCTGTTTTTGTGCGTAACATTTCTGAAGCATTTGGCTTTAACATTGTTGATTTAAAAATTAACGAAGAAATCGGTGATATCTCATTAGGTATCTTCCTATCTCTCGCGTTAATGAGTATTCAATTAACTGAAATCTACTCATTAGCATTACCATTAATTATCATAGTTCTTGTGCAAGTTGTATTCATGATCTTGTTCTCTATCTTCATTTTATTCAGAGGCTTAGGCAAAGACTATGATGCTGCAGTAATGGTTGGTGGCTTTATTGGTCATGGGTTAGGTGCAACACCTAATGCAATGGCTAATTTAGATGTCATTACTAAAAAATACGGTAACTCACCAAAAGCTTATTTAGTTGTTCCTATTGTCGGTGCATTCTTAATCGACTTAATAGGCGTGATTATTGTTATGGGCTTTATACAATTTTTCCAATAATTAAAAAACAGTACACATGATGGAACTAAGACATAAAGTGTTTTTGCTTATGTCCTGACAGTTTCTCATGTGTACTGTTTTATTTTTGAATTTATTTTGGCAACTATAGTTAGGCCAATTATCCTCTATGAATATCTAAACCTCTTTGGTCTATCCACGATAATAAATCTTGGCTAAATATCATATCTTTATGAGTTAATTCATCAATATTTTTAGCGTCTAACATAGTCATTATTTTCTTCATATGATCTAAAAATGACTCTACATATTCAATCGTTTGCGTAATACCTGATTGTTCAACTTGATTTAAAAATGGTCGTGACATTCCAACTGCTTTAGCACCTAATGCTAAGCATTTCACTGCGTCTAATGGTGTACGTAAACCACCACTTGCAAAGACATTAAGCTTATCTTGATAATCGGTACTTTCTAATAGAGATTCAACTGTTGATTGTCCCCAATTTGATAAATAATCCATATCTTTATTTAAACGTCTCTCATTTTCAATATCAACAAAGTTTGTACCACCACGCCCGCTTACGTCAACATAAGCTACTCCAACGTTAAGCAGTGATTTGTACGTTTCTTTACTCATACCAAATCCTACTTCTTTTACAATCACTGGAACATCAACTGCTTTAACAATAGCTTCGATATTTTCCATCCAATTGGCAAATTCACGATTACCTTCTGGCATAACTAGTTCTTGTGGTGAATTAACATGTATTTGTAATGCTTGCGCATCTAATAATTCAACGGCTTTTACGGCTTTATCTACAGGCACATCAGCACCCACATTACTGAATATAATACCATCTGGATTAGTTTCTCTTACAATAGTGAATGACTCCGCCATTTTGGGATTTCGTAAAGCAGCATGTGTTGAACCAACCGCCATTGCTAATCCTGTTTCTCTTGCAACAATCGCAAGTTTTTCATTAATTTGTTTCGTCCATTCACTACCACCCGTCATTGCATTGATATAAACAGGATACTTTAAGTCAAAATGTGATGTACGAGTAGTTAAATCAACATCATCTACATCTATATTAGGAATTGAATGATGTACAAACCTTACTTTGTCAAAATCTGACAATGCAGCATCTTGTTGTGCCATCGCGATTTCAACATGTTCATTTTTTCTCTGTTCTCTTTGAAAATCACTCATTGCTATACCGCCCTTTCCAACTCATTCTTATTTTAAAATGCACAATTTAAAACCATTTCTTTTTTTTGAAAAAAATTATTAACACAATAGTGATGATTAACATAATAATTAAGCAAACAAAATAGCTATAATGCCATTTAAGTTCAGGCATATATTCAAAGTTCATTCCGTATATACCTGCAATAAAGGTAAGTGGAGAAAATATAACTGAAACTAATGTTAAAATTTGCATAATATTATTCATTCTAAATGATGTATAAGATTCATAGTTTTCTCTAATTTCATTCGTCATTTCTTGAGAAGTCTTAATGACGTTACTTTGTTTAATTAAGTGGTCATCTATATGTTGTATATACATTGAATGCTTATTATCTTTAATTAAATTACCTTCAGTTTTAATCGTATCAACTAACTCTTGCATTGGAAATAAAACACGTTTGATTTTAATTAAGTCAGAACGTAATTTAAATACGTTGTCCATTACATCTTTACTAAAGCGATCATCAACATGTCTATCCTCAAATGTATATACCTTATCTTCAATATCGTAAACAAAATTAAAGTATTTATCTACCATACTATCTAATATAAGAATAACAATATCTGCACAATCTAGTTCTGGATCATGGTGTTGTTCATTTACTTTAGCCACTCTTTTAAGCGATTCAAAACTTTGATGATGGTATGTGACTAATAATTTATCCCCTAAAAATACATTTAACGCTATTGCAGAATAATTGCGTACTAATATACTATGAAGAACTAAATATTGATAATCATCATACGATTTATATTTTGCTCGAGGAATACCATTAATGGCATCATCTATTTCTAAATCATTAAAGTTAAAATGATTTCTTAAAAATTCATTTTCTTGTGGTGTTGCGTCCTCAAAATCGTACCAAACAATTGTTGCTTCACTAGGAATATCTTCAATCCGATTCACCCTTTTTAAAGGTTCGGTAGATGTTTGGTATCGAATAGTCATTGTCATCTCCATTTACCCCCTGTTAAGCAGTTCTTCATTATTTTATCATGAATTGAATTACGTGTATGTCTTAATTTAATTTAGTAAAATAATTAGCAAGCACACAAAAAAGGAGTAGTTGTCATGTCTCAAACATTTAAGGTAAGTAAAACGGTGACTGAAGATTTTATCGATCATAATAATCATATGCATGATGCATATTATAATATCATTTTTAGTGATGTGATTGATGATTTTAATTATAGTCATGGTTTATCATTAGAAGAACGTGAACAATATAAATACACTACATTTACAATTGAAGAACACACTACATTTTTATCTGAATTAACATTAAATGAGCATTATGATGTTGAGTTATATATTTATGATTATGATTACAAACGTGTTCACTTTTTCTTAAGAATGGTCCGTAATGATGGTAATGTTGCAGCTACAAATGAAGTAATGATGATGGGCATTGATCAAAAACAACGACGCTCAGCTGCCTTTCCAGAAGACTATTACAAACAAATGCAACACTATGCTGACCAACAACAGCAAACAATTGAATGGCCAGACCAATTAGGCCATCGAATTGGTATCCCTCACAAGGAGGATAAATAATGAACGATTCTATTCGCTATACAGTACAAAGTGAATTATTAGATTTATTCGATGATGTTAAATATGCGCTTAGTGACTTAAACGAACAAAAAGCTTTAACGATAAATGGTCCAGCTTCAAAATTATTTAAACGTGCAACACGAATGAGTTACACTCAAGGTCAAAAACAAGCTATTGATGAAATAAATCAACTTCTTGAAAAATATGATGATGACAATCAATTTCTCGAACACTATAATCAACTTGCGAATCGTGTACGAAATGATAATATTGAAAAAGTCTTTTCATTTAGTAATTTAACCGACATACCAAGTCATTTTGAGGGCACAATTGCTGACTTATATTTTTCAAAAGGACAAAACTTTATTATTAAACATATTAATTCTATTATGGAATAATATAAAAAGGACGTTTAGCTAAATATCAACTGCTAAACGCCCTTTTCTTTATTTATACATGCTATTTATTTAAAGCTTTGGTAATTTGTTTAACAACTTTATGTGATTCACGAATCGGATAAAGTGGAAAATCATGAACCATTCTTGGATATTCATAAAATTCAATATCTTGTCCAACTGATTCCAATGTATCCTTAAATAAATGCATATCTGGATTAATAATTTCTCTACCTCCACCAAACATAAACACTGGTGGTAATCCTTCAATCTTGCCATATATTGGTGATACACGTGAATTGGTAAGTGGCAATTCATCTGCCCAACGTTTCATAATTTCATTCACACCAAATCTGCTCACTAATATATCTTTGTCTAATAGGTCATCAGTTATATCTTTGTTTGATAATGTCGCATCTAATAATGGTGAAATTAAATATAATTGACGTGGTACTTGTTCATTTTGTTCGATCAAGCTTTGCACTAAGTTTAATGCTAACCCACCACCAGAGCCATCTCCCATGACAATAATATGTTCTGCACCCACTTCAGATACTAATTGATCATAAACATCTTTAACAGCTTTTTGTGTATCATTGATATGATAATCAGGTGCTTTAGGATAAATAGGAAATACAACTTCATGTAACGTTGATAATGTCAATTTATCTAAGAATCTCCAATGAAATGGTGATGGTTGTAATGTATTATATCCACCATGAATATACAAAATTTTTCTTTTGGATTCATGTCTAAAATTAAATCTAAAAACTTGCATATCTCCTAGCATAAGTTTATCTAGATTGGCTTTCACATTCAGTGTAGATGGTTGCTTATGTTTTTTCTCATTTTCAATTTGTCTTTTTTCGAAAAATTTATCCACTGCTTCATCATTATCGAAAAATATTGAACGATTGTGTAGAATATATTTGTTTACTACTCTGTTCATTAAACGATTCTTCATAAATAACTAAACCTACCTCTTATCAATTTTTAAAATTAAAAAACAATTTGATTAAAAACCTACATTCGCAACATAAAAAGGGATATAATTTAAAGTATATTTTAATTTAGTCATGAATTTCATTTTATAAATTGTCTAATTTTTTACTGTCTTTGAATAATCATTATTATAACAAAATCAGACTAGAAATGATAAAGAAAGATATGACTATTTCAAGGGAGGCACCTGCATGTCTAATCAACAAAGCAGATTGGAAAACTTTGACGATGCATTTCAAACGCAAGGTTTGCATCGAGGTAAACAATATGGCAAGAAAAAGCGTTCATGGGTAAGCATGATTATTCAATTAATTGTGCTTGTGTTGACTGCAATTACAGGTTATAGCATGTATAAACAACCCATATTCAATATTGTATTTGCCAAACAAACTATTGATTTTCATCAACTTAAAAATTTCCAAGATACTGTTACACAAATTGGAAATATTAATATCAATTTAGGTAATATTGATCAATTACAACAATCAATTGACCGATTATTGATTGTCTTTTACGCCTTTTTCGCATTATGTATTCTTAGTTTAATTTTATCGATTTTAACAATTATTTTTAATCGTAGTGCTTTAAAGGTTGTAAATATGTTGTTTCTTGCCATTATGCTAGTGATAACAATGTACTTTAGCTATATTATTCATACATTAGCTGAGAAAATTTCTGATTCACTTAAACAATATTACTTAACTGTCTCACCAGATCAGGTAGTGGTAGAAGCCGATGCTATTCACAACGCGCTTATTTTATTAGCTTGTAGCATTGGATTACTAATTATTAGTCTATTCTTTAGAAACAGAAAAATCCGTATTAAATAATATATCTTTTAATAATTAAAAGCGTGTCGAAAGATGATCTTGATAAAGATGTCTTTCAACACGCTTTTTGTGTTTTATTTATTCTTTAGTGGCTCTAACTCATTTCATTCGTTCTTTTCGGTTCGCCTTAAACCATTCTGAACTTCGTTCATATATTGGCAGTAGATGTCTGTCTTGAACGTGCGTATTTCATACTTCCTTCAAGTCTAGCCATCCTTGCCGGGGTAGAACGACGAAATGCTTCACATTTCTGTTCTACTCCCATAAGTGGCTCTAACTCTTTTCATTCGTTCTTTTCGGTTCGCCTTAAAACTTTCTGAACTACGTTCATATATTGGCAGTAGATGTCTGTCTTGAACGTGCGTATTTCATACTTCGTTCAAGTCTAGTCATCCTTGCCGGGGTAGAACGACGAAATGCTTCACATTTCTGTTCTACTCCCATAAGTGGCTCTAACTCATTTCATTCGTTCTTTTCGGTTCGCCTTAGCTTCGCTAATGCATAAGTGGCTCTAACTCATTTCATTCGTAAGAGCCACTAAAAAAAAGGGATCGATATCAAAATTGATACCGATCCCTTAAAAATCATGCCCCCACAACACAATTTTTTTAATTAAACTTTATTTAATGTCTATCAACAATTAATCTTCTGCTCTTGATTTTGCAGCTGATGCATCAGCTTTCTTCTTACTTTGTAAGAAGAAACTTAAAATAAGTGCTAATAAACTTATCATAGTTGCAATAACGAATGCATCGTTTATACCTTCAACAGAAGCCAATTTATTTATAAATTGTAATAATACTTTCATTGCACCTTGTTCTCCACCATATTGTTGAGCCAATTCACGCATATGATCTTGAACAACTGGATTTGTTTTATCTAATTCTGTGCCAAATGCGGCAACATGATTAGTTGTTTGTGTTGTCATTACTGTAACAAGAATCGCAGTACCAATAGAACCTGCTAATTGTCTCATAGTATTTACAAATGCATTACCATGAGAAATTAATCGACCTGGTAAAGCGTTCAAGCCTGCAGTCATGATAGGCATCATAATAAATGCCATACCAAATGAACGCAACACATAAATACCCATGATTGAGAAATATGGTGTGTCCATATTTAACTTAGTTAATTCCCAAGTTGCATAAGTCATTATAGCAATACCAAAAATAGCTAATGGTTTAATACCAATAGTATCTAATAACTTACCTGCAACAGGACCAAGTACACCCATTACTAATGCACCCGGAAGCATTAATAGGCCTGAATCTAACGCAGAGAATCCACGTAAATTCTGTAAGTAAATAGGTAATAAAATCATACCACCATATAAACTCATCATAACAATCATATTAATAACTGTTGTTAAAGTATATGTTGGGTATTTCAATACTGTTAAGTTTAACATTGGTGCTTTCATTCTTAATTCTCTAATAACGAATAAGATAATGAATATAACACCAATCACAAACATCGTAACGATTTCAGTTGAACCCCAACCTTTATTACCAGCTTCAGAGAAACCGTATAATAAAGCACCGAAACCAATAGTACTGTAAATAATTCCTGGTACATCGGCTTTAGGGTTTGTGGTTCTTTGATAAAGTCTAAACCAGAAATAACCTACTATGATAGCTACTAATCCTATAAAGAACATACCATAGAACATTATATTCCAATGATAATTTTGAACAATATAACCTGATAACGTTGGGCCAATAGCTGGAGCTAATATCATAGCCACACCCATAATACCCATTGCCGTACCACGTTTTTCTGGTGGGAAGATTGTAACAATAACGTTAGAACCTAAAGGCATTAAAATACCAGCACCAATAGCTTGTAATACACGTCCTACCATCATAATAGGGAAATTCATTGAAATAGCACAAATCAATGATCCTATAGTAAATAGTACAAGACCTATAAGAAATAACTTTCTATAAGAATATTTATTGAATAGAAAAGCACTTATCGGTATTAAAATACCATTTACTAACATAAATCCTGTCATTAACCATTGTCCAGTTGATGCAGAGATATTAAATTCAGTATTAATTTTAGGTAGCGCAACGTTTAATAGAGTTTGGTTTAAAATAGCAATAAACATCCCAAATAACATTGCTGCTAAAATTTTACCTCTAGTGATACCATTACCAAAGATAAAATCACTATGTTGTCTCTTGATTTTTTCATTAACTCTGCCCTCTTCTGAGTCAGGGTTAATTGGATTATGCACTTCTTCGTCTACATCTTCTGTTTCTTCTCTATCAATATTGTTACGAGAAGAATCGTCTGAACGACGTAGTTTCTCTTGGTCATGTGCATTGTTGTTGTCATTTTCAGATTCATTCATTGATTCGAAATGATGTTTTCTTTTATCGTCTTCTATATGATTTGAAGTTGAACCAAAATCATTAGGAGATGTTGTACGTGACTCAGATTGTTTGTCTAAATCACTTGCTTTAAATTTAGATTGATATGATTGACTCTCAGAACCTTTTGTTGAGCGTTGTTCCACTTTTTGGTTTTTAGACTTTTTCTTACTTTTAGAAATAAAGAAATTAATCAAACCAAGAAGTATGAGCGCGATTATAATATAAACAATAATGAAGGTCGCTGTCATTTAATGACCCCCTTAATTTTTATGAATTTTGACTTCAGCGTTCATACCTGGAACAACATTTTTAGATGGTTCAGAATCTAGAGAAATTTTAACTGGTACAACTTGTGATACTTTAGTGTAATTACCATCACTATTTGATGAAGGCATTAATGAGAAGCTATTTGCTGTAGCATCACCAATTTGTTCTACTTTACCACTTACAGTTGCTTTTTGACCGTCGATATCAATATCTACGTCATTTCCTTTTTCAATATCAGCAACATCTTTTTCATCAACGTTGGCAGTAACATATAAATCATCTAAATTATACGCATAAGCGATTGGGTTCCCAGCTTGAGCCATTGAACCTTCCATACCATCTGTTTTTACGATTGTGCCATCTTTAGGCATTTTGATGCTCATTTTTTTAGATTGACCATCTTGACCTTGTCCAACTACTTCAGCTACTTTGTCACCTTTTTTAAGTTTGTCACCTTGTTTTGCATCAAATGATTTGATTTCACCTGCAGTTGGGCTTGCTATTTTCATTTGATCGCCGTCTATTTTGGCGTTATCAGTACTAACATAGCTTGTTGCATTGTTCCAGAAGTAAAAGCCTAATACTCCAATAACAATTAATACTATGATAGTAATGATATTAATTAATACCATTTTCTTCATATATACTTCCTCCTATTTGCTTTTAAAATTCACTTTATCTATTATAGTTACATAGATATAAAAAAAACACCGACACTTTAAAAAAATGTGTCGGTTATATGAACAAAGGTGAATACTAATGAAAAGAAAAGCAAAATATAAAATTATACAAAGTATGATTGATCTAATAGATGAGTACCCCTTTGAAGATATTACTATTAAAATGATATGTGCTTATAGTGGTGTTAATAGATCTACTTTTTATGATAATTATAAAGATAAATATGATTTACTAGAAAAAATCCAAAACTATCATCTCTCTAAATATACTAAATTACTTACAGCTTTATATAATAATTTTGAAAGTGTAAGAGTAGATACAAGCAAATTATATAAATTTTTCTTAATTGTAGCTAAATATATAAAACGAAAAGAATCGTTTTATCGTGCTATTTTCATTACTTATCCAAATAAAGGATTAGCGTTTGATTATTTTCAAGCTACAAAAAAAACATATGAACATGTTATTAATGATTATCCAAATTCAATTCGTAATAAGTCTTTATTTATCACTTACTCAATTGGTGGTGAAGTGGGTGTTATATTTTATTGGCTACGTAATGGCTGCCAAGAATCACCAGAAGAAATTGCTGAAAATTTACTAGCAAACACAGTTAAACTACAGCGATAATTATATTTGGTAAATGATGAAAAACAACCAAAGTGATTGTATTAATCACTTTGGTTGTTTAATTGTTACGATGTATTTTTGAATTAAGTAATTGTAATATAATTAAAATAATAGCCGTTGAACTAATAATCGTTACATAGGGCATTACATTATGCTCGCCCATAACATTAACCAATGAAGACATTACGCCACCTAATAGGAATTGTACTAATCCTAATAAACTAGATGCACTACCTCTACCTCGTGTACTTTCATCCATAGCAATTGAAAAACCTAAACTTGCCACTGCTGTTACAGGAGAAACTAATATAATAAATCCAATCACTAAAATCCAAAAACTCATATGATTTAACAAAGTAAAGATAACTAAAACTACACCAAATATTTGAATAAAGGTCACTATTTTTAATAAGCGTTGTCTATCCACATAGTCTACAAGAAAGCCTACTAACTGACTTGAAATAATTAATGTAATACCTATACCGGCAAACATAATACTGAATTGTAAAGCTGACATGTGATAGATTTTTTGAACTATAAATGGAGAAGCTGAAATATAGGTAAATAACATAATAAAAGAAAAACCTTGAATTGCCATCGGTAGTACAAACTTAGGTGTAAATAATAAATGCTTAAAGTTTTTAAACATTTCTCTAATACCATTACTATCTTTTTCATCTTCTTGTAAAGACTCTGGCACCTTCGTTAATGTACCAATAACCATTAATACACCAAATACAGTTAAAATAATAAATACCATTCTCCATACCGCAAAGCTTAGTATAACGCCACCAATAGCAGGCGCTATAACTGGTGCAACACCATTAACTAACATTAGTAAAGATAAAAATTTAGTTAATTCTTTACCTTTATACATATCACTAGCAATCGCTCTCGAAATAACAGATGCCGCCCCACCAGTAATTCCTTGTATAAAACGCAAAGCTATCATCACTTGTATATTCGTAACGAAGACAATACCTAAACTTGCAATAGTATAAATAAGCATTGATATCCATAACGGTTTCCTTCTACCAATAGAATCTGATATTGGTCCAGCAAATAAATTACCTAATGCTAAACCAATCATAAATAGAGATAATGTTAATTGAGCATTTGAAGTTGTTGTATGAAAGTCATTTTGTATATCTGGCAACCCAGGTAAAAACATATCTATAGATAATGCGCCTATTGCAGTAAGTGCTCCTAAGATGATTACAAATATAAGAGATTGTGATTTTGCTCGTTCTTTACTATTCATTTTTTGAAACCACCTTGTTTTTATTTTTAATAATAAAAGTTCTAATATTATATGATATAGAAATATTTAACATATGAGATTTTGATAATTAAAAAAATGAGACGTAGGACAATGTCCATAAATGTAAATGAACTTCATTGTACTACGTCTATTTCTCTAATCTGTTTCTTTAATTAAGTTAAAGTCATTCCCACTAGAAGCTTGCTCTAACTCATACTCATTATTAACATACTGACCATTTTCATCGATATGTTGTACAGTTGTTAATATTTTATCTCCACTTTTGCTAGCACTCAATACTTGTGGTGATTGTAATGATACAAGTTGTTGATTACTAATACTATTTTTCATTTTGTCATACATTGAAGAATTCTTTTTAAAATAACTTGATATTAAATCAAAGTTACTTTGATTTTTGGCTGAAGTTAAAGCCATAGAATAACCACTAAAGAATTGTGTGAGTTTGTTCTTCAAACTATTTTCTTCTTTTTCTTTTTTAGTCACATATTTACTTATTTCATCACTATCAAAATCTAAAGTAACTGACGTATTATCTTTTAAGTTAGACGCTTTAATTGTCTTAGTTTCAGATTCAAATGTTTTACCTTTCGCCTTACCTTGAGCTGAAATTGTTATATCTTTATTTTTAGGATAAGGACCGAATTCTTTAGAATTTGAATATGACATTGTACGATCATTAATGATTACTTTTTTCGATTTACTTGTCAGTTTCGTTGCACCTTTTAATTTGATATTTAAATGCGCTTCTTCAAAGTTTTCGTTAACATCTACAGTTTCACTATTACTATTCTTGAAATTAAAATCGAGTGTACCTGTGAATACGCCATTTTTTGTTTCTTTAGTTGCGTCTATGTGATAATTACCAGGAATAAAATAACCTAATGGTGTTGTTTTATTTGCATCTGCAATGACTGTTTTACGTTTACCACCTGATTTAAATTCATATTTAGTATCCACTTTAGGTTTAACGATAGGTTGTTTTGTAGGTGCATTAAAACTCATATTATCAAAAATAAAATATCGTCTTCCGTTTTTACTTACACGTAAAATATCTTGCCCATCTTTAGTTTGGATATACGATGCAACACTTGAATCGCTTTTGTTTAATTTATCAACCGTATTTCTAACATCTCTAACGAAATGCTTCATGCCCACTTCTTTTTTAATATATTTGATGTACGCAGCCGCTTCATCAGGATCGACCTTTTTGTCTTTCGTACCAAGTAAGGTTGCTACCTTTTGATTATCGTCGTTATCAATTGCATTCACTAAAATTTTAGCTTGAGCATTGGGTGAATTATAATTTCTTAGAAGGAAAAATAAAATAACTAATAGTATGATAATAAAAAATATAATTGCCACTGGCACAACTTTTCTGATTTTAATATTCGATGATTGATTAGTTGATTTGTTAGTTCTATCTTTTCGTTTAATGTTGTTATTTTTACTACTTTTCTGATTTATTTCTTTTTTTAATGACTGGCCGCAATTATGACAAGTGTGCTCATCATTTTCAACAGAGACGCCACACTGAGGGCACTGTTTCATCGTATCACCTCTATTCACTTTCCAAACTTACTACCATTTATAAATAGTTATATCACTATATTTATATCAAGGGGTTTAATTACTTATGCATCATTTTTTAATATTTAAAATTTATAAATCTTTATTTTTACAGATATTTTCATTATATGACTAAATGAATAACAGTAACATACGTATTTAGTCTTATGTCCAATGTATATACAAATTATATTCCTAACTCTTCTATTGTGTATAGTCTTTATTTAATAATTTTTAAGATAGTTTAGAACTATAATTCGTCATTCTATGATTAATAATATCTAAAACATGTCTTACTTGTTCTAAATCTTCCGCAGAAAAATCATTTGTAAAGTCATGAGCAATACTATTAATCAAAGCTTTACGCTCTTTTATATATGATTTTCCGTTATCAGATAACGTAATAAATTTGAGTCGTTGATCTATATTAGCGTTAGGTTTTTCTAAAATAACTAAACCTGCATCTAGCAATTTACTAATTCTTCTACTCACTGCCGCTTTATTAACGCCTTGCTTCTCCGTAATTTGACTAATAGTCATAGATTCGTTACTAAGCATCGTTAATACATTAGATTGTTCTAAAGAAATGCATATTCATTTTGCAAATCTTTCAATAATTTAGCCGTTAAAGTATTTACATTATTGATAAATGTTTCTAAAAATGCAATATGATCTTCTAATTGTCTAGTCATATGTATCTCCTCAAACACGCGTAGATTTATATAAAATATTTATTTTTCATCTTATAAATGATATCAAGAAAAATTATAAAATGAAACCTTAAAAACAGTTTTAACTCAATATCTTTTAAGTTGCTTATTTAACTCTTATCAACTACATTTATATATACATATATGATAGAGGTGGCCCTTTCATGATTCCATTGCTTTTCACTTTATTAATTTTAATAATATTGTTTTCTTTATTTTTCAACCAATTTATAACTTTAAGTATAACTGGATTTATTTCTACCATTATATTAGGTTTTATAACTCTAATTTACCATCTGATTAGTTATTCAATACCTTATGAACTAATAGCAATAATAATAATGATATTTATGTATATCATATTAAAGCATGCCTCTATCTTTCGTAATAAACAAGTGCGTCGTTTTATTAAGCAAATGACTTTAAGTGGAGTTCGGTTAATCCTATTTATAATTGCTTGTTTCTACATTAGTACTTGTCCTATTCCAATATTGAATGGCATTATACTATGGCTTAGTTTCATTGGTTTGTCTACTTTATTCGCTTTCTTTTGTTATGTCTTTTGGTCTTCTGCATATGGTTCAACTCATTTTCAAAAACCAATCGATTTAATCATTATTTTAGGGGCAGGTATTTTTACTGAAGAAGTTACACCTATGCTTAAAGAGCGTTTAGATCGAGCATATGATATTTACCGACAGTTCCATAATTCTCCTATGATTTTAGTTTCTGGTGGTCAAGGTCCAGATGAACCTATTACTGAAGCTTTAGCTATGCAACGCTATTTAATTCATCGCGGTGTCCCAAAAGAACATATATTATTGGAACAACAATCAACAAATACAAATACTAACTTTATATATTCGAAAGAAATAATTAGAAAATATTTCAATATTAAACCCAAAATACTATGTGTAACTAGTCAATTTCATATTTTAAGAGCACTTAAATTGGCTAAAAATCATGATATTCATGCCTATGGTATTGGCAGTCATACACCATACCATTTTTTCCATATTGCGTTAATCAGAGACTTTTTAGGTGTAATGTACCAGTATCGTCTTTTACTAACCATATACTTTGCACTAACCTTTTGGTTAAGTATTATCATTTTATGGATTAAATAAAAGAGACAGTGTACATTCTATACGAATGTATTACTGCCTCTATTTTTATATTAATTTTTAATTAGTCCATCTTCTAAGTAAATAACTTTATCTGCATATTCAAACAATCGCTGATCATGTGTCACCATAATCCCACACATTTGATTGTTTGAAATTTCTTTTTTAATGATTTTTACAACAGATAATGCTCTTTTAGCATCTAAACTTGCTGTGGGTTCATCAGCTAATAATACTTTAGGATTATTCATTAGCGCTCTCATAATAGCTACTCTTTGTTTTTCACCACCTGATAACATATGGGGGTAAGCATTCATTCTTTCATACAATCCTATATCACTTAATAATTTTTCTGCACGACGATATGCTATTTTTTTAGACATTCCTGCTTCACGTCCTACAATTATCAATTGATCAATGACGCTTAAATAAGGTACTAAGTGAGAAGATTGGAAGATAAAGCCTATCTCTGATAATCGACGTTCACTATTTTGTTTAGACGATGAAAATAAAGGTTGTTGTTCATAGTTTATATCCCCATCAGTAGGAGAAAGTAGACCTCCTAATATAGATAACAATGTTGATTTACCCGAACCTGATGCACCTGAAAGAATTACAAATTCACCAGGCTCTATTGTTAAATCGATACCTTTTAATACTTCTGTCTTAGTACTACCTTCTCCAAACGTTTTAATTAATTGTTTAACTTGCAATGTCACTATTCTCCACCTCCAATAGCATCTAATGGATCGATTTTAACGACTTTAATAAATGATAGTAATGAGCCTATGCATGCTACGAGAATGAAAATGACAATAACTAAAATGTAATTAGCGTAGGCTAAATGAAATGGCATTGTTACTGGTATTATGAACGAAACACTTATAATCATAGCGACTGATATTAAAACTGATAATAATGTAATCATTAAAATTTGTGAGGTTAAGGATTTAAGCAAGTGTCTTGTCTTTATACCAATCGCTTTTAAAATACCTATTTCTGATACTTTTTGGATTGTCATGACATAAAAGAAGGCACTAAGAACAATAGCAGAAATAACGAATAAACTCACTATCATCATGTTTAGTGGTGCTTGTTCAGCTTTATAACTAGCAATATTATCTTTTAATTCATTTTCATCTGTAACTTGGATACCTGTAATATCCTTTAGCTGTTGTTGTTCATGCTTCGATAGTTTATTGATTGGATAAAATGTAGCATACTGTCCTTTAATATCACTGAATCCTTGTTGATTCATCATTACGATTGAACTATGTGAATACATCGCATCTTTAAGAAATCCTGTTACTTTATACGCTTTTTCTTGATTTTTAAATTGGACTTGATCTCCAATATTTATCCCTTTTCCTGTTAATTTTTCATTCACAACAATTTGATTATCGTTTTTCGGATAATGGCCCTTTGACAATTTAAACTTATGTTGTAATGAAGAATCGATTGCTAATACATCTTCATTATTTTCTCCTTTAACATTTAAAGTTTGTTGTTTCATTTTCAAGGGTTTAGTGTTAATGATATTTTCAACCTTAGATTGTTGTTTTTTCGTTAATTGAGATTTTTCAATTTGAGGTGCTTTCATATCTTGGATAATATAATGTTTTGATTTAAGCTGACTAAATAATGAAACATTTTCTCTGCCAAGCCCTTGTGCTAAACCACTAATAAATAACACCATCATACTTAATAAGACAATAATTAGCATAATCAATATATATCTTAGCTTATAAAATTTTATTTCATTCCATGCTAATTTCATTTATATTCACTCCTATTCGATATTTTCACTAGTTGTATATTAATTACTTTTTATGAACTGAATATGAACAATTTCACACATTGTTTTATAAATTTTGCTCATAGTATAATTAAGTAAAAAAGATAGGAGTGTGTATATGAATCATTGTCTTATCGTCGATGATGATTTAAAAATATTAAATTATGTCTCGACACATTTAGAAAAAGAACACTTTCAAACTTATACTCATATGAATGCTAAGGATGCACTTGAATGTTTAAATCGTAATCAAATAGATATTGCTATTGTCGATATTATGATGGAAGGTATGGACGGGTTTGAATTATGTCAAATTATCAAAGAAGATTTTGAGTTACCTGTCATTATGTTGACTGCAAGAGATGCACTAAGTGATAAAGAACGAGCATTTCTAAGTGGTACGGATGACTACTTAACGAAGCCATTTGAAGTCAAAGAACTCATATTTCGTATTAAAGCTGTTTTACGTAGATATGATATACATGCAGAAGAACAATTAGTAATAGGTGATTTAACACTCCAACAAGCGTATATGGAAGTTATAGTAAACGATAAAACGATGATGTTACCGAATAAGGAATTTCAACTTCTTTTTCTATTAGCCACTAATAAGAAGCAAATACTTACAAGAGAGCATCTTATTGAAAAAATATGGGGGTTTGATTATGAAGGTGATGAAAGAACAGTTGATGTCCATATTAAGCGTTTACGACAACGTTTAGCTCAATTACATTCTAATGTCACAATTAAAACAGTTCGTAGACAAGGATATAAGGTGGAAGTAAATGTTTAAATCTTTATATATTCGAATTGCTGTTTATACAATCGTCGTCATTTTATTTAGTGCGTTTATCAGTTTTATTTTCACGAACATTTATTATCATTTTAATCTAAAACCCTCTAATGATGCGAAAATTATGAAGACATTAAAAGAAGCTAAGGAATTTGAAGATAAACAATCATTTGAACATATTAATACATATTTTAAACACTTGGGAGATATGAATTATCAAATTATGACTGTTGATCAACATGGTAACAAACACTTTTATGGCGCTCCTTTTAGAAAAGATAGCTTACCCAAACATGATATCCAAAAGGTTTTACACGGCGATACTTATCATGGGATAAAAGAGAAGCCTTTTAAACTTTTTATAACAGGTTTCTTTGATAATGAAACTGATAATACTGTAGGTCTTCAATTTAAAAATGATCATCAAGCTATTGCAGTATTTATGCGTCCTGATATAGGGGAAACATTTAGCGAATTCAGAATATTTTTAGCAGTGCTATTAGCATTATTGTTGATAATTTCAATCTCGTTAGTTATAGCTTCTACCTATTCTATAGTAAGACCTGTAAAACAATTGAAACGTGGTACAGAAAGATTAATGAATGGAGATTTTAACACGCCGATTAAACAAACACGAAAAGACGAAATCGGCACATTACAATATCGTTTTGACACAATGAGACAATCTTTAAAGCAAGTTGATGAAATGCGACAACACTTTGTACAGAATGTTACTCACGAGATCAAAACGCCCCTAACTCATATTAAACAATTATTAGTGGATTTAGAACAAACCGATAATGAAAATAAACGACAAAATAAAATAGAAGAAATCAATCAAATTACAACTCAACTTAGTGATTTAACAAGAGAATTGTTATTATTATCGGAACTTGATAATGCACAACATCTTACATTTTCAGACAATATACAACTTAATATATTGATCAAAGACATTATTCGACATGAACATTTCGCACTAGATAATAAGTCATTAATGATAATGTCTAACTTGGAATCTATTTATTTCCTTGGAAATGAAAGACTATTACACCAAGCTATAAATAATCTTATTATCAACGCCATTAAGTATGCTTATCACGATTCAGTTATTAACATTGCATTAACGCAAACATCACAACATGTTTTAATTCAAGTTACTAATCATGGTGATGTTATAAGCGAAACACAACAATCACGAATGTTTGAACGCTTTTATAAACTTAGCCATGATAACAATAGTAATGGCTTAGGTTTGGCAATTACAGAATCAATTATTAAACTTCATCACGGTAAAATTTACGTCTCAAGCACTCAACATGAAGGAACTACATTTACGATTCAATTACCTAACACTTAAATAGCCTATAATATACGATATGCGGTTAATATGATTATATTTTAACCGCATATCTTTATATAGCTACCACATATCTCAATTTCGAGGTATATATACTTAATTCATGATTAAATATGATGTATAGAGGAGGTTAACATTATGCAATTAAAGTTATTTATCAGTCCTAAAGAAAAAGAGCGTTTTGTAGAGATTCATTCCCCTAGTATGGATAATGATATCAATCACATCATTGAAGCCGTCCAAAATACTGAAAAATTAACTGAAATCAATGGAAGACAAGAAGAAGATATTTATAATTTGAAAATTGAAGATATCACTACATTTCGTACTTTTAACAAACAAGTTATAGCTATTACAAAAGGCGAAATCTATTACATCAAATATAGACTTTATGAATTAGAGCAACATTTGCCAACATCATTTATTCGTATATCCAAGTCTGAAATCGTAAATCGCGATGCAATTATAAAACTTCAATTAGAACCTAATGGATTGATTCGCATTTATTTAAAAAACTTAGATAATGATTTTACATACTCCTCTAGAAGATATTTAAAATCTATAAAGGAGAGATTATCATTATGAAAAATATTTATAAATCTCTATTCATTAGTTTAATGATTGGATTAAGTTTATCTATTATATTTAGTTACCTTTATGCTGAGGGAAATTATCATCCATTATCACCAGAATCAACAATAGGCAAAATTTATTACCAACATTTAACAGAACCAATCATCATGCTTTTATCTATCATCATTTGGATGCTAATAGGTTTATTATTCTCTATTAATAATTTGATATTTAGTGCAACAGATTGGGGTATTACAAAAGCTACTATTGTCCATTTTATTTGTAGCTATTTCCCTTTTACCATACTAGCTATTTTAGCCGGATGGTTCCCATTAAAATATGATAGTTTAGTTTTCTTCACATTCACCTTTATCATTATTTATATTATTATTTGGTTTGTTAGCTATATAAAAACTAAGAAAGAAATTTTAAAAATAAACCAACAACTTAAAAACTCGCATTCCAAATAAACAAGGATCTGGGACATAAAGTTCTTGGACAAATGAAAAAAGGTAATTTCTATTTTATTTTAATAGAAATTACCTTTTTATTACTTCTTTAATTTTTTAATATGAAATCACATATAAATACGTAGTATTTATGGCAAGACTCCTGAGGGAACAGTACTAGTTGAAGACCTTAGAAATTCTCACAAATTTATCTGTGTAGTATTTCTGGCTGAAACTGTACCATAGGAAGGGACCCAACACAGAGAAACTGATTAAATCAGTTTCTACAAGCAAAGCAAGTTGGGCATAGCGTATCCATACAATACGAAGTATTGGCATAAAGAAAGTACTAAGCTTATTAACATAAATCACCTTAATGCTATTATTTTGGATTTATGTCCCAGCCTCTTTACTATTTATTTAACTTTCAAATATTTAACTATTTCTTTATTAACAGCATGATAAACATCTTCATGTTCAGTTAATTTTAATCCGAATGAAGGAACCATTTCTTTTATAGCAGATTCCCAACTGTCAAAGTCATCTTTATAACATTTTTGAAGTACATCGAACATAATATCTACAGCAGTAGATGCACCTGGTGATGCACCAAGTAAAGCAGCTAACGTACCGTCTTCTGATGTAATTACTTCAGTACCAAATTGTAAATTACCTTTTGAATCTTTAGTATCTTTAATCACTTGAACACGTTGTCCTGCAGTAATAACTTCCCAATCTTCATCTTTAGCATTTGGTAAGAATACACGTAAGTCATCTATTCTTTCCTCATTAGAAAGCATTAATTGTGATACTAAATATTTTGTTAAGTCAAATTCTTTAACACCTGCAGTTAACATCGTAACGATATTATTAGGTTTCACTGATTTAATTAAATCTAAATATGATCCAGTTTTTAAGAATTTTGCTGAGAAACCTGCAAATGGTCCAAATAGTAATGAACGTTCACCATTTACAAATCGTGTATCTAAATGCGGTACTGACATAGGTGGCGCACCCACCTCAGCTTTACCATAAACTTTTGCATGATGACGTTTAATAACATCCGGATTTTTACATCTTAAGAATAAGCCACTAACTGGGAAGCCACCGATATGTTTAGATTCTTTAATTCCAGTTTTTTGTAGTAATGGTAGGCTTGCACCTCCAGCACCAATAAATACGAAATCAGTTTCATAAGTTGTAACTTGATTATTAGCTAAGTTTTTAACCTCAACTAACCAAGTTCCATCATTTTGTTTAGTTATATCTAAAACTTCATGTTTATAATTAATATCTACATTTTTTTGTTGTAAATTACTAAATAACTTTTTAGTTAGAGCTCCAAAGTTAACATCTGTACCAGTTTCATCATAAGTGATAGCAATTGGTTCTTCGTCTGTTCTACCTTCCATCATGAGAGGTACCCATTCAGCAATTTTATTTTTATCTTCAGAAATTTCCATTTTACTAAATAAAACATTCTTTTGAAGACTTTCAACACGTCTTTTTAAGAAATCAACATTATTCGCACCTTTAACGAAGCTCATATGAGGTACTGTTTTAATAAAGTTTTCTGGATTTTCTAATTGTCCTGTTCTAACTAAATAAGCCCAAAACTGTTTAGAAATTTGAAACTGCTCGTTGATTTTAATCGCTTTAGTAATATCTACAGATCCATCTTTACCTTCTTTAGTATAATTCAACTCACATAATGCTGAATGCCCTGTACCAGCATTATTCCAAACATTTGAACTTTCTTCACCGGGTTGATTCAACTTTTCAAATATTTTAATTTCTTTATCAGGTGATAATTCTTTCAATAATGTTCCTAACGTTGCACTCATGATACCGCCACCGATTAAGATGACATCTGTTTTGCTATGTTGTGTACTCATAACAAATACAGTCCCCCTTTTTTAGTTGATTAATAAAACTATCAAATGACCTAGATTTATATTAAAGCGCTTTCTAAATAGGTAAAAAAATAAAATCAACGATTTCCATTAATTCTAAACAACTTTTATTTTAGATTTATAATTAATGTAATCTAGTCATAATTACTCAATACATTACCTAAAATATGACACTTAAAACATTTAATATTGTACCATATAAACAATACTTAAATGAAATAAACACCTATTTGAAAATGTCAATTTCTTAGTAACATCACACATAGATCAAAATGATATATCTCATTTATTGTTAATACTTATATTTTAACATATTCATTTAACTCATTTGTGAACTATGTCATGATATAATCAATATAAATTCATAAAAATTAAGAGGTGTTCAAATGAAGTCGTTCACATTTTTCATGCATAACATCTATGCAATGGGCGGAACGGTTAAATCTATTTCACAACTTGCTAATGCATTAGCTGAAAAAGGTCATCCAGTTACTATTATTTCTGTCTTCAGAGGTGCCGACAAACCCTATTTCAAATTGCATAAAGATATCAATATTAAAGTATTAATTGATTACCGTATGAAACCATCTAATATTAATGCTATTATTGCCAATCGTATTAAAAAATATACACCGTTCTTAAAACCTAAACAATTATCACAGTATGAACCTGGACTTAATCAATTTTCGAGTTATGTTGAGAAGAAAATGATAAAAGCTATTAAACATGTTTCTACGGATGTTCTCATAGGTACAAGAGCAAGTTTTAATATTTTAATCGCTAAATATCAAAATAAAAAAGTTACAACTATCGCTATGGAACATATGAATTTCAATGCACATGATACAAAGTATCAAAATCAAATCATTAATGCATATCGAGAAATCAATAAAGTCACAACTTTAACTTCAGCAGATCGCGATATTTATCAATCAAAACTAAAAACACCTGTTTATGTTATACCTAATATCATTGATAACAAGAGAATTGCTTCTCAAAAGAAAAATATTATTATTGCTGCAGGAAGATTAGAATATGAAAAAGGATTCGATCTTTTATTAGAAAGCATTAGATTAATTCAAGACGATTTGAGACATTTAAACTATGTATTGCACTTATATGGCGATGGACAAGAAAAAGACTCATTAATTCAATTTATAAATCAATATCATTTACAAGATATTGTCGAACTTTATCCATCAACACCTAAACTTGATCAAAAGCTTGCTCAAAGTAAAATTACTGTCGTTCCATCAAGAAATGAAGGCTTTGGTATGGTCTTACTTGAAGCGATGGCTCAAGATAACATTGTCATTAGCTTTGCTGGTAATACTGGCCCTGATTCTATTATTAAAAATGGTAAAAATGGTTATTTAGTAGAACATGATGATACATCTCAATTGGCTAAACGAATTGATTTAACGATGCATAATGATAGTGAACTCCAATATATCATCAATGAGGGTCGACATACGCTAGAAAATTATACTGCCGAAGCTGTTTATAAAGATTTCATGAAAATGTTCAGCTAAAGTACATTATTAATTAATATTAGCTTTAAAATTTTTAACAGTATATACGTCAAGACACCTTAAAAAGCATATTAATAATATACAAAAAACTGATTTCTCGATATATGAGAAATCAGTTTTTTAAGTTTAACTACTAAATTTAATTTTATAATAATACTGATAAGATGAATGTCCAAATACAGATGAATATTAGTAAGCCAATACTATATCTCAAAGTCATTTTTAGTAATTCAGATTCTTTACCTACTTCTTTAACAGCTGCAGTTGCAATAGCAATAGATTGTGGTGAAATTAATTTAGCTGCAACCCCACCAACTGTATTAGAAGCAACAAGTAATGAACCACTTGTACCAATTTGTTGTGCTACAGATGCTTGGATAGGCGCAAATAATGAGTTGTTATTAACTACTGATCCAGTCATGAACACGCCAATCCAACCTAATATTGGAGAAAGTAATGGGAATACGTTTCCAGCTTTAGCAATACCTTGACCCATTGCACTACTTAATCCACCATAAGTAGTTATTTTAGAAATAGCTAATATGAAGCAAATTGTTAAAATAGGTAACCATAATTCTTTGAAAGTTACACCGAATAAACGTCCCGCATCACCAAAGCCAACTTTTTTAGACATTAATACTGTAATAATAATAGTGATTAAAATCGCAGTACCAGTTTGACCTATAAGATTTAATGATAATGTAATTGGTTTATGTGCAACTTCACTAAATGTTCCCGGTAAATTAAAGTTAAATACTAATCCAGAAAGTTTACCATTAGGTAAGAATAAATTCTTAAATGATGGTGCGCTCCAAATCATAACGATAATTGTTAAGATAACAAATGGGCTCCATGCATAGAAAATTGATTTTGCGCTATGATGTTTAACTGGTTCAGGTTCAACATCTTTTTGTATTCTAAATGTATGTTTCGGTTGGAATTTTCTTGAGAATAAAGCTAAAGCTAACATTGATGCTAATGGAGGAATAATATCTGCTAATTCTGGTCCATTAAATACAGTTAGTAAAGCTTGTAATACAGTATACGTAATAGAAACGACTAATATTGAAGGTAATGTTTCTTTAATTCCTTTAAAACCATCAATTATAAAGATTAATAAAAATGGTATGAAGAAGTTAATAATAACTAAAGTAAATACTGATGTTTGGGATACTCCCATTGCTGTTACACCACCAGGTAAATGAAGTGTATCAACGATCCCCACTGGAATACCAATGGCACCAAATGCACCTGAAGCTGCGTTAGCTACTAAACACAACATAGCAGCTTGTAAAGGTTTAAAGCCCAATTGCGCTAATAATAAAGCACAAATTGCAATCGGAACACCAAATCCTGCTGCCCCTTCTAAAAAGGCATTAAATGAAAAACCTATCAATAATAACTGGATACGTTGGTCTTGAGAAATACTTGTAATACTATCTTGAATCGTAGAAAATTGTCCAGATTCTAATGTGATTTTATATAGTAATACAGCCATCATTACAATATAACCAATTGGAATGATACCTTGGAAGAAACCTTCCACTACCGCACCTGAAGCAATTCCTACAGGTAATTTAAAGAATGGAATTGCAATCAATAAAGTAACGACTAATGTTGTTATAGCAGCATAAATCCCTTTCATTTTGAAAACAGTTAAACATAATAAAAATAAGATAATTGGTACTGCAGCAATAATACTTGATAACACTAAATTATCAAATGGATTGAATGAATTTACTAACATAGTATGACTCTTCCTTTACTTTAAATTTGTTTGTCTCTAGCTAGAGTTATATCAAAATAAAAATATTTATTATCTTTGATTGTGAGTCTTCTTCAAATTGAATTCATTTATAACTTGTGAACTTTTTCACAATTAAAATATATCATCTTATCGTTAAAATTACAACATTGATTTTATAGTTTTGCCCAATTATTTCCCTTTATTTTTTTATTCTTTATTTTTGTGTCAAAAGCTTGTGATGATAACGCTTACATAAATCATTAAACGTCCTCATTATGAATTAATGTGTTACACATGATAAAATAAGAAGAATAAATTTAGCCTAAAGAGGTCAGCGATATGATAAAGCAAATTAATATAACTAGTTTAGAAAACTTAGATATTCAACTCATGAAAGCTTTAGATGAAGGATACACACATTTTGTTCCATACTCTAATGATATAATGCTTCATCAAAAAATGCTTGATGCTGTTGAATTAAAGAGCACTTCAATTATTGTTGATTATACAATAGATAAAACCTATTTAAATGATTGCAGATATTTTGGGTTAGAAACAGTTGATTTTATAGATTGGGTTAAAAATATTAATCACTTTCCTAATGTGATTTATGAAATTAAATCTGCCCTAGTTCATCTTGAAAAATTTAATATTGAGACTATTTTTGATTTAGCTTTAGTAACCATTTTAAAAGGCCAACTTGCAGTAGATGGACATGTTGTCTTTGATTTTAAAACACCTATTTATACTAGTAGTCAACTTTGGTCATCTATTGATAAAAATAATATTAGTAAAATAAATCAATTTTATTTAAACAAAATCGCATATGAACATCGTCAAAAAATCCCATTCCCTAGATTTACTTATAATGATCATAGTGAATTAAGATACTCAGATTCTGTATTGTTAAGTACAAAATTCAGATTACCTAAGTGGATGTTCAAACCATTTAAAAATCATTCTTTAAAAAAACATAGAGAATTAAGTTATATCTATGATAAAGATAAGTCATTGCTTAAAGAACATGTTGTCTTTATGGGATTTGATTATGGTTATCGTGGTAATTCTAAATACTTATTTAATTATTTTGTTAAGAGAAATCCAACCATCAATACTTATTTTGTGACAAATGATAGACAAGGGCCACATTTTATATCACCTGAGGATTCTGAAACAAAATCTATGATAGAAACTGCTAAAGTAGTTGTCACGGAAAGTTATATTCCAGATGACATCAAACCAAATGGTACTATTATTCAACTTTGGCATGGTACTCCAATTAAAAAATTATTTTTAGATAGTCATGAACCAAACCAAAACTTAAATATATATAATTATAGAGCTCGTAAATATAACAAGTTAGCTAAACAAGATTACTTAGTATGTGATTCAAAATTTGCTATGGATATGTTCCATACAGCTTTCCCTACTCATGATACTGAAGTGTTACCTATTGGTTATCCACGCGTGCAATATTTACTAAACAAACTAAGTGAGTCATCATTTTATGAACAACTCAAACGCGACTTAAATTGCGATCTAAATAAACCAATATTACTTTATGCTCCAACTTGGTTATCAAATAATGAGTTAGACCCAACATTACCAATCACCGACCAATTATTGGATAAATATAACGTTATATTTAAAGGTCATGTCGAAAGTAGTCAAACCGTAAACTTACCTGATGAAGTGATTATTCCTCAAAAAGGAGTAGAAACTCAAGATTTACTACTTATTTCTGATATCGTACTTACAGATTATTCATCTATAGTATTTGATGCACTAACAATTGATAAACGTGTATGCTTATATACACCTTATCATGACCAATACAAGGAAGAGCGTGGTATTTATAATCGTGTGATGAAAAGCTTAGCTAATGTTTGGTATATGGACCCTGATTTATTACTAAATGATTTAGTAACAGATATGATTCCTAAAAACGATAATCCGTATATCAATAAAAATAATCAATCCTTACAATATCTTACGAAGCTAATTCAAAAAGAGTTAAAATAACTAGAAACTAATGTTCTTATAAAGGCGTATCACAATGTATTTACATTTGATGATACGCCTTTTTTATATCTATATATTTTGAAATAACATACTTTTATTTTCCATAAGCTGGGTCAACAACAACTGGTTCGCCTTGGCTATTTACAGTAACTATAGAATAAACACCATTTTGTTGTGGGTCTTTGAAACTAAATACATATCTATAATTGGCATTCTCACCTTCAATTGCATAGTCATTATACGTTTTATTACTACTGCCATATAAATTTGCTTCTTGTCTTGCTAAATCTAAAGCAGTTTGGAAGTTAGGTAATTGTTTTAATGCAGTTGATTGATTAACATTTGATTTTGATAAATTTCTAGCTACTGATGTGGCATTTTCTGATTGATATGGTGCTACGTAACCACTTGTACTTTGTGTTGATTGTGAAGATTGATTTGATGTTTTTTGATTGTTAGTATTACTAGCAGTTTGGTTTGAATTATTATTAGATGTATTCGCGTCATTCATATTATTAGATTGCTGAGTTGAATTGTCAGTACTTTTAGCTTGTTGATTTGAATCATTTCCACTATTATCATCTTGATTCTGACTTGTTGAATCATTACCACTTGTATTGTTTTGGTCATCGTTTTGATCATTATTTTGGTCATCTTTACTTTTTTCAGAATTCTTTTGATCATCTTTATTTGATGTTTTATTTTTTGAATGATCATTAGACTTCTTGTCCTTTTGTTCAGTTTTAGATGACTCATCTTTAGAGCTGTCTTTATCTTTGTTGCTATCATCATTCGAACATGCTGCGGCACCTAATAAAAGTGATAATGCCAACAAACTCGTATATAATTTTTTCATCAGTACAACCTCCTAAATAATATTTTTTATTTCCAAAACATCTTCTCACCCTTTTTGTATTTATCTCTTTTTTTAAATATATGAACACACCAATGTCTTGGTCTACAATTAAGCATGTATTTTTCATAAAAAGAAACGAATATAAAAAGGGTATAATATTTAATTACTCATAAATATTATACCCTAAATTTATTAATTTTTCGTGTTATTTTATTAAAGTTTATTCTTCAATATTTTTATGAATTAATTCACCAATATATTGTGATGCTTTACCATCATCTACTGAACAGAATCGATTATAAAAGGCATCAATTTTATCTTGATAATCATGTTGAACTTTATCTAAGTCTTTAAGTTGTTTAGCTAATCCGTATGGTTCAGTAAAAATAGGACCTGGTAAATCTTTTTTATAATCCATATAGAATCCACGTAAACCTTTATCATACTTGTCTATATCATATGCAAAGAAGAATTGTGGACGTTTTAAAATGCCGTAATCAAACATTACTGATGAGTAATCTGTGATTAGACAATCACTGACTAAGAATAATTCTGAAACATCATTATAATTTGATACATCGATAGCAAAGTTTTCAAATCCAGTTAAATCGATAGCATTTGAAATTAAATAATGCATACGTAATAAAATGACATAGTCTTCTCCTAAATCGTTGTATAGGTTGTCTAAGTCGATTTTTAATTCAAATAGATACTTACCTTTACTTACGAATTCATCATCTCTCCAAGTAGGTGCATACATGATGACTTTTTTATCTTCTGGAATGTTTAAATTCTTTTTGATTTCATTTTTAAATTCTTCGTCGTCTGCTCTATTTACTAAAACATCATTTCTAGGATATCCAATTTCTAAAATTCTTGGTTCATCCATCCAGAACGCACTTTTGAATATTTCTGATGAATATCTATTAGGTGAGATTAAATAATCCCATCTTGACGTTTCACGGTTGAAATTACGTTTATATTTTGGTGTTGTGGTACCTGGCATACGAACTACTTTCATATCATTTGCTAAACGTTTTAATGGTGTACCATGCCATGTTTGGATGTATGTTTGATTTTCTTTTTTATTTAAATATAAAGGCAATCTTGCATTTGAAACCCAGTGACTAGCTTCTGAATAAGCTTGATAAAATGCTTCTGAATTACGCTTAACCACTTCAGCGTCACCTGGGATAACATGGTTATTTGGGTTTTTAAATGACCATACATAACGATAATTTGGATAATATTTTTGCATATATTCATAAATATATTTTGGACTATCACTATAATTTTTACCACCGAATGATTCAAACACAATCGTTTTAGGTTTTACGTTTTCTTGTTTATCTGTTAATTCATAAACTGAACGATTTTTATTTTTATTACGTAAGACAATATTTTTCACATGTCTTAATGTTTTTCTGAACTGGTTAACTTGGAACGCTTTGTCAGTGTCATCATTAATCAGAAGAATCGTCTCAATTTTATTAATAAGATGTTGATGTTTGATTAAATTAACGTTTAAATAACGTGCTAATTCAACTAATGTTTCTTTGTGTGCAGCATATCTTTTCTTAATATCATGATGTGTTGGATCAAAATCTCTTGCAATTTGTTGTTCCAACTTGTCAATAATGAATGTTTTTGTTTCTTTAATTGTGACACGATTCATAGCATCGTAGAACATTTTGACATAATCTTCGAATAAAATATCAAAGTCTTGTTCACTCAATGTTGTACCTTCGAATGGGTCATATACTTCTCCTCGATAGTAGAAGGAGAAATTAGTAATTCTCATGAATTTATTTACATATTTAGAGTATTCGATGACGAAAGACCAATCCGTATATACACTCAAATCTTCGTTGAATTCCAATTGATGTGCTTTTACAATTGCTGTTCTAAAAATAATATTACAAGCTGTTTGCTTTCTTAAAAATGAATTTATATTACTTTTACCAACATAATAATTAACTTTTACTCTATCTAAATCAACAAATTGTGGCTTTTTAAGCGTAAACGAATGTATAGGAGCTATTAAACCATCAGTGAAATTAAATTTTTCCAAATAAAAAGTAATGGCATAAGATGCAAGTTCATCATCTGCATCTAAAAACATGAAATAAGGTGTTTCTACTTCTTTCATTGCAACATTACGAGCATGTGCATGTCCTTGATTCTCTTCTAATTTAATGTAATTGATTTTCTTATCATAATCTTTAAGTGACTCGTTCATTAATCTCTCAGTTTGATCGGTAGAACCATCGTTTACAATGATAACCTCAAAGTCCTGAGTACGTTGTTGCTTAATACTTTCTATACAATTTTGGATATATTCCTCTGAATTGTAATAAGTGACAATAATCGTCAATGAATGCATCTAATACGTCCTTTCCAACGATAAATCTTTTATTTATAACAATATATTTTAAACATAATTTAAAAAATTAACGTCATCATTATATCTGAATTTGAACTAAGATGCGAATATTTCAATACTTTTAATTGATTATAAAAGTCAATTATTTGAAATTATAATTCTTTTTCCATAATAATATCTCTATCAACAACATCACCTGTATAGAATTCATGTTGACCAGTCTGAACAAATCCTCTTGATTTATAAAATTGAATTGCATTTGGATTATGTTCCCACACACCAAGCCATATTTTAGATTTTCCAAATGATTTGGCTTTTTCTACAGCTAAATTAATCAATTCTTTACCTCTTCCTCCACCTTGATGAGTTTGATAGAAGTAAATACGTTGTACTTCTAGGTAATCTTCTCCATTAGGTTCAGTTTGTGCGTTATCAATATTAAATTTCGTATATCCAACAATTTCATTATTTTCTTTAAAAAAGTAATGGAAAGATTCGGGATTGTTTAATTCTGTTTTTAACTTTTCAATATTATATGCGTCCTCAAAAAACTTTTGTAAATTTTCTTCAGTATAATATGGTTTAAATGTTTCATAAAATGTATCAATAGCTATTTTTTGAAGTGCTTTAACATCTTCAATATTAATTTCTTCAATTTGTCTCATTATATGATAATCCCCCTTTAGTAATGCAATTTAACAATACTCTATATTATTTTTCAGAATATTTCATTTATTATATATTATAAACTAGAATAATTGAAGACGATTAAACTATTTTGAGTGAAATGCATTTAATATAACTACGACGATTAAATTACTACAAAAACCAAATTATTTATTGATAATCTTTATCAATAAGTATAAAGTTATAATTAATCAAGTACTATTATAAAGGATGATAAAAATGGAAAACATGTTTGTATTAGGAATCGCTGGACCAACAAGCCTTGTCATTATAAGTATTATTGCATTAATTATTTTTGGACCAACTAAATTACCTCAATTTGGTCGTGCTATTGGATCTACGTTAAAAGAATTTAAATCAGCTGCTGAAAATATAGATGAAGATTCTACAGAAACTCCCAGTAAATCTTCAAAATCACAACGTGAACAATCAAAATAGTGCTACTTTACTAGAGCACTTCACTGAATTAAGACAACGCTTAGTACGCGTACTCATATCATTTATTGTCGCAACTATTATCATTTATATATCGTCTCATTGGTGGATTAAACCTTTTTTACATTATATAAAGCGTTCAGATGTAACATTGCATACATTTTCTTTTACTGAAACGATTCAAATTTATATTATGATTATCTTTTCAGTAGCTGTATGTATCATCGCACCCATCATCTTCTACCAACTTTGGGCATTTATTGCACCAGGTTTACACCACTATGAACGCAAATTTATATATAAATATAGTATTTTTTGCGCTGGATTATTTTTAATTGGTGTTGTATTTGCCTTCTTTATTGGGTTTCCGCTTATTATTAATTTTTCAATTAATTTATCGGATGCTCTTAGTATTGAACCTATTATCGGTTTAAAGGCATACTTAGGTGAATTAATACGATGGTTACTTGTCTTTGGATTTTTATTCCAAATACCCGTGTTATTTATGGGATTAGCTCATTTTGGTTTGATAGATCCTCATCAATTAGGAAAATATCGTAAATATATTTACTTTGCTTGTTTTGTTGTAGCAAGTATTATAGCACCACCAGATTTAGTTCTTAATTTACTATTAACGTTACCTTTAATCATCTTATTTGAATTTAGTATGTTAATTGCTAAAATCACTTACAAAAGGCAAAAAATCTCGAATGAAGTCTAGTTATTATAACTTCACTCGAGATTCTTTTTTTATTTTTTACGTCTTTTTAAGACAAATGCAAGTATAAGTATGATTAAAATCACTTGTGCAATAATTGTTTCTACACTTGGATAAAAACCAATCCAACTAATTGTTGGTAAGCCTTCAATACTATGTTGGGACATATAACCTAGTAATTGTAATTTTTGAATACTTACACCTAACATTTTAAATGTCATAACAAATATTAATATGGATAATACTCTGAAAATAAAGCGTACTGGGATTAATTTAACAATAAATCTAAATGCAAAAGCAAAGATAACTAGTATTACTATTGCTAGTGCTATACCTAGAATAAAATCTTTTGTAGTGATACTACCTATCATACCCATATAGAATATGATAACTTCAACGCCTTCTCTTAATACTGAGATAAGACCAATAGTACCGAGAAGTATTAAGTTTCCATTGCTCATTGCACTGTTATACATATTTTGAATCATTTCATTCCAACGTTGTGCATTAGATCGACGATGCATCCAAATACCTACAATGTACATTAAGACAACAGCAACAATGCCGAGCACCGATTCCATACCTTCTCTGACAACGCCATTATTACCTATTGTATAAATAAAGGCAATACCTAGACCAATACTTAAAGCAAGCCCTAATAATCCACCACCAATAACACTTGATGTACCTTTAACATCATTAACTTTACGTGTCATTGTTGTTAACGTCATGATAATTAATAAGACTTCTAGACCTTCTCTTAAGAAAATAATCATTACATCAACAAAAGAATATTCACCTTGACCAACTGTATCTTTAATTTCTGTATTCATTTCTTGTAGACCTTTTTTCACACGATCTTTATTTGAATCATCTAAAATACTTTGGTAATAAGGAATTTTGTCTTCTATTTTAGTGTATAAGCTACTATTTTTAGTTTGAATTTTACCCTCAACGTAAGGCCATATTTTAACAAATCTTGATAATGACGCATCTGCTTTATCTAAATCATTATCATTGATTCCAGCGATAGCTTTATCTAATTCATCATTAAGTTGAGTTACTTTGTATTTATCTGAATCTGTATCAGATTGCTTTTGATCAACAGTATCAATACTATCTTTAAATGTAGACCATGTAGATTTAACTTTATCCACATCTAAAGGTTCTTTTTGCACTGCAACTCGTAATTGCATTAAGTTCACTTCGATTTGGCCATATTTCCCGTCATCATAATTACGAATAACGGTTTCATTACTTGTCCAAATTGTATTCAGTTGATTGTTAAGCGATTGTAACTCTGTTTGATTTTTATCTTTGATTGCTTTTTTCATTGGTGCATCTTTTGCATCAACTGCTTGCTTTAACTCTTTGATTTTTCCTGAAGCATCTTTTGAAGATTGTTTATCTTCATAAGCAATAAGCGCCTTTGTTAACTCAGAAAGTTTATCAGCTTTAGTTTCATCTGATGAAGCATTTTCAACTTCCTTCAACTTACTGTTAACTTTCTTGCCTTCTTTACTATTTTTTATTTTTAAAGATTTGATTTCTTTTTTTACTTCTTTTAGTGCTTTAGATTTATCTGATGCACTTTTATCTTTATCTTCTATTGTTGATTTTGCATCTGTAATAGCAACATATGTTTCGCTCATTGAAGAAGTTTCGGCATAAGCAGGCGCAAACTTAAAGATAGTTAACCCAAGAATGATAATAGTAACAATCTTAATTAAATAGCGATTCACCTAGGTAGCCTCCCTTTTGTACACCTGGTAATACAATAAATGTTGCAGTTCCTCTATGTGTAATATATTCATTCAATTTGTCTTGATGTCCTAGATGATTTTGAATATCAATGAATTGTTGTGGAGACTTTTGGAAACAAATAAATAGTAGACCTGTTTCTAAGTTTCCTGTTTTCTCATTTGTTCCTGCCGTATAGTTATATGCACGTCTTTTTATTGACGTTTTAGCCTCTTTCGCTAAACGCGCATGTGCATCTTTAGGAATAACATATTCCCCTGTACTATCTTTAGCTTTAAGATCCATTTCATCAAATTCTTTTTTACCTGTTAACGGTGCACCAGAAGCTCTTTTTCTACCAAATGTAGCTTCTTGTTCTTCTAGTGCTGTACGATCCCACGTTTCAATATGAATTTGAATTCTACGTATAATGCAATATGTACCATTTTTAGCCCAACCATCATCAATATATACATAATCCTTATATTCATTTGTTTTGCGTGGATTGACTGTACCATCTTTAAATGCCATTAAGTTTCTAGGTGTTTCTTTTCCTTTGACTGATACAAAACCATTTTGAGACCATTTCACTTTGATTAAATCTCTAAATGGACGAATTAAATTATGCACAGCATGAAACGTTACCTGTTCATCATTTGAACATGCTTGAATCATGATATCGCCATCACTGTAATCATCTGTAATTTGGTCATTAGGGAAATGCGGTAAATCTTTATAATCTTTTCTAATTTTATTAGAAAGACCTAATTTTTTTAAAAATGATTTACTTACTCCAAAAGTGATGGTTAATTTACTGGCACCTAATCCAATAGCTTCACCTGTATCAACAGGTGGTAATAATGGATTTTTACTATCCTTTTCTACTGCATCGCCATCTGTCATATTGGCAGCCATCTTAGTCCATTCTTTAAACATATCTTTGATTGCATTTTTATCTTTAGATTTCAGTTCTAAAGATACGAAATTACAAGTTTTCTGAGTTGGTGTAGTAACACCCGCTTGCACTTTACCATAAAACTCGTAAGCATCTTTTTCTTCATCTTCTGGAGTGTCAAACATTGATTTAAATGAAAATACACTTCCTGCACCACTAGCACCTATAACGACACCGGCGCCACCTATACCCATCATTTTTAAAAATGATCGTCTAGTTACAGATGATGACTTTTGATTGTCTAGTTTACTCATTCAGTAACCACGGCCATTTTACTTAGCGGTTCTCCTAATGAATTCACAGCATCTGAAAGTGCTTTTCTATCTTTCTTAGTTACATCATTATATGATTTATAGCCATCGCCATCTTTATATTTATCTAGTAATTCATTTACTTTATCAAAGTTCTTTTGAATATCTGCACTTAATTTTTTATCTTTTTTCTCTAAAGTTGGTTTGAATAACTCATAGATTTTTTGTGCTCCTTCAATATTAGCTTTGAAGTCATATAAGTCTGTGTGTGAATAAATTTCTTCTTCACCAGTAATTTTAGAAGTAGATACTTCGTTTAATAAATCTACTGAACCTTGTAGCATTAATTTAGGTGTAATATCTAAAGTATCTGCTTTGGCGTGTAATTCTTTGGCATCTTTAAGTAATTGTTTAGCATCTTTTTTAGTTGTATCATCAATTTTGTTGTCTTGGTAAAGTTGCTTTTCAATTTTATGATAACCAGTCCATTCGTCCTCTTTCTTTTCTTCTTTCATATCTGCTAAACGCGCATCAATTTTAGGATCTAAATCACCAAAAGCTTCTGCAACTGGTTCAGAACGTTCATAATACATACGTACTTTAGGATATAATTCTTTAGCTTTATCCATATCATTGTTATCAATAGCATCTACAAATTGTTGTGTTCCTTTTAAGAACTCGTCTAATTGTTTGTCTGTGTATTTTTCATATTTTTTAGTAGCCTCTTTTAATTCGGCTTTATTTCCACTATCATTATTGCTCTTATTAGAACTATCTTTACTACTATCTCCGTTATTTCCACACGCTGCTAAAAGTAATGACGACGTTAATAAAATCATTGGTAATTTTTTCATTATTACACCCCTACATAAATTTTTATTATTAAAAACAACTAGTCGCAATTGATAATCATTATCAAAATAATTATATGTTTCTCCTTTAATTGTGTCAATAACAATTCTTTTCAAAATTTATGAAACACTTTTTTTAACAATTTTATTTCTAAAACTTTATGACAATTCGTCACAATTTATATTAAAATAGTCGTGGCTAATTTTTGTCATTTTAAATTAAGGAAAGTTTTTATCATTTTAATAAGTAGAAGAAAACTTTATAATGAAGGTCATAAATATTGAAGGAGTGAACTTATAGTGTCAGAAAAATTTAAAGCTTATCTCGTAGATAGAGACGATGAAGGAAACGTCTCTTCAGATTTTAAGCAACTTACAGTAGATGATTTACCTGAAGGTGATGTACTGATTAAAGTACATTATTCAAGTATTAACTATAAAGATGCATTAGCTACTCAAAATAACAATGCAATTGTAAAACAATACCCAATGGTACCGGGTATCGATCTATCTGGTGAAATTGTTGAATCAAATGCACCAGGCCATTATGTAGGTGATAAAGTTATAGTAACTAGTTATGATTTAGGCGTAAGTCATTTTGGAGGATATAGTGAGTATGTTCGAGTTAAAAGCGAGTGGATTATTGATTTACCAGAGGATTTAACTTTAGAAGAAGCAATGATCTATGGAACAGCAGGCTATACTGCAGGATTAGCCATCGAACGTCTAGAAAATGATGGAATGACTATTGAAAAAGATAGTGTACTTGTCAGAGGTGCTTCTGGTGGTGTAGGTATGTTATCTGTTTTAATGTTAAATAAATTAGGTTATGACGTAGTTGCTAGTACTGGACGTAAAGATGTAGATGATAAATTAAAAGCGATTGGTGCTAACGAAGTTATCGATCGTTTACCTGAATATGATCATAAGCCTCTAGCATCTAGAACATGGCAAGCAGCCATCGATCCTGTAGGTGGTGATAGTTTATCTAATATTGTAAATAGACTCGATAATAATGGTAGTGTCGCAGTAATCGGCATGACTGGTGGTACTAAATTTGAAAGTTCTGTCTTTCCACTTATTTTAAGAGGCATAAGTGTATTAGGTATTGATTCGGTATTCACTCCTATCAAATTGCGTAAATTAGTTTGGCGTCGTCTAGCCAAAGATTTAAAACCAAAACAACTGCATGATATTAAAGATGTCATTTCATTTGAAGATTTACCAAAAGGTATCGAACGTGTGATGAATCATCAACACATGGGTCGTATCATCATTGACTTTGGTGTTAAATAAACCTTAAAAATAAAATAAAGACGTGCTCGTTCAATATAATGTAAACTCAAAAAGTTAGATTAAAAGTTCTAAATTTTTGAAGTTCATTACAATGATGAGTACGTCTTTTTATTATCCTAAAATAGGATATACATACCTGTTGAATGGGGTTCAGTAGACTGGAACCCAAATTTTTCATATAGTTTATCAGCTGGATAATCGGCCATTAAGCTTACATATGTACCTGTTACAGCATTTTCTTCCACATATTTCATAATATGTTCCATAATTGTACGGCCATAACCTTGTCCTTGATAATCAGGATGTAGTGCTACATCGACAACTTGAAGTGTAGTACCACCATCACCGGTAACTCTTCCCATCCCTATCAAAGTTTTATCATCATACAATGTGACATTGAAACATCCATTCGGCAATCCTTTTTGTGCCGCTTCTACCGACTTAGCACTCATTCCTGCATCTACTCTTAATTTCAAATAATCATCTACAGATGGTGCTTCATATTTAATGTTTATCATTTTGTTCCCCCGTTTTATATTAATATAGATATTGATTCATAATTTCTTTGTTTGATTCTTTAAATATTTCATTATGACTTGAAACATATCCTTCTGCAGCAGCATCAGGTTGGATATAAGTTTTAGCAAGGTTAGCAGCATTACCTGCGTCACTAAACGCACTTGCAATCAAATGAACCTTAGCTTCATGATGAACAATATCGCCACAAGCGTAGATGCCAGGAATATTAGTCGTTGTATTTCCAAATCCTTTTACTCGATATTCATCATACAACTCAAATTGAGACGTACAATCTTTTAATAATGGATTTTCATGATCGAATCCATGACTTATAATAACATCATCAAATGAATGAGTCGAAGTTAAACCGGTTTGTAAGTTAGTTAATTTAACTTGATGAATATAATTGTCTTCGTCGTTACCAATCAGTTCACTAATTTGTGTATAAGGTATCAACTGAACGCCTAAATCTTCAAGCACCTTAGTCATCGCTTCATAACCAGTTATCTCTGGTTTTCTATAAACTACGGTCACACTTTCAGCTATTTTAGCAATATCTCTCGCCCAATCTAATGCTGTGTTACCCCCTCCAGAAATAAGCACATGTTTGTCTTTAAATCTAGAGAATGATTGTACAACATAATGTAAGTTTGTAAGTTGATAACGCTCAGCACCTTTAATTTTCAGTGGTTTGGGATTAATAATACCTCCACCAATAGCAAAAATTACAGCTTTTGAATGATATACTTGTCCTTCTTCAGTTTCTATTTCAAAATGTCTTTCGTCTATTTTTCTTATATCAATAACACGTTCATTTAAATTCACTTTGGGATTAAAATGTAGGCCTTGCTGAATCATATCTTTAATGACTTCATGACACGGCTTAGGTGCTACGCCACCAATATCCCAAATTATTTTCTCTGGATACACTTGCATCTTACCACCAAGCTTATCTTGAACATCAATAATTCTCACAGACATACCTCTAAGCCCGGAATAAAAGCTAGCAAATAAACCTGCTGGACCGCCACCTATAATTGTAACGTCTTCCATTTAGTTTCCCCCTATTTAAACACTGTAAATAACATTTATATCATTTCTAAATGAAAATAATTATCATTCAATACTTTTACATTATACTATAAGGTATTTTACATATGAAGCAAATCATTTTATAAAAAAACTCGTGAGTCACTACCACTCACGAGCTGAAATTAATCTTTAGGTTCTTTAATGATTGCTTGTCTTAATAAGAAAAATAGTATTAATAATGCTGCTAACATAGCAGTATGACCCATTCCTGCAAATCCAGGGAATGAAGCCGGTACTGTTTTTCCTAATACTTGATAAGTACCTTTAACTGTCATCATACCAACTGTTACTAGTACACCGATATGATATATAACAAAGAACCAATTAAATAAATAATAACTACTTAATTTAAATGACTTTTCTAATGATAATAGTAATAAAAACATAAACATACCTAAAATCAATGTATGTGTATGTACTAATGATAATTGTGTATCACCCGTAAAATGATGTGCTTTAGTTAGTTCTCTATAATAAAACCCACTAAATAATCCAATAATCATGTAAAAAAGAAATGAGTATAATAATCTTCGCATGATTCTTCCTCCCTCACGATTATATTATAAAACATATTCATTATTATGAAAGTGACAAAACAACAAATATTTAAGTTATAAAAGAGGACACGACCTATCAAAATCGCATCCTCTATGTTTAATTATTTTTTTGATTTTTTGAAAATAGCTACTAGAGAAAGTAAAATTGCTACAATTGATACAACCCATAACGCGATAGAACTACCACTTGTTGATGATTCATCACTTTGTGAACCAGTTGGGTTAGCCCCTTTTTTCACTGTTGTAATTGGTGCTGGGTGTTCACTATCTTCTTTACCGTCCCATTTAACAACATCGCCATTGTCATATGTTTGAACAGCTTTCCATTTAAAGCTACCTTCTTTATCTGGATTAGCTGCAACAATTGGGAATTCTATAAATTCATTAGGACCGATACCCTTACCAGTCGCTTTCCAAGTTACTTTAGTAATGTTACCTTTTTTATCTTTTTCAAATGAATGCTTAAATCCTTCAACTGGTGCTACATTCTCAAGATTAACGCCTTTTGGTACAGTTAATTCAACTTTTACCGTATTGTCATTTTGTTCAACTGGCACTCTCACATCATATTTATCATAAGATTCTGGTTCGCTTTCATTTGGATTTAAAGTTACATGTGCATCTGCAACCTTAAAAATTCCTAACGTAAAAAATAAAATAAAACTCATTGAAATTAATTTTTTTAACATAATTCGGCTCCTTAACCTGGTATATTGATTTGACTCATTATCACACCTACGAATATAAGTATGATTCCTATAATTAATTCTATTATTAACGTCACTTTATTAACTTGTTGACGTTTACCTAAAGCTTTCGTGGTTTGATATAAACCTAAAGCCATCATTATTAATGTACCAATGACTTTTACAAGTATTAGTATTGTCCATGTTTGCATGTTGGACCAAATTGCTAAAATATTCGTTTCATCAATAGCCATTAACACACCTGAAATAATTATCATTGCAACAGCAATAGTATTCACCTTAAATAGCATTGAACGTATATTTTTTAACCGCTCAGATGAATTGTTATTCACCATATACCAAACAAGATATGCAAGTGCACCTAACCATAATGTCATACCTGCAATATGTATCGTTCTAATTGCGATAGACCAAATTGGAATTGATTGAGACCACGCATGACCAGACATACTTATTGTTAGTATCATTACTATTGAAACTAGCCAATACCAAATTCGATCCATATTTCTAATTATAATCAAAGCATATAATACTATCATTGCAATTGAACTTAAAATAAATGGAAATTGCATTAAAACATCAATTTTAAGTGATAATATAGCATCTACAACATCTGAGGTTAATGTCATCATGTATAACAATAATGCCATTATATACGCCATTATCATCATAAATGAAATACTCATTTGTTTAGGAAATAATTCAAATGAATGTAATTGCCGACGTTTAGCAATACCGTTTAACCAAAACAGACCTACTAAAATAATGGTTGTTCCTTCAGCAATATATCTCATTACTCCAAACCAAAAACTTGGTTCTGCATAAAAAGCGCTAGATGTATCTATATCTTTGGCAGTTACTTTACCTACCGAAAATTCAAATTAATCTCCTACTTCATGCCCGTCAGCTGAGATGGCTTGCCATTTAATAGTATGCGTACCTTTACCAACTTTATCTGGTGAAAACGTTAAAGTTTTTGCCCAGCCAGATGTTGATGGCTTAACTTTACCTAATTCCTTACCTTCATCATTATATAAAGTGATATTGGAATACTTCGAATTTACTGGTTCATTAAATTCTAATTCAATTTCTTCAGGCATTTGTTTTACAACGCCATCTTGCTTAGGATTCGTCTTTTCTAATGTTGCATGAGCTGAAGCTTGATTCATCATGGAAGGTAACAAAGAAAGAAAAAACATCACCATTACGGCAATAATAATCTTAGGGTACTTATTAATATGTACCATCGAACCCCCCTTATCTAAATAACTCGTAAATTATTCCATATTACATCATAACGATTACTACTTTAATTCACAATAATATTGAAAATTGTTCATTATTTAGTCACAAAAGAAAAAGGACAACCATCATTTTAATAATAATGATTGTCCCTTTATTTACAATTATTCTTCTAATAAAGCTTCTTTATCAACTGTTAATTTATTTCTTAATAAGTAAACGATTAACATCGCTGCTAAAGCACATAATGTTTCTGCAATTAATAGTGACCATACTACCCCTGTTAAACCAAACAAACTATTCATGACAAATAATACTGGAATGATTACTGTACCTTGTAAAATAGCCATAATTGTTGCACCGCGACCTTGTCCAGTCGCTTGTAACATACCAGTGAATAAGAAACCAATACCATTTAATAATAAAGATGTCATTGTCACTTGTAACATGAATGTAGCAAGATCAACGATGTGTGGATCTGTACTAAATAATTGAATGATTTGGTGACCAAACACAAATACTATAATCATACTTACTGCAAAAATCGCAAAGATAGAAATGATAACAGCTTTAACCGTATCTTTCATTCTTGATTTATTAGCAACAAAATTATAAGCAATCAAAGGTACAACGCCTTCACTTAATCCCATAATAATTAGTTCTGGAAATTGTACTAATCTAAATTGAATACCATAACTGGCAATAGCATAGTTACCATAATTAGCTAAAAACAAATTCAATACTAATCCAGTTACACCCATAAGTACAACCATTAAGAAAGCTGGAATACCAATTTTGAAAATTTCTGCCATCATTTCTTTATTTGGTTTAACAAATTTAACATTTACAGAAAGTGATTCAATTTTTTTCATAAAATAAAGAATAAAGAATATTGCAGCTACTAAGTTTGAAATTGCAGTACCTAAAGCAGCACCAACTACATTTAAATCAAAACCGAAAATAAAAATCGGATCTAAAATCATATTTAATACAACACTTGCTAACATTCCTACCATAGAAACTATTGGTGCTCCCACTGCACGTGCAAATTGTTCTAAAATAAAGAATAAAATAACAAATGGGGAACTTAAGAACATAATTCTTAAATAATCACTTGTAAATTTGATTGTTTCACCGTGTGCTCCTAAAACTTGTGCAATTTGATCAGTAAACGGTAATGTCACTAATGCAATAATGACGCCAAGTAATAATCCTCCATACATTGAAAAGCTACTAACGTATTTACTTTTACTGTAATCTTTGGCTCCTAATAATCGTGAAATATAAGTTCCACCCCCTACACCAAATAGATTACCGAATCCCATTAATGCAGCAAATATTGGTAATGTTAGTGATATTGCTGAAATCATATGGCTATCATCTAAAAATCCTATGAAATATACATTTAAAATCCCATAAATTACACTTAATAAACTTCCTATCATCATTGGTAATGAGAAATGCATCATTGCTTTAAATATTGGTGCTTTTTCAAAAAAATACAATTGTTCGTCTTTCATTATTCTTACTCCCTTTTAATTAGATGGCTAACAGTTAGATTTCTAACTATATATCGAAAAATATAGTGGCTATTACTCTAAATAATAACCACACATTATTTCAAGTTTTTCATCATTTGTTCTATAATTTCTTTAAATTTCAGTTGATCTTCATCTGAGATATTTAATAGTAATCTTTCTTCAATTTCATCAAATACTTTAGTAAAAGATTCTACTAGTTCTAGACCTTCGTCCGTTAATTTCAAAATTTTACTACGTGTATCTTCTGGATTAACTTTCCTAAAAACTAAATGATTTGCTTCTAGATTTTTTATTATACTGCTGACCGTTGAACCTTTTCTACCAAAGAATTCCATTAATTCTTTTTGCGATATACCTTTTTCTTGATAACGATATATATATCCTAATGTATGACTTTGTTCTTGTGTAATTCCAAAATCATCTAATCGTCGATCTGCATAATTCTTCATCTCATGCGCTAAGCTTCTTAATAGAAATTGATATGTCACTTCCATCGCTTCACCTCATTTAGTTAGATATCTAATGAATATATTAACACGGTTTTCAAAAATTACAACCGATATATTAAAGTTCTAATTTTCTGATTATTTATCGTTTATTTTAAAATATAAAGAAGGTAATCTCTATATCATTTGTAATAGAAATTACCTTCTTTATTAGTCTGATAACATAATGTCTTAGACCTTTTAAAAATTACAATATTTAATTAGTGATTAACACGTTTCCAAACTAATTTTTGGTTTGGCACATTACCATTAACAATGCTTAAAGTGTCACCTTCAAGTTCGAATAAACGTGGTTGTGTATCGCCTAACCAAGTTGGGTTCATACTTACTTCCATAGTGTGATAAACTGTTGAATTTTCTTCATCTAATTCATATTTACCTGAGTAAGCAACATAACCATGTGCAGCTTCTGCCATTTCATCTTTTGTACCAGTGTGTAAGTCACCAGAAGCATAAGCAGATCTACCTTGTTGCATTAATTGAGCTGACATATAACCATCTGGATTATACATAATAAAACCAGTTGCATCTTTACCTAAAGGATAGAAGATATTACCATTTTCATCTTCATCTTGATAATTAACTAATGCCCATGTTCCAATTAATTGTTCTTTTAAATTACTCATATTTATTCCTTCTTTCTATAGATTTTGAAATAATGAATTATGCGTTAGAGCCACCAGATACACTAATAGTTTCACCAGTAATAGCTGAAGCACCATCAGAAGCTAAGAATAGAACAGTATCAGCAATTTCATGTGGTTCTAATAAACGATTCATTGGCATTTTACCAGTGATATATTTTTCCATAGCTTCTTGTTCTGTTGAATTATCTTGTTCTGCTAAGTTAGCAAGTTGATTTTCAATTAATTTAGTACGAACTGGTCCTGGTAAAACTGCATTTGATGTAATACCAAATTTAACAGTTTCTAGTGCTACAGTTTTAGCAAATCCGATTTGAGCAAATTTTGAAGCTACATATGCAGATTTGAATGGGTCTGCCATTTCACCATGTGCTGAAGAAATAGTGATGATACGTCCTTTTTCTTGTTGTTTCATACTTGGGATTGTATGTTTTGTCATTAAGAATGTACCTGTTTGAATAACACCTAATACTTGGTTCCATTTTTCTAATGGGAAGTCTTCAACTTTAGAAATAAATTGGATACCTGCGTTATTAACTAATACATCAATTTCACCATATTTACTTCTAATGTCAGCGATAGCAGATTTAATAACTTCTTCATCTGTTACGTCAACTTGATAAGCTACACCATTTTCTAATGAGTCTGCTGCTTTTTCAGCTGCATCTTTACTCATATCAAAGATAAATACACGATCGCCTTGTTTATCAAATCCTTGTGCGATTGCGTAGCCAATTCCTTGTCCTGAACCTGTTACAATTACGTTTCTAGTCATATTAAATTCCTCCTAAAATGTTTATATAAATGCGGATGCGATGATTACAACAATAAGCGCTAATAAATTGGCACCCGTATTAGTAATAAATAAATATTTAAAGCCATTTTTGTGATTTAAACCTGTCAATGCGAATAGTGTTAATACAACACCAGTATGTGGCATAACAGTAAATACAGAAGAAGACATTACTGCAACTCTGTGAATTGTATCAGGGTCAATACCCATATCAACATACTGTTTACCAAATGCTTGCATGACAATACCTAATGAACCTGAAGCAGAACCTGTTATAATACCGAATAACGCAGAAGCTACAGATAAACTTATTAATGGATTTCCTGGTATATTTAATATTAAAGATTTAATACTTGAAAATCCTGGTGCTAAAGTAACTACTGTACCAAATGCAATTGCAGAAGCAGTTAAGAACATTGGTGTTACTGAACTACCAGCACCTTCGTTAATAACTTCTCTATGGATATTGATGTGTTTATGGAATAAAATGGCAGATAAAATAATTGAAATAGCTAAACTAATAAGAATAACGTTATCAATTTTTAATATACTACCAATAATATTGATAATAATTAACACAACGATAGGTAAAATACTTAGATAAAAATTAGGTGTAGATTTTTCTTCATTTTCTAAATCTAAATTACTCGTATTAAAATCATCAAAAGTTTCACCTTTTGCAAGACTTTTATTTAATGCATGTTTCATGTACCATAAACCAAATACTATGGCAACGATTGTTCCAATGATTCCTAATAAAGGTGCTGCTGTTAATGTTGTACCCAAATATTTAGTTGGTACAACATTTTGTACTGAAGGTGTACCTGGTAACATTGTCATAGTAAATGTTCCTAAACCTAACATGATAGGAATACAAATCAAATTCCATGCAATATTCAATTGTTTGAATAAAGGTTTTGCTAAAGGCACGATAACGAAGACAACCACGAATAAGCTAATGCCTCCGTATGTTAAAATTGCAGTGATTAAAAATATAGAAACTAATATAGAATATGGATTGCTAGTACCAATTTTACTAATTATTTTAGAGGCGATAGAATGTGCTGCGCCACTTTGATCCATGTATTTTGCAAGTAATGAACCAAGTAAGAACACGCCAAAGAAACTAATAATAAATTGAGCCAATCCAGTAATATATGATTCTTTAGTTCCAATTAAGGAATTAAAGAAAGGTAAACCGTTTGTTAAAATAACAATAATTGAAGCAATTGGACCTACTATTAAAATAGAATATCCATTCATTGAGAAATAGATAATGAATAATATCCCGATAATAATACCAATTGTACCGATGATTTCCATATTGGCCCTCCCTTAAAGTAGAATTTCAAGTTTAATTTTTGTCTATTTGATGACAATTAATATTATCAACCCAAAATTAGGTTTTGTAAAAGATTGTTTTAGGTATAAAAACTATAACTAAAAGGTTATATAGAGGAAAGAGTGTCTAAATGATAAACACAAGATCAAGTAAATATTTAGAGGAAATCAATAGATTTGGTAGTATTTCCCAAGCAGCAAAATATTTATACATTTCACAGCCGTATTTAAGTAAGTTTATTAAGGAATTAGAAACTGACTTAGGCACAGAGTTATTAAATAGAGAGAAAAATCCAATTACTTTAACGTACGCTGGGGAACGTTATATAGAATATATGAATCAAATTAAATATACGTATGATGAAATGAAATCGGAATTACAAATGATTTCTGGATTAAAAAAAGGTCGTTTAGTCATAGGAATTAATCCTATACTAGCAGCCCATGCATTATATAAGATATTGCCAGAATTTATAAAAGAATATCCAGGTATCGAATTAAAGTTAATAGAAGAATCAGCTCATCGAATTGAGCAATTACTTATTGATAATAAGATTGATATAGCAATTACGATTTTGCCTTTTTATCAAGGTGTATTCCAGTTTGAAACTCTATCTAAAGAACCCATATATTTGATGATTCCATCCAATCATTCATTAATTACAAATGATAATTACAAAAACAAATCAATTTTTGAAATTCATCAAGAACTAGTAAATGATAATTTTATATTGTTAAAACCGAATATGGCTTTGCGTAAAATCACTAATCAAATATTAGAAGACAATGAGCTTGAACCCAATATTGCTATGGAAACGATTAGCATTGATAATGCATTAAGATTGGTAAATGAAGGTTTAGGGATTACTTATGTACCAGAAAGCGTTAAAAACAGTAGTAAACATTTTGAAGGGTTAAGTATTAAATTAGAAAACCCAAGCTATTTTAATCAAGTTGTAGTGGCATATAAAAGTGATAAATTTAATCACTTGTCTAAAGCTGCACATATGTTTATAGAATTAGCTAAAGCTACATATAATAAAAATGAAGATGAATGAATTTAAAATTATAGCCTGAGACATTAATTGTCCCAGGTTGTTTTATTTTATATAAATTTCAAGAGTAGTAATTATATGAAGACACCAATTAAATAGTGTTTTTAAGTAGCAGTTGAATACAAATGAGCATTCATTTATGTTTCTATGGTGACCTTATTATTTAAAAAATGTAATATGAAAATAAAAATTTATAAAAGTAAGCGTTTGCACTAGGAATTTCATATATCTTATTTTAAAATGGATACATACATAAACATAAGGAGATGGATTAAATGTCAGTATTAGATAAATTCAAATTAGAAAATAAAGTAGCTATCGTAACAGGAGGAGCTTCTGGTTTAGGTAAATCTATGGGAAAAGCTTTAGCTGAAGCAGGTGCTAATCTTGTAATTGCAGATATGAATTTAGAAGTTGGACAACAAACTGCTAAAGAATTTGAAGAAGAAACAGGAAATAAAGCCATTGCATGCAAAGTAGATATAACAAATGTTGATCAAGTAAACGACATGGTAAAAGAAACAATGGATACATTTGGTCATATTGATATCTTGTTCAATAATGCAGGTATTAATGAACATGTTGATTTTGAAGATATGCCATATGAACGTTGGAAAAAAACAATGGATGTTAACTTAAACAGTATGGTACTAGTTACAAATGCTGTTGGTGAAGTCTTCCGTGAACAAAAGAGTGGTGTTATTGTTAATACATCTTCAATGTCAGGTGTTATTGTAAACACACCACAACCACAAGCAGCATATAATACTTCTAAAGCAGCTGTAATTATGCTTACTAAAAGTTTAGCAAATGAATGGGCTAAACATAATATTCGTGTAAATACAATTGCACCAGGATATATGAAAACAGAATTAACTAAAGATTATTTCGCTAAAGGCGGAGATATGATTGATACTTGGATGAATATGACTCCTATGAATCGTCCAGGTGTACCAGAAGAATTACAAGGTGCAGCACTATACTTAGCTTCAGATGCATCATCATTCGTTACTGGTTCAGTTATTACTGTTGACGGTGGTTACACAGCACTTTAATCGTATTCAAAATTGAAGTGTCTGAGACATTAAGTTTTGAGACAAAGGATAAAAGGCAATTTCTATTGAAAAATATAGAAATTGCCTTTTTCTTTGATTCAATATATACATTACTGAGTAACGAATACATGTTTTATTAACATTTATTTACACAAAAAAACTGCCGATAAGACATATATCTTATCGACAGTTATTGAAATTTATCGTGCTATATTATGCTGGAATTTCAGTACGTTTGTTACTATGTTTTCTAAGAGCTGCTGCTAATAAGCTTGATACTACTCCGAAAATCATGAATCCAATAAGCATCCACATTGTTGTATTTAACTCTAGATGATGATTCATATAGATAATTTCTTTTAAGCTTGTTGAGTAATGTGCAAATGGGTTCCAATCATAAATATATTTTTGATAGAACTCAGGTAGCATTTGTTTTGGTAACATTACTAATTGCATACTAAAGAACATTGCAATGAAGAAGATTGGTACTGATTTCATACCTAACCATGTCATTGTTCCAAGAATTAATCCAACGAATCCCATAATAGCTAATGCTACAAATATAGAAACTCTATTTGGATGATCAAAATGGAAATCTAACGCACCTTTCATGAAATATACATATGCGAAACTACCAGCAAATGCTGTAATAGCTGTAAATATCATTTGTGCTACAGACGCAATTAAACGATGTGCAATTTTAACGTTATTACTAGTTCTAAATGCAAAGAATAATAAGATTGATGCAACAATAGAACCCATCCAAACTGGCATGAACATTAAGAATGATGCATTACCGCCACCTTGGTGATCTTTAACTTCATTAATTTTATCGTTATTGATTTTAACTGGATTAGTTACAGCGTTAATATCTTTTGCATCAACTTTAACATTTTGTTTTTCTAATGTTTGAAGACTTTGTTTTGTAATTTGATTATTAATATTGTCACCCATACCTGACAATACGCTACTAGCCATTTGAGAACCTTGTAAACTTGTTCCTTCACTTACAATTGTTTTAAATTGTGCTTTTTTAACGTCAACTTTTTGGTTGCCCATTTTTTTAGCCATTTGTTGTGCTTGTTGAGCTGGAATTTCACCTGATTTTACTTTATCTTGCATTTCAGATTTTTTACTATCCATTACGACTTTTTGAGTTTTACTCATAGCATTTTTTGAAAAGTCATTTTCAAAAATTGCAGCCCCATAATATTTCTCTTTTTCCATACCTTTTTTAGCGTCTTTTTCACTGTCTACTTTAACCCATTTAACAGCGTCAGAATCGCTATCTAATAGTTTATCTTCTAATTTATCACCAATATTTGTTTTCTTACCTTGAATAGAAGTACCTTCATCGTGATTTACGATAGCAATTGGCATATCTTTTGGTTTAGGATTAAACGCTGGGTAAAATGCAACCGCGAAAATCATTAATATTAAAATGATTGCTATAGGCGTCAACCATAATAATTTACTTTTAAATATATTCATAACTTTTTTTTCCTCCCTTGAAACAATTCAACAATTTGTTGAACATTTATCACTTTTACAATTATAATGAGTTTAAATAAATAAACAACAATCAATTAATAGAAAAACGTCTTTTATTGAACACTTCGGTGTATATTGTCTATTAATTATGGGAGGTTTTACATTTTTGAAGGAAGATCGACGTGTCCGTAAAACGTCCGTAAAACAAAATCAGCAATAAAGCATGCCTTTATACAATTATTAAAGGAACAAAATATTGAAAATATTACAGTGCAAGACATTGCAGATAAAGCTGATATAAATCGAGGTACATTCTATTTACATTATGAAGATAAATATTTATTATTAACCGATATGGAAGACGAATGTATTGCTCAAATATCTAAATTCACCACCTTTTCAGAAATTGAAGGTGAAAATGTTGAAATGATTTCGACACTATTTATAGATAAAGTATTGCGAAACATCATTCAACATGTATATGATAATCTAGACTTTTATAATACGATTCTTAATTTGGAACGAAAAAGTCGTTTAGAAGAAAAAATAAGCGACCTGATACAATATAATATGAAGAATCAGATCAGTATTAATAATGAAATTGAAGGCATACCAGAAATGTATTTTCATAGTTATGTGTCAGGTGCCACAATCTCAATTATCAGATATTGGGTATTAGATTCTAATCGTATTTCTGTTGATGACCTTGTCACTCATATTTTCAAAATTATTTATTATGGTCCGTTACGAATTATGGCAGAACAAAAATACAATCAGTCTCGTTAAACACATTGCTCGTAAAATATTGTGATGCGTTTGAAGTTAAAAAGCTTGTGAAAGGACTTTTACAAATGATCACTGCATATAAACATTCAAATCAAATTAATAATGAAATTATCGAAACGACTCTTGATCAACAAGCATTGTGGATTAATGTAGTTGAACCTGATAGAGAAGAAATAGAACATTTAATGGAATATTATAATTTACCAGAAGACTTTATTCGAGATCCACTCGACTCAGAAGAAAGTGCTCGTATTGAGTATGACGAAGATACTGGATACTCACTGATTATTATCGACTTACCTCTAGTTAATTCAACAAATCGCAGTGTCCTATCCTTTATTACTATTCCATTAGGCATAGTCATTGGTAATGGTATCGTAATGACTATTTGTGACGCTGAAAATGAATTTTTAGAGAACTTCTCTAGACAAGACAATATTAATCTGAAGTTTCATAGTCGCTTTGCACTAGAAATCTTAACAACGATTGCGAATCATTATAATAGAAATTTAAGATTATTGAATAAATCACGTATTCGTATCGAAAGAGAATTGAAAAATAATATTACTAATAAGCAACTTTTCAAACTAATGGAAGTCGAGAAAAGTTTGGTATACTTCTTAGCAGCTTTGAAGGGTAACGATACAATAATTAAAAAGTTATTCCGTTTACCTGCTATTAAACGTTTTGAAGATGATGAAGAATTACTAGAAGATTTAATTATAGAAAATAACCAAGCAATTGAAACAACCGAACTACATCAACGTATCTTAGAAAGTATTACAACTTCTTATGCGTCATTATTATCTAATGATATGAATACGATTATGAAAACATTAACTATGTTTACTGTATTATTAACCCTACCTACACTGGTATTTAGTTTCTTTGGAATGAATGTACCATTACCACTAAGTGATCATAGTTACATTTCTTGGATTATCGTTGTCGTTATTTCTCTTATTCTTGTTGCAATCGTCAGTGTTTATTTATGGCGAAAACAAAAGCTATAGCTATAACAAAATTTAAAAAATCACTTGGGACATAAATCCCAAAATAATAGCACTAAGACGATTTATTTTAATCATCTTAGTGCTTTCTTTATACCCAATACTTCGTATTGTATGGCTCTCTTTGCCCAACTTGCTTTGCTTGTAGAAACTGATTTAATCAGTTTCTCTGTGTTGGGTCCCTTCCCATGGTACAGTTTCAGCCAGAAATACGGCACAGATAAATCTGTGAGTATTTCTAGAGTCTTCAACTAGTACTGTTCCCTCGGGAGTCTCGCCATAAATACTACGTATTTTGTGTGTAATTTTACATTATAATACTTTTAAAGAATAAGGCCTTCCGTATAATTTAATAGATATCATCAAAGTAAATTAACGAGTTGTCTTTTTTATAACCTATTTTATTGAACTTCTTTATATTTATTTCTTTTAGATAGAACAAATGTCACAAGAACTGAAACGACAAATGCTATTACCATTCCTATGAGGTAATGTAGCCAGCCACCATGGTTTGGATTGATTGATATAAATCCAGGTATACCTGCTGTACCTAAAGCTATTGCTTTAACTTTAAAGAATGAAATATACGCTGCACCAAGACCTGATCCTATAATAGCACCTATGAATGGGTATCTTAATTTAAGATTCACACCGAACATCGCTGGTTCCGTAATACCTAAAACTGCTGAAATACCTGCAGCTGATGCAACACCTTTTAATTTTTTATTATTTTTAATAATAAAGAATGACGCTAACGCTGCACCACCCTGAGCGATATTTGACATGGTAGCAATTGGGAAGATAAATGAACCACCAGTTTTAGCCTGGTCAGCAATTAATGTTGTTTCTACTGCAATGAAACTATGATGCATACCAGTGATAACGATTGGTGCATATAATAAACCAAAGATTAATCCGCCTATTGCACCACCAAATTCGTAAAGCCATGTTAAGCCATCTGATAACCAGTATCCTAATTGTCTTGTAATAGGACCAACAAATAAGAATGTAATAAATGCTGTTACAAAGATTGATAATAGTGGTGTTACTAAATTATCTAATACTGTTGGTATGACTTTGCGAAGCCATTTCTCAATAGTAGCTAATATATAAGCTGCCACTAACATAGGTAAAACTTGTCCTTGGTAACCTACTTGATTAATATGTAATCCAAATACATCCCAATATGGAATTGATTTACCCGCTTCTAATGCTTTCGGAAAATCATAAGCACTCATCAAACTTGGATGTACTAATATCATACCAAGTGCTGCGCCTAAGTATGCATTACCGCCAAATCGTTTTGCTGCACTAAATCCAATTAAAATCGGCAATAATGTAAATGGTGCATTGGCAAAAATATTAATCATCTCTGCTAATCCAGCAAATTGATCATGAACTTCAATCAAAGATTTGCCATCATAAAATAAGTCCTTAGCAGTTAATAAATTGTTTAGACCCATCAACAAACCACCGGCAACGATTGCTGGAATAATCGGAACAAAGATATCAGATAACATTTTCACAAAGCGTTGTAATGGATTCATATGTTTAGTTGACTTCTCTTTTACTTCAGAAGTTGTAGACGCTTCTTTACCAGTAATATTCTCCATTTCGTTAAATACTTTATTTACAGTCCCTGACCCAATAATAATTTGGTATTGACCACCAGTTGAGAATGTTCCTTTAACGACATCCATTTTAGATAATGCGTCTTCATCTACTTTACTTTCATCATTTAATATTAATCTAAGTCTCGTCGCACAATGCGCCATTGAATCTAAATTCTCTTCTCCACCTATTGCAGTTAATATATCTTCTGCTGATTGTTTATAGTTCATTTGTATAAACCCTCCCAATTTTTTGGAACCAGTTCCAAAATTACTAACTTTATTGTAAACGGTTGCAATAATTAAATCAACCTCATTCAATAAAGTTTTAAATTTAATCGTTGTCATGACAGTTAATTAACTTATATTAATTTACTCTTCAAATGGGTATAAGAATATAAATAATTAAAATTGAAAGGAGTTAGTTTATTGAAAGAACGTGGATATATCGAAAAATTATGGCGTGAAGAGAAATATCGTGTATTACTCCATAGTCAAAGCCATTACAATGCCATACGTGAAAGACTTAAACATAATCCCTCATATAATGAAATTAATCTAGTGATAAAAGAGGCAATTCAAATAACCCCTAGTCAAGGAAGTGTTATGAATGCTTACGATCATATGTGGGGATATTTCAAAAAGTTAGCTACAGAAGAAGAAAAGGAAACTGCTACAAAATTAAAGCATCAATTTAAACATCAAGATATTCCAATAGAAGATTTATTATCATTTTTAAGATTTTTAGCGTATCAATATGATGTTCAATATTTAAAAGAAAGCTCAGTATTAAAAGCATAAAAAAGACAAACCACACTTTTATAAGTGGTTTGTCTTTTTTATAGGTAAAGGTAATAAACCTTTATTGACTCATTAAATGTACATTATTATAAATGTCTGAAGAAAGATTAATTCTAAGTTGTATCACTAAATAATTATAAACAATATAAAGGACTTATTTTTACATCCAGTGAAACGAATTGTCATGCTTCATTTAATTTGTTAGTACTTCGGGGGGAGTATTTCAAATTAATGTTTTTAAAAATCGCTACTTAAATATTGATGTTTCATCATACTTTAATTTTCAGAAGATGGTTATTCATTGGATGTCGTTTAAATATTTCTACCAAATATGAAATATGTTGTTGATTCTTGTTGTCATTGCTTCATATATTCAACATTGTTTCATGATGTCTAATTACTAGTTGCTAATGTGTTAGTAAAAATATTTAAAGTATGAATATAATCCTTGTTGTTTATACTAATGTTAAGTTAATCAATTTTTATTCACTAAATATGGTATATGTGATTCTATGTTGTCTCTCTCTTTTTGTTGTTATATCTAAGTTGTGTATATAACGTACATTTAATACCATAGATTACAACCCTTAATCAATTTAAGTTTTTTAAAATTTCTTTTGGATTGGAATCTATATTTATTATGTACTAAAAAATGAGATTACACGCTATTGAAAATTTCCAAATATACAATACTATATTTCTAAAACTCCTTTTATGTTGCAAACAATACAAAAATGGCTGCGTTTTCACAAAATTTTTACTATGAACTTTATTTTTAACTATTACTATTTGAAGGCGAATCTATTATAATATCAATTATTATTTAATCGCGTATTAAATGCCACAGACATTGAATATCATAAAAACTATTCAATGCAAACAATTTATAAGTGATGATTTTTTTAGATTTTCAAAACAAACATAGAGGAGCTTCGTAATATCATATGACATGTAACCTAAACCTTTTTCATCAGTACAGCACCAAGCCATTTCGTAATATTAATAAAGTCATCATCTTATTTTCATTAACTAATGACTTGAACATTAAAATCAACGGAGAAGTTAAAGATTTAGATGCACACATTGCTATAATTAATCATGGTGACATATTTGAAGTTGAAAATGCTCATAATATAGTACAATTAACGATTCCGATCTTTTATTTTTATGTAGAAGATGACGACTTTTTCCAGTGCTATTTCGATAGACATTTATTACAATCTAGTGGTTATATCAAAACGCTTATTCTACAAACTATACAACAATATTCAGAGGACCAAACGGTTGATCATCAACTTTGTTCCAAAGTAATTCAGACCTTGTATAAAGAAGCAGTTATAAAATACGATGTTGATTATATCCCCAATATGTCAATTAGTAATACTTTGTTTTCAGAGTGTTTACTTTTTCTTCAAGATAGAATAACTCAAACTATTTCTTTAAAAGATGTCGCTATAAATAGTAGTATTTCAGAATCTTATTGTTCAAATTTATTTATACGTTATTTAAATATGAATTTTAAAGATTACTATACAAGTTTGAAAATTCGTCATGCTATTAAACTATTAATGACTACTAATTTATCAATTAACACTATATCAGAAGAATCTGGGTTTAGTAGCCATACTAATTTTACAAATCAGTTTAAAAACTATTTGAATTTTAGCCCAAAACAGTATCGCTCTTATATAGTCAAAATGGATACTTTGCCTCATTTAAATATAGAAGATAAGGATTATTCACCTTTTTTACCATTAATTAATCATTTTGATTTTAATAATCAATTAGCTACAGAGATTACTGAAATCAATATAGATAACTTTGATCCTAAAGATTATTCCAAACCCTCAAAAGCATTTATTAGACTTGATAATTTTAATGAATTATTTCATTTTACGTTCAATGAGTATTTTGATATTGATTTTTCATTTTTACCTGAACCAGTCATTCTTATTGAAAATGTTAGCGACGTAACTTCTAATCAAATTAACTATCATTTGTTACATAGATGCCTTGATAAATTATTTGAGAGACATATTGGTTTAGCAATAAAAATTAAATCTACAAATCAATTTAATGTAGTTAATCAATTTATTTTGAAGTTTTTACAAGGACATAATGACTATAAATTAAATAAAAAAGTCGTAAAATTAATGCTTATTTTTGATTCGTCTAAAATGTCTACACAAGATATACATCTTTGTCATTTAAAAATTAAAAATAAAAATAAAGATATCCAATATGGTATGACTGTAGACGGCCTATTACGTCAAAATCAGACTGTAGAAAAAACATACGATACTTTAAAAAGACTTAATTTTGATTACTATTTAATTGATATTGAAAATATTGAAACGAAATTATCTTTAATTAATAAAAGAAGAACATATAATCATTCGACGACACATTTTGAAAATTATAAGCAGTTCATTTTAGATTCAGGCATAGACTCCACTCATTTTGTGTATGATTATTTATCTTTGAAATGTTTCAAATATGCTAGCAATAGTTCTAATCCTTTACAACTAGCTGATTTAGTTTGTCATATCATTGCTTTACTACGCTATGGTGGTGGTATTAGTTACCAACTCATTGCAGACGAAACGAAGTACTTGTCATTATTTAATGAATTCGGTAATGCATTACCTCTAATTCACATTTATAAAATGACTCACCCTTTTGTAAATGAAGAATTACAAATTTGTAATAACTACATTATGAGTCGTAAAGATGGCAATTATCACTTCATATTATTTAATAAAATAAACGATCGTTATTTATCTGATAGTCAACAAAAATTTATTTTCAAAAACACATTGAAATCACATTCATTGACAATAGTTCAAACTTTGAATAGTGAGCATGGGACAATAGATAATTTATTACCACAAACTAAAGAACAACTATTTCTTGATAAAGATATTATTAATCAATTGGATCAATGCAATCATCCAAAAACAGAACTATTTATTCAAGAAAATGATAATCAAGATGTTAATGTTGTTCTCAAACATGATGAAGTAAAATATGTATGTTTCAAACCTATTTAGCCATCGATTGTAGAATGATGTTGTCATAAGTTTAACAATCTCTGATTAAGGATATATTTAGTATTAAGGAGATGATAGGATTGGATAATCAAAAAGCAACTGAAGCAATTGAAAATGTATTAGACCATTCAAAAGTGGGTGTATTATCAACCGCTTATAATAATAAACCTAATAGTAGATATATGGTATTCTATAATGATGAATTGACACTATATACTAAGACAAATATTAATTCTATAAAGGTTGAAGAAATTGAAGACAATCCTTATGCTTATATTTTATTAGGCTATAACGAAACGACTAACAATAGTTTTGTTGAAATCGATGCAACTATTGAAGTTGTTAAAGATGAAAAAACAATTGACTGGTTATGGGAAACTCAAGATAAATCATTTTTCGATTCTAGTAAAGACCCTGAATTATGTGTATTAAAAGTAAATCCTAAATCAATTAAATTGATGAACGACAAAGATTTAGACACACCCTTCACAATTGAGTTATAAATGAATGATTAATCTCAACTTAAATAAGTTGGGATTTTTTGATGTGATACAAATTCGTATATTTGATGAAAATTTCAAATTATAATATCCACTTATATTTTAAATTTAATTGCAAATCACTCTATTTTTCTGTATAAATAAAATAGTAGATAGATAAACAATATCAAAGGAGATTTTGCTAAATGAAAGGTAAAAAAGGACTCGCTTATAGCCTTATTGCAATCATGGTCATTATATGTATTGTTTTAGTTATTGCTATGATGGCAGGCGGTAAAAAAGAAACATATTATGGCGTAATGAAGAATGGTACAACAATTGATAAAATGATTAGTGAAAAAGACGAAAAAATCGAAAAGAACGTTAAACTTCCATCAGATGCTGATGTATCTGTTAAAAAAGAGGATTTCGTAAGAATTACTAAAAATGAAAAATCTGGCAAAATTGCTAGTGTTAAAAAAGTAGATCATGATGATGTACCACATGGATTAATGACTCAAATCCATGATATGGGCGATATGCATATGTAATTTTAAAAGAAGCAAGTCGATAATGACTTGCTTCTTTTTTATGTTATACGAACGAATATGTTAAGTTATAATCTATCAACCACTGCCTCTAACCATTAAAATGGAAGTACTTTTAAGGGTCACAGTAGCTTTCGCTACTGCTTAAAGGATATATAGTTACTCTCCTGAATTAATTAGTCACTTTTAATCTATGGTGTTTATTAATGGAACACATGAGGTGAACTCATGTGTAAGAAATACTAATTTCTAAAGAAAAAGTATTTCTTTAAATGCATAAGAGCCCCTAATCGCTAAAGCGATTTTCTTCTTGGTTCGCCTTAGCTTTGCTAATGCATAAGAGCCCCTAATCGCTAAAGCGATAAGGGGCTCTAAAATGTCAGATTTATTATTTTATAATGTTTTTAAGTACTCTTGACCTTGTTTTTTATCATAAACGTTTTCCCATTTAGCAATGACAACTGTAGATAAAGCGTTACCCATAACGTTAACTACTGTACGTACCATGTCTAATAAACGGTCAACCCCTATAATTAAAGCAAGTCCTTGAGCTGGTAATCCCATTGCACCTAATGTTGTTAATAACACAACGATTGAAGTACCTGGAACTGCTGCCATACCTTTTGATGTAAGCATTAACGTTAACATTAAAACTAATTGTTCAGTTAATGTTAAATGCATGCCATACATTTGTGCTACGAATAATGCAGCTATAGATTGATATAAAGCTGATCCATCTAAGTTAAATGTATAACCAATTGGTATAACAAACGATGTAATATCTTTCGGCGAACCGAATCTTTCCATCTTTTTCATCATTACTGGTAATACTGCTTCTGAACTTGAAGTTGAGAAAGCCAAAAGTATTTCGCTTTTTAGTATTTTCATAATAGAGAAAATACTAATGCCACACATTCTAGCTACAATTCCTAATACTACAACTATAAAGAATACCATTGCGAAAATTACAACTAATACTAGTTTTAGTAAAGGAAGTAACGCTGATGCTCCGAATGTAATGATTGTTGTACAAATAAATGCAAAGACACCAAGTGGTGCTAATTTTAATATTTTATTAATCATCCAGAAAACTGCTTCTAAAGTTCCACTTAAGAAAGATTTTACTGGTTCTGCTTTTTCGCCAACGGCAGCTAAACCTAAACCGAAAAATACAGCAAAAAAGATAATAGGTAATAATTCACCTTTGTTTAAAGCTTCAAAAAAGTTTGTTGGTACAATGTTTACTATAGTATCAATAAAATGATTACCATATGTAGTTTGTTCTGCAGCATGTGCAGATGTTTGATATTTAGAAATATCGCCCTTTGGTAATTTTGATGGATCTAATCCAGAACCTGGTTTAAATAGGTTTCCGAAAATTAATCCAAGACCAATAGCGATTGTTGTTATAATTTCAAAGTATAATATTGTTTTCCATCCGTAGCGACCTACAGTTTTCGATTCCCCAACGTTCGAAATAGATAGTGCTAAAGAACAGAATACAACTGGAATAACAATCATTTTAATTAAGTTTAAAAAGATGTCTCCAAATGGCTTTATGTAGTTAGCCGCTTCTTCATTTCCATATAATATAAGTCCAACGACAACACCTAGAACCAATGCAATTAATACTTGCACAGGTAGACTGATTTTTCTCTTAAACAGAGCCATATTGCAAACTCCCCTTCATCTGACATCACTTAATTATATCAGATAAGTTAAAAATAGCTATAATTATTTATATAACAAATATAAATAATTGTATTGAAATGTTTTAACTTTTATGAATCAAGAGTAGTTTACTATGTTTATTTTTAAAGGTTCTTCATTTCTATTCTTTAATTTTAACTGATACCCAAAATAAAAAAGTTACCAAATGTTTTTCAACTTGGTAACTCATCTTATTGCAATTATTTTGAAGGTTTATAGTTTTTATTAAAGTAATTATGCTTAGCACTTTTTATACTTTTCTTAGTTTCAGTATCAAAACCTTCGGCAAAAACACCTTTTCTAGTACTAATAGGTTGAATGACATAAGTTATTTTAGGTTCATCTTTAAAAATAACTTCCTTATAATAAACACCCTTTTTAGCGCTATAAAGAGTTTCTTGTTTTTTAACTTTATCTTTTAAATGGTGTTCTTTTAAATAACTATCAACCATTTCAATATTTTTGTGACCTTGATATGATTTAAGCGCGAAGAAAAACGCAAACGCAATCACTAATGAAATAATTAATATAATAATAATTCTGATTAATTTCTGCTTCTTACTCATTTTATAGACTCCTTTTGCCTTATCTTAATTAGTATGAACGAAATTTATGCATTTTTAAAGTCTTATAAAAATTTTGTAACAAAATATTCTTAACTCATTGATATAATGCAAAGATGATTCATATGTTAATTAAAGATACTGTCTTACATCGTCGAGTGGTAAACGTACTGATTCATGGGCTTCTTGTGCACCTTTACCTATAGCAATTGCTACAACTGGTACAAATCGATCGCTATCTATCCCTAACACATTCGCAATATTAGCTTTATCAAATCCGCCTATAGCATTAGTATCGTAGCCATGCGATTTAGCCACAAGCATTAATTGCATTGCCATTAAACTACTATCAATATTAACGATATCTTTCATACCTTCTCTAGATAATCCTTTATAATGAGGCAATACCCAACTTAACATCTTATCTTTAATTTCTTCTGTCATATGATTCTTGCTTACTGCGTCACCGTATATCTGTTCAGCTTTTTCATAATTTTTCAAGTCTCCAAATATGATTATCATAGCTGAAGAAGTATTGACTTGTCTCGAATTCTTACCGAAAGATGGTAATATTTTCTCCTTACCTTCATCAGAATCTACAACTATTAATCTCCATGGTTGCATATTCACTGAAGATGGTGCTTTTGTTGCTTTTTGAATGATATCATCCATTTCTTCATGGCTGATTTTATGTTCTGTATCAAATACTTTTACTGATCTTCTTCCTTTTAATACATCGTCAAATTGAGTGATTTTCTCCATTATATATACTCCTTATTTTTTATAAGTCATTGGATTTTTCAAATCAATAATCTTTAATTATGATTTTCTAATATTTAAATGAAAAGCAATTTAACTTTACTATCAAAATAGGCACTTGACAAGTCACACACTTCATAATATGGTTACCTTAACAAGGAGTGATTTAATGTATGTCGAAAATAGTTATTTAAGCAAACAATTGTGCTTTTTATTCTATGTTTCATCAAAAGAAATTATCAAAAAGTATTCCAATTATTTAAAGGAATATGAACTCACGTACACTGGTTATATAGTGCTAATGGCGATTGAAGAAGATGAGAAACTTAACATCAAAACTTTAGGTGATAGAGTTTTCTTAGATTCAGGCACTTTAACACCATTACTAAAAAAATTAGAAAAGAAAAATTACGTTGTTCGAACTCGTGAAGAAAAAGATGAACGAAATCTTCAAATTTCACTAACAGAACAAGGTAAAAGTATTAAAAAACCTTTATCAGAAGTTTCGCAAAAGGTATTTGGCGAATTTGATATAGATGTAAATGAAGCTAAGGAATTAGTTAACCACCTTCAACTTTTTGTTTCTAAAAACTTCGATAAATCCTCAGAAAAATAATCTTATATAGAGAAAAAAGGCAAAAGTAAACTTGCCCATTTTCATCCCTTTCTTATGCGTTGATAAAATCAAGTTTTGTAAACTTTTCTCTATATTCTCTAGTACGAATTATCACTCTATTAATAATCCATTTTACTTTACCTCATAACAAACGCTTCATATAATGAATTTACAATTAAATATAGTTAATTTATAACTGTAAAAGGAGCTAATAATATGCCAAATAATGACTTCTTTAATAATTCATTTTTGAAAAATGATCCAACTGATTTATTCAGAGATTTAGGTAAACAAGTATTCAATCAATTTTCATCTCAAGCTTTCCCTGTTAATTTATATAATGAAAATGATCATTACTTAATTGAAGCTGAACTTGCAGGTGTGAAAAAAGAAGATATTTCATTAACTTTTGAGCAACATACGTTAACTATTAAAGCTAATAAATATATTGAATCACATAATGGACAAACGCAATTAAATGAACGTTCTAGTGGTGAATTAGTGCGCAGATTTGAATTCGAGGATATAGACAAGTCTCTTATCAAAGCAACATTTGAAAATGGCATTTTAAGCGTACGCTTGCCTAAACAACAGCAAGAAGCTGAAGATGCAACAACAATTTCAATTTCATAATATAAAATAATAGACCTTGTTATGGATTTACCATAGCAAGGTCTGTTTTATTAATGAATTGTTTTCGCGTCTTTTTTATTAACTAAAAACATTGTAATTACAGCAATAATAGCAAATATTGCTAATAATATAAATGCGAGATGGCTTGTACCAGTGATACTAGATACATAAGTGATTACTATTGGTGGGAAGAATCCTCCTAAGCCACCCATCATTGATACGATACCATTTGCTGTCCCAGCTTCTTTTGAAAAGTATGATGGTACAAGTTTAAATATTAATCCGTTACCAATACCTGCACATATACTAATTAATAAGCAACCTATTGTAAATAATACAATGTGAGAAGAAATGCCCAGGATTACTGCGCCTATAATCATAGCAATGAAATCTAGAATTAATACTTTAACAGCATTTAATTTATCACCAAGCATGCCTCCGATTGGTCTAAGGAATGTTGCTAAGGCGATAAAAATACCTGACCGAATTCCTGCATCTACTTTATCAATACCAAAATGATTAACTAAAAAGTTAGGTAAGAATAGACCAAATGCTACAAATGAGCCAAATGTTATAAAATACCATAAGCTTGTATAATATAATTTAGGATTTTTAGCTAATATTTTAGTTTGTGCCACTAAAGGTACTTTAACTTTTGTTTCTTTATTATCACCAAAAATAAACATTAATATAGCAAATAAAGCAATAAATATTAAATACATTCTTACTGTTGTTTGCCAACCGATAATGCCTGCAATAGGTGGTGCTAAGAATGATGAAACTGCTGTCCCTATGTTCCCCATTCCGTATATACCATTTGCTAACCCTACTTTTTCTTTAGGGAAGTATTTAGGAATGGAAGTGACACCTACTGAAAATATAGCGCCCCCTACTCCTAAAAAGAACCCTGAAAGCATTAGCATTCCCGGAGATTTAGCTTGAGCTAAAAAGAATATTGGGAATAATAGTATTATGAAACTACAGAAGAAAACCCATTTAGCTCCAATAATATTTGTGAGATATCCAAACGGAACTCGTAAAATGGATCCTAAAATTACAGGTATTGCTAAAATAATCGATAGTTGTGATGCTGGAATTTTAATATCTTGTGATATGTAAGGCATTAAAGGAGATATGATACTCCAAGCCATAAATCCAACTACTAAACTTAACGTTTGTAAACCTAGTTGAAAACCACCTTTTCTTTTGTCCATGTCTTCACCTTCATAAATTATAATTATTTAGTACTTTAATGAATAAATCATTTAATAATTGTGAGTGTTACTACTTCTATGCAAAGTACTAACTATAACTATATTTTAAGATGTTTGTGAAAAATTGAACATTAGTGTAATCCCTTATTTGTTTACCTTTTTCCCCTATAAAAATAAATGAGTTCAGTAAAATTAAAAGCATTTATTATTAGAATATATGAGACAATTTCATGCGTTGGAAATACTAGTGGTTATAGTGGAACACATGAGATGAACTCATGTGTAAGAAATACTAATTTCTAAAGAAAAAGTATTTCTTTAAATGCATAAGAGCCCCTAATCGCTAAAGCGATTTTCTTCGGTTCGCCTTAGCTTCGCTAATGCATAAGAGCCCCTAATCGCTAAAGCGATTTTCTTCTTCGGTTCGCCTTAGCTTCGCTAATGCATAAGAGCCCCTAATCGCTAAAGCGATAAGGGGCTCTAAAATTCTAATAGTTTCTTTTTCATAGCGTATTCAACTAATTCTGGTTTTGTTTTTAATCCTAATTTGTTCATAATATGTGTTTTATGTGCTTCTACTGTTTTTACAGAAACAAATAATTTTTCAGCAATTTCTTTATTACCGTACCCTTTAGCTATCAACGGTAATATTTCTAATTCGCGTTTTGATAAAATTTTAAAGGGATCAGACCCATCAGTAGGTTCTTGGTTGTTGTTATTAACAAATTCATTAACAAGAGATGTTGTTAATTTCATATCGACATAAGTATCTCCTTGATAAACAGTTCTAATCGCAAGAATTAATTGTTCATCAGGCGCATTTTTTAAAATATAGCCCTTTGCACCATTTCTAAGTACGTGAAATAAATATTCTTCGTCATCATACATTGTTAATATTAATATTTTAGTCTCCGGAAAACTTTCATTGATTTTGCTTGTCGCTATTAAACCAGATTCACCTGGTGGCATACTTAAATCCATAAGAAGAACGTCTGGTTTATGTTCTAACACCTTTTGATATGCTTCAACACCGTCAGCAGCTGTAGCCACTACTTCCATATCTTGTTGATAGTTTAATATCATGGAAAAACCTGTTCGAACAACTGCATGATCATCAGCTATCACAATTTTCAATTTAATTCCCCCAAAAATTTTCACAAAGGTACTTCTAATGTAACTATTGTACCTTTATCAATATGTGTTTCTATATCTACATGCCCGTACACTAATTCAGCACGCTCGCGCATACCGTATAAACCTAGTCCAGATCCTTTTGGTTGAGAATTTGGATTAAATCCGTATCCATGGTCAATAATTTCTGCAATTAAATTATCATTATTTTTTTGAATCATTACATCTACTTCACTAACACCTGCATATTTTAACGCATTATAAATCGCTTCTTGAACTACACGATAAACAACTGTTTCAACTTCACTATCAAAACGTTGCTGTGAAATATTAGATGTGTAATTAATTTGCATTCCGAAATTTTCTTCAAACTGTTTAAAATAAGATTTAAATGCGGCTTCTAAACCTAAATCATCTAATGAAGCTGGTCTTAATTCAACAGATAAATTTCTAACATCATCGACTAATTGAGACATGATGCCCTCAATATTTTCAACATCATTCAATATTTTTTCTCTATCCTGTTGGTACTTTAATAAGCGTAATTGAACGTTTATATTTAAAAGTTCTTGAACTAGACTATCATGTAATTCTCTCGAAATACGTTTACGTTCATTTTCTTGTGCAGAAATGGTTTTTCTTATCATCCTACGTTGGTTCATTTTTTCTTGACGTTCAATCTGAGGTGCAACATCTTGCAAAGTAAATGCATTGATACCTTTTTCTTTATCAATTGTTTGATATGTAGCAGTAAATGGTGCAATTTCTCTTTGATTAGTTTTCATAAAAACTTGAAATGTAGATCTATTAGGTTGTTCTACATCTAAAAAACAATTTTTACATGATTGCAAATCAAATTCATTGGTATAACCTTCACATCTACGACATATTGCATTGGTCATCGTACTATAATTATCTTCCATTGAAATCACTTCATTAGCTGCTTCATTCATAGCTATTACTTTGCCATCATTATTAACAAACACAATTTTCTCATTTGTGCACTCATAATATTTTTTCAATAAAGTTTCAAGTTTGATATCATCATGTCCCAACAATTTAATCACCTAATATCTTCTTTTAATTCACCTAGTCGCTCATTGATAATAATATTTTCTATATTATCAGGCAATGGTTTGTGATTTCTTTGGCCAAATAGTATTACACCATAAACTTGGTTATTAAAGTAAAGTGGTACTGCTATCACCGCTGTTAAACTTTCACTTAATAAAATGGGATATTTTACTTTTTCATCTGGTGACAGCGCCATATCTACATTAGAAATTAGCATTCTTTTCCCTGTTTTCATGACGTTACCAGCTAATCCACGACCTTTTCGTAGAACGATAAGTTTATATCTATCATTGTTATTTCCGGATACATATTGCCATTTTATTGGGGAATAAGTACTTGAATGCTCACAAAATGCAATCGCTGCAAAATCGACGCCTTCTTCTTCTCTTAATTTATCAATATTATATTGAATATTTTGCAGTTTCATATTTAAACCTGGAGTCATTATCATTCCACCTTTGGATCATTACAATTTATTTTTTCGATATATAATATATCTTCTATTAGTATAAGATAACGGTACACTCCATACATGAACTAAACGTGTAAACGGCCAACATGCTAATATTGTGAATCCTAATAATACATGAATTTTAAATTGAAGTGGTACCTCTAACATTAATTCGGCATGAGGTCTAAATAAAAATAACTGTCTAAACCACACTGAAATTGTTTCACGATAGTTAAATCCTTCATTTGTTATATTAGTAACAAGCGTTGAGTAACATCCCATAAAAATAATTAAAAGTAATAAAAAATTCACGAAGATATCAGAAAATGAACTCAAGCGTCTTACATTTTCAAATGTTATACGTCTTGCTGTTAACAATAACATACCAATCAATGTCATTATACCAAAAATGCTTCCTATATAAACGGCACCAAAATGATAAATTCCTTCAGTAACACCTAATGCTTCTGTCCATGATTCCGGTATTGCCAAACCAACAACATGACCAAAAAACACAGGAATAACTCCTAAGTGAAATAATAGACTTCCCCATTTAAGTTGTTTCTTTTCAATTAATTCACTAGACTTGGCTGTCCAAGAAAATTGATCATATTTATATCTTGCAATATGTCCTATAATAAAAATCATCAAACATAAGTAGGGATAAATGACCCACAAAAATTGACTAATCATGTTGCGTCACTCCTTCTGGTGACTTTAGACATAATTTTAATGTCTTACGTAATGCTTGGATAACATATCCATAAGGATGATTATGTTTACCAAGCTCATTTGCCAATGCATACGTACCGTCTTCAATAATCATAATTACAAGTTGAATATTTTCTTCCGCTCTATCATCGCCATACCATTCGATAGTTTGTAGAAATTCTAACATTAACGGTAGATAATCAGATAATTCATTATCTACCATTTTTAATCCAAACATTTCGTATAATACTTTAAGTTTGGCTAACATTTGTCCTCGTTCTTTTTGAGTTTCAAATTTGTTATATGTCATATATAATGGAGAATTTTTACTGAAATCAAACGTATCTGTATAAATTTGTTTTGCTTCAGACAAAGTATAATTCATCATAACTTCTCTAAAATTAACAATATCTTGATAACCAGGATGTTGTGAAGTAATGGATTCATTAAACACATTTTCATTAAATGTTAATTTTTCTGGAAAGCTTAATAACATTGCTATATAACCAAAACTATCTTGATATTTTTTTAAATTATCGAAATTAATCACGGAATATCCCTCCATAAAAGTTTTCGTTATATATTTCTTGACCTGTTTTTCCAGAACCAACTGCAACGCCGCATCCTTCACAATTTGCACCGAAGTTCTCTCCACCATATCCTTGAGATCCTTGAGCATGGTAAGTATCTAAATATGTTTCTTTATGTGATGTTGGTATTACAAAGCGTTCTTCATATTTTGCTAAACCTAATAATCGATACATATCAGAAACTTGTCTTTCGGTAAGATCTAAAGCATCTAACTTTTTAACATCAAATGGTCTATTAGTCACTTTAGCTCTCATATAGCTACGCATCATTGCCATTTTTTGTAATGATTTTTTCACTGGTTCAGTATCTCCAGCAGTAAACATATTAGCTAAATATTCGATAGGTAATCTCATTTCTTCAATTGCTGGGAAAATCATGTCTGGATCTTGTTGTGTATTTTTACCTTCGAAATAACTCATGATTGGGCTTAATGGTGGACAATACCAAACCATTGGTAAAGTACGATATTCTGGATGTAATGGGAATGCTAATTTATATTCAATAGCCAATTTATATATTGGTGATTGTTGTGCCGCTTCAATCCATTCGTGGTTGATACCATCTTTTTCAGCTTGAGCAATAACATCTTCGTCATATGGATCTAAAAATAATTCTAATTGTTTTTCATATAAGTCTTGTTCGTTTTCAGTTGATGCGATTTCTTCAACGCGATCAGCATCATATAAAAGTACGCCTAAATATCTCATACGGCCTGTACATGTTTCTGAACATACAGTAGGCATACCTGCTTCAATTCTTGGGAAACAGAACGTACATTTTTCTGCTTTATTTGTTTTCCAGTTGAAGTAAACTTTTTTATAAGGGCAACCAGTCATGCAATATCTCCAACCTCTGCATGCATCTTGGTCAACCAATACAATACCATCTTCATCTCTTTTATACATTGCACCTGAAGGACATGATGCTACGCAACTTGGGTTTAAGCAATGTTCGCAAAGTCTAGGTAAATACATCATAAATGTTTCATCAAATTGGAATTTAATATCTTCTTCAATTTTTTGGATGTTAGGGTCTTTAGGGCCTGTAACATTAGCACCTGCTAAATCATCTTCCCAGTTAGGTCCCCATTCAATATCCATATTTTTCCCAGAAATAACGGAATACGCTCTTGCTACTGGTGAATGGTTACCTTGTTTAGCTGAAGTTAAATGTTCATAGTTATAATTCCATGGTTCATAATAGTCTTGTATTAAAGGCATATCTGGGTTATAAAAGATTTTACCTAAAGCAATCTTAGACCATTTACTACCTGATTTAAGTTGTAATTTTCCTTTTTTATTTAAAACCCAACCACCTTTGTAATGTTCTTGGTCTTCCCATCGTTTCGGATATCCTGTACCTGGTTTAGTTTCAACGTTGTTAAACCACATATACTCAGCACCTGGTCTATTTGTCCATGTGTTTTTACATGTAACACTACAAGTATGACATCCTATACATTTATCTAAATTCAACACCATTGCGATTTGCGCTTTAATCTTCAAGCCAATTGACCTCCTTCATTTTTCTAACTGCAACGTAAACATCTCTTTGATTTCCTATCGGACCGTAGTAGTTAAAATGATAGCTAATTTGAGCATATCCGCCGACTAATTGTGTCGGTTTCAAATGTATTCTAGTTGGTGCGTTATGTGAACCACCTCTTGTATCTGTAATTTCAGATCCAGGTGTTTGAATATGTTTATCTTGAGCATGATACATAAACATTGTTCCTTGAGGCATTCTGTGAGAAATAACCGCTCTAGCAGTAACAACACCGTTTCGGTTGTAAACTTCTAACCAATCATTATCTTTAATATCATGTGCCTCAGCATCTACATTCGAAATCCAAACATTTGGACCACCTCTGAATAGTGTCAACATATGTTTATTATCTTGATACATTGAATGAATATTCCATTTACCATGTGGTGTAAGGTAACGTAATACTAATGCATCCGTGCCACCTTTAATTTTTTTATCTCTTGTACCAAATACCATTGGCGGTAAAGTTGGTTTATATATTGGTAGACTTTCACCAAATTGTTGGAACACTTCATGGTCTAAATAATAACTTTGTCGTCCAGTTAATGTTCTAAATGGTACTAAACGTTCAATATTAGTTGTAAATGGAGAATAACGTCTTCCATTTTTATTTGAACCTGGAAATACCGCTGTTGGTATAACTTCTCTAGGTTGCGATGTAATATTTAAAAATGTAATTTTTTCAGAAGCTCTTTCACTAGATATATCTGCTAATTTCATACCTGTTTGTTGTTCTAAATCTTGGTAAGATTTTTGAGATAATTTCCCATTAGTAGCTGATGAAATATTTAGCATGGCATCTGCAACATTTCGTGCTGAATGAATACGTGGTTTATCATTTTTAATTGAGTCTGGATCGGTATCATTCCATGTACCTAACATACTTTTAAGTTCTTCATATTGATCTTTAACGCTAAAGCTAACTCCATGTGCGCCTATTTTACCTGTCTCAAGTTTAGGTCCTACTGTAACGTATTTATCATAGATTAGTGTGTAATCTCTTTCTACGATTGAAAAGCTAGGCATTGTTTGACCAGGAATCGGATCAATTTCACCTTTAGACCAATCTTTTACAATTCCGAGTGGCGTACCTATTTCTTGTTTTGAGTCATGACCTAATGGTGATGTAACCACATCTTTAAATGTACCTGGAAGATAATCTTTAGCCATTTCAGATACTGCTTTAGCTAATGTTTTATAAATATCCCAATCTGAACGTGATTCCCATAATGGATCAATAGCCGGATTAAATGGATGAACATATGGATGCATGTCTGTTGATGATAAATCGTGTTTTTCGTACCAAGTCGCTGCCGGTAAAACAATATCAGAATATAATGGCGTTGCTGTCATTCTAAAATCAAGTGATACTAATAAATCTAATTTTCCTGTTGTTTCTTCTCTCCATTTGATTTCTTCAGGTTTGTCATCTTCGTTTGGTGAAGCTAATAAACCTGATTTCGTACCTAATAGATGTTTCATGAAATATTCTTGTCCTTTAGCAGAACTTGATATTAAATTTGAGCGCCAAACAAACAATGTTTTAGGATGATTTTTTCTTAAATCTGGATCTTCTACTGCGAATTTAGTTTTCTTAGATGTCACTTCATCTATAGCGCGTTTAAGAATTGCTTCATTTGAATTGTCACCATTTTCTTTAGCTTCTTCACCAAATAACAAACTATTTTTGTCAAATTGAGGATATGATGGTAACCAACCTAATTTTGCTGCTGTCACATTATAATCAGCAGGATGTTTATGTTTAATATTTTTAGCTAAAGGTGATTTTAATTTATCTACATCTGATTCTTCGTATTTCCATTGATCAGTAGCAAAGTAAAACCAACTAGTTCCATTTTGTAAACGTGGTGGTCCTTGCCAGTCTTTTGCAAATGCAAGTGTATTCCAGCCTTCTATTGGGCGACATTTTTCTTGACCAACGTAGTGAGCCCATCCTCCTCCGTTAACGCCTTGGCAACCACATAACATAACTAAATTGAGTATTGCACGATAAATAGTATCTGAATTGAACCAATGGTTTACGCCAGCGCCCATAATAATCATTGAACGACCTTCAGTATCAATAGCATTTTGTGCAAATTCTTTAGCTACTTGAGTGACTAAATTACTTTTAATACCTGTTATTTCTTGTTGCCATGCTGGAGTATATTTAGAATCTTTATCTTCATAACTATCTGCTTCTAAATCATGGTTAAATCGACGTACGCCATATTGACTTGCCATTAAATCAAATACTGTTGTGATATATGTTTCTGTTCCGTCAGCTAAAGTGACTTTTTTAGTAGGAATAGGTCTTTCAAATATTCCATCACCATTACTATCAAAATATGGAAATTGAATTTGCTGTAATTCATATTCACTATCAGCCATGGATAATGAAGGATCTATTTTGTTTCCTTCATCATCTTCTAATTTAAGATTCCATTGTTTGCCTTCTTCCCATCTTTGTCCCATTGTGCCGTTAGGTACTGTTAACTCATTTGAAATTTCATCAAAAATTAATGGTTTCCATTCCCCATTTTCAGTTTGTTGACCTAAATCAGTAGCTCTTAAAAATCTGCCTGCTTTAAATCCATTTTCATCTTTATCTAACATCAATACGAAAGGCATATCAGTGTATTGTTTAGCGTAATCGATGAAACGTTGGTTTGGTTTGTTTATATAATATTCTTGTAAAATGACGTGTGTCATTGCTTGCGCCACTGCTGCATCTGTACCAGGATTAGGCGCTAACCAATTGTCCGCAAATTTAACGTTCTCTGCATAATCTGGTGCTACAGAAATAACTTTAGTACCTTTATATCTAACTTCTGTCATAAAGTGAGCGTCCGGTGTACGTGTTAAAGGTACATTTGAGCCCCACATAATAATATATGATGCGTTATACCAATCACTTGATTCAGGTACATCAGTTTGTTCTCCCCAAATCTGTGGAGAGGCAGGTGGTAAATCTGCATACCAATCATAAAAGCTAAGCATTTCGCCGCCGAGTAAATTAATAAAACGTGCACCTGCAGCGTAACTCACCATTGACATTGCAGGTATAGGCGTAAATCCTGCAATTCTGTCAGGTCCATCTTTTTTTATTGTGTATAATAATTGAGCTGCTATGATATCAGTAACATCTTTCCAATTAGATCTTACATGGCCACCCATACCTCTTGCAGATTTATACTGTTTAGCTTTTTCTTCATCTTCAACAATAGATGCCCATGCCGCAATTTTATTACCTTGATTTTCTTCTAATGCTTCTTGCCAGAGTTCTAATAATTTTCCTCTTATATATGGATACTTAACTCTTAAAGGACTATATTCGTACCATGAGAATGATGCTCCTCTTGGGCAACCTCTAGGTTCGTATTCTGGCATATCAGGACCACAGCTTGGATAGTCTGTTTGTTGGTTTTCCCATGTAATAACACCATTTTTAACAAATACTTTCCATGAACATGATCCAGTACAGTTAACACCATGTGTAGTTCTAACTTCTTTATCATGACTCCAACGTTCTCGATACATTTTCTCCCATTCTCTGCTTTTACTTTCTAATACTGACCAGTTCCCGTTAAATTTTTCTGTTGGTTTAAAAAAATTCAATCCAAATTTCCCCATATATATCCTCCTACACTAGCAAAGTGATTATCTATGTCCGTTAATTAATTTCGCTACTTTTTCTTATATTCAAATTGTATATTTTTTCACAAACTTTTTATATTAGGGAAAGTCCTAATTGAAGGTATAAATCCCCTATGATTTTTTATAATCTTTCAATATTCTTTTTAATAAAAAAAAGACCACCTCTTATAGGTGGCCATACTGAAGTCTAAGACAAAGATATAATGTACTCTCTTTTTATTATTGAGTTAGTCATATTTAGGGCTAGCTCCCAAAGGAACAATATAGAATCTAGACTTTAATAAATTGATGATAATATTGATTTTTGATTTTTTCATATAATTGTTGTTGTGAAATATGGTATTTGTCTTTATTTTTTACTTCAATTATGCAACCATATCCTTCATCACTTAATATTTCGCATTTTTCCATTGCTCTTCCTTTTTCCCCTTGGACAATGTAAAAAGGTTGGTCTGGTTTACTATCAATTTTAGATTCCACATAGTTAACGATATCTCCAATAATACAAACGCCTGGCATACCTTCAAGTTGATGAGATTTTATCTTTTGTTGAATATCGCTTAATGTTCCAATAATTACTTTTTCATCAAATAAGGAAGCTCGGAAAATAATAGCGATTGGAAAATTGATATCACTGAATTGTTGTATCTGATTTATTATTTTTGGAAGTCGTTTCACTCCCATATATATTGCTAATGTACCTTTATTAAGGAGCGGAGTAATATCCAACTGATTTTCTTGATTATCTTTAAAATGACCAGTTGAAAAAGTTACGTTTTTAGCTATACTTCTCATCGTCAACCCAATATTCATGGATTGTGCAGCAGCACTTGCAGAAGTTACTCCTGGAACTATTTCAAAATTGATATCTAAATCACTTAGTGTCTCAACTTCTTCATGTAAACGTCCAAATATCGCTGGATCTCCGCCCTTAAGTCTCACAACATGGTTGTGTTCTGAAGCTGCTTTAACCATGAGTTGATTAATATTATCTTGTTGAATATGTTTGGTATAAGGTTTCTTTCCTACATCTACAATTTCTATTTCAGGTTTAGCATACTGTAAAATTAATGGATTTACTAATCTGTCATATAGAATAATATCTGCATTTTCTATAAGACGCTGCGCTTTCTTAGTTAGAAAATTAGGATTACCTGGTCCAGCACCTACTAAATATACTTGACCATAGTTACTTACAGACATATGAATATATCTCCATCGATAATTTCCACAGGATAAGTTTCTACACAACCGGTATCTGGTTCTTGCACATTACCAGTAGTTAAGTCTATTTTTTGGTCATGTAATGGACAATAAACAAAGTCTCCACTTACTGTGCCTTCTGATAATGGTCCTTGTTTATGTGGACATACATTATTCACTGCAAAAATTTTGCCTTCATTCGTTAAAAATAAACCAATTTCTTTATCTTTTACAATTACTTTTTTTCCAATGAGTGGTGTTAATTCATTCAAATTAGAAACTTTAATCTTTTCCATACTTTTCATAACTATACCCTCTCAACTTCAAAGATTTTTTGTGATGCTTTGTCATTGGCTATTGCTTGCCATGGTTCTTCTTTAATTGCTTGTTTAGCATCCATCACTCTATCGAATAAAGCTTGTTGGCGTTCAGGGTCCAATAAAACTTCTTTTACATTTTCAAATCCAAGACGTTCTAACCAAGGCGCTGTTCTTTCAGCATATATACCAGTTTCACGATAATATTGCATTAACGCACCGCACATACGTATTACGTCATCTTCGGTTTCTACCGTAGTTAAGAACTGTCCTTTTGTTACTTCAGTTCCTCCATTGCCACCAATATATAATTGGTATCCATTTTCAACAGAAATGACACCAAAGTCTTTCACACCAGATTCTACACAACTTCTAGGACATCCTGATACGCCCATTTTAAATTTATGAGGTGTATCAATATATTCAAAGGTTTTCTCTAATCTGATACCTAATCGTGTTGTATATTGCGTTCCAAAGCGACAAAATTCTTTACCAACACAACTTTTAACGGATCTTGTTTTTTTACCATATGCTGAAGCAGAACGCATACCTAAATCTTTCCATACTTGTGGGAGTTCATCTTTTTTCAATCCATATAACCCAACACGTTGTGATCCTGTTACTTTTACAAGAGGTACATCATATTTTTTAGCAACTTCACCAAGTCTAATTAATTGATCTGCGTCTGTCACACCGCCACGCATTTGAGGTATTACAGAGAAAGTACCATCATTTTGAATATTTGCATGATATCTTTCATTTGCAAAACGTGATTCTTTTTCATCTTTATGTTCATATGGATATACCATATTCAAATAGTAATTAATAGCTGGACGACATTTAGGACATCCATTTTTATCTTTGAAATCAAGGACATGTCTAACTTCTTTTGATGTTTTTAAACCTTTTGCTCTAATTTGAGTTACAATTTGATCACGTGTTAAATCTGTACATGCACATATTCCTGAAGGTTTAGCGGCAACAAAATCATCACCTAAAGCATATTGTAAGATTTCACCTATTTGACCTTTACATTTACCACATGAATTACCTGCTTTTGTTGCTTTAGTTACTTCATCTACAGAAGTTAGTCCGTTCTCTTTAATAGCTTTGACAATAGTGCCTTTGTCTACACCATTACATCCACATATTGTTTCATCATCAGCCATATCTTCTATAGAGTTACTAGCTTCCTCTCCACCTTTAGTTAGTAATGAAACTAATGTATAATCTTCAATTGATTCATGTTTTTTCATCATATTGTAAAATCGTGAACCATCATCTGTATTTCCATATAGTACTGCACCAACGACTTCGCCATCTTTTAGAAATACTTTTTTATAGTTATTATCTACACTATTAAAAATTTCAATGCCTTTAATTTCAGGTGATTCAACTATTTGACCGGCGCTGTATAAATCACAACCAGATACTTTTAATGACGTAAATGTTGTTGAACCTTTGTAACCTTCTGTGTCATTATCAGTTAAATAGTCAGCAAGTACTTTACCTTGTTCATATAATGGTGCAACTAATCCATAAACTTTACCTTGGTGTTCAGCACATTCTCCTACAGCATATATATTAGGGTCGCTCGTTTGCATCATATCATTAACTACAATACCTCTATTTACTTCTAAATCACTTTGTTTAGCTAATTCAGTATATGGTCTTATTCCAACAGCCATAACGACTAAATCCGCTTCTAAAACACGTCCATCAGCTAAACGTACAGCTTCAACATCTTCTTCACCTAAAATTTCTTTTGTATTAGCTTGTAGTTCAAAATTCATTCCTTGCTTTTCTAAGTCAGCTTTTAACATTTGTCCAGCTTTCGCGTCTAGTTGCATTTCCATAAGCCATTCAGCTAAATGAATTACCGTTACTTCCATACCTTGGTCCAGTAAACCTCTCGCACATTCTAAACCTAAAAGGCCCCCACCAATAACAATTGCATGTTTTTTAGATTTAGCAATTTCCATCATGCGTTTAGTATCATCAATCGTTCTCCATCCAATGACACTTGGAAAATCAGAACCTTGGATTGGTAAAACAAATGCTTTAGATCCAGTTGCAAATATACATTGATCATAATCAACTTCGATGCCACTCTCTGTCATAACTTTTTGATTATTACGATCTATTTTAATAGCTGGGTCATTATTAATAAGTTGGATATTATGCTCATCATACCAATCATATGAATTCATTATCGTCTCTTCTACTGACATTTTATTTTGTAAAATATTGGATAACATTATTCGGTTGTAATTTGGATATGGTTCCTTACCGATAATAGTAATATCAAAACGTTCATCGTCTCTTTCAAGAATCTCTTCAATCGTTCTCAAACCTGCCATACCATTTCCTATCATCACTAATTTCTTTTTAGCCATAAATATGCCCCTTTATCACTTGTGAATAGTTTTTATTAAAGGATTGGATAATTAGGCACATAGATTTTTCTTATACATATAATGCTTCGAATCGTTCTCTAATAATTAATTTAAGTGAATCATCAAAGTTAATTGAAGGTGTGATGTGTAGATTGCAGTGAATAGGCATCTCATCAATCACTCCTTTCACTTTGTTGACTAATCTGCCATCAAAAAAGAACAAAGGCACTATAATAAGTTCATCATATTGTTTTGATATTTCTTCTAAGTCATTTCTAAATGTTAATGCACCGTACAATGTGCGTGCATACACAGGTTGTTTCGAATCAACTGCTTTTACAAAGTCTTTAAGTTCGTCATGAGCCTTTGTAAATCGACCGCTACCATTACCATGTGCGATAATAACAACCGCTGCGTTGGAAACATCGGATAATTTCACATCATCAATTCTTCTTTCAACTAATGCTTTCATATATGGATGTGTTCCTAACGGTTCACTAATATGACTAGAGATATTCGGATACTTATTTTGCATTTTCATTAAAATATCTGGAATATCACTCATATAGTGCATTGCACTAAAAATAAGTAATGGTACAATTCTAAATTCTTTAATACCTTGATGAATCATTCTTTCCATCGTTAATTCTAAACTTTGTGTATCACTCTCTAAAAATGCTAATTCATAATGGTAGTCTTCGTCTTTCAATAAAGTTGCAATAAATTCTGCTAAGGCCTTATTCTGTTTTCCTTTTCTCATACCATGTGCCACTAAAATATTGCCTACCATAAAAACCAATCCTTTCACCTTGAATTGTAAACTAATTCTATGTATTTTTGTGATTATTTTCACATTTTAAGGAAAAATCAGGGAATCCCCTTATATAACAAGTATTATTTATATAGGTTTTTTGGTCTTATAAAAAGCTATGAATAAAGATTTATTTTACATGAAATAAGATATATAATTGAATAGTTGGTTGTTAATATATTACACAAGTAATCACTATTCTAAATGAATAGTCATATACATAATGATTCGCACCTAATTATTAATTAACAACTTAATCTATTTTCATATTAGAGAGGAGATATGTTCATGAAAAGATTTACCTTTTTAATTATTATTGTATCTTTTATTTTAGCGAGCTGTAGTAATAATAACGCTTCTAAAAAGGATACTTTAAATGTTGAGATACCCTTAAAAACAACATCTATTGCGCCTTATGAAACTGACGTACCTGTCAAAGTTGGAGCATTAGAATCTTTATTTAAAATGTCTAAAGACGGTAAAGTGAAACCTTTGTTAGTGAAATCATACAAACAAAAATCTAATGACACATTAACACTTACACTTAAAGACAACATCAAATTCCAAAATGGTCATAAATTAACTGGTGATGCAGTGAAACGAAGTCTTGAACAAGGTATAGAAAAGAGTGATTTATTAAGAGGTTCATTACCAATAGATAACATTACTGCTAAAGGTCAAAAAGTGACTATCAAAACAAAAGAACCTTATCCTGAATTAAAATCAGAACTTGCTAGTCCATTTGCTGCTATTTATGATACGAAAGCAAAAGAAAAAGTCGCTGATCAACCTGTTGGTACAGGTCCTTATAAAATTGACAATTATAAACGTTCACAAAAAATTGAACTATCAAAATTCAAAGATTATTGGCAAGGTAACCCTAGATTAAGTAAAATTAACGTCACTTATCATGAAGATGGTAACACTCGTGTTAGTCACTTACTATCTGGCAAATCTGACTTAACAACAGACGTACCAATCGATCAAGTCAATGATGTAAAGAAATCTAATAAAGCAAATATCCAAAGTACTTCAGGTTTCCGAACTCATTTATTACTTTATAACCATGACAGTAAAAAAATGAATAAAAATGTTCGTGAGGCCTTTGATTCAGTCATCAATCGTAAAGAAATAGCGAAAACTATTTCAAAAAATTATGCTAAACCGGCATCTGGACCTTTCAATAGTAGATTGAAAAATATTGATGAAGGTAAAGTTCAACCTCAAGATATTAACAAAGCTAAAAAATTATTGGCTAAAGAAGGATACTCTAAATCTCATCCATTAAAAATAAATATGGTAACTTATGATGGTCGACCAGAATTACCTAAAATTGGACAAGTCATTCAGTCTGAAGCTAAAAAAGCTAATATTGATGTAAAACTTCGAAATGTGGATGATATTGAAGGTTACTTGAAAGATAAAAATGCTTGGGATGCATCGATGTATAGTTATTTAACTGTCCCTAGAGGCGATACTGGTTACTTCTTTAACACTGCATATTTACCAAAAGGTGCTAATAATAAAGGAAACTATGATAATAAAGAAGTCACTCAACAAATCAAACAACTTAATCAAACATTTGGTCAATCTCAACGTGAACAAATGACTAATAACATTTTGAGAACATCTAACAAAGATATTCCAAATAGTTATATTACTTATAATGATCAAATTGATGGCGTAAGTAAAAATGTTAAAAACTTTAATGTTACACCAGAATCAATCTATTTAATTGATTATAAAGTAGATAAGAAATAAATATTAAAAGAAACTAGGACATAAATCCTAGAAAAATAGCCAGTAAATGAGTTTATCCAAAAAACTCATTTACTGGCTTCTTTATTTATAATACTTCGTATTATCGGCTCGCTTTCTTAGGGGACAGCTTCAGCCTGTAGTCTTCAGCTTGTCCTGTTCCCTCAAGAGTCTCGCCAAAATACATCGTATTTATATGTAATTTTACATCAAAACAATTTTAAAAAATAAGGCCCCTTCGTACAATTTAATAAACATCACTAAACAAACTTAACGAGATACCTTATGTATAAAAATCATAACATGACTCAACTTACACTACTAATGGAAACTTCAGTTCTTATCCCCACAAATTATATGTCACGACATGTTAATAAAATCGTTGAAACTATTCCACATAATGAATTCGATGAATTCAAACATCATCGTGAAATCATATCATATCATCCTAAAATAATGTTGAAAGTCATTTTATATGACTATACACAATTTGTATTTTCTGGTAGTAAAATAGAAAAATTACTTAACGATAGTATACGAATGATGTGGCTTTCACAAAATCAAACGTCTTATACATTTGTATGGAAAAAGAGTTTTCAAAATTATGAATCCAAAATGAATAAAGATTCTAAAGCACTTTATCATGAACTAGTGACAAATCAGTTCGGAACTTATTAGTTCCGAGCTTTTGAATTTTAAAATGGCGGTTGTCCTAATATTTTTTCTTCAAAGCGTTCTGGAATTAAAATTTTTCTCATGATAACACCTAAATCGCCATCGTCATTTTCATGCTTTGCATAAATTTCATAGCCTCTTTTTTCATAAATGCTTAATAGCCACGGATGCAAACGTGCTGACGTACCTAACGTCACCGCTGCTGCTTTTAATGTATCTCTTAAAAAATCTTCTTCTACATATTTCAACAACTGACTTCCATAGCCTAGTCCATCAAATTCTGGTTTAGTTGCAAACCACCATACAAATGGATAACCAGAAATACTTCTAACACTTCCCCACGGATAACGAACCGTAATTGTTGAAATAATTGTATTATCTAATTCTAATACGAAAGTTGTATTATTCTTGATATTATCTTTGACCATTTCAATGCTAGCATTGACTGATGGCCAATCTATACCTAATTCTCTTAAAGGTGTAAAAGACTCATACATTAATTGGTGAATTTCTTTAGTGTCTTTCTCGTTTGCAATTCTTATAATGACATTACTCATCTTATTCACGTCCCCATTTTTCTCATTTCATGATTTTAAGCGTAAAAAGAAATGAGTATATAGTCAATTAACTTGATTCAGCTTACATTAATTTCTAAAAAAAGCATAAGTCGTTCAATGTTTATTATGAACGCTTACGCTTTATTATCAATTTATTTTAATTGATTTCTTTGGCCATTTAGATACGCATAGACTAATCCTACAAAAATACCGCCACCAATGTAGTTACCAATTAAAGCAAATACGATATTTTTCAAAACACCTAAACCTGATAAGGCATCTATATTAAAAAATAACATCCCTGAAAATAGTCCTGCATTGAAAACAACGTGTTCATATCCCATGAATACAAAAACAACAACGCCACATGCAATAAAGAACGCTTTAGCCAATCCTTCTTTAAATTGCATAGAAACAAATATTCCAATATTAATGAAGAAATTACAGAAAATACCTTTAACTAGAATAGTTAACCATGTGGACGCTTCTGTTTTCTTATGTACTGTTTCAGTTAATGCACTTGTCATTTCTGGAGTCATAATATGTGCATATTTCATTAAGAAAAATAAAATGATGCCCCCAATTATGTTGCCAATAAAACAAAATGTAAATATCCAAATCATCTTATTTAAGCGAATCGCTTTATAATACCAACCTACAGTTAAATACATAAAGTTACTAGTAAGTAATTCTGAATTGGTCAATACGATTAATACTAAGGCTAAACTAAATGCAATAGCACCTAATAAATTAATCAACCCATCAATATGTGTAGATGCAAATTGTGTTTTAATGGCAAGCATAAACACAGTAACAATGGCTAACAAAAAACCAGCCATCATTGATTTTAAAGCATATCTCATAGGTGTTTTATCAGCCATCACTTCTTTCATTTGTGTTTGGCCGACAATTGTTTCTATAATCTCTTTCGTCACATATGTATCCTTAGTGCTTTTACGATTTTCTATCATTTCTATCCTCCATAAATATCTCACTCTTTATTCTAACCACACTTATTATATGTGGAATTAAAGATAAAAAATAGAGGCAAATCTACTAAAAATTAAAGTTTCACTATTATTAAACTACTTTTCACTTTAATAAATATCAAAAAATACTACCTACATCAACAACTATGACGTAGGTAGCTAATATTCTTATATTTAGTAATTAATACATTATTTTGCTTTTCTTTTTAATTTAGCAAAGTAATGTAATCCTGTAGCAAAAATACCATATCCTAATAATGTTCTTAATACAAAGCGTAAATAACGATTAGATATACATTTTGAACTAACAGTTATAGCTGAGACTAAATGTGTTAATGAGTATAATACTAATACAATAAGATATCTTTTCTTCATTTAAAATCTACCTCTTCTTTGATTTGTTTATACCTATATTATACATCACTCATCCAACACTAAATGGTACAATTCGTTAACAATTATGATTCTAATAATTTTTCTAGTTGATCTAATGTTGAATTCATACCTTGTTCAACACCCATATCAAGCGCTTGTTGAGCAGCATCTTCTGTTGGGAAGACTGACGTCGATGTTACTGTTGTTTGATTGGGTTTTTCTTCGTTAAATTCGATAACAATATGCATACCTGGCATACTTGTATCCTTTTCCCCATCAGGTGTAGCAAAGAAGTCTAAATACTCTATATAATTCGGTTTCTCAACTTTTTTATACTCTGACAAAGTGTAACTTGTTACGCTAGGTGTATGAATTGCGAAAAACGCGTGCCCACCTTCTTCGACATTAAATTCAAATACTTCAGTTGAAGCGCCTGCAGGGTGAAACCATTGCTTAAATAAATCCTCTTGAGTATAGGCATTGAACACTTCATGTATTGTACCTTTAAATGTTCTTGAAAAAATGATTTTATTTTTATCAATGTTAATAGTCATAGTCCATCTCCTAATTCATTATGTTTTAACCAGTTTAATCATAGCAAAATATAGAAATAGTTACTAAAGAATTTATTTATTAAAAAAGCACTTCAAAAGTTAAATGCTTGGCTAACTTTTAAAGTGCTTAATATAGGTTTAGGGGGTAAATCTATTAGTGATGATGCTCGTGCTCATCTTCTTTGACTTTAATCTTACTATCTAATGCTTTTTTAATATTTTTAATATTTTCTTTCATTAGGGATTGATAAGATAGTCCTTTTTCATTTTGTTGTTCTTTTGTTACTGATTCCATATTATTAAATTTCAATGGTTTAGCATCAGTTTCTTTTCGAATCGTTTCAGTGATTTTATTTGATACATTTTCTTCATATAAAATATATTCCACTTTATTCTTTTTAATTTCTTTTACTATGTTAGTTAAATCTTTTTGAGATGGATCTTCAGCACTCATATTTTGTACACCTACTTGTTTAAATCCATATCTATTAGATAAGTAACCTAAAGATTCATGTGATATAAATACTGCATTACCTTTTTTACCTTTAGTAGCATTTTTCATATTTTTATCAATATTCTCTAAATCTTTATTTAATTTATTATAGTTCTTTTCATAATATTCTTTATGATCTGGATCTTTTTTCACAAGTTGGTCTTTAATTTCTTTAGCAAATGTTTGGTCCATTTTTGGATCTAACCAAATATGTGGATCATATTTACCATGATGGTGTTCTTCTTCTCCATGATGTTCCTCTTCACCCTCGTGATGATGGTGATCTGCTAATAAATCGTTCTTGCTAATTTTATCTTGTAAAGATAATTTTTTATTATCATTTTTGATTGTTGAAGCTACTTTTTTTGCGACTGGATCTAAATCATCGCCTGTATAGATGAATAAATCTGATTTAGCTGCATTCAACATGTCTTTTTGTGTTGGTTCATAACTATGTAAATCAGTACCTGCTGGATAAATTGATTTTACATCAACATGCTTTCCACCAATTTGTTCTGTAAACGACTTAAGTGGATATACCGTCGTGCTAACTTTGAGCTTATCTCCTTTGTTGTTAACACTATCGTTGCTGCAGGCTGCTAGTGCAAATATCATTAGAGGAATAAGAATTAATAAACTTAGATTTTTTTTCATATCGCTTCTCCTAAATAGTAATTATTACGATTAATGATTATATACCTTCTTTCTTTAAAAAACAAGTCCCTGAAAATACTTTTATATACTTATTATGTCTTTATGTATATTTAAATTTATTTATTCGAATACTCAATTTATTTTTGATATATAAAAAACTGCTAGCAAAGCAGGACGCTTTGTTAGCAGTTCAATATTAATTCTCTTTTAAGACTTTATCATATTCTTTGAAATGATATGGATCTTCAATTTTCTTTCCTTTTATAAATACTGTAGGTGCTGTAGAAATATGATGTTCTTTGGTATCTTTTTTATCTTTTAAAGCTGCTTTCCATGATTGACTATTCTTGGTTTTATATTCCTCTTTGATTTTCTCTTTTTGATCTGAGGTAATATTAAGATGATTAATTTGTTGGTCAACCACCTTTTCAGTAATCCACTGTTTCTTTTCATCTTTTTGGTGTTCGAACATTAATTTTTGAAATTCTAAATAAGATTTAGGGGCAATTTGTTGGACAGCATGCCCTGCTCGGGATCCTATAATTGAGTCTTTACCTAAAAATGCCATATTTACATATTTAATTTTAGCTTTATTTTTGTCTAAATAATGGTCTTTAAGTTTAGGCATGACATTTTTCTCTACTTTTTTACAGTAAGGGCATTTAAAGTCACCATAAATGACGATAAGTGGTTTGCCATCTTTTGTTGCCTCGGGTGCTTTTTCTTGTTCTTTACCGCAACCACTAATTAACACAACAATTAAACATGCGCTTATTATTCCTATTAACTTTTTCATTGTTGCTCCTTATAACTAATAGCTAATGCATATTTTCTTCTTTGTAATCAGGATCATGTTGTTGATAATAACCTTTTGAATTGAAATTTTCTTTATATTTAGCTTTCTTGCCTTTAAATTCATAAGTGTAGTAATGTACTTCTTCATCATCGTTTAAAGGTTTATAAGCCAAAATGACATATTTTCCTTTATCGTACACATAAATGTTAGCATCCTTTTTATCAAAGTGTTTAACTTCGTCGCCAGCATCTCTTTTAGCTATTTTTGATTGTTTCTTTTCTTGTAATTTAACTGCTTTATCAATTTTGTCAGTGTACTTACCGCTACTACATCCAACTAATACAAGCGTCAAAACAGCAATAACTGCCACTATCTTCTTCAATATATTCACTCCCGATAATATGAATCACTTTATATGAAATCTTGTTTTAAATCCGTGTCATCTTTCACTTTAAATTTTATCACAGAATTCATAGCATCACAGTAATAATTAACGTAAAAATAACGTTTTTAAAGGATTTTTTTAATTTAATTAAATACTTAGTATTTGTTATATCATACAAAAGTATGACGCTATTTTTTATGTTATGATGTGTAATGATTGCAGGAATTTGATAATATGAATATTAACGATTCATTTAATAGTTCTATTTCTAGAGGGGAAGATATATATTGAAATTTGTTAACTTAACATCAGAGGAGTTCGGTAAATTTACAGCCGAACATTTCTCACATTATACACAATCAAGTATCCATTACGATAATCGTAGTGAGATGAAAGGAGACGTCCATCTTGTCGGCGTAAAAGACGATCGAGATGAAGTTATCGCTGCTTGTCTTTTAACAGAAGCACGTACGTTAAAATTCTTTAAATATTTTTATACACACCGAGGACCAGTGATGGACTTCAAAAATTTATCACTTGTTCGTTTCTTCTTTAAATCTTTAACATCATATTTAAAAAAACACAATTGTTTATATGTACTTGTTGACCCATATATTCTTGAAAATGTTAGAAATGCTGACGGTGAAATTTTAACATCTTACGATAACCGTGCATTTGTTAAAACAATGGAAGACCTAGGTTATAAACATCAAGGTTATACTGTTGGATATGATTCAATGAGTCAAATCCGTTGGCTTTCTGTATTAGATTTAAAAGATAAAACTGAAGATCAATTGATGAAAGAAATGGATTATCAAACACGTCGTAATATTAAAAAGACTTACGAAATGGGTGTTAAAGTCAGAACGTTACCTATTGAAGAAACAGATACGTTCTTTGATTTGTTCAGAATGGCAGAAGAAAAACACGGTTTCAAATTCCGTGAAAAACCTTATTTCGAAGACCTACAAAAGACATATGAAGATCAAGCTATGTTGAAACTTGCTTATATTGATTTGCAAGAATATCTGACTACTCTAGAAGATAAACATAAAGAATTATCAAAACAACTTCAAGAAGTAGAATCAGCATTACAAGAAAATCCTAATTCTAAGAAAAACAAAACGAAACATACTCAAGTTAAACAACAACATGATAGTAATGAAAGAAAAATCAATCAAACAAAAGATGAAATTGCTCAAGAAGGCCAAGTATTGAATTTAGCTGCTGCAATATATATTTATAATGACCATGAAGTGTATTATTTATCAAGTGGTTCTAATCCAAAATATAACCCTTATATGGGTGCATATCGTTTACAATGGGAAATGATTAAATTCGCTAAAGAACATAACATTGATCGCTATAATTTCTATGGTATCACTGGCGACTTTAGTGAAAATGCTGAAGATTTTGGTGTGCAACGCTTTAAAGAAGGCTTCAATGCTGATGTCTATGAATATATTGGTGACTTCATCAAACCTATTAAACCAGTATTCTATCAAGTAAAAGAACTTCTTGAAAAAAGAAAATAGCACGTTTATTTCCAACTTAATAACATATAAAAACCCAGTGAAATTAAATTCACTGGGTTTTCTATATCGTCATTTATTGTATTACATTTAAAAAGCGTTTAAGTTCGTCCGTTTTCGGATGATTGAAGATATCTTCTGGGGAACCTTGTTCACCAATTTTACCTTCATGAATAAACACTATTTGATTTGAAACTTCTTTCGCAAATCGCATTTCGTGAGTGACAATAACCATTGTCATACCTTCTTGTGCTAAATCTTTAATAACTTTCAACACGTCATTAACAAGTTCAGGGTCTAATGCTGATGTTGGTTCGTCAAACAACATCACTTTAGGATTCATAGCTAATGCTCTTGCTATCGCTACACGTTGTTGTTGTCCACCAGACAATGCATGTGGTCGTTGATCTTTAACGTGGGTTAAACCAACTTTTTCAAGTAAATCTAACGCTTTATTTTTAGCTTCTGATTTACTTTGCTTTTTAACTGTGACTAAACCTTCCATCACATTTTCTAATGCTGTTTTGTGCGGAAATAGATTATAACTTTGAAATACCATTCCAGATTGTTTTCTAACTTCTATTTGTGACTTTTTATCCTTTTCAGTGTATGTCTTGCCATTTACATAAACTGTTCCTTCAGTAGGAATTTCAAGTGCATTCATCATACGTAAAAGAGTCGTTTTACCTGAACCGGAACGTCCAACTAATGTCACAACTTCGCCCTGATCTACTTTTAAATCAATACCTTTAATCACTTCTGTTTGATTAAATGATTTATGAATATTCGATAATTCAATCATGAGCGATACCCTCTTTCAATGTATGATTCATAAAAACTTTGGATTACAGATATAATGAAACAAATTACCCAATACATTAATGCAACAAGAATATAAATTGTTAAATATTCATAAGTTGTTGAAGCTACTTCTTGAGCTTTACGGAACATTTCAGCCACTAAGATAAATCCTAATAGAGATGTATCTTTAATTAGGCTTAAGAACGTATTACCTAGTGCAGGGATGGAAACTCTTATCGCTTGCGGTAAAATAATACGTTGCACAGTTTGGCGGTAATTCATTCCGATTGAATATGCCGCTTCTGTTTGACCTTTTGGTATAGAAATAATTCCGCCACGAATGATTTCTGATGCATATGCACCTACATTGAGTGACAAACCAATAATTGCTGCTACAACAGGAGCTAATGTCCATTGATTATCAGCATCATTGGTTATTAATCTGCCTAATTCTGGAATACCATAAAATATAATAAATAATTGAACAATCATCGGTGTACCACGAATAATCGATACATAAACTCTTGCTACACCTTTTAAAAATTTACTTGTAGAGATACGCATTAATGCTGTAAATAAGGCAATTATTAAACCTAATACGAATGTAACAAGTGTAATCGGGATAGAATATTTAACTAACCCTTCTAACATTGGTCCAAATGCTTGCTTTGCAGCGTCTAATGCATGAAGTTGCTCACTATTCAGGTTTAGAGACATCTTGACCAAACCATTTCTTACCTATTTTTTTAAGTTCGCCACTCTCTTCGATTTTTTTCAATCCATCGTTGAATTTTTGAACTGTTTTATCATCAACTTTTTTAGAGAAGGCAAATGCTGATTTATTTTTCTCTGCGTCACCTTTGATTGCTTTGATTTTAGCATTAGACTTTTGTTTTTTATAATCTAAATAAGATAGGCTATCATTAAATGTAGCATCTACACGTTTAGATAATAATAAATCCATAGATTGGTTAAAACCATCTACTTTAGTAATTTTAGCACCTTTATCTTTTGCTAATTGACCGTAATTAGAAGTAAATGTTTGTGCTAATTTTTTACCTTTAACATCATTAAAAGATTTAATATTCTTTTCGTTATCACGAACTACTAACACTGCGCTTGAATAAGTATATGGATTAGAGAATTTATATTTTTTCTCTCTATCTTTATTAATACCTACTTGGTTAGCTATAACATCAAAACGACCTGCGTCTAATCCAGCAAACATAGAATCCCATGATGTTTCATTAAATTTTAATTTAAGTCCTTCTTCTTTAGCTACTGCTTTAATAACGTCGATATCATAACCAGTTAATTTGTCTTGTTTATTGTGGAACGAGAATGGTGCATATGTACCTTCTGTACCCACTTTAATCGTATTATCATCTTTACTGCTTGATTTACTGTCTTTACTAGAATTATTACCACATGCTGCTAGTACGAATACTAATGCAACGACACAAAATAATAGTCTTTTCATTAAACATTTCTCCCTTATCCTTATTATTCTAATCGGAATAAAAATATTTTAATCCTTAATGGGTGTGAAGTCAATAACTTGTTTCGTGATTCTTACTGTCATTTCAACTTTCAACCACTTATTTATCATTTGGAGTTTGAGCATTTCTTTTTAACATAAACGAACATAAGAAACTTACTATTGTAATAATAACTGCAAATAAGAATCCAGCATGATAACCATGTAACATTGTATCTATTTTAATTTGACCTAACATTTCACTGCGTTTCATACCATCATAATCACTCATATTAGGCGTATAGTTTTTACTAGCTTGGCTTAAGATTGTAATTAAGACTGCTGTCCCTATTGAGCCGGCAATTTGTTGAGCTGTATTCGTCATAGATGAACCATGTGCATTCATTTCATATGGCAATTGATTCATTGTATGTGTCATGACAGGCATTAAACCAAGCGCAATACCAATCATGCGTATACCATATACCGTTGCCAACATTGTCGAACTTGTATTTTCATCCATCACAACAAAGTAAGTAGTTGTGATGACTACAATTAACATACCTATTAATGCTAAAGGTTTAGCACCAAATTTTTCGTAAAGTGATCCTGAAGCAAATGACATAATTGCCATTACAATTGCACCAGGTAATAAAATTAAACCAGAATCTAGAGGCGTACGATTTAGTAAGTTTTGGACAAACATAGGTAAAACAGTTTCTGAACCAATCATTGAAATCATCGTTACTGCCATAATTAAAATACCAATTGCGAATTGTGAATTTTTGAAAACATCAAAGTTTAACAATGGGACCTCGAGTTTTGATTGTCTCCAAATAAATAACACAACTAAAATAACGCCACCAATAATAGTGGTTAATACAATTGGATCGTTCCAGCCATCGTGTGATATAGAACTAGTACCATACAGTAAGCCTCCAAATCCTAAGACAGACAATATGATAGACAATACATCAATTGGGGCCTTAACAATTTGTCCTACATTTTTAACTGTAAATATTGCGATAATAAATACGAGTGCCGCGATAGGCGCAACAACATGGAATAATGATCTCCAGTTAAAATATTCAACTAAATATCCTGATAAAGTGGGACCAATTGCCGGTGCCAAACCAATCACTAAACCAAACATCCCCATATACTTACCGCGTTCATGTGGTTCAAATATATTTAAAATACTAGTCATCATGAGGGGCATCATGATACCTGAACCTAACGCTTGAATAATTCTTGCAATTAATAAAATAGTGAAATTAGGACTAAATCCACCTAATATTGTTCCAATAAAGAATACTAAAATAGCTATTAAGAAGACCTGTCTAGTGGTATATCTTTGAATAAATAAAGCTGATAGTGGAATGACTATGCCGTTCGTTAATAAAAAGGCGGTTGTTAGCCATTGCACTTGTGAATATTGGATATCAAAATCTTTCATAATACTAGGTAGAGCTGTTGTTAATAATGTTTCATTTAGTAAACCAAAAAAGCCACCTAGTAACATCGTAATAATCATTACCAATTTTGCTTTAAGTGTCACGTTAATTCCTCCTTACTTTCCTTTTCAATTATCACAACATTATACATAAGTTATATGCAATATGCATTTTATTAGTTTAGAATTAATATTTTCTTACAAATCGTAATAATTACTATTTACATTTTCGAAACTTTAATTCATAATATTACTACATAAAGGAGGTCATTTTATGAAAACTGATTTACAAACTGCACGCCGTAATTTGAACAGCCCAAATATTAAAACGAGAAAACGTGCTTTAAAAATTATTAAACAACATAAAAAAATAAAATAATTAGACATATCTGTTTTTGCAATGCTCATATATTTAATTTCTAATCATACTAAGCATAAATTTAGATAATAAAATGCTTAAATTCTTATTTAAATTACTCCACAAAAAAGGTCACTTATTGATGCTTTTCAACATCAGTAAGTGACCTAATTTTTTTATTTTATAAATAATATTTATCTTTAACTTCTAAATCATCAGTCAATTCATAAACAAGTGGTGCACCTGTTTTAATTTCATAACCAATAATATCCTCATCAGAAACATTTTCTAAATATTTGATTAATGCTCTAATGGAATTACCATGAGCTGAGACAAGTACAGTATTACCATCTAATAAATGTTGAGATATTTGATCTGTCCAAATAGGCACCACACGTTCTAAAGTATCTTTTAAACTTTCAGAATATGGCATCATACGATGATCTAAATGACGATATCTTCTATTTTTTAGGTATTCATTACGTTGTTCTTCACTTTCTGCTGGTGGCTGTACATCATAAGAACGTCTCCATTGATGAACTTGTTCTTCACCGAATTGCTCTTTAGCATCGTCTTTATTTAACCCTTGTAACGCGCCGTAATGACGTTCATTCAAACGCCAGCTTTTATTAACAGGAATCCATTGTTGTTCAGATTGAGCTAAAATATGTTGTGTTGTTTCAAGTGCTCTTGTTAATAATGAAGTATATGCAACATCTATTTCTAATTGGTTTTCTAATACTTTTTTACCTGCTGTAGTCGCTTCTTCAATTCCTTGTTCAGATAATTTCACATCTGCCCAACCAGTAAATAAATTTTTCGCATTCCATTCACTTTGACCGTGACGACATAATATAAGTTTTGGCATAATTTAACACCTTCCTATTTATATAACGAACTAACTTGGATGTTAGTTGATACAATTAATGATTTAAATATAAAATAGATGACATTCATTACTAAATGATGACATGATTCTATTTATATTTTTACTGTATATCTTTATTATAGAACGCACTTGTAGATTTTCAATCAATAACGTTTGCTTTAGCTTTTGTAACTTTTGAAATATTCCTTTTTAAATTTGAAATGCTTGTATTCTAACTAAAATGTGTGTCATTACCTTTTTATATTCATGTAACCTATGCAATACCTATAGATGATATAGTATGAACACACCTTAAGAAATAAACACAATTAAATAAGCTCAGACTGATATCCTTGGGATTATTTTTTTAGTCTGATTGAAATCACATACTAAAGGAGTTAACTATTATGAAAAAATCAATATTAGCAATTATCGCTACAGTTTCTATAGGGGCAACAGGTTTAGAAGCACATCAAGCACATGCAGCTGAAAATAATCAACCAACACAATGCCCACCTCAACAAAATCAATCGTTTGGTAACCAACAACAAGATAAGTCTTCATCAGTTTCTTCAAATTACCAAACAACTCAAACGTCTACACAAAGCACTAGTTCGGAGAGTAAATCATCATCTAGTGAAGATTCATCATCAAGCAGTGAATCATCAAGTGATGTCTATAAAGAATTTATAGAAGCAGGTGGCACAAAAGAATTATGGGATAGCGTAGTAATGCCAGAATCTGGCGGTGATCCAGATGCTTCAAACGGACAATATCATGGTTTAGGTCAAACGAACCAATCATGGGGCTATGGTTCTGTAGCTACTCAAACTAAAGGTATGATTAACTACGCAAAAGAACGTTATGGTTCAATTGATGCAGCTATTTCTTTCCGTGAATCAAACGGTTATTGGTAAGATTGCTTTATATAAATAACAACAAGCGCCAAACAGAAATCGACGTTGATTTCTGCTTGGCGCTTATTTTGTTTAAATTTCTATACTTAATTATGTATCTCATTACTTAAATTATCGTTCATATTAGGTTCGGGATGTACATATACAGAAGAAATTCCCTTTTCATGTAGATGATCTTCAACTTTATCGCAAATTAAATGTGCTTGACTAATGGATAAATTGGGCTCTACCACTATCGTAACGTCTAAGAAAATACTACTTCCATGATAACGTCCCTTAATACTTCTAACATCTAACACATCGTCCACTTCTAATATATCATTTCTGTATTCTTCCAAATCTTTTTCATTAAATCCATCACTCAATGTAAAAATAGACTCTCTAAAAATTCCAAATCCTGTATAAATGATAAGCAAACCTAGTAAGGTTGCTAAAATAATATCCACGATAGGAAACCCAATCTGAGTGAAAACCAAACCAATTGCTGTACCTATACTAACTAAACTGTCAGATAAATTATCTTTAGCGGCTGATTTTAGTGAACTACTTTTAGTTTTTTTTGCTAATTTTTGATTCACTAAAAATACACCTAGCATGATTAAACCACTTATAATACTTACTAAAATAGTAATTGGACTCGGTACATTTTTATCTTGTGTTAGAAGTCTTGGCGCATTTTCAATAACAACTTGTATACCTACAAACATGATAATAAATGAAACCAACAATGTAGATATATTTTCTGATTTTAAATGGCCATATGGATGGTTTCTATCAGCTGGTTTAATTGATATTTTTAATCCAATAATCACAGCAATAGAGACAACTATATCTGTCATATTATTTAATGCATCGGCTCTCACGGCAGCTGAATTAAAAACGAATCCTGTAACATATTTTGCTATAGATAATATGATATAAACGACTAAACTTAAATATGCACCTCGTTGTGCAATCTTTAAATTTTCATTTTGAGACATGACCTTTGACCACCTTGAATTCCTTTAGTAATCATAGTATGAATCATAAAAAATATTTTTACAACGTTTTTTAATTTCTATATTTTTTATATAATTAAGCTAATTATTTTTTTAGACTTCCCTAAAAAATTAACACTTTTCTATAGAATAAACACCATAGGGTAACATCAAGATCCAGTTAAGAAAAAGTATCCGAAACATTAAGTTTTTGGACAAGTGGAAAAGAGTGATTTTTATTGAAATAATATAGAAATTGTCTTTTTCATTATTTTTTAGTCTTTTAATATAAAATTACATATAAATACGTAGTATTTATGGCAAGACTCCCGAGGGAACAGTACTAGTTGAAGACCTTAGAAATTCTCACAGATTTATCTGTGTAGTATTTCTGGCTAAAACTGTACCATGGAAGGGACCCAACACAGAGAAACTGATTAAATCAGTTTCTACAAGCAAAGCAAGTTGGGCATAGCGTAGCCATACAATACGAAGTATTGACAAAAAGAAAGCACTAAGATGATGAAAATAGGTCATCTTAGTGCTTTTTATTTCGGGATTTATGTCCGTCTATTTTAATTATGTATTTCATTTTTAGCATTAATCTTTTAATATCCATTTAGATAAAATAAAGGTTATAGGTATCGTAATGATTAATCCCGCAAATGGTGCAATTTCTGACGGGAAATGAAACCACTGTACAAAAACATATAATAGTAACGTTTGCATTCCCATATTCACAATTTGTGTCAGTGGAAAACTTATAAATTTACGTAATGTTGGTTTCACTTTATACACAAAATAACAATTTAAATAGTAAGAAATGATGAAACTAACTAAAAATCCAGTAATATGACTAATTAAATAATTCACATCTAGTAATTTTAATAATAGTAAATAAACGATGTAGTAATTTAATGTGTTCAAGCCACCGACTATTATAAATTTAATAATCTCAATATGCGTTTGAGTTAATTTCATACTTAATCTCCTTCAAGTCTCGCCAAGCTTGAACCATAAGGTACTATTTTCAGCTTAACATTCTGAGGTATATCATAATACATTTTAAATGATTTGTGTTGCATATTAGAAGTTGGTGTGACCTTATTTAAGATATTTTCAAATGGTAACCTCTCTAACACGACAACATGTTTGTATCGATGTGTATCAAGTTGTTTGTTTATCATATCAATGCGTTGAATATTATTAAAATATATCACACTCATTGTAACAATAAAAATAAATGCCAATGCTATAGAAAATCCTTTTAAACCAATCCATATTGACTGACACTGTATTTTATATTGAGAAATTAATAATAATAAGTACAAACACCACAATACATAAATAGTATAAAAATTACCTGCCCCTAATGGAGATACTAATAATAACGGCAATGTTACCAGTGGTATCGATCCAAGTGCATAATAACCTAGATTCCTTATAACTTGTTCTTTAAAAATAAAACGAACTGAAATTACTAATGCTATAAAAAACCATCCACATATGAATGTGTTTAGCAACGCAACCGCTAATGAACCTTTTAATAGATTAAATTGAAGAAAATCATAAACAAAAAGTTTATAAAAAGGCAATATCGCTATACTTAATATTAGAAGTATCTTCCAATATAATTTCGCATGAGCAAACAACTGATTTTTAATAAGAAAACCAATTGTGATAAATCCAATCATACTTACAATTAAAAATTGATCGATAAATATATATTCTGGTATTTGCTTTAACAATGTATAACCTATTTTATGTTTTAACCCGAGTTTATCTGAGAAACGAAAATAACTATCTCCTCCTCGATAAATACTAATGTAAATAGGATTGATAAACATTAACATGGCACCAATTAAACTCAACATAAAACCTATAATTAAATAATAATTAAAATTACGATTTCTTATCATAAATACAATATTACCAATAAGTAATATCAATATATTGTAAAGGGTTATATTTTCTACAAAAAATTGCCCTAGCAATGTACAAATCAAGAATAAGACTATCCATTTTGTTGATAGCATTTCTAATTTATATATCGTTAATACGACAATAAATAATATAAATACAGAGATTAAAGTACTTGGCACATATCTAAAAAACCCATCAAAGCCCCCGTATGTTTCTCTGTAAATCACTCTTGGCATTATTAATAGTAATATAAATGATACTACGATATAAAAATTGAAGTGTTGCTGTTGTTGCTGTATTAGTGCTAGTAAATAGACAAGTCCAAATGAAATAATCGCATATAATATGTAGCGTAAAATATTAATCTTCATAGCTGTCATTGCTAATAAATGACATAAATACCTTCCATCCGTATATTCAATCATTTCTCTATAATTAGATGCTTTATTTACAACAGACCATTTAAAATCATCTGCTGACAAAGGCGTTAATATACTGATTAATAAATAAAATAAAAAAATGAAAATACATCCAACGTATAATTCATTCATTCTAAACTTTATCATGTTGTACATTTCTGGTTGTTCTCCCTACTCCTAATAATTACTAAGTTATTTTATTATACTATTATATAATAAAATTTTCATATAGACGTTTCCATAGTAGCAACGTTATCTCATATATAAATACTTATATTTTGTCTTTTGTTTTAACCTGACCTCTTATAAAATAAAGATAAATAAAACGATGAGAAAGTGTTGATTCATGAAAATAGTCATCGCACCAGATTCTTTTAAAGAAAGTATGTCTGCAAGACAGGCAGCCGAAGCTATACATCAAGGCTTTTCAAAAGTATTACCATCTTCAACGGTTTATGATCTGATTCCCATGGCCGATGGTGGTGAAGGTACTACTGAAGTTTTAATGGAAGCATTAAAGGCAAGTACTATTGAAGTTGATGTTAAAGATCCACTCCTTAGAGATATACGTGCACGGTACGCTTATGCACAACACAATCAAACTGCGATCATTGAAATGGCAGCCGCTTCAGGGTTAGATTTATTATCTACGAATGAGAAAAATCCAATGACAACTAGTTCTTATGGTACTGGACAACTTATCAATCATGCTTTAGAACAAGGCGCTAAAAAAATTATACTTGGCATTGGTGGCAGTGCTACAAATGATGGGGGTGTCGGCATGTTACAAGCATTAGGCGTAAAATTTTCAGATTCAAATCATAGTAGTATTGCACCAGGAGGCATTCATTTACTTGATATAGACAATATAGATATTTCACAGTTAAATCCAAAACTTAAAGACGTTGAAATTAAAGTTGCTTGTGACGTTACTAACCCTTTACTAGGAGACAATGGTGCTACTGCCATTTATGGCCCTCAAAAAGGCGCAACTGCAAAGATGATACCAAAGTTGGATACCGCATTAAGTCATTATCATGATAAGATAAAATTACAACTAGAAAAAGATGTCAAAGATGTACCTGGTGCAGGTGCAGCTGGCGGTATGGGGACTGCATTACTGGCTTTCCTAGATGTAGATTTAACTAAAGGCATTGATGTTGTCTTAGAAGAAACCCGTTTTACATCTAGAATTGAAAATGCCGATCTTGTAGTAACTGGTGAAGGAAAAATTGATAATCAAACAATATTAGGTAAAACGCCTATTGGTGTTGCTCGAGCGTCAAAACAAATCAATATTCCAGTTATAGCCATTGGAGGAAGTTTAGGAGAAAACTACGAAGCTGTTTATGATTATGGTATTGATAGTGCCTTTAGTATTATTAATCAACCCAGCGACCTTAAAAATGCTTTAGATAACGGATATGAACTTTTAACTAAAACAGCCCACAATATAGCCCGTACACTAGTGTTAAATTTGCCATTAAATTAATAATCCAGAAATGCCATTAAAAATGAGGTGGACAGTATGAAAAGAACTGATAAGTATAAAGATTCTTATCGATATGATGATCAATATCAAAATCATCGTAGACAAAGTGAAGAACGAGATTATAGAAACCAAAGCCAATATGATGATCGACGTGAATACAATGAAAACGAATATGAACAAAATCCAGAACGCTATTACAACGGTAGAGATTATAGAAGAGAACAAGAGCTACAGGAAGAAAACCAAAAAACACGTAAATCTAAAAAATGGTTGATAGCCATTATCGTTATTCTGTTAATTATTGTAGCTATCTTCGTAACCAGAGCTGTATTAAATCATAATAATGATAAAGTAAGTAATGATCCTGACGTATCACAAAACTATAAAAAAGAAGTCGAAAGTCAAAACGATGATATTAATAATAAAGTTGACTCAGCTAAAAATGATATTAAACAAAATAAAGATAGCCAATCACAAATCAACCAATTACAACAAGACATCAATAATTTAAAACAAAAAGAAGAAACAAACGCAGATTCTAAACTGACTAAATTTTATCAAGATCAAATTGATAAACTGAAAAATGCTAACACTGCTCAACAAAATAATGAAAATCAAAGTAAAGTAAACAGTATGTTACAAGATATTAATACAAAGTTTGATAGCATTAAATCTAAAATTGAAGAATTAATAAATGGCTCTAGCTCAAACGGTCAATAAATAATGTTGTAATAATTTAAAACCAAAATAACAGGCTTGTATTCCCTAATTTGATAGGTATATACAAGCCTGTTAGTTATTACATTTATATTCACTGCACGCTTTAAAAGCAAATTTTCCCCTTATAAATAATATTGATGATATAAAAAGTGAAATAACTACATACAAATATGTGTAAAACGTATATAATTTGTTCTATAAATTCTTAAAAAGGAGAACGCTTATGCAAAATTCAAGTGCCAAGCACTTTCCATTCATATTAATTATCATTTTTGGGGTGATGACGACTTTTGGTCCCTTATCAATTGATATGTATTCACCATCATTGCCAAACGTTCAACATGACTTTGGCTCAACAACTTCAGAAATTCAATTAACTACATCGTTTGCGATGATCGGCTTAGCACTTGGGCAATTCTTCTTTGGCCCGTTATCAGATGCTTTTGGTCGCAAGAAAGTCGCATTAACCATTTTAGTTATATATTTACTTGCATCTTTAATTGCTGTTTTTACAACTAGTCTATATTTCTTTTTATTCTTAAGATTAATTCAAGGATTAATGGCAGGCGGTTCTATAGTTATAGCCAAAGCTTCAGTTGGAGATAAGTTTAGTGGTGACGAGATGGCTAAAATGTTAACTTCACTTATGGTAGTTAATGGAATTATTACAATTATAGCGCCATTACTTGGCGGTTTTGCTTTAACGATATCTACTTGGAGAAGTATCTTTATCATCTTAACTATTATTACACTTATCGTCATTATTGGTGTATTCATGAAGATGCCACCATCAACTAAAGCTGAACAGACTACACTAAACTATTCACGAATATTTAAAGACTTTGGTACATTATTAAAAAAACCATCCTTTGTTATTCCAATGTTGTTACAAGGTTTAACTTATGTCATGTTATTTAGTTATGCATCTGCATCACCATTTATTACGCAAAAAGTTTATAATTTAACACCTCAACAATTTAGTGTTATTTTAGCCGTTAACGGTATAGGTTTAATTTTAGTAAGTCAAATCGTAGCATTATTAGTAGAAAAATTAAGCCGATATACTTTACTTATTTACTTAACTGTCATTCAAATTATAGGTGTAATACTGATTATTATTACATTATCTATGCACTTACCTATTTGGTTACTTATCATAGCATTTTTCTTAAATATAAGCCCTGTAACGTCTATAGGACCTTTAGGCTTTGCATTAGCTATGGAAGAAAGAACTGGAGGTAGCGGTAACGCTTCAAGTTTGTTAGGATTATTCCAATTTATTCTTGGTGGTGTTATTTCTCCTTTAGTTGGACTAAATGGCGAATTTGATCCGACACCGTATTTAGTTATTATTTCAATCACAGCAATCTTGTTAGTGTTATTACAATTCATTTATTTCAAACTTAATCCAACAAAATACCGTTCTTAAACTAAAAACGCAAATGTAAGGCATTAGTCAGGTTTAATATCTATTCTATGCCAAACACTTGCGTTTTTTATTATTTATTTTGCTCTATTGGTAACCAAAGTTCAGTTACATAGTTATCGTCTTGAGTATCGCCATTAGGATACAATTCGAAAAATGGCGCCTGTTTTAACTGAATATGTTCCTTAGGCAATAACTCATTATGAATGTGACGCATCGCATGTCTAATAGAATAAGGCACTTTACCTACTGCATTAACAACAAGATAGTCATTATCCTCTAACTGGTACGTTTCTAATCCATCATTAGGTGTTTTGTCACTAGGAACACCAATCATATAATTCATTTTTCCATCCTGTTGTGGTATACATAGACCAACTAAGCCTTCAAATGATTCATCACTTTTCTCTGACAATCTACAATCTAAACCTATTGTCGTCACATCTTCCCAAAAGTCCGGGATATTACTTTGTGCATGTCCCCCACTCTTAAATTGGCGTTTTACACCAATAAGATTAATAGCTTCCATACTTTTTATTTGATAATTCATTTTTGACTCCCCTTAAAAAATTCTGCTTTCTACTATTTATAACCTTTCTGATTCTGAAATAACATTAAAATGAACATTTCCAAACAAATAATTATCCAAAATATAAAGACTCAGTATATAATATTGAATACTATATAAACGTATATCAGCTTAAGGAGATTACCGATGAACAAAACGATTCTACCTGTTAAACCCATTAGCCAATTGTTTCCTATCCCTATGGTCATGGGATGTGAAGGCGTATCTGCTTCAATGATGTTTCAATTTAATCAACAGCCTATTAAAGCAACTGACATAATGAAAAATTGGCCAACACACCCAAATAACCCTTATAAAGGTTATGTAGGCAATCATTTGCTAGTTAAATTTGGCTACCATCAAACCATTTTTCCAGAGGCTTTTGTTCCATTTTTACAAAAATATAATTCAAATGTCATTAACGGTACAGGTACAAGTTTAGCCGAATTGGAAAAAATTATTGACCAACAACAACCAGTAGTTATGTATCATACAAGTTTAGGCGCTAAACCAATGCGTCGTAGTTTTAAATTTGACGGCTATAAAATTCGACTTGTATCAAATATTCATGTCACACTTCTTATTGGCTATGATAAAGACTACTATTACTACATCGATCCACTTTGGAGTCATATCAGTAAAGGAATTGTATTCCCTGCAATTATTCCAAATAGTAAACAAATCATTAAAATCAAAAAATCAAAAATGGAACGAAGTTTTAATTCGCCAGGCCGTATGTGTCTATATATTAAACCTAATAACTAAATCTCCTTAATTTATACCGTCATCATATTTTCATATAAATAGATTGACGGTATTTTAAATAATAAAGTCAACTAAAGTATGATTTATTTCCTGAGAAATATCATCTGTACGCCATTGACGCGGATAACCTAAACAAGGACAAATATATTGTATGTTATTTTCAATTAAATTTTTTCTAAAATGAACATGCCCCATAATACTATACTGAATATTGTTTTGTTGATAAATATGGTTAAAATCACTTGTTCCAATATATGCATTAAAGAAATCAAAAATGCGATGAGGTGTTGGCACGACAAAGGCTGGATGCGTAACGATATGAGTAACTAGAATAACTTGTCGATCGCCTATTGCTGCTATATCCTGTTCAACTTGATTAGCAGCTTGTAATGAACGCTCTCTATCTGATAGATTACAATCTATTCTTACTTTATCTTGCCAAGTTGCACCATAATGTTTTCCCTTTTGTAATTTTTCCTTTGAAAATTTTGTATCGGCAAAGGAATAATCGTACCATCCTGTATGACCAACAATTGCCCAATTTTCATTAATCATATATGGGCGCTCGATTAAACAATCTTCTTGTTGTTTAAATATTTCAAAAATCTCTTTAGAACTTTTATCTGTACTATCCGACCATAAATCATGATTACCTGGTACAAATAACACAGGCATTTCAAGTTTATTTTTCAAATCTTTAATAAATTGGATAGATTGACGATAATCATTTGAAATATCACCTGCAATAATAAGCAATTCGATTTCTCTCTTCATTATTACATTTACTAATGTTTCAAAATAATATTGTGAATTTAATTTTGGGTTTCGATCAACATGTAAATCAGAAATAGCCCCTATTTTCATTTTAGATTCCTTCTTCATATATTTTTCATTGCTATTCATTATTACACATCCTCATTTATATTTAAAATGACATTGTTTGGAACTTAATTTCACAAATCATTTCAAAAATGATTGACTTATCATTATAATAGTTATGTTTTCCGTAATTAATAACTAATGGTACTACCCCTGATTTACAGAATAATGTGATTTTTCAAAAAATATAAGTAATAATTATCATACAAAGCTTAATAAATGTATTTACTTATATTTTAAAAATTAATTGCTTTATTCCAAATAGTTCTATAGTATTAATTTTAAGAAAACGCTTTCATAAATTGTTTATTTTGCTTTCCTGAGGAGGAAAATTATGGCAAGACAACTGCATAGAGAGTTGAATAATAGACATATCCAATTAATTGCAATTGGGGGAGCAATTGGTACTGGACTATTCTTAGGTTCCGGACAAACGATTGCATTGACCGGACCTTCATTATTATTCACATATATGATTATTGGAATGATACTTTTTGCATTTATGCGTGCTTTAGGGGAATTATTATTAAGTGGTACACACTTTAATTCTTTTGTAGATATAGCTAATGAATATATCGGACCTTTTGGTGGTTTCGTCATTGGTTGGACCTACTGGATTTGTTGGATTGTTTCAAGTATGTCTGACCTAACAGCAATGGGACAGTATTTTGCTTTTTGGTATCCACAAGTACCCCATTGGTTAACCGTGTTATTCATAGTTTTAATCTTGATTTCATTTAATTTATTAGGTGCTAGATTATTTGGTGAACTAGAATTTTGGTTCTCTATTATCAAAGTTGTAACTATTGTAGCTATGGTAATTGTAGGTTTAGTATTAATCTTCTTTTCTTTCAAGACACACTACGGGCATGCGTCTTTTACTAACCTAGTTAAACATGGTGGTATGTTCCCGCATGGTATATTTGGGTTCTTAATGTCATTCCAAATTGCTGTCTATTCATTTATTGGTATTGAGTTGATTGGGGTTACGGCTGGGGAAACTAAAGATCCTCAAAAAACGATTCCAAAAGCAATCAATAATGTACCTATTCGAATTTTACTATTCTATATTGGCGGTCTACTTGTCATTATGTCTGTCATTCCGTGGAATGGTATTGATCCAGATAGCAGTCCATTCGTGAAGTTATTTACATTGATTGGTATCCCATTTGCTGCCGGTATTGTTAACTTTGTAGTTTTAACTGCAGCAGCTTCTGCAACGAATAGTGGTATTTATTCAAATAGTCGTATTCTATTTGGTTTATCTAAACAAGGCTTAGGACCGAAAGTGCTAAGTAAAACAAATTCAAATGGTGTTCCATATTTATCTATGTTCGTATCATCATTTACTTTATTAGTTGCAGCATTACTTAACTTCATCTTTCCAGATGCCATTCAATTATTTATATATGTCACTACACTATCAACAGTATTATTCTTAGTAGTTTGGGCAATGATTATTGTTTCTTATATTATTTACGTTAAAAAGAATCCTCAAGAACATAAAAATAATAAATTTAAATTGTTCGGTGGACAAGCAACTGCCTATGTCGTATTAGCATTCTTTGCATTCGTATTTATATTATTATTCTTTAGTGATGATACTAGAGCGGCTATCTTTATTTCACCATTCTGGTTTATCTTCTTATACTTTTATTATAAAAAGTACAAAAATAATGCTAAAGAATTAGCTGAGAAACAAAAATTAGCTGATAAAAAACATACTGAAAACCTATAATCTTAAGATTAATATAGAGTTTGCAAAGTTGATTTTGCTAACTCTATTTTTTTATATAACTTTGAAATTTACAAAATTTAAATGGTATATTTCATGTTAAAATAATACTTATTATTGATATAAGGAGATTAAGATGGAATTACTTGAAGCATTTTTAATATTTATATTTGCTGTTATATTAAGTGCAATCATTAATAATCGTTTTCCTAAAATTCCCACAGCGTTTATTCAGATTGCACTGGGTGCAGCCATTTTCACCTTACCTATTCCTATTCATTTTGACTTTGATTCTGAAGTGTTTATGATGGCTGTCATTGCACCATTATTATTTGTAGAAGGTACTCATATTAAAAGATCAAAATTAATGGAATATAGAACACCTATCATATTGATGGCAATGGCATTAGTATTCACAACAGTTATCGGTGTCGGCTACTTTATACATTGGATTTGGCCCGAGCTACCAATGCCTGCCGCATTTGCAATTGCAGCAATACTTTGCCCAACTGATGCTGTAGCCGTATCTGCTATAACTAAAGGAAAGATTTTACCAAAGGGAGCAATGTCTATTTTAGAAGGAGAATCTTTACTTAACGATGCTGCTGGTATCATTTCTTTTAAAATTGCTGTTACTGCCCTTGTTACGGGTATGTTCTCGGCAGTCAGTGCAATTGAACAATTTATAGTATCAACAATTATAGGGATATTAGTTGGTGTCATTCTTGGTATTTTAGTAGTGCAGTTACGCGTCTTTTTAACTGCAAATAAAGGTTTTAAAGATAATAATACTCTCACTTTTATCCAGTTACTTACACCATTCGTTATATACTTTATTGCCGAAGAATTACATGCCTCTGGTATTATTGCAGTTGTGTTTGCCGGATTAGTACATGGTTTAGAACGAGATAGATTACTTCGTGCTCAAACAGAATTACAAATTAACTATTCCCAGATTTGGAATACATTGAGCTATGCATTAAACGGTTTTGTATTCGTCGTTTTAGGGTTTATAGTACCTGAAGTAGTTATAGAAATTGTGAAAGTTGAACCAGATAATCTTAAATTTTTAATCGGTATTACATTGCTTATTTCATTAGCTATTTATAGCTTCCGTTTCATATGGGTCTTCTTATGGTATAAAGATTTTTATTATCCTAAAAATATACAACGTTATATTGAAGATGAAGAATTAGCAGAAGAAAAGCCACCAAACCGAATACTTTATTCATTTATCATGACTATGTGTGGTATTCATGGGACAATTTCTGTATCAATGGCTTTAACCTTACCTACAATGATGAGTCACCATCAAAACTTTGTATATAGAAATGATTTATTATTTATCGCATCATTAATGGTTTTAATTAGCCTTATACTAGCTCAAATCGTCTTACCTCTTATTACAAAATCGGAAAACAAAGATACTAAACAAGGTATGACATATCAAGCGGCTAAAATACTTATCATTCAATCTGTCATACAACAACTGAAAAAGAATGCTAAAGAAAATGAAAACATTGATTATAGACCTTTATTCAATCAATATTTCACTGAGCTTTCGTTCTTAATTAATGTAGAACCAGATAACAAAGATACTAAAGAACTACACAGATTAACCAAAATTGCTGAAGAAGAAGAAACAGCAACCTTAGAACGTCTTATTAATAAAGGGAAAATTACATCTCAAGAATTATCTAATTACCGAAATATTGTAGAGTTGAGTAAATCCTATAAAGAAGCATCGTTTATCACAAAATTCTCACGTTTCTTTAACATGATTTATTTAAGATTCAAAGCGAGAAAGAACTATAGAAAACACGCTGCCCATACCCTTTCTTCAGAAGTGCAAAATAAAAATAAAGATAAAGTTAACTCAACTCATCATGAGAAAATATCAGTTGAACAAAATAATGAAAGACACAAACCTTCAAGAGATCAAATTGAAGAAAGACGTACTGAAATGTTGAAGTCCTATAAAAATGAACTAAAAAGTGTACAAAAAATTATGCGCGTGGTGAATCATCAAATCACACTTAGATTACACAAAGAACAAAACAGTTCAAATGTGCTTGAAACATCACTTGTTGTGAACCAATATTATAATTTGATACGTACATTACGTAAAAGACAAAGTACCATTCAAAGTAGAAACAATAATGCAATAACTAATTTTTCTTCAGAAACACAATTGTCTTTACGTTTACACGCAATTTATACCGAAAGAAAATTTTTAGATGAATTAATTAAGCAACAAAAAGTCACATCAGAAATTGCTAAACAACTAAGAGAAAATATTAACTACAATGAAATTATTATTGCTGAAGAATCATAAATAAAAAAACCACAATGACTATTTATTCACTTATCTGAATATCAGTCATTGTGGTTTTTAATTATTTTTTAAGTTTAAATGGAATTGTACAGAGGATGACGTTTTTCTGATAAATCAAATGCATTTTTAAGCGTAAGCTTGTTTGGTTGTGTAATAGATGATGCCATGGTTTCTTAGGTATAAATTCTGGCACAACAACCGTGATTAAATAATTTTGATTTTTTGCTTTACGGTGAATTTTATCGATAAATCTAGAAATCGGTCGTATAATACTTCTGTATTCGGAGTGTAAAATAATAAGCCGTACATCTGGATAATGTTGTTTCCATTTTTCTTGAAATGCTTTTTCATCCTCATCACCAAATGATACATGCACTGCAATCACATCATTATTAGCTAACATTTGAGCGTAATAAATAGATTTGTCTACTACAGTCGTAATACTCATAATAGGTACAATGGCTAAACTACGATCTACAACTGGTACATCGTATACATCTTTATCTGATCGCAATTGTTCAGCGACATTACGATAATGCATTTTAATTCTTACAAAGATTGATACAAAGAATGGTAAGAACAATAATATTGGCCAGACATGTGTAAATTTAGTAATTAAAAATATCATAAATACAACAAATGTAATTGTTCCACCTAGTGTATTGACTGCTAGTTTCGCTTGCCAACCCTTTGGTCTCTCTCTAAACCATTTTAATACCATACCAAATTGAGCCAGTGTGAATGGAATAAATACACCTACTGCATATAATGGAATAAGATTTTCAGTTTTACCTTTGAATAAAATAATTAATATAATAGCAAAAATTCCTAATACTAAAATTGAATTAGAATAACCTAATCGGTCACCTCTGACTGTAAACATTCTAGGCATATACTTATCTTTTGACATAGACGCAGCTAACATTGGAAATGCAGTAAAACCTGTATTAGCAGCCAATACTAAAATCATTACAGTAGTTGCTTGTACAAAATAAAAGGCCACATTATCACCAAAAATTTGTGATGCTAATTGTGATAATACTGTCGTTTCAGTTTGCGGCATGACACCATAAACATAAGCTAATCCTACGATACCAACTAAAAGGAATGCTAAAATACTTCCCATTGTTACTAATGTTTTGACTGCGTTTTTAGCAGCTGGATCTTTAAAATTTGTAACAGCATTTGAAATAGCCTCTACCCCTGTTAAAGAAGAAGCCCCTGAAGAAAATGCTTTTAATAGTAAAAAGAGTGTTACACCATGTACTGATGTTCCAATTGACGATTGCATATGTGGTTGTATATCACCAGTAGCAACACGCCATGTACCTATCACTATTAACACAACTAATCCTATGATAAATAAATATACTGGGTAGGATAATAAAGTCGCTGATTCAGTTAACCCTCTTAAGTTCAATATCAAAATAAACAAAACTAATAGACAAGCTATTAATACTTTATGATGATATAAACCTGGAAATGCAGCTACAAATGCATCGGCTCCAGAAGAAATACTTACAGCTACGGTTAAAATGTAGTCAACCAGTAAGGAACCTCCAGCAAGTAATCCCCACTTCTCGCCTAAATTCGTTTTTGACACCATATATGCTCCGCCACCTTTAGGGTATGCATATATAATTTGTCTATACGATAATATAAGTGCTGCTAATAAAATCAATACACCTGCAGCAATCGGTAATGTATACCATGAAGCGACTGCCCCAACGACTGATAACGTAATTAGTATTTGCTCAGGCCCGTATGCAACAGAAGATAAGGCATCTGATGATAATATCGCTAGTGCTTTGAATTTAGTAATCTTTTCATTTTTTAAGTCCCTATTCTTTTTAGGACGCCCAATTAAAAGTCTTTTAATTTGATTAAACATAACTCCAATACCTCTTTGTATGTTGATGGATAAACTATACTCCCAACACAGTCAGTTGTATAGATTCTCCCTTAATATTTTTAAGGTCTATATACAACTTAATTGTTATATTACACTTTTATTTATGTGTATTCTAATGATTAACCATTTTTATTGCAAGCACTTTAACTCGCTAAAATATTTCTAAACCTGCTATAATAAATTACACTTAATAAAACTTTATGCAACATATTTTAAAAAGGGAACTCTAACTATGAAAAAAAGGCCATTTATCATCACTCTCATTTTTACGATAGTTATACTTATAATCGTTATTATTACGAAACATTTTTTAGCTTATAATAAAAGCGAAACATTACTAACGAAATCATCACAAAACTTTATTGATACAATTGTACAATCAGACATGAAAGCTGGAGATATTCCAGGTGCTTCAATTTTAATAGTGAAAGATAATAAAGTCTTTTTAAATAAAGGATATGGCTATGCAAATGTTGAAAAGAAAATAAAAGCAAAACCAACAACAAAATATGAAATTGCTTCTAATACAAAAGCTTTTACAGGATATGCCATATTAGATTTAGCACATAAAGGAAAGCTTCATCTCAACGATAAAGTATCCAAATATATACCTGGATTCTATATGACATATAATGATAAAAAATATGATATCACTATCAAGCAACTTCTGGGGCAAAAGAGTGGCATTCCTTCGAACATTACTAGTGAGGATCAAACCGAGCAATATGGTGATTCAATCAACAATTTAGTTAATAGTATCAAAGGAAAAGAATTAAATCATAAACCTGGAGATACATTTGAATATTCAAATATGAATTACGATGTATTGGGGTTAGTTATACAAAATGTTTCTAAGGAATCTTATCAAACCTATATTACAGAGAATATTTTAAAACCGCTTCATATGAATCAAACATCATTTAAAACTACAAATACAAAGCATAAAAATGAAGCAGTTGGCTATGAACAAGCCAGTGGAGTTATTAAACAAAGTGCTCCATCGTTCAATATTGGAGACACACCTTCAGCTTATTTAATGTCGAATACTAGAGATTTAGAACATTGGGTTAAAATGCAATTATCACCTTCTAACAAAACAAAACGTATTGTTAATCAATCACATCAAACTATCAATGAATCAAGAGGTGAAGATAATGCAAATGGTTATGCTGCAGGTTGGTTTACCAATTCAAATAATAATTATGTATATCATATTGGAACGCTAGATAACTATTCCTCAATTATATTACTCAATCCTAAGAAGTCGTACGGTATCGTTATTTTAGCAAATTTAAAATCTACCAAAGTATCACAACTAGCAGATCACTTGAATGCACAAGTCATGAACCATAAACATTATACGACTATCGAAACTAAGATAGAACAAGCGTATGACATAAATATTGTTATTACTATTTTATCGGCATTAGGTATTTTAATTAGCTTATATTTTATTTTTAAACGTTTATTTGCTATCAAAAATGGCTTATATAAAGTTCAAAGAAGTAAAGCTTCTCTCTATGCCTTTATAGCATTAATGTTGGTATTCGTATTAATCAGTGTAGCTATTTATTTAATTCCTTATTTTGTATTAGGAAATAATAGTTGGTCATTTGTGATGACATGGTTACCTACCCACGCCAAATTTGCACTGTTTAGCTTTTACGGTTGTGTTATTTCAATAACTATTTTACTCATTATTATTATTTTAAGTAAAAAATCCTATAAATAAGTGATACACTTACGTTCAAATAGTTAACAGTTACGAATAATTTGATAAAACGCCCTCTTATTTCTGTTATATTAAACATAAAATATTTGTGTTATTGCAAAAAGTTCATACCTTTACACGAAAGCTATATTTTATAAAGAGGAAGTCATTTATGGCCAAACGTATATCAATATTATTAGTTGTAGTTTTATTTTTAACAGGTTGCGATTATTCAAAATCTGACAATCGTGCTGGTGTTTTTTATAATACATTCGTCCAACCTATGGATAAGTTACTGCATTTATTAGGTAGATTATTTAACGAGAACTATGGGCTAGCTATCATAACAATAGTACTCATTGTACGTTTTATTCTATTACCATTTATGCTTATTCAAGTTAAAAATATGCATATCATGCGAGAAAAAACGAAAGTAGTTCAACCACAAATAGATAAAATTAGAGAAAAAATTAAAAATGCATCTTCTCAAGAAGAGCGTAATGCAGCTAATCAATTATTAATGAAAAAGTATAAACAATACGGTATTAATCCATTTAAAAATGTCGTTGGTTGTTTACCAATCGTGATACAAATTCCTATATTAATGGGACTATATATGAGTTTGAAATATCCCAGTAGTGATGGTATTACTAAATATCCACATTTTTTATGGTTTAATTTAACAGAGCCGAATATTGTGATGACTTTGATTGCTGCTTTAATGTATTTTATTCAGCCATTAGTCAATTCTATTCATTATCCTAAAAAAGAACGCAAAACCTATTATGTCATGATGGTGTTATCTCCTATATTTATTACTTATGCATCTTTAACATCTGCATCTGCTTTAGGCCTATATTGGTCTATAAGTGCTGCATTTTTAATTATTCAAATGCATTTTGCCCATCGTCATTATTCAAAAGTAGGACAATTAGAAGCTGAACAACTTAGAAAGTCATTAAACACTAAAAATGATAACCATTAAATAACTAATCAAAAAATAAAAGCGACTTAATGTCACCTATATAAAAGGTAACATTAAGTCGCTTATTTTAAATTACTATTTGATAGGATTCATACCATCTTTCCAAGTTGAATAAATTAATTTACCACCTTGGGCTTTGAATTTATCATTTGTGATACCACGTTCAAATGGTTGTGCTGGTTGAATATCAATTTCAGGATCAACATTTAATTGTTGTTTATACCATTCAGCAAAGTCAGAACCTTTAACTGGTTCGTCATCAGCAACGTTATAAATACCATTATCAAAGTTTAACGCTTGAATTGATGTTTCAACTGCATCATCAAGATGAACAAATGAAGTAACGCCATCTGACAATGTTACTTTACCATCGATAAATTGATTATAAATCATTCCGTCTTTTCCATACCAAGTACCTGGTCCGTATAACCAACCAAATCTTAATACGACATATTCGTCCATGCGAGATGTTTCTTCTTCAAGACCAATAACACCATCAACTGTAATTTTACGATCACCTGTTGAATCTAAATCTAATGATGTTTCTTCAGTTGCAAGACCTTCACCTGCTTCATAAACGAAACCAATACTTTGTGCAATGACTTTTTTCACATCATATTTTTGAGCAGCATCAATTAAATTTTTTGATCCTTCAACACGTACTTTAGTATTAGCAGACATATCAACATTTTTTAAATCTGTGATTTGATTGATAATGATTTCTGAACGGAAATCTGCAATAGCACTATCAATAGTATCGTATTTTAGAATATCTCCAATATATGCTTTTACATTAGATGATTCTAATTTTTCTTTACCATTTTCAGATGTAGTAAATCCAGCTACATCATGTCCTTCTTCGATTAATCTTTTAGTTAATTTTGTTCCGATTAAACCTGTCGCTCCAGTTACAAAAATTTTACTCATATTCTCACCTTTTCTTTATTTTTTCTATTAGGGGGATATTTTTACTTGTTAGATGAGTGTACAAAATCTATCGTATTCATCCAAATAATATGCCCAAGTAATTCAGATAATCTTTCTTCTTTAGGTAAATCTTCCACTTTTGGTGTTAATGATAATTTAGGTAATAAGTATTCATGGAATGCTATATTAACTATTATGCCAAAAATAGAACCGTTTAAAGCTTTCACTTGTGGACACTTCTCAGCAATCAATGCATAGCTTATTGCATTTACAATGGAAAAGCCATAATGCACACCCATAATTGTTAAAGGTATGTCATTTCCGTTGTAGTGATAAGTAGCATTTTTAATGTTTTCGGGTAAGCCAAGTTGATTCAATAATGTCATTGGTGGCGGTTCTTCATCACGTTCAGGTGTTCTAGGTGGCATTAATGCTTCCCAGCCCATTTTGACAGCTCCACCTAAGAAACCACCAACAATACCAGTTATTAATACATTTTTATATGAAATATTCATATATGCATCTCCTTAATTCAACATTTTAATTTATTTACCCTATCATGATATTTTAAGTCATTCATCATCAATTATTTCAATAATTGATATATTTACTATTGATTCAAATCCTAAAAAATAAGCTTATAAGCAAAAATTTCTATACGCTTATAAGCTTAAAATATACTTCATCTATTGTGCGTCTAATTTATTTTCTTTAGCATGAATAAGATTAGCAACAAATTGATTTACTGGTGCATCAATACCGTTCTCAACACCTAATTTAGCTACAGCACCATTAATATAATCTATTTCTGTTTTGCGATGATTATTAATTAAATCTTGATACATCGAAGGGAAATGAGGGCCGACTTTGTCATTGAGATCGATTAGATATTCAAATATTTCATCTAGATTTAAATGAACATTATCAATGGTTGCTACATGTACAATTTCCTGGGTAATTTTATAAATAAGATTTTTCGCATCGTTACTTTCATTTAATGAAGACATTTTGCATTCTAAAATCGTGCATAATGCATTCGCTGTTCCATTAACACAAATTTTCTTCCAGATTGACTGGTGCAAATCTTCACTTAAAGTGCCATTTAAGCCGGCTTGATTTAATATTTCAACAATGGTTTGAGCATTATCCATCCCTTCTGGCACAAGTCCACCTACTTCAACTGGTCCGCTTCCCATCAAGTGGGTACAACCTGGACTTTCTATTCCTGCTGTCCAAGTTGTTACACCTCTTACAATTTGCGATGTTTTAACATATTGTTCAATTAAACGTTCATGTTTCAAACCATTCATAGTACAAACAACAATAGACGTTTCACTTAAATGCGGTTTGATATAATCTAGGACATCTTTTAGTTGCATCGATTTTGGAAATAAAAATACTATATCATAAACATCATTATTAGGTATGTCTTCATGACTATACATTGGTATGTCTAAATGACAACGTTCTCCATTTATATCAATATGCAAGCCATTGGTTTGAATCGCTTTAACATGAGTCATCCAACTATCAATTAATGTCACATCAAAACCTTGTTGAAATAGTTTAGCACCAAATCCACATCCTAAAGCACCTGAACCTGCAATAGCAATCTTCATTCAAATCCCTCATTCCATGATAAAGTTAAACTTAAAATACTATTTAATTGCTATAACGTCAACGTGAATAGCAAAATCTTCATAATTTTCTAACATTAATGAGTATAAATAAAGATCGAGACATGCTTTTGTCTCGACCTTAATAATAACGTTTATTCTATTCTTATAAATTTGTTTGTTTCTTAGGTACTAATAATAAAATGGCAAAGAATGCAATTAGTGCGATGACTGCATTTAAGACAACGCCCATAAAGCCACCTAATGCCATATTCATTTGCGAAGCAAAAGAACCATATATTGTTCCCGAAATAGCTACGCCAAATGCATTACCTAAAGAAGAAGCCATTTTATAAACCCCTGAAGCAACACCTACTTTATCATCAGGGGCTTGTGCAACAGCTGTATCAGTTGATGGTGTCGCATAAATACCAAGTCCTGTACCAAATAATAAATATCCGATAACACTTGAAGTAATGTACCAAGGTTCTGGTAAGAAAGTTAAAGATAGTAAGACTAATCCGATAGTTGTTATACCACTACCCATTAATAATGGTCGTTTCGGACCTAGCGCTTGAAGAATCTTCTCACCTACACGAATCATAATTAATACAGCGATTAAGTATGTAAGAGAAATTACACCTGTTTGAGATTCATTAAAATCAAGTTGCTGCTGGTAATAAGTGTTTACTACAATTAGCGTACCACCTGCAACACCATTTAACATAAAGTTAGAAACAGTAGCTCCACTGTACCCTTTATTAGCAAATAAGCTAAAGTCAACTAAAGGATATTTAATTTTATTTTCGTACATAATAAATCCTATTAGTGAAACAAAAAATACTACGATTAAACTTATAATAATTGGTGAAAATAATCCTAATTTAGAAGATTGTGTAATAATAACGTTAATACTTAACATACAAATAATTAGTATCATTAAGCCAACAATATCAAATTTCTTTGCTTCACCATTTTTAGTGATTACTGGTTCTGCTTTCGTTTCTGGAGTGTGTTTAATTAAATACATAGACAATAATGTCAAAATAATTGATACAATAAAGATGGTTCTCCAACCAAAGTGTGTGGACATTAGACCGCCAAATAGCGTACAAATACCACTACCACCCCAAGATCCAATTGACCAATAACTTAATGCTCTTTGTCTTGCAGTTCCAATATAATATTCGTTAATAATAGCTAAGGTTGCAGGCATAATACATGCTGCTGATAAACCTTGAAATATTCTACCAGCAATTAAAAAAGGTATTAACGGTGTAATAATAATTAATAAAGACCCAATAATATTTAAAATTAAACCAATGTATGTAACTTTTACGCGGCCAAACTTATCTGCAAAGTCACCAGCACCTACAATGAATAGTCCTGACATTAAGGCTGTCAAACTAACAGCTATGTTAATTGTTCCAATATCACTTTTAAATGATGTTTGTAATGGCACAACTAAATTGACTAATGATTGTGCAAATAACCAGAAAGTAATAACACCTAAAATAATACCTAGAAGAAGCCTATTGTCTCCTTCAAACTCCTTTGAAGTTTTGTTCATAAAATATTAATTCCTCCTACAAAACACTTTCCATATTTTACTTACTCACTTTAAATCGATTCATGTAAAAGTTTTTACTTAAAAACAACTGCTTTCCCTTTTCTATTTCTCTATTTGCTTGATTACTTTTAAATCGATTTTATCAGTTTTTTACAATACCCTTTAATTTCTTTTAATATTTAGAATATTTGTATATATGAATACATATTTTACACCAATTACTTTTATTTTTCCATTACATCTTGAAGTATATATTTTTTAGTATTATCTTTAAAATAGGTAAGCGCTTACTATATAATAATAAATGAATTTGTCGAAACTTACTAAAAAATAAAAGGATAATTTTTTTGAAAATTGTCACGAAAACGACGAATTCAATGTACAAATTAATATGAATTATATTGTATAATTGCTCGTGAATTACTTCACAAAAGATTCGTTTGAACTTTGCAATTGATTTTTTTATTTTTTAAAACTAAATAACTTTATCTTTTAGTTTACGTTTTAAATTAGTAAGTGAATCCTATTTTTGACAAATCCAAACGTTCTTACCGAATCCATATACAAATAGAACAGGAGGAATGTATGTTATGGCTAACTCATCTTCTACAAAAGAAAGAGTTCAACATACATCTGGAAGAGTGTACAATTTCTTCCAACAAGCTTTAACAATTGCAGTTATTTTGTTTATCTCTAAGATTATTGAAGCATTCATGCCTATCCCAATGCCCGCTTCAGTAATTGGTTTAGTTTTATTATTTATCGCTTTATGTACTGGAATTGTTAAATTAGAACAAGTCGAAACAGTAGGAACTACTTTAACTAATAATATTAGTTTTTTATTCGTTCCAGCCGGCGTTTCAGTAATCAATTCATTACCTGTATTAAGTCAAAGTCCAATATTGATTATTTTATTAATCATTTTATCTACAATCTTTTTATTAATTTGTACTGGTTTCGCTTCTCAATTATTAGTGACAAAATCATTGTTCCCTAGTAAAGAGAAAAATGAAGAAACTAGTCGTATAGGAGGTTAATCATGGTAGAACATTTAGGTATTAATACTCCATATTTTGGTATTTTAGTTTCCCTTATTCCATTTGTAATTGCTACATATTTTTATAAAAAAACGAATGGATTTTTCTTACTTGCACCTTTATTCGTTAGTATGGTTGTAGGTATTGCTTTCTTAAAATTGACAGGAATTAGTTATGCAAACTATAAAATAGGTGGAGATATTATTAATTTCTTCTTAGAACCAGCTACGATTAGTTTTGCAATTCCTTTATATAAAAAGCGTGACGTATTAAAAAAATATTGGTTACAAATATTTGGTGGTATTGCTTTAGGTACTATCGTTGCACTTATTTTAATCTATCTAGTTGCAACTTTATTCCAATTCAGTAATCAAATTGTTGCTTCAATGTTACCTCAAGCTGCAACAACAGCAATCGCTTTACCTGTATCAGAAGGTATCGGTGGTATGAAAGAACTTACATCATTAGCAGTTATTTTAAATGCTGTAGTTATTTCTGCATTAGGTACTAAAATTGTAAGATGGTTCAAAATTTCAAACCCAATTGCACGTGGTCTTGCTTTAGGTACTAGTGGTCACACATTAGGTGTAGCTGCTGCTAAAGAATTGGGAGAAACTGAAGAATCTATGGGTAGTATTGCAGTTGTTATTGTAGGTGTTATTGTAGTAGCAATCGTACCTATTTTAGCGCCAATATTATTATAGGTTAAACGTAGTGGTAATTTAAAATTAATAGAACAAGGTCAGGGCTATGAAAGTAGTCCTGACCTTGTTTTATATTTATTTAATTTGTTGTGGTTGATGTTCAAATTTCTTTTTGTTTTTACGTGTTGGATCTAGTCGTTTTTCTAAGAAACGTAATCCTAAATCAATTAAAATAGCTATTAAAGCAATTGGTATCGCTCCTGCTAAAATGAATGTTGTTCCGTCTGTTGAGTTAGTTCCACGAATAATAATATCACCAAGTGTTGGTGCACCAATGAATGACCCAATAGCAACAATACCGATTGCAACTACTAGTGCAATACGAATGCCACCTATAATCACTGATAAAGATAATGGTAACTCAATCATTCGTAATACTTGGTTTCTAGTCATTCCCATACCCTTACCAGCATCTTTAATATTTTCATCTACATCTACAATACCTGTATAAGTATTTTTAATAATTGGGAGTAGCGAATATAAGAAAACTGTTACAACAACAGTTGTTGGACCTAGTCCCATAGCTAACATCAAAATCGCAAGCATTGCTATGGCTGGTACTGTTTGAATAATATTAGCAATTGTAATAATAGGCCAAGCTAGTTTCTTATATCGAGCTATGACAATGCCTAATGGAATACCTATAATACAAGCAAACAGTACACCGTAAACTGACATTAATAAATGTTTAAAGAATAATTCCATAAGGTAGCCAAAGTTCAATGAATAATATTCAATAATAGATTGGAATAAATTACCTTTCATAATTATTGACCACCTTTCTTACTATTTTTGTCATCATCAAAATAGTTATGTTTTTTCAAGTATTCTTCTGCAATAATTGCAGGTTCTTTCCCTTTACCGTCAGCTTCATAATTTAACTTTTGCATTTCTTTAGTTGAAACTTTACCTTCTAACTTTTTCAAAGCTGTATCAATTTTTGGATTATCTTTAATCACTTTTTCTGTAGCCAATGGACTACCATCATATGGTGGGAAAAATTTACGATCATCTTTTAAAATTTTCAAATCGTAAGCTGCAATACGTCCATCAGTAGAATATCCCACAGCTACATCCAATTTTTTATTTTTTAGTGCATCATATACTAAACCTATTTGCATTGGTCGTGCACTTGCAAATTTAAATCCGTAATCTTTAACGAAGGCTGGATATCCATCTCCTGCTCTATTCATCCATTGTGTATCCATACCTAATTTCAAGTCGTTTTTATGTTTTTCTAAGTCTGAAACTTTTTCTAAATGGTATTTTTTAGCTGTTTCTTTTGTCACCATAAATGCGTACGTGTTCGCAAATCCTAATGAATTATAATATTTTTGATCATATTTTTTCTTGAATAGCTTTTGTGATTCAGACATCGCTTTTTTAGGATCTTTTGTTGGTTTTGCGTTTAACACACTAGTTAATTCTGTACCTGTGTATCTTACAGCTGACATATTAACGTCGCCGCGTTGCAATGCGTTATGTTGAATAATACTTGATCCTAAGTTCCCAATGATTGTCGGCTTGATTTTGCCTTTAGTTTCATGTTCAATCATTAGTTTCTCCATATTTGCAATAATCTTTGTTTCACTTGTTTCAGTAGTCGTGATTTTAACATCATTTTTTGAATTGCCGTCACCTAAACCTGGTAAACTACATCCAGATAATACTAAGAGGGACAAGGCAATAAGAATCACTGTATATTTAATATGTTTCTTCATATTGTTACATCCTCCCTTTTCTTATCTAGATACTTTTAATCCTTTAGGTACCGCCCATTTTTCAACTAATGATAATAGCATGTCGACAATTAATGCTAACAATGTAACTAAAATAGCTGCACTAACAATCATAGGTGGTTGATATAAATTTAATCCATTGAATACTAAGTCTCCTAGTCCACCAGCACCAACATAACTCGCTAAAGTAGCCCAGCTGATGACATAAACACTTGAAAGTCTAATGCCACTAATAATTAATGGTAAAGCTAGAGGCAATTGGACATCTTTCATTAATTGAAATTGTGTCATACCCATACTTTGTCCAGCTTGTATAACATTTTTGTCTATATTTTTGACACCTAATACAGTATTATTCAATATCGGTAATAATACATAAATAAATAATGCAACAATGGCAGGTGTCTTACCTACTCCGAAAATAGGTATCATAATGGCCAATACAGCTAAAGTTGGTATCGTTTGAAGGACGCCAGCTATCGTTAATACAACGTTAGCAGTTTTAGTCGTTTTAGATAATAAGATGCCAACAGGAACAGCTACGACGATTGCAATTAATAAAGCAATGATAGAAATATAGAAATGTTCAATCGTCTTTGATACGAGCTGGCTTCCATATTCATTCAAAAATGCTTTCATTATCGTTCATCTCCCGCTTCATCTTTATTCATCTCGTTTATAGAAGATGTATTCACATGTTGATGAGTGTCGTCTTGATTGTGAAGATTATTTAAAGATTCATTCCCATTTGAAATGTTTGTCTCATTTGGCTCTACAGATTCTGACATTTCAGTATCACCGTCGCCCCAAATGGAGTCATATACGATATCAACTAAGTTTGCACGTGTGATAAGACCTATTAATTTATTGTCATCATCAACAACAGGTATGTTTCTCACATTACGTTTTAAAATAGTTCTAACTGAATCTTGTAATTTGGAATCAATATGTACTTTATAAATATCACGTTGCATTGTATCAATCAGTTCTTTTTTAGCTCTTAAACCCTGGTTAATATCTTCTATATCTAAGAAACCAAGTAGTTTGTCATGGCTATTCACCACAAATATGGTATCTACACGTCTCTCACGCATGATATTAACTGCATCATTCAATGAATCATCTGCATGAACAGTAACAGGTTTAATCATGGCACCTTCAACTGTTTTCATATTTGGTCTATCTTGGATCAATCTGTTTTGACCAATAAAGTCTTTAACGAAATCATTGGCTGGGTTTCTTAATATATTATCTGGCGTATCAAATTGCACAACTTTACCTTGTGACATGATGCAAATTTTATCTGCGAGTTTAATTGCTTCATCCATGTCATGTGTTACGAAAATAAATGTTTTACCTAATTTTCGTTGTAATTCTTTAACTAAATCTTGTAATGTATCTCGAGTTATCGGATCAAGCGCACCAAAAGGTTCATCCATTAAAATGATATCTTGTTCAGCAGCGAGTGCTCTCACTACACCAATACGTTGTTGTTGTCCACCAGATAATTCAGCTGGATAGCGATCTAAATATTCAACTGGTAAATCAACAAGTTGAATTAACTCTTTTGCTTTTGCATCTTTCTTTTCTTTAGACCACTTTAATAATTTAGGTACTAATACAATATTTTCTCTAATTGTCATATGCGGCATTAAACCAATTTGTTGAATAACATAACCGATACTTCTTCTTAATTCCACGGGATTCATATGACGAACATCTTTGCCATTCATCTGGATTTCTCCATCAGTGGCCTCAATCATTCGGTTAATCATTCTTAATGCAGTTGTCTTACCACTACCACTCGTCCCAATAAATGCGATAAACTCTCCTGATTCAATATCAAGTGATAAATTATCAACTGCCTTTTTATTCCCAGAGTAAATCTTGGTTAAATTCTTAATACTTAACATGATTATTTTCCCCTTCCATTAAGTAAAAAATGGCGAATATCACTATACAATTTAAAAGACCAGCAGAACAGTTGTTAACTAATAAATAATATTGGTTGAACAAGCGTACGATGGTCTTTACCTTCAATGTTTAATTTTAAAAAGATGTCATTATGTTACTGCTATGTGTATAACATTGGCTTTAGGTTTCTATGTATGCATATTCGACAACGATATAAATATATACCCTATATAATTTTAATAAACATATTGCGTTTTTACAAAATTCATTTATTTAAACTTAACAAATTTATAAAGATATTCATAATTTTAATTTGAATTACAAAACGATAAACATTGTATTTCTAGCTTAAAATTATGAATTGTGAAAGTTATTTTGATAATTAATGACAATAAATCGAAAAGTATTTTTATGTTACACATTTATGAATACCTAATGTTCTTTTGTGATATTTTGAACTTGTATTAAAAAATAATAAAAAGAAGGGTTAAAAATGAATGAACAAAATAAAGTAGCAGTTGTAACTGGTGGCGCACAAGGTATTGGTTATCAAATTGCTAAACGTTTATTCTCAGATGGTTTTAAATTGGCTATTGTAGATTTCAATGGAGAAGGTGCAAATCAAGCAGCACATGCTCTATCACAAGATGATTCAAAAGTAATCGCAATCAAAGCTGATGTTTCAAATCGAGACGATGTATTCAATGCGATGAATCAAACAGTAGAACACTTTGGAGACTTACACGTACTAGTAAGTAATGCAGGTTTAGGTCCTATGACACCTATTGATTCTATTACCCCTGAAGACTTTGACAAAGTATATGGTGTCAATGTGAAAGGTGTACTATGGGGTATTCAAGCAGCACATGCTCAATTTAAACAGTTAGGTCATGGTGGTAAAATTATTAACGCCACATCACAAGCTGGCGTTGAAGGAAATGCAGGTTTATCACTTTATAGTAGTAGTAAATTTGCAGTGAGAGGTTTAACACAAGTTGCTGCGCGTGATTTGGCAAATGAATCTATCACAGTAAATGCGTATGCGCCAGGTATTGTCCATACACCAATGATGGAAGGCATAGCTAAAAAAACAGCTGAAGAAGCTGGCCAACCTGAATCTTGGGGATGGAAACAATTTACTGATCAAATTGCTTTAGGAAAACTATCCCAACCAGAAGATATATCCAATGTTGTTAGCTTTTTAGCTGGTAAAGATTCAGACTATATTACTGGCCAAACAATCATCGTTGATGGTGGCATGAGATTCCATTAATAATCATTGGCATTGTTTAAACTCTTACTATATAAAAAGACTAAGCGAAGTTAGCAGTATATGATTACTGTTAGCTTCGCTTAGTTATTACTTATCATGCATACCTTTACCTTCAAGGATATGATTAATATATTTATCCACACGCTTTTGTCTAGTATCTGCGCGTTTTGCTTCTCCGATATGATGTAAATATTGTCGTTGTCTCCCAGGTGTTAATTGTTTAAATGCTTCTTTTAACTCTGGCATTTTATCAAATTGTTGTTGTAGTTCATCTGGAACTTCATAGTCCTCTGTTTTCTTTAATTTTACTTCTTTACCTGCTTTTTCAATGTCTATCGCTTGTTTCACATAATCAATAATTTCTTCTTTTCGTGATTGAATATCTTCTAATTTTTCAAATCGTAACTGTCTTGCAGATTGTACGTTTTTCGTTTGTTGAATTAGCGTGTTGTAACTGTCTTCTATTAATGCACCTTTGAAAAACATAACCGCAACATATTCTTTAAACCCGTGTATTAAAACAACGTTTTTATTATTAATTGTGTAACAAGGGTGCATCCATTTCATTGTTTCTTCTAAATCATCAAAATTTACAATGGTCTCTCTTAAATAATTGAATTCATCTTTCCATTGACTATCCTTTTTTAAAAATGCTTCCACATCAGCATTGATATTTTTTTGACTACTCATTTGTTTGCCCTACTTTCTACTTTTTCCAGTGATTTATTCACTATTATATACCAAAATATTTAAAACACTATTTTTATACATTTATACAAAAATTACAATATATGCATTTGACTAATATTTTAACTAGCGTATAATAATGGCGTAGTATTTTCAGAATATAAAAGAATGAGGAGTCAATATGGCAAATAAAAATGAAACAGAATCGAATAACAGCAAGATTAATCTGCCCCAATTAGTGTTACTCGGACTAGGATCATTAATTGGTTCAGGTTGGTTATTCGGTGCATGGGAAGCATCTTCTGTTGCAGGCCCAGCAGCTATCATTTCTTGGATTATTGGATTCGTAGTTATAGGAACAATTGCTTATAACTACATAGAAATTGGAACTATGTTCCCACAATCGGGTGGTATGAGTAACTATGCTCAATATACACATGGTTCACTACTTGGTTTCATAGCCGCTTGGGCAAACTGGGTATCACTAGTAACGATTATCCCTATTGAAGCAGTATCTGCTGTTCAATATATGAGTTCTTGGCCTTGGGATTGGGCTAAGCCAATGAGTGCCTTAATGAAAGACGGTTCGATAAGTACTTCTGGTTTATTCGCCGTTTATGCTATTATTATCATCTTTTCATTATTAAACTATTGGTCAGTAAAATTACTAACTTCATTTACTAGCTTAATTTCATTCTTTAAATTAGGTGTACCATTATTAACAATTATCATGTTAATGGTATCTGGATTTGACACTGGTAATTATGGTCATTCTGTAGGTACATTCATGCCATACGGAAGTGCACCAATATTTGCTGCGACTACAATGTCTGGTATTATCTTCTCATTTAATGCATTCCAAACAATCATTAATATGGGATCAGAAATCAAGAGTCCTGAAAAAAATATCGCACGTGGTATTGCAATTTCATTAACTATTAGTGCTGTACTATATGTTATTTTACAAAGTACATTTATCACTTCAATGCCACAATCAATGATTCATGAACATGGTTGGAGCGGTATTAACTTTAACTCTCCATTCGCTGATATGGCTATTTTATTAGGATTAAATTGGTTAGCTATTTTACTTTATATTGAAGCTGTAGTATCACCATTTGGTACTGGTGTATCATTTGTTGCTGTAACAGGTCGTGTGTTACGTGCAATGGAAAAAAATGGTCACATTCCTAAATTCTTAGGAAAAATGAATGAAAAATATAAAATCCCACGTGTTGCAATTGTCTTTAATGCTATTATCAGTATGGTAATGGTGACATTATTCCGCGATTGGGGTACACTAGCAGCCGTTATTTCAACTGCAACATTAGTTGCTTATTTAACAGGTCCAACAACAGTTATCGCATTACGTAAAATGGGACCTAAGATGACGCGTCCATTCAGAGCTAGAATTTTAAAATTCATGGCACCACTGTCATTCGTACTTGCTTCATTAGCTATTTATTGGGCTATGTGGCCAACGACTGCAGAAGTTATTTTAATCATTATTTTAGGTTTACCAATTTATTTCTTCTATGAATATAAAATGAATTGGAAAAACACTAAAAAACAAATCGGCGGAAGTTTATGGATTATCATTTACCTAATTGTACTTTCTTTCCTATCATTTATCGGTAGTAAAGAGTTCAAAGGTTTAAACTGGATTCACTATCCATGGGATTTCTTAGTTATCATTATTGTTGCCCTTATTTTCTATCAATTAGGTGCAATTAGTTCATTCGAAAGTGTCTATTTCAGACGCGCTAAGAAAATGAACAGCAATATGGGTGATAAACTTAAGAAACGTAAACGTCGTGAAAGACGCGAAAAAATCGCCGAAAAACGTCAAGAACAACAAGAAGAGCAAGAACAAAATAAATAATATATTGAAAACTGCTAATGACTAAAAATAGTCTTTAGCAGTTTTTTGTATGTTGTTAGAAGTTATCAATCATTTATTATATAGTGAATATATAGTACGAATTGAGAGGACGAGTGGTGTGTATGGTGAACGTGAAAACAAGCAATGGAGAAATTAATGGTATTCATAAAGATGGTATAGATACATTTCTTGGTATTCCGTATGCCACCTTGTCTAATGGACGTTTTAATCATTCTAAAGTTTATAAACAATGGTCTGAAGCTATACATGCAACACATGTTCAAAGTATTCCTCCTCAACCTTATAATCAACTTGAAGACTTTTTCTCAAGTGATGATGACTACCATTTTAATCAATTTTCTCAACATGAAGAGTGTCTATATTTGAATATATGGCGACAGCATCACCATTCTGAATCACGACCAGTTATAATTTATTTTTACGGTGGAGGCTTTATCAATGGTCATGCTAATGCCGAATTATACTCTCCTAAAAATGTTGTAAAACAAGAAGATGTCATTGTCGTCACTTTTAACTATCGTTTAGGTGCATGGGGATTTTTAGATTGGTCTTATATCAATTCTAATTATGATTTAAATAATGGATTATCTGACCAACTAAATGTTTTAAAATGGGTTCACCAAAACATTGAAGATTTCGGCGGTGATCCTAACAATGTCACATTAATGGGACAATCAGCAGGAAGTATGAGCATCATGGCTTTAATGCAATTACCTCATACTTATCCATACTTTCATAAAGTAATGTTGCTAAGTGGCATCTTAAACTTAGATAGCCCAATAATAGGGTATGATAAATCTCAAAGATTTAGTAACTTAATCTCAAAACAATATCCTAATGTCTCAATAGATGCGTTATCGACTGACGATATATTAAATATCATGATGTTAGATCAAACATCTAGAGGTAATTCAAAAGGATTGGAATTAATATATGCACCCATTCAAACAGCTGATATGGACTTTAATAATGCTAACTTTTCAAAACCCATCTTCGTTTCATATACGAAAAATGAAGGTGATATTTATATAAAAAATGAATCACGCAAACTATCTCCCGAACGATTTGTTGAAGCCATGTCATTTAATAAAGTTAATATCGATTCGACGGAAGCGATATCTGCCAAACAGCAATCAGATTGTATTACCAAGTATATTTTTCAACAGCCAGTACATCGTTTCTTAAATGACATGAAGCATAACCCACATATATGGTTAGCTTGTTTCAAGTGGCATCGTACTGATAGTAAGTACTATAAAAGTGCATATCATATTTTAGATATGATTTTTTGGTTTGGTAACTTGAATATTTTAAAAGCGCATCAATTATCTGTTACACAGCATGAAACAAAGTTAAGCTCGAAAATGATACATGATTTATGTTACTTTGCTACACACAGTAAAATGCCTTGGCCCCCTTATAATGAAGACAATAAAAGACCATTTAAATACAAATAAAAGCGTCTCCTCTTTTGGGAGACGCTTTTGTTTACTTAAAAATTTAATTTTTAGCAAAATGATTATTTTTTAATGCTATAGTAACAATTAAACCTAAAAATCCAATGAATGCGCTCGTATAAGTCACAAAGTGAACTGACATATTTGATACAACGAGTCCACCTATAATGCCACCCATTCCTATTCCGGCATTCAAACTAGACATGTTCCAACTCATCACTTGACTTGTGTCGCCTTCAACTTGTTCGATAAGACCACTTTGTACGGCAGGATTAGTACTCCATTGCATAATATTCCATACAAATAAACCAATTAATAACATAATAGTACCTGATAATATGAAGTTCAAAATAAGCATCATTACAATAAATATCGTAATTGAAATAATCAACCAACGCTTACTTGTCCATTTATCAGCAAAAATACCACCTAATGATGTACCAATGACACCAGCAACACCATTAATTAATAATGCGAGTGATACAAATGACATTTCGTGACCATTTGATAATATAAGTGGATTAATATATACAAATGTGACTGAGTTTGCAACTAAAATCAAGAATGTAATTGTTATAAATTTAGCAACTTCACCAGGACGTAATACTTTTGATATGACTTGATTGCTATGATTAGTGTTTGAGTTATTAGAATGACTTAATTCATGTTCTTTAGGTAGGAAAAACATCATTAATATTCCAACGATAACACTGATAACAACTATAAATACAAATGTAAATCGCCAACCTACCATATCACCTATTAATGTTCCTACAGGTACTCCAAACACATTTGCTCCGCTAAAACCTGAATAAACGATTCCTATCATTTTCCCTCGATTTTTAGCTGGCGTTAACATTGCAGTGAGCGCTAGTACTTTAACAATAATTAATGAGGCCGCTGCAGATGAAAGAATTCGACCTATAACTAATATCGTGAAATTAGGTGCGACTGCTATAATTAAATTCCCTATAATAAAAGCAATTAAGGTCCATAACAGGACTGATTTAGCTTTAAAACGTTGTGTTACTTTAACAAGTATTGGCCCACAAATCGCAAAGGTTAAAGCATATAAAGTCACTAGTTGACCTATTACGGCTTCTGATACATGTAAGTCCTGACTCATTAAATTCATAATTCCAGCTACCATCATCTCAACCATTCCAACGATAAATACACTGAATATGAAGGTGATGATACGCATCAACGACATAATATATCCCCCTTCCCTATAAAAATACAATATTTGTAGCATCAAAAAAACAGCTACAAACCCATTTAATTAGATTAGTAACTGTTACATTATATAATATAAATTAATACTTTTGTTTGTCAGGAATTTAAAATTTTAAAATTTGTCTTCACCAATGGCATGATTAATGATTTCCAAAGCTACAATCAAAATCAGTGTGCATATTAAACTACCATTAACTATATATGAATTGTGTAATAACATTTCCATTCCAAAATCTTTATGCAACCCATTTTCAATAAACACTAAAACAAATCTTAAAATATTGTATGTTACTATAATCATTAACAAAAAAGACATTAGATAACCTAGGACTTTCATTTTATATTATCCCCCATCTTTAGTTTATTATCGTATTTCTCTTTAATTTCACCAAAATAGATTAATAAAGTATTAATAAAAGAAATACCACAAATGACGTATGGTCCCTCTAAGAAGTTAAAGAAAGTTAAATTGAAATACTCTCCCAATTCTCTCACGAATAATAGTGTTAAGACTGAAATTATAAAAACACAAGAAGTCACTAGAACTTTTTTCATTGCTAACATCTCCTAAACTTATTATTTAATTTCATGTTATGACATATAAATAAAGCTTCATTTATTTTAAGTTTAAATTTTCCTTAAATATCGAAAGTTTCATAGTTTAATTATTTAATAACGCGTAAACTATATCAGTGAGGTGGATAAAATGAATTCTCAAATATTAATCATTGAAGACGATAAAGATATTCAAGAATTAATCAAACTTTCTTTAACAACTAAAGGAATTTCATCTATAGATACGGCTGATGATATAGAAGAAGGCTTAAACTTTATAAATCAATATACATACAATGTCATATTATTAGATTTAAATTTAAAATCAGAAGATGGATATGAATTAATGAAGTATATTGATTTATCATCTACCTCAGTAATAGTCGTTACCGCTAAGGAAGAAAATATAGAATTATATAGAGGGTTTGAAAAAGGTGTTGTCGATTATATTAAAAAGCCCTTTGATCCAATGGAATTATATTATAGAGTGTCTCTTCATTTAAAAGAAACACCAAATGATACGTATAAACATGAACATTTAACAGTTAATTTTAAAAGTGGTTTAGTTCAAATTAACGAACAACCTGTTACACTCACAGCTCGGGAACTAGACTTACTTTTCTATTTTATTAATAATAAAAATCAAATTTTATCTAAGGATCAAATTTACGCAAAAGTTTGGGGATATGAAACATCAGTTGATGACAATACATTGATGGTACATATTAGAATGTTACGACGAAAAATTGAAAAAGATCCTAATCATCCACAATTCATAAAAACATTACGTGGAAAAGGATACATATTTAAGGATAATCATTATGAATAAACGATTTATATTAAAGTTTTTTAAATACTTAACAACATTTTTGACACTATCTTTCGTCATAATTATTATCACTATAGTATTAATGATTAACTTATTAATGAGCGCATCATATTCTGACATTAAAAGTATCGATCCTGATTATTTTTTATCCAATAAGATTAAAGACATTCCTTATACACATTTAAATAATTTGGCCAAAAAGGAAAATGCTGAATTATATGTTACTAATCATAAGGGAGATATTCTCTACCCTAAAAATTTTAATAAGAAAAATGTTAAATCTTTAATTTTGAATAATATTAATTATGCCAATGCGATTCCAACTTCTAAAGAAGAAAAGAATTATATTGTTTATATATACAAAAATAATCATCAGTCCTCTGTAAAAAATGCTAAGCATATTAAAACACATCAATTACTTCAAAGTATTACGACACATGACTATAATAAATACAACTATAACTATCAAAACAACAAAATTGGATTCTACAAAAATTCTAATCAAAACCCAATTTCAAGTAAATCATTTAGTCAAAATGATATAGCGAATAAACTTATTGATATTCCTAAAATTTTGATAATTGCCTTAATCATCAATGTAGTATTAGCGTTAATCACTTCCTATTTAGTTTCAAGAAGGCTAACTAAACCTTTAGGTTATTATATTGATTGGATTGGTAATCTATCTAAGGAAAAACTGCATCAACCAAACACTAAAGGTAATATTAAGAAGTATAGTAAAACTTATCCTGAATTACACACTTCACTAACATTATTAAATCAACAATTACTTCAAGATAAAATGTATCAAAATCAAATTAATTATTATAAATCAAAATGGATTTCTCAAATTTCACATGATTTAAAATCACCCTTAACCTCTATTTACGGTTATTCAAAAATAATTGAAGTTGATGATTCGAATAAAAAATATTTAAATCTCATTTCAGAAAAAGCTAAATATATGGAGGATTTGATACAAAGTTTAAATAAAGATTTTAATAAAGAAACAAATCAAATGAAACATGATAAAGAAAGTTTTCCAATTCAATATACAGTAGAAAAATTCGTTTCCTCTATTGGTTATGACAATATAGAACTCTCTTTTCTATTTGACCAAGAAGAAACTTTTTATGGTAATAAATTATATTTTGAAAGATGTCTTATCAACTTAATAGAAAATAGCATTGAGCATAATAATCTGAATCCAAAAATTAATATATTGTTTGATAAAATTGAAAATACTCTTTTAATTGATTACAAAGATAATGGTCAAGGATTACCAAGTAATAAAAATGATATTTTCAAACCTGGTTATAGTACTAAAGCGACCAACAAAGTTAATCATGGTTTAGGTTTAACCATTATCAAAGAAGCCATTGATTATCATAATGGCAGTATTCATATTATTCCTACAACGAACGGCGTACATTTCAAAATCAAATTAATTTCACAGATATAAAAAAGCCAACTAATGATTTCAATTAAGTTAATCATTAGTTGGCTACTTGATTATTTAAAGCTCTAAATCATATTAAACAATCGCCTAACTATAAAGTAAATAACATTGCTACAAAGGCGACACTATTATTAATTACATGTAATGTTATGGTCGCTGCTAAGTTACGATTAGTAAAGTGATACGCTGCAACAAAACAACTTGCCATAATTATATATGGCCCTATTTCAAATGGTGACTGTGCATCTGTTACGTGCACACTTGCAAATATTAAAATCGACAACACATACATAACAACATAAGTTAATTTTTTACCCAGTTCATGAATTAATAAATGTCTAAACAGTAATTCTTCTACGATAGGTGTAACAATCACAATGTCTAAAAACAAGATTGGCCACATCCAACCTGATGTAAACATTTGTGCTAACATTTTATTATTTTCGGTATCATCAAATTGATATTTTTCAGGTAAAAATTCAACCATAGCTCCATACAAAATATTTAATACATACATAACAACAATAATAATCGCAATTGTTGCGAAATGTTTTTTCAAATCTTTAAAACGTTGTTTAGCTAAGGGAATTAATGTTTTTCTGTGCATTAAATAAAATAATAACAATACTAATGCCATACCAATCAAGCCAAATACAGTAGCAAAATTGGTTATAAGATTATTGATTTTATGATCTGACTTCATATGAAGTGAATTCGATATAATAAAAGCAATTAACATACCAATCATTGGTAATAAGAATTGCGCTAATATAATATAGGCAGGAATAAGCCAAAAATCTCTTTTAACTACCTTCTTTGATGCAAATTCATTCTGTAATTTATCAGAATCTAATAGTTGTTGAGTAGTTTCATTTTCCATAAAATTCTCCTTTAAATCTTCTTTAATTTTATTACTACATTAATAAGAATTTCACTGTAAAAACGATAAAAATAATGAGTTGGATACCTGCTTGAAATAAATAAGCTACTGCTAAATTCATTCCAGATTTAAGATACACAAATGTTGAACCTATAGCAATAATCAAATAAGGCAACATTTCCATTATATTTATCATATCATACACATGGACAAGCACTTCTATGAATATAGAAAGTATAATCACTATAACAATATGCCACTTTTTCCTTAATTCATGAATTAATACGTGTTTATAAATAAGCACCTCAATCATAGGTCTTAAAACAACCATTGATATAAAGGTAAAGAATAATGCAGATGGATAGTTAAACAAACCCTCTACTCTACGTTCATATTGTGTTGGTCCAAAGTTTAATATACCTAGTAACCATGTTGCCATTAACAGACCTAATAATACAACGACGATAGAAATCATAATATGTATAGTGTATTGTTTTGCATAATGAAATTGTCTTTTCATTACTTGTGCTATATCAAATTTATGCATTACAAAAAAGGCAAATAATGTTAAAAACTGAGCTAACACGAATCCCACGCTTAAACTAAGATTATATAAAAATTGTGCCGGTGGTCTTTGCGTTACCATTGCTGTTAATCCTAATGTCCCAAATACTGTACCAATAGGAATTAACATTTGAAATAATATGTATATAGGTATGATTAAAAAATCTTTTTTCATCATTTGGTTTTGATTCCATACGTCACGTTGTAATTGGTTATATTGGCTCATGTGTCACCTCCTAAATCGCATTTTATCACAATTACTTTATCATTTTATAATTCAGTTGAATACACTAATTAAAATAAATTGTCTCACATAAATATTTCATAAACTAAAATAATTTAAATTCTACAATATAATTTTAACCGGTTTCATTGTAAAACATTAAGAATGGTGTATCATAGTGTTGGAGTAATGATTAAGGGGGGCATATTAATGAGTGTACTAACGACGATGCAGTTCATTGTCAACATCATTATTATGATTTTTTTATTGGGTGCATTATTATTAGGTATCATTTGGCTAATCAAGGATAAACGACAAACACAACACAGTGTATTAAGAAATTATCCGTTACTTGCACGCATTAGATATCTTTCAGAAAAAATGGGGCCTGAATTAAGACAATATCTATTTTCTGGTGATAATGAAGGTAAACCCTTCTCTCGTACAGATTATAAAAATATCGTATTAGCTGGAAAATATAATTCAAGAATGACTAGTTTTGGTACTATGGAAGATTATAAAGATGGATTTTACATACAGAACACAATGTTTCCACTTCAGGCAAATGAATTAAAAGTGGATAATACCACACTACTTTCAACATTTATTTATCAAATTGAGAATGAACGTTTATTTAGTAGAGATGAACATCGTAAAAGTAAGGAAGTGGATCCTTATTATTTAACTGATGAACACGCTGTCATTCTCGGAGAACATCTTGCGCATCCTTATAAAATCAAACGATTAGTTGGTCAATCAGGAATGAGTTATGGTGCATTAGGTAAAAATGCTATTTCTACTTTATCTAAGGGATTATCTAAGGCTGGCACATGGATGAATACAGGTGAAGGCGGTTTATCAGAATACCATCTTAAAGGCGATGGAGATATCATTTTCCAAATTGGACCAGGCCTTTTTGGTGTAAGAGATAAAGAAGGTAATTTCAGTAAAAAAGAATTTAAAACACTTGCTGAACGTAAAAATGTACGTGCTTTCGAATTAAAATTAGCTCAAGGTGCCAAAACTCGTGGCGGTCATATGGAAGGTGCAAAAGTAAACGAAGAAATTGCTAAAATTCGTAATGTTGAACCGTTCAAGACAATCAATTCACCAAACCGCTTCGACTTTATTCATAATGCTACTGATTTATTAAATTGGGTAGATGAAATCCAACAATTAGGCCAAAAGCCAGTTGGTTTTAAAATAGTAGTGAGTCGTGTTGAGGAAATTGAAAACTTAGTCAAAACAATGGTTGAACTTGATAAATATCCAAGTTTTATCACAGTTGATGGTGGTGAAGGTGGTACTGGTGCCACTTTCCAAGAATTACAAGATGGTGTAGGCCTTCCATTATTAACTGCTCTACCTATTGTTTCTGGTATGTTAGAAAAATACGGTGTTCGTAATAAGGTGAAAATCTTTGCATCTGGTAAATTAATTACACCTGATAAAATTGCAATCGCTTTAGGATTAGGTGCTGACTTAGTTAATATTGCACGCGGCATGATGATAAGTGTAGGATGTATTATGAGTCAACAATGTCATATGAATACATGCCCTGTAGGTGTTGCGACAACAGATCCTAAAAAAGAAAGAGGATTAATTGTTGATGAAAAACAATATCGTGTAACCAATTATGTAACAAGTTTGCACGAAGGATTATTTAATATTGCAGCAGCTGTTGGCGTATCAAATCCTACCGAAATTACTGCTGAACACATTATTTACCGTAAAATGGATGGTGGCACACAGACTATTCATGATTACAAATTAAAGTTAATATCTTAAATAAGTTCAATATATCGCGATCACTTCAATGTGGTCGCTTTTTTAATGTCATTTTCTAATATAAACCTTCATAGACAGATATCTATATAGATGATAATCTATATTTAATTTGGAGGTTATCATGACTTATCAACAATTAGCAATTTCATTAAAAGTGTTATCAGATGAAAATAGATTAGAAATTTTAGATATTTTATCTTGTGGTGAATTGTGTGCGTATGACTTATTATCATACTTTCAATTTTCTCAACCAACGTTAAGTCATCATATGAAAATCTTAGTCACACATCAATTTGTTACCACTCGAAAAGAAGGAAATAAACGTTTTTACCAATTAAATGATGCGTTTTACACTCAAATACTTAATCATTTAAACCTCATTAAAAATAATAATGAACAATGTAAATGTCATTCAATGAAATTAGGTGATAGTCAATGATGAGTATCCTTGCTATTGCTATATTTCTAATAACCCTCTTATTTGTTATTTGGCAACCTAAAGGATTAGATATCGGAATAACCGCTTTAATAGGTGCTGTCATCGCAATTATTACAGGCGTTGTTAGTTTATTAGATGTCGTTGAAGTCACTCAAATTGTTTGGAATGCAACACTTACTTTCGTGGCTATTATATTAATCTCCTTAATATTAGACCAAATCGGCTTTTTCGAATGGGCAGCCGTTCACATGGTACGTGCATCAAATGGAAATGGTCTTATGATGTTTATTTTAATTATGGTTCTGGGTGCTATAGTTGCAGCATTTTTTGCCAATGATGGTGCAGCATTAATACTAACGCCCATCGTACTTGCTATGGTGCGTCATTTAGGTTTTAATAAAAAGATTATCTTTCCTTTTATTATTGCCTGTGGATTTATCGCTGATACGACGTCTTTACCCTTTATAATTAGTAACTTAGTCAATATCGTTTCTGCTGATTACTTTGGTATTGGTTTTACTGAATATATGGGGCACATGATTATCCCAAATATATTCTCATTAGTCGCAAGTATAGTTGTTTTATGGACTTATTTTAGACATTCTATACCTAAACGTGTAGATATCTCACATATCAATAAACCAAAAGATGTTATTAAAGACCATCGTTTATTTAATATTTCTTGGATCGTTATTGTTATTTTAATGATTGGCTATTTTGTTAGTGAGTGGATGCAAATTCCAGTTTCAATTATTGCTGGTGTTATTGCGATAATATTCCTAATACTTGCTAGCCGATCCTCAGTAGTAAATACGAAACAAGTCCTTATAGGTGCTCCGTGGAATATAGTCATCTTTTCAATAGGCATGTATTTAGTCGTATTCGGTTTGAAGAATGCCGGCATTACTACTTTATTGGCACATGTTTTATCAATGATTTCGAACCACGGATTATTTGCTAGTATTATGAGTATGGGATTCATATCTGCAATTCTCTCTTCTATTATGAATAACTTACCTACAGTATTAATTGATGCTATAGCAATTGGACAATCAGGTGTTTCTAGCACAATTAAAGAAGGAATGGTTTATAGTAATGTTATCGGCTCTGATTTAGGTCCTAAAATAACACCTATTGGTTCGCTAGCAACATTGTTATGGTTACATGTACTGGCACAAAAAGGCATGAAAATTTCTTGGGGAACATATTTTAAAACAGGCATTCTCATTACTCTACCTGTATTATTCTTTACATTACTAGGTCTCTATTTAACATATTTTATTTTTTAACATAAAAATGGCAACATTGAACACGTTTCGCTCAATGTTGCCATAAATTTTAGTCGTCATGATCAGTCATATTACTTTTTTTTTTTAATCCATTACGTTTCATCTGACTAACCGTTTTATCAAGACTCACTTTATCATTTTTACCTTTAACTGAAACAAATCCTAATTTTTTCTTCAATTGATCTATATCTGCTTTTTTATAATCAATATCAATATGTTCTACGGCTTTATCATTTTTATAATCTATTTTGAATGATACACCTTTATTACCTTTAAATGCTTTTTCATCTTTTTTTAATATATCTTTGGCTTGTGCTTTATCTATACCTAAATCTTCATATTTTAGTGTTCCTAATGTAGATTGTTTAAGTACTTCATCACCTTTATACGTTAAAGATGTAATAACTTGTTTACCATTAACGTCCCCTTCGAACGTTTTAGTCTGTTCTTTACTACACGCAGACAGTGTAATGATACTTAACGCAATGACTATCAAAACTGAAACTAATTTCTTCATATGGTCGCCTTCTCTCGCCTGTTTCTTAAATTAATTATACTATTATTTTTGTTATTGTTGGTATTACTATACTCTTATTTAACACAAAATTCTAATAATATATCACACCATTATCACTATGTTAAACTATACATAATACGTATTTGGGAGGATTGTAAAATGAGTGATTCAGTTCAATTACTTAAACAATTAACGTCAGCAAATGGCATTGCAGGTCGTGAAATGCAAGTTAAATCATTAATGAAAAATCATTTATCAACTGTTAGCGATGCTATTATTGAAGATAATTTAGGCGGTATTTTCGGAAAAAAATCAGCTACCAATGGTTCAAAATCTATTTTAGTTTCTGGACATATGGATGAAGTAGGATTTCTAGTGACAAAAATTGATAAAGATGGCTATTTATCTTTTAATCCAATCGGTGGTTGGTGGAATCAAGTCATGTTATCTCAAAAAGTGACTGTTACCACAGATGATGGTAAAACTCTAAGAGGTATCATAGGTTCGAAACCACCTCATGTGCTTACACCAGAAGAACGTAAAAAAACTGTAGATATTAAAAATATGTTTATTGATATCGGTGTAAGTAGTAAAGAAGAAGCTGAACAATTAGGTGTATCTGTAGGAAATATGGTAACGCCATATAGCGAATTCGAAACACTAGCTAATGAAAAATATATGACAGCTAAGGCTTTTGATAATCGTTACGGCTGTGCATTAGCCATCGATGTACTTAATGCGTTAAAAGACGAATCAATCGACATTAATTTATATTCAGGTGCTACTGTACAAGAAGAAGTTGGACTACGTGGCGCAAAAGTTGCAGCCCAAACGATTCAACCTGATTTAGCTATTGCAGTTGATGTAGCCGTTGCTTTTGATACTCCTGGAATGTCAGGCCAAACGAGTGATAGTCATCTAGGCGGTGGTCCAGTTGTTATTATGATGGATGCATCTAGCATTGCTCATGAAGGTTTACGTCAACATGTTAAAGATGTGGCACAACAACATAACATTGAAGTACAATGGGATACTACACCTGGGGGAGGAACGGATGCTGGAAGTATACATGTTGCAAATGAAGGCATTCCAACCATTACTATCGGTATCGCTTTACGTTATATGCACTCAAACGTTTCAGTTATCCATAAAGATGATTATGAAAATTCAGTTCGTCTCGTTACTGAAATCGTGCGTTCATTGAATGATGATACTTATAATAATATTAAATGGTAATATCTTAGGAGGCTTGATTAATGTATGAGGTTATTCGGAGAGTTAAAATGTTCCAACTGTCATCGTGAAATCAAAGATGATGAAAATATTTTCATAAAAGTACAAGCTAAAGATTTACATGGCTATACTAATTTAGATGGTTGGTCTAACGAACAATACAAATTATGCGAAACATGTGCTAAACAATTAAAGTAAAAAGTAAGCCAAGATTTCTCAGGAAATATGAGAAATCTTGGCTTTTCTATATTATATGATATTTTCAACTATTTATTTAATAGATTTTTTCCAACTATCATCACTTAACATTTCACCTGGCCAAGTGTATGCCATGACGCCACCATCAATACGAATTGTTTCTCCTGTAATAAATGAACTATCATCAGAAGCAAGGAAAGTTACTAATTTACCTACTTCGTCTGGTGTACCTAATCGACCTAATGGTGTAACCCATTTTTGATTTTCACGGAACGTTTGACCCGCTTCATCTTGCGCAGTTCCCGCTAAGTTATCTACTAACGGTGTCTCAATAGTACCTGGTGCAATTGCATTGGCACGAATATTTTCACGACCATATTCAATTGCGATTGATTTAGTGAAGTTAATCACTGCACCTTTTGCAGCGTTATATCCTGAGCGATATAAGTCGGCAGCTTGACCAGAGAATGATGCTGTATTAATAATTGAACCGCCTTGATCCATCATTAATGGCAATAAGAATTTAGTTACTAAGAACGTACCTCTCATATCTACGCCCATAATCTTATCAAATACTTCTACTGGATATTCATGAATTCGTCCAGCACCATTATCAACACCTGCATTGTTAAATATCACATCAATACGACCGTATTGTTGTTTCATATCATTCGCAAATTGTTCCACTTGTTGTTCATCTGAAATATCAACTTTATATGCAGTAGCTTGACCACCATTTTGTTTAATATCGTCAACAGTTTGATCTAATTCATCCGCAATATCTAATGCTAATACATGAGCACCTTCTTGAGCTAAAACTTTAGCAGATGCTTGACCTATACCAGTACTTGCTCCTGTCACAACGGCTATTTTATTTTCTAAACGTTTCATGTTGTTTCACTCTCCTAATATTTTTCATGAAAAATGAATCTTAATATTATATTTCCACTTCCTATAAAGGTCTAAACGCCGTTACGACAATGATAGCGCTTTATTCAGAAATTCTTTTGAACGAGTTTATCAAATCATCTTTTTATACTCAATAGTTTTATTATCAATTTCAATTTCAGAAAATTCTTATCATTACATGTAATGTTTGCTATACTTTTAGATAATTTAACTAAGGAGTGGTTCATGAATGACAACAAATGCAAAAGAAAAACCATCAATCGTTAGTAAATTTTTAAATGGTGTAGAATGGGTCGGTAACAAATTACCTGATCCAACTGTGTTATTTTTCTTAATGTGTGTAGGTCTCGCAATCATCACTTGGTTTGTTTCACTATTTAATGTTTCTGTTAAACATCCTGGTAACGGTGAAACCATACATATCAAAAGTATTTTAAGTCATGACGGTTTTGCGATGATTATGAATGATGCAATTAAGAACTTTTCAGAATTCCCGGCACTTGGTTTGGTATTAGGTGTCATGATTGGTATTGGTGCTGCTGAAAAATCTGGTTATTTTGATAAACTGATGATTTATGTAGTAAATAAAGCGCCAAAGAAGTTAATCGTGCCTACTATCATTTTAATAGGTATTCTTGGTAGTACGGCTGGTGATGCAGCAACTATTATTTTACCGCCTTTAGCTGCAATGTTATTTATTAAAATTGGTTACCATCCTATTGCTGGTCTAGCAATGGCTTATGCGTCAGCGGTTGGTGGGTTTGCGGCAAATTTAGTTGTTGGTATGCAAGATGCACTTGTGTATTCATTTACAGATCCTGCTACTAAAATAGTATCTAAAAGTATTCATACTAATGTCGCAATGAATTGGTACTTTATTGCTGCAAGTGTTGTCGTCTTATTACCTACGATTCATTTTGTAACTTCAAAGTTAATTATTCCGAGACTAGGTAAATATGATGATTCAGATGCCCATGAAGATATGGAAGAAACGTCTTCTCATATTACATCTGTCGAACGCAAAGCATTATTTTGGGCAAATATGAGTTTTATAGCTCTCATCATATTATTAATCATTTGTGCAATACCTGAGCATAGCTTTTTACGTAATGCTAAAACAGGTAGTCTTTTAGATGACGCACCATTAATTAATGGTGTTGGACTGATTATTTTAGTAGTATTCTTAGTTCCCGGCGTCATTTATGGTGTATTAAGTCGTGAAATTAAAAACACTAAAGATTTAGGACAAATGATTACAGATTCTATGGCCTCTATGGGTTCATTCATAGTAATCGTATTCTTTGCGGCACAACTTCTTGCGTTCCTTGAATGGAGTAACTTAGGTGTTATTACGGCTGTTAAGGGTGCTAAACTTTTACAACATCAAAATGGAGTCGTCTTAATACTCGGTGTCATTTTCTTAAGTGCTTTAGTCAACATGCTTATTGGTAGCGCCTCAGCTAAATGGGGTATCTTGGCACCTATCTTTGTTCCAATGTTAGTTTTAGTTGGTTTCCATCCAGCGTTTACTCAAGTTATTTATCGTGTGGGCGACTCTATTACTAATCCAATCACTCCTATGATGCCTTACCTACCTCTATTATTATCTTATGCACAAAAATATGATAAAAACATGAAACTCGGTACACTTTTATCTAGTCTTATGCCATACTCCATTGCTTTAACTATTGTATGGACATTATTTACACTCATTTGGTTCTTCCTTGGAATTCCTGTTGGACCTGGTGGACCTATTCATGTGAAATAATAAAAAGCGTTAAAATAATAACAAAAGTCACTTTCATTTATAAATGAGGGTGGCTTTTATTGTTGTAGAAAATAATGACTGCTCCTCGCTATACACTCTATTTGTAAACGCATTTTATAAGTTAATTAAAATCTTCAAAAATTCTATGGAAAATGTCTGAAAAATCTTTTCATTTTATATATCTCATGTAAAATAAAATTAAACAGGGGTATATTGTTTGGCCCATAAACATAGGAGGCAGTGATGGAAGAACGTATTGGATTAATAGATATTGGTTCAAATACTATTAGACTGGTTATTTTTGGATTTGATAAAGCAACAGGCTTGAATGAAATCTTAAATATTAAGACACCAGCACGTCTAAGTCAGTATTTAACTAAAGATAATGATATGAATGATGAAGGTATTCAAGTACTAACTGAGGCCCTAAGTAGCTTCAATAAAGTAGCAACTAAATTTAAAGTAGATGAATTACACCCTTTTGCAACAGCAGCCATTCGTCAATCAAATAATCAAAAAGATATTATTAAAAAAGTCAAAAAAGATACTGGTGTAGAAATTAAAATCGTACCGGAAGAAGACGAAGCATTTTACGGTTATTACGCTATTACTCACACTACTGACATTGAAGACGGTGTATCTGTAGATATAGGTGGTGGCTCTACTGAGGTCACTTTATTTAAAGACAAACAATTAAAAGAAGCACATAGTTTTCCTTTTGGTGTTGTTTCGCTAAAACGTCAATTTTTCGGGGATAAAGATCATAACGACAAATCAGCAATCAAAGGCATGGAAAAATTCTTATCAGAACAATTTGATCAATTAGACTGGCTTAAAGATCAGAAAGTTGCATTAGTCGGTGTTGGAGGATCTGCACGTAACGTTGCGCGAATACACCAATCAGAACATTCTTACCCTATCGGTGGCGTTCACAACTATACGATGTCAGATAAAGATATCGAAGAAGTCTTTGACCTTATTCGCAAAAGCTCTAGAGATGAACTTACTAATTTAGACGGCTTAAGTCGTGACCGAGTAGACATCATCTTACCTTCCGTGTCAGTGTTTAAAACACTTTATAAAAAAATTGATGCGACTCAATTTACATTTTCAAGAAAAGGTATTCGCGAAGGGTACATTATGAATGCGATACGTCAACGTTACCCAGAAGAATTTTCAAAAGAGAATGTTAGAAAAGATGCATTACGTCAACTAGCCAACGAATATCATATTGAAGAAGGTAGTGCTAACCGACGTCTTAAATTAGCAGAATCATTGCTTACACAATTACTTAATCATTCAGATCTTAAAGTTAATGACAATGACAAAGAATTATTTGTTGAAGGTGCTTATCTTTATTATCTAGGTAGTTTCATTGATTCAGATTCTAGTTCTCCACATACGTATTATCTTATCGCGAACTCAATGATTAATGGCTTTTCACATAAAGATCGTGTGAAATTAGCTCTATTAGCGAGTTTCAAAAATAAGTCATTACTTAAATTTTATTGTAAGGAAACTGAGTGGTTTAACAGTAAAGAAACGGATACCATTCAAGCTTTAGGCGGTATTATCAAATTTGTGAATGCTTTAAATATTTCTCACACGAGCTTTGTCGAAGAAGTTGAACTCAAACCTAAAAAAGACGATAAGTATGAACTATTTGTCTTCTATAAAGGCGAACCTATTGCTGAAGAATATCAAGCAAACCGTCAGAAAAAACATATCGAAAAGATTCTTGATGGTAAAGTAACGATTACCTTTACAAAATCTTAACAAACGTATGATACTTTTAGACTACGCAAATATATAAACAATGAGGTGTGTTGAGGTTATGCAAACTCAATTGGGAGAAAAGGATATTAATTTACCACAATACTATAACAACCGGGAACTAAGTTGGTTAGACTTTAACTACAGAGTCTTACAAGAAGCTTATGACAAGAACAACCCTCTACTTGAAAAATTAAATTTTGTATCTATTTTCAGTTCAAATTTAGATGAATTCTTTATGGTTCGAGTAGCTGGACTTAAAGATCAAGTTGAAATGGGATATGACAAACCTGAAAATAAAGCACAAATGACACCTCAAGAGCAGTTAAACGCGATAAAAGTTAAAAATACTGACTATGTAGCAATTCAGTATAAGCGTTATAATGAGTTGATTGAAGAATTACGTCAATATGATATTGAAATGGCAAAACCTGAAGATTTATCAGAAATGCTAAGCGAAAAATTAGAAAAAGAATTTAAAACAAGAATTCTACCTACTCTTACGCCTTTAGGTATTGATGCTTATCACCCATTTCCAAAGTTGAATAATAAAAGTTTGAATATTTTCGTAGATATAGATACAGAAGATGCGATTAATTCAGCAATTGTCCAAATTCCATCATTAATTCCTAGATTTATTACACTTAATGAAGGTCCAAAGCAATTTGTTCTAATGATTGAAGATGTTGTTACTTACTTCATTAACTACTTATTCTCTGGTTATGAAGTTTTAAATACATTTACCTTTAGAATAACTAGAAATGCTGATTTAACAATTCATGAAGACGGTGCAGAAGACTTACTTATTGAAATTGAACGTTTCTTAAAAGAACGTCGTAGTGGCGCTGCAGTAAGATTGGAAGTAGATGGACGAACTGCTGAACGCGAAGATATTAGCTGGATTATGGAACAATTAGAAGTAGAGGAAAATGACATCTATTTCGTAGACGGTCCGTTAGATTTAACATTCTTATTTGGTTTAGTAGATCATTTATCTAATAAACTTTATTACTTAACATATGAGAAATACACGCCACAAGTGCCTAGATCTTTAGGTTATAACAACGTGTATCAACTAGCATTAGAACGAGATATCTTCTTCCATCATCCTTACGAATCATTCGAACCAATTGTAGACTTTATTAGAGAAGCAGCAGATGATCCAAGTACTATAGCAATCAAACAAACATTATATAGAGTTAGTAAAGACTCACCTATTATTAAAAGTTTAAAAGAAGCTGCTGAAAAAGGTAAACAAGTAACAGTATTAGTAGAACTAAAAGCAAGATTTGATGAAGAAAATAATGTCCATTGGGCACGTATGCTTGAAGATGCAGGATGCCATGTGATTTATGGTATGACCCATTTAAAAACACATAGTAAAATCGCACTCGTGGTTAAAAAAATCGGTAACGAATTGACTTCATTTGTCCATTTAGGAACAGGTAACTATAACGATAAAACCGCTAAACTATATACAGATATGGGTATTATTACGACTAATAATGATATCGCAGAAGATGCTATTAACTTCTTTAATTATTTAAGCGGCTATTCAGTTAAACCAGATTATAAAAAATTAATTGTCGCACCTTTCGATATACGAGATGTTTTCATCGATAGAATTGATAAAGAAATTAGCAGCCATTTAGAACATGGTAACGGTAAAATCATGATGAAAATGAATTCATTAACGGATAAAGCCATCATTGAAAAATTATTTGAAGCGTCTCAAGCTGGAGTTAAAATCCAATTAATTATACGAGGTATTTGTTGTTTAAAACCGGGTATTCCAGGAATCAGTGAAAACATAGAAGTTGTAAGTATTGTTGGTAGACTACTTGAACATTCACGTATTTATTATTTCCATAATAATGGTGATGAACGTATCTACTTATCTTCTGCGGATGTAATGACACGTAACATGATTAAACGTGTTGAAATACTCTTCCCTGTTGAAGATAAAACCATTGCATCACGTTTACTAGACTTTATGAATTTACAATTGTCTGATAACCAAAAAGGACGCTATCAAGATGAACATGGCAATTACCACTATATAGAAAATAATTTGTCACCTTTAAATTCTCAAGTCTATTTAATGCAAAATGCAATTAAACATGGACAAGAATTAAAAAAACAAAGTACACATCCTACAGGTCAACCTGTACGTTCAAGACGAGGCGGTAACTGGATGAGCCGTCTAAGAGATACACTTAAACGCTAATATACAAAATTAAACAGTTTGTAGATATATCCAAATGATAATCTACAAACTCTTTTTTATTTATCCAAATTATTGAAATGATTTTATACTGGTCTAACCGTCACTTCATTTACGTTGACATGGCTAGGTTGAGTTAATGCATAAATCGCTGCATCTGCAATATTTTGTGCTTCTAATTTTTTACGTCCATTGAAATCGTAATGCTCAGTTAATGGTGTTTCAACCATACCTGGAGAAATACTAGTCACTTTAACTCCAGTCTTAGCTAGTTCTTTTTCTAAACCTTGTGTTATGGAATGCACAGCGGCTTTTGTCGCACTATAAATTGCACTCCCCTTCGTCACTTCAAAGCCAGAGATAGATGCGATATTAATAATATGTCCACTAGATTGCTCTAACAATGTAGGTAATGCTGATTGAATTGTATATAATGTGCCTTTAACATTTACATCAATCATTGAATCCCAGTCATCTACATTATAATCAGTAATTTTAGACGATTTCATTTGTCCCGCACTATTAACAACAATATCTAGTCTGCCAAATGTATCTTTAGCTGTGTCAATCAATTGTTGAACTTCTCTTTTATCTGTAACATCTGTCGCAACAACTTTGACATTTCCTTGCTCAAATTGAGTCGCTACAGCGTTTAATTTATCTGTATTTCTACCTGCTAATACGACTTTAACACCATTATTACCAAGTGCTGTTGCAATTGCTTCACCAATGCCACTACCTGCACCAGTTACGACTGCTACTTTATTGTTCAATTCATTCATATTTTAAAACTCCTTTTTATTAATCGCTATTTCTATAATTACCTACAAAGTTACACGATTAAACCTTTGTTCTTTTAATATCATCACATCTTCTCCTGTGATCTTGAAAAATCTTGTTTGTAAAAATCATATATAAGTTATAAAGTTAGTATGTAACTATCATACATGTTTTCAAATTATAGGGGGGAATACGATGACTTTTCACGATCGCATATTAAAATTAAGAGAACAAAATAACCGTACTGCATTTGAATTTCGCTTCGAAGAATTATTTAGTGACGAAGAATGGTTAGAAATGTCAGTTGCTGAGAGAAAATCAACTGAAAAACAATTCCAACATGAATTATCTAAAATGAGTGACGTAAGAATGCCTTACTCAAGTGTAGATAAAGCTAAAAATAAATTGTTCAATCAAGTCTATGCTTATAATGGAATTAAGAAGAACTTTAAACAAGTTGAAGAAAAAAGTAATGCTAGATAATAGGATAAAAATAACCTGGGACCTTTAAATTGGTCTCAGGTTATTTTGTAGCATTTTCCAGAATTATATGGGGGTATAATAATGTATTTGCCTTCAATTGCTCACCAACGAAGGCAATCAATTGCTTTTTGATTAGGAGTCAAAAATTATTGTTAGTTTGTTACTAATGTTTTACGTTCTAAGCCATAGTAGTATAATCTTTCTGCATCAATATAAGGGATTGAATCGATAGTTAAATAGCCATCTTTGATGTCACCAATTATACCTTGATTAACACCTGTATTGACATAAATTTCATAACTGCTTACATCAGAGAATACAAGTTCTTCAATTACTTTTCTCACTTTTATCACTCCAACATGTCTTATTCCTTACAATTCATATACTACACCATTTTTCAGAAAATAAAAGCATTTTGTGATTATTTTCACAAATTTATCACTTTTCAAAATCTGTAAAATTAATGTCTATATTCATGAAATAAGTTATGTTTTTAGAACTACATCAATAATAAATTACCATTCCAATTCAATATCTACGTTTATTGTTTATTCTATTACTGAATTGAAAAATGCTGCCATTTGTTCAGCGGCAGTATCACTGAACATCACTTCTAAATTATCTTGAGATTCTTGTGCACTTTCTTTAGAAACACCATACATTTCTTCTTCATATTGAGCTATAGCTGACTTAAGGTCTTGAGATGTTTTAATGGCACTCGCTAATAAATATGCATCGTACAATGCCATATTAACACCTTCACCAGCAAACGGACTCATTAAATGTGCTGCATCGCCCATTAAAGTGATGTTGCCATTACTTTCCCAAGTAAAACCGATTGGTAATTTGTAAATTCGTCTAAGTAGCATATCATCACTGGCATACTCGATATATTTTTTTAATTCTGGTGACCAGTCCGCAAAGTCTTTTAATAATTGCTGTTTAATTTCTCCTTTTGATAAAGCTTTGTAATCATCAAGTTTATCTACATCCATTAAATAAGACATATAGACTTTAATTCGTCCATCTCCATTAAGTTGTCCTAGAATTGCTTTGTTGTCACCTAATGCCATCATTTTACCGTTTTTATTGAATTGAGCTAAATCAGGATGGTCGTTTTTAACATTATTCACATTTAATTCGACCATTGAAATATCATTATATTCAACATCTACATCTGAAATAAATGAACGCACTTTTGAAAATGCACCATCAGCACCTATAACTAAATCAAATGTTTCTTTATTTCCTACTTTAAATGAAACTTCAACTTGGTCATTTTCCAATTGAGTTAATGTATTAAAAGTATAACCATATTGAATGGATGAAGGTTCTAACTGATTCATAATAATATCACACAACTCACCACGATCAATTTCAGGTCGAGAACCTTCGCCTTCTGCATCTTCTTCAAATAATACCGTTCCATCTTTAGCTACAACTTTAGTGTCTTCACCTTCGTATCGGGCTAATTGTTTAAACTGTTCATAAATATTTGCTTCTTTTAAAGCAAGTTGCCCACTATCGTCATGAATATCAAGTGAACCACCACGATCTCTATTCACATTCGAATCTGCTTTTTCAAAAATAGAAATGGTATGTCCTTGTTGTTGTAATAATAGACCAAGCATGAGTCATCCAGGTCCACCACCAATAATTCCAATACGTTTTACATTTTCCATCTTCAACACTCCTCAACTTATTATTTATAGCGTTATTAACTTATAATGTTATTATTTGTCATTTAATTAGATATCTAACTATTTATTTGATGTTGCTCATTCTATTCCTTTTATTTGTAATGTGCAAGTATAAAGTTAGTTTTTATAAAAAAATCGAGATAAAAAATTGAATTAGAGAAAGTGTCGTTGCACTTTTCTAACCTATTTTTATCTCGATAGATTATGATTCATTCATTTAAATACTAGATACTAGTTCCAGAAATTTTTAAGACTTTCTGAATCTGACTGACCTTGCTTTTCACCTAATTTAGCCATATCTGGTCTAATAGATGGATCTACAGTATTGCCACCAAGTTCATTTAATTTATCAAATACTTCTTTACTAGGAGTGATGAGTTTAACTTCTGCACCATTTTGTTCTAATTCATTTATCGCATCTTCCAATTTATACGGTGTGTTAATCGGTAAATTTGTTGATAAAATTAAAACTTTTTTAGCTCCTTTTGCTAAATCGGCATTTTCCATTGAGTGACAACCGCCATCAAAATGTTTACTATTATTAACTGTTGTTGCTGGCCAAACACCTGGAAGTGATCCACTTGCTGCCATCGCTCTATAAATATCTACATTGGATTCTGTAGTAAATGCTGCTCTTGATTTCGCTTGTGCATCAACAGCCGTAATCATCAAATTTTCAGGCCATTGGTTGAGTTTAATTCTATTTTTCAATCGATTAATATATTCATTTTCATCAAATTTGTCATACTCTAATGCATATTCACTATAGCCTTTTATCCACTCTTCTGGTGTTGATGAATTCTTTTCAATGTCTGCATATCTCGTGAAGATATGGGACATATCACTTTGTGGTGGTTCTTCGTTTGATTTCGGAGCAATTTGTTCTTCAAATATTTCATCCCAACTTTTACTAGACGTAATACCAGTAGCTACCTGAGCACCACCTGATGTACCTATAATTAAATCTGCATTACGAACATCAATACCTTCTTTAGAAAGTGCTGATAAGTATCCTAATTGCCATCCAATTGCTAGTGACCCTCCGCCACCTAGGACAATGGCATAATTCATGTTTTGTTTATTATTCATGTTTAATGCGCCTCTTTTTCTTTTAATTATATTATCTATGATATAGTTGTTCTTTTTCCAGTAAAAGACTAATATGATAGCTAATAATTTATGTTATTCATTTTTAGATTGAATATCTGCTTGGTCTGTATTGTTAGTAATTATTTGTTGAGCGATATTCCAACTATCTTGCTCGATATCTAAAACACTTCTTAAATAAGCCCATGTTGTATGTTGTAGTAAGTCAATTCTTTCAGGATTTTCGTCAGTCGTTTCTTTGGCTTCATATCCTGCTATACCACCTAATGAATGTTCCGCTTCATATAATTTTAATAAACTTTTTTCACCTGGACTTAAATAATACGGTTCTTCCATCCATTCAGGTCCTATACTAGTTAATGGATTTTGATCTTTATCTCCCACTACAACTAAAGCTGGTTTAGTCATATGTTCAAAGGTTGGATTTAAAAACGAAAAATTATCTTTCGCAAATTGTGTTAACTTGTCTCCACCTTCTCCAGCAGTTGCTAATAAAATGCCGCCTTTCACTCTATCATCAGAATAATCTGTTGTCGCTTTAGTTATCGGATCAATCACTTGAAGTCCTAATAAATTACCTGCTGTTTGACCACCGAATGAGTGACCAACTGTCGCAATCTTACTCGTGTCTAATCGTCCACTCAATCCTGGGACTTGAGCCTCAATATATCCCAAATGATCTAAAATTGTTTTAACATCTTCCACTCGCTGACGCCACAAGTTTGACTGTCTTGGATCATCTTGAGACATGCTAATCGTTCTTGAATCTAAAAATGTAGGTTGAATGACAACAAACCCATGCGATGCCCAAAAGTCCGTTAAAGGTTCATATGCGTGCATTGAAGATCCAAATCCATGTGCAAATAAAATGATAGGTAAATTGTTACCTTCAGACGGTATACTTACTTTCACTTGTAATTCATCACCACGTTCAGTTGGCGTTGGTAAAGAAATCGGTTTGATTGTCATACTAGGAATAGCTTCGTTTATATTAAAATTGAGTTGATTCATTTTAAAAGCCTCACTTTTTTATTAGTTAAATTTTGTGGATTTTGAGTATAAAAAGTATATTTATTAAGCAAGTTTAAAATGAGACACTCTGAAATTCAAATATATTGACTGTAATAGACCAATTTGTATTTATTTAATAAAAATATGCCTTGATAACATCTTTTAAGATGTACCAAGACATATAGCTATATCAATATTATTTTTCAATCTATAAAATAAGCAGGTATGGATTTTCGATATATTTTGCAAGCACTTTTAGGAAGTCCGCTGCTCCTGCACCATCTAATATCTGATGATCAAATGTAAGACTGAGTGGAATACGTGCTACTTGTTTAACATTACCACTTTCCATTATAACTTCATGTGATAAAGCTCCTACGCCAAGGATACCTGTTTCACCTAAATTTAATATTGGCGTAAAGTATTCAATATCACTTGCACCCATATTCGTGATGATAAATGTTGCACCTTGCATTTGTATATTATATTTTATAAATAAAACGGTTAAACAAACATAAAAAGGATTAGTTATGCTAATCCTTTTTATGTTGAAATATATTTCACTATATTGTTAAGTAAGTCATTTTGTTTTTTATTATTTATATAGCTACTAATCACTAAATTTAAATCAAGTGAAAAAGCATCCACATAACCAAATTGCTTCTCTTGTCCTTCAACAGAAGTTTTACCTATATATTTAAAATCTTCAAGCATAGATTCAGGCATACAAAATATATTTTTAATAATATCATATTCATCTTTTAATGATAAATTATAATATAGCTGTTTTACAATACTTTCCCATCCTGGATATTTGTTTACACTACCTGTATAAGTAGAATAATATTTAGCATCTATTATAATTAGTTCATTTTCTTTTTCAATTAATATATCGGGAATTTGATCTGTTGAATGTTTAATTTCATTAATAAGCCAATATGGTTTGGGCATTTTTCTTTGTAATTTATAATTATGATTAAACATTTGTTTCAACATTTCTTCCCAAATGTTGTAAAAATACGGAGTAACCATTTCAAATTTCAGATCGTTATTACTTTTCTTTTTCAAAAGTATTATCAAAGTTTTTAGTAACCTAATTTCCCTATCCTTAAATGTATTATGGAGTGTCATTTCTAATATTTTTATCATTTCCGAAAATTTTATGTTAATTTTAACTTCCTCTATGTTCATTTCAAATTGCTGAAGCCAACCAAAATTATCTATACAGTATTTTAAAACTTTTAAATGAATAGTACTAACTACATTTTCATTGTTAATTATATTTTTTTTTGTAATTAAATTTAAATAGATTAGTTTATCATCTTGTATAATTGGAAGTTGCTTTTTAATCGTTTTAGCCCAATCAATTTTTCCATTATTATTGATTGATTTTCTTTCTCTGTTTTCTGTATATATACCATTTCTCTGAAAGTCACTTATTAACCAAGAACATAGATTTATATTTTCAATATCACTAGAATTTTCACCAATCCAATCACTTTCTTCGTCAGTCAAAGTAATTTCTTTCCTATATTTATTGATTGATTTAAATAAATTTATTGCATCATTTTCTGTTCTATTGAAATTTTTATAACCCTTTGGAAAAAATATATAGTTTATATTTTCGTAATTTGATACACCTGTTACTTTACATTTATATTCATTACTTTTGGTTTTAACAAAATATTGCTTTTCAATAAAAACTTTTGGAACTTTGTCAAAGCTATAATTTGCTCCTTCAATAAAGTATGCAAATTTAGTCATAATAATTGTTTCCTTCGTTTTTGGCAACTTCTAGTTTTTTCTTTAAAGGATCAACGAAACAATCTATTCCAGATTCTTTAAAATGTTCAATTAAATTTGAAAAAACTTTGCTCTCTTTAAATAAACTTTGTCTATTATATCGTACGACATCGTCCCATAAATATATTAATAATTTAGATGCAATCAAATCTTTATCCTGCATATCATGCTTGTTAATAAATCTTTGACCTATTAGTTTATCTTCATCTACATCAACTTCTTCACTTGACAAATGTTCATTTAGGATCGCCCCAAAATCTTTCCAATACATGTCAAATCCAGCAATTTTAACATCTTTAAGATCTTCTGCATCAAATGAAATAGGCATATATTCAAACTGCCATCTTCTTTTAAAAGCACTGTCCATGACAAAAACACCTTGATCTGCACTGTTCATTGTTGCAACAATACTCATATTAGAAGGAATATATATACTTTCACATTTCTTCCCGGTTTTGTTTTCTATATAATCGCAAATATCTTTATTTTTTATTATATATTTACTTTGCCCATCATCATCTCTATCCAGTAATTGAAATAAATCTCCAAATACTGCTGCTGTGTTCGCTCTATTAATTTCTTCAATTATAATTCCAATATTCTTTGTTTTATTTTCTACAGCCTTAATTAAAATATCAGTGAAAATTCCTGGAACAAAGCTATAACTAACAGATTTATCTTCATTTTGAACAGGACGTAAACCTCCAACAAAATCAAAATAAGTATATTCTGGATGAAATGTAACTCTTTCAAAATTATTAAAAAGAGAATCAACTTTATACGATTTACCTGTACCTGGAGCACCATAAAATATTTTATTTATAGCTCCAGTAACTCGTCCTTCATTATCATAAAATTCTTTAGCAGTTTTTATTATCTCGTTTTTATCATTATCAGATACCAAATAGTCATAATATAAATTTAATGATTGTAATATATTAAAATGCATATTTACTGTACCTTTTAAATTAGTATCATTTTCTAAAAAGGGTTGTAATTCATCTTGCAATTCTTTATTTACTTGATTTGTAATAATTTTTTCTTTGAATTTCTGAGATTCTTTTTCAAAATCAACAGTTTCTTCATGCGATGAATTAAACATATCATTACCCAGCGATACATTTTGGATTATTTCATCTATATTTTCAAAGTTGTTGTCATTCAACCATTTTCTAAAATTTTCAAATTTAGTCATTATTAACCTCTCCATTAAAATAATCTAAAATATTCAAATTGCTCTCTAAACAATTTTGAACATTCGTTATTGATATATTAGATTTTACTTTTTCCTCGTAAGAGGTCACTTTGTCTTTTACAACATCTATAAACTCCTTATTTAGTTCTATTTTATTTTTTGAAAAATTTAGAGTTTCAAGTTGTGTAAAAAGTCTTTGAATTCTTAATTCTTGCATATTTTTAGCAGCCATACTGACTTTTTCATAGCAAATTAATCTACTATGTAATATATAGTAAATATTTTTATAGATTTCATTATAATTATAAATAAAACAGACAAACACTTTAAATTCGTAGTTAGTTATCGCATATTCTCCACTATTTTCACCAACCATTATTAATATTTTGTATAATATAAACAGTGGATGTACAATTTCTTCATCATTATTCTCTTCTTTTTGTAAATACAATTTTTCAACTTGCATTTCAAATAAATTATAATATTTTTTATAATCGTCAAAATCCCCTTTACACAATTTCTTTGCTTCAAAATACGGGGGAAATATCTCCTTCTGTTCATATCTTTTTACTCCACTTACTAATCCTAAAATTACAGCATTACTTAAAATCCTAAAATTGGGAGTCTTATAATCTGGATTGGTTTGCTTTAACTCTTGAATTTTCCTCTCATAATAATCAACATAACTTAAATCAGTATTCGCTTCTTTATATTCTTCTAAAAACTTCACTGACCAAAATACATTTTTTATATTCCACTCATGTTTCCCTACATACCAATACTTTTTTTTAATTTTTTCTTTGTCCATTCTCAAATCTAAAATTTTATCTATAATCATGCTTAATACCTCTTTAATTCATGAATTATTTCAGAAATTGCTTTAGCTACTAGGGGAGGGACTGCGTTGCCAATTTGCTTACCGATAGATGACTTATTACCAATGAAAATAAAATCATCACTAAAGGACTGAATTCTAGCAGCCTCTCTTGCAGTTAGAGTCCTATTTAAATCTGGATGGATAACTCTACCTGCTGATGGTGTATCAAATCTAGTAGTAATAGTATATGCCGGTTTCCCCCATTCTAGTCTTCCGTAGGCACCACTATGAACTGATTTAATAGAATCAGCATCTTTTAAGTCTTTGAAATTCTTTCCTGGCAGAACTTCTTCAATTCTCTTAAGTGTTTTATTATCATGTTTAGGTACAATATGATTAAACAATTTATAACTTTTGTTTCTCATTTTTTCTTGATAAACAGATTGTGCGTTTAATTCATATGAAGATTCAAACTTTCCCTCTCCCGAATTTAAATAATTCAAATCACTAATTGCGTCTTTCAAATTAACTTTATCTATTTCATTATATTTAATATATTCATTCAATCTTTCTCTTAGATTTATTTCACTGTTTTTAGATCCAATTATAAATAGTCTTTTTCTTTTTTGTGGTACTCCTAATAATGAGGAGTCAATAATGTGATAATCAACATTATACCCTGGAAAACCATCATTAGATTTTTCACTAAATATCTTTAGTATTTCTTCTAATATAAGACCTTTTTCCATTGTTAATAAACCTTGTACATTTTCAAAAACAAAAAAATCAGGATTAAAATATTTTAATATTTTATAATAGTATTTAAAAAGATAATTTCTTGGATCTTCTATAAATTCTTTTTTCTTCCTAATTCTATTCCCTGACATACTAAATCCTTGGCAAGGAGGACCTCCTATAATTACATCAACATTTTTTAATTTATCACTAATTTCTTTACGACGATTTTCATTTTTGATTTTTTTTAATTCACAGTTGATTGCTTTATTTATATCTTTGGCAAAATCTTCAATACTTTCATTTATCATTAGAGTATCGGGATGATTATGTAAATATGATTTTGCAATCTCACAATCTATTTCATTAGCTAGTATTACATCATCGTTTGTCTGTATAAAACCATTACTAAACCCACCAACTCCAGAAAAAAGATCTATTATGTTCATTTAACTCATCCTTTTATAAACTTCATATTCATCATTCAATCTAACTTTTATATTATAATGCTTAATATATTCTATCTCAGTTACATCTAAATTAAATATTGGTGCTAAAAAATAATTTATTTTTTCAATTATTCTCTTTGATTTTTTATGCTTATAAACGTAATCTACTTGTTTAGAGCCTATAAATTCTTTGTTATTTTCTATATCGGTTTGTAATAAATCTACTAAGTAAGAAACCTTATCCTCTGACAGTGCCTCAAACTCTTCATAATTAAATTGTAAATCAATTAACTCTTTTTTTGTAATATGCCATCCGTCCGAAACCATTTCCCAAAAAAAGAAAAATATATCAGAATTTACTATTAGATAAAATACATCTCTTTGCTTTTTCGAAACAAAATCGAATGTTTTATACTCTGATTTTCTAACATTACCTATAAATGCTTTGACCCAAAAAGTAAGTCTTGTGCTTAACGAAAGACTATACTCAGAATTTGGAAATGTTAAGTCTACTAATGAAGCTGTATTATTCCTTAATTTATTATAAATTTCACTTTCTATTGAATTTCCAATTTTAGGTATATAACTATTTTCGATAAATGTATTTTTTATAAATTGTAAATTATGAAATAATTCTTTTCTTTCTTCCTCGTACCAATGTTTATAAGAAGTTGTATAAATACTGGTATATTTTGAATCCTTTCTTCTTCCTATAATAATAGAAAGCTTTTGATGAACTCCATTAAATAATGTTCCGGGTCTATCTGAAAAACTTGAAATAAAAATATTATTACATTTTATTTCTAAAAAATTTCTTATTGATTCCATCCTTCTTGTAGAGATTATTGAAATAGGAACTATTAATCCAAGCACACCCTCTTGTTTTAAAAGATCTATGGTTTTCTCAGTCATAAAAGCATAGATATTCCCGGATTTTAAAGATTTAAAATTAGTTAATTCATAATTTTTTATTTTTGAATATTCTACATAAGGGGGATTTCCAATTATTAAATCAAAACCTTCTATCTCATTGTTTTCAAAAAGTTCATTTAGCTCTGTTATTAACAAACTGTTTTTTTTAAATAAATTCAGTTTATTTTTCTCGTAAATTTCCAATCCTAAATTATAATTTATTTGGAAAACTTTTAAATTCATCCTTAACTTTGCTAAGTTTAGAGCTTCACTCATTATATCTATACCATAAAGATTTTTATTGAAAATTCTATAAATAATTTCATTATAAGGTGGATCTATATTTAATAATTCATATATTTTAATAGTAATATTAAAAAGAACTTCTCCAATATTAACTAAAAAACCACCTGTACCGACTGAGATATCTGCGATTTTAATATTTTGTATTTTTTTTAAAAGTTTTTGAAGTTCTATAGAATTTTGTTTATAAAGAAAATATTCAAATTTATGATCTAAATTATTATCATTTTTTATTATAAAGTCTTTTAAATTAGTTAAATAATAGTAAAGAGAGCTTTTATTGATGTAATCTATAGTATCGATTGGAGTATAATATGCACCATTATCTTTTTGATTAATAAACTTCTCAAATACATTCCCTAATTCATCTATTAAATAATTTTGATCATGCTTTGAATTTATGCTCCAATCATATTTGGCTAACTGTTCATAAATTTTTTCAAATAATTCCTTGTTTTTATTTAAAACTGCTTGTTCTGGAATATTCATAATATCTTCAAAATACCATGAATAAATTTCTAAATTATTAGTTCTTATAAAATTAGTTATAATTAGAAAGTTTAAAATTTTTATACTTTCAGTCCCTTTAACATCTGTCTCATCTTCAATTTCTTTCTTCATTTTTTTGTAGTCTCTATAAAAATTGCTTGTTATTTTTTTGTTATGTTTCATTTTCTACCTCTACATTATATTACTCTTTTTCTATATGCTCCTTCTTAGTATAAAGGTCTACGTCTTCATCATCAATATAATAGAGTCTAACTACTTATTTAATTAATAAGTGAATTTTTTATGCCAAAATAAAAAACTGACGTACAATTTAACTATACGTCAGCTCTTTACTTATTATTTAATTTTATCAAACAACTTTTTAAAGTTGGCTGCGGCGTTTTCTTGTTTGAGTGTTGCTTTTGTAGCAACATGTGTTAGTGGTTCTCTAACTACTTTATCCATGTATTTTGCAAATTCTTCAATATTATCTGGTTCTACTAAATAACCATTAACGCCATCATCAATAATTTCACTTGGACCATATCTAACGTCATATGAAATAACTGGACAGCCTACTTCTATACTTTCCATTACTGTTAAGCCAAAGCCCTCATACTTACTAGTTAATAATGAAGCTTTAGACTTTCTAAATTCATCCAATGGATTATTAGTATAGTTATATACTTTTACTTTATCGCCTAAGTTATATTCTTTAATAAGGTCTAGCATTAATTTTTTTTGATTGGCTTCATCTGGGCCAAACACTGTTAATTCAGTATCATGACCATAAGATAGAAATTGTTTATATGCTTTAATCAAGTGGTCGATTTGTTTTTGTAAACCTAATCTACCGATAAATACAAATCGGTCTAATTTTTCAACTTGATCTGACTCAGGATATGGTTCAATAAAATGCGGAATAACAGATATTTTATTATCATCGATATCATACAAGTTTTGAATATCATCTTTTTGCATTTGAGTAAGTAATAAATATTGAGCTACTTTATCAGCATTACCTAGCGCTGTTTTGTATGAGCCTTTTACATTTTCTCCATCTAAATGACTATTGTGGAATACAAGAACATTTTTAGTTTTAGGTATTTGATTAAGCATTGGTTTATCTAATACTCTAGCATCATTAAAGATGATATCTCCATCTTTAAAACGATGATTGAAATAATACTCAAATAAATCTTTTTCAGTTTTAAATGAGCGTAAATATTTATTGTCTTTAAATATTTGAATAAAATCGATACGTTTATCTACACTAGCATCATAAAATTTCTTACAATAAATTTGTCCTTCTGTATCGTAATATTCTTCTAATATTTTAAAGTATGTTTTACTAGAGAAATAATTAATTTTATGAAGTTGACCATACACATTGTACTCATGACGTTCAATTCTTTTCTTAGATACAGGAGACATAACATCTTCGAATTCTACAATATTAGTACCTTCATAATATCTTCTATAAAGAACGTACGTATCTCCATCATAATAACGAACGACATTACCATCTTTAAATTCTTTCTTTTGTAGTCCTTCAATTTCTTTATCTTTTTCTTTATAAATTGGTTTTTTCTTAAATTTTGTCGTTGGTATAGATAATAATTTAAAATCTGAAAGCCAATCATATAAATTTTCGTATTCTGTATTTTTAGTTACAAAACCTTTTTTTAAAAATTCATCATATACTTCTTTATAATTAGCATTATAATTTGTAGTATATATCTTATTAACGATATTCATTTCCTCATCTAAAAACTTGATTCGTTTTAATAACGCTTTAGTTCTTCCCCCATGGACTGGTGGCAATGTGCTTGTAATTGTATTAATCATATTTAATCCCCATTTATATTTGATATGCTAATTATATGAGACAATATTTAAAAAGTATAGACTTTTGATATTAAAAAATAATTGATAAACACTTATTTTTTAATATTGTCATAAATACTTAAATTTCAACTTTGAATTTTTCTCATCATTTTTTATATCTTTTTAATGTAACTTACAATAAATGTACTATATAATAAGATTAACTTACATGCGTACATCTGTATTCAATATACCCGTTTGATAATGATTTAAAATAATTAATTTAGATGTAACGCGATTATTTTTTAAAGGGGAATTTTATATTATGAAAGATAATTGGACTAAAGTAGCTGATGAAAGTTTAGTTAAAGACTTTTATGAGAACCAATCAACTGAAGCTCAACAAGAAGGCTTTAAAACTACACTTGCTTTTGGTACGGCTGGAATAAGAGGCAAATTAGGACTTGGAGAAGGACGTTTAAACCGATTTACTGTATCTAAAGTCGCTTTAGGCTTAGCCAAGTTTTTACAATCCAAACACACATCACCTGTAGCAGTGATTCATTATGATACAAGACATTTGTCACCAGAGTTCGCTCAAATTATCGCAACGATTTTAGCTAGTAATGATATCAAGGTTTACTTATCTGATACATACCGTACAACACCTGATTTATCTTATGCTGTTAGATTTTTAGAAACAGATGCGGGTGTCATGATTACTGCAAGTCATAATCCTAAAGACTATAACGGTATCAAAGTTTACGGTGAAGACGGTGCACAACTGTCTACAGAACCATCTGCCGAGCTAAGTGATTATATTAACGAATTAGGTGATCCACTTAACATTGAACTACCTGAATTAAATGAACAACAACAATCAAACATTTTAACAGTACCAACTGACGTAAGAACATCGTACTTTGAACACATTAAGGAATTAGTCGGTGACATTCCTAAATCAGATTTACAAGTGGTGTTTACAAGTTTGCATGGAACAAGTGTACCTGTTGTACCTGACATTTTGACAACGTTAAATTTCAATCAATTTAATTTAGTTGAAGCGCAATGTAAACCTGATCCTAATTTCAGTTCTGTTGCAAGTGCGAATCCAGAAGATCATAAAGCTTTTGATCAATCCATTGAACTTGCAAATCAAATTAAAGCTGATTTATTAATTAGTACTGATCCAGATGCTGACCGTTTAGGTATAGCAGAGCGTGGTGCAGACGGTAATATTCATTACTTTAACGGTAACCAAATTGGTGCCCTATTATTAAATTATCGTATTAAAGAAACAGCACACTTAAACAATAGAATTATGATTCAATCTATTGTAAGTAGTGAACTAGCTAAGTCATTAGCGCGTTATCATAATGTAGAATACAAAGAAGTGTTAACTGGCTTTAAATATATTGCTGAAGAAATTAGAAATATGTCTGATGATCAAAATTACTTACTTGGTTATGAAGAAAGTTATGGTTTCCTAGCTGGTCCATTTGTAAGAGATAAGGATGCGATTCAGATCGTACCGCTTATTATTAAATATGCTTCTGAACTTAAAAATGAAGGACGTATGTTAAAAGATGAGTTGGAAGATATCTACCAACAAGTAGGACACCACAATGACAAATTATTCTCTCATACATTTGAAGGTGCAAAAGGCAAAGCAATTATCGATGATATTATGACAACATATAGAAATAACCCACCACGTTCTATTAATGGATTAGATGTCATTGCTATTGAAGATTATGAAACAGGAGAAAAAGTTGATTTCCAAACAAATCAAACCTCTTCTATTACGTTACCTAAAGCAAATGTACTTAAAATTTACTTCAAAGAAGGGTTTATTGCATTAAGACCTTCTGGTACTGAACCTAAGATCAAATTGTATGTATCATTAACACATGACGATTTTGATAATATTGCAAACAAAATAAATTCATTTATTTTTGATAAATAATAAGAAGCTTCTCCAATCAATGGAGAAACTTTTTATTATACCGCACATTTAATTATTTAATATTTTGATATTTTAATTGATAGTGCTATACTTTTAGTGATTTTCAAATATATTATTCAGTCATAAAAATAACAATTTCAAAACACTAATTAGGGAGAGAGTATTATTCAAAAGCTTATTTCAATTATTGTACCTGTATATAATAAAGAAGCATATTTAGAAACATGTATTCAATCTTTGATAGACTTAAAAATAGATAAAACGCTTATTGAAGCAATATTCATAGATGATGTATCCACAGATAAATCATATGAATTACTAAAACAATATAACGAAAAATATGACTTTATTCAGACGTACCAACTAGATGAAAATTCTGGTGGTCCTGCGATTCCAAGAAATTTAGGTATTAAAAAAGCACAAGGTGATTATGTTACTTTCTTAGATGCTGATGATTGGTTAGATACTGAAGGTTTCCCTAAATTTGTTGAACAAGTAAACAGTCATCAATCAGATATTGGATTTGGTCAATGTTATAAACATACTAATGAAAACATTAAAAAAATTGCTCGTTTTGCGTCATATAAACAAGATGATAATTTAGTTCCAAGTGATATTTTCAAAATATTTCGTGCTGTAGGACCACCAGGTAAAATTTACAAACGTTCTATTTTGTTAGATCATCATATTACCTTTAAACATATGAAATATGGGGAAGATAAATTATTCTTTTTTGAAACTTTACCTTTATGCCATTCAGCATCAATGACCATTGAACCTGTATATCATGTAAACCGTTACGAACTAAATGACTCTCTAGTTAATGACACTAACATGTTAGAGAAATCACAATTAAATTTAAATATACTTGAGCATGTCTTAAAGATGGATATAGAAAATGGAATTATGATTAAAATTTTAAGTAGAATAGTGGAAATTGATTTTATTTCTAGATTTTTATTAACTAAGACATTTAATAAATCAAAAGATAAATCATTCTTTTATAAGCAGTTTGATAAAGTAGAGTCTTTAATTACTAATGCAGGTTACAATATGAATGATTTAATTATTACTGATAAATTCAAACGTATTTATGACGCTTATCAACAAAATAAAAATATTTTAGAATCATTAATCAACTTTTTATTGAATGATGCAAAAGTTAGTAAGTATATTAAAGAAAATACTATGTACTACATGTATCCTGAAGATTTAAAACATTTACCTGAATTAGCACTAGATTGTGTGCCTATATTTAGAGGTACATATTATATTAAAGATGAATTATACGATGAAATTGAGATTTTTAAATTAGCAGAAACAGAAATAAATTCCGTCGAACTAATTAAAATTCACGACGAACGATACATTAAACCCGTCAAATATGAGTGGACAAATCAATCACTTTATATTAAACATAAAGATATCTTCTTTAAAAATACTGACTTTAATATTTCAATCACTTATAATGATTTTGAGAAGTGTTTAGTAAAAGCTACACCACCTCATTATAGCGATTATAATTATTTAAAACGTCAGAACTTATCATTAGCATTTCACTCATACAAAGATGGAGATGAAGACATAAACATGAAACAATATCTAACTGATACACCAAAGCATGTTGTCGCATTGCAAAAGTTTAAGAAGTATGAAGAAGCAAACTTTATAAACGAAATAAGTGATATTAATAAAGGCCAATGTATTCGTATTATCCATATGGATAAAAGTGATAAAGGCACTCCTAGATTGGTTACAGAGGATGGAAGTTATATAACTGCTAATCAAGATTTTGTTACACCAATCAATCTTGATAGTATTGAAGGCTATATTACAAACACTCCGAAATCTGTTGAAGTAATTAAGAAATGTAAGCTATATGAGGATGTAGGTTTTAAGAAAGATCCAGTTAAGACTTTAGAAAAAGGCACAAAAATAGATATTATTGATATCGAATTTACTAGTAAGTTAACACCTAGATTAAAAACAACAGATGGTTATTATTTAACTGCTAATCAAGGTTTTATCAAAGTTTTAAAATAATATTGAAAAAGCATCAATCACTTTACATTGTGATTGATGCCTTTTTGCTTTATAAATCTAATTGCTTAATGAATTCTTTTAAATCATCTTTCATGTCTTTATCTTTTAATGCATACTCAATCGTTGTTTTAACGAATCCTAATTTTTCACCAACATCATATCGATCTCCTTCGAAGTCATATGCGTACACTTGGCTTTCTGTGTTCATACGTTCGATTGCGTCAGTTAATTGAATTTCATTTCCTGCGCCTTCTTCTTGTGTTTCAAGATAGTCGAAGATTTCTGGTGTTAATACATAACGTCCCATTATAGCTAAGTTTGATGGTGCTGTACCTTGTTTAGGTTTTTCTACGAATTTTTTAACTTCATAACGTAATCCAGATTGTTCTAATGGATCAATGATACCGTAACGGTGTGTATCTTCTGGTGCTACTTCTTGCACACCAATGACAGATTTACCAGTTTCATCATAGACATCCATTAATTGTTTAATCGCAGGTGTTTCAGATTCAACAATGTCATCGCCTAATAACACTGCAAATGGTTCATCGCCAATAAATTGACGTGCTGTGTGGATGGCATGACCTAAACCTTTTTGTTCTTTTTGTCTAACGTAAAAGATATTAGCTAAATCGGTTGAATATTGAACACGTTCTAATAAATCATTTTTACCTTTTTCTTCTAATACCATTTCTAGTTCTTTTTGGTTATCAAAGTGGTCTTCAATCGCACGTTTATGTTTACCTGTAACGATAATAATGTCTTCAATACCTGCTCTAGATGCTTCTTCAACGATGTATTGAATAGTTGGTTTATCTAGAATTGGAAGCATTTCTTTCGGCATTGCTTTTGTTGCTGGTAAAAATCTAGTACCCAAACCAGCTGCTGGAATAATTGCTTTTTTTATTTGTTTCAAAGTCTCTACTACCCCTTTTTTAAAAGAATAACTGCTAATGTATAACATCATTTTATCATTAATACCACAATGTGCATAGTTTACATCATTTTAATATTTTATCTTAAATTAATGTGAGAATTTTTTATATTTAAAACAATATATTGCTCATTAAGATTTTGGGATTTCTATTACTATATCTCCTACTATTTGAAGTCAACTAGTAGTATTTTACACTCAAACTTATTGCCTTAATCTTCATATCATAGTATAATTTAAGCATAAAAATACACCTAGCAACTTTTAGAGTGTTTACTAGGTGGAAAAACTAAGCAACATATTTTGAGGGTTAACTCAATTCATATGTTCTACACAAACAGCTTTTAGACTCGTCTTATTGCAGTAAGACGGGTTTATTTTTTTGCTCGAATGTGCTTGATAAACCACATAACAATAAACGTAATAGTTACCATAACCGGTAAATATACAATGATATGTATAGTAATATCTATTGTCATCAATATCACCCCTGCACATTAGACCTTCTTAATAATTGATTACTTAGAAGGTTTTATGCATGAACTTTAGTTCATGTATACCATTAAGTTTTCAAATCTTTTATATCAATGCTTCACAGTTATTCAAAAATGGTTTAAACAGACAAGAAATATATCAGTTTTTGTTGCGACCCTTTATAAATCCATACAAAAATACCGACTGTCTCCAGCCGGTATAATTATAAATATTTTATACGAATAAACTAATAAATAAGATGAAGATAATGCCTGATACCGAAATAACTGTCTCTAGTAATGACCAAGTTAAGAAAGTTTCTTTAACTGTTAATCCAAAATACTCTCTGAACATCCAGAAACCAGCGTCATTGACATGAGATAAGATAACACTACCTGCACCAATAGCTAGTACGACTAAAGCGACATTGGTATCTGACGCTTGAAGTAATGGCATGACTATACCTGTAGTAGAGATAGCCGCAACAGTAGCAGATCCTAATGCGATTCTAAGTACTGCAGCAACAATCCATGCGAGTAAAATTGGGGACATATGTGTACCTTCAAACATTTTTGCGATTGTGTCACCAACACCGCCATCTATTAGAACTTGTTTGAATGTACCGCCACCACCAATGATTAACAACATCATACCAATTGGATATATAGCTTGTGTGACTGATTCCATAATATCTTCCATTTTTCTTTTTCGAAGTATTCCCATAGTAAATATTGCAAAGATAACTGCTATAAGCATTGCAGTACCCGCATTACCAATTAGATAAATGATCGACTCAACACTATTTTTAGGTGTATCATGTCCAGTAACCAATTGAACAATTGTTGAAATCAGCATCAATATAACTGGTAATATTGCAGTTAAAATACTAATACCAAATCCTGGCATCTCATCATTAGTAAATTCCTTTTGTGCGCCTAATGCTGAAATATCTCCTTCACGTGAGTATGCTGAAGGAATGATTTTTTGCGCAAATTTATTAAATAATGGACCTGCGATTAATGTGACTGGAATTGCAATAATAATTCCGTACATTAATACATGACCGATATTGGCTTTTAATTCTTTTGCAATAACAACCGGTCCAGGATGTGGAGGTAAGAATCCATGTGTCACAGATAAAGCAGTTACCATTGGTAGTCCTAGTTTTAAAATAGAAACGTTTGCACGTTTAGCTACTGTGAATACAAGTGGGATTAATAAGACTAGTCCTACTTCAAAGAACAATGCTATACCAACGATGAATGCTGCAATAAGCATCGCCCACTGTACATGTTTCTGTCCAAATTTTGCGATTAATGTATCAGCGATTCTTGTCGCGCCTCCACCATCAGAAAGTAACTTTCCTAAAATAGCACCTAATCCAAAAATTAAAGCGATATGACCTAATGTGCTACCCATTCCGTTTTCAACAGTTTCCATAATTTTATTGAGTGGCATTCCTAATAGTAATGCCGTGATTATCGATGTAATAATTAAAGCAATAAAGGTATTCAATTTTAAAAATATAATTAAACTTAATAAAATGATAATTCCTAAAACAACGCTAATTAGTGGCCAAATTTCTCCAAACATGGCAGTCCCTTCTTCCTTTTCTGTGTTATTCTCAATAAAGTTGCTCGAATTCAAAAGTGACATGGCTACATTGCAATTAAATACTGTCTATGTGCTAAGATATTTTATGAAATCAATTAATCCATATGTTGACGTTGAAAATCTGCAATTTCACTATAAGATTCTGTTAATGAACGACTAATCTTAATGAATATTTTGACTAACTGTTGATAAATGTCTACTGTATTGGGATCAGGTTGATGTTCATGAGTTGTTCCAACCATTTGTTCAATTATTGAAAAATCATCTATTTCTCCTAGTGCCTTCATACCTAGAACGCAAGCACCAAGACATGAGCTTTCATAGCTTTCAGGTACACTTAATTGTGTATCAAAAATATCTGCCATCATTTGACGCCATATTTCACTTTTCGCAAATCCACCTGTTGCTTTAATTTCATTTGGTGTTTCGTTCATCACTTCAATCAATGCAAGATATACAGTATATAAGTTATATAAAACACCTTCTAAAGCAGCACGAATCATATGTTCTTTTTTATGTGATAATGTAAGCCCGAAGAAAGATCCCCTTGCATCGGCATTCCACAACGGTGCTCGTTCACCTGCTAAATATGGATGGAAGATTAAACCATCTGATCCAGGCTTAACTCGACTTGCAATTTGTGTTAGTACATCATATGGATCAACACCAAGTCTTTTAGCCGTTTCAACTTCACTAGCTAATATTTCATCTCGAAGCCATCTTAAAATAACGCCACCATTATTTACTGGCCCACCAATAACATAGTGTTCATCAGTTAACACATAACAAAATATACGTCCTTTTTCGTCTGTTCTCGGTTTATCAATAACAGTTCTTATCGCTCCAGACGTTCCGATAGTGACTGCTACTTCACCTTGCTGATAACTATTAACACCGAGATTTGATAAAACGCCATCACTTGCCCCTATGACGACTGGTGTATTTTCATCAATGCCCATTAAAGTTGCATATCGTTTTTTCATTCCAGTTAAAATATGTGTTGTTGGTACCAACTCTGGTAATTGAGATCGTGAAATACCTAATAAATTGAGTACATCATCATCCCAATCTAATTGTTCAAGGTTAAACATACCTGTTGCTGAAGCCATTGAATGATCAATCACATATTGCTCAAATAATTGATATAAAATATATGTCTTAATATCAGCAAACATGGCAGTATTATCGAAAGTAGATTGTTGTTCGTGTTTCATCCAGAAAATTTTTGATAACGGTGACATTGGATGGATTGGCGTGCCTGTTCTTCTATAAATATCTAATCCATTATATTGATTATTGATTAATGTTGCGTATTTGCTTGCTCTATTATCTGCCCAAGTAATGTTTTCAGTTAATCTATGATGATTTTCATCCATAGCTACAAGACTATGCATTTGTGCACTAAAAGAAATCAATTTAATATCTTCTTTTGCTATGTTTGCTTCCCTTACCACATATTTCACTGTCATTAAGACTGCATCAAATAGTTCGTCTGGATTTTCTTCAGAGACATCAACATTAGGTGTATGTAATTCATATCCAATGTTATGCTTCATTATAAATTGTCCATTTTCGTCATATAGCACTGACTTAGTACTCGTTGTCCCTATATCGACTCCAATCATATATTTCATCATTTTCCCTACTTTCTCAATAAAATTATCGTAACCAAAATCCTTCTATATCTTTTCCAACATCATCAAAGTTTAAATGAAATGCTTCTCTTAATTTGTCTGAATCTTTATTATCAACCGCTTCCACAAAAACGTTATGATTCCGATGGATACGTTCAAAATCATCCGGATTTTGTAACATTCTACGTCTCATAGACAATAAAATGAGTGATTCCATGACAGGTTTAAGATGGTACCAAAAGGTTTTTAGATATTGATGATTAGAAGCTAAAATCATTGCTTCATGAAACTCAAAATCATGTTTTGTAAATGATTCTGCATCTTCGAATTGTACGGCTACTTTCATCATTTCTAATTGCTTTTTCATTTCCTTTGCGATGGGTTGAGTATCCTGTGTTCTTAACCTTGAAAAGGCAAACGATTCTAACATCAAACGTAAGTCATATAGCTCTCTTTTTTCTTGCTCACCAAAAGTGAGAACCTGTGCACCCATTCGTTCTAAATGAATCAATTGGTCTGTTTGTAATAGCTTAAAAGCATCTCTAACAGGTGATCGACTCACATTAAATAGTTTAGCAATTTGATTTTCTGTTAACCAAGTTTCAGATTCAATATCACCATTAATAATGCCTAATCTTATTTCAGCCGCGATTGATTCACCTGTAGTTAAATGTCTTTTCCAACTTTCTGGATAGTCATATGTCATATCTTACACCTCAATTTCCAGTTACCTTTATACTTGTATACAAGTATATTAATATATGTATCCTTGTTTTGCAAACGCTTACTAATTATTATAAGTCTCTCCATTTAATCGAAACTTTTAAGTTACCTATGTTATTTTCACTAACCAGTTATTTTGATGTAGTGGTTATTATTTTCGATAATCTTATACAAAAAAGTAGTATATTTTAATCATTAACTTTGAATAAAATATACTACGCTTCATTACTCTGTTTAGTTTTCCGAGATTTCTGAGTGAATTTGCTGCATTTTTCTTTCAACATCTGTTATTTCTGTTGCACATTGTTCTAATAGTCCTTTATATTTTTCAGTATCTGTATTATTTTTGTATCGGATTTTATGTTCTAAACTTGCCCACATATCCATACCAATTGTTCTTATCTGGATTTCTACTGGTGTTACTTCTACAGAATCAGCTAAAAATACAGGAATCGTTACAACAATATGTAAACTTCGATAACCATTTTCTTTAGGATGTTCAATGTAATCTTTACGTTTGATTAATTTGACATCTTCTTGTTTTAATAACATTTTTTCAATTACATAAATATCATCTAAGTAATTACATATAACTCTTATACCAGCGATATCCATAATATTTTCTTTGGCACTTTCAGCACTTACTTCCAAATCTTTGCGTTTTAGCTTTCCAACTAAACTTCCCATTTCTTTCACACGACGTTCCATATGATGAATAGGGTTATGTTTATACATATGATTAAAGTTATCATCTAATATACTTAGTTTAGTACTAATTTCTTTAAGTGCTGATGAATAAATATGATCTAACTCAACAAAGCCTACTAAAATATCAAAAGCTTCATCGCTATTTTTAAATGTATTCAAACTATTTTTAAATTCTGTTCTTAAGTCTTCTAGATATAATGAGGGTTTTCTCTCTACATACATATTATTTCCTCCAACTTCTTTATCAATTTTATTATAACTAAGTTCATAAAGAAGAAGAAATAATTGCACTCCCTACTTTAGTCGCATCCAATATAAAAAGACTACCCTCATTTTGAGGATAGCCTTTCTAGACTTTTTCTCTATTCATCTTTTTGATGTTCTATTACTTTCGTATTTTTATTTTCTGCAATTTCTTGTGCTCGCTTAACTGCATCTTTTTTATATTGAAAAGTATCAGAAGCTTGTTTAGCCTTTTCTGTTTTTACTTTCCACTCATTGTCTTCAAAGTAAACGTGTATAGGTTTTTCATTTAATTCTGGGTTTGCAGACTGATCTGTTTGATGTTGTGTAATGTGTTTATTTTTCAATTCATTTAATTCATCTTTAGAAGCATCTTTGTACCATTTTTCAGCCTGTTTCGTAGCAATTGGGATAATATCTGATTCTTTATAACCATCTTTCAACATGGCATTAGCTATATCAATTGCTTTTTTACGTTCTAATTCATCTAGATTTTTTAAACTTTGTGGGTAATCATCCATTGTCCAAGGCATAGTATTCATCTCCAGTTTAATTTGCTTATATATTAGTATTACCACCAATACTAACTATTTAACCACTATGACGTCATACTACGGTTAGACAACCCTCAGACTACTCTACTTACCTAATATGCCTGCTTCAATGGCATCTTCACGTGCTTTTTGACTGTTTTTCTGTATTTTCATTAAACCAGACTTAATATAATTATACTGTGGTAAATCAGTTAATTCTTTTACTTCGAGATGTGATTGTAATTCGAAATGTTTAGCAATGTTTTCAAATGTAGCTAAATATTCACCCATTAATTGATCATCTATTCTTGAACGATGATTATCGCTAAGCGCCCTACTAAGCATAAAACTAATTTCTTCAAGCGCAAATATACTTGGATAATAGTATTGGATTACTTTTTTATTACTGAACAACTCACCATTTGCTGCATTATACATTTGAGTCATATTGTTCAATCTAACTGATAATCCTAGATTAAGATTTTTTTCTTCTTCTTTATTATGATACTTGTTTACTGAGAATAAGTAATGGAAGAACGATGCTTCTTTTCTCACAACTTCTGCAATTGTATTTGGTAACAATATTGATGACGTTCTTTGTCCCAATATAAATAGGCCGATAGTAGAAATAGCTACACCAATAATTACGTCTACAATTCTTGGATATGCAATACTAATAGATAGGTTTTGTGAAGCAAGACCATTTAGTAAGATAACTTGAATTGTAATAAATATGACCGCAAACGTGTAATTTGCACCAACAAACATTTCTGTAATTCCAGCGCCTAATCCCATTAATATAATTGCTAATGGTGTTGGAATAGAAAATGCTAATATTCCTGTAAGCACTATAACACCTAATATAGTACCAAAACTTCTTGCAGTACCTCTTTCTAATGAATGAATTGTTGATGTTCCTACCAATAAGGTATGTGCAGATAATGGAATCCAGTATGCTTTATCAAATCCAAAGAATAAAGCTATGAATATTGCTGCTGACATGATGACTGTATATCTTAATGTGTTTCTAAATACAATAGAATCTAATGTTAGATTTTGTAAAATACGCTTACTATATAAAGGCGTTCTAATTTTTGCTTCATGTTCGATATGATTAGAATCAGCATGTGCAATTTCATCTATTTTTAGTATATGATTTAATAAATTTTCAAATTCAGAACTTACATTGATTTCTTTTTTCCATGTTTGATGATTAGTTTTTGGATGTTTTACTTTATTGATAATGAAATTCAACATTTCAATTAAATCATTAGGTAATGGTCGTATATTTTTTTCATTAAGCTCTAATAATTCTGAATAAATACCTTGAACTGAAGTATGAATTAATAATAATTTTTGAAATCGTGAACTCATTTTATCATTATTCGCAGATGACGTTATGAGTAGTTTATCTGACGCTTTAAATGCAGATACTGCTGAATTTGCAACTTTTTTAAATGCTTCTGGGTCATTGTAATTTTCCATCATATCTTGAATTACTTTGAAATCTGCATTAATTGCACTATCTTCAGCTTTTTCTTTTTTAATATAAATCGTTAATAGCACCATTAATGTCGCTAATATTCCACCTATTAATATAGCTAACCCTCTAATTAATGCTTGGTCAGGTGCAATAGGTAAATTCATCGGTAAACAGAACGTTACGATGAAGAACGTAGATGAAGGGCCTGCTATTTTGAGAGAAGTGAATATATAAAATGGTACTACCGTAACAATTAATAACAAGATACCAAATATAATTGGTTGTGCTGTTGTCAATGTTCCAAGCATCATACATACTACAAATGCTAAAGAACAAAGTATTACAATTCTAATTTGTGATTTTGGTGCTCCTTTAAAGACATATATATGCGCTAATGTACCTGTGGCAATTAATATACCAAAAGAGAAAAAGCCAAAATAATATCCTAAAAGAGCCGGAATAATCATTAATAATCCTTGTCTTAACCCTTTATATGGATCAACTTTTGATTTATTAAATGTCATGACTAGCTGTATAAAACTCTTCAATATGTCCTCTCCTTTCCTTTTTATTGATTTTAAACAAAATAAAAGAACGGAATGTTTCTCATTTCATTGATTTGAAATCAGCGTTATTCCGCTCTCAATAGCGTTAACTTATTAGATGTATTGTTCACAATCTATCAATGATACATACTATTATATCACTTTCACTAATATTTGATTACTATTTCCCATTATATTTTATCTACCAAATTTATTTAATTTGTTGGGCAATTTCTATAACTGGTTCTTCTGCAACATACTCTTTAACTTTATTATTAAAGTTTTGGAAATGTGGAGACTCCATGTGTGAGTTGATTGCTGCTTCATCAATATAATTTTCAACTACCACAAATGTATTACGTTCTTGTACATCTTCAAAATGGCTATAGTATAAGACTCCATCTTCTTTTCTTGTTTCTTCAACTAAACTTTCCATTAATTTTAAATATTCGTCTCGTTTTTCTTCTAATATTTTAATTTTTGCGTTAATGATCATCATTTAAAACACACCTTTCTTATTAAGATATTATGTACTTAACAAAATATAAAAAGCAATAAATGAGATTTAATATAGTACATTACTATATTTATACGATCTCACTTATTGCTCTTTTTAATATCTACTATTCTATTGTTTTATGTTCATCAATAACTAATGGTTTATCAGGTTTAACAAAGAACCACATTATAATTGCTACTACTGCAGGAATTGCTAACAATTCAAATGTTAAAGTCCATCCTAGACTTTCAACAAATATTCCTGCTAACAATGGGCTTGTTAATGCCCCAATATTCCCCCATAAGTTCATCCATCCTGATACTGTACCTGAGAAGTTACGGCCTAAGTCAGTAGCTGCTGCCCAGCTCATACCCATAGACATACCAACGCCACCAAGTCCTAATGATAACCAGAAAATAGTAACATAAAGGCTATCTGTATGTACTGCAAGGAACATTGACGCTGAAAATACAATAAATCCTATAATAGCAATAACACCACGAGCGACAAAGCGTGATTTGCCAGTGTTTAAAATTCTATCTGAAATTGCTCCCCCGCTAAGTATTAAGAAGAACATTAATAACCATGGAAGAGAACTAATTGACATATCTTTAAAATCAACATGATATACTTCTGTTAAATATGTAGGTAACCAAATTAAAAACAGAGTGATAACGAATTGAACAACAAAGTATTGAATAGCAATTGCATAGAAACTAAAGTGAGTTAAGAATCGTTTCCAAGGTGGTAACGATTTGTCTGTATCTACAATATCTCTATGTTGCATAATAAATTGTTTTTCAGCCTCATTGACCATTTTATGTTGTTCAGGTAAATCTTTTGCAATAATTGCCCAAAGTATTGCCATTACAATTCCTATTGCACCAAAAATATAAAATACCGCTTCCCAGTTAAATGCATTTACGATAGCTATAGTTACAATTGGCGCTAATACAGGGCCAAAGTACGAACCTGCTAATAAAGCACTTGAAGCTCGTCCCTTTTCATTTTTTGCGAACCAAAATGAATTGAATACTGCATTAGAAGGATACATTGGCGCTTCACCTACACCAAATAAAAATCTAACAAAATATAATAAACCATGATGCTTAATCATACCTGTAAATATAGTAAAAGCACTCCACCATACCAATGCAATTGTAATCATTTTACGTGGTCCAAATTTTTCAGCTAACATCCCAGAAGGTACTTGCATTAATGCATAACCTAGTGAGAAAAATGAAGCCAATAAACCAAATTGAGCTTTTGACAAATGCAAATCTTCCATCATTGGAACAGCAATATAAGAAATATTAGACCTGTCCATGTATGCAATAACTCCGATCAAGAAGAATGCAATTGCGAAGCCCCAACGAACGTTACTTCTTTTCTTATTCATTTCTTTTCCTACTTCCCTTATTAAATATGTTGTCTCTAAGTGTTGTCGTTCAGTTTCAGAAATCCTTCAAGATGACTATGATTAAACTACTAAGAAACAACTTAAAAATTTCTTGTAGCGCTACAATTTTTAATAATAATAGCACGAAATGGAAACGGTTACAATATAAATTTAATAAAATATTCACTTTTTATTCAATAAATATTAACAATACATTCAATATACTGTCACAAGTGTAATACTCAATTTAGAGTTAAAACTATAACTACAATAAATAAACAATTTTAATGTTTTAAAAAACTAAAAATACTAATAAAATTTTAAATTGACTCCCCTTTCACAAGCATTTATGACTATTTTTTATTATAATGACGTTACCGTACTTTTAATTAAGTAGATTGTTTAGATGAATAAAGGAGTCTATTTATATAAATGGAACAAATTATAACGAATTTTATTAGCCAATGGGGCTATACAGCTATTTTTATTTTAATTTTATTAGAAAATGTCTTACCTGTTGTCCCTTCAGAAATTATTTTAACTTTTGCAGGATTATTATCAGTTAAATCTCATTTATCAGTTTGGACATTGTTAATTATTGCAACGATTGCATCATTTATTGGATTATTAATTTTATACTATATTTGTCGTCTTATTTCAGAAGAAAAACTTTACCGTTTTGTCGATCGACATGGTAAATGGATGAAATTGAAAAGTAGTGATTTAAAACGTGCCAATGATTGGTTTAAAAGATATGGCGCATGGGCAGTATTTCTATGTCGATTCATACCAGTATTACGTGTATTAATTACCATCCCTGCAGGTATTAATCGTATGAATATTATTGTTTTCACATCTTTATCATTATTGGGTACAACTATATGGAACTTTGCGCTTATTATACTAGGTCGTTTGCTTAGCGATAGTTTTGGCGCATTAATGAATGGTATTCATACATATTCTAGAATTATGTATGTTATTATCATCATTGCCATTATTTACTTTGTTATTAGATATTTCGTAAAACGTAAACGTGTCAAATAATATATTATTACTTAACGCTAACATAGTGACTACTTTGTTGGCGTTTTTTAGTATGACCCCCTATTTGTTCCATGCCATAATCAATTAGCTCCCTCTAAAAAATTGTCATTTTCAAACTTGAAGCACTCTGAATATAAAAATATATTTTCAAATAAAGCTTTGCTATTGAAAATTAATCACTTTTTCTTGATAATCAAATGTAAGCGCATTAATTATTACAAAGACTGACTATATTGGAACTTATAAACAGGAGTGACAAATCATGACACATATTACTGAAAGTGAATTGAAACAAAAATATTTAGACTTACTATCACAACGTTTTGATAGTGCTGAAAAATTAGCTACAGAAATTATCAATTTAGAATCAATATTAGAACTTCCAAAAGGCACTGAACATTTCGTAAGTGATTTACATGGTGAATATGAATCTTTCCAACATGTTTTAAGAAATGGTTCAGGTAATGTCAGAGCAAAAATAAATGATATATTCGGAAATACGCTTAACGAAAAAGAAATTAATGATTTAGCAGCACTTGTATATTATCCTGAAGACAAATTAAAGTTAGTTAAAAATCAATTCAATGCGAAAGGTCAGCTCAATGTTTGGTATATTACAACTATCGAACGTTTAATAGAATTAACAAAATACTGTTCTTCAAAATATACTCGTTCTAAATTACGCAAAGCGTTACCAAAACAATTTGTATACATTATTGAAGAGTTGCTTTATAAAAATAATGAATATCAAAACAAAAAAACATATTACGAAACATTGATTAACCAAGTTATTGAATTAGAACAATCTGATGATTTAATTATCGGTCTTTCATATACTGTACAACGATTAGTCGTTGACCATTTACATGTAGTTGGAGACATTTATGACCGTGGACCTAAACCAGATAAAATTATGGATACGCTTATTAATTATCATTCTGTAGATATTCAATGGGGAAATCATGACGTATTATGGATTGGTGCTTATGCCGGTTCCAAAGTGTGTCTAGCTAATTTACTTAGAATCTGTGCACGTTATGATAATTTAGATATTATTGAAGATGCATATGGCATTAACTTAAGACCTTTACTTACTTTAGCTGAAAAATATTATAGTGGAGATAATCCAGCTTTCAAACCGAAAAAACGTCCTGACAAGGAAGTAAGTCTTACTCAACGTGAAGAACATCAGATTACGAAGATTCATCAAGCAATTGCAATGATACAGTTTAAGCTTGAAATGCCAATTATCAAACGTCGCCCATCATTTGAAATGGAAGAACGCTTAGTTTTAGAAAAAATTGATTACGACAAGAATGAAATTACTGTTTACGGTAAAACATACCCATTAAAAGATACATGTTTCCAAACTGTTGATCCAGAACATCCTGAAACATTATTGAAAGAAGAGGAAGATGTTATTGAGAAGTTACTCCTTTCTTTCCAACAATCTGAAAAACTTCGTCGCCACATGTCCTTCTTAATGAGAGAAGGAAAATTATATCTGCCTTATAACGGAAATTTACTTATTCATGGATGCATTCCAGTAGATGAAAATGGCGAAATGGAATCATTTGAAATCGATGGTGAATCACATAGTGGACGTGAACTATTAGATGTTTTTGAATATCATGTAAGAAAAGCATTTGACGACAAAGAAATCACAGATGATCTTTCTACTGATTTAGTTTGGTATTTATGGACTGGTAAATACTCTTCATTATTTGGTAAACGTGCCATGACAACATTTGAACGTTATTTTATTGAAGATAAAGCCTCACATAAAGAAGAAAAGAATCCTTATTATTACTTACGAGAAGATGTTGATATGATTCGTAAGATGTTAAAAGACTTTGATTTAAATCCTGATGAAGGCCGTATCATTAACGGGCATACACCAGTAAAAGAAATTGACGGTGAAGATCCAATTAAAGCAGATGGTAAAATGTTAGTTATTGATGGCGGTTTCTCAAAAGCTTATCAATCTACTACAGGAATAGCTGGTTATACGTTACTTTATAATTCATTTGGTATGCAATTGGTTGCTCACCAAGAATTTAATACTAAGGAAAAAGTATTATCAGATGGTGCGGATGAGTTATCAGTTAAACGTGTTGTTGATGAAGAACTAACACGTAAAAAAATTAAAGACACTAATGTAGGACATGAACTACAATCTCAAATAGATATTCTTAAAATTTTAATGCATGATAGATACTTAAAATAATATAAAAACAGAGCGATAATTGAGTAGAATTCCAATTATCGCTCTGTTTTTATATTTTATAATATTTTTTTCTTTTAAATTAATTATCCCTTGCTATAATAATACTATCGTCTATGCTTTAGACGTCCTAATGACGTGTAAAGGAGGTGTTATGATGCGGGATATTCTGATAAATATTCTGGCAACCATAACAAGCGGTTGCATCATTGCTTGGTATACTAATTGGTTACGCTGCCGCAATGATAAAAACAATAGACGTAAGTAACCACACCTATAAGAATCCCCTCACTATCACCAGTAGTGAGGGGATTGGTGTTATATGCGAGATATTTCTGATGTTATATTAACATTATTTTTTTATAAAAGCAATATTTTATACGTTATAAACATTTTTTAATATACCATATGTCCCATGTTCTTCTTTAGGTAGTGAATGATTATTCCTTTTAAAAGTGACATTTTTATTTTCATTAATATAATAAATTAACATATCTTTATCAGTAATTTCATGATATCTTTCGGCAGGCACTTCTATAATATTATGTTGTGTTATATAGTTATCAAACCATCTTGGTGTATGATTTTCATCAAATAAAATATGATTTCGAATAGGACCATTTAAATTATTACGTGATTGTTCATCATTAAATGATACCGGCATCATATGGACATTATTCAAACCAAATTCAGGTACTAGTTCATTAAATGCTAAACTATTAAAAATAAATGATTTCGTCATCAATATACACTTATTATATCTTAGTAAATCTGAATATATACGGTCGTTACTAGATAATAAATTCCCTTTAAATACTTCAAAACCCTGTTGATGTGCTTTATCAGAAGTGTTTTCAAATAAATTGAACATCATAATTGGTATACCATGATCTTTAAGCATACTTCCTAAATGAAACGAGAATTCACTCTCTCCAACAATAATAACACCCGGTGGCTCATTACTTGCTACACCTAACATCTTACTTAATGGCGTAAAGCTAAATCCATAGATGACAACTGTAATAAATACAAGTCCAAATGTAACTGGTGTTATGTATTGAGCCATTTTGACACCGTCATCCATAAACAAACTTGAAAAGAATTGTGCAACGGTAAGTACAACAATACCTCTAGGCGCCATTAAGGCTACACTAACACGTTCTCTTTTAGTTATTTCTGTTCTAAATGTAGAAATGATAACCGATAAAGGTCTTACAAGTAAAATCATTACAACACTAAATACAAGTAATTGCCATGATAGTACATTTAGTAATACATCTTTAGTAAGTGATGAAGTAATTAAAATAAATACTGTTGAAACCATTATTGTTGATGCATTTTCGATAAAATGATCAGATTCCTTAAACATTAAGTCATGACGTTTATTTCGTGCCATTATAAGTCCAAATATGGTTACAGATAATAATCCAGATTCTGCTAAAATTTCGTCACAGATACTAAATATTAAAAGTATAAATACCAGTTGTATTGGCGGCATTAAACTTTGTGGTATCATGTCACGTTTAATTAACCAATTAAATAAGAATGATGCACCAAAACCTATTAAAACAACGCTTAAAATTTTTAAGATAAATAGTAAGATTACTAAAAAACTTATACCTTCATCAACAATTTGGTATACATAGAATGCTGATAGTGCCAACATAGGACCAATAGGATCTAATATGATACTTTCCCAACGTAATATTGAATCGACATTTTTCTTTACCTTTGCTTGTTTTAACAATGGTTGGATTACTGTAGGGCCAGTGATTAAAAATAATCCACCCATAACTAATGATACTGAAATTGGAAAATCTAATACAAAATGTAATGCAATTGCACCTAAAATCCATGCAATCGTTGCACCTACAGTAATAATTCTGATGACCGCTTTCGATATCCCTTTTAACTCTCTGAAATCTAAATTACTACTACCTTCAAATAATATAACGGCTACTGCTAATGAAACTATAGGACTAAATACTTCCGATCCCATTGCTTCTTTAGGATTCGCTATGCCTAATATTGGTCCAATTAACAGACCTACAATGGCCATTACTACTATGGATGGCCATTTTATTTTATTTGCTAACCATTGACTGAATATACCTAATGCTAAAAATACAACAATCATTAGCATTAAAGGTAAATCAAATATCATAACAACACCTTCTTCAACTTTTACACTTTTTCCAATCAATATTTGCTAATACTATCAAAGTATCATCATTAATGCATTAATATTTCTCATATTTTTTATATTTACTATTTTACACTAATCATTTTGTCTTTCATTATTTTTTTATATTTCGCAGCTACAGTACGTCTTATTCACACAATAGTCCACATACAATGTACTCAGGTATTTATTTTTAGTATTATTTCGTCTAAAATAGAAAGATATGAATTTTTAAGATAATTATAATTAAAATTGAAATCTCATTAATTTTGACATGAAGGGATAAGAACATAAATGAATATAGCTAAAGAGTCCATTATAGTGGCTTTCGCATTTGTAGGCGTTGTCGTAGGTGCAGGATTTGCGACTGGTCAAGAAATATTCCAATTTTTCACTAGCCATGGTGTTTATAGTTTAGGTGGCATCATTGTAACAGGAACTATTATTACTCTAGGCGGAATCTTTGTTTTAAAGACAGGTTATCGACTAAAATCAGGTAACCATTCAGAATCAGTACATTATTATTTACATCCAATGATTGCTAAAGTCTTTGATTTAATATTAACTGTTTTTTTATTTTCATTAGCTATTATAATGACAGCTGGCGGAGCCTCTACTATTCATGAGAGCTTCAACGTGCCATACTGGTTGAGTTCATTATTACTAGTCATTCTTATATTATCAACATTATTTTTAAAATTTGATCGTCTCATTGCAGTACTAGGAGGAGTGACACCGTTTCTAGTAGCAGTTGTAACAATGATAGCTATTTATTATTTTGCATCAGGTCATCTTAACTTTAATGCAGCTAACCAATACTCAAATCATCATAAATCTATTTCACCTGGATGGTGGTTTGATGGTATCAATTATGCTAGTTTACAAATTGCGGCTGCGTTCAGTTTCTTCTCAGTTATGGGTGGCAAATTAAAATATCGTCAGTCAGCAACGTATGGCGGACTAATAGGCGGTGTCATCATCACATTTTTAATATTAATGATTAATTTAGGTCTTGTAACTCAATTTAATCAAATTAAAGATGTTGCGTTACCTTCCCTATTATTAGCTAAAAATATTTCACCATCCATTGGACTAATTATGTCAGTCATTATGATTTTAGTAATTTATAATACAGTAGTAGGACTTATGTATGCTTTTGCTGCTAGATTTAGTAAACCCTTCTCGAAACGTTATTATATATTGATTATCACAATGGCATTCATTACGTTTATATGCACTTTCGTTGGATTTATATCACTTATTGGAAAAGTATTCCCTATTATGGGGTTATTTGGATTTATACTTCTCATACCTATATTCTATAAAGGGTTCACAAAAAGTTAGAGCATTGTTGCTCTAACTTTTTTTATGTCTAAATTTAATTTTAATATTTAATCACTGACTTTTAGGGAATATTTCAAGTGGAGGTATGTTATATGACTAATCAATTATTTATAAACAATGAATTTATAGAAAGTAATTCAAACGAAACAATGGATGTAATTAATCCAGCAACTGGTGAAAAGATAGATACGATTACATTTGCGACGACTGAGGAAGTTAATGAAGCTATCGAGAAATCTAAACATGCACAATTAGAATGGGAAAAAGTTCCACAACCAACTCGTGCCGAACATGTTAAATTATTAATCCCATTACTTGAACAAAATAAAGAAGAACTTGCACAACTTTACGTCAAAGAACAAGGTAAAACATTAGCCGAAGCTCAAGGTGAAATTGATAAATCTGTTCAATTTATTGATTATATGACTAGTTTAAGCATGAGTAATAAAGGCGAAGTTTTACAAAATAGTGTAGAAAATGAAACTATTCAACTCACTAAAAAACCTATCGGCGTAACAGCTGGTATTGTACCTTGGAATGCTCCTATTTTAGTATTATTACGTAAAGTCATTCCTGCTATTGTAACAGGTTGTTCTGTTGTCATTAAACCTAGTGAAGAAACAACATTACTTACCCTACGTTTAGCTGAAATTTTTAAAGCTTCAACGATTCCTGCAGGTTTAATCCAAATCGTCCCAGGTACTGGTGAAACTGTTGGTACACAATTAGCACAACATAAAGATATCAAATTAATATCTTTAACTGGTAGCATGCGTGCCGGTAAAGCCGTATTTGAAAATGCAGCAAACACAGTTAAAAAGGTAAACTTAGAATTAGGTGGAAACGCCCCTGTCCTCGTAACGCCAAATGCAAATATTGATAAAGCTGTGGATTATATTGTAACTGCTCGTATTAAAAATGCAGGCCAAGTATGTACATGTCCTGAGAGAATATTTGTACATGAAGACGTTCATGATAAATTTGTTGAAAAAGTAAAATCTAAAATGGAAGCTTTAACTGTAGGAGATCCTCTTGATGAAAAAACAGATTTCGGTGCTATTATTAATGAAACTCAATTAAATAGCATAGACGAAAAAGTACAAGATGCTGTTAATAATGGAGCTAAACTTGTATTAGGTGGTCACAAATTAGACCGCCCTGGTTATTTCTATGCTCCTACTGTTTTAGATAACGTTAAACAAACAGATAGTGCATTTAAAGAAGAAATATTTGGTCCTGTATTAGCAATCACAACATATAATGACTTTAATCAAGTTATTGAAGACGCTAATGATACAAACGCTGGCCTTTCTTCTTATATATTCTCAAATGATTTATCAGAAGTCATGACGGCAACTGAACGTTTAAAATTTGGTGAAGTATATGCCAATTGTGAAGCTGAAGAAGTTGTTAACGGCTACCATGCTGGTTGGAGAGAATCTGGTCTAGGTGGCGCAGATGGTATTCATGGTTTCGAGGAATACTATAATACTACCGTTTCTTATATTAGATATAGTTAAATTGTTTAAATGCTCTGCTGTAATTTTATCTAGCACTTCAATTTAATCTCTATTCTTATATAGCAAATGTTTTAAATTTTTATTTAGTGATAAATATACTATATACACAATAAAGGAGCGATGAATTATGGCTGAAGAAATTAAACAAGGTACAAATAAATTTTATGTTGGCGAAGATGAAAACGATCCTAAAGCAGTAATCACATTTAAAACTGCAGATAATAATGAAATTGATATTGATCATACTGGTGTTTCTGATGAACTTGGTGGACAAGGACTTGGAAAAAAATTAGTATATCAAGTTGTAGACTATGCTCGTAAAAACAATTTAAAAATTATTGCTTCTTGTCCATTCGCAAAAGATGTTCTTGAAAAAGATGATAGCGTACAAGACGTATATTTAGGTTAAATTGATAAAGTAGAAGTAATAAGAGGGATAAATGTTTATTTCAATTTATCCCTCTTTTTTAAACTTTTATCTTGAATATACTTTTTATATCAGTTATAATAAATATATTCAAAAGAGAGAAAAGCGGGGAATTAACTATGACATTTCATGATAAAACTGCAACACAAATTACAAATATTAATTTAAACGTCAAAGATTTAAACACAATGATTGATTACTATACAAACATTTTAGGATTTAATGTATTATCACAAAGCGACGAACAAGCTATTCTGGCAATTGGTAAAAGTGGACACACTTTAACTTTAAATGTACTTAAAGATGGCAGACAACCTAGTGCATCAGAAGCCGGACTATTCCATATTGCTTACTTACTTCCTACTGATACTGACTTAGCAAACTTCTTATATTACGTAGCTAATAAAGGTATGAGAATTGGTGCTGGAGATCATCTTGTAAGCCAAGCACTTTATTTCGCTGATCCAGAAGGAAATGGCATTGAAATTTATAGTGACCGTCCAAAAGATGGTTGGATTTGGAATGACGGATTCGTCAAAATGGATACTTTAGAAGTTGATGGACCTACATTATTATTAGAAAGAACTGAAGATGGCTGGGATGGTATGCCTGATGGTGCTAAAATCGGACATTTACATTTAAAAACTAATAGTTTAGAAGATGCTAAATCATTCTATATAGATCAAATTGGTTTTGAACATATTTCTAAATTCCCACAAGCACTATTTATGTCTACTAATAAATATCATCATCATTTAGCTGCTAACACTTGGCAATCAAGTAAAAAACGTGAAGATAATGATAATAGCTATGGATTATCTGGATTTGATATTTATAAACCTAATCAATCAAGCGAAATTTTAACTTCACCTGAAGGACTTACTGTACAATTACATTCAGATGAATCAAAAGTACCACAACAATAACTTCAATATAAACATAAAGCCAGTCCAAGACATTGTTTAAGTCTTGGACTGGCTCTTATTATATATTCACAAACCTCAGAAAGTATTAATATATATTAATATAATCCATTAGTTTCATTTGAAGTATCGATATAAATATTTTTTACTTGTTGATAGTTTTTAATTGCGTCTTTGTAAACTTCACGACCGATACCTGATTTTTTATATCCGCCGAATGGTGCGCCAGCTGGAATTTGGTTATACGTATTGATCCAGATACGACCTGTACGCATTGCTTTAGCTACATTTAATGCACGGTTTAAATTAGTTGTAAAGATACCACCAGCTAGTCCATATTCTGAATCATTAGCAATATCAATTGCTTCTTGTTCATCGTCAAATTTTTCTACTACTAGTACAGGACCAAAAATTTCTTCTTGTGCTAATCGATGACTATTATCTTTTAGTTCTATAATTGTTGGTTCAAAGAAGAAACCTTTATCTCGTCCATTATCAGTAAGGCGATGACCACCTGTTACAATGTTAGCACTTGAATCTTCTTCAGCTAGTTTGACATAGTTTTGGATTTTTTCTAGTTGTTCTTCACCAGTTTGACTTCCCATTTTAACATCATCTGCAAATGGGTCACCTACTTTAATATTTTCAAATGCTTCTTTTAATTTTGGTAATAATTTATCATAAACTGATGATTGGACAAGTAATCTAGATCCAGCACTACATACCTCACCTTGGTTGAATAGAATACCTAATTGAACACCTTCAATAACTTGATCAATATTAGCGTCATCAAAGATGATATTAGCACTTTTACCACCAAGTTCTAATGTAGTTGGTACAATACGTTCAGCACCTGCTTTAGCTACGCCATAACCAACGTCTGTAGAACCAGTGAATGATAATTTATCAACACCTTCATGATTGAATATAGCATCACCAGATTCAGAACCTTTACCAGTTAATACGTTAACAACACCTTTAGGTAATACTTCTTGGAATATTTTAGCTAATTCAATTAATGTTAAAGGTGTAGATGATGAAGGTTGAATAACAACAGTATTACCTGCAGCAAGTGCTGGTCCTAATTTCCATGATGCAAGTAAAATTGGGAAGTTCCATGCCACAACTGCACCTACAACACCAACTTGTTCATTTACTACTAAACTCATAGTATTTTGATCAATTTCATTGACTGAACCTTCATCAGTAGTTAAAACACTTGCGAAATATTTAAATTGGTTAGCCGCCATAGGTACATCTATAGTAGATGTTTCACGATAAGGTTTACCATTTTGTAATGATTCGATAGTTGCTAATCGTTCAGCATTTTCATGAATTTTACGGCTAATTTCTAATAAATAATCAGCACGTTCTTCTTTAGAAATTTTACTCCAAGCATCAAAAGCTTCAGTAGCCGCTGTTACTGCTTTATCAACGTCACCTTTACCTGCTTTAGCTACTTGAGCTAATTCTTCTCCATTTGCTGGATTAGAAACTGTTAATATTTCTCCACTTTCACTTTTATGAAACTCGTTATTTATAAATAAGCCATAGCTTTCATCTATATAATCTCTTACATTAATATTTGCCATCGTATCCCGTCCTTTTATAATTTTTGAAATACTGTAGGAAATGTATTAAACAATATATAAAGTTATATCGAAAATGTAAACGTTTACTTTTCCTTAGTTATCATTCTACATCCATACGCTATGATTAAAAAATAATGTGCTCACAAGGATGTACACTTTAAGTTTACCCTGCAACATATGATTCTATTCATCAACCCAAAATAAGAGCGATGATTGAAATAATAATTAAATCGAATTATTTCTCACCGCTCTTTCTTCACTTAAAAATATTTATTTACTCAAACCACTCAATGACATCGTTATAATTTTGACGAACTTTACCGTGTGGTGGTTCATCAGCACGATAACCAAATGCTGCCATTACAGAAATACCAAAATGATCTGTATCTAAAATACCTTCATCTTTTAAAAGGGATGTCACTTCATCTAAATCAAAGCCTTCCATTGGACAAGAATCAATGCCTAAAAGCGCTGCACTTGTCATCATATTTGCTAAAGCAATGTATGTTTGTTTACTTGCCCAATCAAACAATGTTCTTTCGCTATCATTAATATGGAAATTAGTTTGGAAATTATCAAATTTTTCATAAACTGCTGGTAATGTACTTTCCTTATAACCTTTAACACCTTTTACTAAATCTTGAACGAATTGAGATTGAGACGTTACATTTTTACGCGCAAGTACGATTACAAAATGGCTTGCTGAATCAAGTTGTTTTTGAGCGCCCCAACTGTAAGGTTTCAATTTGTCTCTCAATACTTTATTTTGCACAACTACAAACTTCCATGGTTCTAAACCTAATGAACTTGGTGACAATCTTCCCGCTTCCAAAATTGTTTCAAAATCTTCTTTTGGAATGATTTTTTCAGGATCAAATTGTTTTGTTGCATGTCTAAAATTAAACGCATCTATAATTGTTTGATTCATATTACTCATAAAGGTACCTCCATATTATTATTATGGATATTATATCTTAAAAGATGCCCTCTCTAAAATAATTGAACTAATTCATATTTTAATGCTTGTTAACATACATTTGTAATTAAACATATAAAACTATTTCTATTCAGATTTCAAAAAAACTAATTTTTAACTTGATTTGTGAAAATATTCACAATATAATGTGGATGTAGGTTATAGTTTTACTTATTTTTTATATCATACTATTTGTTAAACAACTTTTTATAATTTTTGAAATGGGGTAATTTCATTATGACAAGAATAATGTTTTTCGGTACTAGAGAATATGAGAAAGAAATGGCGTTAAACTGGGGTAAAAAGAATAATATAGAAGTCACTACTTCACCTGAATTACTTAGCAAAGACACTGTTGATCAACTTAAAGATTATGATGGTGTTACGACAATGCAATTCGGTAAACTTGAAGACGAAGTTTATCCTAAATTAGAATCTTATGGCATTAAACAAATTGCACAGCGAACTGCTGGATTCGATATGTACGATTTAGAATTAGCTAAAAAGCACGGTATCATTATTTCAAATGTACCTAGTTATTCACCTGAAACTATTGCTGAATACTCTGTATCAATAGCATTACAATTAGTACGTAAATTCCCTGCTATTGAAAAACGTGTACAAAATCACGATTTCACTTGGGCAGCACCTATTATGTCACGTCCTGTTAAAAACATGACTGTAGCTATTATCGGTACTGGACGTATTGGTGCAGCAACTGCGAAAATCTATGCTGGTTTCGGTGCAAAAATCATTGGTTATGATGCTTATCCAAATGAGTCACTCGATTTCTTAGAGTACAAAGATTCAGTAGAAGAAGCTATTAAAGATGCTGATATTATTTCTTTACATGTACCAGCAAATAAAGATAGCTATCACTTATTTGATAAAGATATGTTTGCCAAAGTAAAAGAAGGTGCCGTGCTAGTTAATGCTGCTCGTGGTGCCGTATTAGATACAAAAGCTTTAATTGACGCTGTTAATAATGGTCCTTTATATGGAGCAGCTGTTGATACTTATGAATTTGAATCACCTTACTTCACATTTGATTGGACTAATAAAAAAGTTGAAGATGAAACGTTATTAGAACTCATTGAAAATGAAAATATTTTATTAACACCTCACATCGCTTTCTTCTCTGATGAAGCCGTTCAAAATCTTGTAGAAGGTGGATTAAATGCTTCATTATCAGTTATCAATACAGGTACTTGTGATACACGTTTAAATTAAGTGTATAAATAAAATGCGACGTAGTGATTCAATTAGAGTCACTTCGTCGCATTTTTATTATTTGTGATTATCAAGTACCATTGTTTCAATTGTTGTTAACACGCCTTGCTCATCATTACTTGGTGCAACGTCATACGCTATATCAAACAATGAGGCGTCTTGACTATTTTTCATTACATAACTATATTGCGCTAGTTCTAGCATGTCCTTATCATTATTTGCATCACCAAAAGCCATCAATTCAGAAGGTTCTAATCCCCATAATTCAAGCAATCTATGTAAAGCTTGTCCCTTTGTCATATTTGGCATAATAATATCAATACTATCATGACCACTTGATACTAATTTAATAGTTTCTGGGAAACGTTCTTGTAAATCTTTATCTAATTGTGGATGTGTTTCTCTATTAATGTTTAAAGCTATTTTGACATATTCATCTTCTGGTAAATTTTGTAATTGGGATATTTCACTTAATTGATGGTAATAAAATTTTGTATCCTCTTTAAAATCTTCTGGTGTGTCTTCTAAAATATAGGCACTTTCTAAACCACATACAACTAATTGATCAATTTGTCTTTCTAAATTTAAATAATCAATGACGTCTTGATAATCTTGATGATTAAAACTTCGATATTGATATAATTCGTTACCTTTATATATCACTGCGCCATTTTCTGCAATAAAAAACATGTCTCTCTCACCAAAAATAGACTTTAACTTTGCATATTGATTTCCACTAGCAGCTATAAATTCTATGCCTTTACTTTTTAATGCTTTAAAAATTCGTTCGAAACGTTCTTTATCGAATTGTTTTTTTGAATCTAAAAATGTCCCATCCATATCAACGGCAATTGCTTTAATCACATGTAGTCCCCCTATCTCATCTTTATCCTAATTATAGACAACATTTCAAAGACAATGAAGATGACCTATTCAGACTGAAACTATATTCACAATTTGAAATTACTTTCATTATTGAAAAATAAAAATGATGAACACCTTCACCATTGATTCATAAGAAGTTGTTCATCATCTAAATATCTTTTCTATTTAATTTCTTTCGCGACAAATATTTTACGTTTTTCCCAAACTCCAGTTTCTTTATTATAATTATCACAAGTAATCAATGTTAATTGATTTTTTTCACCTTTATGTTCATCTAGTACTTTCACATCAGATGGATCAACATCTCTAATACTTGTCATTTTATATTTTCGTGTCTCATTACCTACTTTAAAGTAAACTTTACTTCCCTTTTTAGCAGCTTTCAAATTAGTAAATTGATAATGTGGTCTGTCAGTAAATGTATGACCTGCAATAGAAATATTTTGATCGCTTAGAGATTCGTTACCTTCTGCAAAGCTAACACCACGATTTAATTGTTCTGGTGTAGCTGGGCCAGGGTAAACTGGCTCTTCAATTTCAGCATCTGGTATTTTAATATATCCAGCCATTTTAGATTTATCCTTAGGAATTTCTGGTGTTTTATCTTTGGAATGTTCACTTTGTTTACTTTCTGTTTTATCATATTTTTCGATTTTATCGCTATTATCTTTTTCATGGAAATAATTATCAATATGAGGTTTAGCAAATAAATATATTGCTACTAATATTAAAATGACACCGACTATAGTCATTAATCGATTTGTCCATTTTTTCATAAATGTTTCTCCTTTAACTAAAAACGATATCATTGAGACCAAATTTAGCTATACTTTTATTTTGCTTTTAGTATATCATTAAACATTGTTCACTACATCATCTTTGAATAAAATTTTGTTTTCATTTAATGATACAAAATTCAAAATATATAAATCTTGCAATCTTTATTTAAATAGTTTCTAATTGATTGAGAGGTGATTAAGATGATTAGAGAAGCGCAAAAATCAGATTTAGAGGCTATATTAACGATATATAATGATGCGATTATTAATACTACTGCAGTATATACGTATGAGACCACAACTATAGAAGAACGTATTCAATGGCTTGAAAATAAAAAACAGAAAAATGAACCTGTTTTTGTATTTGAGGAAGATAATATCGTTCAAGGATTTGCAACTTATGGTTCTTTCAGAGATTGGCCTGCATATCTATATAGTATTGAACATTCAATTTATGTTCACCCTGACTATAGAAATAGTGGTATTGCGTCACAATTATTATCAAAATTAATTGAGGAAGCACAACAAAGTGGCTATCGTACAATTGTTGCAGGTATAGATGCTTCAAATATAGGTAGCATAAAATTACATGAGAAATTTAATTTCAATCATGCTGGCACTATTAAGCAAGTAGGTTATAAATTTGAACAATGGCTTGACCTTACTTTTTATCAACTTGATTTATATAACATAAAATGAGATTAAGTCAGATTGAATATCCATTACTTAACCTCACTAGCTTTCCCTATTTTCAATAACAAAACGAATGTAATAAAACATGAACACAATGATCATACTTAGCGATAATGATTTGAATAATAAATTCACCCAAGTTCCCTCTGATGTCCACAAATACGTTATCGTTGTGTTAATGATGAATGCTATAAAAATTAAAGTTAAACGTAGCATTGCACCAGCCCCTTTAAAATTATTTTATTTATTGGGATGTGCAATTGCAATAAGTTTTTTTAATCTTCAGAAAAATAAATGATTATATTTCCATATATTAATAAAAACATATGAAAAAAGCACTTAAGTACCAGAGTTATCCGGCACTTAAGTGCTAAATTATGATTAATGAATTAGTTGTTTTTTACCATATCTTCAGCTTCACCAAAGATTTTACGTTTAATTTCTTCACCAGTTGGTGTTCCTGCTAAACCACCTAAACCAGTTTCACGTAATGATGCTGGTAAATTTCTACCAATTTTATCCATAGCGCTAATCACTTCGTCAACAGGTATTCTACTTTCAACACCTGCTAATGCAAGGTCAGCTGAAATTAACCCATTACCTGAACCAATTGCATTTCTCATAACACAAGGAATTTCTACTAGTCCAGCAACTGGGTCACAAACTAGACCTAACAAGTTACTGATAGCTAATGCCATTGCATGACCTGATGCTTCTGGAGAACCACCAAAAATTGCTACTGCTGCTGCAGCTGCCATTGCTGATGCAGAACCTACTTCTGCTTGGCAACCACCTGTTGCACCTGCAACACTAGCATTATTAGCAACTACTCTTCCGAATAATGCTGCTGTAAATAAGAAATCTACCATTTGATCTTCAGTAATATTATGCGTTTTTTCTAATTTAAATAGTACGCCTGGGATTGTACCCGACGATCCAGCTGTAGGTGTTGCACAAATGATACCCATTGCTGCATTGACTTCATTAGTTGCTACCGCACCTTTAACTGCTTCAATCATTTCATGACCTGATAGCGCATGATTATTTTCGTTATAATCACGTAGTTTTGCTGCGTCATGTCCAGTATAGCCTGTAACACTTTCTACACCTTCGCCCGTAGTACCTTTAACTACAGCATCTCTCATTACTTCTAAGTTTTGTCTCATGTTTTCACGTACTTCATCACGTGAAAGTCCTTTAAGTTCCATTTCTTCTTGGATCATGATTTCTGCAAAGGACATATCTTTTTCAACTGCATAATCTATAGTTTCTCTAATTGAATCAAACATTTTGAATCCCCCTTAATTAATATAGGAAACGGTAAAATCACTGTATTTGTCTCTTAATGTGTCTAATGCTGATTCTTTGATTGCTTTATTTAATGGTAACACTACTAAGCTTTTATCATCATTAATTTGAGTTAATTCATCTTTGTATTCAATTGACATATCGTTTAAATCGTTAATCAAATGATTGATTTGCGCTTTATCTGCCGGTCCATCTACAGTTAAAATCGGTAAACCATGATTCATTTTCGTTTCTAAACCATTAACATGGATACCTTTTATCTTGATAGTTCCGCCACCAATTGAAATACCGATAACTTCTATATAGCGTCCGTTTGCATCTTTAGCTTTGATGAAAGCACAGTTTGGATGTTCTCCAATACTTTCTCCTTCATCTTCAATAATTTCTACTTCAATGCCTTCTTCTTCTGCGATGTCCAATGCTTTTTTAATTCTATTATCAAATGTACTATAACCCATTGCACCACCGACAACTGCAACATCTGTGCCATGCCCTTGATGTGTTTTGGCAAATGATTCATAATAACGAATTTCTAAACTTTTAGGTACATCACCTAAAACCGCTCTTGCTGAGTTTCCGATTTTTACTGCTCCGGCTGTGTGAGAGCTTGATGGACCCATCATAACTGGTCCAATAATGTCAAACGCACTTTGATAATCATAGCTTTTAGCCATCACTAAACACTCTCCTTAAGTTTGTTCTTTTTGCTCGGTACATTTAAACTTAAATTCATTAAATTGAATTTTTTAATAATCATACTCATGATGAACGCTAGTATTATACTTACAATAGCTACAATTACAATTGTAATAATCGCTCTAACTGGTTGGTTGAAACCGAATAATACGATCGCACCAGCAATTGGTGTTGCCATACCTTTAACGCCGATGACTACGCCCATAAATGTCACGATACAAGCGTTAACCATACCTATTATTGCATTTGAACCGTAAAGCTGTACTGGATATTGTGCGATTAAATCAATTTGAGTTAATGGTTCAATACCAACTGCAAATGCTTTAGACTTACCACCAATGTGTAATCTACTGAATAATACGTAGTTTACAAATGAACTTCCCATACATGTCATTGCACCAATTGCCATCGGTACTCCTGTTAGTCCTAATAAGCTTGTTAATACCATTGAACTTAATGGTGTCATACCTGTTACTGGTATTACCAGTCCTAAGATAATTGCTAGTGCATATGGGTTATTGTCGCCAACTGAAGTTACCGCACTACCAATTTGTTTAAGTGTAGCCATTACTCCTGGTGTAATAACGCTTGCTAAACCAAATGTAATTGCTGGAGCCAATAAAATAACAACAATTAAATCTAGTCCTTCTGGAACTTTTTTCTCTATTAATTTAATTCCAAAAGCCACAATATACGCTGCAATAAATGCTGGTAATAATTTGAAATCATGTAATACTAAACCAACAATAACTGCAAACACTGGAGATACGCCTAAATTTAAACAAGTTAGTATACCTACTGCTATACCACTTAAGCTTCCTGCTAAATCACCAATTTCTTGCAAAAATTTAATGTGGAATACGCCACCAATTGCATAACTTAAAAACGCTTGAGGTAAAAACGTTGCACAAGCAGCTCCTGATAAAGCTTGCAACCCCTGTTTACCATATGGCGCGAATTTTAAGAATAGCGTCATAATTACAAGTACTAATACTAAAGTACCCACTCCTAAGATAATATTCATTTCCCCAAAACCTCACTTTTATATTTTTAAGCCATAGTTATCGTACACCCTTAAGAAAGCGATTTCAACAACTAAAAAGGTTTAATTAAGACTAAAATGTGAAATCATTCACGAATTAATTGTAAAATGCACATTATATAAACTTAATACGTTTATATAGTAATTCTATTAGTGGTTTGTATTTTACATGAAAATAACTCTAATTGTAAAATCACTCTATTTCGTGTAACATTTTTACAACCATAATGGCGACTTAACTATTCTAACGCTTATACACTAAATTTGTAACAAATTGCTCACAATTTTTTAGAGATTTTTATCACAAATTTGTGTAATAAATAATTATAAAGTGAATTATTACATTATACTAAGGTTTTACACTTAATCAAAACGTTTCATACCTTCTCATTCCATTAATAATTACCATAATTAAATAAAACGGCGTGGTTACAAATTTCATTTTGCACCACACCACTTCATAATTTATATTATCGAATTAACTTTGCTGTTATGTCTTTAGTTTGTTTATAGATATCTTTATATATATTGAAATAATATTGATATTGATGATGTCTGTCTATATTAGGTTCGAACGTTGTATCTGTTTGAATAAATTGCTCAACACATTCTTCAATAGAGTTATACCAACCTAATCCATATGCTGCAAGTATAGCAGCTCCCATGCTTGGTCCTTCTTCGTGTTTTAATTTTTTAACTGATGCATTGAAAACATCAGCTTGTAATTGTAACCAAAAATCACTTTTTGATCCGCCACCGATAGAAACTACGGTATTTATGTCTTTACCTTCTTGTCGAATCAATTGTATAGATTCATACAGTGAATACGTAATGCCTTCAATCGTTGCTCTAACAAAATCTGAATGTTGATGCTGATCACTGATACCAATAAAACTTCCTCTAATTAGTGCATCACCATGTGGTGTACGTTCTCCAGCTATATATGGGGTAAATAGCAATCCATTGGCACCTATCCTAGATTGTGATGCTAGTTTTATAAGGTTGTCGAAGCTTTCATTTTCAAAGAACGTATCTTTTAACCAATTTAAACTATGACCTGCTGCTAAAGTTACGCCCATCGCATAATAAGTGTTAGGAATCGCATGATTAAAGAAATGAAGATTATTTCCATATTCTGTTACACTTTGATGTTCTACATTTAATATCACACCTGACGTACCAATACTACACAACGTTTCTCTATCATGAATAATACCTGCCCCTAAGGCACCACATGCATTGTCTGCACCACCAGCAAAAACAGCTACGTCTTCATTTAAACCTAGCTCACTAGCAATTGAAGGTAATAAATAGCCTACACTCTCATGTGAATTAATAAGTGGCGGATATATATCACCAATTTCAAACTTATCGCCAATATCTTTATTCCATTGATTAGTCTTAGGATCTAATAACAATGTTCCAGCAGCGTCACTATATTCCATATGAATTTGACCAGTAAGTCGATAACGCAAATAATCCTTAGGTAACATAAAGCGATCAACCTGTTCCCAAATATCTGGCTCATGTTGTTGCACCCATAACATCTTCGGTAATGTGAACCCTTCTAAAACAGGGTTACCATTTACTCTATTACCTAATTTGTTGATAATTTGCTTACATTGCTCTGAATTTCTTGTATCATTCCACAATATTGCGTTTCGTAATACGTTACTTTGTTGGTCAATCATGACTAAACCATGCATTTGTCCTGAAAATGACATACCTTTGACTACGGTATCTTTCATTTTAGAAGATGCTAGTAAACTAGAGATGGCATCTTTTGTTGATTGAAACCATTCTTCAGGATCTTGTTCGCTGTAACCATTATGTTCTTGTATTAATGATAACGATGAATTGGTCACATCAAGAACATTACCTTGTCGATTTACTGCTATCACTTTAACAGAACTTGTGCCTAAATCTACTCCGAGAACTATTTCATCCATTTATCTCACACCTTTTATTTTATAACATTAAACAATCTAGTTACTGGTGTTGCCTTAGATAATCAATACAACTCTATCTAATTGATATTTCATACTGTTTCATCTTAATATACACACTAAAAACTGTCTATTTAATGTTAATTAGACTTGTTATTCATTAATAAGAATCATTCCAAATAAAAAGGGTAAAAATAATAGAACAAATTAAATCTACTCACAAAGGATGAATGTATATGAATCATAATCAATTTGAACATTTAAAATATATTGATGAGGGACTTTATGCAACACCAACAACTGAATTACCTTTCGACTCTAGATTTGAATTTAAATCATTAGTTTTACAACGAGATTCTGAAAATGTCATCATTTATCATTCTTCTCATTTAAAAGAATCAGAAAAGGATATTAACGCTTTAGGCGGTGCAGATAAAGTGTTAATGAATCACGATCATGAATCTTTAGGTGGTAGCAAAAGCATTGATGTACCTTATTTTATAAATGAAAATGATGCTTCAGCTTTAAAACCTAGTATTCCTGTCGAAGGTTATCTAAATCAACGCGAAATGTTATATGATGATTTAGAAGTGATTCCAGCCCCTGGCCATACACCTGGAACAACATTATATTTATGGGATAATGGTAAACATCGCTATTTATTCACTGGTGATTTCCTATGCTTTGAAGGTGATCAATGGCGTACAGTTATTCTAGGTTCAAGTGACAGAGAACAATCAATACAGAGCCTTGAAATGATTAAAGAATTAGACTTCGATGTACTTGTTCCTTGGGTCACAATCAAAGAAGGACCACTTGCCTACTATGTAAAAAATGATGAAGAAAAGCGCCAACAAGTCCAAAATATTATTGATCGAGTACGTAATGGTGAAAATGTTTAATAAAGTATAAAAGAAATTTAGGGTGATATGACGTAGCATCACGATAATGTTTGAATTCATCGAATTCATTAAGTTGAATTGTTTCAACGATTTCATTAACATGTCGCGACATATCATTTGTGGGAATATGGACTGAAGTTTCCATAGGTAGCGTATGTTGAATCATGTTATAATCTTTATACATAAGTCACTTCGTTTATTTAGTTTAGTGATGTTTATTAAATTATACGAAAGTGCCTTATTTTCCCAAAGTGTTTTAATGTAAAATTACATATAAATACGTAGTATTTATGGCAAGACTCCTGAGGGAACAGTACTAGTTGAAGACCTTAGAAATTCTCACAGATTTATCTGTGTAGAATTTCTGGCTGAAACTGTACCATCGGAAGGGACCCAACACAGAGAAACTGATTAAATCAGTTTCTACAAGCAAAGCAAGTTGGGCATAGTGTAGCCATACAATACGAAGTATTGGGTATAAAGTAAGCACTAAGATGATTAAAATAAATCATCTTAGTGCTATTATTTTAGTATTTATTTCACAGCCTGTTGTAGATATATCTTATCTGTTACCAACGTCTGAACCGACGTCTACTTTCTTACTTTTCTTGTCGTATACTGCTCCTTGTACACTACCAAAGTTTGGATCATTTCGTTTTTCCTTCACACCATATCCAAGATTTTTGAAAATCTCTAAGTCTTCGTCACTCGTAGCATTTTCATAATAAATGGTACCACCATCATTGTAGAATCTTGGTTTGTCGACCGCTTCTTGTAAGGTACCGTCACCTCTTAAATAATCGACAATGACTTCATTTAACATTGTTGGAATTTTGTTACCACCAGGAGTACCAATACCCATATAGAAGTCTGTACCTACTATAATTGATGGCGAAATAAATGAACGTGGTGCTTTATGTTTTTCACCATAGTTAGGACTTGCTTGAGATTTAGAGAAGTCTCCTAATGAGTTGTTCATATAAAAGCCTTCCTTCATAAAGTCACCTGAACCAAAGTAACTTGATAATGTATTGGTAGTACTCGCAACTTTACCTTGCTTATCAATAACAACAAAGTGTGTTGTACTAGTATTATCTGTTTGAATTGGATTAAAATCACTTCCACCTTCAGCTGTTGTACCTACATTTACTTTGTTCAATTCACCTAGTAAATAATCATCTGATAAATGTTCTTCGCTACTAGGTTCCGCACCATTTACAATGTCACGATTGCTATACATAACATCACGAGATTCTAATATACCTTTAATGTAGCTATTACGATCAGCAGTACCTTGATTTTCTTGTTCATCTATTTTTAATCCTTGTAGTGTCAATGTTCCTCCTAGAGGATTTGAAGCTGAATAAACTTTGTTTCCTAAGTACTCTGTACTTACTGGTTCTTTCTTTTCAGTTTTAAATGTATTGAAATCTTTCTCTGTTAATTGATTATCCAATTGTTTAGAGATACTTTTACCTACATCTTTATAGAAATAATCTGGACCTTTATCACGAATTTTCTTTAATGTATCCGCTAGTTTATCTTGTTTAACAACATCGCCTTCACGGACCGTTTTCTTACCTTTAAAGAATGGTGAATTACGATCAATTTTAGAACCATATATTTTCAAACTACGTTCTAATTCTGAATCTACTTCAAATCCATCTTCAGCAAGTGGAATAATATAACCAAAGAGTTTCTTCTCATCCATCTTACCTTCTTTTTCATGCATATCATGCATACCTCTTACGAAACCAGGCGTACCAATTTTATCTCCTTGTTTATAGTTATAAGAAGAATATGTTTTATATTCATATAAATTTGGTACTTGGCCTTCTGTACCATCATAAGTTAATGTGGCGCCACCACCACCTAGACCAGATGAATGAGGTTCAGTAACCGCTAATGCATATGATACTGCGAAAGCAGCGTCTGTTGCATTTCCACCATCTTCAATAACTTTATTACCTATTTTAGTGGCAATCGCATTGTTAGATGCCACACCATAGTTTTTATTTCCAGCCTTTTTATGATTTGTTATTTTGTTCTCGTATAGTTTATCTTTATCAATCTTTTCATCTTTCGTAAAATAGTAAAATACAAACGAAATAATGATGGTCAAGATTAATATGACAGTCAAGGTTGCTTTATTATATATGTTCATTCCTAACTTGCCCCTTTTGAAAGATATTGCTGTTCTCCATTTTTCAATTCTTGCTGTTCATAACTATCTAAACCTTCATTTGCTCTTGCGAATATGACGAGTAGGAAAATAATTACTACAATAACGATTACAGTGATCGGCAGCCAATGTTTTTTAATATTCAAATGTATAACCTCCATCGTCAGCTTTTTTTAAATCAATTGATTGGTCTTTAATATTATTGTAAAAGCGTCTTTGGTCCATTTTGTTCATATCATCTTCAGAAATTTTACCGTCTTTCGATTGAATTGGTGTGAGATGGAACTTATGTTTTTTATCTTTCCAATCATCTTGTACAACCATACCTTTTTGATTTTTCGATAAGAAATCATCTGATGTTGTATTTCCCAGGCTATAAAAAATAGGAGTGTTCTTGTATTTTTCGACTTTTTGAATAACTGAATTATGTCCAATAATCACATCTGCTCCTGCTTTGGATAAAGCATGCGCATATTCTTTTTGACGATCTGTAACATTTCTTTCGTTTGGAATTCCCCAGTCAACATTAACTACTACATAATCATTATTTTGTTTTAATTTTTTAATTAATGGATAAAAAATGTCTGGATCCAAACTGATAGATGTCGTATTTTTAAGTGGTTCTGCATAATTTGATTCTACATCTGTAAATGATACATTAGCTATTTTCTTACCTTTAACATCTTGTTGCACGGTTTTACTATTAATAGGGTTAGAACCATTCCCCGTTAGGAAATTATACCCAGCTTGCGATTCTACCTTTTCCATCAAGTCTCTTGCAGTAACATTATCCGCAGTCTGATTAATTAAATTTACACTTTTAATGTTCTGTTTTTTCAAGAACATGATGTTTTCTAAATTTTTCTCAATCTCTTTCTTAGAATCTTTAGCAAAGTCATTCACTAACAATGAGGCCGTTGAAAAGTCACTATTCTTCAGTGGCTCTTGTAACCCTGAAAATACACTATTGAGATTATTTTGACGTATATGTTTATTTAATGTGATATTACCCAAATAGGTCATGCGAACGCTGTTTGGATCTTTTGCATCACTTTTCACAGGTACCACTTTAACTGCGCGAATAGCGAAGACTATTAATACTAAAGCGATAAGAAGAACTATGGCTGTGTATAAAGTGTTTCTACGTTTATGACGTTTAGATTGTTTGAGCAACCATTCGCTTGGTGTTAATCGTTTTTTCTTTTTCATTGTAATTACGCGCTCCTTGTTCTTGATTAATTAATAAAACTGTATAAGAACAAGATGACATATGTAATACATGTTAATAACATAGTAGATGATAATGTTATTACAACACCTTGTTTTTGAATTGTGTTCGCGATGATACCAGGAATAACTACCCCAATACCAGACACTTCGACCATTTCAAATGGGGTTAATGGATATATCAAATCAAATATAAATTTTAATACCATACCTGTTAAAATCATGGCAGCGAATTTTCTTCTACCATATAAAATAACCCATTTACTAATACCGTTGTTTACAATAAAGAATGTTAAACAACTGATAATTAATACTGATAAAAGCATGATGGGTTGATCAAAAATTAATGCTAAATAACCAGGTACTACCAGTCCTGCTGGATTAATACCAAATTTCTCAGCGAATATAAGACTGAGAACAACACCTACAAATAAGGAGAAATATAATTCTGAACCTATCATTTTATTCTATCCCTTCTATGAATTCCGCTATTCTTCCACCTGGTCCGTGTATGTTACCTACACAAAAGACAAGTGCATTGTCCGCTTCTTTCATAATAGCTTTTTCTATTTCTGTAAAATCTTGTCCTTCAAAATTTAAATATTTCTTATCAGGTAATCGATGCATCAAATCTGATACCATTTGTGTACTTTTTCCGGTACAGATAAGCGTATCGTATTCCACATCTTCTAAGAAATCTTCAACAAACAATTTAGTTCTATCAATTCTATCTGAACGACAATTTAATATGACGATTTTCTTACTATAAGGATAATTGTATGATTCTACTTTATTTAATATCGCTTTCGTAGATTTTGGCTCATTAGCAGCGAAAGCATTAACAAAAACATTTTTCGTGTTATTTGCATGGAAATATTTAATTCTAACTGCACCTGGATCTGCAGGCGCATTTAACATTCCTTCTAACGCTGTTTCACTATCAACGCCTACTGCTTGGGCAATGCCTAATACAATAGCCACATTGTCTGGAAAGACTAAATAATCAAATTTTCTTAAGTATGATTCAGGTATTTTATCTTTATCAACAACAATTAATTCTGTTTTACGTTTTTTAGCTTCTTTAGCAAAAAAGTCTGTAAACTCATCTTTCATAACAACCAATTTCCCTTTATAAGGAATGGTTGCGGTAAACGCTTGTGCTACATCTTTTAGTGTCGGTCCTAATACATCCATATGGTCTTCCATTACATTAACGATAACGCCCACGTTAGCTTTTACTAAGTCCTTCTGGAATGTAATTTGATAGTCAGGATTGACAGCCATACATTCATTTACAAGTGCATTGGCTTTTTGTTTAACAACTTTACGAATGATATCTCTTTGTTCACCTATATTGGCACCTTGAGGTTTTCTTATTACTGGATACTCTTTTTGAGTAAACCAATACATCATTCGTGCGTCTGTTCCTGTTGTTTTCCCTATGACTCTATAGTGATCTTCTCTCAATACACTATATGCCATTCGAGTAATAGTCGATTTACCTCGAATACCATTAATATTAATTCGTATAGGGATTTTCTTAAGTCGATTCGCATGGCGCCTTTTTTCTTTAATACCTAGCCATAGAATCAACACAACACATATTGTTATGAGAATCACGCTACAATCCCTCTCTTTTCTATGTATATTGAATTGTTAATGGAATGGAAATTTATTTTTCTCTATAAAGTATGAAAAAAATCTATCCAATTATTAAAACGCTTCCATTAATATAAATCTTATAAAAACAATTAATCAAAAGTCAATATATATTAAATATTCACTTAAAACTTAAAATAAAAAATTACTTATCTATAACTTATAGTAGTAGACTATCATTTGGTTATTGATTCAGTTTTAACTCTTTTAATTAACCATTAAAATAATGTAAATAAATGTAAAGGCTTACTTGAAGAATAGGACATATTGTTAATCATTTAGACTGTATTTGGTTACTAGCCTTGACATACCTTGTATTGAGAAAGACATATATTTTTTACTAGGAATTTACATTAAATTAAAAAACAAATGTTAAATTAAGAGTGTAGTTACTCAGACCTTAGGAGGAGAAGAATGGAAAAGTCAGTTAAATTTGCTATTGGAATTTATTTAGCAGCTATTTTAATAGTGACAACACTTTACTTATCATTCATTCTAGTTGGAAGTTTACAAGGAAAGGACATGAGCAATTCTGTATTAGATACAGATCACACTAAAATAAATAATAAAACACGTAATAGCGATGAAGCCGTAGACTCTAGTTTAAAAAATGAAGATGTTTCATCAAAAGAACATTCATATACATCTACAAATTATAAAAATGTTGATTCTAAAGACTCAAATCAGCATCAATCAAAACAAATAGATAACAAAACAGCGAATTCAAATTATCAAACATATTGATAAATGAATTCGCTGTTATACTCAATGTAAACCCACTCATTTTATAAGGAGTAGGGTTATTTTTTTATAATAATTTGTTTAAGTTGATTCAAGACGTCTTCTCTTTCCGGAAGAGGAAATATAGGATAAATATGAAACAAATTGTCACCTTGTATAAATTCATGTTCAATCCCTTTTTGATCAAGCATTTGGGATAATTTAAGCGCGTCAGGATATAATGTTTCTTTAGTACCTATGACAATAGTCAAGTGACCGAGATGGTTTATATCACCATTAATAGGTGAAATTCTATAGTCATCTAAAGGCGTATCCCCTGCCCATAAACCTGCTAAGTATTTACTTCCATCAATACCTAACATTGGGTCTATTTGTTCATATTTTTTCGTTTCTGGATTACTAAATGTAGCATCTAACACAGGTGATAATAATACAATATGTCCTGGTTGTGGTAATGATCTATCATTTAATGATTGTGCAAATGATAAGGCAATTTGACCACCTGCTGAATCACCCATAACAATAAGTTGATCCGGATTATCTACTTTATTAAGTAAATTTTGATAAATTTTATGGAGGAGTACCTCTGTCGTTATATAATCTCTATGTGGCACTTTAGGATATATAGGCATTACTATTTTAGCGTCTAACGTTTCTGCAAGTAAGTCTATAAATTCAAAGTGATAATCTAAAGGATCTTGAAACCAAGCGCCACCATGAATATATAATACTGTCCTTTGTTGTCGGTCACCTTGATTGTTAACAACATAAACTAATGAACCAAAGTAATCTTGGATACTAACGTCATGGTTAAATTCATATTCAGTACCTGCATACTTACCCGCAGTTTCATCTTTGGTCTTTTCAAGTGCTTTTTTAGCGCCTTCAACACTATCGAACGTGCTTTTCATTCCATTTAATCGCATCATTTTTTCTTGAACGAAACTACGATAACTTCTCTGTTCTTTGACTTTAGCGAATAATATACTACCTACTAAAGTAGAACTTATCACAGCTAGAACTTTCTTGAACATTGAAATCCACCTCCTTTATCCTTTACTTCTATAATATAATAATTTCGAATTTTTCGCGTTATAAAAGTCTTTTTAAGTTTATTTAATATTCATAAATCCGTTACCTAAAACGTCTCTTACATCATGAATAACAAGAAATGCATTGTCATCATAACGGTTAATAATTTTCTTTACTGTAGCAATCTGACTTTGAGATACTACTGCATATAATATATCTGTATTATCTAATTGATAAGCACCTTTACCATCTAACAATGTTGATCCTCTTCCAGTAGCTTGGTATATTTCAGAACTAATATCTTTATTGTGATCTGAAATAACTGTTACTGCTTTTTTAGGATTAAATCCTTCTACTACAAATGCCATCGTTTTTTCGACAATAAATAGCATAACGATTGTATATAGTACATTAGTGATAGGCAACACTAGTAAAAATGATAGTACTACCAATGCGTCTAATATAAATAACGCTTGGGATGTTTTGACTTCTGAATATTTACTTATAATACGTGCAATGACTGATGTACCACCTAATGTACTTCGTGATGCAATTACTAGGCCTGAACCTATACCGATTAATACACCAGCAAAGACTGCATTAATAAAATTTTCATTAATTCCTAAACTAAAACTTTTAGTTAAATCTAAGAAAATGGAACTGGCTGTAATCGTAATCACTGTATAAATTGCCGTCGTTTTACTCAAATATTTCCAGCCAATGATAATTAAAATAGCATTAATGAGAAAAGATGTAAGCGCCGGTGATAAACCTAGTGTATATTTTAATACAAGGGACATACCAATAGCGCCGCCCTCACCAAGGTTACCAGGTATCACAAAGCTATTTACACCGAGCGCAATTAATAGTGTTCCTACAAGACAGAAAACTGTATTTTTAATATGATAAGTACGAGAATGTTTTGCCATTTTAGCCTCCTTCTGTAACACTGCTTAAATCGTTACTATCGTATTTTCACATAAAAATTTCACACGTTTTCTATCATAACACTTAATTATTACACGTCCCACCAACTCGGGTTAAATCGTATAATGAGAATTTAATATATTAAAAAACACTCGAACATTAATTTCATTCGAGTGTCTGTAAACCTATTTATCATTTTGAACTTTCGTATATTTTTTCATACATCGGTGTTAACTGGCGTTCAAATTTTTGTAAATCAATAAACCTACCTTGTCTATGCATTTCTTTACCATTCATAAATATTAAATCTACAGGTACTGTAAAAATAGATAATTCTCCTGCAATATCTGTTACTTCATTTTGATTAATAATAGCTAATTTCACTTGAGGAAACGTTTCTTGTAATAAGTCTTTCACTTGAGGTAACACGGCATGACAAACACTACAGTGATCTCTCATCACATGAACTACAACTAATGGATGTTGATTAATGAAAGTTTTAAATTGTGCTACATCTCGAATTGTTTCAGTCATACCATTCACCCTCTCGAGTTAAAATTAGTACGTATCATCATTAATATATAAGTACGAATTTTCACCTTATTTCATTATATCTTGAAAAACTTGAGGCAACTTCGTTATTTTTTGCTTTTCTAAATCATAAAAACCACCTGTTTGGTAACCTATACAATGTACTTTATCTTCAGATGAGATTTCAAATTTGAATATCCATTTCATTTTACTTGCTTTAATCATCCAACAACGTGCTCTCGGTCTATCGTGTATCGTTACTGGTACTTTATAATCCGCTTCCGTTTTCATTAAAATTGGTGAAATACCTTTAGATATCATTTCTGAATAATTCATATATTGATTAATAAAAATGGTACGTAAATCTTCAAACCATCTTATAAACACGATATTACTTACAATCCCCATTGCATCAATATCATATCCATTTACTTCTATCTCTGTATCAACAATTAATTTGCCTTCTTCAGTATCCATTATTAATTTCTCCCTTATATCTATATTCATGTCTATTTTAAGCTATTTAAACATTATTTTCATCTTTGTGGACTTTACCATGTTTACCGGGTCTCTTTTTATAACTATATTATTCTATTATTTATAATCATTATTTTAATAGAAAACAATTCAAAAATTTTAAATTATGGTATAATAGATGTGAAATCATTCACATTAAAATGGAGGGATTCCTATGAAAGCCTATAATTACTCAAAACCTGGTGTAGCAAAGTTAATTGATAAGGAAAAGCCAGTCATTACAGAAAGTACTGACGCTATTATTAGAATGGTCAAAACGACTATTTGTGGTACAGACTTACACATTATCAAAGGTGATACTCCAGAAGTACCTGAAAATACAACACTTGGTCACGAAGGTATCGGTATTGTTGAATCAGTTGGATCTAATGTGAACAACTTTAAAGTTGGAGATAAAGTCATTGTCTCTGCAGTATCTTCTTGTGGTAAATGCTATTACTGTAAAAAAGGCATTTATGCACACTGTGAAAATGACGGTGGATGGATTTTAGGACATTTAATTAATGGTACACAGGCAGAATATGTTAAAGTTCCTTTTGCAGATAACTCGTTATATCATGCACCTGACTCATTACCAGATGAAGCTTTAGTTATGCTTTCAGATATTTTACCAACTGGTTATGAGATTGGTGTATTAAAAGGAAAGGTTAAACCCGGTAGTACTGTAGCTATTGTTGGTGCTGGACCAGTCGGTTTAGCTACATTATTAACTGCACAATTCTATTCTCCATCAAAAATTATTATGATTGATTTAGATGATAACCGTTTGGAAACTGCTAAATCACTTGGCGCGACACATACTATCAATTCTAGTAATGTTGAACAAGCTATTAAAGAAGTCTATGAGCTCAATCATCGCGGCGTCGATGTCGCTATTGAAGCTGTAGGTATTCCTCAAACGTTTGATTTATGTCAAAAATTAATTGGTGTCGACGGTACAATTGCTAATGTCGGTGTTCACGGTTTACCAGTTCAATTTAATATCGACAAATTATGGATTAAAAATATCAATGTCTCTACTAGTTTAGTTTCTGGTAATACTACAGAAGAACTATTAGAAGCATTAAAAAGTAAAATCATTCAACCTGAACAACTCGTTACTCACTATAGTAAGTTAAGCGAGATTGAAAACGCATATGATTTATTTAGAAATGCTACTGACCATAAAGCGATTAAATTATTAATTGAAAATGATATTACAGAAGCATAATCTTTTAGATATAAAATAGACTGTGACATGAATCCTAAAATAATAGCACTAAGATGATTTATTTTAATCATCTTAGTGCTTTCTTTATACCCAATACTTCGTATTGTATGGCTTCGCTTTCCAAGGGTACAGTTTCAGCCAGAAATACTACACAGATAAATCTGTGAGAATTTCTAAGGTCTTCAACTAGTACTGTTCCCTCAGGAGTCTTGCCATAAATACTATGTATTTATATGCAATTTCATACTAAATTACTTAAAAAAATAATAAAATAGACAATTTCTATATTATTCCAATAGAAATTGTCTATTTTCACTTGTCCAAGAACTTTATATCCCTGATACTTTATCTCTATTAATTATTTAACTTTCATAATACGTTTACTTGGCTCAACATCTTTAATATCGTCCACTGTTAACGTTTTGTTATCCAAGTTTGTGATAACTAATGGTGTCACAATGCTTGGTGCATTTTCTTTAAGATATGCTAAGTTTACTTTCATTAATGGTTGACCTTGAGTCACTGGTTCATCCGCATTGACTAAACTTTCAAAACCTTCTCCATTTAACTTAACTGTATCTATACCAATATGAATTAATAATTCAATTCCTGTATCAGATTCTAATCCAATCGCATGTTTTGTTGGGAATATTGTCTTCACTGTACCGTCAAATGGCGCAACGATTTCACCTTTTTCAGGGATAAATCCAATACCGTCTCCCATCATTTTTTCAGAGAATACTTTATCAGGTACTTCAGATAATGGAATAATTTGTCCAACACCTGGCGCATAGATTTCAGTTTCAGCAATATTTTCTACGTGTACTGGTTCTTCTGAATCTTCTTCAGTGACAGTTGTTTCACTTGGTTTAGTAATTTCACCACTCATGATTTTTGCCATATCATGTTTAATTTGATCTGATTTTGGACCAAAAATAGCTTGCATGTTATTACCAACTTCAAGTACACCAGAAGCACCTAATGCTTTTAGTCCTGGTACGTCTACTTTTGCTTTATCATTAACTTCAACACGTAAACGAGTGATACAAGCATCTAAATGTTTAATATTCTCTTTACCACCCATTGCATCTAATACATCAAATGGTAATTTAGCCACACTTGAATTTCTGACTTCTTGTTCTTTATCTTCTCTACCAGGCGTTTTTAAATTGAACTTTCTGATAGCAAAATCGAATAAGAAATAATAAACCAGTGCATATACGATACCTACTGGAATAACTAATAACGCATTTGTTCTATGCCAGTTTAATAATCCGAATAATACATAGTCTATGAATCCACCAGAGAATGTCATACCAATTTTTACACCTAATAAATGCATAATTAAGAATGAAGAACCTGCTAATACAACGTGGATTGCATATAACAATGGCGCTACAAATAAGAATGAGAACTCAAGTGGTTCTGTAATACCTGTTAAGAATGATGTTAATCCTGCTGATAGCATCAAACCACCAACAATTTTTTTACGTTCTGGACGAGCATTTTTATAAATAGCAAATGCTGCAGCTGGTAAACCAAACATCATAAATGGATATTTACCAGTAGTAAATGTACCAGCAGTAAATGGTACACCGTCTTTTAATTGAGCCATCCAAATACGTTGGTCACCACGAACCAATTCACCAGCATGGTTTGTATAATGTCCGAACTCGAACCAGAATGGTGCATAGAAAATATGATGCAAACCAAATGGAATTAGTGAACGTTCAATAACACCAAAAATAAATGTTGTTAATACTAAGTTTTTCGTTAATAAGAAGTTTGATAAATCATTTAAACCTGTTTGAATAGGTGGCCATACCCAACTTAATACAATACCAACAATAATTGCGGCCACAGATGTTGCTATAGGGACGAAACGTTTACCTGCAAAGAATCCTAAAAATGCTGGTAACGTAATATTATAGTATTTGTTATAACACCATGCGGCTACGGCTCCCATGATAATACCGCCAAACACACCAGTTTGTAGTGTAGGGATACCTAACACTAACGCAAATTCAGGTTGTTTAGCAGCTTGACTTAATTCTTTAGCACCTTTTGCATAAGAGAAGATATCATCAATTGTAATATTTAAATATTTACCCATAGTGGCATTCATAATTAAATAACCAACTAGTGCTGCTAATGCTGCTACACCATCTCCTCCTGCTAATCCAAGTGCTGTACCGACTGCGAATAATAGTGGTAAGTTGTCAAAAATGACTTGTCCTGCTGCTTCCATAATAGAAGAAATCATAACAAAGACATTATTTGTTAACCAAGGCGCAATTTTGACTAACTGTTCATTGTGCATTGCATTCCCAAATGCAAGTAAAATCCCAGCTGCTGGTAAAATTGCCACAGGTAACATTAACGCTTTACCTATACGTTGCAATTGCCCAAAGAGCTTTTTAAACATATAAAAACATTCCTCTCATATTGTAGTCATTTACATGTACATAAAAAAAGACATGAACAAACAAGACCATAATAAATGGCCAAATGTTTGCTCATGCCTGCATCACCAGTAACACGCAAATGTTATTTTTAATTTAAATATAGTATACACATTAGCTGAAGCGTTTACAATAGTTTATTTTAAAAAAATCTCAACCAAAACGAGTTGGTTGAGATTTATAGAATCTATATTATAAGAAACGTTTTGTTGCTACTGAGATTGGTGGGATTTGATCAAAGTCTAAATGTTTATCTTCAGTAATTGATCTGTATGCCCATTTACCATAACCAAGTGCTTCTGAGTTAACAATTTTACCTGGTAATGGTGCAGCATTAGGGTCAACATGTACATCAACGATAGTTGGAACGTTTTGTGACATTGCTTCTTCAACAATATCATCTAAACGACTAGCGTCTTTAACTGTATAACCTTTACCGCCAGCAGCTTCAGCGAATTTAGCATGATCCATATCAGAGAAATCAATGGCATATTCTAATTCACCAGCAGCTTGTTGTTCATATTTAATGAACGCTAATTGTTTGTTGTTTAATACAAAAATTGTTAATGGTAAGTCGTATTGAACTGCAGTTGCAAAGTCTTGCATTACCATTTGGAATGCGCCGTCCCCTGCAATTGCTACTGATTGACGGTCTGGGTAAGCAACTTTAGCTGCCATAGCACCTGGAAGTGCACAACCCATAGTACCTAACCAACTTGAGATCATAAATTTGTTATTTACACCTAAGTTTAAATAACGAGTTGACCATACTGTTGAAGTACCAACGTCTGCTGAAACAATAGCATCGTCTTTTAAGTTGTCATTGATAGCTTTCATTAAACGTTCTGGACGTAATGGTGAATTATTATTATTTAAATCTTGTTCCATCCATTTATCCCATACTGCTTTACGTTCTAAAGTTTTGTCTAAGAATGGACGTTTAGCAACGTGTTTAATGTTTTCGCTTAATTGTTCTAATGCAATTTTAGCGTCTCCTAAGATACCAACGTTGATATCGAAACGGTGACTAATATGTGCTTCATTAGTATCAATTTGGATTGCTTTAATATTTTTCTTAGGTAAATATTTAACGAATGGGAAGTTAGTACCAATCATAATTAAAAGATCTGCATCTTGAATTGTTTGATATGATACTTTAGTACCGATTTGTCCTAAGTTACCTAAATTGTAAGGATGATCATCAGCAAGGATTGCTTTTGCTGGTAATGAATGAATAGCTGGGATTTTAGCCATTTCTATAAATTCACGTAATTCATCTTTTGCATGTTGTGCACCAACACCGAAAAGAACAACTGGTTTTTTACTTTTATTGATTAATTTAGCAGCTTTTTTGATGTTTTTGAATTTAGGTGCAATTGCTTTAGGTTTAGTTGTATTTACTGGTTTGTTAGTAGTGTCTTTGATTTGTTGAGTTAATAAGTCATTAGGACAGATGATTACTGCTACACCTTTTTGCTCATAAGCTGTACGAATCGCTTCATTAACGATTTCAAATACGTTGTCGCCTTTTTGAATTTGGTGGTTATAAACAGCTACATCTTCACATAATTTAGATAAATTAGTTTCTTGGAAAGCACCAGTACCTAATTTATCACTATTTGTTTGACCAGAAATAACTAATTGAGGAACGCTATCCATTTTAGCGTCATACATACCATTTAATAAGTGGATTAAACCAGGTCCACCAATACTTAATGCTACTCCGATTTTACCTGTAATTCTTGTATAACTACCAGCAGCTAAACTTGCTACTTCTTCGTGACGTACGTGGTAGAATTTAAATGAGTCTCTTACTGTACGTAATGAGTCAACTACTGCGTCGATTGAGTCTCCTGGTATACCATATAAGTGATCGATGTCCCATGCTTCTAATGCTTTAACTAATGCTTCATTTGCTTTGATTTTTGCCATTTTTCCAAATAGCCTCCCTTTCTATTTATATGAGTTTCTTCCCTTTAATAGAACAATAAAATAAGTATTGGTATTAAAATCGAACTGATTACTGCAGTTAATATCATACCAATCGAACTAAATGCGCCTGATTCTATATCTAATTCTAGTGCTTTTGCTGTACCGAAAGCGTGAGAAGCGTTACCATATGTTAAGCCTCTCGCGATTGAAGATTTAAAGCCTCCCATACGCAATAGCATTGAACCTAGAATACTACCTATTAACCCTGTAGCTATTATAAAAAGTACAGTCATTGTATCTGTGCCGCCAAGTTCGTTAGAAACTTCTATCCCAACAGCTGCTGTGATAGACCTTGGCAACATAGTAACAATCGTTTCTTTTGAATAGCCGAAGATTTTCAACGTTACGTATACTAACATAAAATTAAGTATTACACCAGTTAACACGCTCGTGAAAATCACAAAAAGGTATTTCTTTATCTTATGTCTGTTTTGATAGAGTGGATAAGCCAAACAAACGACCGTTGCGTTTAATATATGATTTATCCATTCTCCACCTTTCATGTATCCTTTATAACTAATATCAAACATAAGAAGTATCGCTATAATGATAATTGATGCAATTAATGCTGGATTAAGAAATGGATTTTTATATTTGTCTTGCAGTTTTTTAGAAATAACATATACCACAATCGTTATAATTATCATAACTGCTGCTTGTAATATGTTATTCATAACTCATCCATCCCTTTTCCTATATCTTTTCTGTTCACCAATTTTTCAGCGATATAGCCTGAGGATAATGCTACTAAACATGTTCCTAAAATAATAATTAAAAAGAACAATAGATAGTTAAGCGTAATGTCTGATACTACATCCATAACGCCGACAACAGATGGAATAAAGAAAAACACCATCGTTTTTAATAGGAAGTCTGCACCTTCATTCACCCACGATACAGGAATTATTTTGAACTGTAATAATAGGTAAAAAATGATGAGACCTACAATACTACCTGCTAAAGGGATGTGTAATAAGCGCTGCACTTCGGTACCGATGAATGAAATAATTAAAATAAGTACGAGTTGTACAATAAGATGTATGAAATCTCTCACCTTATGCATGCTATCTTTCCCTTCTAAAAAATTTGTCTAAATTGTTACAACAATTTTTTAGTGATATTTATAATTATAGACTTCCTTTTTCTATTATTAAAATACATTTTTCGAATACTAAACATTCCTTAAATTTATGAAAGCGATTTCTTCCGCTGAGACTAATTCTATTATTATAAATGTTAAAATTTTAAGTCATATGAATGTTTTAAGGAAATTTATGTTAGGTTAATCTATCTCTTAAATATTCTATCCATTTATTAGTCGCATAACTAAGACGTTTATCCTTTTTCCATACCAATCCTAGTTCCCACTCAACATTTGCATCTTCAATATTAATGGCACATACATTTTTGTTCATCAATTGAGTAATAGAAAGTGGCAAAATACTTATCCCTAATCTATTACTGATAAGATTTTCAATCACATTCCATTGAGATATTTGAGAAACCATATTGGGTATAAAACCGGCATTTTTAGTTATTTCTATAATTTTATCATTTAAGTAAAAGTCATCATTAAATAAGATAAAGTCTTCGTTAGCTAAATCTTTAATTTTAATAGTTTGATACTTGGCTAATGGATGATTTTGATTTAATACGACACATAACGATTCCTTATTAAATGACAAAGCTTCAAAATATTGATGATCGACAGGAAGTGTCGTTATTCCTAAATCTAATTCATCATTTAAAATTTGTTGTTCAATTGATTTTCCACCGTGTTCAACAAAGTTAAATGTCACATTAGGGAATTGATGATGAAAGTCTCCTATCATACCTATTATAGTCTCCATATTCATCACTGCTGATAGACCAATGTTAATATGACCGGTTTCTAAACCATATAAACTACTGATTTCTGACGGTAAATTTTCATATAAGGAGATAATCTCTTTGCTTTTATTGAAAAAGATTTTGCCAGCATCAGTTAAAACAAGTTGCCTCTTTCCTCTATCGAACAATGGTACTGCCATTTCGTCTTCAATATCTTTAATAGCTTTACTAATCGTAGGTTGAGCAATATATAAAAACTTTGAAGCATTTGTCATACCACCTTGTTTCACAACCTCTACAAAATATTTCATATGTTTAATATCCACTAATGTCACCTACTCAAAAAGTTTGTTCCTATTATTATACATTATCGCTTTTGTTTTAATGTGGTTTAAGTATTTCAGCTCTTATATTGGCTTTTATATTGGCTTTTATATTGGTTTTTTCACATTAATATTAATAGATAATTGTGTTATAATATGCTTTGGCTCAAAATGATTATTCGAGGTGAGGAATTGAGCTTTTACGAATTTATGCAAAATTTTCTTGGTGATGACACACCATTAGGCGAATTGGTTGATTGGATTAATCAAGATAACAATTTTCCTAGACAAGTGAAGAGCCAAAGTGAAATATTGTCATATTTTCGAACTAATCCGTGTCCTGAAGACTTATCAATGACTATTGTTAAAAGAGCATTGTCAGTCTTCAACCAATTCACTAATGTATGATCTATGTTAATTGTTATTTAGCATTTATCTAACATAAGAATACATGGAAGTCTATCATCTCGAGGTGAGCGGGACAGAAATTTTTTCGTAGTCCCGCCCCAGTAAAGATGACTAGAATTGAAAAAGCTTTTAATAAGTACATTTCAATTCAGTCATCTACTGCCAATTTATGCTTTTATTTAGAAATGTTAAATTTATTCATATACTGTTAATGCTGTCGACAAAGTTTCGTGCTTTGTTGATGGCTTTTTTATTTGAACTTATATACTTTCTATTCATAAGAGTAAAACATGAAACTTACATGAAAGTATAAAATATTATTACAAATACCCTATTTATATTTCAGTAACATTACAGTTCCTTGTATAATTCGTTTCTAATATTGTATTCTACCTTTTTTGCATCTATTATGAATACGGTTACTAAATAAAAAACGATTTTTGGGAGAAAAAATGAAACTTAAAAAATTATTATCTCGTGTCATAATCGCTACTGGAATCTTGTTAACAGGGACTATAACTTATCAAACAGCTGAACAGACACATGTGTCAGAAGCAGCTTCATATAAAAATTATTATAATAAAGGTCAATGCACTTGGTGGGCTTATCAAAGACGCGCACAATTAGGTAAACCTGTATCTAATCGTTGGGGCAATGCGAAGAACTGGTATTCAAATGCAAGACGTTCAGGCTATGCTACTGGTCATACTCCTAGACGTTATGCGGTAATGCAATCTACTGCAGGTTACTACGGTCATGTTGCTGTTGTTGAGAAAATTTATAGCAATGGAAATATAAAAATATCAGAATATAACTATAATCGTCCATATAATTATGGAACGAGAATTATAGGAAAATCATCTGCACGACATTATAATTACATCTATTAAATAAAAAACGACATGGCATATGCAACTTTAAATGCATACCATGTCGTTTTTTTAGTTTAAGAATTTTGACGTAATTGTTCTAAAATCTCTTTTGCTTTTTTTGAATTGGCTTGTTCTTCTTGTTTAAGTGCATCAGCTACTTGTGCAATTTCATCGCCTTTAGCACCTACGATAATTGCTAATGATTTATATTGTAAGCTCATATGACCTTGTTGAATTCCTTCAGACACTAATGCACGACACGCAGAAAAGTTTTGTGCTAATCCAACCGCTGCAACAACATGACCTAGCTCTTGCGCTGTTTTGACATTTAGTAAATCAAGTGAAGCTTTAGCAATTGGTAATACTTTTGTACCACCACCAACAATAGCTAAGGTCATTGGCACTTCTATTGTTCCTATTAATCGTTGGCGATCTGAATCATACTCCCACGTTGCTATACCACGATATTGACCATCACGGCTAGCGTATGCATGCGCACTCGCTTCTGCACCACGCGTATCGTTACCAGTTGCTAAAACAACTGCATGAATACCATTCATAACACCTTTATTGTGTGTAGCAGCTCTGTGTATATCTACTTGTGCTAATACAGACGCACGTTCCATTCTTTGTGCTACTTCCGCACCTTCTCTACCACCTTTAGTTAAATCGTTAACGTCTATTTCTCCTTGTACTTTGACAACAGATGCAGTGGCATGATTAGATAATATGCTCATTAATACGTCTTTATCTGGAAATTCATTTTTTAAATGTGCTGTAATGGCCTCTAATATTGTATTTAACATGTTAGCACCCATCGCATCTTTTGTATCTACAAATACTTTCAATGATAACAGTTGCTGTTCTGGAAACGTATCTACGTCAATCTTTTGATAACCGCCACCTCTTGCTTTAATAGATGGATAGGCTTCATCTGCAATTTGGTGTATTTGTTCTTCTTTATTTTGAATCGCCTGTGCCAAAGCTTCAGTATCTTCAACACCATCAAATACAATTTGTCCGATCATTAAACGTTGGCTTGACACTGTTTTAAATCCACCAGTTTGATTTACTAGCTTTGCACCATAACTTGCAGCAGCAACTACTGATGGTTCTTCCACCATCATTGGCACAACGTAAGGTTGTTCATCAACGATAATTTCAGGTAATAATCCAACGGGCAATGTACCTTGGCCAATCACATTTTCAATTAAACTATTAGCAATATCTTCATCTATTAGTGGATGATTTAACAAAATGTCATGATTTTCGCTAGATAACCAACCATATTCTTCTAATTGTTTTAATTTATCTTCTCTCGATAAATGACGAAATCCTTTATCCAAATTTTGCATATTTTTTCTCCTTTTTTCACTATGAATTATCTATTTTAATTCTATATATTCAAATAAAACAAAACTTATTACCATTATAAAAATCTCTCTATTTGTAACAATATCTTTTGCTATTTTTTAAATTTATATATTAATAACAGGCTATTTAACGCAATTATTAAAACGCTTACATAACTGTTATACATTCATATCAAAATCTGTTATATTCATTGTATATCATTAAATTATTTTGGTATGATACTAATGCTACTTTTAAAATTGAAAGGATGTAACCCTTATGAACATAGGTATAGATAAAATAAACTTTTATGTACCAAAATTTTATGTAGACATGGCTAAGCTTGCTGAAGCACGCCAAGTTGATCCAAATAAATTTTTAATTGGAATTGGCCAAACTAAAATGGCCGTAAGTCCTGTAAACCAAGATATCGTATCTATGGCCGCTAATGCCGCTAAAGATATTATAACAGACGAAGATAAAAAGAAAATCGGTATGGTTATTGTAGCGACTGAATCTGCAATTGACTCTGCAAAGGCTGCAGCTGTTCAAGTCCACAATTTACTAGGCATTCAACCTTTTGCACGTTGTTTTGAAATGAAAGAAGCGTGTTATGCTGCTACACCTGCAATTCAATTAGCTAAAGATTATCTAGCAAATCGTCCAGAAGAAAAAGTATTAGTTATCGCAAGTGATACTGCACGTTACGGTTTACAATCTGGTGGTGAGCCTACTCAAGGTGCCGGTGCCGTAGCAATGATGATTTCTCATAATCCTAGCCTCTTACAATTAAATGATGATGCTGTAGCATATACTGAAGATGTCTATGATTTCTGGAGACCATCTGGACATGCATATCCACTTGTTGATGGTGCATTATCAAAAGATGCATATATCCGTTCATTCCAACATAGCTGGGATGAATATTCAAAACGTGAAAATAAATCGCTAGCTGATTTCGAATCACTATGTTTCCATGTTCCATTTACAAAAATGGGTAAAAAAGCTTTAGAATCAATTATCGATGAAGCAGATGAAACAACACAAGAACGTTTAAGAACAGGTTATGAAGATGCCGTTTATTATAACCGTTATGTAGGTAATATTTACACAGGTTCTTTATATTTAAGTCTTATATCATTATTAGAAAATCATGACCTTTCTAGCGGACAAACAATCGGATTATTTAGTTATGGTTCAGGTTCTGTTGGTGAGTTCTTTAGTGCTACTGTCGTTGATGGCTATCAAAATCAATTAGATACTAAAGGTCATCAATCTGCTCTAGAAAAACGACAAGAAGTTTCAGTAGAAGAATATGAAAACTTCTTCAATCGCTTTGATAATTTAGAATTTGACGCACAACAAGATGCAGTAGACAATGATCAATCTATCTTTTATTTAGAAGCTATTAATGACAATATTCGTGAATACCACGTTCCAAAATAATAAACTATAAACAATACTGGAATACAAATTCCAAAATAATAGCACTAAGATGATTAGGAAGAAAATCATCTTAGTGCTATCTTTATATTCAATGCCCAAAAACTACATATTTTTATGGTTTAGTACTATGTTTTGGTACGAATAAAGGACTCATGTCTACTTTTTCAGTTTCTAATAATTTTACTTTGTTTTTGATTGTTCCACCATATCCTGTAAGACTTCCATTTTTAGCGACAACTCTATGACATGGAATAATAATAGATATCGGGTTACTCCCAACTGCGCCACCAACTGCCTGAGCTGACATTTTGTCTTTATTCATTCGTGTTGCTACTTTTTGAGCTATATCTCCGTAAGTTGTTAATTCCCCGTATTCAATTTTTTCGAGTTCTTGCCATACAAATTGTTGAAACTCAGTACCCTGAGGTTTAGTAGGAATATTTAAGTTTGGAACATCCCCTTTAAAATAAGCATCAAGCCATTCTTTAGTTAATTGAAATACTTTTATATCATCTTTTTCAACTCGACCATCTTCTAATTGTTGGTTTTGATAAAGTACATGTGTAAGATATTCGCCATCGCTAACAAGTTCTAATAACCCGACTGGTGAATCATAATAAGTTTTATATTCCATTAGACTCATTCCTTTCTTTATAGTAACTCATGCGTTTTATTAATTATTATAAGGGTATTTGATGTTATGAATTTAAAGGAGGTTTACCTATGTTTACCCACCACAACAATAAAAACAGTGTCGACTTACATTTAAACACTAATAATCAAAAATATGATCTAGCTACACAAAATCATGCTAATCAAATTACCAATTTTTATAAAGCAATATATCAAATTAATGATATTATTTTGGGATTAGTATTTTTGGTAGGAAGCTTTTTCTTTTTTAGTGATGCAACTATGACTTTGGGTACGATATTATTTGTAATTGGTAGTATTCAAATGACAGCAAGACCTGTTATTTCATTTATACATGATGTGAAATTATCTAGATATTATCATAAACGATATATTAAAGAAAAAAATAATTCACATACTTAAAGTAATTTAAAAGTAAAATGACAGCGCCTAAATTAATAAGACGCTGTCATTGTTTAATTAAGCAAAGTTATAAAGTTTAATTTCCTTTTCTTTAGCATATTCTAAAGCAAGAATTTCTAAAATATTAATAAAAGCGGGTTCCCCTTTAACTTTAATATATTGGAATGTTAAACCATAATTTTCAGCAGTCATTTCTTTTAGTTCTGAAGTATCTGCATTTTTATTTTTAGCAAGTTCTTTTCTGAATTTAGTTGTACCACTATCAGATTTAGAATTATATTGAGCTAATTTTGTATTTAAATCTTTTTGAATTGGTTTATAACCTGTCGCATAACCACCTGTTTGACCAACAAATATAGGTTTCTTACCATCGAAAATGACATAAACTCCATATTGATCTTCAACTTTTTCTCTATCTTCTTTTGTAAACGACAAAGATTCTTTCTTATCGTATTTAAAAAGCTTTTTTAATTTCTTTTCATTATCTTCTAATAATTGATTTAGTTTCTTACTACCCTTCATGATTAAATCCTCCCAATAGCCTTATATTTAAAAGTTCTTATTGAGTATATATCACTATTTAAATGTTTTAATCATTTTTCTGTAAAATTAATATTTCATCAATCTTTTCTTAATATTTATAAAATTAATTTTGCACTTGAATTCATAAAAAAACGTTGCATAAATCTGAGATAGACTTACACAACGTCTTTGACTATTACTTTATTTTGTATTAGAACATTTCAGATACAACTTTTTGTTCTAAGAAGTTTAATAAGTAGTCTGGGCTACCTGTTTTAGCGTCAGTACCTGACATTTTGAATCCACCAAATGGATGATATCCAACAACTGCTGCTGTACATCCACGATTTAAGTATAAGTTACCTACATCGTATTCATTTACAGCTTTAATCCAGTGTTCACGATTATTAGTAATTACTGCACCAGTTAAACCATAATCAGTATCATTAGCAACATCAATCGCTTCATCAAAATCTTTTACTTTAACAAATCCAACAACTGGGCCGAAGATTTCTTCTTGCATAATTCGGTCTGAAGATTTCAAGCCAGAGAAAATAGTTGGCTCAATGAAATATCCAGTAGAATCATCAGTGCCTCCGCCTTGTTCTAATTTACCTTCTTCTTTACCAATTTCGATATAATTTTTGATTTTATCAAATTGTTTTTGATTAATTACTGGTCCTACAAATGTATTGCCTGTTGTGTCTCCTAAAGATAATTCTTTAGTTAATTTAACAGCTTTTTCTAATACTTCATCATAAACATTTTGATGCACAATTGCTCTTGAACATGCAGAACATTTTTGACCTGCAAATCCAAATGCTGATGTTACAATTGATTCTGCTGCTAAATCTGTATCAACATTTTCATCGACAACGATAGCATCTTTACCGCCCATTTCAGCGATAACGCGTTTTAAGAATGTTTGTCCTTCTTGAACGACTGCACTTCTTTCATAAATACGTGTACCTGTTGCTCTTGAACCAGTAAATGTGACAAAGTGTGTGTCTTTATGATCTACTAAGTAGTCACCAATTTCTTTAGGATCTCCTGGTACAAAGTTAACTACACCTTTTGGTAAACCTGCTTCTTCTAGGATTTCTATTAATTTATAAGCAGTTAACGGCGTATCTTCTGCTGGTTTTAATAAAACAGTATTACCTGCTACAACTGGTGCTAATGTTGTTCCAGCCATAATTGCAAATGGGAAGTTCCAAGGTGGAATTGTAACACCTGTTCCTATAGATTTATAGAAGTATTTGTTATGTTCTCCTTCTCTATCTAAAACCGGTTTACCATCAGCTAAATCCATCATTGAACGTGCATAGTATTCAATAAAATCAATACCCTCAGCCGCATCGCCTACTGCTTCATCCCATGGTTTACCCGCTTCATAAACCATAACAGCAGAAATTTCTTCTTTGCGACGACGAATAATTGCAGCAACACGTAACATTAATTCAGCACGATCTTTATGAGACCATTTTTTCCATGTCTGGTATGCTTCGTTAGCAGATTGAAATGCTTTTTCAACATCTTCTTTTGTTGCTTTTGAAACTTTAGCAATAGTTTGAGAAGTATTAGCTGGATTTATAGATTCAAATTGATCTTTTTTATCTATCTTTTCTCCATTAATGACTAATGGAATACTTTGACCTAATTGACCTTCTACTGCTTTTAAAGTCTCTTTAAATTTATCTACATTCGTTTGAACAGAAAAATCAATTCCTGGTTCATTTTTAAAATCTACTACCATTATTGCGTACCCCCTATGAAATATTAAAATGAGTTGTTGAACCCTTTGTTTAATTACATACAGGTCTAGATAAGTGCGCTATTTTACTCATGTTACTGTCACGCTAATGCAACTTTATCTCAACCTTTCTTTCATTCTACTATGTATCATTGTAATTTTGCAATCGCTTTCATTTAAAAATCTTAATATTTCAAAAATTAACTAAAATATTAAAGAAATGAAAATTAGTCTCAACTTATAAAGGCTTATATTTTACTTTTTATAAAAAACAAGTCCATAAGAAATCATATTCAGGAATAACCTAAATTAATCTTATGGACTATATCTCATTTATTTATTCATTGTCTATTTGACGTATCACTTTACAAGGGTTACCTACTGCTAAACTATTTGGTGGTATATCTTTAGACACTACACTACCCGCACCTATTACACTGCCTTCACCTATAGTAACTCCAGGTAAAACTGCTACATTACCCCCAAACCATGTATTACTTCCTACTATAATTTCTTCAGCTAATTCTAAACCTTTATTTCTGTCTTTAAACTTTAATGGATGTGTTGCTGTATAGAATCCACAATTGGGACCAACAAATACATTATCTCCAAAAGTGATACCTCCGCCATCCATTAGATAGCAATTAGTATTTAAAAATACATTTTTTCCAAAGGTAATATTCCAACCATAATCTGTATCAAAAGGAATCGCTATACTTATATTTTCAAGTTTTGCATTAAATAAAGTCGATAATATCTCATGTCTTTTTGTTTCATTACTAGGTCTCGTATGATTATATTCAAAACATAAGTCTTTAGCTTTCTTTCTATCTTCAATTAATTCATTATCAAAATTAGCATCATACCACTGATGAGCTAACATTTTTTCCTTTTCAGTCATTAATCTTTTCACCCTAACAATTACTCTTTTCTATATTAACTCCTATGTTGTCATGTAGTCTCCACCGTTAACATGAATTACTTGTCCAGTAATATAAGAACTATCAGCAGATGTAGCTAAAAATACATAGGAAGGTGCTAGCTCTGCTGGTTGACCTCTACGTCCCATAGGAGTGCCACCGCCTTGATTTTCAACTTTATCTTCATCAAATGTAGAAGGAATTAAAGGTGTATAAATCGGTCCAGGTGCAACTGCATTTACACGAATATTTTTCTCCATAAGTGTTGTAGCTAATGAACGCGTAAATGATACAATGGCGCCTTTTGTTGCTGAATAATCAATCAAGTGTCCTGAACCTCTATAAGCTGTCACACTTGTTGTATTAATAATCGTATCTCCATCATTTAAATATGGTACGGCAGCTTGTGATAAAAACATCATGCCGAAAATATTAGTCTGGAATGTTTCTTTAACTTGTTCTGGCGTAATTTCTTCAAAATGGTCTCTTGGAAATTGTACGCCACCATTATTAACTAATATATTAAGTCCTCCGAAATCCTCTACAACATCTTTGATAAGTTGTTGTGATTGCTTTTCGTCTTTTAAATCATGCGCATATGCTTTAGCCTCGACACCTAGTTCTTTTAATCGATTAACGGTATCTTCTGCATCTTGATGTTCATTATAATATCCGATAGCTACATTAGCACCTTCTTTAGCAAATAGAATTGCTACAGAGCGTCCAATACCAGAATCTCCGCCAGTAATAAGTGCTACTTTTCCTTTTAATTTTCCAGCTGCTTTATATTCGTCTAATTCAGCAATTGGTTTAGGATTCATGTCAGCTTCAATACCTGGTTGTTGTGGTTGCGTATATCCTTTAATTTGTTGATGAAATTCTAATAAGTTCATAGTTTTGCCCCTTTCCTAATCTTTATTCACCTTCCCTATAAACTTACATATAAAACTACCTATACACCTTTATAGGGCTATTCTTTAAGAATCATACTAAAGTACGAGTTCACATCAATACTATAGCCTCATGTTTTTTATCAACATATTTTTTATAATAGACTCTACCAACACATTAAAGGAGCCAATATCATGAAACGTATTTTAAAATCAGCAATCACAGTTCTTATACTTTTAGGCGTGGTCAAAACTTTCCAAACTCATGACGTTATTAATGAAGCCGATCGTTATTATCAACAAGCAAAAGATGGTCAAATCTTAGAAAATATTTCTAATTATGACATCAATCAAGTTAAAGATATTAATCTTAAACAATTTTCCCCTTCAGACTTTTTCTAACTCGTTAACCAAAAATCCATTCTATTTATAAGAGCTACAATTCCAGCATATTAGCTGTTAATATAGATGATAAAATCCCACACAAATGTTTCTTAAAATATTTGTGTGGGATTTTTTTATTATCTAGTCTTACTTTCTTCTTTTGGCAAACAATGTGTTTGACTTATATACCTATAGGGGGTACATTAATGATGAGAAGAAACGGAGGCTTTCACATGGATAATAACAAAAAAACAACTATAGATATCACAGGAATGACATGTGCTGCGTGTTCAAATAGAATAGAAAAGAAACTCAATAAACTTGATGATGTTACTGCTCAAGTTAACATTACAACTGAGCAAGCAACAATTGATGATCATCAAGGACAATATCATACTGAGGATTACGTTAACGAAATTCAACATTTAGGCTATGATGTCGTTAAAGAAAGTGTAGAATTAACGATTTCTGGCATGACATGTGCAGCATGTTCTAATCGTATTGAAAAAGTACTTAATAAAATTGATGGTGTTATCAATGCCAACGTCAATTTAACTACCGAACAAGCTACTGTTGAATATTATCGTGGAGTGGTTAATAGCGATGATTTCATTTCTAAAATACAAAATTTAGGCTATGATGCAAAAGTAAAAGAAGGACAAAATCAATATTCTAATAAAGATAAACGACTTAAAAAGCAACTTACTAAATTAGTCATAGCTGCTATATTATCAATACCATTACTAGCAACGATGTTAGTTCATTTGTTTCATATGCCATTACCTTCAATATTTATGAATCCATGGTTCCAATTCATATTAGCCACACCGGTACAATTCATTATAGGTTGGCAATTCTATAAAGGCGCCTATAAAAATCTTAAAAATGGTTCCGCAAATATGGATGTATTAGTGGCATTAGGCACGAGTGCTGCCTATTTCTATAGTATCTATGAAATGTTTAAATGGCTCATTCACACAACTCAAATGCCTCATCTTTATTTTGAAACGAGTGCAGTGTTAATTACTTTAATTTTATTTGGTAAATATTTAGAAACGAAAGCTAAAACACAAACTACTAATGCATTAGGTGAACTATTAAGCCTTCAAGCTAAAGAAGCACGTGTTATTAAAGACAATAAAGAAATGATGATACCTGTAAAAGATGTTCAAGTAAATGATAATATTTTAATTAAACCAGGTGAAAAGATTCCAGTTGATGGCATTATTCTAAAAGGTACAACGTCAATAGATGAATCTATGCTTACAGGTGAATCTATACCTGTAGATAAACAAATCAACGATAAAGTTATTGGTGCGACAATTAATCAAAATGGCGCCATTGTTATTCAAGCTACTCAAGTAGGTAATGATACCGCACTAGCTAATATCATTAAAGTCGTTGAACAAGCTCAAGGATCTAAAGCACCTATCCAACGTTTAGCAGATCAAATTTCTGGATATTTTGTACCTACTGTTATAGGTATTGCTTTACTCACATTTATTATTTGGATTACGTTAGTACATTTCGGACAATTTGAACCAGCACTTGTAGCCGCTATTTCAGTGCTAGTGATCGCTTGTCCATGTTCATTAGGATTGGCAACTCCAACATCTATTATGGTAGGTACTGGTCGTGCTGCTGAAAAAGGCATCTTATTTAAAGGTGGTCAATACGTTGAACAAGCACAAAATATTGATACTATCGTATTAGATAAAACAGGTACTATTACAAATGGTAAGCCTGTTGTAACTGATTTTGAGGGTGATAACGAAACGTTACAATTACTTGCAAGTGCAGAATATGCTTCTGAACACCCTCTTGCAAAAGCAATTGTTGATTATGCTCAAACAAATAATATCAACTTAATAAATACAGATACATTTAATGCACTGCCTGGTCATGGAATAGAAGCATCTGTTAGTCAAAAACAAGTTCTAGTAGGTAATCGCCAGTTAATGACATCAAATAATGTTGAACTCTCAAATCATATTGAATCTAAAATGACAGATTGGGAGAGCAATGGTAAAACTGCCATGCTTATCGCTATTAACGGCGTTTATCAAGGTCTGATAGCAGTAGCAGATACTATTAAAGACAATGCAATTGAATCAATTCGTCGATTACACGATATGAATATTAATGTTGTTATGCTAACAGGTGACAATGATAATACTGCTCAAGCTATTGCAAAACAAGTGGGTATTGATCGTGTTATAGCAAATGTACTTCCTGACGAAAAATCTGCACATATAACACAATTACAAAAGGAAGGCAAACAAGTTGCCATGGTTGGAGATGGCGTTAACGATGCGCCTGCGCTTGTAACAGCAAATATTGGTATAGCGATGGGTACTGGAACTGAAGTTGCTATTGAAGCTGCCGACATTACAATTTTAGGTGGTGATTTATCCTTACTGCCTAAAACATTAAACATTAGCCAATTAACAATGCGTAACATACGACAAAATTTAATTTGGGCATTTGGTTATAATATAGCCGGCATCCCTATTGCAGCATTAGGCCTACTCGCCCCTTGGATTGCTGGTGCTGCAATGGCACTTAGTTCTGTCAGTGTAGTCACAAATGCCCTAAGATTAAAACGTATTATAAAATAATTTCAACACTAACTGATATGTAATTTCCTTTCAAGTTATGCAATATAGTAATAAAATAGAAGTAAGTCATTAATTTATAGAGGTGAATAAAATGGAACAAAAAATTATAAATGTAGAAGGTATGAGTTGCGATCATTGCAAAAATGCAGTTGAATCTGCACTAGCAAAAATCAATGGTGTTTCTGCAGCAGAAGTTAATTTAGACAATGGTCAAGTACGTGTCGATTATGATGAAGATAAAGTACAATTATCAGACATGAAAGATGCTATTGAAGATCAAGGTTACGATGTTAAATAATTCAAATAAAGCATTGAGTATAGATAAAGCACTAAGATGATTTATTTTTAATCACCTTAGTGCTTTTATTTTGGGGTTTATGTCTCAATCCCCCCATTTTTAATTTACTCGTAAGTGTGTTGTTCCAGTTTGTAGTACTTCTAATGTTGCATCTAATGCATCAACGATTAAATTTTTTACTGCAGCATCTGTATAAAATGCAATATGCGGCGTAATAATGATATCTTCTCTATCAATTAATTGTTGCAATAATTGATCATTAAACTGTTGTTCACGTTGATCACTAGGGAATAATCCACGTTCAAATTCATACGTATCTAAAGCAGCTCCTTTGATTTGTCCACTATCTATACTAGATAATAATGCATTGGTATCTACTAATGAGCCTCTAGCACAGTTTACAAATACAGCTCCTTTTTTAAAATGAGAAAATATGTGTTTATCAAATAAATGGTGGTTGTATTTTGTAGCAGGCACATGCAATGTCACTATATCTGCACCTTCAATTGCTTCTTGTAATGTAGGTTGATACGTTACATATTTTTCATTTTGTTCATTTGGATATGGATCATATGCTACAACTTCACAACCATATCCTTGTGCGAAAATCTTAGCAGCAATACTGCCTATTCTACCTGTTCCAATAACTGCTACTTTTAATTCACTTATTGATTTTGACAATATTGAAGGTTCCCATCTAAAATCATGAACGTTCATTTTATTTTGGATTGCGTTAAAGTTTCTTACTACATTAATTGCTTGCGTCACTGCAAATTCAGCAATTGAACTAGGTGAATATGACGGTACATTGGAAACAATGATGTCATATTTTGATGCCAATTCTAAATCATACGTATCGAATCCCGCACTTCTTTGAGCGATTTGCTTAATACCAAATGATTTTAACTTCACAAATACTTCTTCAGAGATAGGTATTTGTTGTGAAAGTGATAGTCCATCAAATCCTTCTACTTCATCTATATTATCGTCTGTTAAAGGATGACGTGATAGTTCATATTCAACGTTATTCTTCTTAGCCCAATCTTCAATATAGACAATATCCTCATCACGTACACTCATTATTTTTATTTTAGTCATACTAACATCCCCTACACATTATTTTTCATATAAATTGGTTAATGTTGATAATCGTTTTGCTGCTGTTTCAAGTTGTTCTTCAGATAATGCTAATGAAAGTCTGACATAATACTTTCCATTGTCACCAAATGGTATACCAGGTGCGACTAAAATTGATTGTTCTTTTAATAACATCTGTTCAAACGCTTCACTATCGTATTGAGGTGGGGTCTTCAACCAGCAATAAATGCCTCCTGTTGAATGAACAAATGGTATTCCCGCTTCCTCTAATTTATTCTCAAAGATATCTCGTCTTCGTTTAAATGTGGCATTTTGTTCTTCTAAAAAGTCATCATAATAATTTAATGCATAAGTAGCTGCATCTTGTAACGCCCCAAACATACCAGCATTTGTATGTGTTTGATATTTTTTCAAAGCTTGAATCATGTCACGATTACCTACTGCGAAACCTACTCTAAATCCTGACATGTTGTATCCTTTAGATAATGAGAAGATTTCTACTGCTACATCCTTTCCATTTTCTGAAGATAAAATACTTGGATTTTTAGCATCAAAACCAAATGCGCTGTATGCAAAATCATGAATGATTTTGGTATCAGTATATTTAAATTTTTGTATTGCTTCATCAAACACTGATTTCGTAGCAGTTGAACCTGTAGGATTATTAGGATAGGTTAAATAAACTAACTTTGCTTTTTCTAATATTTCCGCATCCACTGCATCCCAATTTGGTAAATAATACGGCGGTTCTAAATTTAATGGAACTGGGTTAGCGTTAGCTAGCATCACACCTGCCAAATAATCCGTATATCCTGGATCTGGTAATAAGACGTTGTCACCTGGATTTGCTAGACATGTTGGTAATGCAACTAACCCATTTTTTGTACCATATAGTATACATACTTCTTCATCTTTATCTAATTTGACCCCGTAGTGTCTTAGATAAAAATCTACAATAGCTTGTTTAAAAGTATCTTTACCGTGAAAGGCACCATATTTTTGATTTTCAGGTATTTTTAATGCTTCAGCAAAGTGGTTAATAATACCTTGTGGTGTTTCTCCATCTGGAATACCAACAGCCATGTTGATTAATGGTAATGGTCCATGTTCAATTTTACGTCCCATCGTTTTTCCAAAATAACTCTCAGGGATAGCCGCTAATCGATTCGACATTTTCAACTTAAAACGCCCCCTTTATACATTATTCAACTATTTTTATAATCATCTATTAGTACATTCATTTTATCAACCGTTAAAATATTGTCAATATTCTTAATTTTTAGATGATTTAATCAAAAAAAGCTAACAGAGTTATTACACTCCGCTAACTTTTAATTTAAATCTGATTATCTATATCTTTAAGTATTTCATCAACTGTAATTTTAGCACTAGTTAATACGATAGGTACGCCTGCTCCCGGATGGGTACTTGCACCTGCAAAGTATAAATCTTGATAGTCTTTAGAAACATTAGGTGGTCTAAAGTAATTACTCTGTGATAATGTCGGCATTAAACCGAATGCAGTACCGAATTTAGCATTAAATTTACTTTCAAAATCTTCTGGAGTAAAAATCGTTTCTGATATGACGTGTTCCTTAATACTTTCTAATGTAGGAATCGTTTCCAGTTTACGATAAATAATATCTTTAACTTCATTTATAAAATTTTCGTTATCCCACTCTAATTGTCCTGTTTTAAGTTCTGGCGTTGGCATAAGAACGTATAGCCCTGTTTGACCTTCTGGTGCTAATGATTGATCTCCTATTTTTGGTACATATAAATATAATGAAGGATCTTTTGATATATCACCGCCAAAAATCTCTTCAATATTTTGTCTGAAATGATTAGAAAATATGACATTATGCAATAACACATCTTCTGTAATATCTTTATCTATTCCAATATACATTAGAAAAGCAGAGCAAGAGTAATCCAATTTGTCTATCTTTTGAGGTGGATATTTTTTAATAGGTGCATGTTTAGGCATTAATTCTTGTGCTGCATAAGGAAAGTCAGCTGTACATAATACTTTGTCAAAACGCTGGACCAAACCATTTACTTTGACACCATCTGCTGTCTTATATTTAGGATCTATAATAATTTCTTCAATATCTGCATTACATTGAATATCGACACCTAAGTCTTCGTTTAACTTTTGTAATCCTTTAACCATGCCGTACATTCCACCTTTAATGAAATGAACACCAAACATCATTTCAATCATCGGTATGATAGAGTATAATGATGGACCTCGTTTAGGATCTATTCCTATATATAACATTTGAAAGGCTAGTAATTTTTGAATTTTTTCATTATCTACATATTGACCAATTAGGTTGTCAGCATGATTCAATGTTTTTAATTTATATCCTTGAATCAATGATGTCATATTATAAAAGTCAGATGGTTTTCTGTATGTACGTTCTAAAAAGTATTTTCTCGCAACCTCATATCGTTTATAAATATCAGTTAAGAATTTCATAAATCCGTGTGTTGTTCCTGGTTCAATCTGTTCTAACGTATCATGTAATTCAGCTAAATCAGTAGGTACACGTACTTTGTCATCTTTATCAAAGTAGACGTCATAAATGTATCGTAATTGTTCCATTTCAACGTAATCTTCAAAACGCTGTCCGCAATCCTCAAACACTGCTTTGTATACTTCAGGCACCATTACAATAGTGGGACCCATATCAAAGGTAAAACCATCTTTCGTAAATTGATTCATTCGTCCACCAATTTTATTATTCTTTTCAAATAGTGTGACTTGATGTCCTTTTGCGGCTAGTCGAGCTGCCGAGGCTAATCCAGTTACACCTGCACCTATTACAGCAATATTCAATTCGCATTCATCCTATTCTTGATATTTATTTTTAATCTGTCTATATATCTTTAATTTTTTAATTCTAGAAACATAAACTCGACGATGTAATGGATAATCGTGTTGTCGTGCTTCATCAATAATTCCTTTATAAATGAGTGCTGCTAATTCTATAATTGGTCTTGCTTCAGGTTTATATACTTCCAAATGATCTAAAGTATATTGATAATCTTTTTCTGCAATTTGAGCGTAATGTTCCCATAATTGAATATAATTTTGTGTAGGTTGATTATGGAAGGCATGTTTTATATCTACATCAAATTGATTAATCATTGATTGACTAAAGTAAATTCTACCTTTTTCAAAATCTTCACCAACGTCACGTAAAATATTAGTTAATTGTAAAGCTTCTCCTAATTGTCTCGATACTTCATAAGTTTCTTCATCGGGATGTTCAGTCAAAATAGGTGTCAATATTTCACCTACTGTGCCAGCTACACCATAACAATATCCCATCAAATCTTTATCTTCTTTAAACATTTCAAAATCTTCATCTTCTGATACAGCATGAATAAGATTATATAATGATTGATATTCCATTTTGTATTGTTTTGACGCATCTAAAAAAGCTAACATAATAAGCTCATCACTTTTGAATTGATCAATTGACTGAACTTCTTGTGCCTCAATTAATTGAATATCTTCTTTAATAGCTTGTAACTTTTCAGGGTCTTGTTCTTCATCAATACTATCATCTATAATTCGGCATACTGCATATACTGCCCATATCGCACGCCTCTCATGTTCAGGTAATAAATCAAACGCATAAGAAAAACTTTTAGAATACTTTTTCATAATTTGATGGCAATATTTATAACTTTCATTAATCGTTGTCATTATTTGACCTCCTGTTGCTTTAATACTATTCACTTTAATGAATGTCAAAGTGTCTACCTTTCCATTCAACCTTTTTCAAAATATATGTATGCCATAATGATTTCCCAAAAATACTACAGAAAAATAAAAATAGTAATGGATGTAAACATAACAATATCCTAGAAAAATTACCAACACGTCGATGCAATTGAATAAACTGAATTGTATAGATAAAGTATAGCGTTAACATTTTAAATTTTGAAATAGGTTTATAAATACAACTAAATATTATTCCTAAACTAGTCATTATAGAACCAAATAGCCAAATCATTATAGCAAACATTATGCGTGACTCTGTCTGATTAGCACCTACAGATAAATGCTTGGTCCAACCTTTAACTAATGCATTCAACCCCTCTTCGTACATTCTAAAATGAATATTGCCTTTTCCTTCATAAAGTGTGACAGGTAAATTGAGTTGTTGATAAGCTTGGCCAATTGCAAAGCCTTCAATAATACTGTGTTCTGCATTCAGATGCCCATTAGTAGCTAAATAGTCATCTATGTTAGTTAACAATATTGGCCCAAATGCTATATTATTGTCCTTCTGTTTCTTTAAAGACGAGAAGTGATTCATACCTACTACAGTCATTAAATTAAAAATTGCTGATAAACTTTCATATGTGTTTCGTGTTTTATGATAAGGTTGAACACTTAGTAACCCTTTATCGTCTTGATGATGATAAGTATGAATAAGTTTCTCAATGACTTCGTTATTTTCAAATACTACATCTGCATCCACAAACATTACTAATTTACTATTACAATACTTGATTCCTTCATAACATACGCGTGATTTACCACGCCATTTATCTTCAATGGAATATTGAACTTGATGAACCTCAACTTGATATGCTTTTGCAACGTTGACTGTGTCATCTGTAGAACCATCATCCATGACAATCACTTTAAAATTTCCAGTTTGCGTTAATAAGGATTCCAGTAATTGTGGTAATCTATGAGCTTCGTTTCTAGCAGGAATAATAATAGTTATGATTGGATTACTCCCATTTATTTCTTTCAAATCATGGCTATTATTTGTTTTCTGATGGTTCAATCTATATCTATGATTATATATAAAATGACCACACACTATTGATACCGTTGTAAAAACAGTAATAATATATTGAATAATTCTCACTATTTTTCTCCTTTAGTTCCTTCGCGCAGATTAATCATATCTGCTACTTGTTGTCCGCTTAAAGTAACCATAGGCATACCGCCTCCTGGGTTGACGGAACCACCAACAAAGTACAAATTATTAAAATATTGGCTACATTTAGGGAATTTGAAACCTTTATTTTTCTTTTTATCTGCTACAACACCATATATTGCTCCTCTATTAGAACGGTAATGTTGCTCAATATCTTCAGGTAACCAATAATCTTCATATATAATATGCTGTCTTAAATCAGTTAGTCCCATACGTTCTAATTTATCTAATACGATGTTTCTAAATATTTGATACTCTTCTTTTTTAAAAGGTTTATCTTGAATATATGGGATATGTGGTAAAACTTTTATATTTTCATAACCATTAGGTGCTTGAGTTGAGTCAGTTTTATTCGTATTTACTAAATAAATCGTTGGGTCTTGAGGTAATATTTTTTGATCAAATACTTCTTCATAATTTCTTTTTGAATTACTGGAAAAGAAAAAATTATGATGTCGTAGCTGAGGATAAGATTTACTGACACCCAAATGCATTACAAATCCAGAACTAGCCGGTTCGTATACGCCTTCTAATTTATCAATACGTTTTTGATTAAAATGTAATAATTCTCTATATGTAGGAATAACTTCCATATTAGAGATAATATAGTCAGCTTCAAAAAATCTACCATCTGCTAATCTAACTCCTACTACGTCGTCATGATAGGTTTTTATATTTTTAACAGATACACTAGTGTGAATTTGAACCCCTTCTTCTATAGCAAGTTGTTCCAATGCTTGAGCGAGTCGATGTATACCGCCCTGAACATACCATAGACCTTGTTCTTGTTGCATATTAAATAGCATTGATAATACTGCTGGTGCATGATAAGAAGATGAACCTACATATTTGATAAAGTAACCTAACATATCTCTTAATTTAGGATTACTAACACGTTGATTTATTGCTTGTTGCATAGTAGAAAAATAATCAAACTCTTTTAAAGAACGTAAAGGCCCATGATATTTTATAATATCTTTTAATTTGTCTAACCCTTTATTAAAATAGCCTTTTTCTGTAATTCGCTGTATACGTCGTGTATACTCTAAATAATTTTGTAACTCTTCTTTATCAGTCAAAGATAGTTGGTCATTATTTGAAAATGTTTGTTCTATTCCTTCATATAAATCTATATATGTACCATCTGTAAAGAAGCTTCGCCATTGTAATGGTAATCTTTCAATTGTTACATAATCTTCCATATGTTTATTACTATATTCGAATAAACGTTCAAAAATTTGAGGCATAGTTAATATAGAAGGTCCTAAATCAAAACCAAACCCTTTCGTTTCAAGGCGATTGACTTTACCTCCTATATGTTCATTTTGTTCGAATAATGATACTTCATAGCCACTTTGTGCCATTCTAATTGCAGCAGATATACCACCTAATCCACCACCAATAACAACCACTTTAGTATTTTCAGTCATGTATTTAACCTCTTTTATAAATTAAACGAATTAACTTTTCTAATCTTGGACGATTATATCTTTGTACTAAGATCACAGGAATATGACTAAATAATACATAGATTAAATTGATTATTTGTATGTATCTAGAAGATTTCACAAATATAATAACTGGTATTATAGACAACCAATGAATCAATTCTGCTCTTTTCATTTCAATATCAAGTTGTTTTAATGTTTCAATATTTAAATCTTCTATTGAATTCTTATTATATATATGAGAATTTAATTTACTTCCTTCAGGTATCAAGTACTTCCATTGGTTTACTTTTAAAATTCTATTCCAAAATTTACCATTATTTTCCCAAGAGTATATACGAAATATATGCCCATTTTTTTCAAAAAATGAATTAGGTATTTTAGTTCCAAAGTGTGCTAATGTCATTTGAATCGAAAACCAATACAAACTATGTAAAACAGTTAATTTCAAGGTCTTTTTAATAATTTTCAAACACATAACAACACCTTCACTGTTTTATCACCTATTAACATACGTTTTAGAACATGTTCCCTCATTATCATTATTTAAACTCTAAACACCAAATGAATTAAAATTTTTAATTAAACTTTGTAAAAAATTAATAAGCTAAATAAAAAAAGACATAAAAAAAGAGGATGACATAGTCATCCTCTCAATCATTTATAACTCGAAGTTCTTTCCAGTTATAAACTGAATCCTACCACCATCCGTGGCTTTGACGGAAAGCAATTGCACTGCTTAATGAACCGTAACGGCTATTAGCATAGTTAAGCATACCTTTAGTTTGGCTAGCTACTGATCCTGAACCCCAAGATTCTTTAGTTTGACCTAAACCTCTGTATCCAGCTGGGTTAACTGCGTTAGGGTTACCACCTGATTCAGGCATAACGATAGCGTTCCATGCAGCTTCAGTACCACCATTAGCTAAGAATTGAGCTTTAGTTGATCCACCAGTTGAAGCACTTGAAGTTGAAGCACTTGAAGTTGATGGTGCTGAGTATGAAGTTGTTTTAGTGCTGTAGTTATGGCTTGAACTACTGTTTGAAGAAGTAGTTGGAGCTGAAACAGCTTCTACGTTAGTGTTGCTTGATTGTTGGTTAGAGCTTACTGATTGAGTACTAGCTTCTTGGTTATAATAAGTTGTGTAGTCAGCTGATTGAGCTGCAGTATTTGATGTTTGAGCTGATGCTTGAGTTGTTGAAGCGTTTGAACCAACTTCTTGGTAGTTCCAAGAGAAGTTTGTACCGTCTGAAGTGAAGTTATATTCGAATCCACCACTTACAAAGTGAATGTCGTAAGCGCCAGCTTGAACTGGTTGAGCGTTTAATTGTTCTGGGTGGTTATGAGCTAAGTCGATTAAATGTGCTTGATCTACGTTAGTAGTTTCTGAAGCGTGTGCTTCGTGACCTGATACTGCGTAACCTGCTGCTCCTAAAGTTAATGCTAATGTTGATGCGATAAATGTCTTCTTCATAATTGAAAAATCCTCCAAAAAGTTTTTTGTTTTTATATGTTTTCTTGTATTAAATTCGTTGTGCAATATTGAAAATGTTTTTGTTTAACTTTCGACGGTATTCACTATACCATAAAAATCGGCTTTGTATATTACACGTTCCTTACAAAAAATTACAAACTAAACCTCGTTTTGTAACTTTGAAATATAAATGTCGTCCTTGTAATATAAAGACTTAAACTTTTTAGTTTAAAATTTCATCACAAACCCTTATATTACATTAGATTTTTAAGAGTTTTGCTCAACTTTTACATTTGTCGTAATATTACAGATTGCATTTTAGTTACATAACTGTAATAGTTCTAAAAATTTAAAATGGTTAGTTTTAACATAAAAATAGATGAAATATCCAAACTTTTTCATTAATTTGAATCATTTCATCTAAACACAAACTATATTTATTTTGTAATCCGAATTAGTTTAATAGTCTTTAACGCCCCATAATACTTTTTCACATTGTCTAATAATATATTTCAACACTTCAACTCTTGCAGTCTTCTTATGATCAGCAGGCACAATGAACCAAGGTGCGTAATTAGTATCAGTATATTTAATCATGTCATGACTTGCTTCTAAATATAAATCCCATTTATCACGATTACGCCAATCTTCATCCGTTATTTTCCATTGTTTATTTGGATCTTGCTCTCTATCCTTAAATCGCTTAAGTTGTTCATCTTTATCTAAACACAAGAAAAATTTTAAAAGAATCGCACCTTCATCTGTCCACATTTTTTCAAATTCATTAATTTCATGATAAGCTCGTTTCCATTCTTCTTTATCGGCAAACCCCTCTACTCTTTCTACCAACACTCTGCCGTACCAACTGCGATCGAATATTTCAAGGTGACCTGTTTTAGGCATTTCTTTAGCAAAGCGCCATAAGTAATGATGAGCTAATTCAACATCGGTTGGTGCACTTATACCGTTTACTTCATAGCCTGTAGGATCTAACTTTTCTCTAATTCGCTTAATATTGCCACCTTTACCAGCTGCATCCATTCCTTCGAAAGTTAAAATAAGTGGAATCTTTCTTTCATATAATGCAAATTGAATTTCTCTCATACGTTTTTGTAAAGGTTCAATCATTTCTTTATATTCTTTTTTAGAAATTTTCTCGAATTTAACATCAAACATATTAGTCGAAAAATCTTTGCTAAATGCACCATCTTTATTAGCTTGTTGTCGTTTTGATTTCTTAATCGCGTTTTCTAATCTTTCTATTATATGTTTGTACATTTTTTCAAATGCGACTTCACGTTGTGTATAATCAATGACTTCCCATTGGTTATCTTTATGTGTGAACTTTCTCATTTCTGCTAAATACGTTTCATTAGGGATGACCTGTTCATATTCTTGAACTTTCCATTTCATTAATGGATTGTCTTTAGTTTGTTGAATATGTTCTTGTCGTTTTTCTTCGCTCACTTCAATATAAAACTTAATTAATTCATAATTGTCATTTTGTAGCATTGTTTCAAAACTTTTGATTTGATTAACTAGTTTCTCACTTTTTTTATAATATGCTTGTTTAATACCGTTTTCTTTATAATCTAAGAAATGAGAATACCAACTTCTAAAATATATGTTAATGTGTCCTTTTTGAGGTAATGTGTTCCAATATTTTTGTAAAAATTGATATCTTAAATCTTCATATTGTGGTGACTTAGTAGAGATGAATTGTGTGTATTTTGCATCAAAAGTCAGTAATAGTTCATTGGATAAGCGTGTCTTCCCTGACGCCGGCATACCTTCAAATAAAATCATAATTGGAATACCTAATTCATGAGTTTGGCGAGTCAGACTTGCTGCTTTTAACTTTAATTCTTCTATTTTTTTATTCATAATACCCACCCTTTGATTAAAAATGAAATTTTATAAAGTATAGCATAATAAAAACAGGTCCTTTACTATTAAATGAAAGAAACCTGTTTTTTACTTATTATGCTAAAAATTTAAATATGTCATTACTATAAATTTTAAATACCTTTCTAAATAGAATATCTAAAATCCATGCTACAAGGAAAGGAACGATAAAGTATGCAATCATTATAAGCAATAAACTCAACCAAGCAGAATCAAGTCCCATAAATTTAAATGCATTAATTGGACCTACCATACCTATAAAACCAAATCCTGCTGATTCTTTTGTACCTGCTATACCTACAATTCCTGAAGTAATCCCTGAAACTGCGGCTGTAATTAATATTGGTAGCATAATAATCGGATAACGCACCATGTTAGGCATCATCATTTTCACACCGCCAAAGAAAATAGACATTGGCACACCCGCTCGATTGACTTGGCTAGTTCCAATTAGTAATACCGCTTCTGTAGCTGCTATACCAATAGATGCGGAACCAGCCGCTATACCCGAAATACCAATCGCTATGGCAATCGCTACTGTTGATAGCGGCGATATGATAATGAAACTAAATACCATTGAAATTAACATACTCATTAATACAGGCTGTAATTCTGTAAAACTGTTTACCATATTTCCTATACCAGTTGTAATCATATGTACATAAGGTAGGATTAATACACCGATTGTTGCTGCAATGCCCCCTATAAATGTTGGATATACAATTAAAGCCATACTACCTACACGGTGTTCTATTAACAAAATCAACAATACCGCAATAGATGCAGTAATCATTGTATTAATTAAATCTCCTATTCCAGCAATCACCCATGTACCATTCTTAAATTGGGCAGCACCACTTCCAACATAAGAAGCACTTGCTACTACTGCCATAGCTAATGGTGTCAAATTAAATTTTAAAGCGATTAACGCTCCTACTAGTGCTGGTACTGTAAATTGAATTGCTTGAACAACACCTAGTAACGTTTTAAAAATAGGATGATATTGCATCAAATATTTAAATATTTCTCCCAATATCGCATTAGGCACTAAACCTGCTACAATACCTACTGCTACCCCAGATAGCACTCTAAATATAAAATCTTTTGGTCTTATTTTACTCAATGTTGTCATTTCTAGCGCCTCCAATAATCTATTACAATAAAAAAAGACAAATAGCCTTAATTGAACTAACTATACACATGATGAAATCTAAGGTGTGTTGGTATTCGTTGATGCAATCATTTGTTGTGTAAAGTTGGGCCAATTAAGACTATAGCTAGTATTATACCATATTTTTTGTAATTTTCAGATAATTATTTTAAATTTTCATCATTTTTTAACATCTTTATGCCATTATGATTGTTATGCTAAAGATACAAATAAAAGAGGAGATGTATACGATGACTGTTAAATGTCAACGCATCTATGATAAACAAATTGCTAAAGGTAAGCGTGTGTTAGTTGATCGTGTTTGGCCAAGAGGTATTTCTAAAGAAGATGCACAATTAGACGAATGGTTAAAAAAAGTAGCCCCTACTACTGAATTAAGAAAATGGTTTAATCATGAACCTAAATTATATGCTGCGTTTTCAGAAAAGTATGCTAAAGAATTACGTGAAAATAGCGAACAACAAGAAGCTTTTGAATATCTTAAAGACTTTGTGGCATCAAGTAAGGAAGATGTTATTTTATTATATGCCGCAAAGGATACTCAATATAATCACGCTAAAGTATTAATGAAACTTCTAAAAAATAACTAAATCAATAAAAAGCATTTAATGAGTTTACCTTTCATTAACTCATTAAATGCTTTTGTTTTAATTATTCATCTACAATTTCTGCTTTTCTAGATTCTTTCTTATATCTCAAATACATTAAACCTAATATTCCCATCCAAAATGGGGCAATAATAACTGCTATTCTTGTACTATTGTTAATTAATAAAATAATAAATATAAATGCAAAGAATGTAACAATACCATAAGCCATCCACTTACCGCCTGGTAATTTGTATTGACTTTGTTTATGTAACTCTGGATTTTGTTTTAAATAACCGATATAAGCAATCATAATAATAGACCAAATTACGATATTTAATACTGTAGAAACTGTTGTAATATATACAAATACTTTCGTTGCATCTTTAAAGATGGCATTAAGTACAACAGAAATACTTAACAATCCACATGTTACTAAAATCGCATAATAAGGCACACCATTTCTATTTGTTTTTCCTAATATAGGAGGTGCTTGTTTACGTTGAGATAATCCAAACATTGTTCTACTATTGGCAAACACGCCACTATTACAAGCTGAAGCTGCTGCAGTTAATACTACAAAGTTGATAAGTCCTGCCGCAAAAGGAATACCAACTAACCCAAATAATTTAACATACGGACTATCTGACGGACTAAGTTGATTCCAAGGTACCGCAGCCATAATAACTGCTAAAGAACCAATATAAAAAATCAAAATTCGATAAGGTACATTATTGATTGCTTGAGGAATTGTTTTATGAGGATTCTTAGTTTCACCTGCTGTGATTCCTATTAATTCAATACCTATAAATGAAAAGATTGCCATTTGAAATGACATGAAAAAGCCAGATGCACCATGAGGGAATATACCACCATGACTCCAAATATTAGATACACTAGCTGTTCCGTATGGCGTCTTCATTGCAAAAATGACCATAACAATTCCTACTATTATTAATGCTAAAATTGTTAAAACTTTAATAATAGCAAACCAAAATTCCAATTCTCCAAATAATTTAGCGCTGAATAAATTTAAAGACATGAGAACTAGTAATGTAAATAACGCCGTTAACCAGTTCGGCATAGCCGGGTACCAGTAATCTACGTATTTAGCTACAGCTGTAATTTCGGCCATACCAGAAATAATCCATGTTAACCAATATGTCCAACCTACAATAAATCCTGCCAATGGACCTATATGTTTATGGGCGATATCCGCAAATGATTTAAAACCAAGATTAGATAATAACATTTCTCCCATTGCACGCATAAACATAAATAATACAAAACCTACTATAATATATGTAAGTAAAATTGAAGGACCAGCCAAATGAATAGATTCACCTGCTCCTAAAAATAAACCTGTTCCAATTGCACCACCAATAGCAATCAATTGAATATGTCTATTACTTAACTCACGTTGCAATTTATCCGCCATTATTGTCTCCCCATTCCGGTCATTGCTTAACTATAATTTTTTGTTTAATATAAACTTTCATTTCTACTATAAAGTTACACATACCCTCATTTTCAAATTACAATCAACTATTTAATATGATTTAGATTAATACTTTGACATCTCAATAGTTAAGCAAGATAATTTAATAAAGATTGACAACACATGTTAGGTAGGTAAAAAGATGAATACGACTAAAATAGATCCACGAGTTTTACGTACTAAAAAACTATTAGTTGAAGCATTTCAAACCGTATCCCGAAAAAAACAATTCTCACAATTAACCGTGAAAAATATTACTGACGAAGCAACAGTGAATAGAGCTACTTTCTATGCCCATTTCACTGATAAATATGATATTTTGGATTATTCACTATCAGTAACCATTCTTAAAGATTTAAACGATACATTGAAGGTTTCAGATTTTATAAATGAACAAGTGCTTTCACAATTATTTATGACTATCTGTGATTATATGGTAGATGTTCAAAATTTTTGCAAGTTAAATCAAGACGTATTTTGTAACCAAGCACATCAACGTATTAATGAAGAATTAGAAGATATATTCACGATTATGTTAGAAAATAGTTACCCTAATCATGAACGAGACATCCTCGTCAACAGTGCTAGTTTCTTATCGGCTGGTCTATGTGGCTTATGTAAACACTGGCTTAATACAAGTCAACAAACTGCTAAAGTATTTATAGAGAAAAATCTTCCATTTCTTATTCACCATGTTGCGCATTTATAATTTTCTTATTCAAAATTCACTTATATATCTATTCATAAAAATCGTTCTAAAACGTTAATTTATGAATAGATTTTTTATTTTTAGCAACACATTTTAAAATATGTTAGTTAAACGACAATCTTATAAACATGTTGTTTGCACTTTTTTAGATTAAGGTATATATTATATTTAAACAACAGATGTTGTATAGATAATATGTGTTGTTAAACTGAAAAGATTGGAGGGTATGATATGACAACAATAGAGGATCACGAGGGATTTAAGCGGACATTCAAAGATAAGCATTTAACTTTAGGATTATCTATTCCGTTCGATCAGCCAAAACAGAAACAAATTAATATCGATGAACAAGTTGAATTAGCTCAATTAGCTGAAGAGTTGGATTACTCAAGCCTATTTGTAAGGGACAATCCGTTATATAGCAAATATTTAGGTAACGTAACCGAGAATTACGACCCATTTGTATTTTTAACTTACTTAGCTGCCCATACTTCCAAAATATCTCTTGGCACAGCAAGTATTGTTGCTACATTACGTCATCCCCTCCATTTAGCTAAGGCAGCTACATCTCTCGATATTTTATCCCACGAAAGACTATTATTAGGTATGGCTACAGGTGATCGATCGTTTGAATTTCCAGCTTTTAAAGTGAATGAAGATGAACTAGCAGAACGATATCGTACATCTATTAAATCACTACGACAGTTATGGCAATCAAATGCGCCTGACATTTCAAATGCTATGTTTGAACTAATTGAAGATTCTGGTTTACAGGTTTTACCTAAACATAAAGCTATTCCAATGTTTGGTACTGGATACTCAAAACAATCTATAGAATGGCTTAAACAAAATATGGATGGTTGGATATTTTATGCTCAACATTTTCAAGATCAAAAGCAACTGGTAGAACAATGGCATAAAGATAATGAAATTTTTAAACCTTTCATAAATATATTGTTCGTCGATTTATCTAGTAATCCTAATGAGACAGTCAAACCTATTAAAGGCGGCTATCGAACAGGTAGAAAAATGTTAATTGAAATTTTAAAAGCATACGAAACAATAGGTACAAACCATATAATATTACGATTTATCAATAAAGACAGACAACTAAAAGATATCATCAATGAAGTTGGAACGTATATAGTACCCTACTTTCCAACTCACCAAATTTAGGAGGAATTAATAATGGAAATTTTAAACAGAATAAATGAATTAGCAAATAAAGAAAAAGTACAAACATTGAGTGTAGAAGAAAAACAAGAACAACAAGCGCTTAGACAAGATTATTTAAAAATGATCAGAGGACAAGTGTTAAATACATTTTCAACTATGAAAGTCGTTGATCCACTTGGTCAAGATGTAACACCAGACAAAGTTTATGATTTGCGAAAAGAATATGGCAACATTCAAGAAAATGAATAACTAAATTTAAAAAGGCACTCAGTCTCCAAATGGAAACTAAGTGCCTTTGTTATTTAACAAACTAAAAAATTGAATTTATGGCCATCTGGATCAGCAAACATTGCACCATAATAACCTTGCTTAACACAAGGTTTTTCTAAAATAGTACCTCCTGCTGATTCGACGCTTTCGATAAGTTGGTCTACTTCTTCATTCGTATTAACACCTAACGAAATAATTGTTTCATTCGCATTAGAAGTTACCGTATCTTTAGTAACCGCTTCAAAGTGATTATTTTCAATTAAAATAACAATCGTATTGCCTATTTTAATCCCTACCATTTTATCTAACATCTCTGGGTTATGATTAATTTCAAAACCTAAAGCTCGGTAAAATGCTTCACTTCTATTCAAATCTTTCACATGCAAATTAAACCACATTGATTTAATCATAAATTCGGCTCCTTTAATTGGTTAATTTAAATCGCAACAATATTTCTACTTAAAATTGTACATGTTCAATCCACTGTGCTAGAGATAGTTTATCAGGGTTAATTTGATTCATTAATTCAAAATCAACCACATATCCTTTATCTTCTAACCAACTTCTTTCAGCTGTACCACTCACAAATTCACCTTTAATTTCTGTAGGTAGACCAGTGACAGTTGCAAATGTTTTAACCACTTCATTTAAAGTTAATTCATCTGACGCAATTTCGATGGCTTGATGATTATATTGTTCTGTTTTTTTAAATAAATTAGCAGCAACTTTCGCAATATCAATTGAAGAAATCATTGCGAATTTAACTTCAGGATTGATAAACTCAGGTATTGTTATTTGTTGGTCTTCTTTCTTAGCAATTCTAAGGAAGTTATCCATAAAGAATGATGGTTTAATAATTGAGAAGTTTAATGATGATGCTTTCAGTTCATTTTCTATTTCAGCTAACGCTTCAAAATGGGGTCCTGTTCTATCTCTATTTACACCGCCTGCTGTACTATACACAACATACTCAATATGTTGTTTTTCAGCTAATTTAATAATCATTTTTCCTTGTCTTAATTCTTCCTCAATATCATCTTTAATGATTGGTTGAACACTATATAATCCATATTGTCCTTCCATTGCTTCTTCTAAGCTTTGTTGATTACTCAAATCACCTTCAAAAATTTCAAGTTGATCACTTTCAATAGAAGTTAATTTATCATTATGTTTATTACGAGTTAAAGCACGTACATGCCAACCATCAGTTAATAATTGTCTTACAACTGCATTACCTTGTTTACCTGTAGCTCCAATAACTAGAATACTTTTCATTTATTTTCTCTCCTTTATTACTGTTGTAAAAACCAATAATCTTCCTTCTCACCTTTTAAATAAGTGTATTCTTTAGGTGATTTACCCATATGCCATATATTTTCATTCATTAAATCTCTTATATCCCATACTAAATGAATAAATTGATGTAAATGATTTCCAAACAATTTGTTTGGTGCTTTCATCTGTAATACATGAGATACCTCATTAATTGAAATATTCATTTCATCTGCTATATTTTTCAAACTCAAAGTCGTTTCATCAAAATGCTCTTGTAATTCTCTAGCTGTAATTTGTCTTTGTTCTTTATTTAATGACATCTACATCACTCTTCCCTTTTATTAAAACATCTACATCTCTTTTATTTGTCTTTTTATATGATAGGCTTTATAATAAACGGATAGTTGTCCGTTTGTCAACAAACTTATTTTAAGAAGGTGATGTATTTGCGTAAAGACGCCCTAGAAAATCGACAGCGTATTGAGAAAAAAGCAATTGAACTCTTTAACCAACATGGCGTTCAAGAAGTAAGTATGAATCGTATCGCAAAAGACTTAAATATTGGAATGGGAACATTGTATCGTCATTTCAAAGATAAAAGTGCATTATGTGCAACTATCATTGCACATGACTTTACTGACATTATCAACGAAATGTATGAAGTTAAAAACAAGAACAGTGATAAACAACTGATTTTTAGTGATTCACTAGACATCTTTTTAACATTTAAATCTAATAATAGTGAGTTATTACATTGTATTGAAGACACAACAGATAAAAATGACTTTTACAATAGCGACATTTATTTACAATTATTTAAGTTTTATTATGAAGTTCTTGGCAATAATACAAGTACACCATGGACAACATTTAAAGTAGATATGTTACTTAAATCTTTATCTACCAATTCTTTTGAATTACAAAAAGAAAAGCGCGGTCTTTCAAACGAATCAATTAGAGACTATTTAATCAAACTATATATTACAGACGAGGTGGCAACAAATGGCTAAAATTACATTAATTACAGGTGGAAATAAAGGACTAGGCTTTGAAACAGCTAAATCACTTATCGACCAAGGTCATAAAGTATATATCGGTTCACGTGATGAATCCCGTGGACAAGAAGCAGCACAACAAATTGGTGCTCAACTTGTTCAATTAGATGTCACTGATGATACATCAGTTAAAAAAGCATTTGATTATATCAAAGAACAGGAAGGCCGTTTAGATGTATTAGTAAATAATGCAGGTATCTCTGGTCAATTTGCTAAACCTGCTGATATTACAGTTGAAGATATGAACAAAGTTTATCAAACGAATGTTTTTGGCATTGTAAGAATGATGAACACATTTGTTCCATTATTAGAACAATCTGAACAACCAGTTGTCGTTAATGTCACAAGTGGTCTGGGTTCATTTGGTATGGTCACTGATCCAAATACTCAAGAATATCATGTTAATTCATTAGCATATTGTTCATCTAAATCTGCAGTAACTATGTTAACTGTTCAATATGCCAAAGGTTTACCAAATATGCAAATCAATGCTGCAGATCCTGGTTCTACTAATACTGACTTAGTTGGCGATTTTAGTAACAATGCTAAACCAGCAACTGAAGGTATTAAACCAATTGTAGAGTTAGCAACAATTGATGCGGACGGACCAACTGGTACATTTATTAATGCTGATGGCAAAATGCCTTGGTAAACTTTTGAAAGTTAGAACTAAAAACTTTATAACAAATGATGTAAATAACATACATTCTATTGGAGGATTTTATAATGAAAAGTATTACTTTTGAAGAACACTATGTCATCGATGAGATTCAAAAAGAAACAATGAAAGCAGCATCTGCTGATCCTAATGGCGTACCAATGAAAACAATGCTTGAAGGTTTAGAACAAAAGTCTGGTTTCACTGATGCTGATGAAATTAAATACCATGATAAACGTATCAAATTTATGGATGAACAAAATGTTCAAATGCAAGTACTATCATATGGTAATGGTGCACCTTCTAACTTAGAAGGACAACAAGCAATTGACCTTTGTAAACAAGCAAATGACACATTAGCTGACTATATTAAAGAACATCCAGATCGTTTCGTAGGATTTGCTACATTACCTATTAACGAACCTGAAGCAGCTGTTGAAGAATTTAAACGTTGTATCAATGAATTAGGTTTCAAAGGTGCGCTTATTATGGGACGCCCTAAAGACGGCTTCTTAGATCAAGACAAATATGATGGCATTTTTGCAACAGCTGAAGCTTTAAATGTACCAATTTACTTACATCCAGCACCCGTTAATAGCGATGTATATCAAGCATATTATAAAGGTAATTATCCAGAAGTAACTGCTGCAACATTTGCTTGTTTCGGTTATGGTTGGCATATTGATGTAGGTATCCATGCTATTCATCTTGTACTTTCTGGTGTCTTCGATCGTCACCCTAATTTAAATATGATTATTGGACATTGGGGAGAATTCGTTCCATTCTTCTTAGAACGTATGGATGACACTTTATTTGCAGATCATTTACAACATCCAGTTAGTCATTATTTCAAAAATAATTTCTATGTAACACCAAGTGGTATGTTAACTAAACCTCAATTTGATTTAGTTAAAAAAGAAATGGGCATCGACCGTATTCTATATGCTGCTGACTACCCATACATCGAACCTGAACGTTTAGGCGTATTTTTAGATGAATTAGGTTTAACTGACGAAGAAAAAGAGAAAGTAAGTTATACAAATGGAGCTAAGTTATTAGGATTAGAATAATATTCCAACAATCATTGTTAATTATAAATGGAGGTATTTTATATGAATACTATAGAACTAAAAGGCGCTAAATTACGCTATCATCAAATCGGACAAGGACCTGTATTAATCTTTATTCCTGGTGCTAATGGTACTGGTGATATCTTTATGCCACTTGCACAACAACTTAAAGATCATTTTACAGTTGTAGCAGTCGATCGTCGTGATTATGGTGAAAGTGAATTAACAGAGCCACTACCTGAATCAGCTGCCAACCCAGATGATGATTATCGTGTAAAACGTGATGCTAAAGATATTGCAGAACTTGCACAATCATTAAGTGATGAGCCAGTATATGTATTAGGTTCAAGCTCTGGTTCAATCGTTGCTATGCACGTATTAAAAGATTATCCAGAAATCGTTAAACAAATTGCTTTCCATGAACCACCTATCAACACATTCTTACCTGATAGTAAATATTGGAAAGACAAAAATGATGATATCGTAAACAAAGTATTAACTGAAGGTTTAGAAGGTGGTATGAAAGACTTTGCTGAATCATTAAAAATTGCACCTATTGATGCTAAAATGATGACTGCTCAACCTGAATCAGAAGAAGCTAAAAAAGAGCAATATCAACGTTCAATGTTCTGGGTAGAATATGAAATCCGTCAATATACACATTCTGATATTACTTTAGACGATTTCAAAAAACATGAAGATAAAATTACTTTATTAAATGGTACTGACTCTAAAGGTTCATTCCCACAAGATGTGAACTTCTATATCAATGAACAAATTGGTTTACCAATTGTTGCTATTCCAGGCGGTCACTTAGGTTACGTTCAAAAACCTGAAGGCTTTGCAGAAGTATTATTAAAAATGTGGAATAACTAAAATTATTCTTAAACTAAAGACAATATCTAGTTATAAAATGTTATGTATTTATACGTAGCGTCGAATATATAGAGAAACACGCGTTGAGATTTACCTTCTCAACGCGTGTTTTTTCTTTATCCTAATATTGTTTCCATGGAGCGATTAACACTACCTTCATACATACCGCCAAATTTTAATAAATGAATCATAAGTAAATATAATCTATAAAACTCTAAACGCTCATATGCGCCTTTAGCTAATGGATAATGCTTTTCATATTCATCATAAAATTCTTGTGTAAACCCACCAAATACTGTCGTAATACCTAAATCAAATTCACGATCGCCATAAAATGGTGCTGGGTCAAATAAAGCTGGTTGACCATCCGTTAAGAACATATAATTGCCACCCCATAAATCACCGTGCAATAATGATGGCTTGCTTTGGTGATTGTCTAAGGCGTTGACCATTACTTCTCTGACCTGTTCATATACTTTATTATCTTCTTTATTCCATAATCCTTTGCGCAATAATTCATCTCTAATGTGATCCATACGTTGTTCTATAAATAATTCTTTCCATGAATTTGTCCATGTATTTTCAAATGAAATATCGCTACCTTCATGAGGTAATCGAAAACCAAATTGACCGTCTTCTTGTTGTTGGCTATGCATTTTAGCAACTAATTGACCTAATTCTCTTTGGCTTCCACTAGTACCTTCTTCTAAATAGCTTAATAATAAATAAGCATCGTCATTAATTTCCCCACTTGCGATAACTTTTGGTGCAGTAATGCCAGCATTTTCAAATTCATTAAGACCTGCAATCTCCGCAGCATAAAAAGATTCATTTCTATTTCGTTGGACTAATAAGAAAAAAGTGTCGTCTTGCTGTGTAGTAACTTTAAATGCTTCGTTAACATCCCCACCACTTACAGGTATTATATCTTTAATATAATCTAGAGGTAATTGTTCTTTCCAATCTATTTTCATTATCTCACCTTCCATTTATCTGTAATACTTATTATATTTCCTAAATATATCACTTTTAATCTTTAAGTATGTCACCTATGTGAATGAATCATTATTTAGAAGTTCGACTATTTTTTAAATTTTTATAATTTAACTAGGAAATTTAATATGAAAGTGCTAGTCTATTAAAAGGAAAAGTTTCAAATATATTAAATTGAGGATAGTAAGCCTCAAATATAATGAACTAGGAGCGTTAATATGTATAAACTAATCAAACCATTATTATTCAAAATCGAACCTGAAAAAGCACATGGATTAACAATTGATGCACTAAAAATCACACAAAAACAGTCATATGTATTACCTATTATGAAAAAATTATTCGATTATCAAAACCCAATTCTTTCACAAAATATCCATGGTATCACATTTGAAAATCCTATTGGACTTGCCGCTGGTTATGATAAATCTTGTGAAGTACCTAAAGCTTTAGAAAACCTTGGATTTGGTGCATTAGAATTAGGTGGTATCACGCCAAAACCACAACCTGGTAATCCTCAACCTCGTATGTATAGATTATTAGAAGACGATGCTTTAATTAACCGTATGGGCTTTAATAATATTGGAATGAATAAAGCACTTAGTAACTTACGACGTCATGCTTATCATACGCCAATCGGTCTTAACGTTGGTGTAAATAAAATGACTTCTTATGATAACCGTTACCAAGATTACATTAAAGTTATAGATACATTTAAAAATGACGTGGATTTCTTCACTGTGAATATTAGTTCTCCAAATACTGAGAACTTACAAAATTTTCATGACAAAGATGAATTTTCAATGTTATGTAGTGCTTTAGAAACATTCAAAGCACAAAATGAAATTAATGTACCTATATTCTTAAAACTTACTTCTGACATGGATGAAAATGGATTAAAATCACTCTTACCAACTATTAAAGAACATTTTGACGGTGTTATTCTTGCGAATACGACACGTCAACGTGATGGTTTAACATCAGCCAATCGTGTTGAAGATGGTGGGTTAAGTGGTCGTCCATTATTTGAACGTAATTTAAAATTAGTTAAATTAGCATACCAAGAAACTAATGGAGAATTACTAATTATTGGTACTGGTGGCATCTTTAGTTCTGAAGACGCAATTAAAATGATACGTAATGGAGCTTCATTACTACAAATTTATTCATCTCTTGTAATAGAAGGTCCAGGTCTAACTAAGAAAATAAATAAAGAAATCGCTCAGTATTTAAAACAAAATGATTATCAAAATATTAGTGATATTATTGGATTAGATGCAAAGTAGCGTACTAATAATTCAGTTAATAGTATAATATCTTTACTTTGTATAGGTCTTTTATATAGGATATAAATTAAAGTAATCATAGATAGTTATAAATTAAAACTTACTCAATGTTATGTGTCATGAATATGGGGGGCATTCTTAAAATGCGAGAAGAAACAAAAGAAAAAGATATGAATCATTCAACGCAACAAGATAATATCGATAACAATAGCAAGGCTGAAAGTAACGAAGAAGATGAACGTAAAGGGCTACATGGTTATCGCAAAACAGATCTTGATTTAGAAATTGAACGCGAATTACAAGAAATGATGGAAAATGATGACAAAGCAGTAAAGAAAGAAAATAAACGCTTTAAACTATTCTCTTTCCTTGCTATGTTAGTTATCGCCATTATGGCAATTATACGTTTCATTCATAAAATGATTTAACTTTATTAGAATACCCAGAGTTAAGGCTCTCGCCTTTTAACTCTGGGTATTTTTAAAATTGTTGTAAAAATGCACTTGCATCTTTATTGATTTGTTTAAAGTCAATACCTTGTTTCATTGCTGCAAAGACACATCCACAATAACATTGTCTAAATATATTATAGTCATTACACATTTCTATAGAACGTTCATAGCCTTTGTTTTTCTTGAAATCACTAGGTAGATATTTAACGTTATATACATTTTGCACATCCATCCCTAATTGATTAATTAATTGTGCATTCTTTTTAGGAGATAATGTAATCGCACTACCAAAATAATCATAACCATATTTAATAGCTGCTTCTGCTACTAATTCAAGTCTCATTTCAAAACAAGCAATACATCTTAGACCACCTTCAGGCTCCTCAGTTAACCCTTTAGCCTTAGCCATTTTCATAAATTCATGTGGTTTATATTCAGCTTCAATATACTTCACATTTGAACCTGTCTTTTCATTGAAATCTTGAACAAACATTTCTTGTACTTTGGCACGTCTTAAGTATTCATTCTTAGGGTGAATATTAGGATTGGCAAAATAAATAGCGATATCAGCATATTGTGTTAAAAATTCTAAAGTATATGTGCTACATGGCGCACAACAGCTATGTAATAAAATTTTAGGACGCTCGTTTTCCCTTTCCCATTGTTGAATCATTTTCCTTAACACTTTGTCATAGTTTACCTTTTGATTTTTCATTTTTTTCAAAATGTCGCCCGCTTCAATCAAAAGAAAACACTCCCTTCATTATTTATTATATAATTTATGAATATTATACAATAAATCGATAATGAAAGAGTGTTCTCAGAGGAATTACTTTTATTTTATTTAATTCAATATTAAGTTTAATATTCTTTCATGATTTTATTTACTTGATAAACATACATAAATCCACCAAATACAATACCCGCAATAATGGCAGTAATAATTTCCATACCCCATTGAATACTTGTATGCTGTAAATATTTTATGATTAAACCTAAGAGAAACATAGCACTTCCGAAGTAAAGCATCAAAATCACACTTTTAATTCGATATTTATTCACTAATTTTTTATATTCTTCTGGTGAATAAACTTTATCTTTATTTAGTTCATCAGATTTTGTTTTATATAACAATACGCCATTAATTATAAAAAAGAAAATGAATAGTAATATTGTATTTAATGAAATTGTTTGGTGATACGCATCAATGATTAGGTTAGACAGTAACAAAATAGGCATACCAATATAAGTAATTATAAATGTAGTAGCCAATTTTTGATTTAAAAGTGTTCTCTCCCTTTCATCTTTTTCAGTTGATGTATTAGTAATCCAATTTAATAACTTTTCATTCAACTGACTCATATGAATACCCCTTTCAACTAGTAATTTTAGTATATGTCTAATATATATGACACATGTACTAATGTCAAATATAAATGACATTAGTACTTAATTGTATTCATTTAACATAGAACATTGTATGATGTTATTAGCAATATAATATAAAAGACTAAGGAGCAGTTTTATGACTCAATTATCACCTTATTTAGCATTTCCAAACACTAAAGAAGCTTTAAAATATTACGAAGAAGTATTTGGTGCGACGAATATTAAACGTTTAGAAGTCGGAGAAGATCAAGCGGAACATTTTGGAATGACAAAAGAACAAGCTAAAGAAGCAACTATGCATGCAGAATTTGAAATTGTTGGTGTGAAAATTTTAGGTGCAGATTCATTCGAACGTATTCAACCAATCAATAACGGCATTTCATTATTAATTGATTTTGACGTTAATGATAAAGAAGAAACTGAAAAAGTAGAAGCTTTCTACGATAAAATTAAAGACCATGAGACTATCAATATTGAACTACCATTATCAGAACAATTTTGGGGCGGTAAAATGGGCGTCTTCAATGATAAATATGGCGTAAGATGGATGTTACATGGTCAAGATTATAATGCAACGAATCAGTAAATAGGTAATAATAAACAGGCTGGAACATAAATCCCAAAATAATAGCACTAAGGTGATTTATTTTAATCATCTTAGTGCTTTCTTTATACCCAATACTTCGTATTGTATGGCTCTCTTTCCCAGGGTACAGTTTCAGCCAGAAATACAGCACAGATAAATCTGTGAGTATTTCTAAGGTCTTCAACTAGCACTGTTCCCTCGGGAGTCTCGCCATAAATACTACGTATTTATATGTAATTTTACTTTAAAATATTTAAAAAATAAGGCACTTTCGTATAATTTAATAAGCATCACTAAACTAAATTAATGGAATCCTTATGTATAAAGATTAATCGATTTAGAGTAAACTCCAAAGTAGATGCTTTATCAAAATCTTTATTTGTACAATTTCATAATCAGTGTTTAAAAGAAAATCTCATAGATAAAAAGGTAATTTCTATATTATTTCAATAGAAGTTACCTTTTTTCTCTTGTTCAAGAACTTTATGTCTCTGCCTCATTTATTATTTCTCTCGTTGTATTATTGTAGCTGGGCCGTTATTGACAATATCATAAAAATATTGAATCAATTCTTCTTTCGATATACGGTTAGGATCCTCTACCCAATGACGTATAAATGAAAGCCCCGCTCCAGATACATAACTCATAAAATAAGAAAATGGTATGTTACCAATTTTATTATTGTCGTTTTTAAAATGATTTAAATGTCCTGTGATAAGTTCATATAGCTTCTCATGCAAATTGGAATCCTTACCAATATTAAACATAAGTTGATAAAACGACATATTCTCTTCTATATTACCAATTAAAAACTCCATAATCGTACGTATATTATCAGCTGATATTGCTTTATTACTATATACATCATTTTCTTCAATAAATACTTTAATTTCATTAACCTGCTCATCTTCCATTTGTTCTAATAAATCATATTTATCTATGTAATGCGTATAAAATGTACTACGATTGACGTCTGCTAAATCAGAAATTTGTTGAACTGTAATTTGTTCTAATTCCTGTTTATGCAATAAATCGATAAATGCTTGTCTGATTGCTTGCTGTGATTTTCTAACGCGTCGATCTTGCGGCATAATGTCACATCCTTTATCTCTATACAACAAGTATACGTTGTTTGTTGGTTATTACACAAATTAAGGACATTGATGATTGGAATTCTGATTATTACCTCTTATCATGAAGGTGTAAAGAAAAAGAAATCATGTAAAGGATGATTCATATGACAAGCAATTTATTAGGAAATCCAAAATTAACTGTTACAGATGTTAGCGATGTTAAAGAAGGTTTAAATCATATTGTTCTAGATAGTGTACAATTTGGTAATCAAGAAATGATTATGGAAAAAGATGTTACTGTTGAAATGAAAGATGGCGAAAATTTATATGTGAATATTTTCCGTCCTAACAAAGAAGGTCAATTCCCAGTAGTGATGTCTGCAGATACGTATGGTAAAGATAACAAACCAAAAATAACTAATATGGGTGCTAATTGGCCAACATTAGGCGCTATACCTACTTCAAGCTTCACGCCTGAAGAATCACCAGATCCAGGTTTCTGGGTCCCTCAAGATTATGTTGTTATCAAAGTTGCATTGCGAGGTAGTTCAAAATCAAATGGTGTCTTATCTCCATGGTCAAAACGTGAAGCAGAAGATTACTATGAAGTGATTGAATGGGCTGCACAACAAGAATGGAGTAATGGTAATATCGGAACTAATGGTGTTTCATATCTTGCAGTTACACAATGGTGGGTTGCGTCATTAAATCCTCCTCATTTAAAAGCTATGATTCCATGGGAAGGTTTAAACGATATGTATCGTGAAGTTGCTTTCCACGGTGGTATTCCAGATACAGGATTCTATCGTTTCTGGATTCAAGGAATCTTTGCGAGATGGACAGATAATCCAAATATTGAAGATTTAATTCAAGCTCAAAAAGACCATCCATTATTTGATGATTTCTGGAAACAACGCCAAGCACCACTTCATCAAATCAAAACACCTATCTTAGCTTGTGCAAGTTGGTCAACTCAAGGTTTACACAATCGTGGTTCATTTGAAGGATTTAAACAAGCAAGCTCAGAAGACAAATGGCTATATATCCATGGTCGTAAAGAGTGGGAAAGTTATTATGCTAGAGAAAATCTTGAACGTCAAAAAGCGTTCTTCGATTATTACCTAAAAGAAGAAGATAATGATTGGAAAGACACACCAACTGTCACTTATGAAGTAAGAGACCAATTCTATAGAGGTGAATTCAAAACAGCAACATCATTCCCATTACCAAATACTGAATATACTCCTCTATATTTAAATGGTAAAGAATTAACATTAAATCAAAATGCTGTCTCTGAAGAAAATACAACTAGTTATGATTCTGAAAATGAACAAGACGAAGTACGCTTCAGTTATACATTTGATAAAGATACAGAATTAGTAGGTAATATGAACTTAAAATTATGGGTAAGTACAGATGATACAGACGATATGGATTTATTTGCAGGTATTAAAAAATTAGATCGTCGTGGTAATGAAGTGCACTTCCCTGACTTTAACCATATTGAAGATGGTCAAGTTGCAACTGGTTGGTTACGTGCTTCACATCGCGAATTAGATCAAGAAAAATCAACCATTGCTCAACCTTGGCATACACATGAACAAGAATTAAAACTTAATAATGGTGAAGTCGTTCCTGTAGAAATTGAACTTCTACCTTCAGGTACATTATTTAAACAAGGCGAAACACTAGAAGTTGTCGTCAAAGGAAGCGAAGTAGTAAAAGGTAATAGTACACCAGGTATGAGTACACGTTATGAACATAACGAAACAGTAAATAAAGGACATCATCATATTCACACTGGCGGACAATACGATTCTCAACTAATCATTCCCATAACAAAATAAATATATTAAAATGACCACTCAAAAGGATTGCTCCTTTTGGGTGGTCATTTATTATTAATTATTTTCTGGAACTTTTAGTATCCAGAACCTACTTTTTCTCCGTCTTCATCATATTCAGTTACATAACCGTCATCTGAATCTACAGTATATGAACCTGCTAAATCACCATCTTTATCTTCAAATGAGAATCCCCATTTGCCATCATCTGTTTTTTCAGGTTCTTTGTACGTATATTCATCTGTATCTAATGTATGTCCTTCATATGACTCAACTTTGTCGATAACGTTATCACGAGTTACTTCTTCTGAATCACTGTCGCTGTCATCATCATCGTCTGATTCCATTTTCTTATCGTAATAATCATCTATAGCGTCTTCATCAAATTTGACTGTTACGTCTGATACGCCATTATCTTCTTCACTAGCACTTGAAACATTTACAGAACTTGATTTAAATGTTTCACCTTCTAAAGTACCTTGTGCATATACGATGACATCTTCGTCAGGATCATAAGGACCAAATGTATCAGATTCATCGCCTTCATTTTTATCGTTCACATAGATGTTAATATCATCTAACATTGAACCACCTTCAGTAGTTACGTTGAATCGCTTTTGTCTAAATGATTCTTTCGCAATACCGTCTTCCTCACTCATAGTAATGTTAATCGCACCATCGAATGTTTTACCTTCCATTTTCTTAGAGGCCTTTAAATTATAATCTCCAATTGGGAACGTGCCCATTGGTTTATTTTCAGCTTCATCAACAGAAAGATGATGTTTTTCCCCATTAAATTTATAAGTAATATCACCGGTATCAGTAGGTTCAATATATACCTTTTTTTGTGGAATATTGAATTTATAGTTATTAAAGAATAAATATTTTTTGCCGTCTTTTTCAATATTTAATACATTATCATCGTCTGTATTAACAGATAAACTATGATATTTACCGTGCTCAACTTCTTTCGTATTACTTTCAATTTGGTTTGCTACGTTAGTTAAGTCGCCTTCAGCCTTGAGGTAATTTAAATAAGCACGTGCTTCTTGTTCACTCAATTTATTATCTGCTGAAGTCACTTGTTTAGCTAGACCTTTTGCATCATCTTTCTTAACTGCATGTGCGATTTGGTCTGCTTGTTTTTCAGGTGAAAATTGATGTTTTAAAATCGCAAAGATAGCAATTAACATTGCTAAAACAACTGCAACTATAACAATGATTAATATTGTTTTTTTCTTACTTTTCTTCGGTTGTGGTTCATATTGTTGATACATAGGTGCATTATTATAACCTTGGTTATGTTGTTGTGAATGAGTATGATTGTGAGAATTTTGTTGTGAATACTGAGATGCGTTAACTGGTGCCCCACAATTAGTACAAATTTTAACGTCTTGGCGTAAGGGTTTACCGCAATTACTACAATATTTCATTAATAACCACTACCTCCACCGAATAAGTTATTAAAGAATGAATCTCTTGTTTCATCAAATGATTCTAAAATACTTGAAAGTGTTACTTCTCCGAAAATTCTCATCAAGATAAAAATAACAATTAAGTAAATAACAATACCATAAAAACTTGAAAATCTAGTGAAGTTAATACCACTATATTTCGCAATTAAATATACACCAGAAGCTACAAGTATAACGAAAGATAACATTAAGACAACCATGCCAAATGTGTATGCTTCCATAACTAATAGAATGATAGATACAAGTAACATTGCAACTGTGACACTATTAATTAATATGAAATCAGAAAATACCTTTTTAAATGATATCGCTTGAACTACAACTAATCTTGTCATTCCGAATATTGTACCTACAATTGCAGCTAAAAGAATAATTAAGCTAATAATAATAGAGAACACGATTTTGGATTCTGAAGTAAATAAAGATACTTCTTCTGGAATAGCTAAGAAAAGAATGATTGCAAGTACGATTAATCCAATTGCTAATAGTGAACCTAATAATTTAAAACTGAATGTATGAGTACTTTTAATCTCTCTATCAGGATCTACAAAAGCACTTTTGAAGAAACCTTTACTTTCTTGAGTCACTTCTTTAGCTTGTTCACTAAACTGATTTGTTTGTTGTTGATACTGATGTGGTTGTTGTTGGTACTGTTGATTTTGATTATAGTTTTGATATTGATTCTGGTATTGGTTCTGATTTGGATTTGGATTTGGATTTGGATTTTGATTTTGATTCTGGTTTGGGTTTTGATTTTGGTATTGCTGTTGTGTGTTGTTAGGTTGTGAGTGTTGGTATTGATTGTGATTTGCGTGAGTTTCTGCAGATGCATTACTTTGATTCATTGATTGTGATTGTTCATGTGAGGCATTGCTAGTAGAATTCATTGTGCTATTATGAGTTGATTGAGTGGCCTGTTGTTTATTTGAGTGAGAATCAGCTTGTTTAATATCGTCCTCTGCTGATGTAACTGCATTAGATTGACGATTAACTTTTGTGCCGCATTCTCCACAAAATACATCATCTTGTTCGATTTGATGACCACAATTAGGGCATTTCATAATGGTACCTCCAGTATTTTATTGTTTATCTTTGCAAATTATAACATTTTATTTATGTTGTTTTCTATGAAATTTCAAATATTTTTAAAAACCTTTAATAAAGTTTGTTATATTTTTAGATATATCAAATACCTTAATAGATATTTTTACTAAAAAAATATTTTTTAATAGATAGTAAGTAGTTGGTAACACAATTAGTCCTAATATAAAAAGCGTTTTATTTTTTAATTTAAAGTCACACAAAAATACGATGTATTGTAAATAAGAAAGCTAGTAAACGAGTTTTTGATAAACTCATTTACTAGCCATTTTTCTAAAAGATATGTCCCAAGTTCTTAATTGTTATTATTTATTTTTATGTATTTTCTTATTTAGTTGAGGATCAGATTTACTAAACACTTCTGCTTCATTAAATGTAAGAACAACATTAACAGGACTTTCATCACTATTAATAGATGGTACATTCACTTCATTTGATTTAAATGCTTGGTTCCCTACATAACCTACACCATACACAAGCAAGTCATCTTCTCCACTAAAAGGTCCATAAGTAATATAGTCTTTTAATCTACCAACATTTTTATCATTAATTACTAAATCCATTTTATTAAACATATAACTATTTTTAGTTGTTACTTTAAATCGTTTTTCACTAAAATCTTCTTTAGCTAAAGTACCATATTTTTTCAAACTAAAAATAATATTACCGTCATATGTACGATTTCCGATTTTTTTAGTCGCGTCTAATTTATATTCACCTAAAGGTACAGCATTTAAACTAACGATATGACCTTTTACTAAACGTACATCATACTTTTTGTTATTTAAACGATATGTCAATTTACCATTATCTTTAGCATCTAATGTAAAGTTAAATCGTGGTATTTCAAATTGAAAGTTTTTAAACAAACCGAATAAATGAATCTGTTGATGTATCGTTAAGATTGTTACTCCTTCTAATTCAACATCTTGTGTTTTACCTTTATTTTGTTTTAAATGATATGCTGCCGATGTTAATTGATGTAAGAATTTTTTATTACCACCAAATGAATTGATCAAAGATACATATGCCTTAGCTTCTTCATTTGTTAATTGTTGATTATTGGATATTACTAATTCAATCAATTGGTCCGTATTTTTATGATCGATTGCATCTGAAAATAATTGAACCTTTTTATCTAGTGCGTTTTCTAATCTATAGAAAGATAAAATACTAATTAATATGATCGTCATCAAACAAAGTACCAGTATTATAAGTGACAATGGTTTTTTAGGTTTGCGAAATCGACACCTTTTAGACGCATGAGAAGCATGAATTTGATGCGAATATCTTTCTGTATATTTTTTTGTAGCTAACATAGAATGATAACATCTTGTGCAGTAATCATTATTAATATACATAGGTTTCTTGCATTGTTTACAGTAAGCCATTAAAACCACTATCCCATAATTTCATAAGATAATCGTTGATTAATTGTTCTATAATCATATGACCTAATAAATAAACTAAAATTGTCATTACCAATTGATAGATAATGATACTATATATGCTTGCGATTTTTGTACTATACATAACACTATATTTAGCCAAAATATATGACGGTGAAATGATATATAACATAACACAAGCAACAACTAAGATAATGATAGCTAATTTTGTTACGCCTAGTATAGCTAATATCAATCCTATTAATAATGTTATGACTGAAAACGTATTAACGACAATGAAATCAGACACGACCTTGTGAAGTTGGACTTTCGTATTTAAACTTATTTTCAAAACACTATACAACACGCCAATTGATAAAGTTGTACTACCTAACATTATCATCAATATATAGAAAGTTATCTTTAAAGGTGAGCTGCTTGCCATAAATAAAAATAAATCTGAAGATAAAATGATTATTAGTAAAGTACTCAACAACGTTCCTATACATACTAATGATAATAAAAAACGATAATTAAATGTGACTTGATTCTCAAAAATATCATCCACAGATTTAAATACATGGGTGAAGAATTTTTTACCTTCAATTTGTAAATCTTTAAAGAAATTTTCCATCGATGACATATTATCATCTGTTATTTCTTCAACAAATGAGTCATTTTCTTCAAGTGTAGATCGCTTTCTCGTTGTTTGATGAACCGATGTCGTCTTTTTATATAATTGACGTTCATTATTATCATCATCTTCTTTCTGAGATTGCTTTGAAGTACTTTGAAGTTGTTGGTCCTCTGTCATTGTAGATGCTGTTGGAACGTTTTGTGTCGCTTCATCTGGTTTAATTATTTCTGCACCACATTGAACACAAAATCGATCTTCTGGTTGATGATTCTGACCACAATTAAGACATTTCATGAATTTTTAATTCCTCCACTATAACTATTTAGATAGATTATATTACATTTCAACACCCTATTCTATATTATTTTTATTTTATTTATTAATATTTAAAAAGTCCTAACAATAAATTATACTAATTTGTTAGGACTTGCATTTATATATTTAATTATCACTGTTATAAAACAATTGTGTTTTCTTTTTCATGTATCATTTCAATGATGTCATTATGTTCATTCAATACAGCTACTTTTGGTGCATGATGCTTAATTTCTTCTTCATTTAATTGAGCATAAGTCATAATTATAACTACATCATCTATTTCAACTAAACGAGCTGCAGCACCATTCAAGCAAATCTTACCAGTACCTCTTTCACCAGCAATGACATAAGTTTCAAAGCGCGCACCGTTATTATTATTTACGATTGCAACCTTTTCATTTGGTAATATATCAACCGCATCTAAAATATCTGAGTCAATCGTGATACTGCCAACATAGTTTAAGTTAGCTTCTGTCACCCTTGCTCTATGAATTTTAGAATTCATCATTGTTCTTATCAACTTATTCAGCTCCAATTATTATATTATCTATCAAACGTGCTTTTGAAAATTTAACGGCTAATGAAATAAAGATTTGACCTTCAATTTTAGTTTGTTCTTCTAACTCTGGATAACTATAGATAGCCACTTCATCTACTTGACCACTTGTGTAATCAAGTAAATATTGAGTAATTTCATCTATAATAACCGAACTATTGCGTTCTCCATTATTATATAATTCACGTGCTAATTTCAAACTCTTACTTAAATGAACCGCTTCTTGTCTTTCCTCTACTGTTAAGTAAACATTTCTTGAACTTTTTGCTAATCCATCTTTTTCTCGAACAATATCCACACCTATAATTTCAATTGGCTGATTAAAATCTTTGACCATTTTTTCTACGATTGCCAGTTGTTGCGCATCCTTTTTACCAAAGTAAGCATAATCTGGACTTACAATATTAAACAATTTATTAACTACAGTTACAACACCTTCGAAATGTCCCGGACGTTGTGCACCTTCAAGTACATGTGCTAATTTACCAATTTTAAGTGTTACACCTAGTTCATCAGGATACATTTCTTCTACACTTGGATAAAACACATAATCCACATCAATTTGTTCTATCATTTCAACATCTTTATCAATTTGGCGAGGATATGCATCAAAATCTTCATTAGGTCCAAATTGTAGCGGATTAACAAAAATACTCACTACAGTTACATCATTAAATTCTGATGATAATTCCATCATTTTCAAATGACCTTCGTGTAAAGCACCCATAGTAGGTACAAAACCTATCGTTTGTCCGTGTGTCTTATATTCTTTAGCAATATTTTGCATTTCACTTACCGTTGTTATCACTTTAGTCATTGTTATTTACCTCACTCATAATTTTTTTCTTATACGTGTGTGTTTCAGTGGGAAATGCGCCTGATTTAACTTCTTCATTGTACTGTTTTAAACCATTAATACCAATTGAAAAGTCACTATATTGCTTAACAAATTTTGCATGACGTTCAACACCATAGTTGAGCATGTCATGATAAACCAATACTTGCCCATCAGTGTCTTTTCCTGCACCGATACCTATGACTGGAATCGACAATTTTTCACTAATTACTTGGGCAAGATCACTTGGTATTGCTTCAAGAACTAATGCAACTGCACCCGATTCTTCCATAAGGCGAGCATCTTCAATTAATTGTAAAGCTGCTTCTTTAGTACTACCTTGTAATTTGTATCCTGTTACGCCTACACTTTGTGGTGTTAAACCTAAATGAGCTACAACGGGAATACCCATTCTAGTCGCTTTTTTTATAAACGTTGCTAAATGTGCACCTTCCGCTTTAATCGCATTTGCGTTCGTTTGTTGGTATAAATCTAAAGCATGTTGTAAATCCAACTCATCACTGATACCAACCGTACCAATTGGCATATCTACGACTACAAACGTGTCTGGCGCTCCACGACGTACGGCTTTTGCGTGGTGTATCATATCATCTATTGTAACTTGAACTGTACTTTCGTAACCTAACACAGTCATCCCTAAGGAATCTCCCACTAGTATCATATCTATATTTGCTTCTTGTGCTTGTTTTGCACTAGGAAAATCATAAGCAGTAACCATTGAAATTTTGTTACCTATTTGTTTCATTTCAATTAACTGAGCTAAAGTTTTCAATTCAATTCATCCTCAATTTCCTATATTATTAGCAATAGTATAATGAATCTAATCAAGAAAGGAAAGCATAAATATTATGACAATTGGTGTTATTGGTCCTGGAGCTGTTGGAACGACTATAGCTATTGAATTACAAAAGAAATATCCTGACACTTTATTAATTGGTAAAAAAAGACAAGAATTACATTATTTCCCAGAAAATGAAAAAGAAGCAATCACAATGTCTGTTACACCTTATCAAAATATAATTCAACCTCTTGATGTACTATTCATTGCCGTTAAAACATACCAACTAGATTCTGTACTTTCAAAATTATCTTCAATCATACATGAAAATACATTAATTATCCTTGCTCAAAATGGATATGGATATCTAGAGAAAATTCCTTATGAACATGCATATCAAGCTGTAGTCTATATCAGTGGTCAGAAAAACAATAATAATATCGTGCATTATAGAGACTATTGTCTTCATTTGAAAGATACAACAAGAACAAGACAATTACAAAAGTTAACTAACAAAACTAAAATTGAAATAATACTTGAAGATAATATTGAACAAAAAATATGGTATAAACTATTAGTCAATTTAGGAATTAATTCAATAACAGCAGTAGGTCGTGATACAGCTAAAATTTTGCATTCAGCTCATATTAAACATATTTGTAGAGAAATTATTTCAGAGGGTATTACAGTAGCAAATGCTGAGGGAATCACTTTTGATGAAAGCACGCTAAACTCTATTATGACAATATATGAAGGTTATCCTGATCAAATGGGAACAAGTATGTATTACGATATCATGTCAGATCGGCCTTTAGAAATGGAAGCAATACAGGGCTATATATACAATAAGGCACGACAACATCAATTACACACGCCTTATTTAGATACTATTTATTCATTTTTATCTAGCTATCAACAACGTATTATTCAAAATTCAAGTTCACAATAATTTATTTTTATAGACAAACAAAAAAACTGAGACGTGATCTATCACGCCTCAGTTTTACTATAATTATTCAGCTTCTCTTATTTCATCTGCAATATCTTTATAATCAATATCAGCATTTGTAAATGTTTCATCATATGATGGGAAATGTTGTTCAAATGTTTCGAAGTTTTGTATTTCAACTTTAACGTCTTCGACTTCAAAGTCTAATACGTGACCACCAAAGTTACGATCATCGTTAGCGAAATGAACATGGAAACCTGCTGAACCTACACCATGGAATAATTCTGGTGTAAAGAAACCAACTACAGAACCTTTGATATTCGTTTCAGTTTGTTCAGGTTGTCTACGTGCTGAATCAATTAAACGAGTATACGGTGGTTCTTGACCTGGCATCATACGTACATGCATTTTTTTGAAAACTCCAGAAATTTTTACTGCTGAGAATAAATTTTCACTAAGCATTTTTTCTTTCACTTCATTAAAGACCGCTTCAGATGATTTATCTTTAGTTTGATAAGTCGTATCTGCTGTGAATTTTGCTACTGTAGCATAAGGTGTTAATTCATCGCCTTTTAATTCAACAAATTCTTTATGTTCATTAGCATGATAAGCTTTACCATCAATAAATATTACTTCCCCATTAGAACCAGTAAGTGTTGCTATTCCTAAATCACCATGTTCTAATAGTTCATTAATTGATGCAGTCCCTTTTAGTAATCCTGCCATCAATGTTCCTAATGTACCGTGTTGGTATAAGACATTAGTCATAAACAATTTCACTCCTAATTCGTGTTCATCTTTATTAGTTAAATGCGTCAGGTAACATGTTTGTAGAAAGCTTCATGTTATCTTTATAGTTAACTGGAATATCAATCAATACTGGACCATCAGTGTCATATCCTTCTTTGATAGCTGCTTCTAGTTCTTCTTGGTTAGTGACACGTATTCCTTTAGCACCAAATGCTTCGGCATATTTTACATAGTCAACTGAACCAAAATCTACACCTGATGAACGTTCATATTTCATTTCTTCTTGGAATTCGACCATATTATATTTACCATCATTCCAAATTAATTGAATGATATTTAAATTTTTACGCACGGCTGTTTCTAAATCTTGTGCTGAGAATAAGAAACCACCATCTCCAGCAACTGAAACAACTTGTGTATTTGGTCTTACAAGTGCAGCTGAAATAGCCCAAGGTAAAGCAACACCTAATGTTTGCATACCATTACTGAATAGTAAATGTCTTGGATTATAGCTTCTGAACTTACGAGCCATCCATATATAGTGACTACCTACGTCCACTGTCACAGTTGTATCATCAGTCAGCATTTTTTGCATTGATTCGATAATTTCGATTGGATGTAACACACCGTCTTCATGTGTTGCTTTAATACCAGTTTCTTCAATAATATGCGCTCTTAATTTTTCTAATTCATCTAAATGTTGTTGATTAATAAATGGTTCATCAACTTTGTTAGAAATGATTTCAATTGTTCCTGCAATATTACCAATTAATTCTTTCATTGGTTGCATATAATTAGTAATTTCTGCTGGAATTTCATCAATATTGATAATTTTAGTATCTAATTCTTTATTCCAGTTACTTGCTTCATATTCAATTGGATCATAACCTATTGTAACTACTAAATCACTTTTGCGAAGTAATTCATCACCAACTTGGTTACGGAACAATCCTACACGACCAAAGAAATGATTTTCTAATTCACGACTAATCACGCCAGCACCTTGGAACGTTTCTACAACTGGTAAATTGGTTTTTTCAACTAATTTACGAATTGCGTTCGTTTCGTTAGCACTTGAACTTCTCATACCAGCAAGTAAAACAGGGAATTCAGCATTTTTAATCTTTTCAATCACATCATTAATATCTTGTTCACTTGGAATACCTAGACTAGGTTTTTCACAATGTGCGATTGCTTTAGATTGAACTGGTGCTGAAATGACATCTTGCGGAATACTAATAAAGCTTGCACCATTTTTACCTGATGTCGCTGTTCTCATTGCATTTGTCATAACTTCTGATAAAGATTCAGGATCTTGAACTTCTTCACTATATTTTGTTGAATATTTTAATAAAGCAGCATTGTCGATACTTTGATGTGTTAAACGAAGTAAGTCATTACGTTTAACTTGTCCTCCTAATGCTAATACGGGATCTCCTTCAGATGTTGCTGTTAATAATCCAGTAGTCAAGTTACTCACTCCTGGACCACTTGTAACAAGTGCGACACCTGGTTTACCAGTTAATCGTCCTATACCTTGTGCCATCATTGCCGCGTTTTGCTCGTGACGCGTTACAATAAGTTCTGGTCCGTCGTCTTCCAATGCATTGAATAAATAATCAATTTTTGCACCTGGAATACCAAATACGTACTCAATACCATTATTTTTAAAAGTATCAATTACCATATCGGCTGCAGTATATTGTTTGTCTGCCATGCTATTCATTTCCTTCCATTTTTCACATATTTATTTTATCGTGACGATAACATCAGTGTGAAAATGATTCCCCATTACTTGATAAAATATTTAAAGTATATTCTGATAGATTAATCTAAAAGATGTTTCACTGAATCATAAGTTGTTTCTAATGCTTCAACAGATTGTTTGAATAATTCTTTTTCATGATCGCTTAAAGGTGTTTCATAAACCTTGCTTGCACCATTTTCATTGATTAAAGTTGGTACACCAACATATACACCATTAAATCCATATTCACCATTCAATTGTGAAGATACAGTTAATACATTGTTTTCATTATTTAATAATGCTTTTGAAATTCTTAATAATGCTAGTGCAATACCATAATAAGTTGAACCTTTAGCTTGAATGATTTCATAAGCAGCATCTCTTGTTTGTTCATAAATTTCTTGTGCTTTAGCTTCGCTACCAGTTTGTTCTTTAAGTGTGTCATAAACTGAAATACCAGCAATGTTGGCTTTTGACCATACAGCTAATTCAGAATCACCGTGTTCACCAATAATTGAAGCGTGGACACTTGCAGGTGCTACATTCAATTCTTTACTAATTAAATATCTAAGTCTTGAAGAGTCTAATACTGTACCTGAACCGATAACGCGTTCAGCTGGTAATCCAGTTAACTCTTTAACATAACGAGTTAAGATATCTACTGGATTTGCAGCGATTAAGAAGTAACCATCAAAACCACTATCCATAATACTAGTTACAATATCTTTCATGATTTTTGTGTTTTTCTCTACTAATTGTAAACGTGTTTCACCTGGTTTTTGTGGTGCTCCAGCTGTAATTACAACTAAATCTGCATCATTACAATCACTATATTCTCCAGCTTTAACGACAACTGGTGAATCACTATGAAGTGCGCCGTGGTTTAAGTCTTGAACGTCAGCATTAACTTTATCTTTAGCAATATCGATAATTACGAATTCATCTGCAACACCTTGAGTTACCATTGCAAATGCATAACTAGATCCTACTGAGCCATCTCCAACTAAAACAACTTTTTTACCAAATTTTTTCATATCGAAAAACTCCTTCATTTTTGATGAGACTGAATACAAAGCATATGTTATCGCCTCATACATATATTTAATTACATATAATCCACTTTCATTTTAAATATACTTTATTAATATTTGTGTGTAAACATACAAGGGTTCAAATGATGTTAACGTCACTAATTTGTTGGTTTTAAGTTCCCTACGCACTTAATTATAGTAGTTTGTGAAGTATTAATAAAATACATAATTTCGATTAATAACATTCCAAAAAGGAATAGGTTTGATATAGAAAAAAGTAATAGAAAAAATACTTCAATGTACATGTCCATTAAAGTATTTTTTACTGTTCTGATATTAAATTAAATGTCTATTTCGTTCTTAAGTCTTTTATAAATTGAATCCATTCACGTGTTACAAAATTAAGATATGCATCTCTTCTCCAAATTAAACCTAGATGCCATGATAAATCTGCATTTTCTAATTGTAATGCTTTTACATTATCTCCCATTAAACGAACTAAACTCTCTGGTACCACGCTAATTCCGATACCTTGACTAATCATATTCGCTATAAAACTAATTTGAGATATATTAGCTACAGTCTTAGGATAAAATCCTAGTCGCTTACAGTTTTCAATAATTTGATCTTTAAGATAATAATCATCATGGAACAATACAAATTCTTCCTCTTTAAGTTCAGCTAAATCGACTTTTTCTTGTTGTGCTAGTGAATGATTTTTACTAACCACTAACAATAACTCTTCATTATATAGTGAAACTGAATGAAATAATGATGCATCGACAGGTAACGTCGTAATTCCAATATCTACTTCATCTGTTTCTGTGAGGTTCTCAACTATTTTACCTCCACCTTCCATGACTTCATAAGTCACTTTCGGATATAACTGGTGAAATTGATTCAAACTATCAGTAAATAATTGAACATTCATCATTGGTGACAAGGCTATTCTAATATGTCCTTTTTGCACATTCATGACATCATTCATCTCTAATGATAGTTTTTCAAATAACGCTAAAAATTCTAAACTGTTATCATAAAATGTCTGACCAATATCTGTCAGTTTGATTTGCTTTTGAGAACGATCGAATAATGTTATATCGTATTCATTTTCTATACTTTTGATTGCTTTACTTATCGTTGACTGTGCGATATATAGATGTTCTGATGCTTGCGTCATACCACCACGTCTGACTGTTTCAACAAAGTATTTGATTTGTTTTATTTCCATAGCTTTTACCTCTTAAATTAAAGTTTAGTAGTTATTCAGCTGTATGTTCTCTTCTATAAATTAATGAACTGTAAAATATAAAAATGACTATCAATATTGTTGCCGCAACTAATATGGCATAAGTTCCTAAAAATAGTTGAACTTCTGCTGAGACGATGGCACCAATAATAAAGCTTAATACTATTCTAATGTAAAGTTGAGCCTTTCTCAATTGAGCCTTATCCCTATTTAACATATACTCACTCAATGCAATGACACCATTCTTAATGTTTCCTGTAGAGAAGGTATTATTATATCCTTCACCCTCAATTTTACTAAAAGATGTTGTAAGCATTGCCATACCAAATGCTAGTGGAGGGAGAATATATAAATTTGAAACAGAAGTAGGTAAAAACCCGACAATAATACAACTTAATGTGATAGGCACTAAAGATACTAATCTCCAATATCGTGTTGCCATTTGATGATGGATTAAAGAGACGAACATGACACCAACCATAAATGAAATGACTGACGAAATTTTTAACATTCCTCCATTTAAATCACTATGTGATAACTCTGACGCAAGAAATATAATATTTCCTGTTTGTCCGGCTGCCAGTGTGCCACCCCTAGTTAAGAAGGTATATGCATCAATATATCCGCCTACAAAGGTAAGAAGTACGGCAATTTCTTTACTTTGATATATGTTCTCTCTAATAAATTTTTCTAAAGCCACATTTATCGCCTCTATTTTTTACTTTTAAAATATTAAAACGTGATAATCTTTATTTTATTGATAAGTTCAATATAACTCTATTGTAAAGAATAAATTGTAAAAAGCTAAAATATAGTTCACATTTATTAAAAAAATACTTTTTATAGGGTTATTTTCTGTTATAATCAAGTTTATCCTTTTATATTTGAATATTTTGTCAACAATATCCTCCAATTAAAACGGAAAGTTTTAATTTTTCAGAATTTTTAGACAAAATATAAACGATTTATGCTATTATATAAATTATTAAAATGACAGTTAAATATAACTCATTTATTTACGGAGGTTTAGTATGTCTAGTTTTTTAAAACGTTTAACACAAAAAGAAGATCCATCCATCTATCAAAGTAAAGATGGTCATTTAAAAAGAACTTTACGTGTTCGTGATTTTCTTGCATTAGGTGTGGGTACTATCGTTTCCACATCAATATTTACATTACCTGGGGTAGTAGCTGCGGAACATGCAGGTCCAGCAGTAGCTCTATCATTTTTATTAGCAGCTATTGTAGCCGGATTAGTTGCATTTACATATGCAGAGATGGCCTCTACAATGCCCTTTGCTGGTTCTGCTTATTCATGGATCAATGTCTTATTTGGTGAATTCTTTGGTTGGGTTGCAGGATGGGCCTTATTAGCAGAATACTTCATTGCCGTTGCATTCGTTGCATCTGGTTTCTCGGCCAATTTAAGGGGTCTAATTAAGCCTCTTGGTATAGAATTACCTAAAGCATTATCGAATCCATTAGGTAGTAATGGTGGTGTCATTGATATTGTCTCTGCCATTGTTATTATTTTAACTGCATTACTTTTATCAAGAGGTATGAGTGAAGCTGCTCGTATGGAAAATATTTTAGTAATTTTAAAAGTATTAGCTATCATATTATTTGTAATTGTAGGTTTAACTGCCCTTAACTTTAGCAATTATGTTCCATTTATTCCTGAACATAAAGTAACTGATGCAGGTGATTTCGGTGGTTGGCAAGGTATTTATGCTGGCGTATCTATGATTTTCTTAGCATATATTGGATTTGATTCAATCGCTGCTAACTCTGCAGAAGCGGTTAACCCTTCTAAAACAATGCCTAGAGGTATTTTAGGGTCTTTAGTCATTGCTGTTGTATTATTTGTAGCGGTAGCATTAGTATTAGTAGGTATGTTCCATTACAGTCAGTACGCTGATAATGCTGAGCCTGTAGGTTGGGCATTACGTGAAAGTGGTCATGGTATTATTGCAGCTATAGTACAAGCTATCTCAGTTATTGGTATGTTTACTGCTTTAATTGGAATGATGTTAGCAGGTTCAAGATTGCTATATTCATTTGGACGTGATGGTTTGTTACCTGCTTGGTTAGGAAAACTTAACAACAAACATTTACCAAATAGATCCTTAGTTATTTTAACAATCGTCGCCGTTATTATTGGATCAATGTTCCCATTTGCTTTCTTAGCACAATTAATTTCAGCTGGAACATTAATAGCATTTATGTTTGTTTCGTTAGCAATGTATCAACTTAGAAAACGTGAAGGTAAAGACTTACCTGTTCCATCGTTTAAGTTACCATTGTATCCAGTATTACCAGCAGTAACTTTTATCCTTGTTCTATTAGTATTCTGGGGATTAAGTTTTGAAGCTAAATTATATACATTAATTTGGTTTATTGTTGGTATAGTCATTTATCTATTTTATGGAATGAGACATTCTAAAAAAGACCGTGACGATGCATATCACTCACCTAAAAAATCTTAAAAACATAAAAAGAGAGTTCCACGAAGTTTAATTCACTTTGTGGAACTCTCTTTTTTAGATATTTTCACTATAGATTACCAACCTTGGCCCTCTATTTCATATTGATTTAATTCTCCATTATTTAATGCTTTTATCGCATTTTCAATTGTAGTTAAAGCATAATCTAACTGTTCATATGTGATAACCAATGGAGGTTGGAACCTTAATACGTTACCTGCAACTGCGATAATAACTATGCCTTTATCAAAGCAATAGTTACAAATCTTTAATGCAGCTTCTGGATCACGTGTCTTTTCTATAGAATTAGATACGACATCAATACCTATTGATAATCCTATACCTCTTACATCTCCGATACAGTCGTAATCTTTTACCCATCGATCCATTGTTTGACGCACATATTTACCCTTTTCAGTGCTTGCTTCAAGTAAATGTTCTTCCTCTATCATTTCAAGGGTCGCCAATGCCGCTTCGCAACTAACAGGATTAGCACCCGTAGTAAATAAATGAGCCGGAGCTTCTAGTGTCTCCATAATTTCCTTACGGCCAACAATAGCTGACATAGGTAATCCACCAGCTAATGATTTGCCAAATGTAATTAAATCAGGTGTAAAATCAAAGTGTTCAACTGAACTCCATGTACCTGTGCGACCTAATCCCTGTTGAATATCATCTACAGCAATGAGTATGCCATGTTCTCTACAAATACTTTCTAAAGCTTTGAAATAACCTGGCACTGGCTCTAATAAACCTCCATCGCCTTGAATCGTTTCTAAAACAATACAAGCGACTTCTTCAGCTGGGACATACTTATCAAACATTTCTCGAAGTGGTGCTAAATATTCATCTACAGTATTTGAAGCGGGTTGTTCAAATAAACCTCTATAATTATCAGGAAATGGAATATGGTAAAAACCATTCAATAACGGTCCATAACTTTTTCTCATATTCAAACTAATCGCTGACATGGATAAAGCCCCAAACGTCGAGCCATGATAGGCATTAGTAAAACTAATAATATATGGTCGACCAGTATATGCTCGGGCAAATTTGATAATGCCATCATTAGCATCTGATCCTGTTAAACCGAATGTCACTCTTTTTTCGTAGTCACCTGGTGTAATATCACATAATTTTTTAGACAAACGAATCAATGGTTCATGATACATATAAGCAGGTGTGTAATGTACGAATTTGTCGACTTGTTTTTTAATTGCATCTGTTACTTTTTTTGGTGCATGCCCTACATTTTGTGAACTTGCACTAGCTAATAAATCAATGTATTCTTTGCCATCAACATCAACTAATGTTGCACCATAGCCATGATCAATGGCTAAAGGATAATATTTGATTCTTCCAGATTTAGCAAAATATTGCTCATCTTCTTTTATTAAGTCGTGCGCTTTACTCATAATCAAATCATCCTTCCATGATTGAACTTCACTTCATTACTGTTAATTAATTAGATAAAATAATATTCATTATTCCTCAGTTATAAAATGATTTCGATTTGATGATAGTACTCAATATACTAATATTTTTCAGATTTGTAAATATTTTCCGAAAATTCTAACTAAAAATAATCATAACTGCTATTTATACTGAAATATTTGTGTATAAATAGTAGTAAATAGGGAAATCATTACTATCAAATAACTGTTAGGATGTGTTATTTATTTTAAAAATTTTATACCATTTTTTAAGTGCTATAATCATTTCCTTTATCTTATTAATAAGTAATGTCGTTATAGACTTATTTTTACAACATACGCACTTAACTCAATTGTTACTTAATATAGATTTTTTAACTAATCCTCAAAATGTACCAACTTGGATGGAGATAATTATTCACCTATTTATTGGTATTAGCATTTATATTGTTTTTGTGATTTTGTATTATATTTCTAAACATTTTTATCATTTAGCTTATCTACCATTAATGATTATATTTGTAATTATGTACCCTTTACTTATTAGTATTGCTCAAAGATCATTTTTCACATTTAGTTGGTTAGAATACATGTGGTGGATGATTGCACATATTATTTTCACTTTATTAATGTATATCAGTATCAGTTTCATTAGTAGGAACAATAAATATAGATAAAGCAAAAAGGTCGACGCAAATTCATGCACCGACCTTTTTTAGCTTATTTAACTTTTTCTATTCTTCGTCACCATTTTCATCATATTTAGTGACATTACCATCTTCGTCAACAATATATGATCCTGCTAGGTCACCGTCTTTATCAGTGAATGAGAAGCCCCACTCTCCATCACTATTCTTTTCTGGTTCTTTATATGTGTATGTGTCAGTATCTAATTTGTGACCTTCATAATCTTCAACTTTATCTATCACGTTATCACGCGTTACAGTTGTGTCTTCAGAATCTGAAGAACTATCACTATCATCAGAATCGTCTGATTCACTAAAATCTTGATTTTCATCAATAGGTTCTCCAAAACCTTTAACTTCTTCAGATGACATGTATTTTAACATTTTATCAATTTCGGATTGACTCGCATCATATAATTTAACTGTTTTCGCTTCATCTATAATTCTTTGTGTTTCTCTATCGGAATAACTAGGTGTAACCCATTCTTTTCCTTGGAAATGTGATGGAACATTATAAAGTGTGATTGTGCCATCATTGTTATTTTTATATACAACCTGACCTGCTGCATTAACACTCGGTAATAATACTTGAGTACCTTCTGGTAAACGAGCAGAATTTTTAGGCATGTATGGATTAACGAGCCCATTTGACGCATCTCCATGTTGGATTTCTAAATCTTCAAATTGGCTTTCTTTAGAACCTCTATAACTATCTAGCGCAGTTAACCAAACTTTAGCATAATATTCTTCAGAGTTTGTATCTTCTTGTTGTGATTTTGAATGATTTGAAGATGAATTATTTGAACTACTACTAGATTGTGAAGATTGATTGTTATTCGATTTATTATCACTGTTACTATTACTCTCACTAGTTGAGTCATCAGATACTTTAGAACTTCCTTTGTCATTGTCATTATTTCCAAAACTGCACCCTGCTAAAAGTAAAGATGCTGTTAATAAAGCCCCTGCTACCTTTTTCATTAAACAATCCCCTTTGTTATTTTTGTATATACATTACATTATAATTTTATTATAAACTACATTATTTCAAAAACATATATCCATTTACACAATAGTTGTAATTTACATAACTTTAACAATAGTATTGTTTTCAATATCAATTTAAATCGTTATAGTCCCATCTGTATGAATTATTAAGTTCTTTAACATAACTTAAAGTTTAAGTGTCGATTACTTTAAATTAGCCTATTTATAAAAAATGGGTGGTACACTATTGATGTAAGAAATATTAAATCATTCACTAATTGGAAATGGGGTTTTCATTATGAAGAAACGCTCTATACTAGTAACAACTGTTTTAGCAACTGCTGTTCTCTTTTCAACATCATTTGCTAGTGAAGCTAAAGCTGAGGAAGTCACAACAAACAATGCCGTCCAAGTGGCAAAACAGGCTATGACAAATAGTGGTGGTAATCCCGACTTGCAAAACTTTAATCAAGTTAAAGATAAAGGACAATATTTCATCATTGGTATAAACAATAAATCTGGTGTTGGCGTTGGAACATATAAAGTATATAAAAATGGTGAAGTTGAATATAAAAGTGGTAACTTTGGAGAATATAGTACTTTAAATTCAAAAGATAATTATACTGCACAAGGTATTAGTTCAAAATCCTATAACGAAAAAGAAGATGCTAAACAAGAAAATACATCTGTAGACAGTACAAAAGAGTTAAATGCTTACTATGTTGGTCATGTAAAATCAGATGAACTACCTGAATCTGGCCAAAAAGATATACTACCTAATGAAGCATTAGCTGGTCTGTCACTTGTTGCAGGTACAATACTTATCAGCCAAAGACAATTAAGAAAAACCTCATAAATTCAATATATATATGTAGAGAGTTATCGTTTTTAAAATGATAGCTCTCTATTTTTTATATAATTTCTCATTTAAATAGTGACGAATTTTTGAAAAATGCCTACTATTTTAGAACAACCTGAATAAAAAAACTATGTCGTGGTATATATTATCTGTAGACAAATTCAATATATAAACGCTTATATATATAAATACATTAGGAGGTAATGTAATAATGAAATATGTAATTGTAGGTACATCCCATGCAGGTTACGAAGTTATTCAAACTATTTTAAAAGAAGATAAAAATGCAGAAATAGAAGTATTCGAAAGTGGTGACAAACCTTCATTCCTTTCTTGTGGTATTCAAAGCTATTTAGAAGATGTATCACCTTCTTTAGATTCTTTACACTATGCAAACGAACAATCATACAAAGACCAAGGTGTTAATATTCATGTTAATAGTACTGTAACGGATTTAGATACAGATAATAAAACAGTTACAGTTGAAAAAGATAGCAATAGTTCAGAAGTATCTTATGATAAATTATTCTTAAGTCCCGGTGGTAAAGCCGTTGCACCACCTTTTGATGGTATAGATAAATATAACAACGTACTATTTATGCGTGGTCGCGAATGGGCAGATCAAATTAAAAAACGCATGCCTAATGCTAAAAAAGCTGTTGTAGTTGGTGGCGGCTATATCGGTATTGAAGCAGCAGAGGCATTTGCTAAAGCAGGTATTGAAACAAAAGTTATCGATGTTGCTGAACGTATTTTAAATACCTATTTAGATTCTGAGTTCACTGATATTTTAGAACAAAATAGTAAAGAACATAACTTAGAATTTATTGGCGGCGAATCAGTAAAAGCTTTAGAAGGCGACAATGAAGGTAATGTAAATAAAGTAGTAACTGATAAAAATGAATATGAAGCGGATACAGTATTAATAGCTGTAGGTGTTGCACCTGCTACTGAATGGTTAGACGGCAAAATTAAACTAGGTAATAAAGGTATTATCGAAATTAATCATAAACAAGAAACTTCAGCTAAAGATGTTTATGCTGGTGGCGACGCTACGTTAGTTCCATTCGCACCTATTGAAGAAGACCGTTATATTGCATTAGCTACTAATTCAAGACGTCAAGGTGTGACTGCTGCTAAAAATATGTTAGGTCATGACGTAGAAATGCCACGTGTCTCTGGTACTTCAGGATTACAATTATTTGATTATAAATTTGGTCAAACTGGTGTTCACGGAACTGAAAAAGATAGCTATGATGGTAATTTAGGTGAAAAATATGTCAAAGAACTTATTAGACCTAAATTCATGCAAGATGAAACAGACATTCATATGAAAGTGATATTTGATGAAGATAGTCATAGAATTCTAGGTGCTCAATTAATGTCTAAAGAAGACGTTACAGAAGCAATTAATACTATTTCTATTGCAATCTCTGCTGGTTATACTTTAGAACAATTAGCAGTACAAGACTTCTTCTTCCAACCAGATTATGACCGTCCTTGGAACTATTTAAACGTATTAGCTCAACAAGCATTAAATGATACGTTCGGTAGCGATCAAATGTTATTCTAATTCAATATTATTGATTGTAAAATACCTCTTGTGGTTAATTGGCCACAAGAGGTGTTTTTAATTTCTACTTATTTTGTTTATCCTTTTGATAATCTTTATCTTGGTTTTCACCTTTTTTAGGATTAAAGTTAGCGCCTTCAGTATAGTCATTACCTGCATTCCATAATAAGAATTCATTCACACCATTGTCTTTTAAAGCTTGGACTTGATCAGATAATGCTTGAGCATCATATTCTTTATAATTTCCCTCTCCTAAATAAGAAGCAGTAAAGTCTTGAATCCAAGGTCTTGAAATTGGCTTTTTCTTACCTAATTCATCTAAAATACTATTTTCCTTTTGAATATATCTATTTACTGTTTTATATGGTTCTGTATCTGGCGCTTCTAATCCGAAATCACCCGGACTCCAATGAGACGGATAAATCATTGAAGAAATAGTGTCAACATTTTTAGAGATTTTAGGGAAACTTTGTCCAATTCCTGGCGCATTTTTTACTAGTGCAGAATAACCAAAAACATCTGCAGATATTTTAACTTTATACGGTTTTAATTCTTTATGTGCATATTCTAAGTAATTTGTGACCGTATCTACACGTTGGTCACCTTTACTTAATTTACTGTTTTTATAATCGCCTTTATCATAATCTAATTGATCTGCTTCATTTTCAAAACCTTCAGGGAATCTAACATAATCATATTGAATATCTTGGAATCCGGCTTTTGCGGCTGCTTTTGAAATGTTTACATTATATTTCCAAACATCTTTGACAAATGGGTTAACAAAACTTTCTCCTTTGCCATTTTGCCAAACTGAGCCGTCCTTTTCTTTAAATGACCACTCTGGGTGTTCTTTAGCTAATTTAGTATCTTTAAATGTGACTATACGAGCAATGGGATAAATATCATTATCTTTCAATTTTTTCAATAATGGTTTTGCTTCTGCAATATCCATCGTATTTTTATCTATCAATTTATTACCTGTATTAAATTTCATAGTGACATTACCTTCGTCATCTTTAACATCGATAACCATTGCATTTAATTTTGCATCTTTTACATATTTAATCAATTGATCTATTTTCTCACCTTGTGTTGAATTACTCGTAACATAAATACCTTTAACACCATCTTTAGGGTAAGCTACTTTATTCTTTTGGTTTGCTGTTTGTTCTGCTTTATTAGTGTCTTTATGATCATTGTTGCCATTATTGCTACCATTACTACAACCTGCGATAATTATTGAACTTGCTGCTAATGTCACCCATAATTTTTTATGATTCATCCCTAAACCCCTTATGTGTATTAAAAAAGATTTCTTAACTTTTTTATGTTTTCAAACAATATATTAAATTAAAGAAAACTTTTCTTAATTATATATTAGCACATTGCATCATTTAATTTGTATTTTACATACATAAATTATCGGAAATAATTGTTGGTTATTTAATAATCCATAATTTCTCTGGATATTGACGTTTAATCGCTTTTATTTTTTCGTGATTTTCTTTAGGAAAGTCCCATATGTACTTTAGAAATTCTATACTCATTGTTTTAGGATTCGCACCGACATTTTTATTGGTTACAACATGTTTAATATATCTTTTAACTACTCTCAACATACACTTTAATCTTGTTTCTTGTAACCAAATTATTGTATCAGCCTTACACACTCTCATTTCTAAAGTATCTGTATAGTTTCCATCAATAATCCATTTATTTAACATTATTATTTTCTGAATTTCACTAATAAATTGTTGTTGGCTTATAGTTGAAATTGAATTTTTCCAAAATATGTCATCTAAATGATAAAGTGGTAAATTCATTTGATGGCTAAGTAGATTGCTTAAAGTTGATTTACCAGTTCCTGGACTACCAATGATTAGTATTCTTCTACACATCATCCCCACCACCTTTACGAACATTATTATAAGTCGATTTTTTGACTTTATACTATTATAGTGTAATTTTCTTGAAATTTATAAGTTGAATCGCTTGAGAATCAGATTAATTTTTATCATACTGTAGATGAAAGTTAAGTTAAGGAGTGGAAAGTATGAATAAAGAACAATTAGAAAAAATGAAGAACGGTAAAGGCTTTATTGCAGCATTAGACCAAAGTGGTGGTAGTACACCTAAAGCTTTAAAAGAATATGGTATTAATGAAGATGAATATAGCAATGATGATGAAATGTTCAAACTTGTTCATGATATGCGTACACGCGTTGTAACTTCACCATCATTCTCAGCTGATAAAATTTTAGGTGCGATTCTTTTCGAACAAACTATGGATCGTGAAGTTGAAGGTAAATATACTGGAGACTATTTAGCTGATAAAGGTGTCGTTCCTTTCTTAAAAGTAGATAAAGGTTTAGCTGAAGAACAAAACGGTGTTCAATTAATGAAACCAATTGACGATTTAGACGACACTTTAGATCGTGCTAATGAACGTCATATTTTCGGTACTAAAATGCGTTCAAACATTTTAGAATTAAATGAACAAGGTATCAAAGATGTTGTTGAACAACAATTTGAATTCGCTAAAAAAATTATCGCTAAAGGTTTAGTTCCAATTATTGAACCTGAAGTAAATATCAACGCTAAAGATAAAGCAGAAATTGAAAATGTCTTAAAAGATGAACTTAAAAAAGGTTTAGACAATTTAGACAGCGATCAATTAGTTATGCTTAAATTAACTATCCCAACTCAACCTAACTTATATAAAGAATTAGCTCAACATCCAAATGTTGTACGTGTTGTAGTATTATCAGGCGGTTACAGCAGAGATGAAGCTAATAAATTATTAAAAGACAACGAAGATCTTATCGCAAGCTTCTCTCGTGCATTAGCTAGTGACTTAAGAGCTAGTCAATCACAAGAAGAATTCGATAAAGCATTAGGTGACGCAGTAGATTCAATCTATGATGCTTCAGTTAATAAAAACTAATATATTAATATAGAAAAGACACGTGATTAAATCACGTGTCTTTTTTTATTCTTATCTATTATTTAGTTAGTTGTTCTAATTTTTCTTTAGTTTCTTTAATAATCGCATCAAATTTTTCTTTTTTCTCGTTATCATTCATTGCTTGTTGTGATGCTTCCATAAATAATTTAAACACTTCATGTAGTTGTTCACGTGCTGCTTTCATTCCTTCAAAATCAGCATTTTTAAATTGTTCCATTCGTTTCTTAAAGTCTTCATTTTCAGGATTTTCTTCTAAAAATTGAGTACCTTCATCAGTAATAGAATATACTTTTTTATTTCCTTCTTTATGAATAGATACAAAATCTCTATCTTCTAACATTTGTAATATTGGATATACTGAACCTGGGCTAGGTGCATAGAATCCATTGAATCTTCCTTCTAAATCTTTAATAATTTGATACCCGTGTCTTGGTTCTTCTTGTAACATTTGTAAAATGACATATTGAAGATTTCCTTTTTTAAAAAATCTATCTTTGCCATTCATTTGTCTAAAGCCACCAAACTGTCCTGGTCCTCTACCAGGTCCTCCATTCATACCAAATCCTTCAAATCTTCTCATATGACCGTTCATTCTATTTTCATTTCTATTAAACATATTAATCACCTTTCTCTATTTCGATATATCAGTATCATAAACGATATATCGAAATAAGTCAACGATATATCGTTATTTTTTAGTATAAATTAAAACCTGAAACATCTATTTGACGTTTCAGGTTCAATTGTCACTTTATTTTTTATTATTTTTTTCTACCCATTTGATAAAATTAGTATCGCTATTTCCTGAAGTTTCTGCCATTGTATGGCCTTGATCCCATACAGTTTTGAAATCAACATTTTTATTTCCAACATACTGTTTTAAAGCTAATGACAGATTTGTTTCAGTATTTAATGCTGTATCGCCTTGTTGAATTCCCGTTCTGATTCTCCAATGTTTCGCAACATTTGATTTTCCATATCCTTTATAATAATTAGATAAATAGTACATCGGATTATACATATTCATACGTGTTTCTACAGATTGGTTAAGTTTATCTTTTTGTTTTAAGTCATCATTATAATTATCTACATATTTATTTTTCCAGCCACTCATTTTTGAATATTTACTTTGATTTTGTTTTAACAATTTAGCCGTTGTTTTATCAAAATGTAGTTTTGTATGATTACCATTTGTGCCAAATACATTATTTTCTGCTTGACTACGTTTTAAATCATCAAATGCTGGTACTGATTTAGATGGTGTTTTATAATATTTGGCAAAGTCTTTAAGACTAGTGATATGCGCTTTCTTAGTTTTCTTATTATAAGTGATCCATTTATCTTTTTTATTCAGATCTTTAAGATAAGCATCCATAGTTTTATATGTTTTGTTATTTGATTGAGAGCCCATTTTTGGCATAGCACCTTTACCTTTTGGCTTTTGACCATTAGATGGTGCCTTACTTTGACCCATTCCAGCTTGTTGATTATCTGTTTTCTTATAAGGAAACTTAGTATTATTTAAAAAGTCAGTAGCTGATTCTTCAACTTCTTTTTTTAGATATTTTGCATATGAACCTTCAGTATAATAACCTTGTTTAGATTTATTAAGTGATAATTTTTGTCCATTAGTAGTTAAATTTAATTTGTTGATATATGATCCATATGATTGAGCTAAATCATTAGATAATTCTTTTTGGAATGTTTTGTTTTTTCTACTATTGCTGTTTGTATATTGCCCCATTTGCCATTCATATGCTGCATCTGCTTCATCTAAATTTGTAATAGGACACCAAGACATTTCACCGTCAATTTTATCGCTGATATATTTCCCTTTTTTATCAGTCATTGCTGCGCCAATTTTTTTCAAATATTTATAATATGTTTTACTATCTCCAGATGCTCCTGCAATAGCACTTTGTGCGCCACCACCACTGTGACCAAATGTGTAGACTTTTTCACTATTACCAGGTAATTCATTAGAATTAAATCTATAATAACGAATAGCCGCTTTCAAATCAGTAACTCCCCATGGAGCTCCATACTCATATGATTTATTAGATGAACTACTGGAACTATTTCCGATATTCATACTACGTCCTCTTAATCCAGCCTCTACATATATAAATCCGGCTTTCATATATTTTGAAATATTACTATATTTATATGAAGTTGGTGCACTTTGTTCAGCATAACCCGGTGTATTAACCGGATACACTAATGGTGCATTTTTAGCTGAATAACCATTTACTTTGTTTTCATTATTTACAGTAACAGTATATGTACCATCTTTATTTTTCTTACCTTTAAAATAGGCAGCAGGAACATATATACCTAATTTTTCAACATTTTTAGCTTGAGGATGACTTACATAGCTTATATTTAATTGATAATACACTTTATTTTTACTATCATATTTCCATTTTTTATTATCAATCTTTAGTTTAGATGATGCTTGTTTATAGTCTTTAACCTTTGTCTTTGAAACATTCACACCTTTTGTATGAGTTTTACTTTGATTATTATCGTGATGACCTGACTCACATCCAGTTAGCAATAAACTAGCTGTTAACATTAGGGCTAGGGCTTTTTTCATATAAGTTTCCTCCTTTAATTAATATAATTTTAATCATAGCGAGGAAACTAAGCACTATCAATTCGATTTTAGAGGTGTTTGTATTCTGAATTAGAAACGTATATTAAGTCGTTGGTCTCTTGACTTACCTTCTTTAATTTTTTGAATATTGACGGGCAATAGACATAAAGTTCTCTAATTCTTTTGAATCTGGGCAGTCATGATGTAACTTACAATTAATATAAGAATCAATTTCCGGCTTCAATGGAATTAACTTGTAAGATTCATTTAAATAAAAACGGGCTTGATGCTCCATTATCAATGCAATACCTTCATTAATATTAACCATTTCTAATAAATTCTCCATTCGAGGAGCAGTAAATGAAATAATTGGATAAAATTGTTCTTTCTCACAACATTTGAGGAAGGCTTGGTGTTCTACTGTAAAATCAGGTGGCAAATAAAGTTGTTCATCTTTTAACATTTCTAATGATATTTCATCTTGGTTAGCTAAAGGATGTGTATTCTTAACAATTGCACAAAGTTGTTCTTTCATATATACAAAACTATTATTACTTTTGGCCGGAGAAAGTTCTCTAATAAAACTAATATCAAGTTTTTGTTGATCAATAGCTTGTTTTAATTCTATCTCCGAGCCTTCTGTAATTTTAAATCTAACCTTAGGATATAATTTCACACATTGAGATACCAATTCCGTAATACCATATTCAATCATCAAACGAGAAGCGCCCATATTTATTGTTACTATATCATCTACATCTTTTAATGAAAGATGTTTCTTTAATTCCTCTTCATTTTGACAAATTTGTTTAGCATAATGAAGAAATAGACTACCGGATTCAGTTAATTCTATCTTCTTATTAGTTCTATCAATTAAACGATGTCCTATATCATTTTCCAAAGCAGTCATATGTTTCGATAATGTTGACTGTGCTATAAACAATTCTTGTGAAGCCTTAAGATAATTCTCATATTTTGCAAGAAGTATAAATTCTCTTAAATGATTTATATCCATGAATAACAACTCCTTCAATTAGATATCTTTCAATAAATCATAACGATATAATTGTGGTTTAATAATTATGAAAATTATATACCTCATCAAAAAAAGATGGAACTAAAATAATTACAAATTCTAATTATTGTATAGTTCCATCTTCTGTAATGTTATATATTATTTAGTTGTCTTGAGTTGTTGGAGGCGTTATGTCGATATTTCCAGGATTTCCAAACATTGGTGTCCATTTTTCGATAGTATAATCTGATACTAATCCTTGTTTCCAAAATGGATCAGCTTTTAACAATGCCATTAATTGTGCTTCATTGTCTGCTTTGAGAACTAGATAAGCTTCTTTTTGATGATCATCATTATTTTCAATAGGCCCTGAAAGTAATAAATCTCCCGATTCAACAAGTTGATATAGATATATTGCATGATCTCTCACATGTTGTTTCCAATGTTCTATATCGGTGTGCACAAATTTTACTAAATAATAGGCCATCTTGCATCTCCTTTAATTTGCCATTATATTTCTATAAATCCTCACCATTGGTTTCAATCACGTGTTTATACCAATCAAATGAAGCTTTCTTAGTACGATCAAGTGTACCGTTACCTTCATTATCTCGATCAACATGTATTAAACCATAACGTTTTTTCATTTCTCCTGTTGTAAATGAAATGATATCAATAATACCCCAAGGTGTATAACCCATTAAATCTACGCCATCTTGATCAACCGCTTCAATTGAGGCTTGAATATGTTCTTTTAAATAATTGATTCGATAATCATCATGTATTTCTCCATTTTCATCAAACTCATCTACAGCACCAAAACCATTTTCTACAATGAATAATGGAATTTGATAACGATTGTATAATACATTTAATGTAAATCTAAGTCCTACTGGATCAATTGCCCAACCCCAATCACTTGTTTGAATGTAAGGATTTTCAACTGAATTAGGTAGTCCTCCATTAACGATATTATCTTCAACACTTGTTTCACTATCAGATTTAACAACAGTAGACATATAATAGCTAAATCCAATATAATCTACAGTACCTTCACGTAAAATTTGATCATCACCTTCTACCCAACCAATATCCATATTCTCTCGTTCGAACATTTTTGTAGCATAACCTGGGTAATAACCTCTTACTTGAACATCTGGGAAGAAGAATCTTAATCTACCAGCAATTTCTGCTTCCATCATATCTTTAGGGTTGCAACTATATGGATAAATTGGAACATGAGAAATCATAGCGCCAATTTCAAAATCAGGGTTAATTTCTTTACCAATTTTAACAGCTTTAGCGCTAGCAATAAGTTCATTATGTGCAACTTGATATAGCACTTCTTCTTTATTATCATCTTCTGAAAGTAATACTCCAGAATTCGTCCATAGGAAAATCGGATTATTTAAATCCATTTGGTTATTAATTTCATTAAAAGTCATCCAATATTTAACTTTATCTTTATAACGTTTAAATACAGTTTCTGCAAAATGAGCAAAGAAATCTGCTACTTTTCTATTTTTAAAACCACCATATTCTCTAGCTAAATGAAGTGGCATTTCAAAATGAGATAATGTAATAATTGGTTGAATATCGTATTTTAGTAATTCATCAAATAAATCATCATAGAATTTCAAACCTTCTTCATTCGGTTCTACTTCATCGCCATTAGGGAATATTCTTGTCCATGCAATAGAAGTACGAAGACATTTCAGTCCCATTTCACTAAATAATTTCACATCTTCTTTATAGCGATGATAAAAATCGATACCTTCATGATTTGGATAATATTTATTAGGATCAACATCTTGTGTAATTTCACGTGCTTTACCATGTTCACCAGCTGTCATGACATCAATAACACTAAGACCTTTTCCACCTTGATCATATCCACCTTCAAATTGGTTGGCTGCTAACGCGCCACCCCATAGAAAATCTTTTGGTAATTTAGTCATGCTATATCTCTCCTTTATTTTTTAATTATTGTCATAATAGTATCTTTTTCATTAACGTTTCTTGATTCATTCTCTATGACATCATTAAATTCATTACTGTTAGTTACTATGATAGGAATGATTGTGTCATATCCTTGTTCTTCTATAAACGCTTTATTGAAACCTAAAATAGGCTGTCCTAATTTTACTTTGTCATTTTCTTTAACTAAAAGGTCAAATCCTTCTCCATCTAACTTCACTGTGTCTAATCCAACATGAATGAGTAATTCAACACCATTATTTGATGTTATGCCAATAGCATGTTTACTTGGTGCAACCATACTAATAATACCTTCTATTGGTGCTTTGATTTCTTCACTTGTAGGTTGAATAGCAACACCTTTACCCATCATGCCCTCTGCAAAAATAGGGTCATCCACTTCAGAAAGAGATACCTTAAAACCTTCTACTGGAGATTGTACACTTTCTTCCAACACTTCATTTGAATTTACTGCATCTTGATTTTGAGTAGCATTAATATCTGCGTCTTCCACTTCTTCAGTCACATCTTCACCATATCCAAATATTTGAATTAAAATAATTGGAAGTAAAATCGCAATAATTGAACCAATTACAATACCCCAAATTGAAGTAGGATTATCTCCACTGTAACCATTAACAATAGTTATTGGACCAGGTAATCCTGCGTATGCATAATATTTTGGATTAAAGAAGCTTGCAACCAATCCACCGATACCACCACTAATACAAGCTATAATAAATGGTTTTTTAAATCTTAAGTTAATACCATACATCGCTGGTTCGGTAATACCAAATATACCTGTAATACCTGCAGATAATGAAACTTTCTTAATTTCTGATTTTTTAGATTTGAAAAATACTCCCAACACAGCACCAAATTGAGCAATAACAGCAATAGTTTGAAATGCTTGGAATGCATCACTTTTATATTCTTCAAAATTAGCAAGAACCATTGGTGTAATTCCCCAATGAACACCAAATATGACAAATACTTGCCAAAATGTACCTATCAATATACCTGCTAACCATGGTGCTACATCCACCAATGTATTAAAGCCACTTGCTATGCCATGAGCGGCACCAGATGCGAGTGGTCCTATAATAATTAACGTTAACGGTACCATAATTACAATACTAAAAAATGGAACGAATAATTGACGTACCACTTCTGGAATATATTTATTCAAATATTTCTCAACATATGATAAAGCCCATACTAATAACAATGGAGGCAATACTGATGATGTATAACTTGTCTCAGATAAAGGTAATCCTAAGAAATTAAAACTTTCTCCTTTACCTATTCTTTCTAATATTCCAGCTAAATCTGGACTAACTAAAGCAGCACAACATGCTACCGCAATATAAGTATTAACATTAAAGTGCTTTGAAGCTGTTAACGCAATAAATATAGGCAAGAAAGTAAACGGTGCCCATGATATAAAGTTAAATACTTCAAAAGTACCTGTATTTTTAAAACTAGGTGCTATCAAATTAATAATAATCAATAAACCTTGTAAAATACCTGCTGCTGCCAACACATAAATGAATGGTGCAAACACTGCAGACATTGTTGCAATAATTCTATTTAGTATAGAACCTTTATTTTCTTGTTCTTCCGACTTACTATCGTCATTTTTCCCAATTAATTTTTCTATTTCCTTGTAAACAGATGCCACTGCGTTACCTATAACAACTTGGAATTGACCATTATTTTCAACTACAGTTACAACACCGTCTAATTTTGATACCTTTTGTTTTGACTCGGGTTTTGATCTTTTTAATACGAATCTTAATCTTGTAGCACAATGTGATACTTTGACTATATTTTCTTTACCACCAACTTCCCCTAAAATATCCTCAGCTAATTCTTTATATTTAGCACTCAATGTCATTACCTCCCAATGACAAACATATTTGTAAGCCTTTACATACATTATTATAATTATACCGGTATAATTTGTAAATACGCTTTTTGATATTATACCGGTGTAATTTTATTTTTGTTATAATATTAATGAATTGATAGATTGGAGAAATAATAGATGTTGAAATATGAACGTATCGCTAATGATATAGAACAGTTTATTAATGAAGGACACTATCTAGCTGGAGATAAATTACCAAGTGTAGAAGAATTAAAAATTAAATATGACGTTAGTAAAAGTACAATTATTAAAGCTCTTGCTATGCTTGAAAAAGAAGGAACTATTTTTCAAGCGCGTGGAAGTGGTATTTATGTTAGGAATAAAAGAATTGATGGCTATATCAACTTATTAAAAACAAAAGGTTTCTCTGATAATTTACATGGACATAATGTTAGTAGTATCGTCATTGATTTCGAAGAGCTTGTACCTAATGATTACATAAGAAGTCATCTTAAATTAAATAAAGATGATTCTGCATATTATGTTAAAAGGTTACGATTTTTAGATAAGCAATTGCTATGCATTGAAACTTCCTATTTCAATCAAAATGTAGTCAGTAAACTTGATAGAGATGTATCTGAAGGCTCGATTTTTGATTATATCCAAAGCAAGTTAAAAGTGAACATTGGTTTTTCTGATATTTATTTTTATGTAGATTTTTTAACTCAAGATGAATCACAATTATTAGAATTAAATGAAGGTGACCCTTGTATGAGACATGAACTAATCTTTCATACTAATAAAGGCACACCCTTTGATTATTCAAATATTGTTTATCATTATCAAAATGCGAAATTTTTTGTACCAATACAAAGTTAAAAACAATTTCATACTCCTTAAAACAAAAAACTCAACCAAAGTATTCGTTCAACTTTGGTTGAGTTATTCTATCTATTACTATTCGTAATAACCTAATTTTAGATCTTTTGAAGTTTGTTTACGGATTTTTCTCATTAATTGTTCATCTTCAATTAATGATTCACCGTATGAAGGAATCATTTTTTTGATTAATGGTTTCCATTCATCAGCATATTCAGCGAAGTTCTTTTCAAGTACTTCTAATGCTACTGATACTGAAGTTGATGCCCCTGGTGATTCACCTAATAATGCAATTACTGAGTGATCTTCAGAGTTTACTACTTCTGTACCAAATTGGATATAACCTTTACCGTGTTCTTTAGTATCTTTGATTACTTGAACACGTTTACCTGCTGTATAAACTTGCCAATCTTCATCACGTGCTTCTGGATAGAACGTACGTAAGTGGTTCATACAACCTTCTTTAGTCATAATCACTTGGTCGAATGAATATTTAATTAATGGTAAGTTTTTAACAGCAGATGCTAATAATGTTGTAATGTTATATGGTTTAACTGATTTGAATAAATCTAAATTTGAACCGTTTTTAAGGAATTTAGGACCTACATTCGCAAATGGTCCAAATAGCAATGTTCTTTCACCATCAATATAACGTGTATCTAAGTGAGGTACAGTCATTGGTGGTGTGCCTGGTGGTTCTTTACCATAAACTTTGGCATCGTGTTGTTTAATCACTTCTGGATTTGTACAAGCGATAAATTGTCCACTAATTGGGAACCCACCTAAATGTTTACTTTCAGGGATACCAGTTTTTTGTAATAGTGGAATTGCTCCGCCACCGGCACCAATAAATACATAGTCAGTTTCTTGTTCAAAAACTTCACCAGTGTTACGGTTTTTAATTTTAACTGACCATTTACCATTAGATAAACGTTCAAAATCAATGATTTCATGATTATAATGAACATCTACATTGTCAGTTTCTTGAAGGTGTTGAGCCATTTTACGAGTTAATTCACCGTAGTTAACATCTGTACCTTCATTAATTTTACTTGCTGACATGTAGCTACCATCATCTTGACGGCCTTTCATCATTAATGGAATCCACTTTCTCATTACATCAATATCTTCTGTGTATTCGATATTATCGAACATTGGGAAAGCTTTCATTTTTTCATAACGGTCTTTTAAGAACTTAACGTTATTTTTACCTCTTACAAAGCTAATATGAGGTAATGGGTTAATGAATGCACGTGGATCTTCAATGTTTCCAGTTTTAACTAAATGACCCCAAAATTGTTTAGAAATCTCAAATTGTTCGTTGATTTCTTTTGCTTTTTCAATATCAATTGAACCATCAGGTTGTTGAACAGTATAGTTCAATTCACAAAGTGCGGCGTGACCTGTACCAGCATTATTACGTTCATTAGAACTTTCAATACCAGGACGGTCTAAACGTTCATATAAATGAATATTCCAGTCTGGCGCAATTTCTTTTAGCATTGAACCGAATGTTGTACTAAGTACACCGGCACCAATTAAAATTACGTCTTTTTTGTCAGACTTTGCCATTTTGTTCACCTCTCCAATATAATAAATACTTACACCAGTCCACTAAAACTGTATTTTCAATCAAAGTTTAATACAATTTTTCTAACAATCCATCTCGCAAACTAGTCTTCTATTATTATGTTAAATCAAGCTATCGGAAAAGTAAATTATTATTCTTTATAATAATAGAAATTGGTTTTGTTTATGATTATATTTTATTCACAAAAGCATGCAAATCTATATATGACTTTACTTCACTTCACAATAGTTTTAACTTTTAGTCTTTTTGTTGTAAAAACCTTTCAATATAAAATGCCGATTCTTCTATAGATTTATATTCTGTATTAATCACAATAGCATTTAATTTATTAAATATTTCTTCAGCGTAGGACAGTTCCTTCTTAATTCTTTCTAAACTATTGTAAGTTGATGTTTTAGAAATACCTAAAGCTTCTGCACGATTTTTTCTAATATTGGCAATATAATTAGGGCTTGCTGTTAATCCAAATACTTTTAAATTTTTATGTTGAAATACACTTTCAGGAATTGTAACTTCAGGTACTAATGGTATATTAGCAATTTTGTAACCTTTATTAGCTAAATACATACTTAACGGTGTTTTAGACGTTCTGGAAACACCGACAATTAATGCGTCCGCTTCTCCAATATCAGTAAAATGTTTACCGTCATCGTACTTCACAGAATACTCTATAGCTTCTATTCTATTAAAGTATTCTGTATTCATCTTACGTAACGCGCCACTTTCCATTAAAGGCGTAGATGTCGTATGTTTTTCAATCATCGTAATTAATTCTGACATATAGTCTATATATGATAATTGATGTTCGTTCGCGTATTGATGTCCTAATGCATTAAATGATTCATTAACTAATGTTGTAACAACAATGGCATTTTTTTCACGTGCCAATTCTAATACGTTAAGAAACTCCATCTCATCTTTAATATAAGGAAATTTCTTAATTTCTATTTGTGTTAAATCTGGAAATTGAGTTAGCGTTGCATGAATCATTCGCTGAGCTGTTTCCCCTATTGAATCAGAAACAATATAAATCGTTAATTCTTGTTCATTATGTTCTTTCACCTTATCTCTCACTTTCTTCAGCTTGACTCTGAGCTGTAGCTAAGATTGCCCCAGGCACACGGAATGGAGAACATGAAACATAATCAATAGATAACTGATTAAAACGATGAATTGATTTAGCATCGCCACCTAATTCTCCACAAACTCCAATTTTAATAGACGGATTGACTTGTTTAGCATTTGTTACGGCTAAGTTAATCAATTGACCTACACCATCATTATCTAATGTTTGGAATGGATCAAGCTGTAATATGTTATTTTCAGTATACACGTTTATAAATTTACCTGCATCATCTCTTGAGAAACCATATGTCAATTGTGTTAAATCGTTAGTTCCAAAGCTAAAGAAATCACAATGTTGTGCTAATTGGCCAGCAATCAGGCATGCTCTTGGTGTTTCAATCATTGTGCCAATTAAATATGGTACTTTGCTATTCGTTTCATTCTCTAAATCATTGATTGTTGTAATTAATTGTTTTTTTAGTGTCGTAAATTCCTCTACTGTAGAAACTAGTGGAATCATAATCTCAGGTTGGGATTCTATTCCTTGTTGTTGAAGGTTAAATACACTACTCATAATTGCTTCTACTTGCATCTCATATAATTCAGGATAAGTGACTGCCAAACGACATCCTCTATGACCTAACATAGGATTGACTTCATTCAAATCATTGATTCTTCTTTTTAAGTAATCAGTTGAGACATCTAATTGTTTGGCTACAATTTGAATATCTTCTTCTGAAGCTGGTAAAAATTCATGTAATGGTGGATCGAGTAAACGTACAATTGTTGGACGGCCATCCGATAATTTAAAAATAGATTCAAAATCTTCTATTTGATATGTTTTAATTTTGTTTAATGCTTCAACACGTTCTTCATAATTTGACGCTAAAATAAATCTTCGCATTTCTACTAGTCGTTCAGCTCCAAAGAACATGTGCTCTGTTCTTACTAAACCAATACCTTTAGCATTAAATTCATACCCAGATTTAATATCTTGAGGAGTTTCAGCATTCATGCGTACTTGTAATCTAGCCGTTTCTTCAGACCACTGCATAAACTGTTCAAATTCATCACTATGTTCTGCACTTACTGTTTCAATTTCCCCTAGATATAAATCACCTGCACTACCATCTACGGATACAATATCTCCTTCACGTAAAACATCTCCATTAGGATAATTTACAGTTTTATTCACTGTATCTATCTCTACATTAGAACATCCAGTAACACAACATTTTCCCATACCTCTTGCAACGACTGCTGCATGAGATGTCATTCCACCATGAGTTGTTACTATAGCTTCACTAGCTACCATTCCTTCTATATCCTCTGGAGATGTTTCAGGTCTCATTAAAATCACCTTATTACCACTTTCTGCTTGTTCTTTAGCTTCCTCCGCAGAAAATACGAGTTGACCAGTAGCAGCCCCTGGACTGGCTGGAAGTCCCATTTTAGAAATTACAGTTGCCTGCTTTAATGATTCTTCTTTAAAGTTTGGATGTAAAAGTGTTTCAATTGATTTAACATCTACTTGAGTTACAGCTTCTTCTTTAGATATAAGACCTTCATTAACTAAATCAACTGCAACTTTTATTGCTGCTCGTGCTGTACGTTTACCATTACGTGTTTGAAGTAAGTATAGTTGTCCATTTTCAATAGTAAATTCAATATCTTGTAAGTCTTTATAATGTGTTTCTAATTGCTTTGTTACTTCGACAAAATTTTTATGTACATCAGGCATTTGGTCTTTTAATGTATTAATATCTTGTGGCGTACGTATACCTGCCACTACATCTTCACCTTGTGCGTTTAATAAGTACTCACCGAACAATTTATTTTCTCCAGTAACTGGATTCCTAGTAAACGCCACACCAGTACCGCTTTGTTCTCCACTATTACCAAACACCATTTCCTGTATATTTACAGCTGTACCTATGTCATGAGGAATATCATTCAAATCTCTATAGACACGTGCACGATCATTGTCCCAAGATTTAAATACTGCTTCAATTGCTTCTTTTAATTGCTTATAAGGATCTTGAGGAAATGGTTTACTACCATACTCCATATAAATATCTTTATACTTTTCACATATATGTTTTAATCCATCGGCAGTAATATCTGCATCTGACTCAAATTGATGTTCCTTCTTATAGTTATCAAAATATGTATCAAATCGATTCATCGGTACGCCGTATACAACGTCACCAAACATTTGTAGTAAACGACGATAACAATCATATGCAAATCTGGCGTCATTAGTTTTATTTGCAAGTTTTTCAACGTTTTCGTCATTTAATCCTAAATTTAAAATCGTATCCATCATCCCAGGCATCGATATTTTTGCACCACTACGCACTGATACAAGTAATAAGTCTTCTTGTGATGAAAATGACTTACCTGTTCGATTTGAAAATGCGTTTAAATGTTCTTGTAATTGTGATGTCACATTATCAGATAATTGACCACCTTGTTTCAAATAGTCAATACAAGCTGCAGTTGTAATTGTAAAACCATCTGGAACTGGTAATCCTAACCGTTTCATTTCAGATAAATTCGCACCTTTACCTCCAAGTAAATCTTTCATAGTCTTATTACCTTCATCAAATGCATAAATTAATTTTTCCATAAATAAGCACCTCTCTTAATATGTCATACTAATCATTTTAGAGTATGTCATATTAAGCTAAAAAAGACAAGATTTATATGTAAACGTTTTCTATTAGTTAATAATATTGTCATAATTTGGTTATAAAACATTCTTAAATTAGAACTGTTTAAATATTAATATTATTTTGGTTAAATGTGTCATACTAATATCTATTAAAAAAGACACCACTTTAATTAAAGCGGTGTCTAATGTACTTATTTATTCATGTTGTTGATTATATTTTTCAATTTCTGCATCTCTTAATTCTACACGTCTGATTTTACCTGAATTAGTTTTAGGTAAATCTTCTACAAATTCAATAGAACGCGGATACTTGTATGGTGCAACTTCATTTTTCGTAAATGTTTGAAGTTCTTTAATTAATTCTTCAGTTCCTTCATATCCATTTTGAAGAATAATAAATGCTTTTACAATATTACCTCTCAATTCATGAGGGCTTGCAACGACAGCACATTCTTTGACAGCTGGATGATTTGTTAAAGCATCTTCAACTTCAAATGGTCCAATCGTATAGCCAGAGCTAATGATAATGTCATCTTTACGACCTTCAAACCAGAAATAACCATCTTCATCTTGGTGTGCTAAATCTCCAGTAACATAGTAATCGCCTAATCTTGCTGAAGCAGTTCGTTCTGGTTCTTTATAGTAACCTTTAAACAGTGCAGGTAAGTCTAATGGGACTGCAATATTACCTTTAACATTGGCTTCTACTTCATTACCATCGTCATCAATAATTGTTGTATAACTTCCTGGTATAGATTTACCCATTGCTCCAGGTCGAGGTGCTGTATCTTTCAGGAATCCAATTAATAATGTACTTTCTGTTTGACCATATCCATCTCTAACAATAATATCAAAATATTTTTTAAACTGTTCTACAACTTCTCTATTTAATGGTTCACCTGCAGAAACTGCACTATGCAAATGTTCTAAATTATATTCATCAAGATTTTGTAGTTTAGCCATCATACGATACTCTGTAGGTGTACAGCATAGGACGTTAATTTGATAATCTTGTAATAATTCTAGATATGTTTCTGGTTTAAAACGACCATTATAAACAAATGCTGTTGCTCCAGAACCTAAAGTTGATAAGAAAGGACTCCATACCCATTTTTGCCATCCAGGTGCAGCAGTTGCCCAAACTAAATCATCTTCTTTAATACATAACCAATGTTTAGGTGCCATTTGTAGGTGGGCATAACCCCAACCATGTGAATGAGTAACTGCTTTTGGGTTTCCTGTAGTGCCTGATGTATAAGATAATATAGCAACATCTTCACGAGATGTGTCTGCTGCTTCAAGTTCATCACTAACATTTGCTTTTTCTTCCTCAATCGAAATCCAATCTTCGTGTGTATCACCAACGATAAATTTAGTAAGGCTTTGATATTCTTTTAATCCTTCAAATTCCTTAATAAATTTTCCAAATGAAATAACCGCATCAATTTCTCCATGACTTACACGATATTGTAAGTCTTTTGTACGTAACATTTCAGAACTTGGAATAATGGCAATACCTAATTTTAAAGCTGCAATGTATAATTCATAGGTAGCAATAGCTCTTGGCATCATAATTAAAACTTTGTCACCATATTTCAAACCATGCTTTTTAAATATATTACCTACTTTATTAGCATTTTTTATTAATTCCTGATAAGTCACTTCTATATGATCATGTTCTGAATCACGATAAATGATTGCTTTTTTAGATGCGTCTGAAGCATATTGTTCGATTGCAGATGTAATATTGTATTTTTCTGGTGCTAGTAAATCAGTTTTTTTCATTATATTACTCCCTTTCCTTAACATTCACTATTATATTATCAAATGTATAATCTCATTGATATATTTTACTCTTTAGTATCTATCTACTAAACTAAAATGATCTTTTATAATAAAAAAAGGACGGATCCGAAATAGCATTTACATAAAATGATTTCTGTCCGCCCTTCTATGATTTAAAATATATCTTCATAATCTAGCATTTGTTTTTTCAAATCTTCTAATTCTATTCTAATGTTATATGACAAATCACGATTCACAATTTGATTATCAACGCCTTGTTTAGTACCTCGTTTACGATGTGTTTGTGCGTATTCTGATGAATTTTGCCAGTCATAAAACGCTTGTCTCGATTCCCATAATGTAACAATAATATAATGTCTATGATTTGTTCGAGGTTTAAGGAAGCGCAATGCTTTAAACCCTGGTACATCTTGAAGGTGTTTTTGACGTGATAAGAATTTATCTTCAAATTGGTCTTCTTTATCTTCATTTACAAATAAATGATTGAGCACACAAAATGTATCATTTGATAATTGATTAATTGATTCTAAAATATCATAATATTGTGCATCATTATTTTTCTCAATCATAAATTCATCATTAGATTCATTCATTTTATACGTTTTATAATAATCATTTAGTAACATATTAGTTCCTTCATTCTAATTCATTTTACGTTTAAATATTTTGTTCATATATTGAAAGTGATCTTTTAACTATTTCTAGTATTTCATCATCTAAATTTGTTATTTGTTTAAAATAATTTAAAATATTCTTCGCTAATTTTTCTTCTTTTGGAAATTGTACATCTTTATCAACCCAAGCGGCTAGTTCTCCTAGAGGTGTTTGGTCTCCAGTAAATCCTTGTATAAACTCATAAAACGTCACTAAATCACCTCTTCTTACTTAATATATTAATGATATCACGAATTAGTAAATAAAACACCAATCAAAATTAAATAGTCTAATATATTTTTCTATTTGCAAAATAATGACGAAATTAATTAGTTCATTTTTATATCATAAATTTCTCTTTAATACATTAGTTATTGATGTCTCGTTCATCAGTTTGCTTAATGATTTAAACAACGTTAAATACAAGTTTAAACATGGATTTGATAAGTTAAAATATTAAAACTTATAAGCGCAATAGTCATATGTATGAGTAGCCCGCCAGTACTAATAGCAACATAGCACATAAGAGTGCTGTTAGACTGACGGGCATACTTATTATTTTAATTTACATATTTTAATCTGTAATTTATAGTCATCTATCTTAATTTAAATAGTCTAATACAACAGTACCTACTGCTTCAGCAGCAACTAACATAGATGATTCACTAATATTAAATTTAGGGTGATGGTGTGGATATACTTCGCCATCTTCTGGTGCTGCTCCTGAATAAATAAATGTACTTGGTAGTTCTACTGCATAAAATGCAAAGTCTTCAGAAGGTGGTTGTGCTTCACATTCTTCAACACCTTGAATGTCTGTTCCTTCTGCATTTTTAATTGTTTCAGCTACATAAGATGTGAATTCTGGATTGTTATATAATGCAGGGTAATCTTTGTTAAATTCGAAATCACATTTTACGCCAAATGAAGCTTCTAATCCTTCAACAAGATGTGTTAATTCTTTTTGAATTGTATCTCTTGTATCATCGGTAAGCGCACGCACGTCACCTTCAATTTCGATAGTGTCTTTAATCACATTGAATTGACCTTTACCATCGAAAGAACCAATTGTAACGACACCAGTTTCAAATGGACTTAAACGTCTAGATACAACTGTTTGTGCAGTTGTTACAAAGTTAGATCCTGCCACAATTGCGTCATTTGCCATGTGAGGTGATGAACCGTGACCGCCTCTACCATGAACTGTTAATCTAAAGTAAGCACGACCTGTTTGTACAAATTCTGGTTTGTAAAAAATTTTCCCAGCTTCCATCGTACTCATAACGTGAACACCTAATACATGGTCAACACCATCAAGCACACCATCTTTAATCATACCTTGCGCGCCACCTGGAGGCATTTCTTCAGCTGGTTGATGAATGACAATTACTTTACCGCTAAATTGATCTTTCATTTCAATTAATGTTTCGGCTAAAATAAGCATGTAAGCTGTATGTGCATCATGTCCACACGCATGCATAACACCATCATTTTTAGATGCAAATGATAATCCTGTTTCTTCTTTAATAGGTAGGGCATCAAAATCTGCACGAATTGCTAATGTTTTGCCAGGTTTACCACTATCGATAGTTACTTTGACACCATTTGGTCTCACATTTGTTTCCAATTTACAATCTTTATCTTTATAAAAGTCAGCAATATATTTTGGTGTTTCTTCTTCATGGAAGGATAATTCTGGATGTTGGTGAAGATGTCTTCTAATTTCTATCATTCGATCTTCTTTTTCGCGTAATTTTTCAACTAAAGTATTACTCATAAAATCCTCTCCTTTATCTATACATCTACATTATAATATGTTATTCCCGTTTATTGTTGTGTCACACTTTTATTGACTAAAAATGACATAAATTTAGAAAAAAATCACTCCAATATGAGCATTGTCATATTGAAGTGATTGAAATCATATAATTAATTAGTGCTTATAAAATGGATCGTTTTCTTTAGCGCCTGCCATTTCATCATGTACACCATGTTTATAATAATCTACATATTGAGGTTCTAAAGGTTTTCTACCTCGAATAATATCTGCAGCTTTTTCAGCTAACATAAGTACTGGTGCATGGATATTACCGTTAGTTGTTCTAGGCATAGCAGAAGCATCTACGACACGTAAATTTTCCATACCATGTACTTTCATAGTAAGTGGATCAACAACTGCCATTGGATCTGATGCTGGTCCCATTTTAGCACTACATGATGGATGTAATGCAGTTTCTCCGTCTTTACGCACCCAATCTAAAATTTCTTCATCTGTTTGTACAGAAGGTCCAGGTGAAATTTCTCCTGCATTAAATGGATCCATCGCTTTTTGAGATAAGATATTTCTTGCAACTCGAATAGCTTCTACCCATTCACGTTCGTCTTCTTTAGTTGAAAGATAATTAAATACTATACTTGGCTTTTCAAATGGATCTTTAGATTTAATTTTTAAGCTACCGCGTGAATTAGAGTACATAGGTCCAACGTGTACTTGATAACCGTGCGCTACTGGTGCTTTTTGACCATCATAGCGAACTGCGATTGGCAAGAAGTGGAACATTAAGTTAGGATAGTCTACTTCGTTATTTGAACGTACAAATCCTCCACCTTCAAAGTGGTTAGAAGCTGCTGCACCTTTTCGAGCAAAAATCCATTGCAATCCAATAAATGGCATACGTTTTACATCTAAACTAGGTTGTAAAGATACCGGTTCTTTACATTCATGTTGGATATACACTTCTAAATGGTCTTCGAAGTTCTCTCCAACGCCAGGTAAATGAACTCTAGGTTCAATACCTTTAGATTTTAAGAATTCTGAATCACCAATTCCAGATAATTGTAGCAATTGTGGTGTATTAAATGCGCCACCTGATAAAATAACTTCTTTGGCATTGATTGTTCTTTCTTTGCCGTTTTTCTTATAAGTCACACCTGTAGCTCTTCTACCATCAAAGTTAATTTTTGTTACGAATGCTCTTGTTTCTACATCTAAATTTTTACGTCTCATTGCAGGTCGTAAATATGCTCTTGATGCAGACATACGGCGTCCGTGATGAACTTGGCTATCAAATGGTCCGAAACCTTCTTGTCGGAATCCGTTTACGTCTGGTGTTTTATGATATCCTGCTTCAACCCCAGCATCAAAGAATGATTTGAATAATGGATTCGTTGCAGGACCTCGTTTTAATTTAATTGGTCCATCATGACCTCTGTATTTATCATAAGGCGCTGATCCATATGCTGTTTCTAACTTTTTAAAGTATGGTAAGCAATGTGCGAAATCCCAAGTTTCCATACCTTCTGGTTCCGCCCAACCTTCATAATCCATTGGGTTACCTCTTTGGAAGATCATTCCATTAATTGAACTTGAACCACCTAACACTTTACCTCGTGCATGGTCAACTTTGCGTCCCATGTGTGGTTCTTCTTCAGTTTGATAAATCCAATCATATAAAGGATTTCCTGAAGGGAACATTAATGCTGCTGGCATTTGAATAAATAAATCCCAGAAATAGTCACTGCGTCCCGCTTCTAATACTAATACATTTTTATCTTTATCTTCACTTAATCGTGCACCTAAAACTGAACCTGCACTACCTCCGCCAATGATAATGTAATCATATGAATCATGTTTTCTACTCATCACAAATAACCTCCGAAATTAATTTTTTTAGTTTTTATATTCATCTCTTTCATAGTTATCTTGAATCGTTCTTACATATGTAAGAGGCCGAATGACCTATTAAGTAATAGCGTATCATTCAAACCTCTGAATAACTGTTATGTTTTATTTACTAAAGAAGTTAACCGGTTCTGGGTTTGTATTAGTTAAGATATGTTTAGTAGATAAATACTCTTCTAAGCCTTCTTTGCCAAGTTCTCTACCAATACCTGATTGTTTATATCCACCCCATGGTGCTTGTGCAAAGTAAGGATGGAAATCGTTAATCCAAACTGTACCTAATTTCAATTTATTAGCTACACGTTGTGCTTTACCAATATCTTTACTAAATACAGCACCTGCTAATCCATATATTGAATCGTTAGCTAAACGAATTGCTTCTGCTTCATCTTCAAATCCTTCAACAGTAACAACTGGTCCAAATACTTCTTCTTGCACTATACGCATAGATGTATCGCAATCTGTAATTACCGTAGGCTCGAAGAATAATCCATCTTGTAAATCTTCTCTTTCAGGACGTTTGCCACCTATAGCAATTGTTGCACCTTCATCTTTTGCAATTTGCATATAATTTTCAATTTTATCTCTATGTTCTTGAGAAATAACTGGTCCCATTTCAGTATCATCATCAAAGCCATTACCTAGTTTAATTTTACTAACGCGATCTATAAGTGCTTTTTCAAATTTTTCTTTGATATCGTTGTGAACTAAAATTCTAGAACCCGCTGAGCATACTTGACCAGCGTGGAAGTAACCACCATTTAATGCTTGGTCTACTGCTAATTCAAAGTCAGCATCATCAAAAATAACATTAGGGTTCTTACCACCAAGTTCTAAAGCTACATTAGTTACGTGGTCTGCAGCCTGTTTCATGATATGTTTACCTGTTTTAATGCCACCTGTAAATGACACTAAATCTACTTCTTCGTGACCTGACATGACGTCACCAATTTCAGCACCTGAACCTAATACTAAGTTAATTGTACCTTTAGGAAATCCTACTTCTTCCATTAGTTCAAAGACACGAATTGTTGTTAAAGGCGTAATTTCACTTGGTTTCATTACTAATGAACAACCTGTTGCTAAGGCCGGTGCGATTTTCCAAGATGCTTGTAATAAAGGATAATTCCATGGTGTGATTTGAGTCACTACGCCTACTGGTTCTTTAACAACTTTACTTTCTGAATTTGGAATTGGCGTATTGATGATTTCTCCGCCATCTTTATCTGCTAAACCAGCAAAATACATAAATACATTATGGATGTCATCCATATCTGCGTATGACTCTTCCAATGTTTTACCAGTATCTAATGTTTCTAATTTAGCTAATTCGTCACGATGTTCTTTAATTTTATCTGCAATCGCTCTGACTTTTTGACCTCTGACTTCACCTGTTTCTGAAGATAACTCGCCATCTTCAAATGATCTTCTTGCAGCTAAAATTGCTCGTTCTACATCTTCTTTTGTACCTTCAGCTACTGTAAAAATAACTTCTTGATTATATGGATTAATAATCTCTCTCGTATTTTTATTTGAGCTGTCTACCCATTCACCATCAATATATTGGCGATTAGACAAGTCCTTTACAAGTTCCATCAAATGACCTCCGTTAAGTTTGTTAAATTTTTATTTAACGAATTTTACAGAATTATGTTAGCATAGAAATTGAAAATATGTCAATTTATAAAAAAGGTCTGGAGAATAAAGTATCACTCCTATTCTTAATAGGTTAGTGATACTTACGCATTAGCTTTAGCTAAGGTGTTCCTTTTTAATCTCAGCAGATTCGAATTGATGAGAAACAAAGAAATGGTAAAGAACTTCTTTTCATATATTCATCAATAAATAATGATAATATATAGTCGTTTTTCATCTCTTTAAAATAAAATATATAAAATGTTGGCATATAAAAAATGAAATCATGTTAAATTTGTTGTGATACGTGGTAAAATAAAATAATTATTATTGGAGGTACAGTCATGACACAATCGAATAACTACTCATCTCAAGTCGAGCAAGCCAAAGACTTGGTCATTAATTCCATCGGAGAAACTATGGATTTATATGGAATTAATCGTAGTGTCGGCAACCTTTACGGTATCATGGTGTTTGAAGGAAGTATGACACTGGATGAAATGCGACAACAACTACAAATGAGTAAACCTAGCATGAGTGCAGGGGTTAAAAAATTACAAGAATATGATATCGTCAAACAACAATTTACAAGAGGTAGTAGAAAACAACACTTTATCGCTGAAAAAGATTTCTTCACTTTCTTCCGTAATTTCTTCACTAAAAAATGGGAAAGAGAAATTGACACTAATATGGAAGCTGTTAAAGATGCGGAAACACTTCTAAAACCGCTACTGGATAACAACGATTTAACTGATGAAGAACGTCAAGACATTAATAAAGTCAAAGCACAACTCGACCATTCAAAGGTTTATTACGAGTGGTTAGCTCAGCTTAGCGAAGCCTTAGAAATCGGTGAAATATTTAAATACTTCCCTATTCTAGAACATAATGATGATAAATAAAAATCAGCCTGGGACATAAATCAATGTCTCAGGCTACAATTATATATAGGCAGTAGTTGACTGATAAAGTAATTCTTTTTCTTTAGAAATTAGAATTACTTATGCATGAGTGTTAACTCATGTAATCCTTAGTGGAACACCTTAGCTAAAGCTAATGTGTAAGTATCACTAAACTATTAAAATAGTAGTGACACTTTATTTTTCAACTCTAGTCAACCTTGCCGGGGTGGGACAACGATAAAGAAATACTTTTTCTTTAGAAATTAGTATTTCTTACGCATGAGTTCAACTCATGTGTTCCATTAATGTACACCTTAGCTAAAGCTAATGTGTAAGTACTACTAACCTAATAAAATTAGGAGTAGTGCTTTATATTTCTGTCCCGCTCCCATTTTCTTATTCTATAAATTATCGTCTTGTTCTTCTTCTCTAACTTGAACAATCCTCAATGAGCGTCTTTCTATTTCTTTATGTTTTTCAGCACGCGTTTGTAACTTGATACGATCGTTACCTAGAGTAATCAAGAATGAAATCATCATAAATATAAATATAACTATCAGCGGTACACTGGCTAATATGGAAGCTGTTTTTAGAACTTCTAATGCTCGCTCCCCGCCTACTAACATTAATGAGAATGGTAATAGACATAATGCAAATGCCCAAAATAAACGATTGGCTCTTAATGGTTCGCCGATTACTTTTTTCTGAGATGCAGCAGCTAAAATATATGATCCTGAATCAAATGTTGTTGCTAAGAATAAGAATGCTGATACTAGGAATAGAACAATAATCAGCGATGGGAATGGTAGTTGATGCATCACTTCAATAATTGTCGACTCTGTACTGTGATGATTTAAAAAATCTACTACGTTAAATTGTCCTGAAATTTGTAAATAAACAGCATAATTACCAAAAATACCGAAGAATAGAACACAACCTAAGGTACCATATAACATTGTACCTAGTACTACTTCTTTTAATGTTCTACCTTTTGAAATTCGAGCAATAAATAACCCTATAAATGGTGCATAAACTAACCACCATGACCAATAGAAAATAGTCCAATCTTGTGGGAAATGAGACTCTTTACGGTGCCCTATTCCTCCAAATGGTTCAACCCAAGTTGCCATATGGAAAAAGTCATTAATCATATTCCCTAATCCAGTAACTGTTGTTTCCATAATAAATATTGTTGGTCCTACGATGAATACAAATGCTAATAGTAGGAACGATAACCAAACGTTGACGTCACTTAATTTTTGAATACCTTTTTTCAGTCCAGTATAAGAGCTAACTGCAAAGACAACAGTAATCGTCAAGAGAATGATTGAACGCATAATCATGTTATGACCATCAAGTCCTGTAAGTCTTTCAATACCTGCTGAAATCATAGGCACACCTAATGCTAAGGATGTTGCCGCGCCGCCTAATAATCCAAAGATAAATAGGATATCAACTACTTTACCGACAAATTTGTCAGTTTGGCCTTTTAAAATTGGACGGCATGCTTGGCTAATTTTATAAATTGGTTGTTTTTTTACAAATACTAAATAACCAATTGGTAATGCTGGTAGCACATAAATTGCCCACGCTATTGGTCCCCAATGGAACATGCCATATTGGGTTGCGTATTGGAGAGCCTCATCAGACATACCTTTAGCGCCGTTTGGTGGCACTTGATAATAGAATGCCCATTCAATGACACCCCAATATAAAATATCTGAACCTATTCCTGCACAGAATAACATTGCTGCCCAAGTGAAAGTATTAAATTCTGGTTTATCAGTTGCTTTACCCAAAGTAACATTACCGTACTTGCCAAATGCTATATATAATACGAAACAAAATATAACTAAACCTAAAAACAAATAAACAGAACCAATGGAATTTGAAATAGCACTATTGATATCTGTAATAATTGTTTCACTTGCTTTCGGGAAAACCATCATAGGTATAACAGCTATAAGTAATACTACGACTACACCTATAAAGGTCGTCCAGTCCATAACTTTTTCCTTTTTCAATCGTGATCCCCCTAATACTAAATGATTTATGAATCTTGATGTTCTATAAGTTACACGCTCAAAATTATTCGATTCACAAAATTGACAATAACGAACATTTAATAATAATGCAAATTACATACAAACAATAATAGCAGTCAAATTGAATATTTATATAATTTTCGTCATATAATTCATCACTATTAATTGTCGTGACAACAGTGTTAAGTTTAGATTTAACGTATTGAACAAACTTTACTTTAGTTTAATATTGAATTTTTATACACAATAAAAGAATATTTATTTATTTTAAACAAAAAACTATCTTCCATACGAATGATGAAAGATAGTTGCTATATTTATATATTTGTTAATAACCTAATAAGAATTTTAATGCAAAACCAATGATGATAGATACGACAATGACAAAGAATCCTGGAATGATGAAACTAGTTGGTCTTGTTCTACCTGTCTCATCTAATTCAACTGCAAACAATAATGTTGGTTGTGCAGGAATTACAAAGTTAACATTAAGTGTTTGGATCATTGCGACAAAATAAATAGGCGGAATACCTAAACTCATAACGATAGGTACCATTATAGATGCAGTCGCAGTTTGAGAAATAACAATCATCGCAACAACTGAAACTAAAATAATAACTAACCAGGGTGTATTACTAATTGTTGCACCAATATCTTGTTTTAATATTTTCAAGTTATTCGGTGCATTAAATATAGTTGCACCTAACCAACCTGGTCCTAATACAGCAAATAAAGCACCAAATGCTGACTGTGTAATATGAGAAGTTAAAATGTCAGAAGTGTTAATTTTGGCTAGCAATAAGTTTGTTGCTGCACTTAAATACATAAAGAATTGAACAATATCAGTCATTTCAACATTAACGGTTTTACCGTTCACATTAAATGATGGCATCAAATTTGGAAAAATGCCGAATGTTAAAATACACAATACACACAATAAGAATGCTAGCACGCCAAATTTAACCTTTTTAGAAAATTGACTTTGCAACGTTTCTTCAGGTAACTCAACTAACTTATGTGATGGTATTGGTTCTTTTTTACCGACAAACGTACAAAATACACTTAATAAAAGCATACTCAATATAGCAGTAGGTAATACGATACTTAAATATTTACCCATTGAAATTTCATAACCTGCTAATACAGAAATGATGTATGCTGTAGCTGATGCAGCTGGACTACATAAAAGTGCTAAATTAGCTGTCAAAACTGATGCAGTTAAAGCCTTTTTAGGCTGTATATGGGCTTTTTGAGCGGTCTTTGCAATAATTGGTTCTAATGATAAAGCAATATTTGCAGTACCTATACCAAAAACAAAGATAAATACAATCATAGGTGCGATAAAAATGATTGATTTAGGAAATCTTTCGATAACTTTTGATGCAATATATACTAGATAATCAATCCCGCCAGTAGCTTGTAACGTACCTCCTGCTATACCTATTGAAAGTATAATTAATACTGCAGTTACTGGTGCTGAACCTGGTGGCAATTGAAATCCGAAGATCATAATAAGTTGGGCTACGATGGCAAAGATTCCACAGCCAAGCGCGCCAGCTGTTCTTAAACCGAGTAGCACTGCTAAAATCATAATGATGATTTCTATTATAAATAGTAGCAATTCATGAACCCCTAATCTTTATTGAAGTTAAATTTTGGAACATTAATATTTTATCACTTTAATATGTGATAAGTATATATTTTCATATTTGATTATAAAATCAAAATCATGTTTTTGTATGTATAAAATATCTATCAGAACTGTTGTATCAATGGTTTTAATACAGTCAAAAATTAGTAACAATTGAGAAAATACATAATTTTAGTGTCTAGGACATAAAATTTTTGGATAAGTGAAAAAGTTTTTTAATATAACATGACATATAAATGCGTAGTATTTATGGCAAGACTCATGAGGGAACAGTACTAATTGAAGACCTTAGAATTTCTCACAGATTTATCTGTGTAGTATTTCTGGCTGAAACTGTACCCTAGGAAGGGACCCAACACAGAGAAACTGATTAAATCAGTTTCTACAAGCAAAGCAAGTTGGGCATAGCGAAGCCATACAATACGAAGTATTGGATATAAAGAAAGCACTAAGATGATTAAAATAAATCATCTTAGTGTTATTATTTTAGGTTTTATGTCTCAGGTATGTCTCATTTCACTTATTCATTTATTCTGTTTCTTCGCTTGACGTCGCTTTTTATAAATAGTTTCTTCGATAATTGAACCTGCGATAAGACCGATGGCGATAATCCATTTACCAATTAGTAACCACATAATGTCTCACCTTCTCTACCATTGACTTACTATTATATTTCCCTATTCAACTATTTTAATTCATCACATGATTATACATACTCAAATGTTGATGGACCGCTATGAATATATTCAACTACATGATGGTTCTTTAAAGAAAGTGGCACATCAATGACTCTTTGATTTAATGATCCTTTATAAGGTAAGTTAGGACGATACAATTGTGTTATAAACATTCCATCCACTAAAACGTCTACATATTCTAATAATTGATGACGTTTACCTTTATTTTGCGCTAAATATTCATATTGAAACCCAGTCCATACCCATATAGACTTTTGTTGTCCAAAATGTTGTCGAAACGTTTGTACTAACTTCAAGGTTACGTCTAAATTACAAAATGGTTCTCCACCTAAAATACTTATGCCACTTATAAAATTAGGTTCACAATATGTGATAATTTCTTCTAATATATCATCTGTAAAAGGTTCTCCATATCTAAAATTTTGTGCAGCTTCGTTATAACAATTAAGACATTGAAATGGACAACCAGAAACGTAGACACTACAACGTACGCCTTCTCCATCTACAAAACTATGCGTCTCTATTTTAGCGATATATCCACGCCCATTTTCAATTTTCAAATAAGATTTCATGCTTTAGATTCCTTCATATGTTTAACACGGGCGCACATTTCTTTATGTCTACCTTCAATGACAGGACGTTGTACTGGATTACCTAAATAGCCACATGTACGTTTAACTACATCTACTGTTTCTGGGTTATCATTGCCGCATTGTGGACATTTATAACCTTTCTTAGTAGACTCAAAATCTCCATCAAAGCCACATTCATAACAATGGTCAATAGGAATATTGGTTCCTAGGTACCCTACTCTTTCATAAGCGTAATCCCATACTGTCTCTAATGCCTTAATATTATGATTCAATTTTGGGTATTCGCAATAATGTATAAAGCCACCGCTCGCATAATATGGATAATCCTTTTCAAAATCAATTTTTTCAAATGGTTTAATATCTTTTCTTACATCATAATGAAATGAATTTTGGTAATAACCTTTATCTGTGATATCTGGAATGTCACCGAACCGTTCTTTATCTAATCGACAGAAGCGATCTGTCAAAGATTCACTCGGTGTACTATAAATACTGAACCAAATATCATATTGATTGGTCCATTGTTCTTGAAGACGTTTCATTTCCTTTAATATTTCTAGCGTAAATGCTTTAGCTTCTTGATTATCCTCCCATTCAGGTCCATAAAAAACTGTTGCAGTTTCATATAACCCAATGTAACCCATAGAAATGGTAGCTCTTTTATTTTTGAATAAAGTATCGACTTGGTCATCATCGTTAAGTTTGTATTTAAATGCACCACTTCTATACAGAATAGGAGCATTATTGACTGTAGCACTTTTTAGTCGTTCAATTCTATATACTAATGCATCATGCATTAATGTCATTTTGTCGTAAAATAGTTTCCAAAACGTCGTCATATCCCCTTCTGATTCTAAAGCTATTCTAGGTAAATTTAATGTCACAACACCTAAATTACAACGACCATTATTTTCAAATTCTCCTTTGTCATTGCGCCAACTTGGTAAAAATGATCGACATCCCATTGGTGCCTTAAAATCACCTAATAACTCAACAATTTTATCGTAATTTAAAATATCTGGATACATACGTTTCGTTGAACATTCCAATGCGAGTTGCTTAATATCATAGTTAGGATCATTTTGCTTCAAATTCACACCATCTTTAATCGAAAATACTAATTTTGGGAAAATAGCTGTTACCCTATCTTTACCTAGTCCTTTAATTCTTGTATTCAAAATAGCTTGCTGTATTTTTCGACTTAATCGATCAGTTCCTAATCCAAAACCTAAAGTCACAAAAGGTGTTTGGCCATTTGATGTATATAAAGTATTAATTTCATATTCCAAACTTTCTATAGCATCGTTAATATCTTTTGTAACTTGTTCGTCTATATACTTTTGAATCTGGTCTTCTTTCACATAATTATGAGCCATTTCACTATGATGCCGTTCATTACTTTCTGCGTATTTACTAAGTAATTCGTCTACACGATCAACTGTACAACCACCGTATTGACTACTAGAAACATTAGCAATAATTTGTACAAGTTGTGCTGACGCTGTTTGAATGGATTTAGGAGAAGTTACATTAGCATTACCGATTTCAAAGCCATTTTTTAACATACTTTCTGCATCTATAAGACAACAATTCGTTAAAGGTTGAAATGGATGATAATCTAAATCATGAAAATGAATATCACCACTTTCATGTGCTTGCGCTATATGTTTAGGTAATAAGTAATTTAAAGCATATGATTTAGAAACAATTCCTGCTGTTAAATCTCTCATTGTGGAAAATGTATTACTATCTTTATTAGCATTTTCATTTACAATAGTTGGGTCTTTTTCTATAAGTCCAGTTAATGATTGTTCTAGTTGATTCATCTTTTCACTCTTTTCTATATATAGTGTTTAATTTAAACTTAATCCACTATATATAGTTATTCAATGAATAACTCGACACTTAACCAAACTGTCATAAAGTTTTTACTAATTAATGAACAACTATAAAATAATACTTACATTATTGATGGCAATCCAATTGATAACAATGAGTGCGCTACTTATCAATACTATTATTTTAATCAGCATAAATAACTTATTTTTTTTAATAAAAAAAGACAAACCCACCTCATGGTAAGTTTGTCTTAATAAACTCAATCTATATTATGAAATATAGTTGTATGAACCAGCTTGGCTAGCTGAAATTGTACGAGTTGATACGTTACCTGGTCCACCATTATAGTTCATTTCTGAAACTTTAATTGAACCATCAGAATTTACATTTTCAACATAAGCAACGTGACCATATGCACCTTGTGATGTTTGCATGATTGCACCTTGTTTAGGTGAATTACTTACATTGTAACCATCTTGTGCAGCAGCGTTTGCCCAGTTGCTAGCGTTGCCCCAGTTAGAACTAATTTTTCCGCCAACTTTGTCATATACATAATAAGTACATTGACCAGCTGTGTATGCATTTGAACCAGAGCTTGATTGACCTGAAAATGCAGTTGAATTATTTGATGATGGCGCATTTTGTGTAGTTACTTTAATGTTTTTATCTGATGTTGAATAATCAGCACCTAATCCGCCACCTTGGTTATTTGAATTATTTGCTGTATAAGATTGTGTAGATTGATTATTATTTGTTGTAGCGTTATTTGAATTGTAGCTTTGAGTTCCTTGGTTACCATAAGAATAACTATAGTAATTACCTTGTTGTGGTTGTTGAGCTTGTTGTTGATTTTGTTGGTTCTGTTGGTTAGGGCTCCAATTACCTTTCCAATCGTAATTGTAATTACCTTGTTGGTCTATTGTGTATGTGTACTCATATGAATAAGGATCATTAGGATTATATCCATTATTATTGTTTTCTGCTGCATCTGCATCATGTTGCATTAAACCAAAAGTTGCGAAACCTGCTGTTGCGATTGTAGCTGTAGCGATTTTTTTCATTTTAAATATCCTCCTAAAGATTGATATAACTGTTTATTCTCTTTATCTCGTGGCTACCTTCAATTTTCAATTAATAAAAGTTTTTTACTCGTTAAATAACGACAAGTCACACTCTAACAGACATACAAGGGTTTGTGGTCAATGTTAATGTTTTGTAAATGAATCATAATAATCCAACATTTTTTGTAAAATTGTTGGATATCGTTGTAATGGCTTTCAATTCATTGCCTAGGCTATTATTTAATTATATTTATATTATTTATTACTGTTTATGTAATTTATCTGACAATTACAGACATAAAAATACTAAGATAATAGCTTTATTTCTACTATTATCTTAGTATTTGATAATCTATTAATGTTGATTCAAATAATTCAATATAACTTGTTGATACATATCTATATAATCTAAATATCGAGATTTATAAACATATTCGTCTGTTTGATGTGCCAACGTTATATGTCCTGGTCCAATAATAGCTAAATCAAAATCTTCATCTTTATCCCCTAGTAATTCTGCTGCATCTGTTGCACCAACCATACCTGATACTTTGAAGTCGTGATTATATTCTAAAAATGTGTTTATTAAACGATTATCTTTATGCGTATAAACTGTAGGATGATTAACAGTGACTTCTACAGATAATCTTTCACTGTCTATTTCTTTTACAGTATTTTTAAATAACTTTTCAATAGCAACATTATCATATTCTGGCACTGTTCTTATATTAAATTCTGCGTAGGCAGATTCTGGCACTGTATTGAATTGCTCGCCTCCTCTAATAATTGAGTTTACAATTACTAGTCCTGCTGCCACATCTTCCTTTAGGTCACCATCATTATAATGACCTTGCTCTCTAATACATTCATCAATATAAGGATGAACATCAAGCGAATGTTCTTTTTCGTTCTTTTTGATTTCAACATATTTTTCTTTAATCCTTTGTATGAATGCAATTAATGAATTGATTGCGTTGTGCCCTAATGATGGTAAAGATGAATGTGCCGGTATGCCTTTAGATGTTACTTTTAATCCCATAGATCCCTTTGTTGCGTAAAAAGCGAAACCATCTGATGGTTCAGCAATGATCATTCCATCTAAATCATTAACATATCCTTGTTCTTTAAATAATTGAGCACCTGACATTTCTTTTTCTTCTGCAGCAGTAGCCATTAATCTAATTGTCCCTTTTTGTAAATGACCCGATTCCTTAATCTCAATCATGGCTATAATTAATGCTGCTAATCCACCTTTCATATCTGTTGTTCCACGTCCATACAACTTTTCATCTTCTTCAGTTAATTTAAAAGGATCATATTTCCATTCATTATAATCTCCTGCGTCAACTACATCCATGTGTCCTGATATAGCAATTTTAGGCTTTCCTTCACCTATTTCAGCAACTAAATTAGCACGACGATTGTCAACTTTTATTATTTTCGAATCAATATCATATTTGTTCAAAAATGCTTTAAAATAATTACAAACCTCAAGCTCATTATCATTTTCAGTATTTATTTCTACAATATCAGCTAAAATTTTTATTTTATCTTCTTCTGAAAATACACTCATGTCATCATCCCCATTGTATTTCATGTAATTAATCACTTTACATTAAATTTTTCACTTACAACCAATAAATAAACACTATTTTAAATATGTATTTTACTGTGTACCGATTTTTTGGGAAAAAACGAAGAGGATACGATGAAATGTCAACTTTCTTCATCGTACCCTCTATTAATTAAATAACGAATTATTTACTGTTTATAAACATAGTTAAATGTATTATTAAAACTCTTATACATACTTCAAGACGTCCTCTATCTATATGAATTCATAGATTCAAGCCAACTTATAAATGATTGTTGTTCTGCTTGATTAAAATATTTTTTAGACAAAATATCTTTAAGTAGTTGCTGTTTCTTAGACGAATCTATTACTTTCGCCTTAATTAATTGTCTTGCCTCATATAAGAAATCAATATAATTCTCATAAGATTTGTCATATGTTTCAGATAAATCTTGAATAATTTGTTTTCCTAATTTGGGACTTGCACCTTCTGTGGAGACACTGATAGTTAATCTTCCTCTTCTAAGTTGATTAGGAAACGTTATATTACCTTGTTGGGCATTACCAACATGATTAAATAGTGTGTGAGGGGATATATGATTTTTAATTTCATCGTTAACATGCGCTTGATTTGTAGCGGCAATCACTAGGTCGGCATTGTTTACATCTGATGCTTCAAAAGATTTTTCTTCCCACGTAATCTGTTGCTGTCGTACTAGTTGTTCCAATATATCTGTAATATGCGGACTGACTACATGAATTTGTGATGTATATTCAAGGAGCAAACTTACGCGACGAGTGGCAATTTTTCCGCCTCCAATAACAACTACATTCATATTTGTTAAATCAATCATTATTGGCATTTGCATGGGTAATCCCCATTTCTATTTTAATAGACATCTCTTTGATATCTATTTTCTTTTTTCATTTGTTTTAGATAATCTTCAGCTTCTGTTTCAGATAAATTTTGTTCTTTTATCAATACTTCTTTAATTGTTTGATGTACATCTTTAGCCATTTGTTTTTCGTCTCCACAAATGTAAATAGCCGCTCCGTTTTGAATCCATTCATTAAATTGCTCACTATTTTCTAAAATACGATGTTGTACGTACACTTTGTGTTCAGTATCTCTAGAAAAAGCAACATCTAGTTGAGTTAGATAACCTTTATCCAACCACTCTTGCCAATCTTCCTGGTATAGAAAATCCGTTTCAAAATGTTGTTCACCGAAGAATAGCCATGTATTTCCTTTTAACCCAAGTTCTTCTCTTTCTTGCATATAACTTCTAAATGGTGCAATGCCTGTTCCTGGTCCAATCATGATAACTGGAATATCACTATCTTGAGGGAATTTAAAATTCGGATTACGTTTTAAATAAATTGGTACTGTATCACCCGGTTGAAGGCGTTCTGCAAATTCTACAGAGCATACACCTTTTCTATTACGACCATGTGATTGATATCTAACTGCACCGACCGTAATATGTACTTCATCAGGTATCGCTTTATAACTACTTGAAATTGAATACTCTCTAGGCGGTAATTTTCTCAATAATTGGAATAGGTTTTCTGGTTGTAATTCTGTTGTATCAAAATCATTTAATAAATCGATAAGGTCTCGACCGTCAATATAATTTTGAATCCATTCTTTATCTTGAACTCTCTCTTTTAAATCATCATTATCAAATAACACAGCAGCATTTTCTAACAATGGCTTTGTTAGTTTCGTAATTTCAAAGTAGGATGATAATGCTTCTTCTAAGTTAAGTGTATCTCCATCATCATTGATAAGTACTTGGTCTTCATAATCCCAACCTAATGTACTGATTAATAACTCTACTATAGCTGGATCGTTTTGTGGTAACACAACAATACAATCCCCTGGTTCAAAGTCTTCACCAAAATTATCTAATAGTAATTCAACATGACGTGTTTCTTTATTTGATCCTTCACCATTTAAATTAATATTTTCTAATACTTCCGCTTCATAAGGATTTGATTTAGAATATTTTCTTTCTTTTGCTAATTTTATAGACTCACTTACCACCTGTTCACTCTCTGTATCTTCAGGTTTAGAACCAATTGAATTAATCACATTGGCCATCCATTTTTCAGTGTCTTCTTCATAATCTACATCACAATCTATACGGTCATAGATACGTTCAGCACCTAATTCATCTAATCTAATGTCAAAATCTTTACCAGCTTGACAGAAATATTCATAGGTTTGATCACCTAAAGCTAATACTGAAAATCTTACACCATCTAATTTTGGTGCTTCGCGTCTATGTAACGCTTCGTGAAATTCAAATGCATTGTCTGGTGGGTCACCTTCGCCATATGTTGAGGTAATAATAAATAAGTCTTCTACTTTCTTAAGATCAGAAGTATTGAAATCTTCCATTGATTTTAATGTGACATCGTTTCCTAGGTTCACAAGTCTTTCTTCAAATATTTCAGCCAAACTTTGTGCATTTCCTGTTTCAGAACCATATAAAATGGTAATTGTTCGCGATTCTGGAGTAACTTCTGGTTCCTTTTCAGCTAGTAGCGCTTCAGTCTGTTGGTTACTTTGTACTGAATCACTTGAGTTCAACGTGGAAGTTGATTCTTTTTCATTATTTGACACTTGTTCACTAGCTAAAATGTATCCACTTAACCACATTTTTTGTTCGGGTGATAGTGTTTGAAGTAATTCATTAAGTTGTTCTGCTTGTTCCTCATTGAAAGGACTATTTGTGATGTTAATCTTCACTGTTTCCACCTCTTATCTTCAATACTAAATTCTTTAAATCCGTACTTTATATATGAAATGATTTGTCGTTCTATATTTTTTATTAATTTTAAATTTAAACGTTCAATCTGTAAGCGTTCAAATACTAATAGCTAATCATCTTAAAATTCTATTATACATATTAATTTTTAAGTCGGATTCGATTACTTTCATTATGTACCAAAACGTTAAAACAGTAAATGATAGTGTAATTACATCTCTTTTTTAGTACCATTTGATACGATTTGATTTCAAATTTAAAGATAAGTGGTTTATAAACAGTATCTTACTTAACATTTCTCAGGAAATAATACCTTTATTGTTATCAATTATGCGTTAACTCGCATAAAAACAGTATTATCACCTTGATATTTTGAAAGATATAGCTGTGTAAAATACCAAACTAAAAGATTTCCTAAGAAAGCACGAATAAAAAAACTGTCGACAAAGTCATATACTTTGTCGACAGTCTGATTCAACCAGATTTAACTGATTATTTATCCAATTACAATTGATCCATATTTTCAATTAAAGTGATTTTGCCTTTTTTACTATGCACAACGACTGAGAAATCATTATCTTTATTACTATCGTAAATCAATTCATCGCCTTTACGTTCATCTGGCTCATTATATACGTCTGTAAAATCATCTTCTGATACATTCGAAGGTGCTACACCCACTCGATCAACTTTATCACCAGAATATAACACGGCTAAATCACCATATTTTTCATAATATGTTTGGCCCCCATCAACTTTGCCTGTAGGCTTGCCAAATTTACTTTCAACTTCTTTTCTCGTCATATCTTCATAAATGCCTTTGTAACCATCAGTAGAAGCAGATTTCATATAACCTTGATCGAAGTTACTACTAAATACATCAATCGTTGGTGCTTTTTCTGAACCTTTTTTATCATTTGATGCGTTATCATTTGATTTACTAGTATCTTTAGATTTTTTATTTGTCTCTGTAGTTTGATTATCGTCAGAACTATTATTGATTACATTGTTATAAAAATAATAAGCGCCATATAACAATGCTGCTATCAATAGAATAAAGATAATTGATAAAATCACGATCCATATCGGTTTTTTAGTCTTTTTATTTTGTTGAGGGTTATATTGATTACGATCTGGATACTGTTGATTAGTTTGTTCATTTTGTGATGCCGATGAAGTTGCTTTATCCTGATTATTTAAAGACTTCCCACATTTATTACAAAATGCTTGCCCAGACTTTAATTCATTTCCACAATTGGGACAATATTTCATTTTCATCGTTCCCTTCTCTCAATAATCGTTCACAGTTTATAGTTTTAAAAATATTGTTATACAATATTTTAAATTAATTTATGTAAAATGACTATCTTTTCTTTTACATTTTTAAAATTAATTGTTTTAATCCTATCAATTAATAAAAAAGTACCGCTCCAAAAAGGGCGATACTTTTTATGAATCCTGGTCTTGATGTGTGTCTTCATATCGAATGCGTTGTCGATAACCATACGTACTTTCTTTTATTAATTTTTCATCGAGTAATCCAGCACCAATAGCACCTGCTACTGTGGAAATAGATGCTGCAAACCAAGGAATGCTTAAATATAAATCAGGGCCAGCTGGACCTTTAAGACTAATTTGTTTTCCTAAGAAATCTGCTGGTAAAAGAACTAATTCTGCGAATAAAAACATTAAATAGAGAATAATATAATATATGATAATTGCAATAAACAATGTCATAACAGTTGTTAAATTATATAATAAGGTGATTCTTTTATTTTTGCTGTGCTTTGAAGATTCCCACAGATCATGTGACACCATAATCCATAGCAACATACCTAATATTGCAATAATAGAGATACCAAATAATCGCCACATTGAGAAATTGTCAGCCATCTGCCACATGGTAGTAAATATTAAACCAAAGGCGCCTGTAGTAAAAGCGATAGCTACAATATTACTTAAACTAGCCATCATATTGAGTGGATTGTTCGCAAATGTCATGCCGCTAACTAACCTAAACATACCTCTTGTTCTAGAGCTTGATAAATATCGTGTATGATGAGTCTCTGTATTTTCTAAATATACTTGCGTTTTATCGATTTTAGATAAAGGAAACTGTTGCTTTATACTTTGTTCAATATTGTTATTTTCATCATAGTCACGATGATCTTGTTCAGCATGATGCACTTCATTGATAATTGTTAAAATCGCACTTTTAAAACGCTTTTTAACTGGTCTCCAACCAAATGCAGGATAAGAAAAGATAGCAGCACCATTTTTCATATTAATATCTACAGCCATCACACGATGTTGATGAAAAATAGGTAAATCTGTAATTGCAAGAACGTAATCCCACTCACGTTCATCGTGATACTCTTGAACTTTACTAAATATATCTTCTACATTTTCAGCATAACCAGTCAGAGGATCGACAACTAAGTCAATTTCCCATTCATATTGATTTTCATTTTGTTCAGATAAAATATCAGGAACATCTTCCATTATTTTTTCTGCAAGTGCTTCTGTAACACCAGGTGCTACTACTAAACCAATCATTTTTCGTTGCGACATTAGCGTCCCTCCTCTCTGTGCTCTTGTTTCTTGCCTTTGTTTAAATCATCATTACGATCATCACTTGAAGATTGCTGTTCCACTTCTTGATGTGATGGATCATGTTGCTGTTCTTCCTCTTGTTGTTCTTCTTGAGCTTCTTTATAACGTTGGTACTGACGATATGAATAAGTAATCTTACGGATTTTTTCTTCATTTTCAACTGTAGATCCCATTGCACCAGCTAATAAACCAAGTGAGGAAACAAACCAAATTAATCTAACGTAATTCATAAATGTAAATTCAGCTTGTGCACTTGTCCAACTATTAAATAAACTTACTGGTACGAATAAGGTAATACTTATAGTTAACAGTATATATAATACAAAATAGTTAATAAGAGTAATGACAACAAGTGTCAACATTGTAGTCGCATTATATATCCATCTATAAGTCCTTTGAGATTTAGCTGTTTTTCTTTCAATTAATCTATGGGCGTAAAAAAGCCAACCTGCCATCCCAACTATTGATATAATCATTAAGATAATAAATCTTAATGGTGAATAAATAACACTGAGTTCCCATGGCATTGAAAAAATTGAGACATATGTTCCAGTCGCAAAGGCTACAGAAATAATTTTTTTAAAGTTAAATACATTCTTCCACGGCTTATTTGCTCGTGTTAAGCCACATATTAACTGAATCCAACTTATTAACATTAATGTATTGATATAGCGTCTTTTAGCGGATTCATCTTCTGCAGGTTCAACAGAACGTAAATGTATGAGGGGGTGTGTACTAGGTTTCTTTAAGGGTTCATTATAATAAAGTTGTTCAATCATAGTTGTGATACTACTGATTAACTTTCGTTTTAAATCAATTGCTCCTAATGAGGGTAATGACAACATTGCAACTTGTTTGTCATTATCAAAATCACTCACTACAACTCTTTTTCCTGAAATACTTGGAAGATCCGTCACACATATTGCAAAATCCCAATTTTTTTCATTTTTAATTTGTTCAGCTTTATCAACACTTTCGTGTACATCTTCCGCAGATCCAATGATTAAATCTTCTTTTACATCAAAGTTCCACTGACTATCATCGTTAATTCGTTGTGATAATAAGCGTTTTACTTTAGGAATGATTTTTGTCACATGCTCGTGCGCTACGCCTGGAGATGGTACTAAACCTACTGTATACATCGTCATACCTCCTTTCTTTATATAATTTTTGAAACTTTGGTCTAATTACCTATTATTAATAAAAATAGCAGAAACTATTTTAGTATATATAAATATAATGATATGCAAATCTTATTATTACCTAACTTTTCCTTTTTAAACCTTTTAAAAAGAATTAGCAGACAATAATACATAATAACTGTATTTATTAACATTTACAAACAATCTTTTTATACATTTACTTTTTTTTAGCAAATAATAGTCTAAAATAAATAAGTTTAATCTCAAACACAAAACACCTTGAAAGGAACTCAATTGATTTCCTTTCAAGGTGTTGAATTAAAAATAAGCCTATTTACTTTTTATAGATATTACTTTAATTATTTCTCTTTATTATCGTTAAAACGACGTGTTACTTCGTCAGTGAAATCATCTTTGTTAGAATCGTCTTTTTTTAATTTATCTTTTTGACGACTTAATTCTTCGTGATGATTATGTTCATTAAAGTGATCATCTTCTCTATGTTCTTCTTCATATGAATCACGATGATTGTCTACATTGTTATCTCTTTGTTTATCATCTTTTAAATGATTATCTATATCTTCACGATGTTCTCTATGAACATTGTCTTCTTTACGTTGATTGTCATAATCATTATGATTATCTACTACACGGTCATTTCTTTTTTCATCAGTTTCATGATGACGTTGATTATCGTTATGTTGATCATTAGTATGATGTTCATTATTTCTATGCTTGTCATCATTATGATTGTCTACTTGTTTGTTTTTTCTAACTAATAACATAATACCAGCAATTATCCAGAATAATGCTGCTATCCAGTTCATCACTAATGATAGGACTCCTGCAATTAATAATAAGATACCTGCTAATTTTGCATGTTTTTTTATTAATAACGTTGCAATTATTGCAATTACAAAAATAACTAAACCGTATATTAGACCTACTTTAAAGATTGAAGGTAATAATTCAGACATGTGTGATGTTGAGTCTACGGCCGGATTAGAAGCTGCTTGTTCTTTCGCTTGTCTTTTTATTTCACTTTGCACTTCACTTCTTCCACCAAATAATGATGCTACCCCTAAAATTAATATTACAAATAATTGAGTAATGATCCCTAACCAAGCAAGGATGCGTTCAATTGTTCTTTTCATCAATTTACACCTCTTTCTCTATTTCTTAATCATTACCCAAATGAATATTAATATATGCTTAAATTATTAAATTAAATTCATAAAATTTTAATTATCCCTATTATATCAATGTTTAATAAGTATTATTTCTTTAATTGTTTTACTAATTTTGTAAATAAATAAGATGTCATTTTATACATAATAAAATAAATTATACCTACAATGAGAACAATACTTATAAAGCTTGTAATATATATACCTATGTATACTTCTCCAAACAAACCTAAAATTTCATATATAATTTTAGAAGCAAATAATGTATGAATGATAGCTACGATAAAAGGAATACTAAATAACCATATTAATTGTTGATCCAATATGTGTTTGATTTTCTGATTATCAATACCTAAATGTTCCATAGTAAGATAATTTTGAACATCTTCTTGTGCTTCAGAAACTTGCTTGTAATAAATAATTAAAAATATGCCAATAAATAGAACTAATGATACTAAACTTCCAACAAATATAAGTCCTCCATTAATGTTGTACCAAACGTTCTTAAATTGCTCATAAGTACTAATATCTATATCATGTTTTCGTTCAATCTCATGTATTATCGGTGAATCATTTCCTTTTAACTCATAGTCATTAAACTCTATCGTCGTATTTGTTAAATGCATGTTCGATTGTGATGTCGACTTGTTATAGTAGTTAACTATTTGATTTAATTCCCTATCATTTTTCACTATCAAATTAATATTTTCACTGAATCTTAGAGAATTAACGTTAGTCTGATGGACACGTTTTATATGGTAAGGTTTACCTTGTATGACTATTTTGTCAGAATCATCTAGAATATTCATATTAGTGTTTACGCCAACTTCATTATCTTTAAGATGGAGATGACGATTAAATTGATTATAGTCATTTAAATTCATAACAGTTATAAATACATTTTTATTTTTCCCTGGATCAATATTAAACTTATTTGGTGTTTCACTCGGTTTTAATAATCTTTGATATTCTGAATTAGCATCCAAATATACATTAAACAGTGATTGCGTATAAACTTTTGGCGTATCAGCATTCGTCTTCTGTTTAATATCATTAATTACTTTTTTTACTTTTTTAGCAGTTTGTTGATTATGATGAAAGTCTCCATCTACACTCGTTACATATTGATTTTTCCACATTTCATTTACATTTTTATCTAAACCTCTATATGTAGTTACTGTCATCCCTAAAGTAACAATTAAGAAAGTACAAAGTAGTGCTATGCTTGCCAAACCAATAGCATTAGATTTCATGCGTGTTCTTAGACCAGAAATTAAAAAGAAATGCTTAGGTTGATAATAATACTTTGGCAACTTTTGTAATCTTTCTATTATGAGCACACTGAATGAAACAAATAATAAATAAGTACCAGAAAATACGAAAAATATAGCTATAAACAATGCAAAAAAAGATTCAACAGGCGTATTGTCCTGCAATGCAATTCTATAACCATTGCCCACAAGAATAATGCCTACAAGTAGAAGTATATAATTGATCACTTTTTTAAAACGTCGCTTGTGATGAGCCTTTTTATTAATTAATTGCATAGGATTTTGTAGCGTGATTTTAAATTGATTAATCATAAAAAGTAATAACATCACTATAAATAACAACAGTAATGTAATCCACATTGCTTTAACATCAAATGGATATGCACGTAAACTAGTTTGATGACCTGTCGTAATTTTATTGATTAACATAAAGAATAATGATCCAAATAAATATCCACCCACGATACTAATTATCGTTATAAGGCAGTATTTTATTATATGTTCAATAAGTAACATCACTCTAATATGTTTCTTTTCCATTCCTAAAATAAGATACAGTGAAAATGTCTTTTGTTGTTGTTTCATTACAAATTGATTGGCATAAATGATAAAAATGACAGCTAATAATGACATGAATACATTACCAATAATTGCAAACATACCTAGCATTTGGTGATGTTGTTGTATATATGAATTAGTCGTAATAGATAATAATATGTATTCTATAGCAAATATAATACTTGAAGATAAAATAAATGGTAAGATGATATGTCGTTGTGTTACAAAATGACGCTTAACCATAGTCCAAATCATCGAAAAGGGCATCTCATTTACTCCCTCCCATTATTTAAGATAGCTAAACTATCAGCAATTCGCTTTTGATATTCTGATTGTCTTTCTTCTCCACGATAAATTTCATGGTACAAACGTCCATCTTTTATAAATATGACTCTATTCGCATATGAAGCATCAATATTAGAATGAGTCACCATCAAAATCGTTTGTAATTGTTGTTGATTAATTTGTTGAAATAATTGCATTAAATGTTTTGAACTTTTCGAATCAAGTGCACCAGTGGGCTCATCAGCTAATAAAATTTGGGGTTGTGTAATAAGCGCTCTTGCTATAGCTACTCGTTGCTTTTGTCCTCCAGAAATTTGGTTAGGAAATTGATTTAATATATCACTAATATTAAGACGCTGAGCTAAGTTATCAATACGCTGTTGCATAACTTTAACTGGTTTATTAGCCAAAACTAATGGCATTAAAATATTATCTTTGTTAGTCATTGAATCTAATAAATTAAAGTCTTGAAAAACAAAACCTAATTGTTCACGTCGAAATGAAGCGATATCTTTCGATTTCAGTGATGCTAATGATTGACCATCGATTTGAATCGTTCCTTCTGTCAATTGATCGAACGTCGCAATAAGTTGAAGTAAAGTTGTTTTTCCCGAACCTGATTCTCCCATAATAGCTACAAATTCACCTTTATCAACAAATAAATTCATATCACTTAATGCTTCTGTCCTATTTAGCCCCTTGCCAAACACTTTTTTAACTTGCTTCACTTCTAATAACATATGGACGCTCCTTTCCTAATCATTACCTATTTTATATTAAAAAATAACCAACAACATTTATAATTTCTTACAAATTTTGTTGGTTACCTTACAATTTTGAAAGTTATCATTCTCTTGGAAAATCAATCGTAAATTGCGTACCACTGTTTAATTTTGATTCTACTTCAACGTTTAAATTAAGATGTTGAGATATGTGTTTAACAATAAATAAACCTATACCACTAGATGATTCATTAAGACTCCCATTATATCCAGAATATCCTTTGTCAAAGATTTTTGGTAAATCTGCTTGGCTAATACCTATACCATTATCTTTGATATATAATTGTTTTGTTTCTGAGTTAAAGTTAATCCAAATATCTTTGCCACGTGCATACTTTAATGCATTATTTAACAACTGTTCTATTAATATAGATGCCCATTGTGCATCGGTTAATACGTTATCATCAACTGATTGATAATGGATTTTAGTATTTTGTTCAATAAAATGTACACGATACTTCATAATTAAAGGCTTGATTAACTCGTCAATTTTTACTTCTGAAATACTCATATCAGAAGCTTCATTAAGTAATTTCAAATAACTTAATGCTAGACTAGTATAATTATCTATTTGTACTATTTCTTGTCTTACTTGATTAACAACATTATGTTCATTACGTTCTAATAATAATTGGGTGGCAGTAATAGGTGTTTTAATTTGATGTACCCATGTTAAAAAATAACTTTCAATATCTTTTTGATATTCAACTTGTCGTTTTTTTGTTTCAAATAATTCTTCTTCAAGTACCTCTATTTTATGTTTAAGATTAACTTGTTTTTGAAATCCTAAATAACTAATCCACCAATAAATCAGCATAATAAATAAAACAATAGCAATACCAAGCAGCAATGCACTCATTGAAAGTGAAAATACAAAAAAGATCACAGCAAATAATAATAATATTAATGTGACGATTGCAATTTCATTTTTAATTGTTTTTATAAAAGGTAACATCATTTTATTTATACCCTATATCCAACATTTTTCTTCGTTTCAATAAAGTCTTTTAAATCAATTTGATTTAATTTCTTGCGCAGTCGCGTCATATTAACGGCTAATGTATTATCATCTATATAATTTTCAGATTCCCAACATTTTTCAATCAAAGCATTGCGTTTAACGAATTTCCCTTCATTTTGGAATAATAACTTTATGATTTGAAGTTCTGTTAAAGATAATTGTATTGCTTCTTCGTTATAAATAATTTTGGCCTCATCAATAATTAACTTACAACCTTTGACAGTTAATTCATCATTGGAAACTGCTAAATCATAGGTACGACGAAGTAATGCTTGAACTTTAGCAACCGTTAATGATAAATTAAATGGCTTTTCTATGAAGTCATCGCCACCCATTTGGATAGCCATAATTTGATCCATATTATCCGTTCGAGAACTGATAAATATAATAGGCACATTAGAAATCTTTCTTATTTCTTGGCACCAATGAAATCCATTTAATGTCGGTAGATTAATATCTAACAATACTATGTCAGGTTGATATGTGATGAAGTCATCTAAAATATTTGAGAATTGTTTAGCTATACTTACCTCATAATTCCAATTTTTAAGTTCATTAGCTAAACTTTCTGCAATGACAAAATCATCTTCTAGTATAAAAATCTTCATTAAGATACACCTTTCGTTGCGCTAAATTGTTTTATCTTGATGTTTATCTTTTTCATCAGTTTGATGTTGAATATGATTTTCATTTTGATTGTTTTTAGCTTCTTGGTTCTTTTTTCTTCTTTTTTCTTCATAAATACTTAAAGCAATAAAACCTACTATAAATAATGGGGATAACATGACAAATATCATTTTCTTCACCTCAGTCATATTAGCTTAAGAAGTTACGATGGTAAATACACACCTTAATTTCTCTTACTACACTGTATTTATTATCTATTTTACATCTTTATTATAAAAAATACATTTGTTATGAGTGATTTACTTTTACATTTCTTAATGTAATTAAAATTTATTATAGATTTACAATCTATTTACATGAATATCATAAACAGTCAAAATTATTTTCTTATAATTAAAATGTAATAAGTATATACATATTTTAGGAGGCTTTTTTAATGAAATCTTTTAAACATATTGGTAAGTATTTGTTGTCGGGTAGCATAGTCGCTGCAACATTATTAAGTACGACAAATATATCTTCAGCTTCAGAAACAAATGCTGATAAAAGTAAGGATAAAAACAAAGATGACGCAGTAGCCTTCGGTAATACTAAAAATCCAAAAAATGTCATCTTTTTAGTGGGTGATGGTATGGGTCCATCATTTAATACGGCCTATCGTTATTACCAAAATGATCCATCTGCAAAATCTATGAATCCTACCACTTTTGATAAATACTTAAAGGGTACGAATCGTACATATCCAAATGATCCTAAAGAAAACGTGACAGACTCAGCTGCAGGAGCAACTGCATTTAGTTCTGGTCATAAAACGTATAATGGTGCCATTGGTGTAGACGAAAATAAGAAAAAAGTTAAAACAGTTTTAGAAGACGCTAAAGAAAAAGGCAAATCAACTGGATTAGTATCAACTGCTGAACTCACTGACGCAACACCAGCTGCCTATGCTTCTCATGTAGATTCAAGAGATAAAAAAGACGAGATTGCTAAACAATTTTATAAAGATAAAATTAATGGCAAACATAAGGTCGATGTACTTTTAGGTGGTGGCTCTAAATACTTTGGCAAAGAGAACGGCAATCTTGATGAAAAATTTAAAAAAGATGGCTACGATGTAGTATCTAACAAAAATGAGCTTAATCAATCTAGCAAAAAACAAGTATTAGGATTGTTCTCAGAAGAAGATATGCCGCTTCAAATTGATGCGCCAAATAGTAACCCATTATTAGTTGATATGGAAAAAAGTGCTTTAAGTAAACTTGAAAAAAATGATAAAGGATTCTTCCTAATGGTAGAAGGTGCTTCTATTGATAAATCTGCACACCCAAATGATGTAACAGGTGTCATGTCTGAAATGCAAGGCTTTGATAAAGCATTTTCAAATGCTATTGATTATGCGAAAAATCATAAAGATACGCTAGTTGTGGCTACAGCTGACCATTCTACTGGTGGTATGACAATTGCAAAAGGCAAAGATTATAAATGGAATCCTCAAGCCATACATCAAATGAAACATTCTGGCTCATATATGACTAAAGAAATCGCATCAGGAAAAGATCCTGAAAAAGTTATTAAAGAAGGCTATGGCATTGATTTCCCTAAAGAACAAATGGATAAAGTTAAAAAAGAAGCTAAAAAACTTAAAAAATTAACTAAAAAAAATAAAGATGACGAAGATCCTAAAGTAGAAGAACAAACAACACATCTTCAAGATGCAATTCAAAAACCAATTAATGATGAATCTCATACTGGTTGGACAACATATGGTCATACTGGCGAAGATGTTAATACTTATGCATATGGTCCTGGTTCTAAAAAATTCACAGGTAATAAAGAAAATACTGATAGTGCTAAAAACATATTCGACTTTTTCGCTAATGACGTCAAATAATGATTTTAAAAAATGATTTTAAAAAAATCCGGGATGAGTAATACCTCATCTCGGATTAATTTCATGTATACAGTTATATTAAATATCTAAATTAATATTCAATATTTGGCGCTTGGTTTACATGGTTTTGATATCTTTTAAAAGCATAGTAACCTGCACCAACTAAAGTTAAAAGTATAGCTAATTTTTTCATCATCAAAACTCCTTTTCAATTTATTCATTTCAATTATCGCTTTGAAATTCTTATGACATAATTATACACTTTTTTCCAATAATTTTAAAAACCTTAATCTAATAGGATTGAAAAAACATAAATTAAATTTAATATACTTAGCACAAATATACAGAATGAGTATGAATGACAACTGCTTCAGGAGAATTTTTTAATTAGATATAAAACGATATAAGTTTATAAAATATCTTTTATTACTCTTGTCCTTTTAAATGCTCTATATGTTTAAAACCATCTCTTCGAATTGCTAGTTCTTCCATAATATCGTACCAATTATGACCTACTTTTTGTTGGATTGTTTGTAATAAGTGATCTTGAGCATAATTAAGTTCATTGATTAACGCGTTCCCACTGTCAGTTGAATATAATTGTTTTACTCGACGATCTTTGTCGGACGTTTTCTCTATGATAAGTCCCTTTTCTTTTAAAGTTCTTAATGTAGCATGTGAACCTTGTTTTGAGATTTCCAAAGTTTGTAATAACTCTTTAATAGTAATACCTGGTAATTTATTGATAAAAAATAAAAACCGGTGATGCTGACGACTCATGCCATATTGTTCAATAATGTCGTCGGCAGTTGTAACAAAGGTTTTATATGCGAAGTAAAACAACATATGTTCATAATCATTTTTATTTGTCGACATTTGCTTTCTTTCCTTTTCTTATGTTTAAGACTTATTATAATAAAAATTCAGTATTTCGTCATGTTTATACTTATAACTAGAAAGGTCAAGTTAGTTGACTTTATAATCTTAAAAAGTTATCTTTTAAATGTAATATACAAATACATAAACGAAGGTGGAATGAGTTATGAAACAACGTGTAGGACAATATTTGATGGATGCAGTACACGCTGCAGGAGTAGATAAAATATTCGGTGTCCCTGGCGATTTTAACTTAGCCTTTTTAGACGATATAATTTCACATGAACACGTAGAGTGGATTGGCAATACGAATGAATTAAACGCTAGCTATGCTGCAGATGGTTATTCACGAATCAATGGTTTAGGTGCATTAGTCACTACTTTTGGTGTAGGTGAATTAAGTGCTGTCAATGGTATTGCAGGTTCTTATGCCGAACGCGTACCAGTAATTGCAATTACTGGGGCACCTACTCGAGCGGTTGAATCTGCTGGTAAATATGTTCACCACTCATTAGGTGAAGGTAAATTTGATGATTACAGAAAAATGTTTGAACCCATTACTACAGCTCAAGGATACATTACACCTGACAATGCAACGACAGAAATTCCAAGACTAATTCAAGAAGCTATAAATGAACGTCGCCCAGTTCATATCCATTTGCCTATTGATGTAGCTATGACTGAAATAGATGTGACTTCAACGTTCCAACCTAAACAACCAACAGAACAAGATATTTCTAGCTATATCAAAATGATTGAAGATAAATTGAATGCTGCTAAGCAACCTGTTATTATTGCAGGTCATGAAATTAATAGTTTTGGCCTACATTCAGAGCTAGAACGATTTGTTAATCAAACAAATATCCCAGTAGCACAACTTTCTTTAGGTAAAGGTGCCTTTAATGAGGAAAATGAACACTATCTTGGAATCTTTGATGGTAGTATTGCTGAAGAAAATGTTAAAAACTATGTTAACCAAAGCGATGCCATCTTAAATATTGGTGCTAAATTAACTGACTCTGCAACAGCAGGTTTCTCATATGAATTCGATATAGATGATGTCGTTATGTTAAATCACAACTATTTTAAATTGAATGAAACAACTTCAAACGATATTGCTTTACCTAACTTATTAAAAGGATTAATGAATATTTCATATAAAAATACATCTGATTTCCCTTCATATGTTAGAGAAGAAAATAACGATTATATATTAGATGATCAACCTTTAACACAAGCAACTTATTTCAAGATGATGCAAGAATTCATACAACTTGATGATATTTTAATAGCTGATCAAGGAACGTCATTCTTCGGTGCATATGACTTATCTTTATATAAAGATAATACATTTATAGGTCAACCTTTATGGGGCTCAATTGGTTATACATTACCTGCCACACTAGGCACTCAAATTGCTGCGCCTAACAGAAGAAATATTTTATTAATCGGAGATGGCTCATTACAATTAACTGTCCAATCATTATCTACTATGATTAGACAGCAATTGAAACCTGTTATATTTGTTATTAATAACGATGGTTATACGGTTGAAAGATTAATTCATGGTATGAAAGAACCTTATAATGATATTCATATGTGGGATTATAAAGCGTTACCTGCTGTGTTTGGTGGCGATAATGTTGCAGTTCATGATGTCAACACATCCCATGAACTTAAAGATGCTTTTGAAAACATAAACGCTAATAATGATCGTATGCATTTCGTCGAAGTCAAAATGGCTGTTGAAGATGCACCAACTAAATTAAGCGATATTGCAAAAGCATTTGCTTCACAAAATAAATAATTAAGCATTAACTTCATATAACAACTTACTTGTATAGAAATCCTCTTGAATAATGAAATTTAGATCATTATTCAAGAGGATTGTTTTTATTGATACTGAACCATTTTTTCTTCTTCTAATTTTTCAATAACATGATTAATAGTCTGTTCCTGTATTTCTGATTTAATATCTTCATGTATTTCATCTTTAATCATAGGATATAAATGATCAATAATTTGTTTACTTGCAATTTCACCTATCTCTATTTCATATTTTTGATAAAGAAACGATTTTAATTCTTTAGAGACTTCTATAATCATATATATCACCTCTTTTTAATGATTTATTTTAATCCTCCTAAAGTTAATGCCATTATTGCTTTAATTGAATGTAAACGATTCTCTGCTTGCTTAAAAATAATAGAATACGAACTATTAAATACTTCATCAGTAATCTCCATTTCAGAGAGTCCATATTTCTGATAAACTTCGTTACCTACTTTAGTTTGTGTATTATGGAAAGCTGGCAAACAATGTAGTACTTTTACATTCGGATTTTGAACTTTTTTAATTATTGACATGTTCACTTGATAAGGTTTTAACATTGCTACACGTTCTTCTATAACATTTTCAGGTTCTCCCATTGAAAACCAAACATCAGTATATAGAGCATCTGTTTGATATATTGTATTATCTACTTCACTACTTAATTGTATTGTCGCCCCAGTTTGTTGTGCGTATTCTTTAGCCATAGTCACTACTTTTTCTTGTGGTAATCGTGACGTAGGTGCAACAATGTTTACATTGACACCTAATAAAGCGCCTGTAACTAATAAATCACTAGCAACATTATTTTGAGCGTCACCTATAAAAGTCAACGTTTTCCCTTCCAATGTACCCCATTCCTCTTTTAAAGTCATGAAGTCAGCTAACATTTGAGTAGGATGCCATTCATTCGTTAATCCATTCCAAACTGGTACATTTGCATATCTTGCTAATGTTTCCACATCATCATGTTCATGCCCTCTAAATTCAATGCCATCATACATACTTCCCAATACTTTAGCAGTATCATAAATAGATTCTTTTTTACCTAAATGAATTTCATTTTGACCAAAATAATCAACATTCATTCCTAAATCATGTGCTGCTACACTGAAAGCAGCTAGAGTACGTGTTGATGGTTTTTCAAAAATAATAGCTATATTTTTATTAGTAAGTAATTGATGTGGTTGATTATTTTTCTTTTCATCTTTTAATAGTCGTGCTTTTTCAATAATATAATTCAATTCTTCTTTAGTATAATCAGTCGATTTTAAAAAACATTTACCTTCAAAGTTAAATTCTCTCATGTCATCAACTCCTTGATAACATATTACAATAAAATTAATATAGATTCAATATAATGATTATTTATGCATAAATTAAAAAGTGCTTTTCCCTTTGTTATTCTGATTAGTTGCTATCTAAACGGAAACAAAATACGTTTTCTATGTATATATGTTTTTGTAATATAAAACTATTTCATGATGTTTCTCATGAAACATTTTAAAAGTAAAAGACTAAGCAACAATCATGTAATTATTTTTTCAAAAATATTTTTCTACAGTTCAAACTAGTTAATATAGTTATTTATATCTTCTTGGTTTCACTTTGAAATTAAGACTACTCGATGTCTACCGTAAGACAAACCTAAGTGTGACGTATATTAAAAAAGCCTTTCATTGTCTCATTCACAATGAAAAGCTTTTAACTATATAAATATTATTCAACGCCGACATCTTCCCATGATTGATTTACTTTGTCTGCAGTGGATTTATCATATAAATCAAGTGCTGCTTGATGTAATGATTTTTTTGCATCTTCAAAATCAGAATTTGAAGAAAGATATTGTGTTAATGTTCGATAATAAATTTGTTCTGCTTTATCTTTACCAATACGTTTGATAGTTAGGTACGCAGCTTTGTTAGGTATACCAGAATTGGTATGTACTCCGCCATTATCTTCTTGAGTTTTTGAATAATGTTTCATATTAGATGGTTGATCATATTGTTCAGGTTTAGACATACTTCTAAGTGCATCGCCTTTAACATTAGGTGTGTATATATCTTCACCTATTAAAAAGTTATTACTATCAATAAAGTATGCAAAGGTATCAGAAATACTTTCATTTAAGGCTCCCGGTTGATTTTCATATACTAAATCCGCTGTTTCTTGGGTGATTCCATGTGTAATTTCATGTGCTACAACATCTTTAGCACCAGAGAATGATAAATAATTTTCATTATCGCCATCACCATAAATCATTTTGTCTCCAATCCATGCAGCATTATTTCGATTATCTTCATTTTCAAATTGGTTAACATGTGTCAGTGAATCGATAGTACTTCCTTTATCATCATAAGATTCTCGCCCAAATTTATTTTTATAATACTCGTAAACGTCTTTAGCATAGTCATTAGCGTCTACACCAGCTCGTTGGGACTGATTTACAAAGTTTTTATCCTTATCAGTCATTAGTTTCGAATCACCTGATTTATCATTATAGTCATAAGCTGAAATTTTACCTTGATGTGTCACATCTTGCAGTGCATAACCTTTCTTTTGACTATTGATATTAATTTTTTTGTTTTTATTTAGTACACTTTTGCCTGTACCTTTAGTAGCAGCATGTTGCATATTATTTAATTTATCAACGACCTCACCTGTTTGGGCATCTACTTGTATAGTCCAGTGAGATATTTTAGGGTATGTTGTTACGATTTCAATATTATAAACATATTTATTATGTTGACCACTAATTTGGATATTATTCTCTTTAACAACATTATCTTTAAAGTTTTTAGCTTTATTTGATGACATAGAAATAGATTCGAATGCTTTATTTAGAGCTTCGTTTTTATTAATTTCAATACTATTACTTGGCTTAATTTCACCACCACTCGTATTTCCATTTATAAGAACTACTTTCCCTTTTTGATCTGTATGTATTTTAACTTCTCTATCAGGCACATATGTATTTTTAAACTTTGGCTGTAAAGTGTAATGTGTATAACCTAATTGGTCAGTTTTTACCTCAACAGTTTTGTAATGTTTATATTGTTTTTTCGCATTTTTATCATTAGGTAATACTTTTAATGCTTGGAATGCTTTATGTTTTTCTGTAATTTCTATTTTACTTTTAGTTGATGACTGTTCGATCTTAGCATCGGCATTTCCACTATAAATAGAACTGCTTAATGTTAATAAAGAGATGCCTGAAATAACAATTTTTGAAAATTTATTCATAGAACTCCTCCATTTATTCACAAAATTTATAATCTCCCCCAATAATATTTATATTTTTCAAAAAAGTAAATGCGAATTTCATAAAATACTTTGAATATTCTTTATAAAACACAATAAAAAAACAGACGTCATTTAATATATGACGTCTGTAAAAAATCTTATTTTATTTAATTTTTTTGATAGCTTTATCTTCTTTTACAGCTACTTTAGTTTTTTCATAACCAATTACTATACGGTCAATTTTACCTTTAGAAGAGTCAAACCATACTGTTTCACCTTTTTTATTAGGTTGGTAATAATAGATACCAGTATTATTATTTTTACCATTATTTACTTTTTTCAAATCTTTACCATATGATTTTTGTAAATCAGTTAGCTTCAATTGTTTTTTCAATGGAATATCAACTAGTGAAGCCTTTTTAGTTTTTTTATCATATTGGCGGAATAATTGATCTGATTTAACAATATTTTTTGTTGAATTTGTTGATGCAATTTTTATACCATTAAATGTTACATTTTGAGCTTTGATAGCATTTTTGAAGTTTTTATCTAATACGAATTTTGCATCGTAGCCTGCGTCACCTTTATAAGTATAATATGCATTATGTTGTTGTGTAGTTGCTGCATGAGCAGTAGTATTTATAACTGGCGTCGCACTCGCTGATACACTTAATAATGTTCCAAAAGCTAATGTAGACGCAATAATTGTTTTAGTCTTTTTATTCATGAGAGTACCTCACTTTCTTTATCTGTTACTATTTCTCTCAATGAGACTCCTAAATTATACGCTATCGGTCAAAGACATACAATTAAAAGCAGTTGTTATTACATATTTGTAATATTCAAATTGTTGATGAACATAAAACACTTGTAAACATAATTAATTTTTAACATTCTTCTAAATATGTAGTTAGCAGTTGGATATAATAGTCTATGAATTTTAAATAATCCGCTTTATTCACACACTCATCGATTTGATGAGGTCCTTTTCCTGGTCCAATCATTAAAAATGGAAAAGCATCTGTTTTACCTTTCAATAAATTAGAGGCGTCTGTAACTGCAACAGTTGGTGTAATCACTAATTCTGATTGATTGAAGTAATTTGTCGCTAACTGATGTCCTAATTTAAACAAACGATTGTCTCCAGTAGTCACTACAGGATCCAAATCTAAATATATGTCGTGCGTTAATTTTGCTCCTTTATCATTTGCTATGTTGATATATTTTTCAAATAAAGCTTTAACTTTTTCATTATTGTATTCAGGAATCGTTCTAATATTAAATTCAGCAGTTGCATAATCTGGAACTGAATTTACTTGAGTGCCACCTTTAATGATGCTATTTGTCATAACAAGACCTTGTATTCTAGTTTGCACTTCTTCTTTACTAACATAACTAGGTAACTGACTAGCCATTTGGTCGACCATATTACCATAGTTTAATGCTGTACCTTTTATATTTTGAGTGATTTCTTCATATTCTTTATTAATATTTTGAATAAATTCGATCAGTGGTGTGATCGCATTTTCTCCCATAAACGGTGTTGAACTATGGCTCGAACGACCTTTAGATGTAATTCTAATATCCATAGAACCCTTATGTGCATATACAATACTTGGATATGATGGCTCAGCTATCACTAGTGCATCTACGTCATCCATATAACCTTTACGATATAATTGCTCTGATCCGGCTTGTTCCATTTCTTCTCCAGCAGTTGCTAATAATTTAATTGTTCCTTTAGGTAATTGGCCACTTTCTTTAATTTCTATCATTGCTATCACTAATGCCGCTAGTCCTGATTTCATATCGGCAGCACCCCTACCGTATAAATAGCCATCTCGTTCTGTTAACTCAAATGGAGGCGATGTCCATTCCTCATGATTTCCTTCATGTACAACATCCATGTGACCTGAAACTGCAATTACTGGCTTTCCTGAGCCAATTGTTGCAATAAGATTTGCACGTTTATCTGATACTCTGTCTATTTCAGATTCAATATTATATTTGTTAAGACATTGCTGTAAATACAACGCTACCTCTAATTCATTATCATTAACTGTAGGAATAGATACAATATCTGATAAAATTTTTACCTTTTCTTCGTTAGTTAATACGGCCATAAATTTCACTTTCTTTCCTATCATATTTGAAGTCAATTAACATTCTTCAATAAAAATATAATTAAATGATATGTTCTTATTCAGAAAATTGATTATAATATAATTAATTATCATCGAAGTTAATGGAGGATATGCTTTTGAAAAAAATATTAGCAAGTATTGTTGTTTTAGCACTTGTAATAGCATTAGGATTTTCTGTTTTCGCAGCTTTAACTCATCAAAATAAATCATCACATCACAAAACAAATCATCAAACTGAAGACAAAGATAAAAAGAAAGACTCTAAAGATAAAAAACAAACAACTACTAAACAGCAGGAGCCTGTTCAAACTGAGCCTTCATCGTCTCAACAACCAAGTAATACACGCTCTAATAGTTCAGCTAGTCAACAAACGATTCAAAAATCAAATAAAAATAATAATCAAACGTCTCAAAATCAATCAACACAAGCCAAACAATCAACACAACCTGCACAATCTTCACAACGTAGTAGTAATCAATCAACTCGTTCACAACAACCATCAGCATCTAAGAAACAAAATCAATCTAATACGAGTACAGAAACTCCTAAAGCTAACAATGGACAAACTACTAACCAAAATGCGAATCACTCATCGCAGAATAACAGTAGTAATTCAAATAAACAGAACAAATCAGAATAAAATAAGAAATAGGGTTAGGTCATTCTCACACAGGCTCAATGAGCTGAATGTCTAATCCTTTTTTGTTTTGATTTTAATTAAATCTCACTTCAATCTTTCCACTTAGCGCTAACTATTTCATCAAAATCATCACTTATTATCTTCATATCAATGAATTATATTAATATATTATAATATTATTTAAAAATGATTTTGTGTGCAAGTAACTTCTCTTAAGAAAATCACAAAAAAAATTCTAGCACCAAGACATTAATTAACTGTCTTAAGTGCTAGAATCTAATTGTTATTATTCGGTTACATTACTTTCATCAACTTTAGCTGAGACTTTTCTCATTAGAGGATCAGTAATCGGTTTAAGTACTACACCTATAATTATAAACGCTAATCCAAATGCTGCTAAAATAATCACTTTTGTAATTAAAATTTCAGGCACAATACCTCCTACTGTTTCACGTAAAGCGTCAATAGCGTAAGTAAATGGCAAGTACGGTGATATCGTTTGGAAGAATTTAGGCGTTGTTTGAATTGGGAACGTTCCGCCACCGCCTGCAATTTGTAATACTAAGAAAATAATGGCAATTGCTTTACCTGGATTTCCTAATAACGATACACATGTATAGATAATTGAGTTAAATACTAACGAGCAGAACACTGCTATCGTTACGAATAATAATGGTGATTCAACAGCTGCTTTTAATATTACCAAATCTCCTATAGATACAATTAATGATTGAACAATACCTAATAAGAAGAAAAAGCCTGCTTTGCCCATGAAAATTTCGCGTGGTGTGAGTATCGGTTTCAATGATTCATGTTTATTGTCTACTGATAATAAACTCACCATCAATAACCCACCTACCCATATAGATAATGCAGTGTAGAATGGCGTCATTCCTGATCCATAATCTTTAACTGGGAAGACATCTGTTGTCTTTTTATTAATTGGATGAGCAATGACATCAGCTTGTTTTTTCAAATCATTTTTTAGAGTATCGATTAAATTATCAACAGCGTCATCTTTATCCAATTGCTTGAAAATTTTATTTGCTTTTTTCAAGTCTTTTTCAACGCCTGGTAATTTATTTTCAGAGAAGTCGGCTAAATTAGACAATGCCTCTTTAGCTCTAGGTTGATTTTTATCTAGTAGATTAACTGCATTATCATATCTACTGAACAATGATGGTAAATTATCATTTACTGATTGTGTTGCATTAGCTAGGCGTTGTTCTAATCCAGGTAAGTCGTTTCTAACAAAATCTGCGGCCTTACCAACGTCTTTCTTCACGGTTGGGAAGTATGCTTGTGCTGTTTTCATGGCATTGATATAAGCTTGTTCTATGCTAGGTAATGCTGTTTGAATACGCTCAATTCGTTTTTGACCGCTATTTAAAATACTTTGACCTGAATTAATCACTTGATTAATTGAATTTAATTTAGATTGTACATTTGATAATGTTTGTTGTCCTTCAGATAATTGTGCAGTAATGTCATTTGAGATATTTAATAAGTTTTGGTTTAATTCCTTCTTAATATACGTACGGAATTGACTTAATGCACTGTTTGTATCTTTGATATTTTTTAATACATTAACCGCTTCTGCTTTACCAGAACTTCCATTTGATAATGCATCGATTAATTGATTTGTAGTTCTTAATTGTTTGTTCAATTGATTGTTTGCAGATTTAATTTGTTTAATTTCTTTAGACAAATCAACATCTTCATTTTTCTCAAGTTCTGATAAGATATCGATAAATTGTTGATTATATTTTGTAGCATTTTCTAATCTTGATTTAATATTATCTAATGGTTCTTTAAACTCAGATGGCTTATCTGATGACAAAATACCATAAGATACATTTTTCAGCGCATCCATATCTTTTTGTGATGCGTTTGCTTGTACATCACTCATATTGGATAGTGATAATAACGATTCAGTCAATGCAGTATTCATTGATTTCACATCATTTGAAGTAACAAACTCATTAGAATTACTATTTTCATTATTACCAGATGTACTCAATGATTTCGTTTTAATATTTGAATTATAACTATGTCCTTCATCATGCTGTTTACCATGTGCACTCTGTTGACTTGTATTAGTTTGTTGTCGTAAGTCTTGGTTCACATTATTATTAGCATTTTGTGCTCGTCCAGCTGCGTCTTGGTAATCACCAACTCTATTTTGAACTTGAGTTAAAAATCCTTTAGCATCAGTCAATTGATCGTTTGCTTCATCAATACCTTGTCCTGCAATAGATACCCCTTTATTTATTTTAGGGAATTGTGCTGGTACATCATTCGCTGCAACATTCAAGACGCGTTCAATGTTAGGCATATAATTATTTAAAGCTAAAATTAATTTTGCCCTTTCGTTTAATGCAGGAATTGATGCATTGACTTGATTGAGTTTTTCTTGTGCATCTAAAATATCACCTTTATAATTACCAAGATTTCTAAATTGATTCGCATATTGATCAAGGTCATCCTGATGGTCATTTAAGTAGATAATTTTATCTTTAAATTTATTTATTTCTGGTAATGATTTATTAGCTGCGTACACTGCATTTTTAATTTTATTAATTGTAGGTACTTCGTCTTCAATTTTCAATCCTACTTTATTTGCTTCTGCAAGTAACGCTTTGGTCACAGTTTGGTTAAATTGTTCATTGGCTTTTTCTACTACCATCGAAGAACCTGTATCTGTTAGTTTTGCAGCTACAGCATTAATTTTTTGATTAACTTTGAAATCAACATCCGCCTTTTCAGGATGCTTTCTTAAAGTACCTGTAATTTGGTGTGTAAACTTACTTGGTATGTATATGCCTGCATAGTATTTCCCCATTTTTATTTCATGATCAGCTTTTTCTCGACTTACAAATTGCCAATCAAAGCTATCATTTTTCTTAAGCGTTTGTACCATTTTGTTACCGACGTTAATTTCTTTTCCTCTTACTTTGTCACCTTTATCTTCATTAACAATTGCCACTTTAATATGTCCAGTATTACCATACGGATCCCACATTGCCCACAAGTTAAACCAAGCATAAAATGAAGGTAATATAGCTAAACCTGCTAAAATCACCCAAACTGCCGGTGTCTTAGCAATTTTCTTTAAATCCGTTTTAAACAGTTTCAGTGCGTTTTTCATTGTCACACTCCTAAAAACAATTTATTAACTTTTCTACCTATTTTGTCACAGTCTTTATACTCATTTTATCAAATGTTATTTTACATTTTTCTAAAAACAATTTATTTTTCTTATAAAGGTTAGTATAATACATTTTGTTAGGTTATTATAATTCGTTGATATGTATCAACTATAAATGCCATAAATTAAATTATATCAAATTCAAGGTATATAGCACAATAATATTTAAATTTTCAAGGGAGCTTAATATAGATGTCTAAAGACAAATTCTTAATTTATTTACTTTCAACTACTTTAATCGTGCCATCTCTAACAACAGCACCCATAGCCCATGCTGAAGATGATCAAACACCTACACATTCATCATCTTCACAACGCACTCAATCTCAAAGTAATGCTGATAAAAAGAGTGGTCAAGTTACTTCATCAACAAATGATAATAATGACGAAGAAGATAAAGACAAAGATCATGATACCTCTCAAAGTGATAAAGAAGCTAAAAATAAATCTTCACGTCATGATTCTAAAAATAATCAATCAAAAGAAGAGAATCATTCATCACATCATTCTACACAAACATCTGTCACTGATGATAATTATAAAAAATCCCATCAGCCAACTAATGTTATCAATCAATTTTATGATGGATTATCTTCTTCACAATCTGATTTCAATCGTTTGTGGTCACCAGATAAATATGACAATAGTTTTAGTTTAACGACATTAATTCAAAATCTATTTCATTTTGACACTGATATTTCAGACTATGAACAACCAACTCGCGATGAAGAGAAAGATAATCAAAATTCCGATGATCAAGATACTAACGATGATGTAACGAGTGACGAAAGTAAAAGTAATTTAGATAACGCATCATCTAATAACAATTTAGAACAAGATGACAATAATCAAAACGATCAAACTACATCAAATGATGATCAAACAGATCATGATAACAATGATTCTCATAATGCAACACAAGAAACAAATGATGATGCATCTCAAAGCTCAAACACGAGCCATTCAAGTCAATCTAATACTAAAAATGACGATAATACTGATTCATCAAATCAAAGTATCTCAGATTCTGCGATTGATTCTATTTTAGATGAATATAGTGAAGATGCAAAGAAGACACAAAATCAATACCAATCTTCTAAAAATAAAAAAACTCGCAATGAGAATCATTCAGAAGAAAAACACAATGACGATACACAACAAGATATCAAGAACCCTCAATTACCAACACCTGACGAATTAAAACACAAAACGAAACCAGCACAATCATTTGAGAGTGATTTTAAAAAGTCTAATACACGTTCAACTGGTCTATTCCAACAATTACCAACATTACAAGATGGTCATTTAACAGATGGAGATATCAATATTGTAGATAGTAAAAACACAAGAGACTTTATAAAATCTATCGCCAAAGACGCTCATCAAATAGGACAAAAAGAAGATATTTATGCTTCAGTTATGATGGCACAAGCAATCCTAGAATCTGACTCAGGTAACAGTACGCTTGCTCAAAAACCTAACTTCAATTTATTTGGAATTAAAGGCGATTATCATGGTCAATCTGTTTCATTTAACACATTAGAAGCTGATAGCTCAAATAATATGTATAATATAACAGCTGGATTCCGTAAATATCCTAATACCAAAGCTTCATTAGAAGATTACGCTACTTTAATTAAAGATGGTATCGATGGTAATCCAACAATTTATCAACCAACATGGAAAAGTAAGGCATCTACATATCAGTCAGCAACGTCACACTTATCACGTACGTATGCCACTGATCCAAATTATGCTAAAAAATTAAATAGTATTATTAAACATTATCATTTAACTGATTTTGATAAGAAAAAAATGCCAAGTTTAGATAAATATAACCATTCTATTAAAAATGACGATCAATCACAATCCAGTTTCAAACCATTCGAAGAAAGTCAAGGTAGCGCTGGCTATCCTCAAGGTCAGTGTACTTGGTATGTTGACCAACGTATGAAACAATTTAATGAATATATCCACAGTAATATGGGAGATGCTCATAATTGGAATAACCGTGCAGAAAAAGAAGGCTATCATGTATCATCAACACCTAAAAAGCACACTGCTGTTGTTTTTGAAGCTGGTCAATTAGGTGCAGACACGCAATATGGCCATGTTGCATTTGTAGAAAAAGTTAATTCAGATGGTTCAATTATTATTTCAGAATCTAATGTTAAAGGATTAGGAGTCATTTCATATAGAACAATTGATGCGAGTGACGCTTCACAACTTGATTATATTACTGGTAAATAATTTCAAACTATAAATAATGGACGAGACAATACTAAATTTGCCTCGTCCATTTTTATTTTGATGTTACTGTTGATGATGTTTTCGTTTATGTCTGCTTATCCAAATAAGACTTGCCCCGAATAATGCAACAACAATTGAAATTGGCATCCAGTGTTGTTTAATTGTTTGTCCTGCTTCTGGTAATGATAGATTACCGTCATCATTAAATAACCCTTCTAACAGACCATCTCCAGAACCTAGTGTCAATCCCTTTTCTGGTGTAGGTGTTGGTATATCTTCAATTCCATCCAATAAACTACGTCCTGAATTTAATTGATCCAATAAGCTTGAGTCATTATTGGAACGCTGATTAATTCTATCAAAGATACTTGGTCTATCTTTAATAGGAGATATAATGTAATCTAAATCTTTCTTAGCACTATCTACTTTATGCTGTAATTGTAATAAGTCATTTGCTTTACCGTTAATTGCAGATTTAATTAAGTCTAGCGTACTCGCTTTATCGGTTTGAATACGATTAATGATATCTGCCAACACTTTGGCTTTTCCTTGTTCTATACGAGTTGCTAATATCGTTTCAATGGCTTGTCTTTTATCTTTAGCATTATTTAATACATCATTTAAAATATCATCTGCAGTGACGTTCCCTTGTTTATTAATTTGCTGTTTTAACTGATCTACAATTTGTTGATTATTTAAATTTCCATTTGCTAATTGATTGGAGATACGTTCTGCTTCTTTGTCATCTAATCGGGTAGAAAGTAATTGTTTAATCAATTGTTGCTTATCTTTAGATTGATCTAGCATTGATTTTAAAATATTATCTGATGAAGTATGTGATAAGTTATCAAATTGTTTTGCAATTTGATTAGCGATTTGTTCATCTGATTGACCTTTGGTTTGTATTTTTTTCAGAGCTTGATCCGCTTCATTTTGGCTCATAACGTTATTTAATATCGCTTTAACTGATTTATTTTTGTCTTTAGAGTTGTTGAGCTCATCAAGTATTAAATCACGTTGTTGATTTGTACGATTTTGAGTTTGACGAATATCTCGTTTCAATTCTTTTTTACTTTGAGAAGATAATTCACTTTGTTGATTCACATCATTTTCTAATTGCTTTAAGGCATCTTGTTTATTTTTCAAATATTGATCATTATTTGCATGACTTTCAGCTAATTTTTTAGAAATATCATGATCAATTTTGTCGCTGCCTTCTAACTTTTTAGTAACATCATTCACTTTATCTTTAGCTTTATTATTAGTACTCTCTGAATTTGTATCTTTGATTAATTGTTGAACTTGAGATGATGTTTGATTTTCTTTATCTTCAACATTATTTTGCTTTTGCAAATTACTCTTCGTTTGTTCTTTATGATTGGATTGTATTTTCTTAGAATTGTTTGATGGTTCAACTTTTTCCAGTTGATCATTGTTGTTATCTTCTTCGCCATTTATTGTTGCATCTTGTTTGATTTTATCCAAATCATCGATGATATTGCCCTTTTTATCATCTGAATTCGTTTTATCAAGTTGTTGATTTTGTTCCTCGGTCACATCTTTATCATTATCGGAATAGGAATCTCCTTCACTTAGTTGACTATTATCAACTTTCGAGGATGAAATGTCTAAATCCTTTAACATTTTGTCTAAATTCTCTGTCACATCTTTATTATCATCAGTATTACTGGAATGATTTACTTGTGAATTTGATTTTTCATTCTCAGTACTCTTAGCAGTCTGTTTCTTTATTGTTTTTATTTTTGTATCTTCTTGCTTAGCATTTTTAATAATTTTGTCCAAATTAGTATTATCAGTCACGTCATCCAATTGTTCTAGATAATCTTGCTGTTTTTCTTCATTCAAATGGCTGAGTTGTTTAATGTCATGTTTAGCTTTTTTGATTTGATCTTGCAAACTTTCTTCTTTCGATTCAAGTGTGCTATAAGATGATGAATCCTTTGCTTGGACTTTCATATTATTTGTAAAACCATATCCAATCATTGAGCCACTGATTAAAAGCGCTGAACAAGATAGTTTCAAACATATGCTGAATTTATTTGTTTGTTTATCTTTCATGTTTTCAATCTCCTTTAGCCGATTAGCAATTTTAAATTTGTTTTTATTATATAACAAACTCCTATAAAATTACACTTTACATTTTAAATAGAAGGTATTTGATATCCTTATAAATTTTATCAAACAAATACGTTGTATTTCTATGTATATAGCTTTATAATTCAACCAAGCTAAATTAATTGGTTTTTGTATATAATTTAACTTAATTAAATTTAAAAGGAGTTTTTCAGATGGCAGAGTCAATTTATTCTACTACTATTATTAGTAATGGTGGTCGAGATGGTCGTGTATTTAGCCCGGACAATACTTTCGTACAAAATTTAGCGACGCCTAAAGAAATGGGTGGTCAAGGCGGTAACGACACTAACCCTGAACAATTATTCGCTGCAGGATATAGTGCTTGTTTTAACAGTGCTTTGTCTTTAATTCTATCTCGTAACAAAGTCAACGATGCAAATCCTGAAGTAGAAATAACTATTGAATTAGTTAAAGATTCTACGGATAACGGTTTTAAATTAGCTGCAGACATTCAAGTTACTTTAGAGAATGTATCTCAAGAAGAAGCAGAACAATATGTTGAACAAGCTCATCAATTCTGCCCATATTCTAAAGCAACACGTGGAAATATTGATGTTTCGTTAAAAGCAATTGCTCAATAATAGTAGATAATTTTTAATTACCCCTATGATTTCATTAATATATATTAAATATCTTGAAAGTGGTGGAGAATGAATGTTTCTCCCCACTTTTTTTAATATTTTATGATCCTATTCAAAATATAATGGTAAACAAGTACATCCCTATCCCAATTTTCAACAGTTATATTCAAAAACATCCTATTTTACTAATTATTTATATAAATTAAGGGAATAAGGTACAACAAGCTCTATAATTAATTCCCCATTCAATAAGAACAACAACGTTACAGCTAACATTATCAATTAATTTTCCAACAATTTTTGCAATCTGTTTCATTTTTCAACGACTTAAAAAAATTAATGGTGTTTCATATAGTTGAATCTTGTTAAATTGATAAATGTAACTTTTACACACCATAGATTTCACTCAATTAAATTGAACTTAACTTCATATGTACGACATAAGTTTACTAATAAAAAAACAAATAGGAGGAAATGTCTTGGCAAAACTTTTATACAAATTAGGCAAATTTATCGCTGAGCACAAATGGTTAAGCATTATTTCATGGCTTATCATTCTTGGCGTAATTATCACACCACTATTGATAAGCTCCCCAAAATTCGATAGTGATATCACTATGAATGGACTTAAATCATTAGACACAAATGACAAAATGTCTAAAGAATTCCATCAAGATAGTGAGAAGGCATCGATGAAAATTGTGATTCATTCTGATAAAAAGAATGGCATCACTGATAAAAATACTAAAAAAGACATAGAAAAAGCTTTAGATAATATTAAACAAGACGATGATTACGTACAAAATGTAAGTAATCCATATGAAACAAATCAAGTAAATGATGATAAAGATACTGCTATTGCAACAGTAAACTATGTTGTAAATCAAACATCATTACAAGATTCTTCTAAAAAAATTATCAATCGAGAAATGAAAGATGTTAAAGATGACCACAATGTTCAAATAGAACAAACAACTGGAAGCTCAATGAATTCTGAAATTGGTGGTAATTCAGAACTTGTTGGTATCATCACAGCATTTATTATTTTATTAATTACATTTGGCTCATTAATCGCTGCAGGTATGCCGATTGTAAGTGCCTTAATCGGTTTAGCTTCAAGTGTGGGAATCATTTCATTACTAACTAATGTATTTGACATTCCAAACTTCACATTGACGCTAGCAGTAATGATTGGTTTGGCAGTTGGTATCGACTACTCCTTATTTATTTTATTTAGATATAAAGAAATTAGGAAAAAAGGTACACCTCCTGTTGAATCCATCGCTTTAGCAGTTGGAACAGCCGGAAGCGCCGTTATCTTTGCCGGATTAACAGTAATGATTGCTGTCTGTGGATTATCATTAGTAGGTATTGACTTCTTAGCAGTTATGGGATTCTCTTCTGCACTTAGTGTTTTATTTGCTGTATTAGCAGCCTTAACACTATTACCTGCATTAATTAGTGTATTCCATAAACAAATTAAAATTAAAAACAAACCAGAAAATAATAAAGACCCTAAAGATCATAAATGGGCAAATTTCGTAGTTGGTAAACCTATAATTGCAATTATTATTAGTTTAATCATTTTAATTATCGCTATCATACCTGTATCCGGAATGAGATTAGGTATCCCAGATGATAGTCTTAAAGCTAATGATTCATCAGCACATAAAGCTTACAACTTAATCACAGATAACTTTGGTGCAGGCTATAATGGACAAATTGCAATGCTTGTTAACACTAAAGATGGCGGTAGCAAAAAATCTATCGAATCTGATTTAAACAGCATGAGAAAAGATATTAAAGACATGGATAATGTAGATACTGTGGAAAAACCACAATTAAATGATAATAATCATTATGCACTTATCCAAGTTATTCCAGAAGATGGTCCTAACGCTAAATCTACAAACGATTTAGTTTATGATTTACGTGATTACAATAAAGATGCTAAAGAAAAATACGATTTCAATTCTGAAATAACAGGTCAGAGTGTTATTAACATTGATATGTCAGAAAAACTTAACAACGCTATTCCAGTATTTGCAGGCGTTATCGTATTATTAGCCTTTGTATTATTAGTATTTGTCTTCCGTTCAATCCTTGTACCATTAAAAGCAGTACTTGGTTTCGTACTTTCATTAATGGCTACATTAGGTTTCACAACTTTAGTAATGCAAGATGGTTTCTTAGGTGGCTTATTCGGTGTCGAAAACACTGGACCAATATTAGCCTTCTTACCTGTTATAACAATAGGCTTACTCTTCGGTTTAGCTATCGACTATGAATTATTCTTAATGACACGTGTTCATGAAGAATATAGTAAGACTGGCGATAACGACCACTCTATTAGAGTAGGTATTAAAGAAAGTGGCCCAGTTATTGTTGCTGCAGCATTGATTATGTTCAGTGTGTTTATTGCTTTCGTTTTCCAAGATGATATGGCAATTAAATCAATGGGTATTTCTCTAGCATTCGGTGTTTTATTTGATGCATTTGTAGTACGAATGACATTAATTCCAGCATTAACAAAATTATTCGGTAAAGCTTCATGGTACATGCCTAAATGGTTGCGTAACATCCTCCCTGAATTAGATATCGAAGGTAAAGCATTAGAACAAGATTCAAATAGAGCTAATTCTCAAGCACATTATAATGAAGATAATTATAATGCTTATGCCGATGACCGTCGTCAAAGAGAAGATAGAAATAGCGTAAGCAACCAATATCGTTCAGATGAGCAACGTCGTTTCCATAATGAAAATGGACAACATTATAACGACAATCGTGATCACTCAACATATACTAGTGAATCGCACTTATCTCGACTTTCTTCAAACGAACCTAATGATGATGTAGATTATGAATCTTTATATAACAAAGAAGGAAATGGACAATATGTTGGTAATCGCAGAAATGATGATTACAGACACTACGATAGTCCAAATAATTATGATAACCATAACACTTCGTACGCACGTCGTTCTCAATCAAATCAACAAAGCAATGAAGTACGTACGACTGAATTATTTAAAGATTTATCAAGTAAATCAAATGGTCAAGATGTGTTATTCCATGCTCTAATGTTATATGCAAGAGAAAATGATCACGATGTTTATAATCAATATAATCATCACTCTGATCAACAATCTCATGACGACACTCACCGTAATAACGATAGAGATAGATATTAATTTTTAATAGGAGGAAATGCTGAATGTTTAAAACAAGAAGTTTAAAACTTTTAGGCCTATTTGCCACTATTGTCTTAGCCATTGTGCTAAGTGCATGTGGTAACGGTGGCGGAAGTTCATCAAAAGAAAAAGGCACATCACTTGGTAATAAAGAAATCGAATTACCTTACGTTGCTAGCGATAACTCTGCACCACGTACATTAGTCATTGCTGAAGTTTTAAAGAAAGCTGGTTATGATGTAACAACAACACCTGTTCAAGCAAGTGGCCCGTTATATGCTTCTGTAGCTGAAAATCCGGATTCATTCCATGCATCAGGTATTTTCCCATCTACAGATAAAAGCTATTATAATAAATTCAAAAGTAAATTATCAGTTTATGACAAAGAAAATCTTGTAGATGACGTTAAAGTTGGCTTGGCCGTACCAAAATACGAACAAGATATCGATTCTATTGCTGATCTTAAAGACAGTAAAAAATTCGATAAAGACATTCAAGGTACTGACGCAAGAAATGGCGTTATGAAACAAACTAAAAGTGAATTAGATGAAGATAATTTAGACGGCTATAGTCTTAAAGAATCTTCAGACCAAGATCAATTTAAAGCGATTCAAAAAGCTTATAAACAACAACAACCAATCCTATTTACAGCAATGGATTCAAGTTGGTTCTCTAAAGAATTAGATGTAAAAATGTTAAAAGATCCAGATAAAATCTATGGTAAAGAAGATCAACATATCAATTTAGTATTCAACAAAGAATTTAAAGAAAATCATCCAGCTGCGTATACAATTGCAACACGCATGTCAGACGACTGGAGCAAAAAAGATGAAGATCAATTAGCTAAGAAAATCTTCAAAGACCAAAAAAATCCAGAACAAGTTGCAAAAGATTATGTGGATGACCACGACAATAAAGTAGACGAATGGTTAGAAGGCATCGACCACTAATCCTAGCTACGACTTAATAACTCCGAGTAACAATCATGTAAAGGACTTGAGAATGAAGACATTCTCAAGTCCTTTTTTGTGTATTTAATTGAAGATAATTGTTTAGTTTATGTAAAAACCATTTATATTTGGTAAGATAAAATTATTCGTGATACATTACTAAATAAACATTGTTATTATTAATTAACATTATTACTTGAGGAGTCATAGTTATGCCAACATCAACACAAAAACGCATGATTAAACATATTAATCAAACTGCCTTTGAATTGTTACACCATAATCATTTTGATGAAATTACTGTACAAAAGATTTGTGAAGCAGCCGAAATTAACAGAAGTACATTTTATCGATATTTTCAAGATAAATATGATCTACTTCTACCACTTACAGAATTCTTAATGGAAGAAGAAGTAGTGAAGTATGATGGCCATAATGCTTCAACAGATGCGTTCGAACTGTTTATCCATTTTATTGATAGTAACAAACGCGTTTTTAAAAATTTATTAGTAGCTTCAAGACAAGAAGATGTATTTCGTCTGTTCACTCGATATGGTAGTGAAAAAATGATTGAAGAAGCACAAAACAATAATGACCCTCTTTCTAATAAAATTAATAATAGTAAATTCCCACAATTAATTGCTGATTTTTATAGTAGTGGTTTAATAGAAATTATTCGTCGGTGGGTTGAAAATGACTATAGTTATTCAGCTGATGAAATTTTAGAAGCTTTATATGATAGTTTGGATATCAATATCCCCTCTTGTTATAGCAGACAAACACAATTTGACAACCAAAATTGACAGTGTTAACTTTAACTAGAATGACTATTCTATTTTTAATGAGTGATGAAGATGTCCAAGAAGAAACAAGATTTATTAGAAGTAGCTGAACGATTATTTTATCAACACGGTTTCCATGGTGTTGGTCTCAAACAAATTATTCAAGAAGCTAATGTAGCCACAATGACACTTTATAATCATTTTGATTCAAAAGAAAAATTAGTAGAAGCTGTCCTTAAACAACGTGAATCACGTTATTGGCATTATTTAGAAGATGGTGTTAATCAATCTCCTCATCAACCTTTTATTTCAGCTGTTGATGCACATTGTAAATGGTTAGAAGACTATTCTTATACTGGAGATATGTTTATGAGAGCTATCGAAGATTATAGTGACAGTGATAGTAATATAGAATCTATCGCTCGTGGTCATAAAGAGCGTCTTTTAAACTTTCTTGAAAATTTAGCTACTCGATCTAACTTTAAAAATGGTCGTGATTTAGCGATTAGATATACTTTACTTATGGAAGGTACAACTTCTATGACAACACTATTAGGTGTAGATGAAGCGACAAAGCATGCACGTTATATTGCACATCTATTTATAGATGAAGCAACCAAATACAATTAATATTTGAGATTGATGTTTTCATCAATCTCTTTAATTTCAACCTAAAATAGAATGAACGTTCTATATAAAAGAGGGAGTGATCATATAATGAATTTCTATAAACTTGTATTTCCAGGTATTGCCATGATTGCTACAATCTATGGTTTAGGTAGATTTAGTTTTGGCCTATTTCTCCCTGATATTTCTAAAGATTTACATTTAAGCGCTTCAAGTGCTGGAATTATATCATCTTTATTTTATTTATCTTATTGTTTTACCATCATCTATGCTACGTTAAGAACTGCAAAAACTGGTCCTAAATATATGATTATGTTAGCTAGCTTATTAGTTATTTTAGGTTTAATCACCATTAGCATAGCCTCCAATGCATTGACGCTTTCTTTAGGTGTTATATTTGCTGGAGCGAGTTCGGGCCTTATCTCTCCACCTTATGGTTATGCTATTTCATTATGGATTAAATGGGAACAACAAGGTAAAGCTAACACATGGATTAATTCAGGTACGAGTATAGGTTTAGTGTTTACTGGAATAACTGCTATGTTAGTTTTTATAGATTGGCGTTCAGTATATTTAATTTATGGTATTATCGCCATTTTAATTACCGTATGGAACTTCTTTATTATTCCGTCTTTAAAACACAACATAAACATAAATCCAGGTTCTCTTAATATTCTAGATATAAGTGCCAGTAAAAGAATTATCTTTGCATCTACAATATTAGGTATTTCAACTGCACCATATTGGACCTTTTCAAAATCATATGTTCAAAATACTGATCACTACTCGCCTATCGCTTTATCTATATTTTGGATACTTATTGGTGTAGCTGGTGTATTAGGCGGTATTTCCGGTCGAATGATTGATCAATACGGACTTAAGTTCTCATATTTTTTAGGTGTCATTTTAATGGCAGCTGCATCTATTCTACTGGCATTAACACCTTTTATTTGGATAGTACCTTTCCTAGCTTCTTTACTTTTTGGAGCAAGTTATATATTTATTACAGGTGTATTGCTTGTTTGGGGAGTTAAATTGTTCGTTAAAAACGCTTCTCTTGGTATAGGAATTCCATTTTTAATGTTAGCAGTAGGACAAGTCATTGGTTCTGTTTTAGCAGGCCCTATTGTAGAAGAATTAGGTTATACATTCACCTTTGTAATATATGGCATTATTGGTTTAACACCAATCTTAATCTATCCAAAAGTTGAAGTTAAACCTCCGAAAGTTAATATCGACGATGAATATACTAAACTACAAAAAGCAAATAAAGATTTACTATAGATATAAAAGAAAGCTCCTCAAAGCGAATTGAGGAGCTTTCTTTATTTATATTAATCTTCATTTTTATTATCGAAATTTCTTCCTTCTAGTCCTGCTAATTCTTCTTTAGATGCATGTGGTGCTTTCATCTCAAACACTTTATCTACAACAGTGTAATCATAATATCCTAAACGTGCAATTGGACGAATTGAAGGTATATCTAGCTTTCCATCTTCAGTAATCACTTTATCATCGATATGAACTTGAGCAACACGACCAATTACAATATCCACTGTAGATACCGGGTCACCAGTTGGTATACGAATAGTTTGAACATATTCACATTCAAAATGAACAGGAGATTCCTTAACTCTATATCCAGGTGCTTCAATACATTCTTCTTTAGTCACACCAGCATATTCAAATTCATCTTCTTCGGGTGCTAATGCTTTGGATGATAAATTAACAGCTTCTCTTAAATCATAAGTCGCCATATTCCAAACAAACCAACCTGTTTCTTCTGCATTTTTCACTGTATCTTTACGTTCGTGGTCTCCTAAAACAGATTGATTAGCGGCAAACATAACCATTGGCGGGTCCCATGTTAGATTCTGATATTGACTATAAGGTGCTAAATTATCTTTACCATCCTTAGAAACAGTTGATATCCATCCTATAGGTCTTGGTACTGTACTACTTTTAAATGGATCATGTGGTAATCCATGAGATTTAGTGCCTTGCTTTGGTGAATAATTCATTGTTCCTCACCCCTATTAAATATTTATATTTCTTCAATCATACAATAACTTCATTGATAATTCTAATACTAAAAAACGATTTACTTATAGTCACATGCTATAAATAAATCGTTTAAAAATAATTAATAACTATTAATCTAACAATATTCCTTTAACTTTTATTTAATAAGCGTTAGCATTACTAGGCATAAATAACGATACGATAAATGCAACAAAACCTATACAAGCGATTGAAGCAAACATCATAAAGTAACTAGACATCTCACCAATATAAATCATTATTATTGGAGCAATGGCTGTTCCCATAAATAATATCACTGTATTTACAGATAAAAAGAATCCTTGATTACGATTAACTGTAATTCCTACTTTTGAAATGACTGAAGGGATTGCAAAGGCAATACCAGCTACAAACGTAACGCTAAAAATAGTTATGCAAATAATGTTAGTAGTCATTCCCATAACTAAAAGTGAAATTGTACTTGTTAATAAAGCTAATGAGATCAATCGTTTGATACCTATGCGACCGCTCAAACGTCCAGCTAATAATGATAGCAACATACCAATAACACCAAATAGTTTTACTAATGATGCTGTTGAAATGTCACCATTCAATTTATCAGATAGTATATATAAATTTAAAATAGCGTACATACTAATAAACATAATCAATAAAGTAAATGAAATGAATAAACAGTAAATAACTTTTAAATTATCTCGAAAGTCTTTGAAGTTATTAAAAAATTTAAGTAATTTAACATCAGTATTTCTGCGAGGACTTTCAGGTACAAATTGATAAATAACAAATACCAATAACAAATATAATACTGTTAAAGTAAAATACACCCAATGCCAATTTAAATGATGAACTATCATTTCACTTAAATTTTGTCCTAACACACCAGATAACATAAAACTTGTACTAATAAAGCTAATTGCTGTAACTCTCTTTTTAGCAGGGTAAGTTTCTGTGGTATAAGTAATAGCTACTGGAGAAAATGCAGCGGCAAATATTCCTTGTAACGCACGCATAACAAGTAATAATGTAAATGAATTTACAAAGCCAATAATAAAGCAAATCAATGTCAAACCACTTAATCCTATTAATATTGTTTTAATTCTCCCGTATTTATCAGAAATGGTTCCATAAAATAGACAGCTAATTGAATACATAATAGAGAAAATAACACCATTTAAAGTAGCAACAGATTGTGGAATATGAAATGAATGAGCAAATGCTGCAGTAAGCGGAAGTGCAGTATATAAACTTCCCATAACGATAATTCCTGAGAAAAAGAGAATTGTAGTTATAAGATTATAATGACGTTGTTCTTCCATTTATCTTTATACTCCCTTCCTATTTTTTATTAACGTTACCTATTATTACACTTTAACTCATAAAACTAAAGAACCTATTTAATTTGCAAAAAATTTAAAATTTATAGCAAATTAAATGCCACGTTGATATACGCTGTAATTTGCTCATCTATCCCTTTTATAACCTACAAGCAATTCGTATTGACTTTCATTACCCCAAGATATATAATATATCCAGTATAAAAAATATATTAAATGGAGGTGACCCATATGAAAGTAGAATTAGGTTTAACATCTTTTGCTGATAACACTGTTATTCACATGCCAGAAGGTTCAGAATTACCTATCTCAAACGCGGAAAGAATTAGAAATATCGTTGAAGAGATTCAGCTTGCTGATCAATTAGGATTAGATGTGTATGGTCTTGGAGAACATCATAGAAAGGATTATGCAGTATCCGATCCTGTTACAGTATTAGCTGCAGCTGCTGCAAAAACATCTCACATTAAACTTTCTTCTGCCGTTACCGTATTATCGTCTGATGATCCAGTCAGAGTATACGAACGTTTTTCAACATTAGACGCCGTATCTAATGGTAGAGCTGAAGTAATGATTGGTAGAGGTTCATTTATCGAGTCATTTCCTTTATTTGGTTACAATTTAAATGACTATGAGGATTTATTTAATGAAAAGCTTCAAATGTTGCTAAAAATCAACAATCATGAAATGATAGATTGGGAAGGTAAATTACGACCTAGCATTGATAAGACAGGTATATATCCAAGAATAGAACATGGACAATTACCTATTTCAATTGCTACAGGAGGAACGCCTGAATCTTCTTTAAGAGCTGGTGCATTAGGTTTACCAATTACTTATGCTATTATTGGTGGTAATCCTAAACGTTTTACTCGCAACATTGAGATTTATAAATCTGTTGCTGAATCATATGGTCACAATCCTTCTGAACTGCCGATTTCAGTCCATTCTTGGGGCTATATTGCTGATACAGATGAACAAGCTAAACGTGAGTTCTTCCCGTCATTAAAAGCACATCAAGATATACTTGGTAGAGAACGCGGTTGGCCAACTTTTGATGAACAAGCCTTTGAAAGAGAAATTGGAAGCAATGGTGCGATATACTTAGGAAGTCCAGAGACTGTCGCACAAAAGATAATTGAAACTATAGAAACTCTAGGTCTTAATCGTTTTATGATTCATACACCAGTAGGATCAATGCCTCATGAAAAAACAATGCATTCAATTCGTCTTTTTGGGGAAAAGGTTAAACCTATAGTAGATAAATATTTTAAAGATAAATAGGAGGAAATATTATTATGATATTACGTTATGCTACAAATTTAAAACTTGCTAAAGAATTATACGATGCATCAAAACCAAAATTACAAGGTGATCAAGGTATGATTGATACATTCACAAATGTATTCGGATTACCAGAACAATCTGTTAAATTAGCTGGTGGTGTTGAAGCTGCAGCTGCAGGTTTGTTCGCAGTTAGTTTCTTAAGTAAAACAGCTTCTCGTTTAGGTTCATTAGCTACTATTTCAGTATTAGGTGTAGCAACTTATAAACACTTTGAAGCTGGCCATGGTAAAAAAGGTGCACAACACGCATTAGACTTACTAGGATTAGCAACATTAAGTTTACTAGATACATTTGATGGTAAACGCAAATAATTTTGACCATAAAATAGACCACATCCTTGTGGTCTATTTTATTTATATTTATTTAACAAATGTAATGGAATATGACACATATGATGATCTTCAGGATAATGTTCTAATCTATCTTGATGTTCTGACGCACTTTTTACATAATTAGACAGAGGTAAGACTTCCACCTTTATTTTAAAACAATCTTCTCTTTGATTAATAAAGTCTTTCGCTTCTTGCAAATGTTGATCATCCTTACTATAAAAACCTGTTCTATATTTTTTACCTACATCATGCCCTTGTTTATTTACACTATATGGATCAATGACTTCAAATAAATACTCCATAATTTTATATATTGTTAACACTTCAGGATCATAAGTTAATTTTACGCATTCTGCATATCCATCATAATTCCCATCTAATGTTTGAGTCTTTCCATTGGCTCTTCCAGCTTCTGTTGAAATAATGCCTGGTATTGTTTTAAAAAATGCTTGCACTCCCCATAGACATCCACCAGCCACATATACTGTTTCCATACTATTCACCTCTTTAGTTGAATTATACAAAAATAAATTAAAAGTACTTATTACTTCTCTCTATAACAAAATATTTATAAACAACTAATGCAAAGTGACAAAACTGTTATTCAATTGACACCTCATACATAGGTCTTTTAAAAGTTTAAATGATATCTTTAATTTAGATATTAAACAGCTTTAGTCATTTACCATTTACTAAAGGGGAGATCTATTTGTTCCATCAATCTATCAAATATTTTATCAGAGCTATTGTCATTGCTATAGCTTTATTACTTAATTTCAACCAAAATGTTTTAGCTTCTATAAACGAAAATCCACATAAAAACCACATTTCACATCAGAAAGATAATACATATACACTTAAGACAACAAAAGAAAGACACGAGCAACATATGAAATTATTGCCAGAAACTGGTCAAAACAGAAAGCATACACCCATCCTAGGTTTGGTAGTTCTTTTAATATTAGGTATTACTTTTATCTTTATAAAACGAACTTCATCTAAAAAGTAATATATTTTATATTAATTTCTCCTTTCTTAAACTTTCATAAATTAATCTTTTTTTCATATAAGTATCGATAAATACCAACTTCTTATAGTTTTTATCGATACTTTTTTCTATGGTTAAATCGAATTAACGACAATTAAATAATATTAAATTCCATTTAATTAAATAAAATAAAAAGAATTCGTTTCAAAACTTAAATGTCATAAATATTTTTAAAAAATTTATATATTTATATTGACTTAAAAATATCTGATGTTATATTTGAATCGTAAATAAATTTTTTGGAGGTTTTTATATGAAAGCAAAATTTTTCACAGCTAGTTCTTTGTTAATTGCCACTTTAACGTCCGCTACTCTTCTCAACTCAGCACAAGCCGACACTACATCCACACAACATCAAGATAATAATCAACAAGTTAAACAGAGCCAACACCAAAAGAAATCTAACATTCAGAACAAAGACAATATTAAACCTATCGAGAAAAAAGAAAGAGCAAATGTTATATTACCTAACAATAATAGACACCAAATTACAGATACGACTTTAGGACACTATGCACCAGTAACTTTCATTCAAGTCAAAACTAATGGTGGTACTGCAATTGCATCAGGTATCGTAGTTGGTAAAGATAAACTTTTAACAAATAAACATGTCGTCGATGCTACTAATGGTAATCCACAAAATCTAACTGCAGCCCCTTCCGCTATCAATGAAAATGACTTCCCTAATGGTAGCTTTACTGCTGAAACTATCACTAAATATCCTGGTAATGCTGATTTAGCCATCGTAAAGTTCTCTCCTAATCAAAACGGTGAAAATATTGGAGATGTTATTCAACCAGCAACAATAGACGGTAATGTAGATTCAGAAACTAACCAACCTATTACTGTAACTGGATATCCTGGTGACAAACCACTTGCTACTATGTGGGAAAGTAAAGGTAAAATCACTAAACTTCAAGGCGAAAATATGCAATATGATTTAAGTACTACTGGTGGTAATTCCGGTTCTCCAGTATTTAACTCAAGAAATGAACTTATCGGTATTCATTGGGGTGGCGTTTCTAATGCTTATAATGGTGCGGTTTACTTCAATGATGATGTTTTAGATTTCTTAGAACAAAACATTCAAGATATTAACTTTGCAAATAATGACGATGGCAATGATGACGCCGCTTAATTTTAAAATATTTTAAATATAGCTATACAATATCCATCCAATGGAGGTTTATTAATGCAAACTACATCTAAATATAAATTATTTAAGTTACTTACTTTTTCTATCATTGTTGCTTTACTGTTATCACTAAGCGCTATAACTAATATTAAAACAGCTCAAGCTAATCAAGATTCAGATCAACTTGAAATTAATGTAAAGAGTAACAAAGTACCTCAAAAAGTAGAACAATTAGCACAACAACAGTATGTTGGCTATGCACAAGCACTTGATAAACAACACAATAAGCAAAGTGGGAAATATCAATTAGGCGAACCTTTTAATATTTATAAATTTAATGGCGAAGAAGATAATAGTTATTATTATCCTATTTTGAAAGATGGCAAAATTGTATACACACTAACAATAAGTCCAAAAACAAATTCCGACTTAAAAAAATCTAAAGAAGACGCTAATTATAGCGTGAAAATATCTAATTTTATTGCTGATGATTTAGATAAAATTAAAGATAAAAATTCAAAAATCACTATCCTTACTGATGAAAAAGGATTTTACTTTGAAGAAGATGGCAAAGTCAAATTAGTTAAATCTACACCACTACCTACTAACACTAAGGAAAAAGAAAGCAGTAAAACTGTTTCTTCAACACTCAAAAAACAATTAAACAATACATCTGAACCGACTAAAATTAAAGAAACTCAATATGCAGAAAATGAAAGTAATAATCAAGTTCAATATGAAAACACCCTAGATCATTTCAAAATTAGAGAACAACAATTTGATAATTCTTGGTGTGCAGGATTCAGTATGGCTGCCCTACTTAACGCTACAAAAAATACAGATAAATACAATGCATATGACATTATGAGAACTTTATATCCTAATGTTAGCGAAGCAGAATTGCCACAATATTCTACTAACCCAAATCAAATGATAAGATACGGTAACTCACAAGGTAGAGATATCCAACATCAAAGTGGCATGCCTTCTTATAACCAAGTTGATCAATTAACTAAAGATAATAAAGGTGCTATGATTTTAGCACATAGTGTTGAAAACAATCCAAATGATCCTCATCTTGGTCACGCTCTAGCCGTGGTTGGTAATGCTCAAATTAATAATGAAGATAAAATTATCTATTGGAATCCTTGGGATACTGAACTATCTATTCAAGATGCAGATTCTAACTTATTACATCTGTCATTCAATAGAGACTATACATGGGATGACACAATGATAGGTTATTAATTAACATAGTCATTGATATTGATTAGAGGTAGGTGAAAGTATGTATCAACTTCAATTTATTAATTTAGATTTCAATCCATCAACACTCACAAAGGAACAGCTTAATTTGATTCAACAATTTTTAGGTAATTGGAAAAACCAATCACTTAAAAAATCAATTAGTATTCGATATGAAAGACATACTCTTCTTAATCAATATCAAATAATTCAAATTGATTCTAACCATCAGCGTATCAAAATATTACCTGAAGATAATCAGCAAATAATATATACATTAGACTATGAAGACTCACAACATATTTTAATACAAACATCGATTCATCATTCTTACGGCACTTCAAGACCAATAAGATATGAAAAATAAATTACATTAAAATCACAATATGAATAACGCCGTTCAAAGAAAGATACATTAAAGTATCTCCTTTGAACGGCGCTTTAATATGTTTAATTAATAAGTAGTTGAACTCCTCTTACTATATTAATGATAAATAGTATGCCTGAACCAATGATTAATATAGTAGCTAAAATAAATAATAGTACCATTAGTATAGTGTTACTATCGTAAAATACTGGTGCCATTGCAAAACAAATTAAAGACACGACGATAAATAACCACGATAAAATATGATTGAATAATGCATTTCTAGAATGTGTAGATGCAGGTTTTTCACCCACAATCCAAACAATAAGTGGGAACAGTACGGGTGCAAAAAAGATACTTAAATAGCTTAACGATCCCAGTACATTATTGGTTCTATTATCCAATTCTCTATTGTTATCTTCCATCTGTTGCCACCTCTTTTTTCATTTCATTTCTTTGTATATACTCAATTATTTCCTAGGTTATTTATTTATACCTCTAGTAGCGTTGATTTACACATTATCATCTATATATCCCATTTAATTAACTATCTAATAATATAACCCTGTTGACCTAATATATCTAAAATACTTTTAGCCTGTATATTCATACCTTTAGTACTGATAATTGGATAATTATAAAAATTTAAAACTTGTTGTTCTAAATTTGCATCATTAAATAAAAATTGATGAGGATAATGTTCTAATAATTCTTCGGTGACAGCTTGTTTTAACGCTAGTATTTTAGCACCGTAATGCATACCTTCTATAAGCGGCAACCCAGTACTTTCTACTTCAGAGGTAAACAACAAATGATTACTACGGTAATAAGTCTGCATTTTCAAACAATCAATTGAACCAATAAATCTTACTGGTAGTTTTTCTTTACGACATTGCTTAAACATTCGTTTTATTGAACGTGTTTCATCTCCGTTTAATGTGATTTGTATATAAGAAGGAATTTGAAATTTCTTAATTGCTTGTCCCACTTTTACTACTAAATCAAAACGTTTATAGTTTTCAGTATTAGTCGGATAAAATAAATGGATGGCTTCATCATGTACTTCAGGGTACGAAGTAAATAGTTTTGGCTGACAAACTTGAACTTGGTCGTTATATGGTTCTACTAACTTTTTCATTTCATTAGTCTGAACAATAATACAATCTGCATCACTCACGCTTTTTCTAATCTTTTTCTTTAATATATTCATTTTCAATCGCTTAAGCATACTATCTGATTGTTTGTACGATTCGTTTATGAATGCAAGTGCTTGATGAACATATAAAATCTGCTTTCCACTAAATCCCGAGACACCATAATTTAGTAATGACACAATACAATCTGGTTGTAATTTTTTTATCATGCGCTTTAATGTAACAAATTCAAAATAGATTCTGTGCAAAATTGAATATTTAATAAATGGAAACGTCATGCCTTTAACGTGTTTAGATTCATAGACTCGTCTTTTACTTGTAATAAATAGCCATTCATTATGTTTATCTTTTAATACTTCCTTATTAAAATAATCCGATATGGTTTTTGCTCCTCCATATTCACTTGCATAATCTAATACTAAAATCTTCATCTTTCCATCTTCCTAATCTATCATTAGAGGCTAACATTTAATCTTTCGAAATATTCACCATTAGAATTGATTTCAGTATATTTATAGCTAACCCCTACATTCATTTCTTTAATTGTTTGATCTGTTTCATCATCGCTTCTACATTTTGTTCAATCTTAAATTCACTTTCATAAAATCGGCGGGCATTCGTACCCATTTCTGCTCTCAATGTTTGGTTATCAGTTAATTGACTTACATATGTCAAACATTGGCGATAATCACCATTATTAACCCAATATCCGCATTGCTGTTTGACAATTTCACTGCCAGCATCTGTATTACTATCAGTCATAGCAATCACTGGTTTACCAAACATAAAATAACTTGTTAGTCGTTGAGGGTAATTAGGTATAGTAAAACGTTCGTCTAAAAATATAAATCCTACATCACTTTCTTTTAACAGTTGATGATAGGCATGTTGAGATAATCTCTGTATAGTAATTACATTGTCAATATGTTTAGTAGCTTGAACAACATCTTCAAATTCAGTGCCATTACCTACAATCACCATTTGAGCATTGGGTATTTGGTTAAATCCTTGTGCAACAGCTTTAACAACAGCTTTAATCTTGTCTGGTGATTGTGGTACACCAATATTCCCACCATAGATAAATGTAACTTTTTCTGCATCTAAACCATATTGACGAAAGATTTTTGCCTTTTTATGACTAAATTTTTGTGAAATATCGTATAATCCATTTCTAAAAATGTGTATTTTATTTTTCACAATATTAGGATGATGATTTGTAATAAATTTCTCATTAGCTTCTGACATTACACCAATATAGTCTGAAACTTTGTATAGTAATGTTTCTTGCTTTTTAAAATATCGATACATAAAGCTATCTTCTTTTAACATATTTAAATCAACAGCATTTTGTGGAAATATATCCTTTAACAATAAAGCCGTTATTGCATTAAATTGTTGCTTCAAATCTCGAACTAGTGGCCCAATTGTGACAGGTGGGGTTGGGTATAGAATCAACTGAAACGTATCGTTAGGAAAATATTTACCAATAGCACGTTTAAATAATCGACTAATGATTAGCATACTAATGCCTCGTTCAATTGCATTTGTTTGATTAATATTTGTGGGTAATTTCACTCTTAATATCGATACATTATCTTCTTTAATTACATGCGTCTTTTCTACGTGTCGTCTCTCCAAAGGACAGAGCACAACAACGTCTTCATAATATTGTTTTAATTCATTAATTAAATCAGGATATAACCCAATGTCTTTAATCGTTGAAATATTGACTACCGTTAAAAATATTGCTTTCATGTCATCACCAAGTTGTTTTTATAAATTTATCATCGAAAGGCTATAACACTATAGTTTCGATTGAGTATATTGAATTGATAATTTATGTAAATTTTTTCTAAAAATCAAAGGCAATACTATAGCTGGTATACATATACCGCTATTAATCGCTAATAAGAAATAATAAGGACCTAAATTAAACACTTTGAGTAAAATAAACATTAATCCCAAGCTCACAATTACACCGCATAAATAAATGATTGCTTGTGAATAAACAATGTTCATTGCATTTAATAACGTTTGATAAGTAAAGGCAATAATAGATAACATCACTATAGTTGCGGTTAAAAAAATAAATATCCATTCGATTTGATATGATTTACCTATCCAAATATTTATGACTAAATTCACCATCCATGTCATGAAAAACATACTTATCAAAATCATGCATATAATGATCATTAATTTTTTATGTATACGTTTAATATCTTGAAACTGTTGCGCTGTTAATTTAGCTATCATTAACGTCCAAAGTGGGGATAAAATAACCGTTGCCATAGTTAAAAATATTGAAAATAGTTTATACGTTAATTGGAATTCCACGGAATAAAAAGGACTGAAAAAATAGCCAATAAGTAGTGGCCCTGAATTTAATAAAGTTAATGAAGCTACGTCTAATAAAAAGAAACCTCCACCAAGTGACAATAACGGTTTAATTAAATCCTTCCTAAATCCACTCATGTCTAATTTGACTATCTTTCTATATTTCCTAAAATAAAATACTGTAAAAATCAAAGATACACTTACATTTATTGAAAAATAAATCACGCATAACGATACAACGCTGTGCAAACCAATCATGTTCATCGCTAATATTAATAAAGTACTAATGAATAAATTTAAAAATTGCATCAAATTAACAATATAAGATTGAAAATGAGCATGATAAATATAAGTTATGGTATTTAAATAAAATACAAATGGAAACATAAAGAATGTGATTAAAAACATTTGATTTACGTCTGATTTTGAATTTTTTATATGAAATAATGTTGCCCAATCCACCCATTGATTAACGATTAACCCTGCATAAAGTAATATAATTAAGGGAACAATCATCGCTACGTATGTCGTGTTGATGACTTCGTTTATACCATGTCGATCTTTCTTTTGAATAGCAATTGTTAATAGATTCCTTAAAGAATTAGAAATACCAAAATCCATAATATAAAACCATGTCATTGTAGATAATATAATTAACCAGATGCCATACAATTCATCATTGTTTAAGTATTGATTTGTCACTCGATAGAACAAGAAATTTGCACATAGTGATAATCCTGTAAATAATCCAATTAAAAGAACATTATTTTTATAGCTTTGATTCATGTTGTAATTCCATTCCTTCTTTTAAATAAATGCCCCATAATATATAACAAAAAATGCCAGCATTCGTTGAACTAAACATAATCATTTCTCCCATATTAACGAGTAACGTCGATATAAATAGTACGATAGTTAAACGAAATGGATGCTGTACAATGAACAACATAAACACGAGATAAATCAAATAACAAATTAATCCGAAAATACCTGTAAATATAATTAATGCAAAGAAAATATTCCCCGCTTCAAAGGTAAAGTTAAGTAAATCCAAACTTGTATTATTCACTGGTATACCAAATCCTCCACCAAATAAGGGGTATTTATCTAGTGCATCCATTAAATATTCAATTTGTATATATCGAGAATATAATGCTTGGTCACTTCGCTGTCCTTTAACTAAAAAGGCTTTAATGCGTTCCTGAATAAAAGGATTCATAAAAATGATTACTACAGTCATAACTACACTACCGAAAATCAACCATTTATAACGCTTATGCATATTCATCAATAAGAAATACAAGCAGACACAAACAACAAATGATAATACACCTGTACGTGAATTAGTTTTCACTAGTTCATAAGTGCCAATTGCTACTATAATAAGTTGGCATATAATAAATTGTCTTTGATAATTGATTGATACAAGTATAAGTGTCAAACCCATTAGCATAATGATTGCAAATAAATTTGGATGATTAAGTATACCTTGAAACGAATAACCATTAAGCAATTTCCCTATTGGTTGATTAATATAAAATGACGAACTTATAATCAACAACTCGATATATACGGCTAACCAAAATATCAATTTTTTAAAGTCTTTGATTTGTGAAATTAATAATACAATGATCATTAACGGTAAAAAATAATTGATTAATTTAAGAATTGCAACCAATGGAAAGGCTGATGTCAACAAACTCGTAATTGCATATATTGTCATTAATAAGCACGAACCAAACACAAATAATGACATTACTTTATTTGTCGCCCATTGTCTTGAAGATTGATATAAGAAATAGCTACCACAAATGAAAATCAAGACATATTTCATTATATTAATGAATAATTGACTACCTTCAAAATCAATACCAGGCGAAATAAAATAACGCATCATATAAAGAAATATAAGTTTAACGACACCTATCTCACCTTGTTTAATGAGCAGCAAAGAACAGCACATTGTAATCAATAATAAAGTTTGATTCTGTATGCTTAAGATAAATAAAATAATCGTTAATAAACACTCAATCCAAAACGAAATATTGATTTTAATACTTTTTTGCATTTACTTTCTCCACACCGTATCATTAATGATATCTTTATAACTTTGTATAATTTTTACTACCTTTTGAGAAACATGTATATCTTTATAGTCATTTGCCTCAATGATTGGAGATGCATTATCTTGCATCTTTTTAACGAGGGCAACCGACTGTATGATATTGTCAAAATGGATGCCACCTAATACAATCGTTCCTTTATCTACTACTTCCGGTCGCTCTGTAGAATTTCTTAGTAATACTGCTGGAAATTTAAGTATTGCAGATTCTTCAGATAAGGTACCACTATCTGATAACACAACATATGCATTTTTCTGTAAGGCATTATAGTCTATAAAACCAAATGGTCGTAAACGCCGTACTAAAGGATGGAAGTTCACTTGTTGTTCATCAATCATTTTCCAAGTTCTAGGATGTGTAGAATAAATAATAGGCAATTGATAGTGTTCAGCGATTTGATTAATCGCATCCATTAATGATTGAAAGTGGTCTTTGTGGTTAATATTTTCTTCTCTATGTGCAGAAACAACGATATATTGTTGTGTTTTTAAATTGAGTCGTTCTAACACATCACTCGCTTCTATTTTAGACAACTGCTCATGTAACACTTCTTTCATTGGTGAACCTGTAACAAAAATATGTTCTCGTTTAATCCCTTCATCTAATAAATAACGACGACTATGTTCTGTATAAGGTAAATTAATATCACTAATATGATCTACTATTTTACGGTTAATTTCTTCTGGAACATTTTGATCAAAACAACGATTGCCCGCTTCCATATGAAAAATAGGAATTTTCAATCGTTTGGCAGCAATAGCTGATAAACAACTATTTGTGTCACCAAGTATTAGCAATGCATCTGGTTTCTCTTTCTTTAATACGTCATAGGCCTTTTCTATAATATTTCCCATAGTTTGACCCAAATTATCACCAACTGAATCTAAATAATAATCTGGTTCTCTTAACGATAAATCTTCGAAAAACACTTGGTTTAAGGTATAGTCGTAGTTTTGTCCTGTATGCACTAATATGTGATTAAAGTAAGTATCACATGCTTTAATTGTTGCTGATAATCTTATAATTTCAGGTCTCGTACCTATAATCGTCATTAATTTCAACTTTTCCATATTTATACCTCCAAGAAATATGTATCTGGATGTTCAGCATCGAAGATCTCGTTAGCCCACATCAAAGTGACCATATCTTCTTCACCTAAATTTTCAATATTGTGTGTATAACCTACAGGTATATCTATGATTTCCAATTTATCCGAAGACACTACATATTCAATAATTTGTTTGCTATCAGGTAATCGAAAGCGAATGATACCTTTCCCAGCTACGACTAAAAATTTTTCATTTTTAGTATGATGCCAATGATTTCCTTTAACTATACCTGGCTTAGAAACATTAACAGAAATTTGTCCTCGATCTGACGTTTTAAATATTTCTGTAAATGAACCTCTGTCATCTTTATGCATATGCAATGGATAGCCGAATGCATTATCAGGTAAATAACTTAAATATGTACTATATAACGCCTTTTCAAAAGGATCTTCTAAATAAGGTAGTGATAATGTTTCTCTCATATCTTTGAATCGACGTATTAACCGTTCAATTTGACCTAACGTTTTACGATGTACATTGGATACAATTGTAAATTCTGCTTGCTTCGTTGGTTGGCCATTAATCGCTCTTATTAATTCACGAATAACATCATCAATATAATTCAATTTAAGTTCCTTTGTTCTATCCGTAATGTTGATAGGTTTATTTCGAGCAATGTTATAACAAAATGTCGCAATCACTGAGTTATAATTAGGCTTACACCACTTACCAAATAAATTTGGCAACCTGTATATAATAACTTCATTTCCATGGTCTTGTTTAAATTGTTGTAGTAACAATTCTGCTTGTAATTTACTTCTTCCATAATGATTATCTAATTCTGCTTGTATTGACGATGTAAATATAATCGATGGTCTCTTTTTATTTCTACTAATGATTTGTAACCAGTCTGAAAGTTGATTCACATTACATTTATTAAATATATCTTGTCTCTGTGTATCACTTATATCTTTTGTGGAATTAAAGCGATTCAAAGCAGCTAAATGAACGATAATATCAGCATTTAATAGATATTGTTCTACTAATTTGGAGTTAGTTTCACGAGATATTTCATAGACTTGATATTGCTTATAATTTCTCAATTCAATACAAAGGTTCCGTCCTATAAATCCTTTCGCACCAGTTACTACAATATTCATTCTTAATGTTCCTTCCCTGCAGTTGTTATTGAGTCTGATATACTTTTAATTCATTTCTTACATACTCTAAAGTTAATAATTTTTCTTTAATTTCTGCTACATTTAGTCTTTGTGTATTATTAGAATTATATTCATAAATCGTTTTGTCATGATGTTGTCCTTCATCAAAGTACTTATCATAATTTAGGTTACGTGCGTCTACAGGTATTCTGAAATATTCTCCTAAATCCTCGCAGCGTGCATATTCTTCTTTAGTTAACAAAGTTTCTGCCTCTTTTTCTCCATGCCTTGTACCTATAATTTGGATATCATTATTTGCCTCAAACAATTCTAATAAAGCTTGTGCTAAGTCTTGAATTGTACAACTAGGTGATTTTTGAACCATAATATCCCCATTTTCAGCATGTTTAAAAGCATAAATAACAAGTTCAACAGCTTCGTCCAAGCTCATTAAAAATCGAGTCATTAAGGGATTCGTAATTGGTAACGGCTCTCCTGCTTTAATTTTTTCAATAAATAAAGGAATAACGGAGCCACGTGAAGCCATGACGTTACCATATCTTGTTCCACATATAACAGTTGCTAACGGGTCTACCTTTCTCGATTGAGCGACAAATGTTTTCTCCATTAATGCTTTAGACATGCCCATAGCATTAATCGGATATGCCGCCTTATCTGTAGATAAACAAATAACCTTTTTTATTTTGTGATGTATAGCACTTTGTAACATATTGGCAGTACCTAAAATGTTTGTCTTCACCGCTTCTAATGGAAAGAATTCACATGAAGGAACTTGCTTTAATGATGCTGCATGAAAGACAAAATCAACGCCGCTCATAGCTAAATCAATACTGGATAAATCACGTACATCTCCAATATAGAATTTTAATTTTTCACTTTTGTATTGTTTTCTTAAATCATCTTGTTTCTTTTCATCTCTTGAAAATATTCTAATTTCTTTAATACCGGTGTTAAGCAACCTTTGAAGAACAGCGTTTCCAAAAGATCCAGTACCACCCGTGATTAGTATCACCTTATCTTTAAACATAATAAAAAATCTCCTATTTATAAGAATATTCTGACTAATAATCTTAAAATGACTTCCATCATTATCCATTCACAGATCCATAGATTCATTTGACTACGAAATAATAACATTTAGTATTTTGAATGTTATTATTCAGAAGTGATACACAACCATTTCTTTTATTAAAACCATTTTAAAAATCGTTTTATTGTTTCAGGTTTACATGGTCTATCTGAATATATCACTTCATTATTTACAATTGCTTTAGCATTTTGAATCATTTCTTCTATTTCATTACGATATGATGATAGCTTTCGCTCATTAAACAATCCATTTAATGCGAAGGGACGTTGCTCTATAGAATGTGCATCCGAAGCAATAAAGTGAGCTAGATGACAGTCAATTAAACGTATAGATAACCTTTGAATATTTTTACCAAATTGACCTAATAACGAATCTGCTGTCAATTGACTCAACGCACCATTGCAAATTAACTCGTATAAGATACATGGATTTTTAGCAATCATTTTATTCCTTTCAGGATGAGCTATGATAGGTATGTAACCTCTGGTTTGTAATTCAAAAAATAAACGTTTGGTAAAATGAGGAACTTCTCCAAAAGGAAATTCAATTAATAAATATCGAGATCTATTTAATCCTTGAATACTACCCTCTTCAATACCCTGTATAATTTCATCAGTTATTCTTATTTCCTGACCTGGATAAAACTCAATCCCTAATGATTTAATTTCAGGTAATTGTTTTAATTCCGCTAATTTAAGTGACGTTTGTTGAAAGCTATTTTGATATTTAGGATGTAAATGATGTGGCGTAGCGATGATGCAAGTAATTCCTTCTTGTTTTGCTTGTTTAAGCAATTGGATCATTGCTTCTTTTGATTGTGGGCCATCATCCATATTAACCAATATATGGTTATGAATATCAATCATGATTTGTCATCTCCGTAGTAAGCATAATATTTAGAGTTCTTCTCTTGAGGTGCTTTATTTAATACGATACCAATAATTTTTGAGCCACTTTTTTCAAGTAATTGTTTACCTTTCTTAACTTCTTCTTTATTATTTGATTCAACGTTAACGACATATACTGCATGTTGCGTATAGTTAGAAAATAATTGTGCATCTGTGACTACATTTACGGGTGGCGTATCAATAATGACAAAATTATATTTTTCCGAAATATGATCAAACATATTTTTAAACGATCTTGAGGTAATGAGTTCTGAAGGATTTGGTGGAATAGGTCCTGACGTAAGTACATCCAATCCTTCAATGTGAGTAGATTGAATCGCACTTTCATAATCTGACCATTTAAGTAATAAACTAGACAATCCTTCATTATTAGGCAACTTAAAAAGATAGTGCTGTGTCGGTTTACGCATATCACCGTCAATAAGTATCGTTTTATAACCAGCTTGGGCAAATGAAATTGCAAGATTAGCAGATGTGGTTGATTTACCAGACCCTGGTCCATCTGACGTAACTACAACACTCTTAATAGGATCATCCGCACTTGCAAATAAAATATTTGAGCGAATACCTCTAAATTTTTCACTAATAGGAGATTTCGGTTGTTCATTAACAATTAATTTGGGATATTTTCTTCTTACATTTGACATTGTACTTCCTCTTATACTTTAAATTTTTGTATGACACCTAAAACTGGTAACTGCAATTCATCTAAAACATCTTGTTCAGTTTTAATGCGTCTATCTAAAATATGTTTTAAATAAATGATAAGCAATGTTAAACCTAAAGCCGCAAGACCAGTAAGAAGCATATTATTAGTTATATTCGGTGCTACTTTATTCTCAGTATCGCTCGCTTTAGATAATACAGATACATTATCTACATCCATAATATCGGGCACTTCTTTAGCAAAAACTTTTGCAACTTTATTTGCTATCTTCGCCGATACCTTGGCATTTTCTGTCACTATAGAAACATTAATAATTTGAGAATTCGATTGATTCGTCACTTTTACAAATGAACTTAATTCCTTAACATCGTATTTATAGTCTAGTTCTTTTGAAACTCTCTCAAGTATCCTTGGACTTTTAATTATTTCTGCATATGTATTAACTGACTGCAAACTATTTTGCACATTATTTGGGTTTACGACATTGTTCTCAATTTGTTTCTGATTAACTAAGATCTGTGTCGAAGCCGCGTATTTCGGGGTTACGAATAATGATGTAAAAATTGCACTTAAAATCATAAAGATAACAGGGATGGTGATAAGTTTTTTAATATTTTTACGTAATACTTTGAAAATGCGACTTAAGTCTACCTTTCCTTCCATCATAGGCCTCCTCAATTAGACGTACTATCATTGCTGTGTTGAAGCGCTATTTCGACTATTTGTTCTATTTATAAAATTGTGCCAACGCTCACTATTATAAAATGAATTTTATAATAAATATATCGAATTTCATTATATCATGTTTTTTGAGCGATATATATTCAAAAAATGTATTATTAGGTCTCTTTTTTTCGAATAATTCGTATCATTTTCTCTAAGCCATAAAATATGTGAATCAATTTATACTCAGTTCTATCTTATATAAATAAAACACCTACTCGATACAACTTCGAGTAGGTGATCTCACTTAATTATGAAATTGTATATGTTTTTTCTCATAAAAATGGTTCACTGTATTGAGTAAAATACCTAAAATAATGATGCTTCCTGAAATAAACGTAATCGTCAAATAAGGTAAACCTATAGATAGTAAAATTGATCCTAATATAGCTCCAATAAAATTAGCAACGTTAAATATAGATGCAGCTAATGTACTCGCAAGTAATGGTGCTTCTTGAGCACTTAAAATAATTTTACTATTAAGCAATGGCGTTGTTCCAAATGTACCAAAACCAAATAAGAAGCAGATTAAAAATGCTAATATCGCATAATGCACGAATGTTACAAATAAAATGATTGTGATAAATAGTAATAAGAAAGTATAGAATAAATATTTAGTTAATGCATGTTCTGGTACACTTCCTGTGACTAAATTGCCTATTACCCCACCGAGACCAAATAAAAATAAACATATTGTTAAGCCGACGATTTTGAATGGTGCAAACTCATGTATCATTGGTTCCATAAATGTATATGTTGTAAATACACCTGAGTAACCAAAGACAATGATTGCTATAATGATTAAGATGTGAGGGTTTTTGAATACTGTTAATTCTTTAGAAATATTTACTTCTGAACTTAATGATACATGTGGCGTGAATTTCATCATGCCTAGCATTGTTATGACAGCTAACATAATCATAATGCCAAAAACAACTCTCCAATTTGCTAATCCACCTAAAAATGATCCAAATGGTACGCCTATCATTACTGCTATAGTCAATCCAGCTTGCACTAAGGCAATGGCTTGTGGTTTTTTAGCAGGTGGTGCAACTGCTGCTGCTACACTCATACAAACACCAAAGAAAGGTGCATGCATTGCCGCAGACAATACTCTAGATAATAATAATACATAAAAATTAGGTGCTAACATTCCTATTACATTACTAATAACAAATATCGCTACGAGAAGAGGTAATAGTCGATGTGCATGTACTTTCATAGTAGAAATTCGCATGAAAGGACCTATTACTGCAACACTAATGGCATAAACACTTACTAATAAGCCTGCACTTGAAATAGATACATGCATATCATTGGATATTTGAGTTAATAATCCTGTTACGACATACTCAGCCATTCCTACAGTAAATGTACCTAACATAAATATGAAAAACATCATTTTATTTTCTCTCATCACTGCTTCCCCTTTTAATCGTTTCGTTAAAAAATCAACATGCGTGATATATTACAAAAAAATTGGAGGTACGTGAAGAGGGAAATTGATATTTTTTTAAATACTCCAAGCGAGTTCTCATAAGCTTTCATTTTATTTTCATTATATTAAAATTAAGACAATTTTTAATTAAGCATTCTAAAGCATTATCTTTAAAAAATCATAATTCTTCTCTCTGAATTACTTTGCATTATAATGTATATTTTTTAAAATTGACGATTATGTGACACTAAGTAATTTTTACTACATACTAAATAAGCAGGATTATTCATTTAATATACAGTAATATGTATAAACGTTATAATATAAGAAAATATATTAGGAATTATTGTATAGGAGGTATAACATTGGGAAACCAACGTAAAGATCAAGACGAAAAAGTAATTGATCAAGAAGATAAGAAGTATAAGCAATCGTTTTGGGCAGATGTATTGAGCTTTATCCCCGAAATAATGAGTGGTATTGCCCGTGTTATTCGTTCTTTATTTTAAAAAAATTGAAGTTGATACCTTGAAATTTACTTATTTTTTACAAAAACTTAATTTTTTCACCATTTGTCTTTACAAATCGTTTAAATTATTATATACTAGTTTCTGTTATTGATTTGGAGGGATACTCAAGTCTGGCTTAAGAGGCCAATCATTTATGATTGGTAGGAGCTTTTAGCTCGCGTTGGTTCAAATCCTTCTCCCTCCGCTACTTATATTAAAGCAAGTTCTTCATTGAAGAACTTGCTTTTTTTATTACCTAATTAATTAACGAGGAGTATCGAATAAATCGATACTCCTTATTTGGTATATTTAAATTTATTTATGAGGATGGAATGTTTTTTGTGGTGTATAAATTGTAACACCATATTTATCTGCAATTCTTTGTGTTTCTTTATTAATTAATTGATTATATTCTTTTACTGAAACTTCACTCGCTTTAGGTAATCTACTTTCTAATTCTTGATATTGTTTTTCAGTCATACCTTTAGGAGCAATACCACCATATGGGCGTTCACCTTGTTTTGTTTGTTGTGTATGTTCTACTTTGTTAGTATCTTGCTTTTGAACTGAGCTTGCATCCGCCACACTAGATACTCCTGCCATAGCAATTGTTCCAGCCAATACAGATCCTGCTAACATTGTCATCTTTTTCATTGTTAAAATCTCCTTCCAAAGTGAATAATTAACTATATACTCATCATAACAATTTTTTAATTTTAAATCATTTATTTTTATAATTTTTACATAAATTTAACTTTTATATTTTACTATAGTCACTATTAATTTTTAAATATAAAAGAGCACCTAACAAATATATTAAATTTTGTTAGGCGCATTTTTAAACTTTTTTATTTAAATAATTCTTTTAACACTTTGAATAATGAACCGATTAATTGGAAGAAGTCTCCAGACATATCGCATTCTCCTTTCTTTATTTTCTATATAATTACTTATTTAAGCATGTGCCTTTTCCTCTGATGTTAGTTTTTCACTTTCTACTAAATCAGCTGCTAAGCCATGCCAGAATTGTTGTAATTCTTCTCTAGTTCTCACTGTATCAGAGCTATCTTGTCCGACAAAGTCAACGTGGTCCCAATCGTGTCTTGTTGGTGTTACTTGCCAAATGCCCTTTTGATTTTTATCTGTAGCATTTGTATATTTTTGATTAAATGGGTGTTGTGAAGAAATAACTGATACAAGGCCATCATTTTCACGCCATTCTTTTTCAGTTGCTTTACCAATTACGTTACCAGTTAAAGTAAACGGCAAGAACATATTTAAATCTGCTTTTTGTCTACCAAACAATCCTTTATGAGTTGCTTCACCTGTATATGTTTTATAGACAATGTTTGGATTTAATGATGTTTTACGGTTTAAATCTGTAGCACCATCTCTAGTTAAATCGTATAACCCGCTATCTTGTGATTTCCATAGTTTAGAATTTTTAACACGTTTGACATAGTCAATGTATGATTCGTTAGGTTTTTGTTTTAAGCCCCATTGAGATAGTCCGAAATCCACTCTTGAATCTTTATTACCAAATGCTTTACCTATATCATAAACCACTTGTCTTACAACCGCTTCATTTCCGATTAAATCAGATGCATGCGTACCATTGTGAGGTGTTCCTAATGTTGTAATTGAAGAAACCATATTATCATTATTACCTTTATACAATGGTGAAATTGTGCCACCATGTTTCTTCTGATAATCAATTTCTTCTTGATTACCATTTCTTAATAGTTCTTCAAGTTGTCGAATCGTTTGACCACCCATACTATGTCCTACTAAATGGACTTTTTGACCAGGTTGCCAATCTTTATAAACACCTTCGTACGTTTTACCATAACGGTCATGACCGTATTTTGCAGCGTGAGCAGCACCGTAGTCTACACGACCACCTTTAATATAGTAGTAAAGTTCTACTGCTCTATCATAGTTACTACCAAAAGCACTGATACTTGCTTCGTATGATTTATAACCATTTTCTTCTAAGTCTTGGCGAATATTCATTTTATCGCCACCCCAATAGTGTGAAAGTACTGCTGGGTTAATATCATCTGTAAAACCATTGAATCCATGTACTAGAATAATTGGATCATGGTTTTTATATTGATCTTGTTTAGCCTTCTTGTTTGTTTGATCTTTATTAGCAACAGTGGCATTATTTTTAGATTTATTGTTTAAGGTTGCTACTGAATTTGATTTTAAAGCTTTCAAACCATCTTTTTCTTCTTTATCTTTTTTACTTGGATTATCTTTTGATAGTGTAGTAGTACCATTTTCTAATTCATCTAAAGAAATAGCTTGTTTCTTTTGTTTTGTTGATTTAGAGGCATCTGTTTGATTTAATCCTTTATTATCTTTCGAAGCAGTTTGTTGAGCAGTTACTTTATTTTGTGGCTGTGTTGTTTTACCTACTCTACTGAATTCTGGATCCACTTGCTTCTCTTTATCTGCTTTGTTGTATTCCGGATCTACTTCTTTATCTTTGTCCGCCTTGTTGTATTCCGGATCTACTTGCTTCTCTTTGTCCGCCTTGTTGTATTCCGGATCTATTTGCTTCTCTTTGTCTGCTTTGTTATATTCCGGATCTACTTCTTTTTCTTTGTCTGCTTTGTTGTATTCCGGATCCACTTGCTTCTCTTTGTCTGCTTTGTTGTATTCCGAATCTACTTCTTTTTCTTTGTCTGCTTTGTTATATTCTGGGTCGACTTCTTTGTCTACACTTTGTTCATTTGTATTATTATTTTTTAACTCAACAGATGATTCATTATGTAAATTTGATTTTACTTCTTCATTTTTATTATTATTCTGTACTTCAACATTATCATTATTATTTTTTGATTCACTAGATTGATTTAATTGTTCATCTTTAACATCATTCCCATGTTGTTCCCCAATAGATTGTGCTTGTTTAGCTTCAGAATCTAGATTTCCCTGATCTTGATTTTCAGCTGCTTGTGCAGAACCGCCACCGATAAATAATAAGGCTGCAATTAAAATCGATGATGTTCCTACGCTAAATTTACGAATACTATATTTATTTTCTCTATTTTTCATATTCAGCACCTCTATTTTATTTTTAATTTTCAAATCAATTCTATGTTACTAGATAAATAAATTAATGATTGCACGTGGTAAAAATTCAAATAGTTTAGTAAACCAAGCTTTCATAATGACCATCCTTTCTCATTTAATAGTAAGCGCTTTCAAAAGTATTAAAATAAAAAATACTTTTTACATTAAAACCAACACTTACTTTAACTGGTTATTTATTAAAATGTTACGAATTTTTGTACAAAAAGTCAATCATCAATTCCAATTTTATATAATTTTTATTTTTTAACTAGATATACTTTATATATTAATAGTTAATCTTAAAATACAAACATTAAACGAGTTGGATAACAATTTTAGGGTAAAGTCGACTAAGAGGTGAAGGCATATGTCAGATATTAAAGTCATTGGCGCCAAACAAAATAATTTAAAGAATATTGATGTTACTATTCCTAAACATCAACTTACAGTTTTTACAGGGAGGTCTGGCTCCGGTAAGTCTTCTTTAGTATTTAATACACTAGCAGCTGAATCTGAGCGTTTACTCAATGAGACCTATTCAAGTTATATACAACATCAATTGAGTCAATTTTCAAAACCTGATGTTGATCAAATTCAAAACTTACCTGTTTCAATGATTATTAATCAAAAACGATTAGGAGGAAATTCTCGTTCCACAGTTGGGACGATTTCTGATATTTATGCATCAGTACGTTTATTATGGTCACGTATAGGAGAACCATTTGTAGGTTATTCTGATGTCTTTTCCTTTAACAATACAAAAGGTATGTGCGAAACTTGTTCAGGATTAGGTTATGTAGAGGATATTGATTTAAATGAATTAATTGATTTTGATAAGTCTTTAAATGAAGATGCTATCAATTTTCCATCTTTCCGACCTGATAGTTGGAGAGGGAAACGTTATTTATATACTGGATTGTTTGATAACGATAAAAAGTTAAAAGATTATACTAAGGAAGAATTAGATACATTTTTATATACTGAACCAACAAAACTTAAAAATCCTCCTTCTAATTGGCCCAGAACCGCAAAATTTGAAGGTTTAATTCATAGGTTCAGACGCTCATTTTTACTAAATGATAATTTTGAGAAAAAGAGATTTGCTAAAGATATAGAACGTGTTGTTCATAAACATGCATGCCCAGATTGTCATGGTAAACGTCTCAATGATAAAGTACTAAGTTGTAAAATTAATGGTATGAATATTGCTGATTTTACTGATTTACAAATTGATGATGCGTTAGACTTTTTACATAAGATTCATTCTACTAAAGCACAAGTAATTATCGAACCGTTAAAAAAACAGCTTGAATCACTTAGTTATGTAGGTCTCAATTATCTAACTTTATCTCGTGAAACCACGTCATTATCTGGTGGTGAATCGCAACGTATCAAACTTATTCGTCATCTCAACAGTCCATTGAGCGATTTAGTTTATATTATTGATGAACCAAGTGTTGGACTGCATCCTGAAGATATTCAACGAATTAATGATTTAATTCAATCTTTAAAAGACAAAGGAAATACAGTACTCGTCGTAGAACATGACCCTGATGTCATTAAAACTGCCGACCATGTTATCGATATTGGGCCATTAGCCGGTAAAGATGGCGGACAAATTACTTTTGAAGGTAGTTACCAAGACTTACTTAAATCTAGTACGAGTACTGGACAAGCGTTACATCGCTCTCATAATCTAAAAGAAAATATAAGAGTATCATCTGATATGTTAGATATTAAGGATATTTCTAAAAATAATTTACAACATATTACGACTCAATTACCTAAATATGCGATGACTGTTGTTACAGGCGTAGCTGGTTCTGGTAAAAGTTCTTTAATTACAACAGCATTTGAAAAAGATGAGCAAGCTATATTTATCGATCAAAAGCCTGCTCATGCTTCAAACCGTTCGAATCTACTAACTTATTTAAATATCTTTGATGATGTAAGAGCATTCTTTAGTAAGCAAACTGGCTTAAAGAAAAGTATGTTTAGTTATAATTCAGAAGGTGCATGCCCAGAGTGTCATGGTAAAGGAGTTATTAAAACTGAATTAGCATTTATGCCCGATTTTTCTCAAACATGTGAAATGTGCGGTGGTACAAGATATCGTCCCGAAGTGCTTGAAGCTAAAGTAAATGGCTATTCTATTGCAGATATTTTATCTTTAACAGTTCAAGAAGCTATTGAGAAATTTAAAGATGACAATCATATTGTGCAACCTTTACAAGCCCTAGCCAATACTGGATTGTATTATATGACACTTGGACAGTCCCTTGATACATTGTCTGGTGGTGAAATTCAACGTGTTAAATTAAGTAAATATTTAACAGAAACTGTACATGATGCGATATTTATTTTTGATGAGCCCACTACTGGACTTCATGAAGATGACCTGCCCATTTTAATTGAATGCTTTAACCATTTAATTGAAGAAGGTAATACCGTTATTTTAATTGAACATAATTTAACAATGATGACTCAAGCGGATTGGTTTATAGATATTGGCCCTTATGCTGGCGATAAAGGCGGACAATTACTATATAGCGGTGAGCCAAAAGGATTATTAGATATAGATCAATCCGTAACTGCCAAACATTTGAAAAGATATATTCAATCCTAGTTAGGATATCAATATCACAACCAGTACAATAGTGATATATACACCCTTGTACTAGGTTGTTATTGTTTTTAATAAGTAATTAGTATACAAACTTCAAACTTACTTATCTTTAAAAAAAGACTTTGTCAGTCATATTAATAATATATTCTTATTCATAATTTCTTATAGTCTCTTACTTTTATACTAAGTTAAAGTCTTATCCTCTATTTTTTACAAATTTTTAAATTTATAAATATTTGCTCATAAATGTTAAATTTTCCTCACTGTTTATCTCTATCCATGTTATGCTTAAATTGTTTGGAATTAAATGCATATTTATTTATAATAATTCATCAATATAGAATTTGGGTAGGAGGAGATTTTATGAAAGCAGAACAAATAAAAAAAGAAAAGCATACATCTTCACCTAAGAGAAAGTTCAAGTTGAAAATGCCTGCTGCCTTTGCAATTTTATTCATTTTAACCATTTTAGCTGTATTAGCAACTTGGATGATTCCAGCAGGTTCGTATTCAAAATTATCTTATGAAGATCACTCATTAAAGGTCGAAAATCCTCAAGGTAAAGTTGAAACACATAAAGCAACACAACAGGAATTAGACAAAATGGGTGTCAAAATTGATATTAATCAGTTCACTTCAGGTGCGATTAATAAGCCTGTTTCTATTCCAAATACTTATGAACGTTTAGATCAACATCCTGCTAAATTAACTGACATTACAAGTAGCATGGTTAACGGAACAATTGAAGCTGCTGATATTATGGTCTTTATACTTATACTAGGTGGTTTAATTGGTGTTGTTCAAGCGAGTGGTGCTTTTGAATCCGGACTTCTCGCGTTGACTCAAAAGACAAAAGGGAGAGAATTTCTTTTAATCTTCTTTGTTTCTATATTAATGGTACTTGGTGGAACACTATGTGGTATAGAAGAAGAAGCTGTAGCCTTCTACCCTATTCTTGTCCCTATATTNGAAATTCTCTCCCTTTTGTCTTTTGAGTCAACGCGAGAAGTCCGGATTCAAAAGCACCACTCGCTTGAACAACACCAATTAAACCACCTAGTATAAGTATAAAGACCATAATATCAGCAGCTTCAATGGTTCCGTTAACCATGCTACTTGTAATGTCAGTTAATTTAGCAGGATGTTGATCTAAACGTTCATAAGTATTTGGAATAGATACAGGCTTATTGATCGCGCCAGAGGTGAACTGATTAATATCAATTTTGACACCCATTTTATCTAATTCCTGTTGTGTTGCTTTATGCGTTTCAACTTTACCATGAGGATTCTCGACTTTTAGTGAGTGATCTTCATAAGATAATTTTGAATACGAACCTGCTGGAATCATCCAAGTTGCTAATACAGCTAGAATGGTTAAAATGAATAAAATTGCAAAAGCACCGGGCATTTTTAACTTAAACTTTTTCTTAGGTGAAGACGAATACTTATTTTTATTTATTTGTTCTACTCTCATAAAATATCTCCTTTACAAAAAGTATATAAATGTATTTTTGCGAATAAAAATACATTTAAGTGTAAGATAAATATATCATAATATTAATAAAATTTCGAAGGTATGTATTAATTTAGAGAAAAATAAGAGGATATATTTTTAAATATAATAAACATAATAATTTTTTCACGCTTAACATTCCTTTATTTTACCTTTGTATTGTAGTCTACTTATTGTTTTGGTAGTAATTTAATTCTAAATCTTTTGATATTTGTTGACGTATTTTTCTCATTAACGCAGTATCATTAATGAGTGATTTACCATAAGATGGAATCATTTTTTGGATTTTAGGCATCCATTCAGTTTCATATTCAGGGAAGTTTTTCTCAAGTACTTCTAGGGCTACAGATACTGAAGTTGATGCTCCTGGAGATTCTCCTAATAACGCTATTACTGAATGATCTTCAGAATTAACAACTTCTGTACCAAATTGAATAAATCCTTTACTAACCAATGTTATAATTTAGCTAACGAAAATGATGAACAATTGATGCATCAACCCCCTCACTATTGCGAGTAATGAGGGGGTTTTTATAATGTTAGTTTATAAAGTTTATTATCTTTTCTTATCATTATTCCCTTTTAAACAGGTGTGAGGTAATAAAAATTTTTTACGTGAGTTATGTGTTTTTTACATAGATATATTGATTACTAGAGCCGATGCTAAACTAATAGCATCGGCTGTTAATTTTATAAAATAATATTAACACTTTTAAAAGTTTATATAAATTGTTTTAAGTCTAAATTTAGAACTACTTTATAACATTAAAATAACAAAGGCTTACTTTGATACCTAATTAAGTGTTTAAAAGGGAGTATAGGGATTAAATTATATACCTAAGGATAGATAATATGAAAACTATTGGATGGGGTGTTGATTAATTGAATGTAACAAAATAAACTGTTGTTAATAACACTAAGAGTTTAAATATATTTAAAAAAGAAAAGAGATCGCATATATGCGACCTCTTTTTAATATCACTAAAAAATTGATTTGATTTTTAAAAAATAATATACACAATAATTGTTATAAATATAATGAATATAGGTTTTAATCTTAATATTCTATATTTGGTGCTTGATTTACATGTTTTTGGTAACGTTTGAGTGCACAAAAACCAATAGTACTAATAATTGTTACTATTAATAATTTTTTCACGCTTAACATTCCTTTATTTTACCTTTGTATTGTAGTCTATTTATTGTTTTGGTAGTAATTTAATTCTAAATCTTTTGATGTTTGTTGACGTATTTTTCTCATTAACGCAGTATCATTAATGAGTGATTTACCATAAGATGGAATCATTTTTTGGATTTTAGGCATCCATTCAGTTTCATATTCAGGGAAGTTTTTCTCAAGTACTTCTAGGGCTACAGATACTGAAGTTGATGCTCCTGGAGATTCTCCTAATAACGCTATTACTGAATGATCTTCAGAATTAACAACTTCTGTACCAAATTGAATAAATCCTTTACCATATTCAGGAGTATCTTTAATCACTTGTACGCGTTTACCTGCTGTATATAACTGCCAATCTTCATCACGTGCTTCTGGATAAAAAGTACGTAAATGATTCATACAACCTTCTTTAGTCATTAATATTTGATCAAATGAATATTTGATTAAAGGTAGATTTTTAGCAGCAGCAGATAATAATGTTGTAATATTATATGGTTTAACTGATTTAAATAAATCTAAATTTGAACCATTTTTTAAAAATTTAGGGCCGACACTAGCAAATGGACCAAATAGTAACGTACGTTCACCATCAATATAACGAGTATCTAAGTGAGGTACAGTCATAGGTGGTGTGCCAGGAGGTTCTTTACCATATACTTTGGCATCATGTTGAGCTATGATGTCTGGGTTAGTACAAATTAAAAATTGACCTGTAATAGGGAATCCACCTAAATGTTTACTTTCTGGAATTCCTGTTTTTTGTAATAGTGGAATTGCACCACCACCGGCGCCAATAAATACATAATCAGCAAGTTCAGTCTGAACATTATCACTGTTACGTTGACGCACTTTAACTTCCCATTTCCCATCTTTTCGATGATTAAAATCTATCACTTCGTGATTATATTGAACATTAGCATTAGGATGTTGTTCAATACTTTGAGCCATTTTGCGAGTAAGCTCACCAAAGTTAACATCAGTACCTTCATTAATTTTACTAGCAGCCATAATATCACTCGCGCTATGACCTTCCATCATTAAGGGAATCCATTTTCTCATTTCTTCAATATCTTCTGTATATTCAATATTGTCGAACATCGGAAAATCCTTCATAGCATGATAACGATCTTTTAAGAATTGAACGTTATTTTTACCTCTAACAAAGCTAATATGAGGTAATGGTTGAATAAATTCTTTAGGGTTTGAAATGCTATTATTTTTGACTAAATGACCCCAAAATTGTTTTGAAATCTCGAACTGTTCATTAATTTCTTTCGCCTTTTCTATATCAATTGATCCATCAGGTTGTTTTACTGTATAGTTCAATTCACATAAAGCAGCATGACCAGTTCCAGCATTATGACGCTCATTTGAACTTTCGATACCAGGTCGATCCAAACGTTCATATAGTTTTATATTCCAACTTGGTTCTAATTCTTTAAGCATAGAACTAAAAGTTGTGCTTAAAACACCAGCGCCAATAACAACAACTGTTTTTGACTCTTTTGTATTCATAATTGACTCCCTTCTTTTACGTACATGTTTTATTTTAATATAAATATTTCCAGTATAAAAATACTTATATTAAATATGACCTATTCTTTTATGGAATAGATCATTTTAATTTTAAAAATTTTTCTATTATCTTAATCAGCAACTCAGTAGAAATACATATAAAAATTGATAAATACTTTAACTATTTTTTGACTAATTGCAACCTGTTTTTACTTACAAACTACAACAATTATAACAATCTTAGAATGAGAAAATTACACAATTTTAACTTTAAGATATTAAAAAGTTATATAAAATAATTATTATAATTTAATTTTTATTTAAATTATAATAAAAAATACATATAATTATATATTTTATTATATAATTATATGTATTTTGGTCAAATAAATATTAAAGTGTTTTTTCTTTTGCTTTAGTTTTGATAAATTATTGACAAAACAGAGAGGGATTTAAGTGATTTTAATTAATAAGTTTCATTAACTATGCATACAAATTCATTATAGATCATAAATTAATATTTACTTTATTTCTACAATATAGTGATATCAATCTATTCTTGTTTATTATAAAACAATCGGGTAATAAATATAAATAAAATTAATATATTTTTGTAAATATGTATACAAAAGTGTATAATGAAATTAAATCAAGTTAGAGTATTTAGAAATTTCACTTATTAATAAGGAGGTTTTTTTATGTACTATACTAATAGTAATTATGAAGCCTTTGCACGTCCAAAAAAACCTGAAAATGTTGAAAAAAAATCAGCATATTTAATTGGATCAGGTTTAGCTTCACTAGCAGCAGCATGCTTTTTAATTCGTGACGGTAAAATGAAAGGTAAAAACATCCATATTTTAGAAGAATTAGACATCTCAGGGGGAAGTTTAGATGGTATTAATATGGAGCATCATGGCTTTGTCGTACGTGGTGGTAGAGAAATGGAAAATCATTTTGAATGTTTATGGGATTTATTTAGAAGTATTCCATCATTAGAACAACCTGATGCATCCGTGTTAGATGAATTTTATTGGTTGAATAAGGAAGATCCTAACTATTCTAAATGCAGAGCCATTTATAGTGGTGGTAAACGCATTGATACTGATGGCAATTTTACATTGTCTAAAAAAGCTATTAAAGAAATTTTAAGTTTATGTATGAAAAAAGAAGAAGATTTAGAAGATGTTAAAATTTCTGAAGTTTTCACTGAAGATTTTTTAAATTCTAATTTTTGGTTATATTGGAAAACAATGTTTGCTTTCGAACCTTGGCATTCAGCAATGGAAATGCGTCGATATCTTATGCGTTTTGTTCATCATATTGGTGGTTTGGCAGATTTTAGTGCTTTAAAATTCACTAAATATAACCAATATGAGTCTTTAGTATTGCCAATGGTAGAATATCTTAAGTCACATGGCGTGCATTTTGAATATGGTATTCAAGTTGACAATATATTGGTCGATTCAACATCATCTAAGAAAATTGCACGAGAAATTCTTGTAAACAAAAATGGTAAAACAGAATCTATACCTTTAACATTAGATGATCTTGTTTTTGTAACGAACGGCAGTATTACAGAAAGTTCAACTTATGGGGATAATGACCATCCTGCTCCACCAACGAAAGCATTGGGAGGTAGTTGGACATTATGGAAAAATTTAGCTAATCAAAGTCCAGAATTTGGAAGACCTGAAAAATTCTGTGATCATATTCCAGATAAAAGTTGGCTCGTATCTGCAACAACAACAACAAATAATAAAAAAGTAATTTCTTATATTGAAAAATTAAGTAAACGTGATGTTTTATCTGGACGCACCGTTACTGGGGGTATTATAACGGTAGTAGATTCAAGTTGGCAACTTAGTTTTACAGTCAATCGTCAACAACAATTTAAGGAGCAACCTAAAGATCAGGTAAGTGTATGGATATATGCATTATACTCTAATGTTAAAGGAGATTTCATTAAAAAACCAATCACTGAGTGTACAGGTAGTGAAATCTGTCAAGAGTGGTTATATCATATGGGAGTGCCACAAGATGAGTTAGTTGAATTAGCACAAACAGAATGCAATACGATCCCTGTTTATATGCCTTATGTGACAGCGTACTTTATGCCGAGAGCATACAAAGATCGTCCATTGGTCGTTCCTAATGGTTCTAAAAACTTAGCCTTTATAGGTAACTTTGCTGAAACAGAACGTGATACAGTATTCACAACTGAATACTCTGTGCGTACAGCTATGGAAGCTGTATATCAATTATTAGAAATAGATAGGGGCGTACCTGAAGTGTATGCTTCTGAATTTGATGCACGTGTACTTATGGATGCTTATTATCAATTAAATGATCGTAAATCATTACCTGAATTAGTTAATAATAACTTTCTTAAACGTTCAGTTTTAAAAAATGCGATGAAAAAAATACAAGGCACTTTCATTGAAGAATTATTACGCAAACATAAGTTGTTATAAAAATTACATGGTGAGTCTCAAAAAAACAAAAAACATTGTATAAAAACAACAAATATTATAGAGTTATAAACATATCTTTATATATTTAATTGTTTTGACACGCTGACGTTGAAATCACAATCCACTAACTCTTGAGTTCTAACGTTATCTAGTACACCAATCTAGATAACGTTTTTTATTATAAAAAATATATTTTATTATATGCGACCATGATGAACAACAAAATTAAAGGAAAATTATTTTTATTAGGTTTATAGTAGTAATAACTTTAAGAAAAAGATAAATTAAGTTAGTGTGATAATTTAATCAATTGATAAACATTATAAGAGAGGGTCATTGAATTTATGAATAATATTACTATTATAGGAGCTTCACAAAATAATTTAAAAAATATAGATATAACTATACCTAAACATTTGATTACAGTATTCACAGGACGTTCTGGTTCAGGTAAGTCATCGCTGGTATTCAGAACAATAGCTGCTGAATCAGAACAACTTTTAAATGAAAGTTATTCTAGCTATATTCAATTTCATTTAAATCAACAACCGAAACCAAAGGTAAAAGAAATTAAAAACCTTCCTGTAGCAATGACGATTAGTCAAAAAAGATTTAATGGTAATTCTCGCTCTACTGTAGGTACAGTGTCGGATATCTATGCCTCTGTTAGATTGTTGTGGTCGAGGGTAGGTGAACCTTTTGTCGGTTATTCAGATGCCTTTTCATTTAACACTCCCAATGGTATGTGTGAAACATGTGAAGGATTAGGTTACATTGAAGACATTAATTTAAATGAACTCTTAGATTGGGACAAATCTTTAAATGAAGGTGCTATTAATTTTCCTTCTTTCGGACCTGATAAAGAAAGAGGTAAAGCTTATCGTGATAGTGGTTTATTTGATAATGATAAAAAATTAAAAGCATATACAAAAGAAGAATTAGATTTGTTTTTATATCAGGAGCCAATAAAATTAAAAAACCCGCCCGAAGAATGGCGAAAATCAGCAAAGTATGTGGGACTTATACCTAGGTTTAGAAGGATATTCTTAGGGGATAAAGAATTTAACAAAAAACGTTACGCTAAGCATCTTAAAAACGTTGTAGAAAATAAAATTTGTCCAACTTGTAATGGTCAACGTTTAAATTCGAAAATTTTGAGCTGTAAAATTCAAGGGAAAAACATTTCAGATTTTACACAAATGACTGTAAAAGAAAATTTGGTATTTCTTGATAAATTGAACGATTCAACAGCCCAATTTATTATTGAACCACTTCGAAAGCAATTAGAAGCACTTGATTATATAGGATTAAGCTATTTAACGCTTAATCGTGTAACCACTTCTTTATCAGGTGGAGAAGCACAACGTCTTAAATTAATACGACATTTGAACAGTTCACTATCTGATTTGGTTTATATCATTGATGAACCAAGTGTTGGTTTACACCCAGAGGATATTGCAAAAATAAATGAAATTTTGAAATCTTTAAAAGATAAAGGTAATACAGTATTAATTGTAGAACACGATCCTGATGTAATTAAAGAAGCAGATTATATTATTGATATGGGGCCAAGTTCAGGAACGCAAGGTGGAGAGATAACGTTTGAGGGAACATACAAACAATTATTGTCTTCAGATACATCTACTGGGGAAGCACTACGTATCAAACATCACTTAAAAAATGAGACACGTGAATCAAAGCATTTTTATCATCTTGGACCAGTGACTCAAAACAATTTGAATAATGTGACAGTTGATATACCCAAGCATGTTTTGACAGTATTAACTGGAGTAGCAGGTTCTGGGAAAAGTACTCTTGTTAAGGCAGGTTTTGCAAAGAACGATAATGCAGTATTTATGGATCAAAAAGCGATACAAGGCTCCAATCGGTCTAATTTATTAACTTATTTAGGTGTTTTTGATAGAGTCAGAAATTTTTTCAGCAAAGAAACTGGATTAAATAAATCCATGTTTAGTTATAATTCGAAAGGGGCTTGTCCTAATTGTGGTGGTAAAGGTTATATTGAAACAGAACTTGCATTTATGGGTGAGTTTTCACAAACATGTGAAGTGTGTCACGGTAAACGTTATAAGCCAGAAGTATTGAATGCGACTATAAATGGCTATTCTATTGCTGATTTCCTTGAATTGACTGTTGATGAAGGTATAAGATTTTTTGATAAAGAGAATGAAATTCAGTCTAAGTTACAAGCTATAAGTAAAACAGGATTAAATTATGTAACACTTGGACAACCTCTATCTACCTTATCAGGCGGTGAAATTCAACGCGTTAAATTAGGTCAATATTTAAATGAAGATGTTACAGATAGTATTTTTATATTTGATGAACCTACGACAGGTTTACATGAAGCTGATATTCCTATATTGATAAATTGTTTTAATAATCTTATTGAACAAAATAATACTGTTATTTTAATTGAACATAACTTATCAATAATGTGTGAAGCTGATTGGATTATAGATGTAGGACCAGGTCCCGGTTTAGATGGGGGAAAAGTACAATTTAGTGGATTACCTGTAAACTTTGTTAAAGAAAATAAAACATTAACATCTAAGCATTTGAAACTTTATACAGAAAATAATTAAATTTGTTTCATATAACTTTAAATAGAGTTAGAAATTTTATAACTTAATTTAGTGGTTTGAAAAATTAACACATAAAATTAATAAAAGAGCCTATGGTTAAAATGATGTGCATAGGCTCTTTTGTATATTTATTATTGTGGTTTTAAAATGACTTTAATATTATTATCTTTTTTCTGATCGAAAATATCATACGCTTGTTTTGCATCTTCTAAAGGCATTGTATGCGTTATAATTTCTGTTGGATCAAAAACTTCGTTTTTAATCATTTCATATAATTTTGGCATTTGATGAATAACTGGCGCTTGACCACTTTTCACTTGAACATTTCTATTAAAAATTAAATCTATTGGATAATTATCTGCTGGTGTCCCATAAATACCAGTTAATTGAATGGTACCAAATTTTCTTACTGATTCAGCTGCTGTGATAATTGGACTAATATTACCTCGTTGAGCTGAATTTGAACTTAATTCTAAATCATCTTGAGCTACTTGTCCATCCATTCCTACACAATCTATAACAACATCTGCTCCGCCACGTGTCGTTTCATGAAGTAGTTTTCCAATATTATCTTCTTTAGAAAAATTATACACTTCAGCACTGTTATATTTTCTTGCATGGTTTAATCTATGTTCTACATTGTCAATGGCAATAACTCGTTCGGCACCTTTTAACTTAGCAAATTTTTGTGCCATTAAACCGATTGGACCACAACCGAGAACAATAACAGTATCTCCAGATTTTACGCCTGCATGTTCAACACTCCAATAAGCTGTTGGGACAACATCAGATAAAAACAATACTTGTTCGTCTTTCAAATCACTATCCGGAACTTTGAATGAAGAGAAGTCAGCAAAGGGTACTCTTAAATATTCAGCTTGACCACCCCAGTGATTTCCGTGCATAGCACTACCAAAACCGAAAAGACCCCCGTTATCCATTTTCCAGCTTGCTGGTGATGGATTAGAATTATCACATTGAGACTCCATTTCATTATTACAATAGAAACAATCGCCACAACCTATGTTAAAAGGTATAACAACTCTATCTCCCTTTTTCAAAGTTTTGACGTCTTTCCCTACTTCTTCTACAATTCCCATTGGTTCATGTCCAATAACAAAACCTGGATCCATAAATAGATCGCCTTGATGATAGAGATGTAAATCAGAACCACATATACCTGAAGCTGTTATTTTAATAATTGCATCTGTTGATTCTTCTATTATTGGATCATTTACTTCACGAACTTCCATATTTTTATGGCCTTGATACGTCACTGCTTTCATTTAAATCACACTCCTAATTATACTATACCTTTTTTAATTTTATTTACAAACTTTTTCTATTTTACTCAAAAGTATTTTTAATTTGGAGTGTCATATAAATGCTATATTTAATTGACACTTTGAGTTTCTTTCACTTTCATTAACAATCATTTTTTCAAAACAATTCCTTATCTTGTTTAATTCTATAAACAGTCTGCCTTGTGATATTCACTTCTTTCGCAATCCTACTAATTGCCTGGCCTTCTTCTAACATTTCTACAACTCTATGATAAATAACACGTTTCTGAGGGTCTTTAGCATTCGCTGAATAAAGTAACGGACGCCCTTTATATACACCTTTTTCTTTCGCAACTTTAATACCTTGTGCTTGTCTACGTTTACTTTCATTTCGTTCTTGTTCTGAAACCATTGCTAATATTTGAATGATTAGATCTTTCATAAATTTATCTAATAATGGATTACCAATGACTTCATTCATCATAGGTAAACTAGTAATCGTCAATTGAACTTCTTTATCCTTTAAATAATTAACTGTGTTAATCACTTCATCATAATTACGACCTAAGCGATCAATCGATTCTACTACAAATCTATCGCCCATTCTCACAAAGTTAAGTGCTTCTTGAAATACGGGTCTATTTTCTACTGACTTTCCTGATTGTTTCTCTGTAAATATTTTCTCTACGCCAAATGTTTTCAAATTATCTAGCTGTCTCTCTAAATTCTGATCTACCGAAGATACTCTTGCATAACCTACAATCATTTATATTCACTCCACAATTAATATACACCCTAATCATACGTTCAAGTTACTATAAATTCAATAACTTATTTTGTATGATTAGGGTGTACCTCTATTAGACATTTACGTCGATTCTTTTGTCATGATATAATTTTTTGTAAGAGTTAAAAAAATATATAAGATAGAAAGAGGAAATACTATGCAATCATTTGCTAAAATAACTGCACAAGGTACATATGTCCCTGAAAAAGTTATGGATAATAATGACTTTGAAAAAATCGTAGAGACCTCTGATGAATGGATCCAACAAAGAACAGGTATTATTGAGCGAAGAATAGCTGATGAAAATGAATATACTAGTGATTTAAGTTATAAAGCTGTATTAGATTTACAAGAAAAGTATCAAGTCGACTTAACCGATGTAGATATGATTATTAATGCGACGTTAACTCCTGATTATAAAACACCTAGTGTAGCTTCATATGTCCAAGCTCAGCTTGGGTTAAAAAATGCTGGGGCTATTGATATTAATGCTGCTTGCGCCGGATTTACATATGGACTTAATTTAGCTAATGGATTGATTACATCAGGACAAAACAAAAAAATTTTAGTCATTGGTTCAGAAACATTGTCTAAAATTACAGATTATAATGATCGAAGTACGTGTATTTTGTTTGGAGACGGTGCCGGTGCATTTCTTGTAGAATATGATAAAGAAGAAATGAGTTTTATTGCAAGTAATGCCGGATCAGATGGCTTGAAAGGTCATAACTTATATTGCACAGAATTGTCTGAAGAAATGTTTTCAGATGATTTAGAAAATCATGGTTATATCGTTCAAAATGGACGGGGCGTTTATAAATGGGCAGTCGGTAACGTTCCAAATATAATCCATGAAGTTCTAAATCAATCAAATTACAGTATTGAAGATTTGAATTGGTTTGTACCGCATAGTGCGAATGCTCGAATGATTGAATCGATTTGTGAAAAAGCAAACATTGAAACAGATAAAGCATTAAAGAGTCTTAAATACTATGGTAATACTTCATCAGCAACCATACCTTTATCAATCGACCTAGCTATAAAAGAAGGTAAAATAAAAAAAGATGACTTAATCCTATTAGTTGGATTTGGTGGGGGCTTGGCATATGCATCTACACTTATTAGATGGGCTATATAATTTTATGAGTTCTCAATTATGCATCTTTTTGCATTCCTCTACTAACCAGTGTTATAATTTATATAACGAAAATAAGTATTCACTTATACACCAATCCCCCCACTATTGCGAGTAGTGAGGGGATTGGTGTTGGTGTGGCTTTATGTCACCTATTAATTATTTGTTGCGTTTATTAAGCCAATGAGTAAAAAACGCAATGGCACAGCCACTGATGACTGGCGCTATGATGTGAACGAAAATAAGCATCACTTTATACACCTCCTCTCTGCGTCTAAATTGACGCCTGAGAGATAGGCGACCTTTATATTATATCATCTGTAATGGGGAGTTACAGATAACTTCCGATAAAGTTATTTTATGTTATATCTTTGCTTATTTTTATAGTATCAAGACAAGAAGAAACTCGTTTCACTCGTTTCAAAAACCCTTCTGATTTTTAGAGAAAAACTCTCTTATTTCATCGTCTTTAATAAAATAATATGAAATCTTTCCATCTTTATAAAAATCAAGCACCTCATTTTTATATAAAAGTCTTAAATGATGTGAAGTTGAAGCAATACTCATTTTCAATATCAAAGAAATATCACAAACACACAACTCATCTTCTTTAATCAAAGATAATATGATTTTCAATTTTTTCTCATCACAAATTTTTTCTAAAATGTTAAGTAATTTCTTAGATTTATCATCTTCTAAAAAACTTAAAGCATTGTTAACTTTATCCTCATGTACACAGATCACATCACAAGCATTTTCATAACTCATATGAAATCACACCCTAAATTAAAATATAAATCCTAAAATTGTTTGAATAGTGTCATTTTCTATAATGATAAATAAACCTAAAGCTATATAAATAACAGCCATAATCCAACGACCAAATTTCTCAACAATTTCTCCAACTCCTGGAATATTAGCTAATTTTTGTGCAGTAAATACCAAGAAGAAAATTAAAATTAAAAAGACAAACAAAGTAATTAATAAATCAGTAATACTTAATGTCACAAAATAGGGAACAAATAATCCGATATTATCAGCACCACAACTTGCTATCGTAACAATTGCAACCGTACCAACTAATTTAGACAATCCTTTTTCATTCAGTTCTTTTTTAGCTCTCTCTTCTCCTTCACTATCACCATAAATAGCCACTTTAATTCCTAAATAAATCGGTATTAACCCTAACAATCCTAATATCCATTTTTCAGGAACATAATTTAAGACAAAGGCAAAGAATAAACTTACGACAATCAATGCCACAGATCCTATATATTGACCAATATAAATATCTCGATATTCTTTCCTAGTCTTTGCTCTAGCAAAGAACATTAATAAAATCACTAATAAGTCTAATGCTGTCACAATATAAAGAATAGCAGCAATTACAATAGTCTGAATCATAATTACACCTCATTCAAAAATATTCTTGAATGTATTATAGCTTATTTTTTTAAATAATCATAGTTGCTTTATTCCAATTGCTTTTTGGTTGGAACCTACAGGGCTTTATGTGTTGTTGAGTTGGTACTTTCTTGGGATTAATCCCAAGAAAGTACCAACCAACTCGCTAACCTAGTTAGCTAACACATTGCCCATCTCAACCAAAAATTTTCTCGGCATAAATGCGTGTTCTAAATTTTAATAAAAAAATAAAAAAGCCTAAATACTCTCTCGATTTGTGAGAAAGTATTTAGGCTTTTTGAATTAATAAATTTCTTACTTCTTATGTTTATTTAACAATTAGTACTGGGACAGAACTTCTTTTAGCAATCTTATGTGTAACATCTCCTAAAACATGTTTAATATTCAAATCGACTCTATGATTACTCATAATTACTAAATCAAATTCACCATTATTTATATCTCCAGAAGTAATTTTTTCTAAGATTGTATCTTTAATATGCCCAAAATCTACATCTATTTTATATTGAATATCTCTTTTTTCTAATTCACGTAAAAATGGAGTAAGTTTTTTTTCTTTTTCTCTAATAATATCTTTTTTATGCTTATTATAATATTTGACATTAATTGCAAGATCATTTTCTGTTACAACGTGATAAATTACAACAACTGAATCTTCATCGGTGGTTTTTTCTAAATAGTCAGGGATAGCACTAAAATCATTTTCGAAATCATAGGGTAATAATATATTTTTGAACATCTACACCAGCCTCCTATTACTTATTATTTAGATGTCTATTACTTATATATACCCTGAATATATATGCTTATTCTGGTTCTGTTGCAAAGTAAAAAATATAGCTAACCACTAATTTATCATGTCAGTGTTCGCTTAACTTGCTAGCATGATGCTAATTTCGTGGCATGGCGAAAATCCATAAATCTGAAGAGGCCTGCGGTTCTTTTTATATAGAGCGTAAATACATTCAATACCTTTTAAAGTATTCTTTGCTGTATTGATACTTTGATACCTTTTCTTTCTTACTTTAATATGACGGTGATTTTGCTCAATGAGGTTATTCAGATATTTCGATGTACAATGACAGTCAGGTTTAAGTTTAAAAGCTTTAATTACTTTAGCCATTGCTACCTTCGTTGAAGGTGCCTGATCTGTAATTACCTTTTGAGGTTTACCAAATTGTTTAATGAGACGTTTGATAAATGCATATGCTGAATGATTATCTCGTTGCTTACGCAACCAAATATCTAATGTATGTCCCTCTGCATCAGGTGTTTTCTTCTTATTAGACGGTAAGTCAGTGAGCAAAAAAATTATTGAATCATTACGGTGAACCAAAGTATACATCTACATCAGCCTGAGCCAAAGAATATATGTATAAAATAGAAAATGATGACTTTTAAAATATAAAGTTGTAGTAGATACATTGTAAAAATAAACTTAAATTGCTCAAATACTTTTCAATAATATCAAGATATATATTAAATCGAAAGTGATTATATAGTACCAAAGCAAATATGGTACTAATTCCAGATTATACAGGAAAAGATAAAGAATTTTTTATACTAGTGACATCATTAAAGCAAGTAAGATTATTCCTTTTTTAGTCAAATTCTTGTGGTTTGATAAATTTATTGATTAATTATTATAAATAAAGATTGAAAAGCTTTAAGAAGGGTAAGATTTTAAACTAAGAGACTTGGAGCTCTTGTCAATTAAGATAATGAGCAAGTGAGCTCGTTAAGTTAAAGATGAGCTGAGGTAAAGTTTACCTGCTCATCTTTTTCTATTTGGAGGCTAAATATATGAAAAAAATATTATTAACAGGCGCTTCGGGATATATCGGTAGTCACTTAATGAATAAATTAAAAGATAACTATGAAATTATAGCTATTTCTAGAAATATAGAAAATAAATCAAATGAACAAAATGTTACTTGGAAGGCAGCTGACTTGTTTGATTTAAATGAAATCACTGAGGTAATGGAGGATATTGATATCGCTATATATCTTGTCCATTCTATGATGCCTTCAGCTAAGTTGACGCAGGCGAGCTTTGAAGATATGGATGCATTATTAGCTGATAATTTTGCTAAAGCCGCAAGTTATAACAAAGTTCAGCATATTGTATTTATGAGTGGTTTGATACCTAATACAAATGAATTATCACCACATTTAAGAAGCCGTTTAGAATGCGAACAGATTTTAGGATCATATGGTGTACCAGTAAGTACTTTAAGAGCTGGTTTGATTATAGGCTCTAAAGGAAGTTCTTACCCTATATTAAAAAAATTAGTAGAAAGATTACCTGGCCTGTTACTACCAAAATGGGCTTATAATACAACATTGCCAGTTGCAATAGACGACGTGATTGACGGTTTATATAAAATTGTAGAGCGTAATCCAAATGAGAACGAATCGATAGATATTGGTGGACCTAGTCATATGACTTATAAAGATCTATTCAAGCAAACTGCAGAGGTACTAGATAAACGATTACCTACGATAGATTTGCCTATTATTCCCATTTGGCTAAGTAAATATTGGGTGAAACTTATTTCAGGTGTTCCAAAAGAAATGGTCTATCCGTTAATGGATAGCTTAATTCATGATATGATTAGAAATGATGAAAATATTGTGAAAGACATTTCTATAGGCAAGATTGATTATAAGGAAAGTGTGCGTAATGCCTTGGAAGAAGAAACTAAGACACAAAAGAAAGGGAAGTCATCACGTAAGGGCGATATTAAAGATGTTAGAGCAATATCAAGGGTAGTCTTACCTAAAGATGTAAATATGATTCAATTGGCAGAATCATATGCAAATTTTTTAAATAGAATTACATTAAATGTCGTTAATAGTGATTTTAACGAAGATAACTTTACGATTAGTGTGCCGTGTTTAAATAAGGACTTACTATTATTAAGTAAAGATTTTAAAGCTTCTAATAATGAGAGAATTTTATATCGAATTGTTGGTGGAGATTTCGCTTTAGATTCAGATGGTGGTAATGCGAGATTAGAGTTTAGAAGATTATCTAATAGTGACGCATGTATCATAGCGTTACAAGAATATGAACCGACGTTACCTTGGTGGGTATATAAGTATACCCAAGCAAAAGTTCATAAAAGTGTAATGAATCTTTTTAAATTCAAGATTAATAGCCAAAAAACTAATAAAGGAGAATACTTTAATATGAAGAAGTTTATTTTGCCAATTGTTATTACAGGTGCAATTGTTTTGAAAGTATATGGATTGAAAAAGTATTTAGCTAGAAAAAATAACATGTCTAATGCCGAATTGTAACGGCTAAAATAAAGGCTAGTTACTTTTACAAAAAAGAGGGGATCTACTATGAAAGCAAAAGAGATAATTAAAACAATTATAAAAGTTATAACACCTATTACAGGCGGTAAATTTATAGGGAAATTTGCAGTGAAAAACGCGAGAAAAGATTATAAAAATAATGTTAAACCACCTTTTTCACCACCCGGCTATGTCTTTCCAATTGTATGGCCAATACTTTATACAACGATGGGCGTAGCTTATGCATTAGTGACTAATAAATCTACTAGTAACGATTTGAAAGGTGCTTATTACACGCAATTAAGCCTGAATTATCTATGGTCGATATTATACTTCAAATATAAATTACGCTTTAGTGCGTTGATAGAGAGTGTTGTATTATTGGGCGCAGTAGTTACAACAACTGTAAAATTTTTCAATGTAAAAAAAGTTGCTGGCATTTTACTAGTTCCATATATGCTTTGGAGCACTTTTGCTACTTATTTAACAGCTGGTAATTGGTATTTAAATAAAGATAACCCAAGCTATAAAGCGAAATCTGAGCATTAAATTGATGAAAAAGATTATATATATTGCGCTATATTGGTTTATAGTTCAAATGATTATTGCTCAACTTGGTACTCGTATTAGTTATAAGTTCTTAGAAAAAGATAATAAGTATTTTCGAAGTTGGAATATTGAACAAGAGGGTCAATTATGGCAACAATTAGTTAAAGTGCAATATTGGAAAGATCATTTGCCAGACGGTCAAAATCTTAACCCTAATATCAGTAGTAAAGCGACTTTCGATCTATCTAAAAATATGAATGATATACAGCGATTTATATTAGAAACTAGACGTGCAGAGGTGGTTCATCTGCTATCCATATTTCCTGTTATTGCGTTTTTTAAAGCGTCAAAAAGTGTTAAAATAATTAATTTTATATATGTCATTATAGCTAATGTGCCTTGTATGATTGTTCAGCGCTATAATCGCCCTAAGTTAATACGTATGTATAATAAATTACAAAAAAGAAAAGGTGATTAAATGGGAAATAAGAAAGTGGTTGTCATAGGAGGTGGCTTGGGAGGGATTGCTAGCGCAATTTGTATGGCTCAAGCAGGCTATCAAGTGGATTTATATGAACAAAATAAGCATATCGGTGGAAAGGTAAATAGGTTAGACATAGATGACTATGGATTTGATCTCGGTCCATCAATTTTAACCATGCCTAAAGTATTTCAACGCTTATTTCAACGATGTGATGAAAGGCTAGAAGATTATGTTAGCATTCGTAAGTTAAGTTTACAGATTAGAAACGTTTATCCAGATGGCCAAATTTTAGATTTATATGAATCCATGGAAGATATGTTAACAAATAATGAATCGTTAACAAATAAAGATATAGAGCAACTTTCTTCGTTTTTTAGTTACGCACAAAAGATACATCAAGTTGCTGAAAAAAGCTACTTTGATAAGGGATTAGATACGATGTTTGCAATTATTTGTTATCATGGTCCATTTTCAGCTTTAAAGCAATTCGATTATTTTCATACAATGCAACAAGCCATTAATAAAAGGGTAGATAACCCATATTTAAGAGAAATGCTAGGTTATTTCATAAAATATGTCGGCTCCTCATCTTATGATGCTCCGGCTGTATTGAGTTTATTACCTCAAATGCAACATGAGGAAGGTTTGTGGTACGTAGATGGTGGCATTCATAAGTTAGCGGAAGCGATGGAACAATTAGCGAGAAAATTAGGTGTGGGCATACATTTTAACACCCCTGTAAAACGTATCAATTATAATAGTCAAAATAAGGTGACAGGGATAACAATAAAAAGTAATAAGGAAATATATGCAGATTACATTATATCTAATATGGAAGTAATCCCTGTTTATAAGTATTTATTGAATTTTGATGCAAACCAAATAAACAAATTGGAACGTAAATTTGAGCCAGCTAGTTCAGGTTATGTCATGCATCTTGGTGTGGACAAAAGTTATCCAGAGCTTCAACATCATAACTTTTTCTTTTCAAGTAATTCTAAAGTTAATTATGATCAAGTTTTTCACCAGTATGTTTTGCCTGAAGATCCGACTATTTATGTAGTGAATACAAATAAAACAGATAAGACACAGGCGCCAGAGGGACACGAGAATATAAAAATATTGCCACACATACCGTACATTCAGAGTAAGTCATTTAGTGAAGCAGAATATCTGCAATTCCAAGAACGTATATTGGATAAATTAGAGTCCATGGGCTTGAAAGATTTGAGAAAGCACATTGTATATGAAGACGTATGGACACCACATGATATAGAAAATACATACAATTCTAATAAAGGAGCTATATATGGCGTAGTATCCAATAAGAAGAAAAATAAAGGTTTTAAATTTCCTAAAAAAAGTCAGTACTTCAAAAATTTGTACTTTGTAGGTGGTTCTGTAAATCCTGGCGCTGGTATGCCTATGGTTACTTTGAGTGGTATGCAAGTAGCAGAAGCTATTATTAATGGAGAAAGTAGTTGAGGCTGAATGATACTTTATATAATAGCAATAGTATTGACGATACTATCACTAATAAGTGGAATGTGTATGTATGCGCGTCGAGCGATTATAAATAACTCCGGAAAAGGAAGAGGTCAGACAACCGTCAGTGTTATTGTACCTGCTAGAAATGAAGCGGAGAACTTACCTAAATTACTTAACAGTATAAGTAAAAAGCAAGAAATAGAAGTAATTGTTATGGATGATGGTTCAACTGATGAGACACAAGTTGTCGCTAGATATTATGGTGCGAGCGTATATACTGTTGAAAATGATACTACATGGCAAGGTAAGTCACATGCTTGTTGGCAAGGTAGCAAATATGCAACGCATGATTTATTAATGTTTGTTGATGCTGATGTTCAGTTTGCTTGTGATGATAGTATTCAAAATATAGCCAATCAATATGATTTACAAGGTGGTAAAGGTTTGTTGTCAATACAACCTTATCACAAGATAAAAAAGCTATATGAAAATATATCGGCGATTTTTAATTTAATGACAATCGTAGGTATGAATCAATTTTCGATCACGAAATCAGCAAATAATGAGCAAGGCGCGTTTGGACCAGTCCTTGTGACAAATAAGCAAGATTATAAATTGACACAAGGACATTTGAAAGCTAAAAATCAAATCATTGAAGGCTTCGCAATAAGTAAAGCATATAATCAACAAGGTTTGCCAGTTAGTTTGCATGAAGGCCAAGGTGTAGTGAATTTTAGAATGTATGCTCAAGGATATAAAGCGCTATTAGAGGGTTGGAGTAAACACTTTGCACTTGGCTCTCAAGTAACTAAAAAGTCTACGCTTACGTTTGTATTTTTATGGCTATTTGGTTCACTTACAACAATTTTAGCGATAATTTTTTCAATTAATTTAGGCTCGTTATATATATTATTAGCTATTACTCTATATTTTATATATGCGATACAATTTCATATATTTATCCGAAGAACAGGAAATTTTAATATCGTTGCGAGTTTATGTCATCCACTGCTCTTCATATGCTTTGTCGTGATATTTTTTAAATCATGGTTAGATATCAATGTATTCAAACGTATATATTGGAAAGGCCGTAGAATAGATTTATAGGTTAGTTTTTTATACAAATGTCAAGAAGTTCTAGGCTTACTGAGGAGGCCAATAAATGAATCAATTAGAGAGAGATTATAACCATTGTCACAATATAATGAAAGAACATTCAAAAACGTTCTCATATGCCTTTGATTTTTTGGATTTAAAAAGGAAAAAAGCAATTTGGGCTATTTATGCAGTTTGCAGAATTATAGATGACAGTATTGATAAATACAAAGACCTTGAGCAATTAAACGGCATAGCTAGAGATTTAGATGTGATTTATAGCGATTGTGATTATATTCAAGCGTATCAAAGTGATGCAGCTATTATGAATGCTTTAAGTAACATTGAATACATATTCAATACCTAAAAAACCTTTTGAATCTTTAATTCAATATGTGAAGGAAGATTTAGTTTTAAAAGAAATGAAAACTGATTCAGATTTATATGAGTATTGCTATGGTGTGGCAGGTACTGTCGGTGAATTGTTAATTCCTATATTAACTTCATCAAATGAAAATAATTTCGAGCAAGCTGAAGAAGCTGCGATTGCTTTAGGCAAGGCAATGCAAATAACTAATATTTTAAGAGATGTCGGCTAAGATTTTCAAAATGGAAGAATTTATCTAAGTGTAGAAAAATTAGCTCAATACCGAGTTAATCTACATTCTATATATTATGAAGGAGTTACGCCAAATTATATAGAACTGTGGGTAAGTTACGCTACAGAGGCAGTTAGGTTATATGATATTGCATTAAACGGTATTAATTATTTTGAAGAAGAGGTACGTTACATTATCGAATTAGCTGCGATAGCTTATCATGAAATACTTGTGGAAGTAAGGAAGGCAAACTATACGTTGCATAAGAAAGTATATGTAAGCAAATTGAAAAAAATGAAAATTTATCGTGAACTTAGTGCGAAATATAATAGGAGTGAAACATTATGAAGATTGCAGTTATAGGCGGCGGTGTTTCAGGTTTAGCTGCAGCTTCAAGATTAGCAGCAAACGGTCACCAAGTAGATTTATATGAAAAGAACCAACAAATAGGTGGCAGGATGAATCAGATCAAGCAAGATGGATTTACATTTGATATGGGACCAACCATCGTAATGATGCCTGAGATTTATCGAGACGTTTTTAATTACGCTCAAAAAAATATGAATGATTACTTGGAAATTAAACAATTATCATATATATATGATGTTTATTTTAGTGAAACAGATCAAATTCGCGTTCCTACAGATCTTGCTCAATTAAGAGATATGCTTGAAAGTATTGAATCTAACTCTACACATGGTTTTATGTCCTTTTTAACAGATATATACGAAAGATACGAAATAGCACGAAAATATTTTCTAGAACGTACGTTTAGGAAACCTACAGATTTTTATAATCCTTTTACTATATATCAAGGTATGAAACTCAAAACATTTGATAAAGCAGATAATTTAATTGAAAAATATGTTGATAATGAAAAAATCCAAAAGATTTTAGCGTTTCAAACATTATATATAGGTATCGACCCTAAACGAAGCCCGTCATTGTATTCAATTATACCCATGATAGAGTTAATGTTTGGTGTTCACTTTATAAAAGGTGGTATGTATAGCTTTGTCAGAGCACTTCAAACGCTAAATGAAGAATTAGATACTCAAATTTATACCAACGCAAACGTTGAAGAAATTATCATTGATGGTAGGTATAAGTGTGCGGAGGGACTAAAAGTAAACGGACATATAGAAAAGTATGACAAAATAATTTGTACTGCTGATTTCCCATATGCTACTTCATCTTTAATTAAAAATGAACATCATCCTAAGAAGTATACGACACAGAAAATTGATAATATGGACTATTCTTGCTCAGCCTTTTTAATGTACATAGGGGTTGATAAAGATTTATCTGAAGATATCTTGTTACATAATGTTATATTTTCAAAGGATTTTGATAATAATATCAATGAAATATTTTCTGGCGAAATATCCCAAGATCCATCAATATATGTATACGCTCCTAGTGTGGAAGATCAGTCGTTAGCGCCAGAAGGTCAAACAGGTATTTATGTGCTGATGCCCGTTTCAGAATTGAAAACAGGTGATACGGATTGGTCTGATGAGTCAACAATCACACAAGTGAAAGATATTATTTACAATAAGCTTTCTACGATTAAAGCGTTAGAAGATTTGAAAAAGCAAGTTGTGACAGAAATTATTTATACACCTAAGGATTTTGAAGGAGATTATAATGCTAAATTTGGAGCAGCCTTTGGTTTAATGCCTACTTTAGCGCAAAGTAACTATTACAGACCGCCTAATGTGAGCAGAGATTACAAAAATTTGTATTTTGCTGGAGCTAGTGTTCATCCAGGGGCAGGAGTGCCAATTGTACTGACGAGTGCTAAAATTACAGTTGATGCTATGTTAGAAGATATTAATAATGGTATATAAAAAGCGGGGGTGGGACAGAAATCAAATTTTCTAATATAGATTTCGTAGTCCCACTCCGGCAAGGGTGACTAGAATTGAAAAAAGCTTGATATAATCGCATTTTCAATTCAGTCACCTACTGCCAAATTGAAAACGAGCCTGAGACATCTATTTATGTCCCAGGCTCGCCTTTTTAACTAATCGAACGTAATGGTTTGTGGTGTGTCTAATTTTTTATCGTTCATAATTTTTATGGATTTTGGTATTACTTTAATTACACACAAGTTTGGATCATCCTTAGAGTCAAAAAAGGACTTATCTTGTTTGTTCCAAATCCAATCAATAGTCTCTTGATCTTTCAGTATTTCAACATTAGCATCAATTTCTAGAAAACTACGATTATTCGTTTCATCGTAACCTATAAGTACATGAGCTTTGGGATTATCTTTCAATTCATCAATTTTTTTAGACTCAATGCTTGTCTTAGTATAAAGTGTGTGTCCATCATTATAAAATATCATGTATCTACTATTAGGTGTATTGTTATGTGCAGTAGATAGAACACCTATTTTTGATGTATTTAATATATTTTCAATTTCATTTTGTAATTGTTCGTTATTCATAATTTAATCACCTCTGATAATAATATACACTGAAGTTGCCTATAATATGTAAGGTATTAAAATTTATTTTATTTTTAAGTGAATTATACAAAAGTTAAAACGGGTATATGATTGAAAACACAATCTTAAGTTAAAGGACAATGATAAAGTGAATTTGTATGAAAAAAGCTGGGAAGCAATAAAATCCATTTAGGAGTCATACTTAACAGAGTTTTTAGAACGAAAGATAATCCACTTTTTCAATATATAGTGAAGCATCAAAATGAGATAAATAAATTGTATTTTATTAGAGGTCGCCAAATGATTCAACTCGGTACTTGAGTACCGAGTTGAATCATTGTCTTGGGCGACCTGCATTGTACTCTGTCAATTGATTTTGAATGTATTGTTCTACAACATCTTTAGACATATTACCAAGTGTCGACATGAAAAAACTGGGTGACCATAAATGCCCATTCCATAGTTGTTTTTTCGTCTCGGGAAATAGTTGAAACCATTCTCTCGCAGAACGTCCTTTGAGCGTCTTAACAATAGAACTTGGGGCATGTTTGGGATTGAAACTTAGTAACATGTGAATATGGTCTGACATCACTTCGATTTCTTGAATAGTGATATCGTAACGATGAGATATATTTTCAAGTATACGTTTCATCTCATTACGCTTTAAATCTGTATCAAAAATTGAAGCACGATACTTAGTCACCCATACAAGATGAAAATTAAAATCATACACATTCGTTCTTGTTTTAACAATCATATGAAACCTCCTATAAACCTTAATTATAGCATTTAATATTGGTTTAAACAAAGTCATATGTGTTATCATATAAGTGTAAAAGGAGGTGACACATATGTATAAAGGAATCGAATGTAAACTATATCCAAATCAAAAACAAGCTGAACTGATACAAATGACTTTTGGTCATACACGATTCATTTGGAATCAAATGTTAGGTATGTTAAAAGAACGATATCAAAATAACGCTAACCTTAAAATGTTATCTTATTCAAAACTATCTTCATTAATCCCTCAGTTAAAACGGGAATATCCTTGGTTAAAAGATGTAGACAGTGTCGCGATTCAATGTTCTGTTAAAACATTATCTGATACATTTGACCGTTTCTTTAAAGGAGGTTGTCGCTATCCTAAATTTAAATCAAGAAAACAAACGGTACAGTCTTATTTAAGTACAATAAGAGGGGAGAATATACGTTTTAATGGCAATCAACGTTATGTTAAACTTCCTAAATTAGGTTGGGTTAAGTGTAGAATGAGTGTACCTCATATTGAAAATGAACGTATCAAATCAGTTACTATTAAACAAAAACCAAGTGGTAAGTATATGATGTCTGTTTTAGTTACAAGTGAAAATCAAACTTTACCTAAAACACATCAAACTGTAGGTATAGATTTAGGCGTTTCTGATTTTGCGATTACATCTGACGGTCATAAATATCGTTCTCAAAGGTTGCATTTAAAATACCAAAAACAGTTACATGTTTGGGAAAAAAGAATGGCAAGGCGTCGATTACGTGCCAAAGCTGAAGATAAGTCATTGTCAGAATCAAAAAATTATCAGAAAGCACGTCAACAAGTCGCTCGTATTCATGAAAAAATAGCTCATACGCGTAAAGACTATATTCATAAAATCACGACAGATTTAGTCAAAAACTATGATGTGATTGTCATTGAAGATTTGAAAACATCTAATCTGTTAAAAAATCATCACTTAGCACGTATTATTGCCTCACAATCATGGCATCAATTTAAAATAATATTAAAATATAAATGTGAACGATACGGCAAACAGTTACATTGTGTCAATCCATATAAAACCTCACAATTCTGTTCTAATTGTGGTCATGATAGTGGCAAAAAAACATTAAATATACGCCATTGGCGTTGCTCATCATGTCATACTTTACATGATAGAGATATTAACGCAGCGAAAAATATAAGAAATGTAGGCTTGGGACAAGCCTTAGTCAAATAGCTTAGACCACTGATTTACTTTGAAATAAGTAAATCAAGTCATGAGTGTTCCTAGAAACTCGTTACTTTAGTAACGATGTAGTTCATCATATTGAAATTGGAAAAGATTATCCACAGACTATCGTGAATCATAAAAATAGTAGAGATTATGTTATGGATAAATTTAAGCAATTTTGACATGTCATCCAATAAAAAGGAGTGATTCATTTGTTAAAAAATGAAATACATCGTATTTATTTAGACAAAAATAATAATGAGGTAACTATTAATAGATTTAATGTGACATACCACTATACTATATTAGAACAAATTAATGATTTGCCACAATATGGTTATGCAGTTTTAAACCATTTATATGCTAATCCTGGTTTAGAGGCAGACTTCGAGCGTGTGTTCTTAAATAGAGATAAACATCTAGAGAATACTGAAGGGTTTGAAAATCTATTATTTCTAAAGCCACATAGTACACATGAACATCATGTTATCATTACGTTTTGGCAAGACGAAGCAGCTTACAAACATTGGCAAGAGTCTCAGGAATATAAAACATCCCATAAAAATAGAGGAACCAAACAAGGCGCTGATAAATCTATTGTAAACAGAAACCTATCATTTAATATTAGTTTAGAATTTAAATAACATAATTTTTGAATTAAATGATATTTCTGAAAACATATAGGCGAGTTATTTAAATACTAACTTGTCTATTTTTTAAGCGATATAAAATTTTTAGCAAAATCACTGATAAGCAGACTCATACTATAAATGAGGTTGTATATAACTCACTCTGAAATTGATTGAATATATAGTATCTTTAATAAAATGCAGCTATTGTGGCGTAGAATTTAAGAATTAAAAAATGATTAATATAGTTTGAAAAGACTGAATATAAATACTAGAAGAATAGCCAGTAAATGAGTTTATTATGAATTCATTTACTGGCTTCTTTAAATAATGATCTAGACAATTTGCTTTTCTAGACCTACTTTGAAATACGTTATTTTCTTTAAGCATATTAATATATGACTTGTGTTGATAATGCTAACCTTGGTCAGAGTGTATTGTCATGCGATAATTCAGATGAGATTTTTTAATTAAAACCTTATTTTAAACATCGATGACAAGGTCTAATGTAGGACGTATAGACATCATTTTCAGAATGATATAAATAAATCCATAAATGGAGATAAATCGAAATTATTTATACCCCATTGGGGTATATGTTATAGTATAAGTAACTTTACTATAACATTTTCATTAGGAGGGGTTAATTTGAATAATAATGGTGAAGCGCATAATCATCAAAATCACATGAATCATTCTAATCAAATGCATCATGATAACCATGCCTCACATCATCATCATAGTGGCCATGCACATCATCATGGAAATTTTAAAGTTAAGTTTTTTGTTTCATTAATTTTTGCAATACCTATCATTCTTTTATCGCCAATGATGGGTGTTAACTTACCTTTTCAATTCACATTTCCAGGTTCTGAATGGGTAGTGTTAATATTAAGTACAATTTTATTCTTTTATGGTGGTAAACCGTTCTTGTCTGGTGGTAAAGATGAAATTGCTACAAAAAAACCAGGCATGATGACCTTAGTTGCCCTAGGTATTTCAGTAGCTTATATTTATAGCTTGTATGCTTTTTATATGAATAACTTTAGTAGTGCAACTGGTCATACAATGGACTTTTTTTGGGAATTAGCAACCTTAATTTTAATTATGCTATTAGGACATTGGATAGAAATGAATGCTGTCGGAAATGCTGGAGATGCTTTAAAGAAAATGGCAGAACTGTTACCTAATAGTGCTATTAAAGTTATGGATAATGGCCAACGTGAAGAAGTTAAAATATCAGACATCATGACTGATGATATCGTCGAAGTAAAAGCCGGAGAAAGTATTCCAACAGATGGTATTATCGTTCAAGGACAAACATCTATAGATGAATCCCTAGTCACTGGAGAATCTAAAAAAGTACAAAAAAATCAAAATGACAACGTCATCGGGGGTTCTATTAATGGGTCTGGAACAATACAAGTCAAGGTTACAGCTGTGGGAGAAGATGGATATCTTTCTCAAGTTATGGGACTTGTTAATCAAGCACAAAATGATAAATCTAGTGCTGAATTGTTATCTGATAAAGTAGCGGGTTATTTATTCTACTTTGCTGTAAGTGTTGGCGTGATTTCTTTTATTGTCTGGATGCTCATTCAAAATGATGTTGATTTTGCATTAGAACGTCTTGTAACTGTGTTAGTCATTGCTTGTCCACATGCTTTAGGCTTGGCAATACCTTTAGTCACTGCATGTTCTACTTCAATTGGTGCACATAACGGTTTAATTATTAAAAATAGAGAGTCTGTAGAAATAGCTCAACATATCGATTATGTAATGATGGATAAAACTGGTACTTTAACTGAGGGTAACTTTTCTGTGAATCATTATGAGAGCTTTAAAAATGATTTGAGTAATGATACAATATTAAGCCTTTTCGCCTCATTAGAAAGTCAATCTAATCACCCATTAGCTATAAGTATTGTTGATTTTGCGAAAAGTAAAAATGTTTCATTTACTAACCCACAAGACGTTAATAATATTCCAGGTGTCGGATTAGAAGGTCTAATTGATAATAAAACATATAAAATAACAAATGTCTCTTATCTTGATAAACATAAACTTAATTATGACAATGACTTGTTTACTAAATTAGCTCAACAAGGTAATTCAATCAGTTATTTAATTGAGGATCAACAAGTCATTGGCATGATTGCTCAAGGAGATCAAATTAAAGAAAGCTCAAAACAAATGGTAGCTGATTTACTATCAAGAAATATTACACCAGTCATGCTTACAGGTGATAATAATGAAGTGGCACACGCTGTCGCAAAAGAATTAGGTATTAGTGATGTCCACGCACAACTCATGCCAGAAGATAAGGAAAGCATTATAAAAGATTATCAAAGTGACGGTAATAAAGTCATGATGGTCGGAGACGGTATCAACGATGCGCCGAGTCTTATAAGAGCCGATATTGGTATAGCAATTGGTGCAGGCACAGATGTTGCAGTGGATTCAGGTGATATCATACTTGTTAAAAGTAATCCATCAGATATTATTCATTTCTTGACCCTTTCAAATAATACTATGAGAAAAATGGTGCAAAACTTATGGTGGGGTGCAGGTTATAATATTGTTGCTGTACCTTTAGCAGCTGGTATTTTAGCATTTATCGGCTTGATTTTATCACCAGCTGTAGGAGCAATATTAATGTCTTTAAGTACAGTTATAGTAGCGATTAATGCTTTTACATTAAAATTAAAATAAAAGAGGTAAACCTTATGTATAATAAAGTTTTTGCAATTTTAATTATAATTTTTTCCATAACAATTATTGCGTCTAATGATACTTTCGCAGAAAGTAAGAATGATATGATGAATATGAAAGAAGATAAGAAAAATACAATGGATATGACAAATATGAAACATCATGACGAAAGAAAGAAATTAAATTCTTCACAAGGAAAAAATGAAATAATATTCCCTAAAGTTGCAGAGTCAAAAAAAGATAACAATGGTTATAAAAATTATACATTAAAAGCTCAGGAAGGAAAGACAGAGTTTTACAAAAATAATTTTTCTAATACTCTAGGCTACAATGGAAATTTACTTGGACCAACTTTAAAATTAAAAAAAGGAGATAAAGTTAAAATTAAGTTAATAAATAACTTAGATGAAAATACAACATTTCATTGGCATGGATTAGAAGTAAATGGAAAAGTGGATGGAGGGCCTTCTCAGGTTATAAAACCAGGAAAAGAAAAAACTATAAAATTTGAGGTTAATCAAGATTCTGCTACGTTATGGTATCACCCCCACCCCTCTCCAAATACAGCTAAACAAGTTTATAATGGCTTATCAGGATTATTATATATAGAAGATAGTAAAAAGAATAATTATCCTAGTAATTATGGAAAAAATGATTTGCCTATAATAATCCAAGATAAAACATTTGTATCTAAAAAATTAAATTATTCAAAAACGAAAGACGAAGATGGCACTCAAGGTGATACTGTTCTTGTGAACGGAATAGTAAACCCCAAACTTACAGCAAAAGAAGAGAAAATACGTTTGAGACTTTTAAATGGTTCTAATGCTCGAGATTTAAATCTTAAGCTAAGTAATAATCAAAGTTTTGAGTATATTGCTTCAGATGGCGGTCAATTAAAAAACGCTAAAAAATTAAAAGAAATTAATTTAGCTCCTTCAGAAAGAAAAGAAATAGTAATAGATTTATCTAAAATGAAAGGCGAGAAAATCAGTCTGGTTGATAATGATAAAACTGTAATTTTACCGATTAGTAACAAAGAGAAAAGTTCTAACAAAAGTAATACACCAAAAGTAGGTAAGAAAATAAAATTAGAAGGTATGAATGATAATGTTACCATTAATGGTAATAAATTCGATCCTAACAGAATAGATTTTACACAAAAGTTAAACCAGAAAGAAGTATGGGAAATTGAAAACGTCAAAGATAAAATGGGTGGTATGAAACATCCTTTCCACATCCATGGAACGCAATTTAAAGTTTTATCTGTGGATGGGGAGAAACCTCCAAAAGATATGAGGGGTAAAAAGGATGTTATATCTTTGGAACCTGGACAAAAAGCTAAAATAGAGGTTGTATTTAAAAATACTGGAACATACATGTTTCACTGTCATATACTTGAGCATGAAGATAATGGAATGATGGGTCAAGTAAAAGTAACAAACTAATCAATAGGGAAATTTTAATATGATGAAAAAAGATAAAGACACTAATGACCAAAAAAGTGAGAGCCATATGAAGCATAATGATGAAAGTAAAGTTCCTGAAGATATGAAATCGACTAATGAAGGTGAATTTAAAGTAGGAGATAAAGTAACGATTACAGCAGGACATATGCCAGGTATGAAAGGTGCAGAAGCTACTGTAAAAGGTGCGTATAAAACATATGCCTATGTTGTAAGTTATAAACCCACAAGTGGAAATGAAAAAGTAAACAATCATAAAAGGGTCGTAAACGAAGAGATCAAAGATGCACCTAAAGATGGATTTAGTAAGGGCGATACTGTTAAATTAGAAGCAAGTCATATGTCTGATATGAAAGGTGCTACAGCCAATATAGATAACGTGAAAAAGACTACTGTTTACGTAGTTGATTACAAATCCAAAGATAATGGTAAAATCATTAAAAATCATAAATGGATGACAGTAAATGAACTGAAAGCACGATAAAAATCTAGTTCTAGATTGAGAAATAAATAGATATAAAAATATCCCCCTTAATCAATAATTTAAATAACTTATTATTGTTAAGGAGGATATTTTTTAGTGTGTAAATTAAAAAGAATTTTAGAAGAATAACATTTATCAAAAAACTGTTCATTACGTTATTAATTGAAATTATATAATTAAAAACCACATCATTAACCGATACGCAGAAGCATATCATAAGTGATGCGGTTTTTCAGTTTTAGTAGTTATCTTTTATGCTATAATTATAGCAATAAAAATTTTAAATTAAGGTTGGATTATAATTTGGTAAGATTTATTGGTAATAAAAATGCATTAAAAAATAATAAAATGAGAAATAATGGATAAACTAAAGCATCCCTCACTGCAAAGTGAAGGATGCTCTAGTTTTATTAGAATATAGTTTTCATTTTGATAGATAATGGTTAATAATTGTCTGTAAATCATTATTAAGTACCGTTGTAATACAATCGTCATTCATAAAATCTTCATAGATTTTCCCCAATATTTCTTCATCTTCAATTGCTGTGAAGTGATGTACTAGCCCTTTTACTATTGATATATAATTTTGTGACGCTAAACAATTAGCAACCGTTCACCAGTCTGATTGTGTAGTTTCACGGTTCATAGATAACCCTCCTTTTTATTTTAATGTCCATTTTTGACGTGCTTTAGGGTTTAGTGAATGCATGATTTCATTTGTTGCTGGATTAACGAGTTTTTTAACTTTCTTTTTGTGAGGCTTCAACATTTCCATCACTTGCTCAACACGTTTGACGACAATAGGCCGCTTCGCATAGGCGCCATAAGCTAGAATCACTGTGTCACTTTCACTTATCGCTTTCATTAAGTGTATATCTGTGTGCTCATCGTATGGTTCTTTGATATGTTTGAGATTTTCAGGCGTTTTAATATTCGAAAATAAATTCACTAAATATACAGCGCCATATTGTTCAGAATTCGCTAATTGATTAAGAATGAGAACAGTAGTAGGATCGAGTGATAATACACCATCTAAATGAGGGTACATCGTTATCACTGTACAAGCGGGTTTCTCTTCATCCCATGTTTTCTTGAGTAAGTAGCGGTGTTGTTTATCTCCGCTAAATATCGCTTCTGTGTATATTGTACTTTTAATTGTATTCATATATCGTTACTCCTTTTAATATTTTTCTGGCAAAAGCATCACATAATAAAAAGCGTCTACATCATCTTCTCGGATGACGTAGACTTTCTTAGGTAGTGCATTTTGATTTTTTACATAGTTTGTATAGTGATATTTCAATTTGTACGCGGGTTGTTTTTGTTCATGTGTGATTGACAATATATTCTTATCTTCTTGTAGTCTAAAAATGTGTAGGTAATCTGTATGGAGGTGATTATCTCTTTCTTTCACCATATTCCAAAGTAATATTTGAAGCTCTAGAGATAGTTGTTCACTAATGCCTCTTGTGATATATCGATTGATTTTCATATTATTTTACCTCATCTTGAATTTCTTTCATGATGATAATTGCTTGACTAATAATCGTAACAGATATTTGTGCCACTTTGATCCAATTATTCATGGCGATTCCCTCCTTCTTTTAGTAGATGACGTTCATCGATAATCGTATTTTTAATATCAGTGAGGTAGAGAAAGTCCATATCAAAATAATCCAAATAACCAATGCTGATGAGTTGGTTATTGGCGTACATAAGAAATGGATAGATACTTAGCTCATGTATTTCATTGTTATAGTAGGTATAAGTTTCAAGTGTAAGATGAGCAAGTGGGGTATGGTCTACAAAACGAGTAGGAAGTATATTTTCTGCTGCTTCTTCTAACGCTTCACATTCCCATGTTTCATTTTTAGATAGTTGGAAAAGACGAGTTATATATTGTTTGAGTTCTTGAGTGATTGTTTTCATATCATTGCCTCCTAGATAGTGTGATAGTGATGTAGTTGATATACATCATTGGGATAATATATATTTGATTTGTCATTTATTACGAATCCCGGTGAGAATAAGAGAAAATTACATATAAAAAACCGCTAAAAACATTGGTATGACAAGGAAATACCGGAATCCCGCCTATTTTGACGAACAATCAACTCATTATTTATACGTATTAATGATGAGTGTATCTCTCTGCTTCCTTATATATATTATTTATTTGTAAAAAATAACGAGATTTTGGGATTGTGCTTGCACAATCCTTCTGCTTCTTCGAATCTGCAAATCCCATTTGTTTCCCGGTAAAAAATCATCGTGGGATGTTCTTTAGCAATTTCAATATAAGCATCGTGTAGTAGTAGATAGGTAATGCCAATTTGCTACCATATTAGATAAGTGTTATTGAAATTGATAAAAACTATATACTTCAATAAAATGAAATTTGTAAATAAAAAAATAAGAGATAGAACCACGATTTCTTGTTCTACCTCTTTAAATGATAAAATGTTATTTTTCTTTTACAAGTTTTTTAACTTCTTCTAATTCTTTTTCAACATCTCTATTCGGTTTTTTAGTTATAAGACTTACGATATAAGTCACAATTAAACTTGTTAAAAATCCAGGAATAATTTCATATAAATTAAAGAAGTCAATATATTCTCCTAATGGTTTCACAAAAACAATCCAAATAATGACTACAACTGATCCTGATATCATACCAAAAATAGCTCCTGTACGACTTAATCCCTTCCAATAGAGAGATAGTAATACCAGTGGACCAAATGCTGCACCAAATCCAGCCCATGCATTACCAACAAGATTAAGTATAGTATCATTTGGAGTCCATGCGATTATAATAGATATAATTGCTATAATAAGAACAGATAATCGACCTACTAATAAAAACTCTTTTTTATGTTTTTTTGCAGCTTCTTCGCCTCTAATTAATTTATAGAAATCCTCTGTAAGTGAACTAGAAGTAACAAGTAGTTGTGAGGAGATTGTGCTCATAATAGCTGCTAAAATTGCTGCAAGAAGGAAACCACCAACCAATGGATGGAATAAAATTTGGCCCATTAAAATAAACAGTGTTTCTGGATCATTTAATTTAACTCCTCTATCTTGAACAAAAGCAATACCTATCAACCCTACACATACAGCACCAATTAAACTAATAGCCATCCAACTAATACCAAATCTTCTGGCAGTTTTTAATTGACTAACGGATTTGATTGACATGAATCGTACTATAATATGAGGTTGCCCAAAGTAACCTAATCCCCAAGCAAAGAAAGAAATAATTCCCACAATAGTAGTACCTTTAAATAAATCTAAATTAGTCGGTTTTAAATCTGCTGCTTGAGAAAAAGCATCAATACCTCCGAGCTGCATCATGGCTACAATAGGTACCATAACCATCGCAATTAACATAACTACACCTTGAAAGAAGTCAGTTAATGATACTGCTAAATACCCCCCAAAGAATGTATAAGCAATAACAATCACCGAAACTATAATAAGACCAGTATGATAATCTAGACCAAACGCACTATTAAATAATTTACCACCAGAAACCATACCCGAGTGAGTATATAGTGTAAAGAATACAACAATAATACCACCAGAGATAATTTTAATAATATTAGAATTATCATTAAGGCGATGTGTAAAGTAGTTAGGTAATGTGATTGAGTCATTCGCTTTTTCAGTGTACACACGAAGTCTTGGTGCTACAAGGATGTAGTTAACATAAGCTCCGATAGTTAACCCAATAGCTAACCATGCTGCTGATAAACCTGTTGTATAAACCTCTCCAGGTAACCCCATAATCATCCAACCACTCATATCTGAAGCTCCAGCAGATAATGCAGTGACGTAAGGTCCTATATTTCTTCCACCAAGCATATATTCACTTAAATCTCCGGTTGCCTTCTTATAACCATAATATCCAATAACAAGTAAAATTAGAAAATATACTGCAAGCATGATATATGTTCGCCAGTCAAGATTCACTTGGCTTGATAAAGATGTAGCTAAAACAAACATATTAAATAACTCCCTTATATTTATTTTTGTTACATACAATTAATATAATTTAAAGGTGTTTATATTAATTTGTATTAATACTTAAATATTGCAATTCTTTCAATTTGTCATAAAAATGACTCTTTTTTTATTTGAGTAACTAAAAATCTAATAAATGTTTTGAGACTGTTTATTTATTTTTAGATTGATACTGGATATATTCTTTTGTACGTTGATGATCAGGTTGTAAGGTTAAACCTAAGAATTTTCTTTCTTGATTGGCATCTTTGAAAAATGAAATCATCATAAAAATAACGACAATACTAAATGGTAGTGCTGAGATAATTGCTGCTGATTGCAGTGCATTTAAACCTGTTGATCCACCAGCAAGTAAAAGTACATATGCAATAGCAGATAACATTATACCCCAAACGATTTTAACAAAGGATGAAGGATTTAAACGTCCAAACGATGTTTGCATGCCTAATACAAATGTAGCTGAGTCAGCAGAAGTAATAAAAAATGAGCCTACTAGAATAATTGCAATAAATGATAATACTGTACCAAAAGGCATTTCATTGAATATACCGAATAGTTGTGTTTCAGGAGGCATTTTAAAAATATGCTTTGATTGTTTACTGATTTCAATACCTGTAACACCAAAAGTAGTAAACCAGAACATACTAATAATCGTAGGTACACCTAAAACGGCGATGACAAATTCTCGTATTGAGCGGCCTTTTGAAATACGAGCGATAAAGATACCTACAAATGGAGACCAACTCATCCACCAACCCCAATAATAAATCGTCCATGATTGCAGCCACTCATGTTTTTGTGAATTAAGTGGAGCCACATCGAAACTATTGAAAATAAGTGTATTTAAGTATTAACCAACTGAAGAAGTGAACATATTCATAATTAAAATTGTAGGTCCAACAATTAAAATAATAATAAGTAATGCTGCAGCTAATCCCATATTTAGATTACTTAAATATTGAATACCTTTACTTAATCCACTCCAAGCACTAATTAAAAATAAGATTGTAACAATAAAAATAATAATACCTTGAACGAGTTTATTATTTGGAATGCCAAATAAATAATTCAATCCACCATTAATTTGCATTGCGCCTACACCAAGTGATACAGCAACACCAACAATAGTAGCAAAGACGGATAAGACATCTACAATCGTTCCTAATGGACCTTCTACTTTACTACCAAAAATGGGACGTAATGTTCGAGAAATTAAACCTAACTCATTTTTTCGGAATTGAGTATATGCAAGTGCTAATGCTACTATTCCATAAACTGCCCATGGATGCAGTCCATAATGTAAAAAACTGGAGCGCATCGATTCTGCTAGAGCAGCTTGTGTTTCTGAACTAGCTGTTGGTGGAGACAAATAATGTGATATTGGTTCAGATGAACCATAAAATACAAGACCGATTCCCATACCTGCACTGAATAGCATTGTTAACCATGAAATAGTATTAAACTCAGGTTTATCATCGGGTTTCCCTAATTTAAGCTTACCGATTGGATGGAAAACAAGAATGATACAAAAAATAAGAATAATACTTACAAGAAACATATAATACCAACCGAATGTTTCGGTAATAAAACTACCAATTGCTCCAGAAATTGATCCAAATTGATTAGGGAATATAGCACCAATAATAACCAATAGTCCTACAATGGCTGAAGCAAACACAAATACATTTGTATAAAAGACTAACATATATGGGAGAAATATCAATATAAATGTTAAAATTTCACAAACATTTAATTTATTAATAAATTATTGAATATTTTAAAAATAAAGTTTTAAGTTTTTTTATGTGCTCAGTTTTAAATAAGAAATAGTAATACTATTATAGAAAAAGCGCTTACACCTTAGAGGGGAGCGTAGCGATGATGTCATCCGTTTAGATATGAAAGATGATAATATGTTATTTTACAATTTTTATAATAATACTCAAAATATTATAACTACAGAAAAGTTAGATATAATATCTTCATTTATAAAACAATATGATAAACCATTTGAACGAGACGAACATGGCAAACATGTTAAAGCAAAAGTGTTTGAAGGTATAAGTGACTTTCATAAGCGTGTAAAATAAGGATTTGATAATAATGATGTGCTATTGTATTTGAGATTGGAAATGAGTGTACATGAAAATAAGTATGATTAATTATTAGTTTATCTAATAATATAAAAAGGGACTATAAGCTATATCTAACTACTTATAGTCCTTCTTCATTAGTATAAATATATAATTATTAAGAAAGGTGTATATCTTTATAACCTTCGTTTACATTAATAATGTTGTGATAACCTTTGTGTTCTAAAATACCAATAGCTATAGAACTTCTAATGCCAGATTGACAGTGTACATAAATATCATCATTTTTATTGAAAGGTAAATCTGTGTCTAAAAGTTTGCCATGTGGTACATGAACTGCTTGAGATAAGTGGCCATTATTCCATTCATTATCATTACGTACATCTAATATATGTGATTCGTTACCTGTAATGTCTTCACTATGAATGGAACGTGTTTGAATCTTAGATTGAGGTAATTGATATCCAGCAACATCATCGTATCCAATGAGTTGTAAGGTGTGTGTTGCTTTTGAAATAAGGTGATAGTCTCCAATCAAGTTAATTTCTTGATCATAGTTTAGATACCAGCCAATTTGATTGATGAAATTTTTATCATATGGAATATTGATTGTACCTTCAATATGTCCACCATGATAAGCCTCCTTACTGCGGAGATCAAAAGTTAATCTGTTTGTATTTGTAGTTGGATAAACCGTATAAGGTTGATATAAATTCATACCGAATTGATTAATTTTTTTCATTTGTGCAAAATGATGTGGTGGTGCAGGTTGGTCAGAAATGAGTTTATCGATAAAGGTATCTTCATTATTTTCAGAAAAGGCCCAGTTCGTTTGTTTTTCATAACCAAGCGTAGATGTTGGAATAGCACCTAAAGATTTACCACAAGGACTACCAGCACCATGACCAGGCCAAATTTGAATATAGTCTGGCAAATCTTTAATACTTTCAATAGATTTAAACATTTGTTTAGCGCCTATTTCAGATGATCCTTCTACTTTAACCGCTTTTTCTAGTAAATCAGGTCTACCGATATCTCCTACAAAAATAAAATCACCACTGAATAGTCCCATTGGGACTTGTGCTCCAGCACCTTCGTCAGTAAGTAAAAAACTTATACTTTCTGGCGTGTGACCAGGTGTATGAAGCACTTTTAATTTTATATTTCCTACATAAATATCATCATTATGTTGAACAAAATGTGTGTGGTTAGGCATATTTTTATAACCTAATGTGTCATCACTTTCACCCGATACATAAATATTAGCATTTAACTTTATAGCAACATCTCTAATTCCTGAAGCAAAATCTGCATGTATATGTGTTTCAGCTGCATGAGTAATGGTTAAACCTTCTTCATCAGCAACTCGAATATATGAAGATAAGTCACGAATAGGATCAATAATCATGGCTTCTCCAGTTTTTTGACAACCGATTAAATAAGATGCTTGAGATAAATGTTTATCATAAAATTGTTTAAAAAACATAATATCATTCCTTTTTTAATTATATAAATAAATTATGGTTAGATTGTTCTGTATATCCAATATATGCACCTACGCCACCGTATTCTACATCATCGCGTAATTCTTCTTTTGTAATGCCCATCACATCCATGCTCATTGTACAAGCAATAAGTTTAACACCTTGTTCAACTGCTTGATTGATAAGAGAAGGTAAATCATCGACATTTTTCTTTTTCATGACATAACGCATCATTAGATTGCCTAAACCAAACATATTCATTTTAGAAATAGGCATGTTAATTGGTGAATTTGGAAGCATGAAGTCAAAAAGTTTTGCAATACCTTTTTTCTTAATACGTTGACTTTGAATTTTTTTAAGTGCATTTAAGCCCCAAAATGTGCAAAAAATGGTTACATCTCTCCCTGCGGCTTTAGCACCATTAGCAATAATCATTGCTGCAACTGCTTTATCTAGCTTGCCGCTAAATAAAACAATCGTTGTTCCACTTTTCGTGTGTGTCACTTCTATATTTTTATTTTCTTCTTTTTGAATAATAGCGCGAATTTCATTACCAGAATCATTGAGTCTAACAAGTGTATGTCCAGTTTGTTTGACCCAACTTTTAATATCATTTAAAAATCCGTGATCAGTCACAACAACTTCTATTTGATCACCAATAGCGATGTTTTTGATTTCTTTACTAATATTAACAATAGGTCCTGGACATTGTAGATTACTATAATTGAACATCTTACGATTATCTTTAATTTCTCTATCTTCTTTTACTTTAGATAAATTATCATTATGATGTTGTTGTTCGTATGCGGTATAACCTCCGTCTAAATTCACCACATCGTATCCACGTTGTGCAAGAAATTGACTGGCTTTTCTACTTCTATTACCACTTTTACAATAGATATAGTAAGTTTTATTTTTGCTTTGTTTAAAAGTCTCTATATTTTCAACTGAATGTAATAAAGCATTTTTAATGTGTCCTAATTCAAATTCTTCAGGCTGTCGAACGTCAATTAATTGACCCTTAGAACCCAATTCTTGTAATTCTTTTTTAGTGAAATCATTAATGTGTTTCGTTTTATATTGTGACATAATAGCCTCCTTTTAAATACCTATGGGGGTATTTTATAATAGATTAGATATTTTGTCAAATACCCCCACAGGTATTTGACAAAATAAAATTTAATCAATATGATGTAATTATTAAAAATTAATTTGGAGTGAAATATATTGGAATATAATAAAAAGATGATTAATCGTATTCATCGCATACAAGGACAGCTTAATGGTGTGATTAAAATGATGGAGGAAGAAAAAAATTGTAAAGATGTCATTAGTCAATTAAGTGCATCTAAAAGTTCTATTCAACGTTTAATGGGTATTATCATTAGTGAGAACTTAGTAGAATGTGTCAAAATGTCTGAAGAAAATAGTGAAGATTCTCAGGCACTAATTAATGAAGCAGTTGAATTATTAATAAAAAGTAAATGATAAGTATAACAGCAATTATAGTAATGTTAGCTATTGGTATCTTAGGAGGATTTATTTCTGGACTAGTTGGTATAGGAGGAGCCATTATTATTTACCCTGCTCTCTTATTATTACCACCTTTATTTGGTTTACCTACTTATAGTGCTTATATTGCTTCAGGATTAACTTCAATTCAGGTGTTTTTTAGTACATTGAGTGGATCTTTAAAAGCATATAAAAATAAAGATTTTTCTAGAACGCTTATATTTAATATGGGAAGTGGAATGGTAATAGGTAGTATTCTAGGTGCATTATTAGCAACTGTATTTAATAGTCATTTTGTTAATGTAATTTATATAATCATTGCTTTGTTAGCTCTTATTCTAATGTTTATTAAAATTACACCATCTACTAGTCATATTAAGTTTAATCGTGTACTTTTAATTACAATAGGTAGTATCATCGGTTTGGTATCTGGTATTGTAGGAGCTGGTGGAGCATTTATTATTATTCCAGTACTACTTGTTATATTTAAATTACCAATGAATGTGGTTGTTACAAATAGTATTGTAATTGCATTCATCTCTTCTATTGGAGCATTTATGATTAAATTATTACAGGGTTATATTCCTATCAATAGTGCAATACCGTTAATTTTAGGTAGTATACTATTTACACCTCTAGGTATGAAAATAGGACAAAAAATACCTGATTCTATTCAAAAAGTGATTGTAAGTATTTTAATCGTCATTGCAATCATTAAGTTGATTTTTTAAGAGCATTATATGATAGAAAATCTATTAAAAAGCGTCTCAACCATATTGAGACGCTTGAAGTTTATCTAGCTTTAAATGATTCAATGGAGGTTTTGATTTCATCTCTAACACGTTGAAATTCTGACCAAGGTTTGCCTGCAGGATCATCAAATTCCCAATGTTCCTTCTTTACATTAAGCGGCAATACAGGACAGTTTTGATCAGCATCGCTACATAGAGTTACTACTAAATCAGATTGGTTTAGTATAGTTTTATCTATTAGATTAGAAGTATGATTTGATATATCAATTCCAACTTCTTTCATAGCTTCGGTTGCTTTCGGATTGACACCGTGTGCCTCAATACCTCCAGAATATACTTGCCATTCATCACCTAAGATTTTTTTACCCCAGCCTTCAGCCATCTGGCTACGGCATGAATTACCTGTACATATAAAATAAATTATTTTCTTTGTCATCATTGACACCTCTTTTTTAAAATATAATAAGTGTAACGTACAAACCAACTAATGTGATAAACAGAACAGGAATCGTAATAACAATACCCGTTTTAAAATATGTGCCCCACGAAATTTTTACTCCTTTTTGTGTTAAAACATGTAGCCATAGTAATGTTGCTAAGGAGCCGATAGGTGTGATTTTAGGTCCTAAATCTGCGCCAATGATATTAGCATAAATCATGCCTTCTTTGATTAAACCGGTAGTTGCAGATTGTCCAATAGCAATTGCATCAATTAATACGGTAGGCATATTATTCATAATGGCTGAAAGGAATGCGGATATAAAGCCCATACCTATAACACTACTAAACAATCCATAGTTTGATATGCTTGATAGAATATTAGCTAATAGTGCAGTAATACCTACATTTTTCAGACCAAATACAACTAAATACATACCTATAGAGAAGAGCACAATATTCCATGGTGCACCTTTGATAACTTGTTTTGTATTTACTACTCTCGATTTATAGGCCAATACAGTAAATATAAACGCAATCAAACAAGCAATTAACGATACTGGAATTTGAATAAATTCACTAACTATATAACCGATGAGTAAGATTGATAAAACAATCCATGAAAACTTGAATAATTTTGGATCTTTAATGGCTTGATTAGGTGCTTTAAGATTTTTAATTTCAAAATGGTTAGGAATAACTTTTCTGAAATATAGCCATAATACAACGATACTTGCAAGTAAAGAGAATAGATTGGGAATGATCATGCGGCTTACATATTCAATAAATCCAATATGGAAGTAGTCAACAGAAACGATATTAACTAAATTACTTACAATTAGTGGAAGAGACGTAGTATCTGCAATAAAACCACTAGCAATAATAAATGGGAATATCGTTTTTTTATCAAATCCTAAACTACGTACCATTGCTAAAACAATAGGCGTCAGTATTAAAGCCGCACCATCATTTGCGAAGAAGGCTGCTACAACTGAACCTAAGAGCATGATAAAGATAAACATTTTCAAGCCATTACCCTTTGACGCTCTTACCATATGTATGGCAGACCATTCAAAGAATCCAATTTCATCTAATATGAGTGAAATAAGAATAACTGCAACAAAAGTTAAAGTCGCGTTCCAAACAATTCCAGTAACTTCTAGTACGTCTGAAAAGCTTACAACGCCAGTGATTATAGCAACTACAGCACCAATTAATGCTGTAATACCTATATCTAGCCCTTTAGGTTGCCAAATTACAAAAAGGAGGGTTAAAAGAAAAATAATAATCGCTAAAATAGTCATTATTTACATTCACCTGTCTTTATTTTTTTACACATACATTGTTGAGTAGGGGAACTAATATAAGTTAATTCTTTATTGATTGCATCTAAGTATTCTTGATTAAGTTGATACATACGTTTAGTACCGTCTTTTCGCGTAGTCACTAGTTCATTGTCTACCAGTATTTTCATATGATGACTTAATGTAGGTTGTGAGAATTGGAAATGCTCTAATAAATCACAAGCACATAATTCACCACAAGATAATAAATCTAATATTTCTAATCGACTTGAATTGGATAAAGTTTTTAATTGTAATGAAAGTTCCTTGTAAGACATAAATTTGCTACCTCCTTTAATATAGAATATCATATATATAGATAACAATCTATATACATTGATTTTTTGCAACAATCCATTAGATTGTTTATAACGTGATTGGTACTATTGGGCTGATCCGAAGGATGATGGTTCTGAACCTAATAACTGGGAAAGTATCTTTAATGGTTCAACTTGGGAATTTGATGAAAATACAGGACAATATTATTTTCACTTATTCAGTGTTAAACAACCCGATTTAAATTGGGAAAACCCTGAAGTACGAAATGCAGTTATAGACATGATGAATTGGTGGTTCGATAAAGGTATTGATGGTTTTNATTTAGTATTAAATAACGGAAGAATATCAGATACGATTTTACATTTTTCTTCATCACTTGTTGAAAATATTCAAGGTCCATTATTTGTTATCGCATTACTATTTATCTTTTTCTTCCTAGGATTTATTATTCCATCATCATCTGGACTAGCTGTATTAGCGATGCCTATTTTTGCACCATTAGCCGATACGGTGGGTATTCCTAGATATACGATTGTTACGGCGTATCAATTTGGTCAATATGCAATGTTATTCTTAGCCCCAACCGGTTTAGTCATGGCTACATTACAAATGCTTAACATGCGTTATTCTCATTGGTTCCGTTTCGTTTGGCCAGTGGTTGTCTTTGTACTTGTATTCGGTGGTGGCATGTTAGTAACTCAAGTTTTATTACATTAACTATATTTTATGAAAAGGGATAATACATCGCCATTGATGTATTATCCCTTTAACTCTATTTATTAATTTCACGTGTTAACCACTCAACAATTTCCCGGAAAATATTTTTATTATATGATGACTCATTAAATATTTCATGTTGAAGGCCGTCATAAATGTGTATTGATTTATGTTTAGAACCAATTTCATTATACAATTCTAGTGAATCTTGATAACTTACTAATCCATCATCTTTGCCATGCAAGATCAATATCGGTTCAGTAAAATATGCTGCATTTTCTTTCAATATCTTAACACCATCTAATAACGTATAAATTAAACCCATTGATATATCTTCAGCAATTAAATCATCCGTCTCATATATTTGAACTACTTCTTCATCAGAACATAAGCCTTCTCCTAATTCATTAGGTATATACATATCATAAGGGTGATTACTATCAAGGTCTCCAAACAAATTTAAATGATTCCTCGTTAACGCTCCAGAAGTAATAATACCATCAACAAGTCCAGGATGCTTCGTTCCATATAGAGTAACTGCATAACCACCCATACTATGACCAATCAAATAAATGTTACCTGGACAATTTTCCATCACACATTGTACGGTTGCATCCAAATCTTCAATAATTTCATTTTCATTATTATAATATACAGGTTTTCCTTCTGAACGACCATGCCCTCGTTGATCATAACGAATAACATTAAATTGATTATCGTTCAAAAAAGCCGCCAACTCATCATATCTATCAAGATACTCTGCTAAACCATGTACTATAATGACATTAGCTTTTGAGTTATTAACCGTGTTAATTTTACCGTACAAATTTGTACCATCTGCTGATTGTATATATTTTATAAAATTCATGGTCATCGACCCCTTTATATTATTAATACCCCTTTTTCGAACAATCATAACTCATCACTTAATTTCGTTCGGAATGTAAACTTCTGATTCACTATCAGGAGGATAATAATATCCGTTAGGAATCGTTTGTAATTCAATTAAACTGCCCCATGGTGTTTTGATATAAACTGTTTGATTATCGTTCGTATCTTCATAACGTGTATTTAAATGTGGTTCTGAAATTGGCTCGCCACCAGCAGATTTAACTTGTTCTACAGCATGCTCAAAGTCATCAACATAAAAAGATATGTGCGTATAGCCAATATCTTGCAATGTCTCTGCTTGACGTTGTGTCGCATCTTTAAACTCAAATAGTTCAATATTAGGTCCATTTCCAAATACCATCATTCGTTTTTTAATAATTTTGGCACCTTGTTGTAGTCCTAAGACACGTTCAACAAATTCTCCTTCTCTAGGATTGTCGTATTTTGTTTGGCTATCATAAGCAATTTTTCCATCTAAACCTTCTTTAAAAAACTGTGTTGCTTCTTCAATATCAGGAACAGTAAGTCCAATATGATTAATACCTCTTGAAATTGTCATATTTAAACACCTCTTTACTTTTATTTTTCCCGTATTTTAATTTTTCTACTTTTTTATTCTTATCATTTGACACTTTTTGTTAATAAATATACTTTTAAAGTAGAAAAAGCCTAAAACTTTTAGATATTTAAGCATTAAAAAGTTTGCTTTTCTAAAAATAGTGTAGTATATTATTTATATCAAGTACAAATGATATATTAAAAAGAAAACGGAGGAGTTAATTATGACTCAATTTACATTCGATAGCGTACACAGTTCTTTAGAATTCCAAATCAAACACTTAATGGTATCAAAAGTTAAAGGAACATTTGATCAATTTGACGTAAATGTTGAAGGCGACATCAACGACTTAAGTTCTTTAAAAGCAACAGTAACAATCGATCCAAAATCAATCAATACTGCTAATGAAGACCGCGACAATCACTTAAAATCAGGAGATTTCTTCGGTACTGACGAATTCGACAAAATCACTTTCGTAACTAAAGAAATCAGCGAAAACAGTGTTGTTGGTGACTTAACTATTAAAGGTGAAACTCATGAAGAAAAATTCGACGTTGAATTCAATGGCGTAAGTAAAAACCCTATGAACGGCGAACAAGTTACTGGTTTCATCGTAACTGGTAAAATTAACAGAGAACAATACGGCATCAACTTCAACCAAGCATTAGAAACTGGTGGCGTAATGTTAGGTAAAGACGTTAAATTCGAAGCTTCAGCAGAATTCAGCGTACAAGACTAATTTAAATATATTTTTTTAAAACGTCTGGGTATAAACCTAGACGTTTTTTTATTTTATAACTAAAAAGGTTTGCACACTTAAATTAGTATACAAACCTTAATACTTATTTTTCTTAATTATCTACCTTTGGCTTTTTAACAAATAATGAACAAATTAAACCAATGAATGCTAAGACTACTAAATACCAGAATGCTTTTTCTGCTCCATGTGCTATTAATATTGTTTCTGATATTTTTTCATGAGTTTCTGAAAAATGTTTCATTGCAATAGTATATATTGTAATAGCAATTGTGGTACCAGCTGAACCAGCCACTTGTATTAATGTAGTAATCGTTGCAGAACCATCCGGGTATAATTCTTTTGGTAACTGATTTAGTGCATTTGTTTGAGCAGGCATCATAATCATTGTTATTCCTATAAACATTAACATGAAATTACAGATAATCACCCAAACTGGTGTATGCGCTGATATGGTAAAAGCGAAGATTAACATAGAAATAAATAAAATAACAAAACCAAATATACCAAATATTTTCGCCCCAAATTTATCAAATAATTGACCTATTATAGGGGACAAAATTAAATTCATAATATTGCCTGGTAATAAGATAAGGCCTGCCATAATAGCGCTAAACATTAACGATCCCTTGATATATATCGGTAGAATAATACCTGATCCTAGAATACATAATATAACAAGAAAAACCATAAGAGCCCCTAAATTAAACATGCCATATTTAAATACTCTTAAATTTAACATTGGAGATTTAAGTGTAAATTGACGTCTAACAAAGACTATTAATGCAAGAATACCAATCAACAACGCCCCCCAAACAACTATATTCATGAATGGTTGTTCTGCCATCATATTTAATCCAAAAATTATTCCAGAAAATCCAATTGTCGATAAAATAATAGATAATATATCAATTTTCGGTTTCGTAATTTCTGAAACATTCTCTACTTTATTGATAGCTATAATTAAAATAACGACATATAATACTGCACTAATCCAAAAAATATAGTGCCAACTAAGAGATGAAATGATGATACCAGCAATAGTTGGTCCTAAAGCTGGTCCTGCAGTCATTACAAGTCCCATAATCCCCATAACTACCCCTCTTTTTTCAATGGGGAATATAAGCATTAACACTGTAACCATTAACGGCAGAATAATTCCAGTACCTAACGCTTGGACAATACGACCTAATAGTAAAAAGGAAAATGCAGGTGCTATTGCAGCAATTACAACCCCTATAAGAGATAATATGATACCTGATATTATCAATTTTTTTGTGCTAAACCATTTAGTTAAATAGACAGATACGGGTACCATACATGCCATCGTTAATAAATATCCTGTAGTCAACCATTGGGCTAAAACAGCACTAACATGGTAATCGTTCATTACATTTGTTAATGCCATGTTTAATGCTGTTTCACTAAACATTCCCATAAATCCACCTATCATTAATACAAAAGCAAACATTTTGGGACTTTTTACTTTTACTTGAGTCGTCATTCTATACCTCTTCCCTTATAACATTCTTTTTTTAAAGCATTAGCACTAACTTTAGCAAATGCGTTTCAATTTTGTCAACTTAGTTGACAAAAATAAGGCATAAAATAACTGTTGAACTACAATCTGTGTAAATTCAACAGTTTAATTAACAAAAGATATATTCAGTTATTTTTAAACTCCTTTAAGTTCCAATCTTCACTTAAAAGTTTCTTTAAGGTTTTCATATTTTCAGTACCAAGTTGTTTTTCAATATGCGATTCTAATTGTTGATTAATTTTTAAATACTGTTCATAACATTTTTCTCCATATTTTGTGAGCTGTACACTTTTCTCTTTTTTATTACCTTCTACATCTTTTATAACAGCTATTTCTTTATCTTGTAATTTATTTACAACTTTATGAATGGCTTGACGTGATAAATTCACTGATTGATTTAATTCTACAAAACTTAATTGCTTTTTATAAATTCTAAAAATAACGTACCACTCAGAACTTGATAATTTGCTATCAGTTATTTCTTGATTCGTTAAGTCTTCAACTATCCCTCTTAAATGGCTATGGCGCTCACTTATTAAATCAACAAAATCTAATTTTTCATAGTCTTCATACATATTTTTCACCCGTTAACTTAATCTATTTTCTTATTGAAATTGATAACTGTCATGGCCTTTTGCGAATCCATTAACTGTATACAACATAGAACCGCCACCCATTTCTATATCATTCGCACATATGATTAATTGATTTGTACCAGGGATAAATTGAGGGTGTGTAGAACGTAACATATGACCTTCATCTCGACCTGGCATTAATATTTGTCCAATCGGATAGCCTTTTTTATTAAATACTAATACTCTACCTTGCCCATACATTGCTACATATAAATTATCATCACTATCTATACAACATGAGTCTGGTCCTTCATGACCTGTGAAATAATATGGAATCGTCGCGCCAAATGGTGCAATCGTCACTCCATCTTCTTCTAAGTCTATTCGATGTAGACGATTAGTAGTTGTTTCAGTTACCCAAAGAGTGCGCTCGTCAGTACTTAAAGCAATACCATTAGCAACACTAATATTTTGTATCACAGGTGTTACATGTTGAAAATCTGGTGATACGTAATATACACCGCCTTGAGGATTAGTTGAATACCCTCTAAAATCTGTAAAATAAAATCCACCTTTACTATCAAACACCATATCATCAATACAATATTCAGTAGTTAATTCAGCAATAATTTCTTCAAACTGTTCCCCTTTTTCAGTAGTAGCAAATATTCCGCCAGTTGATTTGAAATCACCTAAATAACAAATAAACAAGCGACCATCTTTATGAATTTTAATTGCTGCTGGATTGTCTTTTTCTGATTGGAATGGACGTGTTACTTCTTTAGATTCGGGATTTACTTTAAAAATATTACCTTTAAAAACATCTAGTAAAAATAATTGACCATCACGATCAAACTGTAGTCCTTCAAGTTGTAGTCCTTTATCGGAAATTTCTACCCATGGTTCAGCCGTAATTGTTTGAAGTTCACTTTCAGAAACAATCGGTGCGACACTTGCTGATTTTCCTTCATATTTTAATGTTGGTAATCCATTTTGTTCCATATCCATACCCCTTCTTTCTTTAATATTAATCACTCCTATTTTATCTGAAATTATTTTTAAAGTCATTGAATGGCTAACTCATTTTAAAATTTAATATATAAAATAATACATAATCATTTTTAATTTATAAGCTGAGATATTGAATCATTTGCTAATTTTGGTACAATATTATAATGGTATAAAAAAATGCACAGACATTAACGAAACAAATGATAAATAATCATATATGATGTAGAAATAATTAGATTAATATTTAGAGGAGAATAAGAATGGATTATAGAGTACTTTTATATTATAAATATACAACTATTGATGACCCCGAAACTTTTGCAGCTGAACATTTAGAGTTTTGTAAAAACAATAACTTAAAAGGTCGTATTTTAGTATCTACAGAAGGTATTAACGGTACATTATCAGGTACAAAAGAAGATACTGATAAATATATGGAACATATGCATGCAGACGAACGTTTTAAAGATATGACATTCAAAGTTGATAAAGCTGAAGGTCATGCTTTCAAAAAAATGCACGTACGTCCTAGAAAAGAAATCGTTGCACTTGATTTAGAAGACGATGTAGATCCACGTGAAACAACTGGTAAATATTACTCACCTAAAGAATTTAAAGAAGCACTTGAAGATGAAAATACAGTCATCTTAGATGCTAGAAATGACTATGAATTTGATTTAGGACACTTCCGTGGTGCAGTACGTCCAGATATTACACGTTTCAGAGACTTACCAGATTGGATTCGTGAAAACAAAGATCAATTAGATGGTAAAAACATCGTGACATATTGTACTGGTGGTATTCGTTGCGAAAAATTCTCTGGTTGGTTAGTTAAAGAAGGCTTTGAAAACGTAGGTCAATTACATGGCGGTATCGCTACTTACGGTAAAGATCCTGAAACTAAAGGCCAATATTGGGATGGCAAAATGTACGTTTTCGATGAACGTATTAGTGTAGATGTTAACCAAGTTGAAAAAACGGTTGTCGGTAAAGAACATTTTGATGGCACACCTTGTGAACGTTACATTAATTGTGCAAATCCAGAATGTAATAAACAAATTCTTGTTTCAGAAGAAAACGAAGAAAAATATTTAGGCGCTTGTTCATATGATTGCGCTAAACATGAACGTAACCGTTATGTAGCAACTCATGACATTAGTGATGAAGAATGGAATCGTCGTTTAGAAAACTTTAAAGACGTACCAGAACACGCTCACGCATAAATAATTATTGATTGGACCCATTTAAAAAAATGTGGTCCTTTTTTATTTTGCAAGTTCATTGAATTAAATGTTTATCAAGAATATAATTGATAATAGTTATCAATTAAAAGATGTGGAGGTTTGCTTAATGTGTACTGGTTTTACGTTTCAGTCTTATCAAAATGAGACTATTTTAGGTCGAACAATGGATTATGATTGGCCTTTAACAGGTCATCCAGCAATACTGCCTCGTCATTATACTTGGGAGTCTCGCGCTGATTATCAAGGTACTACTTTATATGGTTTTGTCGGCACAGGAAGTGACATGGAAGGCTTTATGTTTGGTGATGGCATGAATGAACATGGTCTTGCTATTTCTACACAATACGATAGAGATTATTGCACCTACGCTTCAGAAATACTAGACGATTATATTAATATTTCTCAAAATGATGTATTAATTTGGGTACTTGGATATCATCAAACGATTGAAGAACTCATTCAACATACAAGCAAAGTTAATGTCGTCGCCGTAACACTAACGATATTAATGACGTCCCACCGCTTCATTATCATCTATCCGACGCAACTGGACGTTCTGCAGAAATTACTTTTGAAGACGGACGTATGGTAGTTCGTGATAATCCAATTGGCGTATTAACGAATCATCCAGACTTAAATTGGCATTATGAGAATCTCAAACAGTATATTAATATCACACCTTATCAACCACAATCTCAATTAACCAATGGAGCTACATTACAACCTTTAGGAGCAGAAAGCGGTACACACGGCTTACCTGGTGGTTATACATCAACTGACAGATTTGTCCGTGCTGCTTATTTAACACGTCATCTTAAACCATCACCAAACGATAATCCTATCTTAGATGCTTTTAGAATTTTAGACACAGTGAGCATTCCAAAAGGAGCTGTGCGTCCTAAAGGCAGTGATTTTTACTATACGCTATATCAAACTGTATTTAATTTAAGTACTAAAACGATGTACGTCAAATACTATCAATCTAATCAAATTTTAGAATTACAGCTCAATGAAGATCTTTTAAACAAACAAGATTTAATTATTTATGAACCCATACAAGGCATTTCAACAACGTCTTTAAATTAATATATAGCATATATAAAGGCAGTACTGATACGTTTTATCATGTATCAATACTGCCTAATTTATTATTATTTGTTTTTATGCTTTTACATTTTTTGGAATAAGTATGAACGCAGAAATAACACCTAATACCATCATAACTGCACCTGTTAAGAATGAAATCGATGCAGCAGTGGCAACTGGATAAAATTGCGAACAAACAGTAAAGATTGTGGTGTTAATTGCAACACCAAATGCCATACCAAGCGTTGCTCCCATTTTATATAAACCAGTAGCAAAACTTACTTTATCATCAGGCATATTAAATACTGCAACAGTTAAACCAGGTGTAGCAACTAAACCGTTACCAATGGCGCATATCACAAACGCTACCACTACTACTCCAACATACCAATGTGGCACAAAGAACGTCATACTAATTAAAATGATTCCTAATGTTGGGAATAGTGGACCGGCAATTAACATACTTTTACCACCGAAACGTTTAATCGCAAGCTCACCGAAACGAATCATCAGTATCGCCATAATTGTATAAGGTACGATGACTAATCCAGTTTGTGCTTCGTTTAAGCCAAGTTGTTGTTGAGCATAGCCGTTAAATACAACTGTTGTACCTGTACCAGTATTAACAACAAAGTTATTAATCGTTGCTCCTAAAAATGATTTATTTTTTATAATTGAAAAGTCAATAAACGGTACTGTCTTTTTCTTTTCATAAAAATAAAATATTAATAATGCAATGACAATAATAACGACAAGTGTGATTGTGAATTTCCCAATGCCGTATGTATATCCTTGAGTCATTAGAATCATCAATGCCGCGATAAATATGCCAAACAACACCATACCAACATAATCAAATGGTTGATGATTACGTTCTTCTCGAGGTGCTTCTTGTTTATTTCGTAATATGATTAAAGCAATGATTGATAACACGATAGAAACTATAAATATAGATTGCCAGCCTAAGTGACCAGATAACCATCCACCCACATATGATGTAAGTCCTATACCACCTACCGTTGCAATCATTAAATAGCTATATGCTTTACGTAATTGTTGTCCTTTAAAATGATCTGTAACTAACCCTATCGTCGACGGTAATAAAATCGCCGCTGATAAACCTTGAAATGCACGTCCAATAATTAAAAACGCAGTAATATGCGTACTAATTAGACTTAAACAACCAATAATACTAAATAATAGGCCTAATTTCGTCATTCTTAAATTTCCTATTTTATCGGCAACATCCCCTGCACAAACCATAAATATACCAGTTACAAAGCCTACTAGACTGATAGATAAGTTTTTAGTTGCATCCGTTGTATCAAATGTTTGTTGCACACTAGAACCTATATTGATAAACGATTGTGCGAACATCCAATATGTTAACACTGCAAAGCACGCAGCTAATACGAGACTGCCATCAAATTTATTTACCTTGATAGACACATTTGTCACTCCTTATATTTTAAATGAGAATTATTATCAATTAAGACATAAGTTATTATAGCATGCTTCACTCTCATTAAACATATCTTTTTTATCATTTTTAAAGCTATAAATAACTTGATTACGATATTTATACCTTTTCATCTCATCATATAAGATTATTCATCATAGTTTTGTTCTAATTTACGAAGTTCATCGCGAGTTTGTTTTTTTAATCCTTCTCCATAATCCATCATTTTCACTATATCTTTGAATGCAGCATGTGGTATCGCTAATGCATCGAATTCTTCCGGTTGTACGTGTAAATTGATTTGTTCAGGGTGACCTTCTTTTAACTTACTAACAAAATCTGGCTCAGTCACAAATGGTGATGACATACCTACCATATCTGCATTTTGTAATGCGTCTAAAGCTGTTTCAACGGAATTAATACCACCACTAGCAATCATAGGAATTCTACCATTTAAATGTTCATAGACAACTTGATTCACACGTCGTCCAAAGTTCTCGCCAGGTGTACGTGTCGTATTTTGATATATATGACGTCCCCAACTTGCGATAGCTAAATATTGTATATCAGCAACTTCCATTACCCAGTCTAGATGTTGATTAAATTCATCTACCGTGTAGCCTAAGTCACTACCGCGCGTTTCTTCAGGTGTAGCACGATAACCTAATATAAAACCTTCAGGCGCTTCTTCATCTATTACTTGTTGCACAGCTGACATCACTTCTAAACAAAATCGTGTACGGTTTTCCAGTGAATCTACACCATATTTATCATGACGTTGATTGGAAAAGGTAGAAAGGAATGTTTGTAATAGCAATCGTTGTGCTATAGAAATTTCAACACCATCAAAGCCCGCTTGAATTGCTCTTGAAGTCGCATCTGCATATTGTTGAATGACCTCTTGAATTTTTTCTTGTGACATTTCTAATACTTCATGTTTGATGGGTGAATGTAATGTCATAGGACTTGGACCATATACTTGTCCGTAATTAAGAATAGCTTGATTCGAAAAACGTCCTGCATGAGCTAATTGTATAATTGCTTTGTTGCCTTCCTTATTCATTGCTTGAGCAACTTTTTTCAAACCTGGAATACATGCATCATCCTGAATGTTAAATCCATATTCAAATAGTTGACCATAAGGTTCGATGTACGCAGCACCCGTCACTTGTAATGCTGCCGAATGTGCACGTCTTTCAGCATATCGTAAGTCTTCATCGGTGATATGTCCTTCTTTCGTTGATGAATTGGTTGTCATCGGTGATAAAACAAATCGATTGTTAAGTTGTAAACCATTAGGTAATTGAATAGGTTGTAACAATGCTGAGTAATCTTCCATGTCGTATCCTCTTCTTTCGTTCACATTTATTAAACTCAACGTATCACTAACATGCCCAATAATCAATTTAAGAAATTGTGTCACCCATTAATATGATTTTTATATTTTAACTATGGCGCTTTTAGTACGAATATACTTTAACAATTATTTTTTATTTTTTAATCCAAAAATTTAACAAATTAGGGCAATGACAGTTACAATAAGAGTGGGTATATAAAACGGAAGTAAGATGGAGATGAGTCTTTGGTGGAACTAAGTATTCTTGATTATGCAATGATTGATGAAGGAAAAAATGCACAACAAGCTTTAGATGATACAGTCCGATTAGCTAAACTGGCTGATAAATTAAATTACAAACGTTTTTGGATTACAGAACATCACAATGTGCCTGCCTTTGCATGTAGTAGTCCAGAACTATTAATCATGCAATTGTTAGGACAAACATCACATATTAAGTTAGGGTCAGGTGGCGTAATGCTTCCACACTATAGTCCTTATAAAGTGGCCGAAAACTTTCGTATGTTAGAAAATTTTTATCCTAATCGTGTCGACTTAGGTATTGGTAATAATGTGGGGACGCCTATAGTCAAACGTGCTATGGATGAAGATAAAGCTGATTATCTAGATTATCAACAAAGCATTATCGATATCAGACAATATATAACGGATCAAACAGCGGAACAACGTTTTCCATCTATTATTGCACAACCACAAATTTCACACCATTCAGATATGTGGTTACTAGCTATGAGTCAACGTTCAGCTAAGATGGCAGCAGAACAAGGTATGGGCTTTGTCTTAGGTACATTTTTATTACCTAACGAAGCAGCTATTCAATCAAGTAAGTTAAGTATTCAAACGTACCATGATCACTTTCAAACAACATCATTACAAATGGAACCAAGAGTCATCATCACTGTTTTCACTATCGTTACTGATACAGAAGAACAAGCTTACAACTTACAACAAGCTTTAGATGTCTGGTTATTAGGAAAGGAAAACTTTTCAGAGTTCGACAAATTCCCTTCTCCTGAAACAGCAGCAGCATATCAATTATCCGACCGTGACCGAACACGAATACAAGATACACATGCTTCGATATTAGCTGGTACAATTGATACTGTTAAACCAAAACTAGATAAAATGGTTGAAGATTTTAATGCAGATGAAGTGTTAATTGTTCCACTCTTACCAGGTATTGATAATCGTTGCCGTACTATCGAATTACTAGCACAAGCATATTTATAAATATTGAAAGGAAGATGCAAAATGGCTAAATTAGCAAATTATATCAAAGTTGAAAAAGAAGGAAATCAATACGTGTACTATATGACTCCAGAATTACAAGATGACGTAGGTACTGTTGGTTATGTAGAATTCATGTCTCCAGATAAAGTCGAGAAAAATGATGAAATTGTAAGTATTGAAGCTTCTAAAACAGTATTAGATGTTCAATCACCTCTTGCAGGAACAATTGTTGAGCGTAACACTAAAGCAGAAGATGAACCTACTATCTTAAATTCTGAAAAACCTGAAGACAATTGGTTAGTTAAATTAGAAGATGTTGACGAAGACGCATTCAATGCATTACCAGAGGCATAAATGATACAGACACAACAAGAGCGACTACATTATCTCATTCAATATCTGTGGCAAGAAGCACATGGTGATAAGTCTTTAAACATACCTTCTAATGAACAAGACCAATGGGAATTATTTAGAGGATTAGTAAATGTACGATCACCTAAACCAATTGACGATGAATTCCTTAAGATACAAGACGCGTATTTAAGCACTTTAAACAATGAAAATCCGGTTAACATCGATGAGTTATCACCTATTTTAGGAAACAATATTTATTTATGGCAAGGTGACATTACTCGTCTTAAGGTAGATGGTATTGTGAATGCTGCAAACAGTCGTTTATTAGGCTGTATGCAAGCAAATCATAACTGTATAGACAATATCATTCACACTAAAGCAGGTGTTCAACTTCGTTTAGCATGTCATGATATTATCGAAGAACAAGGTCGTAAGGAAGGCATGGGCAAAGCCAAAATAACGTCTGCTTATAATCTTCCATCACAGTATGTGTTGCATACAGTTGGGCCTCAAGTTCGTAAATTGCCTGTTTCTCAAATGAATAAAGATTTGTTGGCTAATAGTTATCTTAATTGTTTAAAATTAGCTGATAAATACGACATGAAACATATCGCTTTCTGTTGTATATCTACCGGTGTTTTTGGTTTTCCTCAACAGGAAGCGTGTAATATTGCTATTGAAACAATTTTAGATTATTTAAAAGAATCTCAGTCATCGTTAAAAGTTGTATTCAACGTCTTTACTAATGAAGACCATGCATTATATAAGGAGGCGCTTAGTCATTATGAATCAAACTAATTGGAAAGCGCTCCAACTTGCTCAAAGCGAAGCATCACAATCAAGCATTTTAGCACAAGCCATCGATGAAGCCGATGCAGTGGTTATCGGTATCGGTGCGGGTATGTCCGCATCAGATGGTTTTACATATGTTGGAGAACGTTTCACGTCTAACTTTCCTGATTTTATCGAAAAATATAACTTCTTCGATATGCTTCAAGCCAGTTTATATCCATATGGTAGTTGGCAAGAATATTGGGCGTTTGAAAGTCGCTTTGTCAAACTCAATTATTTAGATCAACCAGTCGGTGCTTCTTATGTAGCACTTAAAAATATATTAAAAGATAAAGACTACCACATCATTACAACAAACGCCGATAATGCTTTTCTCGTAGCTAATTATGATTTAAATAAAGTATTTCATATTCAAGGTGAATATATTTTATGGCAATGTAGTCAACACTGCCATGCACAGACTTATCGTGATGATGATGCCATTCGTGAAATGGTAGCCAAACAAGAAGATATGAAAATTCCTTGGGAACTTATTCCTCATTGTCCTAAATGTGATGCCCCTATGGAAATTAATAAACGTAAAGCAGAAGTTGGCATGGTAGAAGATGCAGATTTCCATGCACAACTAGACCGTTATAATGCTTTCCTTGAAGCACATCAAACGGGTAAAGTATTGTATTTAGAAATTGGTATCGGCTATACGACACCTCAATTTGTGAAACATCCATTCCAACGCATGACACGTCAAAACCCAGACGCTATTTTTATGACTTTAAATAAAAAGGCTTATCGCATTCCAAATACAATTAAAGATAAAACAATTCATTTAACTGAAGATATTTCGACATTAATTACAGATGCACAACAAAAATTAACAACTTAGGAGCTAAAAATATGTATTTAATTGAACCTATTCGAAACGGCGAATACATTGCTGATGGCGCCGTAAATCTTGCGATGCAAGTATATGTAAACCAAAACATTTTCTTAGATGAAGACATTCTATTACCTTATTATTGCAAACCTAAAATAGAGATTGGACGTTTTCAAAATACTGCTGTTGAGTTAAACCAAGACTATGTTGATGATAATAATATTAAAGTCGTACGTAGAGATACTGGTGGTGGCGCTGTTTACGTAGATGAAGGCGCAGTGAATGTATGTTGTATTTTAGAACAAGACACATCTATCTATGGAGACTTTCAAAGATTTTACCGTCCAGCGATTGAAGCATTACATAATTTAGGTGCTACTGATGTTATTCAAAGCGGACGTAATGATTTAGCGCTCAATGGTAAAAAAGTTTCTGGTGCCGCAATGACTGTTATTAACAAACGTATTTATGGTGGCTATTCATTACTATTAGATGTTGATTATGAAGCAATGGTTAAATCACTTAACCCTAATCGCAAAAAGATTGAATCAAAAGGTATTCAATCCGTACGCGCTCGTGTAGGTAACATAAGGGACTCACTTTCACCAGAATATCAAAATATCACGATTCAAGACTTTAAAGATCTTATCATTACGCAATTAATGGGTATAGATGATATCAAAGATGCCAAGCGTTATGAATTAACAGATGAAGATTGGGCTGGTATTGATCAATTAGTAGCTGAAAAATATGATAATTGGGAATGGAACTATGGTCGTTCTCCACGTTATGAATATAATCGTAACGATCGCTTCGCATGTGGCACAATTGATATTTCTCTATCAATTGCCGGAAATCGTATAGAAGGATGCAGTATCTTTGGTGATTTCTTCGGTCAAGGTGATATTAAGGATGTAGAAGACCAATTGATTGGTACTCGCATGGTCAAAAGTGATTTACTCGATTGTCTTAACAATATTGATTTAAACTTCTATTTCGGCAAAGTAACTGCAGAAGAATTAGTTGCATTGATATTGAGTTAGAATTAATAAAATTTTTTCAAAGGCATAAGTCCAAAATAAAAGCCAGTAAATGAACTATTGTTAAATTCATTTACTGGCTTATTTATAATACTACGTAACAACATGTGTTTTTAAATGAAAAGTACTTTTCTATTTTCAAAAATTATAAGCTATAACTGTTTCTTAAGATTGTTGTTCTAATTTTTTGTCTGATTTATTTTTAATAAATATAGCAACCGTTGCAAGCACAATGATGAATATAATTGAGCCAACGATTCCTGTAAATTTCACTATATTACCAAATATAATACCTACTGCTAAGAAATCAGTGTCTGAGAATGTAGTTGAAGCAAGACCTAAATCTCCTAAGAAAGGCAAGAATAACAATGGTAAAAATGTAATCAATAAACCATTCAACGCTGATCCTGCAATAGCACCTTTAATTCCCCCTCGAGCGTTACCAAACACTGCTGATGCCGCTCCTAGGAAGAAGTGTGCTACTACTCCAGGTAAAATAACTACGCCACCAAATAAGAATAATATGAACATACCTATTACACCTGTGATAAAACTTACAAAGAACCCAATTAGAACGGCATTTTGTGCATAAGGGAATACTATCGGACAGTCTAACGCAGGTTTAGAATTAGGTACAATTTTCTCAGATATACCTTTAAATGCCGGCACAATTTCTGCTAATATCAATCTAACACCAGTTAAAATGATAAATACACCTGCTGCAAATGTAACCCCTTGAATCACTGAAAATACAATAAAGTTTTGGCCATCGCTAATTTTATCTACATAACCTACTCCTGCAAACAATGAAGCTATAAAGTATAATAAAGCCATGGTAATTGAAATACTAATTGTACTTTCTCTTAAAAAGCTTAATCCCTTAGGAAATTTAATATCTTCAGTTGATTTAGATTTACCTTTAAATAACTTACCAACTTCGCCTGCAGCCCAATAACTAACAGTACCAAAATGTCCCAGTGCAACTTGGTCATTTCCAGTGATCTTCCGCATTGTTGGTTGAGCTAGTGCCGGTAAAATAGCCATAATCAAACCTAAAATAATTGAGCCTATAATCACAGTCAACGATCCTTTAACATGACCGACTGTTAATAATATCGCTAAAAAAGCAGCCATATAAAATGTATGATGACCTGTTAAAAATATATATTTAAGATTTGTAACACGTGCTATCAAAATATTTAAAATCATACCAAACACCATAATAAGTGCTGCAGTAGTACCATAATCTTTTAGTGCTAATGAAATAATAGCTTCATTGTTAGGTACGATTCCTTGCACGCCAAATGCATGTTGGAAAATTTTGCCAAAAGGTTCAAGTGATTTTGAAACGACTTCCGCGCCAGCACTTAGAATTAGAAATCCTAACATGGTTTTAATTGTACCTGAAGTTATGGCTGATGCTGATTTCTTTTGAACTAATAACCCTATAAAAGCTATAAGTGCTACTAATATAGCTGGTTGACTTAAAATGTCTACTATAAAATCAAGAATTGATTTCATATGCCAAACCTCCTTTTAAATAATATTTAATTCTTTTAACTTACTTTCAAGTTTTTGCTGTAGTTCTTCTTTATCTAAAATGTTATCTAATACTAAAACATCTCCGAGACGTTCTGCATTTTCTTCTAAATCTCGACCACAGATAAATAAATCTGCCATTTCAGGACTAGCTGTCATAATATCGCTATGCTCTACTTCAACATCAGAAGGTGCATTTAAGTTTTTCAAAGCTTCCTGAGCATTCATTTCAACCATAAAACTACTTCCTAATCCATGTCCGCAAACTACTAAAATTTTCATCTTAATCATTCTCCTTTAAAATTTTTATAATTTCTTCTTTATTTTCTGCATTAGTTAAACGTGTAACTCTCTCAGAATCTCCTAAAATTCCTGCTAAACTTTGTAATATATTCAAATGTGATGTATTATCGATTGCACTCAATACGAAAACTAGTGATGCATAATGACTATTCTCTGAAAAATTAATATGTTGATTGAGCTTCAGAAGACTTAATCCTACTTCGTTAACATTATGATCTGGTCTTGCGTGTGCAATAGCTATCTCCGGTGCTATAACAATATATGGGCCAAATTCATGAACACTTTCAATCATTGAAGTAATATAATCATGATTAATAATATTGTTATCTAATAATGGCTCTGAAGCTATTTCTATCGCTTCAATCCAATTTGATACTTGATTTTTTATAATAATTTTATCTTCTGTCAAAATATCTAATGCCACTCATTACACCCTTTCTACTGAGATTTCTTTAATATATTGATTTATCTTTTTAATGTTTCCTTCCAAAAATGCTTTCTTTTTAACTTCATCAGTTAAAAGCTGACTCAATTGTCCAAGTGCTTTTAAGTGAATATGAGGTTTTTCTGTTGCTAAAACAATAATTACCTTAACTGGATCATATGTTTGATGGCCAAAAGAAATTCCATTTTCAATATAAGCTAACCCAAATCCAGCACCACTTCGAACATATGTCGTATCAGAATGAAGTAAAGCTATGTGTGGACTAATAATCATATATGGACCAAACGATTCCATTTGTTTTATGATTTCGTCTGCATATCTATAATCAATGATGTCATCATGAAACAACAATTCTGAAACTTGATGTATAGCCTTTTCTTTATTAACAATTTGATTTAATTTAATAATTCTATGTTCAGGTAAAAGTTTTCTAAGATTTTCACCCATATGTTCAATATTAACCACTTTAGATTCTCTGAAATGATTTACTATTTGATTTAATTTATCTCTAGAATTTCTATTTAAAAAGGCATCTACCGTTACAACTGGGAGCTGATTAAACTCACAGTCTACTGTTGATATAATGTAATCCACACCTTTACTTAACAATGCTTTTTCATCAATTTGATAAATTGAATATGCATCAATCACTTCAAATTCAGGATAGATATTGCCTAATTTACTTTTTAATAATTGAGATGTTCCTATCCCCGAACCACATAACAATACCACTTTGATATAACTGTGCTTTTGTGTAGAAACACGTTCGATACTAGAAACAAAATGAACAGTAAGATAAGCAATTTCATCTTCAGTAAATGTTATTTCATAAGTTTTTTCGATTAATTCGATGTTTCTACTTAAGATGTCGTAAACATTTCTATATTGATTTTGTATATCATCTTTTAAAGGATTCTTTTCAACTAAATTAAACTTTAATCTGTGAATTGCTGGTTGTAAGTGTACTATTAATCCTTTTAATAATTTTTTGTCTTCCCGCAAATCAATGCCCATTTCAACACTAACTTGTTTAATAAGCTCGTTTATCATATGTTCTAATTCACTAGTATTTATGTAATTTTCTTTGATATTAGAAATTTTGGAACTTAATAAATGTAACGTTATGAAAATGGCTTCTGATTTAGGGAATTGAATATCAAATTCTTTTTCTAAATTCTTTTTCAATTTTTCAGAAATACGATATTGAACTGTGTCACATACTTTTTCATATTCACTGTTTGGTACATCAATTGAGTAATTCAACTTCAATCTATGTATAGCAATAATAATATGATATACCAAGCCATCAACAGCCGATTGTACAAGCTGATAATCCTCTTCTATTAAAGTATCAATAACTGTTTTTCTGACACTCGCTAATTCTGCTTCAGAAAATAAATGATCTTGGAAATATGGCACAGTCATTTTGAAATAATTTTTTACTGTATTGGCATAGGCTTGTCGAAATGCTTCTTCTTCACCAATAATGATAAATCCCTTATTTTGTATATATTTCATTTCTAATTGATAAGTCGCTAACCATTGTTGTACTGATTTAAGATCATTAACAATAGTTCGTCTTGATACTTTCATTAGTTCTGCTAAATGATTAGATGACATAGGTTGTGTCGACTCAAAAAGTGTAATTAAAATATTTATTTTACGTTCATTTTTAGTAAGATGAACTGTATTAGCGATAGCTTCGAATTCACTATTTAAACTATTTTGATTCAATGACTTCGCCTTTACACCTAATGATTTATGTCTAATCAACATGAATTGCTTATTGTCTTGAACACTTTCAATATGTTGTAAATCATATTGTATTGAACGTTGTGAGATATCAAACATATCTGCTAACCTAGCGATGGATACAAACGTTTCTGCTTTCAGTAAGAAATACAAAATCTTTGTTTGTCGATTACTTAACAATATCTAATCCTCCTAATTTCATTGTAAGCGATTTCTTAATCTAATAGATGTGCAATTCTTTTCATATTTAAATCCGAAATTATGCATATCAATGTGCCGCTTTAATTTTATACAAATTTTGTTTAGCTTAAAATATAGCTAACTCATGTTATGATTTATTAAAATAACTACGTCGATTGGATGGGATATTTTTATGAAAATATTGGTCACTGGATTTGATCCGTTTGAGGGTAATGAAATGAATCCTTCTTGGGAGGCTGTCAAACAATTATCTTCTCAAATCGGGAAGCATGACATCACTAAAATAGAGATTCCTACTGTATTTCATAAAGCTATTGAGGTCATTGAGCAAAAATTAAACTCAGAGCACTATGATGCTGTCGTTGCTATTGGGCAAGCTGGAGGACGCGCAGAAATCACACCTGAACGTATTGGAATTAATATTGATGATGCGCGAATTGCAGATAACGATGGGAACCAACCTATAGATATACCTATACGAAAAAATGGAGCTGCCGCTTACTTCTCAAATTTACCTGTTAAGCGTATGACAGAAAGTATAAAAAATAATGGAGTTCCCGCTAAACTTTCGAATACTGCAGGAACATTTGTATGTAATCATATCTTGTATCAATTAGGATATTTAAATGCGACACAATACCCTAATTTATTATTTGGATTTATCCATGTCCCTTATTTACCAGAGCAGGTTACTAACAAACCCGGCACACCTTCCATGTCTTTAAATACAATTGTCCAAGGATTAACCGCTGCTATTAAATCCATCGACCATTCACCTGATTTAAAAATAGCTTTAGGCGAAACACATTAGTGTCACATATAAGAAAAAACCGGAAATGAAAAGCACATTCATTTCCGGTTTTGCTATTTTATATTGTAGGTGGTCCTAACAATGACCATGCTTTTTGACGTCTAACATGATTATCAGCAAAAATATGAAGCATAGCAATACATAATAAAGTATGTTCTTGGAAAAATGAATCTTTTCCCGCTCGAACTTCTGCATAGTCTCCTACTTGCTTCCAACTTGCAATATCTGTATCTAATTTCGCATCTTTAATATATGCATTTTGATTTTCATCGGCATAAATATTCAATATCCTATCATTGAGTTTAATAATGCCATACGTATCTTTACTTCCACTACTCTTTTTATCAAACAATACTTTTTGTTGCGTATTATCGTGATAGTAATCCAATGCAAAATGCTTACTATCTAGCATGGATTTAGCATTTGCTTTAATTATCACATTACCCTCATGATTACGAACTTCATATTTTCTAAAACGTAACGACAACGTTAAAATACTGATTAACCTTTGTATTGGATTATTATAAACTTTTCGAATATAAGCTATGTCTTGATTAGTTTCATCATATACAACAGATGCTTTGGTTGAAAAAGGATTCCTTTTTTTATACTTATACATCAAGTTACCACCTTATAATTCTATTTTAGCTACTTTTCTTAATATCATCTTACTATAAATATCCTACAACTGTACAAGCTTCTAATGCATACAACTTATTAATTACGGGTAAACATTACTGGAATGATAAGTATAATTTTTATACAAAGGAGAATAACTAATATGACTAACACAGTATATGATGTTATAGATACAGGAGTTCATTATTTATTAAATATGTACGAAGATTGGAAAATTGAAGACGTATTAGATAAAGATAGCGACGTATTCCCTAATAATTTACATTGGCAATTGGGTCATGTATTAACTGTTTTCGAAAATGCTTTATCTAAAGGTGACCAAAATGTCGTAGATTTAGATCTTTATAGAAAACTATTTGCGCCAGGTTCTAAACCTGCAGATTGGTCCAACATTGACGGTGACGTTCCTGATATAGAAAGTATCTTAAATGATATTAAAACAATTCCTGAACGTGCAAGAAAATTAACAGATGAACAATTATCTATAGAACTAGATCAACCGATTGCTGGTTTCTCAACTGTTGAAGGTTTATTAATGTTAAATGCCATCCATATTCCACTTCATGCTGGTAAAATGGAAGAAATGGCACGTGTATTAAAACATCAATAATTCTGTTTCATTTTAACGGATTACACTTTGAAGTGGAATCCGTTTTATCTTGTTAAAAGCTTACTGATAATTTTTCTCAATTAAATATTTGAAAGCTATGTACAAACTTTTATTTTAGGATTATTCTGATGTTGTACATATGAATTCTCTACAGAAAGAAGGACACTTATTGTGGAAAACTCAGTAAAATATAAAAAATTCATTTTACCAATTGTTGTTGGTTTACTGATTTGGGCTTTAACCCCTCTTAAGCCTGACTCATTAGATACACAAGCTTGGTATATGTTTGCGATATTTGTCGCTACGATTATCGCATGTATCACTCAACCTATGCCAATTGGTGCAGTATCAATCATTGGTTTTACATTAACTGTATTAGTTGGCGTAGTCGATATTAAGACGGCTGTGCAAGGCTTTGGGAATACGAGTATATGGCTGATTGCGATGGCTTTCTTCATTTCTAGAGGTTTTGTCAAAACTGGGTTAGGTCGTCGAATTGCACTACAATTCGTAAAATTATTTGGTAAAAAGACGCTTGGTCTAGCATATTCACTTGTAGGTGTTGATTTAATATTAGCTCCGGCAACTCCAAGTAATACTGCTCGTGCTGGTGGCATCATGTTCCCTATTATTAAATCCCTTTCAGAATCATTTGGCTCAACACCAAAAGATGGCACAGAAAGAAAAATGGGTGCTTTCCTGATTTTCACTGAATTCCAAGGAAATCTGATTACTGCTGCAATGTTCTTAACCGCAATGGCTGGGAATCCTCTTGCACAAAACTTAGCTGAAAAAACTGCTCATGTACATATAACATGGATGAATTGGTTTTTAGCAGCACTTGTTCCTGGATTAGTTTCACTCATTGTAGTGCCATTTATTATTTATAAAATGTACCCACCTACAGTCAAAGAAACACCAAATGCTAAAAATTGGGCAGAAAACGAACTAGCAAAAATGGGTTCAGTTTCTCTTGCTGAAAAATTTATGGCAGCTATCTTTGTCATTGCATTAGTGTTATGGATGATAGGAAGTTTTATTAATTTAGATGCTACATTAACAGCATTTATTGCTTTAGGCTTACTTTTACTTACAGGTGTCTTAACTTGGAAAGATGTATTAAATGAAACAGGGGCATGGAATACATTGGTTTGGTTCTCAGTACTTGTATTAATGGCTGATCAATTAAACCAACTTGGATTCATCCCATGGTTAAGTAAAGTAATTGCTCAAAGTTTACATGGCTTAAGTTGGCCAATTGTTATTGTGTTATTAATACTGTTCTTCTTCTACTCACATTATTTATTCGCAAGTTCAACTGCACATGTGAGTGCAATGTATGCAGCATTATTAGGTGTTGCCGTAGCAGCCGGAGCACCACCATTATTCAGTGCATTGATTCTTGGTTTCTTCGGTAACTTAATGGCTTCAACAACACATTATAGTAGTGGTCCTGCACCAATTCTTTTCGGTTCTGGTTACATTACACAAAAACGTTGGTGGACAATGAACATCGTATTAGGCTTTGTTTACTTCATTATATGGATTGGTTTAGGTTCATTATGGATGAAAGTTTTAGGTATATTTTAATCCTTTAAAATAAAGAAAAGTCATCACCTTACTCACTCGAAATAGTGTTAAGGTGATGACTTTTTATTTATTAATTGGTCTTCTTTTCATTTTTAAATATTGAGAGATACTATATAAAATAATACCTATCCATATAAAGACAAATGTAATGAGTTGATGAACATCAAATGGTTCATTAAACAAGAATATGCCTAGAACAAACATAATCGTTGGTCCAACATATTGTATAAATCCTGTTAAAGATAATGGGATACGTTTAGCTCCCGCAGAAAATAAAATTAAAGGGATTGCTGTAATGGCACCTGAAAACAGTAACCAGAATGAAGACATATTCATACCAAACGTTAATTGATGTTGTTGCCATAAATAACCTACATAAATTAGTCCTGCAGGTGCAGTAACAATACACTCTACCGCAATACTACTAATCGCATCGATATGAACAACCTTTTTAAGTAGTCCATAAATACCAAATGAGAATGCTAACATGAGTGAAACAACTGGAAATTCTCCAACTTTCAATGTCATATAAAGTACGCCGATAAATGCGAATAAAATGGCTAGCCATTCAAATTTATTGAATCTCTCTTTTAAGAAAATCAATGCTAATAAAATACTCACTAACGGATTAATGTAATAGCCTAAACTAGACTGTAATACGTGGCCGTTTGTAACTGCCCATATAAATGTACCCCAGTTAACTGTAATAACATAGCCAGCAACAATAATTGCTAAAAGTTGTATCGGATGTGATACTAACTGATTCACATCTCTCATAAAGGACTGTCTTTGATGCTTTCCTACAATCAAAATTAAAACCATGAATATTGCAGAAAAGATAATTCTAAAAGCTAAAATTTCAAACGCACCGATTTGATCAATCAATTCCCAATAAATCGGTAAAATTCCCCATAATACATATGCGCCTAACGCGAAAAATATCCCTTTTTTATATTCGTTACTCATCAAAGTCCTCCCTTCACTCTTTTAAATAGTAATAATATCAGTCTACTAATAATCACCTAGAAAAAACAATAGTTTGTTTATATTAAAAAGCAGCGTGTATGAATATCATACACGCTACTCAAATATCATATTAAATTTACCCTGTACTTTAAATTTAACCAAAGAATAAATCAACGATATCCATTTTATTATTTTTAGTGTCTTTATAAAATTCAGTGTAACCACAGTTTTTACAAGTAATCGTTTTAAAATTATTATGCTGTAAATCAAATACTTTAGATAGACCTGAGCCTGTCGCAGAGAGTGTCCCTTCTTCTACTTCAGTATGACCACATTTAACACAACCATTTTGTTCAGCCATTTCTCATCTCTCCTTTATTTAAAATGTTTATCAATATTACAATACCTAACTCAATAGTTAGCTAAACGTATAGTCATAGATATCATTTAATATGCACGATATTTAAAAAATTAATAAATTATATGTATTTTCTCCATAACAGTTTTGTTATACGAATTAATTTTTCTTTTCGGTTATCAAGAATCAGAGTATGATTAATTAGCATATTTATTGGAAAGAGGGTATTATTTTGAAATTCATGAATCGACAATCATTAAGTTGGTTGCCATACATAAGTATTGTTATTGCACTTCATATCATTGGGTTTAGCTTTTTGTGGTTTGCTGGTAAAGACCACCATATTTTATTTGGCATGGGAATATTGGCATATACATTAGGTTTGCGTCATGCATTTGATGCTGATCACATTGCAGCAATTGATAATACAGTTAGAAAGTTAATTCAACAGAAACGTGATTCAGTAGGTGTTGGATTTTACTTCTCAATTGGACATTCAACTGTTGTATTTTTAATGGCAGTTTTACTAGGTATTTCCGTAAAATGGGCTAAAAGCGAGCTACCACATTTCCAAGAGATTGGTGGCACAATTGGTACTTTAGTATCAGGATTTTTCCTAGTTTTAATTGGCGTATTAAACCTTATAATTCTAGTGTCTTTAGTTCAACTGTTTATGAAATTGCGAAAACAAAAAGGAGTTAATGACGAAGAAATCAATGATTTATTAGAATCTCGAGGATTTATTACAAGATTTGTTGGTCCTTATTTTAAAGTCATTAGTCGAAGTTGGCATGTATTACCATTAGGATTTTTATTTGGTTTAGGCTTTGATACTGCTAGTGAGATTGCATTACTTGCTCTATCATCAGGTGCTTCTCAACAAGCTATTTCATTTATTGGTATTTTGTCATTACCGATTTTATTTGCAGCAGGAATGAGTTTATTAGACACATTAGACGGTGTCGTTATGAAATCAGCGTATAATTGGGCATTTTTCAATCCTATTCGTAAAATTTATTACAATATTACGATTACGACTATTTCAGTAATTGCTGCCTTAATCATTGGTTTAATCGAATTATTACAAATAATGGCTGACAAATTTAAATTATCTGGAGGCTTCTGGTCATTTATTGAATCTATACAATTTGATTATTTAGGCTATATTTTAGTCGCATTATTCTTAATCACATGGTTAATTTCTACATTGATTTGGAAATTTGGTAAAGTTGAACAACGTTGGTCTTAAATCTTTGCGATTCTATCAATAACAAAGTAAACTAAGTTCAATTAAAAAATAGAAACTTGGGGTATTTATTCATGAATCAAAAAGTAGCATTAATTACTGGCGCATCAACTGGATTAGGATTTGAAACATCTATTTTATTAGCTAAAAATGGTTATAAAGTATATGCAACAATGCGTAATCTTGAAAAGCAAGAGGATTTAATTAACAAAGCACAAGAATTAAACTTAGATATATATACTAAACATTTAGATGTCACTAATGTAGACAATATTAATCGAGTTGTGAATGATATTGTTGAAACTGAAGGTCGCATTGATATTCTTGTAAATAATGCAGGTGCAGGTTTTGTCAAAACAACTGAACTCGCTACTGATGAAGAAATTATGTGGCAAGTGAATTTAAATTTAATGGGTGTTATTCGTATGACTAAAGCAGTATTACCTACTATGAGAAGTCAAAGAGATGGTCGTATTATTAACATTTCTTCTGTAGGTGGTTTAGTTGGGCAACCGTTTAATGAAATATACTGTGCAACGAAGTTTGGTGTAGAAGGATACACTGAATCTATGGCGAGTTATGTTCAACCTAAATTTAATATTAAGTTTACCGTTATTGAACCTGGTGGCATTCAATCAGAGTTCACGAATAATGTGATGTCACAACTTCAGTCTACGGGTGGTCTTAAAGACGACGAATACAAACCAATTCTTGATAAATATTTAGGTGGTTTGAAGGAAAATTACGGAACAGGATCTTCTCAAACATCTGAAGAGGTTGCAGAAGTTATCCTTAAAACATTAGAAATGAATGAGCCACCTATTCGTACACGTACTTCAGAATGGTCAGAAACATTTACTCAATTAAAAACAAAAGTCGATCCAGATGGTAAAGAACAACAACAACGTGTTGTTAAATTACTTGGGAAATAAAAAACAGAGAGGCTAGGACATATATCCAAAATAATAGCACTAAGATAATTTATTTTAATCATCTTAGTGCTTTCTTTATATCCAATACTTCGTATTGTATGGCTTCGCATTCCTAGGGTACAGTTTCAGCCAGAAATGCTACACAGATAAATCTGTGAGAATTTCTAAGGTCTTCAACTAGTACTGTTCCCTCAGGAGTCTTGCCATAAATACTACGTATTTGTACATAATTTTATATTAAAATACTAAAAAATAATGAAAAGGATAATTTCTATATTACTTCAATAGAAATTATCTTTTTTCACTTGTCTAAGAACTTTATCTTTCGGTTACTCTTTTTCTTCGTCTTAATTAAAATAAGTTATATTTTGCCATGCTATCTACAGCTTCTAGTACTGCATCTTCTTGTGAACCAATCGGACGCCAACCAAGAATAGATTTTGCTTGTTCATTACTTATATTTCTATTCATATTTAATAGTAATTTACCCTCTTTAGCTTCTTTATTGAAATAAGCACCAATATTAATTGCAAAGTTAGGTAAAGTTTTAGTTGATACCTTTTCTGAAAGTTCAGGACGTTTATTTTTCACTAATTTAGCTATTTCTGCTAAGGTAATTTGACCATCTGCAGAAGCAATAAATCGTTTACCATTAGCATCATCTGATTTCATTGCTAGAACGTGTAAACGAGCAACATCTCTGACATCAACTACATTTAAAGGCACATTTGGCACACGTTTCATTGATCCATTCATAATGTTTTTAATCATATCAAAGCTACCAGATACATGAGAATCCAATGATTTTCCTAACACAGCAACTGGATTAATTGTCGCAAATTCAATTTTGTTGTCTTTATTATTAACAAAATCCCAAGCTGCTTTTTCAGCTAATAGTTTTGATTTTTCATAAGCAGAAAGACCTGGTTCATCTTGATTTGTCCAATTTTCTTCAGTTGTAATAGTTGATTTATCTTTATTACTGAATCCTACTGCACCAAAGTTAGAAGTCATAACTACTTTTTTGACATTTTCCTTTTCAGCAGCTCTTAAGATACGTTGAATACCTTCTATCGCTGGTCGAATGACTTCACTTTCATCTTCAGGAATTTCGAAAAATACTGGAGAAGCAACACTTAATACGTATTTACATCCGCGCATTACTTCATTCCAATGTTCATCTTTAGAAAGATCTGCTTCAGCAAATTCTAATTTATCAGTATTGATATGGTTATTTTGCAATGTTTTGATTACTTGTTGTTTTTTATCTAATTTACGTACAGTTGTACGTACTTCATAGCCGTCTTTTAATAATTCAGAAATGATACGCATACCTAAAAATCCAGTACCGCCTGTTACTAATACTTTATCATTCATAATTTAACCTCCTCAGGTTATCCATTTGAGATTTTAGTATAACAGTTTAAAAATCTATCAACTAACTAATTATATGTTAAATACCTAAATATCAATATTTTTATTTTTTCTCATCATCTAAACTTATACTTCATTCTAAAAAATGGTATCTTTAAGAAATAAAGGTGATGGAACTAATGTTTAAAAGGAGGTTAAGTATGTATGTTCTTAGCTTGGAATGAAATTAAAAGAAATAAACTCAAATTCAGCTTAATTATCGGGATTCTAGTACTCATAAGTTATTTATTATTCTTACTATCTGGCTTAGCTAACGGTTTAATTAAGATGAATACAGAAGGCATTGAAAAGTGGCATGCAAATGCCATTATTTTGAACAAAGATGCTAATCAAACTGTTGAACAATCAGTATTTGATTGTTCTAAAATAAGTAATGAATTTAATGAAGCAACACCATTAAAACAACAAGGCGTTATTGTTTCAAATGATAATAAAGAAGAAAATGCTTTACTCTTTGGTGTTACTTCAGATTCATTTTTAATACCCAAATTAGTTGATGGTAATAAAGTTAATAAAACAAATGAGGTAATCATAGATCAAACGCTTAAAGATAAAGGTTTTAAAATTGGTGATACATTGTCATTATCCCAATCAGATGAAAAATTAAAAGTTGTTGGTGTCTCAGAAAGTGCGAAATATAATGCATCTCCTGTTATTTTTTCCAACAACAAAACTATAGAAAAGATTAATCCAGCTTTATCTAAAAATCAAACAAATGCCGTTGTAGTTAAAGATAAAAATTGGAAAAATCATAAGTTAGATAGTGAACTTGAAGGGGTTTCAATTGATCAATTTATTGAAAATCTACCGGGTTATAAAGCTCAAAATATGACACTTAATTTTATGATTTCTTTCTTATTTGTGATTTCAGCAACTGTGATTGGCGTCTTTTTATATGTTATGACGCTTCAAAAAACGCAGTTATTTGGCGTATTAAAAGCACAAGGGTTTACGAATGGATATTTGGCAAAGATGGTGCTTGCTCAAACATTTATATTATCACTCATTGGTACTGCAATTGGACTCGTACTCACACTATTAACGAGTACTATTTTACCAGATGCTGTTCCTATACAATTTAATATGGGTACGTTATTAATTTTTGGCTTAGTACTTATCATTATTTCATTATTAGGAAGTCTATTTTCAGTATTATCTATTAGAAAAATCGACCCACTAAAAGCAATTGGATAGAAAGGAGTGTGTGCTATGTTAGAGTTCAAAGGCGTTACAAAGTCCTTCAAAGATGGTAATCATATTATTGAAGCAGTTAAACCGACTGATTTGAAATTTAACCAAGGTGAATTAATCGCAATTGTTGGGCCATCTGGTTCTGGTAAGAGTACATTTTTAACTATGGCTGGCGCGTTACAAACACCAACATCTGGTGAGATATGGATTAACGGTGACAATATTACTAAATTAAAGCAAAAAGCATTATCACGAATCAGAATTAAAGAAATTGGATTTATTTTACAATCGACTAATTTAGTACCTTTTTTAACGGTAAAGCAGCAATTTCAGTTATTAAAAAAATATAAAAGAGACACACTTAATAAAGAAGAATACCAAACATTGTTGGAACAATTGGGATTAGTTGAAATAGAAAATCAATTGCCGAGCGAAATATCAGGTGGACAAAAACAACGTGTTGCTATAGCTAAAGCGATATTTACAGACCCATCACTCATTTTAGCTGATGAGCCAACCGCTTCACTCGATACAGATAACGCTATGGCCGTCATGAAAATATTAGAAAACCAAACAAAACAACGAAACAAAACATGTATCATCGTTACACACGACGAACGTCTCACACAATTTTGCGATAAAGTTTATCATATGAAAGACGGCGTGTTAAAAGAGCAATGATTTAAATAAACCTGTTCCCAACAAATTGAAGTTGAGAACAGGTTTTATATATGGGATGATGATATGGATAAGGAGGGCTTACAATGCGTTACATCAGTTCTAAACATATCCCTACTGAAGAATTACAAAAATTATACAATGATGCCGGTTGGTTCAACTATACTTACGATTTAAATAAACTTAACCAAGCTTTTAGTCATTCACTATATGTGTTATCAGTGTGGGATGACACTGAACTTATAGGATTAATTCGACTAGTTGGTGACGGTATTTCAATCGTATTGATTCAAGATTTACTTGTTAAAACTAAATATCAAAATCAAGGTATTGGTTCTAGCCTGATAGATAAAGTATTAAAACGCTATAAAGATGTTATGCAAATAGTCTGTCTTACTGACAATCAAGAAAATACCAAATCATTTTATAAAAAACGGGGATTATCCCATGTTTCAAATTATAATGTTGTAGCTATGGCAGAAATCAAGCCTCATATTTAGGCAATTGAATAGTGATAGTGAATTCATTATTTAGATAATTGGCAGATATATTGCCCTGTTGTATTTCAACTAATCTTTTCACCATATATAAACCTAATCCTGTACTACCGTTATGTCTACTAAAATCAAGGGTGTGTGATCTTTTGAAAATATTAGTTTGTTCACCAATATTGAAAGACTCATCCGTGTCATTACTTATATCTATTTGAATCGTATTTTGTGCATCATAAACCTCGATTTTTACGTACGATTTACCATATTTAAGTATATTTGATATTAAATTAGTTGATATTCTTTCTAAACATACGTTATCTGCCTTTACGAAATAAGGATGACTTTCTTTAAATATTACATCGATAGATTGACTTTCAAATTGACTGAAATAAGTTAAAAATTGCTCTTTCAATAATTCATTAATATTGATTTCTTTTATATCTAAACTATAATCACCAGAATTTAATTTAGTCATTTCGTGAAATAAATTTATCATGGCAATAAGATTATTAGTTTTATTACTTATTATATTTAAATACTTCTTAATGTCTTCTTGTGAATCGGTATCTTGTAATAAATTAGTATACCCTTTGATGGCAGTTAATGGCGTTCTTAAATCATGAGAAATATTAGTAATTTCTTGATTTAACAGTAATTCATGTTGCTTATATGTAGTCACTTCATTTCTCATTGATGTCAAACTCTCATTAATTTCTTTTATGAGTTTCACAGAATCTTTATGATGCGTATTAGTTCGTACAGTTTGATTTGAAGTGATATGCTTTTTTAAATATTTTAACTGTTTTGTGAGCTGTGAAACATCATACTTTAACAATATATATTTATAAATGATGATGATAAGCGCTACAGCCAATATTATATTAATAATCATCTTCTTACATCCTTAATTTAATCTGTAAATTCTTTATTTTTATAAAATAAATAACCGATTGTTAAAAAAACTAATCCCAGTATTAAGCCGATTATCCAATAATGCATACCCAATTCAACAGACTCATTCACATAGTTTTTGAAATTAGTGTCTAATAGTTCTGTAGGAGAATTGTTATAAATAACATCGAATTTATCACTTGCAATAGTTAATAATTCTATAAACATTGAAGATTGATAGTAAAAAATACTTATAATAATAATAACAATCGCTAAGTTAACACGAAAACTATTTATTGCGTGCGCCAATGCAAGACCACCAAATACTACAGGTGCCATATTTATTAAAGACAACAAATAATTTGTTAGTGCTGTTTGATCATATTCAAAGAAAGCAATCCCTAATATTACAGTTACTATAGCACTAATGATCGTTAAAATAAGAAAAGTAATGATATAAACAACGAACTTTCCCCAATAAATTGATGAAACAGAAGTATCAAAAGAGATTGAAATCTTATTTAATGCTTTGTTCTGTTTACTATTTACTAACATATTCATAGAGGCACCAATAACCATAATAAGCAAACCAGCTGTAACGACGTTAACATAGAAAAATTTAGCATTTCCGTATGGGAAAGTAGGTTCAATTTTATCAAAATAAAATAAAATCACTGCTGCTAAAAGCATAAGTAAATTACAAACAATGATATAAATATAGATACCTTTGCTATGGAATACTCTATATAATTCACTTTTAATGTAATTAATCATTATCACTTCCCCCTTTGCTTAAGAAATAATCTTCTAAGTTTGTTGTTTCCATCTTAAACTCTTCAACTGCAACATCATTGTTAAGTAATAATTTATTAATATAACTACTTTCTACACGAGAGGGATCAATAGCAATTGTTTTATTATGTAGTACCTTATATTTAATATTATCGATATTCTGTTCTAATATTCGTACAGCATCATCAGGACTATCAACTTTTACTATAAGTTGTTGCTTACCTTTGTTAAGCAACTGTTCTTTACTAATATCTTCTATAATCTTTCCATCTTCTATAAATACAAATCTATAGGCAAGTTGTTGTAATTCATTCAGAATATGGCTAGAAATTAATATTGTAATCCCTTGTTCTTTGTTTAATTTTAAAATCAAATCACGAAATTCTTTAATACCTTCAGCGTCTAATCCATTAATGGGTTCATCTAACACTAACAAGTCAGGACCAGTTAACAACACTAATGCTATACCTAGTCTTTGTTTCATACCCAATGAATATTGTCTTATCTTTTTAGTAACGTTCTTTAAACCTACTTGTGCCAATATATTTTCTATTTTTTCTTTATTCGTTACACCTCGTTGAATACTGAAATAATGTAAATTTTGATATGCATTAAAATTCGGAATAAAGTCAGGTGTTTCAATCATAAATCCTATTCGTTTTCTTCCTTGGCTATTAACTTTATTTCCATCTATGTTAAATAGCTTAATACACCCACCTGTAGGATGTATTTGATTTGCTAATAATTTGAATAAAGTCGATTTCCCTGCACCATTTTTACCAATAATCGCACAGATATCTCCCTCATAAAGTTTAAAATCAGTCGGGTATAATCCATAGTTATGTTTAAACTTTTTAGAAAGTTGATTTACTTCTATAACTGGATTCATGCACTCATCTCCTTCGCTATTTCTAAAATTAATATAACGAAATATGTCTTAAATTCCTTTAAGCAAAATATAAAGAAATCATAAAGATTTTATATGAGCATAAATCCTATTCCCCATACGGTTTGAATATATATATCATTTGTATATTGCGAAATTTTCTTTCTAATATTTGATATATGTACATTAATTGTATTATCGTCTCCTAAATATATCCCTTGTATAGCTTCGTATATTTGTTGTTTTGAAAATGCTTTTTCTGGATAACTCATTAACAATTTCAAAATTTCAAATTCAGAATTAGTAAGGTTGATTTCTATATTTTTATAAAATACTTGATATTTGGATGAATCGAGTGTTAAATCTTTCCATTTTAAATTTTCTTTTTTAGGAGTGTTTTCTAAATTCCTTAATTGTACAGAAACTCTTGCTGAGACTTCTTTAGCATCAAAAGGTTTAGTCATATAATCATCTGCGCCTAACTCTAACATTTTCACTTTTTCATCAACATCTGTTTTGGCTGATATTACAATCACTTTGCTATTTGTTTTTTCTTTAATAGAAGGCAATAAATCTTCGCCGCTCATTTCTGGAAGCATTAAATCTAAAATAACTAAATCATAGTCTTTATTTTGAATTGTTTGTAATGCCTCACTACCAGAATAGTTAATCGTTGTATGTATATCCATTTTTGTAAGAGTTAAAGATAAAATATGAGCTATATCAATATCGTCCTCAATTATTAATGCTGTATGTTTCATATCATTTCTCCTAACTATGTCATTTGATTAAAACATCATCATTGAAAATTTTTAGTAAGAACTACTTTTCAAAATCAACTATATAATAACATTAAAAAGTCTAGAGTTTCCCCTAGACCTTAATTTAATACTCGTTGATATTTTTCTTTTGCTTTTTGGAATAAATAATATTAATAACCAACCAAATTAATTGTACAATTAAAAATGGAAGTAACATAAATACACCTAAAATAGCTATGTTAATTAATTTTAATTGCACTGTTTGAACTGCTCCAGAGGCATCGATTTCTCTCATACATAAAAATGCTGATGCACCCGCAAAAAGAATAAGTTCAAATACTAATACTACCCACCATAGTATCCAGGACAATCTCATTAAATAGTCACTCCTTATAAAAGGTATACTGTATATAAACAATAATATTATAAATATTGTATTTTTACAAAAATCAATAATAATATAAGTGATATACTAAAAATGATTATTAATCCTATTCAATTTAAATTGTAGTTATAACAGGTTTTTGTTTTTATAAAATAGGTAATATTAAAATTAACGTTATATAGTAAATCAGGTGAATAAATGAAGAAAATATTAGCGATGAGTACAATTATTTTAGTTTTACTTGTTAGTTGTTTCTTAATTTATAATCATAATGTAAAACAACATTATGTCGATGCTCAGAAGAAACGAATTGAATTGTTCTTTCAAAAAAATTTAAAAGAATATCATTCACTTAAAATTACTGGTACTGAGAAAAATCCAATGGGAGATTATATTATTAGAGGATATGTTAATAACAATAAAAAATTGGAATTTGAAGTTATGATGAGTTCAGATACTGATTATCAGTTTGAAGATACAATAACCTCTTCGAAAGAATTGGATACTTTATATAAAGACCATAAACATAAAAAGATTTTCCCTAATCAAATTATTAAAGAAAAGCACCTTGATAAAAAAAAACTACGAAGCCAAACCACCAATGTTTTTTGCACTCTAATTCTTTAAATAGATTGATTGAAAATATTTGGAGAATCTCTATATTTAACTACACAGTTCATAATGATATTATAAGTTTAATGCTTATCGTTCGTTAAATATCCAAAAATCAATGGATTGTGAGGTTTTAATTATGTGGCGTAATTTAGAGATAATTGCTTGTACTATTGTATTTTTATTAGCATTATTTATGATTGTCTGGAACATATTTACTGGTTTTAGTATATCTGTTTCTCTACCAATGATTATCATAGCTTTAATTAGTATTTATTATTTGATTAGAGAATTAAAAGCTAAAAATGAAGAAAATTGATGTTAATATATTGGATTGTGAATTGTAGTTTTTTCTAACTACAATTCTTTTTTTATATACATAAAGAGTTTTTTGCTACAATCTACTTTTCACAATTCATTTTATAAATAAAATCAATAATTTTGTGATATTATTTTTATAATAAGTGACATAGTAAGGGGTGGTCATGTGAGAAGAGAGGAATTGAAACCTTTTCGGAATAAATCAGTGGTTGTTACTGGTAGGCTTGAATATATTGGATACAAAAATAAATTAGATCGTGATTTACCATATAAACGAAATGTACGAATTTTACTTAAAGATGTTCAAATTAATGGCATTTCAATAGATCATTTATGGCTTTTCGAGCGTCAAAAGTATTTTAAAATTGGTTTTTCACTTCTCTATAAAAGAGTAAAATTCAGAGCTATTGTTGTGCCCTATTTAAAACTTGGTGAACGGTTTTATATCGAAGATTATGGCATTCAAAGAAAAAGTTCACTCATGACAGAAGAAGAATATAATGAAAATAAACCATTCAAAAGATAATCAATCGATATACATAAATAATGCGCATGCTATCATAGTACATAACGTACAATCTGATACATGCGCATGTTGTTATTATTTCACATTCAACCCACGATATCGGTTTAATGTTCCTATAAGTTCTTGTTTACGAGGTAATGCTAAATTACCTGGATGACCTTGATGATGTGATATTGCTTCTAGACCTTTATGTTCAATAAGTTGATACACATCATCAACAATATCATTGATTATTTTGTTATTATCTAATTCATGTTGTTGGATATAATCGATCATCATCGCGAGTGTGTTAGTCTGACTATCATCTACTAATTGTTCTAAGCCATTAATATCAATCGTTTCTTTTCCATACATAACTGCATGTTGTCCTTTAGCTTTAAGTCGACTATCTTTTCCTTTTTTATTAAAACTATTTTTAAGAGGTATACGAGACGGAATTTCACCAAATGTCTTATGAGAAGTATCTTCACGTTCATATCCTGCTGTTTGAACAATTTCCTTAGCTTCTTGAGTCACATCTTTCAATACATATTCATCCATCATTAATACTTGATCAGCAACTTCAAAGTAATCACCAGAACCTCCAACGATTAAAATTGTTGAAACATCATAATCATCATACAGAGGTTTCACTCGATTTGAAAATGGGGTAATCGGTTCTTTCTCAGATGCAATTAACTTCTGCATACGTCCATCGCGAATCATAAAATTCGTTGCCGATGTATCTTCATCAATTAATAATACTTTAGTACGTGCTTCTAATGCTTCCATTACATTGGTCGCTTGTGATGTACTACCACTTGCATTATCAGTTGAAAATTGACTAGTATCTTTCTTACCAGGTAAGTGATCAATAAATGGTCGAATATTCACTTTTTCTACACTTCTACCGTCTTCAGCACGTATTTTCATCGCACTATTATTTGTAATTACATACTCACGACCATCGCCATTGATATGATCATAAACACCTCGTTCGAGTGCTTGTAATAAGGTAGATTTACCATGATAGCCGCCACCAACGATTAAAGTAATACCTTTTGGAATTCCCATACCTACAACAGGCTTACCATATGGTACCTCCATTGTTATTTCACATGATTTTGGACTGGTAAATGCAATAGCTTGAGACATCGGCCAATCTGATACGCCATTTTTTCTAGGTAATATGGAATCATTAGCGACAAATGCGATTAAGTTTTGTTGATCTAGTTGTTGTCTAATATATGTTTGATTGAGTTTCAATTCAATTTGGTGTTTTAAAGCTTGTTGATCCATATGTTGGTATTTGAGCGCTTGATCAACGACTTGTGGTAACACTTGAGTCGTTGTTGATGCTGCAGCTTTCCCTAAAATTTTACGTCCTGTAGCAGGTAGACCTACCTCTAGACGTACCTCTATGACGTCATCATTAATAACTACAGATGTGCGTTGAAGCATCTCTTGACCACAACGATCGATAAAGATTTTATGTTGTCCTTTTGCTTTTGATAATATGCTTTTTAATTTTCGAGCTACATTTCTAGTTAAAAAGTCAGCAACTGCAATACGTTTATCTTTTGTATCTAAAAAGTAATCGGGTATGCCAACTACTTTTCTATCTATAATTAGTCTCATTTTTGAAGGCGGCGCAAAAGGGTCTACTTGGACATGGTCGATAGCTAATCGAAAGTCATCAAATTGATACATCCCTTTTGTACGTTTATAAGCACCATATTTTTGTCCATCTATTTGAATTAACATCTTTTTTAATTCTTGTGCTTGTTTCATTAATCATTCTCCTTAAGAACATGACATCTATCTGTAAACATTACCCGTTTAGCATTTTCAATTAAACGTTCAATCATCAATATAAAAAGCCATTTTTAGCTAATCTAAACTAAATGACCCTTAATCAAACTACATTAATACGTAAATTAAAAATCACTTTGCTATAAACTATAACAAAGTAATTTCTTTAATTAATTTTTAGTTATATGTAGGTTGATAACTTATACTATCTGAAAATTTAACTGTTTCCTTTTGATTGCGTATAAATTCAAACTCAATTGTTTTTACGTCACCAGATTCACCACTTAAATCACCAGAACCTTTTAATATTAATTTAGGTGCTTTATTTGTAGGAATATCATAAGTATCTCTTAATTTCTTAACATTACTGTTCCGATTTGTTAAATGATATTGTAATGAATAATTTGGTACTTCAGGATTAATCTCTATATTTCCATTTTTTAATTTTGATAAGTTTTTAAAATTCCCATATTGAGAAAAGAGTTTAAATTTTTTTATTTTTCTTTCTAAATTCTTATTATCTACTTTTTCGCTTAAATGAATTTTATTATTTTTAAGCTCTACAGGATATGTTTTTTCACTTTCATCATCTTCATAACTGTCAGGATTATTTTTATACCTATTTATAAAATAATAACCTTTTGTTTCTTTTTTATTTCTATTCACTTTCAATAGCATACCCTCTGATATTAAATCTTCATTTTTTCCTTGTGTTGCCATAGATGATTGTAGAATCCATTCACCTTTATCATCTTTATCAAATTCTTCATCTCGATATCCTTCTTTGTCATATAGGTCTTCTAAATTTTTGATTGGATACATGTTCAACGTTTTCGCAAAGCTATCTTTGATTTCATTTTCTTTTTTGAGTTTCCATGAATAATAAATCCCAACTATAATGAGGACAATTGCTAAAGGTATAATGATGACTAACAACCATTTTTTTGATATATTCATTTCTTCACATCTTTCTATAATGATAGTTTTTATCTATTAACAGTTACTATTAATTCGTCACTATAATCAAACTTATAATTTTAGCCCTTCGTCCTTAATGTCATTAATTAAAACAGCTAAATAAAAGAAAGATCTCCCTACTAATATATGTATACACATTAAAAAGATACACCCTACCCAAATGACTCTACCTTCTTCAGAATCTGCCGGAGCTATTATTGATACATAAATTAATCCAATTAAACTAGCTATAACTATTAAAATACCTATCAATTTTAAGAATGTATTTTGTTGATTTCCAAATATCTCAAATTCAGAATAACAAAATAAAAACAAACCTAGTAAAGAAATAAAGATAATAGCACCCAATAATAGCCAGTACTCAAACACACTATCCTTACTACCAGAATAAAAAAATACATATGCAGAACTCATCAAATAAGGAACATTATATCCTGCTAATATATTGATGATAAAATAAATAATTATTCTAGATTTATAGTTATATCTATTAAAATTCGCGAAAATTTTTCCTTTTTCTTGTAAATATAAAAGTAACCACAATATTAATGAAATCATTAAGTAAACCTTCATATAAGTAGGAATATGTCCAGCAATTCCTACAACTTTATACATAAACAAATAAAACCCAAAGATAATAAAGTTAACTAATGCAAAACCAATTAAATATGAATTTTTTATGTTATTAATACTTAGAACTTGTAAGTTATCTTTACACATTATTATCTTTCTCCTAATTTAATATAGATTTTTCCATTTTTCCCTACTAGTAATCTGAGTTCAATCTACTATCTCAATAATGCGTATTAGAACAGTTATCTAATGACTATAAAAGCACTCTTTCATTCAATTGATAAATCTAAATCATTACTACTATGTACTTATTAAATCTAATAACTCGAACCTAATATAGTTAAAATTCAAATCAATATTACAATAGAAACAAAAATCCATACTGTTACAACCATAGGTATTAACGATTTAAAAAAGAAAATACCAAATTGTTTCTTTCTATATAAATCTAATATAAGCCAAATTAAAATGATAATAATTCCTATAGGTATAAAAATGGAAACCGTTGATAAACTATCTTCTTTTAAATCTGGAGTAATATAAATTTTAGTAAATACCAAAAGTAAAATAGCTACTGCACCATAATATTTTGACTTAGTTCGTGAAGTTTGTATGTCTAGCTTTTGATATTCTAAGTCTTCCTCTTCTTCTTGTAATTTTTTCCCTACCAAATATTTCACTAATTTAGGTTTAATCCAAAAATTTTTCACAGCATAATACATATAAATATATGATCCAATGAGCGTAAATGCTATGTAATTGCTCAAATCATTACCAGACAATTTCCTTCCGATAATATAAACTATTATTAACATTACAATTATAATAATATCTAGAATCACTGATAAAATCGAAATTCCTTCAGACTTCAATAAAGCATCGAATAGAACTAGATAAAATATAATAAACAATCCAATTAATACAAAATATACCAAGTTCCCAGCTCCTTAATCTTTTTCGAATATACTTCTTTGATTAGGTAAATATACTACATGTATGTTATGAATCGATTTGATAGATAATTGTTGAACACTTTTTTCTCTACTATTCTTCTCATTTTTCCTCTCCTTCAGTTTACTTTGATATCTTTATAATCAGCTTTATGTTCTTTAACATATGTTTCTGCGTCGAAGTTCTTCTTATAATAAATTTTGTCATCTTTAAACACATAAGGGATAAAAAACAGGTTACCACTATTTTTGAATGCTTTATAACCTATTATAATAAGTTTTCCATCATCATATACATAGGAATTCACTTTATCTTTATCAAATTCTGGTATAAATTCATCCTCCTTTTTAACCATTTCTTTATGTGTTTCTTGCTGAATTTCCATAATTTTATTTATTTTACTTTGATATTTGTTTTCCTCTTGATTATCACTACAACCACTATTCAATATACTTATCAATATAACTAAAACACCTAAAATAATTTTTTTCATTATCTTCTCCTTAAAAATCATATTTTTAAATTAATTGTACTAGGCAAATTGAAATTATATTTACAAAAAACAATAGAAAACTCGCTATTATATGTACTGAAATGAAAAACTTTAGATATTTATGTTTAATATATTTTAATGAAAAAGATAATATAAAACTGCCCAAGACAACAATTGCTGATGCAATAGGCGTCCAATATGGAAATAATCCCCAAACAAAAACAATCAACATACTACATACAGTTATCAGTATTACGAAACTGCTCATTATTGTTGATAGAATAGCAATAAGCATTAATATCTTCCGCTTAGTGATTCTTTTCATTTTGTTCACCTTCCGATTGTATTTTTCTTAAGGCATCATTAACAGAATTGGTATTTCTTTCTTTTAATATCTCCTTTACAGATTTTAAATTTCTATTTACTTTCTTCTTTTTTAGATTACCGTTTAAAATATAATCTTCTCCATTAAATTTTGGATTATAGTTACCACATTCAGCATCATAGCTTAATTCTTTATTTTTATCTCCATTAATACGGACGATAATATTGTAACTTCCTAGCGGTGAATCACTATTGCTCTTATATACTGTTGTGCTATTAATATTTTTAAAATTATATTTTAAAAACAATTCAATCCGTTTTTCTTCTTTTTGAATATATTGATGCTGAAAATATAAATGAGTACATAATGCACCTATAAAAATGATAATTTCAACGAGAATCAAAATAGCAAATATTCTCAGTATTAATGCGAACCTTTTCATATTTATCCCCCTGAAGTAATACCTCATAATTAGATATTCCCAAAATTTTTAAACCATTCTAGCAATCAACTAAAGTCATTAATCTCATTAAATGATTCCCTTAATGAACGATCCTTTTATTCTATAAACTTTATCAAGCAATGACTCAATTTCATTAACCAAAATTGAATTTAATACTATTAGATACACTGTTTTTAAATTTAAAATAAAAATAATTATAATTTAAAATATAACTGATTATTTTAGTTTTATTCATTCAGGCTATCAATATATTTTAACGTAAATATTTTTAAAATAAAGTATTACTTTAGTAACAATTAAATGCTATACTAATTACCATAAATATTCGTTATTTTATTATTCATTTAATATTAATAAGTGAATATTTTCATTACATACTATTATTTTATAATATTGGGAGGTTTAATTATGAAAAAATTACTAGCGTTACTATTTGCGTCAGTATTAGTATTAGCCGCATGTGGTGGTAAGGATGATTCTTCTAAAGATTCATCAAGTAACGATTCTTCTAACAAATCATCAGAAAGTAAAAAGGATTCAAGTGATACAGATTCTGTAAAAGTTGATTCTTCTTCAGATGATAAAAAGAAATCTGATTCTTCTTTCAAAGATGATAAATTATCAAGTAAAAACTTTGATGTTGAAATTTTAGACACTCAAATTGTCGATGCAAGCAAATATGCAGACGATGATAAACCAAATATTGCTATTGTTTATGGTGTTAAAAAGAAAACTGACAAAGAAGATGTAACAGCATCATCAGCATTTGATATGAGTTTTGAAGCATATCAAGATTCTAAAGATGTTAAGAGAGAATTAAAAACTGGGGACGCTTACGATAGCGAATTAGATAGAAAATACGGTGAAAACGGTACTGATGAAATTAATAAAGGCGGTAAAGTTAAAGCTGTTAAGTTCTATAAATTAAAAGATACAAAAACACCTGTGACATTACAAGTTAAAGATCCAGATGACTACAGCAATGATAACCTTGCTAAAAAAGAAATCAAGTTAAAATAATACCAGTAAAGTGACTGAATAAATTGCTCGCAATTATTTGGTCACTTTTGCTAAATATAGCTATTTTTAATTGGGATAACGTACATTTTGGGAGGATATACAATGTCGAAAAAATTAAAAATCATTTTACCCATAGTAATTGGACTATTACTAGTACTAGGAATTGCTTGGGGTGTTTATGCTTTTATTACGAATACACCAAAAAATTCATATTTATTAAGCGAAAAGAAAACCGCTAAGAACTTAGATTCATATATTAATGATCGTTTCAAAAATGAAATGAAATTCCAAGAAAAATATAATGATAATTCTTTCTTATCTAAATTTGAAGTTACTGCAGATGCACCTAAAGATTACATAGAAGACTTAGGTTTGCCCAAATCCGTAGTCGATGGTTCAAAAATTAAAGGTACTGTCGGACACGATCCAGAAATTAAAAAGAGTATCGTCAATATAGCACCTACTCTAGTTGATGAAGAAATTGGTAAGTTTCAAGCTAGTGCAGATGATAAAAATCAATATTATGAATCACCTTTCTTCAAAGGTGTTTATAGTGTTAAAAATAATGAAATCATTGATACTTTAGCTGAAATACAAGGAACAGACGCTTCTAAACTGAAAGAACAAGGTTATTCAAATGTAAACTTCAATTTGAATAATCAACTTGGTGTTCTACATACTCGTCAAGACGATATCGATAAAGTAACAAAACGGTATACTGATTTAATCACTGATAAATTAGATGATGATGATTTCAAAAAAGGTGATAAAGAAAAAGTGAAAATTGATGGGGAAACTAAGAAAATCAAACCAGTTACTTTATCAATTAGTAGAGAAAAAGCTAAGAAGATAACAGTAGCAGTTTTGAAAAAAGCAAAAGATGATAAAGAGTTATTGAGACTTTCAAATATGAATGAAAAAGAATACAACAAATCAATTAAAGATGCTTTGAAAGATGCTAAAGACGCACAAGATAAAGATTTCCCTAAAATTAAATCAACTATCTATCAGGAAAAACATCAAATTCTCAAACGTGATATCACAATTACTGATTCCGATGATAAAAAGATGAACATCAAAGGTACAAATAAAATTGATGATAACCTAAAAGTGAATTATAAAGTAACAGGAAATGATAATTCATTTGAAATTAAAGGCTCTTCTAAAAAGAAAGATGATAAGTACAAAGATCAATATACATTAACTAGTAGCATCGATTATGACCGCTATTCACTCGATATCGATAACAAAGAGACTCAAAATGACTCAAAACGTAAAGATGCTGGTACATTAACGATTGATGATGGTACAGATAATTATGATATCGACTATGAAAACAACTTAGACACAGACGCGAAGAACAACCAACAAAAACAAAAGTTAAATGTTGAATTCAAGCTAGATGGCGAACCAATTAATATTATTATTAATGCCAATACTAAACTTAAAGAAAAAATTAAGTTCAATACTGACGGTGCAAAAGACTTCAACGCATTATCTAAAAAAGACAAAGAAAAATTAAGTAAAGAAATGGAGAAAAAAGGTAAGGATACATTTAAAAAAGTAGAAAAAAAATTGGATGACTAATTTCAATTATTTTTGTGTATTTAATGTATTTTTAAATATGTTGGCTAATCGCCCCCTATCCATGTAAATATTCAAGGACAAATCAGCAAGCATAAGGGGTGGGACAGCTGTCCTACCCTCTTTATATTATTATTAGGAGTGGTTATTTGAATTCATTAAAGTTGTTTCATATTTACCACTCTTTTTTATTAAAAAAGTGGTACTTATTTGTGTATTTACTATTAATCATAATTGCACTTATTGTCACTTTAACTACTATTCAACATATCAATAAAAATGAATCTAAGTTTACTATTGGCATTGTAGATAAAGATCAATCCAAAGAAACACAACTTATTTTAGGATCTGTTGGTAAAGGTAGCAATTTAGGAAAGAATGTATCATTGAAAAAATATAATGAAAATGAAGCACATCAATTATTAAAACAACAAAAATTACAAGGTTATTTTGTCTTTGATAAGGGTATGACAAAAGCTTTTTATAAAAATGGTAGGCTTCCTATTTCAGTTTATACATATGACAAACAATCCACTAAAAGTGTAGTGATAAATCAACTCACCCATTCAGTATATGACCGTCTAATGCTATCTATGGGAGGAATACTAAGTTTTTCACATCTTGCTGACAAACCATCAGACCAAGATACATTAATGACTATGACAGACATGTTGTTTACCGGACTTAATCGTACTGGTTCCTTTGATTATGAATCTATCCATATTTATGACACTGGAAGTTATTATGTTGTTACTGGCTATCTACTTTCCATATTTGTTCTTTGTTTATCACTTTTCACCGTTTTGAAAATGAATCAAGAATCAGCACTTAAAGAACGTTTACAAATGTTTCATTTTTCTTTTGAAAAGTTAACACTTGTACGTGGATTCATCTCTTGGTTTTATACCTTGTTGTGGTCAGCAATAGGTTTTGTTTGGATTCAATCTGCTTTGCATAGTGCTTTCAGAACATATAATTGGCCTACGGTAGCCATCCAATTAGTATATTTGGTCACGATTTTGGTCTTATGTCTCATCATTATTGATTTAGTATCAAAATCTTGGTTGAATTTACTCCTAAAAGTTAGTCTAAGCATACTCATTATTGGATTTTCAGGGATTACTATTCCTACTATTTTCTTCCAACATATATTGAATGATGTTTTAATTAGCCAACCGTTTAGTTTAGTAACGAATCAAATGCTAGAAATTACTTTAAACAACTATATTTTAGATTCACATCCAGCGTTCTATTTTAGTTTAATTGTATTAATTTTAGCATTGCTAATCATACTTGCTTGGAGGTATCGTCGATGAAACCGTATATCCAACTCGTTATTAAAAAGCAATGGTTCGCTTATTTTATATTTATTTTGACGATTATGCTGGCATTAGGTGCATTATGGATCGCTCACAAATCTGCAAGTCAAACGTTTAAAATTCCAATTGCAGTCCAAGATATGAGTCACAGTAAAGCATCTAAACAACTGATTCATCAAATGGATTCAAGTCCATACGTAGAAATTCAATATTTATCTAAAGACGATTTTTATATTGATGACTTGGTTAAGAAAAAAGAAGTTATGGTAAGTCTGCAAATCCCCAAAGATTTCAATAGTAAACTAAAAAACAATAATTTAAAATCCTCAATCCCTTTGTATGGACGAGATGATTTTATTGGTAGTATAGCTGTCGAAATTGTGAGTCGTTCTTTATATGAACAACAGATACCATATATCATTCAAGAACACTTAGACGATATGAATCAAACAAAATCTCACTCAGATATCCAAAATCAATATTATAAAGATACACCTAAATCACAATTAACAACGCATTCTATAACTCAAAACGCAAATCAATCTATCTCCATTGGTGTTGTATTTGCATGTGTCATCATGGTTAGTGCCATTCAAATTTTATTACATCAGCGTCTCAAACAAAACGCACCATTACAGCGACTTTTCCTAACTAATCATAGTCAACTTAAACTTTATAGTACGTATGTCGTTACACATGTTTTTATTTTAATAATTATACTCATTGGCATTAGCTTAGTTATTCATCAACCATTAAGCATATTCTTTTATTTAAAATCATTAATCATATTAGTTATTTACGAATTAGGCATTGCTTTATTACTATTTAAAATTAATGTACTGAGTCATCGTATATTTATGGCTATTGTCTATGCCATTGTTATGAGTGTCATTTATCTATGGATTCAATTGTAAAGGAGTGTGAACTAGATGATAAACATTAATGACGTAAGTAAAAGTTATAGAAATAAACATATTTTCGATAAACTCAATATGCAAATTCAAGATAATCAAATTACTATTTTATTAGGAGAAAATGGTGCTGGGAAATCAACTTTATTACGTTTAATTGCTGGTATTGAAAAGGTAGATTCTGGTTCCATACAATATTTTAACCAAACACTAACTAAACGTCATATTAGAGATATGGTCGGTTATGTTCCACAAGATATCGCACTTTTTGAACATATGACAGTTAATGAAAATATTAACTTTTTCAAGTCACTGTGTAATAATCCTGTATCAGAAGAGACAATACAAGATTATTTATCACAGTTAAATTTTAAAGAAACTAAAGTTAAAGTTTCCAATTTATCAGGTGGTAATAAACGTAAAATTAATATTTTAATTGGATTGCTCAGTAATCCTCATATTTTAATACTTGATGAACCAACCGTTGGAATTGATCTTGAGTCAAGATATGATATACACCGCCTATTAGAGCAATTAAAATCACATTGTTTAATTATCATGACTACACATCATTTAGACGAAGTAGAAGTTTTAGCAGATGAAATTAAACTTATTGGACAAAACCCGTTTTATCAAGAAATGCTTGAAGATAAACATTGGCACTATGAAAAATATAATAATGCATTAACTTAAAACATAGTTAAAGGAGAACTTATTATGAAAAAATTAATTAGTGTATTTATTTTAGCCTTAGTATTATGTTTAGCAGGTTGTAGCAATAGTAATAATGATAAAGATTCACATAAAAATGAGGAGAAAAAATCAGAATCTAAAGCTAAAAGTAAAAGTGAACGTTTTAAAGAATACGATGACAATAGTGAAGCGTATGAAGAAGCTACGAAAAAATATAGTAAACAAAAACCAATCTCTATGCTTAATAAACTAGATCCAATTATGACAGATAAAACTTTCACTAATAAAAAAGGAATGCAAGGTTGGAAAGATTATAAGAAATTAATGGATAAAGTAAAGCTTGCTGATTATAAATATACTAAAGAATCTAAGGGTTCTTCATTAAGTGATGTTGATGCATTTTTCAAAGATAAAAAAGATGTAAAACGTCAAAAAATGGATGCTGGCGAAGATGGTATTAAGCAAGTTAATTATTGGTATGTCACTGGATCTGGCAAAAAAGTTGGCAACACAAATTACCCGGAATATTATACTGAAATCATGACTAAATATAAAGAAGGTAAACTTGTTTATGCTTCTGTTGAACCAGGTCTATACCATGTAAGTTTCAGCGATGCTGTAGAAAATAAAGATTTCACTAAAGTTAAAAATCTAAAGCAATTATTAAAACTTAACCAATCAAAACCTATACCATATAGTGTAGCTGAAATGAAATATGAAGCACTTCCAGTTACTAATGTGTCAGTTTTAGTTAAAGGTGAAAGGGACAAAGACGAAAAATCCGCTTCTAACTATTTAGCTTATTTTAATTTCTCACCTGTTAAATATGATAAAGATAAAAATCATGAAGTAGTGAGTGTTAATGGCGCTCCGTTTGAAAGTGCACAAGCAGACTTTGGTAACTATGCTTATGTTGCTATGAAAGAGGCACTCAAAGAAGCATTATAAAAATAAAAATATCCTCAACTTGTTTTAACATAATCCCTTGTAACTAGTATGATTCACTAGTTTTGAGAGACTTGTTTTCGAGTTGAGGATTTTCTTTAATCATTAGAAATGTTTTCAAATTATGCTAACTTCGTTAAATCAATCACTTCATCGCATTGGGAAGCGATATTCATATCATGTGTTGCCATTATCAATATATTATTTTTATCTACCAAATTGAATAATAATTGTATAATCAATTTTCCAGTTTCAGGGTCTAAAGCACCTGTTGGTTCATCAGCTAATATAATCGCTGGCTCCTTCAACATCAATCTTATTAAAGCTACGCGTTGTTGTTCGCCACCACTCAAAGTATGAACCTTTCTCTTTTTATTTTCAGTCAGTCCAAATTGACTTAAATACTTCGACTTTAATGCTTCTTTTTCTTTTTTGGACAACTTTTTATAAGCGAGTCCTATGTCTAAATTTTCATCAATAGATAAGTTCTCTACTAAACCATAATTTTGAAATAAATAACCCAGTTGTTCTCTGTAAAATTTAGCATTAAACTTTTGTATTTGGCCATTAAATAATATTTGTTCTTTACCAACTTTTTCAATGCCAGCAATGATGTTTAACAATGTTGATTTACCACATCCACTTGTTCCAATTAAGGCATATGATTTTCCATATTCGAATGTTAGGTTAACATCATCAAATATACGATAGTTATCTTTGTGAATTGATAGATGGTTCAATTGTATTGTCATTGAGATTTAACCTCTTTTGGAACATTCGCTTCTTTAACATATGTGATTTTTCTTACGTATTGTCCTTTATGCGTGACTTTCACATATTCTTTATCAGGATCAAATCCATTAAATGTAAGTTTATAATCCAATTTTTTGCCATCTTTGTTGAATACGGAAATATTTTCATAGTACTGCGTATCTTTCGGTACTTTAGCATAGTCATCTTCCATTTTGAGTAATGGATTAACACGGTCAATGACAGGATGATGTACAAAAGTGAACACAATGAGAGTAGTTGCAATAAGTAAGATAAGTAATGTAATGATGTATTTCATAGTTATAACTCCTTGATGACTTGGTGTGATTTCTGTTCAAAATGACGTAAGGTAAATAGTTGTAATAATAATTGTAAGACAATCATGAAAGAGAAAATCGACAATAATTGAGATGAAGCAAAGTAGTAATATGTAACTAGACCGACAAAGATAAGAAATAAGTTGCTCATCATTAAATACTTATAATTTGAACGTAACGCCGTGTATCCATGAATTTTCTTAATTAAAATGAGCTTTTTATTTTGGTCAAAATAATATTTCACATCAAATAAAATAATAATCACGGTAACAATCGCTATAATGATTTCAGAGACAATATAAATTACTAATTTGATATTGTTATCATGGTATTCTTGCATAATGCTGTCTTTGTAGTTAGTAATGCCACTGACATCATTTTCCAGATTATATTTTTCAATATTTTTAACTAAAGCATCGTAGTCTTTAAATAAATAACCACCTTGACTGAGCATGGCATAGTAAAAATCATTCCATAAATCTGTAGACTGCACATTGACGATAATTGGTGAATGTACGAGACTCAAGTCACCTATCGAACGGTTATTAAAGGAGAAGATGTGATAATCATCTTTATTAGTTAAATTAATATTGAGTTTTCCATCTTTGTTATGCTTATCTTTCAAAGTATTAAACCATTCTTGGTATTCTTTATTAACTTGTTTAAATTTGTCCTTATATTTATTAGGCAGTATAACTTCTAGAACATCTTTATTATTATTCATAGTCAAACCAGTTGGATAATATTTATTGTATAAATCCCAAAATTGCTGATTCACAAACATCACATTACCCTCATATGGAGAGTAATCATTCTTAGCACTTTGATGATTATTTTCCTTAATTAGAATAACGTTATTTTGATTTTCACTATCCATAATAAGTTGACGTGAGTGGACCATTCTCTTATTTTGAGTACTTTCATTTCCATTTGAAGGCGTAAATTCTACTGTGTAATAATCATCTAATAACTTCCAGTATTTCTCCGATGCCTTTATTTTATTCAACTCTGTAATCACAGCCATATTTTGAATAATTACTATAGCCATTAGCGCCAATAAAAAACCTTTAGCACTAGTATTGATTAGTCGAATCGTTTTAAAATGCTGCTTTCCTTTAATCATATGAGCTATATTCAAATTTAATAACATGAGGTAAGTCCATAAATTAATAAAACTGATGATGATAATAAAAATACTAGATAGTAGACTTAGCCTTATCATGTATAACTTTAAATTTCCATTATAGCCTAATAACCATAGCGTAATGGCACTTATTCCTATTTGAATAATATATAAGCTGAACCAATAAGCACATTTCATATGAAATTGTTCAAAAATGATTTTCGGGAGTGTGTAACCATGTAATGTTTTTACTGCGTAGGCTTTGAAATGAATATTCTTTTCATAAATATAATAAAGTAAATAAATGATTACTAATGCGATTAATGGAATGACTAGATTCATTTCAGCAATAATACCCATCGCAATCATCACTCTATTGAGTTGATACGTTTTGATATTGACACCCTTAGCCTTCAAAGTGTCTTTTAATTCTTTAGCATTAAACTGATGATCAGTAATTAAGTAGTTTCCTTTTACCTCTCTTTTAATAAGTTCTTTTTTATTGATATAGTTATATTTTTGGTTGGTATTAAAGGAATTAAGCGAAGTTTGTTGAGTTGGATTAAAGACATATATATCTTTATTTATCTTCTTATTTTGATAATTAGGAATCACTTTATATATTGCAATATGTTCTTTTTTAGCAAATTTTGTGATTGTATCAAAAATCTCTTTTTTATTATATTGATGATCCCAGTCAGTGACTTCAACTATATATTTACTACTAGGTAACAATTGTTCATTTTCTTTATATGTATATAAAAATAAAAGTGTTGATATCAATAGCAATACCGTGATGTCTAATATTATCTTAAACCATTTCATGTTGTACCTCTTATGCTGTATTAATGTCTATTTTCATTAATGATTTGCCTCCTTTTTATTTTACTGAATATTCTGATAATAATAAACATTATTTTACGACAAAAAATGGCCTACCCATAAGTAAGCCACTCGTTTTTTTCAAGTTATATAAAAATCAATACCCTATCATTAAAGCGATGGACATGGCAACTGCACAGATAACGACCCATATAATTATTAATTTCCATGCAAATTTTAGCCATTGTGTATATGTAATACGCGCTACTGCTAACGCACCCATTAATGTTGCAGATGTTGGGAATAGAATATTACTAATTGCATCACCATATTGGAATGCGAGTACTGTTATTTGACGATTAATGTGTAATAAATCAGAAATCGGAATCATTAATGGCATTGTTGTTAGCGCTTGACCTGATCCAGACGGTATAAAGAAATTAAGTATAAATTGTAAGACGAACATGACCATGATAACTAATGAAGCTGGAACATCAGCTAATAGTGTTGTCATACCATGTACAATACTATCAATGATTTTCCCATTCTCTAATAGTACAACAATCCCTTTGGCGATTCCGACGACTAGAGCACCATATAAAATATCTTGCATTCCTTTTACTAGTGCATCAAATGTGCCATTAAATCCAAGTCCAGCAACTAAACCGGCTACGATACCTGCAAGTAAAAAGTTGGCACTCATTTGTGTGAATGTCCAATCATACTTGAAAATACCGAATACATTAAATAAAATGCTTCCTAAAATTAGCGCTAAACTGAATGCTTGTCTCTTACTAAAATGCTGGTATTCAATTTCTTTATTAAGTTGTCCTTCTTCCTTTTCTAATTCATAAACAATACTTTTAGTCTTATTCTTTTTAACTTTATGACCATACAACATCACTGTTGCAATTGCTGCAAATAATATAAATATGTATATTATTGTTCGTAAACCCCAACCTGAAAACAACGGCAATTCGGCCACTTTCTGCGCAACCCCAACGGTAAATGGATTTAACATACCTCCCATAAACCCGCTTCCAGCACCTAAAATAACGACAGCTGCTCCAGTCAAGGCATCATAACCTAAGGTACGTGCGATTAAGACGCCAATCGGTACAAAGATGATTGTTTCTTCTGACAAACCAATAGAAAATCCTAAAATAGAAAAAGCCGTCATTGTTAACGGAATCATTAAGAAGTTAGCCTTCCCTAGTGTACGCATGGCTTTATTCACACCATTTTCAAAAGCACCTGTTTGATGCACAATACCGAACGCACCACCAACTAAAAACACGTAAAATACTATCTCTCCACCACTGACGAGACCCTCTGGTACAGCTCTAAAAATATCTAAGAAAGACAGATGTTGATTAGCTACTCCGTGGAATGAACCCGAAACTACAACTGTTTGACTCCCTTTCTTTTCTCGCGCATATTCTCCTGCTGGAATAATATAAGTCATAATCCATGCAAAAATAATTACCATCAGTAATAAAGCGTACGTATGTGGTGTCTTAAATTTAAATTTCTTCCTTTGTTTTTCTTTTGTCATATGATTTAACCCCTTTTTAAATCACGTCATTTAAAATCAATTTATTTTGAAGTTTTATTTTTATACAGATACCCTATTTTCAGAAAATTAACAATAATTTTATTAAAAAAGGATTTAGTAACTACTGCTAGCTACTAAATCCCTCTTTTAAATACAAATTGCTTATTTTATGATCTATACTTCTACATTTCGTTTTGGTACTAAAATAAATGCGGCGATAAATGCGACTAATACCATACAAGCACCTACGATAAATGCGATTGTTGCTGCAAAATGGGTATCGTTATAAATACTAATTGTTGAATAAACAGTTGTCACTACTGCGATACCAAATGCTGCACCTAATGTTGATGTCATTTTAATAATACCTGATGCTGTACCTACTTTTTCTTCTGGAACATTTGATACTGCTGTTGATAAGGCTGGTGTTGCAAAGAAGCCTAAGCCTAACCCTATGCAAATAAACCCAATCACTGAAACGATATAATAAATTATACTTGGTAAGGCTGTAATGGATAGTAAAATAATTCCTACAGCAATAGTGATTGGTCCAAACATTAATGGTATTTGAGGTCCATTTTTTTGCATGAAACGTTCACCAACGCGAACCATGATTAAACTACACACCATATATGGAATAGTAATTAACCCTGCTTGTGCTCCTGATAATCCCATGGCATCTTGCATATAAATATTGAATAATGCAAGCACTCCAATTTCAGTATTAACCATTAAATTAGCAATCGTTGTACCTATATAAATTTTGTTTGAAAATAACGTAAAATCAATAAATGGTTCTCTTTGTTTACGTTCATAAATGTAAAATGCAAACAATGTGATAATAAATACTACGATTAATCCTATAATCACAGGATTAAGCCAACCTAATTTTGTACCTTGTGTGATAACTATATTAATACTTAACATCATTATTACGAAGATGAAAATACCCATAATATCAAATTTCTTATTATGTGCGGATTCATCTTTAGACTCTGGCGTACCTCTTAATAATATCATTGCGATAAATGCAAAAATAATTGATAGGATAAAAATCCAACGCCATCCTACATATGTTGCGACTACACCAGCGAATAGAGAAGCTAATCCAGTTCCACCATAGGATCCAAATGACCAAAAGCTTAATGCTTTTTGACGTTCTTCACCTGAGAAGAATGAGTTAATAATCGCAATCGTCGCAGGTAATAAACAAGCGGCTGAAAGACCTTGTAATACACGTCCTGTAAGTAAGAAGAACGGCATATTAGTTATAATAACGGAAATAGATCCTAATATACTTAATACTAGTCCCGCTCTAGTCACTTTTACTCTTCCTATTTTATCTGAGAGTCCACCTGCAACAACTATGAACACACCAGTTAATAGTGAGGTAAGACTTACTGCAATATTGATAATACTCATATCAACGTGATAATCATTTTGCACATGAGGCGCTATATTTAAGAGAGATTGAGCAAACAACCAATATGTCAAAATCCCTAATATAATAGCTAGTATTAATTGATTTCCTTTTTTGTAATTTCCAGACATAGCTAGTCACTCCTATTCATTAGTAACTTGATGCGTAGCTGCACTTTTACCAGCAATTCTTCCATAAGTAAAGATATCAGCAAGTGCATTACCACCTAATCGGTTACCTGCATGAATACCTCCTGCTACCTCACCAGATGCATATAATCCTTCAATAATATGACCTTCAACATCAATAACTTGTGCTTGAGAATTAATTCGTAAGCCTCCCATAGTATGATGTACTGCTGGTTTACGAGGTGTTGCATAGAATGGTGCTTTTTCAATTTTTAAATCAAATGCACTTTTATTGAAATCATCATCATGACCTTGATCAACAAATTTGTTATAACGTTCGATAGTATTAATTAATTGTTGTGGTTCGATGTTTAGTTTTTCTGCTAATTCTTCTAATGTGTCACCTTTTACTAATGTACCGTCTTCAAGCTCATGATTAATTTTGTCTTCAGAAGTATTCATCGCTAATGATTTAATATTTTCATCAGCAATAATGTAGAACATACCATCTTTTTGTTCTAATGCCGCTTTAGATAACACGTCTCTACTTTCAAATTCATTTACGAAACGTTGTCCTTCTTTATTAACAAATACGAAGTTAGATGGTGTCACAATTAAACCTGTGAATAGTGCGCCTGTTTTAGGGTCAGATATTGGCATCATTTGAGAGAATCCCATACCAACAAGTTCTGCACCTGCTTGGACACCTAAACGTATACCATCACCAGTAATTGCAGGTGAGTTTGTTGTTTTAATATCATCTGGAATACTATCCCAATACGTATTATATTGTTGTAACATTTTAGTATTAGCACCAAATCCACCTGTAGCAAGTACTACACCATGTTTTGTATGAATTTTAACTTTAGCTCCATTTGCTTTACGAGCTTCAATACCTACAATTTTATTGCTTTCTTTGATTAATTTTTCGGCTGTTGTTTCAGTGAATATACGACCGTGATGTGTTTTAACATAGTCACCAAGATTTTCGATAAATTCTAAACCTTGTGCTTTCATTGGTTTATGACCACGACGCCATAATGCACCAACTGGCATATCTACGAATGAACGATCGAAATGTACGCCTTTTTCTGTTAGCCATTTAACAGAATCTAATACATTATCTGTGAGTGTTTTAACTAGTTCATAGTCACCTGTAATTTCTACATTATTTTTATCTTTACGTTTACCACCTAAATATGTTTGAATTCGGTGTAATTCAATTGAATCGAATAAGTTATTGCCTTTTTCACTATCGTCATCTAAATAGGCTTTAATTTGAGATTTTACTGTGCGGAAATCTTCTTTATAATCATCATCTATATCATTTTCATCATGTTCTAATAGTTGTTTTAATGTCTCATGTTCACCAGCTAATGCAGGGAAACTACCTTGCCATTCTGGTTCAACTGCATTGACTTGTCCGCCAGTACGTATCGTATTTCCTCCGATAGCGGCAAATTTTTCAAGCATAATCACTTCTTTACCTTCATCTAAAGCAGTAGCTGCAGCACTTAAACCTGCACCACCAGTACCGATTACAACAATATCCGTTGTTTCTTCAATTGTTTCGTTTGACCATTGAACAACTGGTTTAGGACGCGCGCGTAGTACATCAGGATCTTCGCCAGCTTGTTCAATCGCTTCAGCAATACCTTGAATAATACCTTCACTTGTAACAGTTGCCCCAGAAACTACGTCTACATTTAATGTTTGTCCTTCTATGATATCTTGTGGTAAACGTTCAAATACTGGATTAGCAATACCTTCAGATTCTCCACTGTCATCAACTTCAATACTTACAATTTTGTCTTCAGACAGTTCAACTTTCATAGGTAAATTACCATTATGACCTTTAGCAAAAACGTTATAAGTACCTTTATTAAATTTCACTTTTTTATTTTGTAATGCTTTAAGTTTTTCGTATTTTCTATGTTCTTCTTCTTTGTCTAATATCATAAAGTCCATTACTTTCCATAATGGTGATGGAATGTGTAATACTTTTTGGTCATGAATATCAACAAATTGTTCTACTTCTTGGTCGTTAATAATTTTTTCTGTCCAATTTGGTTCAATTAAGTATGCTTTACCAACTGCTAATAAGTCATACCCTAGTTCTAAAGCTTCTTCAGCATCTTGTTTTTGTGAAATGCTTCCGACACCTATTAAAGGAATGCTTGCCAATGTTTCATTTCTAGAATTTAAGTATTTATTAATTAATGGCTCAGAATCATCTTGATTAACGATTGACGTACGTTTATAACTATTTGCTGAAATATGGAAGTAGTCAGGTTTATATTTAGCAAGTGTATTTAAGAGATACATTGTATCTTCAAATCTAATACCTGGTTCTTCTAATTCTTCTGGAGAGAAGCGATAACCTATAATAAAATCTTTAGCGTCTGCTTGAGCTACAACACTTTGAACTTTTTTCAATACTTCGATTGGGAATTTTGTACGTTTTTCTCGACTACCGCCCCATTCATCTTGTCTTCTATTAGAGTGAGGAGAGAAGAATTGTTGAATTAAATACGTATTCGCACCGTGAATTTCTACACCATCGAATCCCGCTTCAATTGCTCTACGAGTTGCTTCGCCAAAGTGATTAATCATTTGTTCTATTTGTGATGTAGTCATTTCACGAGGTGTTGCAGCATCAGGTCGCAATGCAGTAATTGGACTTGCAGAAATGGGTTGTTCGCCTTCATTTAATTTTGGGTTAGCCATACGTCCAGCATGATAAATTTGTAGAATTGCTTTTGATCCTTTGTCTTTAATGGCTTGTGCTAATCTTGCTAGACCTTTAACCTTTTCATCTGTGTCAACACCAATAGCACCAGGGAATCCACGTCCATGATCTTCAACAAAACAACTTTCTACAATAATTGCAGCTGCGTCACCTGAACGGTATTGATAGTAATCTATCATTTCTGAAGTCACACTACCGTCAAAATAGCCAGCTTGAATTGTCATTGGCGCCATTACAATACGGTTTTTCAATTCAGCTCCAGAGTTCAATTTGACAGTATCTAAAATTTCTTTATTCATAAGTCATCCTCCTGATAAATTGTGATTATTTTCACATGTATATTTAAAAATATAATACTCATTTAGAGTATTTAAATTACATATTCTTTTTGCATAGAAATTCTTGAAGTTGAAACAATGTCGCCATCACGTTTAACAATGACACCTTCAATACCATCTATTTGATTAAGTAGTTCAATATTTTGTGATGCTTGCCCAAAACTACAAATCGTAGTCCATATCTCGCAATCCACAGAATGATCAGATACGATGGTTACGCTAGCAATATCATTATTAACTGGGTATCCTGTTTTACTATCTAATATGTGATGATACAATTGATGATCTTTTATAAAATAGCGTTCATATATACCTGAAGTCACAACAGATTGTTGATGAATCTCTAAAACTGCAAGTGGATTACTATTCTTATAAAAAGGATTACGAATACCTACTTTCCAACTTCTTGATGTTGGTGTATTTTCACCAATCGTAATCACGTTACCACCAAAATCAATAATTCCTGAAGTTACACCTTGATTAATGAAAAATGTTTGAAGTTGATCAGCAAAATACCCTTTTACAAGAGCGCCTAAATCAATCTCCATACCTTTCTTAGTTAAATAAACTTCATTTGTTGCTTCATTCAATTCTAGATTTTCAGGATTCGTTAACGTTATCGCATGTTGAATGTCTTGTTCATTCGGCTTTTTAGCATCTTCAAAACCAATTTTCCAAAGTTTAACTAAAGGGCCTATTAAGATATTCATTTTTTGATTAGAAGTTAATGTTGCATGATAACCTAGCTGAATCATTTTAAATATTTCACCACTAGTTACTACTGGCCTTATACCAGCCATTCGGTTAATTTTCATTAAATCTGAGTGCTCGTCATTAGCACTAAATTGTTTTTCCCAAGTATGAATTTTTGACTCGGCTTGAGATAAAATTGAATCTGGTTGATTGTGATTAATTGATAAGCGAATCACCGTCCCCATTGCATTAATTATGACGTTTTTCAATTTATCCCCTCCTGAAATATATTTTGATAGCGTTTACAAAAAGTGCTAAAAAAATATAAAATTTAGAAATATTGTTAACTAATTCTATTTCCAAGTTCATACTACCATAAATACACAAAAATAGTTAAAATATGATAAATGTTCACAATTAAAACACACTTTAAAAATAAACTTAATGATTATTAAATTATTTTTTATATTTTGATAAATAATTAACAATTACTTCAAATTTTATTAAAAATGGACATATCAAATTCTGCTTTGATATGTCCATAATTTGAAGGGTATTTTATGGGGTATAATATAGTTTTTTATAGCGTGATTGGAATTTTTCCTTTGAAATTAACGTATTGATATGCCATTTTGACTGCTTCATCATTTGGTGGTTCAACATTTTCTAATTGATATGGGATACCTAAATTTTTCCACTTGTGTACTCCGAGTTGGTGATAAGGTAAGATTTCAAATTTTTCAACATTATCTAGCGAATTGATAAATTCACCCAATTTAATTAAATCTTCTTTATCATCTGAAATTCCTGGGACTAGAACGTGTCTTATCCATATAGGTTGTTTCATATCTGAAAGCTTACGTGCAAATTTAAGAATATGTGTATTCGGTTTGCCCGTTAGTTTAATATGTTTTTCATTATCGATGTGTTTAATGTCTAAAAGCATGAGATCTGTATATTTTTGTAATTCATCAAAGTGACGATTAAACGCTACTGTATCGTTAACACATCCAGCAGAAGTATCAAGACATGTGTTTATTCCATTAGCTTTTAACTCTTTAAATAATGCTTCTAAAAATGGCATTTGTAGCAATGGTTCGCCACCACTAACTGTAACTCCTCCACCTGAGGCGTCAAAGTATGGCTTATAAGGCAATACTTCATTTACCATTTCATCTACTGTCACTTCTCTTGATGGCTCATTAATTTTCCATGTATCTGGATTATGACAATATAAACATCTTAATAAACAACCTTGTGTGAATAATATATATCTAATTCCTGGTCCGTCTACTGTACCCATACTTTCAACGGAGTGTAAGTGTCCTTTAAGCATTTTGCTCCCACCTTATTTTCTACATTTGTTCGTGGAATGTACGAGAAATAACATCCAATTGTTGTTCACGAGTTAATTTAATAAAGTTAACTGCATAGCCAGATACACGAATTGTTAATTGTGGGTATTCTTCAGGATGATCCATTGCATCTAGTAATGTTTCTCTATTAAATACATTGATATTTAAGTGATGGCCATGTTGCATAGCGTAGCCGTCTAGCATACTTGTTAAGTTTTTGTTTTGTGATTCTTCTTCTTTACCTAGTGATTTTGGAACAATACTAAATGTATTTGAAATTCCATCTTTACAGCAATCATAAGGTATTTTAGCTACAGAACTTAATGATGATAATGCGCCTTTTTGGTCGCGTCCATGCATTGGGTTAGCACCTGGTGCAAATGGTTCTCCAGCTTTACGTCCATCTGGTGTATTACCTGTTTTCTTACCATATACAACGTTTGAAGTAATCGTTAATACACTCATTGTATGTTCTGAATCGCGATATGTTTTATGGCTACGTAATTTTGTCATAAAGCGTTCTACTAAGTCGACTGCAATATCATCTACACGGCTGTCGTTGTTACCATATTTAGGGAAATCTCCTTCGATTTCAAAGTCTGTCACAAGTCCATTTTCATCTCTAATAGGTGTTACTTTTGCATATTTAATTGCTGATAATGAGTCTGCTGCTACAGATAATCCTGCTATACCAGTAGCCATTGTGCGAATGATATTTGTATCATGTAATGCCATTTCGATTCTTTCATAGCTATATTTATCATGCATGTAGTGGATGATATTTAATGAATTAATGTAGACACCTGCTAACCAATCCATCATTTTTTCAAATTTAGCAAAGACTTCATCATAATCAAGTACGTCAGATTTAATACCTTCGTAACTTGGTCCTACTTGTTTTCCAGATTTTTCATCTTTACCACCATTAATTGCATATAATAATGTTTTAGCTAAGTTAGCTCTTGCTCCGAAGAATTGCATTTGTTTACCAATTTTCATAGCAGATACACAACATGCAATACCATAGTCATCGCCATAACTTTCACGCATCAAGTCATCATTTTCGTATTGAATTGAACTTGTTTTAATACTCATTTTTGCACAATAAATTTTGAAGTTTTCAGGTAAACGCACTGACCAAAGTACTGTTAAGTTTGGTTCTGGTGCTGGACCTAAATTGTCTAATGAATGTAAGAAACGGAATGAGTTTTTAGTAACAAGTGGTCTGCCATCGATACCTACACCACCAATAGATTCAGTAACCCATGTTGGATCTCCTGAGAATAATTCATTATAGTCTGGTGTACGAGCAAATTTAACAATACGTAATTTCATAATGAAGTGGTCGATAATTTCTTGTACTTCACTTTCAGTAATGTCACCATTTTTCAAATCACGTTCTGCATAAATATCTAAGAATGTTGATGTACGTCCTAAACTCATTGCTGCACCATTTTGTTCTTTAATTGCAGCTAGATATGCTAGATATAACCATTGCACTGCTTCTTTAAAGTTAGTTGCTGGTCGACTTAAATCGAAACCATACATTTGACCTAATTCTTTTAATTCATTTAAAGCTCTATATTGTTCTGATAATTCTTCACGTAAACGAATTACATCTTCTGACATTTCAGTAGACATTGTATTGAAATCGTGAAGTTTTTCTTCCATTAAGAAATCTACACCGTATAATGCCACACGGCGGTAGTCTCCAATGATACGTCCACGGCCATAAGCGTCTGGTAACCCAGTAATAATTCCTGCTTTACGGCAATCTAACATTTCTCTGGAATATGCATCGAATACACCTTGGTTATGTGTTTTACGATAATCTGTGAAGACTTTTTCAGTTTCTGGATCTAATTCATATCCATATGCTTCACATGCAGCTTTCGCCATACGTATACCACCAAATGGTTGCATTGAGCGTTTGAATGGTTTATCTGTTTGAACACCAACGATTGTTTCTAAGTTTTTGTCTAAATATCCTGCATCATGTGAAGTGATTGTCGATGCAACTTTTGTATCCATATCCCACATGCCACCGCGATCACGTTCTTCTTTAGACAATTGCATCACTTGGTCCCATAATTTTGAAGTAGCTTCTGTTGGACCTTCTAGGAATGCGTCGTCGCCTTCATATAAAGAATAGTTTAATTGAATAAATTCTCTTACGTCTGAATGTCTATTCCAACGTCCATTTTTAAAACCTTGCCAAGCATGAGTATGATTTGTTTCTAACATACCTTTCGCCTCCAATTATTTATTATTAGTTAATTAATTCCAAATTTTGTTATCGCTTTCACAAAGAGTATAGCATGTATTTTGTGATTATTTTCACATAATTTATGGCTAAATTATATATAATATGTGGCTGATTAAAGAAACTGTGAAATAAATTAATACAGTATATCTTTTAAATTATCTGTTATATAACAATTTTATAGTTAATGGTAAAAAGAATAGTTTGTCACTTTAAAAAAAGTGAATTTATTGACTAAATACAATTAAATTTTCAAGCAAATATGTTAGGCTAATTTAGTATGGAATGATGACATCATCTAACCTTCAAGTATTGAGTGATTAATAGTTTAAAGGAGTTAAATGTTACATGAAGAAGTTATATCTTTTTTTATTAATGGGATTATTAATACTGTCAGCATGTTCAAATGGTCATTTAGGTGAAAAAAATCAAAAAAGTGATAATAACCATTCGAAGAAAGATCATAAAAAGATTAAAAAAGACGGAAAGACATATATTGATGGTATTCTAATCGTAAATAAACAAATTAAATTGCCTAAAGATTTCAATCCAGGAGAAAATCCAAAAGCGGTACGTGCTTTAAATAAAATGATGACAGATGCGAAGAAAGATAATATTCAATTATATAAAATAAGTGGTTTTAGAAGTTATCAAACACAAGTACAACTATTTAATAATTATAAAGCTAGAGATGGCGAAAAAGCTGCTAATAAATATAGTTCGAAACCGGGCCACTCTGAACATCAAACTGGATTATCATTTGATGTAGGTGCACAGGGCTCAGATAAAAATTTATATCGTAGCTTTGGTAAAACTAAAGAAGGTAAATGGATTAAAAAACATGCTGCTGATTATGGTTTCATTGTAAGATATGGAAAACATAAAGAGAATGAAACAGGTTATCAATATGAACCATGGCATTTACGTTATTTAGGAAAAGATAAAGCGAAAAAAGTTAAACAATCAGGTGAAAGTTTAGAATCATATTTAGGTTTATATCCTAGGAAATAAATAATAGAAAAAGGCGGAGATTTTGAATTGAATATCAACTCAAAATCTCCGCCTTACTTTATGATAAAAGTGATAACTTTATTATTTTTCTTCGCCTACAACTGTAAAACGTTCATTAATATGTTGTGGGTTTTCAATTTCATCTACAATAGCTATTGCAAAATCAGCGTAGCTAATATAACTTTTTCCATTAGAATTCACTAATAGTTGATCTTTACCAGATTTATATTTACCAGTTCTTGCACCTTCATAATCAAATTCAGCTGAAGGACTTAAAAACGTCCAAGTAATTCCTTCTGCATTTTGTAATTCTTCAAGGTTTTGTCCTTGGCCTATTGCAGTTGGTTTGACTACATCTGGAAATTCTTCAGTGTCAATCAGTTTAGTAGTGTGAGCATCATCAACATATAAGCTTCCTGCACCACCAACAATAATTGCTCTAGTATCTGTACCTTTTAAAATATCAATTAAATGACGACCTGCATTAATATGACCTTCTGAATCGCCTAATGGTGCACCAAATGCATTTACCACTACATCAAATCCTGCAATATCAGAAGTAGTTAAATCATGAATATCTTTTTCAATGACATCTACATTTGAGTTCGAAACTTTTGATGCGTTTCTTACGATAGCCGTTACTTGGTTTCCTCTATCTACTGCTTCTTCTAAAATAAGTTGTCCAACTTTACCTGAAGCCCCAATAATTCCTACTTTCATTATAAACCCCTCCGTATTTCTTGTTATAAAGGTTAATTTAAAAGCAATTAATCTAAATATATAAATGTAATCTTTGCAGTTACTTATGTTTTTGTCAATTTAATAGCTCTTAATACAAATTCTTATCCATAAAGTGGTAGGTTAGTTATCTCAATTTATATATTTATTTATTTATTATTCTTAAAATAAATTTTGATGCCAATAATTGTCAACATACCAAGTAATACAAGGCCTACGACCGCCATAAGTATGTAAAGGAAAATCATGCCCCAATGTGTCGTAGCTTCAACTTTAACGCTAGGGGCGTGATGATCTTTTATAAATTGTCTATCATAATCAACGTATAATCGATTGTCTTTAGAAACTTTCAATTTATATTTTTTCTTATCTTTTGGAACTAAATCATATAAATCTTTTTTAACTTCGTATTCCTTATCATCTATCTTATGTTCCCCTTTTGAAACAACTTTACGGTATTCATACTGTTTAAAAGCATGCTCAGTCAAAGCATTCGCAAGTTTTTGACGTGCATGTTTAGCTTGTTCATCAGGATAAGGCATTACATTAAATATGCCAGTAACAATTCTTAAATGATGTCGTTTAGCTGTTAATTCTAGATTATAGCCATTGTCACTAGTACCTGTTTTCAATCCATCAACATCTTTCATAGCATCTGCTGCATTTGGTAATGATGTATTTGTATTATGTAGCTCTTGATTAGATTGTGTATCTTTAGAAAGCTTTGTAATTTTTAAAACATCCGGATGTTCTTTTAACAAATTTGTACTGAGTATAGCCATATCTCGTGCAGATGTATGAGAAATAGTATCATTTTTATATTTTTTCGGTTCATATGGTTGTAAAACTTTATTATTTGCTCCACTTGGATTAGTAAATTTTGTATTTTTCATACCTAATTCTTTTGCTTTTTTATTCATTCTATCTGTGAATTTTGAAGAATTGCCATCAATATGTTCAGCTAAAACTAACGTAGAAGCATTACTTGATTCTAATGCTGCTTGTTTCAATAATTGATTGATTGTAACAGTTTCACCTTGTTTTAAAGGAAATGTTGTTAAATTAGGTAATTCTGACATTTTTTCATATCTTGATGTAATTTTTACTTTATCGTTCATTTTCACTTTTCCAGATTTAATATCATCGTATATTAAATTCATTGTCATCAATTTGGTTGTTGAAGCTGGATCAACTTGTTTTTTGTCGTGATAATTGTAGAGTATTTGTCCATCCTCAGTAGTTACTATCATACCTTTTGGATTGTATTGCTTATCAATGTTTTGTTTTTCTTGTTTAGCTACGTCTACAGGTGACTGTGATGCTAAAACAGTTGGTGATACAACGATTAAACACATAATTATCATCAGAATACTGGTCAAAACTTTTTTCAATGATGCTCCCCCTATTAATATTTTTATATCATTTAGTTACTATATGTAATTTGCATATACCTATGTTTATAAGTGCCCTACTTAATTTCACTCTAAACTAATTTGGTATTTATGTATATATTATACGGGCATAAGTATTATAACGTAATTGACTTACTCTATTAAAATTTTATTATCAAATTTTGTAAAACATGTATTTCTAAAGTAAGAAAGACTTTATTTTTTTAAAACTTATAGCATTTTATCGTTTTATTACATTTTGTAATCTATTTTTAATTGTTTAGTTACAATAAATATCTGATTTGTTCTTGAATGTAAATAACTAGTATTGTAATATAACTGTTATATCAAGTATATAAAATATACAAAAGGAGTTATACGCTATGAGAATAGGATTATTATTAATTAGACTTATGTTAGGTGTCACTTTTACAATACATGGTTCACAAAAGGTATTTAGTGGATTTAAAGAACCTATGGAAATGATGGCTGGTTTAGGCTTTCCAGCATTTTTTGGCATTTTATTAGGATTGTTTGAATTTATTGGTGGTATCTTTATGATTATAGGTTTACTTTCAAATTACGTTGCTGCTGGTTTTATCGTTATTATGCTAGGCGCATTATTTACGGTACATCTATCACAAGGTTATATGGCTTCAGAACTTGTAATTATACTTCTAGTTATGAGTATTGCTGTAATGATCTCATATAATTGGAAGAAATTATTAGAACTATATTAATTTTTAAATAGAACATTCAGACACACGAAAAGCAACCTAACACATCGTTAGGTTGCTTTTTCAAATACGATTTTCTATTATATACTAATCATCTTGTTGATTATCTAATACTTTACCTGTTTTAGCATCGACTGTAATTTCATGTTTTTCTTTACCTTTTTGTAGGTCGAAATCATAAACTAATTTTCCATCATCTTTAGATAATGACCATTCTTTAACGTCACCGTCAAATTCTTTTTGAGCAGATTCAATGGCATCTTTATAATCTTTTACATCACTATATTTAAACGAATCATTAGAATTATTAGATTCGCCTTTTTCAGTTTCTTTATGAATTACCTTTTTATCTTTATCATTAATAATGACTTCTGATTCTTTGTTATTCTTAGTGTCTTGTTGTTCAACTTTGTATACCCAGTCGCCATTTGATTTTTCATATGAAATATCTTTTAAATCTTGACCTTTATATGTTTGTTGCGCTTTTTTAATCGCATCTTCAGGATTTGTCTTAATATCTTTTACTGCTACAGTAGCATCTTTTGTACCTTCGTCTTTTTTATTTGAAGCTGAATCACTACCTCCATTGCCACATGCACCTAATAAAATGGCTGCCGATGATAATAAAGCTATTGTTTTTGTATGTTTCATTGTTAGTCTCTCCTTTATATTAGATATTTCTTAATCCCCAACTTTCTATACAAAAAAACTTAAATTAAGGAATTGTAAAGATTTTGTAAAGATTTATTGAAGATAAATGTTTACAGTAGTTCACTTATTTTAAAGTATTTATCATTGCTTTTTATTGAATTTTACGTTTCGATTGTACTTAAAAATTTTAGAATATTAGTTCTAAATTAGACCACGAGCACGTTGACGTCAGACAAACCTCAGTATCCCCTCACAGAAATTATTTACACTTATTTTGATTTTTATAAATTTTTAAATGTTTTCAAAAATAATAGCTACAAAAAACTTTTTTAGAAATAGATTTGTGAATAGTTATACTTGTATTACAACAAATATATTATACAAACTTATTGAATTTTACTCTATTCGTTGTAATGGGATAACAATTTTATTTTCCAAATAATATTAATATTTTTTAATCTCAAAGTGTGATATATTTGTTACGTAATATGAAGTTAAATATTAGTGTATTATTACATTGAGACTAACCCATTCTTACACAGCAACATTTAAAGGAGTATGGTTCAATGTCAAAAAGACAAAGAAATTTAAAACACAGTTTAGAAAACGAAAAATCTCGGGTTAAATTATATAAATCTGGGAAACATTGGATTAAATCAGGTATCAAAGAAATTAAATTAATGCGAATCATGGGATTACCTATCTTTTCCAATCATACAATGGAAGATTCTGATGAAGGTAAAGAAAAAGGTAACTTTGTAAAAAGAAATGCTATAAAAGCTTCTACAATAGCAGGTGGCGCTTTTACAGTTAATATGTTACATAATCATCAAGCAATGGCAGCTTCTGAATTACCTGTAACTTCAGAGCTTTCTACACAAAGTCAAGCAGTCGCAAATCAAAATTCAACTGAACTTAAACATGCAAGCAATAGTGAAAACACAGCGAAAAGTGAATCTGTTTCATCAGAAAAAACACAAAGTTCTGAAAAAAATGACACAACTGATAGTACTCAATCTACGTCTAGTAGTAGCGAGAAATCAGATACACAATCTAGTGAAAGCGTTGAAAATAAATCTGAACAACATAGTGAAACTGATCAAACTAACAAACAGAATTCTGATTCAGAGCAAGCTTCTAAGTCTAGTCAATCAGACCATAGTAACTCTGAAGCAAGCAAAAATGATTCAAAAAATTCTCAAAGTACAAAATCTACTTCATCATCTAACGATAATTCATCTGATTCACAATCGCAGAAATCAGAAACAGCTACAAATGAAAGTAAAACAAGTACTTCAAGTGAAACTAAATCAACTTCACCAGACTCTCAATCTCAAGCTTCAACGAAAAATACCGACAGTCAATCATCTGCAGGTGCTACATCAAGTGAATCCCCAAAACAAAATACAGTAAATAGTGAAGCGATTACGAATAAAACATCATATATTAATGAAAGAATGACACATACTGCTTCTGAGAGTGTTGTCACTACACCGGTTGCTAGTGAATCTAGTAAATCGACTAGTACAACTAAAGTACGTGCATTTAGTAGATTAGCGGTCAATCGTTTAGCAGCTGCAGCAACAACAGCATCACCAATTGCACCTACAACTTCACAGGTCGTAGTTGATAAGGATAACTTTACTGATCATTTCACAACTAGCGGTTCTGCAACATACGATCAAAGTACTGGTGTTGCAACATTAACTCCAGATGTTGGCGGACAAAAAGGTGCTATATCTCTAGGTACTAAAATTGACTCAAATAAAAGTTTCCATTTTGAAGGTAAAGTTAACCTAGGAACTCGTTATGAAGGAACTTCTCCAGACGGCGTCACTGGTGGCGATGGTATCGGTTTCGCCTTTTCACCAGGTACACTCGGACAAATTGGTAAAGAAGGGGCTGCCTTAGGTATTGGTGGCTTGAATAATGCTTTCGGCTTTAAGTTAGATACTTATCATAATACCTCACAACCTAACTCATCTGCCAAAGCTAATAAAGACCCTGCTAGTGTAGGTGGCGGTGGCGCATTCGGTGCATTTGTAACAACAAATAATTCAGGCGTAGCAACAACTTATACAGATAATACAAAAACTGCTAATGCGGCTAAATTAACAACACAACCTAATGGTACTTTCCAAGATTTTATCATTGATTATAATGGTGATACGAAAGTCATGACAGTAACATATGCTGGACAAACGTGGACTAGAAATATTTCTGATTGGATTAAAGCCAGTAAAAATACTAACTTCTCGCTATCTATGACAGCGTCTACTGGTGGAGCTCGAAATTTACAACAAGTTGAAATTGACTCATTCACGTATACTGAAACTGCTACGGCACAAGTTCACTATGTTGATGCCGATACTGGTAAAGAAATCGTTGCAGCTAAAACACTGGCTGGAGACGTAGACAATACTGTCACTATTGATGATCAACAAAGCGCGATTACGGCTAAAGGTTATCAATTAGTAAATATAGATAGTACATATGCACCAACATATAACGCAACAAATAAAACAGTTAAATTAACAAATGCAGGGCAAGCTATAACTGTCTTTTATAAAGATGTACAGGCACCAACTATTAACATGTCTAATCAAACTAAAGAAATTAATAGCCCAATTTCACCTATTACAGTGAATACAACAGATAATGGTACTGGCACTGTTACAAATACTGTTACAGGTCTACCTTCTGGATTAAGTTATGATTCAGCATCAAACACAATTACTGGAACTCCTACACAATTAGGAAATAATACTGTTACTGTCACTTCAGTTGATCAAGCCGGTAATTCGTCTACATCGACATTTAACATTAATGTAGTGGATACTACTAATCCGGTTATTAATATTAATAATCAATCTAACCAAGTACTATCACCTATTAATAACGTAACAATTGATACAAGTGACAACAGTGGTTCAACAACTGATACTGTAACTGGATTACCACCAGGTTTAACTTATGATCCTACAACTAAAACAGTTAGTGGCACACCTACTACAATGGGTGACTATACTGTAACAGTTACATCTAAAGATGCTAGTAATAATACAACTACTAAAACATTTACTTGGAATATTGGAAGAAATGCAGAAAGTGATTCTATTTCTAACTCACAAAGTACTTCAACAGTTGATAGTACAAGTACTTCAAATAGTACATCTAATAGTAATAGTATTTCGTCATCAAATAGTACTAGTGCATCTATAAGTAATTCTACGAGTGCTTCAACTTCTGGTAGTACAAGTGCGTCACTAAGTAACTCACAAAGTACTAGTGCATCCTTGTCTGATAGTCAATCAGTAAGTAATAGCATGTCAGTTTCTAATAGTGCAAGTGCGTCATTAAGCGATTCTATTAGCGCTTCAACTTCTGGTAGTACAAGTGCTTCACTAAGTGACTCACAAAGTACTAGTGCGTCCATGTCTGATAGCCAATCAGTAAGTAACAGCATGTCAGCTTCTGATAGCACAAGCACTTCTGTAAGTGAATCTCAAAGTTCTAGTACTTCTATGTCGGATAGCGCGAGTGCTTCAACTTCTGATAGTGCTAGTGCTTCACTAAGTGATTCATTGAGTACGTCTGTTTCTGATAGCACGAGCACTTCTGTAAGTGATTCAAATAGTACTAGTACTTCTACTTCACTTTCTGATAGTTCTAGTACATTTATGAGTGATTCTACTAGTACTAGTACGTCTACGTCTGATAGTGCAAGTACTTCACTAAGTGATTCATTGAGTACGTCTGTTTCTGACAGCACGAGTACGTCTGTGAGCGATTCAAATAGTACTAGTACTTCTACTTCGCTTTCTGATAGCGCAAGCACGTATACTAGCGATTCATCTAGTACAAGTACGTCTACGTCTGATAGCACAAGTGCTTCACTAAGTGATTCATTGAGTACGTCTGTTTCTGATAGCACGAGCACTTCTGTGAGCGATTCAAATAGTACAAGTACTTCTACTTCACTTTCTGATAGCGCAAGCACATCGACAAGTGACTCTACTAGTACAAGTACGTCTACGTCTGATAGTGCTAGTGCTTCACTAAGTGATTCATTGAGTACGTCTGTTTCTGACAGCACGAGTACGTCTGTGAGTGATTCAAATAGTACTAGTACTTCTACATCGCTTTCTGATAGTGCAAGCACGTCGACTAGCGATTCGTCTAGTACTAGTACTTCCACTTCGGATAGCACAAGTGCTTCACTAAGTGATTCATTGAGTACGTCTGTTTCAGATAGCACGAGCACTTCTGTAAGTGATTCATCTAGTACGAGTACTTCTACATCACTTTCTGACAGTGCAAGCACATCGACAAGTGACTCTACTAGTACAAGTACTTCCACTTCGGATAGCGCAAGCACGTCTACAAGTGATTCATTGAGTACGTCTGTCTCCGATAGCACGAGCACTTCTGTAAGTGAATCAACTAGTACTAGTACATCTACTTCGCTTTCTGATAGTGCAAGCACTTCTACAAGTGACTCTACTAGTACAAGTACTTCTACGTCTGATAGTACAAGTGCTTCACTAAGTGATTCTACTAGTACATCAATATCACTCTCTGATAGTGCAAGCACGTCGACAAGTGACTCTACTAGTACAAGTACATCGACGTCCGATAGTACAAGTACTTCTCTAAGTGATTCTGCTAGTACTTCTGTCTCTGACAGCACGAGCACGTCTGTAAGTGATTCATCTAGTATGAGTACTTCTACGTCGCTTTCTGACAGTGCAAGCACGTCTACGAGTGACTCATCTAGTACAAGTACGTCGACTTCTGATAGCACAAGTACTTCTCTAAGTGATTCTACTAGTACTTCTACGTCACTCTCTGATAGTTCTAGTACGTCATTGAGTGATTCTGCTAGTACAAGCACTTCGACATCTGATAGTGCAAGTACGTCTGTAAGGAATTCTACTAGTACGTCTATTTCTGCTAGTACGAGTACGTCTGTGAGTGATTCATCTAGCATGAGTACTTCTACGTCACTTTCAGACAGTGCAAGCACATCGACAAGTGAATCATCTAGTACAAGTACGTCGACTTCTGATAGCACAAGTACTTCTCTAAGTGATTCTGCTAGTACAAGTACTTCGCTTTCTGATAGCGCAAGTACGTCATTGAGCGATTCATCTAGCACGAGTACTTCGCTTTCTGACAGTTCTAGTACTTCTATGAGTGACTCAGCTAGTACACAAACGTCGCTTTCTACTAGTACGAACGAATCAATGAGTGAATCATCTAGCATAAGTTCTTCATTATCTAATAGTGTAAGTACTTCTACTTCAGGTAGTACTAGTACATCATTGAGTGGTTCATCTAGTACGAGTACGTCGCTTTCTGATAGTTCTAGTACGTCATTGAGTGAGTCTTCTAGTGATAGTGCCTCTACTTCAGATAGTACAAGTACTTCATTAAGCAGTTCTGCTAGCACGAGTACGTCACTTTCTGATAGTACAAGCACTTCTCTAAGTGAATCATCTAGTACGAGCACGTCACTTTCTGACAGTTCTAGTACGTCATTGAGCGACTCATCTAGTGATAGTGCCTCTACTTCGGATAGTACAAGTACGTCATTGAGTGGTTCGACTAGCACGAGTACGTCACTTTCTGATAGTACGAGCACTTCGTTAAGTGAATCATCTAGTACGAGCACGTCACTTTCTGACAGTTCTAGTACGTCATTGAGTGGTTCAGCTAGCACGAGTACGTCACTTTCTGATAGTACAAGCACTTCGTTAAGTGAGTCATCTAGTACAAGTACTTCTACTTCGGATAGTACAAGCACGTCATTAAGCGGTTCGACTAGTACGAGCACATCACTTTCTGACAGTACGAGCACGTCATTGAGTGGTTCGACTAGTACAAGTATTTCTACTTCGGATAGTACAAGCACGTCATTAAGCGGTTCTACTAGCATGAGTACGTCACTTTCTGACAGTACGAGCACGTCATTGAGCGGTTCTACAAGTGCAAGTACTTCAACATCAGAGAGCACGAGCACTTCTCTAAGTGGCTCAACTAGTATGAGTACGTCACTTTCTGACAGTACAAGCACGTCATTGAGTGGTTCTACAAGTGCAAGTACTTCAACGTCTGATAGCACGAGCACTTCTCTAAGCGGTTCTACTAGCACGAGCACGTCACTTTCTGACAGTACAAGCACGTCATTGAGCGATTCTACTAGTACAAGTACGTCACTTTCTGATAGCACTAGTACTTCATTGAGTGGTTCTACTAGCACAAGTACATCGCTTTCTGGCAGCACGAGCACTTCTCTAAGTGGCTCAACTAGCACAAGTACGTCACTTTCTGCGCTTTCTGGCAGCACGAGCACTTCTCTAAGTGGCTCAACTAGCACAAGTACGTCACTTTCTGATAGTTCTAGTACTTCAACTAGTATGTCTATAAGTGAAAGCTCATCTATCAGCACAAGTACGTCACTTTCTGATAGCACTAGTACTTCATTGAGTGGTTCTACTAGCACAAGTACATCGCTTTCTGGCAGCACGAGCACTTCTCTAAGTGGCTCAACTAGCACAAGTACGTCACTTTCTGATAGTTCTAGTACTTCAACTAGTATGTCTATAAGTGAAAGCTCATCTATCAGCACAAGTACGTCTAATAGCGACAGTACAAGCACTTCTGTTTCAGATAGTACTTCCACATCTAATAGTATGAGTACTTCCATAAGCGACTCTGCTAGTACAAGTACTTCGATCTCTGACAGTACATCTACGAGTGATAGTACGAGCACGTCTATAAGCGATAGTGCAAGCACTTCAACGTCTGATAGTACTTCAACATCAACATCTATAAGTCAGTCACAAAGCCATACAAATAGTACTTCATTCAGTGATTCAACAAGTGCTAGTACGTCTACGTCTGACCCAACAAGTCATAGTGATTCAACTAGCGATAGTAGATCAGCAAGCAATAGCCATAGTTCGTCTGAAACACCAAGTCATAGTGACTCATTCAGTCATTCAATGAGCGGTAGTAACTCAACTAGTACTAGCACATCAATATCTACGTCTATTAGACCAAGTGAAAGTGCATCTACATCTCAAAGTCAAAGTATGAGTACATCAACATCAGATAGTACATCACAATCTAACTCACCAAGCATGAGTACATCATCTAGTGAGGCAAATATCATTGATCCGACACATCAATCATCTGAAACACAACATCACAATACTAAAGATGATCCAGAAGCATTACCTGATACTGGTGAAAATGATAACCAATCTAAAGGATTATTATCTGGACTATTGTCATTGATTTTTGGTCTTGCTATATTTAGAAAATCTAGAAAAGATAAAAAAGATCGTAAAGAAGATAAAAATAACTAAGTAAAATAAAATAGAGGCGAAAGCATTATTATTTCAAAGTAGTTGAATGACTACTAAAATAATGAGCGCTTTTGCCTCTTTATAATCATTTTAAGAAGAGGATTATTATGGGAAATAAGATGAACTTCAAAAACATTAAAAATATTGAATATAAAATTTTATATAAACGGATTCTTTTCACCCTAATGATTATTTTCATATACATATTGGGCAGTAATATTAAAATTGCTGACATGAAATCATCACCACATTCACAAGGTTTTTTGAATCTAGCCATTTCAAATGTTGGTGGCGATATTACAACTCTAAATCTATTCTCATTAGGTTTAAGTCCATGGTTAACTACAATGATTATCATGACTTTACTCACATATAGAGATATTGAAAAAGGTCAAAAACAAACTCGCCTAGAACGTAGTTACAAAGAACGTTTTTTCACTATTTTATTAGCCATTATCCAAGGCTATTTCATTTTAAGCGAGTATATTAATAAAGGTATGATATATCATGCAAACTTTGCTTTATTGTTACTTATCCTATTAACAGGAACAATGTTACTTGTATGGTTAGCTGATCAAAATACAGTTTATGGAATTGCCGGGCCGACGCCTATTGTATTAGCAAGTATTATTAAATCTATTTTTCAAAATAAACAATTCGAGCATATTGATGGAATAACCATAATCATAGGTGGCATTATGCTTTTTATCGTACTTGTACTTTTATTATTTATAGAGTTAATTGAATATCACATGATTTATAAAGATATTATGAATATTAGTACTTCTCAAAAAGATACTTACGTTTCTTGGAAGTTAAATCCCGCTGGAAGTATCTCAATCATGTTTAACTTTTCATTATTTTTCTTAGTAGGCGTATTAGTCCATTTAGCTGGTAGATGGATAACGGGTAATGCTAAATATCGTCCTTCATTTTTGGAATTGGATAATCCATTAGGCGTTATTATTTTCATTGTGATGCTCATTGTTTTAAATTATTGTTTATCAAGAATGATGTTAAATGTGAAACGTATAGCTAAAGATTTCCAGAAAAGTGGTAACTATTTTGAAGGTATTTATCCTGGTAAAATGACCCAACATTATTTAAATCATAGAGCTAAGCGAATTAGTGCAATTGGTGCATTTGTCATTGGATTTATTATTAGTTTACCTTTAATCAGTTCGATTTTTATATCTGGTATTTCAGCACAAATTTCGATATTCACTCAATTTATTATTTTGATTTACATTACGATTAATATTGTAGAAACAATACGAACATATTTATATTTTGATAAATACAAATCATTTTTAAACAAATATTGGTAAGGAGTAAGGTATGAAATATTTTGTTCCAGCTTGGTACAACGGAGATAAATGGTGGCGTAATCTTAACCAGCCATTTTACTTAAAAAGTGCAATGATTGAATTTGATGATTCTATTAGTTTAATGTCTATGCATGAAAAAAACGACGAACCTTTCAAACTTTTACATTTAAGTTTTAACCCAAATTTGCGTTTATTTTTGCATAAATATGATTTATATGAAGCGAATGTTTGGTCACTATTTGATGAGATTCAAGGTTTCGATCAACTACCATCTCGATCATTTCAATTTGAAGATTTAGAGTGGCCTGAGAATACAGAATTCTTTTATTCACCTTATTTAATACAAGCTATGAAAGATAACTATGAATCTCGCATTTATTTCAATCAAGATGGCTATCTAATAGTAGTAGATGATTATGAAAACAGTATACGTGTACGCAGATATATATTCGATGAACGTGGTTATTTAAGTGCTATACGTTATTACTCAGAAGGTAAAGAGGTATTTCAAGATTATCTAACCGCTTCTGGTGACGTGATTTTACGCGAGAATCTCGAAACAAACCATGTTGAAGTTATGTCCAACCACCAATATAAGTTCAATTCAAATTCCTATCCATCAATGGTTGAGTTAATTGAAGAACGTTTTAATGCATACTGTAATGATGAAATGAATTCGAACGATCAACTTATTGTCGCATCAAATACTTTGCATAATAAAATATTCAACACTATCAGACCTGACGTTCGTGTATGTTATTCCGTTTTTAATAAACGAAATCATACAATTGATGAATCCTTTATTCAAACTATGGCTCACAGTAATAAATGGATTGTTGATACTAAAGAAAATGAAAAAGCATTGAAAAATCTAATTACGAATCAATCATTAAGTCCTGAAATATTAAGACTCACCCCTTTCGATACTCAAACATTATCCAATCTTAGTAGTCAACTAAATGAAACTTACATTGGTCTTTGGATAGATGACATGAATGATAATGATTTACAAAACGTATTACATCATATAATTACGTATCTTAAACGCCATACATCATACAGATTAATCATTTTAACTAAAAAGGATGCTACGCAACTTGAGCAATGGTTATTGAATTTAATTAATGATGTTAACGAAAGCTATAATGAATCTGATGACAATGACCTTGCCAAATCAGAATTAGTACAAGCAAAAGAACCTGAGGAATTTGAAGAACTGATTCAAATTCAATCAGTCCCATTTGAAGAGGATTTAATTAAACTATTATCACATCTAAGAATTGTGATAGATTTGAGTGCTGAACCTAATTTATACTTACAAATTTCAAGTATCAGTGTTAGAATTCCTCAAATCAATATTCATCAAGGTAGTTATGTCATACATCTTGAAAATGGCTATATCATTCAGCAATATGATGATGTTCCATTTGCATTAGATTACTTTTTAAGTACATTAAAGCATTGGAATCATGCTTACACTTATAATACTAATATGATTAATGACTTAGGATCTGGTCATATTATCCAACAACTTGATCGATTTTTAGAAGGTGAGAAATAATGCCACGAAAATTTAAAGCATTACAAATTGGTGGTTCTGATTTAGAACATTTATTTAACCATAGTCCAGAAGTATCTTGGGATTACTTTGATCCGAAGTTGTTCGAATTTGAAAGTAACTATATTGAAAGTATTGAGGAAATTGTTGAAGAGAACGGACAATTCGATCTAGTCTTTATCCAAACCAATTTAACTGATCATTTAGCTAACTTAATTAACATTGTTAGTCGTCCTTATAATACGCTTGTAGATGAAATTTATTGGCCAAGTGGATATGAAGAATTAGATTTAGTACAAAAATATCTTATCCGCCCTATTCATTACAATACAACTGATGAATTACACGATAAACTATTGTCGATTTCATTTCCTGGGCAATATGGTGATAAGGTTAGTCCTGCTCTTACCCATGTTTTTTCACCTAAACATATAAATGTGACTTACTTTGGAAATAAAGAAATCCAATTCCAAGGTGATTTTGGTGACCATTTCATACCTATTCTTAATTGGCAACAAAATCTTATTTATGATAAAGATAAAGTCATAGAAGTATGGCCAGAATTTCATACTGAAGGCGACGTAACATTAGAGTATACTTTCAGACTAGTATCATTTAATCCAGAAGAAGGTATAATTGAAACATTTGTGCTGAGTGAAGAGGAACTTGAAACACCACTTTATCTAAGACGAAGACCATACTCTGCTTATATTTCAACGTCCGTCAAAGCGAAAGGCAATGGCACTATTCATATTGGTGCAGTACATAAACGTCTGTCACATATTGAATTTGGTCATCTCCTTCTAGGTAGCGAACGTTTTGTTGATGAAAAGCGAGAAGAATTCTTTTATTACTTTAATCCTGGTGATTTTAAGCCACCACTTAATGTTTATTTTAGTGGTTATCGTGAAGCAGAGGGGTTTGAAGCTTTCTATCTAATGCAACAATTAGGTGCACCCTTCTTATTAATCAGTGATCCACGTATTCAAGGTGGCGCGTTCTATTTAGGATCTGAAACTTATGAAAATGGTATAAAACAAGTTATTAATGATACATTAAATCAACTCGGTTTCAATAAAAGTGATTTAATCTTATCAGGCTTGTCCATGGGTTCTTTTGGCGCTTTATATTATGGTGCACAGTTAAATCCTAAGGGTATTAATGTCGGAAAACCATTAGTCAATGTTGGTACAATTGCGGAAAATATGAAGTTATTGCGACCTAATGATTTCGAAACGTCTTTAGATATCGCCCTATCATCTAACTATCAATTGTCTGACTCAAATGAAATAAATCATATAAAACAATTAGATAATAAATTTTGGAACGTTTTTTCCAATAGTCATATTAGTGATACAACTATTGCAATCACCTATATGGAAAACGATGACTATGATCAATCTGCGTTTGAAGACTTGTTACCTATATTCAGTCAACAGAATGTTCATTTAATGAATAAAGCTGTGCCAGGACGACACAATGATGACACACCTACCGTAGTTAATTGGTTTATGAACTTTTACCATATATTACTTAAAGATCATTTTGGGAGAGACAGTCATGCAGAATAATCAAAGATTAGAAGTAAGATGGCGAAAAGTAACACGTCATACTTATCAACACGGCGCTATAATACAATTCCATGATAATTACACATATTATGAGAACCAATTGATGCCCTCAGGATTGCAAATCAATTTATGGGAACCTTCAACGTTATTTGATAAAGATGGACATCCGCCTAAACTTCCCATGTTAAAAAGGGGCTATCATTATCATATTTCGTTAAATATCGCAGCAGTTCCTGAGCATAGTGTGTATGTTATTGTGACTTTTTATTTAAAGAATGGCACTCAACTTGAACAAGTCATTATCAAAGAAGATGAAAGTGAATTTAAATATCCTAATGAAGCATATAGTTATGACATTCGACTTATGAACGCAGCATGTCATCATCTTAAATTTAAAAATATTATATTAACCGAATTAGACCATGCAACCGAGATGAGTGATTCTCCAAAGGAACCTCAAGAAAATATTAATGATAATAACAATGACAATCAGACTTCACAATCACATCAAAACGTGACATTGGTCAATCAAATTATGCGACATACTCGTATGAATAGTGATTATAATTAATCTTCGCAATATCACTAAATGAAAGGAGGATAACTATGAATCTCAATGTAAATACCGCCATTAACCATATTAGACTAAAAAAACTATACAAATTGTTGAATCAAATCAATAACTATAGTGAAGAAATGAAGCAACTCACTGACAGCCAATTACAACAAAAAACACTAGATTTTAAACAGCGTTTAAATAGTAAACAGAATACACTCGATGATTTATTACCAGAAGCCTATGCCGTTATACGTGAAGCTTCACAACGTGTATTAGGTATGTATCATAAAGACGTCCAAGTATTAGGTGCCATTGTGATGCACCAGGGCAATATTTCTGAAATGCAAACTGGTGAAGGTAAAACATTAACAGCTACCATGCCTTTATACTTAAACGCTTTATCAGGCAATTCTGTTTTTCTTATTACAACTAATGATTACTTAGCAAAACGTGACTATTTAGAAATGAAACCATTATATGAATGGTTAGGTCTCAATGCATCATTGGGATTTATAGAGAATCCTCAAGGTCCTATATCTAACCAAGAGAAGCAAGCGTTATATAACCATGATATTATTTATACTACCAACGGAAATTTAGGGTTTGATTATTTAATCGATAACTTAGCAGATACTAAAGAGAGTAAATTTTTACCTAAATTATACTTTGGCATCATTGATGAAGTAGATTCAATTATATTAGATGCAGCTCAAACACCATTAGTCATCTCTGGTGCACCAAGAGTTCAATCTAACCTATTCGAAATAGTTAAAGCATTCGTCGCAACACTTGAAGAAGATAAAGACTTTAAAATGAAAAAGACCAAACGTGAAATTTGGTTAACTGAAGAAGGCATTGAGAAAGCAAATACTTACTTTAATGTACCAAATATATATGGAGGTCCATATTTAGATTTAGTAAGGAATATTAACCTTTCCTTACGTGCTAAATACCTGTTTGATATTAATCTAGATTATATTGTTATGGATGGCGAAATTATGCTGATCGACCGTATAACAGGTCGTATGCTACCAGGTACAAAAATGCAAGCTGGACTCAACCAAGCATTAGAGGCAAAAGAAAACTTAGATATTTCAGATGATATGAGTGTCATGGCAACTATCACCTTCCAAAATCTCTTTATGCAGTTTCAACGATTTTCAGGCATGACAGCAACTGGGAAACTAGCTGAAAAAGAATTTTTCGATTTATATTCAAAAATTGTTATCCAAATTCCAACTTCCAGACCAGTTATAAGAGAAGACTTGGCTGATAGAGTATTTGTTAATGAAGACATTAAAAATGATGCCATATTAGAAGAAGTGATTAATTATCATAAAGAACAACGACCTGTCCTTTTAATTACAAGAACTGCAGAGGCAGCAGAATACTTTTCAACTGAATTATTTAGTCGTCATATTCCAAATAACCTATTAATAGCACAAAACGTTGCTCGTGAAGCACAAATGATTGCTGAAGCAGGTCAATTAAGTGCGGTAACCGTTGCAACAAGTATGGCTGGTAGAGGTACTGATATCAAACTTTCAAAAGACGTACATGCTCTTGGTGGTCTAACCGTATTAATTAATGAACATATGGAAAATAGTCGTGTAGATAGACAATTAAGAGGACGTGCTGGACGACAAGGTGACCCAGGACAATCACAAATTTTTATCTCTTTAGATGATTACCTAGTACAACGTTGGAGTGATTCAAAATTAAAAGACAATCCAACATTAATGAAACAAGATACAGACTATCTATCTGATAGCCCTACTTTTAATAACAAAATCAAGCGCATCGTTAAAAAGGCTCAACGCATTTCTGAAGAAGAAGGAATGAAAGCACGTGAAGCTGCAAATGAATTTGAGAAAAGTATTAGTACACAACGTCAGTTAATTTATAGCGAACGTAATCGCATATTAGAAAGTGAACATTTAGATACATTAGACTATGACAGTATTGCACGAGACGTATTCAATCATCACTTTAAAAATTATAAAAATATAACTGAAAACGACATCACCAAATATATTTATAAAAACTTAAGTTTTAGCTTTAATAAAGATGATTTTGAAATTCACAACCATGATTATGAAGCCATTATCGACTTATTAATTTCTCAATTTAACCACCAACTAATACTAAATAAAAATAAGATAAATGATGAGGAGTTATTCCAACAATTTCTTAGAAAATCAGTACTCAAAGCGATAGATTCTGCATGGATAGAGCAAGTAGATTACTTACAACAATTAAAATCAAACGTAAATCAACGTCAAAAAGGTCAGCGAAATTCCATTTTTGAATATCACAAAGTAGCCTTAGATTCATTCAAACAAATGGAAGATATCATTAAACATAGAATTATTAGAAACTTATGTTTAAGTATAATCGATCAACAAAAAAATAATGACTTAACAATTCATTTCCCATAGAAAGGAGGTCTATTGATGACAATATATAATATCAACTTTGGTATAGGTTGGGCGAGTAGTGGTGTTGAATATGCCCAAAGTTATCGTGCCAAAATGCTTCGCCACTTAAAAGATGATGCAAAATTCATATTTTTAGACTTTATTTCATCAGAAAACATACAAACGTTAACACAAAATTTAGGATTTAAAGATAGCGAAGTTATTTGGATGTATCAATATTTTACAGATATTCCAATCGCCCCTACGACGTATACTTTAGAACAGCTCAAACATGATATTGGAAATACCATTACACGAATTGAAGTAGATGCTCAAGGTAAAATCCAACGTCTTTATTTAGATCATCAATCACAAACTTTTGTGACTTGTTATATGAAAAATGCAAATAAACCTTATGTTGATCGTGCTGAATTTGTAGTTAATGGTATGCTTATTCGCAAAGATTTCTATAGCTATGTGCGTGTCTTTTCTGAATACTACGCACCTTATGACAACTATGCGAAACTATATATGCGACAATTCTATAATGAAAATGGCACTATTGCTTATCAAGAAATCATAGATGGCGATGCGCGTTCTTATATATTTAAAGATGCACGTTATTATAGTAAAGAATCCTTTGTTGCTTATTTTATTCAACAACTAAATTTAACTAATCAAGATATAGTAATATTAGACCGAGCCACTGACATTGGACAAGCTGTTCTACAAAATAAAGGAGAAAGTCATGTAGGTGTCGTCATACACGCTGAACATTTCAGTGATAATATCACAGATGATACTAATATATTATGGAATAACTATTATGAATATCAATTTACCAATGCAAAGTACATTGATTTCTATGTCGTTGCTACAGACCTACAAAATCAAATATTGTCTGAACAGTTTCGTCACTATACTGCAGACCGCCCTCGTATCAGAACAATACCTGTCGGAAGTCTCAATCAATTAAGTTTACCGAACGGACATCGTAAACCATACTCAATACTAACCGCTTCCCGATTAGCATCTGAAAAGCATGTGGATTGGATTGCACTCGCAGTTATTAAAGCGAAACAATCTTTTCCACAATTGGAATTTGATATATATGGTCATGGTCCTGAAAGTGATAAAATTCAAGAAATCATACATGATTATCATGCTGAAGATTTTATTCACTTACGAGGTCACGTTAATCTTGATGACATTTATTCACAATATGAATTATTTGTATCTGCTTCACAAAGTGAAGGATTTGGATTAACACTTATGGAAGCTGTTGGTTCTGGATTAGGTATGATTGGATTTAATGTTAATTATGGAAATCCAACTTTCATTGCAGATGGTCAAAATGGTTACTTACTAGACAAACCGTCTAAAGACGAGTCCATTGAGGAGATTACTGATCGTATGGCTGCTAAAATAGTTCAATACTTTAAAAATGGTCCCAAAGACCCTCATCAGAAATCATATGATATTGCTACGCCATTTGAGACCAATGAAATGATTAAAAGATGGCAACATTTAGTCGACGAGGTGCTATATGATTAATTTATTTGAATACTATAATCAACCAACACAATTATTACACCAAACATTAGAATTATCGGGTAATCAACATTTTACTATTTGTATCGAAGATGATGGATTCTTACCTGATGAAGTCACATCCCCATATCAATTCTTTGCGGCTAATCAACTTCATGATAATGATCGTCCTAAATTCTTTAACGAAGTGAGTGTTCCCCCATTTTGGGAAATTAACGGTGATGGTCAATCAGCTCAAATTAAAGATATGGGTCATATTAGAGGTGAAATCGTTTATCGTCCACACTTTAAGACAAGGATTGTTAGTCGGGTAAGATGGCTAGATGATAAAGGGCGTCTACGTTCAGAAGATCATTATACAAAGAATGGCTTTAAATTTGCGGAAACGATTTATGATTTAGCAGGAAAAGCAATATTGAAGAAATATTTAACAAGAGAAGGTAAAGAAGTGATTTATGAGAACTTTGTTACTGGAGATTATGTTTTAGATTGGCAAGGTCAATCTCATTTCTTCGCTTCAAAAGTCGAATTTATCACATACTATCTACAACAAATTCAAGTCGATTTATCAGATATTATTATTAATTCACTATCTACACCTTTCTTAGTATTACATCATATGAATGCAGCTGGTAGAGGTATCCTGTTCTGGCAAGAAAGTAGTCAAGGTCATGTCCCAGGAAATATGTTGTCCTTACTTGATAATACATTACAACGTGAATTCTCTGTCATAATTCCTGACTATAAAGAATATGACACTATCGTTTCGCAACTTAATCAAGAACAAGCTTTAAGCGTATTTCAATCTGGTTATTTGTATGATTTTAATAAAACTAATCAATATTCAAATCATGCGTTAATTCTGACAAATTCTGATGATATTCCACAACTTGAGACTTTAATTATTACACATCCAAATATACAATTTCACATTGCTGCTGTGACTGAGATGTCTTCCAAATTAATGGCATTCGACCAATATCATCACGTACATCTATATCCGGCAGCTACAAAAAATATTTTTGAAGCACTATATCAACGATGTGATATTTATCTTGATATTAATCAAGGAAATGAAATTGAAAATGCTGTTACACGTGCTTTCCATCATCAACATGTCATCTTTGCTTGGGACGAAGTGATACATCAACATACATTTATTGCACCAGAAAATATATTCACTTTGACTGATGTGGAAACATTAAACCATGTATTAACTGATATCACTTCGAATAAACAACACTTTGATCAGCATCTTGCATATCAAGCGAGACATGCAAACCAATCAACAGTAAAAGATTTTACCAACACAATGCATCTTGCATTACATGAATAAATTCTAATAAATATGTTAAAAGCCACTTCTATTTCAACTAAAAATAGAAATGGCTTTTTGTATACTTATTCATTTTAAATAATATCATTATTATACGTCTCTCCAAATAATTGATAATGAACAAACGCTGCAAGTTCTGTTGATTCCACTAAGATGAGTATTGTATCATTGCCTCCCACTGTTCCTAACACTTCATTTAAATTCATTTGATCAATATAAAAATTCACACTTTGTGCAAATCCGGGAGACGTTTTAATGATAAGATAATTATCTTTAATCGTTACCTTCTCAATTTCTTCTTTATATAAGTTAATAAGTTTTGTTTTTGCTTCATTTTGAGCATTATTATTAAATTTACGATAATAACGCTCATTATTTGCAGAAGGCATTTTATAGATTTTCAACTCATTTAAATCTCTTCCAATCGTTGCCACACTATATTTAATACCAAAATGTTTATCGATATAATCTACAATTTCAGCTTTCGAATGAATGTCATTGTCCTTAACGATTGTTGATATTAAATCTAATCGTTTACTTTTTTTCATATTTTATACTCCTTTATCTGCATATTTTATAAAATACAGACAAAATACGTCACAATTACCATAACAAATTTCCCTTCAATGATATGTGAAGTTTTTCTCATAATTAACATTTATTATAAACTTTTTTATAACAATATTGAAAATGTTTATTAAAATGTATAATTAATTACTCTCTCATGACTATAAATACATTCAAACGAATAAAAAATAATATTATATTAATCAAGCTATATAATATTAATCGAATATACATGTACATATAGGTTTTATGCGTAAATAATGCATAATTTATCATCATATTGCATTGAATAAATATTTTATATGAAGTTTTAGACATTAACTTTGTGAATTTTTTCTCAAACTATTACTTGAAAGCGCTTTATACTCTAGGTGTATTAAATCAAAGGAGGAAATAACAATGGAAACAGGACCTATCCACGTAAACAGTGAAATCGGCAAATTAAAAACGGTATTACTTAAACGACCAGGTAAAGAACTTGAGAATTTAGTACCTGATCATCTAAGTGGATTGTTATTTGACGATATTCCTTATTTGAAAGTTGCTCAAGAAGAGCACGACCGTTTTGCACAAGTATTAAAAGACGAAGGTGTTGAAGTTGTCTATTTAGAAGATTTAGCTGCTGAAGCAATCGCAGATGAATCTGTACGTGAACAATTCATTGACGATATTTTAAAAGAATCTCAAAAGACGGTACTTGGCCATGAGAATGAAATCAAAGAATTATTCGCTAACTTAAATGATAAAGAACTCGTAGAAAAGGTAATGGCTGGTGTACGTAAAGAAGAAATTCAACTTGAAACAAACCACCTAGTAGAATACATGGACGATCGTTATCCTTTCTATCTAGATCCAATGCCAAACCTTTACTTCACAAGAGACCCTCAAGCTTCTGTTGGTAGAGGAATGACAATTAACCGTATGTACTGGCGAGCACGTCGTCGTGAATCTATCTTTATGACATACATCTTGAAATATCATCCTCGATTCAAAAATGATGATGTACCTGTCTGGTTAGATAGAAACTCTCCTTTCAACATTGAAGGTGGCGATGAATTAATCTTGTCTAAAGATGTCCTTGCAATAGGTATTTCAGAACGTACTTCTGCACAAGCTATTGAACGATTATCTAGACAAATTTTGTTTGATGACAAATCTACATTTACTAAAGTACTTGCCATTGAAATTCCAAATAGTCGTACATTCATGCACTTAGACACTGTATTTACAATGATTGATTATGACAAATTTACAATGCATGCCGCTATTTTCAAAGAAGAAGATAATATGAACATCTTTACAATTGAAAAGGATGAACAAGGCAAAGATATTAAAATCTCACATTCTAGCAAATTAAAAGAAACATTAGAAAATGCATTAAACATCGATAATATTGAATTTATTCCAACTGGTAATGGAGATGTTATTGATGGCGCACGTGAGCAATGGAACGATGGTTCTAATACGTTAACTATTCGCCCAGGTGTAGTTGTCACATATGACAGAAACTATGTATCTAATCAATTATTACGAGACAAAGGTATTAAAGTAATCGAAATTACTGGTAGTGAACTAGTTCGAGGACGTGGAGGCCCAAGATGTATGAGCCAACCACTTTATAGAGAAGACATTTAACCAAACCAATATAAACGACTTACTAAACTTTTAAAGAAATGAGGAATGAATCATGTCAGAAATTCAACAACCACTTAACTTAAAAGGTAGACATTTATTAAAAGAAGACGATTTTACTAAGAAAGAATTTAGCGATTTAATCGACTTTGCAATTACTTTAAAAGATTATAAGAAACAAGGTATTCAACATCGATATTTAGACGGCAAAAATATTGCACTTCTATTTGAAAAAAATTCTACACGTACTCGTGCAGCATTCACTGTAGCATCAATCGACCTAGGTGCACATCCAGAATTTTTAGGAAAAAATGATATTCAATTAGGTAAAAAAGAATCAGTTGAAGATACTGCCAAAGTATTAGGTAGAATGTTCGACGGTATTGAATTCCGTGGTTTCTCACAAGATATGGTAGAAGATTTAGCAAAATATTCTGGCGTCCCTGTTTGGAATGGTTTAACTGACGCATGGCATCCAACTCAAATGTTAGCAGACTATATGACAGTTAAAGAAAACTTCGGTCATTTAGATGGAATTAAATTAACATATGTCGGTGACGGACGTAATAATGTAGCAAACTCACTATTAGTAGCAGGTCCAATGCTAGGTGTAGATGTAACTATTTGCTCACCAAAAGAACTCTTCCCTTCTCAAGACTACGTTGATATTGCTGAGAGACGTGCTAAACAAGACGGAGGTTCTGTAACAATTACAGATAATATTGATGAAGGCGTTAAAGATGCAGACGTTATCTATACAGATGTATGGGTATCTATGGGTGAAGAAAGTGAATTTGAATCACGTATTAACTTATTAAAAGATTATCAAGTCAATAAAGCAATGTTCGATAAAACTGGTAAAGACAGTACTATATTCTTACATTGTTTACCAGCTTTCCATGATACAAATACAACTTACGGTCAACAAATTAAAGATGACTATGGTTTATCTGAAATGGAAGTCACTGATGAAATCTTTAGAAGTAAACATTCTAAAGTATTTGATCAAGCTGAAAACCGTATGCATACCATTAAAGCTGTAATGGCTGCTACGCTTGGATAGTTAGCAAAAAAGTACATGCAGGTTTAGTTAAGATATCCTCATATCACTATACAACGTATCACTAACTGAACCTGCTTAATTATTCAAAGGAGAAATGACACATGAGCGAATCAGATACAAATAAACTAAGTAAAACCTCCTTGATTGGCCTCGTCATTGGTTCAATGATTGGTGGCGGTGCATTTAACATTATCTCTGACATGGGTAACCAAGCAGGTGGTTTAGCTATTATTATCGGTTGGATCATTACTGCAATTGGTATGATTTCCCTAGCCTTTGTCTTTCAAAATCTAACAAATGAAAGACAAGATTTGGATGGTGGTATTTATAGTTATGCACAAGCTGGGTTCGGTGATTTTATTGGATTTTCAAGTGCTTGGGGCTATTGGTTTGCAGCATTTCTAGGTAACGTTGCTTATGCCACATTATTAATGTCAGCAGTCGGTAACTTCTTCCCTATTTTCAAAGGCGGAAATACACTCCCAAGTATTATCGTAGCTTCTGTCTTATTATGGGGTGTTCATTACCTTATTTTAAAAGGAGTAGAAACAGCTGCCTTTATCAATAGTATTGTTACTGTAGCTAAATTAATCCCTATCTTACTTGTCATTGTATGTATGATAGCAGTCTTCAACTTTGACACATTTAAAGCAGGTTTATTCGGTATGACATCTGGAGATACTGGTATGTTCAGTTGGGGTGATACTTTAGGCCAAGTGAAAAGTACCATGCTTGTAACTGTATGGGTCTTCACAGGTATAGAAGGTGCGGTTGTCTTTTCAAGTCGTGCTAAAAGTAAAAAAGACGTTGGTACTGCTACCGTTATTGGCTTAATTTCAGTATTAGTCATCTATTTCTTAATGACAGTACTAGCACAAGGTGTTATACAACAAAACCACATTTCTGAGTTATCTAACCCATCAATGGCAGCAGTATTAGAACATATTGTCGGACATTGGGGATCTGTGCTAGTCAATATAGGATTAATTATTTCAGTTCTAGGTGCATGGCTAGGATGGACGTTATTAGCTGGAGAGTTACCATTTGTAGTTGCCAAAGATGGACTATTTCCTAAATGGTTTGCTAAGGAAAACAAAAATAAAGCACCTGTTAACTCTTTATTAATCACAAATATACTAGTACAAATTTTCTTAATCAGTATGTTGTTTACAGAAAGTGCATATCAATTTGCCTTTTCATTGGCATCTAGTGCCATTCTTATACCATATATGTTTAGTGCTTTCTATCAAGTTAAATACACATACTTAACTAAGGATCGTGCTACAACAAAACAATGGGTAATCGGTATTATATCTTCTATTTATGCGATTTGGTTGATTTATGCTGCGGGAATAGACTACTTATTATTAACCATGTTGCTCTATATTCCTGGACTGTTCGTTTACCAAACCGTTCAAAAAAATAATAAAAAACCTTTAACAAAATTAGATTATATATTCTTTGTATTAATCACAATTCTAGCAATCATCGGTATTATCAGATTAATAACTGGTGCCGTAGATGTATTCTAAGTAAGGAGTGAAACTTTATGGACAACAAAATTGTCATTGCCTTAGGTGGAAATGCCATTCAAACTGACGATGGTTCCGCTGATGCACAAAGAAAAGCAATACGTTCAACAATGCAAGCGCTCAAACCTTTATTCAATACAGACGCTGATATTGTTATATCACATGGTAATGGACCACAAATTGGTAGTATGTTAATTCAACAGGCTAAAGCTGATAGTCCGCAAACACCTGCCATGCCACTTGATGTTTGTGGATCTATGACACAAGGTATGATTGGTTTTTGGATAGAAACTGAAGTAAACAGAGTGCTTTCAGAGATTAATAGTCCTAGACGCGCAGGTACTGTCATTACGCGTGTAGAAATTGATGAACATGATCCTCGTATGTCTAATCCTACTAAACCAATAGGACCATTTTACACTAAAGAAGAAGCTGACCAACTACAAAAAGACAATCCAGAATCAACATATAAAGAAGATGCTGGACGTGGCTACCGTAAAGTGGTACCTTCACCTTTGCCAGTGTCTATTTTAGAGCATCAACTCATTAGTACATTAGTAGAAAATCAAAACATCATCATTGCATGTGGTGGCGGCGGCATTCCAGTTATTAAGCGAAATGACACATATGAAGGTGTGGAAGCTGTAATAGATAAAGATTTTGCCAGCGAACGCTTAGCACAACTCATCGATGCTAATACGCTAATGATATTAACGAACGTAGAAAATGTTTATATCAACTATAATCAACCTAACCAAGAGGCATTAACACAAGTTAATGTAGAAACTTTAAAAGACTATGCTAAAGCAGGTAAATTTGCTGAAGGCTCTATGCTCCCTAAAATTGAAGCAGCAATTGATTTTGTTGAAAGCGGTGAAGGCCGACGTGCGATTATTACTAATTTAGAACATGCTTATGACGCTTTCAAAGGACAAGTTGGCACACAAATCAAGCATTAATCACTAAGGTGGTGCGTTTATGACAATCAACCAATCTAGAAACACAACAATCGACAATTCATTAATCACAAATCGTAGTGAGCAGTGTCTTGAGCGTTTAGCCGCATTTATAAACATCCCTGCCGTAGCTCTACAACCGTATAAAAATGAATGCATTGTTAGGCAATACAATAAAGGACAAGTTATTTACTATTCTTCTGACGAATTAACTCATGTATATTATCTCATCGACGGTTATATACTAAGAGAACATTTTAATATGAATGGTGATGTATACAGACTCTTAAATAAAGATGATCAATTGTTCCCCATGCACAATTTATTTCAAGACAAAACAACTAATGAAATGTGTACTGCTATCACAGACTGTATTATGATTGCCATTCCTATTGAATTAATCGAATACCTTTGTAGAAATAACGATAAAGTGTTTATTAGAATCTATCAATTGTTATGTGACAACCAAAGACAACAAATTGAATATCATATGGCTTTAAGTTCTAAAAGTGCAAAAGCACGCGTGACTAAGCTATTAATCTACTTATGTCACATGATTGGTTATGATAACGATGAATTTTATGAAATCAAATCATTTTTAACAATTCAAATGATTAGTGATCTTGTTAGCATTTCACGTGAAACAACTGGACATATTATTCAAGAATTAAAAGAACACAATATTTTACTTAAGCATCATAAAAATTGGATTATAAGCAAACAAATTTCAGAGTTGTAATTTTATTCCCATGAATTCATACTTTATCCCATTTATACGTAACAATGATTCAATATGACCTCCTGTTAAATTAAATGATTGTTATAAGTAAAGCACGCCTCGGTCAGAATTAGCTGAACCGAGTCGTGCCTTTAATTTTTATCTTAACTTATCGATGAGGTATCACTGGAACGTGTGATATTAAATTTCTAGTATATGTCTCTTGTGGTCTTTCAATAATACTTTCAACATCATTTACTTCTACAATTGTTCCATATTGCATAACTGCAACACGATCACACATGTCTTTAATTACACCCATATCATGTGTAATAAATATATATGTCATTCCTAAATCATCTTGAAGTTGTTTCAATAATTGAATGATATCCTTTTGTATTGAAACATCTAATGCAGACACCGCTTCATCGCAGATTAATAATTTAGGTTTAATGGCAATGGCACGTGCAATACTAACACGCTGACGTTGGCCACCCGATAATTCATGTGGATATCGATATAAGAAACTTTCATCTAACCCTACACGTGTTAATAAACGTTTCACTTCTTTAACTAATGCTTCATGTGTTGTGACAAATCGATATAATTTTAAAGGACGACCGATAATATCTATAACTTTAAATTTAGGATTAATAGAGGAATAAGGATCTTGAAAAATCATTTGTATATCCTTACGCAAAGACTTCATTTCTTTAGCAGAAAATAAATTTAACGGCAAGTCTTGATACCAAATCATTCCTTCAGAAACATTGTTTAAACCAACTAATGCTTTAGCTAAACTAGACTTCCCTGAGCCAGACTCACCTACAATTCCTAATGATTCCCCTTCTTTAATTTCAAGATCAATATTTTTTACTGCTCTAAATTCATTGCCATTACTCTTAATATAATCGACACTTACATTTTCGATTTTCAACAATGTTTGATCACTTATCGTTCTAGGTTGTTTAGGTGCGTGCAAATCCGGAATGGCATTAATAAGACGTCGCGTATAGTCAGATTTTGGATTTTTGAAAATAGTTTTGACATCACCAGTTTCAACAACTCTGCCCTCTTTCATAACAATCATTTCATCGCAAAATTGATACACAATACCTAAATCATGCGTAATAAATAAAATAGACGTTTCGATATGTTTATATAATCGCTTCATTAATTCTAAAAGTTGATTTTGTGTGCTAACGTCAAGTGCTGTTGTTGGTTCATCTGCAATTAAGATTTGTGGCTCTAATACTAATGCCATTGCAATCATGACACGTTGGCGCATCCCACCAGAAAATTCATATGGATAAGCATGTAATTTATCTTGAGCATTTCTAATGCCTACACTTTCTAAAATATCAATTGTCATTGCTTTCGCCCGTTTTCTATCAATATTACGATGCTTTAAAATCACTTCCATAATTTGACTACCTATTGTCATTCTGGGATTGAGCGATGATAAAGGATCTTGAAATATCATGGCAATATCTTTTCCTCGTATACCTTGAAATGCTTTATTAGAAAGATTTAATAAATTTTTCCCATTAAATTTAATTTCCCCGGTTAAAGTGTGCTGAGGATAATCAGGTAATAATCCCATAATCGATTTAGCTGTAATACTCTTTCCAGAGCCTGATTCACCCACAATAGCTAACACTTTCTTTTTATCTAATTTAAAACTTACGTCTTGAACTGCTTTAACGGAATGTTGTTCATATTCGAATGATACTCCAAGGTGTTTAACTTCTAAAAAAGATGACATAATCATTCCTCCCTATTCACAAATTACAATTTTTATTCTATAATACTTTTATTATATATCATAGTAATTTAATCAAGATTATTTTTCAAGGAGTGATGCCCATGTCAAATTATCGAAAAGTCTTTTTAGTTCTTTATAATAAAGGACTTTATAAAATGATTTTTTCAATTCTTAGTCTTCCGATATTTTTGTATGCTAGTTTAGTTTATTTGTTAAAACACCATCAAAAAACAACATTAGTGCAAATCCAAGACGAATATAAATTAGAACAAGCACTAAAGAAAAAATATCAATTTCTAAATCGGCGTAAATCTCGATCGCAACTCCAAAAAGAAGCTAGAAATATTTATCACAGTCATCATCGCCGTGATAATCAATATACTGCAACTGATTTTCCCACTTTATATACAAACATCTTATTCGGAAAATTTCCCATTATAAAAATAATTTTAGCTTTACCATTGTTTGTTGTGTTGTCTTTTTATCTCAATCCAATCGTACGTTATATTTTCGAACGCATAATTATGACGCTAGTTGTCATTATTGGTGTAGTCATTGTTGTTTTTACAATACTATATTTATCACCTTTAGATGCGGCATATAGTATTTTAGGACCTAATGCGACAAAAGAACAATTTGCAAAATTTAATCAACTACACCATTTAAACGATCCATATCTTATTCAGTTATGGGAAACGATACAAGGAGTATTTACATTTGATTTAGGTACTACCTTTAAAGGTAATGAAGTTGTTTCTGATGCTGTAGGATCTAGAATACCTATTACATTAACAATATCTGTGTTGGCATTAATTGTAGCACTAGTCATTGCTATACCTATTGGGATTATTAGTGCATTTAAACGAAATAGTTGGATTGATATTACATTGATGATTATCGCTTTAATTGGATTATCTATTCCTAACTTTTGGCAAGGATTACTGTTCATTTTAGCTTTTTCACTTAGGTTAGATATTTTACCGCCATCGTATGTTCCCAATGATCCTTTATCGCTAATATTACCTGTACTAGTCATTGGTACTGCAATTGCTGCATCTATTACGAGAATGACACGTTCCTCTGTATTAGAAGTGATGCGCAATGATTATGTGATGACTGCATATGCTAAAGGTATTTCTAAATCTCAAGTTGTCATAAAGCATATTTTAAAAAATGCACTCATCCCTATTGTGACACTTATTGGAATATTATTTGTAGAATTGTTAGGCGGATCAGCAGTAACTGAACAAGTATTCAATATTAATGGAATAGGCCGATACATTGTTCAAAAGCAATTTGTACCTGATATACCAGCAGTTATGGGTGGTGTTATTTACATTTCAATTGTCATTTCACTCATCAACTTAGTTATAGATATTTTCTATGTCATGATTGACCCTCAACTTCGTGAAGAAATTAAGGAAAGGGTGTAATTATATGCCACAAATTTCAATAACAAAACTCAGTTCACTACAACTGTTTACCATTTCTGCAGTATCTGTATTTGTATTAACTTTTGTCACTACTTTGCTCAATTTATTCAAAGGTAATGTTTCAAATACATTTTACATTGCACAGTTGATATTAATTATTTTGACACTCGTAGTGGCTACTATTGGATTTTCAGAAAGTAAAATACAATCTCATAAAGTATATCGTTGGCTTACCTATGTCGTTCTCATATTAACGACAATTACCGGTAATCTATTCACATTGTTAATGTTCGTGAGTCTATTCCGTTACGAACATACATCAAAATACAATATATACAATAGTTGGGAAGCGTTTATAAGCAAGATTAAACAACATAAAGTCGCTTTAGTGAGTTTTGCTTTATTAACTTATCTTCTAACATTGTCAATTACTGGTATTTACACATTTAATACTTCTTTAGCAACCCAAAACCAATTCAATGAATTATTAAAAGGTCCAAGCTTAGCTCACCCTTTTGGAACTGATGATTTTGGTCGTGATTTATTTACAAGACTCGTGGTTGGTACCAAATTAACTTATTTTATTTCAATCACATCAGTAGTAATTTCAGTTCTGTTCGGTGTCCTTTTTGGTATGATTGCAGGCTACTTTACTAAAGTGGACAATACGGTGATGCGCATACTTGATATTATTTTTGCGATACCAACATTATTATTAGCAGTTGCGATTATCGCATCGTTTGGCGCTAGTACATTAACATTAATCATTGCTTTAAGTATTGGTAATATACCTTCCTTTGCTCGAACTATGAGAGCAAATGTACTCGAAATCAAACGACAGGAATATATACAAGCAGCTCAAATTACCGGAGAAAGTCATCGTCGTATTTTATGGAGTTACATCTTACCTAATACTCTCGCACCTATGATTGTCAGATTTTCATTAAATATAGGTGTCGTTGTACTAACTACAAGTGGCTTGAGTTTCTTGGGATTAGGTGTAGCACCAAATGTTCCTGAATGGGGAAACATACTCAGAACTGGAAGTAACTTTTTAGAAACGCACAGCAATTTAGCCATATTTCCTGGGTTATGCATCATGTTACTTGTCCTCGCATTTAATTTTATTGGGGATGCTGTCCGTGATGCACTTGATCCGAAGATTCAATAAGATAGGATGATTTTATATGAAAAGAATTTTATTAACATTAACAGTAAGTTTAACTCTGATACTAAGTGGTTGTGGTGTACCTGGTAAGGATGATACGAAAGATAAAAACAAACAAGTCAACGTTAAAGGTACTAAACCGACGATTCGCTTTTTAGGTCAAGCGAGTTATCAAAATGATATGAACATTGTTAAACAACAATTAGAGCGAGCTGGTTTTAACGTAAAGATGAATGTTCAACCTGATTACGGTAGTTACCGTACACAACGTCAAGCTGGTAATTATGATATTCAAATCGATGACTGGACAACAGTATTTGGCGATCCTAACTATGCAATGAATGCAATATTTAGCTCTACAGGTTCAAATAGTTTGATTAAAGACCCTAAAATCGATGAACTAATCAATAAAGCATCTAAAGAAAATACTTCTGAAGCTAAAAATACATATAAAAAGTTAGAAGATAAAGTGATATTCGACGAAGGATTCATGGCACCTTTATATGGTTCGAAGAAAAATCTCGTTTATGACAATAAAATTTTAAATAAAAATAGTGTTGGTTTACCTAATTCTCGCGCGCTTATTTGGCAACAATTTGATTATAATGATAAAAAATTACGTAATACACGACCTTTAGTGATGACACAACCTGATGGTGAATTCCAATCTCTAGACCCTATTCGTTCTATTGCGCCTAATGTCTACAATATCAATATGAACATGTATACACGTTTATTAACACTTAATGATAATGACAAAATCACAACTGATGGATCACTTAGTCGTAGCTATACATCTAACAAAGATAACAATGCATTTTATTTCTTATTAAGAGACGATAACTATTTTGTAAAAGTAAAAAATGGCAAAGCAGAAAATACACATGAAAAAGTATTAGCAGACGATGTCCTATTCAGTCTCAACCGTGCTAGAGATAAAAATGCTGTTCCTAACCATGTGACTTATAATATGCATAAACATATTAAAGATATTACTGAGTTAACAAATGATGATAAGAAAGAACTTAAGAAGACTAAAACAGCATCTGGCAAATCGGTATGGGATACATTAACTAAAGGTTATAAAGTTAAAGATATAACAAATCAAGATAGTGAAGTTAATAATGCTGAAGGTAAATATCAAATTATTAAAATTACAACTGATCAACCAATGCCTAAAGAAGTTAACTATTTAACACACTCATCAGCAGGTATTTTATCAAAACATTATGTTGAAAAGCTGAAAGAAGAAGGCAAAGATTTTGGAGCACCTAATACTGTACCTAAATCTGATGACGGTCAAAATGAACTCGTTACTAGTGGTGCGTACATTATGACTAAAAAAGACAATTATCAAGCTACTTTCCAACGTAATCCAGGTTTTAATATCGATGAAAAAGACAGCTACGGTCTAGCTAAAATTAAGAATATTATTTTGAAATTCAATGGTGACCCAGCAAGTGCACTGTCCGAATTAAGAAACCATGCAATCGATATATTTGCTGACATAGATCAAAAACATTTTGAATTAATAAAATCTGATAAAGATTTAAGTATGATTAGTAAACATGGACGTAAATCAGTATTCTTAATTTTAAATAGTAAGAGTGGTGTATTTAAAGACAATCCACATTTAAGAAGAGCTGTGGTTAATGCTATAGACCAAGATCAATTCATTAAGTTTTACCGTGGAGATAAATTCAAAATAAGTTCACCTGTTACACCATTACTTGATACAGGTAATGAGCAAAAACAAGATTTAGATAAAGTTGAATCTGAGATTAATCAAAGAAAATAACTCATATCAAAGATTTCTATTTTAGAAAGAAGGCACTATTCGATGTCGGACACGCATTTCAAACATCATTTAACTTCACAAGAAGGCTTGGTTTCAGTGTCACATCCACTAGCAGCTAAAGTGGGAAAAGATATACTTGATAAAGGTGGAACTGCCGTAGATGCAGTGGTGGCTATTCAGCTAGTCCTTAATGTTGTTGAACCCTTTGCCTCTGGATTAGGTGGCGGTGGTTACTTATTATATTATGACAGTACAGTTGATGATATCACTGCATTTGATGCACGTGAAACTGCCCCTAGCAATGTAGATCCGCACTTTTATTTAGATGAAAAAGGACACTATAAAAGTTTTTTAGAATTAACGACACATGGCTCTATCGTGGGGGTTCCAGGAATTGCAAAGCTCTTTGAACATTTGCATAACCATTATTGTAATTTGAATTTAGAAGACTTGATTAACCCGGCTATTGAATTAGCCGAACACGGTCATCGTGCTAATTGGGCGATTGAAAAATATTCAAAACAACAAATTAAAAGGATTAATAAGTACGATGAAACACGTCGCGTATTCACTAAAGAAGATGATGATTATATACATGACGGTGATTGGCTTAAATCTCCAGAAATAGCACGTACATTAAGATTATTAAGAGATAAAGGGTTTGGCGCATTTTATACTGGTAATATTGCGAAACAATTGGTAAATGTTGTAAACAAATATGGTGGGACAATTAATGAAGAAGATTTAAAGCATTATAATATTCGTATCAAACAACCTATAACTGCCCAATATCGAGGTTATCAAATACATTCTATGGGTCCTTCAAGTTCAGGTGGTATCACATTGATACAAATTTTAAAAATCCTTGAACCATTTGATTTAAAAAGTATGGGATCCCGTTCCATCGATTATTTACATCATCTGATTCAAGCAATGCAAATTGCCTATAGTGACCGTGCTAAATATATTGCTGATGATGACTTTTACGAGGTACCAGTTAGCGAGCTTATTGATGAGGATTATTTAAAACAACGTAACGAAATCATTGATCAACATATTGCTAATTTTAATATTGAACATGGTGAATTAAGTAATAGTTCTCGTGTAGAAAGTCATACTCATATAGATGAAACTCACACCGAAACGACACATTTTTCTGTAACAGACCGATTTGGTAACGTAGCCTCTTTCACTACATCCATAGGTATGATTTATGGTTCTGGCATCACGATTCCAGGTTATGGTGTTTTACTTAATACCACAATGGACGGCTTTGATGTCATCTCAGGTGGTATTAATGAAATCGAACCACATAAACGTCCGTTGAGTAATATGGCCCCAACAATCATTACTGAAAATGGTAAACCTATCATGGAAGTTGGCGCACCAGGTGCAATTAGTATCATCGCTAGCGTCGTACAAACCATTATTAACGTTTTAGACTTCGGGATGTCTATCCAGGAAGCAATTGATGAGCCAAGAATATACACTAGTAACCCTTCTCGTATAGAATGGGAACCAAAATTTGATCAAACACTTATTTTGAAACTTATTGCCAAGGGACACGCTTTTGAGCATCGACCAGACCCTTATATTGGTGATGTACATGGTTTACAATTTTTGGAAAATGGTGTTATCGGCGGCGCTGATAATACGAGAGAAGGAACAGTTGCAGGTGGGCCTGTCTATTATGTCAGAGAGAAAGAGAATGATTTAAATATCGATGATTTTACGCAGTATCATATTGAATACAATCACGTGAGACTACCTTTATTTAAGAACCAGATTATTAAGGAACATGGTGATTTTTGGTTAAGAAATGATGTTGTCGAATTGTTATTTGATATTAATGAAAAAGACTATGAAGTCGAGTATTTTATTGAAAAACAAGGTCAAGATAGTCGTTTTATCAATATTGAACAACTTACTCATCAATTAAATTATCAAGTTCATAAAACTGAAAATGGTATTTCTATTTATAAAGATACAAAACAACGCATTACCGAAACACAAGCCAAATACTACAGATACGATAGAGACAGTATCACAAGATAACAAACAAGCTGAGTACCGCGAATTGGGTGCTCAGCTTGATTTGTATTTTTTTATTTATATATCATTTTGAGATATTATGTAATAACTATTCCCTCATATTGATTATGAGATATTTGTGTTTCCATCATAACCATAAACATCATAAGCAAACATATTTTGTTCTGCATCTAATAAATATTTCTTTTGTCTACATATTCAATTACTTTATACCTCGACATACTATAAAAAATAGTTACTTTTATTAATTTCACCATATTATTTTATTCAATACTCACTTCATTATCCTCTTCGTCTTCTGATGGTGTAAATTCGATGATATCTGTATAAGTTATGGTTTCTTTGTCATTATCTACAAAATTATATTCTATATGTTGGCCACCTATTTTACGAGCACCTATGTTTCCTGATTCATCAAATAAAACTTTTGGCGCTTTATTCGTATTAATATCAAAACGGTTTTTAATCTCTTTTACATTTTTATCTTTATTATCAAGTTTATATTCTGCGGTATAAGACGGTCTATCACCATAACTATAAGTTATGGTTCCATTTTTATAATCTTTAATATCACTATAATCAGCAAATTCTACTAAAAATTTAAAATTATTTATCTTCTGTTCTAATGATTTACTAATCCCCTTTTCTTTTGCTTCTTTAGTTAATTTAAGCTTTTTGTTTTTATATTCAACGGGATAATGTTTTTCCTCTTTATCATGTTCATAAGTCTCACTGTTATAATTATCTTTATCTATAAAGTAATAACCACTAGCATCATGAGTCTGTCTATTAAATTTCATCTCAACACCTTCAGTTACAGTGTCCCCTTCTTCACCTTTACGTTTCGTTGTAAAGGATTTGAGTTCCCATACACCTTTGTCGTCGGCTTCTAATCCCCTGCCACCTTTTTCTTCAGCTCTTATCCCTTGTTTATCAAATAAAACATCAAGATTTTTCATAGGAAGTGGCTTAAATATATATGAAAGACTACTTTTAATTGCGTTTTCTTTAGTAATTTTAAATCCATAATAACCACTTATAATGATGATTACTGCAATGATTGGTAGTAATATAACACTCAACAATTTTTTAGAAATCAACTATAAGTCACTTCTTTCTGTATTTTAATGAGTCAATCCACCTTGTTCTTTGTGATTTACATTTTCAATTTTTAATAAAATCTTTTCATGTAAGTACTAGACCTGTTTTAGCGAAACATTAATATGTTCTTATAATATTTTTTCTCGTCGACTGCTTTTTCGAAAGGAATATGTTATCTACTGTAACCTCCATTTATCTCAACTATCACTTTATTATTTAAACAATATATAAAAATAATTGATGAGTATCATAACACCAATAAGGCCATTATGAATCATATGTACTGTCATACTGTCTTTAATGTTACCTCTTCTTGAGTAAGCAAGATAAAAAATCATACCCATTATCATATACATTAAAAATGCAATAATATTATTAATGCCATGTTGTGAGGCGAAGACAATCGATGAAAGTATGAAAGGCAGCCAGAATACTGATTTTCTAAATAGTGTTTCTTTAAAAATGCCTCTATAAATCAATTCCTCTAGATATGGAACTAAAAAAGTAAGTGTAATCACAAATATAATTACGGGAAATACTTGTCCAAGTTGACTAGCGTCTTGTGCTTGAGCATTGACGTCACCAAAAAGCAATTTATCATTATCTGTTTGCATTGAACCAGTGGTTAATTTTAGTAAGTATGTGAATCCATATACAACTAGTCTTAATATAATTGCCCAACCTATGGCTATACCTAAGTCTTTAAGACTAAAACCTTTTGTTTTTTCATATGTATGATTTAAGTAGTATCGTCTTATTAACCAAATCACTATAGCAATAACAAAAAGATATATAATAGTACCTATTGTTATACTTAAAACCTCAGCTTTAACAGAAAGACTTACAAGAGTTATTATTGCAATAACTGGTAATTGTGCTAATATCATCCAACCTATAAATATTAAAATATTTAGCGCAAGATTTCCTTTAGGTTTGATATCATTACTTTGTTCTTGATTAAATTGATTTCTATTTACATCTACATTATCGTTATCAAATCTATTTTCTTCCATATCAAAACCACCTTATATATCTTAATATTTAAAACTAATTAATTATATAATTAATATAACATTGCTCCTAAATAAAAAATAGTTGATTAGTATTCTTTATTTTTATAATTATCATTAAAAATTGATTAGAATGATTTTTCAAAACAAAATAAAAAGCCCCCGCACACTAGTACGAGAACTCATCAATTTAAACACTATTTAATTTTCATATTCCGTCGAACTTAAGTTCCAAATCTAATGATCCCAATTTGAACGTAAAATACATGAACAGAAGTTATTTTGAGGATATTCTGGTTCAAAATATTTAATAACGTCAGATTTGATATTACCAAATGTTGTTTCTGGTTTATGTTTGAATCCATCGTAGAAAGCTCGAATCACATCATGTTTAAAATTGCCACGTGGAAATTTATCTACGACTGCTTTTCGAATTTCATCAGAATATTGATTCCAGTTATCTCCCATAACGTCCATACCAACACCATGGTATAACAGTGCTACGTTATTCTCTTTATGCTCTGCAACTCCAAGTGTCGTATGCAATGCAATAGAATCCCAAGCTAATTGTAAATCTCGTTCATCATAGTTATACGTTTCTAAAAATTGTCTCACCGCATTAGCGCCGTCTACTTCAAAACGCAAATCATCACTACTATATTGATTTGTAAGACCTAAATCATGGAATAAAGCAGTAATATATAATAACTCTTTATCATATTTAAGTTTATCTTGAATACCTTTAACTTCTCCAAATAAATAGACTCTATTTGAATGATTCCAAATTAATTCATTTCCGTATTCGTGAACAATACCTTGTGCATCTTGAACAATCTTACTATCTGGAACAGTGACTTCATTAATATCTCTAATCATGGTTATACGACCCTTCTTATTGTGATATTACATCTATTCCACTCATAAGGGCTTGTTAATCTTTATACATAATATAAAATCACAAATATAGAGATACCTGAGTACTACTTCAGAACACATTTTCACATCAAAAAGTAGACAATCACTTAGTTTAAAAAACAACCGCTTAATATTTCTAATTCAATGACTGCGTCTAAAACAGGCCTTTCTATTTAACATAACGCGTCCCTTTAAACACACTCATCACGATCATACACACAACGAGCAATCCGCAAATAGTATACATCCAGCTAAATCCTACTAAATCTGATAAGGGGCCCATCAGACTTCCACCTAATGACACACCTAAATCTGCACATGCAATAAATAAACCCAATAGCATATTACGACCAGCTTTCGGTAACACAAAACTTAGATATGATGTTAGCGTTGGATAAACAAGTGCTTGTGTCGTACCAATCAATATGGCACTACTATAAAATATGAGTGCGTGTATGTTAGGTCCAATAGCAACTAACATCGCTGCAACGGCAAGCAACATCAGCACACTCACCATATACAACGGGTGCCATAACCCATCAGATGGAATGTATTTACGTAAATAAATTCTAGCTAATACCACCGCTATCGCTTGAATCGTTAAGAATATACCGGCGTCTGCAAATCCGAATTTCACAGTATATAATGGAACAAATGTACTCACTGCGCCAAAGACTATCGACACGATAATCATAATCAACCCACTCGTTAAGAGTTCCTTATTTTTAAAGAATTGGGCAAACACAGTCACACCATTAAAGGGTAAGGGTTCAACTTTGTGACTAGTATCAGGTTCCTTACCTGCAAATGAGACACGATAACCAAAGAATGTTGTCGTTAACGCTATAGCAATCATGACTACGGCAAATACTGACATTCGATCCAGATGCCAAATACCTATAGCAATGAGTGGTCCTACTAAATTAGGTATCGTTGAAAATAGAGAGTATAAAGAGACACCTTCTGAGCGATGTTCTTCAGGTAAAGCATCTATAATACCTAGTTGTAGCGACATCGAAAAGAACGCCGTACATACACCCTGCATCACTCTTGCTAAAAAATATCCCTCTAATCCAGTAAATCCATATAATATCAGTGCACAAGCATTAATAATCAAAATAATATGTAGTACTTTAATTGGACCAACACGTGCAATAATTTGTCCTGCCCATGGACGAAAGACCATTGCAGTCAACATGTAGGCACCCATAACGATACCTATCATTGTATTGGTTGCACCTAAATCATGACCTCGTAATGGAATGAACACATTCAAAATGGCATTCGCACTAAAGAACATGAGAGTTAGTATATATAATCTTAGAAATGGCCAAGCCATTGCACCTTTCATTAACTCACTCCTTAGAATGATAGTTGTTTCTCTATTAACGCTCTTGTATAAGCATTACGTGTTGTATTTAAATGGCATGTGGAAAGGCTTTCCACAATTTGACCATTTTTAAAAATAACTAATTGATCACATAAATACGTTGCCGCTTGAATATCATGCGTAATAAATATATAGCTTAAGTTCCGTTCTTCTTTTAACCGTTTCAATAAATCTAGAATTTGAGTTTGTATCGACATGTCTAGCGCGCTTATGGCTTCATCAAATAAAATATATGTTGGGTTAATACATATTGCTCTTGCAATAGCAACACGTTGTGCCTCTCCGCCCGATAGCATATTGGGATATTTTTCTAGAAAATTACTGGATAATCCTACCTCATCTAATAATTGAGTTGCCGTTGTTTCCATTTCTTTCAAGCTTTGTTTATCGCACTGGCACATGACTTCGAATAAAATATCTCTTACAGTTTGAAAAGGATGTAATGACGATGTATAGTCTTGAAATACTGCACTAATTTGATGACGTCTTACCTTTTTTATATACATCGGTTGCTCATTTAATGTCACGTTACCTTTGTCTGGTCTTTCAATGCCTAATATCATACGACTTAGTGTAGACTTACCACTGCCACTCTCACCGATAATAGCGATAGATTGACCTACAGGACAATCGAAGCTTACATCTTTAACGATAGGTTCTGTTTTAGAGCTAAATCGCGTTCGTTTGTCATAATGCTTTTCAACATTTGATATTTTAAGCATGACAATCTCCTCTCATTACACGTTGAAAATAATCATTCACCTTTTGCTTTGTGGATAATAAATATTTCGTGTACTCATGTTGAGGATCATGCAAGACCGCTTCTTTAGTTCCTTCTTCAACCAATTGTCCCTCTTTCATAACGAGTACATTATCTGCAACTTTATGAATAACTGTTAAATCATGCGAAATAAATATCATGGCACAATCAAAATGTTGTTTAATATCTTCAAATGCTTCCAACACGTCAAATTGATTAATCGTATCCAATGCAGTTGTTGGTTCGTCTGCAATAATGAGTTTTGGTTTTAATGCTAATGCTAAAGCAATCATTAACCGTTGCAGCATGCCACCTGACAACATATATGGATAAGATGCCAAAATGGTTTTAGGATCTTTTAAATTCATATACGTCATATATTTAATAAGCGTTTCTTCAATTTCTTGTGTTGATAATGATGTATGAGCTTGCATTGTTTCCATCATTTGTTTGCCGACTCTTGATGACGGATCAAAAGCTCTTGCACCTTGCTGCATGACCATCGCAATATCTTTACCTCTATATTGTCGTAATTGTTGCTCTGACAAATTCAATAGTTGTTGACCTTCAAAACAAATGTCTCCAGTAACTTTAAGACGATTAGGATTAAGTCCAATTAATGATTTACAAGTAATGGATTTACCACTACCACTTTCACCTATTAAACCTAGTGTTTCACCATGTTCAACTTGAAAGTTAATATCATCAACAAGTACATTACCTGTCCAAGAATCTATAATTGTTAAATTATTTACTTTTAACAACGTCATTCATGCATCACACCTTTCTTAACTGCACGTAATTTTTCTTTTGAAGAAATGCGTGGATCTATTGCCACTTGCAACGCATCTGATAGAAAATTGAATGCCATAACAATAATGACAATAACAATACCAGTAGTCACCATTAATTCAGGATGAGTAAACATCACTTTACGTGCTTCATTTAACATCATGCCCCACTCCGCTGTTGGTGCTTTTACTCCTAAACCTAAAAATGAAAATCCTGACATTTGTAATATCATAGAACACATGGCACTACTAGAAATAACGGCAATATCGCCTAATGTTAATGGAAGAATATGTTTACGAATAATCAATAAATGACTCATACCAATCGTTTTAGCAAATTTTACATGATCGGCTGCGGTATATTGCATGACACTAGTACGTATTACACGGCAGAACCATGCCCAACGTGTAAGTATAAATGCCAGAATAATATTTTCCACACCCATTCCGAATAATGTAATTAACGCTAAAGTGACAACGTAACTTGGGAATGCCAACATGACATCACAACATCGCATAATCAATGCATCAATATAACCCCGGAAATATCCAGATATAAATCCGAGTATGGCTCCAATTGCGACCGATACAAATAATGCAATCAATACATATAATAAGCTTGGTCGAATAGCATAAATAATCCTAGTCAATATATCTCTTCCTAAATGGTCTGTGCCTAACCAATGTGATGTGCTAATACCAGCAAATTTATTCGCTGTATCGATATGATTGGGTTCATGGACTGTAATGAGCGGTGCTGTTAACCCGAGTATGATATAAGTCGCTATAACAATTAATGCAATCACTGCACCTTTATCTTGTAATAATCGTTTTATAATCATCATCTTGTCGCCTCCCTCAACCTAGGATTCAACAAGGCATTAATAATATCTGCCAGTGTGTTAAAGACAATGAATAATACTGCAACAATTAACACATAAGCTTGTATAACTGGAAAATCATGTTCGACAATTGCTTTAATACTCAATTGTCCTAATCCTGGCCAAGCAAAGACATTTTCAACAACGACTAAACCACCCATAATCATAGGTATCGACATACAGAAAATAGATACAGCGACTTGTAATGCATTGCGTAATACGTGTTTTAATAAGGTTATAGTATGTACACCACTCGCTTTTAAATACATCACATACTCCTCATTAAGTTGTTCAATCATCGCTCGTCGTACATTTCTAAAGTAAATACCAGCATACGTCATTGTAATAACTACAACGGGTAAAATATAACTTTCTGGTCCAGTTAATCCTGATGTTGGTAATAAATTTAACTTAACTGATACAAAAATAATGAGCATTGATGCTACCCAATATGATGGTAAAGCTGTTAAAAAGAATGCTATCAATCGTATTACTCGATCTGTACTACGACCTCTAGTTAGTGCACTCACCACACCTAAAAAGATAGATGTCACCATAACTGATAGACTAGAAATTAATGTTAATTTTAATGTATTCATAAATGCAGGACCTATACGTTCTGAAACCGGGTCTCCTGTAATATAGCTTGTCCCAAATTTAAATTGTATTGCTTGTTGTAACCATTCTTTATATTGAATAAGAATAGGTGCATCAAGACCATACTTCTTTTTCGTCTCAGTAATTAATTGCTCTGTAACATTCGGTGTTCCTTGTGCATGTAGAATCGTTACAGCAGGATCTTCATTGGATAGGTACGTCATCATAAATGTCATAAAACTCACTACAATCAATAACGGAAACATGAGTGCAATACGTTTTATTATTAATTTGAACATTTAGATGCTCCTTTATTTATATTGCATTTCATTAAATGGTAATTCATATTGTGATTGCGTGAAGGATACATTTTTTAAGTCTTTAGGTGCTACTACGGTCATACTGCCATGAGAAATTGGAATAAAGACACCCTCATCATCGACTTGTTTTAAAATGTGTTGATAAGCTTTTGAACGTTCTTTCGCATTTTTAATTTTGAATGCATTGTCGATATTGTTATATAACTGTTGTTTGTCTTTAATACCTGATGTAGCAGTTTCATAACCTGTTTTTGATTTGAATGCAGCAATAGTACTTTGTGGATCATAAAGTAATCCCCATGTCTGATTGAACATTAAATCATAGTCACCAGATGTACGACGTTCAGCAATTTTATCTGATGTTTCACCATTTATATTTAATTTGACGCCTAACTTTTTAAATTCTGCTTCTAAAAATTCTGCCTGTTCTTTCTGACTTGTTGAGTCTTTGTCATAGTACATTGACATAGCTAAGTCTTTACCGTCTTTTTGACGTACGTGTTTATCTTTATTTAACTTCCAGCCTGCTTTATCTAATAATGCTTCAGCCTTTTTCTTATCAAATTGACGCGTAGGCATATTAAAATTAATATCTGTCACGTTCTTTGCAAAAAGTTGTGTAGCTGGTTTTTCTTCTCCATCAAGAATATCTTTTGCGATTTTATCGCGGTCAACCATGTGTCCAATGGCTTGTCTAACCGATTTGTTACTTACCGCACTATCTTTCTTACCAGCGTTAGCAACAATCATTTTGGTATTCATCGGTTGGCTACGTTTGACTTGGTAATTTCCAGTTTCTTTGAGTTGTTTTAAACTATCATTATCTAAACTATCTGTACCTCGATCATCAGTAAATGCAAAGTTAGTCTCACCTTTTTTCATAGATAAGAATGCTGTTTCTCCTGCTGGTTTAACCTTTGCTTCTACCTTATTTAATTTAGAAGATTCTCCCCAATAGTGTTGGTTTTTATTAAAGGTAGCAGATTCATCTTTCTTATGTTCGCCCATTTTGAACGGACCTGTACCATCAAACGATTTCACACCATCTTTAGTCGTTCCATGTTTAAAGTCTTTAGGTGATACAAACACATATGGACGAGGCATTGCTAATTCTGCTAATGCAGGTTGATATGCTTCTTTCAAATGAATTTGTACCGTGTATGTATCTTTCACTTTGACATCATCAATTAATGTCGAAATCTTTAACCATGAATGTAACTTTTTGTTTTGTTGTATGGCATCAATATTTTTCTTCACAGCGTCTGCATTAAACTTTGAACCATCATGGAATTTGACGTCCTTTCTTAAATGAAACGTATACGTCTTGCCGTCTTTAGAGATGTCCCATTTCTTAGCTAATAATGGTTTGATACCATCTTTAGTGTTACGTACTAATGGTTCATATATCATACTTTCCGCTGACATTGATCCACCATAAACATGAGGGTTCATATCACCAATATCTTTTACAGTTGTATAGGATAATGTCTTTTGATCCTTTTTATCTTGTAATGCCTTATCGCCACCGCATCCCGCTAATACAATTCCTGATGCTAATAAAATTGCGCTTATTTTAGTTTTTGTTTTCATTAATTTTTCCTCTTTCTATATTGAAAAGTGTGTTGTCTCTTCTTAAAACCTCAAATCTTTAAAAAATCCCTATTGCATTGCTAAATAAGTTGTAATGAGTGAAATATCCTGTTGGAAATGGTTAAGCTCAAATTGAGAAGATAGTGATTGATGTGGATGTTGGCTTTGGTAATGTCGACAATACGTTTTATATCTCTCCAACAATTCATCTATCATAGGTGTAGGCACTTCTAAAGCTTTACCAATAGACTGAATAACCGTTGTACGATAATAATCTTCACTAGGCATTCTTGGTATATGTACGACACCCTTTTCGTTTTGATATAACTGTTTGAACGGAACCGCTGAAAAGTCGAAATAGCGACCCTCTTGATCTGGTTGTGAAAATGGATCAATTAATATAGCTGAATATCTCACATAGAGTAGATATTCTTGTTTTACGCTAGGTAAAGATTCAAATTGACTGATATCTGCCTCGTTTAACGTTTCTGGTCTCACTGGATAATTTTCTTTAACCATAAATTTCAAAAGATTGACTGAGGGCACACTTAATTTCTGTAAAATTGCCATCATCTCTTGCCACATCTGACGCATTTCACTAATTAGCGTCATTGTAATTGGTCCTTCTGGAAATAATTTATATACATAAACAGGTACATCTGTACCTTCGAAAATAGCTTTTAATGAAAAATCATTCATAAACAATGGCGGATGTACATATAATGAACTATTACGTATTTCCGCATGTAACGGTGTATTCATCACTGAAAGCTTTATGTTTAATCTCTTAAATAATAGCTGTAATTGATTCATTAATTTTGATGATTGTTTATTCGAACCTACAAATAACTTCGATTTCACTCCTGTTGTAAGTACACGATGAGGTTGGGACGAGTCTATGATTCTTGTATCTCCTAGGTATGTTGAAAATGAAATGATCTCAACATCCTCATTCTTGTCTTTCATTAATTGTTCTATCATCATATGCGAACCGAACGTCGGCGACACTAATATAATATCTTTGATCTTTTGCAATGTATTGGAATCTAATTGACGCAGCATAGAACAATACGCATCAGCAGTACATGCCAAAATAATTGTGTCGTATAGTTGATTCACATGTTGAATGTCTTTATAAAAACGACGAATTCGGAATTCCCCTGCAAATTGACTATGAGCTTCATTTTGCGTTGTAACTTTGAACATACCGTCGTGTTGATAACCGTTATAGACTGCTAACGATTTCTCGGATGTAGTAGCACGACCAACCATATCTATATCTTTAATTGATAATTGATGACAAATTTGTGCTAGTTGTACGCCAACAGGACCACTACCAATAATTAATACGTTAGACATACGGTTTATCCTCTTTCAACAAAGGCTTTTGATATAATGCGATATCAAAAATTTGATTCTCTTGTACTAATCGATAAACACATTGCCAATGATGCGTTAATGTTGGTTGTGAGGGATAATTAAATATCGATTTCAGATCATCGCCATAACGCATAGCTACAACCACGTTATCGTTCGTTAATTCAAATAGTTGGTCTAAGATGTCATATTTAACAGGTATGGTTGAACTAAAAATAATATGTGTCACTTCATTGATATCTGGTATTTGATCTACAGTTTTGTTTGATATTTCAATATTTTCGTTAGGTGCTAATACATTAACGACACGTTGACCTAAGTCCACAGCTTCACTATCAACATCGATACCAATAACAGAAGCACCAGTTTCTTTAGCAACTTGTATTAATGTCATTGGATACGCACCTGATCCAACAAGTAACAATTTATCATCCTTACATATACGCCATTGTCCAAACTCTTCATCAATGCAATGTTCAATGTTGTCAAAGTATCCTGAGGTAGACGTCTTACCGTCTAACAATCGTCTTGCTCTTATCATTTCAACTTGTTTTACACACTGTGCTGTAATGTCTTGTAGTTGTTGCGTGAGTTGATGTTTTCTCTCTTCATCTTGCCAAGCTACAAATTGTTCTTGCTGTGTTGAATCCAATATGAATTGACTATAGCTATCAACCAATGTTTCTAACTTATTAATGTCATTTGGATTCTGAATCACATCTTGATACACCTTTTCAAATTGATTTAAGTATTGTTGTAAAAGATGATCTATCTCTATCTTTGAATTCATCAATTTACCATCGTCTCCTGTTCTATATAAGCTTTTCCTGATGCAACAGTAGATACGCTACCTTTAATTGAAGTACGATATCCATGAGTCGGGCAGTGCTTAGATGTTACTGAAATACTGCCACCTGGTTGATATACAATGTAATCAGCACACGGATTTTGACTTTGATAATTATTAAATACACCTATAGTAGCCGCCCCAGAACCACAGCTATTCTCCCAAATTAAACTTTCCACTTCTGGTATATAAATTAAAGGGTGGAGAAATTGTTTTTGCACATGAAATAACATGATGCCAATGGTTTTATATTGATTATCCCACTGCTGATTTTTAACATATTGCTCTATTTGATGCTTAATGAACGGCGAAATCTCTTCTATTGGAATGACATAATGTACATATGAGTCATATGTCACCTTTATCGCTTGCCATACCTGTTGCCCAATATGTAAATATTCCTGTGATACTTGCTGTGCTTGGGGCATGCCAACTTCATATAATTGATAATCATGTATCGTGCAAGGTACTAACTTTTCACATCCAGATACATCGACATAACATTGTTTTGATGTCAGTAGTTTGTGCTCCTTTAAATATTGAATGTAAGACATTGTTGCATTGCCACAAAATTCATTTCCACTCATGACCAAACGAAATGTCTCACCGCTGTCTTGCTTCATAGATTCTATAAATCCTACTTGTTCACAACATACATGTGTAGATGCCATTAGTTGATTGGCAATCCTTGCATAGTCACTTGGACAATGTTGTGAATGTACAAGAATAGTCATATTTCCAGACGGATTATACTTAGAAAATTCAACAACTTGTCGTTGCATATAATACTCCTTTATGTTGTAAATTCTTTTTACATTTATTGATATAAGCCAGTTCTGACCTATATATCCAAAAATGCAAAATAGTTGCACGAAATAAATCGTAATTATTACGATTTAAAGAAGATAATATACGACTAAGATATTATTGTCAATATAATTGATAATAATTTTCATTAAAATTCCATATATTTATTAAATTTGTGCCTTTAAATATGGGATAGATACTGATATATTAACCCCATCAAAAATGTCTATTCTATATACAAAAAATCACCTTACTATGTGTCTTAGTAAGGTGATCTTATGCGCGTATTTAATAATTTATTTTATTATTATAGATATGTGTAACATAATAAAAATAGTGCCATTCTAAAAATAATTTCCTTGATACTGATGTATTTTAAATTCTTATTAGGCAAATACTGTGTTAAAAATTTTATCAATAATTAAGGTTAATTCTTTAGGTGATTCTTGTCTGCCACGCTTTACCCAATCTTGTAAAACACCAAAGACTGCATTGCTCATAAAAATAATTAAAAAATATTTTTCTTTAGTCGTTAATGTTTGAGTATTGACGATAGGTATTAACTGTACTTCAATATTTTGCTGTAAATTCTGCTTCATTACTTGATGAATAGTATAAGCACCATTATCTTTTAACAATAATAGGAATAATTCCCCTTCATTAAGCCAAAAGTTCAAAGCATATTCAAAAAATTGAAGACGATGTGTAAAGTGAATGTTCGCTAAGCGTTTCTTTCCTTTCTTCATCATTGCTTGCTGATATTTAAATAAAAAATCATCTTTATCTTTATAATGTTGATAGAAAGTCCCTCTACTAATACCACTTTTAAGACAAATGCCTTTTACAGTAATTTCATTATATGATTTATTTTCTAATAACTTAATTATGCCTTTTTCTATTCTCATTAACGTTTTATATACACGTTTATCAACCACTTGTTCATCCATTTTCTTCATCTCACTAACTTTATTGAACATCTATTTATGATTTGTCTAATACTTTTCAATTAATATACTTTTATATGTAAATCTGATTTATATTGAATATACAGTAATTAGACACAGTGTCAAATAAGGAGGTAAATGAATATGACAAAGCCAATCGCAGCATTAACTGATGCAGTAAAAATATACGATAAACATAAAGTATTAGATCATATTAGCCTTGAAATTCATGAAGGAGAACTATTAGGACTAATTGGTCCAAGTGGTTCAGGTAAGACAACAACAATTAAATGCTTATTAGGTATGGAAAAATTAAATTCTGGTTCAACACAAGTTTTTAATAAAAAAATGCCCCATCGACGTGTATTGAGTCATATTGGTTATATGGGACAAACTGATGCACTATATGAATCATTATCAGCTAAAGAGAATTTAACCTTTTTTGGTCATTTAGCAGAATTAAAAGGTGAACAATTAAAACAGAGTATTGGTAAAAATTTACAATTAGTCAATTTAGAAAATTCACTAACTAAGACTGTTAATACATTCTCCGGTGGTATGAAACGTCGATTATCACTGGCAATTACACTATTAGCTAATCCAAGCCTTATCATACTAGATGAACCGACTGTCGGTATTGATCCTAAGCTGCGACAACAGGTCTGGTCTCAATTAAAAAATTTAACTCATGAAGGTAAAAGTGTCATTGTCACTACACATGTAATGGACGAAGCTGAACGTTGTGACAAAATAGGTCTCATAGTTGAAGGACGACTATTTGCTATAGGAACACCTAATGAATTAAAACAAAAATTCAAAGTCAAAACAATTGAAGAAGTCTTTATAAAAGCAGAGGAGGTTAAACACTAATGAAACTGATGGCTATCATTCAACGTGTCATTATAGAATTACTAAGAGATAAGCGCACATTGGCACTTATGTTCTTAGCACCTTTATTAGTTCTCACACTCATGTATTTTGTATTTAATTCTGATGAAGATACCGATTTGAAAATTGGTGTTGCCGATTCTGTATCAAGCCATGTTACTGATAATATTAAAAATGATGATGTTTCTTTTAAACACTTTGATTCAGACAAAAATATTAAATCTAAAATAGAAAACAACGATTTAGATGCCTATATTTATCAAGATAAACATACTTTGCATGTCACATATACAAACGAAGATCCAAGTAAATCAGGTTCAATTAAACAATTATTACATCAGTCAATTCAGAAAAATAAAATGTCTGACGTTAAAAAGATAATCAATTCTATGCCTCAAGCTGCAAAAGGAAAACAATCAGAAGATACTAAAATAGACAATAGCTATTTATATGGAGACAAAGATAGTAACTATTTTGATAAAATGTTCCCAATTTTAATGGGATTCTTTGTATTTTTCTTCGTCTTTCTTATTTCAGGAATTGCACTACTGCGTGAACGTACGACAGGTACTTTAGAACGTGTGTTATCAACTCCTATCAGACGTAGTGAAATTGTCTTTGGTTATCTATTCGGCTACGGTATTTTCGCTATTATACAAACGCTTATCATTGTCCTGTTTTCAATCTATTTATTAAGTATCAACTTAGCAGGTAGTCTGGGGTATGTCTTGCTCATTAATATTTTACTAGCTATTACAGCTTTAGTAATGGGAATATTTATCTCTACATTTGCTAATTCAGAATTTCAAATGGTTCAATTCATACCTATCGTTGCCATCCCACAAGTGTTCTTTTCTGGTATCTTTCCACTAGAAAACATGACACCTTGGTTAAGTAATATTGGCTACTTGTTCCCACTTCGATATGCTGGTGACGCTTTAACAAATATTATGATTAAAGGGCAAGGTTGGTATCATATTTGGTTTGATGTAATGATACTTTGTTTATTTATCATTATTTTCATTCTACTCAATATCATTGGACTCAAACGCTATCGAAAAGTTTAATCATTTAATCTTCATAATAAAGAAGTACTTGATTTCAACTATAATCAAGTACTCTTTTTTATTCTAATCTATTTATTTAACAATGCTTTTACTTCACGGGCAACATGTTCTGGTGATTGTGGGTTTTGGCCAGTAACGATTTGTCCATCAACAACAACATATGGACGAAATGGCAATTTAGCTTTACTATAATGTGCGCCACGACGTTTAATTTCGTCTTCTAATTTAAAAGGAACGACATTTTTACGATTGGCCAACACTTCTTCTACATTTGAAAATCCAGTCAATTGATGTTGATCAATAATGAAACGTCCTTTACTATTCTTAGCATTTAATAATCCTGCGATGCCGTGACATACAGCTGAAACAATACCACCATGATTATAAATTTCATTAATTGCATTTTGTGCATCTTTATTATCAGGAAAATCAAACATCACACCATGACCACCTGTAAAATAAATGGCGTCATATTGCTTAGGGTCCGCTTCAGCAATAGGTTGTGAATACTTCAATAAATTCATAAAGTTCTCATCATATAAATATGATTTAGTCGTTTTATCTAATGTTAGACGTCCAAGACTTACTGGATCGATAGGTGTGTTGCCACCAGTAATGTTGAATAAATCGACTTGGTAGTCATCACTTCTAAATTGATTATAAAAATGTACGAGTTCACTTAACCATAAACCAGTTGGTATTTCAGTACCTTCAAAGACATCAGTACTTGTATTTACTATCATTATTTTTTTCATTGTATCGGCTCCCTATTCTCTATTTATCTTCCATCTTAATAATAATTTTCCCTTTAGCTCTACCGCTATTTGAATATTCAATAGCTTGTTGAGTATCTTTAAAATCATATACTCTATCTATAACTGGTTTAATTTGACCTTTTTCAATTAAGTTGCGAATGATTTCAAGCTGTTCGCCGCTAGGTTCCATAAATAAAAATTCATAATTGACATGATGTTTCTTCGCTTTAAGTAATAATTTTAAGGATGCCAAGCCTAATAGGGTAGTTTTAGCAAATCCAAGTTTCAAACGTCGTCCTAGTTTAGCTGTTGGAATACCTGAAACTGATGCCACTGTACCGCCAGTCTTGAGTACCTCAAATGAATGATTCAAATTATCTTCACCCAATGTATCAAATACACCATCATAGTTTGATATTTCTTCCCAAAAGTTTTGTTCTCTATAATTAATTATTTTATCAGCACCTAATTGTGATACAAGGTCATATCCTTTTGGACTTGCTGTTGTCGCTACAAATAATCCCATTGCTTTAGCTAATTGAATAGCAAATGTACCTACACCACCTGATCCAGCTTGAATTAATACTTTATCACTTTTTTTAAGTTTCATCATATCATTAAGCGCTTGATATGATGTTAGACCAACAAGAGGTACACTCGCTGCTTCTTCAAAAGTTAAATTATTTGGTTTTAAAGCAATATCATGTTCATCAATTGAAATATACTCTGCAAATGTGCCTATTTTCTTTTTACGTGGGCGACCATATACCTCGTCTCCAATTTTAAATTGTTTTACGTTACTACCAACTTCTGTAATGACACCAGAAAAATCATTTCCTAGTATGAGCGGGAATTGATATTTCAATAATATACGTAACTCACCATCTCTAATTTTAGAATCTATAGGATTTATACTTGCTGCTATAATTTTTACTCTTACTTCATTTGGATTCATACTTGGTATCGGCATACGTGTTTCAGTTACAGGGTTATTTCCATATTGATAGATAACCATTGCCCTCATATCTGTTTTCATCTTTATCTCTCCTTTAAATGAATGTTTAATGATGTCTGCTTAATACTTGTTCTAGTTTATCGAGTTGATTCACGAAGTCGATAAGTTCTTGCTCACTAAATTCATTATTTAATCTTGATTTCAAAGCATTAGCAATTTTTGAAGTAACTTCACTAATCAATTTCTCTCCCTCATCAGTTAATGTGATTAATTTAATTCGCTTATTATCAGAAGGTGCTTGCGCTACATAGCCTTTGTCTTGCAGTTTATTTATTCTCTTTGAGGCTGCCGTCTTAAATATATTTTGCTGTGTGGCTAATTCTCCAACAGTCATTGAACCATTAGCTTGTATCATTCTAAGTGCTTCAATTTGTTCTCTTGATAATACATCATCAAGTCCTGTTTCTTTAACCATGTCATCGATTTCTTTATTAATGTGCATCATTACAACATGAAATTGGTTAATGGATTGTTCTAGTTGATTAATATTCATTTTATTGCCCCTATTTCAAAAGTAATTATTTAATAGTACACCCGGTGTACTATTAAATATAAGATATCTTTCTTTATAATTCAAATGATTGATTTGATTAATACTTTTTAGAAATTAAAAACCTCTGATTAGCCGTTCAAAAAGAAGACTATCAGAGGTTTATATGATTATTCTACCTCTTCTGCTAAAGGAATAGAGGCTTGTGCGCCTGATTTTTGTACTGTAAGTGAGGCTGCCTTGTTAGCAAAATCAATGGCTTCTACAAGGTTACGTTCTTCCATATTAAATCGACTGACGAAAGCGCCGATAAAAGTATCTCCTGCTGCTGTTGTATCAATAGCTTTTACTTTTTGAGCTGGTACTAATCCGGAGTCATTTTCAACGGCATAATATGTACCTTGTTCTCCTAAAGTAATGATGACCACTTTTGCACCTAATCCTAAGAAATAATTCGCATTTTGTGCCATAGACGCTTCATCTGTGACAGGAGTGCCTGATAATATTTCTGCTTCAAATTCATTAGGCACAATCACATCAATTAATTCCAATAATTCTTGTGGTAATTCCTTGGCTGGTGCTGGATTTAAGACTGTCGTTACACCTGCTGCTCTTGCTACTTTGAAAGCTTCAATGATTGCTGGTACCGGTACTTCTAACTGTGCAACAATGAAATCTGCTTGTGTAATTGCCTCTTTAGCACTAACAACATCTTCTGGTGTAATGGCCATATTTGCACCGCCATAGACGTAAATCGTATTTTGACCTTGCGCGTCAACAGTGATAAATGCTTGGCCAGTTGATTCAGTTTCAGATTCTAAAATATAATCTATATTCATACCTGCATCTTTAAAATCGTCAAACATAAATTGCGCTAATCCATCTTTACCTACTTTAGAAATAAATGTCGTATTAGCTTTCATACGTGCTGTTGCAATAGCTTGGTTGGCACCTTTACCGCCACCATAGGATTGTTGTGCTTTTTCCACATGTAATGTTTCCCCTGGTTTGGCATATCGTTCAACTGTTAAAAATTGGTCTACATTTGTAGATCCCAAGATAACGACTTTATTCGTCATAACAATCTCTCCATTTCAATTTGTTAAAATGTTACGTTTGATTCAAGGATGATATTAGAGAATGGTGTAGTTTCACCAGTACGTATATTTCCTTTATTTAATGGGTGACTTAAATATGCTTTCATTTCTGAATGAGGAATAAATTCAATTTCTACGTCATCATCAATCAAATCTTTAATTTGTTTTAACTGTGTCGCATTATTTATTTTGATTTCTTCAGCTAAATAGATTTTTTGAATCTTCATTTCAGATAATACTGTTTCTAGTACATCAATGAATTTAGGTAATTCCTTTGTTACTGCTAAATCTATTCTTCTGTCATCATTTGGGATAGGCATTCCCGCGTCATTAACTGTTAGTAAATCATAATGACCAATCGTTGCGATAGCTTTTGATACATGACTATTGAGTAATGCTGTTTTCTTCATTAAACTCACTCCACTTAATTATTTGATAAATACTGTTACCGTTGCTGCTACTAAAATAAGTACTAATCCAATGACAGTAACTAACATTTCTTTAGATGTTTTACGTTGGTTTAAGAAGTAAATGCCAGTTAATGTTGCAAGCACAACAGAAGTTTGAGATAGTACGAACCCTGTTGCTAAACCATTCATATTTGGTTGTGCAGAGATAAGATATGTCAATGCTGCAAATGCAAAGAAGAAACCTGAGATAATTTGCAACCATGTTACTTTCATAGTAAATGGATTACTTTCTTTCATGTTCATCAATCCATAAATTACAGCTACAATAACCATACCGATTGCTTGTGGTAAGAATGCTGCTTTACCACCAATATCTGTCGCTTGTGGTGCTGCTGAATATAACCAATAACCAATTTCACCAATTAATAAAATCACAACTGCTTTTCTTAATAATTTGCTATTTGTTGCTTCTGGATGCTCATCCCAAACTGTCATACGCGCACCAATTAAAATAACAATTAATGCGATAAATCCGATAATTTTATTTGTAACACCAGGCCAGTTACCAAGTGCAAAGACGCCCCATAAAGAAGCACCTAACAATTGAAATGCTGTTGTTACTGGCATTGCACGTGATGATCCTACGTATTCAAATGCTTTGAATGTCATGATTTGACCAAAACTCCACCCTGCGCCTGATAACAGTGCAAAGAATAAATCCATACCTGTTGGGAAACTATGACTTGTCGATGCAAAGAACACAATGGCAAAAATTAATGTTCCGACCGTAGCACCTATAATTTGGTTTACTGGTTTACCACCGAATTTTGAAGCTATAGTTGGAAATAGACCCCAACCAATTAGTGGTCCTAAACCAATAAGTATTGCGACTAAATTCATTATTGAACACCTCTATCTATATTTTTTATAATGACCAAATTTTTAGGAAAACGCTTTACTCAAGTATAGCACTATCATGTATAATTGATGAAATATTAAGAGGACAAAAGATTTATTCTGATTTATTGTCATAACTTATTCAAAATATAAAAGGAGCATTCCAATCGGAACGCTCCTTTTTTAAATACTATTATTTATTTGAAAATCCTAACAATTTACTTGCATTGTTATATAAGAATTTTTCTTTTTGTTCATTAGATAATTGATCTGTAGATTCAAGCTGATTCGCTAATAATTTAATTACTTCATCAGTTGTATAAGGCGCATCTGCACCATACACAATTTTATCTTCATCCACCATTTCTAATAATGTTGGTAATTGATAAGGTAATACCATACCGGCTAAATCAAAGTATAAGTTTTTCATAACTTGTTCTATATCATCCGGTCCATTTTCAACATTAAACATTTTATTACCTATGCTCACACGTTGTGCGATAACTGGTAACAACGCACCGCTATGTGGCACAATCCATTTAATATTAGGATATTTACTAAACACATTATTTTGACTCATGAAAATAATAGTACGTGTCGTATCAAAGAAAAATTCCATCAATGGTGATAGTATTTTTTCTTTAATTGAATCATTAACTGGTTTAGGTTCATTAGGATGAATTGCTACTAATGCGTGACGTTCATCTAGTTTAGCAAGTATTTTATCTAAACGATCATCACCTAAATAAATACCTCGTGCATTGGTTGGTAATGTAAACCCTAATGCATGTTGGTCATCTAAGGCACGGTCGATCATTTGAATACTCTCTTCTACTAAAGGTAGAGGTAATGATGCGAAGTAGTCTAATTTATCTTGATGCGCTGTTACCATCTCAGCAGCATAGGTATTCGCTTCTTCAGTTAACTCAAGCATTTCTTTATCTGGTGCAGCACTTAAATGTGGGCTTGAAATTGATAATACACTATAATCTATCTCTTCATCTTCCATTAACTTTAAATAACTATCTATTGAAAATGAAGGCGTTGGTACACCGTCACCTTTACCATCAAAATAATCATCTAAAAATTTCACAAATCCTGGTGAAAGATAATGTGAATGTAAGTCTATTTTTTTCATCTTTAATACTCCTTTATTTATATCGTGTCGTTTTGATAAGTTAACCATTGATCTAAACGTTGATAATAATCGTTCAATTGCTCTGGTCAATCTATACCTTGTAATTCATGATTTACACTATAACCAATGTAATTTAGGCAATAACTTAAGCATGCATAACTTGAACGATATGCTTGTAACTGTTCGTCTGGAATAGTAATCGTTGAAGGTACGACAGGTGTAAGACTATCTTTTTCATAGACACATTCCATATTTTGGATATACCAAGTGTCTCCTTCTTTAACTAATCCATACACAATTTTCGCATCTGAATTGAGTTGCATTTGAACATCCTCAATAGGTAATCGTGCTTGGATTGTTGCCTGCATAATTGCAACTGCTCTATGTTGATTAATCCAAATCTGTGAATTATAAATTTGATGCGGTGCATAACGATTCATTTCTTTTGATGATTCTACAAATTCAGCGCCTGACCCTTTAAACCACGAAATATTTACCGTTGAATCTTCTGAAAAACATTGATACATACTGTCCCAAAGACTGTTATCACGACAAAATCTTTCAAATTGAATCAGTTCTAATATATTTTCTTTATCAAGTAATGTTTCGTTCGTAAATGGTTTATTTCTTTCGAATAACATAATCTATCTCCTTTAATTTATAACTAAAGTCTAGTTTTGCTCATTCCAATTAATATGTGGACATCTATCCGTTTATTATGAAAAAGATAAACCTAAATTACAACCAATTTGTAATCGATGCTAAATAATAAAAATAGAGAAACATTGTCCAGGGGTAAACAATGTTTCTCTATTATAGATTTATATTTTTTTAAGGGAGATGGGAAAAGGTAATATCCATGGCTATGGTGTTGTGTGAATTATTTTGCGTTATAGCTTGCGCTTGTGATTTGACCTCCGTCAACTATCACATCTTTGTCTTGGAATGGTTCATTGTTAAAGAAACGATTTAAAATATCTTTTGTACCTTCTTCTATACGTTGTTGTGCTTCTAATGTCATACCTGAATAGTGTACAGTCATTGCATTTCTAGGCATATTTCTCCAAGGGTGATCTGCAGGAGCAGGTTGTGGATACCATACGTCGCCAGCATAACCTTGAATGTGTTTAGATTCTAATTGTTTTACTAATGCTTCTGTATCTACAATTTTACCTCTAGCTGTGTTAACTAAATAACTACCTTCTTTCATTTTACTTAACACATCGTTATTAAATAGTGTATCTGTATCTGGTGTAAGTGGTGCATGAATAGTAATTGCATCACTTGTTGATACTAATGTTTCAAAGTCTACAAATTTTGAATGTTCATTATCTTTTTGGTTGATTGGGTCATAATGTTGAATTGTTACGTTAAATGGTGCTAAACGTTCAGCTACTAATTGACCAATTCTACCGAAACCAAAGATACCGATTGTTTTATTTTGTAATTCATGTGCGTCATTACCAACTCTAGAAAGGTTCCATTCACCTTCAACTGATTGTCTATGACCTTCTTCATAATTACGTAGTAAGATTAATAAGTCCATAACAGCATGTTCGGCAACACTTACTGTATTACTACCTGTTACTTCTACAACACCCACATTGTTTTCACTAGCTGCTTTTAAGTCAACATGGTCAGAACCGACACCTGCTGTAATTGCTAATTTTAAGTTTGGTGCTTTTTCAAGACGTTCTTTAGTCATATATGCTGGATAGAATGGTGCACTAATAACAATATCCATATCTGCTAAGTGTTTATCTAAGTCAGCTTCACCATCTGTTAAGATAACTAATTCATGTCCTTTTTCTTCTAAAAATGGTTTTAAGCCAATTGCTTTTTTAGTATTTAAAATTTGATTTTCTTCGCCTTCTACATATTCTGGAAATAATGCTACTATTTTCATAAAATAATACACTCCTATAAAATTTTTTATTTAAAATTTAAATTACTTCTTAATACACAAAAATACCTGCTACTATTTGCACATATCACCCCCTTGAATAATTAATTTTATTCAAGCGTAGTTAGCAAACAGCACCAGGTACCTTACACCAGCACGCTTATTCTATTGATTTATCGAAAACAAATATTGATACTACTTCATCAGCAGCTAAATCAACATCTGTAAATAGTTTTACAAATTTAGCACCGACAAGTTCTTCCATCTCATCAGGATTGACCTCATCATATAGACGCTTTACTTCTTGTGTTCGTGCATGACGTAACATTTCTTCATTACGTTCATCACGCAAGTAAAAGTTTTCAACTTTACTTAATGCGCCTTGCATAAAAGCTATTGCCCAATTGTCTTTAAAATCAACATTGATTTTTTCAGGGCCTTTACCCACATGTTCTTTGCGATAGGCGCGTACAAGATTAGCAAAGGCTTGCTCTTTTTTTCTTTTATCTATTTGACTCACCTTCTTCTAATTAAGAAGCGTTTTCAATTACGTTACAGATACCATTGTAATACTTTTGACAAAATTTTCAAGAGGTTTGCTCACAATTTAGACACAATTGCTTTTATTTATTATTTAAAGTTAAATACGTTAGAATTAACAAAACGTTGAGGAGAGATAAAATGGCGAAAAAACAAGCACTCATTATTATAGATATACAAAATGATTACTTTGAAGGTGGTAAAAATCCACTTATTAATCCTGAAGCTGCTACTGACAAAGCGGTTCAATTGAAAGATGCATTTAAAGAACAACAATTACCTGTTATTTATATTCAACATATTGATCATACTGAAGGTGCACCTTTATTTGAAGCAGGTACTAATGGTATTGAAATTCATGAAAAATTCAACGTACAATCTGATGATATTATCATTGAAAAGCAATATCCTAATAGCTTTTTAGGTACAACTTTACAAGACACTTTAAAAGAACAAGGTGTTGAACAACTTGTGATTACAGGTATGATGACACATATGTGCATTGATTCTACAACAAGAGCTGCGGCTGAACTTGGCTATCAACCTATTCTAGTTGAAGATACAACTGCTACTTGTGATTTAGAGTATAATGGCGAAACAGTCGATGCTAAAAATGTTCAAACTGCATATATTTCAGCATTATCAAACTTCGCTTCAGTAACAACAACTTCAGAATTTTTAACTAAATAATAAAGATTTTGCTCTCATATTTGAAATGAGCGATATATAATCTAATATCTGAATTATAACTAAAGACCTTCTTATTGCATTTTATGTGCAATGAGAAGGTCTTCTTTATTATTAATGATCTGCCATATCAATCTAGATAGGGGAGGGGAATAGCACACTGAAGAAAAGTAGATTTTTAGACTTCCGGCACACTAACTTCAGACAAACCGAACACTTACCCCCAGTCGATTAATCCCTTTCTGACAGTTATATACAAGCATCTCCCCCAATTAGCCCCTTTGTCTGCATTAATTAGACAGTTCATTCTCAACATTCTTTCCGACTGGCTCCCATTTCAGTACGAACGTAATTGTTAAACCTATTAAAGGTACAAGACCAATAATTAACATGGTTTGATTTAAACCTACAGTTGCTAAAATAATTGGGAATATGAACGTACCAATAATACTACCTGTTCTACTTACTGATTCTACAATTCCTGTCGCTTGTGAACGTAATTGCGTTGGAAATGACATTGCTCCTATCGTTTTACCTTGTGTGCCTGGTCCCCCTGCATGTCCAAATAAGAATAGTGCGATTAAACATGAATTAATTATCATAGGCATAACACTATATAATAATCCCGTCATAATCATGACAAAGAGTACAATAGCAAAGCCTATCATTGTGAGTTTACGTGTACCTATCCGATAGGTATATTGTGCTCCTAAATAAGCACCAATAATACCAGCAATATTAACAATTCCAGTCCCAAGTAGCACACCTAGCTTATCTTCACTTATCATATATTTTGCAATTATAGGGATATATAAACCAACCGCATAATACTGCATTCCTTGTAAGGTAGAAATTGCTGTTGCTAGTGTAATTCTTTTTAAGTATGGCGGCTTTAAAAGTCTTTTATAGTCAGCCTTAGCTGTGTCTACTTCTTTAACATCTGTTTCGTTATCTACTAATTGAATTTGAACATCATAATGCTTTTGAATATATAGTGATGCTTTTTTAAGAGATAAATGATTAACAATCCATGTCGGACTTTCTTTCAAGTATTTCAATCTCATAATGTATAATATGAGGGCAATACCCCCTACAAATGCAACTGCCATTCTCCATAAGAGTTCTCCAACACCTAATAAGAAAACATAATGACCACTAATGAAGATATTACAATAGCGATGTACCATACAACTTGCCAGTAATTAACATTACGACCTCTTTGTACTTTATTACTAATTTCTGCAATAAATGTGAAGGCAACTGGACTATCCATACCAATAGCGATTCCCATTAAAAATCGGCTAATTAACAACATAAATAAATTAGGTGATATGGCTGCACATAATGATGTAACGATAAGAATTAAAAGAGAAATAGAAAGGACTCTTTTTCTCCCAAAACGGTGTGCTAAACTCCCTCCAAAAATCGCACCTATCAATGCACCTACAGGTAAAGATGTCATCACAATGGATAACATTGTGGGAGATAAATGAAACTCTTTTGTAATTTGATCAGTCATTGTTCCTAAAATGGTAATATCATATGCATCTAAAAATATCGTTCCCAATACCATTAAAAGTAACATTTTAGAAGTCTGTTGCTTATCAGAATCATCAATAATTCTGTATAAATCTTGCTTAGACTTTACCATTTCCATATTAACCATCCTTTAGATTTTCGTTAGATTAAGCTTAATTAATGATTATTAATTCATTATTAAGTAAAAATAAATATTTATTTAAGCCTTCTTTATTTCGCATATAATATTAATGAATATTTGTTTAATTGATATAAAAAATCGCGCCTATCTTATTAAGGATAGACGCGATACACTCTTAGAATTCTATTCATTTGTTGAAGATTTATTTGAACGAACTTTGTAAACAATGAAGCCAATAATAAAGCCAACCAATGCTGGTAAAATCCATCCCATTCCAATATCGAAGAATGGTAGGTATTTTTCACCTAATGAAATAACGAATTTAGCAAATGATGTTTTTAAAAATGGTTCTGGACTTGCTTTAACTCCGTCAATGAATGAAGCAATCATAGTGAAGAAAATCGTGAATCTATAAACAATAGTTGAGTGGTTAAATAATGGACTAATTAATGTTAATAAAATAATTGTGATCGCTAATGGATAAATGAACATCAATACAGGTGTTGAATACATAATGATTTTCGTTAAACCAACGTTAGCGAATACACATGCTAAAATACTGACTACTGTCGCAAACATTAAGTAGCTACGTTTCGGGAACAACTCAGTAAACGTTTCAGAAAAGGCTGTGATTAATCCAATAGCTGTTTTTAAACATGCCACAATAACAATCAATGATAGGATAATGATGCCGTAATCTCCAAGATAATGTCTCGCGATTTGTGCTAATGCGATACCCCCATTTTCACTCACTTTGAATTTACCGATACTCATTGTACCCATAAACGCAAGTAAGCTATATATGATACCCATTAATACAATACTGATTGTTCCTGACTTAATTGTTTCTTTAGCAATACTATTAGGATTTGTAATACCTAACTTTTTAATCGTTGTTACGATGATAATACCAAATGCTAGTGACGCTAATGCATCTAAAGTATTATAACCATCAATAAATCCTTTGAGCAGTGGGCTCTTACTATAATTCGCACTTACTGGCGCATTAGTTAATCCACCTAATGGATGGATAAAGGCTAAGACAACAACGATACCTAATAAGATTAAAAATACAGGATTTAAAAATTTCCCTATGTAATCTAAAATTTTAGATGGTTTTCTCGCAAAGAACCATGCTAATAAGAAGAAAATAATACTAAAAACTGGTAAATAAATCTTCGCAGCACCTGGTGAGATAAATGGTGAAAATGCAATTTCAAATGATGTCGTTGCTAACCTAGGTAAAGCAAAGAATGGTCCGATTACTAAATATAGACCTATTGTAAATATGTATGCGTACGTTTTACTTACCCTTGAAGTAATTTCAAAAATGCCATTTGTTTTAGACATACCGATTGCTATGATACCTAAAAATGGTAACCCAATGGCTGTAATTAAAAAGCCTAAATTGGCTATAAATACGTTTGATCCTGCTGTTTGTCCTAGATGAATTGGAAATATGATATTCCCTGCACCAAAGAATAAACCAAATAGCATTGATCCGATAAAAATATTCTCTTTTAATGTCAATTTGTTTTTCATCATGTCTGTTTATTCTCCTAGTTATTTTTTGTTCATTATACATTATATTTTGTAAAGGAAAAATGTAAATAACAAGAAAATTTTTAAAAATTAGACAATAATGGTTCATCATTACACATAAATGTATAAAATTACATTTTAATGCACTTAATAATTGATTTTACATATTTAAACAGACCTTTTTCGTATAGCTTTTCAAAACTTTATTATTAGCCGATTTATTCTTCACTGCAGAAATTAGCGATTCATTAAAACTGTTTATGCCTCTATTCTTCTAATTGTTTAATGACTTTAGCCGGTACACCTGCTGCAAGTGAGTTATCAGGTATATCTTTTGTTACTACTGCACCTGACGCAATAACTACATTATCACCTATCGTAACACCTGGTGTAATAGTTACCTTGCCTCCTATCCAAACATCATTTCCTATATTAACTGGGCTTGCTTGTGCTAAATATTCTCGTCTGCCTTTTGCACTCAAAGGATGATTAACAGTATAAATATCGACGTTTGGACCTATCATGACATGATTACCTATTGTTACTGGTGCAATATCCAAAATAGTAAGATTATAATTAGTTAATACATCATGCCCTACATGTATATTTCTTCCATTATCGCAATTGAATGTAGCTTGAAAAGAAATGTTATCTCCAGCTGAACCTAATATTTCACGAATTTTCTTTTCCTGTTGTTCTGGATCTGTAGCTGGAATGGTATTAAATTCTTGGCATAATTGCGCAGCTCTTGCTTTACGCTCTGCTACTTCTTTATCATCAAAATGATACGGCATACCTTTATCAAGTTTTTCAATTTCTCTCATAGTAATTCACCTTTCGTTTTTATATTATTCAATGTGAATTTAACTTGATATATCAATCAATAACTCTATAATTATAAGTTTTTTAGTGATATATAAAAAGCTGTAGTCTGCCAATATTTAGCAATCTACAGCTTACCCCTTTTATTACTTTACTTGTTGCACTTAAACGTTATAAATATTGATCTGCATGTTCCAATCTATAATGTTCAGTGACTTCTTTTTCGTGGTCAAATTCTTTTTGACTTAATTTTTTAATGTTTTCCACTGCGTAGCCTAATTTTTTAGCAAATTCTTCTACTTCATCTTTATTTTTAGCAATAACAAACATAGTTAGAACATTATCGTCGACAATATCTTTATTGTGTTGATAATCTAATTTGAAAAATTTCATAAGAATCTCCCCCTCTGTTGTGTATATTATATACCCCAAAACATAAATTTATACATGTAAATTGTTATATTTTATGTCTATATTGTTAAAACATTTATTTTGTAAAAATAAACAAATGATTTCCAAACGAATTGTATACTTTTTTAACTTCTATATAGATTTACAACTCGAATTCTGAATTTGAATTTTCAAAAAGATTAAATATTTAATAATAATTATTTGTGGGCGATTTAATTTTTTGAACATTATGTTACAATTGTGAAATGATTTTTTATAGAGATGGTATTTAAATTGTACTAAAGGGGTTAATATACATGAATATTATTTTAGGCGTTGGAACACTTGTCGCCGTGTTAATTATAATGACTTTATTTTTAAAATTTGCACCATACGGTAAGGAAGGCTTACAAGCATTATCAGGTGCAGCTTGTGCGACATTCCTTCCCCAAGCATTCTTAAGCTATGCCATAGGTGGTATCTTACATATTAAATTCTTACAAGACATCGGGGATCTTGCAGGTAGTCTAGGTGGTATCGCAGTGGGTATACTCACATGTATCAATTTAGGCGTATCACCAGTATTCGCTATTATTGTAGGTCTAGTATTAAAAGATTTCAGTTTATTACCAGCGTTTATCGCTGCATATATTGTTGCATTCATCATTAAATTTATTCAAAAGAAAGTACCAGAAGGTTTAGATTTAATCGTAGTTATACTCATTGCACCAGCATTAGTTTATGGACTCGCTTCTCTAATCAATCCAGGAGTCACAGCCGTATTAAACCAAATTGCCGGCGCTGTTAACTCAGTTGGCGATAGTAGTCCTTATGCATTAGCAATTATATTAGGTCTTATTATTCCAGTAACAAGTATGACACCATTAAGCTCAATGGTACTTGCAAGTATTTTAGGTCTAACTGGTCTACCAATGGCTATCGGTGCGATTACTTGTACCGGCGCATCATTTGTAAACTTTACGCTATTCAATATTTTAAAAATTGGCGAAAAACCAAATCGTTTCGCCGTCTTTATAGAACCATTGACACAAATTGATTTAATTGTAAAATATGCGTCCGTATTATACGGAACCAACGCTATTATAGGTATGGTCAATGCTTGCATTATCACATTTAGCGGTCTAAAAATAGGCGTAACTGGTATGGCAACGCCTATTGCAGGTGCCATTGTACTATTTGGCTTTAATAATCCAGTATCATCCGCTATAACAATTATTGCCGTAGCAATTACTAGCTTAATACTCGCTTACATTATTGGCACATTAATTAAAAAATTTGATTTAATGCACTTACACATCCCAATGCCTGGTAACAAAAAAGCGTAACATTCATAGAATAAAACCATCTCCCAAAAATGCGGCTAAACTCGCAATTGGGAGATGGTTTTTTATTATTCTTCACTAATTAATTCTTTTGTATATTTTTTTGTTACTGATTTAATAATAATCAATACCATGGCTGTTACTGCTACTATAACCAACGAAGCGCCACCGACATACTTAAAGACTTCCTCACCGTTAGTATAAGCGACTACATCAGATTCAGTAGTTCTCATTTTTGAAGTTATTAATAGATTTATACCATAAGTTAAAGGTAATGCGCTGACCATACTCCACAATATAATGGGAAATATTCCCCAAGTACTTGTATATTTAAATAATGGTAAAAATAAAAGTAAGTATGGTGTAAATATGACAATGATTGTAACTGGAAATACAATTGCCCAAAGTGTTGCTGCTTCTAACATAAAATAAAACGTGAATTCGTAGATACCTATTGAAATAAGGACAACATAAGCCAAACTCAAACAATATTTTACCCAACTGTCTAACTCTATTGCTATGTCCATTATTCTTTTCTTATTTTTACTTATAGAATTGATTAATTCTACAGCTAATAAAATAATTACAAATACAATGAGGGATGTTATAAACCATTCCATAACAGGCGCTTCAAACATATTTCATTTAATCCTTTCTTATAGAAGTCGTTGATTATAAGGTACATACTTCTTATACATTATTATGAGTTGCATTAAAACTTAATAACCTGATCCTATTTTGTCACCATTTTCATCATATTTCGTCACATAGCCATCATCAACATCTACAGTATATGATCCTGCTAAATTACCGTCTTTATCGTCATATGAGAATCCCCATTTACCATCGCTTGTTTTTTCAGGTTCTTTAAATGTATATTCATCTGTATCTAAATTTTCTCCTTCGTAGGATTCTACTTTATCAATGACGTTATCACGTGTAACTTCTTCAGAATCAGAACTACTATCTGATGAACTATCATCATCTGAACTTGAATCGTCATCACTTTCTTCATCGTCATCATCTGAGTATGTTGGCATTTTATCATAAATATTAATCTTGTTAGCTACTGATTCAAATTCACTAGAATCTTTATATTTTTCGTAGACTTCTTTAGTGTCGTGTTCTTCTCCAACTTTCAAAGCATCTTTATAAGTAGGTATTTGGCTTTGCGTTGCACCGATGAAAATTTTATCGTTACTAACACCAATGATTGATGCGAAATTTCCTACAGAAGGTGATACAACATAAAACTCCATACCTTCTGGTGCATTAGAAATATTTTCCATCTCCCTACTAACCGCGAAGTGCTCTAATTTTTCAGTTTTATCTCCTTCTGTAGATAGGTTTTTATATCTACCAGTCAAAATATCATTCTTAGTTAACGCATATTTACCTGATTCATTCGCTAAAAATACTAAAGCTACTTTCTCTTTCTCAGATAAGTTAGCTATGTCATTACTAGATGAACTTTTCGAACTATCTGAATTACTTTCTTTATTTGAGCTGTCTTTACTAGAAGATGATTTAGAATTATCCCCTTTGCTACTATTTTCACTCTTTTGACTATCTTCTACATTTGATGCACCTTTGTTTTCACTTGATGAGTCATCATTATTACACGCTGCCAATAATAAAAGTGCTGTCCCACTTAAAAATAACAATTTCTTCACTAATAAGTCCCCTTTGTTTAGTTAATGATTTAATTTAAATATACATAAATTTACATTTATTGCAAAAATACTTTATACATACAGACTATACTATATTTTTATATAAATATAGACGCGAAACAAAATATTTCACAATATAGATATAAATGATTGATGTACTATATATCATTAAATAAAATAAACGAAAATAAATTTATACTTTAAGTTTGAATATCTTATAATAATATTGTAAATTAAAAGAGGTAGCGTTTTCACTACCAAAATCATATAGGAGTGATGCTTTATGAAGAAATTAACAAAAACTTTTGTTGCTAGTAGTATTATTCTCGGCACTGCATTAGGAGTAAGTGTTTCTGCAGACAATGTATCATCTCACGAAGCTCATGCTGCTTCATCTCAATATTGGTATAAATATAATGGTTATACCGCTTCTGGTGGCAATTTTGTATTAAGTTCATCTTTTTACAATGGACTAAAAGCAGGTAACGTAGAATTCAATGGTGTGAAAGTAAATAGTAAGTATCAGGCACCTAATAATTCTAAAGATATTTATGATCAAAATTTCCAACAATATAAAAACCACAAAGCAAATAATGTAGAATTTAAAATCAAACCAAATACAATTACTTTAAAACAAGTGAAACAAAAATATGGTAATCACTACGATTTCCAAAATCCATTAAATGGTCCTACTAAGAAGAAAGGCGACGGCTTATATAGCTATCAAGTAGGTAAAGGGCATATTGTTTTTGTTGTACAAAATGGATATGTCACATACGCGAATGTATCTTAAACATAACTTTTAATATATAAACGAGGCTAGAACCCATTTTGCGGGTTCTAGCCTCTATCTTGTTTATTAACCTTTGATTTTTCCTGTTATGGCAAAGGCCATATCTCGTATAAAAGCAGCTGGATTTTGATTCGCTTCTTGATTTAATTTGTCTTTAAATGTATCGATTGAAAAATCCTCTTCCACTACTTGGTGTGCTTTCATTCTAGGTAACATCATTCCCACTAGCCATTCTAAAACATTATTTTCAGAAGTATGAATCACCGCTTCAGCGAAGTAATCTATATCACGCATACCTATTTCGTTAAATAATTGATATAGTTTTTGTCCAATATGAATATCTCCACCTTCTTTTTCAACAGTGTCCCAAATACACTGTATTGCTGTTTGATGGTTTGGTAATTGATCTGCACCCGTTCCTCCATTAATCGCATCACTCTCTTGAAAACAAAATTGCCCGCCAGGTTTTAAAAATCCTTTTAATACAGATAAAGCTTGTTTCACATCAGGCAAGTACATTAATACGCGTCGACCAACAATTGCATCAAATTGACCTAACGTCTCGGGTAATTGATAAATATCATGTAACTGATAACTGACATTTTGATATGCATTTCCTTCAATTGCTTTAGCCAATAAGTCTTCATTCATATCGATACCAATAACTTCTCCTTGTGCACCTACGCGTTCGGCGATTAATTGTGTTACTTCACCAGTAGCACATCCAATATCTAGTACACGCATACCTTCATGAATATCTGCACGCTCTAGTAACTTGTTAATAACTTCATTTCTCTCATTCATCTATTTTTCTCCTTCATCAAACATTTTTGTTTATATATCTTACTGAAGCTCACTTTACATAAAAATATAAATGACGCATTAAATCTATTTACAAACTGAACAACAAAATTATATAATATTATCTTAATATAAATACATGATTAGAAAGGACAGACATCATGAAATCAACTCGCATCTTATATTTATTATCAATCATTTTAAGTATAGTTAATTTATGCGTTGTTTATACAACATTTTTTACTAACTTATTTAATGGTACCACGTTCTCACTATGGTATTGGCCAGGTGCCACTCTTATTATCATAACTTTAATCATCAATTTAATTTCTCTTTTTAAATATGGGCATCGCTTTGCTCTTATCATATTAATAATACTGAACGCAGTCTTACTTCTTATATATTCTGCGCCATTACTATTAGTTTAAATTAAAATGGAGTTAGCCTACGAAGACATATATTATGTTTCCATAGGCTAACTCCAAATACTAAGAAACTAATCCTCATTTAAATAAGTCGTTAATAATTCAGTATAGTACTCAATAAATTGATGATAAGTCTCTTTATTAACATGTTCATTGATTTGATGTGGTACAGTTCCAGGTCCAAACATTAAGAATGGAAAGTGTTCATCTTTATCTCGAAGTAAATTAGAGGCATCAGTCACACCTACAGTTGGAGTCGCAACGACCTCACGATTAAAGATAGTCTTTGCAACTTGTTGACCTAATGCTATTAAGCGATTCTCTCCTGTTGTAAGCACTGGATCTAAATCTAAATATATATCCTCTTCAAGTTGTCCACCTTCACCATTAATTTGATTGATATGTTTGTCGAATAGTGCTTTCACTTTATCATTATCAAATTCTGGAACAGTTCGGATATTAAAATCCGTTGTGGCCTTATCTGGTATTGAATTCACTTGATTACCACCATGAATCATTGTGTGATTAATAACTAAACCTTTGACTACTTGTGCTAATTGTTGTACATCTATAGGGCCGTTTATTCTTTCCTTAACGCCTTCTATAAAATGTGAAAAGTCTAACTGTTGATAATTTAATTCTTGTTGAAGTTGTTCATATTCATCATCTATATTACGCACAAAATCTAATAAAGGTTTAATCGCATTTTTACCTACAATTGGCACAGAACTATGTGCTGCTTGTCCTCTAGACACAATTTGATAATCCATTGAACCCTTATGTGCATAGACAATACCTGACTCAGATGGTTCAGCAATGATAAGCGCATCTACGTCGTCCATATAGCCTGCTTTGTATAATTGTTCGGAACCGAGCTGTTGCATTTCTTCTCCAGCTGTCGCCATTAACTTAATTGTACCTTTTTCCAATAAACCACGTTCATGAATGTCTATCATTGCAATGACTAATGCAGCTAGCCCTGCTTTCATATCCGATGTCCCACGACCATATAAGAAGCCGTCTTCTTCAGTTAATTCAAATGGTGGATATGTCCAATCGCCATAATCACCTTCCGATACTACGTCCATGTGACCAGAAATACCTACTACGGGATGACCGTCGCCTATTGAGGCAATTAGATTAGCACGCTGATGACGTCCTTTAATTTCATCAATTTCTGCTTTGATACCGTGCTTTTGTAGTAATGATTGTAAATATTTTGCTACTTCAATTTCATTATCATTTACGGTTTTAATCTCTATCAAATCTCTTAATATTTGTAATTGCTCATCTTTTGAAAATACACTCATGTTAAATACTCCTTTAATACTGTTGTTCAATTAGGATCATTTAATAACATTACCCATATCCTAACTTGCAAAAATTTAATCTTTGGCAACAGATTCATGGTATCTATCAAAGTATAGTCAATCAAACAATTCATATTGAAATATAACTATTGCCCTTTAAAATCTTTCAATTGATAGTTGTTACTATTTTAACAATGCATTACTATTGTCATTAAAAATCTGATGCTGCTCATTTTCATCAAAATAATTAGACGCCCCAATATCTTGTTCCATTTTAGCAATCCAATCGTTAGGTGCATAATGTGCATCTGAGCCAAAAACGATATGAGATGTATCAGTAACTTCTTTCAAACTCGCAAATGTAGAGTCACCTGTTGAAAGTGCTGTATCATAATAAAATCGATGAATATAATCGTCAGCAGAATATTGTAATTGTGACATTCGCTTCAAACTATGTAGATATGTTTTGAACATTTTTCCATAGCGAATAGGATGTTTAGCAACTTCTCCAATCATCTTTGTCTTACTTCCCGTTAAATACGGCTTCAGACGTTCTTTCGGATTCACCATTATATAACTTAATGTTTCAAGTGTTTGGTTAATTCGCCATTCTATATACGGCAACGTACCTCCAGCATGCGCCAAAATAAATGTAATATTTGGATAACGATCTAACGTACCACTCAATATTAAATTAGTCGCTGCTCGCGTAGTATTAAAGGTAAATTCTTCTATAAAATCCGCTACAACATATTGAGGTTTTTTCACTTTATCTGAAGACGAACTAGGGTGCACAAACACCACCCCATGACAATCATTAATAGCTTTCATCACTGGTTCAAATATATCGTCGCCTAAATATTGATCTCCATAATTAGATAACAATCCAATACCGTCTAATTTCAATTCATCTAGAGCATAAGCTATTTCATTGATTGACTGTTTAACATGCGGCATCGGTAGTAAAGCAAAGCTTTTAAAACGTTCTGGGTAGTCTTTCTTTAATTGTGCTTGATACTCATTTACTTCTCTAGCTACTTTAGAAGCTTGCTTCTTATTAAACGGTAATGTTGCCGGCTCTGAAATAGAAGTTACACCTATATTTATGTTTAATTCATTCATCATATTAAGACTGTCCTCAGGCTTCCAATCCTTGATAGGATAGCCACCAGCAGTTGTTACGCCTATTTTACGTAATGCGTCTTTATATACTTTAGGAATAATGTGATGGTGAATATCTATTATTTGTAAATTCTCTTTCATAATCAAACACTCACTTTCTACTATTGAAATCAATTGCAATATCATTTAAGTTACCTTATATTTTAATAGACAATACGTCTATTAAATAACTTAACAAATTTCCATAATGAATACTCGCAGAAACTTCCCGAATTATAGGTTTAATGTACATATCAATGATATATGTTGATTATCATTAACATAATAGAGTATTTATGTAATAAAGGATGAAGCAGAAATGGACAAAAGACAAATTCGTACTAACCAATATTTAAAAAAGGGACTTACTCAATTATTAAATCAAGTAAGTTATTCTAATATCACGATTAAACAATTAGCTGACGCTGCTAACATCAATCGCAGTACTTTTTATTTACATTATAAAAGTAAGGACGATTTCTTAAACTCTGTAATTGAGGAAACGATTGATGAGCTTACCGATTATGTAAAACAATCTTCAGTCAATGATGATGCTATATTTAATACTGAATTTAAAGTGTCTTTCACACGGTTATTAGAATATATTGAACTTAATTTTGAGTTTGTAAAAGTACTCATTACAAATATGAATACAACCTATTTTCGCGCATTACTAGTAGAAAAGGTTCGTGAAAATATTTATTATCCATTATTGGAAAAAAACAACGTTGAAATGAACTTCCAAAAAGATATTATATTGAATCATACAATATATGGTGATTTAGGAGTTATTGAAAGTTGGTTTAACAGCGAAAATTATTATAGCTCTCATTATATTGCGGAGGTACTTTTCGATGTTTCTAGCCATTCTCCCATATCACTATTAGGTATTGAATCTGAATTTGAAAATCAATAACCTAACATCAACCTATATCATATTCAAATTCGCACTCTAAAGATTAGTTACTCGTCTAATTTTTAGAGTGCCTTTTTAGTTAGCTTAGTTTTAAATCAACACATATTTATCTATTATTTTAATATTGATAGACGATAATATACATACTGTCTATTAAGTCGGATTTTTACAAAATGAAACCAAGATTTTCTAATTAAAATATGCTATTTTAACTAATAGACACACTGTCTATTATAAAAGAAATCATTATTATTAATATTCAACTATATGGAAAGAGGGATCATATGGCGTATATAAAATTAGAAAATTATTCAAAAATATTTGGAACTGGAGATCAAAAGGTCTATGCAAATAAAGATATTTCATTTGAAATGGAAAAAGGTCAACTTATGGTCATTGTGGGTTCATCTGGTGCAGGTAAATCAACATTATTAAATACATTAGGTGGTATGGATTCAGCTACAGAAGGAAAAGTCATCATTAATGGTACGGATATTGCTCAATTTTCCGAAAAAGAATTAACTACTTATCGACGGAAATCAGTTGGCTTTGTCTTCCAATTTTATAACCTCATCCCTAACCTAACGACTTTAGAAAATTTAGAACTTGCATCTGAACTATCATCAGAGGCATTAGACCCTAAAGAAACGCTAAAAAAAGTTGGTTTAGAAAAAAGAATGGGTAACTTCCCTTCCCAACTATCTGGTGGTGAGCAACAACGTGCTTCTATTGCCCGTGCCGTTGCAAAAAATCCAGACTTACTATTATGTGACGAACCAACAGGCGCATTAGATTACAAAACTGGTAAAAAGATTTTACAAGTTCTGCAAGATTTAAGCCATGAAAATAATAAAACGGTCATTATCGTGACGCATAACGCAGCATTAAAAGATATGGCAGACCATGTAATTGAAATATTCGACGGAAAAATTAAAGAAGACTACATCAATGATCATCCTAAACCAATATCAGAAATTGAATATTAAGGAGGATATACATGAATAAATTAAATAAAACGATATTACGTGAATTTAAGTCATCATTTCCTCGCTTCATTTCAATTACTATTTTGTTAGCTTTAGGCGCTTTCATATTAATTGGCTTAAAAGTAACGGGCGATGATATGCGACTAACTGGAGATCAATATTTTAAAGATCATCATATGGCTCACGCACAAGTAACAAGTCCTATTGGCTTTTCAAAAGATGATAAACAACATATAAATAATATGGATCATGTGGCTAAGACGGAATATAGTATTTCCAAAGATGCTCGTATTGCAAATTCAAATAAAGCTATTCGATTAAACGAAAACACATCAAAATTGTCTACCTATAAAGTTAAAAAAGGTCGTTTGCCAAAAGCTTCTAATGAAATTGCTTTAAATGCGCAAGATACTTCAAAATATAAAATTGGACAAACAATCGATTTTACAAATAATAAAGGTAAAAAAGATATTTCTGGACTTAAACATCATCAATACAAAGTTGTTGGTTTCGTAACCTCAAGTGATTACATGCAAAAACAAAATTTAGGCGTAACCAATGTCGGTAAGGGACAAATCGATACATTCGGCGTACTAGCAAAATCTGGATTCAACACTTCTAAACCTAATGTAGCCAAATTAACTTATAATAACGCTCACGGTAACAGCTACTCAGACCGATTTGAAAAACAAATTAATAGTAATGCTTCAAATAATGCTGATGATTTAGAAAAATGGTCTGACAAACAACGTTCAGATATGAAAGATGATAAACAAGCAGAACTTAATAAAGCGAAAAAAGAGTTAGATAAACAAAAAGATTCAGTTAATGAAAATAAAACTATGCTACAACAAACTGGCAAACTAAAAGACGCTCAACAAGATATAGCTAAATCTGAAACACAACTCAAAAACAAAGAGAACGACATTAAAAAATTAGATGATATTAACTACGAAATTCAACCACGTAGTGATTACAATCAAGGCTATAGTCAGTTTGGTGAATCAGCTAAACGTATTGATATTTTATCTAACACATTCCCTATCATTTTCTTTGCAGTAGCAATTTTAGTTACATTTATAACAATGTCTAGAATGGCTGAAGAAAAAAGAATGAATATGGGTGTAATGCGTGCTCTTGGCTATACAAAATTTGACGCTATGAAACTGTTCTTAATTTATGGCACAAGTGCTGCAGTTATAGGTACTTCCCTAGGTAGTTTCTTCGGTACATGGTATTTACCTGAAAAAATTTATCAAGCTTATGCTGCTAACTTGATTGTACCTGAAATCCAAACACCTACTCATTGGTTGTGGATTGGTATTAGTCTATTAGTCGCATTACTTTGTACAGTTGTACCTTCAGTATATATTGCTTGGAAAGCATTAAAAGAACAACCTAAATATTTATTATTACCAAAACCACCAAAAGCCGGTTCAAAAATATTATTAGAACGTCTACCATTTATTTGGAATAAATTGTCATTCAATCATAAAGTGACTGCTCGTAACCTTTTCAGATACAAAGGTCGTATGTTTATGACAATACTCGGCGTGTTTGGCTGTACAGCACTGTTAATTACTGGTTTCGGTATGCGAGATTCATTAAATGGTATTATCCATAACCAATATCAAAATATTATTCACTACGATATTATTAGTGTTTATAATACGCATGCGTCACAACAAGACAAAGATAAATATAATGACAAAATTAATGATTTAGACTCAGTTAAACAAAAAGATGATGTCTACTATCAATCGGTTACTACTAAACCTAAAAACGTTATAGATAATCAACAAATTTCTATGATTGTTCCTAAAAACTCTGATAACTTTAAGGATTATATGACCTTACGTGACGCCGATTCAGATAAGAAAATAAAATTAAGCAATAATGGTGTTGTTATTTCTGAAAAATTAGCTAAACTTGGCCACTACAAAAAAGGTGATACTCTAACAATTAAAGATGATACTAATGCTAAACATAAAGTCAAAATTGATGGTATCGCTCAAATGTATGCTGGACATTACATGGTGATGAACAAACAATATTACGAAAAAGCATTTGATAAAGATATCGATTATAATGCTAAAATTTTAAATTTAAAAGATAGATCCGCTTCAAATATTAATAAAGTTTCAAGTGAATTAAATGAACAAGATGCGAGCCAAACAGCCGTGCAATCCAACCAAGCTAAAACAGCCATCAATACAATTTTAGACGGTCTTGATAATATCGTCTTAATCATTGTCGTTGCATCATCTGCGTTGTCATTCGTTGTACTCTTCACATTAACGAATATTAATGTATCTGAACGTACACGAGAACTCGCCACACTTCGAGTATTAGGCTTTTATAAAAAAGAAACAGTGATGTATATTTACCGAGAAACAATACTTCTCACTATCATCGGTATTTTAACTGGATTTATCGGTGGCACTTATTTACATCACTTTATTATGGATACATTGCCACCTAACAATGCTATGGCTGACTTAACGTTATATTGGACAAACTTTACATTCTCTACGCTATTAACGTTAGTATTTGCATTTATTGTAATGTTGATTATGGCTAGAAAAATAAGTAGAATTGATATGCTCAATGCGTTAAACTCAGCAGATTAAAGTAAATATATGAATATATTCCTGTAATTAAAGGGACATGCAACTCATGAGCGAAGCGTTTTAAGAGTTGCGTGTCCCTACTTTAATATTTGTTAATTTAAAACTATATAATAGTATTTTCAAATTTATATGTATATACTATGAATATTACATTTAAAGGAGCAAATAAAATTAATGAAGACATTACTTATTAATGCGCATCCGTATTTTAATAATGATGCGACTTATACTGCTAAATTGAAAAATTTATTTTTAGAAAAGTTTAATACTGCATTTCCAGAAGGTGAAATTGAAGAATTAAATTTATATGATATTGCACTACCTCGTTTAGAGAGTGATCAATTATTACATGTGTGGTCTAAATTAGGTTCAGGAGAAGAATTATCAGCTGAAGAAAGCCAAATCGCTGAGATGTCTTCATTTTTACTAAACCAATTTAAAGAACATCATCGTATTGTTATTTTGACACCTTTACACAACTTCAATATCACGTCTAGATTAAAAGATTATATCGACAATATTATGGTGGCAAGAGAAACATTTAAATATACTGAAGATGGTTCTGTTGGGCTTATGACAGATGACTACAAAGCATTATTACTACAAGCGAGTGGTGGCGTTTATACGAATGATGACCGTTACACACCTCTTGAATTCTCATACCATTATTTAAGAGAAATGTTCAAAGAAATTATGGGCTTTGACGAATTTTACGTAGCTCGTGCGGAAGGTACATCAGTGCTACCAGAAGATGAAATTATGAAAGGCGCTAAAGAAGACTTAGACCAAGTATTCGATGCGTTTTATACAAAAGGATAATATCAAATAAAGAAACCCGTAATAGAACGATTTAATCGCTCTGTTACGGGTATTTATTTTGTCTTTATATTAAATAATGATATTTAGACTACCTCGAGACTGCCCAAACATTAAAATGCCACTGTACCTACCAACATTGCAATTAATAATAATACGATTGCGAAGCCCCATACCCAGAAGAACGCATATTTGATATATGTTCCCATATTAGCTTCAGCTAATCCAAGTGCAAGCCATAATGCTGGTGCAAATGGGCTCACAAATGTACCAATAATATTACCGATGACCATTGAGTATGCAGTAGATACTTGAGATACGCCAAATTCTGCTGCAGTTTGTTTCACAATTGGTAATAACGCAAAGTAATAAGCGTCTGTACTTGTTAATAAATCAAGTGGCACACCTAATAATCCTACAATAATGTGGATATAAGGGCCTACAGGTTGTGGAATGATCTTAATTAAATCTGTTGCGATTGATTTCAACATTCCTGTATGGTCTAACACACCTAAAAACATACCGGCACCGACGATAACTACTGCCATCATTAATGCGTTAGGTGCATGTGCTTTGACGCGGTCCATTTGTTCATCGACACTCTTATAGTTAATAATTAAAGCTAATGCGACACCTATCATAAATGCAAATTCTGGTGGTGCTATATTTGAAAGCATAATGACCATAACTAAAATCGTTAACAGTGTATTAATCCAAATGATAGACCCATGCTCTTTTGCGCGACCTCTAACTGGGAATTTTATCTCTTGATCGTGTTCATAATGTCTCACCAATTTATGTATATCTATGTCTTGTGTTTGTTCAAGCTCTCCATTAGCGATACCTTTTTGAATGCGTCGTTTCTCTCTAAATCCTAAATAAACAGCTAGTATCATGACTAATACAAAGCCAATAATTTGTATAGGTATCAAACCGTACCATAATTCATTAACACTTTTAGCCTTTAACACTGTTGCTACACGAGCCATTGGTCCGCCCCACGGCACCATATTCATAATGGCTGCACTCAGTGCTAATAATAAGATGAGTAAGTAACGACTCATATTCAATGCTTTATAAAGTGGTAATAACGCTGGAATACATAGTAAAAATGTAACCGCTCCTGCGCCATCTAATTGCGCAATCGTACCAAGTAACGCTGTCATAATACATACAATAATCACATTACCTCGTGTCATTAATAACAATCTTTTAACAACTGGCTTAAATAAACCACTATCTGTCATTATGCCAAAGAAAATAATCGCGAAAATAAACATAATGACGACATTCATGACTTGTGCCAAACCTTTGTCAAAGAACGTCACTAAATCATGAACGTTATAGCCTAATATAAGTGCCCCAAGACATGGAATTAGTGTCATCCCCACGAATGGACTAATCTTCTTGGCAATTAACAAACCAACAATCGAAATAATAATGAGTAGACCCATTATCGTTAACCACATATGATCCCCTTGCATGACTAACATCCCCTTTTAAATTATTAAATTTTAAAACCCCTAAATATTTAAGTAGAAAAAATTTTCCGAAAATTTATTTATTACAAATATTTTAACATAAATGATTAATCGAGGAATATATGGGTATTTAAATATATTATTATTTTTAACTTAACTACGCTATTTCATTTTAAATAGTATCTTGTACAATAAAAACTTTCTAATTAAAAGGGATTAATCATGTTAAAGAAATTTATTTTATGTCTCATAATCTTTTTAGCGATATTCACTATATTTTTCCAAAAGAAACTAGATAAATCAGAAATAGAAAAAGGCATTACGTTAGATATTGCACGTAAACACTATACAGAACATAGTATTAAGCAAATTATCAAACATCTAAGTAAACATCATGGCACATATTTACAGTTACATTTTTCTGATAATGAAAACTACAGTATCTATTCAAAAATGTTAAAGCAGACATCCAACAAAACGAATTCATACTTTTTAACTAAAAAAGAACTCAAATCTATTATTAAATATGCGAACAAAAGGAATGTGCAGATTATTCCAGAAATAGATTTACCTTCTCACTCAAAATCCATCCTTACTTTATTAAGAAAACATCATCCTGATACATATCAAAAAGTCGTATCGCAAGATGATTCAAGTACGATTGATTTTATAGATAATAAAGATTCATTGAAATTCTCTAAAGATTTAATTTCAGAAATTAGCGGTTTATTTAAACAGCCGAAGTATAAAGATGAACAGAAAATGGTCATTGGTGGCGATGAAGTTCCCGGTAGTGGTGCGAACCAACAACAATTCGTAAAATACATCAATCAAATTTCCAATTATGCGAATTCCAATAACTATGAAGCAAAAATATGGAACGATTCCATAACTAAAGAAGGTCTGAAACAGTTAGATCAATCCATTATCGTTATGTATTGGCAACAGAAAAATCAAAATAGCTTAACACCAAAAGACTTTTTCGATTACAACCATCAAGTTGAAAACTTTAATAGTCAGTCCTTATATCTATTTCCTAGAGATGAAAAATCAACTTCAACATCTAAAAATATTGATTTAATATCTGACACAAAAATAACGTCATTTAATACGTACCATAATCATCAAAAGAACTATTACGATACAAACCTAAACGGTGTGACGATGAGTTTTTGGGGAGAGTTTGCTTCTTCTCTAAGTCAAAATGATCTCATCAAGTACATCATTAAATACATTAAAATATTTTTCTAATATTAAGCTATTGTTAACACAACATTTTTTGTCCATTGATTTATTGCTAAGTTTTTCCTTTTTGACAGTAAACTAAAACTGTCTAAAGCGTTTTTTCACCCATAAACTCTTTTTACCAACTAAAACTTCTTAAGCATAAAATTTTTAACTCTATTATTAATAATAGAGTTATTTTTGTTTAATAATAATTATACCAATTATAACTTTTTTATATATTAAAAAAGTGTTGCAACTCCTAGAAAACTGCATTATCATCAGTTCATGTTAAAAATTCCTAGGGGGAGAAACATGAACTTATTAAATTTCTTAATACTTTATCCGTTATTTATGTCTGTATTTTGGATAGTAGGAACGATTATTTATATGTTCTTTTCTGAGCTATGGCTTACTCAAAAACCGACTAAAGCCATAGGAGAAGAAGGTATATCATTTTTAGTTCCTTGCTTTAACGAAGAAGAAACAATTAAAGATACAATTGAAAATCTATTGTCATTAGAATTTCCAAACAAACAAATCATTGTCATCAATGATGGAAGTTCAGATAATTCTGCACAGATTATTTATAAGCTTCAAGAAACAATGGATTTCACATTTGTCGATCTTAAGGTCAATCAAGGGAAAGCCAATGCTCTAAACAAAGGTGTTGATTATGCCGAGTATGATTACGTTATGGGCATAGACGCAGACACGCTTATCGATAATTGTGCACCTTACTTTATGATTCAACACTTCCAAGACAATCCTAAATTGGCAGCAGTTACTGGTAATCCAAGAATAAGAAATAAAAAATCTATACTTGGTAAAATCCAAACTATTGAATATGCAAGTATGGTAGGAAGTATCAAACGTGCACAATCTTTAACAGGAAAAATTAATACAATCTCTGGTGTATTTACACTATTTAGAAAATCTGCAGTTATACAGGTTGGAAAATGGGATATCGATATGATTACTGAAGATATTGCCATCTCATGGAAATTCCATCTAGCAGGATTTCAAATTAAATATGAACCTAGAGCACTTTGTAGAATGCTTGTACCCGAAACTGTGGGAGGCCTATGGAAACAACGATTAAGATGGGCACAAGGCGGACAAGAAGTTTTAATTCGTGACTTTAAAGCCGGGTTAAAATCAATGAATCCAGCCATATATTTACTCGTATTCGAACAAATCTTTTCGCTTATTTGGGTTTACTGCGTTGTCTCTATTTTAATCATTCAAATTATAAATGCTAACTTCTTAGACTACTACTTCTTAAATTATAAATTTTCACTCATCATTTTATCGGCCTTATTACTAACATTTATCAATACAGTTCAATTCACAGTTTCACTTATTGCAGATAGTAAATACGAAAAAATTAATATTTTCACTATTTTCTATTTAAGCTGGTATTCAGCTATATATTGGTTGCTTAACGCTTCCGTCGCTATTATTGCCTTTCCAAAAGCACTTACTAGAAAGAAAGGAGAGTTTGCCACATGGACAAGCCCAGACAGAGGAAAAAGCTAAGTACATATTTTTGTTTACATTGTATAAGAGAAGTCATTACTTTTGCATTAAGTATTATATTTTGGGTCTATTTCGCTATAGCCTTTATTTTAATTATTGGCTCACTTTTTAGTTTAAGTGATGACTTAGTCTTAATTATAAGAACGTTATTAAATATTGAACAAGATACTATGTTCGAAACTTTCAATTTATTATTAAAATTTATCATTTTTGATGCTATTGTATTCTCATTATTCTTATTAATTAGAAAAAGAATATATAAAAAAGAAGGTATTAATCATGGGAAAGTGTTCTAAACTTATTGCCACCCTATTATTCACGTCATTATTTTTCTTGATGATTTTTTATGACAATACTTCATTCGCTAAAGAAAAGAAAAACCCGTTAAATAGTAAACATCATGAAAACAGCGCTTTAGCATTAAATTACCATCGTGTCCGTGATGGTAATTGGTTTGAAGATACATTATTCACCATTTCAAGTAGTAAAGAAATTAATGATTATAGTGTGACTAAAAAAGAATTTAATAAACAAATTAAGTGGTTGAAAGATCATGATGCACACTTTTTAACAGAAAAGGAATTTCAACATTATAAGAGTAAAGGTAAGTTCCCTGCGCGTAGTGTATGGATCAACTTCGATGATATCGACATGTCCGTTTATGACAGTGCTTATCCGATATTAAAGAAATATAATGTACCAGCAACAGGATTTGTGATTACCGGCCATGTCGGAGAAGACGATTTCCACAATCTTAACCTCATTAACCTAAGTAAATTAAAAGAAATGCAGAAATCAAAGATTTGGACATTCAGTTCTCATACACATAACCTTCACTCATTAACCAAAGACAACAAGTCAATTATTACAAAAAAAAGTGGAAAACAAATTAAAAATGATATAAGTAAAAGTAACCATTATATTAACAAAAACTTTGATAAGACTAATAATTCTTTAGCCTTTCCATATGGAGAACCAAGTAAGAAAAATATAAAAATATTGAAATCTGAAAATATTAAATATGCTTATACATTAGCAGACCACTCAGTCTATCCAGATGATGATAATTATGCTATTCCACGTGTTTTAGTAAACGAGGATTCCTTTAATAAATTAATTAAAAAATGGGATGGTTTTAAAGATGGCAAGTCAAAATAAAAAGAAAAAAGAACTCATCTACCTTAGAGCATTTCTCTGTGTTATTATTATCGTCACACATATACTAACGCAATATATGCGCGGTATAGATGGTGATGATACAGCGCAACTTAAAGTCATTTATTATGCTCAAAATATATTTATCTTTGGCACACCGTGTTTCATCGTGTTGTCTCAATTACTGACAACGTTAAATTATTCTTCATTAAAATTGAATTATTTAACATCACGTTTTAAATACATCATTATGCCCTATTTATTAGTAGGTTGTTTCTATTGTTATAGTGAATCCAGAAAATTAGGAGATCCTTTCTGGCACCAATTCTACCAAAATGTCGTATTAGGATATTGGTATGGTTATTTTATTATCGTTATAGTTCAGTACTTCATATTAAGCTATATCATCTATAAAATATCACCTAAAATATTCAATAGTAAAATTCTATTAATAGGATCATTCATTGTTCAATTTGTATTTTTGCGTTTACTACATACAAATCATGCATTCGAAAAGCAACTACATCACATATATCCATTAAGCGATAATACATTTATTTTAGGATGGATCTTTTTCTTCTTCCTGGGTGGATATATTGGCTATAACTACGATAGAATTATGACATTTGTTTATGAATTTCCATTTATTATACTGATGTTATCTGTAGTGTCTTATTTAATTTTTGTGTTTGCATTTGGCAAACATGATTATTGGAATGTAACAAGTTATACTGAAACATTAATGCTATATCATACATTTATGTTTTTACTATTACTTAGTCTATTTATTCATTTCAATACGCTTATGTATGGCGTCACGAATTTAGTTAATTCATTTTCATTTTTCATATATCTATTACACCCGATCATTTTAGAATATCTATATGAATATACGTCTATTTTCATCAATACAAGTATTATCTTTATAGTAATATCATTAGTGTGTACTTTAGGTATGTGTGTGGGTGTCGGTATTATTCTCCGAGAGTTTGCTCTATGTCGTTTCGTAATTGGTAAACAACCATATAAACTGAATGTGAATTTAAAAGACTAAAACTTTTTATACGAATTTATTGCCATTTGTGGTCTGTAAACAACTTACAGATTACAAATGGTTTTTTTAGTTAGTTTATAGTTGGCTTGGAATTGATGTGTTCAATGACTTTAAGAAATTGTAAATAGAAATTTATATTAGCTTCATAATTCTTATTTATGATGAAGACATCTCGTGATTGAATTTGATTAACTTTAAATTTGATCACGTTACAGTTTAAAAATTTAGTTAATAGAGGTGCTAAAATCATGACAAATAGAACGCATGCTTATAGTATTCGCAAACTAAGTATTGGTGCATCTTCAATTATGGTCGCAACGATGCTCTTAATAGGTGGCGGTAGTGTTGCACATGCCGATGAATCTAAAGATGAAAATAATAACGCACAAACGACTGCTACAACTCAATCAGATCAGCATTCAGCTCAAACTGAACAAACACAAAATGAGAACTCAAATAATCAAAATAACAAAGCTTCATCTATAGCGAATGAAAATGCGCAAACAACTGAAACTAAAGAAGAACATTTAAATTCACAACAAGAAAATAATAATAGTGATGTTTCACGTGAAAATACAAATACTAAAACACCTAATAATAATGAAGAAAAGACTGCAAAAGAATCAGATGAGCAGCAGCAAAAATCAACAAAACAAAATCAAGAATTGACTACTCAAGAAGACTCCCTTCAACCTAAAGACAACCAACAAACTAATGATTCATATGTAGATAATAAACAATCTGACAAACCAAACTCAGAGAAACAACAACCTCACGAGTTATCTAAAACAGATCAACAATCTAACACTAAAGTGGAGAAAACGAATCGAACACCATCATTAGAAAAAGACCAAACTTCTAACGAGCATCAACTATCAGCAACTCAAGCTAATGACAGCACAAATAAACAAGAGGTCCCTAAGACATCCCTGCAAGAAGATTCTAATAAAGAAGTGTCGTCAGAGACCGAGTCACAACAATCATCATCGAAACAACATATCACAGCTAAAGATTCTTCTGCAGCAGAAGAAAAAACTAATGAAGTGAATAATCAGTCACAAACTAAAAACACTCAATCTCAAAATGATATTAAATTGAATCAGTTAGATAATAGTAATCAAAAACACAGTAGCCCAACAAATGATAAAGATGATGAATCAAAAGACGGTATCAATACACTTACAAAAAACGTCGTAGCAATACATAACAATAAATCTAAGGATAAAGCTGTACAACCAGCTAAAGACCAAACCAATAAAGTTGCACCTCAAATTCAATATAAAAATCATGACCCTATTATTCTTGTACATGGCTTTAATGGTTACACTGCCGATAATGGTCCCGGCCTTGATAATAGCAATTATTGGGGTGGCGATCGTCTTAAAATCACTCAAGAAGCGCGTGCTAAAGGTTATAACGTCAGTGAAGCTAGTGTCAGTGCATTAGGCAGCAATTATGATAGAGCTGTTGAACTATACTATTACATTAAAGGTGGCACTGTAGATTACGGCGCAGCACATGCTGCAAAATACGGTCACGAACGTTATGGTAAAACTTATGCAGGTGCTTATAAAGATTGGAAACCTGGACAGAAAATTCACTTAGTTGGTCATAGTATGGGCGGACAAACCGTTAGATTATTAGAAGATATGCTTCGTAATGGAGATCCTGAGGAGGTTGAATACCAGAAGCAACATGGTGGCGATATTTCACCGTTATATAAAGGTGGACAAGATAATATGGTTTCTTCAATTACAACGCTTGCAACACCCCATAACGGGACACATGCTTCAGATAAATTAGGCAACGAAGCCATCATTAGACAGGTACTATATGACTATGCCAAAACTCAAGGTGGTAAACATTCCCGCTCTGACCTTGGTTTAAGACAATGGGGATTAAAACAACAGCCTAACGAATCTTATACTGAATACGTGAAACGCGTTAAAAACAGCAAACTTTGGACAACACAAGATAATGGCTTATATGACTTAACCACTCAAGGCGCACAAGAACTTAATAATAAGACATCTTTAAACCCTAATATTGTATACAAAACATATTCAGGTGAATCTACCGAACCAGATAAAAATGGTATTTATAAACGCGATCGTCATATGAACATTAAGTATCTAACAACAGCAAATGTTATTGGTAAACTAGACGATAAAGCTTGGCGAGAGAATGATGGACTGGTATCAACCATTTCTGCCAAACATCCATTCAACCAAAAATATGTGGATGCTTCAGATCAACCTCAAAAAGGGGTATGGCAAGTGACTCCTGTTAAACATAATTGGGATCACGGTGACTTTGTCGGTACACAAAAAAATGAAAAAGATATCTCAGTAGAAGAACTTCAAGGATTTTGGGATAACATTTTAGCGGATACCGTCAAAAGCGAGAAAGTTACAGATAAGTAGGATATGTATAAACGCCCTTCCATATCTTATATTATGGACGGGCGTTACGCTTTAAATGGATGCAAGACAAAAAATAGCTCCCGTATTGCAGTACGGGAGCACCTATTACATAGGCTGTAAGTAAATAACATATACCGAGTTATCCAGCTCAACGAATATGTTTACTAAGTTTTACACCTAGTTGTTGATTCGCCATCAGTGACTAGGTGTTTTTTTATACTTTTATAATACTATATTATAGGATTATAGACAATATTTTTAAAATTAATATATCTTAATATAACTAAGATATATAGCTCGTTTCAATTACTTTCTTTGATGTCATTATATAATTCTACAAATTTCTTCCCTTCTGCACGTGGTACATAGTCAAAAATCCAATTTTCGCCATCTTTTTCAGTAATAACAATTCTAAATGGATTCAAAGATAAACCAAATTTCACACTTTTAATCTCATCAAAATGAAAGACATTTTTAATTTCAGAACCTTTTAAAAACCCATCCGCTTCAAAGTAAATGGAATCTTTTAATAGAGAAAGCGTTCCTGGAATACCTTGAGCTTGAACAATTTTCATTAAACCATGAACTGTATAAACTGGATGATCTAAATTAATTTCCATGTTATATCTCCCCTAATGTTAGTCATTAATGTGGTGAGTCTTTACTTTAAACAGATATGAAGATAAACTAATTTACATTTTTATTGTTCTTAATATGAGTATACCCAAAGGATGGGACACGCTCAAATTTTAATATGATATTTTAGGAATTAAAAAAGCTCCCGTATGATTTATACGAGAGCGTCGATTGAATATTAATATCAATTACTATTGTCTTATTATTTTGATTTGAAAACAAACACTTCTGAATCGTATAATTTCAAGACTTTTGTAAATAAATAGTTGAAGAATATGGCTGCTACTAATGGGACGATAATATATGTAATAACAACTATTACCAGTCCACTAGCCATACCTCCGTCTAATAATCCTAATGATTTAATAGGTCCTACTAAACCAATTAAACCAAAACCTGCAGAATCTGGTGCACCTTTAATATTAAATAAACCGCCTATAAGTCCTGATACTGCGGCTGAACATACAATTGGTAAGAATATAATCGGATGTCGTATTGTATTAGGCATCATTAATTTAACCGCACCAAGAAGTACTGTAATAGGAACACCTACTTTGTTTACACGCCATGCTCCAACTGCTAAAACAATCGCACAAGTACCAGCGCCAATTGCAGCCGAGCCAGCAGCTAATCCTGAAATACCAATTGCGACACCTATTCCTATGGACGATATTGGTGATACTATAAGAATTGAAAAGATCATTGCAATCAATATCGTCATAATAATAGGTTGTGTATTCGTTAAACTATTAACAAAATTACCTATGCCAACCGTAATTAGTTTGGTATAAGGTAACAGTAACAAACCAATTAAACCAGCGACACCTGCCCCAACAATAGGTAACACAATCATATTAAAATTTTCCACTCGATCTTTAATCAATAATATAATACCTACTGCAATAGCAGCTGTAATCATTGTGTTGATTAAATCACCTATACCAGTAATAACCCATTTATTATCTGTAATCGTAGTTGCTCCTGAACCCACAAAGGCTGCTGCACCCACTACCGCAGTTTGTAATTGTCCTAATCCAAATTGTATCGCAATAATGACGCCTGTAAGTATTGGAATCGTATATTGAATACCTTGAACCACAATAGCTATCTTAGCGAAAATCTCATTATACTGACTTAAATATTTACATAATTCTCCTAAAATCGCATTGGGAATCATTCCTACTATAATTGCTATCGCTAATCCATTTAATACATTAAATAAAAATGTTTTGGGTGTAATTATCTGTTTCTCGCCCATATTTCAAATACCTCATGTAACTTTCATAATTTTTCTTAAATTTAAAATATTCTAAATAATATTCTTTAAAAAAACACTCTCGAGGAGAGAACCGGACAAAAGCGCTTAGGATATCGTTAATTCGTTTTCCAGAGCATAAATACTTTATGTCTCAGCCTCTTATACGAAAGTGTTTTCAAGTTATGATTATGATACCATTATTTTCCATAATAGCATAGTTATTTTATAAGTTTTTAAACAGTTTTATGATAGCGTTTTCTATTATAGCGAACATAATAGGTACGTTCTATGTCTCTATAGTAATAAAGACAAAAAAATAGCTCTCGTACTGGAATACGAGAGCACCTACTACCATGTTAGTGACTAAAACAACACCAAGAGTAACATTGGAAATATAATCACTATATTAACGAGATTAATAAAAACACTGACTAAAAAAGATTCCAATTTGTATATAAAATAAACCAAGATTGAAATAGTAAGCAATACGCCACTCGCAATTAGGAAATATAAACAAATATCTAACCCAAATTGACTTAATCGATTAAGATTAATAACAATCAATATAACTAGAACTAAATAGTTAATGATATTTAGCAAGTTTAATGTTAGTTTCATATATTTGCTCCTAAATTAATATTCTTAATTAATACAATCTAACTTTAACATAAATAAAATCGCTGACATGTTAAAATGCCAACGATTTGAATAACTCTATTTCAATATATCTAAATCTTTAAGCGTATTGCGCAAATTCATTTCATCCCATGGCATATATTCTGCGACAGTGAGTCCAACTATTTCATTATTTTCTGAAATACCATTCAATATTTCATTCAATCTAGCTAAAGACATTTGTCCTGCAGCAGCTGGGAATTCATCAACATTTGGTTCAGCAAAATAAGTAGCACGAAATTCTTTAGGATTTAGCACATCTATATCAAAGTGCACTGCAATTTTCTTAAAGTTATTATCATCTATCCATTGTTGAATTTCTTCATAATTAAAACTATCACTACCTTGAACTTTATATTCAAAATCCAATTGTTTTAGATTGTCTTTTTCAAAGTCTAACAATTCTTGTAATCCTACATATAAAAATTGAGACGTTTTAAATGGTGCAGTCATTAATTCAGAAATATGTTTGTCCCCTTCACCTAAAAGGTTAGCAACAATCATCGCATGTTCGTTAGTAAAATCTTTAGGATATGAGATATCAGGATGTGTATCAATCCAAACAACACCTAAATCCTGACCATATTTTTGATGTAAATAGTCGAATGGCGCTTGAGAAACAATACAATTTCCACCTAGCGTAATGATTTTATCAGGTTGTTCACGTTTTAATATATCTTGTGCTTGAATGATTTGATTTTTAATTTGAGATTGTCCATAAACACCATTTTCTAATTCCAATTCCGCTTCATTAGGTTCAGCTACATTCACTTTAAACTCGTCTTGTTGATTGTCGTTAGGAAGAAGCCAACTCAATAACTGCGCACCAAAATAATAAGCGTCTCTCCCGCCAGCTTGCCAGTCAGGTGCAATTAATCTAATTGTTTTACTCATTTGAAATCCTCCATTTTTTAGTAATTACTTTCCCTATTTTTAAGCCTTAATTCAGTATCAGTGTATGGCAATGATGTTTCACGATTCAATGTATTCGTTTATAGATCATTTTCAATCCTAAATAAAAATTTAAAAACTCCCGTAAAGAAATACGAGAGTTTTTAGAAAAGTAGTTTGTGAGTAATTAACTTATGTCGAAGCAAAAACTTTTTCAAGATTTTTTCTATATCGTACTAATGTATTCATTTGAATAATTGACAATTATTCGTTATAGTTTAATTGATAATAATTATCAATTAAAAGGAGTGGATATAATGGAAACAGTTTATTTAGCTGGTGGTTGTTTATATGGTGTGGAAGCTTATATTAGAACACTTCCTGGTGTTATAGATACGACAAGTGGTAGAGCAAATGGGATTACCGATACTTTAGATGGCGAGTATGATGGTTATGTGGAAGCTGTTAAGACAGAATTCGATCCTGAACAAGTATCTGTAACTGACTTAATGGGATATCTTTTCGAAATTATTGATCCATATAGTCTTCATCAACAAGGCCAAGACATTGGTTTGAAATATAGAACGGGCTTATATAGTGAAGATCCAAAACACTTAAAAGAGGCACAAGCGTTTATTGATGCCATTGAAGATCATCATCTTATAGCGACCGAAGTCTTACCGCTAACGAATTACGTTAAAAGTGCTGACATGCATCAAAACAGACTAGAACGCTATCCAGATGACTACTGTCACCTACCAAAATCATTGGTATATAAATACAAGAAATAGTGGTTGATTGGATTAGGTGAGTTGCGAAATCGTGGTTGAGGATTTTAGAAAATCTTAATTAGATATTAAAAATAGTTGGCTATGCATAATCGCAAAACCAACCATTTTTGTTTATTTAGTTTTAACACGTTTATCATCATTAGGTATAGCATAAATAATAGCGATAAGAGCAAGTACACCCATAAGTACATTAACCCATAATGCAATCATAGCACCTGTGTGTAAATTAGTAGCTGCAACAACGCCTGCAAAAACTGCACCACTAATAGCAACTCCGAAAGCACCGCCAAGTGATGATGCCATTTTATAGATTCCTGAAGCTACTCCTACTTTATCTAAAGGTGCATTTGAAACAGCGGTGTCAGTAGATGGTGTAGCATATAAACCTAATCCTAGTCCGAAACATAAGTAACCTATGACACAACTAATGATATACAATGTTTCTGGTAGGAATACTAATGAAATTAAGAGAATACCAATGACAACAATCATAGATCCTAATAACATCGGTCTTTTAGAACCCATTTTTTGAAGTAATTTTTCTCCAACACGTATCATTGCTAATACTGCTATTAGATACGTAATTGATAAATAACCTGCTTGTAATGAAGTATAACCTAAACCTTGTTGTACAAATGTATTAGCAACAATTAATGTACCTGCAACACAATTCAATAAGAAGTTAGAGATTGTTGCACCTGTATATGGTTTGTTTTTAAATAATTTGAAATCGATGAGCGGATTGTCCACTTTTTTCTCTACATTTAAGAAAACAAAGAAAGAAACTAATACGATTGCAACTAGTACATAAAACCATAATGATGTATAGCCAATTGCACCACCTTTAGTAATTAATACGTTCAAACTTAATAACATAATTACTAAAACTGTTAATCCTTTAACATCAAATTTCTGTACATTTGTCACTTCTGATTTTGTTTCTGGTGTTCCTTTAATTAAAATCATTGAAAGTATTGCAATAATAATTGAGAAAATAAATATCCAACGCCATCCCATTGTTGTAGCAACAGCGCCACCAAATAGTGAACAAATACCACTGCCGCCCCATGAACCAATAGACCAAAAGCTAAGGGCACGTTGACGTTCAGCACCTTGGTAATATGTTTTCATAATAGCAAGTGTTGATGGCATAATACATGCTGCTGAAAATCCTTGGATCACGCGACCTAAAATTAATAATGAAGGTAAATTGGAAATAATGATTAAAGCAGAACCAATAATGCTTAATATTAATCCAATATTTGTCATTTTGACCCGTCCGATTTTATCAGCTATTCCGCCGGCACCTACTACAAACATACCAGAGAATAAGGCTGTTAAACTTACAGCAATACTAATTGTACCCATATCTGCACCGAAACTTTGTTGCAAATTCGGTACTACATTAACAAGTGATTGAGCAAACAACCAAAATGTAATAACGCCTAATACGATGCCTAAAATTAATTTATTACCGCCATGATATGTTTCATTCATGCTAATTCTCCCCTTTTAGGTAATCTAATACAACTGTCCCAACTGCTTCTGCAGAAATAAGTAATGCTTTTTCTGAAATTTTAAATTTAGGATGGTGATGTGGATAGATTTTGCCATCTTCTGGAGCTGCACCTGTATAAATAAATGCACTTGGTTTTTCTTTAGCATAATAAGCAAAATCTTCTGAAGGTGGTTGAGGTTCACAACTTTCAACACCAAAATCAAGATCTGCATTTTTCAAAGTTTTAGCAACATATTCTGTGAATTCAGGATCGTTATATAATGCTGGATAATCATCGTTATAGTCTAGCTCACAAGTCACACCAAATGTTTCTTCTAATCCTTTTGATAATCTTTTAATTTCACGTTCAATAGTTGCTTTAGTGTCTTCAGTCAAACCGCGAACATCGCCTTCAACTTCAATAGAATCTTTAATGATGTTAAATTGTCCTTTACCATCGAATGAACCAATAGTAACAACCCCTGTTTCAAAAGGACTTAAACGTCTAGATACAACTGTTTGTAATTGTGTTATAAAATAACTTCCTGCCACAATAGCATCATTTGCCATATGTGGAGATGAACCGTGTCCACCTTTACCAATAACTTTTAATTTAAAGAAAGCACGACCTGTTTGAACATATCCTGGATGATAGTAGACACTACCAGTTTCCATTGTGCTCATTACATGTACACCAACTACATTGTCCACACCTTCAAGTATACCTGCTTCAACCATTCCTTTCGCTCCGCCTGGAGGTACTTCTTCTGCTGGTTGATGTATTACAATGACTTTACCTGTAAACGCATCTTTCATTTCGGATAAAGTTTCAGCTAACACGAGCATATATGCAGTATGTGCATCATGACCACACGCATGCATTACACCTTCATTTTGTGAAGCAAATGGTAATCCTGTATCTTCAGTAATTGGCAGTGCATCGAAGTCAGCTCTAATTGCTAATGTTTTACCTGGTTTTCCTGAATCGATTGTGACTTTAATTCCTCTACCACCGAAATTAGTTTCTACTTGAACATCTTTTCCTTTATAAAAATCCGCAATATATTTAGCTGTTTCATCTTCGTGAAAAGATAGTTCTGGATGTTGATGTATATAACGTCTAATTTCAATCATTTTATCTTCTTTAGCTTTTAATGTTTCAATTAATTGTTGTGTCATAATTACTTCATCTCCTTGATTACATATTAATAAATTTTATCTTTTTAATATTGTCATTATTCAAGAAGTGTATAGTTAATTTTTTGTTTTTTAAAAAATTATGATAATAAAGAACAAGAATTGTTATACATTATTTGTGGTTTTAATTAAATATCTGGATAACGTTTAACTTCAATTAAATGTATACCATTAGTAATCATTTTCATATTTAAAATGAGTGTATCTGTCACTTCTACTTCTGCCACTTCTAATTTCGGATAGCTCATACGATTAATATAATCAATAGAATCTTGATCCATACCATGTTTCGAATGATGCATCCTCCATATTTTAAATAATGCACCATTTTCTTTATCTAATGTGAAATGTTTTATTTTATATGTTCCTTGACTCAGGTCTTTTATTTTTAAATGTATCATTTCAGTAATGCGTAGGTTCATCTCATCATCTAATGCTAAATAAGGGTTAAAGTGTTTAGCATCGAATAATAAAACTTGGAAATCGCTATCTGAACCTGTAACAATACATGTTTCATCAATATATAATACATTATTGGATAATTTATTATATAGCAACGCCGTGTAATAAACTGGTCGCTTACCATCATATTGGTGAAATAACTCAATAGAATTCATATAATCTCTTTCAGTTTTACAATGACTGACATGCAAGTCGTAATTTAACCAATATCCAATCATATCTACTTTAGAGCTCAATTTTAGTAATTGCTCAACAATAATGCCTCCTCTAAAATATTCGCCATTAGTAATATAGGTATTTCCAGTTAAAGTATTCCAATTTAATAAAATTAGTGGTCGTTTAATCTTATATTTGGCCATTAAATCTATTAAATAATTCGTTTTATTAATTATAATTTGGCTCGCTGTTTTAAATTCATCATCATTAACTTTATCGAAATTAACCGCATCATTGGAGTTAGCATCAAATACAAAATAATTGATATCTTGTTCAAGTTGTTTGGCAATTGGTAACCATTTTTCAATAAATTGATTAAAATGAACATACAATCCACCGTCTGGAAATAACGATTTGAAATACTTCATCATTTCAATAAGCGAAGAATGAAGTTCAGTTACATAGATATTGATTTTTAAATTGTGTTTACGATTAGTATGTACAGCAATGTGATGCATAAATAATTTAAACGTTTCAAGATATACTTCAGATTGGTAATTATTGAGATGCATTGTTAACGCAAAGTCATGTTCCATCAAGAAATCTAAGCATAAATCGATATCGTAAAATAAATTTGAAACATTGGCATCATACATAAATGGCACATTTAATTTTTTCGTAATATACGGCATAATATCGTACACCAAAACTTCGTTTACAAAGAAATCCTGATGACAAGTAAGTAATTGTGATTGGTATTGTTTACTTAGTAAGTTGCTTAAATATCCTATTTGTATAATATGTTTAAACTTATTCAGTGGCTTTGTCGCCTTTGTAAAATCAATTGCCTTATCATTAATTTTTTCAACATCTTCTATAAAATGATTCATTTCAACAATATAATCATTGAGTAGAAAAATTAATTCTCTATCATTATAGGTCTGTTGATGTGTAATATTTTCTTCAGTTTTATTGTCATGTTTACATCTGAACATTTTTGGTGTTTCATTTGTAAATTGTTTAAAAGTTCTAGAGAATGTTGTCGCACTCGAAAAACCATTTCGTAGCGCAATGTCAGTAATGGAATCGTCTGTGTATTGTAAATCTAACTTTGAATGTTCAACACGAGTCTGATTAAGAAATTGTTGGAATCCCATACCTAATACTTCAGTGAATTTCTTAGATAAATGACTTTCAGACCAATCGACATATTGACTTAGGGTACTCAGACTCAAATCCTCATGAAAATGTAGTTCAATGTAATCACAAACTTGATCAATTTTAGAATTGTTCATCATCGTTTGTTTCGATTGATATGTTCTTGGTACATAGTGAATCATATGCATAAGTAATTGGATAATTAACTGTTGTTCAGTAAGTTTCGATAATTCATTATTGCGAATGTGAGTTGAAACAAGTCTTGCAATAATGTTACGCATTTGATTAATATTCTTCTTCGTCGTAGCATCAGTTAAATTAAAATACAAACGCTGATCATCATCAATTTTATCTGCTAAATATTGCAATTGGAAATGGACAAAACAAATAATAGAATCTTTATGTAATTGAAAGCGATACAAATCACGATGATTCACAAAAAACAAATCCCCTTGATTTAATACTTTCAAATTATTTTCTAAATAAAGATGCACATTCCCTTTTATAACGAATCCAACTATTAAACCATTTAATCGCTTGAAATCATTCATTGATTCTGTCTTTACTTGAATTACATAGCTACGTTGCATACTATCCCTCTATTCACTGGGCTACTCATTTTAGTAGTGGATGATTTTTTATTATTTTACATCAACCTATATTAAAATACGAGCTGAATGTGAGAAGGAACGTGTGGATAGAAAAGTATGCAGTATTGGAGATAACCATAATCAATAAGGAATTAAATTCGAGGCGCTTTTTGGATAATCGGAATGTGTCGGTAGTCTCTTAATTATAAGCATATTAAAAGAGGGAACTGTGCTTTCACACAAACTTCCCTCTAAAATAAATGCTATATTTGTATTTAATTTAATCGATGGTGAATTTTCTTAAACAATACAATGAGTACACAGTACTATTTTATTTTTTTGAATAATCTTTAATTATCTCAACAAGATTATCCAATAACGGTCTGAAATTATCAAAGTTTATTCTTTTATAATTTGATATTATATATTGAGAAAAAATTTCTTTACCATAGTATTGATTGGTATCAAAACCATCACCTCTCTTAAAAGTTTTACCTCCTATTTTCTTTGAGAGTGCTTGTTGATCAAATAAATCTTCCAATTCATTTTCATTACTATTAGGCATAAGTTGATGCGTTAATAAATAAAGATTTTCGATTAAGTTTATATAATAGTCAGTTTTTAACTTATTTTTCTTATCATTAGATAATTTAGCATGTTTGCAAAAATTTGATAGTGGCTTTTTGGTATTTTATAGTTCATTGTCAAACATTAATATGACAGGATTATATGGAACATTTTTCCCTAATAATTTAAACTTTTTTATATAGTTAGGGTAATATGAATCATTTTCATTATAGTAATTATATATATTTTTCATTGCATCTGCCCCATCAGGCAAAATATTCAAAAAATAATGCAATTTATTCATTTTACTAGGTTTACTTTTAAATCTCTTTAAAAAATTAATTTTAAATATAAACGAGTTTCCATCTTTTTCTATTAAATCAGGATAATATTTATATAAATTTTTCAATGCTGCTTTTATATATCTTATATCAGTTTTACCCTCAGTAACAATAATTGGCTTAGAGTTTCCATAAAAATGTCTGTAAAAAAGAAATGTTTGATATTCTCTTTCTCTTTTATTTAAATTTTTAAAATATTGAGTTTTTGAATTTTCTTTTTTTATTAAATACATAGATTCTAAATATTTTTGATGTACTAATGTATTTCTTTCAAATGATTTAATTTTAGAAATTTTATTATTATATTTATCTATTTGATTAATAAAAGCAAATCTACCTTCTAACTGTTCTATAGTTCCTAATTTATTATCAATAAAAAATTCATGATTCTTATATAAATTGTTTGCCATTGCTCTTGTATTTTTAAAATAAGTTTTTTTAGTATTTATTTTTTTATTTACAGTAAGACTTGTCACATCTTGTCTAATTCTATAATTTTGGATTCTAGTTTTCTTATCATTAACTTTGAAACCACTTTTTACTATTTCCATTTTTATTTCCGATAAAATTGTATCTGTGTTTTTTTCAAACGCTTTATCATTTGTAGAAAAAGTTAAATCATCAGCATAACGTGTATAATCTAAATTATATTTTTTACATAGATGAAGTAACCTTAAATCCAGTATCTTACCTATCATATTAGAAATTATAGGTGATGTAGGAGCTCCTTGTGGTAGTGCACCTTTAAAACAAGTCAATTGTGCAATTATTAAAGCAACCTCAGAAGGAACTTTAAAAATTGAATCTTTTTCAAAAAAGCCTTTAACTCTACCAAAGTGAATTGTATGGAAAAAGTCTTCCAAATCTATATTCATAATATTTTTTTTATTTCTATGTATTTTAGCGTTAGTAATTATACTTTTATTTTTGATAAATGCATGAATAAATGTATCACTATATTTCTTATCTTCAATCGACTCATAATAATGATTTTCTAATATTGATGCTAATCTTTTTTGTATAATTCTTAATTCAGCTTTAGGTGCATGAATAGTTCTTTCCCCGCCACTTTTTTTTGGTATAGAAAATGTTTCATACATATTTTCTGTACCCATATGTTCACGATTATAAAGAATATAGTTCATTTTTCTAGTTGAAATACCCAGCATATTAAAAAAATCATATTTATCGGCAATTAAATTATATTCCATAGTAATACTCCTAATTAAAAATACGTATGGCTACTCATTAGTCTAGAAATTAAGTGCAAAAATAGAAAAGAAAATTAAAACAATGAAAATCCATGGACTTTCATATAAATACTTGCGAAACACAAGTAAACATTCTAGCCATACGCATATTTGATTATATCATATATACAAAAAAAATTAATAATTAAAATAGATATTAGAAAATACTATTAAACTCATTTATTTTAAAACTATGATTGATTCTAAAATTTGAACTTCTTAATTTTAGTCTTCAGTAATTAAATTCATGAATATTTATAGTAATATTTATGATATTAATCTCTCCTTACCAACTTCACACTTTACTATACAAAACTAACACTAAAATATGTGAAATTTTTTAAAGTAATTGATGATTACGTATAACCACTCTTGTATTATTAGAGAAGAATTATACTTTTCTTTATTTCGAGAGAATGTGACTAGAGATAAGAAATTAAAAACTTCGTGGATTGGCTTTAACAAGAAAGATTGATGTCGTTTTCACTGTGAAAATAATCAAATAAAATAAGCCTCGTACCACTTCAATTAAGTGAGTACGGGGCTTATTTTAGATATAATCATCCACTTTTAATCTAACTATTTAGAATGGATATGAACGTTTTGTTTGTTGAACAGTGACCCATTTTAATTCTGTGAATTCATCTATAATAAATGGTGTACCGAAGCGACCGATTCCTGAGTTTTTGATACCGCCGAATGGTGCATATTCGTCTGTTGCGACTGTTTGGTCGTTAACGTGTACCATACCAAATTCAAGATTAGATGCGATTTGTTCTCCGCGTTCTAAATCTGAAGTAAAGATAGCTGAGCTTAAACCATATTCAGTATCGTTGGCTTTAGCAATAGCATCTTCATCAGAATCAGCTTTAATGATTGTTGCGACAGGTCCAAAGATTTCTTCTTGTGCTAATTCACTTTGATTATCAACATCTTTAAATACTGTAGGCGTTAATACGTTACCTACTTGTTGTCCGTCTAAAGCAACTGTTGTGCCAGCGTCTTTAGCATCTTGAATAATTGTTTTAATTTTATCTAATTGTTGTTGGTTAATAATGGGTCCAACAACCGTTTCTTTATCTAATGGATCACCATATTTAAGTTCTTGTGCACGTTTAACGAATTTTTCAACAAATTCATCATATAAATCTTGATGCACAATCATTCGGTTAATAATCATACAAATTTGACCTTGGTGAATAAATTTACCAAATATCGCAGCATCAACTGCATCATCTACGTTAGCATCCTCTAAAACGACAAATGGTCCATTGCCTCCAAGTTCTAATGCAGTTTGTTTAAGATGTTGTCCAGCTACGCCACCAATGTGTTGACCTACTTTTGTAGAGCCAGTGAAACTTACAAAGTTAACAGATGGATCTTCAAACATCATGTCACCGATAACGCTTGATTTAGTAAGTAGTACATTAAATACACCTTTAGGAATTCCTGCATTGTCAAAAGCTTTTGCTAATAACGTACCACCAGTAAACGCTGTTTGTACGTCTCCTTTATGAACTACAGCATTTCCTAAAGCTAGTGCCGGAATAATTGTTCTTAAAGATAAGAACATTGGAAAGTTAAAAGGAGAAATTGATGAAATAACACCTTTAGGTTTTCTATAATAACGACTTAGTCTATCATCACCAGGCTCAGATAATGTTTTATAACCTAGCTCATCCACTAGTTTTATTGAAGAATTAAAGCAATTAATCACTGTTGCAAATTCCATTTGCCCTTTAATATAAGTTGAGCCAGAATCTTTAGCTAGTAATTCAATGATGTCATCTTTATTATCTTCAAAATATTGTTTAACATCCTCTAAAACTTGTTTTCTTAATTCTGGTTGTTCAGACCATGATTGAAATGATTGTTTAGCCACTTCAATCGCATTTTTCGTTTGTTCTTTATCAGCTAATTTAATCTCACTTAATACACTATTATCATAAGGGTTTAATACTTGGTAAGACTGCGCGTTGCCTTCAACCCATTCTCCATTTATATAACTTTTATTTAAATTACTAGTATCCATATTCATTCCTCCAATTTCACAGTAATTATTCCTGTTTTGAAAAATATTGAAACAAATCTAATTGAGCTAAATTTATTTATATCATTTAAAAACATGAGCGCTCAGTAAAACAGGTTACGTTTCAATTGGAGAGATTTAGTAATTATCAATAAACAATATATTAAAGTTTAACCATAGTCTTCCTTCCTATATCTGAAACAAATCTAATAGTTTCGTTAAGAATTGATCTTTAGATAGCTGTTGATTATGTTTTACAAAGTAATAGAAGTCTGATGAAAAGGAATTAAGCATTAAATTAAGTCTGAAATCTAAGTCGTCTGTGTACATGTCTTCTTCGAATTGTTCACTTAATAAATTTTTAAGTCGCTCAAAAAATGGAATATTAATAATCGAATTAAAGTGCTCGCTGGATTTTTCTATGAAATTTAATGTTGTGAAGTTAGCTTCTTTTAAATCTAAATACTTTGATAAAATTGTATAGATTTTATCTCGCACAGACCATTGTTCATTTTCCGATAAAAGATTTTCTATTTCTATAAACATTTGATCGACCTTTTTATCCATAATAGCCTGACATAACAATGATTTACTTTCAAAATGACGATATAATGTACCAACGCCAACGCCTGATAGTTTAGCGAGATCCGACATTTTTTTAGTGCTTATATCTTCTCCCTGTTCAAGCAAGTCTTCCATTGTTGTTAGGATCATCTGTTGGTTATATTCGGCATCGCTTCGTTTTTTTCGCTGATTTCTTTCCATAATAACCCTTCTTTTAAAGTTATTTTTAACTTTCTAATCTATCAATTTTAACATCCAAATTAAATTCTTCTTTTAAAAATTGTCTATAATTCTCAGATGTTACGTCATATTTTTCTTTCTTTTGTTGTTTAGTTAAAGTTAAATTATCTTGTGACATTGTAGCACGGCCGTATGACTTAGGCATTGTGACTAATAAACGTTTCACAAAGGTAGAATTAGGATTCGTTTGGTTATATTCAATATTGTAATCAAAGTCATGAATATGACGAGGTGTTAATTCCGCTTCATATTGTGTATCCCAGTCATCTTCTTTCCATTTTTGTATATAAAATAAGTTATCGTTGACGTAAATCGCACGAAAATCTCCATTAATATCATGAATAATTGTACTATTATCTTCTTGAGTAATTGGCATTACACTTAATGGCAAATCACCAAATCCCACATCTGAAACATAATCAACGCCATCAATAGGTACTATTAAGGACATATGAGAACCTTTTAAACTTCTGCCACCACCAGGGGTATGAATTGTTGCAGAAAACATATTTACAGTAAATCCTTTATGTTCTAAATATGCTTTAAAGAAATTATTCATCTCATAACAAAAGCCACCACGTTGATGATTTACTACTTTGTTATAAATATCTTCTACTTCTACAGAAATCTTCACTCCATTTTGAACGTCTATATTTTCAAACGGAACAGTTAACATATATTGTTTTAAATAATAATTGAGTGCATCTAAACTAGGCGTATTATATTTTGTATTATCAATATTTAAATATTGTTCTAAACCTTCAAAATTCATTTAAATTACCTCTTTCATTTCTATATGTTCATTTTGTTAGATACATAATATCATACCCTCGAATCATTAAATTGACAAACGGAACGCATTCCGTATAAAATAAGTGATAGTAGGTTCCACTTAAAAGCGGGGTGTCAAAATTTGGGAAATGAATATGGTTTTAATATAGATTTGAAGCAACGGAACCGTGTGATAGCTGTCGTAATGATAGGTGCTTTTGTTGGTGTGCTGAATCAAACGTTGATGACAACAATACTTCCAGAAATAATGAAAGATTTTGCGATATCAAGTAGTACAGCACAATGGCTCACAACAATTTTTATGCTTGTCAATGGGATTATGATTCCTATCACAGCTTTTTTAATTGAACGTTTTACATTACGTTCTTTATTTTTTAGTGCAACGTGTTTTTTAATTATTGGTTCATTTATATGTATGTTGGGAATTAATTTTCCGATGTTATTAGTAGGACGTAGTATCCAAGCTTTAGGTGCTGGTATGCTCATGCCACTTACACAGACATTACTTTTCATCATGTTTCCACCTGAAAAACGTGGAATGGCCATGGGAATGTTTGGTCTTGTGATAGGTTTTGCACCCGCAATTGGACCTACTGCAGCTGGTTGGTTCGTCAATATATTCGATTGGCGTTACCTGTTCCTAGTTGTATTGTTGATAGGTATTGTTGATTTTATATTCGGATATCTATCATTAGAGAATATAACAGAACTAAGTAAGCCAACCTTAGATAAACTATCAGTTATTATGTCGACAATCGGCTTTGGTGGCTTATTATATGGCTTTAGTACAGCCGGAAACTTAGGATGGTCACATCCTATGGTTTATATCACTATTATTGTAGCGATAATAGTACTAACCACATTTATTTTCCGACAATTAAAACTGGAATCACCATTATTGGAATTTAGAGTGTTTAAATATAACGACTTTTCAATTGCGATGGTCTTAATTGTACTAATGTTCATGTTATTTATAGGGAATCTAACCATTTTACCGATTTATATGCAAACGATGATGAAATGGTCACCGTTAGAATCAGGACTTATTTTATTGCCTGGCGGGTTGATTATGGGATTGTTATCACCTGTCACTGGTAATTTATATGATAAAATTGGCGGCCGTATATTGAGTATCATTGGGATGTTAACCATTATGATTGGTGCATTGTTCATGGCTCAATTTAGTGAAAATACAACACCATTATATGTGATTATTTCATTTTCAATTGTCATGTTAGGTAATGCTATGATTATGACGCCTATGACAACTCAAGCTTTGAATGCTTTACCACGTCAATATATTGCTCATGGTACTGCAATGAATAATACGATTAGACAAGTTTCAGCTGCAATAGGTACTGGCATTTTAGTCACATTGATGACTGGACTCGGTAAAACATCGTCATTGAGTGGTATTCAAGGCCTTATTCATGGTCTAGATATTACATTCTATGTAGTCGCATTGATTGCCTTAATAGGTACTATCATTGCATTTTTTGTAAGAAAACAAGGAAATTAATATTATATTGGGGGATTTTTAAATGTTATTAAGACATGTTATTAACGCATATGTAGGTAGTGAAATTTTTAAAAGTAGTCTACCAAAAGTAAAAAACAGTGATGAAATGGCTCAACAATTCGAACAAGGATTTGGTCTATCACGTAGATCTATGAGATTAGCTGGCGCTTTCGAAATGATTGGATCACTTCTTTTATTTACTTCTATTTTCGGTAAATTAGGTAAGAAATTAGTAGCTGTAGGTACAATCATGATTAATATTATTATGGGTACTGCAATTTATAACCACTACAAAGCTGGTCATGGTCATAAAGGCGCTCAAGCTGCTTCTAAATTTTTCTTCTTAAATGTATTAAGTTTACTAGAAGTGTTAAGCTTAACTCGTAATAAATAAGATGATTGTTAATGATTAGAATATGAACAACAATTTTTAATGGAGGGGAAAGTATGACTGAAACAAAAGCGATTGATACACACGCACATTTATGGAATGAAGATTATTTAGATAAACTTGGTAAATTAGGTAGTCAAGGTACTGAGGTGGCTAAAGGTATTAATCAATCTGCCTCTAAAGAAGATTTAGACAAACGTTTCAAAATGATGGACGATGCAGGCGTAGACTTACAAATTATTTCTGCAACGCCACAATCTCCACAATGGGGTACTAAAGAAGAAGCTCATCAAAGCGCTCAAGAAATCAACGACTTATATGAAGGATTAGTTCAACAATATCCAGATCGTTTCTTAGCGTATGGTGCTGTCTCTCTTCCTTATGTCGATCAAGCTATTGAAGAAGCACAAGCACTTTTGAAGAAGGACGAATTTGTGGGCATTGCTATTCCAACTATCGTGAAAGATAAGGTTTCTGTTGCTGACAAGCAATTCGAACCTTTCTTTGCAGCAATGAATGAACTTAATGCTACAATTTATATTCATCCAACAGGTTGCGGCGCTCAAAGTCCGTTAGTTAATGACTATCAATTAGAATGGGTTATTGGCGCACCATTAGAGTCTACATTCATTACCTTACAATTGATTAAAAATGAAATTCCACAGAAATATCCAAATATTAAATTCCATATTTCACATTTAGGTGGTGCATTACCATTCTTCATGACTCGTATTAAAGATAATTATGAAGACTGGAATGCCTTTAATATTGATCCTTATGAAGTATTAAATCGTCAATTTTGGTACGATACAGCTAACTTCCATGAACCTTCATTGATTAGCTCTATTGAGACATTTGGTAAAGATAAATTTATGATGGGGTCAGACTTCCCTTACTTCCAAGATGAGAAATATACTCGTGGGGCAGATTATATTAAAAATAGTGATATCGACCCTGATACCATTGATGGTATTTTAAGAGGTAATGCCATTGAATTTTATCAATTAGGTAAGCATTCATAAGACATTGTTGAAGATTTAATCGTAACTATAAACTTCGTTTTATAAACTATGAAATGATATAGAAAATCCCTTTTGATTGGTCGTCCATGATTCTATGAGACAACTTTCAAAAGGGATTTTTATTGTACTTTAGTGATTAATTTAGCTTTTTATGAAACAATTTGTTTGATCTAAACATGGCGTTTTGTTACTTACTACTGAAAAAATTTGTTACCTCTTCAATCATTAGCTGATTAATATCTTTGTTCCATGGATATGACTTTGTAAGTATATATGAGCCTAACTTCTCTACAGAAAATGGTGTTTCAATTACTTTAAGTTGTCTAGATTCAATCTCTTTTTTTACAGTACGATAAGGTAAAAATGAAAAACCAATATTATCTAATAACAACGATTTGATAACTCCTATACTCCATAATTCGGTTGTTTTTATAATATCAATTTGATTATTTTGTATGATTTGTTCAAACATATTTCTATATACAGATCCTTTTTCATTAATTACAAAATGATTGTATTGTCGATACTGTAACAATTCATCAAAGTGATTTGGTGCTTCTTGATGTGCCACGACAACAATGTCTTCCTCACAAATCAAAGTAGAATTCAATTTATGATGATTTACACCATCATTCAATACAAAAGCAATATCTACTTCGTCCTCAAGTAACTTCTCTTGATTCATACTGCAACTGTTATTCTGAAGATTAATATCTATATTAGGATAGTTATGAATCATGTTTTTAATGACTTCACTCAATCCCGTAATCATTAATGATTCTGGTGCAGCTATTCTGACTTTACGGACTGTATTATTATGTGATGATATTTGTTTGATTTGTTGTTCCGCATCATAAATTTGATTAATCATCGGTAAGATTTCTTTAAGAAATGGTGTTGGAAGTAGTTGTTTGTGCCGATAATCAAATAGCTTTTGATTTAAGGTTTTCTCTAAAAGTTGTACTTGCTGAGTCACATTTGATTGTGTGTAATTAAGCCTGCGGGCAGTCTTGGTATAGCTACCTGTTTCTATTAATGTTTTAATTATTTTTACTTGTCTCAATTCCATGGTCGATTCACCTTTATATATTAGTAAGATTAATTTCAATATTATTATCATTAATTTCACTTATATTAATATCCTTACTATAATAACATAGAAAGGTAGGCGAACAACGTGTTATCGTTTTTAATATATGTCTTTGTTACTTCTATCACACCAGGCCCAAGTAATTTATTTATGATGAATGCTACGAGAATATATGGTTTACGTGGTGGCAAATCGTTCATTACAGGTATTCTTACAGGATTTGCTTTTTTAGGGTTAGCTTCTTATATAGTCATCCTTTTATTCAGTAAATGGATTGTTTATATTGAGACACCTCTAAAATATTTAGGATTTGCTTACTTGATTTATCTATCCTTTAAAATTTTAACTTCAACTAAAAGTAAAGCCCCTTCTAAAGCCTATCAGAGCTTTAAAAGTGGTTTTGTACTTCAAGTACTTAATATGAAATCTCTATTATTTTTCATCACTTTAATGGGTGCTTTTATTATCCCTTCAGTTACTGGTTCAATATGGATTCTAATTTATTTAATCATTAGCGTCTTGATTGGTTGGGCTTGTCTCTTAGTTTGGGCATTTGCGGGTAGCATGCTTAACGAATGGTTAAATCAACATCAAACTGCTTTTAATATCGTCATGTCTTTATTACTTTTATATTCAGCTATTTCTATATTTATTTAGAGGAAAATTAAAAGGCTTGTTTCCTAAACAATATAGGAAACAAACCTTTGAAATAGTGTATTTAAATAAAGTTGAACTTTGGGGTCCAGTACAAATACTTAGTATCTATTTTTATTTTAAAAATTATGCGTTATATTTACCAATCATGACTTTTTCAATATATTTGCCATTGTAATTAAAGCTAATTTGTTGTCCATTCACATTATAGATAAGACCATTGTGTGTTTTATCTTCTTTTAATTTATATCCAGCATATGCTTTTTTAACATCAGATACTTTCAATGATTTGTTTGTAACTGAGAATGAAGCAGAAACTGGTTTTTTGTTAATGTATTCGAACTGTTGATCATATTTCTTTTTATATGTTAATGAACTACCACTTTTGAAGTTTTGAGCTTTAGCATCCACTTTAATACTATTCATTGTTACATTATTATGTTTCAATGCATTAATAAACGCTTTTTCAGTTACAAATTTTGCGTTGTAACCTGCATTACCATTGTAAGTGTAATGAGGAGTAGTTGCTGCATGTGTTACTGGAGTTGCTACACCCGCGACACTAACCGTTGCAGCTGTTAAAACAATACCTGCTGAAAGAATCACTTTACCCATTTTATTCATAATTTTTCCACATCCCTATTGAAATTGGTTATTGCTCTTTTATATTACGAAATTATTACAAATATTACAATAAGTTTTCACAATATTTTTTATATTTATTTTTTGTTGTTTCATCACTTTACATATTTTTGTTAAGAACAAAAAATTAAGCTTTTTTAGTTAATGGAAATGTGTAAATAATAGGTTCTAAAAAGTGATTAAATATTGAGAGAGCATTTTTGAAGTTTTTCTTTATTGGATAAAAAGCAAGCTAAGATACGTAATGGGCTAATGTACCTTAACTTGATTTGTATAGCAGTTTTTAATTCTCGTAGTTCTCAAGCAATGTATTTAATGTTTCTATGACGCCGTCTCTATCATTATTAATAGAAATTAAATTAGCTTTATCTTTTAGTTCAGTATAGGCGTTATCCATTGCAACTTTGTATCGTGCATTTTCAAATAAAGGAATATCGTTTAGTCCATCTCCAAATACAATTGTTTCTTCACTGCTAATATTTAGTAGATTTTGAAGAAAGCGAATGGTTTTCCCTTTATCAACATCTTTATGCGTGATGTCTATCCATTGCTTTTCTGAAGCAACAATATATAGGTCATCGTTGTATTTTTCTAAACCTTTAACATGTTCAAAACACTGACCTTGTGTATCGAAAATAGTAATTTTTAAAATATCTTTATCAATCTTATTTAAATCATCTAAAAATGTTACTTTCTCATATGACCCTAAAACCTTATCTCGTTCTTTCTGAGAAATAGTATCTTCTACATAAGCCATGCCCTCTGTACAAACAATAATAACTAGTTGGTCATCAGTATGTTTAATGGTCTTAATCAATTCAAGGCCCAGTTGATTACTGAACGTCTTGGCATAAATATTCATATCATTGATTTTAATTCGAGAAGCACTATCTCCGATGATAAATAAATCATTAGTTAAATCTCCAACAATCGCATCCACACGCTCATTTTGCTTACCAGTACAAAAAGCAAAACGAATCTCCTTATCTTTTAATTGGGTTGATAATTGTTGAAACTTTTCACGATTAAAACTACCTTCCGAATTCAAAAACGTCCCATCCATATCTGTAACTACTAGTTTAAACATGGCTATCCCTCTTTTTTTTATTAAAAATAATATACTAGGTTCAGTTTTATAAATGATATAATTTCTAAACTAAAGGCTGAATTGAAAAATCACTATAAGTATAAGTAACTGATTTGTGTTCACTTTGCTAAAAAAGTAACATTAAGAATTGTGGATAAAATAGAGCATCTGTCATTTTGCTGTGATGGAAGCTTTAATTTGTAACCAACAACATGACTACTAACTTGAAACATATGTATTATTTGAAACGAAACTATTACATGCCTAACTATATACCTATAAAGATTATTTTAATGTAAACAGTGTATCTTCAAATATTTTAATTAACGCTTCTTCATTCCAAATTGATTTTTTCATTGCATCTATATAATTTTCTCGATCTAATAAATCAGTAAGCCATTCATATCCTTTTAGCTTAGCTATTTCTCTAACTATTAACCTTATTGTTCTTCCGTTACCTTCACGAAAAGGATGTATCATATTCAACTCTATTTTATAATAAGCAAGTTTCTCTGCTGCAACCTTTATATCGGACCACTCATCTTCTAATTTAAATTCTTCGATGAGTTTATTTAAATTTGTATTAATATACTGTGGTTCACAAAACCGCGTATTTTCTTTCATAAGGCTTACATCTCTAATCTCACCAGCAAAACTGTATATTCTTTCGAATAGTTTTTTATGTAATAACTTGATTGAACTTACAGATAATGGAAACAAAAAGTCGTATCCCTCTTCTTGCATTAAACCTTCAACAATATAAAAAGCAACTTTCTCAAGTTGCTCTAATTCATCTATTGTTTGGGCACCTAGCAAGTTCGAATTTATAAGATATTCGTCCTGAAAAGTTGCTTTATATTTCATTTATTTAAAAGCGATTTTACGAATCACTTCATTCGTAATTTCCTTTTTATTATTAATAACATCAAGAATTTGTTTTTGTTGTTCCTTAGTTACATCCATGCCTTCAAGTGAAAGATTTTTAGCGATTTGTTTGTTAACTTTTGAATCAATTGTAATCATATTATCGCCTCCTGATGGTAATATTATACCATAGTCTCTTTTAACTTATCGATACTCAATATTTGTAATAAGTCTAATGTTTTCTTATAAGATTAGTAACTTTTAGCTTCACTTATGATACGCCTCTGTGTCTCTCTTAGCGATACGGTGGAGGTAATTTTTTATTGAGTTTCTGTTGAACGATATCCAATACTCTTTAGATACACACATGCCTAGTCATAAACAATCAAATGAGCATTGAAGGTACTGATTTCGTTTGGGTATTACCAATTACAAATCGAGAAGTAAGATTCCCAACTGACATTGAAGTCAAAACTAAAAAAGGGATAGTTACAGGTGTCATAGATACTATTCAAATACGCTCACTAAATCTCAATGTTCATTATCATAACTATAGAGATGAATTACAAGACAACTTAAAACATAATGTACTACAAGCGGTACAGACGTATTTAAAACCTACTTTATAAATAAAAGTAATTTAGATTTGGCTAAAATACAATACACCCCAAAGGTTAGATTTTTTGTCCAACTTTGGGGTGCATATCATTATTATAATTTTTTGATTGATTTAATTATTTCATTTAGTTTTATCGTTAACTTTCACTTTTCTAGCAACTACAATTCAGCATTAGATATGTTATTTTTTCTAGCTAGATATTTCTTCAATCCATATAAATTTAAGGCAACAGCACCAACGATAACGACAGGTAAAATAATTTTTTTCATATTTACAGCTCCATTTTTCTTATTTTTCTCAGTTTCTAATTTCAATTTAAAAATGTTCATTACACTTTTATGCACTTTCGCTTGGGTATACTTATAGACCCACCAAGGTAACGTTGGTCTATATTCTTGTAAGGCAATAATACATTCGTCACTGTTAGGCAACCTTCTAAACTCTAATCTCGCATTACCGCCATCTACATCTAAAGCAAAATCCCCACCAACAATTCGATATAAAATTCTTTCATTGTCAGAAGCTTTAAAGTCTTTTCTTAATAATAATAATTTCTTATTTAAGCAAGGCACAGTAATCGTAAAGTTATCTTCGTCAAAATCACTATTAACGACATTTAATGTAATTTTATTTAAGAAATTGGCATATACTTCTGCTAATTGAATCATATTCATATCTTGAGGTAAGACTACCCTCGATATTGCTCTAACGTCTTTAATATCAGTCTTACGTGATGACTTCGATTTCTTTGGTGTATGCGTTTCTTCTTCTAAAGCAATACGCACACTTTCTTTATAATCCGTCTTACCTATAGAAATACCTTCCACTACATGGTTACTTTCTCGAACCATATCATGAATTAAGCTGTCCATTAACGGATAGACCATCTCTTTTGGTACTCCAGAAATAAGTTTCACCCAATATTTACTTAGCCAAATAGGAATAATAGGTAAATCCATAGTAGGTAAACGTTTATCTAGTACCTCTGCGGTTTGGTTGAAAAGGTCTTTATAAGTCATATGACTAGGACCACCAATATCTATTGATTCATTCTCATTTGGCGTACGTTCTACTATTTTATATAAGCCGTCAATAACATCATCTATTGCGACTGGTAATGTTGTATTGTAAGCCCATTTTGGTAATAACAGACCCGGTAATCTTTCTACTAATTTTTTTAAAATAGGATAAGAACTTCCTTTAGAACCTATAATTAATCCAGCTCTTAACGTACTTACTGGTACACCATATGATCCTAAAATTTGTTCACATTCTAAACGACTTCTCAAATGTGGGGATAATTCATTGGTATCTGGTATCAAACCGCTCATAAATACAATATGTTGAACTTTGTTATAACTCGCAGCTTTAGCAAAATTATCAGCTAACAATGCATCCATATCTTCAAAGCTTGCCTGTGTTAACTTGGCTGAAGGCATCATAGAATGGACAAGATAGATTGCGATATCAATATCTTCCATTACCTCAGTTATTTCATTTAAATCAAATAAATCAGCAGCTTTCCAAGTAACATTGTGTTCATCCGATTTATTCTCTATATTTCTAGAAATAGCTATAATTTCATAGTTTTCTTTTAATTTATTCATTAAATGACTACCGATATATCCCGAAGCGCCCGTTAATAGAATTTTTTTCATAAATTTAACCTCCAAATAAAAAAGATGAGCAGGTAAACATTACCTCAACTCATCTTTAGATTAACAAGCTTACTTGCTTGTTATCATAATGGACAAGAACTTCATGTCTCTTATTTAACATTGTACCCTTCTTAAAACTTTTTAAGCTTTTATTAGGAGGAATTATGGTTTGGCGTTAGCTATTTAAGTATTATTTGTGGTATTCTTCAGCGTATCGGTAGTTTTCTAAAAATTTATAAATAGCCTTCATATTTGAAAATAGATTAAAAATTTTATTCTTTATTTAAATTATAGATTTTTATATATTCTAAATTCTCAACATTATTTTTTATATCTTCAGTTATAGATAAATAATTACTTTTATTATAAGTATCACTATAATCTAAATCTAATAGTTTTTTAGTTCGTTTTATTATATCTATACTTATAGTTGTATCAAGTTTTTTCTTAATAATAATATTTAGAGCCGTTATCCAATAAAATTTATAAATACTCCATTTTAAGTAATCAACAGTATCAGTGCTTTGGGTTTTATTATTAGAATTCTTGAAAGTGAACAATTTTTTACACTCATTACTTATATATTCAAAACTTTGAGAAATTAAATCTAAAAGATCTTCTGAAAAATTAATCAATTCTTTGTTATTTTTATTAACTTTTTCAATAATCTTAATCCAATTTTGTTCATACTCTTTTGAGTTTAATAAAATTAGTAAATTATTAATTTTATTCTGTAAATTACTTTCTTTTATCATTTGTACTATTTCATAAGGTTTTTGCTCTAATACTTTTGCTCTAATTTCATATTCTTTAAACTTCAAATTATAATTATCATTATTTAAAAAAACAAAGATATCCTGTTCAATTGTATCTATAAAATCATAAATGTCTTCTTCTGGATTACTTATTAATTTTTCAATAATAATTTTTATTATCTTAAACCTATTACTACCTTCAAATATAGTTGTATTATTATATTCTTCAATAATTTTCTGGAAAATTATTTTTCTTGATCTTGTTGAAAGTTGCTTATAATCTTCCATCAATTTTTCAATATTTCTTTCAACTTCTTCTTCATTAGAAAATGTTGAAATTAAATTCAGCCTATCCAACCAAGTTTGATAAGAGCCATTTATTTCAAAATACTCTATGCTATACTCAAATAAATTCCATAATTCGTTTACAGTACTATCATCTATTTTTCTATTTTTATTATGAGCAGCAACATTTCTTAATATTCTCTTTTCTTCAAAGCTAGCACTTACACTTTGTTTCAAATCAAAGATATTTTTATCAGTTTGTTGTTTAATTAAATTGAATAAAGCTCCCTCCCATTTTTCTTCATCTCTTAAATCTTCTAATTTATTCTCCCATTTCTTTTGACGAGACTCTTCATTTTCAATATTTTTTTCAAAAGAAGAAGGTATATTTGAATAATTTAAAATTCGATTCCTTATTACATTCATAAAAGCTAAATAAGAAAATAAATACGCTGCTTTATATGCTTCAGCATTATATGTCTTTATAGATTCTTTAAATAATTCGTCTTCATCAAAATCTTTTTCAACTAACCATTTTTTAAATTCTTTTACTTCCATATAACATCACCTTTAAAGTAAATATTGAATAACTTTATATTGTCTTACCCTTATTTTTTTATAAAAACAAAAATGTATATTATTTACTATTTCACCCTAATATAAAATTACTTTTTAAGCATACATATTCAAATTGAAAGTTTAAAAATTTAAAGTCATCATATAAAATTCGTAAAAATATATCAGGCTATGTACAATATTTTTTATGAATTAGTAATTTAATTACTTTTTAGTGACTTATCATCAAATATTTTATTTTACAATGCTTACTTCCTAATTTTTTCAGTATTCAAAACTTATTTTTATTTATGATATGTTTCTAGGTATCAATTAATGATGAGATTTATATAAGATTAATGCTTATATATTTTATTATTTACTTCACTTTCAACTTTAGATGGAATAGTCCCAAAAAAATAATCTTCAACAATTGACCAAAACTGTTTGGTGTAATTAATGATTCTTTCACGGGAGGTCTTACCTATACGGGGTAAACTAAATAAATACTTAAACATTTCAATACTTCTAATGAAACTCTTAAATTGATCTTCTAATAAGTGATTTTGATATTTACTAGGATTACTCAATGCTTTTTCCAATTGAGATATTGAATTCATTCTGATGTTTATAGACGGGGTTGCTCCCCCTTTTATTTCAAAGTCAATTAACCCGAACGCTTCAGCAAACCCGAGCAATATATTAATATAATCAATCTTATCATTGTTACTATTTTTAAAAATATAATATCTAACTTTATTAGTTTCAATACATTTCCCAGTGTCGTTGATTAATAAAGAAAGGGTTTCTTTTAATTTAGAAAGTAAATCTTCATAATTATTTGAAATTTTGTAAGTTTCATTTGTAGCTACCTCAATATCTCTTAAACCAAGGATAGAATTAATTTGAATAAGTGTATTTATAATTAATGATGATAATCTATAGCTTTCTCTCTTTCTTGATAATTGTAAATTCACTAATTTTTGAGCTAAATCACCTTCACTAAAATAAATTTGTTTAGATGCAAATTCCCTTAAAGTATCTTCGACTTTTCCAATAATATTATTTAGTTCATTTTGAAGTTTTTCTTCACTAGAAAAACCTGAAAAACTGACATTATAGCTTAAAGAAAAATTGATTTTACTTAATACTGGATCTCTCTTAATTTCATCACTAGATTGTCCAACTTTGTATTTAAATTGTGGGAAAGAAATAGTTTGATAGTGTTCTTTCCAGTATTTTTTAGTATCAAATATATAGATGTATTTATAATGAGCATTTTCAATTTCTTCAAGTAAACGAAAGTAACTCTTATATTTTGAATTCTCAAAGTAATTTTTATTTGCTTCAGTGGCTAAAATAAAATCTTGACTATTCAATGAATCTGGTCTGGTTACAAAAGGAGGATAATTCATTTTTTGTTTAAAATCAGTTTCAATTGTTAATAGAGCCAGCTTTACTTTATTTTCAATATCATCGGTATCTTCAAAGTCATTATTAAAGATATAATTGAAAGATTCTATATTTATTGTTAAATGACGTTTATTTCCAGTTTCTTTATACATACTTTTAATTTTATCCATGACAGATAAAAGTTGACCTTTTTTTATAGATGATAATGCTCTTAATTTTTTAAAGTCATTAAAGTCTTTATTAGGAATATAATCTAAACATGCCATACCACGTTCTTTATTTCTAGCCACTCTCCCAATTTCTTGAACATAATCTAAGACATTACCTGAAATAGCATAATGATATACTTCTTCTATATCTGAAATATCAATGCCCATTCCAAATGCTTTGGTTGCAAGAATAACTGGTTGTTCACCAGATTTAAAATTCCTGAAATTAATAGTTTTATTATCAGTACTTAATTGACCATGATAGATTGCAACTTTTTCGTACATTTTGGGCTTATAGGATTCCAAAGTATTCTTAAATTGGTTTATGCTCACTACAGTAGGGAAGTAAACTAAAGTTTTTTTCTTATTTTCTATATTCTTTTCTATCCGAGAAATAAGCAACTTATCTTTAATTTGTTTAGCATCATTTCCATATTCTTTTTTAATCTGATCATTAATTGGGTTTATATTTAAGAATATATTCTCTTTCTTTATACTCCCTATGTAACGAATAGGAGAAACTAAATTTAAAGTACGTTTTATTTCGGTATACATATCTTCTGGACCACCAATTATAGCTGTTGCAGTAAATGTAACAATTGGGAAATTATATTCTTTTCTTAACTTATTTATATAACTCCCCATAAACCAATAATCCACTCTAAATGTACGCCCCCATGTAGTAACAGTATGAGCTTCATCTACAACGAATAATCCTATTTCTCTTTCCCCAATTAACGTTTGAATATCTCCTCTATTAATAAGCGTTTCTATTGATACATATAGTATGTCTATTTTTCCATCTTTAATATCTTTAGCTATAGTTGCTTTTTCTGTAGGAGAGATACCAGAATTAATAGTTTTAGCACTTTTCACATTTATTTTATTTAGATTTTCTACTTGATCATTCATTAATCCTATTAGAGGAGAAATAACTATAGTCAGTTTTTTATTATTAGGATCATTATGTTTCATATAAAGTGATGGTAATTGGAACATAATCGACTTTCCAGCTCCAGTAGAAGAAGTTATAAAAATATCTTTTGGTGTTTCATTATTATTAGCGATTTTCATCTGTTCAACAATTTCATCTATGATTTGAGCTTGACTAATTCTAGATATTTTTCTAGTATGTATATCTTCATAAATATCTAAATCTCTAAAACTTTCATAACCCCAATATTTTTTTAAAATTTCTAAATATTGATTTTTTCTTGGAATAATTTTTTGCTTAACCTTAGGAATATAGTAAATAAATTTATGATAATTATAAATGTTTGCTAGAATTGAAAAATATTGCTTTATTTCTGAAGGAAGAGTAAGTACTATTGTCTTATAATCATTTTTATTTAAGAAATTTATTAAATTTATAATTGATTCAGGATTATCATTATAATCAAAAGAATAATCATATTTATCATTATCAATTTCATTTAGTGATTCTAATTCTTTTTCATTAGTGTATAAATTAATAATTGAGTAATCTTCAAACAACTGAGTGTTATAAGCAATATAGTATTCGTCATTAATTTTTTTTATATTAGTATAAAGTTCTGTCACTTTTTCTTCAATATCATTAGCTTTAAAGTCACTATTATGAGAAGAATATAGGTTCTCGTAAAAATTTTCAATTCCATCAAAAGAATAATTAAAAGGATACAAACCTAAATATTTATTGTTATAAATAAATATGATATCTTCTTTTTTTATAGCACTTTCTATAAAACCTCTTAGTAGAAAGAATTCTTCATATGTAAGCCAACTTTTTTGATCAATGTTAAAGAATTGAGTAAATAAATCAGAAGTAAATGTTTCGTTTGGGTTATATATATATTTATTCACCCCGTTAGAAATTGGTAAATCTAATAATTTATTGGGTAAATCCAATAATTCACTGTTAGTAAATCCCATTAGAACAAAAAACTTTTCTTCTCTATTATTAATTAACTCTTTTAGTTTCATTATAGTTCCTCCAAATATTTACGAATTCCATCTTTTTCTAATTTTCTTCTCAGTTTATCTATAGCTCCAGCCTCAATTTGTCTTATTCTTTCACGAGTCACTCCATATTCTACCCCTATTTCTTCTAAAGTTTTAGAATTTCCATTCCAACCTATCCGTTTTTTTAATATGTCTTCTTGTTTATCATTTAAGATAAGTCTAAAATAAGTTTCCATTTCAGATCTAAAAATTTTGCGAGTTACTATTTCTTCTGGAGTAATGCTCTCATTTATATATAAATTTTGTTCATTATTTATCATTTCTCCCAAACTAGTATCATTTTCTTTTCCCACAGATGATTGTAAAGAAGCAAGATTTTTATTGAATATCTCATCAATTTCCAATAATTCGTATAATTTTTCTACAGTAATATCCATTTGTGTAGTACAAATATTTTCAATTTCTTCTTTTGAATAATCCCCATATTTTTTTAGTAGAAAATTTAATTTATTTAAACTTTCTACTAAATGAACTGGTAAGCGGATAGTATGTTTTCTATCAGCAATATCTCTAGTTATTTTTTGTTTAATCCACCAAGTTGCATAAGTTGAAAATTGATACCCTAAAGTAGGATCAAATTTGTTCAATGCTTTTAAAAGTCCCAAATTACCACTAGATACTAAATCATCATAATCAAGAATTGAACCTATGACAGTTTTTTGATATCTAGAGGCAATTTTCATAACAAGTTGCTGATTAGCATTAACGATTTGAGTAATTAATTCAAGATTATTTTTATTTTCTTGTAATCTTTCAAAATATAAGTTATTAAATTTATAAGTATCAACTTTAGTGACAAGATCAATATCTTTAATTTTTTTAAATTCATCTGAATCAGTAATATCATCAAAAAAATCATCATCTGATTCAATTAATGTGTTTACATCATCTTTAGAAATAGAATTATTTTCTTCACTTTTATCAGAATTAGGCTGGTGCTTAGTTTGTTCTGGAAAATATAATCCCAGTTTATTTATGAATTTAATGCCTTTTTCTTTGTCGAGAAATATTTTGCTATATAAGTAATTATTAATTGGTGCTTTTTGTTCATTAAATAGATTAAGTAATTCTTCAAAACTTAAAGTTAAATTATTTTTATCAGAATAACCTCTTAAAAATTCAAGTAATTCTATTTCTTTATCCATTTATTGAATCTCTCCTCATCCCCATAATAAAAACATAAATATCTTGTATCCATATTTATTTTACTACATTAAATAAAATTTATTCAATTAAATAATTTAAAAATATGTATTTCAAAATCTATATTAATATATAATCCAAAATGTTTTTATATTTTCTATGATAATTCCACTTAAATTAACAATTCTTTTAATATTTAGCTGTATTTTGATTAGTAGTCTTCAATAAATTCTTAAATTACTGTTTTAATAAATTTATAACCCGTGTCATTTATGATATGCTTCGCCTCGCATAATTTTAAATGCTCTATACACTTGTTCAATCAACACAACGCGCATCATTTGGTGTGGGAAGGTCATTTTGCTGAATGAGAGTGCATAGTTACTGCGTTGTAATACGTCCTGATGTAGTCCGTTTGATCCACCTATCACAAAGACAAAGTCGCTTTGGCCCTGTGTCATGCGTTGATTAAGTTCTTTAGCTAGACCTTCTGATGACAACATCTTACCTTCAATTTCTAATGTAATAACCGTTGCTTGTGGTTTGATCTTAGCTAATAAACGTTGTCCTTCTTTTTCTTTTACTTGTTCAATTTCTTTGTCACTCATATTTTCAGGTGCTTTTTCATCTGGCACTTCTATTATTTCAATTTTAGTGTATGCACCTAATCGTTTTTCATATTCTGCAATTGCTTGTTTCCAGTATTTCTCTTTTAGTTTTCCAACTGAAAGAATTGTGATTTTCATATTATCCTCCACTTATACTTATTAGAGTTATCCACAAGTTATCAACTTGTTCACAGTATTCCCTCTTATTGTACCAGTTTATATCCCCAATTTTTATAAAATATTAGTATTTACTCACAATTTCTGTGGAATAACTTGTTATTTTGTGGATAAGTATGTGTACAATGTGGGTATTTCTGTGTGTATTGTACACAACTCTGGATAACTATGAACAATTCAGTGGATAACTTCACGATAGTCTTAATCTATTTTATCCACTTATCCCTTATAAACATCGCTTTTAAGACCTTCTTCAATGACTTTTCCACAGAAAAAGACATAAAAAAAGAGCAAGGCATTCCCGTCTCGCTCTGTCTAAAATAACTATAATGTATATATTGGTGTCGCTTGTGCTTTATCTGTATCACACAATAAGACTTCTTTTTCAGTATCAATATCATGTTGATTTAACACTTGTCCAACACTCATACGTGCTAAGTCCTTCATATTATTATCTTGAGATAAATGAGATAGGTAAATACGTTTCGTATTACCTGTAATCACATCTGTCATCGCTAAACCAGCATCTTCATTAGATACGTGTCCCATATCTCCTAAAATACGTTGTTTTGTCTTCCATGGATAACGACACATGCGTAACATATCCACATCATGGTTACTTTCAAAGATGAAGGCATCACTACCTTGAATCATGCCTTTCATTCTGTCTGAAACATAACCTGTATCTGTTAAAATCGTAAACTTCTTATGATCATTATGGAAAATGTAAAATTGAGGATCAATCGCATCGTGTGACACGTTAAATGACTCTATATCAAATCCTGCAATTGATTGTGTTTCATAAGGGTTGAATATGAACTTTTGATCCATTGGAATGCGACTATCTTTCTTTTCTATTGCTTTCCATGTATTTTCATTCGCATAAATAGGTAAGTTATATTTACGTGCTAACACGCCTAGACCTTTAATATGGTCAATGTGTTCATGTGTAACTAAAATACCATTTAAATCTTTGATGTTGCGGTCGATTTGGCCAAAAAGTTCTTCCATCTTCTTACCTGTTAGACCAACATCAACAAGAATACTTCCTTTTTCATTTTCTACATATGTGGCATTGCCCGTACTACCACTCGCTAATACACTCATGCGTATCAAGCGGCTCATCCTTTCTAATATAGCACTCATCCCTCTTAGTGACGTAAGAGTGCCTTCCGTATCATTTTTGTATTTTTCTTTATTAATTGATTAACTTTTTGATTTCAGTTATGTACTGAAACCACCCGTTCTTAAAATAGCTTATATTATACTATACCAATTATGACATTAATCTGCCAATACTCCGTTTATTAAACTACCGGTATATTGATAAATTAAATTTTTCCTATGCTCTATTTAATTAACGAAACACTAATGCAATATACGAGTAACCACATAAAAACTGCCTACAAAGTACAAACCTTTGTAGACAGTTAAACTTATATATTAATACGAAGTATTTATGGCGAAACTCCCGAGGGAACAGTACTAGTTGAAGACCTTAGAAATAATCACAGATTTATCTGTGCAGTATTTCTGGCTGAAACTGTACCCTGGGAAAGGGAGCCCCTACAATACGAAGTATTACTTTTAAAGGTTCGCCTGAGCTAAAGCTCTAAACGCTTTTCTACAGACCTGGCAGTAGCTGACTGATCATTAACTTCGTCTTTGACTAGTTACTAATCTAGTCATCCTTGCCGGGGCAAGACTAACAATAGCAAATCTGTGATTGACGGCTTTCGAAAAGCAGAGTTCTCGGCAGAAGTTCTCACGGCTCGACAAAATTTGAGAAACAATTTTGCTCTCCGTTTCGATTCTGCTCAAACTCTAAGCGCTTTTCTACAGACCTTTTACTACTTATCTATAACTTTAGGGTTGGTACTTGTGGCTTCGACGTAGTATGTTTTTGTTTTGTCTTTGCCGTTGTGTTTAACTTTGATTTCCCAGTTAGGTTGTAATAACTGAACATTTGTTTCTTTAACAACTGAATAGTAGCCTAATCGTGCGTCTATAACTTCATCATGACGTTTAAGATATCGATTGAAGTATAGGGCTTCTATTGCTTTTCTAGGGCCTATCACTTGGCTTTTACTACTATTTGAACCTTTAGCTGCTTGAATATCATTCATCATTGTTTGTTTGTAGCTAGATGCTTTATGATCATTAATATTGAACTTCAATAGTGCTTTACTATTGTTCATTATAGGATAGCCATTGTAAGTTTGTTCAAAAGTCATTGAATCAGAATTCATCTTACTCAACTGATAATTTTTACCATCAAATATATTATCTTTCATATAATTCTTAATCTCTTTTAAATTACTATCACTCACATTGACTGTACTATCTATCTCACCATTAAGTACCTTTCCAGAATCAGATGTATTCAAGCTTGAATGTTTTTTAGCATAACTTGAAAAGTTTTTAGACTGGGCAGTAATCTGTTGCATTTCTGTATCTTTCACATCTTTATTTAAGACGTCAGTGGGGACCTTAATCTCTTCTTGTTGGAAGTTAACACGATTATCACTTACCGCTTCATTAATCTGTGATTTATTAACTTTATCTATATAAATAGCAACTAAGAAGATGTTGACGAGAATAAATACGAAAATGAATAGTGTTTTTGTCAGTTTCCAGTTCATTTATTCTAGCCCCCCATCTTTAAATGCATACCATTTGCCGTCATATTCGACATACCATTGAGGCGTAAATTCGCTATTACGTTGTACTTCAATATCATCATTTTTAGGTCGGTCATCCATATTGTAACCGACTGCTATATTGGATACACGTTCAAAATCAATACTATTATTGTTAGCAAGTGCTGAGCGTACTGATTCTGCACTTTGTAATGACTTTTTATCGCCACTATTCAATATGACATCTGTTCTTAATAATGAGCGTTTGTAATCAAATACACCTTTATCGCCCCATGTCACTTGAATTTCATTTAATTTTTGAGTATTGAACGTAGGGTAACCATTTAAGAAGCGTTGATACGTTAATTCACCACTCATATTATCAGTGCTAAACAATCTATAATCTTCGTCTAAGAAACCACCATGTCCATTGATAAATTCGAATGTACCTCCAATTGTTTCTTCCATATTGGTAGAACTTTTCTCATCTTCGGACAAGTTTCTATAATGGTATTTCTCACTCTTATCGTTATAGTTAGCAACACCTGTATTATTATTGTACGTCGTCAAGCCACTTTGAGAACTACGGACGATCGTTGAATCGTTAAATAATACAGAATTCATTTTTTCTACATTAATCGTATTAAATACCATACGATAACATTTGAGATCTTTAGGTTTATCTGGTGCAAAAATATGTGTTGCTTTATCAATCGTATCTTTATTGGTAATGATTTCTGTATACTTTTGCATTTCTGAGCTAAGATTTTTTAATGATTGATTCACATCTTTACCTTTAACAGATGTCTTCATCTTAACAACCTGATGTCTATCTTTACTAATCGCATATAATATCACATGACCTTCTTGATCTTGATCAATAAGTAGTCGATTAAAGTTAAAATGATTAGGTGTCTTAGCATCTATGTTTAATACTTGGCTTAAGTAAGTTGATAACGGTAAATCATATGTGAAATCAAGAACAATAAAGTTATCGCTTAATTCAGGAATAATTAAGTTATGATTTCGTTTTAAATGTTGTACTGAATCAACATTTTTATCTTTTAATGGGCTTAAGATTTGAGATACTGCATGACCTGTTGCTGGCATACCTTTTGTTTTATCGCCATTAGATTGAACGATTTGAAATGGTGTGATGGTTTTATCCATTTTCGCACTCATTGGTTTTCCAATAGGTTTAGAATTATCTTTCTTATTATCTGATGACGTACTATCTGCATTTGATAGATCAGGTGAGAAGTTCCATACCATATAAGTTAAAACGATACTCATTAATACAAGTAGTATCAGGATAATCGTTTTGATGTATTCTTTACTATTCATCCCAATCACCATCTTCAATAATTTCACATGGTAGGGTAATGAAGATAGATGTACCTTGTCCTTCGACACTATTTGCCCAAATACGGCCGTTGTGTGCCTCAACAATCTCTTTAGAAATTGCTAATCCAAGACCTGTACCACCCATTTTACGTGTACGTGCTTTGTCGACACGGTAGAATCTATCAAAGATTTTATCTACTTTATTAATAGGAATACCGATACCATTATCTTTGATACGAATCGTCATTCTATTGTAAAGTGCATTTTGTTTCACGTGGAACTCAACGCGTTTATCACCACGTGAATATTTCATTGCATTCGTAATGACGTTATCAAATACTTGTGTCATCTTATCTGGATCTATTTCAGCAAAAATGGTTTGCTGTGGAATTTCGCGTACGAATGTTGTATCTTTAGCTGACATTTCATGTCGATTAATAATCTTGTTAATAAACATGTTAAAGTCGACAATTTCTTTCGTAATTTGATCTGATTCATTATCCATTTTAGATAATTGAAGTAAGTCATTAACGAGTCGAATCATACGTTCAGTTTCTTCACGTGTAACTGATAAGAATTGTGGTGCTAAATCATCGTCTTTCCAAGCACCTTCTTCTAGTGCTTCGATATAACTATTCATAGATGTTAATGGTGTACGTAGTTCGTGTGACACGTTAGCAACGAACTCACGACGTTCACGTTCTACTTGTTGTTGTTCTGTTACATCATGAAGTACAGCAATATAACCTGTTACAAAGCCTGTTTCTTGCACAATTGTACTGAAGTTAACACGTGCAATGATGCCTTCTTCTTCATTAATGTCTAATAAGAAGCTGTCGTTATTTTCATTAATTTCTTCTAGTGAGAATTCTTCTTCTAAGTTTAAAACACTTAACATATAGTAGCCGATAAGGTCTTCTTTAGCCATACCTAGCATTTTAAGTGCCATATCATTGGCGATACGTACACGACCACGTCTATCTGTTGCTAAGATACCGTCACTCATATGTGTGATAACAGAGTCTAGACGGCGTTTCTCACTTTCCGTATTCGCTTGTGCTTCTTGAACTCGTTTGGATAAATTATTGAATGCGAGTGCAAGTTCACCGATTTCGTCATTACCATAAATTTTAACACGTTGGGTATAGTTACCTTTAGACATCTCAACTGTCTGGTTACGCATATCGGTAATCGGTTTGGTTATCGTTCGTGCAATAAAGAAACCGAGTATGACGGTAATAAATAACGAAATAGCGGTACCTACAATAAAGATTTGATTAATATTATTCAGTTGATTGTATACGTCATTAATTTTCGATTCTATGTAAATATTGCCTATCGTTTGTTTATCAGCTTTAACAGGTATGTTATATACCCAAACCCTTTCTTTACCATTACCATAGTCTTTCAATACCATATGGTTATTACTTTGACCTAGTGATAATGCCTTTTGAACAGAGCTATCGTTTGCCTTTTGATTGATAAGATCGCGGTTAGACTGCTTCGTCGTCGCCATAATAATTTGATCTTTGTCTAAAAAACGAATTTCACCAATTTCTTGACGGTTGGCATACTCGCTCAAAAGATTTTGAATATCTTTCTGAGCGTTAACCGAACCTTTTTCGTTATAAACTTTCTCAATGCTTACATCTAATTGTTTCGCATATTGCGTAATATTCTTTTTAAAGTTATCTAATAATTCCTTTTCCAAACTATTAGTAAAATACAAACCAATAATTTGCATACCAATAATAATCAGTAAGACATATACAATGACTAGTTTCGTGTGAAGGGATTGGAGTTGTTTAAGCCACTTCATTCGACTGAACCTCTAATCATGTTGTTGGAGGAAGTATCCAACGCCTCTACGTGTCACAATATATTCAGGGTGTGATGGATCATCTTCAATTTTTTCACGTAAACGACGAATCGTTACGTCCACTGTACGTACATCTCCAAAATAATCATAGCCCCACACAGTTTGTAATAAATGTTCACGTGTCATTACTTGACCCATATGTTTAGAAAGGTAATGGAACAACTCAAATTCACGGTGTGTTAACTCGATGTCATCACCACGTTTTTTAATAGAATATGCGTCTGGATAAATGACGATATCTTTAATTGAAATTTCGTTTGTTGCATCATTCACTTCTTGTGCTGGTTGAGAATAATGACGACGTAAGTTTGCTTTCACACGGGCAATTAATTCACGTGTACTAAATGGTTTCGTCACATAGTCATCCGCACCTAATTCTAATCCTAAAACTTTATCAATTTCAGAATCTTTTGCAGTTAACATAATGATTGGCATTTCGTATTTCTTACGTACTTCACGACAAACTTCCATGCCATCTCTACCAGGTAACATGATGTCTAATAGAACGATGTCTGGTTCTTCATCATAAATTAAATCTACTGCGTCGTTACCATCGTACGCGCAAAATACATCGTATCCTTCTTTTTTAAGATTAAATTCTAAAATATCAGCAATTGGTTTTTCATCGTCGACTACCACAACTTTTCTAGCCATATATATAAACCTCATTTCTCAAAGTATAATTCTACCGTTCAACTTAGCTTCATTCGTAACGTTTGAGACCTTTCTCACGACTCAAACTATTGTGCATTGATAGCACAGTAACTACTATATAATTTACCATTTATGAACGGTTAATTCTATTTTTGTATAAAAAATTATAGAATAATATTATATATAAGTTTACCACCAAAATTGTATATCACAAAATAAGTTGAACACTTTCAGTAACCTTTAAAAACTAAATGATATCTATTTCATTATTTTGTAATATAAAAATTAAGTATAAAAGTGATTAATTCAATGTTTTACATTTCTTTAGTTGCAGTGAAAGGATAAATGTTAAGTTTCGATTGCCTATTGTCATAGAGTTGTAAAATGAGTGGATCGTAGCATGATGTGATGGGAAATTGGCTCATTTATCTATAGTGTAGAATGATGTGCGTTGCTATAGAGTAGGACAGCGAATAAGTTGATGAATGACTTTGCTAATTAATAAAAATAGACATAAAAAATGCCTACCCTCTTGGGTAGGCAATACGGTCTCGACGGGAATCGAACCCGCGATCTCCTGCGTGACAGGCAGGCGTGTTAACCGCTACACTACGAGACCTAAAAAATGGTGACTCCTACGGGACTCGAACCCGTGTTACCGCCGTGAAAGGGCGGTGTCTTAACCGCTTGACCAAGGAGCCGTTCTTAAGCACAAGATAGATTATAGCATAGCCGTTATTTACATGACAAGCTATTTTTTCACATAAATATAACATTATTTTTGAAATGTTAATAAAGGAGAAATATTGCTATAAAAGTGTTGATAGACTTATGACTATTTGAAAATGACTTACTTGAATTGAATATGTGTATATACAATGGCATTGAATTGAAATGATTTAATCATGCTCCCTCATTACCACAAATTTTAATTGTTTATTTAAACAGGAAAAAACCGATTCGCTTTTATGGACGAATCGGTTTTTTTCAAAATATTAGAGTATAAAATTTATTGTTGTCTAACTTTTACCATAATTTTTCTAATAGGTTTGTTTGTTCACGGTCTGGACCAACTGAGAAGATTGAAATGTGCACGCCACATAATTCAGAAATACGTTCTAAATATTTACGTGCATTTTCAGGTAATTCTTCTAAACTGCGACAACCCGTAATATCTTCTGTCCAACCTGGTAACTCTTCGAAGATTGGTTTACAACGTTGTAATTGATCTAGGTTTGCAGGATATTCAGTAATTTTTTCACCGTCTAATTCATAAGCAGTACAAATTTTAACTGTATCTAAACCTGTTAAAACATCAATTGAGTTAATAGATAAGTCTGTGATACCACTCACACGACGTGAATGACGTAATACTACTGAGTCGAACCAACCTACACGACGAGGACGTCCTGTTGTTGTACCATATTCACGACCAACTTCTCTAATATGATGTCCATCTTCATCAAATAATTCAGTAGGGAATGGGCCATCACCAACACGTGATGTATATGCTTTACAAACACCAATTACTTTAGACACGTAAGTTGGGCCTACACCTGTACCTACAGTTACGTTACCTGCTACTGGGTTACTTGAAGTTACGAATGGGTATGTACCATGGTCGATATCTAACATAACACCTTGTGCACCTTCGAATAATACTTTCTCATCCGCAACAAATGCATCATCTAATATTTTAGGTGTATCTGTAACGAATTCTTTTAAACGTTGACCTGCAGCATAATATTCTTCAAACATATCTTCAAAGCTAGGGCATGTTTCGTTAAACATACCTTTGAAATATGCTGATTTATATGCAATATTTTCTTTTAGACGTCTTTCGAAAGTTTCTTTTTCCATTAGGTCTCCCATACGGATACCAATTCGTTGTGCTTTATCTACGTATGCTGGGCCGATACCTTTTTTCGTTGTACCGATTTTATTATCACCACGAAGACGCTCTTCAAATTCGTCTTGTGCGATATGATAAGGTAAAATCACTTGCGCGCGGTTTGAAATACGTAAGTTATCTGTTGAGATACCACGTTCATTTAAACCGTCTAATTCTTTAAGTAATGCAACTGGATCTACAACTACACCATTACCAATTACTGCTAATTTATCTTTATAAAAGATACCTGATGGTACTAAATGTAATTTATATGTTTCTCCACCAAATTGAATGGTATGTCCTGCGTTATTACCACCTGAAAAACGTGCAATAACATCTGCTTGCTCTGCTAAGAAATCAGTAATTTTACCTTTACCTTCGTCTCCCCATTGTGTCCCAACTACTACGATTGATGACATATGAGCACCTCCAAATTTTTCTCATTTAACCATGAAGTATTTTACCAATATAAATACCATATTGCAAATAAAAATCGAACATTAATTTTGGGCAACATGATTTACCTTTTAAGAAAATATATAATCTTCAAAAGTCTGATAAACCCTTTAAGTAAAGTATTTTAGAGTAATTAACTAAAAATCAATATACAAACTTATACATAATATAAAGCTAATAGACAAAATAAAAACCGTACAATAAAACTAGAATTAATTTTATCGTACGGAAATTTATTTGTAATATTTTTTATCCCATTTCTGCATGAGCATAATCAATATCAGTAAATTTATTATATTGTTTCATGAAGTGTAGTTTAACGGTACCGGTTGGGCCGTTACGTTGTTTAGCGATGATGATTTCAATTTCACCATTATCATCATTAGTTTGTGGTTCAAAGCTTGAATCATCGTCATCATCCTCATCTTCACCACGATTATAATAATCATCACGGTATAAGAAAGCGACGATATCAGCATCTTGCTCGATAGAACCTGATTCACGAATATCACTCATCATTGGTCGTTTATCTTGTCGTTGTTCCACACCACGTGATAACTGACTCAATGCGATAACTGGACATTCTAATTCACGAGCAATAGCTTTAAGCGTACGTGAGATTTCAGATACTTCTTGTTGACGGTTGTCTGAGAATCTTGAACCACTACCTTGTATTAATTGAAGATAGTCAATCACAATCATATCTAAACCGTGTTCTTGTTTAAGTCGACGGCATTTAGAACGTATATCATTGATTCGAATACCTGGCGTGTCATCGATAAATATTTTAGTTCGGGATAACTTACCGACTGCAATAGTAAATCTGTTCCAGTCTTCTTCCGTCATAGTACCAGTTCTCAAACGGTTAGAGTCGACATTACCTGAACTACAAATCATACGTGTAGCTAATTGGTCTGCACCCATCTCTAGTGAGAAGATTCCAACAGTATATAAATCTTCATGTGTCGCTACCTTTTGTGCAATATTAAGCGCGAAGGCAGTCTTACCTACAGATGGACGTGCCGCTAATATAATCAAATCATTTCGGTTAAATCCTGCTGTCATTTGGTCTAAATCACGGTAGCCTGTTGGTATACCTGGTGTTTGACCACTATTTTGATCGAGTTCTTCCGCAGTTTCATACACTTTACCTAATACGTCTCTAATATCTTGAAAACCATCACTCTCACGTGTGGATGACAATTCTAAAATACGTCGTTCCGCATCACTTAAAATAGTATCTAATTCTAATTCATCATTATATCCATCATTAGCAATACTATCTGCAGTTTGAATTAACTTACGTTTAAGCGCGTGTTTGAATACGATATCCGTATAATACTGAACGTTTCTTGTAGTAGGTACGTTTGTAGATAATTCTGCAAGATATTGCGGACCACCCGCTTCACTTAAACTTCCTTCAGTTGTAAGTTGATCCATCAACGTCACAACATCAATTTCTTTGTTATCTTCATTTAAGTGCATCATCGCACGGAAAATGTGTTGATGGGCGCCTCTATAAAATGACTCAGGAAGTAACACTTCCTGAGTTGTATTAATCAATTCTGGATCAATAATAATGGCACCTAAGACAGATTGTTCGGCTTCGTTGCTATGTGGCATTTGATTTTGCTCGTACATATTATCCATTATTGATCACACCTCTATTTCAATCCAACTTATTGTTCTACTGTATGCACACGAATTGTACCTTCAACTTCTTTGTCTAATTTAACAGGTACGTTTGTATAACCTAATGTGTGGATACCTTGTGGTAAATCCATTTTACGTTTATCAAGTTTAATATCATGTTGATCTTTAAGTGCTTGAGCAATTTGTTTCGTACTTACTGAACCAAATAATTTGCCGCCTTCACCAGTTTTAGCAGATACTTCAACTTCGATATTTGCTAATTTTTCTTTTAATGCTTTTGCATCTTCAATCTCTTGTTGTCTATCTGCTTCAGCACGTTTATTTTGTTGTTCTAATTGTTTTAAGTTACCAGGAGTCGCTTCTACAGCGTAATTATTTTTTAATAAGAAATTATTTGCATAACCTACTGGTACATCTTTAACTTCGCCTTTTTTACCTTTACCTTTAACATCTTGTGTAAAAATTACTTTCATGCGTTTTCACTCCTACTCATTTGTTCTGTTATAGCTTGTTGTAATTGTGCGATAGCCTCTTCAACTGAGACACCTTTTAATTGAGTCGCTGCGTTAGTTAAGTGTCCACCGCCACCTAAGGCTTCCATAGTTAACTGAACGTTAACAGCACCTAATGAACGGGCAGATATACCAACTAAATTATCTTCACGTTTCGCGACTACATAAGAAGCTTCTATACCTTCTAAACTTAACAACTCATCGGCTGCTTGTGCAACTGTAACAGGATGATAAATCTTATCGTCAGATCCATGGGCAATTGCAACGCCATTATCTTGTACTTCTACTGTTCTAATTAATTCAGAACGATTAATGTACGTATCGACATCATCTTTTAAGAAGTGTTGCGTTAAGATTGTATCTGCACCATGAGCACGTAAATAGCTTGCCGCATCAAACGTTCTTGAACCTGTACGTAATGTGAAGTTACGTGTATCTACAATAATACCAGCATACATTACAGTTGATTCAAGTCGTGTTAATCGTTGTTCTGTCGGTTGATATTCTAATAACTCTGTTACAAGTTCTGCTGTTGAACTTGCGTAAGGTTCCATATATACCAATAAAGGATTAGAAATAAAGCTTTCGCCTCGTCTATGGTGATCAATGACTACTTTACGGTTAGCTTTGTTTAATACATTTTCATCTAAGACCATTTCTGGTTTATGTGTATCAACGACAACGACTGTTGTTTTCGAAGTCATCATGTCCCATGCATCATCTGACGTAATGAAACGTTCTTTAAGTTCTGGTTTCTTATCAATTTCATCCATAACACGACGCAATGTTGGGTCGATATCTGATTCATTTAACACAACATAAGCTTCTAAATTATTCATTAATGCAAATCTAGATACACCGATTGCTGCGCCTATAGCGTCTAAGTCTGGTCGTTTATGTCCCATAACGATAACTTTATCGCCTTCAGTTAAGATATCTTTTAATGCATGTGAAATAACTCGCGCTCTTACGCGTGTACGTTTTTCCATTGGGTCAGTCTTACCACCATAGAAACGCACGTTACCATTCATATTTTTAATAGCAACTTGGTCACCACCACGGCCTAATGCTAAGTCTAAGCCTGATTGTGATAATTCACCAAGGTCAATAAGATTTTCAGTACCTTCACCAACACCTATACTTAATGTAAGTTGGGCGCGGTAGCCGACACTTTTTTCACGTAATTGACTTAGAATATTGAAATTTGAGTTTTCAATTTCTGCTAAAATCTTTTGGTTTAAATATGCTACGAATTGATCTGAATTATAACGTTTAAAGAAGATACCATATTCTGAAGTCCATCTGCTGATTACTCGTGTAACCATAGAGTTAATTTCAGAACGTTGTGTATCGTTCATATTTTGCGTGATTTCATCGTAGTTATCTAAGAATAATGTCATGATAATTGGTTTAGAATCTTCATATAACTGATTAGTTTGTACCTCTTCTGTAATATTAAAGAAGTATAAACAATGTTCATTATCAGAATAACGTACTCTGAAATGATAATTTTCGTGTTCAATTTCAATTTCTTGAACTTTCTCTAATTGCTTTAAAATATTGGGAAATACTTCATTAACCGATTCTGAAATCACGTTTGTTGTTAGATGTTCAGACATAAATTGGTTAACCCATTCAATATGGTCATTTTCATCTAATACAATCATCCCGATTGGCAAGTGTTTAATTGCCTTATTACTACTCGTTGTAATATGGCCACTTAAATCATCCACGTAATTGTCCATTTTCATAAAAGCTTGTCTCAACAAGAATCCACTAGCAATTAACATCACTAGTAGTACCCCTGCCGCTATACCTGCGATAATTTGGTTAAATATAAACCAAACGACGACTAAAGCAATGGCTGTTAATGCCATTACAATAAAAGGTATGAGCAAAGCTTTTTTAGTGGATTGACGGTTCATTTTTCCACCTCTCATCACTTTTTATTATTATTGTTATTCATTAGTTGTTTTAAATTAATACATAAATCAATGACACCAATTAATCCTACAATGTGTGTCATAGGTGTTAATAATGTTCCTAAAATCATTAATATAACTGTTACTACATTCGGTAATCGTTTCGCTTTCCCGAAGAAATGAATGACGCTCATCCCTTGAATGTACATCACTAATGATAACACAACTTCAAAGTTCAAAACGATACTCTGGAAAGTATTTGGTTGAGTCGCAAACATCACGCAAATTAAATCAATAATATAGATTGTTAATAGCGTACGATTCATTTGCCAAGCAAATAATGGCTTGAATATAGGCGTCGCTACTTTGAATTTACGTAGGATTGGAAATGTTATAATCAGATTAATTAAAACGATAAGGAAAACGATAATAATGAGATAACTTGGGAGTTGGACCGTCATTTTGCGGATGCTTTCTTCAAGCATCTGTCTATAATCAGCATTTGCTCCACTTGTTAATAAAACGTTATGTACGGTTTCTTTAACAGGGTTAACTAATGCGGTTGCTCTTGGTATTTTTTCAAATACTTGTAATAACATGAATCCTATCAATGTCATTAAGCTTAGAGATACCGTTGTTACATATAAAATTCTTTCTTTTGTTGCTCTTTCCTTAAGTAATTGTCCAATGATTAAACTTGTTAAAATCACTAGAACCATGATACTTAAGACGAATGTATTACCTAATAAGGTTGTAATTATAACTGTTACTAAAGCACTAATTCCAAATGATTGAATAGATTTATTCCATAACACGACACCTGGGATTGTTGCAAATAAACATAAAATTAAGCCGAGAATAGGTAATACATGTGTTACTAAAGCTACTATCGCTAATACTAAAGTCCCTATAATAGTTGCTTTAGGTTGTATTTTTGAAAACACACACGCCACTCCCATACTTTTTTTGACTATAACTACTATTTTAACCTCTTTGAAAAAAATAAACAATAAAGTACTATAGTCATTTACGAAGGGTGATTTCTCGCATGCTTCCTATTAAAAATATTTATTCTAATTACTACTTCAAGTTAGTTAACTAACGTCTTATTTGTTTTAAATTTAAAAAGTAATATAGATTAGGTGCCCAAGTTTCAAAGTTTAGTAAAAAGCCATCATGTCCAACATTATCTGGTACGAAAATGTGACGATGATATTTAAATCGTTGCCCGGCAGCTAACACTTGGTCGTCAGGGTATAATAAATCATCAATAAATCCCATTGTTAAGACTTTAGTATCTAGTGATTTGAACACTTCATCAACATCATCTCTACCTCTATCAATATTATGACTATCTAAGACATCTAGCAGTGTTAAATAGCATGATAAATCAAATGATTCTTTGAATTTATCTCCTTGATGTTGTTGGTAATTGACAACTTCTTCTGGAGTGAATCGCTGATCATAACTTTTCGAAGAACGATAAGTTAAGAATCCTAATTGACGAGCAATACTTAAACCTTCCTTGCCTCCGATATGAATGGCTTGTCTTGCAATTTCATTAAATGCTCGACTATATGATGACGTTTTTTCAGTAGCGGCTAGTATGACCGCTTTATTCACAGGAAAACGTTGATTATAAAGAAATTCTAACGCTTGCATACCACCTAAGCTTCCACCAATCAATATATCAATTTTATTAAATCCTAATGCTGCTATCCCTTTTTCAAGGGCACGAACTATATCTCTTAATGTTAAATGATTAGGAAAGTACTTATCGTTAAATTTTGAACTTGAACCAAACGGACTGCCAATGACGTTAAATGTTAAAAATTGATAATCATTAATTGGCATATATCCACCATCAATAATTTCACGCCACCAACCTGGATTGTCATTAGTACCATATGTTAAATGATTACCAGTTAGCGCATGACAGACCAGTACTAATGGTTGTCCAGGATAACCTACATGTTCATATCTTAGTTTCAAATCTTGTATTGTTTCTCCTGACTCAGTCGTGAATTCGCCTAAATGTAATGTATCAACAATATAATTCGACATATATCAATCCATCCTCCTTTAAATAAAAAAGCTTCTTACTCTTTGAAAAGTAAGAAGCGGTTCAGTACTTATCATTCGAGTAATCGTTGGTTTTAGCACCGTACTCTTAATATTTGTAGCCGGTTGCTGAAGCGTCTACGGGCCAAGTCCCTCAACTTCTCTGAATAAGGTTTTATGATTAAGTTTTTAAGAAAAACGATAATTATCAAAATATTCTAATTACTTAAAGTTTAACTAACTCGAATTTGAAATTCAATATGATACGAAGAAAATGTTAAATAAAATATCTTAAAATCGCTATAAAGGCAATACCACCTAAAATAGTCCAAGTTAGACTTCTCGTTAAAATTGCTAAAAGTACTGTAGGTATAAGAGCAATAATGAATGGAATATTTAAAGTGTATCCTACACTACCCTCATGTTGTTGAATGATGCCGTCTAAAACGAGTGCTGTAAAAAGTGTAATAGGAATAAATGAAAGCCATCGTATCACAACATCTGGCAAACTAACTCGTGAAATCATCATAAATGGAATAATTCTAACCAATAGTGTAACTACACCACATAATATGATTACAACTAACATATGCGTATCTGTCATCATCTATCCATCACCACCCCAAGTGCAGAAGCGACGACTGCTGAAATAATAATCGCTACATATGATGGCATAACAAAGCTTAATGCTAGCATCATCACAATAACGAATAGAATTAAAACAAGATAAATATTAATTTTAGATTTCTTAACCGATTCAAATTGAGCGATACCTAAGAAGATGAACATAGCAGTAATAGCAAAGTCTAGTCCTAACATTTCTGGGTTGGAAATATATTTTCCAAAGAGCGCCCCAACCACACATGAAAATGTCCAAAATAAATATGCAGTAATATTTAATCCATGTAACCATCGATCATTAATTGATTCTCCCTTTAAATATGGCGTGATGGCAACACCAAATGTTTCATCGGTTACGAGTGACCCTAAACCAACTCTATTCCATAAACTATAAGATTTATAATTGGGTGCTAAAGTCATACTCAATAGAAACATGCGTGAATTCACAATAAATGTTGTTAATACTATCGCAGTTATAGGTGTACCCGCAATTACTAAAGCACAAATAATAAATTGGGCAGCACCTGCATAAATAATTAAACAAAGTAAAATAATTTCTAACAAACTAAACTTTTGAGATGCGGCAACAATTCCAAACGAAATACCTACGCCTGCATATCCAAATAAAGTTGGAATACATTCTTTCACGCCTTGTCTAAATGTGAGATGTGTCATATATGTATGTGTCGCCCCCTTTTTTCACTCTATTTATAAGATCGTAAATAATAAATTCAAGTCTAATATACAATTCACAAAACGGCAATATTTTTAGACTACTGTATGTGTGACGTTAGACAAACTTCCTTTTACAAACGTTGTCATAACGATATTTAATATATGACAGAATTTTCAATAAATATTTAGACTTACCCGCATATAATTACAGATATTTTTTTAAATTTAATGCTCCCCTACCCCACTTCATATATAAAATGGCATAAAAAAATACGTGGCAATGATGGCTCTTCATTACCACGCATGTTTACTATTTATTCGCAAACAATCTTATTATTTAGTTGGCTTTTGAATGTGAGTTTTACCACCCATGAATGGTACTAAGGCTTCAGGGATTGTTACAGTACCATCTTCATTTTGGTAGTTCTCAACGATTGCTGCGAATGTACGACCTACAGCTAAACCACTACCATTTAACGTATGCGCTAATTCAGGTTTAGCTGCATTATCACGTTTGAAACGGATATTTGCACGACGTGCTTGGAAATCAGTACAGTTTGAGCAAGAACTAATTTCTTTGTAATCATTGTAGCTTGGTAACCATACTTCTAAGTCATATGTTTTACTAGCACTGAATCCGATATCTCCAGTACAAAGAATCACACGACGGTATGGTAAACCTAATTCTTCTAAGATAGCTTCAGCGTTTGATGTCATTTCTTCTAAAGCATCCCAAGAATCTTCAGGTTTTTCGAAACGTACCATTTCAACTTTATCGAATTGATGTAAACGAATTAAACCTCTTGTATCTCTACCAGCTGAACCCGCTTCACTACGGAAACATGCAGATTGTCCAGTGAATTTTTCAGGTAATACGCCTGGTTGAATAATTTCATCACGGTAGAAGTTAGTTAAAGGTACTTCAGCAGTTGGGATTGTGTATAATCCTTCTTTTTCTACTTTAAATAAGTCTTCTTCGAATTTAGGTAATTGGCCTGTACCAAACATAGTATCAGAGTTAACTAATTGAGGAACCATCATTTCAGTGTAACCATGTTGAGTTGTATGTTTAGTAATCATATAGTTCATTAAAGCACGTTCTAATTGTGCGCCATCTCTTGTTAAGTATACGAAACGTGCACCAGAGATTTTAGCAGCACGATCAAAATCAGCCATTTTAAGATCTTCTACGATATCCCAGTGAGCTTTAGCTTCAAAATCAAATTCACGTGGTGTACCCCATTTTTTAACTTCAATATTTTCTTCATCTGAATCACCTTGAGGTACATCATCATTGATAAGGTTAGGAATACGGACAAGAATGTCAGTCATTTTATTATCAATTTCATTTAATTGTGTATCATATTCTTTAATATCATCACCTAATTGACGCATTTCAGCAATAACGTCATCAGCGTTTTCTTTATTACGTTTCTTCTGAGCAATTTCTTCACTTACTTTATTACGTTGTGCTTTCATTTCTTCTGTCTTGCTAATTAAAGTACGACGTTTTTCGTCTAATTCTAATACTTCATCGACTACTTTAGGGTCGTCTCCTCTTAATTCAATTTTGCTCTTAACTCTATCTGGCTCAGTTCTAAAAAGTTTAATATCTAACATGAAACCTTCATCCTTTCCCATTTCCTATAATTTATATTTAGCGTGACAACTATGTATAAAAGCATACAAAAAGACCACGCCCCAACAAGGGACGTGGTCTACGCGTTGCCACCCTATTTAACAAACAAAGAAAATATCTAACAAAGATATTACTTTATCTGCACTTAACTAAAATAACGGTTATTCACCGGTTGTTCACTATATGTAGGTAGATTCACATTAAAGTGGATTACTTGTTCTCACTAACCACAAGCTCTCTGAAATCCATCATTAATACTACTTGGCCTACGAACAATATTTTATTAACTTACTCACAATATAGCAAAGTTTTTTGTAATTTTCAAGTTATTTTAAAATTCAATAATTTTATTTAACTGATCTTAATGATATGCACTATCTTTTAGATACTGGGATACAGCTTCTATATCTTTATGGAATTGTCTGTCTTGTTTAATAGATGGCACAATATTTCTATATTCGTCATATTTAGCACGTGTTTTTGGTGATAATCCTTCTATACCTTTAAGTTCGACAGCTTGTAAGGCAATAATACATTCAATTGCAATAACTCTTCTCGCATTTTCAATCATTTGATAACCGTGTCTTGAGGCGATAGTTCCCATTGAAACATGGTCTTCTTGGTTAGCTGAAGAAGGGATAGAATCTACACTCGCTGGATGAGCTAATGTTTTATTTTCAGAAACTAAACTTGCTGCTGCATATTGCATAATCATCGCACCACTTTGTAATCCAGGCTCTGGACTTAAAAATGCTGGTAAATCTCCATTAAGTTGTGGATTAACTAAACGTTCAACACGTCGCTCAGAAACGTTTGCTAGTTCGCTCACACCTAGTTTTAAATGATCTAAAGCAAATGCAATCGGTTGGCCATGGAAATTACCTCCAGAAATAACTGTAGTTTCACCATCTTCTTCAAATATAAGAGGATTATCATTAGCGGCATTCATTTCAAACTCTAACTTTTCTTTTACATAGTTAAACACTTGATAGCTAGCGCCATGAATTTGTGGAATGCAACGTAAAGAGTATGCATCTTGAACGCGAATTTCAGCTTGTCTTGTCGTTAATTGAGAATCTGATAACCAGTCACGCATACGTGCAGCTACATCAACCTGTTCTTGACTATTTCTAACGGTATGCACTCTATGGTCATATGCATCAATGATACCGTTTAATGCTTGGTGCGTTAATGAAGCAACCCATTCTGCTTGGTATCCTAAATCTTCCGCTTCTATATAGTTGATAACGCCTTGAGCTGTCATAGCTTGTGTTCCATTGATTAAAGCTAATCCTTCTTTTGCTTGTAAATGTAATGGTGTTCTTCCTAATTCATTTAAGACATACCGACTGTCTACTTCTTCATTTTTATAATATACAAGACCTTCACCGATAAGCGCTAACGCTAAATGAGATAAAGGCGCTAAGTCACCAGAAGCTCCTAATGAACCTTGTTGCGGAATCACAGGTATAATACGTTCATTAATAAAATATTGTAATTGATCAACTAATTCTAGTGTTACACCGGAATGTCCTTTTAATAATGTATTTAAACGTAAAATCATCATAACGAGCGATACTTCTTCAGAAAAAGGTTCACCCATACCACATGCATGTGAACGTATTAAATTGACTTGTAAATCATTATATTGCGTAGAATCAATACGCACATCACTAAATAGACCGAAACCAGTTGTAATACCATAAATCGTTTCATTATTATTAATAATTCCTTCTACTACACTTCTACTTTTTTTAACTCTTTCTAATGCTTCTTCTGTAATTTCAATTTTTAAATCTTGGTGTAATAATTGTTTGATATCTTCAATCGTTAAAGCATCTCCATTTAAAAATAAAGTCATAGAAACAGCTCCCTTTTTGTAGAATTAAAACTTCTATTAGTAAAAAGTATACGTTTTCATTTTTACATAAACAATACCTTTTATAATTTTTGTATTACATTACCAATTTAATTATTTAATACGCTAAAATATTTTAATTTTGATGTATGAGGTAGACTGTGATATTTCTTAAATACCTATTGACGAAAGTCTATTACAGGTATAGTATTTTCTATTGTATTTGAAATGAGTAAGCCTTTTTCATAAGTAAATGTATTAGGCTACAACTATATATTAATTAAAAATTTGAACCCGGTAAGTACTGTTAAATCAAATAGATAATACCGGTAAAAGGAGGTTTAGGTAGATGGAAACTTTAGATACGGTTAATATCCCCAAAAGAAAAGAAGATACTCATAAAGGCGATTACGGTAAAATTCTATTAATTGGTGGCTCTGCCAATTTAGGCGGTGCAATTATGTTAGCAGCACGTGCATGTGTATTCAGTGGTAGTGGATTAATCACTGTTGCGACGCATCCAACAAACCATGCAGCATTACATTCTAGATGTCCAGAAGCCATGGTAATTGATATTAATGACACTAAGATGCTTACTAAAATGATAGAAATGACTGATAGTATCTTAATTGGTCCAGGACTTGGCGTAGACTTTAAAGGGAATAATGCGATTACTTTCCTACTACAAAATATTCAACCTCATCAGAATTTAATCGTCGATGGTGATGCAATTACTATCTTTAGTAAACTTAAACCTCAATTACCATCATGTCGTGTTATCTTCACGCCTCATCAAAAGGAATGGGAACGATTAAGTGGTATTCCAATTGATGAACAAACATATGAACGTAACCGTGAAGCGGTAAATCAATTAGGAGCTACAGTGGTACTTAAAAAACATGGTACTGAGATATTCTTTAGAAATGAAGATTATAAATTAGCTATCGGTAGTCCAGCAATGGCTACTGGTGGTATGGGTGATACACTAGCTGGTATGATTACTAGTTTTGTAGGACAATTTGATAGTATTAAAGAAGCGGTAATGAGTGCCACATATACACATAGTTATATTGGCGAAAAGTTATCAGAAAAGATGTATGTGGTACCACCATCTCGTTTAATTAATGAAATCCCATTTGCTATGAAGCAATTAGAAGAATAGGATATAAGATATTTCTTAAAGTCTTATTTCAATCATATATAACACAAAATAAGACTTCCCTTATTATAGGGAAGTCTTATTTTTAGTCTATATTTTAATTTTATTCTTCTTCATTATCTTCGTCTGAATCATTTTCAATGTCTTCATTGACACGATCCATAAAGTCTTGTCTTACATCGATACGTTTATCGTTATCTGAATTATCTTGTTCTTCGTCAGTAACTTCTGTTTGAATAGCTTGACCAGGTGCGCCACCTTCAATGACTTCTTCATTGCTAGGTCCAGTTTGATCATTTTGAGTACTTTCTTCGTTCTCATCTTCTACATCTGCTTCGTCTTCTTGTTTTACTTTAGCAACTGTAGAAACGAATTGTTCGTTACCTAAACGCATAAGTCTAACACCCTGTGCAGAACGTCCATTTTGAGAAATATCATGTACATCAAGACGAATGATCACACCTGCGTTTGTTACAACCATTAAGTCTTCTTCACCTGTTACTGTAGTAATACATACGATATTACCATTACGTTCTGTAATCGTTGCAGTTTTAATACCTTTACCACCACGATTAGATAATCGGTATTCACTAACTGGTGTACGTTTACCGTAACCATTTTCAGTAACAACTAACACTTCGTCTTCGCTATTAGCATGAGCAACGTCTAAGCCAACAACTTCATCACCTTCACGTAAGGTAATACCTTTCACACCTGCTGCTGTACGACCAAGTGGACGTAACGCTTTTTCAGAGAAGCGAATTAATGATGCATGTGCTGTACCGATAAGGATATCTTCTTCACCATCTGTCAGTCTAACCGCTATTAACTCATCATCTTCTTTAAAGTTAATCGCGATTTTACCGTTTTTGTTAATACGAGAGAAATTACTTAATGATGAACGTTTAACGATACCTTTACGTGTAGCAAACACTAAGTAGTTATCTTCTCTTTCTAAGTCTTTAACAGCTATCATTGTACTAATACTTTCATCATTTTCAAGTTCAATGGCATTCACAATTGGAATACCTTTAGATTGACGAGAAAGTTCTGGTACTTCATAGCCTTTAAGTTTGTATACGCGTCCTTTATTTGTAAAGAATAAGACGTTATCGTGTGTACTTAACGTAACCAATTGACTCACGAAGTCTTCTTCTAAAGTATTCATACCTTGTACACCACGACCGCCACGGTTTTGTGCACGATATGTAGATACAGGGAGACGTTTAATATAGTTATTATGACTTAGAGTAATAACAATTTGTTCTTCTGGGATTAAGTCTTCATCTTCAATGTCATCTAAGCCACCAAGTTGAATTTCTGTACGACGTTCGTCACCGTAACGTTCTTTAACCTCTGTTAGTTCGTCACGAACTAATTGTAATAACACTTCTTCGTCCGCTAGAATAGCTTCTAATTCATCGATGTATGCTAATAAATCGTTATATTCTGATTCAATTTTGTCTCTTTCTAAACCAGTCAGACGTCTTAAACGCATGTCTAAGATGGCTTGTGCTTGTCGTTCAGACAATTTAAATCGTTCTTGCAAGCTTTCCATAGCTACTTTATCTGTTTCAGACTCACGAATTGTCGTAATAATTTCATCGATATGATCTAGCGCTATACGTAAACCCTCTAAAATATGCGCACGATCTTTGGCTTTTCTTAAGTTATATTCAGTACGTCTACGTACGACTGTTTTTTGATGTTCTAAGTAGTGTACTAATGCTTCTTTAAGATTGATTAGTTTAGGTCTGCCATTAACTAGGGCAATCATATTCACACCAAATGATGTTTGTAATGGTGTTTGTTTATATAAGTTATTTAATATAACGCTGGCATTTGCATCTTTACGAATATCAATAACAACTCTTACACCTGTACGTAAACTTGTTTCATCACGTAAATCAGTAATACCATCGATTTTCTTATCACGAACAAGTTCAGCAATTTTCTCTATCATACGTGCCTTGTTTACTTGGAAAGGTATTTCTGTAACTACGATACGTTGACGACCGCCACCACGTTCTTCGATTTCAGCACGTGAACGCATTTGTATAGAACCTCTACCTGTTTCATAAGCACGTCTAATACCACTTTTACCTAAGATAAGACCTGCAGTAGGAAAATCAGGACCTTGGATATCTTCCATTAATTCGCTAATAGAGATGTCTGGATTCTTACTTAAACTTAAGACACCATCAATGACTTCAGTTAAATTATGTGGTGGTATATTTGTTGCCATACCAACCGCGATACCTGCAGCACCGTTTACTAATAAGTTAGGGAAACGAGCAGGTAAGACTGACGGCTCTCTTTCATTACCATCATAGTTATCAATAAAATCAATTGTATCTTTATTGATGTCACGTAAAAGTTCTAAAGTGATTTTAGTCATACGTGCTTCGGTATAACGCATGGCAGCAGCTCCATCACCATCCATAGAACCAAAGTTACCTTGTCCATCAACTAATGGATAACGATAACTGAATTCTTGTGCCATTCTTACCATTGCTTCATAAATTGATGAGTCACCATGGGGGTGATATTTACCCATTACGTCCCCAACAATACGTGCTGATTTTTTATAAGATTTGTCTGGTGTCATACCTTGTTCATTTAATCCGTATAAAATACGACGATGAACTGGTTTCAATCCGTCTCTGACGTCTGGCAATGCACGAGAAACGATAACACTCATTGCATAGTCTAAAAATGATTCGCGCATTTCATTGGTTATATTTCGTTCATTAATTCTTGATTGAGGTAATTCAGCCATCAAGAGATCCTCCTTCAAAAGTTCAGTTCATTTCTACTTAGAAATCTAGGTTGGCATAGACTGCGTTATCTTCGATAAATTGTCTACGATTTTCAACAACATCTCCCATTAACATTTCAAATGTTTGGTCGGCATCAATAGCATCTTCTAAAGATACTTGAAGCATTGCACGATGTTCTGGATTCATTGTTGTTTCCCATAATTGATCAGCGTTCATTTCACCAAGACCTTTGTAACGTGCAATTGACCATTTAGGTGTTGGATTCAATTCTTCTTTTAATTTATCTAATTCTCTCTCGTTAAAGACGTAATATTTTTGTTTACCTTGTGTTAATTTAAACAATGGCGGTTGTGCAATGTATACATAGCCCGCTTCTATAAGTGGTCTCATAAAACGATAGAAGAATGTTAATAATAATGTTCTAATATGCGCACCGTCTACATCGGCATCTGTCATAATAATAATTTTATGATAACGTGCTTTTGAAATATCAAACTCTCCGCCAATACCTGTACCAAATGCAGTAATCATAGAACGGATTTCATTGTTATTTAAAATACGATCTAAACGTGCTTTTTCAACGTTAAGGATTTTACCTCTTAATGGCAAGATTGCTTGTGTACTTGAGTCACGTCCTGATTTTGTAGACCCACCGGCAGAGTCACCTTCGACAATAAATATTTCACTTTCTTCTGGGTTTTTACTTGAACAATCAGCAAGTTTACCAGGTAAACTTGAAATTTCTAAAGCTGATTTACGACGTGTGACTTCACGTGCTTTTTTAGCTGCTACACGCGCACGAGATGCCATAATACCTTTTTCAACAATAATTCTAGCCACATTAGGATTTTCATATAAGAAACGTTCAAAGTATTCAGCAAATAATTTGTCTACTACTTGACGAACTTCTGAGTTACCTAATTTCGTTTTAGTTTGACCTTCGAATTGAGGATCACCATGTTTGATAGAAACGATAGCTGTTAAACCTTCACGTGTATCCTCACCTGAAAGTCTATCTTTATCTTCTTTGATAATTTTACTACTCATACCATAACTGTTTAGTACACGTGTTAATGCTCGTTTGAAACCATCTTCATGTGTACCACCTTCATACGTATGAATGTTATTAGCATATGTTAATAGGTTAGTTGCGTAGCCTTTATTATATTGCATCGCAATTTCTACTTCGATATCGTCTTTAGATTGATGAATATAAATTGGCTCGCCGTGAATCGGTTCTTTATTTTCATTTAGCATTTCTACGTAAGACTTAATACCACCTTCATAGTGATATGAATCTTGTCTAATTTCATCTTCATCACGTTCGTCAGTTAAAGTGATTTGAATTCCTTTGTTTAAGAAAGCTAATTCACGAATACGTTGTTGTAATGTTTCATAGTTGTAAACAGTTGTCTCAGTAAAGATACTACTATCTGCTTTAAAGCGAATGACTGTACCTGTCTTATCAGTGCTACCAACTTCTTTTAGATCAAATTGTGGTACACCTTTTTTATAAGCTTGGTGGTAAACTGTTTCGTTACGATGTACATATACTTCTAAGTCTTCTGATAAGGCGTTTACTACAGATGACCCAACACCATGTAAACCACCTGAGACTTTATATCCACCGCCACCGAATTTACCTCCGGCGTGAAGTACAGTTAAGATAACTTCAACTGCTGGGCGTCCCATTTTCTCTTGAATATCAACTGGAATCCCACGTCCATTGTCAGTAACTTTAATCCAATTATCTTTTTCAATTGTTACGTTAATTTCATCAGCATAACCTGCTAATGCTTCGTCAATACTATTATCAACAATTTCCCATACTAAGTGGTGCAATCCTCTTTCTGAAGTTGAACCGATATACATACCAGGTCGTTTACGAACCGCTTCCAGTCCTTCTAGTACTTGGATCTGGCCAGCACCATAATTATCATTGTTGTTTACATCTGACAATGTGTTCACCATCACTTTCTGTTACTTTATAATTTCACCTTGATTAATACGGTATAACTTAGCGTTATTCATGATTTCATGATCAATACCGTCTACGGATGTCGTAGTTACAAATGTCTGTACTTTATGTTGAATTGTGCTTAATAAATGTGTTTGTCGAGAATCATCTAGCTCACTTAACACATCATCTAATAATAAAATTGGATATTCTCCAACTTCTATATTCATTAATTCAATTTCTGCTAGCTTAATAGACAATGCAGTTGTTCTCTGCTGTCCTTGTGACCCATATGTTTGTGCATCCATGCCATTAACATTAAAACCTAAGTCATCACGATGAGGTCCAAACAGACTTACACCGCGGTCTTTTTCTCTTTGAAGATTGTCATTAAGTAATGCCAACACTTCTTCAAGCACTTCTGATTCCGATCGGTCGTAGTTGCTTATTTTCAAACTTGGTAAATATTTGAGCGCTAATTGCTCACGCTCGTTTGTAATACCTGCATGTATGGGTTGAGCTAATTGTTCTAATTCTTTAATAAAATGTTCTCGACGTAATGTTACCTTCAACGCATACTCTGCAAATTGCTCATTTAAGACTTCTAGCATAGTTGTGTCAGTCTTATTTCCAATTTGTAATTGTTTAAGGTAATTATTCTTTTGTTTTAAAATACGTTGATATTGAGAAAGATCGTTTAGATAGACAGCTGAAATTTGTCCCAACTCCATGTCTATAAAACGACGACGTACTAGAGGTGCTCCTTTAACGATGTTTAAATCTTCTGGCGCAAAAAGCACCACATTTAGATGTCCGATATATTGTGTTAGTCGGCTTTGCTCTAAGTGGTTAACTTTAACTTGCTTACCTCTTTTAGTAATAAACATCGTTAGTGGCATTGTGCCATGTCTATAATTTAGCTCACCTTCTATTTTAGCATACTCAGAATCAAAACGTATGAGTTCCTTATCATTTGAAGTTCTATGGCTTTTTGCCAAAGCTAAAGTGTAAATTGATTCAAGGAGATTCGTCTTTCCTTGTGCATTCTCGCCAATGAGAATATTCACTTCAGGATGACAATCGATTGTAACTTCTTCATAGTTACGATAGTTTTCCAATTGGAGTGTATTTAGTTTCATTGTTCACCTTGGTGAATGATTAAAAAGGCACCTGTATCTTCAGGTAATTCAAGTATATCGATACGGTCATGATGTTCTAATTTTTTGCCACGTCTTACTTCACGTTGCCCATTGATTAAAACTTCGAAATCTTGTAAGAACCATTTCGCTTGTCCACCTGATTCAATAATACCTTCTGTTTTCAGAAATTGACCTAAAGTAATGTCACCTTCTACAACAACTTCTTGAATCAAATTCATCACTCCATTTCTTTTTATGTCATTAATATATTATACCTGTTTTGCGCTTAAATTTCATGTAAAACAAAGAAAGTAAACGTTTACTTAATGTGATAATTTTCTATTTTTATTTTTAAAGCACATTTTAATACGATTTTCGAGAGTTACATTATCTTTTTTTAATTTTAAAGGCAATATTTGCTTCGTTTTTTCTGAAACGATAAATTCCTCCTAAAAATTTTTTCTTAAGCTTATACAGAGGCTCACACACTTTAAAACTCAAATAAAATAAAAAAGCTGAGACAAATATTTGTGTCTCAGCTTTTTTACTTTTGATCTATAACATATTTTAGTAAGTCCGAATCGGTAATATAAGTTGTGTTACTGAATCGTCATCTTTCGGTTTTAAGATAAATGGTTTCATCGTACCGAAGAATTCAACTTCAACTTCGTCATTATCAATGGCTTTTAAGGCATCCATCATATATTTTGAGTTGAAAGAAATTTTAAGATTTCCACCTTCAACATCAGTTGCTGTCACTTCTTCTTTAACAGTACCGATTTCTGGAGATGTTGAAGACAATTCAACTAATTCGTTTCCAGTACTTAACTTGATAACATTATTGCCGCCTTCTCTGGCTAATAATGAGGCACGATCAATTGCGTGATAGAACTCACCGTTGTTAATACCTAACTTAATTTCATAGTTTTCAGGGAACAAACGAGTTGTATCAGGATAATGACCTTCAAGTAAACGAGAAATAAAATTGACATGTCCTACTCTGAATAACACTTGGTTAGACGCAAAGAAAATATCAATATCTTCGTCAGTGTCACTCATAATTTTATTTAATTCAGATAATGCTTTACCTGGAATGATGACATTTTTGTTTTCAGATGTATCTTCTAATTTTAACTTTCTTACTGCCAAGCGGTGTGAGTCAGTTGCTGTGCATATTAATTCATTATCTTGTATAAGCCAGTTTACACCAGTTAATACTGGGCGTGTTTCTGAGGTGGACACTGCAAAATTCGTTTGTGCAATGATATTTTTTAATACTTTTACAGATAATTGAATTGCATCGTCTCTAGATACTTCAGGTAATAATGGATATTGATCTGGATCTAAACCACTTAAGTTAAATTCAGAATGACCTGATGTAATTAGCGTTTGGAATTGTTCATTAGTAGATAATTTAACGTCTTTTCCTGGTAACTTTTTGATAATATCAACGAAGAAACGACCAGGAAGTACGACTGAACCAGTTTCTGATATATCTACAATATCTTCACCATCTACTTGTTTAGGGATTGAGATTTCAATTGAGATTTCAGAATCTGAACCAGTTAAGATGACTTCATTATCTTTAGCATCGATTTTAATACCTGTAAGTATAGGTAATGTAGTTCTTGGTGAAATAGCTTTTAGTGTATCGTTTAATTGATTAATAAAATAATCTCTTTTAATAGTGAATTCCATCATTAAAATTTAAACTCCTTCCAGTCGTTTATATATAATTATATAGGTTTTAAATTCATAGTAATAGTAGTAGGGCTTGTGAATTAGTGGATAAGTGACATTAAGTCTGACGTGCCAAAGTTATACACATGTGGATAAAGTGTGTATACTGTGTACACCTTTTCAACATTGTCCACAATCCACAAGTTGATTATCTCTATTAGCTTTATAAAAGAAAAAGTAAGCGAAATAAAATATCCGATGTAATTATTCCCTTTTAGAGTTAAATTCAATCTTAAATTATAGCTGTATTATAACAGTTTAATATTTAAAATTATTTCCCAACTATTGATTTCTAATTTCTTTCTCTAAATTCTCTACTTCTTGTTTGAATGTTGGATCTGCTTTAATATCATTTACAATTTTTTCGTGAGCGTGAATCACAGTAGTATGATCACGACCGCCAAACTCTTCCCCAATCTTAGGTAGTGAGAAATCTGTTAGTTCTCTTGAAAGATACATCGCGATTTGTCTTGGATAGGCAATGGATTTAGTACGTTTTTTAGCACTAAAGTCTTCAATACGTACATTGTAGTATTGACCTACCACTTTCTGAATATCTTGAATTGTAATCTTTTTAGATTTAGGTGCTTGAATAATATCTTTTAAAGCTTCAGCAGCTAATTCAGTTGTTATTGGTTTACCTTGAAGTTGTGAATAAGCCAACAAACGTGTTAGCGCACCCTCGAGTTCACGAATATTGGATTGAATTTGATTAGCAATATAATTTAGAGATTCCATTGGTATATCTAAATTTTCTTCTTCTATCTTTTTCTGTAAAATAGCCATTCGTGTTTCGTAGTCTGGTGGTGTGATATCCACAATTAAACCCCACTCGAAACGTGAACGAAGTCTATCTGATAGTTTAGAGATTTCTTTAGGTGGACGATCGCTTGAAATAACTATTTGTTTACTATTATTATGTAGCTCATTAAATGTATGGAAAAATTCCTCTTGGGTTTGTTCCTTATTTTGGATGAACTGAATATCGTCGATTAATAAAACGTCGATATTACGGTATTTCTCTCTAAATGCATCACCTTGATTATCACGAATAGATTTAATAAATTCATTCGTAAATTTCTCACTAGATGTATAAATCACATTAGCATTAGGATTATTACTTAAAACATGATGCCCAATCGCATGCATAAGATGGGTCTTTCCTAATCCAACTCCACCATAAATAAATAAAGGATTATATGCTTCTGCTGGTGCTTCAGCTACGGCTAAACTGGCTGCGTGTGGGAAGCGGTTGCCTGGACCAATAACAAATGTATCAAACGTATTATGTGTATTAAATTGTTCGATACCACCTGGGTTTTCAACATTATGTGAAGTTGTTTGTTCTTTAGTAGAAGTTGGTTCAGGTTGTTTTTGATCTGGGTTCATATATTTAGACAATTCTTCTTCAGTTATAAAATGTGGTTTAACCTCATAACCAATGACGTCATATATGATGCTTTGCATAATCTCACTATATTTTTGATTTAGCCAACTCGCATTAAATGATTCACTTACTAATACGATGGCTTCGTCATTTTGGAGTGAATAGAGTTGCGTATCTTTTACGAAGGTATCAAAGCTTATTTTTGAAATTCGTTCTTTGGCAAGATCTAATACTTTTTCCCAAATTTCTTTTTCAGACATAAATAACTCCATCTTTCTCAAAAATTTTTAGTTATACACAAAAATAACACCCGTGGATAAAAATAATCACAGCATGTTAATAATTATCCACAAGTTAATCACAGATAGTGGATAACTTAATTCATACTATGATTTGTTCACAGACTTTTTGTATATAAATCTAATAAATAAATCCTTATAAAATCAATGATTAAACGACTTATCCACACAATTATACTTTTTCAGTCAGATAGATGTCAAATGACTGTGAATATGTTCGTAAAAGATGTGTAAACTTGTGCATAGTATAGTAATTATCCACACAGAAAACACGAATCACTGTTGATAAGTGGATAACTCAACGTCATACTTATTAATAATGAAAATAAGGGACTATAACAGTTTGGGAAATAATTTATAAAGCTGTATGAAAAATGAATATGAATAAGAGGCTATGTTTTTAAGAAAATAAAAAATCACGAATTCACGAATTATAGTTAAGATTAAATCGTAATAGCGTATTAAAATGAGCTTGCTTTATAAGTAGTAATTTGTTATATTGTAGTAGTTGCTTGAAATATGACTAGATAATAAGTATATTAAACCAAGAATTTCTTATAGCAGTCAGTCAATAAGAGGTATCTCTTATATATAAGTTTTGTTGCTATTAAATTAATAGTTACACACTTTAACAATTTATCTATCTATGAAATTTATCAGGAAGTTCAATCCTGGAGATGTTAGATAACTTAATAAAGATGGAGGTGTTTTGCATGGTAAAACGTACTTATCAACCAAATAAACGTAAACATAGTAAAGTTCATGGTTTCAGAAAACGCATGAGCACTAAAAATGGCCGTAAAGTCTTAGCGCGTCGTCGTCGTAAAGGCCGTAAAGTATTATCTGCATAAGATCACTGACTCATCAGTGGTCTTTTTTTTCGTTTAGAATAAGAAAAGCTAACTAACTTCAGATAAATGATACAACTAGACTTCAATTGAAATCAGCGTTTTCCCGATAAATGCTGGTTTATTTTTAGTTAAAAAATGAAATGAGTTATAATAATGCAGTAAGAGAATTTAATAAGCGAGTGATGTTTGGTGGAAAAAGCGTACCGTATAAAAAAGAATTCAGATTTTCAAAAGATATATAAAAAAGGAAAGTCTGTTGCAAATAGACAATTCGTTGTATATACCTATGACAATAGTGAACAAGAACATTTTCGCTTAGGCATTAGTGTTTCAAAAAAGATAGGAAATGCTGTCACAAGAAATAGAATTAAGAGAGCGATAAGAGAAAATTTTAAAGTTCATAAACAAGATATGATCTCGAAAGATATTATAGTTATTGCAAGACATCCTGCAAAAAATATGTCGACATTAGAAATACAAGGAAGCTTAGAACATGTTCTCAAAATAGCTAAAGTATTTAATAAGAAGATTAAGTAGGGTGGGGGGAAGAGAAAAAGGGGCGGACTTTTAGACAACCCTAAGTCTAACCTCAGACAACCCTAAGTCTAACCTGTCTATTTCAAAACAAGATAATAGCTTTTTAAAAAGAAACAATTTACAATATAATATTGAAAATTTACTTGAATAAGGAGGCCAGCCTAACAATGGATTTTGATACAATAACTAGTATTTCAACGCCAATGGGTGAAGGTGCAATTGGTATTGTGAGACTCTCAGGTCCACAAGCAATTGAAATTGGCGATAAGTTATATAAAGGTAAGAAAAAATTAGCAGAAGTAGATTCACATACAATTAATTACGGTCATATTATTGATCCGGATACTAAAGAAACAGTTGAAGAAGTTATGATTTCAGTTTTAAGGGCACCTAAAACTTTTACTAGAGAAGATATCATCGAAATCAATTGTCATGGCGGTATATTAACAATTAATCGTATTTTAGAATTAACAATGACACATGGTGCACGTATTGCTGAACCAGGTGAATATACAAAACGAGCTTTCTTAAATGGAAGAATTGACTTATCTCAAGCAGAAGCAGTAATGGATTTTATTCGTTCTAAAACAGATCGTGCTTCTAAAGTAGCGATGAATCAAATTGAAGGTCGTTTGAGTGATTTAATTAAACGTCAACGTCAATCAATATTAGAGATACTCGCACAAGTAGAAGTGAATATTGATTATCCTGAGTATGACGATGTAGAAGATGCAACCACAGAGTTTTTATTGCAACAATCTAAACGTATAAAACAAGAAATTAATCAATTACTAGAAACAGGTGCTCAAGGTAAAATTATGAGAGAAGGACTCTCAACTGTTATTGTAGGTCGACCAAACGTAGGTAAGTCTTCCATGTTAAATAACCTTATTCAAGACAATAAAGCGATTGTGACTGAAGTAGCTGGTACCACACGTGACGTACTTGAAGAATATGTTAACGTCAGAGGCGTACCATTACGATTAGTAGATACAGCAGGTATTCGAGATACTGAAGATATTGTTGAAAAAATAGGTGTTGAACGATCCCGTAAAGCACTTAGTCAGGCAGATTTAATCTTATTTGTATTAAATAATAATGAAGCATTAACAGAAGATGACCAAACATTATATGATGTCGTTAAAAATGAAGATGTCATTGTTATTATCAATAAAACAGATTTAGAAACGAATTTAGATATAAATGAAGTAAAAGAAATGATTGGTGACACACCATTAATTCAAACGTCTATGTTAAAACAAGAAGGTATTGACGAATTAGAGATACAAATCAGAGATCTATTCTTTGGTGGAGATGTTCAAAACCAAGATATGACATACGTATCAAATTCACGACATATTTCATTACTTAAACAAGCAAGACAGTCTATTCAAGATGCGATTGATGCGGCAGAATCTGGTATTCCGATGGATATGGTACAAATCGATTTAACACGCACTTGGGAAATACTAGGTGAAATTATAGGTGAGTCAGCAAGTGACGAACTTATCGATCAATTATTTAGTCAATTTTGCTTAGGAAAATAAGGATTTACATGATTAAAGGCAGTCAAAAATAAAATCAAAATGTGAGATGTATATAGATTTACGATTAATAAGGAGGTTAAACAATTGGTTCAAGAATATGATGTAATTGTAATTGGTGCAGGCCATGCAGGTATTGAAGCAGGTTTAGCATCAGCAAGACGTGGCGCTAAAACATTAATGTTAACAATCAATTTAGATAATATCGCTTTTATGCCATGTAACCCATCTGTTGGCGGCCCAGCTAAAGGAATAGTTGTACGTGAAATAGATGCATTAGGTGGACAAATGGCAAAAGCAATAGATAAAACGCATATCCAAATGCGTATGCTGAATACTGGTAAAGGACCTGCTGTAAGAGCATTACGTTCCCAAGCAGATAAAGTACTATACCAACAAGAAATGAAAAATGTCCTTGAAGACGAAGAAAATTTAGATATCATGCAAGGTATGGTAGATGAATTAATTATTGAAGATGAAGAAGTTAAAGGTGTACGTACAAATATTGGTACTGAATACCGTTCTAAAGCTATTGTTGTAACAACAGGTACATTCTTACGCGGTGAAATCATTCTTGGTAATATGAAATATTCAAGTGGTCCTAATCACCAATTACCATCTGTGACATTAGCAGATAACTTAAGAGGATTAGGTTTCGAAGTTGTACGATTTAAAACAGGTACACCACCACGTGTAAATTCTAAAACAATTGATTATTCAAAAACTGAAATCCAACCAGGTGATGAAGTTGGACGTGCATTCAGTTATGAAACAACTGAATACATTTTAGATCAATTACCATGTTGGTTAACTTATACAAATGATAAAACGCATCAAGTTATTGATGATAACTTACATTTATCAGCAATGTACTCAGGTATGATTAAAGGGACTGGACCAAGATATTGTCCTTCAATTGAAGATAAATTTGTGCGTTTCAATGACAAACCACGTCATCAACTATTCTTAGAGCCAGAAGGACGTAATACTAATGAAGTTTATGTACAAGGACTTTCAACAAGTCTACCTGAACATGTTCAAAGACAAATGTTAGAAACAATCCCAGGCCTAGAAAAAGCAGATATGATGCGTGCAGGTTATGCTATTGAGTATGATGCAATTGTTCCAACTCAATTATGGCCAACACTTGAAACTAAAAAAATTAAAAACCTTTATACTGCAGGTCAAATCAATGGTACTTCTGGTTATGAAGAAGCGGCTGGACAAGGTATTATGGCAGGAATTAATGCTGCTGCGAAAGTATTAGGTAAAGAGGAAGTTATCTTAAGTCGTTCTGACGCTTATATCGGCGTTTTAATTGATGACTTAGTAACTAAAGGAACTAATGAACCATATCGTTTATTAACATCACGTGCAGAATATCGTTTATTGCTACGTCATGATAATGCTGATTTACGCTTAACTGATTTAGGTTATGAATTAGGAATGATTTCTGACGAACGTTATGAAAAATTCAACCACAAACGTCAACAAATAAAAGATGAAATTCAAAGATTAACTGAAATTCGTATTAAACCAAATGAACATACTCAATCTATAATTGAAGCAAATAATGGTTCTAAACTTAAAGATGGTATTTTAGCAATCGATTTATTACGCAGACCAGAAATGACTTACAATACTATTCTAGAAATATTAGAAGAAGACCATCAATTACCTTCAGAGGTTGAAGAACAAGTTGAAATTCAAACTAAATATGAAGGTTACATCAATAAATCATTACAACAAGTTGAAAAAGTAAAACGTATGGAGAAAAAGAAAATACCTGAAGACTTAGATTATAGTAAAGTGGATAGCTTAGCTTCTGAAGCAAGAGAAAAATTAGCTGAAGTTAAACCATTAAACATTGCACAAGCATCAAGAATTTCAGGTGTAAATCCAGCAGATATTTCAATTTTACTTGTGTATTTAGAACAAGGTAAACTTCAAAGGGTGAATCAATAATGAGTATAGAATGGCTATCTGAGAAATTAAAAGAACATGACATCGAATTATCTAACACTCAAAAAGAACAATTTCAGACATATTATCAGTTACTTGTTGAATGGAACGAAAAAATGAATTTAACAAGTATTACTGATGAACATGGTGTTTATTTAAAACATTTTTATGATTCCATTACACCTAGTTTTTATTACGATTTTAATGGACCATTAACTTTATGTGATGTGGGTGCAGGTGCAGGTTTCCCTAGTATTCCATTGAAAATTATTTTTCCTGAATTAAAAGTTACTATTGTTGATTCATTAAATAAACGTATTCAATTTTTAAACCACTTAGCAGATGCATTAGGGCTACAAGATGTAAGTTTTGTTCACGATCGCGCAGAAACATTTGGTAAAGGAGACTACAGGGAGTCTTACGATATCGTTACTGCTCGTGCAGTAGCTCGTTTAACAGTACTTAGTGAATTATGCTTACCATTAGTTAAAAAAGGTGGACAATTTATAGCTTTAAAATCATCTAAAGGCGAAGAAGAGTTAGATGAAGCCAAGTTTGCGATTAATGTGCTAGGCGGTAACGTGAAAGAGACGTTTAACTTTGAATTACCAGAAGACGCAGGAGAAAGACAAATGATTGTCATTGATAAACGACGACAAACATCTAAGAAATACCCGAGAAAACCCGGTACACCCAATAAATCCCCTTTACTTGAAAAGTAAGATGTGATGATATAGAAATAAATGAGAGGGAGCGAATGGATTATGAAGAAACCTTTTTCAAAATTATTTGGTTTAAAAAACAAAGATGACATCATGGGTTCTATTGAAGAAGACCGAAATAATAATGTTGAGTCCATTCATATTGAACGTATCGTACCTAATCGTTATCAACCACGACAAGTATTTGAACCAAGTAAAATCAATGAACTTGCTGAATCTATTAAAGAACATGGATTATTACAGCCGATTGTAGTAAGACCAATCGAAGAAGATATGTTTGAAATCATTGCTGGTGAACGTAGATTTAGAGCAATGCAATCTTTAAATATGTCTCAAGCAGATGTGATTATTCGCGATATGGATGATGAGGAAACTGCAGTTGTTGCACTTATTGAAAATATTCAACGCGAAAATTTATCTGTCGTTGAAGAAGCGGAAGCTTATAAAAAACTACTTGAACTTGGTGATGTGACACAAAGTGAATTGGCTAAAAGTCTAGGTAAGAGTCAAAGTTTTATTGCCAATAAGTTACGTTTACTTAAATTAGCACCTAATGTTATTACACGATTAAGAGAAGGTAAAATAACAGAACGCCATGCTCGAGCTGTCCTTGTACTATCACATGAAGATCAAGAAGAATTGATTGAACAAGTCATAGCACAGAAATTAAATGTGAAACAAACAGAAGATAAAGTTCGCCAAAAAACTGGTCCTGAAAAGGTTAAAGCACAATCATTCCAATTTTCACAAGATGTGACACAAGCGCGAGATGAAGTAGGTAAAAGTATCGAAGCTATACAACAATCAGGTTTATATGTTGAACAAAAAGATAGAGATCATGATGATTATTATGAAATTAAAATAAGAATATATAAGAAATAGCGATAACTCCTTTTGTCTGTAACTGACGGAAGGAGTTTTTTATGTTGATACTAATTAGAAAAGACCTAATGGACGGCTGTATCAAACGTTAATAATTAGAAAATTAGGTATATTTATTTTAATGTTTACAAGATAGTAGGACAGTTTTAAACTAAAAGTAAACGAAACGTTTCGTTTAATAATTAGCAAAGAAGGATTATTGTGTTCGGAATATCTATTTCAAGTGCGATACTTCATTTTGTCATTGGTGGGTTTGCAGTAGCATTAGCTTCTATTATTGCTGACAAAGTTGGTGGTAAATTAGGAGGTATAATAGCAACAATGCCTGCAGTCTACATAGCAGCAGTAATAGCATTAGCTATAGATCATCGTGGAGATTCGCTCGTTAAAATGTCTATGCATTTAAGTACAGGTGCCATTGTCGGTATTATCTCTTGCATTTTAACTGTATTTTTCACCTCAATTTTTATAAAAAAGAAAGATTATAAGAGTGGTACAGTATTTGCCGTATTATGTTGGTTTATTATTTCTGTAGCTATTTTTATAGTCAGACATTTATAAAAAGGGAGGTACATTTTTGATGAAATTAACAATAATTAAGTTTTTAGTTGGAGGCTTAGCAGTATTAGTCAGTTACATCGTATCAGTAGTACTTCCTTGGAAAGAATTTGGAGGTATTTTTGCTACGTTTCCTGCAGTCTTTTTAGTGTCTATGTTTATATCTGGTATGCAATATGGAAATAAAGTAGCTATGCATGTCAGTAGAGGTGCGATCTTCGGAATGACTGGTGTTTTATTCAGTATATTAGCTACATGGGGCATGCTAAAGGTAACAAATATTTGGTTGCTTAGCATTATTGTTGGATTTATAGTATGGTTTGTTAGTGCATTTATAATATTTGAAATCGTGGAAGTCATTGCACGAAAAAGAAAGGAAAAATATGGCTGGAAGACCGAAAGACCCAACAGTAAATAAAAAAATTTATCAAGAAATTAATCGTTTATTAGAAACAACACATTTTAAAGATATGACCATTGATCAGATTGCTGAAAATACAAGCGTATCAAAGGCAACGATTTATCGTCGATGGAGAGACAAAGAATCAATGATTGTTGATATGTTTGTCGACCAATCACGTATTATTGAGCCAGAATTCGATACTGTATTTGATAATTTATATGACTTTTTAATAAAAATAATGAACATCTACAAGACACCTTTAGGTAGTGCAGTGATAGAAATTTTAATTAGTAATCAGCAAACTGAAGCAAAAGATAAGTTTATGAAAGAATACTTTGAACGTAATAGAAGTATTTTAAAGTCAATTATTAGTAAGGATATTGATGAAGCGGACCAAGATTTATTTATAGATATTATTTTTTCACCTATTTATTTTAATATTTTAATTAAACCGCAAACACTAACTAAAGAGTATATAGAAAATATGTTGAGCGTTGCTTTGAAAGCTTATGATATATAATTTTACGACGTCCTTGATAGAGGGCGTTTTTAATTTGTCTAGAATAAGGGGATAGTCTAAAGGAAGTCTTATGAAAGCTATTTTAAAGAGATAGATTATCGCAATTCGACTAACTATACTCATACATAATTATATCCTGAGACATTACCTATGCCCCAGGATAATTAATTTTATTGCATGTTAGCTAAGCCTTTCATAGATTCTGTAAACGCAGCTCCTCCTAGCGTAAAGCCAACCATCACGATTAAGGCAATGACTGCCCAAATAATAGATGCTTTTTTAGAAAGTTTACTTGTACCGTAATAAACTGTAAAAATAATATAGGCAGCTAATAAATTCGATAAACTAAAGGCGGCTAAATAATTATTACCCTTGTCGAATATATTCAGGCTATCTAATTGAGTTTCTGGAATTGTAAGACCAAATAATGCTTGTATCGCATAAACAATAATTGAAAATGAAATTGTAATGATTAAGTAAGAGATAGATGCAGAAAAAATATGTATTGCTTGTGCATCAGATTTCATAATTTTAGAGATAACTAAGAAAATAACAAATGTGATTAATAATCCTAGGATAAGACCACCAATTGATTGTCCAATAGTAACTGCTAAATTGAATTGGTTTTGTTTATCAATTTCAGATTGGCTCATTCCCATATCTTTGAGCATTTTGGTGTTGTCAGTTATATGTGCAGTTAAAAGTCCTAAAATAATAGATAACACAATAAGTACAATTAATTTCACTATCCATTTAGGATTTTGACGGATTTTTCTAAAGTGATCAACAAAAGGTAAGTTAGAACTTGTCGCTTCTTCAGTCTGTGCTGCATTAGATTGTTCCATTTATGTATCTCTCCTTTTTTAATATTTATTAACAGAATAACATTGTTAACTAATATTTAAAATATCAATTTTTATTTTGAATAAGTATAATAAATAGACTAAGTAAAAATAATATTAAAAACATTTCATTAATCTCAAACTTAAAAATAACTTAAATATCCTTAAATTCAATATATATAATAATTAAAGTGTGTTATCATGCAAAATATAATACATTTTAAGGAGCATAGGATATGAATAAGAAACTATTATGGAGTATTATTGGCGTGGCAATTATCTTACTTCTTATCATTGCCGCATTTATCGCAAAGCAATCAACAAGCTCTGACGATAAAGATAGTAAGGGATACGATACATATACAGTTAAAAAAGAAACACCGATTAGTTTGGAAGGTAAAGCATCTCCCAAATCAGTCAAAACATATAACAACAATAGCCAAATAGGCACATTCCAAAGTCCTGCCGTAGACGATGGTCAAAAGGTTAAACAAGGTGATCGTCTCTTAAGCTACGACACGAATAATAGTAAACGCCAACAACTCGCAAATAAAGTTGATCAAGCACAACAACAAGTGAACGATGATTATCAAAAGGTCAATCAAAGTCCAAACAATAATCAACTACAGTCTAAATTGACGCAAGATCAAAGTTCACTCAATGAAGCACAACAACAATTATCACAACATGATAAACAAATGAATGACAGTATTTATGCATCATTTGACGGTAAGGTAAATATTAAAAATGGTGAAGATGCTGGTGAAGGTCAACCTGTTCTACAATTGATTTCAGACAATCCACAAATTAAATCAACGGTTACTGAATTTGATGTCGATAAAATCAAAGAGGGTGACGAGGTTGATGTAACCGTGAATAGTAACGGTAAAAAAGGCAAAGGTAAAATCCTTAAAGTAGATGAACTACCAACTAGCTATGATGATAGCGCGAGTGGTGAATCAAGTGGAGCTCAGGCAAGTGCTGGAGGTCAAGGCGAAGATAGTGAAGAAGGCGCAAGTGCAGCCCAAGCTTCTAATCCAACAGTTAACAATCCTTCTGGCGGTAAAGAAGGAGATACGTCTAAATATAATGTCATTATTGGTGATTTAGACATCCCTGTACGTGCTGGATTCTCTATGGATGCTAAAATTCCTTTAAAAACTAAGAAATTACCTAATAATGTGTTAACAAAAGATAATGATGTATTTGTAGTAGATAAACATAATAAAGTTCATAAACGTGATATTAAAATTGATCGCAGTAATGGCCAAATTATTGTGAAAAAAGGACTTAAAGCAGGTGACAAAGTCATCAAAAATCCTAAAGGTAATCTAAATGATGGAGAAAAAGTTGAGGTGTCATCATGATTGAATTGAAAAAAATCAATCGACACTTCAAAAATGGTGACGAAACGAATCATATCTTAAAAGATATTGATATCCATATTGATGAAGGCGAATTTATCGCTATTATGGGACCATCCGGTTCAGGTAAGAGTACCCTCATCAATATCCTTGGATTTATTGATCGTGGTTATGAAGGTGAATATCTTTTTAATGGTGAAAATTATAAAAAAAGTTCAGATAATAAACTCGCAACCATTCGTAATCACACAGTAGGATTTGTCTTCCAAAACTTTAAGCTTATTCAAAATAATACAATTCTTGAAAATGTCAGCATCCCACTCATATACAACGGTATGGGTAGTAAAGAACGTAAAGACAAAGTATTGAAGGGATTAGAAGATGTTGGCCTTCACAACAAGGAAGACTTACTTCCCAATAAATTGTCTGGTGGTCAACAACAACGTGTAGCTATCGCAAGAGCCATTATCAATGAACCTAAGTTTGTCATTGCTGACGAACCTACAGGGGCTCTTGATTCAAAAACATCAAAAGACATTATGGATTTATTTGTAACGTTAAATAAAGAAAAAGGTACAACCATGATTATGGTAACCCATGATCGTGAGGTCGCGAACAAAGCGGATCGTATCATTCATATTTTAGATGGTCGTGTGAAAGAGGAAGAGGTGTTGGCGCATGAGTAACTTTTCTAATATTTTGTCTGTCGCCTTTCGCTCTATTTTAAAAAATAAACGCCGTAATATCTTTACGATGATAGGGATTATTATCGGTATTGCTGCTGTTATTACGATCATGGCATTGGGTAATGGTTTCAAAAAGACAACCAATGAACAATTTGATGATGCAGGTGCAGGTAAAGACCAAGCCATGATTACTTATATGACAGAAGATATGAGTGCACCTAAAGACAACCCGTTTAAACAAGAAGATCTCAGTGTTGTAGAACAAGTTAAAGGTGTTAAAAGCGCGAAAGTAAAGGAAAGTAAAGATAGTACTTATGCCGCTAAAATTACAAATACTCATGGAAGTGGCGATGTTGATTTGAAAAAAGCGAGCCAGGTCTCAGACGTTGATCATGGACATGGTTTTACAAAAGATGATAATGACACACAGGAAAAAGTTGTGGTTATAGATAATAAAGTCGCTAAAAAAGTCTTTCATAATGCAGATAGTGCGGTAGGAAAATCAATTTATATTAATGGGGAAGGCTTTAAAGTCGTTGGTGTTGGTGATGCAAGCGGCCAAGATGCGAGTGGCATGCCTCTCGAAACGGTTGTTCAAATGCCAACGAAAACAGCTGACCATTATATGAGTAACCTGTCTCAAGGAACACCTCAAATACAAGTAAAGGTCAATGATGGCGAAGATAAAAAAGAGATCGGTAAAAAAGTTGAAAAAGAACTGAATAAAAAAGGAACTGGTGTTTCAAATGGCCAGTATAGTTTTAATGATAACGAAGAAATGATGAAAAGCATTGGTAAAGTCTTAGATACCATCACATACTTTGTGGCAGCAGTCGCAGGTATTTCACTATTTATCGCAGGTATTGGTGTCATGAATGTGATGTATATTTCTGTTACAGAACGAACAGAGGAAATTGCGATACGTCGTGCCTTCGGTGCTAAAGGTCGAGACATTGAAATACAATTCTTAGTTGAAAGTGTTGTACTTTGTCTACTAGGTGGTATTATCGGCTTAATACTAGGTATTATCATCGCTACAGTGGTCGATATAGCAACACCAGATATGGTTAAAAGTTCAGTTAGTATAAGTTCAGTCATCTTGGCTGTAGGCGTATCAACGCTTATTGGTGTTGTCTTCGGTTGGATACCAGCCCGCGCAGCCTCTAAAAAAGAATTAATAGACATTATTAAATAATAATATTTCAATTTTAACTAAATATATATGAAAAGTTCGTCACAATTATCATTTGTGGCGAACTTTTTCTACTCCAATTATTACAATATAAATAATATTTTCTGAGATACAGTATTTATTTTTATAACTAAAAATTAACAAGTTGGTATGAGATGTATTTATGTTTAATTAACATTTTATCTATATTAATTAAATCGCTGTAATGCCACCATCTATAACAAATTCTGAACCTGTAGAGTAAGAAGCCTCATCGGATGCTAAGAAACAAACCATGTTTGACACTTCTTCAACTTCAGCTATACGTCGCATTGGTATTTGTTTAGCAAATTCATCGACGGCTTCTTTAACATCTTTTTGTTGAATCATAGGTGTATTAATAACACCTGGGTGAACAGAATTTACGCGAATATTATACGGCGACAATTCATGTGCTGCAGCTTTAGTCATACCTCTTACTGCAAATTTTGTATCAGTATAACCAATGGCACCTCCAACTAATCCATCAATAGAAGAAATATTGATAATGGCACCACTTTGTTGTTCTTTCATTACCTTAGCTACTGATTTGATACCTAAAAAGACAGAGACTTGGTTAATATTAACAATCTTCATATAATCGTCTAGTGTTAAAGACTCTAACGGCTTGTTATAAGTCATACCTGCATTATTAACTAGAACATCAATTTTATTCCATTTTGCTAAAACAGTTTCAATTACATTATGCCAATCATCCTCACTAGTCACATCATGTTTGATAAAAAGCGCATTAGAGCCTAAAGTTTTGGCTAATTCATTTCCTTTTTCCTCATTGATATCAGTGATAACGACTTTAGCACCATGTTCTATAGCTTTTTTGCGTGCATTTCTCCCATACCTTGAGCACCACCAGTAATAATCATTACCTTATTATTTAGCTTTTGCATATTGTTATTCCTCCTTAAAAATACGACATTCCTTTATATGAAATAATTATAAAACTTATTATAAATAAAGTGTAATACTAACTAAAAATTATGATGATTTTTGTTGTGCGAATCTTTATTATTTAAAATTTTACCTGCTATAAGTACAATGCTTTTAACTGTTTATATAATGGGAAATAATATATTGTATATAATCATAGTAACAACATGTAATTTAGACGGAATAACGAGGGGGTAGTCTAAAATGAGTAAGGATAAAGCACTTGTATTAGGCGGCGGTGGTATTACAGGCATTGCTTGGGAAGCTGGCGTACTAGCAGGGTTAATAGATTCAGGTATAAAAATGAATCAAGTAGATAAGATATTAGGTAGTTCTGCAGGTTCATTTGTTGGAGCGATTTTAGCAAATAATCAAAACATGCAAGCATATTATCAAGATTTAGCAACACATCATAGTGAAACCGATAATGCTCAACTTGATCCAGCGATATATGACTTGTGGACTAAAACATTTATTAAAGGTAGGGATAATGAACAATTAATCGGACAGTACCTTGGAGATATTATTAATAGTCACCCATCAAATGTTTCACCAGAGACTCGAAGTGATTCAATACAACAAAGATTAGGTAATGCTAAATGGACGGATCAACTTGAAATTACTGCGATAAATGCAAGGACAGGCAAGTTGTCGACTTTTAATGAGAATAGCGGCGTGAGCTTAAAAGAAGCAGTGACAGCTAGTGGTGCCGTTCCGGGTCTTTGGCCACACATTAATTTATTGGGAGATTCTTGGATTGATGGTGGTATGGTTTCATCAACAAATGCGATGTTAGTGTCAGACTATCAAGATATTATTATTCTGGCTCCTCTTAGTCAAAAACTAGGTCAAGTGCCTTCAGTGTATGAAGAAGCGGAGAAATTAAAAGAACAAAGTAACGTTACCTTAATTGTACCTGACGAAAACAGTAAAAATAGTATAGGTCAAAATATTTATTCATCAAAAAATATTAAAGAAATTGGTGATGCTGGATATGAACAAGGGAAGACACTAGCGACATCCTTAACTGAAAATATTGAGAATTAGAAATAAAATATGAAATTGTAACAAAAAAACTTCATTAATGATTGTATTGAGGGAATTTTTTCTTTAACAATGAAAGTATCATTGTCAGCTATTATATTAAGAGGTGTGTCTAGTTAATAAAGCAATATTGTAGTAATGTAAATTTAAAGAGATAAGTCATGAAAAAGGAGACTTAATATGACACAAAAAGTATTAATTACAGGTGCGAATAAAGGATTAGGATTTGAAACGGCGAGACAATTAGGAAACAAAGGATGGACTATTTTATTAGGTGCTAGAGATGAAGTAAGAGCTACTGAAGCGGTAAAGACGTTACAACAAAAAGGTATTAATGCGGAATGGATCAAAATTGATTTAAATGATTAACGACTATTCACGAAGCAGCGAAGTATGTTGAAACTAAGCATCCTGATTTAAATGTACTTATTAATAATGCGGGCATTTCAGGAAATATGGAAGCATCTCCATTAGATGTAGATATTGAAGAATTAAAATCACTGACAGAGGTCAATGTCTATGGAAACTTTGAAATGGTTAAGTCGTTCACGCCAATCCTAGCACGCAATAAAGGGAGAATACTCAATTTAACCATTCCTACTAAACCAAGTAATTTTTTCCATCCATTTAGTTATATGACAACGAAAACGGCACTCAATTCAATGATTAAATTATTTGCGAAGTATTTTAAGAAACATAAGATTTCTGTTGAAATATTTGGAGTCATGCCTGGCAGTATTACAACTGATTTAAATAATAACCAAAAAGGCTTTTTCATGCGTACAGTCAATGAAGGGGCACAATCTATTGTAAATGTAATAACGGATAAGCGTAATCATAACGGGAAAATTTTGATTCGATTGAGACCTTTTAAAATATTTAAAAAATAGAAATGAAGAGTTATAAGTACCGTTATTAAGAGCGTAAAATATAGAATAAAATTATAAGATTTATTTTATCTATTATTGTATAATAATTAAAGTAAGCAAATTGAATGGTGGCGGCTAATCTCAAAAAAATGGGGTGATGCCTATGATTTTGGTTTTTACTCCTAGAGAGGAGTAGCATGACTGATTATGAAATGCTGATGGTCGTTTTAACGATTATTGGCTTAATATTAATTAGTAGTAAGCAAAATTAATAGACCATCTCAACTTTAGCAATTAGATGGTCTAAATAGGCAATTTCAAAAGCTACCGTCTTTTTAACGGGCTTACATAGGCGCAAGTGTTGGTAGCACTTGTGCTTTTTATTTGTTGCTCTCTATTAAATAGAGAAACAATTTACACCCTTATTATATAATCCATTCCTATATATGTAAATATTTATATTATTTTTGAGAGTGATGTATCTAGAATACAGAATCAAGGAATGTGTAATTTGAAACGTTGTAACTTTTGTGTAATAATGTAATCGAAATGTAATCGCTTGCATTTGTATTGCATTTCAAAAAACAAAGAGGAGAGATTGAATATGAAAAAGACTACAAAAGCAGTTGTTGGATCAATGTTAGCAGTAGGAACAGTATTCGGAATCGGCGCCTCAGTAGAAACACCACAAAGTAACGAAGCACATGCAGCAACACAACCTTATTATAATTATCAAGGGTACACATCCTCACAAAGTAATTTTATTTTAGACAAGAACTTTATTAATGCACTTAAAAATGACAATTTAACAATCAATGGTTATAAAATCACCGAAAATAGTAAAAATAGTGACAAAACAATAAAAAAATATGATCAACAATTTTATTTAGCTAGTAAACATAAAGCAGATGGAATATGGTTTGATCTAAAAGATGGCGTTGTATCTAAATCAAAATTGCTTAAAGTATATGGTAATCCTGATACAAAACCTGCTAGCTCTGCTCAAGGAAATGAATACAATTATAATATTGGTGGAAAAAGTGTTAAATTCTTAGAGAACAATGGTTATATCACTAAAGTAGGTATTCATAATGGTGAATCTTAAATAAATCAATTCATTAAATGATATAGTTTCTTAAATAAATAAGACAGATATTGGACTAAAAAGTTCAATATCTGTTTTTATGTATATAATAATTTGTTATGTTAAAAATATATATCATTTTAAAGAATTCTAGACTTAATTCATAAAAATTAGGAGGATTATAATGAAAATTATTGTTGTTGGAGCTACAGGGACAATAGGTAAAAGTGTATCAAAGAAACTTAAAGATAATCATCATGAAGTCATTGAAGTAGGAAGTCAGTCTGGTGATTATCAATTAGATATTACTTCTCCAGAAGAAATTGAAAAAATGTATAAAGATATTGATAATGTAGATGCAGTTGTTAGTGCGACAGGTGGCGCAACTTTCAAAGCGCTTTCTGATATGACTTTAGAAGATAATAATGTAGCAATTCAAAGCAAATTATTAGGTCAAATTAATCTTGTATTAATTGGACAACATTATTTAAATGAAAATGGCAGTTTCACTTTAACATCTGGTATTATGATGGATGATCCTATACGTTTAGGTTCTTCTGCAGCGATGGCTAATGGCGGTGTCGCAGGCTTTGTTACCTCTGCAGCAGTTGAATTGAAACGTGGACTAAGAATTAATAATGTAAGCCCTAATGTAGTGGAAGAAGCTCTAGATAAATATGGAGAATTTTTCAAAGGATTTACAGCTGTTCCTGTAGAAAAAGTGGCTAATGCTTTTATTAAAAGTGTTGAAGGTGCTCAAACAGGTCAAACATATAGAATTTATTAATAGAAATGTAATTGGCTATGAAATTTTAAATACTAAGTAGTTATAAATTATTTTCCATTAAAATTGAGGATATGTTAAAATCTTTGTGAAAAATAAATAATATATAAGTTATTAAATAAAACTTGGGATATTTTGTTAATATCTCAAGTTGTTTTTATGAAAGATTAATATATATTTTAAAGAAAGGCATTTTATAAAATGATTGCACCATTATATATTATTTAAGAGCATATCAGTAATATATATCTAATAAAGAGATTGGCTGAGTTTCAGATTAAGATTTCGAATAAAAATAACTATTTAGGTACACTTTGGGAAGTGCTTAATCCTACTATTCAAATAATGGTATATTGATTTGTTTTTGGTTTAGGTTTTAGAAGTAATCGTTTAGTAGAAGGCATACCATTTATATTTTGGCTTATAGTTGGAATTAGTATGTGGTTTTTTATCAACCAAGGCATATTAGAAGGAACAAAAGCCATCACAGGAAAGTATAACCAAGTAGCTAAGATGAACTTTCCATTATCTATTGTACCTAGTTATTTAGTTGTGAGTAGGTTTTATTCACATTTACTACTATTGATTATAGTCATGCTTATTTGTTTTGTAGGTGGATATCATCCTACTATATATACGTTACAATTATTATTGTTCATTCCTTATACGTTAATTTTTACTATGGGAGTGGCATTATTGACATCTACTTTAGGAATCATAATTAGAGATACTCAAATGATGATTCAAGCATTAATGAGAATTGTCTTTTTTATATCTTCAATTCTATATTTGCCGACAAATAAGGTTGTATTAGGTGTTATAAAATTAAATCCAATCTACTTTATTGCCGAAGGATATCGATCTTCCATTCTCTATCACGATTGGTTTCTAATGTCTCATTGGAAACTTGCTGTTTATAATTTAATAGTATTACTTATTATTTTTATAATAGGGTCTTATTTACATATGAAATATAGAGAAAAATTTGCAGATTATCTATAAAGTATAAAAGCGTGAACCAACATTAAAATGGTTCACGCTTTTTAGGAATACAGTTTATTTTGAAAGGTCTTTTAAATTATATTTACTTAGATCTATTTCTCCAACATATTCTTGGTCCATAGGTGTACTATTTTCATACATTGTAACTTTGCCACTGGCTTTATTAACACCAATGATATGTAATCCACCAACACCATCTGTATTGAAATAAGGAATTTCGTAATAATACCCTTTATCTTTAATGTCACCAGTTGTTTTTAAGCGATTAGTATCGAAATTAAATTTTTTAGCAGCCATATTATAAGCATCTTTAATTAACTGTTTTTTGTCATTTTGTTGTGCTTTTTGAGTTGTTGGTGCTTTATCTTGAGATTGCGTTGTTGCTGCATGTGCAGGTGCAAAAGTTACAATCGATCCTGTTAATGCTAAGATTGATAAGCTTGTGAATACCTTACGTTTCATGATAATCCATCTCCTCAATGTTTATTATTTCGTTCTGTAATAAAAATGTAACATAAATGAAATATAAAAATCTAGTATTTTCATAAAATAAAATTAAATTTTAACATTTTATTTATAACTACTTTACAAAATACGGTAAAAATTTTAAATTTATCGTTCATATATTTTTAAAATTTTAGATTTTTCTAGGAAATATAATATAATTCCAATCTTCATATTATCCTCTTGATATGACATCTAATTCAAAAATTTTGTAACTTAATGATTAGATTTGAGATAAGCGGGTATATAATATGAATTATTATTATTTTAATAATTTGCATCTGTAAAAAACTTAATTTGTTTAATTATCAAAAGTAAGAACAAATTGTTTTTACGCTTAAATTAAGTTGTTATATACATTTTATAAAAATGGTGTTATACTACAAGTAGTTTGTTAGGTAAAAAATCTTGTTTTTTTTAAGTCTATGTACGCCCGTTCAGCGGACATAGGCTTTTTTTATTATATATAAGTTATAAATACAATCACAGCTAAATTGATTTAAAAAAAGCTACTCGCTTATTAAATAGCAAGTAGCATAAATATATGACAACTAATGAATGATAACGTAGGACAAACCCGTTAAAGTAAGTGTCAAAATAATTGTTAAAACAAGTATTGTTATGATTTTTTCTTTAAAAGATACAGGTTTTAAACCTATGAAAACTGTTAAAGTAAAGAAAAATAAACTTGCGATAAGATAAAATATAAACAATATAAAGATAAAACTATCAGGATGATTTAAAAACTCTTGATATTGATTCATAAGGAAACTCCTTAATATGTATTAATAATCCCAATATAACAAACATGTAAAGTGGTAGCTAATGTTTATATATTTAAATATTCCAAGCTATAAAATGTGATCAAATCAAAAAAACGTGTGCGCTCAATGAATAACGAGCACACACATTTTTTATATTATAAATCCTTTTTTTCATCTCTGCGTTTTAAGAAGTAAGCGCCACCTAATAATCCGACTGGAATACCTGCAATCGGCGTGATAGCACTACTTAATACTATGATTATAAGTGTGAGCATCACCACATTAAATAAGTTCACTTTTAAATTTTTTAAATCCTCATATGATTGTTTGATTAAGTCTTTGAATTTCATTATAAATCTCTCCTTTAATTTATATCGTTTTTTTAATAATGCGATTTGAATGTATGAAAGCAATTAGTGCAAATGCGAAATAGACGAGTGAGTATACGACCATTACGACAATAATAGGTGTGTAAGAGACGTTACCCATCAATTTCATAAACGCAATTGCTGCAAAAAGTGCGTGTAATAAAGCAATGATAAGTGGTAAACCGAAATTAAAGATAATTTTCAATCCGAGTCCTTTCAACATATCCATTTGAGTGAAACCAATTCGTTTTAAAATACGGAAGTTATCAATCTCATCTTCGGTTTCGTCCATTTGTTTAATATAAATGATACAACCGGCAGCGATAAGGAATGATAAACCTAGGAATGATGTGACAAAGATTAATATGCCATTGGTTGAATCTAAAAGTTTTTTAACTTCATCGCGTGGTTGAATTTCAGGATTGATATATTTAGCAATAGCTGCTGCTTTCTTCATATCAGTATGATCTTTGATATTGATGCCATACATATTTTGCATGATGTCATTTGTCTTCAATTTATTAAATTCGGCCCTGCTAATTTCAATCACTGGCATATTAGTCGTCAAATCAAGGGGAAGCATTGTTTCTTTATCCTCTTTTGTTACTTTAAACGTTTGTTGTTGTTTACCTTCGACAGTAATGGTCTTATTTAAATTAATTTGCATCATACCTGGTGTATTTTTAGTATTTGTAATAATTGCATTGGTGCCTTTAAGTTGATCATTAGGTACTAAAACGTTTTTGGCAGACATACTTTTACTATCATCTTTTAACGTCATCACCTTATCTTCTATTGTTTCGGCTGAAATAGACTCATACGTTTTAGTGCTATATCCGATATGATTTTTATCTAATTGCTGTTTGAATTGTTGTGCTTGTTTTTTGGATGAAAAGTCAAAATCTTGTGGTGACATTGTTTGGAAAGTATTATTACTATTTTCCTGAGTTATTGTCGCAAAGCAAAGGACAGTTACCGTGATCGCTGAAATCACTGCAATAACAGTAAGCGACATCGCATTTTTCTTCATTCTATGCATGATTGAAGCTGTGAACACGACATCCGTAATAGATACATGACCATTTTTGAAATGTTTCATTGATTTGAAAATGAGTGATACAGAACTTCTGAAAAATAAATAGGCGCCAACGACTGTTAAAAATAAAATGATAAACGGTGAAGTCATAGTAAATGTTAATTTTTTAAATGTACCAAACATTTCAGTCGCTATATAGTAACCGAACGCTATCATGACAATGCCTAATATACCGCTTAATACTTCTAAAAATGTAATTTTAACTTTTGTTGTTTCAGTCTGACGGCGGGCTTTCATCAATGCCAATATACTGCGTTTTTTCAAAAATAAATAACTTTGAAATAAAATAAGTATAAAAGCAGTGAGTATTAAAAATAATGTTAATGCTAAAGCCATAGGTTCAAAATTAATAGATAATTTTACTGTTAAATGCATTAACTTAGATGCAACATATAGTAAAAATTGAGAACCAAATATACCTAAAACGATGCCCAATAATCCAGTTATTACAAAAATAGCGATTTGTTCAACACAAAGCATTCTTAAAATATTATTTCTAGTAAGACCTATCAACTGAAATAATGCAAATTCTTGAGTACGTCTTTTAATAAATAGGTGGTTAGCATACATTAAGAAAATCACGATCATAATAAATAAAAATATTGAGCCGACTGATGCACCTTTTCGAATAATAGCTAAAGACTGATCGTTATTAATACTGTCAGTGAACTGTAATGTCGTAAAACTAAAATATAATATGATACTCAATAACAATGAAAATAAATACATCCCATAATGCTTTATATTCATTTTTAAATTTTTGAGTGTAATTTGATTAAATGACATTCGCTACACCACCTAAAGAAGATTGCAGTTGAATAATGTTTTGATAAAAATCGTGTTTAGAATCTTCTCCTTGGTTTATTTCAGAATGAATATGTCCGTCTTTTAACATAATGACACGTTTGGCAAAGCTCGCTGCGACTGGATCATGTGTGACCATAATAATTGTTGATTGGAATGTACGATTCATTTCTTCAAGACGGTTGAGTAAATCTTTCGCACTTTTCGAATCTAATGCACCAGTTGGTTCGTCGGCAAAAATAATCTTCGGTTTATGCACAAATGCTCTGGCAGCGGCTGTTCGTTGTTGTTGACCTCCTGATATTTCACTTGGGTATTTATTTCCCAGGTCATGAATACCTAATGCTTCAGTGACTTCTTGATAAGATTGTTCCATTTCTTTTTTGCCGTAATGCTGAACTGATAAAGGTAGCATAATGTTTTCTTTAACCGTGAGTGTTGGTAATACACTGTAATCTTGGAAAATAAATCCTAATGACTTTTTACGATATTGTGCAAGTTGTTTATTCTTTAATTGACTAATATTGTGACCGTCAACAATGACTGAACCGCTTGAAATTGTATCAATTGAACTAAGAACATTGAGCAATGTTGTTTTACCAGACCCTGAAGGCCCCATAATTGCTACAAATTCTCCCTTTTCAACTGAAAAATTAATATCATTCAATGCTTGATATTGTTTCTTCTTACCATAAATTTTTGATAAATGATCGACTTGTAAAATTGACATGTTATCACTCCTTATTGCTTATATCTTAATTTTAGGAGTAATAAGATCTTCCAGCCTTTATCTAAACTTACAAAATACGCTACCAAACTTACAGCATTGAAAGGTTAGATTTAAGAGGGAAGGGATAGTGAATTTTTATAGAGGATTAACTAATAATAAAAAATAAAAGTTTAGTTTTTGTAAATATAATTGAAATAAATAATTAAGTTATGTAATGATAGAATTAATTGATTTTACATATGAAAATTTAATTTAAGTTGAAGCATCAAATGAAAAACGGAGAAAAATTATATACCGTTACAGTTGATACTAAACAAGGTAAACGTATTGTTGTTTTACCTAAAAAACAGTACGACAAAGTGCAAAAAGGACAGCACATTAAAATAAAAAATGGTGTTGTGGAATAGTGATTAATAAATGCGAGGAGAGCTTATATGGGAAAAGAATTAGTTGAGTGGATTATTGCCTTAGCGACAGGTATTATCATAGCTATCATTCTAACTGTATTTATCGGTACTTCATATACGGTATCGGGAGAATCAATGCATCCCACTTTTGAAGATAGAGATAAAGTTATAGTGAGTAAAATTTCGAAAACATTGAATCACATTGATTCAGGGGATGTTATTATTTTTCACGCTACTGCTAAAAAAGATTATATTAAACGGTTAATTGGTAAACCTGGTGATACTGTTAAATATAAAAAAGATCAACTATATATAAATGATAAAAAAATAAAAGAGCCTTATTTGAAAGAAAATAAAAAGAATAAAGTAAGCAAATATTTAACAGAAGATTTTAATTCCAAGACACTGAAAGGTGCTAAAGGGCATGCTAAAATTCCTAAAGATAAGTATCTAGTATTAGGGGACAATAGACAGAACAGTATAGATAGTAGATATGACGTTGGGCTAATTGATAAAAAGCAGATTGTAGGAAAAGTTATGTTTAGGTATTGGCCTATCAGCAAATGGGAAGGCGGTTTTAATCCAGATACTTTTCCAAATTAAATGTTAACAATCTCCATAGTTGATTCATTTTTATGTAAACAATGAATTGATTATGGAGATTTTTTATAGGCGTGGATAATTGGCACGGCTGTGGATAGATTTTGATTGATATTCTTTAAAACACTGTTATATTAGGGGTTTGATATGTAATTTGAGTTATCCACAGCATATGTTAAAATGTTGATAATTAACAGAATTGTGTGACAATAATGTAAATGGAGTGTAAAGCATGTTTGGATTTAAGGTAAACGATGAAGTGACTTTAAAAATATTAGAAACAAGAGAAGCGGATGCACTTTTTAAACTTATAGATCAATCACGAGCGTATTTAGCAAAATGGTTACCTTTTGTAGCATATACAAATCAAGTTGAAGACAGTCAGAAATTTATTCAAGCAGCATTACAACAATTTGCTAGTGGTAATGGATTCCACTGTGGCATTTGGTCAGAAAATGAATTAGTTGGTGTGATTGGCTTACATTATATCGATACTGTTAATAGAAAAACTTCTATTGGTTATTATTTAGGTGAAAGTCATCAGAAAAAAGGAATTATGACGCAATGTACTTAGGCGGTTATTGATTATGCATTTAATGAGTTGGATTTAAACCGTGTGGAAATTAGAGCTTCAGTGGAAAATACGAAAAGCCAAGCTATTCCAAAAAGATTAGGATTTACAAAAGAAGGAAAATTACGAAGTGAAGAATGTGTACAAGGAAAATTTACAGATAGTTATGTATATAGTTTATTAAAATCAGAATGGCAATCATAGAAAAAAGACTAGGCGAGATTAGGGCATAATCATAAGGTTAGCCCAATCTTACCTAGTCTTTGATTTTATAAATCTTGCTTGTTGAAAATCTTAATAGATAAAATGTATGAAATTACTGTTGTCATAATACCAAATAATGCATAAATGATTAGTACAACTTGATTGAAAGGTGTTAATACATTTTCAATATTATCTGCACCACCCATACCAGGGAATACAAAGGCAAATACTACAATGAAATAGAATAGCATTACAATAAGAACCGTTGTTGTTAAAACAGCATTTGAATTTTCAGGACCAAATTTAAAAGTTAATGGAAATGCGACAGCATATGTGCCAGCAGCTCCTATGCCAATAAGAGCAGATGCTATGATTATATTTAGATTATGATTAATAATCGTAAGTGATACTGTACCAATTACTAGTCCTATTACTATTAAAATACAATTTAAAAGAAAGTAACTTTTGATATAAAGATTACGACCTGTAGGTAATGTTGATACATAATACATCCATTTCGATTCTTTTTCATGTTTTAAATTATCTGAGATTGGTGAAATGAGAAATAACATTGAAATAAAGCAAGATATTAATGGACTTGTTAAAGCCATAAATAAAGATACAACGATAGAAACAATGAAATAAGTGATTAATGATTTTTTTGCTGTATAAAGCATGCTAAGGCATAGACCTTTCATTATTGTTCACCTCTCATTAAAATTTTTGTCGCATCATCAATGCTAGAAAGTGGCTCTGCACCTTCAATTTGATGATAATTATTAACTAATGCGATTATTCTATTTTGTCGTGTTCGAGATGCAACTATCATTTCATTAGGTACTTTGAATTGCTCTTCATCAACGTCTAAAACTCCGTAATTTTCAAGTAATGTTCGTTTATCTTCTTCTAAAATAATACATCCATCTTTCATAAATACGAGTTTAGTGGCTAATTGTTCAATATCTTCAGAGATATGGGAAGAAATTAATATACCATTATCTTCAGCTACAAAATCTTCTAATATTTCAATGACTTCTTCACGACCTGAAGCGTCCATACCTGCTGTTGCTTCATCAAGTATTAGTAGATGACTATCATGAGCTAAAGCAATAGCTAAAGCAGATTTCATACGCATACCTCTTGAAAATGATTTAATTTGATTTTTAGTTGGCAATTCAAACTGCTTAATTATTGAAAAGAAACGATCACTTTTCCAAGTTTTGTAAATATTACTAAAGACTTTATCTATATCAGTTAAAGTAAGTTTATTCGGTACGCGTAAATCATCAAAGACGACACCAAGATGTTCTTTATATGAAAGATCATTATTTGAAATTTTTTGGTCGAAGAAATAAATATCTCCTGTATCTTTATGACGATTGCCTACTAAAGTATTGATGAGGGTAGACTTCCCTGAGCCATTCTTACCGATTAATCCTACAACTTCTTGAGGTGTAATCGACAAATTAATATTTGAAAGTCGAAATTCTGAATCTTTATAAGACTTATTAAGATCTTGAACATTTAAAAGTTGTTCCATGAATATGCCTCACTTTCTAAAATATATTTAAAAGTATGGTAATTACATTTAAGATTTATAAAATTTTCTAACTTTAGACAGATAGCCAAATGCATTATATATAAATAAAACAATAAGAAATATTACACCCATTGTTTGATTAATACCAGAGCTTATTGAATGGATTGCTAAAAAGATAGCAAATACAATGATTAGAACTAAATTAATGTGATAAGTTTTAAACATTGATGTAAGAGTTATGTGACGCTCTCCTTCGTCCATAATTGATAATAACTTTTCAGTATATTTATGTTCTCCTAGTTTTGGATAACGTTCATCGACTTTTCTGGCATATAACCCTATTAGAAGAGCAGGAATGACTGTTATCATATATGGGATAATAGCAAATAATACATAAATATCTTTAATATTTCCTATAACAAGAATTAATAAAAAGATTAAACTAATTAAAATTTGAAAGTAGTATATAAAACTGGCATTTAAAAATTTCAAATTAGATTTTTCTTCGGATTCATCTTCGCTATATTTATTATCAGGATTGTTTATTTTTAAAATAAACAGAATTTTTTAACTCTCTGTACAAAATTACAGTTAAGATAATATTAATTAATGTCGCGATGAAACAAACAACCATAATAGAATTTTGATTGGTAAAAAGAATTTTATTAAAGAAACCCATGTCATTAAGGGTTGGTATTAAGTAGCCAGCAGCTCCTCCGATAATACCTCCAAGTAAAACTAGTAACAGATATCTACCTACTTTCATAAATCTTCCTCCTCAATGATAAAGATGTTTTCAACAGGTTCGTTAAATATTTTGGCGATTTTTAACGCTGTGAGCACTGATGGCGTAAAATCTTTTCTTTCTATCAAAGACACAGTTTGTCTCGATATTCCTGCTAGTTTGGCCAATTGTGTTTGATTATAACCATCACGAGCCCGTAATTCCTTAAGTCGATTTCTCAAGTGGACCAACTCCTTGTTGATTTTAGTGTATATTAATCGCGTCATTTTGACAAGTATATTTGTCAAAATGACATGTATCATGTATATTGAATATAACAATGAAATGCAAAATATAAACAAAGGGGAGAGTATGATTGCAACGTATTGATATATTGAATAATGAAAATTTAATGAAACAGTTTTCTCAGTGTATGATTATATCTTTTATTGGCTTTGGGCTTATATTTTGGTTGATAGAAAAAAGTACAACCACAAAGTTTTTATATGACTCGGCCATAATTAATATATTGAGTATTATTATTTTATATATTTTAATATTTACTATTCATGAGTGTATACATGGTATCTTTTTCAAGTTATTTTCACCTCATCAAAAAGTGCATTTTGGTTACTCAAGTGGAATGATTTATTGTGCAATTCCCGGTGGTCAATTTACACCAATGACTTTTTTAATAAGCGCAATCGCACCTTTTATGATTATAACTATGATTTTAATTATTGCACTTTATACAGGAGTATTACCTAAATTTTTATTCTTATTTTTTGCGACATTCCATGCTGGTAGTTGCGTTGGTGACTTTTATTGGGTGATTAAAATGATACAGGCACCTAAAAATTCTACAATTGAAACTACGGATGAAGGTATTATTATTCACGAATAATTTTAAATAAAGGGGCGATTCAATATGGAAAATAAAGGATTTATGATTTCGAATTTATTAAATGTATTATTAATGGTAGTGATTGCTTTAGGAGTAACTTTTAATCATTTAATTTTAGCTATTATCATCGCTATCGTTGCAGTAATAAATGCAGGCTATTTAATTTATAAAAGTAATGAAATTAATAAAAGGAATAAAGGTAAAGCAAATGACAAAAAATCTTGAATCATTTCAGTCAATAACACCATTGCAAGAATTAGAAAATATTTATCAAACTAAAATAATAAGTACAATCAAAGTCGAAGAATGGAATCAAGAATATGAAGCGATGGAATTTGAATTGTTTCAATATCGTATTAAAAGTAGATTGGGCAAAAAGACACCAAAGAAAAAGGGCTATTTTGTAACTCTGTGGGAGAAGGATAAAAATAATCAAAATATACCAATAGATTTGGATAAAATGAGTGACTATTTAATCATTCACATTATTGATCAGGAACTTAATGGAATGTTTGTTTTTGATAAGAAGACGCTTTTAACCAAAGGTATCTTAAGCGATATAAACCATAAAGGTAAAATGGCTTTTCGAGTGTATCCTACTTGGGAAACGGGTTTAAATACAAGTGCAAACAAAACACAACAGTGGCAGAAATCCCACTTTATAGATTTAAGCCAAACTTCATTAAAACAACAAAAGCCCAAATTAGATTCGTTACTAAATCATGAAATAAATTAATTAGACTTTTTTAATTTCTATAAATTCAATCTCCAAAAATAAAAGTAGTTGTTTCATCGATTTCATTAAGGTGTTGTGACATATCATTTATGTACAAATTGGACAAAGGATTTTATCTTGGAGCATCTTTTAATTTCAATTTACATATAAATACGGAGCATTTTGGCGAGACTCTTGAGGGAACAGGACAAGCTGAAGACCGGGGCCCCAGCAAAGCAAGTTGGGGTAGGCTGAAGCTGTCCCCTAAGAAGGGACCCAACACAAAGAAACTGGTTTATCCAGTTTCAACAAGCAAAGCAGGTTGGGCATAGGGAGCCAATAATACAAAGTATTATAAATAAAGAAGCCAGTAAATGAATTTATAAAACTCATTTACTGGCTATTTTTCTAGGGTTTATTCTTATACTGTTTTTTGTTCTATAACAACCATATTAAGCAGAAATACCACTAACTTCTATAATTTAGCTTGCCATTTATTTGTCCAAACTAGGTCGTTTGGTACCCCTTTAAAGTCTGATTCTCCCATGATTTTATCTACCACTGTTTCTAAACTGATTTGATTTGAATGATAAGCATTGATATATGCTTTAACCATTGTTGCGTCATGTAAATGAGTTGTGAAGTTAAGTGAAGTGAATACTGTTGGCACTTCATGTACATACCAAGGAATTTCATTACTCATAGCAGTTGACCAACGGATACGGTAGTTGTTTTCAGCTGCGTAACCTACAATATTGGCAAATACTAAAGCAGCATCAACTTCATCACGATATTCTAAAGTTTTACCTTTAATACGTGTTGAGCCGTCGTTTACTGTTACATTAAAGCCTCGTTTTTCTAATATAGATACTAAATTATCTGTAAGTGAGTCATCAGATTTATACAATCCATTTTTTTCACCTTCAATAACATAAAGACGAATGTTTTTATGTGTTTCAGGTCGAATAGGTAATTGGTTAAGTGTATTTTTCACTAGTGTAATACCTAAATCAGCTGCTTCTTTTTGCATTTCAATATGTTTATCACAACCAACAACTTCTAATGCTTTTTCATCTTTTTCTAAAGTGTTATTAGCTTGTTTTTCATGTAGATTAATTTTTGCTTTTAATCCAAGAATACGTCTTACAGCATCATTTAAACGTTCGTCAGTAATAACGCCGTTTTTATAACCATTAAGCATGAAATTAAAATCTTCTTCAATATCATTAAAGAATAAGAACATGTCACAACCAGCAGCAATGGCTTGAGGTACATAATCTTCACGTTTCATCGCAGCTGTCATACCTAACATATGACTCGCATCAGTTACAACAAGCCCGTTAAAGTTTAAATCATCTTTCAATAAATCTGTAATTAGTTCTTTAGATAATGTTGCTGGTAAAATGTCTTCATCATTTAAAGCTGGGTTTAATTTTTTAGAGTAGTGAGGTAGTGCGATATGACCAGACATAATCATTTCAACGCCATTATCAATGTGATTAGCATATACTTTACGGAAACTTTGATCCCATTCGTCTGGAGTCATTTCATTTACGCCTAAAACAAGGTGTTGATCTCGTTCTTCTGTGCCATCACCTGGGAAATGTTTGATACATGTAATCATATCTTTTGTTTGGTTAAAGCCTTCGATAAAGGCATTTGTATATTTAATTACAGTGTCAGCATTTGTTCCGTATGCGCGAGTATTAACGATAGTGTTTCTCCAATTTTCAAGAATATCAACACAAGGGTCAAAGTTGATATTTACACCTAATGCACTAGATTCTTGCCCAGAAACATATCCTGCATTATATGCAACTTTAGTATCTTGAGCTGCTTCACATTGAGCTGCAGAAGCAATGTAAGTACCGTCTTTACAAGCGCCATTGCCACCTGAATCACAATTTGCAGCGATGAGTAACGGAATTTTACTGTTATGTTGTAAATCGTTAAGTAAGTGTTGTACTTGTTGTCCATTGCCACCTTGGAATCTTGCGCCTCCAATATGATATTTATCAAGAATATCTTTATTTGTTAATTCATTATCATTAAAGTTTGCATCGTCTTCTAAAAAGAATAAATTGAAAAATAATTGACCAATTTTTTCTTCATCTGTGAGTTCTGATAGTGTATTTTCTACCCATTGAATTTGTTGATCGTTAAGATTATAAGGTTTAGATTTTAGATCTACTTTTACCATAAATAAGCCACTCCTTAGTCAAAATTATTATAAAATTGTTGAATTACACGGTCTTGAATAGTATTATCAAACTGATTATTAGTAAATAAATCGATATAAGTATGATCTAGGTCATACCAAGATTGTGCTTCATGTCCCGCTAATATTGGATAAAAATGAACATGATTGTCTTGAGCTGCTTGTAAATCTCCTCTGGCATCTCCTAATACTAAAATATGGCCAGATTTGTAAAATGGTTTTAGTTGGTTAATACAATGCTTTTTAGTGCCTGCTTCTTGCGCAAATATACTTGAAAGAAATGGTGTAAGTTCATGCTCTGTCCATTCAGTTTCTACTGCTTTTAAATTGGCAGATGATACAATAACAATATCTGCATCTTTATGTGCATGTTTCAAAGCAGAATGTACATTATCAAATGGACCTATACTAGGTAATTTCACGATTAATTCATTTACTCGATTAGACCAATCTAAAGCTAAGCGTAGTCCTTTCTTTTCTGGATGCGCTTTCATATTTTGTTCTAATTGAGGATTAGAAAATGTTGAAGTGTTGTCTACCCATTCTTTAATGTCTTGATAGCCGTCAACTGTACGACCTTGCTCATGTAATTCTGTGAGCATTTTTTCCAGACCTTGAAATCGATTAATACCTCGTGTGATTTCATATAGGTTAAATTGGTTCCAACGTTCTAGTACTTCGTCTTTTATATCGTCCAAGTTCCAAATATCAAGTAGGGCAGGACCAAAGGCACGTTCGTGTTTGATTGTCATTGTATCCATACCGCAACCATCTGAATCTACACAAATGAGATAGTCATGTTGAGGTTGAAAATGTTCTAGTGAATAATTCAAATTTTTCAATCCTTTCTATTATGTTTATAGTCTTAAGTGAAGGTGATCATTATGTTGAATCAACAAATATTTGATGTTTTAAAAGTACATGCGTTTGAATTATTAATGGTTGATATAAATCATTATGACTTATCGGATATTAAAAATATCAGTAACCATTTAAAGTCTCCTTTTACTAATACTAAAAGTAAAAAATACAAATTAGAGTTAAAGAAACTTTTGGAAAATATGAAAAGTGATTGTATTTATCATTATGTGAATCAATTTGATGTTAATTTTTTATTATTTAAGTATCGAAAATATAATCGAGTTGTCATTCTCGGACCTTTTTTGCATCAACGTCCTAATGAAAAAAGATGCCATGAGATGTTACAACAAGTACAAATTAAATATTCTAAATTATCAATATTAAAACAATACCTTTTACAAATACCTGTTTGTCAGTATAGCCAAGCGTTAAAAATGGCACGTCTAACAGTACGATATTTGAAAAACAGAAATGTAAATTATAAAGTTGAAAAATTAGATTTTAGTTTTCATCGTAATCCTGAATCCCATTCGCACGACAAAGAACAATATGAATATACATTTAACCAAATCAAATCAGCTTATGACATTGAGAATAAGATGCTTACAGCAATTCAAAATGGTAATGTCGATGAAGCTTTAAATTTATATTCAGTAATGAAAGTTTCGGTTTCCGGTATTAGACGTGTAAAAGATGATTTATTAAATCAAAAATACAAAGCCTATCTGCTCAATACGCTATGCCGTAAAAGTATAGAAAAAGCAGAAGTCAATTTACTCATCATCAACGAACTGTCAGCTTATTATGCTGCAAAAATTGATGATGCTATGGACGTCGAAACATTAGAAATGATTACCAAACAATTGGTTCATGATTATGCGCGAACAGCATTAAATGTAAAATCTTTAGATTATAGTTCAAATGTCAACACAGTTATTCAACATATTAAAATTAATTTAGACCACCCGATACATCTAGAAGAATTGGCTGATTTAGTAGGGTTGGCGCCGTCATATCTTTCAAGATTATTTAAGAAAGAAACAGGTCAGTCTATGTCTCAATATATTATGAAACTACGTGTTGAAAAAGGACGAGATCTATTAATCAATACGCCTATGACAATTGAAGAAATAGCACATTATGTTGGTTTTAAACAGCAAGGCTATTTTTCAAAGTGCTTTAAGGAACAATATCAACTTGCGCCCTTAGAATATAAAAAATCTTGTCATGATGAAAACGATGAAAAAGTTACATAACGTAAAGGTTTATGATTTTGTTTAACTTTTACATTACATTTTAAAATTATCATTCATTTTTGTTTTTCACTAGTTAAACACAAAGAAAAATATGTAAATAGCTGATTTTTCTGAAAATGATGTAAAAATTTTATAAAAGACTTAAAAAAATTACAAAAAATCATATAAAATTATGCTTTTCAAATGCAATTTAGTACGCCTAATTGTTTCGCTCACTGAATTCACACTGAAAATGTGCATATTTTAAAAACCCTTTGATACCAACTCTTTTTAAAGATTGTATGAAAGGGTTTTAATTTTTTATTAATTCCTAGTAATTTACACTGAATTGACGTTTCTTCAATTAGAAATATAATGAAGTTGGGTTGGCGAAGAAAAAAACTTTTTAAATAGCAAGGAGTTGATTAAATGAAAAAAGCACAGATATTAACTCGTTTACACGACAATTATCTTGTTGCTGTTGTGAGAGGTAAAAGTAAAGAGGATGCTATCGCTGCTGTAAGTCAGATGATAGAAGGTGGTATTTATAACATCGAAATTACCTTTACTACACCACAAGCTGAAGAAGTGATTCAATATTTAAATCAACATCAAACACATGACAATGTAGTGATTGGTGCAGGTACAGTTTTAGATAGTACTACCGCACGATTAGCCATTTTAAATGGAGCAGAGTACATAGTTAGTCCACACTTTGATCCTGAAATTGCTAAAATGTGTAACCGTTATTCAATACCTTATTTACCAGGTTGTGGTTCAGTCACTGAAATTGTTCAAGCAATGGAAACTGGTGTAGATTTAGTGAAATTATTCCCTGGAGATTTACTAGGAGCTAATTTTATAAAAAATATACATGGACCTATTCCACATATTGAATTAATGCCATCTGGTGGCGTGTCATTAGATAACATGGAAGACTGGTACCAAAAAGGTGCGTATGCAGTTGGTATTGGTAGCGCATTAATGAAAGGTTCCAAAGATGGTAATGATCCAGTTATTAAAGAAAATACACAAAAATTTGTCGAAAAATTCAAGAAAATAAGAGGATGATGAGATGTCATTCATCACATTTGGCGAAATTTTAATGCGATTAAGCACACCGAATCATCAAACCTTCAATCAAGCTCAATCATTAGATACGTATTATGGTGGCGCAGAAATGAACGTTGCCATAGGATTATCAGGATTAGGTATTGATACTGCAATGATTAGCGCTGTTCCAAATAATGAGTTAGGAAATCAAATCATTCAAAATTTGAAACGTTATAGTGTTGATACAACACATGTTAGTCAAGCAGAAGGAAGATTAGGACTCTATTTTACTGAAAGTGGATATGCACAACGTGCACACCGACTTATCTATGATCGTCAAATGAGTACATTTAGTCAATTTTATCATCGAGATGATGATATCGAAGTAATACTAAAGGAACATGATTGGTTCCATATTACTGGTATTACGGCTGGTTTAAATAATGAATTACTACAATATTTGAAAAAAGCTGTAAAAGTAGCTAAAAAGTTAGGTCTATTTGTAAGTTGTGATTTAAATTTCAGAGCTGCTTTATGGGATTTCGAAACAGCTAGAAAAGAAATGTCAGACATATTATATGATGTGGATTTAGTCTTTGGTTATGAACCAATTGCATTGCCTGACAATGAAGGACATGACCAAAAAGATGGATTAGACAGAATGGCTGACATTGAGGTAATAAAACCATATTTAAAACAAATTCACGATAAATACAATATTAAATATATTGCGTTTGTACAGAGAAAAAATTTTAGCCATAAAAGAAACCGCTTACAAGGATTTCTATCTACACAGAATCAGGTAGTTAAAACTGATCCTATAGATGTCGATATATTGGATAGATTAGGAACTGGGGATGCATTTAGCGTAGGTGTCATTTATGGGATTATGCAGAAATGGAATTTAGCAAAAATTGTTGAATTTGGAATATATAACATGAGCTATAAACACAATATATTTGGTGATTTTAGTTATGCAAGTCTAGAAAATATTTACGCGTCTATTCAAAGTAACCGAGACATTAATAGATAGAAAGAAGGCACGATTATGGGAGACACAGTTGAAAAAAGAGAAAATAGAAAAGTTAAAAAACTTAATCATATTGCAGAACCTGCTTTAGGATTTAAAGAAAAATTATCATACGGTTTTGGTGACTTAGGTAACGGTATGATGTTTGACATGGGACAAATTTATTTAATGATGTTCTTTACTGATATTTTAGGTATTTCAGCATTTTACGGTGGTCTTGTATTTTTAGTAGCAAAGATTTTTGATGCATTTGTGGATACTGGTGTAGGTACAATTGTCGATTCTCGACGTAACATTGGTCCTAAAGGTAAATTCAAACCATTTATTTTATACGGAACTGTACCATTAGCAATTGTAACGGTGCTATCATTTACTGCACCCGACTTTAGTTACACAGGAAAAGTAGTGTGGGCATTTGCTACATACTTATTATTCAATGCTGCATACTCAGTTGTTAACATTCCTTATGGTTCATTATCTGCTGCTATGACAATGAACTCAGATGACAGAACACAATTATCTGTATTTAGAAACTTAGGTTCACAAAGTGCATTATTTATAGCAGGGATTGTTGTTATACCATTAGTATCTAAATTTGATAACCATGCTATAGGTTATCCAGTAGTGGTTGCTGGCTTAGCAGTATTTGGTGTTATATTCCATTTAATTTGCTATAAAGGTGTTAAAGAACGTCACGTCGTTGAACGTCCTAAAGAAAAAGGCCTTAACAAAAAAGCATTCTTTAACTTAGTGAAAAACGAAGCATTTGCAGTGTTAGCCATCTTTACATTATTAACAATCATGTCAATGTTCTTAATTCAATCTTGTCAGCTTTACTACTTTAAATATGTGTTAGACGAACCTAATTTAGTAGGTTTAGTAAGTACATTAAACTTTGTAGTATTATTACCTGCATTATATGCAACAACACTTATTAGTAAAAAAATGGGTAAAAAAGCAACAGCACTTATCGGTATCGGCGGTTTTGTTATATTCGAAGCTTTAAATTTCATGTTCTTTAGTGAAAACCATATTATGTTCTTAGTAATGAATACCATTGCACAATTCTTTTTAGTTATTCCAAACACTGTTATCTGGGCATTTATTGCTGACGTTGTGGAATACGGACAATGGAAATTTGGATTACGTTCTGAAGGTATTACGTATTCAAGTTACAGTTTCACAAGAAAAGTATCACAAGCACTTGCAGGATTTGTACCTGGTTTAGCTTTAACATTTATAGGATACAAACCAAATGTAGAGCAATCAGCTGGTACAATTCAAGGTCTTAAAATTTTATTCTTTGCAGTACCGGCAGTGGCTTGTTTACTTGCATTAATTATCTTCTTCATATGGTATCCATTAACAGATAAACGACATAAACAAATTGTTAAAGAACTTGCATTAAGAGAAGAAATATAAGGAGTGAAATGAGCATGGCTTTTATTAACGAAGACTTTATGCTAGAAAATGAAACAGCTAAACACTTGTATCATGATTTCGCGAAAGAAATGCCGATTTACGACTATCATTGTCACCTAGATCCAAAACAAATTAGTGATAATGTTAAATGCGATAATATTGCTGACTTATGGTTAAGTGGTGACCATTATAAATGGCGTGCAATGCGTGCACAAGGTATTGAAGAAAGATACATTACTGGAGACGCTGAACCACTTGAAAAATTTAAAAAGTGGGCTGAAGCATTAGAAAATTCAATTGGCAATCCACTATATCACTGGTCACAATTAGAATTAAAAATGTATTTTGAAATTGAAGACTTATTAACAAGTGACAATGCTGAAGAGATTTATCACCGAGCAAATGATTATTTAAAAGAACATAACGTGACGACACAATCATTAATCACTAATTCAAATGTTAATTTGATTTGTACAACTGATAACCCAACAGATGACTTAAAATATCATGATGAAATTAAAGAACAAAACGATTTTAAAACTGTAGTCTTACCAGCGTTTAGACCTGATGATGTGTTCAAAGTTGGTGACAAAGCATTTACTGATTTAATACAAAAATTAGAAGGCTTAACACATAAAATAGATAATCCATCTCAATTTGTAGATGCGTTAAATCAACGTATTCAATACTTCCATGACAAAGGCGGACGTCTTGCTGACCATGGTTTAGAAGAAATACATTTTGAAAGTTATACAACACAAGATATTGAAGCAATCTTCAATAAGGCTATAAATAATGAAGACGTTTCAAAATATGAAACATTCCAATTCCAAACATTTATTTTGAACGAATTAAGTAAAGCCTATCATGAATATGGTTGGGTAATGCAAATTCACTTTGGCGCTATCCGAAATAACAATACTAAAATGTTTGAACAAGTGGGTAGAGATGCTGGATTTGATTCTATCCGAGATCAAGACAACTTAGCGTATCATTTAAACGCAACGTTAGACATGATGGAACAAGGTAATCATTTACCAAAAACAATTTTATATAATTTAAACCCAATTTATAACGATATTGTAGGTTCTACGATTGCAAACTTCCAAACTGAACCTGGTATTCAAAGTAAAGTTCAACACGGTGCTGGTTGGTGGTTTAATGATACAAAACGAGGTATGTTACGCCAAATGTCATCATTAGCAGATCAAGGATTATTAATGCATTTCGTAGGTATGCTTACTGATTCAAGAAGCTTTATTTCATACTCAAGACATGATTACTTTAGACGAATTTTATCTACTTTTATAGGTGATTTAGTAGAAAAAGGTGAAATTCCAAATGATGATCAATTGTTACAACGAATGATTGAGAACATCTGTTATAACAATGCATATCATTATTTCAAACTTATTTAGGAGGACAATATTATGAAAATGTCATTTAGATGGTATGGGAAAGATGATCCCATTAGCTTAGAATATATTAAACAAATACCAGGGATGAAAGGTATTGTAACTGCGATATACGATGTGCCAGTTGGAGAGGTATGGCCATTAGATAAAATCAAAGCATTAAAACAAGAAGTAGAAGATGCAGGTATGGAAATATCTGTGATTGAAAGTGTACCAGTACATGAAGATATTAAATTAGGTAAACCGACAAGAGATAAATATATTGAAAATTATTGCCAAACTTTACGCAATTTAGGACAAGTTGGTATTAACACAGTATGTTATAACTTTATGCCAGTATTCGACTGGACAAGATCTCAATTAGATTATCGCTTAGACGATGGATCTACATGCTTAATTTATGATGAGAAAGATGTTGAAAAAATGAATCCACTAAGTGGTGAATTATCATTACCTGGTTGGGATTCAAGTTATACAAAAGAAGACTTAAATCAATTATTTGAAGATTATAAACAAGTGGATGAAGAAAAATTATGGGAAAACTTAAATTACTTTATTCAAAAAGTCATTCCGGTTGCTGAAGAGGAAGACGTTCTAATGGCGATACATCCGGACGATCCACCTTGGAATATCTTTGGCTTACCACGTATCATCACTAACAAAGAAAACTTAGAACGATTCATTAACTTATATGATTCTAGAAGTAATGGATTAACAATGTGTTCTGGTTCTTTAGGTGCAGATAGAAAAAATGACTTTGTAGATATGTTACGTTATTTCGGCCAAAAAGACCGTGTTCATTTTGTACATGCACGTAATGTTAAATTAATTGGTGACAAATCATTCCAAGAATCTGGTCATTTATCTGAAGATGGGTCTATTGATATGTATGAAGTCGTTCAAGCAATGTATGATTTCGGATATGAAGGACCAATTAGACCTGACCATGGACGTATGATATGGGGCGAAACAGGTAAACCAGGTTATGGATTGTATGACCGTGCCTTAGGTGCAACATATTTAAACGGGTTATATGAAACAGTTAGTAAAACTAACAAATAAACTAAAGGAGAAATCAATTTATGAAATTACCTTTCAATATAGATTTAACTAACAAAGTAGTAGTAATTACAGGCGGAACAGGCGTACTTGGAAGTGCGATGTCAACAGCATTAGCACAAAGTGGCGCTAAAGTCGCTATGGTTGGAATTGCAGATGATAATAATGGTTTAGTCGATCAAATCAAAGCATTAGGTGGAGAATCTAAAGTATTTTTAGGAGACGTCACTAAAAAAGCGGACATGGAAAGAGTAAAAAAAGAAGTTAATGAAGCTTTCGGTAGCGTTGATATTTTAATCAATGGTGCTGGCGGAAATTCTCCAAAAGGTACAACTGATGATGAACGTTTTGAAGGCCAACTTGATCAAGAAGGTAAGACATTCTTCGATTTAGATGAAAAGAGCGTAGGATTTGTGATGGATCTTAACTTCTTAGGTACATTTATTCCTTCACAAGTATTCGCAACTGATATGTTAGATAAAGAAGAAGCATCAATTATCAACATTTCATCTATGAACGCATTTACACCATTAACTAAAATTCCTGGTTATAGTGGTGCTAAAGCAGCAATTAGTAACTTTACACAATGGTTAAGTGTTTACTTCTCTAAAACTAATATTCGCGTCAATGCGATTGCACCAGGATTTTTATTAACAAAACAAAATGAAGCATTATTATTAAATGAAGACGGAAGTTACACTGATCGCTCTAGAAAAATCATCAATGCGACACCTATGGAGCGCTTTGGTAAACCAGAAGAACTTATTGGTGCATTATTATTCCTAGTAAGCGAAGAAGCATCTAGCTTTATAAATGGTGTAGTATTACCGATTGATGGAGGATTTAACGCATATTCTGGTGTTTAATGAATAGGAGGAGCTTAAGTTGTTATATCCAATATTTACAGAAACAAGACAACTACTTGATTTATGTGGAACATGGAAATTTAAATTAATTCAGCATCAAGAGAAAATTGATGTGAGTCAACCTTTAGATACAGATGAGGTCATGGCTGTTCCCGGTTCATTTAATGATCAAGGTGTGATTCAAACAATTAGAAATCACGTAGGTGATGTATGTTATGAACGCGACATCGTTATTCCTAAACATCTAAAAGGTGAACGCATTGTATTAAGATTCGGCTCTGTGACACATCACGCTAAAGTTTATATCGATGGTCAAGAAGTCGTGACACATTCAGGTGGATTCTTACCATTTGAAGCGGATATTTCTGATATCGCTACTGTTGGTGCACACCGTTTAACAGTTGTTGTGAACAATGTTCTGACACACAGTACATTACCTGTAGGAAACTATAGTGAACGTACAGATAAAGACGGCAATTTGACACCTGTCAATGTACCTAACTTTGACTTCTTTAACTACTCAGGTATTCATCGCCCAGTGAAAATTTATTCAACACCTCAAACTTATATTGAGGACATTGTTATTAATCCTGAAGTAAAAAGTGAATCACAAAGTATTGTGAATTACAAAGTGAGCACACAACAACACGGTGATCAAATCGACAAAGTTAAAGTAACTGTTTTAGATGAAGAAGGAACAGTAGTCGCTGAACATGAGGGTACTGAAGGTCAGATTACTATTGAAAATCCACGTCTATGGGAACCATTGAATTCTTATTTATACAATATGAAAGTAGAATTATTAAATGGTACTGAGTGCGTGGATGTTTATACTGAACGTTTTGGTATTCGTTCAGTTGAAGTGAAAAACGGTCAATTCTTAATTAATAATAAGCCATTTTACTTTAAAGGATTCGGTAAACACGAAGATACTTTTTATAATGGACGTGGCTTAAATGAATCAGCTAATGTGATGGATATTAACTTGATGAAATGGATTGGCGCAAACTCATTTAGAACATCACACTATCCTTATTCAGAGGAAATGATGCGTCTAGCTGATGAACAAGGTATTGTTGTGATTGATGAAACAACTGGTGTTGGTATTCATCTTAACTTCGCAGTCGAACTTATTGGTGATGCCGAACAACAAGATACGTGGAAAGATATTCAAACACATCAAGCGCACAAAGAAGTGATTGAAGGATTAATTGAAAGAGATAAAAATCACGCATGTGTAGTAATGTGGTCTATTGCGAATGAACCAGCTTCTAATGAAAAAGGTGCGAAAGAATACTTTGAACCATTTATTAACCTAGCTAGAGAAAAAGATCCACAAAATAGACCAGTGACAATTGTTACAATTCTAATGGCGCAACCAGATGTTTGTGAAGTACAAGATTTAGTTGATGTACTTTGTCTCAATAGATATTACGGTTGGTATACACAATCAGGTGATTTAGAAAGTGCTAAAGAAGCATTGGATAAAGAATTATCTGAATGGTCTAAGCGTCAACCTAATAAACCAATTATGTTTACAGAGTATGGCGCTGATACAGTTGCAGGTATGCATGCGATTGATGATCAAATGTTTACAGAAGAATATCAATTAAGATACTATAAAGCCAATCATGAAGTGATGGATCAATATCCTCAATTTATTGGTGAACAAACATGGAACTTTGCTGATTTTGAAACATCAAATGGTATTATCCGTGTTCAAGGTAATAAAAAAGGTATCTTCACTCGTGATCGTAAGCCAAAAGCTATCGCACATTACTTTAAAGAGCGTTGGCATAATATTCCAGATTTCGGTTATAAATCATAATCGAACTTAAACCCAAACCTTAACGAAGAGGTATAATGTAAGCTAAAAAATATAAAATATAAACAGACCAACATATAAAACCAACTAAAGCCCCCAACTTTAGTTGGTTTATTTTTTATGTACTGTTTTAAATCGACTCCCCTCCCAGGGCACAGTTTCAGCCGGAAATACTACACAGATAAACCCGTGAATATTTCTAGGGTCTTCAACTAGTACGGTTTTCTCGGGGGTCTCGCTATAAATATGACGTATTAGTCTATAGATTTATTTTTAAATGCTGAATACTATTTTAATCATTTTAAAGAACTATATGAATACTCTAGTGTTTCATTTTCAATTGCTGTTTTAATTTAAAATAATGCTGCTTGTTAATAGGCTCTTTCTGGTAAATGTGAATAAGATTTTGGTAAAATATCAACAATGAGTAAATAAAAATTTAGTCACTAACTTTTCATGTTAACTCAATTGATGAGTGATTTATCCATGATGTTATGGGTGAGGAAACGTTGATTTATTCATTAATGATGAAAACATGACATACCTATATATAAATGAGAAGGAGATGAATATGTCTTATGTCTAGAATCGTTTTAGCTGAAGCATATCGTACACCAATTGGCGTTTTTGGAGGTGCATTTAAAGACCTACCTGCCTACGAATTAGGAGCAACTTTAATACAACACATTTTAAAAACAACAAATATCGATCCTAAAGAAATTAATGAAGTTATCTTAGGCAATGTTTTACAAGCTGGCCAAGGACAAAACCCTGCACGAATTGCGGCGATGAAAGGTGGCTTACCAGAAACAGTACCATCATTTACAGTTAATAAAGTATGTGGATCAGGTTTGAAATCTATTCAACTTGCGTATCAATCTATTTTAGCTGGCGATAATGAAATCGTACTCGCAGGCGGTATGGAAAGCATGTCACAGTCCCCAATGCTAATGAAAAATGCACGTTTTGGATTTAAAATGGGGGACCAAAAATTAGTCGATAGTATGGTAGCAGATGGTCTAACGGACGTCTTTAATGACTATCATATGGGTATTACTGCTGAAAACTTAGTCAACAAATATAACATCAGCCGTGAAGCTCAAGATGAATTTGCAGCTCAGTCACAACAAAAAGCAGAAGCAGCACAAAATAGTGGCGCTTTTGATGTAGAGATTGTGCCAGTTGAAGTACCACAACGTAAGGGTGAACCTCTAGTTGTATCTCAAGATGAAGGTGTTCGAAAAGGAACAACAGCGGATAAATTAAGTCATTTAAGACCAGCATTTAAAAAGGATGGCTCAGTGACTGCAGGTAACGCTTCTGGTATTAATGATGGGGCTTCTGTGATGTTGGTGATGACGGAAGATAAAGCTAAAGAATTAAACATCAAACCTATCGCTGTGTTAGATGGTTTCGGTACAAGTGGTGTTGATCCTTCTATTATGGGTATTGGACCAGTTGAAGCGGTTAATAAAGTATTACAACGTACAAATAAATCAATAGATGACATTGATGTATTTGAGTTAAACGAGGCATTTGCATCACAAGCCTTAGCAGTAAATCAAGAACTTCAATTACCTGAAAACAAAGTTAATACAAAAGGTGGCGCAATTGCGTTAGGTCATCCTATCGGCGCATCAGGTGCACGTATTTTAGTAACACTTTTACATCAATTAAACGAGGACAAACAAACAGGACTTGCTTCATTATGTATTGGTGGCGGACAAGGTATCGCAACAGTCGTGTCACGTTATCAAGATTAAATAGAGATATCATAAAAGAATCATTAAAAAATAGTAATACAAAAATAAAAAAGTGAATAAAAGTCGGAGTTATTACGTCCTTCGATTGGAGTGAAAAGGCAATTTCTATTTAGAAATTGTCTTTTTTATTATGTGGATTTTTGAAATTTCACTTCATGTATATAGTTTAACAATATATTAAATTAATTTGTAAAAATGTTATAACTATAGTAAAAAACAAATAATATTGTGTTAAAATATTGTTACTAAACAAAAAGGATGGAGAGACATGAAAATTAAATATTTAGCAGTGCCTAGTTTAGCTATTACTTTATTATTAACCGGTTGTGGTCAAAAAGATAGTGATAATAATAAAGAAGCAAAAGATAAACAAGAAGAAAAAAAGAAAGATAGTAAGAAAGAAAAATCAAAAGATAAAACTACAAATAATTCTACAGAAAATAATTCTAATGAGAGCACCCAACAAAATAATAGTACTCAAGAAGCTTCAAATAATTCTAATAACCAACAAGAAACACAAGCCGAAGCCAATGAACGTATGCAAAATGAAAGTCGTTCAGAACATAACGGCATGAGTAACGCTGAATATGCTGAAAAAGTCTCTAATGACGCTAACAGTAATAGTAAAGAATATCAAGATTACTTAAACGCTAAAGAAAGTCAGCACGCTGTAACTCACCTAACACCTGAACAAAAAGCTAATGGTGCAGGTGGTGGTGGAGCTGCTTGGAATTATGCAGATGAAGATGAAAGTTTTAATGATTGGAAAGAAAGAACTGATAGTGAGAAAGCCCAGGCCGGTTATTAAAAAATAATTAATAAGATTAGGAGATTAAAATAATATGTATTGTCCAAATTGCGGAAATAAGTTAGAAAGTAATACTAGATTTTGTGCTAATTGTGGTACGCCAATTAATAACGATAGCTCTAATCAAGGTTATCAAGAAAATAATTACTACAATCAAACTCAATCTATTCAGCAAACTAAATCACAAAAGAATCCATGGGAATTATATGTAGACGCTTGGAAGAATGCTTTTAATTATCAAGGTATTACTTCTCGTCGAGGATTTTGGTGGACATATTTAATTCATGTAATTATTGGTATAGTCCTTACTCTATTTGTACTCTTAATACAAGCTACTGATAGTATTTTAGAATTGTTATTAATAGGTATCTTATACCTACCTTTAGTTGCTATTAGTGCAAGAAGAATGAGAGATACTAATAAATCAATATATTGGGGAATAATCCCTATAGTAGTTCAATGGTTTTTCCAGCCAGTTATGGTTGGGGATTATTTAAGCGGTGTTATGCAAATTGCTGTGATACCTTTAACTATAGTTTTTATTGTTTTTGCTTGCCAACGTACTAAAAATACTGAAAATAGAGAGAGAATTAATTAATGTGAGGAAATAAATTTATGTATTGTTCGAATTGTGGAAATAAATTAACAAGAGGATCAAAATTTTGTGAACATTGTGGAACTCCATTAAATAATTTTGAATATGACAACTATCAACATCCAGATGAAAGCTTTAATAATGATAAACAATTAAAGAATAATGATTTCCCTACTAAAAACCCGTGGGAATTATATTTAGATACTTGGAAAAATATATTTAATTATAAAGGTGTCACATCACGTAGAGGATTTTGGTGGGCTTTTTTATTTCATGATATTTCATTAGCATTAGTAAGTGGAATACTTAGCAGGTCTACACTACTAATTTTTATTTTAAGAGTAATTATCTTCTTACCTATTTTATCAAGTGGAGTTAGAAGAATGAGGGATGTTAATAAACCAATATTTATACCTTATGTGTTAATTATCGGAAGCTTGGTCTTTAATGAAAATATGTTTTATTCATACATCTTATTAATTCCTAGAATTATATTATTTATCACAATGGTTATATTTATTGTTTTTGCTTGTTTTGAAACTAAAAACTATAACAATCGTGATAGAATTAATTAACTTTACTTTGCTAAGTCAAGTTGTATTATTTTAAAAAATATTTTAATTTTATCGAGTTGTATTTAATCCAATAACCGTGCATATTCAAAAGAAAAGACGAAATTTAGGTAAAAAACCTTAACTTTAAGCAAGTCTGTCTACTATGTATAATAAAGATTTTAAAATATTAGTTAACAAAATTGTCATATGTCATCACTTAAACTAAGAAAGTGAGGTGATGTCTATATGACGATAAACTTCGATTTAGGTTTATCTTTGGCTTTTAGTATTATTGGAACTATCTATTTAGTTATAAAGATGAATATAAAAAATAAGCCCTCGTATTGGAGTACGAGAGTAAAATATAAAAGAAGTAATAACACATAGAGTTGACGAGTTCACAATACGTTAACTAAGTTTTATGTCCAGTTCGTTTTTACGAACTGGTTTTTTGTTATATATATACTAGCTTACTACATTTACACATAACAACATCAAAGGTGTATCTTTTTGTGCTTTTTGTTTGTTTATGATAATATTTTTTCGTGAATTTATACACAAAAATTGTGTATAAAAACAATTACTTATTTATACGAACCTATGTTAAAAATGCACCCACAAATTTAGATTTTTAGTCCAATTTTTGGGTGCACATTGAATACTTCCATAGTTAGTTGTTATTGGTTTTTAGATACACGTCTGAATGTTAATAATGAACCTACAGCTAATAAAATAGCTGCTAATGTTGTAACGAATGTTGTATTAGATTGTCCTGTTTCTGGCAATGCTTTAGCTTGGTCTTGGGTATTGTTTTGAGTTGTAGCATTACTATTTGTAGCTTGTGTTTGTTGTTCGTTTTGTTGAGTATTTACTGTATTGTTAGTCGCTTTTTCTGATTGGTTATTATTTTGAGTAGGTTGGTTTTGTGCTTTAGCGTAAACAATACTTTTTGTTGGTTCTTGAGGATTATTACCAACGACGCGACCATCTTTGTAAACTTTTGCAGATGCAATTCCGTTATCTTTTTCCGTACCGAATCCTAACGTGTAATAATCGCCTTTATCTTCAATATTACCTGCAGTGACTTTACCTGCATTATTATATTTTGAACCAATTGTTTGTTCTGCATATTTCTTAACATTTGCGTCATTGATGACTTGGTCGGCATGTGCTGTTCCTAGACCTGTAAATAATAACGTTCCTGCTACTGTTGTGGTACCTAACATAGTTAATTTTTTCATTTTAAATGCACTCCTCATTATTTTTGTGATTTTTATTTATATTTCACAGTGATGATTAATCGTAAAATATAAATTTAGATAAATAGTTCGTCATGGTTTTTAACCTCCCAATACAGGTTTTTTAAAATGAAATAAGATAATGATTTATAAAATGAAATAAGATAATGATTTATAAAATGAAAGACACCATAAATACAGTGATTAATGGTGCCTATACATAGAAGTTTATAAATTGTCGAATGAATGATCTTCTTTGTCTTTCTCTTGTTTGCCAGAATCGGTATCGTTATAATCAATGACTTTAGTTACGTTATCTTTGTCATCTTTAGTGACTTTAGTATTTTTTGGTACTTCAACTAATGTTAATTCTGAAATATATTGATCAATTTTAGGTTGATTGTCATTATCAACATCACTCGTTAATTTCGCAAATCCGGCAAATGTTTTACCTTTATATTCAAATGGCTCGATTTCGTAGTCTGACGATTGAGGGAAGTTACTTTTTAAGCCATCTTCATCAATTTTGTTATGGTTAGATAGCCAATCTGTTTTTTCTTCACTAATGTCACCACTCATATCCATTTCTCTTTGATAATCGGCTAATCGCACGTCTTCTTTGAGAGCGTCACCTTTTTTAGTGTATAAAATAGTTTTCAAATCAGAAGGCTCGTATTTAATGTTGACTTTATTTTGGTCATCATTAATGCCATGATTCATCTCATATTCTGTTAGCTTAGTTAATTTACGGTCAATATCTGAAACATCAGTACTAACGAGTTGATCAAAACTTACTTGATCATTGATTTTGTCGCTATAATTGTAACCTTGTCCGTCTTTAATATAGCCAATATTAGTGATACTGAATTTTTTCAAACTATCTTTTGGATGTTTGATGAAATCGTTGTTAGATACTTTTTCACTTGGAACACTATCGTTTTTTAATGTAACGATTAATTGTTCTTTTGGATTGTCTAACAATTGTTTAAGTTGAACAGTTTTAGTTGAATGATGTGAACTATCCTTAGTTTGATGTTTGTCTGATTCCGCTTTGTGACTTGAGTTAGACTGACCGTCGTCTTGATGTGATGTACTACAAGCTGTTAATAGTAATGTTGCACCTAATATACTTACTAAAATTCTTTTCACTATAAAAAACATCCTTTGAATTTAAAATATTATTTCACACGTGTGAATGTAGTTTCGTCATCTGCTGCTTCACCGGGTTCTTCGGTAACTGTAAGTGTGTCATCTTTGACTTTAACGTAAGCTGTTTCACCTACCAATTTGATCTTAGCTAAATCTTTATGGTCTTCATCGTCTTTAATCGTTCCTTCAACTGTAGATCCTTCAATGTTAACTTTTAATTTATCGTCTTTAACTGTCAGTTCTTGACCTTCACTGTTTTTCCATTTTCCTTCAGCTTGTTTTGCGGGGCCATTAGAACAAGCCGCCGCAAAAGTAATTAGTAAAGTTAATAGTATTAGAATTTTTTTCATGTGGTTAATCTCCTTTAAATTTTGTTTAATATATAATTATTTTGTAATTTCCATAATTCTTTGCTAAATGTCTCAATTAATGTTTGAGGTGAAACCATACGTAAAGAATGTCGATACATGAAACAGAGGTTAAGTGCATCAGATTCTGATATCGCAAGTACCACTGTGATTGTTTGACGCGTTCTTTGAATGGTATACGTTTCATATTGTTTGTTTAATTGTCTATAGAGTTGATAAGTCATTTCATAAGTTACATTGATATAAGTAGGGTCATCGTCTTGGGTGAATTGATGTGATAAATAATAATTACATGTTGATTTTTCATATATTATTGTTTGATTATGTGTATTTAAAAATGACTTAATATCTTTAATATCTCTTTGAATCGTGCGTTCATTTGTATTAAAAAATCCAGCCATATGTTTAACGTTCACGTGATGGTTAGATAACAATTTTTTATAAATAGATAAAATTCTTTTTGTTTTGTACCCCACAGTGTCGTGCCCTCCCTAGCCATATTATATTGAAAAAGTTGCTTGATAATTGTCGTTTCAATGATTTTGTAGATATGGATTTAAAACGCTTTATCATGATGTTTTGAGTGTTTTAAGTTGGTAGAAATAAAAATAGAACCACTGACAAAATGTGTCGTGGTTCTAGTCGTCTTAGTAATGATTGATTTGTGATTATGGTGGGGCACTGTGTTTTATTAATAGTTCAATATAAACTTGAATATATGTCATGTCTCTTCCTCCTTTTTTACGTATTCAAGTTGTAAACTAAGAAACAATTGAAAATTGTTTCTCTTGAACTTGAACTTTGGAATGAACAAAGTTTCATTTGGAAGAGGGGATAGGGATGTGTTGCAGTATAAGGAGAGAACGTGCAGTTAAAAATTATTTTTTCTTTGAAAAAATAATTTCGATTTTGGTTTTGTGGTGTTTGATGTTGAAAAAGTTGCGAGGGAAATGGCAGTGGAAGGTAGCAATGTATTTAAAAAGCCCCAAAGGTGGATTGAATATCCACCTTTGGGGTGATTGCTTTCGTATATCTCGTTAAATGTCTAAATAATATCGTTATCCTTTAAAAAATATAATCCATTAATTGATTAATTGTAATTAATTTTAAAATTCAAATTAAAAGGATTACAATTATATATAGATAATAAATTTTAGAGGTGTTGTTCGTGAATATTAAAATTACTAAAATACTAGAATTAGTGATTTCATGGATTACGTTATTTATCATTGGTACGGATTTATTTGTCATATCGCCTTTGTTGCCAAACATTCAACAAAATTTTGATATCTCTAAATATGAAGCTAGTTGGTCTGTGACAGTATTTTCAATTATGTATGCTATCATGGCTCCAATATTTGGGATATTAGCGGATAAATGGGGGAAAAAACGTAATATAGTCGTTGGTTCAATCTTCTTTGCTTTATCTAATTTTTTAACGTTTTTAACTCCAAACTTTGTATTACTGTTAATTAGTAGAATTATTGCTGGTACCTCTGCGTCTATGATTACATCTTCAGTGTTTGCGATAACAGGGGATCTCGCACCGTCTTCTAAAAAAGGATTATGGCTATCCATAGCAACTTCTGGATTTTTAACTTCAATTTGGATTGGTGCTCCACTAGGAAATCTTTTAAGTAACATTACAAATTGGAGAACTGTATTTTTATATCTTTCAATAGCTTCGATCATCAGTGCTATTTTGATCATATTTATATATCCAAATCATATTAATTCTGGAAGTGCTCGTCAGCTTGATGCTAAAACACTTTCTCCTATTATCAAAGATGTTGTTGTGACTACATTTTGGGCATTTGCGATTTACGGTTTATACACTTATTTAGGCAGTGCACTACGAGATATTAATCATTTAAATTCAAGTATTGTGGGTGTTGCCTTTGTATTTTATGGTGTTGGTGCACTTGTAGGTAGTCTACTAGGTGGCGTACTTTCCGATCGCTTAAAAAATAACACATTGATTTCTAGCACATTTATCGGACTAGCCATTGCTTTAGTGCTAGTAGGGATTACGTTTAAAAATATCTATCTAGTTTATCCTTTATTAACATTATTAGGTATAAGTGGTTATATTGTATTTTCGGCCTTTCAAGCCTTTATATCTAAGCGCCATCGTGAAACATCCGGCAGTGCCATGTCATGGAATCAAACAGCAATGTATTTAGGAATCACATTAAGTTCTGTCGTTGGAGGCATTTTAATAGAAAACAGTCATATTGTATTACTAACACTATCATGCGCGTTATCAGCGGTATTAGGAATGATTTGGTTTAAATCTCGAATAAAACATAGCTAATATGTATAGCGGACTGTTTTAGAAAAATAGATGATTTTTTTGAAAAGTGAATACGTCATATGTTCTTTATATTTATGGTTTTATTTTTAAAACGAAATTTGTATGGTTTATCAACGAAAAATCCCCTCAAAATTAGAATTGGAATCTAACTTTGAGGGGATACATTTATCTATAATAATTTAGTCTATTTTTTATTTTTCTTATTACGTTCGTTCATAGAAATGATTATCGGTAATAAACCACAACAAATCATGATCATGAATAAAGTTTCAGCGTTCATGTTAAAACACCTCATTTGTTTTAATTATTTATGTTCTTTTAATTTTTGATATGATGTATAAAATTTAACGCTATCTACAAAAGCCAAAATTAATGGATATAAACTAGCCAAATAGTTATGCTCATAAAAAATGAAATAGGCAGCAACGGTTAAACAAATTAAAAATAAAATAGTGGTTAAAATAAGCATTGATTTATGGTTTTCCATATATTATGTTTCACCTCTATAAATTCACTTTAGTTGTTGTTATGTTCATCATCTTCCTTATTAGGTTTAGTTAAAATATCTGTGGTAAATCCCCATACTGCGACAATAGCAACAAATAGCAATGAATATAGAGCATTAATGTAATCTGTTGTAATGACAAGTATTCCATATACGATTACAAATAAAGTTAACAGTAAAAAAGAAATAGTTCTTATTTTAGATTTAGTCATAGTATAGTCAACCTTTCACGTTACTTTTAAAATTCTATTTTTTTAAATAAGGTTTTTCTAACGGGATAGCTAATGATTACATATTTCTATTCATCTAGTTTTATTATTGAATATAATGTTTATCATAAAAATACCCTTTTCATTAAAAAGTTCCTTATAATTCATGTTAACTTAAAAATACAATATTCATCTACATATTTTATTTATTTTTATAAAAATAAAGGAATTAGATTAAGATATTTAAAGTGAAAAATATTAAATTAAAATGAATAATTCATATATACCGATTACACATATAAATTAATATGTTATGTTGAAGAAAAAGGGTGTGGAAAATATGCTAACTAAAAACATAAAGTATCCATATACTAAATTCATTTTTGATGTTGTTGGTGTGGTTTCAAGCATTGGTCTCTTATTATTATTGATATTTAATTCTTACGCTAATTTTGAAAGTAATGGTAGTTCAGAGGTAGGAATTGAATGGACAGGAAATACTTTGGTTTCTGGAGCTATACTAATTGGTTTAATCGTAGTATGTGCTTGTGTTTCTTTTATCCTTAAAAAAATTAAACAATAATAGGGATTATATGTATTTAACTCGTATAATCGAATAGACAGTATTAAGGGAGTGGGACAGAAATAACATTTTTCCAAAATTTATTTCGTTGTCCCACCCCGGCAAGGTTGACTATAATTGAAAAAAGCTTGATACAAGTGCATTTTCAAATCAGTCAACTACTGCCAATATAAAATTTTAGCCTGAGACATTGATTTATGTCCCAGGCTGTTTGTATTTTAAGTCAACATTTGACTCAAATCATCTTTTAATTTTTAAACTTTTGAATCATCGTTTGTTTTCTATGATGATTTCCCATGCAAAGGTGTTTTTTTGAGTGATAGTATATTGGAAATCATTTTTCTTAAGTAAAGTGTCTATCTCTTCTAGATAAGGATAGAATTCAGTTTTTAAGTCTTCAACTAAATTAATGTAGTTCTTTTTTGTATACTTCTCTATAATTTCTTTTTTAGATAATTCATCTTTGAATAACGTATCTAATATAATAATACGACCATCTGTATTTAAATGCCTTTTCATATTCTTAAACGCAGTATCTTTCTCTTTATAAGTAAGGTGATGGAAAGAAAATGAAGCAACAATAAAGTCGAATTTCTTAGTTGTAGGTATATCTAAAAAGTGTCCATATTCAATATCAATATTCTTATCTTTTTTAGCAACTTCGCGCATTTCTTTGGAAGGATCAATAGACAAAATGTTTTTTATATTATTATTTTTATACATTAACTCTGTTAAATTTCCGGTACCAGCACCAATATCTAGAACATCACCATAAACCTTTTTAGATATTTGTGAAATTAGATCGTTATAGTTATAAAATACATCATAATATTCCTCGTTATTACCATTAACTGTTTGATCATAATCGTTTGCCCAATTTTTAAAAATATCCATAAACCGCATAAAGAAGTCCCCTTTTTGAGTAATCATATAGAAATCGTCAACTTTAAAATACTACTTTTTGTTTTATATTTCATCATATAAGTCTTATTACCTTATGGAATATGTAGGTTTTATTGCAAAGTCAGAAAAAAGACAACTTACATTAAAAGTTGCCTTTTGTATTTTAAGTCAATATTTGACTATGATAGTTTTTCAATTTTTAGATTTTTTGTTTTGATAATAGCGAGTAATTATCAAGGCAGTAATAGCACATGCGATGCCACCAATTAATCTAGCAATCCATATATTGATTGGAGCACTTTCAAAAATCATCAATACCATATTACCAACAAAAATAGATATAAAAATTATTAAAATAGTTCTTAATGTAGACATATCATCGACCTCTTTCATCTTTATGTACTAGCTTCGAACTTTTATTTATTTTTATCCTTCAGTAAATCAGAAGTTGGAGTGAAAAATAAAGCTAATATAATACTTGTTGCTAGACAGTCACCCCATGAAAAATCTTTACCTAAAATCCAGTCAATAACGTAATGAACTATAAAAATTAATATAAAAAAGAATAAAAATCTCCGAAGATGCTTCATAATAAAGTCTCCTTCTATGGCATTCTTTTTATTAAAATTGGAGTTAAATATTTTAATAAATCAATATTAATGATTTCTTTGTAGAAAAACATTTATTATTAACCAAATCATGTAATATTAAAATATTTAATAGAATAAAAAGTAATAAAATATTAACAAAGTTCTATAGCAGAATCTAATGTAGATGGAATATAATTAATAAATTCAGATTGTAAATTAAAAAATAAATTAAAAATTAATGGTAACTAGAAATCATTTTATGTTAAAAATATAAGAGAGAATAATTTTTTAAAGATTTAACATATTTTAAAACTTTCATTAATGAGGTGTGAGTAGTGTTCGAAATTAAAGATGAAAATTATGTAAAACGTGCATTCAAAGTATTTATTTGTACAATGATTGTTTTGATGATCACATTTATATTAGCGCTTATATTTAGTCCCTCATTAGAGACATTCAAACATATTGGAGATAAAGTTAGTATAACTGCAACACATGGTTTAGGAAAAGTTTGGCAATATATTGTAAATAATGGTTTTAAAACTCCGTTACAAATGTTCATACTTTCTTTAATTCCAATTCCATTTTTATATTGCTTAAATTTAATATCTACTACAATCATAACTGGAATAATGTTTGGTTTTGCGATTAACTTTGATTTGCATAAAGGTACAATAATGGTAGTTTCATCGATTCCACATGCAATTATAGAATTACTAGCATTTTGTTTCGTAGTTAGTGCATTGTATAAATTTAATCAAGCAATTGTCAGAAAAGTAAGTAATATGTTTAGAAAAACTAAAAAAACTAATTATTCTATTAAATTAGCCTTTACTAACCTAATCAAAATCTATGTTTTAATTGCTTTACCTCTATATATTATCGCAGCCTTTTTAGAAACCTACTTTACAGATTTTATAAATAATATATTTGCTTAAATATATTTTGAGAGGCAAGTTTCTAAAATTAGAGTGGAGGTTTGAACGAGGTATGACAAAAAGAAACTTAAGACTATTATTTAATATTATCTTTTCTGTATTATTCGTTCTTTACTTTGGACTTGAATTTTTTACAAATATAAATGCGTTTTATTACTTTATACCAATTATCATTTTAATGATTATTTGTTTAATATTAAGAGATAAATTAGCGCCCAAAAATGGCAGATGAACTATGAAAAACATAAATAATAGAAAAAGAGTACAAAGCAATGCTTTGTACTCTAAATTAATCTATATGAACTTATTTATTATCTTTAGAAAAGCGTTTGAAAGTTAATAGTGAACCTGCTGCTAACATTACTGCTGCAATCATAGTAACTAAAGTTGTGTTAGATGTTTCACCAGTTTCTGGTAATGTTTGAGCTTCAGATTGTGATTGAGTATTGTCTTGAGTTATTGTGTTATCAGTAGCTGGTGTTTGTTGTTCATTATTTTGATTAGTATCTTCAGAACCAACTGAACCTTTTTGAACTAAATTACCATCATAATCATAAATATCACCAGTATCTTTCTTAACAAATAATGTTGTAGGAGATTGGTTGGGTTCTTCACCAAAAATAATTGGATAACTATTATCAACTGGATAATCTACATCATCTTGATAAAACTCAGTAAAGTTAGTACCTTCTTTAGGATGAAAGTTACTATTATTAGTTACTAAATTTCTCACACTATCTTCAGCTTGTGATTTAGATACGTTTTCAGCAGCGTGCGCATTAACCCCTGTAAATAATAATGCTCCTGCTAAAGTTGTTGCCCCTAAAATTTTAGTTGTTTTCATAAAAATATCTCCCATCTATAATTTTTTGAATATTGCAACTAAATAATAACATAGGCTACTAAATAAAAAAATAATATTTTTAAAATAATTCTTAGTATTTAGACAATACAAAATAATTGTCATTAAATGTCTATATTATTGGTTGAAGTATATAGTTTTATTTACAAAATCAAGGGGTTAACTTATTTGAAGGATATTTAAACTACGATCAAAAAAATAGGCATTCAGAAATAAGAATATTAGCCTTTAAATGTTAAATTGTATAACTAATAATAGAATAGAGTAGACATTTGTTTTATGATCATATGAATTTTAGACTACTTTTAGACATACTTGGATCAAGTGGGTGACTAGGCTAAATTCCTTTTGTATAAGTTCAGGATTTGTGGTAATATCATCATGCATAAAAATACGAGATACTAATAGATAAGAAGGTTTAAATATATCATGAAGGAAAATTTTTGGAGTGAACTACCACGTCCGTTTTTCATTTTAGCTCCTATGGAAGATGTGACGGATATCGTCTTTCGTCATGTCGTGAGTGAAGCGGCTAGACCGGATGTGTTTTTCACTGAATTTACAAATACAGAGAGTTTTTGTCATCCAGAAGGTGTACACAGTGTTCGTGGACGTTTAACATTTAGTGAAGATGAACAGCCGATGGTTGCGCATATTTGGGGCGATAAACCAGAGCAATTCCGTGAGACGAGTGTCCGTTTAGCAGAGATGGGCTTTAAAGGCATTGATTTAAATATGGGTTGCCCTGTAGCAAACGTTGCTAAAAAAGGTAAAGGATCTGGCTTAATTTTAAGACCTGAAGTTGCGGCTGAAATTATTCAAGCGACTAAAGAAGGCGGATTACCTGTAAGTGTTAAAACGAGATTAGGTTATTATGAAATTGATGAATGGAGAGATTGGTTGAGACACGTCTTCGAACAAGACATCGCAAATCTTTCTATCCATCTTCGTACACGTAAAGAAATGAGTAAAGTCGACGCACACTGGGAACTCATCGAAGCCATTAAACAATTACGTGATGAAATTGCACCGAATACATTATTAACAATTAATGGTGATATTCCAGACAGACAAACAGGTCTTGAACTTGCTGAAAAATATGGCGTTGATGGTGTCATGATTGGTAGAGGTATTTTCCATAATCCATTTGCCTTTGAAAAGGAACCACGTGAACATACGAGTAAAGAATTATTAGGATTGTTAAGACTACATCTATCATTATTCCAAAAATATGATAAAGACGAAGCCAAACAATTCAAAAGCTTACGCAGATTCTTCAAAATATACGTGAGAGGAATCAAAGGTGCTAGTCAATTGAGACATCAATTGATGGAGACAAAATCGATAGCCGAAGCACGTGAACTGCTTGATGAGTTTGAAGCCAATATAGTTGAGGACGTAGAAATTTAAGACGTGAGACTAAAATACCCCCTATAAAGTTGGACTAAAATCTAACTTTATGGGGTGCAATTGTATGGGTAAATATTATAAATTTTAACACATCAAACACCCCTGTTAACCATATGGCTAGCAGGGGTGCTTTTTGGATATTTATCGCATTTTTAATCGCTTTTTATTTATAAGATAAACAGTTAAACATTTTCAAGTTTTAAAAACATATGCCGAATTTAAACTTTTATAAGTGGATATAATTATAAGATTTAGCTTGGCTAGCTGAAATCGTACGTGTATCTGTTACATAAGGTCCGCCTGAATAGTTCATTTCTGAAACAGTTACAGATCCATCACTACCGACACTTTCTACATAAGCCACGTGACCATATGTACCTTCAGATGTTTGTAAGATAGAACCTTTTTCAGGACTATTGTCTACAGTGTAACCAGATGATTGTGCTGCACTTGCCCAGTTGTTCGCATTGCCCCATGTACTAGGGATTTTTCCACCAGTTCTATCATAAACGTACCAAGTACATTGTCCAGCAGTGTATAAGTTACCAGATGTAGATGATGTTGTTTGTTTTGAAGTTGATGTAGTTGTAGATGAACTACTTGATGATGAGCTAGAGCTGCTTGAACTTGATGACGAACTATTACTTACTGATGTTGAATTTGATTTGTTGTTATTATGATTGAATGATTGTTGTTTAAACTGAGGTTGTTTATAACCGCTAGATTGATGATTATATTGCGGATGCCATTGACCATTCATTTGATTATAATTTTGATGATTTTGTTGATTAAATTGTCCATTAAACCCTCTAGGTCCTTGTTGATTAAATTGACCTTGTTGTTGAGGTGCTTGATGGTGATTATATTCTGCAGCGTCTGCATGATTAGCATTTATTCCTATTGCTGCTACACCGATGCCTGCTGTTAGAGTTGAAATTGTAACGATTTTTTTCATAATAAATAAGTCCTCCCAAAAATTTGTGATTCTACCATTAATTGAAGTAGCGATAGGTAGAATACACTGTCAGTTTTATTTATATTTTTTCGTCGCTCTCAACGACAAGGTTTACTCTAACAGAAGAATTTGAAGTTATGGGCGATGTTACGTTTTCGTAATTGAAATTCAACTCAGTTGCACATCTCCGTAACAAAAGACTTTCCAATATTACTTGCTGTAACAAAACGTGAAGTGTAGATGTTTACTATATTAATTTAATATTTTGGCTTTATTGAATGCGCATTAACATTACAGAAAGTTGTAATAATTGAGAGAGAGGGATTTATGGTTAAAGTGATTAATATGAGTTCTATTATTTCTCAAAATAAAACAAGCACTCGTAGTTGAGTGCTTGTTAATTTATGTGAATAGAATGAATATGACGAATAGAGTAAGAATAATAGATATGATGACTTCTTTCCAGTTTTTCTCTAAAGCATATGCCACAATTGATATTAATAATCCGGCAACAATAAAGATGCTCTCTACTGATTTAAAAGGAGAACCTCCATACATAGTATCCAATATGATACGAAGGATAAATATTAATATACCTATAATAATCAATGTCCCACTAGCTATATTCAAGTAAAAGGATAATTTGTTTTTATTTGTGTTTTTCTCATCTTTATTAATAGTACTCATATTATCAACTCCAATTAGCATTCTTAAATAAAATTACCAATTCGTTTAAATTTATAATAACAAAATTTTATGATGTTTTGGAAAAGAATCTAAAAAGGTTAATGATTTTTGTCTAGTCAATTTAACTTGATTAAAAGGGGATTCCAGCTTGGCTTTTAATTAAATACTTTCTTTTGAATATTTAGTCGATATATGAATGCTATTAGTCTATCATTTGCTTATGAATCCAAGGAAAATATTGAATATGCACTTAAGAAAATACGTGAATATGTAGATGGAATCTAAGGGAAATAGAAGAATTGTCTATTATAAATACAGGATAAAAAATAAAGGTTTGATATCTTATTCGATACATAAAGTATATTTATTTTTTAAGTGTATTATGTTACTGTATAAGCAACAGTAGTGTTAATATTTCTTAGCTAATGATGTAGCTAAATAATTATTAGCACGACTAAAGTCACCTATTTATCGTTACGCTTACGTAGCCAATACGCAAACATAGCAACGATGCAGCCACTTATTGCAGTGGTCTTGATATGATTAAACACTTTATTTATATCATGCACCAAACCCCCTAACTACGCCTATAGTTAGGGGATTTTTAGTGTGGCTAAAGTCACCTATTTATCGTTGCGTTTACGTTGCCAATGCGTAAACAAAGCAACGATGCAGCCACTTATCATAGTGGCTTGTTCATAGCATATGCTACTTTTCTTAATGGCAACCAAATTATACGTTTCAAATAATAGTTTAGTGAAATAGATAATTAGAAATTGATAATAAAGGAGGCTTTTATTGATGTTTAATAACAAAAAGAATGATAATCGCTTTAATGTAGAAAATGTCTCTAAGAACTCAAATGTACGTTGTTATGTATTAACTGATAAAGATACGGGCATTCAATATCTTGCGACATGGGTTAGTACAGGCGGTGGCATTACACCTTTATTAGATGAAAACGGTAATGTATCTAAAGTAGACACAACTTCATTGAAAGATGATTAATATACATAGGAGGTTTTACGTTGGTACCTATGATCATAGGTGGAATAGTAACAATCCTTATTTTAATAAGTATTAGCAAAGTTTTTAATGGTAATGAAAAGTAAAAGACTACATAAAATGATGTAATTAAAAATGCAACGGGTAGAGCGCACTTTAAATAGTACGTTACCCGTTGCATGATTTATATTAGGGGGTGTTTTATCGTTATTTTGGATATGTGTCAATGCTTAAGTATAGAATAGGGGGGCTCTATACTTACTAGGGCTTTATCGCAAATGCGCGAACTGGGAAACCAGGTGCGTCTTTAGGTTTAGGGCTGATTGCATAAATGACGGCACCACGTGTAGGCAATTGATCTAGGTTAGTTAATAATTCGACTTGGAATGTATCTTTCCCTAAAACATATCGTTCTCCTACAATATCGCCATTTTTGGCAATATCAACTGAAGCATCAGTATCAAGTGTTTCATGGCCAACTGATTTAATATGACGTTCTTCAATTAAGAACTTGAGTGCGTCTAAGCCCCAACCAGGTAAATGCTGATTACCATCTTCATCTTTGTTTTCAAATGCTTCAATATCTGGCCAACGTTTAGACCAATCTGTGCGCAGTGCAACAAATGTGCCATCTTCAATTTGACCATTTTCAGCTTCCCACTGTTCTAAATGTTCACGAGTTACAATAAAATCTGGGTTTTCTGCAACTTCTTTTGAAAAATCTAAGACAATCAATGGTAATACTAATTCTTTTAAATCTAATTCCTCAAGATATCTTTGATTTTCAACAAAATGAATAGGCGCGTCTATGTGTGTACCATATTGGGTTACAATATTCCATCTTTGCACATAGAAACCATGTTCTTTAACTGTAAATAATGTAGATACTTCACCTTTTTCAAAATCACTGAACCTTGGAATATCAGGGTCGAAAGTATGTGTTAAATCGACCCATGTTGATTCTTTCAATTGATTTAATTGATCCCATAAAGGATAGTTTGTCATAAGCATCACCCTTAATTTATTTTATGCTGTTGTAGCATTATTTTCTTCACGTTTCTTTCTTACAGCGTTAACTAGTACAGTTAGTGCTTCTTTAACCTCATCTTCTTTACGTGTTTTTAATCCGCAGTCTGGGTTCACCCAGAATAATGAGCGATCAATTTGCTGTAAAGAACGATTAATAGCAGTTGTAATTTCATTTTCTGTAGGAATACGAGGACTATGGATATCATATACCCCTAAACCAATACCTAAGTCATAATTAATATCTTCAAAGTCTTTAATCAAATCACCATGACTACGAGATGTTTCAATAGAAATCACATCTGCATCTAGATCATGGATGGCATGAATGATTTGACCAAATTGAGAATAACACATATGCGTATGAATTTGTGTTTCATCTTTGACTGATGATGTTGCTAATTTAAATGAATGTACGGCATCTTTAAGATATTGTTCATGGTATTCAGAACGAAGCGGTAAACCTTCGCGTAGAGCTGGTTCGACTACTTGGATTACTTTAATACCATTTTCTTCTAATGCTAATACTTCAGCATCAATAGCTAGGGCGATTTGATCTTGTACTGTTTTGCGTGGGATATCTACACGTTCAAATGACCAGTTTAAAATTGTAACTGGACCAGTAAGCATACCTTTGACCGGCTTATCAGTTAAACTTTGAGCATAAACAGTTTCTTTAACTGTTAGTGGCTCAGTCCATTTTACGTCGCCATAAATAACTGGTGGTTTTACAGCACGTGAACCATATGATTGAACCCAACCAAATTTAGTAACTAAAAATCCTTGTAATTTTTCTCCAAAGAATTCAACCATGTCATTTCGTTCGAATTCACCATGTACAAGTACATCAAGACCGATATCTTCTTGAATTTTAATCCAACGTGCAATTTCATTTTCTAAAAACTCATTATAAGCTTCATCTGAAATACGATTATTTTTCCAATCAGCACGGAATTTACGAACTTCTCGTGTTTGTGGGAATGAACCGATAGTAGTTGTTGGTAAATCTGGTAAGTTTAATCTTTCGTATTGTGCTTGCTTACGTTGTGAGAATGGTGATTGGCGTTGTGTTGGAACACTATCAAAATCATACTCTAAGTTTTTAAATGACTGACTTTGGAATCGTTCATATCGAGATTTAAATTCATCAAATTTAGTAGTGTCATTGTCGTTAAATACACGACGTAAAGCGTCTAATTCATCTAATTTTTCAGTCGCAAAGCTTAAACCTTCAGCAATAGATTCATCTAGTGTTTCGTCATCTAATGAAACAGGGACGTGTAATAATGAAGATGATGGTTGAATAACAATATTTTGTGCATATTGTTGTAATGTTTCGATAAGTGATTTTTTAGATTCGATATCAGCAGCCCAAACGTTTCGGCCATCGATAATACCTGCGTATAAAGTTTTATTCTTATCAAATTCACCATCTTTAATTTGTTCTAAGTTGAATCCATGATCATGAACGAAATCTAATCCTAAACCACCAACTGGTAATGAACTTAAGAATTTAAGATTTACACGCTCAAAATATGTTTGAATAACTAATTTTTCTCCTAAACTTGCCTCTGCAAAATAATCATAAGCTTCTTTAGTAATACTTTCATAACTTTCACTTTCATCTGTAACCAAGACTGGCTCATCAACTTGGATATATTCAGCGCCGGCGTCAACAAGTGATTGTAGTACTTCTTTATATAATGGAAGTAACGTTTTTACTTTTTCTTCAAAAGATTGGTGACCACCTTTTGATAATTTCACAAAAGTAATCGGTCCTACAATAACAGGGTGTGCATTAACATTAATTGATTGTGCATATTTAAATCGTTCTAATAATACATTATGATTTACTTTTGGTTCTGCGTTATCCCATTCAGGTACAATATAGTGATAATTTGTGTTAAACCATTTAATTAAGGCACTTGCGACATGTTCTTTATTACCACGTGCAATATCAAATAACAAGTCATCGTTGACTTCTCTGCCTTGGAAACGTTCAGGAATGATGTTGAATAATAATGATGTATCTAAGATATGGTCGTATAAAGAGAAATCACCTACAGGAATACTGTTTAAATTATAATTTTTTTGTAGTAAAAGGTTCTCTTTGTGTAAGTCAGTTAGTGTTTGATCTAAAGTTGGTTTATCAATTTTTTGAGCCCAATAGCTCTCGATAGCTTTCTTCCATTCTCTTTTTCTACCTAATCTTGGGAATCCTAAGTTTGATGTTTTAATTGTTGTCATAATATTGCCTCCTTATGAGTGGTAATAGATTTTGAATATGCTGCTAGTTCTAATGAATAATCGACCTTTTGAAAAGGTGTGATAATGTACAATCCATTAAAGTATTCATGTACCGTGTCGATAAGTTCCTTAGAAAGTCTAAGGCTAAGTTCTTTTGTTTTTTCTTTATCATCTTTAACTGCTTTGAATTGATTAAGTACATCTTCTGACATTTTTATGCCAGGTACTTCGTTGTGTAAAAATAGAGCATTGTTATAACTTGCGATTGGCATAATACCTATAAAGAAAGGTGTGTTTAAGTGTTTCGTAGCTTCATAGACCTGTTTAATCTTTTCTTTACTATATACAGGTTGTGTTATGAAGTAGCTCATACCACTTGCTACTTTCTTTTCAAGGCGTTTAACTGCTCCATCAAGTTTTCTTACATTCGGATCAAATGCTCCGGCGATGTTAAAGTTCGTATGTTTCTTCAGCGCATCACCATCTGTGTTAATACCTTGGTTAAAGCGAAGTGCGATTTCTGTTAAACCTTTTGAGTTAACATCATAGACATTAGTAGCTCCTGGTAAATGACCGACTTTGGAAGGATCACCTGTAATGGCTAAAATTTCATTTACGCCAATTAATGAGAGGCCTAATAGATGAGATTGTAAGCCTATTAGATTTCGGTCACGACAAGTAATATGAACTAGCGGTTCAATGTTGAATCGTTGTTTGATAATACTTGCTGCAGCAATGTTACTAACACGAACAGTAGCTAATGAATTATCTGCTAGAGTGACAGCATCAATATCGGCATCATCTAGTTTGCCAATATTATTAAAGAATTGTTCAGTGTCTAAATGTTTAGGTGTATCAAGTTCGACTATAACTGTAGGTCCTTGTTTGACCTTTGAAGTCAGAGACTGTTTGAAACTAATATCTTTCTCGCGATTAACTTTCTTATGAATTGGTATAACGTTTTTATGATTGACCGGTTTTAAATTAGACACGGATGTTTTAATGTAATTAATATGTTCAGGAGTGGTACCGCAACAACCACCTATTAATCTCACACCTTCGTGAATTAATTCTTGAGCTATATCACCAAAATATTGAGCGTTATCACTATATTTAAATTCACTATTCTTAATATCTAATAAGCTTGCGTTCGGATAGCAGGAAAGAAAAGCATTATTAGGTAATTCAATATGTGAAAATGAACGTTGCATATGATGTGGACCGTGATGACAATTGAGTCCTACAATATCTGCACCACATTCTACAAGATGTTTTAACGCATCGTTGATAGGTGTTCCATCTACCAAATAATTTGTATTTGAAGCGGTCAATTGCGCTACGATTGGAATGTCATATTTTCTTTTAGTAGAAACGATAATGCCTGTTAATTCTTCTAAATCATAATAAGTTTCGAATAATAGGGCATCTACACCTTCATCTACTAAAGTATCTATTTGATTTTCCGTGTGATATTGAATTGTTGAAAGACTTAATTCATCTTGTTTAACACCTCTAAAGCCACCAACTGTTCCTAATATGAAAGTGTCATTGTTTGCGGCTTTTTTAGCAATTTGGACAGCGGCTTTGTGAATTTCTTTAACTTTATGTTCTAAACCAAAGACTTTTAACTTTTCAAAATTGGCTCCATACGTATTGGTTTGAATAACATCAGCGCCAGCTTCTATATAGGATCGATGGATACGTTCAACCTTTTCAGGATGTGTTAAGTTATAAGCTTCAGGGCAAGTGTCCAAGCCTTCGGAATAAAGAATAGTTCCCATTGCACCGTCAGCTACTAAAACGTTGTTCTGTAATTTCTTCAGGAATTGACTCATTAAATGCCTCCTTTAAAGCGTAGTTGATGTCAGCAATGAGCTCATCCGGATTTTCTAATCCTACGCTTAAGCGGAATAATCCAAATGTAATGCCTCTTTCGTTTCTAATATTTTCTGGTATTGCTGCATGTGACATTGTGGCAGGATGAGATAATATCGTCTCAACACCACCTAAACTAACTGACACGAGTGGGATAGTAAGGGCGTCTACAAATGCTTGTGCTTTTGTTTCATCTTTTAACCTAAAGCCAATAACTGCTCCACCGGTCTTAGCTTGTTTAAGATGTATTTTGTTATTTCCTGGGTAATATACTTCAGATATTTCATCTCTTTGATTTAAAAATGTTACAAGCTTTTCTGCATTTGTTACAGATTGTTTGAATCTGACAGGAAATGTTTTAAGATGTTTGGCTAATGTCCAACTATCATATGAGGATAAGGCATTTCCAGTGCCATTTTGTATTAAATATAATGCGTCAGCTACATCTTCACGATTAGTGATAACTGCACCAGCAAGTAGGTCGCTATGCCCACCTAAAAATTTGGTTGCACTGTGAATGACAATATCTGCACCAAGTTCTAGAGGGGATTGACCTAGTGGTGTCATAAATGTATTGTCAACTGCCAGTAATAACTGATGTGTTTTAGCTATTTTTGCAACGGCTCTTATATCTGTCACTTTAAAACAGGGGTTAGATGGTGTTTCTACATAAATTAACTTTGTATTAGGTTGAACAGCTTTTTTAATATTTTCTGAATGCGTAGCGTCTACTGTTGTAAATTCGATATTAAATCGTTTTAAAATATCTTCTGTTAAGCGAAAAGTACCACCATATACATCATTAGGTAATATGACATGGTCACCAGTTTTTAAAGTAAGTAAAACTGCAGATATTGCTGCTATGCCAGAAGCAAAAGCATATCCATATTTTCCATTTTCTAAGTGTGCCAATTTTTCCTCTAAAATTGTTCTGTTTGGGTTACCACTTCTTGCATAGTCATATAGTTGATTGCCACCAAGTTGATCTTGGTGAAATGTTGATGAATCATAGTAAGGTGGATTTGCTGAAATATAATCTTTTCCGCGTCGTTCATCAAAAATCACTTCAGTATCTATTGATAAATTCATGAAATCACTCCTAATTTTGAATGCGCTAAAGCTTGAATAATATCTGCTTCAATATCGTTATAATCTTCTATTCCGACTGATAATCTAATTAACTGTTCATCGATACCACGTTTATCTTTCTCTACGTCAGGCATGTCAACGTGAGTTTGGGTATAGGGGAATGTAATAAATGTTTCAGTACCGCCTAAGCTTTCAGCAAAGATGCAAATATCTAAATTTTCCAAAAATTTAGGGACGCTAAACGCCTTATTGAGGCGTAAACTTAACATTCCAGTGCGACCACTATATAGTACTTCGTCAATTGCTTCTAATTTCTGGCATTTAGTAGCTAATTTTTTAGCATTTTCTTGAGAACGGTCAATACGAAGATGTAATGTTTTAAGCCCTCTTTGTAATAAATAACTGTCTAAAGGGGAAAGGGTAGCACCTATCATATTATGAAATTGTCCCAGTTCTTCAGCTAAACTTTCATCTTTAACTGTTACTACACCAGCTAAAACATCATTGTGTCCGCCTATATATTTGGTTGCTGAATGTAAAACAATATCAGCGCCTTCTTCTAATGGTGTTGAGAGATATGGCGTTAAAAACGTATTATCAATGATTGTTAGTAAATGACGTTGTTTACTTAATACGTAATATGGTGTGACATCAATATCGATCATTTGCGGGTTTGAAATAGGTTCAATGAAAAGTGCTTTCGTTTGTGGTGTGATTGCCTTTTCAACTTCTTCATAATTTAGAAAATCAACGTATTTAAACTTCACGCCATATTGTTGTTCATAGAAATCAAATAATCTAAAAGTACCGCCGTATAAATCAAAAGCGACTAAGACTTCATCTCCTGGTTTGAATAAATTACAAACTAATTGAATCGCAGCCATTCCACTAGATGTTGCAAATGATGCAATGCCTTTCTCTAATTTAGCGAATGATTCTTCAAATGCTGAGCGAGTAGGATTTTTAGTTCTTGTATAGTCATAACCTGTTGACTGACCTAGTTGAGGATGTTGGTAAGCAGTTGATAAGTATATTGGATTTGCGATAGCTCCTGTATGATCTTTAGTTAAAGCTATTTGTGCTAGTTCTGTATCCTTCATTACTAGACCCTCCTTAATTAAAATAAAAAAGCTTCCGTCCTTTAAACCCGATAGATTCGGATGTAAAGGACGAAAGCTTTAGTTTCGTGGTACCACCTTTGTTTGCTACTTTATTGCTAAAGTAACCTCTATCAGTACACCATTTTGTTAAAATAAGAGGCACTGATAAATAATAAGAATCACAAAATTATCATTAAAAAAACTCATTAATTCAAACTGAAGAAATGAGTATTAACGATAAAATGTGCGTCTAGAAATTCCAGTACGCCATTTAACAAAATGTTAATACTGTATCGCTATAACGGGCGAACCCGTTGATACCTCGTATTGGCATCAACACTCCAAGGCCATTTTCAAACTTTCTTTCAATATCTTCTCTCAGCGTGTGAAGATTCTCTGTATAAGCAGTGTAAGTTTTACTTTCCTTTTTATAGTGTGTAAAATGTTTCGTTTTGTAATTGTTAATACATAGCTTACATATAGTAGAATCATTTGTCAACAATTTTTCTGAAAATTTAGATTAAAAAATAAATTCAGATATTAACGTTTCGCTGATGACATAGTTAAAAACATGAAAAGAATTTCTTGTAAGTTATCATTACTACTTGTGAAAAAAGATGTAAATTTTTAAAATGAATAGAGATACGATATACATCAATATCAAAGCATTAAATTCATATAGAAAGATGTGAAAAAATGGCTCATCAAGAAGATCAAAGATTAAAATTAAACAAAGATGAACATATACATTCCGTTTCATTAGCATTAATCAAAACTAATCCTTATCAACCGAGAAAAACATTTGATGAGTATAAATTAAATGATTTGGCACAATCGATAAAACAACATGGTGTATTACAACCTATTGTTTTAAGAAAAACTGTTCAAGGTTACTATATTGTTGTAGGTGAGAGACGTTTTAGAGCATCCAAACAATTAGGTTTAACTGAAATTCCTGCAATTGTTAAAGATTTATCCGATGAAGATATGATGGAATTAGCCATCATTGAGAATTTACAACGAGAAGATTTAAACGCGATTGAAGAAGCTGAAAGTTATAAGAAACTTATGGAAGATTTAAATATAACACAACAAGAAGTAGCTCAACGACTTGCTAAATCACGTCCATATATTGCCAACATGTTGCGATTATTAAAACTTCCTACTGATGTTGCTAAGATGGTGAGAAATGGTGAATTATCTGGAGCCCATGGACGTACACTATTAGGTTTAAAATCTCCTCAAAAAATGAAATCAGTAGCTAAAAAAGCAGCTAAAGAATCATGGAGTGTAAGATACTTAGAAAGTTATATCAATGATTATTTAAACCAAAACTCCACAAAGACAAATACAGACGAAACTAAATTAAATAAACCTAAATTTATTCAAAAACAAGAAAGAGAACTCAAAGAACAATATGGTGCTAAAGTTGATATATCAACTAAAAAGAGTGTTGGAAAAATCACATTTGAATTCAAATCAGAAGAAGAATTTAAGTTGTTAATTAAACAACTTAATCAAAATTTTGATGAATCGTAATGATTAAAATAATTAAACTGCAATATATTAGAGCTTATAAAACCGTAGACCGATTAAAAAATCGTGATTTTAAGATATAATGATTTAATTATGAAATGATTGAGATGAGGAGGTAATTACACAATGAATCAAGTCAAACATATCCTTTCTTCTTTATTAGAACCTCTTACAAAAGTAGAAACATATGAAAACTTAGCTATTAAAATAATTACGATTTTGATTTATATTATAGCTGCTATTATTGTAATAAGTATTTTGAACAAAGTTATAGAACAAGGATTTAAAATTCAAAACAAAAGTAAAAAAGGAAATAAAAAACGTTCCAATACATTAATATCACTCGTGCAAAATGTAGTGAAATATATAGTTTGGTTTATTGTTATTACTACAATTTTAAGTAAATTTGGTATCAGTGTTGAAGGCATTATAGCCAGTGCTGGTGTAGTAGGGCTAGCAGTTGGTTTTGGTGCGCAAACAATAGTTAAAGATATCATAACTGGATTTTTCATTATATTTGAAAATCAATTTGATGTTGGTGACTATGTTAAAATCAATAGCGGTGGTACTACAGTCGCTGAGGGAACTGTAAAATCTATCGGGCTTAGATCAACACGTATTAATACAATTTCTGGTGAATTAACAATCTTGCCAAATGGTAGTATGGGTGAAATTATTAATTTTTCTATTACTAATGGTACATCAATTGTAGCTATACCAGTTTCAGTAGAAGAAAATTTAGATCACGTTGAGAAAGAGTTAAATAAATTATTCCAATCACTTAGAAGTAAATATTACTTATTTGTGAGTGACCCAGTAGTAGAAGGTATTGATTCTATAGATAATAATAAAGTTACTATTAGAATTTCTGCTGAAACAATACCAGGCGAAGGTGCATCTGGAGGAAGAATTATTAGAAAAGAAGTACAACGATTATTTGTTAGAGAAAATATTAAGATGCCTAAACCTATTTTTGCCCCATACGATGAGCAAAAACGTGGCTAGTTATCATTGGAGGTAATTTCATGACGTCAAATTACGGAATAAATGATATAGTAGAAATGAAAAAACAACATGCATGTGGAACAAATCGTTTTAAAATCATAAGAATGGGCGCTGATATTAGAATTAAATGTGAAAATTGTCATCGTAGTATTATGATTCCACGTCAGACGTTTAATAAAAAATTAAAGAAAATTTTAGTATCCAATCAAGATACAGAAAGTTAGGAGAATGATTAATGGCTTTAACAGCAGGTATTGTAGGTTTACCAAACGTAGGGAAGTCTACACTTTTTAATGCAATTACTAAAGCGGGGGCTTTAGCGGCGAACTACCCATTCGCAACAATTGATCCAAACGTAGGAATCGTAGAAGTTCCGGATTCACGTTTGTTAAAATTAGAAGAAATGGTTCAACCTAAGAAAACGATTCCGACAACATTCGAATTCACGGATATTGCTGGTATTGTTAAAGGTGCGTCAAAAGGTGAAGGTCTAGGAAATAAATTCTTATCACATATTAGAGAAGTAGATGCAATTTGCCAAGTTGTACGTGCGTTTGATGATGAAAATGTTACTCACGTTTCTGGACGAGTAAATCCATTAGATGACATTGAAGTTATCAACATGGAATTAGTATTAGCAGATTTAGAATCAGTAGAAAAACGCTTACCTAAGATTGAAAAAATGGCTCGACAAAAAGATAAAACAGCAGAAATGGAATTACGCATTTTATCAAAAATCAAAGAAACATTAGAAGAAGGTAAACCAGTACGTAGTATTGAATTCAATGATGAAGATCAAAAATGGGTTAACCAAGCACAATTATTAACTTCTAAAAAAATGTTATATATTGCTAATGTTGGTGAAGATGAAATTGGCGATGAAGAAAACGATAAAGTTAAAGCAATTCGTGATTATGCTGCACAAGAAGATTCTGAAGTAATTGTAATTAGTGCGAAAATCGAAGAAGAAATAGCAACATTAGATGACGAAGATAAAGAAATGTTCTTAGAAGATTTAGGTATCGAAGAACCAGGATTAGATCGTTTAATTCGTACAACTTATGATTTATTAGGATTATCAACATACTTCACTGCTGGTGTACAAGAAGTACGTGCATGGACATTCGTACAAGGAATGACAGCACCTCAATGTGCCGGAATTATTCATACTGACTTCGAACGTGGTTTCATTCGTGCAGAAGTAACAAGTTATAGTGATTACGTTGAACATGGTGGAGAACATGGTGCTAAAGAAGCGGGTAGACAACGCTTAGAAGGTAAAGATTATATCATGCAAGATGGCGACATTGTCCACTTCAGATTTAATGTATAAACGTTAAATAATAGGGATTATAACTACTCTAGAATATCTAGAGTAGTTTTTTAATATTAAAAAAAGCAATGTAGTGCTAGGTCGGAGTTGCTTAGTGACAGACTACATTGCTTGATTTAAAGATAATTTATTTTAAAAGAAAGGAATAGTTTCGCTTGCTTTAATAATATCTGTTGTTCTAAAAAATTGTTTACCTTCACCAGTATAGGCAGGCTCTAAAATCATATTTGCTTTAGCATTATACAACCATTCTGGGTGTAAACCACAATTTAATATATCTTGAAACTCTTGAAAGTCTTTATCCCAATCTAAATTCAATTTCATGTTTAACACCTCAACATTATTATAGAACAAGTGTTCGTATTTGTGAAGTGCTTTTTATAAAAATTTACGATGTAAACCAGTTTGTGTTTACGTTTGAATCTACATAGTTAGCATCTACGTTCTGGTTTAACTCTGGTGAGTAGAAGCTATCAGTATATTGCCAAAGTACTTTTTCGCGAGTTGGTTCTTGAGCTTGATATGACGCTAACCAGTAACCATCGTATGAACTAACGGCATTTGCCACATTGTTTACCATAAAATTCTCATAAGAGTAGAATAGAACTTTTTTATCGCCAGCTAATTTTTTCATTTGGTTAGCCCATGCTATTGTGGCGGTATTAGCATCGCCAGAAGTAACAGTTTGTTGTTCGTAGTCATTAACATAAAATTCAGCTTTTGGCGCACGATTATATAACATTTTCGCTTCGTAGCGAGCATCGTCAGCATTTTCATACATACTATACGAATAAACACCAAACTTCATATTGTTCTTATCTAATAGTTCAGAATTATGTTGTAAACATTTATCGACATATTCAGATCCGTATTGTCCTCGAATGATTATAAAGTCATACTTTTTCTTTAATTGTTTGACTTGAGCGTCAGTCAAATTACCTTGCCATTCAGAAATATCTAATACTCGCTCACCATTATTTGTTGTTGCTGCACGAGATTTAGTTGAAAAAGTAGAACGATTTTGTGTTTTATTTTCAGCTTTTTCTGGATGTTTTTTCATATATTGTTGATAACCATAACCCATTGTGCCTTTTTCATTTTTATTGTCATCAGTATTTTTTGAATTTTCGTCAGCGTATGATAAATTGATACCTGAAATTGTAGTTAACATCGATGCGGCTAACACCGAGTATGATACTTTCTTTAACATATATGTACTCCTTTGTTTATAAAAATTAAATGCAATTAAATTAAAAACGTAACAATGATATTATTACAATTAAATTCTATTTACAATGATAAAAATTGCACAATATACCGATAAATTTTACTATGTAGATTAATGTTTATTTTTATAAAAAGTTATTAAAAAATTTATACAAAAAATAAGTGTGCGGGCATTCTAAATTAATGGATAACTGTCAGTTACAAAGCTAATGATAATTTTTAAGGACTATGTATTATTAAATATGATTGTAAAAAGTAATACTCTGTGCTATAATTCTTGATTGTGAGTAATGAAAATTATTCCTTGCTTATCACAAAAATGATGGTAAGCCGTATAGACCACAAGGAGGTGCAAATATACAATGAGAACATATGAAATTATGTACATCGTACGTCCAAACATTGAAGAAGATGCGAAAAAAGCAGTTGTAGAACGCTTTAACGGTATCTTAGCTTCAGAAGGATCAGAAGTTTTAGAAGTAAAAGACTGGGGTAAACGTCGCCTAGCTTATGAAATCAATGATTTCAAAGAAGGTTTCTATAACATCGTACGTATCAAATCAGATAACAATAGAGCTACTGACGAATTCCAACGTTTAGCTAAAATCAATGACGATATCATTCGTTACATCGTTATCCGTGAAGACCAAGATAAGTAATAATTGGACGGGGGCGTTTAAATGATAAATAGAGTTGTATTAGTAGGTCGTTTGACGAAAGATCCAGAATACAGAACCACTCCCTCAGGCGTAAGTGTAGCGACATTTACTCTAGCAGTTAATCGTACTTTCACGAATGCTCAAGGGGAACGCGAAGCAGATTTCATTAACTGTGTTGTTTTTAGAAGACAAGCAGAAAATGTAAATAACTACTTATCTAAAGGTAGTTTAGCTGGCGTTGATGGTCGCATACAGTCACGTAGTTATGAAAATCAAGAAGGTCGTCGTATCTTTGTAACTGAAGTCGTTTGTGACAGTGTTCAATTCCTTGAACCTAAGAATTCACAAAACGGCGGTGGCCAACGTTCACAAAACAACGAATTCCAAGACTACGGTCAAGGATTCGGTGGTCAACAATCAGGACAAAATACTTCGTATAACAACAATTCATCTAAATCTAATTCAAATCAATCAGATAACCCATTTGCAAATGCAAACGGACCTATTGATATTAGTGATGATGATTTACCATTCTAAAAAATAACTAATTAAAAAATAAATTAAAAGGAGGCAGTTAACCATGGCAGGTGGACCAAGAAGAGGCGGACGTCGTCGTAAAAAAGTATGCTATTTCACAGCAAATGGTATTACTCATATCGATTATAAAGACACTGAATTATTAAAACGTTTTATCTCAGAACGCGGTAAAATTTTACCACGTCGTGTAACTGGTACTTCAGCTAAATATCAACGTATGTTGACAGCTGCTATCAAACGTGCACGTCATATGGCTTTATTACCATATGTTAAAGAAGAACAATAATATATAATTTATTGTCAAACCCCGTAGGCTTAAGGCTTACGGGGTTATTTTTGTGTTTTTTAAAACTAGAGATAAGGCAATGTACGAATGATTTAGAAAAGATAGGTAAGTAATATCTTAATATTATTAAAAATCTTATCAATGAATATGCTCCATTAAATAGGGGGAATTAAGTAGAGTAAAGTAAATTAAATCGCTTGTTACAACTTGTTATTAGAAGTAACGAGTTAATAAAAAATACGGTTAGGAGTATTGTTGATGGATAATATTAAAGGTATTAATCATGTAGGTTTAACTGTTCCCAATATCGATGAAGCAACAAAATTTTTAAAAAATGCATTTGGAGCAAAAGTTGCTTATGATGGATTAACTTATGATGACGAACCTCGTAAGGGTAAAGAGGTTGAGAGAATGCTTGGTTTATCAGAAGGAGCAGAAATTATAAAGCAAAGAATGATTGTCATAGGTAATGGTGCCAATATAGAAATGTTTGAAATTCAAAATAGTGATCAAAAATCACCATTAAGATTAGAAGATTTGGGTTTCAATCATATTTCAATTTTTGTAGAAGATATGGATGTAGCAATCAAACAAGCAGTAGAAGCAGGAGCAATACCTTTATCAGAAAAACATGATAATTCTAGATATGAAGATAGCGAAAAGAGTAGTAGTGTCTATTTAAAAACAGAATGGAACTTATTGATAGAATTGCAATGTATTCCAAACGGATATTACTATCCAAATGATAGTGAAGCAGAAGTATTTATTCCTGAATAAAGTCAAATATAAATCATCAAAAAAGCTATGGTTAAGACACTTGATAATAAATGTCATAACCATAGCTTTTTCCTATTTATTCTTACTAACATGGCCAATAATATATGAAGTTAAGCTGCTACAAATAATTAATAGAATTAAAAATGTCATTAAATATATTTGTTTGCTTTCCACATGAAATCCGATTTCAAACTGACCGTGTAAATGACCTTTGATAAAGAAGTTAAGTGTAATAATAGATAGGATTAGAATAATTGAAATAGCACTCAACACATCGAAGCATATTTTAAAAAAGGATAGTTTATTTTTCTTCATATAATGCATCCTCCCATAATCATTATGTTAACAACCATCCCATTTAGTTAGTAGTTATTTATTTTTGTTAAATTAATCGCAATTAAAAATTTTAAACTAATGATTAATAAGAATCAATCAATAAATATCTATTTATTTACTGAATTTAATAAATTTTTATCCAAATTCGTTTCGAATAGTGAATATGGGGTATACACCTTAAGTAGACAATATAATAATTACATATTGAAGGGAGTGAAGATACATGTTTGGACTAATAGGAATGATCATCGTAGGTGGTCTTATCGGTTGGATTGCAGGCGCAATTCTTGGTAAAGATATCCCAGGAGGTATTTTAGGTAATGTTATTGCTGGTATCGTTGGTGCTTGGGTTGGATCAATGATTTTTGGACATTGGGGTCCAGAATTAGGTAGAATTTATATCTTCCCAGCATTACTAGGTTCAATTATTTTAATTTTTGTAGTTTCTTTAATCTTAAAAGCCTTAAGAAAAAAATAATTGAAATATAGTTATAGAGATGACCTTCGAAAATAAGGACATCTCTATTTTTGTATATCATTTTATTTTGGAATTGTAAGTATCAGTTTATTATTCTACGTATATGCTTGCTAAAATGGTCATTAGAAGTGTTAAAAGACAAGAAAGAAGGATAATATTTTGAATTCTAATTGATTGTTGGCTATAACCCTTCTTTTTAAATACATAGAATAGGTAACTCCATGACAACATAACTAGTATGCCTAATATTATAATAAGTGTTTTCATAAAAACCCTCCTCATTTATTTTGTACCCTAAAAGATAGTTAATAAATAAAGTAAATGATTTTTAAATAATTTATAAAATGCAAATTGCAATATCACTTAAATTTTTGCATAAAAAGAGGATGACGCTGGGTAACGCCATCCAGGAGTATTATGTTCATGAATATAAAAGACTTTGTAGTTACTTAATAACTACATGTACATAGTATCATGAATTAAATTAAAATACCAATTAAAACAACTTAATTCTATTAATATTTTTTCGTTGTACACATTTAATTTTAATTATGCAATCACATTTGAATATGTTTAATTCTATTAATTTTATATACATAAATTGTTAGTCTATTCTCAATATTTTTCGTTCTGTTGTATGTTTATACGGCTATTGATAGGATACTATTATGGAGGGATTCATCTTGGAAGGTATTGTAACGTTTATTTTAATTTCACTATTAATGATTATTGTACCAGGACCAGATTTTCTAATTGTCATGAAGAATACTGTCCATTCTGGAAAAAGAAATGGTATGTTAGCTGCATTGGGCATTACGACTGGTCATATTGTTTATGCGAGTTTAGCTATTTTCGGAATTATATACATATTAACAAGTTTATATTACGTCTTTCTATTAATTAAAATATTTGGGGCGTGTTACTTAATTTATTTAGGTATTCGTTCTATTTTATCAGCACGTCAATCCATGTCTTTTAATGATCAAAAGCAAGATTTAAACAAAGTTTCATATCTTTCATCGTATAGACAAGGATTCTTAAGCACCATATTAAATCCTAAAGCATTACTTTATTACGTGAGTATACTACCTCAATTTTTATCACAAGGAAATATACATATGACATCTCAAGTAGCAGTTTTAGTCTTATCTGTAGTGTTAGTCGTATGTTGTTGGTTTTTATTTTGTGTATTCATATTCCAATATATTAAATTATTATTCAGTAATCCGAAAATTAAAGCAATTTTTGATTATGCAGTAGGTATTATTTTGATTGGTCTATCAATTAATTTATTATTAAGTAAATCAAGTTAAGCAAATTAGGGTGGGAATTAATGTGAAAGTATATTTAGTAAGACATGGTGAATCTAAATCAAATTATGATAATAAGCACGGAGAACCTTATTTCTGTGGTCAACTTAATGTGCCATTAACTGAAAAGGGGACTGAAAGTGCACAAGCATTAGTAAGTTACTTTGCGAATAAAACGATTGACCATGTGTACGTATCAAGTTTATTGAGAACACAGCAAACATATGAAGCAATATTTCCATGCAATATTCCTACGACTTCTACAGATTTACTTAAAGAGAGATCATTAGGTGTATTTGAAGGTAAATTTAAAAAAGAGGTTTCGGAAGATCAGCATTTTTATAAATATTTTAATGACGATAATTACAAAGATTTTCGCCATAGCTTTACTCAAAAAGCACCTGAAGGAGAAAGTTATCAAGATGTTTATGATAGAGTTTCGATGTTTTTCGATACGATTGTAGATGAAAAGGCAGAAGAGATTGTTATTGTAGCGCATCAAGTTGTTATTAGATGTCTATTTGTTTATTTAGAGCAACTAACAAAAGACGAAGCATTAACTGCTAACGTTGAAAACTGTAAGCCATATTTGATTGAAATATAATAAAAAAAGTGAAATGCGTGTATAATACAAACGCATTTCACTTTTTTTATAAATTAAGACAGCCGGGTGTCTTGTTTTATGAATTTTGTTTCTTCTGTTTGGGATATCCTACAATTAAAGTGACGAATGTACTAATAATAATTAAAATAACAGAAATTGCAGCAGTAATACCGACTGAATAGTCTTCTAGGATAAATGCGACAACAGCTAATCCAGACCAAGGTACAATTGCAATAATTTGTAGAACGCTAGATATAATTCTAGTAGTAAGATGATTGAAAATACTTAAAATAAGTGCAGGTAGCGCAAATGCAACTACAGTACCAATAGCAGTCCAAAGTTCTGCAGGTTTATCTAAGCTTATTGTATGTGGGCCTGTCGGATGCTTAGCGCACATAATGATTGTAGCAACAGTTGATAAAATTGCAATAATCACAAAAATTACGCGACGTTTCATGTTCTCACTCCTATAAATATATGTTGTTTTTAAAATTTTGCTCATTTATTAGTGTGACTAAGTATTGTAATGATGTCAATGTTACGATAAATGCGTATAACCAAATAAATACAGCATACAAAAAGCTTCTACTCGATTAGTTTTCATAATGAAACTTACCGAATAGAAGCTTATTTACTATTTATCAAAAACATCTGTCTTGATATTTTTCTTATCCAAGAATGATTTGATTTTATCTTGTTGTTTTTTATTTACATCGCCTGCATAGTTAGTTGGCACATCAACAACATTGATTGAATTTTGAGGTTGATAGTTTAATTGTTCAATCTCTTCATCGACATCAGCAATAGTACTATTTAATGCTTTGAAATATTTGATAATACGATTGGTTGGATCTTTATATTCATTTGGAATTTTATTATTATTCACGAATTTTTTGAAGTGTAAGTCGTTTTTAACAGCCAAATTAGATAGTTCACTTAAACGATCTGATTGTTTTTTAGTAATCTTTTTACTGCTATCACTTTGACGATCTAATTGGTGTTGGATAACGTACTTATTATCAAGAATATCGCTATTGACTTGTAAATATTTTTCAAGTGCTTTGTTCATTTCATCTTCACTTATTGTTGCATTCTTTTTGTTAGAAGTGAAAATATCTTTTTCTTTTAATTGCTTAGCATTTTTAGGTGCATGAGCATTACTATGTGAATCTTGATCATTGTCATCTTCACTTTTATTGGCACAAGCTGATAGTACAAGTGCAAATGATAAGATTAACGTGAGTAGGACTCTTTTCTTCATTAGGTTTGGTACTCCTTTTATTCGTACAATATTCATTGTGTTTAATTTATTATATATTATAGCGTATCACGTATCAAAAATGATTTGAATGTTTAAGCATTGATTAAATAATGAACTATGAACATTTTGTGTACGTTCATTATTTAGTGGAATTCAAGATTTCTTGAACTGTAAAACCACGTGTACTCCATAATCTCAGATGAGTCCAACCTTTTTCTATTTGTTTGCTCAATGTTTTATCTGGAACTGGTAAAATCTTATCCTCTTTAATAAGATTGTTCATCATTTCAACAGCATGTTCTTCATCGGGTGCTATTCTTAAATGAAATAGTATATACTGTACGGCTTTTTCTTTTTCAATATCATCATTTGCTTTAATGTTATTTCTAATGAATTTAATGAACTGTTTAAGTTTGGTATTGCGTTCATAATATTCATTGTTTACATATGTTAGCAGTTCATCTAAATTGTCTGGTACATAGAACTCTTTAAACGGGTCATCAATATCACTACTATTTGTTAACAAAGGAATGACAGGATGTAATAGCATATCGTTTTGAATAGTCACTAAACGATTAATATCCATATCTTTAATCTCATCTTTGATGTCATTTTGAGTCATCTCTTTATTATATAGATGTTTCATCAAATAGGACACACGCTCTAAAGAAGCATAACCATACAGATTTGTGATTGCAATATAGATATTTAGAGGTGTAACGTAATGTTGTTTTTTAGGATCATTTTTAAAATGCTTCAATTGCTCTTGCACTAGATTTTGACGGATTTCTGGATCCATATAATTTTCTATGTTAACTGATTCTAATGTACTGTTATCTAACTCGTCTTTATTATCTGGATTATTTTCCTCAAATGCCTCAATGATATCATTTTCAGTAAAATTGTCTTCAGAATCTGCTAAGCTATCAAAGTCGCCTAAACTATCCCAACCAGTTAAATCATCCTCAATTTCAGAGATTAATGAATGTTCTGCTAGTGATTCAAATATATTATCTTTTTGAGTGCCGATTCTTTCAATTTGGTCATCAATAACCGATTCTAAGCCACCAGTTGACTGAATATATTTATCTATAAAATCTAATGCGTCATATGGTATCGAAACGATATTATAACGTGCATTGTAATTGAATATAAATGAATAATTGAATAACTGTGATGGTGAAGTGAGTTCTTGAACGTCATTAATTGTCGATGCGATATCTATATTAGAAGTATAATTTTTGTCGTTTTCATATATAGATTGAAATATAAATAATGTTGAATTTGTAAATTGATTGAATACACGTTCTAACAATTCATTATTTTCAAAGAATGTATCATTGATTAATTTCACAGCATCAGCTTTTTTTAATTTTGAAGTATTTTTAAATTTGTAAAATTTTAAGATGTTTTGAATATCTTTTGCTTTTAATGTTGTTAAATAATCTTTTAAATTAGTATGTTCTATATTGTAGCGTACTTTTTCATCTAGCTTTTTAAATTCTTTTAGCAATTGCTTGTTATCATTATCTAAGTCTTTATATTCATAGAGTCCAGTAAAAACATATTCATTTACCTTATTTAAATAGATAGGGTCTATAATATATTCATCTGTAGATTCTTTATAGAAGAATCCTAATTGATCTGTTAATTTGCAAGTAGTCTTTATGTCTTCATTAACGTTAACAGTTGATGAAGCATCCTTTAACAAGTTTTCGATGTATGTTTGTTCGTCTTTTCCCATATTGTTATAAATAAGGTTCACATTGTGTGGTTGAAAAGCAATATGTAAGGTTTCGAGTGGTGAAAGTTTTCTAGGGATGTCTAAAAATGTTTGGATTTCATAAATTTTCACTTTAGTAATATGATTTAAGGTATTCATAATAGCTCCTTTAAAATATATGATGTGTGATGGATTTAGACTAGAAAACAGTTTACGTCATAATGTAAAAACCCAACGATGTTAAAAGATAAAAATTTTTCATTACTTATATCATAACATGTTTATTGAATATAATAATAAAAAAACAGAATTCCATTAAGGAATTCTGTTTTGAAGATATATTTTAATGAAATGTTTTATAGCGGGTATTAATTTCTAATAATATAATCGAATGCGTTTAGGGCAGCATTTGCGCCTGCACCCATAGAAATAATGATTTGTTTGTTTTTCTGATCAGTCACGTCACCAGCGGCAAAGATACCTGGAACGTTTGTGCTGTTATTATTATCAATAACAACTTCTCCACGACCATTTAATTCAACAGCATCTGATATCCATGCTGTGTTAGGTACTAAACCGATTTGTACAAAGATACCATCTAAATTAACCACTTGTTCTTCGCCAGTGTTCATATCTTCGTATTTAATACCAGTGACATGGTCTTCACCAATAACTTCTGTTGTTCTTGCTTTAGTTTTGATATCAACATTTGATAATGAACGTAAACGATTTTGAAGTACACTGTCAGCTTTCAATTCTTCTGAATATTCGAAGACAGTGACATGCTTAACAATTCCAGCTAAATCAATCGCTGCTTCAACACCTGAGTTACCGCCACCGATTACTGCAACGTCTTTGTTTTCAAATAAAGGACCATCACAGTGAGGGCAGAAAGCAACACCTTTGTTGAGTAAACGATCTTCGCCTGGAATATTAAGTTTACGCCAACTTGCACCTGTAGAAATGATGGCTGTTTTAGTTTCTAGTACAGCATCGTTTTCTAACGTAACGCGAATTGCACTATCTGTTTTTTCAATATTAGTAGCACGAATACCAGTCATAGTATCAATGTCGTATTGAGCAATATGGTCTGCTAAATGAGATGAAAATTCAGAACCTGTTGTTTCTTTAACAGTAATGAAGTTTTCAATACCAGCAGTATCATTAACTTGTCCACCAATGCGGTCAGCCACAATACCAGTGCGTAAACCTTTACGTGCCGTATAAATTGCAGCACTACCACTTGCTGGACCGCCACCGATAACTAATACATCATAAGGGTCTTTGCCTTCGAATTCTGATGCGTCAGCAGTACTTCCTAATTGGTTAAGAATATCTTGAATTGACATACGGCCGTTACCAAACTCTTCTCCATCTAAGAAGACAGCAGGTACTGCCATGATGTTTTCAGATTCTTCACGGAATACTGCACCGTCAATCATTGTATGTGTAATGTTAGGGTTGATTACACTCATTAAGTTTAATGCTTGAACAACATCTGGACATTTTTGACAAGTTAAACTTACAAAGGTTTCAAAATGGAATGAACCTTCAAGTCCTTTAATCTGATCAATAACAGATTGTTGTTCTTTAGGTGGACGACCACTTACTTGTAAAATAGCTAATACAAGTGAGTTAAATTCGTGACCTAAAGGAATACCTGCGAAAGTAATACCAGTTTCTTCGCCTGGACGATTTACTGAGAAACTAGGTGTACGTTTCAATTCTTTTTCAGTAAGAGTGATGTGAGATGACATCTCTGTTACTTCATCTAATAATTCTTTTAATTCTTTAGATTTATCATCAGAGCCAAGGCTAGCGACGAATTCAACGTCGCCTTCCATTAGCTCAAGTAATTGTTGTAATTGTTGTTTTAAATCAGCATTAAGCATAATTAATTAATGCCTCCTTAAATTTTACCTACTAAGTCTAATCCTGGTTGTAAAGTTTCAGAACCTTCTTCCCATTTTGCAGGGCAAACTTCACCTGGATGTTGACGTACATATTGAGCAGCTTTGATTTTGTGAACTAATGTACTAGCGTCACGGCCGATTCCATCAGCATTTATTTCTGCAGCTTGTACAACACCATCAGGGTCGATAATGAATGTACCACGTTGTGCTAGACCAAGTTCTTCATCTAATACGTCGAAGTTACGAGTGATTGTTTGAGAAGGGTCACCAATCATATTGTATTGGATTTTGCTGATAGCATCTGAATGATCATGCCAAGCTTTGTGTACGAAATGAGTATCAGTAGAAACTGAGAATACATTTACGCCTAATTCTTGTAATTTGTCATATTGGTTTTGTAAGTCTTCTAATTCAGTTGGACAAACGAATGAGAAGTCTGCAGGATAGAAGCATACTACACTCCAAGAACCTTTTAAGTCTTCTTGAGATACTTCTTTGAATTCATCTTTCTTTGGATCGTAAGCTTGCGCTGTGAATGGTAAGATTTCTTTATTAATTAAAGACATAGTTAAATTCCTCCTGATTAATTGAGAATGTTTTATTAGAATTAGATAACAATCATTGTTTAATTATAATAATTCTAATATCTTGTTTAATATTATTACATCTAGATATTAAATAGTCAACTTCATCAACTCGTACATATGAATATATACTTTTAAAATTGATGTTGTAAGTGTTTTAGCATATCTAATGAAATTATTATTTAGAATAGAGTAAGTAATTATTAATATTAATAATGATACTTTTTAATATTAAAATAATAACTTCATTCTCAACTAAATACTTATGATTGATAATATGGTGTAATTTTATTACATCATACTATACCTCGATACTAACATGTTAAATCATAACTTTCATAAAACACGATTTAATCATTGTAAGACTATCATTTTAGTGAGTGCAACTCATTTAAAATCTAATTGAAAAGGGTATACAATAATTAAAGATAAATTACGGGAATTTTATTTTTCGAATATATAGGAGTGGAACTATAATGTCAGATTATGTATATGAGTTAATGAAAAAGCATCATTCGGTGCGTCGTTTTAAAACAACACCATTAAGCCAAGAAATAGTAGAGAAATTGGTTGAAGCAGGTCAAAGCGCATCAACATCTAGTTTTTTACAAGCATATTCAATCATTGGTGTTGATGACCCTAAAATTAAAGAAGATTTGAAAGAAGTATCAGGACAACCGTATGTTGTTGAAAATGGATTTTTATTTGTATTTGTTTTAGATTATTATCGTCATAATTTAGTTAATGAAAAAGCAGAATCAAATATGGAAATTTCATTTGAATCAGCTGAAGGTTTATTAGTAGGTTCTATTGATGTTGCACTTGTTGCAGAAAACATTGCAGTCGCAGCTGAAGATATGGGGTATGGTATGGTTTATTTAGGTTCATTACGTAACGATGTTGGACGAGTACGTGAGATTTTAGACTTACCTGAATATACCTTCCCTCTATTTGGAATGGCTGTTGGTGAACCAGCTAATAATGAAAATGGTGCAGCGAAACCCCGCTTACCTTTAGAACATGTCTTCCATAGAAACAAATATAATTCAGATAAAGACAAACAAATTAGTGAACTACAAGATTATGATCAAACAATTAGTAATTATTATAAAGAACGTACCAATGGTGAAAGAAGCGAAACATGGTCAGAACAAATTGAATCATTTATGGGAAATAAAACAAGATTAGACATGTTGAATCAATTAAATAATGCAGGATTAATTAAAAAATAATAAACACATGAACATAAAAAGGGAGAATGCCACTACAATAGGCATTCTCCCTTTTTTAATCTGAAATTTAATTCGTTGTTAATTCACCGTATTCATTAGATTCAAATGATTTTTTGTCCCAATTTTTAGTGAGTTTTGCGGTACCAGTACCGGCTAAAATAGAATCGTTGACGTTAAGTGCAGTACGACCCATGTCCATAAGTGGTTCTATAGAAATTAAAACCCCGGCTAAAGCTACAGGTAAGTTTAGAGTTGATAAAACTAAGATAGAAGCGAATGTCGCACCGCCACCTACACCTGCAACACCAAATGAACTTATGATAACAACTGCTACTAATGTCACGATGAACTGTAAGTCGATATCTACATGAGCTACTGGTGCAACCATAATTGCAAGCATAGCAGGGTAGATACCCGCACATCCATTTTGTCCAATTGATAAACCGAATGTTGCTGAGAAGTTTGCGATACCTTCAGGAACACCAAGACGTGTTGTTTGTGTTTGGATATTTAATGGTAACGCACCAGCACTTGAACGTGATGTGAAGGCAAACACTAGCACTTCGAATGTTTTCTTCATATATTTTATTGGATTAATACCAAGGATAGATAAAATGATTAAGTGAATGATATACATCGTAATTAGTGCTGCATAAGATGCAATCATAAATTTACCTAAAGTCCATATAGCAGCAAAGTCACTTGTCGCAATCGTTGATGTCATAATGGCTAAGATACCATATGGTGTCAATCTTAATACGAAAGTAACAATAGCCATGACAACTGAATAAATGGCTTCTATACCACGTTTAAGTACATCACCATGATTAGGTTCTTTACGAGCTACACGTAAATAGGCGAATCCTACAAATGAAGCGAATATTACTACGGCAATCGTAGACGTAGTTCTTTGACCAGTAAAATCTAAGAAAGGATTGCTTGGTAATAATTCTAATATTTGTTGAGGTAATGTGTGTGCAGTTAAGTTTTTAGCTTCTTTTGAAATTTCACTACCACGTGAATGTTCTGCACTACCTAAATCAATTGAAGATGCATCTAAACCGAATAATAAAGCATATCCAATACCTACTAATGCAGCTATTGCAACAGTTCCGATGAGGAACATAAAAATGTAGCTACCAATTTTAGCGAATTTATCCCCAATTTGAATTTTACTAAATGCTGAAACGATTGAAATAAAGATAAGCGGCATAACAATCATTTGTAGTAATGCGACATATCCGTCACCTACGATACTAAACCAATCGCTTGTAGTTTCGATTACTTTTGAGTCCACACCATAAATGAGGTGCATTGCGATGCCTAAAATGATGCCTATAGCTAATGCTGTAAACACACGTTTAGGAAATGATATATGCTTTCTAGCCATGACATTTAACATGACAATAAAGGCAATAAGCACAATAACATTAACCACTGTTAAAAATGGAACCAAAATCAACACTCCCTTAACAATTCATTTTTTATAAAAGTTATGTATTAAGAATATAACTGTTATTTTTATAAATCAAGGGTATGATTGTAAATATTATAGGAATACTCAGAATTAAAAATAAAACATAAATTTGTAGATTTAGTTTTATTTATCAACATATTTTTAGTCATTATAAAAAGCCGTATTCATTATGAATCACTTCGCTAATATAGAGATAGACAACTTAGTTTGTTATGTTATATATTAAATATGTTATATAATAATTTTAAAATGATATCCTTGTTACGATTAAAAGGAGAGTTGATAAATGAAATATGCTGGAATACTTGCTGGTGGAATAGGTTCAAGAATGGGGAATGTTCCTTTACCTAAGCAATTTTTAGATTTAGATAATAAACCGATTTTAATACATACAATTGAGAAATTCATTTTGTTAAACGAATTTGAAAAAATCATCATTGCTACACCGTCAAAATGGCTATCTCATACGATTGATACATTGAAAAAATATAATATTTCAGATTCAAGAATTGATGTCATTGCAGGCGGTAAAGATAGAAATGAAACGATTATGAATATTGTTGAACATATTGAAAAATATAAACCTATAGAAGAAGACGATATTATAGTCACTCACGATGCTGTGAGGCCTTTTTTAACATATCGAATAATCAAAGAAAATATTGACGGTGCTATTAAATATGGTGCTGTAGACACTGTTATTGAAGCTATTGATACTATTGTCGTTGCTGAAAATCAAGACAGCGTCACTTCTATTCCAATAAGAAGTCATATGTACCAAGGACAGACCCCGCAGTCTTTTAAAATCAAATTATTGAAAGAAAGTTACAACCGATTAAATGAGAAACAAAAAGAAGTATTGACGGATGCTTGCAAAATTATCGTTGAAAATAATCAGACAGTCAAACTAGTTAGAGGAGAAACATTCAATATTAAAGTAACGACGCCATATGACTTACAAGTAGCTAACGCTATTATCAAAGGTGACATCCATCATGATTAATCAAATTTATCGCCTTACTTCTCCAAGACAATTTGAAGTTTCATACGATAGTGTCGATATTTTTAGTGATTATGTTATAGTTCGTCCTCAATATTTATCCATTTGCGCTGCAGATCAACGATATTATACAGGTAATAGAGATAAACAAACGTTAAAAAAGAAGTTGCCTATGTCTTTAATTCATGAAGGGGTAGGTGAAGTTGTATTCGATAGTAAAGGTATCTTTAAAATAGGTACTAAAGTAGTCATGGTTCCCAATACGCCAATAGAAAATAGTGATTTCATTTCAGAAAACTATTTACCAACCAGTCAATTTAAATCGAGTGGCTATGATGGATTTATGCAAGATTTCAATTTATTAAAACATGATAGAGTTGTACCTCTGCCAGAAGGTAGCGACTTAAGTATATTGTCATACACGGAATTAGTTACTGTTAGTTTGCATGCGATTGATCGTTTTGAACAAAAGGCAACTGGTCATAAATCGTCGTTTGGCGTATGGGGAGATGGCAATTTAGGTTATATTACCGCACTTCTACTTAGAAAATTATATCCAGAAGCACAAATATATGTTTTTGGAAAAACAGATTATAAATTAAGTCATTTTTCTTTCGTGAATGGTCTATACCACATAGATAATATAGCCGATGATTTAGACATAGATCATGGGTTTGAATGTGTTGGAGGTAAAGGTAGCCAAGATGCAATCAACCAAATCATTAATTTAATTACACCAGAAGGAAGTATTTCTTTATTAGGTGTTAGTGAAATGCCAGTTGAAATCAATACTAGACTTATTTTAGAAAAAGGGCTGACCGTTATAGGTAGTAGTCGAAGTGGTGCTGAAGACTTTAAAAATGTAGTTAATCTTTATGAAAAACACCCTGACATTATTGACAAGTTAGCATTATTAAAAGGCGAACAGTTTGAAATTCGTACTATTAATGATGTTATCAACGCTTTTGAATCAGATTTATCTAATTCATGGGGAAAAACAGTTTTGAAATGGATTATGTAATACGAAAGGATGCTCATATTGATCAAGACAAAACTATATATAGATAATATTTACTGGGAAAGAGTGCAGTTATTTATAGAAGGACATGTAGATAATTTAAATATTGAAAAGAGTGAGTTTGTTTTAAGAAACTTAACAGAAACAAAAGAATTAAAAGCTAATCAAGTTGAAATTAATGAAAACAGATTTATTTGTCGATTTAATGTGGCTATTCTTGATAATGGCTATTATTTATCTTCAGGACAGTACCTACTAGTTAATAAACAACAAGAAGAACATATTGCTACTATGAATCAAGAAGTCATTAATCAATTTTATGAACAGCTTGATGAGACAGAGTTAGTCTCGTATGAAGCTCTGGAAACCTCAAACGCAAAAATGAACTTTTTACTTGAAAGATTAATGAAAGAATTCCATAAAGGTGGTAGCTCTAATACGACTGTTTATACAGTTAAACCCGAAATTTCAAGTGAAGTAAACGAACTTGTATTAAATGTAATGTATAAGGTGCCGAGAAAGAGAAATAGTATGTTAATAGAAATGTATAAAGAGATGAGACTTAAATATAGAAGTTATGCATATAACATTCGAGATAGTATCTTCAAATCAATATTTTATGTTACTAAGTTTTTCCATCTTCGAAAGGGTAAAACAGTATTATTTACTTCGGATTCAAGGTCAAATATGTCTGGCAATTTCAAATTCATATATGATGAAATGATTAAAGCTAATTTAGACCAAAAATACGATATTCATGCGTTATTCAAACCCCATATTACAGAAAGAAGAAAGTTTATAGATAAATTTAAATTCCCATATTTATTAGGAAAAGCAGATTATATTTTCGTTGATGATTATCACCCTATGCTTTATAAAGTTAAATTTCGCAAGTCACAAGAGATTATACAAGTTTGGCACGCAGTTGGGGCCTTTAAGACAGTAGGGTTTAGTAGAACAGGAAAAAAGGGTGGGCCATTCTTTAATTCTCTTAATCATAGAAATTATACTAAAGCATATGTTTCTTCGGAAAATGATATTCCGTATTATGCAGAAGCATTTGGGATAAAAGAACAAAATGTAATACCTACTGGAGTACCTAGAACAGATATATTATTTGATGAAGAATATAAAACTAAAATTATCAATAAAATGGAAACAGTAATACCTAATATTAAAGGAAAAAAAGTGATATTATTTGCACCAACATTTCGAGGAAGCGGACATCATACTGCACACTATCCGTTCTTTAAAATTGATTTCCAAAGGTTGGCTAAATATTGCGAAGATAACAATGCCATAGTTTTATTTAAAATGCATCCATTTGTTAAAAATAAATTGAAAATTCCGAATAAATTTAAAAAGTATTTCTTGGATATATCTGAATTAAGAGAAGTAAATGACTTGTTATTTATTACGGATATTTTGATTAGTGATTACTCTTCATTAATATATGAATTTGCAGTATTTAAAAAACCGATGTTATTTTATGCATTTGATTTAGAAGATTATATTACGACACGAGATTTTTATGAAAGTTATGAAACGTTTGTACCTGGTAAAATAGTGCAAACATTTGAAGCGTTAATGGATTCGCTTAATAATGAAGACTTTGATCAATATAAAGTAGAACCTTTTTTAAATAAACATTTTAAATATCAAGATGGCAGGTCAAGTGAACGATTGGTTAGACATTTATTTGATAGTTAGAAGTGAAGTGCATTAAGCAATGACAGCAAGGAGGTCATCAATGAAGCAAGCATATATGATAGTGCATGAGTTAGATGTTAATAAAGGCGGCATGACGACAGCTATGCTTACAAGAAGTAAGTACTTTTTTGATCATAAAATCAAAGGACATATAGTTACTTTTGATTATAAAGTACATTATGATAGCATTCTTAAAAGTTTAGTATCTTCAAATAAAAGGGATAAAAGAACGGAAATGTTTAATCCATTTATCTATTTTAAAAAGAAATCTAACAAATTAATAAGAAAGAAAAATAGTCATCCATATAAAGAATTTGCAAAAATGTTAAAAGGTACTGTGGAGATAAAACAAAATAAAAATATATCAAGATATTTTAATAATAAAAGTGGTAAATATATAGCTTATAAACGAAAGATAAATCGCCAACAAAGCGTTATCGATGTATTTGAAAATAATACACGATTAAAACGAGTATATTTATTTAATAACAAAATACATAAAGTTGATGTATTTAATAAAGATAATAAACTGGTTGCTGAACAATTTTATGATAATCAAACTTACTTATATTTATATAGACAGATTAGCGCTAAAAATGGTGTGATTGGTAATACCTATTTAATTAATGAGAAAAAGCAATTTAGTAATAATGTTGAATTTTGTAGTTATTTTTTAGAAAGGCTAGTCAAAGACGATAAGAATAGTATTATGATTTGTGATGGTCCAGGTAGCTTTCCTAAAATGTTAAATACTAAGCATAAAAAGGCCAAAAAATTCTCGGTTATTCACACTAACCATCATAAAAACTTTGATAATAGCGGTGCTAAAAAGAAACATGAAGATTATATATTGAAAAAAGCAGGTTTGATAGACGGTGTCATTGTGTTAACAGAAGGACAAAAGAAAGACATTATTAAAGAATATGACATCAAAAACTTATATGTGATTAGTAACTTTATAGATATTCAAAAGGATGATTTAAATAATAAACACCATAAGGTTGTAGGACAAGTCTCTAGGTTAGTAGCAACAAAGGGTCTAAATTATCTATTGGAAGTCGCTGAAAAAGTAATATCAAAAGATAATAGCATAGAATTTCATATATACGGGGATGGACCAGAAAAAGGTAATTTGGAACGGATGATCAAGGAAAAGCAGTTACAGCATAATGTTAAGTTGCTTGGTTATACAAATGAACCTTTGAAGAAGATTAAAAAATTTGGTTGTGTTGTTTCAACTTCTCAAGTGGAATCTCAAGGTTTGAGTATTGCCGAGGCAATGTTACAAAGAAAACCAGTAGTAGCTTTTGATATTAAATATGGTCCATCTGATTTTATAAAAGACGGCGAAAATGGATATTTGACTGAAAATAAAGATATTGAAAGTATGGCTGAAAAAGTTTTAGAAATTATTAATAATAAAGATTTAGCGAATCGACTTGGTGAAAACGCAAGAAATAATGTTGTAGGATTATTTAGCCCTGAAAAGATAATGAATCAATGGCTTAATATTTTTAAATAAAATTAAAAAAGTGTTAGGACAATTACAACTTTGTCCTAACACTTTTCTTTTTTATTATAAGTTAAATAATCTAGCGAAAAATCCTTTTTTCTCTTCTTTAGGCTCTTGATGAGCTAGAGGAGAAGATTGTGATTCAACATGGTTTTTATTAGTATTAGATACTTCAGATGTAGATGTTGAATGAGATGTAGATTGTGCTTGAGTTGATTGTTCTGAAGTACTTAATGATGTACTTTCTTTTTTATTATCAACACTATTAGAAGTGCTCAAGCTGTTAGTGTCATGAGTCGTTGATGCCGATGTAGATGCAATCGTTTTATTTTGCTCTGAATTATTTTCACTTGAGGAAAGTGACGTTGATTGTGATGATGAAGTACTTTGGCTTGAAGTACTATTCACAACATCATTATTGCTTTGTTTTGATTCAGAAGCAATAGCTTGTTGCTCATCTAACTTTTTAGTATGAGATTGTTGTGTTGATTGTATTGCATCTTGTGTAGTTTGAATCGCTTTTAATGATTCAGTGTTAGCATCTATTTTAGAAGTAATTTGGCTTTGTAGTTCTTTCAATTCTTGTTGTTGATGATGAACTTGACTAATCATTTGGCCTAACATTTGACGTTCTTCACGCATTTTTTGAATTTCACTACGTAAGTCTTCTACCAATTGTGAGATATTTTGATCAGTTGGCAATTGACTATTATCTTCTTTTACTAAGACTTGAAGGAAATCTTTTTCCTTTTCTAATTCTTCAAATGCTAAATCATAGCTATTAGTTTGCTTTACTTTATCAGCAATATCTTTAAATAATTCGATATCTTCTTCTTTAAAATCAGTTGCTTCACGTCCACGATATTCAGTCTTACTAAGTTGATAGCCACGTTCTTCTAAATGTTGGACGATTTTACGGACTTGTTTTTCACTTAGCTCGACGCGTTGTGCGAATTCTTTAGTTAACATTAATAAAGTCCTTTCATATTATGGTTTATGTATACTGACGGTTGTCTACGGTTAGTGAAACCTCAGTCTTACCTCATATGATAGTTTACCGTTATTTATAGTTAATTTCAAGTTTTGTTACAGAGGGCTTCTTAATTTCATTTGCTCAAGTAAAGGATATATTATATCTCTTGAAATACGGTTGGCGAAGACATATTTAAGAATGTAGTTAGACTTAACACTTGTGCCATAAATATCTTTTGATAAAAGAATGTTAGCTTTGATAAACAAGTCAATTTCTTTGGGATCTTCATCATTAGTATAATTTGGATGAATATAATCAATTTCGGTTTGTTTTTCGAATTGATGTTCATATAAAAATTGTCTGCGACGTTCAAGTACTTTATTTGTTTCTTCATCCGTCGTCAAAGGTTCCTTAGGGACTTCCATCATTATAAAGTTGATGTCTCTATCATGAATTTCATTAGATAGAACATTTAGTTGTTCTTCAATTTTTTCTAATGTTTTAGACATTACCTCATCATGGTTATCTTTGTTCTTAGTGATGAGATAAATGAGGAAAGCAGAATTTGTTGTTGCTTCGTAATGTGCACTAGCCATACTAACAACTTCATCATTTTCAACACCAACAATAAATGCATAATCTTTTTCAGTTTTATTATTTTCAAGTGATTGTTTGAAAATATGACTGTCTTCTGTGAGGCTGATGTCTAATTTTGAATCGTAAATTTGTATTGCTTCGTTGAAATATGGATCGTTAGCAGACGTTATTGTTTTAAATTCCATTATGACACCCCCGAAAATATATTTTGTAAATTATATCATAACTTTGTACCTGGTACGGAAAGATGAATGTGTATGAAAATATTTATAAAAAAACACTATAACTGTAACGACATTGCGTATCAGTTATAGTGCCATGCTTAGCATCGTTTTAACATTAGCAAATTATGATTTTGGTCCTTTTGATTCAGAAGCATAATGTGTAATGTCAATTTCTTCATATGCTGCATTATGTTCTTCAACTTCATTATGAGAAGAACGGTCACGATTAGCAATAACTAAAAATTTACCGTCCAAAATGTCTTGTTTATGACTTTCGATTTCGTCATCACTTAGATTATATCTTGTAAGCACAGCGTGTTCGCCGTCTTCACCAATAAGTAATCTAGACATACGGTCACTAAATGAACCGCTTGTAGCAATTAAACTAATTTGAGAATCGTGTAAATCATCTAAATGTAATTTTGAACGACTAATAACTGCTAATTCACTTTCTAAATAGCCTTCAGATTTCTTTTGGTTAATCACGTTGTATAATTCTGATTGATTTTCTACTACTGTAATTTCTGCCATGATTATCGCCCCTTATTTTTTCTCTTAGTTCAAATTCTATACCCTTGCCCTATAATTATAAAACTTTTGTTTATATAATTATATAATTTTACTGATTTATTTACCAAATTTATTTTTAAATTAAAAATCAAAACGCTTTCAGTGAGAACTACTGATAAGACAAGGATGATAGTGTATGATAGATATTGAAAAAGTAGCTGAAATTTGCTATCATCATTAAATAATTTATATGACTCATATAATCTGAAGAATATGGCTTTAGAAGTTTCTACCATGTCGCCTTGAACGACATGACTATGGGTAACAATTCAATACTTAGGAGCAGTTTAAATCGATCAAAATATGAAGGGCTAATGTTAAATGTATTATTGATATAGGGATTTGTTATGCAATCTTACAAAGGTCCTTTATCTATTTGTATACATTTTAATTATCGATTAATTTGACGTATCTACTTCTTTATTTGCTAATTAACGCAATGTATTGCACGTTCCCTCATAGATCCTGAAACTTAATCAAAGTTTGGGGATTTTTTTGTATCAACAAGTCTATGGATTACATAAATTTGAGGAGGTTTTCCGGGTGGAGTCGTTAGGACGTAAAGTAAAAGAAGATGGTGTAGTCATTGATGAAAAGATTTTGAAAGTAGACGGTTTTTTAAATCATCAAATTGACGCAAAGTTAATGCATGAAGTAGGGCAAACATTTTATAATCAGTTTAAAAATGAAGGTATTACTAAAATATTAACTATCGAAGCATCTGGTATTGCACCAGCCATTATGGCTGCTCTTCATTTTGATGTACCATGTTTATTTGCTAAAAAAGCAAAACCTAGTACTTTGAAAGATGGTTTTTATCAAACAGATATCCATTCATTTACTAAAAATAAGACAAGTACAGTTATCGTTTCTGAAGAATTTCTTGGTGAAGATGACACAGTCTTAATTATTGATGATTTCTTAGCTAATGGTGATGCATCACTAGGATTAAACGAAATTGTCAAACAAGCCAATGCTAAAACTGCAGGCGTTGGTATTGTCGTAGAAAAGAGCTTCCAAAATGGTCGTCAAAGACTTGAAGATGAAGGATTGAATGTATCTTCATTATGTAAGGTGGCTTCATTAAAAGGTAATAAAGTGACGCTATTAGGTGAAAATTAATGAAGAATTTTATTCTTAGTATTCAACATTTATTAGCCATGTATGCAGGAGCGATTTTAGTACCGATTATCGTTGGTACTAGTTTGAAATTCACACCAGAAGAGATTGCGTATTTAGTTACAGTTGATATTTTCATGTGTGGTATTGCTACATTCTTACAAGTTAATAAGGTGACAGGTACCGGATTGCCAATCGTCCTAGGGTGTACCTTTACGGCGGTTGCACCTATGATTTTAATCGGTCAGACAAAAGGATTAGGTGTATTATACGGTTCATTATTCCTATCAGGTATCTTAGTGATTATTATAGCGCCATTTTTCTCTCATTTAGTTAAATTCTTCCCACCAGTAGTAACAGGAAGTGTTGTAACAATTATTGGTATCAATCTTATGCCAGTTGCAATGAATTATTTAGCAGGTGGCGAGGGTGCTAAAGACTATGGTAATCCTAAAAATATCATTTTAGGCGGCGTTACACTGATTGTCATTTTAATTCTCCAACGATTTACTAAAGGATTCTTGAAATCAATCGCTATTTTAATAGGGTTGGTTATCGGAACAATTTTAGCAGCTATCTTTGGTATTGTGGATATCAAACAAGTTGGAGAAGCCAATTGGGTTGGTATACCAATGCCATTCCGATTTTCAGGATTTGGATTTGATTTAAGTGCAACGTTAGTATTCTTTATAGTAGCCATTGTAAGTTTAATTGAATCAACAGGTGTCTATCACGCATTAAGTGAGATTACTGGGAAAAAATTAGAAAGAAAAGATTTTCGTAAAGGTTACACTGCGGAAGGTCTAGCTATAGTAATAGGATCCATGTTTAATGCATTCCCATATACTGCTTATTCTCAAAATGTTGGGCTTGTATCTCTGTCTGGCGCTAAGAAGAATAAAGTAATTTATGGAATGGTAATCTTATTACTTATTTGCGGATGTATTCCTAAATTAGGTGCTTTAGCTAACATTATTCCATTACCAGTATTAGGTGGTGCTATGATAGCAATGTTTGGTATGGTAATGGCATATGGTGTGAGTATTTTAGGTAAAATTAATTTTGCAAATCAAAATAACTTATTAATTATTGCTGTATCAGTTGGTTTAGGTACAGGAATTAGTGCCGTACCACAAGCATTTAAAGGTTTAGGAGAACAATTTGCATGGTTAACTCAAAATGGAATTGTTTTAGGTGCTATCTCAGCAATTATCCTAAATTTCTTTTTTAATGGTATAAACTATAAACAAAGTGAAGAAAATGTGAAATAATAGAACAAACTATATAATATTGGAGGCTGTTTTTAAATGTGGGAAAATAAGTTTGCTAAAGAGTCATTAACATTCGATGATGTATTATTAATTCCAGCTCAATCAGACGTGTTACCAAGCGATGTTGATTTAAGCGTTCGTTTATCAGATAAAATTCAATTGAACATTCCGATTATTTCTGCTGGTATGGATACAGTTACAGAATCTAAAATGGCAATTGCGATGGCAAGACAAGGTGGACTAGGCGTTATCCATAAAAATATGGGTATCGAAGAGCAAGCTGATGAAGTACAAAAAGTAAAACGTTCAGAAAATGGTGTTATTAGTAATCCGTTCTATTTAACTCCTGATGAAAGTGTTTTTGAAGCAGAAGCTTTAATGGGTAAATACCGTATTTCAGGTGTTCCAATTGTTAACAATAAAACAGATAGAGAATTAGTAGGTATTATTACTAACAGAGATTTACGTTTTATTGAAGACTTTTCTATTAAAATCTCAGATGTAATGACTAAAGAAGACTTAATTACAGCTCCAGTAGGTACAACATTAGATGAAGCAGAATCAATTTTACAAGAACATAAAATTGAAAAACTTCCTTTAGTAGAAAATGGCCGTTTAGAAGGACTAATCACAATTAAAGATATTGAAAAGGTATTAGAATTCCCATATGCAGCTAAAGATGCCAATGGTCGTTTATTAGCAGCGGCAGCAATCGGTATTTCTAAAGATACTGATATTAGAGCTGAAAAGTTAGTAGAAGCGGGCGTTGATGCACTTGTTATTGATACTGCACATGGTCATTCAAAAGGTGTTATCGAACAAGTTAAACATATCAAAGAAAAATATCCTGACATCACATTAGTTGCTGGTAATGTGGCAACTGCTGAAGCGACTAAAGCACTATTTGAAGCGGGTGCAGATGTAGTTAAAGTTGGTATTGGACCAGGTTCAATCTGTACAACTCGTGTAGTTGCAGGTGTTGGTGTACCACAAATTACAGCTGTTTATGATTGTGCAACTGAAGCACGTAAACAAGGTAAATCCATTATTGCAGATGGCGGTATTAAATTCTCTGGAGACATCATTAAAGCATTGGCAGCTGGTGGACATGCTGTAATGTTAGGTAGCTTATTAGCAGGAACTGAAGAAAGTCCTGGTGCTACTGAAGTATTCCAAGGTAGACAATACAAAGTATATCGCGGTATGGGATCTTTAGGTGCTATGGAAAAAGGTTCAAATGACCGTTACTTCCAAGAAGATAAAACACCTAAGAAATTCGTACCAGAAGGTATTGAAGGCCGTACAGCTTATAAAGGACCTTTACAAGACACAGTTTATCAACTTATGGGCGGCGTAAGAGCTGGTATGGGTTATACTGGTTCTGAAAATCTTGAAAAATTACGTGAAGAAGCACAATTCACACGTATGGGACCAGCTGGTTTAGCAGAAAGCCACCCACATAATGTTCAAATCACTAAAGAATCACCAAACTATTCATTCTAATAAGATTTAAAGGAGAACGACAATTATGGAAATGGCGAAAGAGCAAGAGTTAATTCTTGTCTTAGACTTTGGTAGCCAATACAACCAATTAATCACAAGACGTATACGTGAAATGGGTGTATATAGTGAGTTACACGACCATGAAATTTCTATTGAAGAAATTAAACGTATGAATCCAAAAGGTATTATATTATCAGGTGGTCCTAATTCAGTTTATGAAGAAGGTTCATTTACTATCGACCCTGAAATTTATAACTTAGGTATTCCTGTATTAGGTATTTGTTATGGTATGCAATTAACTACTAAATTATTAGGTGGTAAAGTTGAGCGTGCCAATGAACGTGAATATGGTAAAGCAATCATTAATGCGAAATCTGATGAATTATTCTTTGGCTTACCATCAGAACAAACTGTATGGATGAGTCATTCAGATAAAGTGATCGAGATTCCAGAAGGATTTGAAGTTATTGCTGATAGCCCAAGCACAGATTATGCAGCTATCGAAGATAAATCTCGTCGTATTTATGGTGTTCAGTTCCATCCAGAGGTACGTCATACTGAATACGGTAATGATTTATTAAGAAACTTTGTGCGTCGTGTTTGTAATTGTACAGGCGAATGGACAATGGAGAACTTTATTGAAATCGAAATTGAAAAAATTCGTGAACGTGTAGGTGACAGAAAAGTACTATGTGCCATGAGTGGCGGAGTAGACTCATCTGTTGTTGCTGTATTATTACACAAAGCGATTGGTGATCAATTAACTTGTATCTTTGTCGACCATGGTTTACTTCGTAAAGGTGAAGGCGACATGGTTATGGAACAATTTGGTGAAGGTTTCAACATGAATATTATTCGTGTTAATGCACAAGATCGTTTCATGGATAAATTAGCTGGTGTATCAGACCCAGAACAAAAACGTAAAATCATTGGTAATGAATTTGTTTATGTATTTGATGATGAAGCATCTAAGTTAAAAGGCGTAGATTTCTTAGCGCAAGGTACACTTTATACAGATGTCATTGAATCAGGTACTAAAACAGCTCAAACAATTAAATCTCACCATAATGTAGGTGGATTACCTGAAGATATGGAATTTGAATTAATCGAACCAATTAACACGTTGTTTAAAGACGAAGTACGTGCTTTAGGTATCGAGTTAGGTATTCCAGAACATTTAGTATGGAGACAACCATTCCCAGGTCCTGGTTTAGGTATCCGTGTACTTGGTGAAATTACTGAAGATAAATTAGAAATCGTACGTGAATCAGACGCGATATTAAGAGAAGTAGTTAGAGAAGAAGGTCTTGAAAGAGACATTTGGCAATACTTCACTGTACTTCCAGGTATTCAATCTGTAGGTGTTATGGGTGACTACCGTACATACGATCATACAGTAGGAATTCGTGCTGTAACATCAATTGATGGTATGACTAGTGACTTTGCTCGTATCGATTGGGAAGTCTTACAAAAGATTTCAAGCCGTATCGTTAACGAAGTTGACCACGTTAACCGAGTTGTCTACGATATTACTTCTAAGCCACCTAGTACAATAGAGTGGGAATAATTAAATAATATATATTTAAGGCTAGAAACCCTATATTAGCGGTTTTCTAGCCTTTTTATTTTGCTTTGAATATGTTGATTCATAAAATCAAAATCAATAAAAATAATTGTATGAATAATAATTAAACCATTCTGATAAAAACTATATTTGTAAGTAAATCGTTTATTTTAAATAAGGTTGAATATATAGATTGTTGAAATTTTTGGTTTTTATTTTAAAATATACATAGAAATGTAAAAACACAATTGGGTTGGTAGTCCCAATGCAGATAAAAATATCTGTCAGTAACCTTCCTCCTCAGGTCGTCCGTCATTTCTGGAATATTTGTAAGAGGAGGGATAGCGTGGAGCTATCTATTTATCATAATGGTCAATTCTTTGTGGGATTAATCGAATTTAAACAGGGAAATAAGTCTAAATTTGTCCAACATATTTTCGGAAAAGAACCTGATGATTTAGAAATTCTAAATTATATTTATAATCATTTATTAAATCATTTAGACGATACAGAAACCACAATTTTAACTAAAAAGAAAAAAGTGAAAATTAACCCCAAAAGACTGCAAAGAGAAGTTGCTAAAGAGCAAAAACAACCTAAAGATATCACCTATGCACAATTAGCTTTAAAAAAAGAACAAGAGCTAAATAAGAGGAAATCTAAGAAGAATAATAAATTGCAAAGAGATTTGACTAAAAAGCGAAAAAGAAAAATTAAACAAATCAAAGCTAAAGAAAAGCATAAAGGACATTAAAAAATAGGTGGTTTAACTAAAACATAAGGGCAAGTTTAATATTTATTTTCTACACCACTTTAAGAAGTGGTGTTTTTTATTATTAGAGAAATATAAAAATAATTACAAATCAAATGAGGTGCAATATGAGATCTTCTGAAGAGATATTTGGGATTATAAAAGAAGTTGCAAGACAATTCAACAACATATGTGCTGTATGCATAAATGGTTCTAGAGTGAATAAATCGGTAAAAAAAGATAAATATCAAGACTTTGACATAGTTTTTATTGTTGAAGATTTAGACAAGATGATTATAGATTTAAAATGGTTAGATAAATTTGGTAAAAGAATAATTACTCAGTATCCAGATTTAGAAGATTTATATCCATCAAACAGAAAAGATAAATTTTCTATATTAATGATGTTTGATGACTATAATAGAATAGATTTAACGTTAATACCCAAAAGCTATTTAGAAAAATATTTAGAAAATGATAGTTTAACTGAAATTATATATGATAAGGAAAATATCATTAAATATAATAAGCAACCTAATGATGAAAAATATTGGGTTAGAGAACCTTTCCAAAAGATTTTTGATGAGAGTATAACCGAATTCTACATGATAATGGCAAATGTGTATAAAGGTTTAAAAAGAAGAGAGTTACTATATTCTATTCAACAAATGGATTTAGCAAGAGAAATGTTATTATTAAACTTTTCTTGGAAATACGGTTATGAATTTGGATATAGAGTAAATTTTGGAAAAAATTACAAATGGTTACCTAAATTCTTAAATAATGAAGAAAATGAAAAATTAAAACAAACTTATTCTAGATTAGATAAATCAGAGATTACATATGTTATGTATAAAACTATTGAAATTTTTGATGAGGTTACGTTTCAAGTTGCTACACTCTTAGAATTTAAGTTTGATAAAGAAAAGTATAAAAAAGTGAAAGAATACATAGAATACCAATAGTAGGGGGAATGTTTTGTGAATATATATACTAGGTTATTTAAGGAAAGTGATTTTGAAAAGTTAGAAGAGTTAATGAAATTATATGACGATTTAAGATACCCAACTAGTAAAAACGATTTGAAAAAAAGATTAACTTATATCTATAATCACGCTGATTATTATATACTACTGCTAATTAAAAATGATGAAATCATAGGTTTAAGTGGTATGTGCAAAATGCTATTTTATGAAAAAAGTGGAGAATATATGAGGATATTAGCATTTGTAATCAATTCAAAATACAGAAATAGTGGGTTTGGTAAGATATTATTAAATGATTCTGAAAGATTATCTAAACAATTAAATTGCAAAGCAATAACTCTTAATAGTGGAAATAGAAATGAAAGAATACAGGCACATAGATTATATAGTAAAAATGGGTTTAGTAGTAATACAAAAGGTTTTACAAAAAAGCTTTAAGTTCAAAAAAACATTTTTAAATTATTAAATGTAAATATTATATAAATTATCTAAGCAATGTAACAATATACCGACATCTTTGTATAAAACACGATAGTCCTTAACCGCTACGGTTATAGGACTTTTTTTATGGACCTTATTTTTTATAAAAAATATACACTTTAAAAAAACTACAAAATTAGTTTATAACTTCCATATATAATCTTATTTAAAATCGTTATTGATTAATCGGAATTAATCCTATAGAATGTAAAACGTAATAATTACTATTTACATAACAGAAAAAGAAAGGGAGTTTATTATGGCTAAAATTCCAGTAACTGTGTTAAGTGGGTATCTAGGTTCTGGTAAAACAACATTATTGAATCATATTTTACAAAATCGTGAGGGACGACGAATTGCGGTTATTGTTAATGATATGAGTGAAGTGAATATCGACAAAGACTTAGTAGCAGAAGGTGGAGGTTTATCTCGAACTGATGAAAAATTAGTCGAGCTATCAAACGGCTGTATTTGTTGTACGTTGCGCGATGATTTGCTAAAAGAAGTTGAACGTATTGTTAAAAAGGGTGGTATTGATCAAATAGTGATTGAATCCACAGGTATTTCTGAACCAGTACCTGTTGCACAGACGTTTTCTTATATCGATGAAGAATTAGGGATTGATTTAACGGCCATTTGTCGATTGGATACAATGGTAACGGTTGTAGATGCTAATCGATTTATTAATGATATTAATTCCGAAGATTTATTAATAGATCGTGATCAAAGTGTAAGTGATGAAGATGAACGTACCATTGCGGATTTACTTATCGACCAAGTAGAGTTTTGCGATGTGATGATTATTAATAAAACAGATTTAGTATCAAAAGATGCATTAAATCGATTAGAACAAGTTTTAACGACACTTCAACCTGAAGCGAAAGTGATTAAAACTGTAAATGCTAAGGTTGATTTATCAGAAGTATTAAATACACAACGTTTTGATTTTGAAAAAGCAAGTGAATCTGCTGGCTGGATTAAAGAATTAACAGAAGGGGGCCATGCGGAACATACACCAGAAACCGAGGAATATGGAATTTCTTCATTTGTATATCGACGACAATTACCTTTCCATGCTGAAAGATTTAATGAATGGTTAGAACACATGCCGGAAAATATTGTTAGAGCTAAAGGAATAGTCTGGTTAGCTCAATATAATCAAGTTGCATGTCTATTTTCTCAAGCTGGATCGTCTCAATCGATATATCCAGTAACATACTGGGTAGCGAGTATGCCGCGTGCAAAACAGGAAATGATTTTAGAAGAAAGACCTGATGTTGCAGAAGAATGGGATTTAGAATATGGAGATCGTCATACACAATTTGTTATTATCGGTACAAATTTGAATCAAGAGCAAATCATTAAAGATTTAGATCAATGTTTAATCAATAGTAATGAAATTGATGCAGATTGGTCACAATTGTCAGACCCGTATCATTGGACGATTACATCCCAATAATTTAGATTTTAAAAAATAAAGTTTCACGTGAAAACTACATATAAAAAAGATACTCCCTTGTACTACTTATAAAGTAACAGTAGTACAAGAGCGTACCTTTAAATTATTTAATATTATCTTTTACAAATTTACCGGCTTTTCCTTTAAATGATTCTCCGCCAGCCATTTCTTGTTTGGCATATTTATCTGTAGAATTATTCCATAAATTATAGCCATAAGTACGAAGACCATAAATTTTTGAATATTTCCCATCTAACATAGGAGAACCAGAAGCACCAGCTCTGAAAATATCTTTTGTCATAATTTCAGTACCATTTGCTGAAAATTGGACGAATCTTAATTTACTAAAATAAGCTTTAGTATTGTCGCCATTTTGCCATGGATATCCTAATGAATATAATGGTGTATTAAATTTTAATCCTTTGATTTCCTTGTCAGTTGCTAATCGTATTGGCTTAGCATATTTAGACATTTTCTCTTTGGTATGAACAACAGCTATATCATAACCTGATAATTTTTTTACATCAGAGGCATGGAATTTATAAGGAATATGCTTCCCATCTCGGTTCATTGCGAACGAGATATATTTCGCTGAAGCGGCTTTTCCATTTTTATCATCAATAACATGAGCATTTGTAACAAACGTATGATCTCCGATAACTGTACCTGTGCCCATTGAATCTTTGCCTTTACCTTTATGGCCATTCATATTAGAAACTCGACCAATTGCTTTTAAATTATTTTTATTAGCTTTTGTATAATGTTCAATACTGATTGAGTTTTTACTTATTTTCTTAGCTTTGGGATAAGCTTGTTGGTCAGATGGAGAATTTAATCCATCACGGTAGTAATGATCTGTTTCAGCATGCGCTTGTTGAGAAAATGTTGCAGTGGCTGTCAACGCAATTGTAGTGATCATGACACTGCTAATAATCGTTTTTATTGGTTTGAAATATGACAAAATAGAAGTCCCCTTTGTTTTTTAAAGTTGATACGAAATTTTAAAAAAAGTCAAAATAAAATAATGATTATTGTAAATTTATTATCATCAATCAGTTTCATTATATGTTAAATAAGTTGTATTACAATAGAAAATCTAAAATTTATAGTAATTGATTAATTAATAATAATAAATATGTAAAATGTAACAATAATAGCAATAATATAAATTGATAATTACTGCATAAAATAAAACAACGACTTTTCGAATCATAAAAATGTTGCTTTAAAGAATAATTCACTAAATATCTATATCTTTTCTTATATAAATGTGATATTTTTTATTGTAACAAAGAAATCATTTTATCCGATTACATCTAGCTCTCATGTAGAGTTAGATGTTTTTTAATGACACAATCAATAGGAACGAATGAGATGGACATATTATATCTAATAAGGTGTAAACTGTTTGAACCGTTCATTTCCGTATTATTGTAATGCAAACTAAAAGAGGCGAGACCTAATGTCTCGCCTCTTTTATATATTTATTGTCTTTATTTGAAGAAGCCAATGATAGTTTTGATGATTGAAATGATGCTTGTAACGATTTCCATTGATAGTCCTCCTTTTCAATCAGAATGAGTTATTTATTGGGTTAGTGCAATTTTTGAATAATATTAGATTATTTATTGCCTTTTACAAGATCGATGATTGTTTTTACTAAAGAAACAATGCCTGAGATGATTTCCATTATAATTACCTCCCTTGTTTGACTTGTTAAATACATTGTAACGAGATAAAGGATGGTTTATGACGAAATTTCCTAACTTGTATTTTGAAGGTCATAACTGGGCGTTTTCATTGAATAACTCACAGAATTTCATGCCTAAGTGTATTAACTATTAAATGCCTTTACAAAAGCTTTACATGGCTGTTTTGAAGTTGTAAAGATATTGAATTTTCATATAAAATTAGCGTCCTTATTGGTATGAGATTTGACATAGTTAATATCATCGACTATATTAATATTAATATGCTCAAAAGTAGAATTAAGCTTTAGCTAGCGATGATTGCTATAAAATTATAGTGTTTATCGAGAGTGAAAGAATAGTTGGCTTTTGACCGGACACAGAAAATTAAAAAGGTAGCTTTTTAAAAGGAAATAACATCATTCTAAGATTAAAATACATACGTAGATTTAAAATGCGAGGAAAATGAGAAGTTAAGTCGACTTTTTCACAAGGAGTAAAGACCGCTAACTTATTTAAAATTCAAGTCGTAATGTTGATGATATTTCAAGTTGAAATGAAGCCTATAGTAGCATGTTTCTCATAATTCAGAGTGTGGGATATTGTCTATTGTAGGCTTTTTATAGTACGTAAATTTAAACAGAGGAGGTATCGATGTTAAGTATGAATGCACTCTTAATTGTGTTCCTTATCACTTTACTCATTGCTATGCTGAGTGGTTTAGTATTTTTATCTGCTAAAGTTCCCACTCAATATATTAAGATACATATGTATATGCTTGTCTTACCTATCATTGTAGGACTGATTGGATTATTTTCAACGACAAATCAACTTATCATTGGCCCTTTTAAATTAGATAAATTGGCTTGGTTAATGGGAAGTTTCATTTTAATATTAGGTTTTATTATCCAAAAGTTTTGTGTTCGTTATTTGCTTGGAGATAAAAATTATCGTCAATATTTCCCATTATTCACTTTGATTACCGTTTTTGCATCTGTTGCATGGTTAAGTGGTGATTTAAGATTTATGGTTGTAAGTTGGGGCGCAACATTATTATGCCTTACGTTATTAATTAGAGTTAATCGTTTCTGGAAAGTACCACATGAGGCTGCTAAAATTTCAGCTAAATTATTTTTAATTGGATGGCTAGCATTAGTTGTAGCTGTTGGTTTGCTATATATTGTTACAGGTCATTGGTATATTGATGAAGTAGCAGTTGATTATAGTCATTTATCTTTTGGCATGAAATTAATTATAGATTTATGTATTGTACTGGCTGTGATTATTCCCGCAGCACAGTTTCCTTTCCAAAGTTGGTTAATTGAATCTGTTGCAGCACCGACACCTGTATCAGCTATTATGCATGCCGGAATAGTCAATGCTGGTGGGATTATATTAACAAGATTCGCACCTGTATTTGATAATGCAGTAGCGATTACAGTTTTATTGTTGATTGCGAGTGTCTCAGTGTTACTTGGTTCAGGAATCAGTTTGGTTCATGTCGACTATAAAAGACAACTTGTAGGATCTACAATGAGTCAAATGGGCTTTATGCTTGTTCAATGTGCGTTAGGTGCATATTCGGCAGCTATTATTCATCTTGTATTACACGGCGTATTTAAAGCGACGTTGTTTTTACAATCTGGATCTGTAGTTGGCAGATTTAATATACCAACGCCACCTAGTGCTAAAAGATCATATGGATGGATCTTGTTAGGTCGACTATTGGCGTTAGTGATTGCAGTGCTATTTTGGATGAATAGTGATCATAGCGCTTATGAGCTAATTAGCTCGCTTATACTAGCATGGTCGTTAATGGTATCATGGAATCAACTAGTTGCCTTTAGTAAGACGATTATGGGTAAAGTGGTTGGTGTTTGTATGATTATTATTGTTGCTGTAGTTTATATTGTGACGCATCATTTCTTTAAATATTTATTAAGCACAGTGGATATTAGTGTGACGCATCCACCGATTATAAGTAGCATTATAAGCATTGCTATCTTAGTATTTGGAAGTGTATTTAGTATTTGGGTATCACGACATCGTAACTCGCATGCATTTGCTGTATTGTATTTATGGTTAGTTAAATTGGGTGAGGCGAAATCAGCTTCAGTTGAAAGCCATCCAACATATTTGAAAAAGTATTTATAAAAGGGTGAAAAACTATGGTTAATTCACAACAAAATAGCAATATCGAAATGATTGTCTCTGAGGCTAAGCGTGTCATTACACCGTTATCACCAATTTCTATTTTTGCTGCGAGAAATCCTTGGGAAGGTTTGGAAGGACAAACATTTAACGAAATAGCTACATGGCTAAAAGATATAAGAGATGTCAATATTTATCCTAATTATAGAGCGGTTGAAAATGCTGTACAACATGGTGAGATAGATGAAGAAATCTTTGAAACATTATTAAATGAAGCAATTCAATCGTCTAATATCAAAGTAGAAACCGAATTTGAAAAACGTTATATAGATAACATTAAACATATTGAACCAATTTCAGATGATCTTTTAGATACTACTATGCGTCATCGTATCTTTGAAACTTTACCTAAGGTTTCAAACAGAGATGTAAATCAAGATTTATACCGACCTAAGAGTGCGGATAGTGTTAATGCAAAAGGTGAACGATTAATTGATGAGGTAGATATGCATATGATTAAGTGGTCTAAACTGTATTTAGACCAGTTTCAATCTAGTTGGACTATGCCTAAGAGAGAGCAAGGCTTTTATACTGCATGGTTACATTTAGCACAACATGATACTAATCTGTCTAAACAAGCAAGACAACTTGTTCGTCAGTGTGCATCTACTTCACACGAAATGATTAGCCAAGTATTAACAGATTTGAATATTCAAAGTGCAGACTGGCAAGCTTATATAGAAGGACAGTTGTTAGCTTTACCAGGTTGGGCTGGGATGATGTATTATAGAGCAGAAGAAAATGAATCAGAGCGTCAACTCTTAACAGATTACATAGCAATAAGATTAGCCACTGAATATATTTTATTATCAACAACTAAAGAACAATACAACGTGTCTAATATTTATCACTATAAAGACGTAGATTTAGTTATAGCATTAATGTTTTATGGTCATTTATCACTTGAAGAGTGGGATCAATTATCTAAAGAAGATAAAATAAGATACTTAGATTTTGCGAGAACATATCATAGACAGTATTTCCAAAAATTATGGCTTGATGCATGGGAAGAAACACATGAACGTGATTTAGTAGATACAATTTATGAGTCGTCAAATTCAGATAGTGAACCACAAAAGACACAAGCCCAGTTAGCGTTTTGTATCGATGTCCGTTCTGAACCGTTTCGTCGTCATCTCGAAGGAGAAGGCCCATTTGAAACAATAGGTATTGCCGGTTTCTTTGGTTTACCTATTAAAAAAGAAGTTATTGACGCACAATTCGATCATGAATCTTTACCTGTCATGGTACCACCAGCGTACAAAATTCAAGAATACGCAGATCGCCATAAATTAGAATATTATCAGCAACAACAACATACAATTACATCAATGCTTTATACATTTAAATTAATGAAACATAATGTTCTACCTAGTCTATTATTACCAGAATTAAGTGGGCCATTTTTAAGTCTAAATACCATTGCCAATACGTTAATACCAACAAAAGCAAGACAATTTGCGCATCGGTTCACTAAAAAATGGCTTAACAAACCTGAAACAAAGTTAACCATTGATAGAGAGCATCATGTATATTCAGAACTTCCTATTGGTTTAACGGAAGAAGAGCAAGTTCAATTTAGTAAACAAGCACTACAATTAATGGATTTAACGAAAGATTTTGCTCCACTTGTCGTATTAGGTGGACACGGTAGTGAATCTCACAATAATCCTTACCATTCTTCACTAGAGTGTGGTGCTTGTGGAGGGGCTTCAAGTGGATTTAATGCTAAATTGTTAGCGATGTTATGCAATATGTCTTCTGTAAGAGAAGCACTGAAACAAGATAACATTAATATTCCTGATGAAACTGTATTTGTTGCGGCAGAACATAAAACTTCTGTAGATAAGTTGGAATGGATATATGTCCCAGAATTAACAGAAAGTGCACAACAAGCGTTTGATTTAATAGAATCTGTTATGCCACAAGTAAGTTATAAAGCTAATTTAGAACGTTTGGCAAACTTGCCTAACTTAAATAAAGAGCATAAAGATCCAGTAGCAGCAGCATATCAATATGCGAGTGATTGGAGCGAGATAAGACCCGAATGGGGGTTAGCTAAAAATGCTGAGTTTGTTATTGGTAAACGTTCAATTACTGAAAATAGTAATTTAGAAGCGCGAGCATTCTTGCATAATTATGATTGGACACAGGATCAAGATGGTCATTTACTCAATACAATTATTTCTGGACCAGCACTAGTTGCACAATGGATTAACCTACAATATTATGCTTCAACTGTAGCACCACATTACTATGGTAGTGGTAATAAGAGAACACAATCAGTCACATCTGGACTTGGTGTCATGCAAGGTAACTCTAGTGACTTAATGTACGGTTTGCCTTGGCAATCAGTAATGGCTCAAGATAACGAAATTTACCATTCTCCAATACGTTTATTAGTAGTTATTCAAGCACCTGATACGCATATTCAACGCTTATTAGAAGATAATCAAAAATTCGCCCAAAAAGTCGACAATGGATGGGTACGTCTAGCTAGTATTGATGAAAATCATAGTTGGAAAGATTGGTAAATGTAAATATAGATAGCTTACTTAAGAGATAACAATTGGTTATGGCGTTTTTGATGTTATTTTCGAATAATATGGAAAATGTTAAACTATATGTAATCAATATTTAGGAGTCGTCTATATGAAAAAGTCTAAAGGTGTATATGAAGCTGAAATTAGTAAAGCGATCACTCAATGGGAAAAGGATTATTTAGGAAGAGGTTCTTTATCTGTTAAAACTGACATACTAAGAGATATGGTGATTATCAATTTGCAAGGAATATTAACACCTGCAGAATATCGCGTTTGTGAGACGAGTGAAGGTTTATTGAATATTAAACGCACAAGATCTGAATTAGTTGAATCGGGTCAAAATGATCTTAATAACATTATTCATCAAATTACAGGAATTGAAGTAGTCAGTTTTCATAGCGATTTAAGTACCGTTACAGGTGAACGTGTGATTGTCTTTAAATTAAAAGACAACTTTGAAAAATTAATCAACCAAGCTTGATTTATATAGGAACAGTATGATTTTACGTTAATAGACAAAGGTCATACTGTTTTTTATTTTAAATATAATAAGTACATCACGTAAACATAAAGTCTATAAATGATACCTAATAAATTCGGAAAAATAATCATAGAGGCTAGTAATTTATCACCTTTGAAACCGACAATACATAAAATAATAGGTATCATATAGAGAATGAATAACCAATATAATAGTGTGTCAAATGAGGGATGAATAGGTAAGAAAAAGCGAAATAATGTAATTAACAAGGCACAATAGATTAATATTATTTTGCTCATAAAGGATACCTTTCTAACTATCAAACATAGATGGGTACAGTTGAATGATTACAGTACTTATATTTGAATACGTTTTTAACGTGTGATAGCTATATTTTTTAGATTTTTATTATTATTATAAATTCAATTATACAATAATTTATATGCAAAAGGTATGAGAATTCCAAAGCACTATAGTCATTTAATATCAATTATAAATGGTATCTCAACCTCACTTTAAGCGATTGAATCGTATATAATACATGTAATGGTTGAAAGCACAAAGGATATCATTAACGAAATATAATGAATATAGGTCAAAATAATCGACGTTTAAATAATGGTACAAACGATGGCTTAGTCCAAGAGATTTTGATGGACACAGTTATCAAATAGCAAATCTAACATAATTAAAATCCGACATAAGGCCGAGCCCAACATATGGTCATTTTGTATATGATATAAGAGTTAAGTAACTAAAGTTTGTAAGAGATAGAGGAGATTATATGATAAACAACAAAATAACGACAGGAAAATTTACCATTCCTTTATTTTTGATCAGTGTGTGCTTGTTTATATTTGTTTCATTGCGTATTACTCATGAAGGCGCATTTTTAAAAACACTTGATTTAAAGTCATTACATTGGCTTACTCAGGAATTTGGTACACCACATCGAAATTTTGAAGGTAATTGGTTCAATCATTATATGACATTTTCTGCCACTATAGGCGACGTCAGTGGTGTAATTATTATGTCACTTATTATTACAGTAGTTTTAATGTTTAGATATAAACATATTGCTTTATGGTTTATTTTAACGATTTTAAGTGGCACATTAATGAACATATTAATCAAAATGACAATAGAACGTACAAGACCGTTTAATCATTTAGTCGTTGATAAAGGATATTCATTCCCTAGTGGTCATTCTAATGCCAGTACGCTATTATTTGTAACAATGATTTTTGTGATTATACCAGTAGTTCGCCATGCTATATTGAGGTACGCAATGCTCGTTATTGCGATCATATTGTGGTTAAGTATATTATTTTGTAGATTATACTTTCATGCGCACTACCTTACAGACGTCATTGGTGGTGTCACATTAGCGTTGGCCTGGATCGCACTATGGCTTGCTGTATATCCATTGTTTAAAAAATTAAAGTTAAAAGGCAAATAGTTAATGTCTTTTTAAAAGTGATATTATATACGTATTAAATTTTAAAAGTTAGGAGAGTACGACATGATGAATATTAAATCACCAAGTCCACTTTATTTAAAAGGTACAAACAATCAAGCAATATTATTATTACATTCATTTACAGGTACTGTTAAAGATGTAAAACACCTTGCGACAACATTGAATGAACAAGGATTTACTTGTTATGTACCTAATTATCCTGGTCACGGACTACCAGTGACTCAGTTTGTAGCGTACAATGTTGAAGATTGGTGGCATTGCGTGCAAGAAGCGTATCAATTTTTAAAAAGTGAAGGATTTGAGAAAATTAATGCTGCTGGCGTCTCATTAGGTGGTTTATTCACATTACGTTTAGCTGAAAACGTTGAGTTAAACCGTATTGTAGTCATGTCTGCACCAAGCGAAAAGACGAAAGCAGGTATCTCTTGGCGTTTGGAAAAATATGGGAAACGTATGAATGACATAATGAGATTATCAGAAAGTGAAAGCACTCATGAATTAGCGCAAATAGAGGATTATCAAAATGATATAAAAACATTCCAAGAGGTTATTAATGATATTATGTCACATTTGAATGAAATTACTGCAACTGCAAGAATAGTATATGGTGGTCAGGATGAAGCGGCTTATGAAGACAGTGCCCACTATATTTTCAACCAAATCAGTAGTGAACATAAAACGATACAAGAATTCCCACGCAATCAACACTTGATGACGCATGGTGAGGGTAGAGACGAATTGGAGCAAGATATTGTTAAGTTCTTCACTGAGCAATAATATCTTTATAAAAGGGCGTGTTCATAGATGAAAAGGACTTTTTTATTAACATATATAACGACTTCGGGTAAAACATATACAGAATTTAAGACATTTGAAAATGGCATAGATAAAGATAAATGTGTGAGACGAATTTTAGATGAATTTGATGAGTTGCCATATTTATATTTAGAAAAGGGAAATAGCATCCATTATATCAATGTTGATCACATTGAAAGTTTAGAGATTGAAGAAGTACATGATGGACAGTCAATCACTTATAGCAGTTAAAATATGAAAAGCTAAAAATTTAAAATAATGTTACAAGCAAAATAGCCATAACTCATTCATTTTCAGTTTATATTTAAATACAAATTGAAAAAGGTGAGCAAGGCTATTTTTTTATTATTCTGACAATTTAGATGGATATTGCACATAAATGCTATAAATGGTAAAGTGTTACTTAAATACATAAACGCTTTAACGCGCTAAAGGAAGTGATTGGATATGAGCAAACAATCAGAATGGAAGACATCAACTGGTTTTATATTGGCAAGTGCTGGTTCTGCAATAGGTCTAGGAGCAATGTGGAAATTCCCTTATATGGCAGGCATTTATGGTGGCGGCGCATTTTTATTAATGTTTTTAATCTTCACCATATTTGTAGGACTACCATTATTAGTAATGGAATTTACTGTTGGGAAAATGGGAAGAACCTATACCACACAAATATATAGTAAACTTACAGGCAAAAAATGGTTAAATATTATAGGGTGGAATGGTAACTTAGCAGTATTTATCTTATTCGGTTTCTATAGTGTTATTGGCGGATGGATTATAATCTATATGGCTAATGTCATTTGGCAAATAGTTACGTCGAATACATCTGATCTTGGTCAAATTCAATTTGAATCGATTATTAGTAATCCATGGTTAACAGTGACAGGACAGGGTATTTTTATTTTCTTAACAATGATTATAGTCATGCTCGGTGTCGAAAAAGGCTTAGAAAAAGCTTCCAAAATCATGATGCCGTTATTATTTATCTTTCTAATAATTGTTGTTGGAAAATCGTTAACTTTAGACGGTTCTATGGAAGGCGTACGTTATTTATTGCAACCCCGAATTAAAGATATATCAATGGAAGGCATCTTATTTGCTCTTGGACAATCCTTCTTTACATTATCATTGGGAACGACTGGGATGATTACTTATGCAAGCTATGCTCCGAAAGCTATGACAATTAAATCATCGGCTATTTCAATTGTATTGATGAATATTTTAGTTTCAGTCTTAGCAGGATTAGCAATCTTTCCAGCGTTAAAAACATTCGGATACCAGCCGCAAGAAGGGCCCGGTTTATTATTTAAAGTGCTACCTTTAGTATTCGATAAAATGCATTTCGGTATCGTCTTTTATCTTATCTTTTTAATTTTATTTTTATTTGCAGCATTAACATCATCTATTTCATTATTAGAGTTAAACGTTTCTAATTTTACAAAAAATGATAATACTAAACGTCGACCTGTTGCACTTATCGCAAGTATACTCGTATTTATCATCAGTATTCCAGCCACTTTATCGTTCAGTAGTTTAAGTGGAATTAAATTTGGCGCTGGCACTATATTCGATAACATGGATTTTATTGTATCTAATATTCTAATGCCATTAGGAGCGCTAGGTACTACGCTTGTTGTAGGCCAATTATTAGATAAAAATTTATTAAGAGAAAACTTTGGTAGAGACAAATTCAAACTATTTTTACCTTGGTATTATTTAATTAAATTTGTTATGCCAATCGTAATTATTTTAGTATTTATAGTTCAGTTATTTTAAAAAAAGATTTTAGATAAAAATATAGCAATAAAGGCTTATCGAAACTACGAATTTCGATAAGCCTTTTTATATTATCCAACCAAAATATGCCAAATATTTTTGATGATAAGTAAACTGACAATTAGAACGATAATACTCGAGATTTTATTTAAAATAATGATGTATTTACCAGTTTTATCAACAGACCCTAACATTTTTCCAAGGACTGCTAACAAAATAAACCAAATCCAAGAAACTGAAATAGTAGCTATTGCGAATAATACCTTTTCGTTACCTTGATACATAGAAACGCTAGTACCAATGACGCCGATTGTATCCATAATCGCATGGGGATTAAGTAGTGAAACAGAGAGTGCAAATCCGATTTGTTTCTTAGCGCTCATAGGTTCCATATGTTCTAAATTATTTGGCTTTTCATTCCACAATGACCAAGCCATATATAATAAGAAGGCTAGGCCAATAATATAAATTACTAATTGTAAAATAGGTAGTGACATTAAAACGAGTGAAACACCTAATATAGCTAATACTATTAAAGTCGTATCACATAAACCTGCTGTAATAATGACAGGTAATGCTTTGGTTAATTTCTTTTGATTAGCTCCCTGGTTAAATACAAATACGTTTTGAGCACCTAATGGCAAGATAAGACCTAAAGCAAGTAAGAATCCGTGAATCATAGGTTGCATAATAGTACCCCTTTTTTATGAGCTAGAATATTTATCTTAAAAAGTTTAAATATCTGAATATTTAAAAATATTATACGGAAGACATATATACTTTTCAATATTAAATATTTTATTAGGGATTGTTCTCATAAAAAAGCCCAAAGCAGTTGTGTTTTAAATGCTTTGGGCTATGAAATATATATTTTGAAATTGAGATTAACAAATTAGATTATGACTCTTTTGTGGCCTCTACTAATGTATCTGCTGCAAGTAAACCAAGATTATTTGAAGCTAATGGACTATCGCCAGTTAATAACTTACGGTCTTGGTGTGTCTGGCCACTCATTTCTTTATTTACAATATTAAGTCCTTGTTTGCTTAATAAGTCTGCAACTAACCATTTAAGTTTACCTGGCAAGTAACCAATGTCGATATTAGCGCCGTCATCAAGCGCATCGGGGAATACACAAACTGAATAGCCTTCAAATGGTGATGATTCTCTATTTAAACCAGCAGATAATAATGCAGCAGGACCATGACATAATGTGATAATAAACTTATCATAATCTAATGCCCAATCTAACGTTTGTTGTACATCTTCACTTTTTGAAATGCCAACTACAGCAGCATGTCCTCCAGGTATAAATAGGGAAATATAATCTGAATCAGGACCGAGTTCATTTTTAACTACTTCTGATAACACTTTTGGTTGTTTTAGTTTTTCCTTTAATTTATTGTAAGTCGATTGAACAGCCTCATCTTCTCCAGGCATAGCCCAATGTTCCAATTTTACAGGATAACCCGTTAATGTAGCTACATCGACATCGAAACCTGCTTCCATTAAATGATGCAATGGTAATAACATTTCTACTGGGTGATTACCTGTGGAGAACATTTTGCCGTTTTCTAACAATACATATCGTTCTTCTGCGGCAATCATTAATACTTTCCATTTACCTCCAGTATAAGCATTTTTATGTTTGACACCATCAAAGTCTGTTTTAGGTGCTGTATATTGACTTAATGAATAAGGAGAAGGGAAAAATGCATTATCCTCCGCTTTATCAGGCGTTGGCACTTTACTTAATTCACTTGTGTCTTGAGTCATATTCAATTCCTTCTTTCGTAGGTTTGTAATGTTTATTACCTTGTAAGATATCTCATAAACATATACTAATAGCTACATGTCTCTCTTTTAATATAAAAAATGTACACTAAGACAGCATTATAAGGTCTAAGTGTACACGTTGAATTAGATGTATTGTACATTTTCGAAAATGACATTTTGTTTTTGAAGTTCTTCTGCAATATTTTGAGGTAATTTAGTATTTTTAAATGTCACATGATCAAAGAAGCAGTGTTTTAATTTTATATTTTCAAATACAGATTGGTTAATTTCTGTTTTTTTAAAAGTGACATTTTTAAATGTAGTATCAGTGATTTTGACTTCACTAAACGTATTGCCATCAAACACAACATCTTGAAAGACCGTATTATTAATCGTTGTTTCATCAAACGTTGTATTTTCTGCGTTAATGTTTTTAAATTGATTTTTGTAAAAATTAACTTGTTCGAATATGCAGTCATTCAAACTACTATTTACAAATTTACTATTTGAGACAGCGTTAATGTTTTTAAATATACCTTCATTAAAATTACAATTTTTAAAACGACTTTTATTAACTTCTAATTCATCGTACATAGAATTTCTAAAATTAGTTGAATTATGATTTACATTTTTATAGTTTTCTTGAGTGAATACAGATAGCGATAAGTCTTTATTTGCCATATAATTACAAACTCCTTTACTAGCGTTAAATGATATTTCTTTTCTTATACAGGAAAAATAAATATAAAATTATAGAATTAATATACGTTATTCATCATAACATGAGATGGCTTCTGGCACATTTGATTGAGTTTGAAAATAGAAATATAAAAATATGATTTATTATAAACAGTGAAATTGCAAAATATTCTAAAATCATTTATAATTCATACCTGTTAAATAAGAATTATTGGAATATGGAAAAGGCATTGTATAGTTTTCCTTAAAATACATAGGAGATGTATATATATAACATGATTGCATACGATTTGATTGGACAAACACCACTTGTTTTATTAGAAAGTTATAGTGATGAAAACGTTAAAATTTATGCTAAACTTGAGCAATTTAATCCTGGAGGCAGTGTCAAAGATAGGCTAGGAAAGTATCTTGTTGAACAAGCAATAGAAGAAGGACGTCTTCAACGCGGTGATACTATAGTGGAAGCTACGGCTGGAAATACTGGCATAGGATTAGCTATAGCAGCTAATCGCTACGATCTAAAATGTGTCATATTTGCACCTGAAGGCTTTTCTGAAGAGAAAATTTCAATTATGCGTGCGTTAGGTGCTGATGTAAAAAGAACAGCTAAAGATGAAGGCATGATTGGAGCACAACAAGTTGCCAAACAATACGCTACTGACACACAATCCATTTATATGAATCAGTTTGAAACTAAACATAACCCTGATGCCTATACACATACCTTGGGGAAAGAACTTACAGATGAACTGAATCATATTGACTATTTCGTAGCTGGTGCTGGATCTGGTGGTACATTTACAGGTGTAGCAAGACATTTACAACCTTTAGGTGTTAAAAGCTATATTGTTGAACCAGAAGGCTCGATATTAAATGGTGGACCAAGTCATGCTCATGACACAGAGGGCATTGGTTCAGAGAAGTGGCCTGGATTTTTAGAGAAAACTTTAGTCGACGGTATTTTTACAATTAGTGATAAACATGCTTTTGAAAACGTAAAAAATATTGCTAAAAATGAAGGATTACTTGTAGGTAGTTCATCTGGTGCAGCATTACAAGGTGCACTTGAATTAAAACAACAATTAGACAAAGGGGTAATCGTAACCATATTCCCTGATGGTAGTGATCGATATATGTCAAAACAAATATTTAATTATAAGGAGATGGATGATAATGAATAAAAAAACACAAATGATTCATGGCGGACATACTACAGACGAATATACAGGTGCTGTAACAACACCTATATATCAAACAAGTACTTACTTACAAGATGATATTGGAGATTTACGTCAAGGTTATGAATATTCTCGTACAGCCAATCCAACGCGTGCATCATTAGAAAGTGTCATTGCAGATTTAGAACATGGTAAACATGGTTTCGCATTTGGGTCAGGTATGGCTGCAATTAGTGCAGTTATTATGTTATTAGATAAAGGCGATCACCTTATATTAAATTCTGATGTATACGGTGGCACATATCGTGCATTAACTAAAGTATTTACAAGATTCGGATTAGATGTTGATTTTGTTGATACTACAAATATTGATGAAGTTGAAAAATATATTAAACCTGAAACTAAAATGTTATATATTGAAACACCTTCTAATCCGTTATTACGTGTAACAGATATTAAAGGTACTGTAGAAATTGCTAAAAAACACAATTTAATTTCTGTTGTAGATAATACATTTATGACACCTTATTATCAAAATCCATTAGACTTTGGCATTGATATTGTTTTACATTCTGCTACTAAATACATTGGCGGACACAGTGATGTAGTAGCTGGATTAGTAGTAACTGCTGACGATGAATTAGGAGAACGTATTGGTTTTATTTCTAATTCAACAGGTGGCGTTCTTGGACCACAAGATAGTTATTTATTAGTAAGAGGAATCAAAACACTTGGCTTACGTATGGAACAAATTAATCGTAATGTTGAAGCGGTTATTGATATGCTTCAATCTCATGACAGTGTACAAAAAGTATTCCATCCAAGTGTGAAAAGTCACCTAAATTATGATATACATGCAGCGCAAGCAGACGGTCATACAGGTGTAATCGCTTTTGAAGTGAAAGATACTGAAGCAGCTAAAAAAGTTATTCACGCAACACAATATTTCACTTTAGCTGAAAGTTTAGGTGCAGTTGAAAGCTTAATCTCAGTACCTGCTTTAATGACACATGCGTCTATCCCATCAGATGTGCGAGCTAAAGAAGGTATTACTGACGGCTTAATTCGTTTATCAATAGGTATTGAAGATACAGATGATTTAGTCAATGACTTAAAACAAGCACTTAACACATTAAATTAAATCTAATTAGTCATATATAAGCGTATCTTTCTTTCATTTAATAATTCACAACATTAATAGATCGAGATTAGTATAAACTGACGACAAAGAATCAAATTTTGTCGTCAGTTTTTTATTTTTAATAGAAAATTAAGTGTAAATAAATTTTCATATAATTCTCAATTTGGCTAATATTGTGCGTGTTTTAAATTAAGATTATTCATTTATTGTCAGGGTATGCGAACAATGTACATTGAATTATAGAGAGGGGTATTTTTAATGATTTTCGAAACTATGGAACAAGAAGACTATGAACAAATGGTTTTTTGCCAAGATAAAGCAACAGGCTTAAAGGCAATTATTTGTATTCATGATACGACACTTGGACCAGCATTAGGCGGTTGCCGCGTTAGAAATGATTATAATTCTGAAGAAGAAGCAATAGAAGATGCTATGAATTTAGCACGTGGTATGACATATAAAAATGCAGCTGCTGGCTTAGACCTTGGTGGAGGTAAGACAGTAGTGATGGGTTCACCTAATAAAGAAGATGAAGAAGCATTTTATAGAGCATTAGGTCGCTATGTTAATACATTAAATGGTCGTTACTATACAGCAGAAGATGTTGGTACATCTGAACATGAAATGAATTTAATTTATAAAGAAACACCATATGTTTGTGGTACTAGTCAATCATTTGGATCAGCAGGTAATCCTAGTCCAATGACTGCTTATGGTATTTATATAGCAATGAAACGTACGGCTATGGAACAATTTAATGGTGAATCACTCGAAGGTAAAACAGTAGCCGTCCAAGGTGTAGGTCACGTATCATATGAACTTTGTCGCTTATTACATGAAGACGGAGTTAAGTTAATTGTGACTGATATCAATAAAAATAACGCACAACGAGCAGTTGATGAATTTAATGCACAATTTGTCGAACCAGATGACATCTTTTCAGTAGAAGCGGATATTTTCGCACCATGTGCACTTGGTGGTATTTTAAATGATGATACTATTCCTCAATTAAAAGTTAAAGCCGTATGTGGTTCAGCGAATAACCAATTAAAAGATGAAAATAAACATAGTAAAATGTTAGAAGAAAAAGGTATATTATATGCACCAGACTATATTGTTAATAGTGGTGGTGTAATCAATACAGCTGACGAATTAAATGGTTACAATGAAGCGCGTGCGACAGAAAGTATTGAAGGTATCGATAAGATTGTTAAACATATATTCGATATAGCTAAATCTCAAAATAAGACACCATTAGAAGCTTCACAACATTTTGCTGAAACACGTATGAATCAAATGTCACGTATTCATGATATTAGAAAATAAAAATGATGAAATAAAATATAGAATTGTTGTAGCCTGGGATAAATAACTGTCTCAGGCTACAATTTTATATTGGCAGTAGTTGACTGATAAAGTAATTCTTTTTCTTTAGAAATTAGAATTACTTATGCATGAGTGTTAACTCATGTAATCCTTAGTGGAATACCTTAGCTAAAGCTAATGTGTAAGTATCACTAAACTATTTAAAAATAGTAGTGATACTTTATTTTAAATTCTAGTCAACCTTGCCGGGGTTAGACTACGAAATAAATTTTAGGAAAATATTATTTCTGTCTAACTCCCTTTTTAATTGTGTAATGAAATTGATGAGATATGATACTCAATTTGAAGTAATAACTGCTATTTTGAAAAATTACTTTAACAAATTTGAATAATCGAAAATGATTTTGGTTATTCGGGTTTATAAATCATATATCCGGATAAAGGAAAGTTATCAAAGTACAATTTTATTATTGAATAGAGAAAGCATATAAAAAACAAAACATAAAATGTATATCTGTATTAATTGAAATTTTGACAAACTTAATTGCGTACAAAATAGTTTTGTCAAATCCATTTTATATATTTATTCATATTATTACTAAAAAATGATAAATATAAATTTGGATAAAAATTGTACAGATATATAGTTTTGTAACATTTGTAAAAAGTAAATCAATTAAGTATTATATGTATATACAATATTAAAATTGTGCAAAATATATGAGGTGATTCATAAATGAAGAACAAACAAGGCTTTTTACCACACAAACTAAATAAATATGCAATTAGAAAATTCACAGCAGGAACAGCATCACTATTAATAGGTGCAACATTAGTATTTGGAGCAGGAAATGTAGCTAGAGCAGATGAATTAGATAATGCATCTGCTCAAAATAGCGATGGCAACAAAGATAAAAGTGAACCTGTTGATATAACAGAACTCACTAATAGTAATGAAACAAATAGTACAGAAACGAGTGCCACAGACAAAACAGCTACTCAAACAGACAATGCTAATAGTGACCAACAAACTACTACAACTAATAAAGATGTAGAGGAGAAAACAACAAATAATACTGGCGATAAGCAAAGTACCGAACAAGCGAATTCAGACAACGTTTCTTCAGATAAAACATCAGCACAAGAATCCTCAAGTATTGAACAAAACACAATTGATAACTCAAACAAAAAAGCATCGACAACAAAAGATGAATCTACAACAGAGTCAGCAACTTCTGAGAACAAAACAACATCTACAGATGACAAACAAGTAGAGTCAAATAAAGACGATGAATCTATAAATAAACAAGATAGTGAAACTAATTCTACTTCTAAAGAAAATCAAACTTCAGATAAAACGACTTCAGATAAAATCTCTTCAGAAAAGAATAATACTGCAGATAAAACATCAACTAAAAATGTAGACAAAACAACTTCCAATAAAACAACATCTAAAACAGAAGGAAAAACAACTAAAGCAACAACTAAAAATTCGACATCTAAACAAGATACTAAAAAAGTAACAACTAAAAAGGCTACTGATAAAACATCAACTAAAAAAACTGAATCAAGCAAAAAAGAAACAACATCTAAAAATTCTAGTAAGTCTACTAAAACAAATAAAACAACAGCAAAAGAAACTACTGAATTAACAAAACAATTAGCGAAATCTAAAAATAAAGAAAAAGCAGTGCAATCATTTTTAAATGATCAAGTTTCAACAACTGAAGCAAAAGAAATATTGAAAAATACAGATGTAGACTTTAACAAAGCAACTGATGAAGAAATCAATCAAGCTGTATTACAAGCTGCTTTAAAAGAAATGGTAGACAAACAAAAGAGCACAGAAACATTAGCTACTCAGCCTAGAACTAGAACATTTATGCGCGCAATGGCTACACCTAGAATGCTTGCTGCCGCTGTTAGTGGTGACGAAAAAGCACAAAAATCATTAAATTATTCTGATAACTATACATTTGCGTCACTAGTATTTGATCCTGAAGCTTTAGATTCTGACGCAGTTAAAAATAGTACATCAATTCCATTTAATATTCATGCATATATGTCAGGTTCTAACTCAGGTTCTAGATATAAAATTGATTTAAATCTAGACTCTAAAATTGCAGATCATGTTACTAAAATATCTGTAAATCAAGCTGGTGGTAGCAATCCGGTCACATTTACGAGATTGAAAAATGATGATGGCACACCGTCTAATATTTGGGAGATTAACTATATTCGTGCGAACGGTGGTTTATTTGGTGGCGCTGAAATTTTAGCTAATAAAACAGCAGCTGGTGGTCAAATTGAATTAGATGATACTGTTGAAAATATTCTTAATGAAGCAGGAGATTTAAGTAATAATAAACTTAATTATCAAATCTATGTTAGAGACTCTTCTGCCAATACGATTGTACGTTCATCAGAAAGTAGTGGTTATTTCCTTACATCGACTGATGATGATTTAGTTAAGTTAAATAATAATACATCTACAGCTAATTCAAAAGATTTTAAAGCAAGTAGTGGTACAGCTATTTTAGATACTAAAGTTGGTGATAACGGAGCGATTATTGTTGACCAACAAATCGTTAAAAATGGCACATTTGGTTATGGTGGTGCTTCAAACAAACAATGGAGTTATAACTATCAAATCGATAAAGACTTAATTCCATTTATTCAAAGTGTTGAATTAGATAGATATGATTACAATGGTTTAAATGGATTTAATAAAACTTATAATGCATCTAATAAGGTAGCAGATCTATCTATAGATGCGAACGGTAATGGTACAATTACTGCTAGTGATTTAAACAGTTTAATTGAATTTAATAATGGATTACCAGAGCCAATTGGTATGAGAATTGTTATTAAATTAAATCAAAGTGCTAATAACATTCTGACTAAAGATGCACAATATGACGCAAATGGAAATTTAATTACTTCTACAGCTGACCAAGTTGAAGACTTTACATTTGCAGGTTATCTTACTGATAATGCTGGTCAACTTATTAATAACTCTTTAGGAACATCTTCTTTAGAATTACAAGACTATGATCAAGATGGTCTTTTAGATAGATATGAAAGAGAAGTATCATTAACAGATCCAAATGATGCAGATACAGATGATGACTCTAAAAATGATGGAGATGAGGTTAAGACATATAAAACTTCACCATTAGTAGGTAAACCAACTGCAGCCGATATTACAATTAATGATACAAAAGTAAGTGGATCAGTCACTTTAAAAGCAAATGCAGGTACTCAAACTGCTAAAGTAATTAATTCAGCATGACAAGTTATTGGTACATCTACTGTGAATAGCGATGGAACTTTCTCAGTTACTATCCCTAAATCAGCAGCAGGTCAGTACACAATAGCTATTGATGCATCTAACTATGATAATGATGAAACAAATACATTTAATATTATAGATAATACAATTGTTCCTGCGCCTTTAGTGGATCCAGTTGACGATAATGATACGACTATTGGTGTTCATGGTACGGCTGGTTCAACAATTACGGTTAAAGATAACAATAATAATGTGATAGGCACAGTTACATTAGGAGCGAATAGCACGTCAGGTACCTTAACATTATCTAAACCATTAACAGCAGGAACTCAGTTAACATCTACTGCTAGTAAAAATGGAAAAACAAGTGAAGTTTCACCAACAGTAACAGTAACAGATGCAACAGCACCGGACGCACCTGTGATTAATCCTGTAACAAGTGAAGATACTACAGTGACAGGAACAGCAGAACCAAACTCAACAGTAACAGTGACATTCCCAGACGGAACAACACAAGTTACGACTGCTGATGCGTCAGGTAATTATACTGTTAATATTCCAGCAAATGAAGATTTCACTGGTGGAGAAACAATTACTGCTTCTGCTAAAGATGCAGCAGGTAATAAATCTGTGGATTCAAATATTACAGTCACAGATGCGACAGCACCAAATCAACCTACTGTTAATAGAGTAACAAGTGAAGATAAAACAATTACAGGAACAGCAGAACCAAACTCAACAGTAACAATCACGTTCCCAAATGGAACAAAAGTGGAAGCAATTGCGACATCAAATGGTAGTTATAGAGTTGCAATTCCAACTAATATAGATTTAAAAGGTGGAGAAACATTAAACGTTACTTCAACAGATAAAGCAGGTAATAAATCTACTAACGCTAATACAACAGTTGTTGATGTAACGGCACCGGATGAACCTACAATCAATACTGTAACAAGTGAAGATACACAAATTACAGGAACAGCAGAACCAAATTCAACAGTGACAGTAACATACCCAGATGGAACAACGTCTACAGCTACAGCAGATGCTTCAGGAAATTATACTATGGACATACCAGCTTCTGAGGATCTCATAGGAAATGAAGAATTAAGCGTAACAGCAACTGATGCAGCAGGTAATGTTTCAACAGAAGGTGGAACGACTGTACTTGATACAACAGCGCCAGAAGTGCCAACAGTGAACTCTGTAACAAGTGAAGATACAACGATTACAGGAACAGCAGAACCAAATTCAACAGTAACAGTAACGTTCCCAGACGGCACAACAGCAACAGCTAATGCAGACGGCGATGGCAACTATACAATTGATATTCCATCAAATGAGGATTTAAAAGGTGGAGAAACGTTACCAGTCACATCAACAGATGAAGCAGGTAATCAATCTGGAGAAGCAACAACAACTGTCACAGATATAACTGCGCCAGAAGTACCGACTATTAATCCTGTAACAAGTGAAGATACAACAATCACAGGTCATGCGGAACCAAATTCAACAGTAACAGTGACGTTCCCAGACGGTAATACTGCGACAGCTGCAACAGATACAGATGGTAATTATGTTATTAATATTCCAACAGATGAAGATTTAAAAGGCGGAGAAGAATTATCAGTCGCATCAACAGATAAAGCTGGCAATAAATCTGACGTAGCAACAACAGAAGTTACAGACACAACAGCACCAGAAGTACCAACTGTAAATCCAGTGACAAGTGAAGATACAACAATCACGGGAACGGCAGAGCCAAATTCAACAGTAACAGTGACATTCCCAGATGGAACAACGGCTACTGCTGAAACAGATGCTGATGGTAATTACGTGATTGATATTCCATCAAATGAAGACTTAAAAGGTGGAGAAGTACTACCAGTTACCGCGACAGATAAAGCAGGTAACACATCAGATGAAGCTAGTACGACAGTGACAGATATAACAGCACCGGTCGTACCGACAGTGAATCCAGTGACAAGTGAAGATACAACAATCACAGGTAAAGCCGAACCAAATTCAACAGTAACAGTAACATTCCCAGATGGAACAACAGCGACAGGAACAACAGATGCGGACGGTAACTATGTCATCAATATTCCATCAAGTGAAGACTTAAAAGGTGGAGAAACACTACCTGTTACAGCAACAGATAAAGCTGGTAATAAATCAGATGAAGCGACAACTACGGTGACAGATACAACAGCACCGACAGTACCAACAGTAAACCCAGTAACAAGTGAAGATACACAAATTACGGGTAAAGCTGAACCAGGTTCAACAGTAACGGTAACGTTCCCAGACGGCACAACAGCGACAGGCACTACAGATGCGGATGGTAATTATGTCATTGATATTCCAACTAATGAAGACTTGAAAGGTGGAGAAACATTACCAGTTACAGCAACAGACAAAGACGGTAATAAGTCAGACCCAGCAACAACGGTCGTAACAGACACAACAGCACCGACAGTACCGACAGTAAATCCAGTAACAAGTGATGATACAACAATCACAGGTAAGGCAGAACCAGGTTCAACAGTGACAGTAACATTCCCAGACGGCACAACAGCAACAGGTATAACTGATGAGAATGGCAACTATGTGATTAATATCCCAAGTCGCGAAGATTTAAAAGGTGGAGAAACATTACCAGTTACAGCAACGGATAAAGATGGTAATAAATCAGACCCAGCAACAACAACAGTGACAGATACAACAGCACCAGATGCACCAACAGTAAATCCAGTAACAAGCGATGATACAACAATCACAGGTAAGGCTGAACCAGGCTCAACAGTGACAGTAACATTCCCAGATGGCAATACAGCTAGTGCCACAACAGATGCGGATGGAAACTATACAATTAATATACCAACTAATGAAGACTTAAAAGGCGGAGAAACATTACCAGTTACCGCTACAGATAAAACTGGTAATACGTCAGGAGAAGCAACAACAACAGTAACAGATACTACGGCACCAGATGCGCCAACAGTAAATCCAGTAACAAGTGATGATACGCAAATTACTGGTAAGGCAGAGCCGAATTCAACAGTGACAGTAACATTCCCAGATGGTACTAAAGCTAGTGGTATAACAGATGCGGATGGCAATTATGTCATTGATATTCCAGCGAATGAAGATTTAAAAGGTGGAGAAGATTTACCAATTACTGCTACTGATAAAGCAGGTAATACATCTGGAGAAACGAAAACAACAGTGACAGATACAACAGCACCGACAATACCAACAGTTAATCCAGTAACAAGTGACGATACACAAATTACAGGTAAAGCAGAGCCAGGTTCAACAGTGACAGTAACGTTCCCAGATGGCACAACAGCAACTGGAACAGCTGATGAAAATGGTAATTACATTATCGATATTCCAGCTAATGAGGACTTAAAAGGTGGAGAAACTCTACCAGTTACAGCGACAGATAAAGCCGGAAACAAATCAGATCCAGCAACGACAACTGTAGCAGACACAACAGCACCAACAGTACCATCAGTAAACCCAGTAACAAGTGATGATACTGAAATCACAGGTAAAGCAGAACCAGGTTCAACAGTGACAGTGACATTCCCAGATGGCACAACAGCAACTGGTACTGCAGATGACGATGGCAACTATACAATTAACATTCCATCTAGTGAAGACTTAAAAGGTGGGGAAACATTACCAGTTACAGCTACAGATAAAGATGGAAATAAATCAGATCCTGCAACAACAACTGTGGCAGATACAACGGCACCAGATGCACCAACTGTTAATCCAGTAACAAGTGACGACACACAAATCACAGGTAAAGCTGAACCAAATTCAACAGTGACAGTAACCTTCCCAGATGGTAAAACTGCAAGTGCTACAACAGATGCAGACGGCAACTATGTCATCAATATTCCATCTAGTGAGGACTTAAAAGGTGGAGAAACTCTACCAGTTACTTCAACAGATAAAGCAGGCAACACTTCTGATAAAGCAACAACGACAGTTACAGATACGACAGCACCAGATGTGCCAACAATAAATTCAGTGACAAGTGAAGATAAAACAATTACTGGAACAGCAGAACCAAACTCAACAGTCACAGTAACGTTCCCAGACGGCACAACAGCAACTGGCACTGCAGATGATGAGGGTAACTATGTGATTGATATCCCAGCTAATGAAGATTTAAAAGGTGGAGAAACATTACCAGTTACAGCGACAGATAAAGCAGGCAACACATCTGATAAAGCAACAACAACAGTGACAGATACTACAGCACCGACAGTACCGTCTGTCAATCCAGTGACAAGTGACGATACACAAATTACTGGTAAAGCTGAACCAGGTTCAACAGTGACAGTAACGTTCCCAGATGGCACAACAGCAACTGGTACTACAGATGATAATGGTAACTATGTAATAAACATTCCTGCGAATGAAGATTTAAAAGGCGGAGAAACGTTACCAGTTACAGCGACAGACAAAGATGGTAATAAATCAGAGCCAGCAACAACAGTGGTAACAGACACAACAGCGCCATCTGTACCGACAGTGAACCCAGTAACAAGTGAAGATAAAACAATCACAGGTAAAGCCGAGCCAGGTTCAACAGTAACAGTGACGTTCCCGGATGGCACAACAGCGACAGGAACTACAGATGACAATGGTAACTATGTTATAAATATACCTGCGAATGAAGACCTAAAAGGTGGAGAAACATTACCAGTTACAGCAACAGACAAAGATGGAAATAAATCTGATCAAGCAACAACAACAGTCGCAGATACAACGGCACCAACAGTACCAACTGTGAACCCAGTGACAAGTGAAGACAAAACAATCACAGGTAAAGCCGAGCCAGGTTCAACAGTAACAGTAACGTTCCCAGACGGAACAACAGCGACAGGAACTGCAGATGATAATGGTAACTATGTCATCGACATTCCATCTAATGAAGACTTAAAAGGTGGAGAAACATTACCAGTTACTTCAACAGATAAAGATGGTAATAAGTCTGATCCAGCGACAACAGTTGTCGCAGATACAACAGCACCGACAGTACCGACTGTCAACCCAGTTACAAGTGAAGATAAAACAATCACAGGAACAGCTGAGCCAAACTCAAGAGTGACAGTGACATTCCCAGATGGCAATACAGCAAGTGCAACAACAGATGCAGATGGTAATTATGTGATTAATATACCTGCAAATGAAGATCTAAAAGGTGGAGAGACATTACCAGTCACAGCGACAGATAAAGACGGTAACCAATCAGATCCAGCGACAACAACAGTAACGGATACAACAGCGCCAGAAGCACCAACTGTAAACCCAGTGACAAGTGACGATACACAAATCACAGGTAAAGCCGAGCCGAACTCAACAGTAACAGTAACGTTCCCAGACGGAACAACAGCAACTGGAACTGCCGATGCAGATGGTAATTATGTGATTGACATTCCATCTAACGAAGATTTAAAAGGTGGAGAAACATTACCGGTAACAGCGACAGACAAGGATGGCAACACTTCTGATAAAGCGACAACAGTGGTAACAGATACAACAGCACCAACAGTGCCGACTGTGAACCCAGTAACAAGTGAAGATAAAACAATCACAGGAACAGCCGAACCAAATTCAACAGTAACAGTGACATTCCCAGACGGAACAACAGCAACTGGAACTGCCGATGCAGATGGTAATTATGTGATTGACATTCCATCTAATGAAGACTTAAAAGGTGGAGAAACATTACCAGTTACAGCAACAGACAAAGATGGCAACACGTCAGAGCCAGCAACAACAGTGGTAACAGATACAACAGCACCAGATACACCAACAATCAATCCAGTGACAAGTGATGATACACAAATCACAGGTAAAGCCGAGCCAAACTCAAGAGTGACAGTGACGTTCCCAGATGGAACAACAACTACTGGTATCGCAGATGACGATGGTAACTATGTCATCGACATTCCAGCTAACGAAGATCTAAAAGGCGGAGAAACATTACCAGTCACAGCAACAGACAAAGATGGCAACACATCAGAGCCAGCATCAACAGTAGTAACAGACACAACAGCACCATCAGTACCGACTGTGAACCCAGTAACAAGTGAAGATAAAACAATTACTGGAACAGCAGAACCAGGTTCAACAGTAACAGTGACGTTCCCAGATGGCACAACAGCAACTGGAACTGCCGATGCCGACGGTAATTATGTCATCGACATTCCATCTAATGAAGACCTAAAAGGTGGGGAAACATTACCAGTTACTGCGACAGACAAAGATGGCAACACTTCTGAAAAAGCATCAACTGTTGTCAAAGACACAACAGCACCAAATGTACCAACAATCAATCCAGTGACGAGTGATGATACACAAATCACAGGAAAAGCAGAGCCAAACTCAACAGTAACAGTGACGTTCCCAGACGGAACAACAGCGAGTGCAACAACAGATGCAGATGGTAATTACGTGATTGACATTCCATCTAACGTAGATTTAAAAGGTGGAGAAACATTATCAGTAACAGCGACAGATAAAGATGGCAACACTTCTGATAAAGCGTCAACAGTTGTAACAGATACAACAGCACCGACAGCACCAACTGTTAATCCAGTAACAAGTGAAGACAAAACAATCACAGGAACAGCAGAACCAGGCTCAACTGTGACAGTAACATTCCCAGATGGCACAACAGCAACTGGCACTGCCGATGAAAATGGTAATTATGTGATTGACATTCCAGCTAATGAAGACCTAAAAGGTGGGGAAACATTACCAGTTACTGCGACAGACAAAGATGGCAACACTTCTGAAAAAGCATCAACTGTTGTTAAAGATACAACAGCACCAGAAGCACCAACTGTTAATCCTGTTCATAAAGGCGATAAAACAATCACAGGAACAGCAGAACCAGGTTCAACAGTAACAGTAACGTTCCCAGATGGAAGAACTGCCAGTGGTACAGCAGATGAAGATGGTAATTATGTGATAAATATTCCTACTGGTGAAGAACTAAAAGGTGGAGATCATATCGGAGTAACAGCAACGGATGCAGACGGTAATATCTCACCATCTACTGATGGAACAGTTATTGATAACAGTAAACCAGTCGACCCAAATCAACCAACAGAGCCAACAAAACCAGTCGACCCAACAAATCCAAATCATACAAAACAACCGACAGATTCTGATGATTCAACAAATCCTAGTCAGCCGGCTGAACCGAAAGAAACAAAAGATACAACTCAACCAACAGCACCGTCAAATGATAGTAAATCAACATCATCAACTCGTGCATATGGAAGCAATAAAGCAACCCATAATTCAGTTCAACGAGATACTGAAGAACAAGCACAAACAGATAACAACAGCGAAGTAACTAATTCTAACCAAAATAATGGTAGTAAAGTAGTAGATATGAATGGACAACAAGTAGAAAAATCAACGAAATCATCAACAAACAAAGATAAAGATCAAGGTAAAGGTCAGAGTGAACTACCTGAAACAGGACAAGATGTAGTTAATAAAGGAACGTTGTTCGGTACATTATTAGCCGGACTAGGTGCACTATTCTTATTCTTCAAACGTCGTAGAGAAGATGAAGACGAAGAAGAAAATAAATAATAAAATGAAATATTGATATCACAAGGCTCATTCCATTTTTGGAATGGGCCTTTTATTATAAAAAAACCGTTAAATCGAGTTTCGATTTAACGGAAATAATTAAAAAATTAATGATAAGAGAGCTAGAATTGGTAATAGACCTTGTTTAATAATGATAGACTTTTGACTTGTTAAACTACCATAGATTGCAACTATAATCATATATACAAGAATACATATAATGAGTTCTCTAGGATGATTACTAAAAAATGTCGCATAAATTACGAAAAGACCGAGAAGTCCATTATAAATACCTTGATTTTTCATTAATGTATTTAAATTGTTATCTTCTAATGCAGATTGACTCATTTTAAAAGTTTGACTAGTTTTTTTAGAGCTTGTCATAAATGTTTGAAGTATCATAATAAAGATAAACTCAATTGCTACAAGTAGTGTCAAAATAGTTGAGAGTAAACTCAAAGTTAAATCATTCCTTTATGTATTAATAGTTATAACAAAAATGTAAAAGATATATTTTCTAATAATAGATGTATAAGAAGACTGACTAGAATTTTATTAAATTTAAGCATAAAAAAAGCAACCATTACGGTTGCTTTGAAAATGTTATTACATTTTTACGACATTAGCTGCTTGTTCTCCACGATCGCCTTCAACGATGTCGAATTCAACTTTTTGTCCTTCTTCTAATGATTTGTATCCTTCTTCAGCGATTGCTGAGAAATGTACGAATACGTCATTTCCATCTTCTCTTTCGATGAAACCAAAACCTTTTTCTGCATTAAACCATTTAACTGTACCGTTATTCATATCGAATACCTCCGTGTGCTTTTGCACTAAATATTTGTAACAAATTTCATTAATCAAAAGGAGTATATTCTAAACAAATAAACTTCAATCAAATTCACGACCTTTTATTACGTTAGATTAACTATACACCCTTAAACTAGATAAGTAAAGTAAGAATTATAATTAATGTTAATTATTGATAGATAATCGGTATAGATGAAATGGGGTTGTTGTTGAAAACTGTTAATTATTATGGAACATCTAAAACAAAGAAGTTAAAATAATTGCTATTTTTAGAAAAATCAGAAAATGGTGTTGACTAGATCACGCCCTTACAATATAATGCAAATATTCAGATAATAATTATCGGGATTAAAACAGGAGGAGGGTTATGATTGATTGAATTTAACAATGTAAATAAAGTATTTCATAAAAAGAAAGAAAAGATACATGCATTGAAAAATATATCATTCACGATTAATCAATATGATATTTTCGGTGTCATAGGGTATAGTGGCGCAGGTAAAAGTACCTTAGTTAGATTAGTGAATCAATTAGAACATGCTACTGATGGACAAGTAATCGTTGATGGACATGAAATTAATACATATAAGGAAAGAGAATTACGTAAAGTTAAAAAAGATATCGGTATGATATTCCAACATTTTAATTTATTGAATTCTAAAACAGTCTTTAAAAATGTAGCAATGCCCTTAATTTTAAGCGGAAAAGATAAAAAAGAAATTCAAGAAAGAGTGGATTCCATATTAAAATTTGTTGGTTTAAGTGATAAAAAGAATCAATTTCCTGATGAATTATCGGGTGGACAGAAACAAAGAGTTGCCATTGCTCGTGCCCTAATAACTAATCCTAAAGTGTTGTTATGTGATGAAGCAACAAGTGCACTTGATCCTGCTACAACCAATTCAATATTAAACTTATTGAGTAATGTAAATAAAACATTTGGCGTAACAGTGATGATGATCACACATGATATGAGTGTTATACAAAAAATTTGTAATAGAGTAGCAGTTATGGAAAATGGCGAAGTAGTTGAGATAGGTGACGTTAAAGAAGTATTTAGCAATCCTAAAACCAAGACCGCTCATAACTTTGTAACTACTGTAGTCAATATGGAACCTTCTAAATCACTCATAGATTCTTTTAATCGTTATAAAAATGAAAGTGATATTGATTTAAAATTATTTATTGATCAAGAACAAATTGAATATCCTTTATTAAATGAAATGATAAACAACTATCATTTAAATGTGAACGTCTTGTTTTCATCTATGTCTGAAATACAAGGAGATACGGTTTGCTATATGTGGATTCGTATCAAAAAAGATGAAAATTACAAGAAATTCAATCTTAATTCATTTTTTGAAAATAACAAAATACATTATGAGGAGGTTTAGATAAATGTTTGGTTCTAGTTTAGATTCATCACAATTAATACAAGCGCTATATGAAACACTCTATATGGTTACAGTAGCATTGGTCATTGGTGCATTAATCGGCATACCACTAGGGGTATTACTAGTTATTACTAGGAAAAATGGGATTTGGCCCAATGCGATTTTACATCAAATACTTAACCCCATCATAAATATATTAAGATCTATACCTTTTATTATTTTACTAATTGCAATTATACCTTTTACCAAAATGTTGGTAGGTACTTCTATAGGTACGACTGCTGCAATTGTTCCTTTAACAGTGTATGTTGCACCTTATATTGCAAGACTTGTAGAAAACTCATTATTAGAAGTAGATGATGGTATCATAGAGGCCGCAAAAGCAATGGGAGCGTCTCCTATACAAATTATCCGTTATTTCCTACTTCCAGAAGCATTAGGATCACTTATTTTAGCAATTACAACTGCCATTATAGGCTTAATAGGAAGCACAGCAATGGCTGGAGCTGTTGGTGGCGGAGGTATAGGTGATTTAGCACTTGTATATGGTTACCAACGTTTCGATACAATCGTCATCGTCATAACTGTAGTTGTATTAATTATAATTGTACAAATTATTCAATCACTCGGTAATTTTATTTCACGTAAAATTAGAAGAAATTAAAATCTATTTATTTCCATGATATAGGAGGCGTAAACAATATGAAGAAAATTTTAGGAGTAATTATTTTAGCGGTATTAGTATTATCTGCTTGTGGTGGGAAGAACGACAAACAAGTTACAGTTGGTGTAGCATCTAATGACACTAAAGCATGGGAAAAAGTGAAAGAACTAGCTAAAAAAGATGGTATCGATGTACAAATCAAGCATTTTTCTGATTATAATGTTCCGAATAAAGCATTAAGTGATGGAGACATCGATATGAATGCCTTTCAACATTTTGCGTTTTTAGATCAATATAAGAAAGCACATAAAGATGCCAAAATCTCAGCAATGAGTACAACGGTATTAGCACCTTTAGGTATTTATTCAGATAAGATAAAAGATATAAAAGATGTGAAAAAAGGAGCTCAAGTAGTTATACCAAATGACGTATCAAATCAAGCACGTGCACTTAAATTATTAGAATCAGCAGGCTTAATTAAATTGAAAAAGGATTTTGGTTTAAATGGCACTACAAAAGATATAGTTGATAACCCTAAAAATTTAAAAATTAAAGCAGTCGATGCACAGCAAACTGCACGCGCATTATCAGATGTAGATATATCAGTTATTAATAATGGTGTGGCGACAAAAGCAGGAAAGAATCCAAAGAAAGATCCAATTTATTTAGAAGATCAGAATTCTGATGCAGTACAACCGTACATTAATATTATTGCAGTTAATTCAAAAGACATAGATAATAAAACTTACAAAAAAATAGTTAAGTTATATCATTCAAAAGAAGCTCAAAAAGCATTGAAAGAAGATACTAAAGATGGCGAAAAACCTGTAGATTTATCTCAAAAAGAAATTAAAGATATTGAAAAAGAACTAAAAGAATAATGATTAGTCTTACATCGAGATAGTAAGAAGTATACATTTTCAAATTGTTAGAAACTATAACAAAAATGTATTTGCCTTACTTTCTCGATGTTTATTTTATGAAAGCAAATAATTTTAAAAGTAACATTATGAAAAATAAAATGTAATTTGTAACTTTAAAGTGTAAAGAGGAAATGTGCAATTTATATAGTAGAAATGTATTTTATGTAAGAATCAATTTGATAATATTATTATATTTGTAATCATAATGTCATGAAATACAAATATCATATACATATAAAACAAGTATAATAGATATTGTATAAATAATCCGAGATATAAATAGAGTATTTTAGGAGGAATAAGTAATTGAATAAAAAAATTATTGCTGCAATCGTTGGAACTAGTGCAGTAAGCGCTATTGCAGCAACGCAAGCCGATGCAGCAACAACGACACATAAAGTTAAAAGTGGAGAGTCACTCTGGTCTATATCGAATAAATATGGTGTTTCCGTTTCGAAATTAAAATCATTAAATGGAATGACATCTAATATAATATTTCCAAATCAAGTTTTAAAATTATCGGGATCAACTAGTAGTACGAGCAAACCAAGTAATTCAACTTCAACAAGTAGTTCATCTACTTATACAGTTAAAGCAGGAGATACATTATCTTCAATTGCTTCTAAGTATGGAACGAGCTATCAAAACATAATGAAATTGAATGGTTTGAATAGCTTTACTATTCATCCTGGACAAAAATTAAAAGTATCAGGAAAAGCTACTAGTACAAGTAAGCCAAGTAGCTCAACAACTACAAGTGGTAGTTCATCAACGTATACAGTTAAAGCAGGAGATTCATTATCTTCAATTGCGGCTAAATATAACACATCTTATCAAAAAATTATGAGTTTAAATGGGATGTCTAACTTCTTTATTTACCCTGGACAAAAGTTAAAAGTAACAGGAAGTGCTACTGCATCTAACACTGGTTCTAGTAATGCAAGTGCAAGTAATAATGGTTATAAAACACCTGTTTTCAATCATCAAAACTTATATACATGGGGACAATGTACTTATCATGTATTTAACCGTCGTGCTCAAATCGGTAAAGGTATTAGTACATATTGGTGGAACGCTAACAATTGGGATAACGCAGCAGCAGCTGATGGTTACACAATTGATGGTAAACCAACTGTTGGTTCAATCGCACAAAGTGATGCAGGATATTATGGTCATGTAGCATTTGTAGAACGTGTTAACAGTGATGGTAGTATTTTAATTTCAGAAATGAATTGGGCTGCTAAACCTGGAATTGTAACATATAGAACAATTCCATCATATCAAGTAAGCTCATATCGATACATTCACTAATAAATAGATATAACAATGGACTACTGATTAAGTTAATTAACTTTTTCAGTAGTTTTATTTTTTATTCATATAAATTGGATACGTGAAATTAGAAGTAATGACTATTGTAGAGAATTCAATCAATTATATTATTCACAAATAAAACATCCACCTCACCTTTGAATAGGTAAGATGGATGTTTAGCATTAAATTACATTTAAATGTTCAAGCAATTGCTTATAGTTATTTACTGCTGATGAATAATAAAGTTTTTCATTATTTTTAACATTTGTTAATGGATGTTCGATAATTTGAGTCATATATTCAGCCAACTGATTAATATTGTTGGCTTCTACTAAGTAACCGTTTTGACCATGGTCAATAATTTCATTCGGACCGTATCTAACATCGTACGAAACAACTGGACAACCCATTGAAATACTTTCCATAATCGTTAAACCAAATCCTTCGTAGCTACTTGTTAAGAGAGATGCTTTAGATTTTTTGAATTCTGCTAATGGATTCGATGTATATTTGTGAATACTCACTTTGTCATTTAACTGATATGTTTCAATTAAATCATCCATCATTGCTCTTTGATTATCCACATCTCTACCGAAAAGCGCCAATTTGGTCTGATGACCACTTTTAAGAAATTCATTATAAGCTTTGAGTAAGTGATCTAATTGTTTTTCTTTACTGAATCTACCTATAAACACGAAGCGGTCTTCTTTTTCATCGTCTTTAGTTGGCTCTTTAGCTGTAGTATCCTCAATAAAATGTGGTATAAGTGTAAATTGGTTATCTGCAATATCGTACATTTGTTGGATATCTTCTTTTTGTTGCTGAGTCAAAACGATAAATTTTTCTACATTTTCTTTATGTTCAAAGGCGTATTTAAATGATTTTTTAATTTTTTTACCAGATAAGTGTGAACTATGCAGAACTAATATGTTTCGTGTTTGATGTGATTGGGAGAGTAGCGGATCGTCTAAAAGTCTAGCATCGCAGAATACGATATCATCATCATTGAATTTATGTTCAAAATAGTATTTTGCAAAAGCTTTGTCGTCAGAGAAAGTTTCATAGACTTCTCCATTTTTAAGCAATTTAACGAGATTCACACTATTTTTATCATTATCTTTAAAATGACGTTCACAGTACATTTCACCGTCAGGGTAAAACATCATTTCCTGGCTTTTCTTTTTTGAACCGTCAAAATAGTGAAGTACTCTATGTAAATAACCATAAGAGTTGTATTCATGACGCATTGTTTTCATACCTGTTTCTGGAGAGATAACATCTTCGTAATGTAATATTGAGTTGTTAGAAAAATATTTTCTAAAACGTACTAATTGATGATTTTTGTCATAATATTTAATTTCATGATTTTGAGGATTTTTTTCAGCTTTAAGACCAGAAATACGTTTTGATACTTTGTTATATTTTGGTTTCTTTAAAATTTTGGTCTTTGGAACATCATAAATTTTGAAATTTGTTAACCATTCATAAATATTTTCAAATTCTATATTATCTGTAACTTTATGATCTTCTAAAAATTTTTTATAAATATTGGGATAGTTTCTATTATAATTCGTCGTCAAAATTTTAGTTGGTACATTAAATTCCTCATCGATTAATTTTATTCTTCTTAATAAGGCTTGTGTTCTACCACCGTGTGAGGGAGGTAAAGTGGACGTGACTGTATAAATCATGTTGCAAGCTCCTTTCGGTAGTATCCATAGATTATTATAAAATGATAAATTCAACATTATTCAATTTTGAATTATTGTCATAGTAAGATTTTTTAATGAAAATTACAAATATTTTGATAAATAGTTGTTTGAAGTAAAATGTAAAAAGAAGAAAGATATTAATTGGTTGATATGAATGAATATAGCCTAAGACTTCGATGTCCTAGGCTACTAAAAATTTTATTTGTGCTTATTTGAAATCATCTGAGTATTCATTTTTAACTTTTCTAAAGCTAGTAAATAAACGTGTACCATTAATTGCAAAAGATACTAAAGCGTTTAATTTACGGAATTTACTAGCAGATTTAATTGATACATAGAAGTCTATTATTGTTCCTAATGCACTTAAACCTAATGATAAATAAACAAGTTGTTTATTTTTTGCATCATATCTAATACCATTATATCCATCAACAATAAAGCCTGCGATTCCAAATAAATTTGATAAACGTGTTGTACTTGATTTTGTTGCCATGATTTTCCCTCCAATGTAAAACTTTTGATTATACTGATTACCCATATTTTATTAATTATACACTAAAAATTATAAAATGATGAAACAAACCTTTAGGGGAATTATGATAACATAATACTAAATATATTTTGAATTTTAAAATATTTGATAAGGGAGTTAATGACATGATTAAGTGTGTTTGTTTAGTTGAAGAAACCAAAGACAAAATTTTACTTGTACAAGTGCGTCATCGTGAAAAATATTATTTCCCGGGTGGTAAAATTGATGAAGGAGAAACACAATTAGAAGCACTAATCAGAGAACTTAAAGAAGAATTGAATCTTCACCTTTCAGAAACTGAGTTATCATATATAGGTACAGTAGTAGGAAAGGCGTATCCTCAGGAAAATATGCTTACAGAACTAAACGGATATCGTGCTACAACAACAATCAATTGGGATAATATACATACAGATAATGAGATTACTGATATTAAGTGGTTTGATAAAGATGATGTTGATATGATTGCACCTGCCGTTTTAAAATGGATTAATGAAATGTCTACAGAGTAAATAGGTGAGACTATGAATATATTGAAATATGAAACTAAATATTATGATGCAGTAAAATCAATAGAACTATTAGAAGAAGATTTACGATTTGCTAAACCGCCATTAGAAAACTTAGCATCTGCAAGGAAAAATGAAAATAGACATCCTACTCTAGTGATGGAAGGTCAGCAATGTTTGGCTTTCTTTACTTTACATGAAGGTGATGGCCCAGAATCGTATTCATCTAATCCTAATGCCATTTTCTTTAGATCATTTGTTGTAGATTCTCGTTATCGTGGTAAAGGCATTGGTAAATATGTAATACAACAACTTGATCAGTACATTAAAGAAGTATATCCGCATATTAATGAAATTGTTTTAGTTGTAAATACTGATAATCCAAAAGCAAAATATATATATGAACAAGCTGGCTATCGACATACAGGTAAATCTACAATGATAGGTAAACCTGTTTATGTTATGTCACATACAATTTAAAAAGCAGAACGTAGATAAGAATGATGAAGCATGTTTCATTCCTACGTTCTGCTTTGTTTTATTGTTTTGTATTTGGCTGATTTATTTTTCTTTTAATTAAAAATGCAGTTATCCATGCGGTGATAGGGATACTTATAGCAACAGCGATACCACCGAATAGGATTGAGATAAATTCTTGTGCAAATATTTTTGAATTAATGATATGACCGAATGAATAATTGAGTTTGAAGAACCAGAAAAACAAAGTCAACTGACCGCCAAAATAGGCCAAGTATATTGTGTTTGCAGATGTGGCTAAAATTTCTCTACCTACACGCATCCCTGATTGGAATAATTGATGTTGACTTAAATTTGGGTTCGTCTCATTGAGTTCGTACATAGGTGAACTAATGGTTATGGCTAGGTCGATCACTGCAGCTATCACTGCTAAAACGATAGTAAATATCATGAATTGGACCATGTTGATGCCAATGTTCATTGAGTATACATATGTTTCGTCTTGTTGTTCTGTAGCGAAACCTTGTAAATGACCAACATTTACTGAGATGTATATGGCTAAAATTAAAATTACTGTCGTTACAAGTGTGCCTATAAAGGCGGCTTGTGTTTTAACGTCGTAACCGTTTAAGATGAATAAATTACATGCAGCTACAACGATACAAAATATAATTGTCGTGAGATAGATAGGGACTCCAAAGATAATCATTAAGATGCTAATAATGAGTACAATAAAGTTTAAGAATAATGTAGCAAATGATATTAATCCTTTTTTACCACCAAAAATAATCATTAATATTAATAATAAGAGACCTAATATAGTAATAGCACTCATCGTTGATGCCTCCTTACTTTAAACCATAATTCCATTAGAGCAATCGTAATTGGAATCGTTAAGACAATACCAATACCACCTATTAGAGCGCGGGCAACTTCTAATGACCAATTCATAGAAATAGTATAAGTAATGGTATTAGCATTTTTTAAATAAATAAGGAACATAGGCAAACTACCAGCTAAATAGGAAAATAATAAAATATTTGTCATTGTTCCCATAATATCTTGCCCAATGTTTCTTCCAGCAAGAGCCCATCTTTTCATACTAATTTGTGGTGTGCGTTGGAGTATTTCATTCATACCACTAGCAATAGTGATAGCAACATCCATCACAGCTCCTAGTGAACCAATTAACACAGAAGCTAAAAATACATCTTTAGGTGGTAATGTTAGGAAACTCATCGTTTCATATTTAATACCGTTGCCATGTGTCATACGAATGACTAGCTCAGCAATACCTATACAAAGGAAGGTTCCGGCTAATGTTGAGATAATAGTGATAAGTGTACGCATTCGCCATCCAATAACGAGTAATAGAGTGAGCGTTGTCGATACAATCATAGCTATTACCATTAATAAGAATAGACTAGTGCTACCTATTTGATTATGAATGTATATGGCTCCTAATACTGCTATTGAATTTAATATGAGTGACAGAATGGATTGCAAGCCAACTTGTCTACCTACTAATAGTATAGTAATAAGGAAAACACCGGTTATAAGGACGACAAGACTATCACGCTTTTTTTCAATAATATAAGCATCATTCGGTTTTTTAGAGATATGTAATAAAACTTTATCGTTTTTAGAAAAACGTTCTGAATCAGCCTGTGACTTAACATAGTCGTTAGTAATCGTTGATTTAGCGCCTTCAAATTTACCATTCAAAATTTGGATAGTAAGTCGATCTTTATATTTGATATCTTTGTTATGCTGTTCGTCAGTCACATGTTGTGTATTGACTCTTTGTACATCTGTAACTTTACCTATAGGCATTGAGTAGAACTTTTCATTAAATAAAGTAAAGATAAATAATCCTATAAATAGGAAGATGAATATCATAACAATCCAATAAAATTTAGTTTTGAAAAAGGTATGGAATTGCATTCAATAACCCTCAATTCTTCAGTTAGAATAATAGAATGATTATACGATTATTTAATTTATATTTCAAAAATTAACGTAGCCTTTAATTTTTAAGGCTATAAAAGTTGTCTATTTAAATTAGTTCATTTGATGATTTCATATTTAATGATATGTAGATGTTTTGTTGAATAAGGTTTTTATTGTTTGTAATGCTATTGGTAAATCTGGTTTGAGATTTTCCTTTTTAGCAATAACGCAAATTGTACGCTTTAATTCCGTATGACTAAGTGATACCTTAGTCCATTGGTTTGACTGTTTATCTAATGAAATCGTTTGGGGGGTAATAACTACACCTCTTTCATTCTTTAAAAGATATTGTGCTAATTGTATATCTGTAATCGTACGGATTGAAGATGACAATTTATCTTTAATAGACTCTGGTAATGCTGTTAGACAGTATACATTTTCTTGTTGTAATTGTTGCAATTGTGGTTGTAACGCGAATGTAATTGGATTGTTTTTGTTTGAATATAAGTAATAGTGTTCTTCAAATAAAGGCGTCATAATTAGGTTTGTATGATGCTTGATTTGATCGGTTAATTCAACAATGCCAATATCTATTTCTCCCGCTAAAACACCTTCTAAAATAGTTTCATCCTCGCTTAAGTCTGGAAAAATAAGACTTTCTGTTTGCTGTTCAAATGTTTGGACAAGTCGTCCTAGTATATTGGAAACGTCACTTTCACTATAGGATAAATAAATACTTTGATTACTCAATATATTTTGATGCTGAAATAATTGAACAGTTTTATCAAACTGATCCAAAATTTTAGTTGCCTCTTCTAGTAATTGTTTGCCCTCAGTTGTTAATAAAATATTTCGACCTCTTCTTTTAAATAAAGAGACGTGTAGTTCCTTTTCTAATTGGGTTATTTGGCGGCTTATAGCTGATTGAGCAATGTTTAATTCTAGTGCAGCTTCTGAAATATGTTCGCGTCGAGCGACTTCTACAAAATATTTAAGTTGTTTTATTTCCATGATTAAACCCCTCGCTTTAACAATCCATGCTTCTAGATTACATTTAACACTTATTATAACAGTTTATACACAAATCATTCTCTTTTTTAGATAAATATTATCTAATTTATATATTGAACAGATGAAAAAATTACATTATATTATTTATTATCATGTATCAATTGTCAGAAAATTCTAAAAGGGAGTGTGCATCATGTATAATGAGAGGCTAAAAAAGGGATTATACGACTATCGTGAGGAACATGATGCTTGTGGTATTGGTTTTTACGCTAATATGAATAATATTAGAACTCACGATGTTATTGGAAAATCATTGGAAATGTTGTGTAGATTAGATCATCGAGGCGGTGTTGGCGCTGATGGAATGACTGGTGATGGTGCGGGGATCATGACAGAAATTCCTTTTGAATTCTTTGAACATTTCTCTGATTTAGAGCTTCCAGATGAAGGCGAGTATGCTGTTGGTATGTTTTTCTCTAAAGAGAGATTGATAGGAAGCAATCATGAAGCTGTATTGAATCAATATTTCGAAAATGAAGGACTAAAAATTATTGGATACCGGGATGTGCCGGTCAATAAAGAAGCAGTAGCACAACATGTTGCGGATACAATGCCTTATATTCAACAAGTATTTGTAGATATTAGACACGTTAATCATATAGAAAAACAACTTTACTTAGCTAGAAAGCAAATTGAATTTTACGCTGAAAACGAAGACTTGGAACTATATTTTACAAGTTTGTCCCATAAGACGATTGTTTATAAAGGTTGGCTGCGTTCGGACCAAATTAAATCTTTATATCTGGATTTAACGCATGAATCTTATCAATCTAAACTTGGACTTGTTCATTCAAGATTTAGTACGAATACATTTCCGAGTTGGAAACGAGCGCATCCAAATAGGCTCCTCATGCACAATGGAGAAATTAATACCATAAAAGGTAACGTGAATTGGATGCGCGCACGTCAAAATAAATTAGTTCGTACATTATTTGGTGAAGACCAACATAAAATACACCGTATTGTCGATGAAGATGGTAGTGATTCTTCAATTGTAGATAATGCATTGGAATTTTTATCTTTAGCAATGGAACCGGAAAAAGCAGCGATGTTATTAATTCCAGAACCGTGGCTTTATAACAAATCTAACGACAAAGAAGTACGTGCATTTTATGAATTTTATAGTTATTTAATGGAGCCATGGGATGGCCCGACTATGATTTCATTTTGTAATGGGGATAAAATTGGCGCTTTAACAGACCGAAATGGTTTACGTCCAGGTAGATACACGATTACAAAAGATAATTACATTGTATTCTCATCTGAAGTGGGAGTTATAGATGTACCTGAATCTGAAGTAGCATTTAAAGGACAATTGAACCCTGGTAAGTTATTATTAGTTGATTTTAAACAGAATAAAGTAGTTGAAAATAATGATTTGAAATCAGAAATTGCAAGCGAACATCCTTATTCGAAATGGATACATACAGATAAATATGACGCCAATATTGAGAATACTGAATACCGTTCAAGTCTTTTAGATTCAAAGACGTTGTTAAAATTGCAAAATCAATTCGCTTATACGAAAGAAGAAATCAATAAATATATCGTTGATTTAGTAACTCAAAAGAAAGATCCGATAGGGGCGATGGGCTATGATTCACCTATCGCAGTCTTGAACGATAGACCTGAAACCCTATTTAATTATTTTAAACAGTTATTTGCACAAGTGACTAATCCACCTATTGATGCATATAGAGAGAAAATCGTTACAAGTGAGCTATCTTATCTAGGTGGAGAAGGTAACCTATTAAGACCAGATCAAACTGTACTACATCGCGTTCAACTTAAAAGGCCTGTAATGACAGAAGCACAGTTAGAAGTTATCGATGTAAAGAAATTTAAAACAACATATGTATCGACAATTTATCAAGATAATTTAGAACATAGTCTTGATTTGTTGGCAGAAACGGTTATACAACATGTTAAAGATGGTGCAGGAATTATTGTATTAGATGATAGTTTATTAGAGTCTAATGAAGGATTTGCAATGCCAATGTTATTAGCAGTAAGTCATGTTCATCAATGTTTAATACGTGAAGGACTAAGAATGGAAACAAGCATAGTTGCAAAATCAGGAGAAACACGCGAAGTACATCATGTAGCATGTTTATTAGGTTATGGAGCTAATGCAGTTGTACCTTATTTAGCACAACAAACAGTAGAACAATTAACCATTAATAATCAATTATCAGGAACGGTTGCAGCTAATGTTAAAACTTATACCGATGTTTTATCAGAAGGTGTAATCAAAGTAATGGCCAAAATGGGTATTTCAACAGTTCAAAGTTATCAAGGGGCACAAATTTTTGAAGCTGTTGGTATATCACAAGATGTTATTGATAAATATTTTACAGGTACACAATCTAAAATTTCTGGTATTAGTATTCAACAAATTGATGATGAAAATAAAGCTAGACAGAGTCATCATTCAGATTATTTAGCACCTGGTAGTACATTCCAATGGAGACAACAAGGTCAACATCATGCCTTCAATCCACAGACTATTTTTCTATTACAACATGCTTGTCGTGATAACGATTATAAGTTATTCAAACAGTATTCAGATGCGGTCAACTATCAAAGACAAGATTTTATACGTCATTTATTGGAATTTAAGTCTTGTAAACCAATTGATATATCTAAAGTGGAACCAGCCTCTGAAATTGTAAAACGATTTAATACTGGTGCCATGAGTTATGGTTCTATTTCAGCAGAAGCACATGAAACATTAGCACAAGCGATGAACCATCTAGGTGGTAAGAGTAATAGTGGAGAGGGTGGCGAAGATCCATTACGTTATCAACCTCAAAAAGACGGTAGTAGTAAAATAAGTGCTATCAAACAAGTAGCGTCAGGTAGATTTGGAGTAACAAGTGATTATTTACAACATGCGAAAGAAATTCAAATCAAAGTAGCACAGGGTGCTAAACCAGGGGAAGGCGGTCAATTACCAGGATCTAAAGTATATCCATGGATAGCCGAAACAAGAGGATCTACACCAGGTATAGGATTAATTTCACCGCCACCACACCATGATATTTATTCTATTGAAGACTTAGCACAATTGATTCATGATTTGAAAAATGCGAATAAAGAAGCGGATATCGCTGTTAAGCTTGTTTCGAAAACAGGTGTAGGAACAATTGCCTCAGGTGTAGCTAAAGCTTTTGCTGACAAAATTGTAATCAGTGGTTATGACGGAGGTACAGGGGCATCCCCTAAAACGAGTATTCAACATGCAGGGGTGCCATGGGAAATCGGATTAGCCGAAACCCATCAAACATTAAAATTAAACGATTTACGTAGTAGGGTGAAATTAGAAACAGATGGTAAATTACTCACTGGTAAAGATGTAGCGTATGCATGTGCGCTTGGAGCGGAAGAATTTGGATTTGCAACAGCACCGTTAGTTGTACTTGGATGTATTATGATGCGTGTTTGTCATAATGATACATGTCCAGTGGGAGTTGCTACTCAAAACAAAGATTTACGTGCGTTATTCAAAGGTAAAGTACAGCACGTAGTTAATTTTATGTACTTTATTGCAGAAGAATTAAGAGAAATACTTGCATCTTTAGGATTGAGAACAGTTGAAGAATTAATAGGACGTACAGATTTATTACAACGTGCCTCACATATAACACCTGGTACTAAGGCTGCATCTATTGATATTGAGCGTTTGCTAAGCATAGTAGAAGGACCAGATACTAAACAAATTGCGCAAGATCATCATTTAGATGAAGGTTTTGATTTAAATTATTTATATCCTGATGCTATACAAAGTATAGAAGCAGGACGTGCATTTTCAGGAAGTTATACAGTTAAGAACGTACAACGTGATGTTGGCGTAATTACTGGTAGTGCGATTGCTAAACAATATGGGGAAAAAGGATTGCCTGAAGATACAATATATGTACATACGGAAGGTCATGCTGGACAGAGTCTAGCAGCATTTGCACCTAAAGGGTTAACCATACATCATAATGGTGATGCGAATGACTATGTTGGAAAAGGGTTGTCTGGGGGAACGGTGATAGTTCAAGCGCCAAATCAATCACGTGAAAACGAAATTATCGCAGGAAATGTTTGTTTCTATGGTGCGTCGAAAGGTAAAGCTTTCATTAATGGTAAAGCTGGCGAACGTTTTTGTATCAGAAATAGTGGTGTCGATGTAGTAGTTGAAGGTATTGGTGACCATGGACTTGAATATATGACAGGGGGACATGTATTAATTATTGGTGACGTTGGAAAGAATTTTGGTCAAGGTATGAGTGGTGGTGTTAGTTACATCTTCCCAAGTGATGTTAATGAATTTAAAGAAAAGCATGCACTTTCTACTTTGGAATTTAGTGATGTGACATATGAAGAAGAAAAGCAATTTATTAAATCAATGCTAGAAGCTCATGTGAAATATACACATAGTTCAAAAGCACAAACACTACTACAACGCTTCGATCAAATTTCAGAATCAGTCGTAAAAGTGATACCTAAAGATTATAAATTAATGATGCAAAAAATTGATATTCAATTACGTCATCATAATCAAAAAGACGAAGCAATGTTAGCAGCATTTTATGATGAAAGAACAAGTATAGATACAAAATTAAAACCGGCAGTAGTTTATTAAGAAAGAGGGATTATCATGGGCGAGTTTAAAGGGTTTATGAAATATGAAAAACAAGCATTATCAGAGTTGTCTTTGATTGATCGTCTTTCAAACCACAAAGCATTTCAAAATCGATTTTCAAAAGATGATGCTTCAATTCAAGGTGCAAGATGTATGGATTGTGGTACACCATTTTGTCAAAGTGGATTATCCTATGGGAATGAAACCATAGGATGTCCAATTGGTAATTACATACCTGAATGGAATGATCTTGTTTATCGTGGTGACTATAAAACTGCCTACGAAAGACTTAGCGAAACTAATAATTTTCCGGAATTTACAGGGCGTGTATGTCCAGCACCATGTGAACATGCATGTGTGATGAAAATTAATAGAGAGTCAGTAGCGATTAAAGGTATTGAACGAACTATTATTGATGAAGCTTATGACAATGGCTGGGTTAAACCGAAATATCCTGAAGCGGATAGAAATGAAACAATTGCAATTGTTGGAAGTGGTCCGGCCGGTTTGACAGCAGCAGATGAACTTAATCATCGAGGATATAAAGTGACAGTATACGAACGTGCTAAAGAACCGGGTGGATTATTGATGTATGGTATTCCTAATATGAAGTTAGATAAAGATGTTGTAAGACGTCGTGTCAAATTAATGGAAGAAGCTGGCATTACATTCAAAACAGGTATAGAAATAGGTGTAGATATCAATCGTGAAGAATTAGAAAAGATGTATGATGCAATAATTCTATGCACTGGTTCTCAAAATGCTAGAGACTTACCTTTAGAAGGACGTATGGGTTACGGTATACATTTTGCAATGGATTATTTAACTGAACAAACTCAATTTTTAAATGGTGAAATTGACGAGGTAACAATAACAGCTAAAGATAAAAATGTCATCATTATCGGAGCAGGTGATACAGGTGCAGACTGTGTTGCTACTGCATTACGTGAAAATTGTAAGTCTGTCGTACAGTTTAATAAGTATACGAAATTACCAGAAGAAATCACTTTTGAAACCAATACGTCTTGGCCGTTAGCCTTACCAGTATTTAAAATGGATTATGCTCATAAGGAGTATGAAGCACGTTTTGGTCAAGAACCACGTGCTTATGGTGTACAAACGATGAGGTATGATGTGGATCATATTGGTAATGTTAGAGGACTCTATACACAAGTAATTAGTGAAACTGAAGATGGAACTGTAATGGGAGAAGGGTCAGAGAAGTTTTGGCCTGCTGATTTAGTATTACTTTCCATTGGTTTTGTAGGTACTGAAACTACAATTCCACAATCATTTGGTATTAAAACTGAAAGAAATAAAATTATTGCTAATGATAGAGATTTTAGAACGAATCATTCGAAAATTTTTGCTGCTGGTGATGCTCGAAGAGGTCAAAGTCTTGTTGTTTGGGCTATTAAAGAAGGTAGAGCAGTGGCTGATGCAGTTGAAAGTTATTTAAATCAAAAAATTCTAGTGTAAAAAAAGAATTGACTTTTAATGAACGCTATTATAATATATTTATTGTGTTCAATGGAGGAATACCCAAGTTCGGCTGAAGGGATCGGTCTTGAAAACCGACAGGGCCTTAACGGGCCGCGGGGGTTCGAATCCCTCTTCCTCCGCCATTAGAATTTTAAATCCAAGACTAATAGATATAAAAGGCAAGTATTCATTTATTAATGAGTATTTGCCTTTTTTATTTGTTTTTGGAGTCAGAAACCCTCATCTTTAATGCATTAGTAATGTCCGTATACATTTGATAGATACAGGTCTTAACCGCGCAATCCATAATTAATTCTTAACTGTTAAATCAATATTAATAATGGCGTATTTGTGAATTTAATATTGAAGATTAACTCTACTTTTTTTGAAAGCCTTTACATAACTTGTCTAGACAAGTTATAATCAATATAAGAAAACAAAGGAGTGACGGCTATGGCTGTAAATAATAAAGATGTGAAAGCCATTGTAGACGCAATTGGGGGCAAAGAAAATCTAGACACTGCAACACACTGCGTGACAAGGTTACGATTAGTGTTAAAAGACGATAACAAGGTAGATAAAGATGCATTAAGTGATAATCCTTTAGTAAAAGGACAATTCAAAGCAGATCATCAATACCAAATTGTTATTGGTCCGGGGACAGTTGATGAAGTCTACAAACAATTTGTAGCAGAAACCGGAGCAGAAGAAGCATCTAAAGATGACGCTAAACTAGCTGCAGCGAAAAAGGGGAATCCTATACAAAGATTGATTAAATTGTTAGGGGATATATTTATACCAATCTTGCCAGCGATTGTAACTGCAGGTTTATTAATGGGGATTAATAACATTTTAACCATGGAAGGTCTTTTTGGTCCTAAAAAGTTAATAGAAATGTACCCGCAAATTGCGGATATTTCAGATATGATTAACGTTATAGCTAACACAGCCTTCATTTTCTTACCAGCGTTAATTGGTTGGAGTAGTATGCGTGTGTTTGGAGGAAGTCCGATTTTAGGTTTAGTATTGGGACTTATTTTGATGAATCCACAACTTGTCTCTCAATACGATATCGGTAAAGGACATATACCAACTTGGAATTTATTTGGATTAGAAATTAAACAATTGAATTATCAAGGACAAGTTTTACCAGTATTATTAGCTACATATGTTTTGGCAAAAATTGAAAAAGTACTTAATAAAGTTGTACATGATTCCATTAAAATGCTAGTTGTCGGTCCAGTTGCACTGTTAATAACAGGCTTCTTGGCATTTATTGTTATCGGACCAATTGCCTTAATATTAGGTACAGGAATTACAAATGGAGTAACATATGTTTTCGAACATGCAGGTTGGTTAGGTGGTGCCTTATATGGTTTATTATACGCGCCACTTGTTATCACAGGACTGCACCACATGTTCTTAGCTGTTGACTTCCAATTAATGGGTAGTAGTTTAGGCGGTACATATTTATGGCCAATTTTAGCCATTTCTAATATTTGCCAAGGGTCAGCAGCATTTGGTGCATGGATTGTCTACAAACGTAAGAAGATGGTTAAAGAAGAAGGACTTGCATTTACTTCAGGTATTTCAGGTGTATTAGGAGTTACTGAACCAGCATTATTTGGTGTGAACTTACCATTGAAATATCCATTTATCTCTGCAATTCTAACATCAAGTGTACTCGGTGGATTCATTGGTGCTAATAAAGTATTAGGTAAAGTGGGTGTTGGTGGTTGGCCAGCATTTATTTCAATAAAAAATGAATTTTGGTGGATTTATGTCCCGGCTATATTAGTGGCTACGATTGTCCCAGCAATTTTAACGATAGTATTTTCAAGATTTAGTAATCAAAAAGCCAAAAAAATGGTCGATACATCTAACTCATAAAATTAAAGCGTTCATGTTTAGCAAACCTCTGAACGCTTTTTATTATTAAACAATGTACAAAAAGGTGGTTTTACAATGAAAGAACAAGACTGGAGAAAGTCAGTAGTTTATCAAATATATCCTAAGTCATTTAATGATACAACGGGAAATGGTGAAGGTGACCTCAAAGGTATTATAGAAAAACTCGACTACTTACAATTTTTAGGAATTGATTATATTTGGTTAACACCTATTTATGAATCACCAATGAATGATAACGGATATGATATAAGTAATTATCTGAAGGTTAATGAGAATTTTGGTACATTAGACGACTTTAAACTCTTGGTAAAAGAGGCACATCAAAGAAATATTAAAATAATGATGGATATCGTCATCAATCATACATCAACTGAACATCAATGGTTTAAAGAAGCGATTAAATCTAAGGATAGTCCATACCGTGATTATTACTTCTTTAGATCATCAGAAGAGGGGCCTCCAACCAATTGGGAATCTAAATTTGGTGGGAATGCTTGGAAATATGATGAACAAACAGATGAATATTATTTACATTTATTCGATGTTACGCAAGCTGATTTAAATTGGGATAATCCCGACGTACGACAAGCATTATATAAAATTGTAAATCATTGGATAGACTTTGGTGTGGATGGATTCCGTTTTGATGTGATTAATCTTATTTCTAAAGGTGAATTTAAAGATTCTAAAAAAATTGGTAAAGAATTTTATACAGATGGCCCAAGAGTACATGAATTTTTACATGAGTTAAATCAAAATACATTTGGAAATAAAGACATGATGACTGTAGGTGAAATGTCATCTACAACAATTGATCATTGTGTTAAATACTCTAATCCTAATCGACAAGAATTAAGTAGCGTATTCAATTTCCATCATTTGAAAGTTGATTATCCTGATGGAGAAAAATGGGCTAAAGGGAAAATGGATTTTCATCAGCTTAAAGAAATATTAATGAATTGGCAATTGGGTATTTACGAAGGTGGAGGTTGGAACGCAATATTTTGGTGTAATCACGATCAACCACGTGTTGTTTCGCGTTTTGGAGATGATAGTTCAGAAGAGTTACGTCAAGCAAGTGCAAAAACTTTAGCCATTGCACTACATATGTTGCAAGGTACACCCTATATCTATCAAGGTGAAGAGATAGGTATGACAAATCCTCATTTTAAATCAATAGAGGAATATAGAGATATAGAATCTTTGAATGCTTTTCATTATTTGAAGAGCCAAGGTTATTCAGAACAACACATTCTAGAAATATTAGACCAAAAATCACGCGATAATTCTCGAACACCAATGCAATGGGATGATTCAGAAAATGCAGGTTTTACTTCAGGAGAGTCATGGATTGCTACTGCCGATAATTATCAAAAGATTAATGTTGAACAAGCAATGAAAGATTCCGAATCCGTTCTGCATACTTATAAAGCATTAATAAATTTAAGACATCAAAATGATATTTTAACTTATGGTAATATAGAACCGATGTATATGGATCACAATCAATTATTTGTATATCGTCGACATTATCGTCATCAAACTTGGTTAATTATAGCTAATTTCTCAAAAGATGAAGTCACTTTACCTGATGGCTTAGATATATCAGGAGATACTATTATTCAAAATGGAACTGTAAATCAGCATAAAATATCAGGATTTGGCGCGATTGTTATAGAAATAGCAAAGTAAATACGATTAAAAGAGGAATACACCATGGTACAAAAGAAATTCATCACAATTTATGAACAATTGAAAAATCAAATCTTAACAGAAGTATATGGATATAGTGAGCAGCTACCTTCTGAAAATGAATTAGTTACAACATATGGAACTTCGAGAGAAACTGTTCGTAAAGCGCTGGACTTATTAGCTAATGATGGTATGATTCAAAAAATTAGAGGTAAAGGTTCTGTTGTAATATACCAAGGGATAACTGAATTTCCTTTTTCAGAATTAATTAGTTTTAAAGAGATACAACATCAATTGGGTTTAAAACATCATACTGAACTTGTGATTAATGAAGAAATAAATGCCGCTGATGCAGAAAAAGTACAATTTGAATTAGGTTTGGAAAAAGATGATAAATTAATTCATGTTATTCGTACACGTTCTATAGAAGGAAAAGTAAAAATTTTAGATGAAGATTTCTTCGTAAAATCTATTGTTGGAAACATTAGTGATGAAGTAGCAAGACAATCCATATATGATTATTTAGAAAATGATTTACAACTAGAGATTAGTTATTCGAGTAAATCAATTACTTTTGAACCATTTTCAAAGATAGATGATGAGGTATTTGGCGATATTAATCCGCCTTATACCGCTACTGTAAGAAGTACAGTCTACTTAAAAGATACAACTCAGTTTCAATACAATATATCTAAACACATTGCGACAGATTTTAAATTTAAAGAGTTTTCTCGGCGTCGTGAAAATCTTATCCAGTAGTTTCTTTAATATAATAGTTCTAATAGATATTTTTCAGAATAAGATTTTAAACTTGCAAACAATAGAGGAATTATAGTATTATAAATCTTACCGTGCTAGGTGGGGAGGTAGCGGTTCCCTGTACTCGAAATCCGCTTTATGCGAGACTTAATTCCTTTGTTGAGGGCGTATTTTTGTGAAGTCTGCCCGAAGCACGTAGTGTTTGAAGATTTCGGTCCTATGCAATATGAACCCACGAATCATGTCAGGTCCTGACGGAAGCAGCATTAAGTGGATAATCATATGTGCCGTAGGGTAGCCGAGATTTAGCTAACGACTTCGGTAACGTTTGTGATATACGTTCGATACAAAGGTGCACGGTTTTTAATTTTAAAAAACTAATTATACAAAATATAGATTTGAGCGACTTATTTTCGATGAGTCGCTCTCTTTTTTATAAATAGATAAATATGACATAATTTGATAAAGTTAAAGCGATATATAAGTGCAATAGCTAATGACAAACATGGTGGTGAAACAATGCAAATATACTTGAGTACCTTAACCGAAGTGGATTATGAAGAATCGTTGAATAGTATTGAAGAAAACTATGATGATCAACCTGAAGCGAGTTGGCAAGAAAAAGCACTTGTTAAAAAATTAAGGAAATCAGATGACTATAATTATGAATTAGAAGTCATTGCGAAAAATGAGCAAAATAAAGTTATTGGACATGCATTACTAATAGAAGTAAGTGTTACATCGGAAGAAAAGAAATATACAGCTTTAACCATCGCGTCTTTATCAGTAAAAAAAGAATTAAGAAATCAAGGATTAGGTAAAGCTCTTGTGCAAGCTGTTGAAGAACGAGCTAAATCCCAAGATTATACAACGATTGTTGTTGACCGAGAACAAGACTATTTTAAAAAGTTAGGTTATCAACTGGCTAGTGAATTCGGCTTATATTCAGAATATGGAGATGAGTCACAACCTTTACTAGTGAAATTTCTATGGGATAACTTAATAGATCCACCAATTGGAAAAGTAAAATATCCAAGTATTATGCGTTAACACACTTTTATTGATGAACAAGTTTACGTGCGTGATATAATAGAATGTAATTGCTAATGGAGGTGCTAAGTTGAATTATCAAGCGTTATATCGTATGTATCGCCCTCAAAGTTTTGATGATGTTGTTGGTCAAGAACATGTAACTAAAACTTTGCGAAATGCGATTTCTAAAGGGAAGCAATCTCATGCTTACATATTTAGTGGCCCAAGAGGAACTGGGAAGACGAGTATTGCTAAAGTATTTGCGAAAGCTATCAATTGTACAAATAGTTCGGATGGAGAACCATGTAATGAGTGTGCGATTTGTAAAGGCATTACGCAAGGTACTAACTCTGATGTTATTGAAATTGATGCCGCAAGTAACAATGGTGTAGACGAAATTAGAAACATTAGAGATAAAGTTAAATATGCTCCAAGCGAATCAAAATATAAAATTTATATTATAGATGAAGTTCACATGCTGACTACTGGGGCTTTTAATGCATTGTTAAAAACATTAGAAGAACCACCTGCACACGCGATTTTTATTTTAGCGACAACTGAACCTCATAAAATTCCACCAACGATTATTTCAAGAGCACAAAGATTTGATTTTAAAGCAATCAGTTTAAATCAAATTGTTGATCGTTTGAAATATGTAGCTGATTCACAATCATTACCATACGATGATGAGGCCTTAGAGTTTATTGCCAAGGCATCTGAAGGTGGTATGCGAGATGCGTTAAGTATTATGGACCAAGCTATTGCGTTCGGAGATGAACACTTAACTTTACAAGATGCGTTAAATGTTACAGGCAGCGTTGACGAAGCGTCACTTAATGAATTATTTAAAGATATTGTTGAAGGTGATGTTAAAGAATCATTTAATAGATATCACCAATTTGTTACAGAAGGTAAAGAAGTTAATCGTTTGATTAATGATATGATTTATTTTGTTAGAGATACTATTATGAACAAAACGTCTAACCAAGACGTTGAATATGATGCACTTATTCATTTTGACTTAGATACCTTATATCGTATGATTGATATCATTAATGACACATTAGTTTCTATACGTTTTAGTGTAAATCAAAGTGTTCACTTTGAAGTACTGTTAGTAAAATTAGCGGAAATGATTAAAGCTAAACCAGAAACAGTACAAAATGTTGCGACTACACAAGTTGCCACAGAGCCTAATAATGATGTTTTATTACAACGTATGGAACAATTAGAACAAGAACTTAAAACCTTGAAATCTCAAGGAGTGGCTACATCAGGACAAACGCAACAACCTAAAAAACCTGTGCGTAGTCAACAACGCTCTAAAAACGCATTTTCAATGCAACAAATTGCAAAAGTTTTAGATAAAGCGAATAAGGATGACATTAAGTTACTTAAAAATCATTGGCAAGAAGTAATTGATCATGCTAAAAATAATGACAAAAAATCTTTAGTGAGCTTACTTCAAAATTCAGAACCTGTTGCTGCTAGTGAAGATCATGTACTAGTTAAGTTTGAAGAAGAAATTCATTGTGAAATTGTTAATAAAGACGATGAAAAACGTAATAATATAGAAAGTGTTGTTTGTAATATCGTCAATAAAACAGTCAAAGTGGTAGGCGTGCCTTCAGACCAATGGTTACGTGTTAGAGCTGAGTATCTCCAAAATCGTAAACAAGATCAACATCATGAAGCGGAAGAAAATGAAAAAGAACCAGAACAAGAGGATATAGCACAAAAAGCAAAAGATTTATTTGGCGAAGAAACAGTTCATATGATAGATGAATAGCCACACATGACAAGGCTAATATTCGTATGTATAATATAAACAAAGTAATAATTTAAAGAATATGAAGGATTATAAGGAGGAAATGGAATTATGCGCGGTGGCGGAAATATGCAACAAATGATGAAACAAATGCAAAAAATGCAAAAGAAAATGGAACAAGAACAAGAGAAATTAAAAGAAGAACGTGTAGAAGGTACAGCAGGTGGAGGCATGGTTACTGTAACAGTTACTGGCCACAAAGAAGTTGTTGACGTACAAATCAAAGAAGATGCTGTAGATCCAGATGATGTTGAAATGTTACAAGACCTAGTATTAGCTGCTACAAATGAAGCAATGAATAAAGCTGATAAATTAACACAAGAACGTCTAGGTAAACATACTCAAGGCTTAAACATCCCTGGAATGTGATAATATGCATTATCCAGAACCAATATCCAAACTTATAGATAGTTTTATGAAATTGCCAGGCATTGGTCCTAAGACAGCTCAACGTCTGGCTTTTCATACATTAGATATGAAAGAAGACGACGTTGTTCAATTTGCGAAAGCACTTGTAGATGTTAAACGTGAACTTACTTATTGTAGTGTTTGTGGACATATTACAGAGAAAGATCCTTGCTACATTTGTGAAGACAAACAACGAGATCGTTCAGTAATCTGTGTTGTTGAAGATGATAAAGACGTTATCGCAATGGAAAAGATGAGAGAATTTAAAGGATTATATCATGTGTTACATGGATCTATTTCTCCAATGGATGGTATAGGTCCGGAAGATATCAATATACCTGCATTAGTCGATCGACTAAAAAGTGATGAAGTTAAAGAATTAATTTTAGCGATGAATCCTAACTTAGAAGGTGAGTCAACGGCGATGTATATTTCAAGACTTGTAAAACCTATTGGGATAAAAGTAACGCGTTTAGCCCAAGGTTTATCAGTTGGTGGAGATTTAGAGTATGCTGATGAAGTGACCTTATCCAAAGCAATTGCCGGTAGAACTGAAATGTAGTTTAAACGCTGATATGTATAGTATCAGCGTTTTTTATATTTCTTAATAAAAATTTAAAAAAAGATAAAGTTTGTAAATTAAAGGTTTATCTTAGGGATAAATGAGTAATTCTATGGAATATATAATCAAAAAATGAACTTTATATAATGGATAGTCTATATCGTTCGGCATATGATTAAATAGGCGTTCTCGTTTGTTAAGAAAGTGTAAATTTTACTGTTGTTAAAAGCTTTGTGAGCCTGTATAGTATATATTTGTTGAGCGGAACAAAGCGAAACACAAACAAAACACTTCAAAAATTAATTATAAAAAGTTGTTGACTTTAAAGTTGATAAAGCGTATAATTAATTCTTGTTGGTAAAGAAATGAACATTGAAAACTGAATGACAATATGTCAACGTTAATTCCAATAATGTAACGAAAGTTACAACAATTAATTTAGTTTTATGAGCTAATCAAACATCATAATTTTTTATGGAGAGTTTGATCCTGGCTCAGGATGAACGCTGGCGGCGTGCCTAATACATGCAAGTCGAGCGAACAGATAAGGAGCTTGCTCCTTTGACGTT